>NZ_CP013366.1:0-3421021 GCF_001718335.1 Burkholderia territorii
TTGACGCCCCAGCAGTACGTGACGTGGATCAAACCCTTGGCCCCGGTGGCCTTCGATGCGTCGGCGAACACGCTGTCCATCGCCGCGCCGAACCGCTTCAAGCTGGATTGGGTCAAGAGCCAGTTTTCGGGCCGGATCTCCGATCTGGCCCGAGAATTCTGGAACACGCCGATCGAAGTCCAGTTCGTCCTCGATCCGAAGGCCGGCATGCGCAGCGCGCCCGCGGGCGCCGCAGCGGCCGCCCCGCGTGCGCCGCTGGCCCCGAGCGGGCCTGCCGCGACGGTCGCCGCGATCGCCGCCAACCTGACCGCCAATGCATCGGCCGCGCCCAGTGCGCCGGCCGACGTGCCGATGACGCCGTCGGCGGCCGCCGCGCACCACCTGAACGCCGACGACGCCGACATCGACCTGCCGAGCCTGCCCGCGCACGAAGCGGCCGCCGGCCGCCGCACGTGGCGCCCGGGCCCCGGCGCCGCACCCGCGAACGGCGGCGAAGCCGATTCGATGTACGAACGCTCGAAGCTGAACCCCGTGCTCACGTTCGACAACTTCGTGACCGGCAAGGCGAACCAGCTCGCGCGCGCCGCCGCGATCCAGGTCGCGGACAACCCCGGCATCTCGTACAACCCGCTGTTCCTGTACGGCGGCGTCGGCCTCGGCAAGACCCACCTGATCCACGCGATCGGCAACCAGCTGCTGCTCGACAAGGCCGGCGCGCGGATCCGCTACATCCACGCCGAGCAATACGTGTCGGACGTGGTGAAGGCGTACCAGCGCAAGGCGTTCGACGACTTCAAGCGCTACTACCACTCGCTCGACCTGCTGCTGATCGACGATATCCAGTTCTTCTCCGGCAAGTCGCGCACGCAGGAAGAATTCTTCTACGCGTTCGAGGCGCTCGTCGCGAACAAGGCGCAGGTGATCATCACCAGCGACACGTATCCGAAGGAAATCTCGGGCATCGACGATCGCCTGATCTCGCGCTTCGACTCGGGCCTGACCGTCGCGATCGAGCCGCCCGAGCTGGAAATGCGCGTCGCGATCCTGATGCGCAAGGCGCAGTCCGAAGGCGTGAACCTGTCGGAAGACGTCGCGTTCTTCGTCGCGAAGCACCTGCGCTCGAACGTGCGCGAGCTCGAAGGCGCGCTGCGCAAGATCCTCGCGTATTCGAAGTTCCACGGCCGCGAGATCTCGATCGAGCTGACCAAGGAAGCGCTGAAGGACCTGCTGACCGTGCAGAACCGGCAGATTTCGGTCGAGAACATCCAGAAGACCGTCGCCGACTTCTACAACATCAAGGTCGCCGACATGTATTCGAAGAAGCGTCCCGCGAACATTGCGCGGCCGCGGCAGATTGCGATGTACCTGGCGAAGGAACTCACGCAGAAGAGCCTGCCGGAAATCGGCGAGCTGTTCGGCGGGCGCGATCACACCACCGTGCTGCACGCGGTGCGCAAGATCGCCGACGAGCGCAGCAAGGACGCGCAGCTCAACCACGAGCTGCACGTGCTGGAACAGACGCTGAAGGGCTGAGCGCGCGCACCGCGCTTGATAATTCGGCCTCCGCCCCAATTTAAGGGGGGCGGTTCGGTTTTGAGGCACAATACAGGTTTGACCGCCCCGGTGGTGGCGGGCCAAGAGCCCGGCCGGCGGGGCGCTGCGAGGCTGCTGCGCTGCAGGCCGTTACTCAACGAAGGAACTCTATGCAACTGGTCAAGACCGAACGAGACACACTCCTCAGGCCGCTGCAAACGGTCAGCGGCATCGTCGAACGCCGCCATACGTTGCCGATCCTCGCCAACCTGCTGATCACCAAGAACGGCCCGGACGTTTCATTCCTGTCGACCGACCTGGAGCTGCAGATCACCACGCGCGCCGATTTCGGCGTCGGCGGCGACCAGGTGGCCACCACCGTCGCGGCCCGCAAGCTGCTCGACATCCTGCGCGCGATGCCTGACGGCCAGGTCACGCTGTCGCTCGCCGACAAGCGCCTCACCGTTCAATCGGGCAAGAGCCGCTTCGCACTGCAGACGCTCGCGGCCGACGAGTTCCCGACCGTCGCGCAGGCGAAGGATTTCGGCGCGACCCTGAGCGTCCCGCAGAAGTCGTTCCGCCAGCTGCTCGGCATGGTGCACTTCGCGATGGCGCAGCAGGACATCCGCTACTACCTGAACGGCATGCTGCTTGTCGTCGACGGCGACCAGCTGATGGCCGTGGCCACCGACGGCCACCGCCTCGCGTTCTCGTCGATGAAGATCGAGGGCGGCACGTTCGGCCGCCAGGAAGTCATCGTGCCGCGCAAGACGATTCTCGAGCTGCAGCGCCTGCTCGAGGACATCGACGACACCGTCACCATCGACATCGCGCAGACCCAGGCGAAGTTCACGTTCGGCCAGGTCGAGCTCGTGTCGAAGCTCGTCGAGGGCAAGTTCCCCGACTTCCAGCGCGTGATCCCGAAGGCGCACAAGAACACGTTCGAGATCGGCCGTGAAGAGCTGCAGCGTTCGCTGCAACGCGCGGCCATCCTGACCTCGGACAAATTCAAGGGCGTGCGCTGCATCGTCGCGCCGGGCCAGCTGAAGATCATGTCGACCAACGCCGATCAGGAAGAGGCGCAGGAAGAACTCGAAATCGCCTACCAGGGCGATACCGTCGACATCGGCTTCAACGTCACGTATCTGCTCGACGTGCTCGCGAACCTGAAGGTCGACACCGTGCAGGTGAGCCTCGGCGACGCCAGCTCGAGCGCCCTGATTACCGTGCCCGAGAACGACGAGTTCAAGTATGTCGTGATGCCGATGCGCATCTGACGCGCTCGACATCGCGACACACACCAGGGGGCGGCAAGCCCCTTTGGCGTTTTTATGGCGAACCGACAACCCGCCCTTTTAGTGCCTTTTCGGCACTTCGGGCGGGCCAGGAAACTGGAGCGGCCCGGCGATTTCTCGCTGAAACGCACCGCGCCGCCACCTGAGTGGCCTCGCAGAACCGGAAGATATCCATGAGTGAACAGCACAATTCGCAACCCGATAACAGCAGCTACGGCGCCTCGTCGATCCAGATCCTCGAAGGTCTGGAAGCGGTGCGCAAGCGCCCCGGGATGTACATCGGCGACACGTCGGACGGCACCGGTCTGCACCACCTCGTGTTCGAGGTGCTCGACAACTCGATCGACGAAGCGTTGGCCGGGTACTGCAACGACATCCACGTGACGATTCACGCCGACAACTCGATTTCCGTGACCGACAACGGCCGCGGGATCCCGACCGACGTGAAGATGAACGACAAGCACGAGCCGAAGCGCAGTGCGGCGGAAATCGTGATGACCGAGCTGCACGCCGGCGGCAAGTTCGACCAGAACAGCTACAAGGTTTCCGGCGGCCTGCACGGCGTGGGCGTGTCGTGCGTGAACGCGCTGTCGAGCTGGCTGCGCCTCACCGTGCGCCGCAACGGCAAGAAGCACTTCATGGAATTCCATCGCGGCGTCGCGCAGGATCGCGTGCTCGAGAAGGTGGACGGCGAGGAAGTGTCGCCGATGCACATCATCGGCGATACCGAGAACCGCGGCACCGAAGTGCATTTCATGGCCGATCCGACGATCTTCGGGACTGTCGAGTATCACTACGACATTCTCGCGAAGCGCATGCGTGAGCTCTCGTTCCTGAACAACGGCGTGCGGATTCGTCTCACCGATCTTCGTTCGGGCAAGGAAGACGATTTCGCGTTCGCCGGCGGTGTGAAGGGCTTCGTCGAGTACATCAACAAGACGAAGAGCAACCTGCATCCGACCATCTTCCACGTCAATGGCGAGAAGGATGGCGTGGGCGTGGAAGTCGCGATGCAGTGGAACGACAGCTACAACGAAAACGTGCTGTGCTTCACCAACAACATTCCGCAGCGCGATGGCGGCACGCACTTGACCGGCTTGCGGGCCGCGATGACGCGCGTCATCAACAAGTACATCGCCGACAACGAAATCGCGAAGAAGGCGAAGGTCGAGACGACCGGCGACGACATGCGCGAAGGTTTGTCGTGCGTGCTGTCGGTGAAGGTGCCGGAGCCGAAGTTCAGCTCGCAGACGAAGGACAAGCTGGTTTCGTCCGAAGTGCGGGCGCCGGTTGAGGAAGTCGTCGCGAAGGCGCTCGAAGAGTTCCTGCTGGAAACGCCGAACGACGCGAAGATCATCTGCGGGAAGATTGTTGAGGCTGCTCGCGCGCGGGATGCTGCGCGGAAGGCGCGGGAAATGACGCGTCGCAAGGGCGTGCTCGACGGTGTTGGTCTGCCGGGCAAGCTCGCGGACTGCCAGGAGAAGGATCCGGCTAAGTGCGAAATCTACATCGTAGAGGGTGACTCGGCAGGCGGGTCGGCCAAGCAAGGGCGTGACCGGAAGTTCCAGGCGATCCTGCCGCTGCGCGGCAAGGTGCTGAACGTCGAGAAGGCGCGCTACGACAAGCTGCTGTCGTCGGAACAGATCGTCACGCTCGTGACCGCGCTCGGGTGCGGGATCGGCAAGGACGATTACAACCTCGAGAAGCTGCGTTATCACCGCATCATCATCATGACCGACGCGGACGTCGACGGTGCGCACATCCGGACGCTGCTGCTCACGTTCTTCTATCGCCAAATGCCGGAGATGGTCGAGCGCGGGTATGTGTATATCGCGCAGCCGCCGCTTTACAAGATCAAGGCCGGGAAGGACGAGCGGTATCTGAAGGACGATACGGAGCTCAATGCGCATATGCTGCGGTTGGCGCTGCAAGGGTCCGAGCTGGTGCCTAGCGAGAATGGTGTGGCGATTTCCGGTGATGCGCTTGGCGAGCTGGCACGGTCGTATCTGCTGTCGCAGAGCGTCATCGACCGGTTGAGCCGGTTGTATGACCCGGCAGCGCTCGAGGCGATCATGGATGGCGTGGCGATCGATCTGTCGAGCGAGGCTTCTACGGAGGCTTCGGCGAAGGCGCTGCATGCGGCGTTGCATGATGACGCGCTGAAGAATGAAGTGCGCGTGGTGCCTTCGTATGATCCGGTGCGGGAGCTGCGGTCGCTGCGCGTTGAGCGGGCGCATCACGGGAACGTGCGCGTTTCGGTCATCGATGAAGAGTTCCAGCATACGGCGGATTATCAGCAGCTGGTGACTACCGCGAAGACGTTTGAAGGGCTGATTCAGGCTGGGGCGGTGATCAAGCGTGGTGAGCGCAGTATGGCCGTGAGCGACTTCAAGAGCGCGATGAAGTGGCTGCTGGCGGATGCAGAGCGGAACGTTTCGAAGCAGCGCTATAAGGGGCTTGGGGAGATGAACCCTGAGCAGCTGTGGGAAACGACGATGGATCCGACCGTGCGGCGGTTGCTGCGTGTGCAGATCGAGGATGCTATTGCTGCGGATGGGATCTTTACTACCCTCATGGGGGATGAGGTCGAGCCGCGGCGGGCGTTTATTGAGTCGAATGCGTTGCGGGCGGGGAATATTGACGTTTGATGAAGTTTGGTGTCGAATGTCACAACTAGTGAAAAACGCACCGCGAATAGTGACAACTGTAGTCGTATTTAGTGAAAATTCTCGGAAGCCGTTTAGCCCGCGCACCACGGCGTTCCGAGCTGTCGTGTGCCAGGTAAGTGAAAAACTGCGGCTACCGATGGTGAAAAAATCTGGTTGCCACTGAAAGGTCCAACGCCCGGAAAACCCGGGCGTCTTCTTTGAATCGCAGTTTGAATGCGTCGCTGCAAAGCGGTGGTGACACAACGGCCGCTTCCGTCGTCGAACAGCCCTAAGCGAACTGCTGACATTCCGAAGCATCAATAGCTCTTCCCGAACTAGCCCGGACGTTTGCCGATCGAAGAAGTCTATCGGGGCATGCTGATTTTGTGCCCCTCCCATCGCTCGGTTACGATTTAGCGTCTGCAATAGCATGAGGTTCCCTATGGACGTCGCCTGGTTTCTGGAACAGCGGATTGGCTTTATCCGTCAGCTATACCGCGATTCGACGGCGCCCTTCGTCGAGCGCATGCGGCTAATCGAGGCAGAGGAAACGCCGTTCGAACCACCTTACAGCGAGGATGGCGAGCCGGCATTCCTGACGGAGTGGATGGAGGCGTCCGATTCCGTTCAGGTGCTCGGCCACGCCTGCGTGTCAATGCTAGCCGGCGCTCTCCACGTCTACTTCGAAACGTGGGAGCGAAACACGGGGATCGAAATCGACCCGGACGTTCGGAAGCGGTTGTTCCGCAAAAAGGGATGGTTACACGGTTATCAGGCTCTGTTCATGCACGCCCTCGGCGTGCGGCTCGAGGACAGCGGCGCAAACCTCGTGCTCCTCGAGCAGCTCGTTTTGGCCCGAAATCGGACGCAGCACCCGGGGAGCCTAACGCGCGTCACGCCGACGCACGCGCCGAAAGATCTGGCGAAACACCCTAGCCCGTTCTTCCTCACTGATCGCGAACGTGAACTACTCGTCGACACCGAGGCCAGCGGCTTCGATGTGGGTTCCAAGTGGATGATGGAGCCGACGTTGCACGTCGACGTGGACAAGCTCGACGCGGTGCTTTCAGAGGTCGAACGCTTCGCTACCTGGTTCGACGCAGCGTGCTTCGACCGGCTGTATGGGCGGCGCTTGAAGTAAGGTGTATAAATCTGGACTAGACTAAGCAGACAGCGTCAGATCGTCTGACCCAGTTCGGCCAAAAAGCGACAGTCGGACAAACACTGCGATTGTCGTTCAGCGTCTCGGTTACGTGCATTCGCTTGCATTCTATACCCCTTATCCGCTTGCGCGGCGGTTACACTAAAACGTAGGCAGCTCTTGCCCGGAGCGAGTGAAAACCACCGCAAGTCGCAATAAGGAGGATTATCGAGCTATAGCTTAAATATTGTACACTCCGACCTTCTTTAAGTATAGCAGGACAAACATACAACCACGGGGCTTCGAGGGCGATATGACCGATAAGATTGAGAGAAAATTAAACACTGATTCTGGACGCGAAGTTTCTGCGCCCTGTTCGAAGTGCGCCGGAAAGACTGCACATGAAATCGTTGCCTCTTTTGATGAGTCGGGGAGCGATGAAGCGTATGATTATCAATGGAATGACAATTATCAGATCGTATTTTGTAGAGGATGCAAAACCATATCCTTTCGCCATCTTAGTTCCAATTCGGAAGATTATGTTCAAGTGGATCACGATGAGTGGATATATGAAGAGCATGAGACACTCTATCCGTCGCGCCTGGAAGGCCGGAGGGATTTAGGCGACCAGGCACGACTCCTACCAACAGAAACGCGCCAAATATATACGGAAACGCTGCAAGCATTGTCAAATCATTCACCTATACTTGCTGGCATCGGCCTTCGGGCACTTATCGAGACCATCTGCAAGGAACGTGAGGCGGCGGGTAAAAATCTACTCGAGAAAATCGATAGCTTGGCTGAGCAGAGAATATTAACGCCGGGCAGCGCCAATATCCTGCACAGGATACGGACACTGGGAAATGCAGCTGCACATGAAGTTAAACCACACAGCGAGAAGCAGTTGGGCTTTGCAATGGATATTGTGGAGCATTTATTGAAAGACGTTTATATAATACCGAAGCTTGTCGAGCAGGAGTTTAAGGAATAGGTTTGTTTGCCGAGTCATATGTGCTTATAGGTCGATCAAGATACTCGCCCACTAAACGGCCATCATTGAACATCGCTCCAAAGTTGGCCGCTCTCATCCGGCCATTTTGCGAATGCCCGTTATTGAGTGAAATGATTGTCTGAAACGTCGATCACGGCCCTTGATGAAGTGACGGCTAAGAAATCTCAGACCTGATCTGAAGCTGACTGACAGATCAGGTTTCGACTTATGCACGTAAGGATGGTGGTCAGCGGCAGACGATTGAGGTCATCCGACGTGGCCAGCTGCCCACCGCAATCGGGGGCGGGCCGGAACAGGATCAATTGGCTTGCAGCCCAATTGCCACGTCGCGAAAGGAAGCCAGCGCAGCCTCCAGATGGTCAATGATCTCCTGTTGGAGCACATCTGGCGGCGGCAGGTTATCCAAATTGTCTAGGCTGTTGTCCCTGAGCCAGAAGATATCCAAGCTCGCCTTGTCTCGGGCGATCAACTCATCATACCGGTAGAATTTGAAACGCTCAGTCTCTTTACGTTCGTGGCGGTTGTCAGGGTGGTAGCAGGCGATGAAGTCCTGCAGATCATCCAGCTTGAGCGGGCGCGTCTTCAGCGTGAACTGCTTGTTAGTCCGCATATCGTAGAACCACACGCCTTTGGTATGCACACGGCCATCTTTGGGCGCGTTGTCGAAAAACACAACGTTTGCCTTAACGCCCTGTGCATAGAAGATACCGGTTGGCAGGCGCAGAATGGTGTGCACATCGCAGGTCTCCAGCAACTTTCGGCGAATCTTTTCGCCGGCACCACCTTCGAACAGTACGTTGTCGGGCAGCACCACAGCCGCTTTACCATCCGTCTTGAGCATGCTAACGATGTGCTGCAGGAAGTTGAGCTGCTTGTTCGACGTGGTTTCCCAGAAGTCTTGGCGCCCATAAGTGAGTGCGTCACGATCTTCGTCGCCCTCTTCGTTGGTGATGGTCATGCTGCTCTTCTTGCCGAAGGGTGGGTTGGCAAGAACATAGTCCACCTTCACCTTGGGCTCAGCGATCAGTGCATCTGAACGATCAACAGAAGGCACCCCCTCCAACTCACCGATGTTATGTAGGAACAGGTTCATCAGGCACAACCGACGCGTGTTGGGCACGATCTCATTGCCGTGAAAGGTGGCGTCGCGTAGGAATTCCTTTTGCCGCTTGTTCAGCTTGGCACCGGGGCGAGTAAGCCAATTGTAGGCCCCAAGGAAAAAGCCGCCAGTGCCGCAGGCCGGGTCCGCAATAGTCTTGCCTGGCGTAGGGCGCAGGCATTCCACCATCGCCTGGATGATAGGGCGCGGGGTGAAGTATTGGCCAGCGCCGCTCTTGGTGTCTTCCGCATTCTTTTGCAGCAGGCCCTCATAGAGATCGCCCTTGGTATCGGCGTCCATGCCCACCCAGCTTTGCTCATCGATCATTTGCACAAGACGCGAAAGCTTGGCTGGATCCTGGATCTTATTCTGCGCCTTGAAGAAAATAGCACCCAGCATGCCCGCGCCCTGTCCGAGTTTGTGCAGCGTGGCCAAGTAATGCGCTTCCAGCGGCTCACCGGTCTTGCTGCGCAGGCTTGCCCAATCGTAGCGCTTCGGGATGCGCGTGTTACGGTTGTAGGGCTTCTGGGCATACTCGTAGGCCATTTTCAGGAACAGCAGGTAAGTGAGCTGTTCCAGGTAGTCGCCATAGCCCACGCCATCATCGCGCAAGGTATGGCAGAAATTCCAGACTTTCTGGATAAGGGTGCTCGTGTTCACTTCAGGCCTCTAAGAGTTCTTGTATCCAAGGGTGTGCGTCACTACGTTGTCCACGCAGGAGAAAGTGCATTTCGCCGCTGTAGGGTGACTCACGATCGATTGCTCGGCGTACCCGCGCGGCAACAACCTTGAAGTCTGCAGCTCGGGCGGGATCATGGGTAGCCAGTTCAAACATACGTTTGCCTTCGTCCACGTCCGCCATCAGTTGGACCGCAGCAGTGTGTCGCCGCTTACAGGTTGGCTCGTAATGAAGATGATAAATTTCGATAGACGCTTCAGCACGACGCTTGGCGACAGCATCGGTGCTTGTCGCACACGGGTGGCCATTTTCTTGATGACATCCCAGCAGACGCCAGTCAGAAATCTCGCAGGGGTCTAACAGCAGCGGTTGCTCAGCGGTGACCGGACCAACCGCGTAAACACGCCGCACTTCATTGACCAAGGGAAAGCGATCGGCCTTACCGCCAACTGTTCGGTTCTCAAGATCCTTCCGCCGACTGTTGCAGTAGGTGCATGCGTAGCGGAAGTTGCTCTCATCAAAGGCTAACCAGCGATAGCCCGCGTGTGGGTTAGCGGCATCGCTGACACTTCCTTTTGGCCGGAAGTGATCAACGGCGTTGTCCGAACGCTCCACCGCTGTTTCGCAATACCAGCACTTGTCGTGCAGGAGATTGGCAAGTCCGTCTTTGAGCTCACGCCAAACAATGTTGTAATCGTTCGGGTCCGCACCATTTTCCACGGCCTGCGAAGCCGCTTGCGCCCGTGCCAGCCATCCGGCTGGCTTCACCAGCTTTGCACGGTCCACGTACCTCAAGACGCCGTCCCCCGCGACGAGTTTGCTTCGCTAGCAAGCAATTCCGCAATGAGCTGTTTGGCCAAATCTTCTCGCTCAGTACGGGACATTTGCACCACCTTCTTGCCAAGCTCCTTAGGTTGCTCTGTTTCGAATTGCTGCGCGAGCAACTCATTGCGCAAGCGCAGATAGCGAGAATACTCATCGTCAGGATGGAAGAAGCGAAAACCTAGCCTATCGAGCTGCGCGTTTATGCCGTCCAACTCACTCTGCTCGTCTGGTGTGAGCTTGTCCTTTGCAGCGAACGCCCGCTGTGTTTCCAGGAGCTCCTGGGTTGGATAATCAAGCGATGACGCAATGCCGAACATGTCGCTCGTAACGATTGCTGCGTAGCCCATTCCACGCGGCGCCATTTCAGGATAGCAAGCCACGATCTGACGGTGCCCATCCAGCTTGTGCAAGCGCAGGATCTGCACCTGCTCGCGATCTAGCTCTGCGATGGCCAACGGGTTGTGCGTGGTCAGCAGGATGTGACTCGTTTCCTGCTGCTTTGTACTACTGGTGATGAACTGCTTCAGGTAGGCGATGTAATCCACACTCCAACGTGGATTCAAATGTGTGTCTGGTTCATCTAGCAGGAATAGGCTCTCTTCCTCCGCAGTAAAACGCAGCAGGCCCAAAACAGTGAGCAACTGTTGCTCACCCTCGCTGAGCTCACGGAAGGTCACGCTGCCATCGTTCTTCTTCAGGCGCACCCGAATGCGCACCTCTTCGATCAGTTCAGAAACGTAAGTACTTTCAAGGTCACGGAAGAAATGTGCTGGCAGTTGCTCTCCGACTAGACGACGGAGTGCATCAATATCCTTGACGAAAAGATACTGAAACTCTGTTGTTTCTTTGTTCCAGAGCGTAATTTGCTTATCTCGCTTGATCCGAATCGGGGCAAGCGCAATGTCTTGTAGGCGATCCAGAAATATCTGGACTACGCCCTTGGATCCCCAAAATCTGTCATCCCCCGCGCCATCAACCTTCCTCTTCCCACGGCGCTTGCTCCAACCGGGCTGCTTCAAAACAAAGAGAACCGATTCGATTCCTTCGTCGGGATCAATTCCCATATCGTTCTCTAGAAGCGCTCGAACTTCCGTGGACTGCTTGATCATGAAAGCCAGAAGCACAAACTGACTGTGTACTGGCAAGGCATAAAACAATCGCTTCAGGCCGGGGTCTTCTCCGTTTCGCAGCTTATTGTCATAGGTTTCCAGATAGGGCCGGAATACCTCGTGCATTCGCGAACTCTCGCCTGAGTAGTAGCTGAACACGTAGCGTGGCAGGTACTCAGGGTCCGAATTCAAGAAAGTCATGAGTTTGATCGGCTCACCCTGAGGGGGCTTGTCGGCATCCTCACCAAAATCGAGAACACCGTGGGCCGTGTTGTTCTGCTCGATCTGCATCGCATCGGCGACACGAATCAAAAGTGCATCCTTCTCACGATCTGGATCGGCGTCGATATGAATGTGGCGCAAGGTCTCGCCCGCACCGATCCGGTACGAAAGTTTGAACGCAAATCGAGGGATTTCCTTTCGCTTTTCCGCCGATAGACCTTTGTAGGTAATCAAGTCGCGGAAGATGATGGCGAGTGCTTCCAACACATTAGATTTACCCGTGCCATTCCAACCGATGACCACTGTGACCCAATGATCTTGATCGAAATCGACCGTGACATTCTTTAGGTTTTTGAACTGGTGCGTGGGGCTGTTCTTCACGCTTCCGATCGTGAGCTTGTCCAAACGCATGCTCAACCCACCAACAATTTTAGTTTGTCGTAAAGTTTGCGGCCTCGCGCATCGACCACCGGCTCGACGGCCAGGCGGCCAGCCTTGTCCAACGCGCGCAGTTCAGCATAGAGCGCTTCGATTTGATCGGTCATGGCCCCGTCGGCCACGCCACAGCGCCGAAATGCCTCTTGCGCCGGCACCCAGTCGCCCGCCTCAGCAAGCACGTCAATTAGTTGACTCACCATGGCGGCGATCTCTTTCCTGTGTTTGACTTCGCGTGCCTTGGGCCGTTTAACGCGCTCCGCTCTCTCGGCCCGAATGCGCTCCAGCAGCATACTGGCTGGCTCGTCGTTCGGATCCTGCGGAACCAGCTTGCCGGCAAAGGCAGCGCGAAGGATGTTTTGACGCTGAGCTTTGGATCGCTTGAGAGATTGCTCGATGCCTACTTCTTGCTCAGTCGCCTGGCCCAAATATTCTGAGAGGACTCGCACCAGTTCGACTTGCTCATCGGCCGGGGGAACTGGCACGGCAAATGCTGCCAACTTGCTGCCATTCACATTGGCCTGCCCCGTTTGCTGCACGGCCACCGATTTGATCCAGTGCCGCCCATGCGCAGAATTGATGCAAGCTGACGCGAGTTCGGGAGAATAATCCTCAGCAAAACGCACTGCAATCAAATAAGAGGCGTAAGAGCATGGGGTACGTTCTGAGCGATAGACTGCGGTCTTTCCGACCAGCTCAGGGCTGTTTGTGCGATTGAAGAGAAGATCCCCATCCTCCAGGAACAAATCTGGAAATTCCTCGTGACTCTTGGGGAGATATTTCAAGCTCGTGTAGTCGAGTTGCCCTTCCTGAATATTGCCCATACGCAGCACCGGAACCCCAGAACTGTCTTCGTTCGTCTTTGCCGACGTGCCATAACGCTGCTCAATGGACAGTTGATCTATCGTCGCCCACACCCATCCCTCCGGCAATGCCGGCAAATCTGCGATGTGCGGCTGCAAGGGCTCGGGATACTTCCTTTGCCAGTCTTTGGGCGGAGCCTTGCCTTGCTCCTTGAACTTGGCGAGTTGCTTGGCCTCCCAGCGGGCGCGGCGCTCGGTGAGAATGCGTTGCAGTCGTTGGGCACCGGTATCGGCCGAGGCGCCGAGCTTGCGCCGTGCATTACGCCACGGAGCGGTAAGCGCGCCTTCGACAGCTGCCTTGAGCAAGGCCTGGCGATATTGTCGCAGCTTCTGCTGCGCAGTCTTCAGCTCCTCCACGCCAGCATCTAGTTCGGGCAGCAGTTCCTCGAGCTTGGCGACTATACGGGTTTGTTCGGCGGCCGGCGCAATACCTAGCGGGAACTGCGCGAGGGACGGCCCTTCAATACTTGCGACAGTCGTGCCGTCTTTCGAGCACTTATCAAGGATCTCCTGCTCCATGGCAATCAGCTGCCACGCGAGATAGGACGGGGAGATGTCCGATAGTGGTACAAAAGCTCGCATATCCTGGTTAACGGTGACAGGAACTATGGTCAGCGCCACAGGCAAGGTGCGCGATAGGATCCCCGAACGCACCACGACAAGTACGCTCTGCGCTGGCACCACGCTAAGCCTCCCTAGGGCGGCTTCGGTAATGTGATCTTCGCTATCACTGATCAGCCTGGATTTCATGTCCTTTGGCGACACCCAAGGAATGGTCCCGCCGAACCAGAATTTTGGTTCCGCTTTCGATGGCGTACCGCCGCCAATAGCGAACGTGACCTCTTCAAGACACGACGTCTGCCAGCCCTGCGGTTGACTACTGCTCACGCTACCAACTCCTCGTTCATCTCACTCATCAACGTGTCCAACTCCTTACCAAACATACCCCAAGCTTTCTGCAGCCCGCCTTTGTGGGCAAATTCAGCGTAATCAAAGTCCTCGCGCGAGATCGCGCATGAACTCGCAATATGATCCTTCATGAGCCTCAGCCACTCAGTCTGCTCCGGTGTGAACGACGTGCCGCGTTGTGCATTGTGGCGGAAGATCCAGGCCTGGAAGCGACGGTCCACCTCGTCGGCGAATGGCTTAAGTTCAGCGCCGTCACCATCCAATCCCATCGCGAAACGCAGCAGGCTGACCAAATCGGTGAGCTGACGGCGGCTCGTCACACCTTTCACTTGGTTCCCCTGCACACGGGCATATGCGCTCCATAGGCGCTCAATAGTGAGCATCAGAGGCGGCCGACTCAGGCGCTCGTGCAGCACTTCGAGCATTTCGAACGTGAGCGCGCGCCGCTGGTACGGCTGCTGATAGAAGAAGCCTAAAGCCGCGATTTCGTCCTTATGCTGATGAATGTAGTCCGAAAAGGTCTCGATCACGGCCTTGGCCTGAACCTCGGCTTGTTCAGCGAACCCCGAAAACGTGATCTGATCTAGATTGATATGGTCGATTAGCTGCTCACGATCGCGACGCGCGCTCTCAATTTCATTTCGCAGCTCGGGCTTGTCGAATGGTGCGCATGCGGCAGCCACGCGGCTAGCGCGGGCGGCCGCTATCTCTTCAGGAAAGAGCGAGTCTTCACTTCGGCCGATGTCACTTAACTTAGCAGTAGCGAGGGCAACTTGGACGATGGCATCCAAGTCCAGCGCGGTAATGAGTGACCTTCCCAGCTCACCGATCGGGATGCCGCCGCTGAGTTTCTCGATACGCCCCTTGGACTTGTCGTCCAGCTGCTTGCTCAATCGCACGAGCCTGTTGCCCAGCGAGAGCACGGTGTCGTCATCGCGGCTACCCATGGCCACGCCTTGCAGCAGGTCCTTGAGTGCGACGCCAGGCTTCTTTTCCAATGGGCGGCTTTCGGTCTTACAAGATTTTTCGACACCCACGGCGTCTATCAATACGAAGCGCGTCTTGGCGCCGTCGGCACTATTGCTCACACGCTTGAGGCTATCGGCATCCAGGCTGCGCACACCGCGGCCTTTCATCTGCTCGTAGTAGCCCTTGCTACGAACGTCGCGCATGAAGAGGAGCACCTCTAACGGCTTCAAGTCGGTGCCGGTGGCAATCATATCCACCGTCACAGCGATGCGCGGGTTGTAATCGTTGCGGAAGCTACTTAGGATGCTATCAGCGTCCTCCTCAGCACGATAGGTTACCTTCTTACAGAAGGCATTGCCCTGGCCATAGACTTCGCGCACGATGTTGATGATGTCGTCGGCATGACTGTCGGTCTTGGCGAAGATCAGGGTCTTGGGTGTTTCCTTGCGCGCAGGGAAAATCAGCGTCTCCACCGAAGTCTTCATGGCTTGAATGACCTGGCGGATCTGACTGGTATTGACCACTGAGCGGTCCAGCTCCTTGCCGGTATAAATGCTGTCTTCTTCCGTTTCGCCCCAGCGTTTTTTTCGTGTCTGGCGGTCACGGTGGTCAACCCACTCTTTGGCTTTGAGTTCAGCGCCCTTCTGCGTGATTTCGGTGACGATCTCGAATACGTCATAGCCGACGTTGACACCGTCGGCCACCGAGTTCTCATAGCTATATTCGGCGACGATATTTTCGTTGAAAAAACCGAAGGTTCGCTTGTCAGGCGTAGCGGTGAGGCCAATCAGGAATGCGTCGAAGTAGTCTAGAACCTGCTTCCACTGGTTGTAGATGCTGCGGTGACACTCGTCGATAACGATAAAATCGAACTCCTCAACCGGGATGGTGGTGTTGTAGCGTACAAGCTTTTCCTGCTTGGCAGTTTGCTGAACTTCGTTGAGCGATACATCTTCGGCGGATTCGTCGATAGGCACACCTGACAATATAGAGTACATGCGCTGAATGGTGCTGATGCACACCTGCGCATGCGGGTCGATACTGGTCGAGGCCAATCGCTGGACGTTGTACAACTCAGTGAACTTCCGACCGTCGTCGGGCGGCGTGTAGGCCATAAACTCTTGGTATGCCTGCTTGCCGAGGTTGCGCGTGTCTACGAGGAAGAGGATGCGCTTCGCGCCTCCGAACTTCAGCAAACGGTAGACGGCAGTAATCGCGGTAAAGGTTTTGCCTGCCCCGGTGGCCATGTGGATTAGTGCACGGGGCTTGTTCTGCGCTAGCGAGTTCTCCAGACCGGTGACGGCGCTAATCTGACAGTCGCGCAGGTTGTGCTCCGACAGTATCGGCATGCTGTCGACGAGGCGGCGGCGCAGAGTGTCAGGCCGTGCAAGCCATTCGTCAAGTTGCTCCGGCCTGAAGAAGTGGAAGAGCTCACGCGAGCGTGGCACAGGATCGGAGTTGTCGGTGAATCGAATGATCTGGCCGGTGGCTTCAAATAAGAAGCGCAGCGGGGTGTTGTCCTTGCGCCATTTGAGTTTAGCGGTGGCGTAGCGCTCAGTTTGAGTCTCCGCCACGGTTAGATTTTCGCCTGAGTTATCCCTCTTCGCTTCGATCACTCCGCAGGCGACGCGATTGATGAACAGCACATAGTCGGCCGGACCAGTATCGGTGGAGTATTCGCGCATAGCTACGCCAACAGCCGCTGACAGATCGAGCTGATTGATGTCCTGGATGACCCAGCCGGCTTGTTCAAGCTTTTGGTCGATCAGTTGACGGGCTTTGGTTTCCGGCGTCATGGCTATCCCTTGGTCTTTCTGCTCACGTTGGCCAGTGACTCGGCAAATCAAACGAAAGCTGCCGGTGGTGGCAGATCGAAAGCAGATATACCGAGCCTTTGATTTGCGCATACAGCAGCAGGTAGTGCGTCATCATGTACTCGTGCAGCTGGCTGCCTTCGGCTACAGCGTTCAATTGTTCGGTTAGGCGAGCGATGCCGTTGCTCGTTTCCACAGAGCGAATGGGATGTCCGAAAAATGGCATACCAATCCCTGGAAATCGCTCCAAATTGGGAATAACGGTGTCCGACAGTTCGCCTAGCAAAGCATCAAAGGCCTGCGGTGCTTCGGTTTGTCGCAGGAACGCTTCAATTTCATCAAACTTACGCTCGAAGTTAGCGGTAAGTTGGACGGTGTGGCGGGTGGTCACGGCGAGAGTCGAACTGTTAGCCGGCTAACCGAGAGTGCGCCGCTGCTTAAGTGCGAAGAGGGTGGAACGAGCCTCTTTGACATTGTCGGCTACCACGTCAGCCAAGCCGTTGCTGGCATCTGCGATCAATAGCAAGTGGATGCGTTCCCGCTCTAGCTGATGGTAGTAATCCAGCCGCTGCGCATCGATGATGGCAACGTAGCTTTCGCCATTTTTCGTAACGATTTTCTCAGCGCCAGCCTTAACCTGATCAGCCAGTTCGGACAGATTGGCCCTAGCGTGAGACAGAGCGATCACATCGCGGGCTGAAATGGACATTGACTGACTCCCTAGGCCGCCGGATTGTACAGAATACCGTACATGATACTGCAACTCGTGCCTGTGCCGTGAAGGTCGGGAGACGATGGAACCCAACTTGCCCCCTTGCGACCGCATGAGTTCGATTGCGTCTGCCCGTTGACAGTCGCGGAGCTGGTGAGCCCCACCAATTCGCGTTGAATTGCGAAGGGCCGGCCGCATGAGCGGTATCAGAATCTCACGGTGAACGGGCGGCACACCTCGGCTAGCTGAGACGGTCAATTCTCAGCGCTCGCAGACACCTTAGAAGACGATCCTGAGCACCTCCATCGTCCTGGTCCGATAAACGTTGGATGGAGAGTTCCAGCCTTCATCGATGCGTCAATTAGAGGCCTCACTCTAAATCGTCCAATCCGGACACACGACCGAGTCGCGCAACCCGCTAACTCAAAAAGACGTATCAACGGTGCTTCCCAAGCCTGGCTTGCGACGCAGCCGAGTCGCATACGTCGAAAATTATCCTATATACAAACATATACGATAAATTTCACTAACATCTGGCACTTTCTTCACTTTTTCCTCTACTCCACTATCATCTTTGGGTGATTCCAACGACCTCACCCGAGGAAAGCATTGAGTCCCTTTTCCGAACGACTTCGGGCGCTGCGACTCCGTTACGGAGTGCGCCAAAAGGACCTGGCCGAAGCAATGGGCTTCGAACAGAGCTACGTATCTGCCTTGGAACTTGGGATAAAGGGGCCGCCTTCACGCGACTTCGTTGACCGTCTCGCAAGATATCTTCGACTCTCTGCCGATGAGCTCGCTGGCCTACTGAGCGAGCTGGAAGCATCTCGGCGTCACTACACCATTCCCCAAACAGCTTCGTCGGACGCATATCGCCTGTGCGGCGAGCTTTGGAGGGAGCTGGATCTACTGAGCGATGCTCAGATCCGTGTCATGAGGGAGTTGATTGAGACGTGGCGCAGAGGCACCGTCACGCTCGGTGAGCGACCAGTGCTCGGCCGCGTCATCAGAAAAGACAAGGAGGGCGCAGAAATGTAAAAAGCGGAACAAACCCGAAGGTCTGCCCCGCTTGGTGGAGAGCTGAACGCTGCTCCGTGGTCGCACTCGTGAGTGTCTTCTCCTCCCTCCTCGTCGTCAAGCCGTCCTTCGGGCTCATCGCACCGGTTTGCTGTGGATAACGCCCACGGCAGGATGTAGCTACGCCCTCAAATTGGTGCTTTTTTTTGAATCCGCTGTCCGAGCGGACAGCCTTTCTTTTGCCCTGAATCATGAAAAAGACGACGACACCTCGTAGGCCAGATGCCAGCAAGAGGCTCGGCAAGTTATTCCATCTCGAAATATCGCGTAGCAAGCTTCGAGAGGTACACCGCTCCCGTTCAGTCCGGCCGAAACAACCGGCTGCTCCCACAGATGGGCCGGTTCGAGACGTAGCGACAAGATCAGGCCCGTTCGTCCGAGGACTTTTCCCCTCGCGCAAGAACAGCCGCCAGGTCGCGCACGAAGAGATGCTAGAAGGCGATGCGGTTTTACTGTTCGAGATGTCTCCATTGATCAGGTCGTACAGGGAGCAACCCGAACACGTCTATTACCCTGACGGCGATCGGACCCGAAGATATACGCCCGACTATGAGATCGAAACCATTTCCGGCCAACGCATCCTTGTCGAGATCAAACCGGCAAACCGGCTGAACGCGCCACAAACACGAAGGAAATTTGATCTCATCGAAGCGCATCTCGAACGCACCGGCCGTGCATTCGCGATTCTTACGGATAAGTCGATCCGACAGAAACCTCGTCTCAACAACCTTCGTCTGCTCTGGCGCAGCGCTCCTCTAACTCCTATGAGCTACGACGAGATTCGTCGTGCCGTCCGTCTCCTCCATGTCAACGACGTTCGATCTTTCGACGATGCGATAAGCGTCATTGGTCGCAACGCAGTATCAGGCCTGTTGATGCTTGGATACCTGACATGCTCACTCGACAGCGAAATCAATAGGACTACTGATATTGTCATTCATACGGAGAATCAAAATGCGTGGTTTTTCATTGAAGCTGAACGCCGCTTTTAAACTTGATGGCGCCCCGGTCTGTATCGCTCGGATTCTCAACGATGGCAAGGTCTTCCTAGATGCGATGGTCACTGGTGAGCTGCTCAAAACATCAAAGCAAGAGTTACTCGACGCTTACGCAGCAAATCGAATCGTCGTCGAAGACGAAATCAAAAATAATCATGCTGCGACCAGCGAGCAGGACGCACTGCTTCCATACGGGCGGCCTTTTTCCCAGCTCAGCCCCAAGTTGCAGGAAGACGCACTACGTCGGAAACACTATGTTGATCAATTCCTGGAGTGTGGCCGGCCAGCTCTGACTCCGAAGACACTTGCCCCGTTGATAAAAGAATTCGCTAAGTTATACACAAGCGCCAACTGCGACGGTGATCCGGCACCGCCAAGCCCATCGTCTGTTTATCGCTGGTACCGTGCTTACCACCGCTCAAAAGATACAAGGTCGCTCGTTCCACGCACAGACTTACGTGGACCGCAACATCCGCGCACCGACGCACGTGTCGTCGACCTGTTCATGGAAAGCCTCGTCGAAGCCGCCGACAAGGTACCCGCGTGGTCGATCGGTGACGTGGAGACACGGTTAGTAAAAAAGCTCGAACTCGAAAACTTTTCCCGACCTCTATGCGACCATCTGCGGTGCCCAAGCAAGTCCACGTTGTATCGACTGTTCGACAAAGTCGATGAATATGACGTCGCCATTCTCAAGGAGGGGAAAGCAAGCGCCGACAGGCGCTTCAAGATTACGAAGACTGGGATACCCGTTACTCACATTCTCGAGCGCGTTGAGATCGACCACACGCCGGTCGATGTCTTCCTTGTCGACGATAGGACGGGACTACCCTGCGGCCGGCCCACCGTGACGATGCTGCTGGACAAGTTTAGCCGAATGCCATTGGGATACTCGATTGGTTATGACGATGCGTCGACGCTGGCCGTTATGCGCGCCCTAAAAAACGCGATCCTGCCGAAAAAACCTTGCGCTTCAGTGATGCCCGGCCTTACCGTCAATCACCACTGGCAACCATACGGCAGAATAGACTGTCTTGTATGCGACAACGGCTCGGAGTTTCACAGCGACTCGCTCAAGGCGGCATGCTTCGATTTAGGAATAAGAATTCTGTACTGCCCGCCTCGGCAACCTAGATTTAAAGGTTCAATCGAGCGCTTCCTCAAGACGTTCAATTACGGGTTCGCGCACAAGCTACCAGGCACAAGTTTCGCCAAGTTCTATCAGCGCGGAGACTACGATCCTCTGAAGCATGCAGTGTTCACGGTCGGTGAATTTACTCATGCTCTCGAGAAATGGATCCTAGATATATACGCGCAGTCGCCGCATCGCATGATAGGTACGACTCCGTGGCAGAAATGGTGTGAAGGTGAATTGAACGTAGAACTGCAGCTTCCACCGCGAGCAGAAGATATCGCCGTCAACCTTGGCTTAGAAACTGAACGGCGCTTAGGAAAAAGCGGCATCCATTTACACTATCTGTACTACTCCAGTGACGATCTGCAACCGATCATCGATACGTATGGTCCTGGAATATCGGTCAGAGTGACATACGACCCAGATGATATTGGAACAATCTGGGTTTGGACTCCGGATTCCTCGGATCGCATACTCGTACGTGCGAACCTCTACGAGTATGCCAACGGCCTCAGACTCTCACAACACAAGCTGATTCGGGTCGCCCTACTTGAACAGCAGAAGAATGATTGTGTGCTTGGGAACCTCATGCGAGGTCGTATTGAACTCATGGAGTCCATCGATAAGCTATTGTCCTCCCGCAGCGTGCGGACACGTCGCAAGGCCGCCAAAACGCTGGGAGTTAACGGCGATCGACCAACCGGAAATCTACATCAGCTCGTGAGCGAGCAACCTTCGCGACTCAAAGTCCAACGCGAATCGGTCATGCCGCAAGCGCCCAAACGTTTTGAGAGCCGCCCACGTAGCTCACTATGACAAGGAGGTTTTATGTCCGCCAATTGTGAAAAATCAACTTCGCACTACGATTTAATTGCGAAATTCGAATCCCAAACAATCATGTTTCCAGAATTCGATCATGCATACAATCGTATCAAAGACCTTCTATATTGTTATCGAGAAACCGGTCGTCAAAAATCCCTAGTCATTCTAGGAGACACTGGAACTGGAAAGTCGACACTGTGCAAACTCATTGGGGAAGAATATCCGTCCCTTACGCGCGACGATCGGGACATCGTCCCAGTGCTCTACATCAGCCTACCGGAAAATCCAACTCCGTCTGCCGTGGTGTCGACCGGACTTCAAGTTCTGCATGATCCAGCGCCGTTCCATGGAACTACTCCAGCCCGAACCCACCGCCTCCTGACGCTGATGAAGCAATGCGGCGTCGAGTTTACGCTTGTTGACGAAATTCAACAGACGCTGGATAGGAGCAGAGCCCCCGGCCTGTATAAAGTTGGCGACTGGATCAAGAATTTGTTCGATGCGTCAGGTAAGCCGATGGCACTATTTGGGGCTCCGAGATCGAAGTTGTTGCTTCAGACCAACGAGCAGTTACGTCGGCGTTTCAGCTCGACGTTCACTCTCAAGAACATGGGCATCACGACGCCCCCTGAGATTGAAGATTTTGTCGGGCTTGTGGCAACGTTGAATGACAATCTTCCAGTCAAATGTTCGCTATATCTTCAGTCATACGAAGTTCTTGAACGACTACATTATGCAACAGACGGCCGTATCAGCTACCTGATCAAGCTTTTTAGCGGCGGACTCGAGCGCGCTCTACGAGGAGCGATGACAACGATTGACGTCGGCATTCTCGAGCAGACGTTTTCGGAAGAGATTTGGGACGAAGGAATCGGCGCCCTGAATCCGTTCAATCCGAATTTCTGCTTCCGTCGCTTGGACAAGGCGGGTGAACCATTTTTTAGCGGACTCGCAGGAGAGAAGGGGCCTGTCAAGAATCGTTCGAAACGGAGGGACGCATGAATCAATTTCGGTTACCCGTTCGCGGTCGCCCTTATCCAGACGAGAGCGCAAGCGACTATCTCAGGCGAATAGCGTCCCTCAATGGATACGTGGGCAGCCGCCAACTTTTTTGCGGTGCCTTGTCTCATATAGAGTGCACGATTGAAAATCTGGCGATGCTTTGTGGGTGCACGCGGGACGAATTGTCGCAAGCTGACGCACCATGGCCGAAGTGGATCGGCGGCAGTGCGATATTCCAGCGGCCTCATATTCGCACCTGGATCAACTACCAACGGCAGCGGTGGTGCCCAGAGTGCCTACGTGACGCGCCGTACATGCGTTCCGCGTGGTCCTTCAAACTGGTCGTAGCCTGCCCTCATCACCAAGTAATTCTCCGCGAAACGTGTGACCGCTGCGGGCAAACCCAACCACCTTCGTCAGCGAAATTCCTCGCGTGCGACTGTGGAAGGGCGTTCACCGATATGTCGAGCGAAATCACAGACGATTCCGTGGTGAATATCATGAGATTTTGCTACCGGAGAGTTCCTGGAAGGAGCACGTTGGATGGTCCGCTCGCACGTCTATCGCCGTTGAATACGTTGCAACTGATGTATGCGCTCTCGGCAGTCATTCCTGGCTTTGCAAAATCAACGCCTGGCATTCTCGCCGGGCAGCATGACCTTCGAGTTGCAACCAAATACGTGCAGCAATGCGCAATAGTATTGAATGACTGGCCCAATGGATTCCGTGCGCTTCTTCGGAGCTATCTGGATAGAGAGTCTGAGACCAGTATCCGACGTCGGTTCAGTCCACTCTATCACGTGCTGTACCGCGTCCTTGACGACAGGCGGTACGATTTCCTCAGAAGGGAGTTCGAATCTCATCTCAACGGACATTGGTACGGGTCCATCGATGGCAGGCATCGGTGCTTTGATCGAGCACTCGAGGCACACAACGTGGCAGCAGGGAATGAAATCCGCTCGACATTAAGACGTTCTCGCCAGAAGCTACGACATCTGATTGAAACCGGCTTCCTCGATGGCCGGGTCCTTAAGAGTCCATCTGGCCGATCATTTCTGGTGGCTCAGCGAAGCAATGTGCTTAGCGCCGCATCAAGGTTAAATAGTTCACTCTCGTTGAGATCGGCAAGCCAGCAGCTCTGTATCAGTAAGAGGAGACTGCGCCTTCTTCTAGACGTGAATTTGATACGCCACGAGCCGCGTTGTCGGGTCAACCGAGGAAACTGGATGATTCCTCGAGACGAAATAGATAGATTGTCAAATCTGCCTATAGATCAGGATTGCATAATAAACGAGAGTGAAACTTGGACGATGGCACATGTGCTACGCCACCTATGTCGCGCTAACGATACCTTTCTTGTGGTGATGAGGGCCGTACTTAGCGGACAGCTACGCTGTGTCGGGCGGGCTGTCGGCATGCGGGGAATTTGTGCTTTCCTTGTCGATAAGGCTGAGACGAAATGGGTAATCGCCAACGCCGGTCAACTTCCCAGTGATGGACTAACCGCGCAAACCGTTGCACGGCGGCTAGCCATCAAAGAAGAGGTGGCCTACCACTTGATCCGATCCGGCATTCTGGAAAGCGCCAAATATAGGCAGAATGGGCGCATGCTCCAACTTGTGTCTGAAGCGAATTTGCACGAGTTCGAGGAGCGCTATGTCTCGCTCGTGTCGATAGCCATGCGGCATGCGACCTCCACCCAGGCCGCCCTATCGTGGCTCGGCAAAAGTGGAACACGTCCTATCACCGGCCCCTCAATTGATGGCAGCAGGCAGTATTTCTTTCTCCGCTCCGACATTTCTGCTGGTCTCTCTACAACATCTACGTGCCTTCAAGGTCATCTGTTCGATGTTGATTCGGATGCCGTAGGACCATTGGGAATGGCGACCGAACATGTGAAATGATATGAACTTCTGGCATCCGGAATGGATGCCATTATTTCGCCACATCAAGCCGGCGACGTGCCGTAGCACGACGCGCTGCGAACTTGGCGTCGACTTGGGAAGCCGACTCCAAATTGCCAGTGTCGGCGGAGGCACGCGACCGTTCGACCTTGGCGCTCAGCCATGCGTCGTATTCCTCTGTTTTTTGTTGCTGCTCGACATAGTTCCGCATGAAGTCGCGCAAGAGCTGAGCGCCCGTTCTATCATTGGCCTTCGCCGCGGTGGAGAACGCCATTTTCAGGGCATCATCGACCCGAAACGTAAAAGTTGTTTCGCTCATAGTGATACCCTCTTTTGTTACAGAATACGTGCATGGTAGCACCTTCGTCGGTAGCCTCAGGCGGCCCAATTTGTGTATTGCCGACAGGTCATGCTGCCTCCCCAACCGTAATTCTTGAGGCACCGCCGTGCGCGCAAATGTCTCTATCAAGTCCGATGGTACGGTCAGTCATAGAAGTCGAGAGGAGATCTAAGACCCCAATTTATTGATCAGGATGGTATATAGGATATTTTTCGACCAGAAAACACGAGCTTATCGTTGTTCTGTGATTTATCGCGAGATTCAGGTGCCATGTCGCACGGCGACTCAAGTCAAAATTCAGCTTGGCACTTTCGAAATGCCGGCCTATATTCTCCCTGGAACGTGAAGAACAGGGGAGCCTCAGCAAGGTTTTATTTGTAAAGCAATCAATGACCGGGTCGACAACCGGCATAGGATGAAAACCGCAACAATGACGTTCAGGCTCAGAAATTGCGAGAATGATGCGTCGTTCATCACATGCGAGGCATTGAAAAGGTCGATCGGGCCATTCACCGAGAAACAACTTGCGCAACTCCACGATGCGCGCGCAAGCAGAAATCACGATGGCTAGCCAAGCTTGGGTCCAAAGGTACCACGCACCCGAGCAACACGGGCGGCGAAGCTAGAAAGGGATCACAGCTGAGCGTCTGTGTTTTTCGGTAACCGGCCTCATATCTTAGTTATCTTAAGCATTCCGTATGTGAGCGAAATGGGATGAGCGCTATAAATTCTGAAGTCTACGAGTGCTTTCACTGCGGATGCGCGTTCCGAACGACCATTTTTGAGGTGATTCGGGAGATGGACCGCGTGCACTTTGAGACGGATCCACCCATGGTCGAGGTACGAGAGGCCGACGGACTGGAGTGCTATTGCTCACGTACATGCCTAGATGCCCACGCACCCATTATCATGGCGCGCGAAAGAACACCAATCTCACACCCCGGTATTGGTCCTGTAGAGGTTTGCGCGCGATGCCAAGGCCCTGTCGACATGACCCGATTCCATCTGACCTATCTTGCTAGCGCGGCTATGAACGAAGGCTTCTCAATGCGGGTCCTTGAAATCGACTACCTAGCCGTTGTCTGTGACCAGTGCTCGGGTATCGCCTCGTCACAAGCAAAGAGTTTTTTCGAGGCCACTACAAGTTCGTGATTTGGATGTAGCGGATAGTGGACAGACCACACCGAAGACTTGTAGGTGCCGGTGAAACTCGCGCTGTACCACGCGATGAGAGAGCTCGACGCTTTACCAGTATGCACCGGTTTGGGCACTCGCCAGCATCCGAGAAACTAGATCAATACCTTCAGCGTTGCCCAGATACTCTATGGGTAATCGATTATCGAGAGCCGGTACCGGAGTGCGTAGCCAGTCGCTTAGCCACGATCGAGCGTCGAACCCTGCAGGATTGCCCGATTCGTCAACCATCCTTTGAACCTGAGCGGTAAGCATGTCCATTACATCTGGTGAGATGTCTTGCTGATGGTTGTCGGGAAATTGATCCTTCCCTTCGCTCATGTCCTTAACAGCCATTTCAATGCCTTTTCCATGAGTTCGCATTGGTTGAGTTCAATGCTGTCACACGACCTAGCCCGAATTTTGACCTGGTGTCACACGTCCACACGAGGGGTACACGGATTGGATACTCCCAGCATAGACACACCGGTCCGTGTAAGCAAGGATCGCGACCGTCGAGTTCGTCGATCTGTCGAGATACCCACTAGCATCGTTGGCCAACCCGGCAAACTATTTATGAACCAAATTTCGACGGCGGCCGGCATAACACTCGACCCCAAAACCGGATTTGAGAATTGAGACGTACCCGCAGTTCAATATGGAATCCGAAACTTATCCTTCTACTCCTTGATCCGCTGGCTCGAGTCTATTTTGATCCAAAGTGACCGTATCAACGATCGCCTCAAGCTCTGATACCAGATCAGCCTGATTCTGTTGCAGATACATCCGCACGGACTCATTTTCCAGCAATCGAGCCAGGTAGCCCTTTGCCAGCACAAGATTGAGCACGTCCTGTCCATAAGTCTCCTCGACCACCTTGTACTGTCCCTGCAGATTGCTCATCTCCCGCTCCATCTTCGCCATCTGCTCAGGACTTACGCCCGCAAGCTTCTTGGGCTTCTTCCCTTCGATCAACCTTGAGGCCGGCGTTGCAACGAGCAACGCTTCAGCGTACGAGACAGACAGATTGTTCGCTGCCACCATCAGTTCGACGCACTCGACCTGTCGCGTCGGTTTCATCTTGCGTAGCGCTCGTGCGAGCTCCGGCGAAAACTGCCGGTCCTTCAGCAGCTCAGTCGCTTCAGCACAGATTCCGTCCAGCAATGCCATCCTCTTGATGATCTGCGACACGTCGACGGACAGCGCCTTCGCGAGTCGCTCCGGGGACACACCTCGTTCGACGGCCCGACGAATCATGAAGTGCTCCTGGATAGTCGAGAGTCGATTGACGCGGTTGTTGTACGTGTAGCTTTCATCGTCCGTGGCAACGAGGCACGACACGGTGTTGAACTGGAGTTCCTGCAACGCGATCAGTCGCAGATGCCCATCGAGCAGGACGTGGTTACCCGATGCTTGGTCGACCGGCGTCACCGAAAGCGGCTCGATCAAACCCACCTCTTCGATGGAGCTTCTGATCTGCTTGAACTTGCGCGAAATCATCATCCCGGCAGGTGTGCGCCGTGACGGCAGGATGCTCGTGATCGGAACGGACAGTGGTTCCGGAATGAATCCAAGTGCTACACCGGTCATGCTGGACTCCCACTCGGCCATACACGTTCCGCCAGATACTTCGGCAGCGTCGCCAGCTCCTCAGCGCGCAGCAGGTTGACGAAGTTCTCGTCGGCAAATAGCTGCCTGAGGGCGCCGACAACGAACAGCAACCGCTGCTGCGTAAACTCTGCCTTGCGTACCATCGCTTTCTGCCGCTCAACTTCATGCTGATACGTTCGGACAAGGCTCGATGTGGTCACGTCCATCACCTTGCGCGTCATGTTTCGATTCGCCGTCCGGCCGAGCGCTTTCCTCCGCTCGATGACGCGCCGAGCATCCATCAGCTGACGCCCGCGCAATCTCCCCGATTCATATGCCTCCTGCAGTGCCGCTTGGATCGCCTCATCGTCGTCGCCGGCACCGACAATCGATAACGCTGCATTCAGTGGAATTCGGCCTTTCTCCACTGCGATCACGAGTCGCTCCTCACCCTGATGCAGAAGCGTCAAGATCCCCTGCACATAGTGCTGCGTGAGGCCCGTCTTCTCGGCGATCGCCTTCGGTGCGTATCCGCGCTCCTGCAGTTCGCGAATTCCGGCGAGCAACTCGAGCGGTCGGCATTGCCGTCTCGCGATGTTCTCCGTCAGGCTCATGATGAACGCGTCTTCGTCGCTCACGCTCACCACCAGCGCGGGTATCGTCGTTTCACCGAGCGATCGGAACGCCTTCAGTCGTCCCTCCCCACACACGAGCAGATACTTTTCCACGCCACTTGCGGTTGCCCGTGGCGTGACCAGAATCGGTTTCTTCAGGCCAATCGTCTTGATGTTGCTGACGATCTCATCGAAGACGCGACCATTGCGCTCGCGAGGATTGATCACCTCGATCTGGCTGATGGGGATCATCCGAACCTCACCGGGCTGCTGCTCGCGCTGAGTCATGCTCTTCTCCTCAGCCGAGCACGCTGTGCCATACCGTATAAGTAGTCCAGCGTCTCAAAGCGATAGCTCTCGAACTCGATCGGATTCCAGTCCGCGAGGCTGATACGAGGCTGCCAAAAGTCGATGTGCGGCAGCAGGTAGTAGTCGAGCGCAGTCGAGTTGCTCTGGTCCAGCCTGACTGCCACGGTGATATCCGGCAGCAGGCTCGTGTCGAACCGTACCTTCCAGCGGTTACGGCCGCTGCCGCGCACCTGACACCGTGACAGCACTATGCAGGCAGTGAACTCTCTATTCACGGTCAGCAGGTCCGTCGCCGGATCACGCGACACGGTCCCGCCGAGATCCGCGATCTTTTTTTCCGTCTCGGCGACGATCTCTGGATGCAGTTGCCGAATGAAGCGATTCGTTTCGATATAACGATAGTCACGGCCCGGCGTGAAGCCAACCGTCTGGTACGCACGAATCAAGCTGCCGAAGCGATATACATAAACCGAGGTAGACGGCATGCCCTCCGTTTCGTCGATCACGACGCCCGATAGAAATCCTCGGATTCGGTACAGATTTCGCAGACGCTCGATGAGCTCCTCACTCGAGTAGCGCCGGGCGCGCGCCCGCATGATGCCCTGCGCTGTATAGAACGTTTCGCTCGGCACGATGGGTTCGAACGCACCCTCCTTGCGTATCCACATCTCCGACGGATTGGTGACGCGAGATTTCTTCAGCTTGAACGACACACGGTTGTAGACGTTGTTGCCGATGTACTTTTCGTTAGTCAGCACCTCCCGAATAGTTGCTCGTGTCCAGGGACGCCCAAGGTCCGTCTGAACGTTCATGCCGTTCAAGCGTGCGGCGATCTCGTGCTCGTTGAGTGACTCATTGATGAACCAACTGTAGATGAGGTTGACGATACGCACCTCGCTGTCCGGGCCCGGCATCAGAATGACGCGGTCCGTCTGCAGGCACTTGTGTTGGCCGCGTTGCAATTCCCCCTTCATGAGGCCATGCTCGTCCACCAGGATCCGGCGTAACGCGTAGCCTGCCGGGCCGCCTTGCCGGAAACCGAGCTCGATCAACCGGCACTGACCAGCGAAGACTTTCGCTGACAACTCGCGGCTGTACTCACCGGCCATCGCACGCTTCACACCTTTAACGATCGTCGAAACTGGCGAGCCGTCGTTCTCGAACTGTTCGGCGCAATAGGCAACCTGGATGCCTGCGCGCCGGCAGATGTACTCGTAATAGGCACTTTCGTCTGCATCCTGGAATCGTCCCCAGCGGCTTACGTCGTAGACGAGGATCACCTGGAAATCGGCCATGCCGGTTTCCACGTCCCGGATCAGCTGCTGCAGCGCTTGGCGCCCATCGATACGCAAACCGCTTTTACCCTCGTCGGCGTAGGTCCGCACGATCTCGAGATCGCGACGAGCAGCGTAGTCGCGAATGCGATCACGCTGATTCTCCGTCGAGTATTGCTGATGCTCCGTCGACATCCGGACGTATTCAGCAGCCCGCATTCTGCAGGTCTGCTCGTCAACGGATTCGCATGTGCAATCGAGGTCCACGATCCAGCTCCCACTGGCAACCGCCCCTCGCTGCGCCATCCCCGACATCAACTGGGGATTTGTATCGGCGAACGCGTCGCGCCTTGCAACGACGTCGAATGCGAGCGAGTACACAGCCAAGGTAGCAGGCCATAGACCCTTGTCGTACACGTCATCTCTTTGCAATCACGCCGGAACAGGCCTCGGCTCAGACAGCACGGCGATGTGCACCGTCCACGCGTTCATCTTTGCAACGCTCGCCTCAACCGCGTTGCGCAGGATGTAAAACCCAGATGCCAGCGGGCGATGGGCCGGCCACACGTCCATGTTTGCAACAGCACTAGCAGTGCGCTGCGCATTTCGTCGTCGCTGCATCGCGCAATTGCGATCGCGATAGGCCGGGTGCGTCTCGCGGTAGTGCCGCCAGTAGTCAGGATGTCGGGCCCGCCAGCTGGCCTGGGCGCGGATCTGATTCTCGCGATAATCGGGATCGACTCGCATGCGCTGGTGCTGCCATGCACGCCGGCGAGCACGCTGGCACGCCTTGGCCGAGCAGAAGCGTTGATGCGGGATGTGTAAGAGCGGAGTGAAGGGTGCGCCGCAGCCAGCGCAGATCCGATCCGATTTCATGGTCGTGCTCCACAGAGGAATCGAAGTGGGGCCGGCCGTGTTCGGGGCCAGGGTCATTTGAAGCCAGCTCACGGGACGCGGCGTCCCACCCTCGCAGATTTTCCGCCGCTCGCGGTGCTTGTGCGATTCATGCCTATCAGGTCGACGCTCCGTCGGCGCGACGCACCGGGTGTAGCATGCAATTGCACTCCCAGCGGCTTCCCGCTGCATCGTAGTATTTAGGGCGCGACAGCCGTGCCGTATCCCGGTCAATCGCGCTAATCATATGGAGATATGAAGTGACTTCCGCGAAGTGCTCGATCATCGAGATCCAGGCCCCCTGATGGAAGTGGCGACGGGATTCTCCAGATACCTGATGGTGGCCCGGGTGGCGAGCTGAAGACGTGCTTGAACTTGATCTGGTCGCCGACCCCGGCTCAGCAGTGATGCGGAATCGTTATGCAGATTGTCGCCAAATTTCCAGACCGAATAAGTCATAACGCGACAGCCGCAGGACTAGATTTCAACAACACTGGCTCATCCTCGAGCCTTGCCCCACGGGCCTCGCCGGCCCACCCTCGAGAGTTTTCACGTTTTATGACACATCCGCCCAATTTTTTCATTTTTTGCGAGACAAGGACTTGATGTTCGCGTTAGATTTAGTGAAAAAATCCAATAAAATCAATGGCGCACTTTTCACCAATTACCACCTTCTGCATTTGGGTGCAGGGAAACGGAATTAGTGAGACTAGGGCGCCTCGCATGAGACCGGAAAAACGGAATTCGTGTGACTACCCTAACGACAAGTTCGGATGGCGTTGCAGGCAGTAGTTGGCGTTCACGTCTCGCGGCGCCGGCAATTGTTGGCACGAAACGTCTAAGGCACTGAACCGGCTTTTCCCCGCACATCGATCATCGTTCGTGACACTCCTTGACGGACAGCGGGAACGATCGCGACCAATAGATCGAACGGCTTTGGGTAGCCCAGCTTCGAAGCTGGGCTACCCATCTAGTTTCACAAAGGTCGTGCGTTATCGGATGGAGTGATCGGTTGGCATCGGTGATAGATCGTCATCTGAGTACCCTGGAACAAAGATCTCGGCTCCCCGAGTTGCTTGAGTGGGTGGTGTACTCTCCACCCACAGCCAGTCCACAAGCGCTGGCGGCATTCCAACGAAGACATTTGTGTTCCAATAATTTTCCCAATGGCTAAAGCGTTCGTTGAAGGGCACCGCCAAGCTTTTTTTCGGATCCGTCGATTTGTCCTTGGCCGCGAGTTGTGTCGAAATGCATTCCTTCAATTCCCTAATACCCGGAACTGTAGGCTCAACGATGCGGCTCCAGATTTGTGATGGGAGCGTCGCAGACAAAGCAGTGGTAATGCGCCTTATCTCGTGGTGTACCCGGATACAGCGCCATGGATGGGTTGGTGTCGTTAACCGCTCCGAGAATCGCGGACCTCCTTCTGTAGCGACCATCTGACAGGAAGCATGAGAACGTCGTAAGGTCCAAGCAGGGTGCTCAAGCGCACAATGGGCACCTGCGTACATGGTGAAAGCCTCAGATGGGTGGAGTCCATATGTCGTTCGACAGACCTTGACCCAAGGTCAACTGCGACGAGTACGGCTGGGGGTCAAGATCGCTCCGCCAATGCACACTCGCCAAATCGCGACATGGGCAACCGACGAGGTCGACCGAGGTTGAGTGAAGGTGCTCGGGCAAAGGCAAGGGTGACGGGTCAATGGAAGTTGCTATGCGTTCCCTGCAGCACGAGATTCAGGAGATGCGGTTGCTGCGCTATATATGGCCCGTCGCATTCGGCCCACGCGTCCCGCTGCTCTGCGGCGAGGGGGCAATCGGTCGTCACGCGTCGAGCTTCCAGAACACACTGGCTCCGGCGCCGATCCCAAGCATTTCGACTATTTCGTCGCTAGTCCCATCCACTTGGCAACGCGAAGTTCCAAGCACTAATCCCAGCCCGTTTGCGCGCTAAGTAGCAAGGGCCGCTTCGTGTGGCCCGCACCGCATCTGTGGATTGCTGAGCGTCCTTATCGGTCTGCAATAGCGGCGCAGTCCAACGGACGATCGTCGACAACCGTCACAACGACAATCGACTGACCGATAACCCGAATCGGCAGGCCGTTTGGCTCAGGGTCGCCCGCGGCAAATCCGGCCACAAATGCAAAAACCCCCGCCTGTTTGGGCGGGGGTTTCTGGCTTGAGGGGAGCCTGACGATTACCTACTTTCACACGGGAATCCGCACTATCATCGGCGTAGAGTCGTTTCACGGTCCTGTTCGGGATGGGAAGGGGTGGGACCGACTCGCTATGGTCATCAGGCAAAGGGGGGTGTCCTGCTGGCATGGCCAACAGAACCAATCTTGGAAGAAGCAGTAATCTTGAGTTGTGTGTATCACACACGAGAATCCAACTTGTCCGACGCGCTCATCTTGGCGCGAGACAGACTTGTTATAGGATCAAGCCTTACGGGCAATTAGTATCGGTTAGCTGAACGCATTACTGCGCTTACACACCCGACCTATCAACGTCCTGGTCTCGAACGACCCTTCAAGGGGATCTAGTCCCCAGGGATATCTCATCTTAAGGCGAGTTTCCCGCTTAGATGCTTTCAGCGGTTATCTCTTCCGAACATAGCTACCCGGCGATGCCACTGGCGTGACAACCGGTACACCAGAGGTTCGTCCACTCCGGTCCTCTCGTACTAGGAGCAGCCCCCTTCAAATATCCAACGCCCACGGCAGATAGGGACCAAACTGTCTCACGACGTTTTAAACCCAGCTCACGTACCTCTTTAAATGGCGAACAGCCATACCCTTGGGACCGGCTACAGCCCCAGGATGAGATGAGCCGACATCGAGGTGCCAAACACCGCCGTCGATATGAACTCTTGGGCGGTATCAGCCTGTTATCCCCAGAGTACCTTTTATCCGTTGAGCGATGGCCCTTCCATACAGAACCACCGGATCACTATGACCTGCTTTCGCACCTGCTCGACTTGTCGGTCTCGCAGTTAAGCACGCTTATGCCATTGCACTATCAGCACGATTTCCGACCGTACCTAGCGTACCTTCGTACTCCTCCGTTACGCTTTGGGAGGAGACCGCCCCAGTCAAACTGCCTACCATGCACTGTCCCCGACCCGGATCACGGGCCAAGGTTAGAACCTCAAACAAACCAGGGTGGTATTTCAAGGACGGCTCCACCGAAACTAGCGTTCCGGTTTCATAGCCTCCCACCTATCCTACACAGATCGGTTCAAAGTCCAATGCAAAGCTACAGTAAAGGTTCATGGGGTCTTTCCGTCTAGCCGCGGGTAGATTGCATCATCACAAACACTTCAACTTCGCTGAGTCTCGGGAGGAGACAGTGTGGCCATCGTTACGCCATTCGTGCAGGTCGGAACTTACCCGACAAGGAATTTCGCTACCTTAGGACCGTTATAGTTACGGCCGCCGTTTACCGGGACTTCAATCAAGAGCTTGCACCCCATCATTTAATCTTCCGGCACCGGGCAGGCGTCACACCCTATACGTCCACTTTCGTGTTTGCAGAGTGCTGTGTTTTTATTAAACAGTCGCAGCCACCAGTTTATTGCAACCCCTTCACCCTCCTGGCGCAGGCCAGTCAAGCTACAAGGGCGTACCTTATCCCGAAGTTACGGTACCAATTTGCCGAGTTCCTTCTCCCGAGTTCTCTCAAGCGCCTTAGAATACTCATCTCGCCCACCTGTGTCGGTTTGCGGTACGGTCATCGTTAGACTGAAGCTTAGAGGCTTTTCTTGGAACCACTTCCAATTGCTTCGCTCCCGAGGGAGCTCGCGCCACACCCTTGAATTACGCGCCCGGATTTGCCTAAGCGCCTTCTCCAATGCAGCGACCGGGACTTCCAACACCCGGACAACCTTCCGCGATCCGTCCCCCCATCGCATCTAACGACGGTGCAGGAATATTGACCTGCTTCCCATCAGCTACGCATTTCTGCCTCGCCTTAGGGGCCGACTCACCCTACGCCGATGAACGTTGCGTAGGAAACCTTGGGCTTACGGCGAGGGGGCCTTTCACCCCCTTTATCGCTACTCATGTCAGCATTCGCACTTCCGATACCTCCAGCACCCTTTACAAGGCACCTTCGCAGGCTTACGGAACGCTCTCCTACCATGCGTGCAAGCACGCATCCGCAGCTTCGGTATATAGCTTAGCCCCGTTACATCTTCCGCGCAGGACGACTCGATCAGTGAGCTATTACGCTTTCTTTAAAGGGTGGCTGCTTCTAAGCCAACCTCCTGACTGTTTTAGCCTTCCCACTTCGTTTCCCACTTAGCTATATTTGGGGACCTTAGCTGGCGGTCTGGGTTGTTTCCCTCTTGACACCGGACGTTAGCACCCGATGTCTGTCTCCCGTGATTGCACTCTTCGGTATTCGGAGTTTGCTATGGCGGGGTAATCTGCAATAGACCCCCCAACCATGACAGTGCTCTACCCCCGAAGGTGAGACACGAGGCACTACCTAAATAGTTTTCGGAGAGAACCAGCTATTTCCAGGTTTGTTTAGCCTTTCACCCCTATCCACAGCTCATCCCCTAACTTTTCAACGTTAGTGGGTTCGGACCTCCAGTACGTGTTACCGCACCTTCATCCTGGCCATGGATAGATCACCTGGTTTCGGGTCTACGCCCAGCAACTGAACGCCCTATTCGGACTCGCTTTCGCTACGCCTGCCCTATACGGTTAAGCTTGCTACTGAACGTAAGTCGCTGACCCATTATACAAAAGGTACGCCGTCACCCCTTGCGAGGCTCCGACTGTTTGTATGCATGCGGTTTCAGGATCTATTTCACTCCCCTCCCGGGGTTCTTTTCGCCTTTCCCTCACGGTACTGGTTCACTATCGGTCGATCACGAGTATTTAGCCTTGGAGGATGGTCCCCCCATCTTCAGACAGGATTTCACGTGTCCCGCCCTACTTGTCGCACACCTAGTTCTTTCATACTGTTTTCGCCTACAGGGCTATCACCTGCTATGGCCGCACTTTCCAGAGCGTTCGGCTAACAATACAAATAAAGAGTGCAAGGCTCATCCCATTTCGCTCGCCACTACTTTGGGAATCTCGGTTGATTTCTTTTCCTGCGGTTACTTAGATGTTTCAGTTCACCGCGTTCGCTTCGCATGGCCTATGTATTCAGCCATGGATACTCCATACGGAGTGGGTTTCCCCATTCGGACATCCCCGGATCAAAGCTTGTTTGCCAGCTCCCCGGGGCTTTTCGCAGGCTACCGCGTCCTTCATCGCCTGTGATCGCCAAGGCATCCACCACATGCACTTGTTCGCTTGACCCTATAACGAGTCTGTCTCTTCGACAGTCGCTACAGGTTGAGTTCTCGCGTTGTGCCGTATTCCAATTAGAGTCGAACATGAAGTTCGAATCATCTTGAGATACATCGATACAATCACAACCCGGATAGTTTCCACGTCCATCTCAAAGACGCTTCCGCTATCCAAATTACTTACTTCTTCCAGATTGTTAAAGAACGACAGCCGATACTTTCGTACCGCTCTGACTGGCTCAATCGCCAATGAGAAAAACTCGAACCAAACTTCATTCGAATGTTTGTCATTGAGGATTATCGAAAGCGGCCGGCTTTATAACCGATTAAACCGCTAACAGACAGTCTTTCTGTCTTTATCAACAGCCGATAAGCGTGAGCGCTCAACTTTGCGAGATAGCTCTGGAAAGGAGGTGATCCAGCCGCACCTTCCGATACGGCTACCTTGTTACGACTTCACCCCAGTCATGAATCCTACCGTGGTGACCGTCCTCCTTGCGGTTAGACTAGCCACTTCTGGTAAAACCCACTCCCATGGTGTGACGGGCGGTGTGTACAAGACCCGGGAACGTATTCACCGCGGCATGCTGATCCGCGATTACTAGCGATTCCAGCTTCATGCACTCGAGTTGCAGAGTGCAATCCGGACTACGATCGGTTTTCTGGGATTAGCTCCCCCTCGCGGGTTGGCAACCCTCTGTTCCGACCATTGTATGACGTGTGAAGCCCTACCCATAAGGGCCATGAGGACTTGACGTCATCCCCACCTTCCTCCGGTTTGTCACCGGCAGTCTCCTTAGAGTGCTCTTGCGTAGCAACTAAGGACAAGGGTTGCGCTCGTTGCGGGACTTAACCCAACATCTCACGACACGAGCTGACGACAGCCATGCAGCACCTGTGCGCCGGTTCTCTTTCGAGCACTCCCGCCTCTCAGCAGGATTCCGACCATGTCAAGGGTAGGTAAGGTTTTTCGCGTTGCATCGAATTAATCCACATCATCCACCGCTTGTGCGGGTCCCCGTCAATTCCTTTGAGTTTTAATCTTGCGACCGTACTCCCCAGGCGGTCAACTTCACGCGTTAGCTACGTTACTAAGGAAATGAATCCCCAACAACTAGTTGACATCGTTTAGGGCGTGGACTACCAGGGTATCTAATCCTGTTTGCTCCCCACGCTTTCGTGCATGAGCGTCAGTATTGGCCCAGGGGGCTGCCTTCGCCATCGGTATTCCTCCACATCTCTACGCATTTCACTGCTACACGTGGAATTCTACCCCCCTCTGCCATACTCTAGCCTGCCAGTCACCAATGCAGTTCCCAGGTTGAGCCCGGGGATTTCACATCGGTCTTAGCAAACCGCCTGCGCACGCTTTACGCCCAGTAATTCCGATTAACGCTTGCACCCTACGTATTACCGCGGCTGCTGGCACGTAGTTAGCCGGTGCTTATTCTTCCGGTACCGTCATCCCCCGGCCATATTAGGACCAAGGATTTCTTTCCGGACAAAAGTGCTTTACAACCCGAAGGCCTTCTTCACACACGCGGCATTGCTGGATCAGGCTTTCGCCCATTGTCCAAAATTCCCCACTGCTGCCTCCCGTAGGAGTCTGGGCCGTGTCTCAGTCCCAGTGTGGCTGGTCGTCCTCTCAGACCAGCTACTGATCGTCGCCTTGGTAGGCCTTTACCCCACCAACTAGCTAATCAGCCATCGGCCAACCCTATAGCGCGAGGCCCGAAGGTCCCCCGCTTTCATCCGTGGATCGTATGCGGTATTAATCCGGCTTTCGCCGGGCTATCCCCCACTACAGGACATGTTCCGATGTACTACTCACCCGTTCGCCACTCGCCACCAGGTGCAAGCACCCGTGCTGCCGTTCGACTTGCATGTGTAAGGCATGCCGCCAGCGTTCAATCTGAGCCAGGATCAAACTCTTCAGTTCAAACCTGTTACTGTTTTCGGTTCTTTCGAACCGGTCGCTCACTCAAAGCTGACAGGAATATGAATCACTTCATAAACCTGACTTACTTTAGTGTGAGACTCTTGATACTTTTGCTATCTGATCCGAAGATCAGCTCGCCACCATCAAGCGCCCACACTTATCGGCTGTTAATTTTTAAAGAGCATTTCTGCGGGAAACCTGGAGTTTCTCAGCAGCGCTGCGTTTTCAGCAGCAGAGAAGTGGAATTATTAACCACTTTTTAAAACTCGTCAACAACTTTTTAACTACTTCGTTGCGACGGGCTGCGGTTTAATTCCGTGTGCGCCAAGGGCCGCTACAACCGCCCTCTACCGCACCGCTTCCCTTCTTCCCCCGCGCCGTGTTTCCGTTAGCGCGAAAGAGGCGAGATTCTAAGCATCTGCCCCGGTCTGCGCAAGCCTTTTGTGAAAATATTTTGACATGCTGCGAGGAAGGCTACTGAACCCTCCTGGTGGTCATACATAAAGACACGGCGGGATTAGCCTCGGTCGCCCGTCAACAGCCCCGCCGTCTCGAATGCAACCTCCGTCGCTCACCGCCCCACCATCGCCCTCACCACCCCGTCGCGCCGAATCAGCCCGTGATACAGCGCCGCCGCGAAGTGTGCGAGGAACGTCAGGAAGAATAGATACGCCAGCACGCGATGCGCGACCCGCAGCCAAGCAAACGCCACCGGATCGGCCGAGACCAGCGCCGGCAACTGCACACCGCCACCCAGCGTCACCGGATACCCGCCTGCCGACAACATCGCCCATCCGATCAGCGGCATTGCGAGCATCAGCGCGTACAGCACGAGATGCGACCCATGCGCGGCAACTTTCTGCCACCACGGCAGATCCTCGGGCAACGCAGGCGGCTTCGACACGAACCGCACCACGATCCGCACGCAAACGAGCACCAGCACGGCAATCCCCAGCGGCTTGTGCAACGCCACCAGGAAATCGTGCCGCCCGGAAACCGACGCCACCATCCCCACTCCGATGAACAGCATCGCGACAATCATCGCGGCCATCACCCAATGCAGCAGCCTCGCCGGCAAGCTAAACGTCGTCGCCTTCATCATCGTCCCTCCGCACTCAGTCGCGCCGCACCGGCCACGCCGGCCTCCTCACTCGTCCGGCGCAGATACGAATCCGCATAAGCCGCGGACCGCGCCGCCAGCAACGGATCGCCCGACACCTGTATTCCCTGCGGCAACACCGTCGGGTCGTAATTCACGTCGCGGCACGGCCCGCTGTCCTGCGGCTCCACGCGATCGAGCACGAGCGTGCCGGCGTCGATCGTCGTCCGCTGCGCGGGCCAGGTCTTCGTCGCGTCGTCCACCGGGTCGCCCGGCTCCGCCAGCGTGACCAGCAGTTTCCATTTCTGCGCACCGTCCGCGATGCGCCGCGTCAGGTCCTGCTGCAGCACGTTCGGATCCGCGGCCGTTGCGACGTCGCCGGCGCCCGTCGTCTGCTCCGGCACGACGCGCCACCGCACCGCCTGACGCTTGCCGGCCGCGTCGACGAAGTAGAACGCATTCAATCCGTAATAGCTTTCGGTGACGTAGCTCGCGCTCGGCTTCGCACCCTTCACCCACGCGCGGAACGCAGCCGTCTCCGGATGCGCGCCGAAAAACGCCTTCACCTTCTCCGGATCGGGCTTGCCCGTTGCCGGATCCGGCCGGGTCGCCAATAACTGCGCGTAGAACGCCTTCGGCGTCGCCACCGGAAACACGGGCATCGCATTCATCCCGGTCCGCCATTGCTGGCCGTCCGGCGCGGTGAGCTTCAGCGCGAGGCTGCGGATCGGCACGCTGCTGTCGGGCGCATACGGATTGCCGCCCGGCAGCGCGAAGCGCCCGACTACCGGCGTGCGCACCGCCTTGAAGAACGGCGCGACCGAATACGCGCTCGCCGCGCCGCTGCCCTCGAAGTAACCGGTCACGCACACGCCCTTCGCGTGATTGCGCCGGAAGCCCGGATGCTCGCCGCCGGCCGTCTGCAGCGCGTCGACGAGCCGGTGCGGGGTCAGACGCGCCGGCGCCAGCCAGCCGCCCACATACCCGAAAGCCACGGCCACGCCGGCCACCGCGCCGCCGATCACCGCCCAGCGCCACCACCCGCGCCCTGGCTCGCGCGGCGGCGAAGAAGAAGATTGCTTCATGGATGCACTCCCGATCATCAGATCATTGTCGAACGCGTGTAGGACGCCACCCGCGCCGCTTTATTCCATCAAGAAATTTTTCGTATGCTGACGGAATAAGCGGCGCCGACCGGCGTCCTACGCAGCATCTCCACGCTTATCGGCTCGCGCCCCGGCCATGCCCTCCAACGCCCCCGACGACGACGCATTGCGCGAACTCATCCCCCGGCTGCGCCGCTTCGCGCTCTGGCTGGCGCGCGATGTCCATGCGGCCGACGATCTCGTGCAGTCGACGCTCGAGCGCGCGCTGTCGCGCTGGGCAAGCCGACGCGACGATGCATCGCTGCGCAGCTGGCTGTTCACGATCCTTTACCGGCAGTTCCTCGACGGCAAACGCAGCGCGAAGCGCTACGCATGGTTGCTCGGCCGCATTCGCGACGACGACGAAGCGCACTGGCCGTCCGCCGAACGCGAGGTGGCCGCACGCGCGACGCTCGAAGCGTTCGGCCGGCTTTCCGACGAACAGCGCAGCCTGCTGCTGCTCGTCGCGGTCGAGGGCTTCACGTACCAGGAAGTCGCCGAGCTGCTCGACGTGCCGATCGGCACCGTGATGTCGCGACTCTCCCGCGCGCGTCAGGCACTGCGCCGGCTCAGCGACGGCGAGCTTCCCGCTCCTTCTCTTCGCTTGATGAAATGAATACGCTCCGCCCCGACGAACACGATCTCCAGGCCTATGTCGACGGCCAGCTCGACGACGATGCGCGCGCCGCTGTCGAGCGATATCTCGCGCTGCATCCGGAGAGCGCGGAACAGGTGAAGCAATGGCAGCTGGATGCGCAGCGATTGCGGGCCGCGCTGGAAAGCGTGCGGATGCCTGGTGAGAATCCTGCGCTCGATCCGGCGGCGATTCGGGCGAAGCGCACCGAGCGCTCGCGAATGCGGTTCGCGATGGCCGCTTCGTTCGTGTTCTGTATCGGGCTCGGGACGCTCGGCGGCTGGCAGGCGCGCGGGTGGAACGCGCCGCCGCCCATCGCGCCGATGAGCGATGCGGTCGAGGCTTATCGGATGATGGTGGTCGATCAAACCGCAAAGGTCGATTACCGGCCGACGGGTGCGGGCGATTTGCAAGGGTGGCTCACCCGACGCGTGGGAGCATCGGCGAGGCTGCCGGATTTGAGTGCGGCCGGGTTCAGGCCGGTTGGCGGGCGGTTGTTTACGACGGACAGTGGCGCTACTGCCGCGATGGTGCTCTATGAGGACGATGCCGGGCGAACGCTGAGCTTCTATCTCCGGCCGGCGGAATCGAAACATCGGCTGCTGCCGGCCGGGCAACGCGTGGATGGCGCGCTGCTCGCGCGGTATGGGTCGGTGAACGGGCTCAATTATGCGGTGGTCGGGCCGGTGGACAAGGTCGGGGAACAGGCCGTCGTGCAGGCGCTCGATCAGCAGATTTGATTGGGCGGTGTGCCGGGTCGTGCGTGGCCGTTACGCGCCGCCTACGGTAGCGCCGATGCGACTCCACCGACCCCGAGGGTTCACGCTCACCGTTCCGAGCCCACAGCGTTTGGATCCATTTTTTCGAGTGTTATCCACACGTTGTATGTTCGTCTCGACGTGTTCGTGCATTGGCGTGCATTCTTCGGCTCGAATATCACAGAGTTCGGGGTGTTTTCCGCGAACGTAATTCACATAGCTATCAACGACTCGACTTGCAGTCGCTTGTCGGGATGCTCGAATATCACGCCGGGCCGGCCGGCAGTGCCTCTATCGATGTGTTCGCATCGATTACCGACTACAGGACCTTGATTAACCGCCACGTCACCCAGTGCACCTTCAGCGATCCCACATTGTCCTTGACCAGCATGTCCGGCATTGCGGCACCACGGTCGACGCGGATCGTCTTTCCTCCATACTCGTCTGTGTGCCACTCTCCTGAAACCGGACAGACGTCTCCCGTACGAACAGGCGCCACACTGTCAGGCGTCAATGGTGTCGGCTCTTGTTCGCGCGCCAGGAAATACTGCGATTCGTCAGGCACGATGCCGTCCCTGTATCGGGTGTCTTCCCACAGCAAACGCCAATGTGTGGGTCTGAACGTTACGTCGAACGTGTCAACGTCAACGTCCGCAAAACCGGGGGCGACCACTTCTGCAACGAAATAATTGAAGCATCCGTTATTTCGAAACAACTTGGCATCAACCGGGATAGTGCCGGAAATACGACTTTGTTCAATGGTGACCGGCTCCCAAATGCCGTCGCACGGCACTATCTGTCCAGACCGAACCACCGGACCGGCCGGATCGGGCACCTCCGGCAAGTCTGCGGGAAACACGGGATAGTCGAGCGTATAGAAGCCGTGATCGTAATGCGCAGGATCCAGCAGTGAACTCGGCCACTCCAAGCTTGCGACGTTTTCATCGGACCACACCTCCAACGGGGCGTAATCCATCTGAAATTGAGATGCACGCATCAGTTGATAAAGCGCATCGACTTTGGGCGGGTAAGGAGCGGTCTGGCCTCGCTCCCAGTATTTCGGATTGCGATAGAAGAAGCGTCCCAGATCGTTGAACTTGCGGACCATCTCCTCTAGCGCTTGGCCTGCACGCCATACGAAGCGGTGTCCCTTTCTGAGTTCTGCGAGGCCCTTGTCATAGTCGCTCAGGATCTCGAAAATTGTCTTGAGATGGTCAGCCTCCATCACGTCCGGGTCGCTTGGCGACCATGTCTTGATCGCGACCTCGTACGCGTCCGCGAATATCTTGAAGGCATCGTATTTGGTTTTCCAGAGCGACCAACTTGTTAGGCGCTGAAGCAACCAGAACACTTTGCGACGTGTGACGTCGTCATGCATATCGTATTTGTTCATCACTCTGCCCACCTGCTCAGTAGACGTATCCGGTCCAGAAATTATTGGGCATCATTTGTTGCGAACTTCATCGTGAGCCAACTTCCTGGTCGATGCGGCACCGGCATCTTCCGCGATCTTTCCATAACCGAACAGCTTTTCCACATTTTCCCAGTTCGTCTTGTAGAACTTGAAGAGGACGCCATTGACTTCCTTCTCATAGAAGTCCCCTAGCCTGCCCTTCTTCATTTCTTCACCGATCTCTTTGATCGCTTCGTTGATGCCGGGGCCAAAGCTGCCGAACAACTGGTCGCCTCCTCCTTCCAAGTATTGGAGACGTCCCGCCTCTGTGTCGAACTGCTCGGCAACTTTTCCCATCCACAGCTTGGCCTCGGGCCATAGAGAAGCAAGATTGTCGGGCAGATGTGCAACGGTCATGTAACCGTTGGCATTGAATCTATCGAGGACCGCACAAAACTCACGCCACTCTTCCGCCGTCTCCGGAATCTTACCGACGCCCCAGTACATGCCACCCGCAAACGACTCCCCGCCAATCTCGCCAGCATTACCAAATACTCGAAATACCTTTTTCCCGGCGAGTTTCGCGGCGTCCCACGCCGCGATCGCGCCATGAAACGATGCAATTGCGGAGTACGCCTCTTTGCCCGAAAAAACCGCCATAGGATCCTTCCTGCGGAAAAGGTCCGGCCATCCCTTCGCAATCCAAGCGTCGTATTTCGCCCGTAATGCAGCAATCATGCGCTCGTTCTCGACGAGTGCCGGGTTTGCCCGATACTTTCCCTGCGGCAACTTTCGCACCCGGACTTTCTCTTCCAGCACGGCCTCCGATTCGCGCTCGACTTTCGGCTTGCCGCCCGTCGTAATCGACCGCTTCTCTCCGTCATACGCGGTGTTCTGGAGCACACGAATCTTGTTCTCAAGCTCGTCGAGCGCTTTAGGAACCATCCTGTCGGCCATGCGAGGCAACTCGTCAAATCCGCCGGCAACCGTCTGGAGCTGCACTTGCCACGGATTCGGCAACATCTGGCCTACATGCGTATTCAGCACCTTATCGATCACGCGATGCATGTTCTCGCAGAAGGCTTTCAGTCTTTCGAGGATTTGTGCCTGATATTTCTTCACATGCAGGGAACGCAACCACCGGAGCGCATCACCATAGCCGATCCGGTTCAGATAATGCACCACCTCGACCAGCAGCTTTTGGTCCTTCGCAACATCGCCGGTGGCACGCAAAGCCAATCGCCCCACACCCTTGATGACGCCGCCATACACCGGAATCAGCGCGAACACGAGAACAACGAGCAAAATCCACTCGGAAACCTCCTCCCGCTTACGTGGATCGGTGCTCATTCCAATGCTTACGGCCAGCAAATCGCGCACGGCCGTCACATCGCCGAGGACGGGAATCATGCCTATCGCAGCATCCGTCAAGATCTGACTGATCGTCTGCTTTTCGTTGAACGCTCCCTGCATCGTTCCCCAGCACCAGCGCCCAACTTCCATCGAAGTTTTTTTGAAATCGTCAAGACTCCAGCTCACGGTCATGCCCCTTGGTGCTTCTGGATCAATGCATCAATATCGCTGTCGGAAAGTGATCCGCTCTTGAAGTCCGGATTCTTTGTCTGGTTCTTGCGCGCATAGTCACGCGCATCCGGTCCGAGTTCAACCTTGATGGCGCCGGCCGGCACGTTCTCCAGATGCATCCGGCCCTGCGAATCGAGCACGCCCTCGCGCGTGGAGCCGTCGGGCAGCGTCGCAACATACTTTGCTCCGTGGACTGGCTCGTCGTCGTGGTACAGGTATTTCAGCGCCGCTGCGTGTGTGGAGGTCGGCATCGCCGGCAACGGATACTCCATGCTCGCCGGCCCCGCGAACGTATGCGACGCGCCCTTGATGTCGACCTTGCCGGGCGCATGAACTTCGACGTTCCCGTCCTTGATCCGGATATACGCACCCCCGCTCGTCAGCAGAATCCCCTGGTCGGCCGCGATCTCGATCCGATCGGTTGCGGACACAACCTTCACCGACTTCTGCGCGGTGACTTCGACGTTGTCCGACTGCGCCTGGATCTCGACCTTGCCCTTGCCCGCGAACAGCTTCATCCCCGCGTTCTGCACGAACAGGCTCAGCTTCTGACCGATGCTGCCGATCAGCGACTTGCCCGTCGCGACGTGCACGCTCTGTCCGCTCGCCACGTTCACGTGATCGTTCGCGACCATGTGCAGCGATTGCCGCGTCGACATCCCGATCCCCGACGGGCTGCCGAACAGCATCACCGGTTCCTTGAACGCATTCGCGCTGCCCGTGCCGCCACCCGCCGTGCGCCCGCCGGATGCGTTGCCTGACGCGCTGTCCTGCGTCGCGTCGGTGAACGCGCGCATCGTGTCCTGCGCATCCTTCAGGCTTTCCGCCTGATGCTGCTCGCTCACGCCCGACATCGCCTCGACGAGACTCTCACCCGTCACGAGCTGCTGCTGCGCTTCCTTCACGTCCAGCGGCTGGCTGTTCGGCGCCTTCGGATGGGTGGTCACGTACAGGCCCTGGCTCGCCCGCACCGCGCCATACGCATCCGACCGCAGATCGAAGCCGCTGCCGAGATACGACCCGCGCGCATTGCCGTTCTGATCGATGAGGTAACCGAGATGCAACAGGCTGTTCGCGCTGCTGCTCATCAGCTGCACGCGGCTCTGCCCGGTTGCGTCGTCCATCACGAGGTGGTTGTAGCCGCTGCCCGAATATTCTTTCGACCGGTAGCCGGAGAGAATGCCGTCGCTATGCCACTGCGGCTGGTTCGCACCGTTGTACACGCGCCCGACCGCGAGCGGCCGATCGCAATCGCCGCCCACGTAGTCGATCAGCACTTCCTCGCCGATGCGCGGCACATGCACGCCGCCGTAGCCCGCGCCGGTATCCGACTGCACGACGCGCACCCAGCACGACGCGTTCTCGTTGCCCGGGTTCAGGCGATCCCACACGAACTGCACGCGAATCCGGTTCAGCTCGTCGGCATAGACTTCCTCGCCCTGCGGCCCGACGACGATCGCCGTCTCGAGGTGCATTTCAGGCTTGTGATGCTCGAACGAGCTGCGATACGGGACACTGGCGCGCTGCGCTTCGACTTCAACGAGATAGAAGCCGACTGCACCATCGTTATGCGGTACCTGCAACCCTGGCGTGTTTTCGTATCGAACGCGTGTCTGGTCCAGCACGCGCGCCAGACTGTGCGGGAAATCCGAATCAGTGCCGGGAACCGGGAGATTGTTCTCGATCCACCACTGGACCTCGATCGCAACGAATTCCCGTTGATCGGTGGGATCGCGATCGTGTTCGGGGTGGTCCGCAAGCGTGAAACGCCGGCCCGCATCGATACCGCGCACGCCGCCGGACCCGAAGAAGCGCTTTGCCTGCGACTCCCATCCTTCCATCCGAATCTTCGACAGGTGATCGCCGCGCGACTGGTCCGCATATGTATAGCCGCCCGTGTACTCGTAGACCTCGAGCTGGTCCGGCAATTCGCCTTGGCCCCCCATCGTCGGCACCGATGTGCCTTTCGGATTTGCCGCCTGCGCCGGGTTCTTGTAATCGAACGTACGAGTCGTCAAAGACACGCTCTGCAGCGTGCGCGTACCTGACCATTGGGTGAACGCGTCAGCTTCACCGGCCGCGCCGCCGCGATAGAACCGCACGATCTCCGGCGACAACGGCGCGAACGTCTGCAGATTGTCGGTGATCACGAGCGTGTGCGACTTGCCGTCGTCGGCCTGTTGCCACGCGCAGTAGAGACCCTCATCTTCCATCAATCGATGCACGAGGTTCCAGTCGGTTTCACTCTGTCGCGTGAACGACCGGTTCGGCAACGGTTGCGACAATGCGAAGCGGAATCTTCCACGCGCTTCCAGGTGCATGTCCAGAACATCGGAAATGATGTCTTCGGCGCTCTTGTCGATCCAGATCTTCTCGTCCCGCCGAAACCGGAGCACGTGCATCCACGCGTGCAGTTCCAGTTGATAGGTAGTCAGGCCTCCATTCGTTCCAAGTCGACGTGCGGTGTACACGTAGCCATTGACCGGTCGATAGGAATTGTCCGCCTGCTGAATCCAGAGCGTCGCTGGTTGCGCGATCAGCTTCTTGAGCTCGAGGCCGTCGTCGCTGGATATCACGTCGAGCGTGAACGAATAGTCGCGGCCGATACGCGATCGGCCAACGGCGCGTTGCACGGTCAGCACATTGGTGCCGAGCGGCGTATCCAACTTGAGCAAACGGTCCTGCTGAAGCAAGCCGCCGCGAAGCGCGGCGCCGATATCCGGCATGTTCATGATGCAGCCCTTTTTTATTTCAGCACCCTCGGATGGTGTCTGTCATGCAGTTGCGCGCGATTTTACAGGTGTATCGCTGTTTTGCTATTAATCACCGCTGCCAAGGATGGTTGAGAATTTTGAGCTCGGCGGCCGTGGGACCGATAAGGTACGACTCGTCGGGATCGAACTTCACACTGAATCGCTCGCCGTTGCACCCGCAATGCTTCTGAACCGCTGCGTTTCTGCAGATACGCGTGGTGGAGGTCGTCACAGGCTCAGGCCTTCCTTGAGTCATCCACTGCACGCAGTGTGTTTTCGGCCCGCATCACAGTCGCCGGACTGTGCTTATCCAAAGGTGTTAACAGTGTTCGTATACATACGTAGTGATAGTTAACAAGCGCCGCGCCTCACAGTGGATAACCTCCGTAACATCCTGAATCTACACCGCGAAACGGAATGCATAACCGCGCGCGATGCACACGCAAAACTCTGTGCAGCACAGAACAACTTTTCGTCGATTCACAGCCGCGCCGACATATCCTCAATCGTTCCACTGTGAATCCAGAGGCTTGCGGGACGGTTATCCAGAGGGCGATGTGGATAACATCACAGCACACCGACACGTTTTGCTGTGATGCGAAGTAACGAACCCGAGGTGGCCGGCATCGCCAGGCAACATCGATCGTCAGCGACGAACACATCCAATTCAAAAAATTTTCACGAAGGGGCTTGTGCTCCTCAAAAACCCTCTCTATAATTCGCGGCTTCTTAGGCTCGTAGCTCAGTTGGTTAGAGCACCACCTTGACATGGTGGGGGTCGTTGGTTCGAATCCAATCGAGCCTACCAACGAACAAAATGAAGGGGTCCGGCAGCGCGCATTGCCTACAGGCAATCCGGCTCGCCAACATACAAACGCCACGCGGCAACATCGCGTGGCGTTTTTCTTTTTGCGGCCGAAGTCATACATGCATTCACGCGATGCTTCGCGCGATTCACGCTGCGGCACGCAGCAGGCAATCGGCAACGCGAAGCAGGCAAGGGCAGGGCGCAGAGCACGAAAAACGGGCGCAAAGCCCCGCCAGTCAAGCATCAATGCAGATGCTTCAATTTGTCAGGATTGCGCACGACATAGATCGCGACGATCTTCCCGTCCTCCACCTCGAGCGCCGTGGTCTGCAGCTCGCCGTCGGCCTCCAGCGTGACGAAACCCGGCAACCCGTTGATGAACCCGGCCCGCACGAGTTTCGATGCATGCGTCGCGAACAGCTCGGCCAGATACTCGTGCACTTTCATCACGCGTTCGAAGCCGAACACCGGCTTGCCCGCTGCCGAGCGCTTGCCGCCGCCGTCCGAATGCAGGCTCACGTCCTCGGCAAGCATCGCGCCGAGCGCGCGCATGTCGCCGCTGCGTGACGCCGCAAAGAACGCCTCGGCCAACTCGATTCCGCGCTGCTTCTCGACATGAAACCGCGGTCGCGCCTCGCGCACATGCGTGCGCGCTCGCGCGGCGAGTTGCCGGCATGCGGCGGGCTCACGCTGGATCGTCGTCGCGATCTCGTCGAACTCGAGGCCGAACACATCGTGCAGAAGAAACGCCGCACGCTCCAGCGGCGACAGCCGTTCGAGCGCGAGCATCAACGGCAGCGTGACGTCCTCCTGTTCATCCTCGTCGACGACCGGCTCCGGCAGCCACGGGCCGATATAGGTCTCGCGCTGGTGCCGGGCGGACTTCAGCTGATCGAGGCACATGCGCATCACCATCCGGCGCAGGAACGCCTCGGGCACGCGCACCTCGGTGCGATCGACGTCCATCCAGCGGACGAACGCGTCCTGCACGATGTCCTCGGCGTCCGCGACGGAACCGAGCATCCGGTACGCGACGCGTATCAGCGTACGACGCAGCGGATCGAAGCTCGCCGCCGCGTCGGCCCGGTCTTCGGCATTGCCCGCGGCCGGATCGACGTTCGTCATCAGGCCACCATCTTCGCGGCAGCGGCTTTTGCTTCAGCCGGATCGATCCACAGCCCGAAGCCGACGGCCAGCCGGTTCCAGCCATTGATCACGTTGATCATCACCGTGAGTTTCACCTGTTCCTCCTGGCTGAAATGGTCGTTCAGCGCCGCATAGGCCGCTTCGTGCGCCGCGTGGCCCTCCGACAGTCGCGTGAGCGCATCGGTCCAGCCGAGCGCCGCGCGTTCGCGGTCGGTGTAGCAGGGCGCTTCGCGCCACGCGGCCAGCAGGTTGATGCGCTGCTCTGTCTCGCCTTGCTCGCGTGCCTCGACGGTGTGCATGTTAAGGCAGTTCGCACACGCGTTGATCTGCGATGCGCGAATCTTGACCAGCTCGATCAGCGTCGGCTCGAGGCTCCCGGCAGCGGCGACCGATACGGTCATCCAGTTCTTCATCAGCGCGGGCGCGGCGGCAAACGGATTGAGTTTCGCAGTCATGGTTCCTTCTCCTTTCGTGTGGGTTCCGGTGATATGACGAGCGAGGCACCCGCGCGTGTGACATCGGCGAGCAATTTTTTTCAAAAGCCGGCAAGCGCGTGAAGGACAGGGCAGTTGAACATCGCTCAGAGGGCCGCGGCATCAACGATGCCGACATCGGGGCCGGTATCCACCGCATGACACCGTTCCTCGGGCGAATCCGAATCGTCGACCTTTCACGTGTGCCGAGCGGTTGTCATGAGACGTCGGTAATGTCGGCGCGCAGGCATGCTCATTGCGATGACGCTCCGGGCCAGCCATCACGGGCATCGACGGTTCGTGATGCCCCCGCCGCTGGAAGCACGATTGCTTTCATTTATCTTTCGCATACGTTTCACCCGAAATCCGATTCGCGACGTTCACATTTCTGGCCCATACTGTTCTGCACGGGCAGATGAAATGAAGTCGCACCAGCGGCCCGGCGCGCGCGCCGGCTGCCCGACGACGCAGCAATGAAGGTCGCACGTCAGCCGCGCGCATTCGAGCGCAAGGCTTTCCTTTTTCCGGCAACGCAACGCAGCGAATCGCGACGTGGACGGTAAACCGATGAGCCTCCCTGCATCCCAGCTTCAGCGCCGTTACCAGGACGTGCGCGCCCACAGCATCGCGTTGACGGCGACGCTGTCCGCCGAAGACCAGGCCGTGCAGTCGATGCCCGACGCCAGTCCGGTTAAATGGCATCTCGCGCATACGACCTGGTTCTTCGAAACCGTCGTGCTGATGCGCCGCGTGCGCGGCTACGCGCCGTTCGACGACGCGTTCCAGTTCCTCTTCAATTCCTATTACGAAGCACTCGGCCCGCGCCATCCGCGGCCGCAGCGCGGGCTGCTCACGCGTCCGTCGCTCGCCGAGGTGCATGCGTACCGGCAGTACGTCGACGACGCGATGCTGCGCGCGCTCGACGGCGCCGATGCGGCGCTGCTCGCCGCGATCGCGCCCGAGATCGAGCTCGGCCTGCATCACGAACAGCAGCATCAGGAGCTGATCGCCACGGACATGCTGCATGCGTTCTCGTGCAATCCGCTGAAGCCGGCGTTCCGGCCGCGTGACAGCGCCGACTCGCAAGCCGCGCTGGCCGCGGGCGATGCCGGCGCGTTGCGCTGGCTACCGCAGCCGGGCGGGCTGGTCGAGATCGGCCACGACGGCGACGCGTTCTCGTTCGACAACGAACGGCCGCGCCATACGGCGCTCGTGCGTCCGTACGAGATCGCGAACCGCCTCGTGACGAATGCGGAATTCGCGGCCTTCATCGCGGACGGCGGCTACGCACGCCCCGAATACTGGCTGTCGGACGGCTGGGCGACGGTGCAGAGGGAAGGGTGGCAAGGCCCCGCGTACTGGATTGCGGACGACGGCGGTGCGCCGGACACCGTACATGCATGGCGCGCGTTCGGTCTGCACGGCGTGGAGCCGCTCGCGCCCGACGCGCCGGTGTGTCACGTGAGCTTCTACGAAGCGGCCGCGTACGCGGAATGGGCCGGCGCGCGCCTGCCGACCGAATTCGAATGGGAGGCGGCGTTCGGCGCGGACGGCATTCGGCAGATGCTCGGGCACGTGTGGCAGTGGACGCGTTCGTCATACGAGCCATATCCGGGCTTTCGGCCGCTGGCTGGCGTCGCTGCCGAATACAACGGCAAGTTCATGGTCGGGCAGCAGGTCCTGCGCGGCAGCAGCATTGCGACGCCGCCCGGGCACGAACGGCCGACGTACCGCAATTTCTTTCCGCCGGCCGCGCGCTGGCAATTCACGGGAGTGCGACTTGCGCGAGACGTCTGATCTGACGGCCACGAGCGGTGGCCTGCAACCCGCCCGCGATTCGCGGCCGAGCGCGTTCGAGCGCGACCTGATCGACGGACTGTCGCGTACGCCGCGCAGCATTTCGCCGAAATACTTCTACGATGCGGCCGGCTCGGCGCTGTTCGACCGCATCTGCGAACTGCCCGAGTATTACCCGACGCGCACCGAGCTGGGCATCCTGCGCGACCGTGCGGCCGAGATCGTGCGGCGCGTCGGCCCGCATGCGGACATCGTCGAATTCGGCGCGGGCTCGCTCGAGAAGATCCGCGTGCTGCTCGACGCGTGCGCGAACAACTACGCGAACGCGCCGGCGCGCTACGTGCCGATCGACATCTCGGCCGACTACCTGCACGGCGCCGCTGCGCGGCTGCGTGCCGCGTATCCGTGGCTCGACGTCGCGCCGATCGCGGCCGACTACACGAAAGCCGAGCAACTGGCCGAGCTGACGGAAACGCCGCGCCGGCGCGTCGGCTTCTTCCCCGGCTCGACGATCGGCAACTTCTCGCCGGAGGAAGCCGATGCATTCCTGCGCGACGCGGCGCGGCTGTTGCGCGGCGGTGGCCTGCTGGTCGGCGTGGACCTCGTGAAGGACGAGCGCGTGCTGCATCGCGCGTACAACGATGCGCAGGGCGTGACCGCGCGGTTCAACCTGAACCTGCTCGCCCGCGCGAACGCGGAGCTCGGCGCGGACTTCGATCTCGACGCGTTCTCGCATTGCGCGTTCTACGACCGCGACCGGCAGCGCATCGAGATGCATCTCGTCAGCGGCATCGCGCAAACGGTGCACGTGCGCGGCCACGCGTTCCGCTTCGAGGCCGGCGAGCGCATTCACACGGAGAACTCGCACAAGTTCACGATCGACGGCTTCCGCGCGATCGCGCGCCGTGCGGGCTTCGAGCCCGACACCGTGTGGACCGACGCGGACCACCTGTTCAGCGTGCACTGGCTGCGCAGCGTCGACGATATCCGCGCGTAACGTCGCTCCATCAGCCGTCGCGGCGTGCGCCGCCGCCGCGCTTTCCGGCAAAAATTCCCGCCTTTATCGATTCGATGCGCCGTTGCAACGGCGTGTCGAATCGCCTTTCATCCTTGCCCGGCAAGGCTTTGCAGCCCCCGGTAAACGTCCGTTACCGGTCTCGCAGACCGGTTTCACCTGTGTCTGCGCCCGGTGCCTAGACTCCAAACCGTAGTCACATGACGCACGACACGTGCAGGGAGTCGCGAAATGAGCAAGAAACTTATTCTCGGTGCAGTTCTCGGTGTAGCGGCGCTGGCAGCTTCGGGCGTCGCATCGGCCCACGTCGACCTGTCGGTCGGGATCGGTGTGCCGGGCGTCTATGCGGCGCCGGAACCCGTGTACGTCGCGCCGCCGCCGCCGGTGATGTACGCGCCGGTGGGCTATCGCGACGACGACTGGCGTGCGCGTCAATGGCGCGAACACGAGTGGCGCCGCCGCGAATGGCGCGAGCACGAGTGGCGTGAGCGCGCGTGGCGTGACGGCGACGGCTGGCGCGGCCGCTGGAACTGAACCGGGCGATCGGCTCGCGGGAAGACGGATCACGACGGTGAGAGGAGAGTGATCGCATGAAGCCCAATCGATACATCGGATCGTGCGCTGCGGCTGCGATCGTTGCATTCGCAACGATCGGCAGCGCGCACGCGGCAGGCTGCATGAAGGGTGCGGTGGTGGGCGGCGTCGCCGGCCACTACGCGGGACATCACGCGGTGGCCGGCGCGGTCGGCGGCTGCATCGTCGGCCATCACATTGCGAAGAAACACGAGCAGGAAGCGGCGGCGCAGCGCAAGGCGGCCGCGCAGGGCGCGCAGCCGGCGAACTAAGCACGCTCACGGGCGGAAACGGTGCGACGGTGCCGTTTTCGCCTTTCACCTTCCTTCATTCGACGACGAGCGGCCGGCATGTCGCCCATTGATCCGATGAATGCGCATCGCGCACGCCGTTACGATCATTTACAACGTCGAGTGGCGCGGAAATCGCGTGTTCCTAGAATGCAATCATTCGAACACGCTCCAGGGAGCAAACAATGAAAACGCAACGATATCTGTCCGTGTTGGCCGCCGCGCTGCTCGCATTCGGTGCCGTGTCCGCGAACGCGGCAGCCGGCGGGAATGGCGGCGGCAACGGCGGCGGTCATGGCGCCGGCGGCATGGGTGGCAATGCGGGTGGCATGTCCGGCGGCCACATGAGCGGTGAAGCGCTGAGCAACTCGAACGGCATGCACGCGGGCGACCGCGACAAGGGCCTCGCGCGTGCAGCCGACCGCTCCGACACGATCGCCGATCGTGCGGGCACGCAGCCGGGCCACGGTCACGGTCGCACGCATGGCCATACTGCACATGCATCGACGTCCACGCATCACGCACATCGCAATGCATTCGGCCGCACGCTTTGACCGCGGCATGTGCATGTGAAGAAAGGGCGCTTCGGCGCCCTTTCTTCATGGTTGCGGCGCAACGGAGGCGTCGCGCATCGGCATCGCATCGACCCTGATTTGCAACCAGCCGTAACCGGTCGCGCGAGCACGCGAGGATACGAATCGCTTTCACGCGGATGACGCACCGATTCGGCCCCGCAGCGACGGACGCATCGCAGCGTCACGGCCCGCCACATGAAAAAAGGGCGGCTCGCGCCGCCCTTCATTTCAACGTCCCGCGCCCGCTCGCGGCGCGGTGGCCGCAACGGGCTCGAACAACGCATCGGCGTGCCTGACACGCACGAACCGCGCGGCCTCGCCGCCGTCCACCAGCGCGCGGAAATGCGCGTCGCCGCATGCGAGCTTCGCGCGCTCGTGCTCGCTCGTCACGTCGCCGTCGGCATTCGGCGTATCGACGACGAAATAGAGCCGCTCGCCGTCCTCCTGCTCCGCGAGCACCGCCCAGTCCGGGTGATAGCTGCCAAGCGGCGTCGGCACGCGGAACCACGCGGGCAGCTTCGCGTACAGCTTCACGCCGTCGTGCGCTTCGAGCGCATCGGCGAACGCACGCTCCGCGTCGGTCTCGCACACGACGGCCTCGTGGATCGACTTGCGCGCATCGGGCCGCAGGTTGCGCAGGTAGCCGGTCAGCGCCTCGCTCTCGAACGATTCGAGCGCATGCACGTGGCGTTCGCCGAGCTTGCGGTACGCGATGCCCGCCACCAGCGCGAGCCGCTTGCAGCGGTTGATCGCATCGGCGGCCAGCGCGATGAACTGCTGCGGATTCACGCGGAAGTCGTCGAGCCGGCCGCTGTCGGCCAGGATCGTCGCGAGCGAGTGGCGCGTGAGCTGCGTGCGGTCCTGCAGTTCGGTGAGCAGGTCGGGCAGCGGCAGCTCGCCCTCGTCGATCAGCACCGTGCCGGCGCCCGCCACCTCGACCGCCTCGACGCCGGCCTTGCCGATATCGATCTCGGCCTTGCGCCACTGCAGCCGCGCACGCGCGATGTCCGGCGCGTCGCGCAGCGCGGCCGTGCAATCGCGCACGAGCTTCGCGTTGTCGAACTCGACGCTGTACACGGTGCGATGACGGATGCGGTCCCACAGCGCGCGAAAGTCGTCGCCGAACACGACGGCCTTGCCCGATGCATCGCGCCGCAACGCGATCGCGCGACGTTCGTCGGCATTGCGCACCGCGAAGCGGCCGGACAGCTTGCGCAGCGTCGCGACGATCGGCGCGCGCAGCGATTCGAACGCCTCGGGCAGCACGAGCGCGCTCTGGCGCAGCGCATCCTTCAGCCGGTCGAGCACCTTGCCCTGCGCGTCGACGTAGCCCTGCTCGTGCAGATGCGCCCACAACACGCGCGACAGCTCGATGCCGAGCGCATGCGCGGGCCCGTCGCCTTCCTGCACCGGCAGCGCGGCGAACTGGTGTTCCTCGACGATTCCGAAGCGGATACCGGTGTCGGCCTCGATTTCCTTCTGCAGGTTCTCCGCGAACGACTCGTAGCGCTCGGTCGCGATCACGGTGAGCGTGTTCACGCCCGGATCGCGCACGCGTTCGCCGTCCTGGTCGACGGCCAGGCGCAGCCCGCGGCCGAGCGTCTGGCGGCGCTCGCGTTCGGTCTGGATGTCGCGCAGCGTGCAGATCTGGAATACGTTCGGGTTGTCCCAGCCTTCCTTGAGCGCCGAGTGCGAGAAGATGAACTTCAGCGGCGTGTCGAACGACAGCAGCGCTTCCTTCTCGCGCATGATGAGCCCGTACGCACGCTCCGCGTTCTCGCGCGCGGCGGCGCTGCTCTCGCTCGTATCGGTCCAGCCGCCCTTGCGATCGATCGAGAAGTAGCCGTTGTGCGCGCGCTCGACTTCGAGCGCGACGTCGACGCCGTCGAACAGCGCACGGTAGGCCGGCACGCGCGCCGCGCGCGCATATTCTTCTTCGAAGATCAGCGCGTAGTCGCCCTTCACGGGCATCCCGTTCTCGTCGTAGCGCCGATAGCGCTCGACCGAGTCGACGAAGAACAGCGACAGCACCTTCACGCCGCGCTCGGCCAGGCGCAATTCCTTGTCGAGATGCTCGCGGATCGTGCGGCGGATCATCTCGCGCTGCACGGCGAGCGTGTCGATGTCGCCGAACGCCTCGCCGAGCGACAGGAACGCCTCGCCTTCCGGATGGCGCAGCTCGACGTATTCGGCACCCTTCACCGCATGCACCTCGCCGATGCGCAGCCCGGCGTACAGCGCACGCCGGGTCAGGCGTTCGAGATCGTCGCCGTCGGTCGCCGACACGATCTGGCGCTTCACGCCGGCCGCGGTCGCCACGTCGAGCTCGATGCGCGCGCTGATCGCGCCGCGCCGGTTCGACACGCCGACGAGCCGCACGTACGGCTTGTTGTGCGCATCCTCCACAATCGCCGACGCGATCTCGATCTGCTTGACGAGCTTGCGCTCGTACGCGTCGACCGCATCGAGCCGGTAGACCATGTGATGGCGGTCGACGTGCGTCGCCGAATAGCGCAGCGTGCAGAGCGGCGCCATCGCGGCGAGCGCTTCGCGCCCGCGCCCCTCGAGCCCGCCGTCGACGCTTTGCGGCTCGTCGACGATCACGATCGGCCGCGTCGCGCGGATCAGGTCGATCGGCTTCTCGCCGCCGGTCTTCTCGCTGTCCTTGTAAAGGTTGTTGATCTCTTTCTTGTTGATCGCGGCGACGGTCATGACCATGATCTGGATCGCCGCGCTCGCCGCGAAGTGGCGCACCTGGCCGAGCTTCGCCGAGTCGTACAGGAAATAGTCGTACGGCACGCCCGCGTACAGCGCGCGGAAATGATCCTCGGTGATCGACAGCGTCTTGTGCACGCCTTCCTTGATCGCGATCGACGGCACGACGATCACGAACTTCGTGAACCCGTAGCGGCGGTTCAGCTCGAAGATCGTGCGCAGGTAAACGTAGGTCTTGCCGGTGCCGGTCTCCATCTCGACGGTGAAGTCGCGCGAGTCGGGCGGGCCGGACGGCGGCAGCCCGCCGCGCAGCTGCACGTCGGCGAGATTGCGCGCGAGCGCGTCGTCGGTCAGCGACAGCCGGTTGCCGACGCCTTGCTCCGATACCGCGAAGCCCAGCGAGCCTTGCGCGGCGGCCGTCGTGCCGGGCGCCGCGTTCGCGAGCACGCTGAAGTCGCCGCGATACGATTCCTGGCCGCGAAACAGGTCGCAGACGGCGTCGATCGCCTCGCGCTGGTAGTCGAGATCCGCTTCGAAATGCAGCCGCATCACAGGCTCCGCACGCGCTTCACGCCGTGCTGTTCGAGCAGCGCGGCGAGATTGAGCTTCGCGACGTCGTCGACGAAGCCGCTGTCGCGGAACAGGCACGTGACGTCGCGCGTCGCGCCGCTCGCGTCGAGCAGGTCGACGATGCCGTCGGCGAGCGGGCCCGCGTCGTCGCGCGCAATGCGCGCATCGAAGCACGCGACGATCGCGCGGCCGATCAGGTGCACGGTCTTGCCCGCGACCTGGTGATGCTCGACCGGCGTGCACAGGTCGAGGCCGAGCTTGAGCGTCAGCTCGGCGAGCAGGTCGTCCTCGCTGCGGCCGGTCTTCACGTGCTCGACGGACGCAAAGAGCGCGTGATCGAAGTCGTCGCGGCGCGGATCCCATTCGATCACGTTGGTCGTGTCGAGCCGGTACACGCGGAAACCGAGATCGCCGTAGCTCTCGGGAAAATCGCGCGCCACCTGCTGCGCGGCGCGGCGCAGGCGTTCCTTCGTGATTTCCGCGAGCGTGAGCGGCTTCTTCAGCTTCGCGCAGAAATCGGCGGCCGCCAGCTGCGTCTTGTCGCGGCGGTCGAGCGCCTCGGGCAGCTGCACGAGGATGTAGCGCCGTGCGCCGCCGTCGGTCGCGTTCACCTGCATCACCGCGTGGCCGGTCGAGCCGGAGCCGGCGAAGCAGTCGAGCACGATGTCGTCGCCGCGCGTGCACCAGCCGATCACGGCCGCCGCGAAATCGACCGGCTTCGGCTGGTCGAACGGGATGCCGAGCGTCTTCAGCAACGCGTCGTCGGAGCCCGCGAACGGCAGCACCGACGGCACGTTCTCGTACATGTTCTCGTCGAGATAGTAGATGCGCTGCGGCTGCGTCGTTTCATCCGGGCCGAACTCGATCTGGCCGCGCTCGATCAGCGCCTGCATCGTCGCGGGCGGGTTGCGCCAGCCGCGTGCCGGCATCGCGCACGGCTTGCCGGTGACCGGATGGATCAGCGGCGTGAAATATTCTTCCGGCGCTTTCTTCTTGTTCGGCCATGCCATCGACACGAGGCGGTACACGCGTCCGTCGGCCGACAGCCGGTCGTACATCACCTCGCCGCCCGACAGGTTGGTCTGCGCCTTCATCCACGCGCGGTAGGCCTTTTGCGCATCCTTCGCGTTGCCGCTGCGGTACACCGCGTCGTGCGCGGCATCCAGCATGCGCTGCGCGTTGCGCTTCGGGCGCTTCAGCGGCGCCTGCTCGAGCAGCGTCTCGGCGTTGCGCGCGAACAGCACCAGCGATTCGTGCTGGTACGCGATGCCGCGCGCATCGCCCTTCGGGTTGCGCTTGTCCCACACGGCGACGCCGAGCTCGTTCTCCTCGCCGAAGATTTCGCGCAGCATCAGCACGAGCGCATGCACTTCGTGCTCGTCGATGTGCACGGCGATCAGCCCTTCGTCGGACAACAGCGCGTGCGCGAGCTTCAGGCGCGGATACATCATGTTCAGCCAGTCGGTGTGGAACCGGCCGTTCGCCTCGGTGTTGGTGCTGCGCTTCACGCCGCCTTCGGTCTGGCCCGTCATGGCCAGGTAGTGGCGGATGCTGTCGCTGAAGTCGTCCGGATAGACGAAATCGCTGCCGGTGTTGTACGGCGGGTCGATGTAGACGAGCTTCACCTTGCCCGCGTAGCTCTTGTGCAGCAGCTTCATCACGTCGAGGTTGTCGCCCTCGATCACGAGATGGCGCGTGTCGTCCCACGCGACGCTGTCGCCGGGGCACGGACGCAGCGTGCCCGTCGACGGCGTGAGCGCGGCCTGGCGCGCGCTGCGCTTGCCGTGCCAGTGGAAGCCGTAGCGCTCGTCGGCGGCGCCGACGATGCGCTCGCCGACGAGCGCCTTCAGCACGTCGACGTCGACCGACGCACCGTCCGGGCCTTCGGTCACGAGTTCGGGGAACAGCGCCTTCAGGCGCGCGACATTGTCGGCGATGAAATCCGTCGACATCGCCTGCGGGCTCTCCGCATCGAGTTTCTGCATCGTTTTTTCCATCGGAGCCCGGCCGCGTGCGCCAGGACGTCGGGCGCACTCGCGGCACCGGCGGCAATGGCCACCCGGGCAAACCCGAAACGCTAGCGAGTCGGTTGGCGCAGGTCAAGCACCGATGCGAGGCGAGTGGGCGCGCATCGGCCGGGAAACGCCCGTCCGACGGGCCGCGAGCGGCTTCCGGCCCGCTTGTCGCGGCGCCGCGCGCATCGCGCTCGCGGAACGAAGAAAAAAGGGCACGTTCAGCGCAATGCGCCGCCGTGCCCGCATGGAGAATCCCGAACGAAGGGTACGGCGGGGCGCGACGCGCCCCGACCGCGGGGTCAGAAGCGCGTGCGGATGCCCGAGGTCAGTTCGAGCTGGTTCTTCGCGCCGAACGTCGACGACACCTTGTAGCCGCCATGCAGCTTCATGTAGTCGCCGGCCAGGTACAGCTCGGTGCGCTTGCTCAGGTGGTAGAACACCGAACCGTAGATCGTTTCCTTGAAGCCGTTGCCGACGCCGTTGGTCAGGCTGAACGCGCCGAGGTTCGCGTTCGGCGTGAAGCCGTCGGCGTTGTACGCGGCGTTCTTGATGCGCATCTGCTGGTAGCCGAGCTCGTAGTCGAGCGGGCCCTTCGGCGCGATCTTCATCGACACCGTCCACGAATCGTCGTGGCGCTGGCCGAGCGAACCCTGATCGCCGTTGTAGCGGAAGTAGCCGGCATTCAGGCGCACGATGCTGAACGCGTAGTTGCCGCCGACGGAGAACGTCTGGTTCGTGAAGCCGCCGTGATTCACGTGGTTGTAGAAGCCCGACACGGCGAACGGCCCGCCGTTGTAGCCGAGCGCGACCTGGTACGCGGAGCCGGTCGCGAACGCGGTCGAGTTGCTGAACTGGTAGCCGGCGCTCGCGAAGATGCCGTTGCTGAACAGCTTCTTCCACGCGAGGCCGTTGTTGTAACGCGTGCCCGTCGGGCCGGCCGCGTAGAAGATCATCTGCTTGAAGTTGTTCGAGTTGGTCCAGCCGCCTTCCTCGGTCGTGAGCTTCGCGGAACCGTACGCGTCGCCGTAAATTGCTGCTGCGTCGCGCGCGATCGTGTTCTGGAAGCCGGCCGTCAGCTTGCCGAAGCGCTCGTCCTCGACGCCCACCCACGCGTCGCGGTCGAAGATCTGGCCTTCGTCTTCCATCTGGCCGTTCGCGACCACGAATTCGCTTTCGAGGCGGAAGATGATCTTCGTGCCGCCGCCGATGTCCTCGGCGCCGCGCAGGCCCCAGCGGCTGCCGCTGAACCACGGCTCGCCTTCGTTGCCCATGCCGATCACATGGTTGCCGTTCGCGTCGGCGTGGGTCCGGTAGGTCGGAAAGCTCAGGTCCATCAGGCCGTAGAGCTGCACGCTCGACTGCGCGTGCGCCTGGGTGCCGGCGCACAGGCCTGCCGCCGCGATGGAAAGGGCAAGGGTTTTTCGTTTCAAGATCGTCTCCTCCGAGCTGCCGCATTGAAATCTGTTCGTTGGCAGTACGTAATGTATGCCGAATGGTGCCGGCCACAGCGAGGAGGCCGGCGTGTAGCATCGTAGAGGGTGCAATCCTTCACGCCGCTTTCCCGGAGGAAAGAATCGGATCGGTGAAAACACCGAACGCGCAACAATCACGAATCGGGCAGGCGGGCTGCGGTGCCGGGACGTTACGTGCTACGAATCGATGCGCGACGTTCGACGGACGGCCGTCAGTCCTGCGCGCTCTTCTCGCGCAGGATGTAGCCGAGCCCGCGCAGCGTGATGATCTCGGCCGTGCTGCCCGCGAGATGCTTGCGCAGCCGGTGAATGTAGATGTCGATCGCATCCGCGCTCGGTTCGTCATCGAGCGCGAACACGCTGTCCATCAGCCGCGCCTTCGATACCGTCTTGTTCTGCTGCAGCATCAGCGTTTCGAGAATCGCATGCTCGCGGCGACGCAGCGCGAGCACGGCGTTGCCGCAACGGAATTCGCGCGTGCCGAACGCGTAGACGAGATCGCCGCACACGAGCTGCGTCGTGCCCACACCGGCCTGCCGGCGGATCAGCGCGCGGATCCGCGCGACCAGCTCGCGCGATTCGAACGGCTTGACTACGTAGTCGTCGGCGCCGGCGCCGAAGCAGTCGACCTTGTCGTCGACCGAGCCGTGCGCGGTCAGCATCAGCACCGGCACGTTGTCGTTGCGGCGCCGCAATCGCGCGAGCACTTCCTTGCCGCTGATGCCCGGCAGCCGCATGTCGAGCAGCACCGCGTCGTAGCGTTCGGTCTTCAGCACGGTGTCGGCGCGTTCGCCGTCGCCGACGCAGTCGACCGCGAAATCCTCGCCGCGCAGCAGGTTCACGATCCAGTGCGCGAGTTCGGCGTTGTCTTCGACCAGCAGGAGTTTCATGGTGCCTTCTCTTCAAGCGTAGGCGGGCAGCCGCACGGTCACGACGATACCGCGATTGCCGGGGCCCGGCGCGAGCGACGCGCTGCCGCCGTGCGCCTGCGCGATCTCGCGCACGATCGCGAGGCCGAGGCCCGAGCCTTCGGTGTCGGCCGACACGCGGTAGAACCGCTTGAACACGTGCGGCCGCGCTTCGGCCGGAATGCCCGGGCCGTTGTCGACCACGTCGAGCACGACCGCGTCGCCGTCGCGCCGCGCAGCGACCGTCACGCAGCCGCCCGGCTGCGTGTAGCGCACCGCGTTGTCGACGAGGTTCATCACCAGCGCGGTCAGCAGGCTGTCGCTGCCCGCGACGTCGAGCCGTTCGCCGAGATCGGCGCCGAGGTCGATGTCGCGCCGTTGCGCGAGCACGATCGTCTCCTCCAGCACGCTCGACACGACGGCGGCCAGGTCGACGCGATGCGTGAGCAGCGTCGACGGCGTCGCTTCCGCGTGCGCGAGCAGCAGCAGCTTGTCGGTCACGTCGGCCATCCTGCGGCTGCTGCGCTGCATGCTGTCGAGCACCGACGCGAGCTCCGCGTCGTTGTGCTCGCGCTGCTGCGCGTACTGGATCTGCGTGTCGAGCACGGCGATCGGCGTGCGCAGCTGGTGCGCGGCGTCGGCGATGAAGCGGCGTTGCGTGGCCGTGTGCGTATTGAGCCGCGCGATGCACTGGTTGATCGCGTCGACAATCGGCCGCAGTTCATGCTGAAGCCGCTCCGGGCGAATCGGCTCGAGCTCCATCGGGCCGCGGTCGGCAACGTCGTCCTTGAGCTTCATCAACGGGCGCAGCTCGAGCGTGAGGCCGAGATACACGAGCACGACCGCGAGCACCAGCATCAGCGACAGGCGCACGAGCTGCGGCCGCCAGATGGTCGCGACCATCGCGTCGTGCGAGCGCGTCGTCTTCGCGACGACCACCGTGACCGTCTCGATCTGCCCTTCGTCGTACAGCTGGCGGTCGTAAGCGGCCGCGCGCAGCCGCACGCCGTCGAGCGACGTGTCGTACAGCGTCGGCTCGGCGTCGTGACGCTCGGGCAGCGCGAGCGCCGGGTTGCCGGCGAGCAGCCGGTCGTGGCCGTCGATCACCTTGTAGAACACCGAATCGCGCGACGGCGACTCGAAGATCTCGAGCGCGGCCGGCGGCACGTCGGCGACGGGCAGCCCGTTGCGCCATTCGACGTCCTCGCCGATCGTGCGCGCGGACGCGACGAGCGCGCTGTCCTGCACGAGCGCGGCCGTGCGCCGCGCGGTGTCGTACGACATCGCGCCCGCGATCAGCACGAACGCCGCGAGCGGCAGCAGCAGCCACCACAACAGCCGCCCGCGCAGGCTGTGCGCCATTCCTTCTCCTCAATGCCGAACCGCGCCGGGGCCACCGGCGCGGTTCGGGTATGTGATCCGATGCGTGCGCGGCTCAGAACGCGGCGGGGCGCCACTTGAGCAAGCGCTTCTCGAGCCAGGTCAGCAGGTAGTCGGCGGCCAGCGCGACCACGGCCAGCACGATCATCGCCGCGAACACGCCGCTCGCGTTGAACGCGCCCTGGGCGGTGGAGATTAGCAGGCCGATGCCCTGCTTGGAACCCAGGAATTCGCCGACGACCGCACCGACCAGCGCGAAGCCGAAGCTCACGTGCAGGCTCGCAAGAATCCACGACAGCGCGGACGGGATCACGACCGACGTGGTGATCTGCCGGCGCGACGCGCCGAGGATCTGCGCGTTCGCGATCAGGTAGCGGTCCGCCTCGCGCACACCCTGGAACGCGTTGCCGAACACGACGAAGAACACCATCACGACGGCCAGCGCGATCTTCGACGCCATCCCGAGGCCGAGCGCGATCACGAACACCGAGCCGAGCACGACGCGCGGAATCGAGTTCGCGATCTGGATGTACAGGCCGAACACGTCGGCCATCAATTTGTTGCGGCCGAGCACGATCCCGCAGATCACGCCGGCGACCGAGCCGATCAGGAAGCCGATCGTGGTTTCCTCGAGCGTCACCCAGACCTGCGTGAGCAGCGGCCCCTGCGACGTGCCGTTGACGAACCAGTCCTGGATCTGCGCGAAGATCAGCGTCGGCTGCGAGAAGAAGAACGGATCGATCCACTTGAGCCGCGCGGCGAGTTCCCAGCCGCCCAGCACGACGACGAGCACGGCGATCCGCAGGCCGATGATCAGTTGCCGGCGGCGGCGCAGCCGGGTTTGCGCGGCGCGCGACTCGTCCTCGAGCGACGTCGCCGCGATGGCGGTGGGGGGAAGCGTCATGTCGGTCATGCTCCTGTCCTTGCTGCTGTCAGCCGATCTGCACTTCTTCGCGCAGGTCGTGCCAGATGTCCTTGGAAATTTCGATGAAGCGCGTGTCGTAGCGAATCTCCGACGTGACGCGCGGGCGCGGCAGGTCGATCTCGTACACGCGCTTGAGCGTCGCGGGGCGCGCGGTCAGCACGAACACGCGGTCGGCAAGTGCGATCGCCTCCTCGAGATCGTGCGTGACGAACACGACCGAGCCCTTGTTCGCCGACCACAACTGCAGCAGCTCGTCCTGCATCAGCGTGCGCGTCTGCATGTCGAGCGCGGAGAACGGCTCGTCCATCAGCAGGATTTCCGGCTGGTTGATGAAGGTCTGCGCGAGCGCGACGCGCTTGCGCATCCCGCCGGAGAGCTGGTGCGGGTAGTGCTTCGTGAACTTGTCGAGGCCGACCTTGCGGATCCATTCCTCGGCCTGCGCATACGCGACATCCTTCGAGCGGCCGCGAAACAGCGGGCCCGCCGCGACGTTGTCGATCACGTTGCGCCACGGGAACACGGCGTCGGCCTGGAACACGAAGCCAATGCGCGGATCGATCCCGTCGACCGGGCGACCCATCACGCGCACCTCGCCCGACGCCGGCTTCAGCAAGCCGGTGATCAGGTTCAGCGTCGTCGACTTGCCGCAGCCGGTCGGCCCGACGATCGCGATGAACTCGCCGCGCGCGACGCTCATGGTGAAGTCGCGCAACGCGACGGTGGCCTTGCCTTCCGGCGAAATGAAGCGGCACGACACATTGCGAAACTCGATCGCCGGTGTGCTCGGGGAAACTGCCTGGTTCATCGCATTCGTCCTGCGGGTGAGGAGGGCGCCGCATCGTGGCGGCGCCGGGCCGGTCAGCCGGGCCGGAACGGGGAACGCGCGGCGGCGGGATCGCCGCCGCCGGCGCCTGTACCGATGTCGATTACTTCGCGTTCACGAAATCGTTGGTGTAGGTGCGCGCGAGGTCGATGTGCTTGCCCTTCACCGACGGGTTGAACGCCGACAACACCTTCAGCACGGTCGCCGGGCCGTCGGCCGGCATCTTCGCGTCGGCCGTGTACATCGGCAGCGACGCCTTCAGCGCGGACACGTACAGCGCCTTGTCCTTCTGGTAGTCGGCCGGCATCTTCGCGGCGATTTCATCCGCGCTGTGCGTGTGGATGAACTGCATCGTCTTCGCGAACGCGTGCGCGAGCTTGGTGGCCTCCGCCTTGTGCGAATCGGCCCACGCCGACTGCACGTACAGGCTCGCGGCCGGGTACGTGCCGCCGAGCGCGGCGCGCGTGCCTTCCAGCGTGCGCAGGTCGACCAGCACCTTCGCGTCGCCCATCTTCTCGAGCGCGGACACCGTCGGCTCGGTCGTCATCCCGGCGTCGATGCGGCCCTGCTTGATCGCGGCGATGAAGCTCGCGTCGGCACCGACCGGCAGCATCGTGTACTGCGTCGACGCCACGCCGTGCTGCAATGCGAGGTATTGCGTGAGGAAGCTCGTCGACGAGCCGAGGCCGGTCACGCCGAGCGTCTTGCCTTTCGCGTCGGCCATCGACTTGAAGGTGGCGGCAGCCTTGGTCGACACCATCTCGACCTCGCCCGGCACCTGGCCGAACACGGCGATCGCCTTCACTTCCTTGCCCTTGCTCTGCAGGTCGATCGTATGGTCATAGAAGCCGACGACGCCCTGCACGGCGCCCGCCAGCAGCTCGTTCTCGGCGTCGACGCCGGCCGGCTGCGACAGCAGTTCGACGTCGAGCCCCTCCGCCTTGAAGTAGCCGAGCTCCTGCGTGAGCCGCGCGGGCAGGTAGATCAGCTTGGCGATCCCGCCGACCATGATCGTGACCTTGCCGCCGTCGTCGGCGAAGGCGGGGTGAGCGGCGAGCGCGCAGCTCAGGCTGGCTGCAACGGCGAGGGTGCGCAGGATGGGTCGCATCGGGGTCGTCTCCTTCGTTGTATTCGTATGGCGCGATGCTTGCTGCATCGTCCTGACGAGTATAGGGAGGCGAAACCTTCCGCAACCTTTCGCGGGCCGGCGATTCCGTTAGGGGTTTTCCAGCAATCGGGGCGCGAGTGGCCTACCGCCACCCCAGCAGCACCCTCCCCATCGCATCGACACCCATGTCGAACAGATGCGACACGAACGGCACGAGGTTCGGGATCATCAGTTGCACGAGCAACAGCCCGACCAGCATCGTGACCGGAAAGCCGATCTGGAAGATGCCGATCTGCGGCGCCGCGCGGTTCAGGATCCCGAGCGCGAGGTTCGCGATGAGGAGCGCCGCGACCACCGGCAACGCGAGTAGCAGCCCCATCTCGAACACGGTCGCGCCGAATGCGGCGAGCGTGCGCCAGCCGGGCGCGTGCAGCAAATCGGCCGACACCGGCAGCGACTGGAACGACGCGGCCAGCGCCGCGAATACCTGCAGGTGGCCGTCCACCGCAAGGAACGCGAGCATCGCGATCGCGTTCAGGAACCGGCCCATCGCCGGCGTCGCGCCGTTCGAATGCGGGTCGAAGAAGGTCGCGAAACCGAGCCCCATCGACAGGCCGATGAAGTCGCCGGCCGCCTCGACGGCCGCGAACACGATCTGCATCGTGAAGCCCATCGCCACGCCGATCAGGAACTGCGTGACGACGATCCAGATGCCCTGCGCGGAGAACACGGTGACACCCGGCATCGCGCCGAGCGTCGGCGCGACGACCAGCGCCATGAACGCGGCGATGCCGATCTTCACGCGCACGGGCACCGCGGCGTGGCCGACCACGGGCGCCGTCGCGACGAGCGCGAGCATCCGCACGAACGGCCACAGGAAAGCCGTCAGCCAGCCGTTGAGCTGCGCGTAGGTGACCGAGAACATCGCGGCGGGACGGAGCCTGGCGTGCCGCTCAGCCGGCGCCGAGCGTCGCGACGTGCAGCAGCGTCTGCCGCAGGTAGTCGAGCATCGTCGTCAGCATCCACGGGCCGGCGATCACGAGCGTCGCGGCCACCGCGAGCAGCTTCGGGATGAACGACAGCGTCGATTCGTTGATCTGCGTCGCGGCCTGGAACAGGCTCACGACGAGGCCGACCGCGAGCGCGACCAGCAGCAGCGGGGCGGCCAGCAGCAGGCCGACCATCATCGCCTGGTGTGCCAGCGTCATCACTTGTTCGGGCGTCATCGCGCGCGTCCTCCGCTTACGTGAAGCTCTGCGCGAGCGAGCCGATCAGGAGCTGCCAGCCGTCCACCAGCACGAACAGCATCAGCTTGAACGGCAGCGACACGGTGGATGGCGACACCATCATCATCCCCATCGACATCAGCACGCTCGCGACGACCATGTCGATGATCAGGAACGGGATGAAGATCGTGAAGCCGATCTGGAAACCGGTCTTCAACTCGCTCGTGACGAATGCGGGTACCAGCAGCGACAGCGGCACGTCTTCCGGGCCCTGCATCGGCGCGGCCTTCGAGATCTTCGCGAACAGCGCGAGATCGGTCTCGCGGGTCTGCTTCAGCATGAAGCTCTTGAACGGCGCGACGCCGCGCTGCACGGCCTGCTCCATCGGCATCGAGCCATCGGAGAACGGCTTGTAGCCGTCGGCATACGCGCGGTCCAGCACCGGCGACATCACGAAGAAGGTGAGGAACATCGCGAGGCCGACCAGCACCTGGTTCGGCGGCGTCGTCGCGGTGCCGAGCGCCTGGCGCAGCAGCGACAGCACGATGATGATGCGCGTGAAGCTCGTCATCATCAGCAGCATCGCCGGCAGGAACGACAGCATCGTGAGCAGCAGCATCGTCTGCACGCTCAGCGAATAGGTGGTGCCGCCGTTCGGGCCCGGGCTCGTGTTGAAGGCGGGCAGGCCGGCCGCCTGCGCGCATGCGAGCGCGGGGGCGAGGCCGAGGATCAGCACGGGCGCGAAGCGCGCCGCGTGACGCAGGAATTCGTGTTTCATCGTGACGCGGATACGGGAAGAGGGCGCGGCGCCATGTCAGCGGTCCTTGCCGCGGCCGAAGCGCTTCGCGGCTTCGTCCGCGAGCGCATCGCGGAACCGCGCGCCGAACGTGCCGGGCTGGCCGCCGTCGCCTGCTGCGGCTCCGGGCGGAGCATCGGCCGAAGCCGGTGCCGTCGTCGTGATCGCCGCCGAGCCGGCCGGCAGCGTGTGCAGCAGCCGCACGTTGCCCGGCGCGACGCCGAGCACGAGCCAGGTATCGCCGATCTCGACGATCGTCGCGCTTTCCTTCGCGCCGAGCCCGACGCTCGACACGACCTTCAGCGGGCCGCCGCGCCGCACGGGCTGGAATCCGAAGCGGCGCGCGAGCCACGCGCAGCCGAACACGAGGCCGATCACGACCGCGAGCCCGACGAGCGTCTGCAGCACCGCGCCGACGCCGAGCGACGGCACGGCCGAGCCCACCGCCACGCTCGAGGCGATGGCGCCGGCGTTGTTCACCGCGTTCATGTCGGCGGCGACGGCCGGCCCGCACGCGAGCGACGCGGCCGCGGCCAGCGCGGCCACGCCCGGCAACAGGCGCGCGTGGCGGCCGGACTTCACGACGTTCACCGATTCAGCTTCCGGATGCGTTCGGCCGGCGTGATGATGTCGGTCAGCCGGATGCCGAACTTGTCGTTGACGACCACGACCTCGCCCTGCGCGATCAGGCAGCCGTTCACGAGCACGTCCATCGGCTCGCCCGCGAGGCCGTCGAGCTCGACGACCGAACCCTGCGCGAGCTGCAGCAGGTTGCGGATCGCGATCTTCGTGCGGCCGAGTTCCACGGTCATCTTGACCGGGATGTCGAGAATCATCTCGATGTCGTTGTGCGTCGAGCTGGGCGCGGCTTTCGACAGCGGCTGGAACACGCCGGCGCCGGTCGCGCCCGCCTGCACGGGCTGCTGGTTCTGTTCGGCGAGCGCGGCGGCCCAGTCGTCCAGGCCCGATTCCTCTTCCGCCGCGGCGGGTGCCGCCGGCACGGCCGCGGCCGATTCCGCGAGCGCCGCGTCGGCGAGCGCTTGCGGGTCGAGTTCGGGCGTCGGGTTCAGCTCACTCATATCCACCTTCCTTCATCGTGTCGCCCGCGCTGATCATCTTCTGCACGCGCAACGCATATTGACCATTGAAAATGCCGTAGCCGCATTCCATCACCGGCACGCCGTCGACCTTGGCGGTGATCGTGTCCTCGATCTCCAGCGGCAGCACGTCGCCCGCACGCAGGTTCAGGATCTTCTCGAAGGTCGACGGGATCTCGGCGAGATCCGCGGTCAGCTCGACCTCGGCCGACTGCACCTGCTGCGACAGCACCCGCACCCAGCGGCGATCGACCTCGAGCGCCTCGCCCTGGATCGGCGACGCGAGCACGTCGCGGATCGGCTCGACCATCGAGTACGGCATGCAGATGTGCAGCGTGCCGCCCGTCGGCCCGAACTCGATCGAGAACTGCGTGACGATCACGATTTCGTTCGGCGTCGCGACGTTGGCGAACTGCGTATGCATCTCCGAGCGCACGAATTCGAACTGCAGCGGCCGGACGCTCTTCCACGCGGTCGTGTAGTGCTCGAACACCAGGTTCAGCAGCTTGCCGATGATCCGCTGCTCGGTGGCCGTGAAGTCGCGGCCCTCGACGCGCGTGTGAAAGCGCCCGTCGCCGCCGAACAGGTTGTCGACGACGAAGAACACGAGGTTCGGGTCGAACACGAACAGCGACGTGCCGCGCAGCGGCTTCACGTGCACCAGGTTCAGGTTCGTCGGGATCGGCAGGTTGCGGGTGAACTCGCTGTACTTCTGCACCTTCACCTGGCTCACGGAGATTTCCGCCGTGCGCCGCATGAAGTTGAAGATGCCGATCCGCAAGAGGCGCGCGAAGCGGTCGTTGATGATCTCGAGGCCGGGCATCCGGCCGCGGACGATCCGCTCCTGCGTCGCGATGTTGTAGGGGCGGACGCCCGACGTGTCGCGCTGCTCGTCGACCGAATCGGTTTCGCCCGTGACGCCCTTGAGGAGGGCGTCGACCTCCTCCTGGGACATGAACTCCTGGTGGCCCATGCGCGCTCCTTGTCCGGCCGCGTTACTGGACGACGAATTCGGTGAACAGCACGTCGTCGACCTTCGCGCGCTGGTTGCCCGGCTGCGTCGGCTGCTCGATCAGCTCCCGCAGTTCCGTCGCAAGCGAACGTTTGCCGTCCGGCGTCGCGAGATCCTCGGGATGCTTGTTCGACAGCGCGAGCAGGATCCGGCTGCGGATCTCCGGCATGCGCGCCGTCAGTTGCTCCTGCGCCTTCGGGTCGGTGAGCTTCAGCGACAGGCCGACACGCAGGTAGTGCTGCATGCCGTCGTCGGACTGCAGGTTCACGGTCAGCGGGTCGAGCGGGAAAAACACGGGCGCCGCAAGCGGGGTGGCTTCGGCCGGCGCGCTCGCATGGCCGACGCCTGCCTTGCTCAGGAACACGTACATGCCGCCCGCGGCGGCGGCGGCCGCGCCCAGCGCGATGACGGCGATGAGCGCGATGCGCTTGAACTTGCCGGACGAAGCCGGCTTGTCGGCGGTCGGGTTTGCGGTCGTGGAGGCCATGTGAATGCGTGCGTGATGTCTCGTAGCATGCATTGTTCGGCATCCGGGCCGAGCCCGATGGGCGGAAAAGAGGGGGGAATTGCGGCTATCTCAGCCGATTGTCGGCCGGGTGTCGGCGCGATGCAGGGAAGGATCGCGACGGAAACCGGCCGAAGCCGGCGCGCACGGCGGGCATCGGCGCGCCGCGCGGCAAGGGTCCAAACGGCGGGAGGCGGCTGGAAGCGGCGCAGGCGGCCGCCCAACGCTTACGGCGTCAGATCGGCAGCAGCGACAGCAACGGCGCGATCAGCACCATCGCGACGCCCGCGATCATCATCGTGAGACTCGACACGACACCTTCCTCGTTGCCGATCTCGCGTGCCTTCGCGGTGCCCACGCCGTGGGCGGCCGCGCCGAACAGCGCGCCGCGCGCGAGCCGCGTGCGCATCGGCACCAGCGCGAGCACGATCTCGCCGAGCAGCATCCCGCAGATGCCGGTCGCGATCACGAACAGCGCGGTGAGGTCCTTCGGTGCGTGGATCTTGTCGGACACGGCGAGTGCGAACGGCGTCGAGACCGAGCGCGTCATCAGCGAGCGCTGCAGCTCGGGCGACAGATGCAGCAGCTTCGCGAGCAGCAGCGACCCGCACACGCCCGCGCCGATCCCGACCGCGACGCCGACCGACAGCGACAGCCAGTGGCGGCGGATCAGGTCGCGGTAGTCGTAGATCGGCACCGCGAACGCGATCGTTGCCGGGCCGAGCAGCCACATCAGCCAGCGCGTGTCGCGGAAGTAGACCGAATACGGGATGCCGGTCAGCAGGACCAGCAGCACCAGCACGCCGGGCACGAACACGAGCGGCGAGAACAGCAGCGTCTTCCTGTACGCGTAGAGCCGCTTCGACGCGAAATACAGCGCGACCGTCAGCACGAAGCAACCGACGGAGATCGCGGTATTCACGTGGTCGGCGGACAGGTTCGACAGCAGCGCAGGCATTCCGGACTCCGGCTCAGTGGGCGGACACCGCGGTCAGGCGCGCGCGGCGGCGCTCCGCGAACACGCGCTGCGCGGCGAGCCGGCGTTCGAGCTTCGCGGCGAGGTCGACGGCCACCGCCACCGCGACCATCACGAATGCGGTGCCGGCGAGCATGACGAGCGCGATGCGCCAGCCATCCTCGCGGAACAGCCCGCCGTATTGAACGGCCGCGACGGCGGCCGGCACGAAGAACAGCAGCATGTCGGACAGCAGCCAGTTCGCGCCGTCCTTGACCCACGCGGGGGCGACGCGGCCCGAGAACAGCAGCGCGAGCAGCACCGCGAGGCCGATCACGCCGGACGGCACCGGCAGCCCGACCGCGCGCACCGCCCAGTCGACGGCCATCCACAACACACCGAGCGCGGTGGCCTGGAGCACGATCCGGCCCGTACGCGCAACGTTGCCCGAAGCGGCGGGGCGGGCGGCGGCAGTGGCGGTCGGCTTGGTCATGGCGGGCTCCATACAGAGATTGCATCGATGGTGTGAGTATAGGGTTTCCCCTAACCATAAATAAAATGACTTGTCTCTATTCTTGTCATTCCAATTCGGAATTCAGTTGTATTCGCTGCACCAACCTGGGGAGTGATCGATGGAATTGCGCGCGTTGCGGTACTTCGTCGAGGTGGTCCGTCAGCAGAGTTTCACGGCGGCCGCCGACCGGCTGTTCGTCACGCAGCCGACCATCAGCAAGATGGTGAAGGCGCTCGAGGACGAGATCGGCTCGCCGCTGCTGCTGCGCGACGGCCGGCAGATGGTGCTGACGGATGCCGGGCGGATCGTGTTCCAGCGCGGCCAGGACGTGCTCGCCGCGCAGGCGCAGCTGCAGTCGGAGCTGAAGGATCTCGGCACGCTCGGACGCGGCGAGCTGACGATCGGCATTCCGCCGCTTGGCGGGTCGCTGTTCACGCCGATCATCGCCGCGTACAAGCAGCGTTATCCGAACATCGAGCTGAAGCTGTTCGAGCAGGGCGCACGGATGATCGAGGCCGCGCTGATGTCCGGCGAGCTCGAGCTCGGCGGGCTGCTGGAGCCGGTCGATCCCGCCACGTTCGAGCGGTTGCCGATGGTGCGCGCGCCGCTGTGGCTCGTCGCACCGCGCGAGTCGCGCTGGGAGGATCATCAGGCGGTGCCGCTCGCCGATCTCGCCCGCGAGTCGTTCGTGTTCTACGCGGAGAGCCTCGCGCTGCACGATGCGGTGCTCGACGCGTGCCGGCAGGCGGGCTTCACGCCGTCGATCGTGAGCCGCAGCGGACACTGGGATTTCATGGCGGCGCTCGTGCACGCGGGCGTCGGCATCGCGTTGTTGCCGGAGCCTTACTGCCGGCGGCTCGACGCGCGGCAGTTCACGTGCCGGCCGATCGTCGAGCCGGAAATCACGTGGGCGATCGCGCTGGGCTGGCTGAAGAAGGGATACCTGTCGCATGCGGCGCGGGCGTGGCTCGACGTCGCGCGGGCGACGCTGCCGATCGCGTCGGGCGACGATCTGGCCTTCGGCGGATTGCGCGCGCGGGAGTGACGCACGCGGCGCGGGCGGCGAAACGACGCGGGAAATCGGCGGGTGCCGGCGCCGCCCTCCGTGCGTTCAATGCCCCATCGCCGGCCCCGCGCCCTTCCGCGGCTTCGTGATCCACACGAGCGCGGCGAGTGCGATGAACACGCCCGCCGACAGGTGGAAGAAGTCGTTGGTCGCCATCATGAAGCCTTGCTGCGTGACGAGCTGGTTGAGCTGCGCGTTGGCCGTCTGCCCGAGGATCCCGAGCTGCGCGAGCGCGCCCTGGTAGTCGGTCGTGTTCTGCGCGTAGACGCTCACCGATTCCGACAGCCGCGCGTGATGGTAGATCGCGTCGTTCTCCCAGAACGTCGAGCTGACCGCGGTGCCGATCGCCCCCGACAGCGTGCGCAGGAAGTTCGACAGCCCCGACGCGCTCGCGAGCCGCTCGTCGGAGATGCTCGACAGCGTGATCGTCGTCATCGGCACGAAGAAGCACGCGACGCCGATGCCCTGCACGAGCCGCGGCAGGATCACGTGGTTGAACGGCACGTCGAGCGTAAACGTCGAGTTCCAGATCGACACGCCCGCGAACACGATGAACGCGAAGCTCGCGACCATCCGCAGGTCGAGCCGGTGCATGTTGCGGCCGATCAGCGGCGACAGCACCAGCGCGAGCAGCCCGACCGGCGCGGTCGCGAGGCCGGCCTTGCCGGCCGTGTAGCCCATCACCGTCTGCAGCCACAGCGGGAAGATCACGACCGAGCCGAAGAACGCCATGAAGCCGAACGAGATGATCATCGCGCCGAGCGCGAAGTTGCGGTCCTTGAACAGCGACAGATCGACCACCGGTTCCTTCTCGGTTGCTTCCCACACGAGCATGAACGCCAGCGACACCACCGCGATCAGCGCGAGCGCGACGATGAAGGTCGAGTTGAACCAGTCGCGGTCCTTGCCGAGGTCGAGCATCATCTGCAGGCACGACACGCCGATCACGAGCAGCGCGAGACCGACCGCGTCGATCCGTTGCTTCGTCGTCTTCGTCTCGCGGCCGCGCAGCAGGAAGTACGCGCAGGCCGCCGAAAAAATCCCGATCGGCAGGTTAATGTAGAAGATCCACGGCCACGTGTAGTTGTCGCTGATCCAGCCGCCCAGCAACGGGCCGAAGATCGGCGCGACGATCACCGTCATCGCCCATAGCCCGAGCGCGAGCCCGCGCTTCGCGGGCGGATAGCTGCGCATCAGGATCGTCTGCGACAGCGGCACCATCGGCCCCGACACGAGGCCCTGCAGCAGCCGGAACGCGATCAGCGTCCCGAAATTCTCCGCGAGCCCGCACAGCGCCGACGCGATCGTGAACGCGAGCACCGACAGCGTGAACAGCCGCACTTCGCCGACCCGCCGCGCGAGCCAGCCGGTCAGCGGCACCGCGATCGCGGACGCAACCGAATACGACGAGATCACCCACGTGCCTTCGCTCGTCGCGACGCCGAGGCTGCCCGAGATGGTGGGCACCGCGACGTTCGCGATCGACGTATCGAGCACTTCCATGAAGGTGCCGAGCGCGAGCCCGACGGTGAGGAGCGCGAGCGCGCCGCCGGTCAGCGGCGCGGGTTCGGCGGCAGGGGGCGCGGCGGATGCCGTGGTAGAGGACATCGGAATCTCCTAGACGCGGCGCGCGCGACGCGCCGGCACGGCGCACGGGCGCACGATACCGCGCGGCCCGGCTGGTTGGAACGAGTGAGGGAAGAGACGGAGCACGTGCCTTGTCATCTTCTGCCCAGACAGAGAAATAAGCGAATGCTTAACCTAGACATCGGGCCTCCGCGCTCAGCAGTCCGGTTCGTCGGGCTTCGGGCAGCCGGTGTGGCCGGGCCCGTTCGCGATGAACCGCTGCAGCAGGCCGGTGAGCAACGCCAGTTCGTCGGCCGAGAAGCCGGCAAGCTGCGCATTCAGCGCCGTTGCGATCAGCGACGGCAGCGCGCGGGCCGCTTCGGCGCCGCGGTCGGTCAGCGTCAGCTCGATCACGCGACGGTCCTGTTCGCTGCGCGAGCGTGCGACCAGGCCCTTGCGCTCCAGACGGTCGAGCATCCGGGTCATCGAACCGCTGTCGTAAGACATCTTGCGCGACAGTTCGAACGGCGTGCGCGCATAGCCGCGCGACAGCAGCAGGATCACGCCGATCTGCTGCGCGGTGAGATCGTACGGCTCGAGTGCGCGGTCCATTCGCTCGACGAGCGCCTGCCGGGCCTTGGTCAGGTAGTAACCGAGGCTCGTCTCCAGCGCGATGGTGTCGGGATCGTAGAGGCCGCCGTTCATGCGAATTGCGCGCGCAGCAACAGTGCGTTTCAGGTCAGAACGCGCCCAGTATCTTGAAAAATGATTGCTTAGTCAATATTATTTCAGGCAACCAGTTACGACGTGCATGTTGCACTGCCGGAGACGATGTTCTGACCGCCTGGCCCGCACTGACGGGCACCCGAGGATGTTCGCGATGCTGTTCCTGAAAAATGCCGCCGGCGCACTGCGCCGCAACCTGACCGATACCGCTCATCATGTGTTCTCCGGGCCGCACCGCGGCTGGAAGATCGCGCTGTACGTGACGATGCTGGTGGTACCGGGCGGATCGCTCGCGGCGCTCGGGTTCGCATGGTTCGATCATCGCCGGCAGCGCAACGCGAAGCACTCCGCGCGCCGCGCGAGCCAGCCGGCGGCAACGGAGCCGTCGACATGGCGGCCGGCCGCCGAGCCCGGCCCGGTACCCGTGCACTGCCACTGACACCGCGCTGCCCCCGTCGTCCCGCCTGAACGCCGGAACGCCTGAACGCCGGCTGCTTCCGCATGGGCCGGCGCCGTTCGCGCGACGTTCGTTGCTCGTCTCGCGCGCAAGCGATCCGTAATGACCGGTAAACCGGCCGGCCGCGCCGGTAACACATTCGGGCCGCCGCGCACCGTACCCTTAGGGCTGCGCAGCTTTCCCGCCGTCAGTTACCATTTGTCCGCCAGCGGCACGACGACCGCATCGCGCGACGCCGCTCGCCGGCCCTCGCGCCCAGACAGGAATACCACGATGCCGTATGCCCCCCTCCCGCGCGCCCTTCGCCCGCTGAGCGCCGCCGTCGCCGTTGCGACGGCCGTGCTGCTCGCCGGCTGCGCCGTCGGGCCCGACTATCACCGGCCCGACACGTCGATCCCCGCCGCCTTCAAGGAAGCGCCGGCCGGCTGGAAGGTCGCGCAGCCCGCCGACCGGGCCGACCGCGGCCCATGGTGGACCGTCTACAACGATCCGCAGCTCGACGCGCTGATCGGCAAGCTCAATGCATCGAACCAGACCATCGCGCAATCGGCCGCCGCGTACCGGCAGGCCCGCGCGCTTGTCGCCGAGGCACGTGCCGCATACTTCCCGACCGTCGGGCTGACCGCGTCGGGCTCGCGCTCGCGCACGGGGCGCACGTCCACGTCGTCGAGCGCGTCGAGCTTCGGCAGCAGCTCGTCGATCGGCAACAGCTACAGCGTCGGTCTCGATGCGAGCTGGGAGCCCGACCTGTGGGGCAAGGTGAGCCGCAGCGTCAGCGCGCAGCGCGCCGGCGAGGCGGCCGCCGCGGCCGATCTCGCGAACGCGCGGCTCTCGCAGCAGGCGCTGCTCGCGCAGACTTACTTTCAGCTGCGCACGTCCGATGCGCTGCAGAAGCTGCTCGACGACACCGTGAAGTCGTACGGCGAATCGCTGCGGCTCACGCAGAACCAGTACGCGCAGGGCGTCGCCGCGCGCGCGGACGTGATCCAGGCGCAGACGCAGCTGCAGAGCGCGCAGGCCGCGTCGATCGACAACGGCGTCGCGCGCGCGCAGTACGAGCATGCGATCGCGACGCTGATCGGCGAACTGGCATCGACGTTCTCGCTGCCGCCGAACCCGCTCGCGGCGGAACCGCCGATCACGCCGGTCGACGTGCCGTCCGCGCTGCTCGAGCGCCGGCCCGACATCGCGGCGGCCGAGCGCCGCGCGGCTGCGGCGAACGAGCAGATCGGCGTCGCGATCGCCGCGTTCTTCCCGACGCTCACGTTGTCGGCCAGCGGCGGCTTCCAGAGCTCGGTATGGTCGCAGCTGTTCACGCTGCCCGCGCGATTCTGGACGGTCGGCCCGCAGCTCGCCGCGACGCTGTTCGACGCCGGCCTGCGTGCCGCGCAGACCGACGCCGCGCGCGCGACCTACGACCAGGACGTCGCCGCGTACCGCCTCGCGGTGCTCAGCGCGTTCCAGGACGTCGAGGACAACCTCGCGTCGCAGCGCATCCTCGCGCAGGAGGTCGACGTGCAGCGGCAAGCCGTCGACAGCGCCGAGCACGCGCTCGCGATCGTCACGAATCAGTACAAGGCCGGCACGGTCGCGTACCTGAACGTGCTGACCGCGCAGACCACCGCGTTCACCGCGCGGCAGAAGCTCGCGACGATCGCCGGCCAGCGGATGGTGTCGTCGGTCGGCCTCGTGAAGGCGCTCGGCGGCGGCTGGGATGCGTCGGACATGGCGCGCGAAACGGGCGACGTGGCAGCGCCGGCGCCGGCATCCGGTGCGGCTGCGCCGGCCGCGACCGCACCGTCGGCGGCCGCACCGCTCGCGCAGAAGTAAGTCGGGAAAAGGGGAGCGTGGCGCGCGTCAGCGCGTCGCGTCGCCGAAGATCAGCGACACCTGGTTGTTGCCGATCGGATGGCCGAGCAGGTTCAGCAGCCCCGCGAGGTTCGCCTGCTGCTCGGGCGCCGCATGCGCGGTGCCGCGAAACGAACCCTGGCCGGGGCCGAAGCTGCCGTGCCCGTCGAGGAACAGCGGGCCCTGCGTCGTCGACAGGTCGAGATCGGCGCCCGAGCCCTTCGCCTGCAGCACCGCACGGTACGAGCCGAGCGGCTTCACGCGCGACACGCGCGAACTCATCGAATCGATCGTGACCGTCAGCTGGCCGAACGCGTTGTTGCCGATCACGCGCCAGTCGGTCCAGCCGAGCCGCACGTCGCCTTGCAGGTCGAGCGTGTTGAACGGCGTGCCGAGCCCGGCGAGCAGCGACGCGGGCACGGCCATCGAGCCCGCCGAGAGTACCGCGCCGCGCCACGTCGCGTCGAGCGTGACGGGCTCGGGCATCGCTTCCGTCTGCCGCATGCGCATGCGCACGCGCCCGGTCAGGAGCGGCCAGAAGCCCGTCGTCCATTCGACCCGGCCGGGCAGCAGCGTCGCCGCGCTCTGGTCCGCGCCCGGCGCGAGCATCAGCGTGCCCGAACCGTGCCACAGCGATCCGTCCGGATCGACGAGATTCACGTGCCCGCCGGTCGCGCGCGCGAACTGCGGTGCGATCCACGCGGCCGGCGCGAGCGCGACGAGCGTCAGCGCCGTCGCGAGCGTGCCGGCCGCCGCCCACGGCAATGCGGCGACGAGCCGCCGGACTCCAGGCCTCATCGGCCGACCGCCGTTCGTTTCATCCACTGCGTCATTTCTGCATCGAGGGTTGCATCACGGCCGTGAGGTCGACCTGGCCGTCTTCCTTCAGCGCGGTCACGTGCGCTTCGCCGACCTGCACCTTGAACTGCCGGCGCGCGTCGTCGAGCCACTGCGTCCACGCCGGGAACGCCACGTTCTTCATCTGGACCTGCACGCCGTTGCCGACGACCTGCACCTGCGCGCCCTGCAGCCCGTGATCGGACAGCGACGCGGCGAGCGCGTCCTTCAGCGCGAGACCGGTCGGCGCGACGCCTTGCGCGGCGGCCGTCAGCGACTTCGCCTCGGTGGCCTGCGCGGTCATCTGCGCAAGCTCGCGGCGCATCGTCGGCAGTTCGTGGCGGATCCGCGCGCGGCCTTCCTGCGCGGGCGACCACAGCACCGAATACGCGATCGCGACAGCCAGCACGGCGCCGCCCCAGCCGAGCAGCGTCCGCTCGCGCGGCGTGCGTTCGCCCCAGAACTGGGCCAGCGTCTGGTTCAGTTGTTCGGTCTTCATGAGCGGCTCCGGATCGTCCATTTGCCGGTGCTGCTGTCGACTTCGCCGGCCAGCCCGTTGCGCGCGAGACGCTGCGGGAAATCGGGGTCGACCTTGACCTCCGGCTTGAAGCCGACGTCGAGCCGCCGGTCGTGATAATCGAGCGACGCGATTCCGTTCAGCGGCAGCGCGCCCATCGAACGCGACAGCCCGCTCGCCAGCGCGAGGAAATCGTTCGGCGACAGCTCGCCCGCCGCCAGGCGCAGCTGGTCGAGCTGACGCTGCATCTGCGCGGGCGGATCGAGCACCGTCGTCGTCTTCGGGAAGGCCGACAGCAGCGTCTCGGTGATCTGCGCGGACAACGCATCGCGCTCGCGCGACAGCTTCCACCAGTGCAGGTTCATCCCGATCACCGCGACGCCGAGCGTGGCCGCCACGAGTGCGATCGGCACGCGCAGGCGCTTCACCGTCGCGCGGTCGAAGCGCCACGGCTGCGATTCGAATTCGAACTGGCACAGATCGAAGCGCTCGGCGAGCGCGCGTCGCGCGAATGCGTCGAACGGCAGCGGCTGCGCACCGGGCAGCAGCGGGGCATCCGCGTGCCCGACCGATGCGAGGCGCGGTTCCGCGCCCGGTTCACCGAGCTCGTAGAGTTCGATTTCGGCGCCGCCCGACAGCGCGGCGAGCGTGCCGCCGGCCCGCGACGCGGGCGCCGCGAAACCTTCGCCGAGCGCACCGCGCGCGATCGCCAGTTCGAGACGCGGCGCACCGGCCATCGCCGGCTGCGCGCCGGCTTCGACGAGCGCCGGCTCGACCGCGGTGGCGAGCCCCAGCACCGCGGCAACCGCGACGGGCCGCGCGACGGGTTCGGTCGCATCGGCGATCGCCCCGGCTGGCGCGGCGTCATCGTCGGCCGCCGCATCGGACGCCGTGTCCGCCGCCGCTGCGCGCGGTGCGGGCAGGCAGCGCGTCGCGGGCACCGCGCTCAGGTGCCGGTGGCCGGCCGCGGTGAACGCGTCGCAGATCGCGCGGAACCACGCGCGATCGACGACCGCCAGCACGCGCCGGCCGTCGGGCAGCGCGACCGGATCGAGCGCGATATGGCAGCCGAGCGGATCCTGGATCAACTGATCCTCGACGATGTTGGGTAGCGCCTGGCGCAGCTTCGGCCCCTTGAGCGGCGGCACGGTCGCGGCCAGCAGCAGCACGTCGCGCGCGGCGACGATCAGCACCGTCGCGTTCGCGCGCGGCAGCAGCGCGAGCGCGGCGCGGCCCGCGCGCTGCACGTGGCCGGCCTTGTCCACGAGCGTGAACGGCAGCTCGGGCCACTGCCATTCCTGCAACGGCACGGCCGGCTCGCGCGGCGGCAAAGAAACAATCAGCGTGCTCAAGAGCTCCTCTCCCGAATGGCGTCGTTATAGCTGGTCGCGGATGCGCACGACCCGCGTCGAGTGCGTGGTCGAATCACGATACACGAGCGAGGTGCGATCGACCTCCGCGCGATCGTGCTGAATCCGGCCATGCACGATGAAATAGCTCGAATTGACGTCGACGAGGCTGGAGTCGATCGTCACGTTCGGCGCGCCGGCGCCGCGCAGCGCGAGCTGCACGTCGCCGACGTTGCGGAAAAATACCGTCTCGCGGCGCGACACGAGGGCCTGCGCGGACGACACGCTCATCCCCGGCACCAGCGCCGCGATCACCTCGGCCGGCGCGGTGTTCATGTTCACCGGCGTGGTGGTCGGCAACACGGTGACGAACGGGCGCAGCCGCGCGACCATCTCGGGCGTCACGCCGTCGACGTCGAGCAGGCTGTCGACGCCGGTCATCACGAGCGGCGCGGGCCCGCGCTCGGTGTCCGACATCCCCGGTTCGTCGGTGAAGTTGCCGGCCATGTCGCCGCCGGCCACCGGCGCGGTCGCGGCCGTCCCGGCGCCGGGCAGCGTCGGCGTCTGGAAACGCGTTGCCGAGTGCATCAGGCCGGCGCGCATCTGCAGCGCGATCCGCTTCGCGAACGCGCCGTCGTAGCCGAGCGTCGTCAGCAGCCGCTGGAACGCCTGGAGCTGAATCACGTTCAACTGCAGCACGCCCGGCGCCGGCGACGACACGAGGTTGCGCAGGTTGTACTTCGCCTGCGCGTCCTCGATCGATCCGGAGATGTAGGTGTCTTCGCCGCCGTTGTCGTTCGGCGCGCCGATCCGGCCGAGGAAGTCCGACAGCTTGGTCTTCGCGATCGGCACGGCCCAGATTCCGCCGAGGTAGGTGATGCCGGGCGCCGTGTCGCCTTCGGAGCGCAGGATCATGCGCGTCCAGTCGAGCGCGCCGCGCGCGACCCACTGCGCCTGCGCGATCACGCGCTGGTTCTCGATGCGGCGAATCTGCACCTGCTGGCGCCACAGCATCCCCGACACGAGGATCGCCGACAGTGCGACCACGAGCAGCGCGGTGATGATCGCCGCACCGCGCTCGCGGCGCTTGCGTGCGGGCGCGCGTGCGCCATCGCGAGCGGCGAACCGGGAATGGTGAGGGCGCGCGCGCATCGTCATTCCCCGACGAGGAAGATGCGGGTGACGGGCACGCGCAGCGACGTCGCGCCGATGCTGACCTGCAGCCCCGTAACCGCGCGTGTGGGCGGCGCGTTGCCGATCTGCGGCACCTTCAGCGCATCGTTGTTCTGCGACAGCGCGTCGCTGGCCGCCTGCAGGTTGGTGGTCCAGCCGACGCGCGGCACGTACAGCTTCGCGTCGATCGCGCCGACGCCGCCCATCAGCGCGACCCAGCTCCAGCCGTCGACGCTGCTGTCCTTCAGCACGTCGCGCAGGCGGTTCGCGTCGTCGAGCGGCGGCGACGCATAGCGCACGACGCGCCCGCCCGCGATCCGGTAGCGGACCACCTGCAGCCGCGGCGCGGCGCCCGGCACGTCGAGTTCGCGCACGATCTGCAGCGTGTTGCCGGCGACGCCGATCGCCGGCTGGCCGGCTTCGTCGTCGGTGGCGGCGAGCCGCGCGTCGATGCGCATCTGGTCGAACATCTGCGCGAAGATGCGCTCGTCCTCCATCGCGGACGCAACTTTGTCGCGGCCGCGCATGATCTGGTCGAGCCCGCGCCACGAGAGGATCGCGACGACCGCGAGGATCGCGATCGCGATCATCAGTTCGATCAGCGTGAAGCCGCGCGCGCGGCGCGCTCCGGCGCGACGCACGGGCCGGGGCCGCATCGGCGCGTCAGAGCGGGCGGCTGGTTTCATTCGCGACCACCGTCACCATTTGCGCGAGCACGCCGGCGTGGCCCGGCATGCTCACCGACATCTGCACGCGCCGGAACACCGGGTTCGGCGTCGTGCTCACGCGCTGCGTGCAGACCAGCTGCACGTTGCCTTGCGAGCAGTCGAAACTCTGCTCGCCGACCTCCGGCCACGCGTGCGTGAGGCGCAGCTGCGCGAGCGCGTTGTCGGCACTCCAGCCGGCGAGCAACCGCCGATGAAGATCGGACGCATTGGTCGCCATCGTGCCGACCGCGCGGATCGACGCGGCGAGCGCGACCGCGATGATCGCGAGCGCGACTAGCACCTCGATCATCGTGAAGCCTCGGGAAGCAAGCGGGAAGGGCACGCGACGACGCATCGTCATTGCACCTCGTAGCGACCGTTGCCGGTGCCGACGATCGTCGCGCTGCCGACCGCCGAATGCAGCGTCACGCGCACCGGCGTGTCGATGCTTTCGATGCCGAACACGACACGGCTCGCGCGCGTGTCGGACCCGGGATAATCGATGTCGGCGCCCGTGACGCCGCCGTCCCAGTCGCGCGGGCGCAGCACGTCGTCGCGCAGCGTGCGCCAGCCGTCGGCCGAGCTCACGTCGAAACGGAAGCCGTGCGCGGTCGGCTGCCACGCGATCGGGCGCGCACGCACCTGCGCTTCGTCGCCGGCCGTCTCGAACAGCAGCGCGATGCGCTGCGCTTCCTCGCGCAGGTCGGTGCGCGGATTGCGCGTGAGCGACAGCGACGCGAGCGACACCAGCAGGCCCGCGATCACGAGCACGACCAGCATCTCGAGCAGCGTGAAGCCGCGCGCACGCGCGGCGGTCACGGCCGCGCCGCGACGCACGCGGCCGTCGCGGGCATCGCGGCGGGCGCGAGCGGAGCGCAAGGGCGTGCGAAGGGCGGGCATGGCGTGAGGAGCGGGGGAGAAGGCCGGGCCGGTCAGCGCACGCTTACTGCCACGAGCCGATGTCGGAATCGTTGTTCTCGCCGCCTTCCTTGCCGTCGGCGCCGTAGCTGAACACGTCGATCTCGCCGTGCACGCCCGGGTTCAGGTACTTGTAGCCGTTGCCCCACGGATCGTTCGGCAGGCGCTCGAGATAGCCGCCGTCCTTCCAGTTGTTCGGGATCGGATCGGTGGTCGGCTTCTGGATCAGCGCGTTCAGGCCCTGTTCCTGGGTCGGATAGCGGCCGTTGTCGAGACGGTACAGCTTGAGCGCCTGCATGATCGTGCCGATGTCCTGCTTCGCGGCGATACGGCGCGCCTCGTCGGGACGGCTCATGATCTTCGGCACGATCAGTGCCGCGAGGATCCCGAGGATCGCGACCACCACCATGATCTCGATCAGCGTGAAACCGCGCTGACGGCGCACGGCCGCATTGCGGCGAGTGATCCACGTTTGCATGACTGACTACCTCTTTCCAAAAAATGTCGTCGATTGAGTGACGCACCCGCGGCATTCCGGACGCTTGCCTGACGGCCGGCTTCCGTTTCCCCGGGCGCGGAGCACGCATTGTAAGGCGCGCATTGCCGAGGGCTTTCACCCAACGCAAATTTCATATACATCCGTACAATAGCGCGCATGAACGCGCTCTCGATCCGGATCCTCTCCCTAGCCCTCTTCGCGGGTTTGTGCGCAACGGCCACCTACTGGGTCGTCACGCTGTCGGCCCGCGAAGCGCCGCTGCCCGCCGCCGCCGCGCGGCTGCCGATCCGCACCGAGGACGCCGCCGCGCTCTTCGGCGGACAGCTCGACAAGAATCCCGTGCAGGACATCCACCTGTTCGGCATTCTCGCGCTCGATCATGGCGGCGCCGCGATCGTCGGCGTCGGCGGCGAACCGCCGCGTGCCGTGTCGCTCGGCGCGGAGGTCACGCCCGGCGCGAAGCTCGCCGAAGTCCGCAGCCGCTCGATCATCGTCGACCGCAACGGCGCCCGCGCCGAAATCCAGCTTCCCGCGAACACGCCGTCCCCCGCGATCTACATGCGCTGAACGGCGGCGGCCCGGCCGCTGCCCGGGCCGTCACTGCACCATGTTGTTCAGCTCGATGATCGGCAGCATCACGGCCAGCACGATCACGAGCACGATGCCGCCCATCGCGAGGATCAGGAGCGGCTCCAGCAGGCTCGTCAGGAACATCGTGCGCCGCTCGAGCTCGCGCGCCTCGCCTTCCGCCGCGCGGTCGAGCATCGTCGTCACGTCGCCGGTCGCCTCGCCGGAACGGATCAGGTGCACGAGCACCGGCGGAAACGTCTTCACGTTGTTCAGCGCGCGCGACAGCGCGGAGCCTTCGCGCACGCGCACGATCGCATCGTCGATGTTCGCGCGCATCGCGCGGTTCGACAGCGTCTCGCCGGCCGCCTGCAACGCGCGCAGGATCGGCACGCCGGCCGCAGTGAGAATGCCGAGCGTGCTCGCGAAGCGCACCGTGTTGTAGCCGCGCACCAGCTTGCCCGCGAGCGGCGCGGTCAGCACCCAGCGGTCGAACGCGAGCCTGGGCCCGTCGCGCGACAGCGTCGCCTTCACGAACCACACGACGAGCGCGACCGCGATCAGGATCGCCCACCACCAGTGCCGGACGAAATCCGACAGCGCCATCATCACGATCGTCAGCACCGGCAGCTGCTGCTTCGTGCTCGCGAACACGTTGACGACCTGCGGCACGACGTAGCTCAGCAGGAACGTGACGATGCCGAACGCGATCAGCGTGACGATTCCCGGATACGTAAACGCCAGCAGGATCTTCTGCTTCAGCGCGTTGCTCTGTTCGATGTAGTCGGCGAGGCGCGACAGCACGATGCCGAGCTTGCCGGTGTGCTCGCCCGCCGCGACGAGCGCGCGGTAGATTTCCGGGAAATCGCGCGGATGCTGGCCCAGCGCATTCGCAAGCGAATGGCCGCCGAGCACTTCCGCGCGGATCGCGGCCATCAGTTCGCGGATGTAGTCGCGCTCGGCCTGCTCGGTGAGCACGCCGAGCGCCTCGTCGAGCGGCAGCCCGGCGATCAGCAGGCTCGCAAGCTGGCGCGTGAGGATCGCCTGCTCGCGCTGCGACAGCTTGCGGCCGAACGCGAGGCGCTGCGAGCGCGCGCCGCGCGTCGCGCTCGCGGCCGGCTCGACGACGAGCGGCGTGAGCCCCTGCGTGCGCAGCTGGCCGCGCGCGGACCGCGCGCTGTCGGCATCGATCACGCCCTTCTGCGCGCGCCCCGCCGAATCGATTGCTTCGAAGCGGAATGCCGGCATCGCGCTATGCGCCTCCCGTCACGCGCAGCACTTCCTCGAGCGACGTCGCGCCGGCCGCGAGCCAGCGTTCGGCGTCGTCGCGCAGCGTGCGCATGCCTTGCGCGCGGCCCGCGGCGAGAATCTCCGCATCGGCCGCGTTGCGGTGAATCAGCGAGCGGATCGAATCGTCGACCACCAGCAGTTCGTACACGCCGCGCCGGCCCGTATAGCCCGAATGCCCGCACTTGTCGCAGCCGACCGGATGCCACACGGTGCGGCCGTCCTCGTGCCGCTCTTCCTTGCAGACCGGGCAGAGCTGGCGCACCAGGCGCTGTGCGAGCACCCCGAGCAGCGACGACGCGAGCAGGTAAGGCTCGACGCCCATGTCGGTCAGGCGCGTGACGGCCGACGCCGCGTCGTTCGTGTGCAGCGTCGCGAGCACAAGGTGGCCCGTCAGCGACGCCTGCACGGCGATCTGCGCGGTTTCGAGGTCGCGGATTTCGCCGATCATGATGACGTCCGGGTCCTGGCGCAGGATCGAGCGCAGCGCGCGGGCGAAGGTCATCCCGATCCGCTCGTTCACCTGCGTCTGGCCGATGCCGGACAAGTCGTATTCGATCGGATCCTCGACCGTCATGATGTTGGTCGTCGCCGTTTCGAGCCGCGACATCGATGCATACAGCGTGGTCGTCTTGCCCGAGCCGGTCGGGCCCGTCACCAGCACGATTCCGTGCGGGCGGCCGATCAGCTTGTCGAACTGCACGAGCGTGTCGCGGCCCATCCCGAGCGCTTCGAGGTTCAGGCGTTGCGCATCCTTTTCCAGCAGACGCAGCACTGCGCGTTCGCCGTGCCCGGTCGGCAGCGTCGACACGCGCACGTCGACCGGCCGGCCGCCGACGCGCAGCGTGATGCGGCCGTCCTGCGGCAGGCGTTTCTCGGCGATGTCGAGCTGCGCCATGATCTTGATCCGCGAGATCAGCGCGCCGTGCAGCGCCTTCTTCGGGCGCACGACGTCGCGCAGCGTGCCGTCGACGCGAAACCGCACGACCGACGCATTCTCGAACGGCTCGATGTGAATGTCCGATGCCTGTTCGCGCGCCGCTTGCGTGAGCAACGCGTTGATCATCCGGATGATCGGCGCGTCGTCTTCCGACTCGAGCAGATCCTCGACTTCGGGGATGTCCTGCATCAGCCGGGACAGATCGACTTCGCCTTCGACCTCGCCGACGATCTGCGCCGCGCTGCCGTCCTGGCGCGCGTATGCCTGGTTGATCGCCTGCGCGAGCTCGTCGGCCGGCACACGATGCACGGAGATCGAACCGAAGTTGCGCGCGATCTCGGCGAGCGCCGCATCGCTCGTGCGCTCGCTGATCCACACCTCGAGCGTGTCGTCGAGCTGGTGCGCGATCAGCACCTGGCCGCTCTTCGCGAAGCCGTACGGCAGCAGGCGCGCGGCGAGCGGCGACGGCGGCTGCCGTTCGCCCGGCGCGCCGTCGTGGGCGGAGGACGCGAGCACGTCGCTCACTGCGACGCTCCCGGTGCGGTGGTCAGCGGCTGTTGCGGCACCGCCTGCTGCGGCACGCCCTGCGATTGCGCGGGCGTCGCCTCCGGCAACGGCTGCGCCGGCACGGGCGCGACCTGGCGCTGCAGCTGCTGGCGGCGCATCTTGTCGAGATCGAACAGGTTGCCGGCGGCCGTGCCGCCCTGGCTCGGACCGATCGGCATCGGCGGGACGACCGGATCGTCCTTGTCGCGGATCACGTTGTTGTCCGACTTGTACGCACCCGTCACGCCCTGGATGTAGTCGTAGCGGTTTGCGGTGACTTCCTGCGCGGTGCCGCGATCGGAGATGATCACCGGGCGCAGGAACACCATCAGGTTCGTCTTCTGCCGCTGCTTCGATTCCGAGCGGAACAGCTGCCCGATCCACGGAATGTCGCCGAGCAGCGGCACCTTGCTGTTCGACACCTGGTAGTTGTCCTGCATCAGGCCGCCGAGCACGATGATCTCGCCGTTGTCGGCGAGGATCGTCGACTGGATCGAGCGCTTCGTGAAGGTCGGGCCCGTCTGCGAGTTGGTGGTGCCGCTGACGACCGCCGAGTCTTCCGTATAGAGCTGCAGCTTCAGGATGCCGCCATCGGTGATCTGCGGCTTTACGTGCAACGTCAGGCCGACGTCGCGACGGTCGTACGTGTTGAACGCATTGCTCGTGGTGCCGCTCGTCAGGTTCGAGTACGAACCGGTCGCGATCGGCACGTTCTGGCCGACGACGATCTTCGCTTCCTCGTTGTCGAGCGTGATCAGGTTCGGCGTCGACAGCACGTTCGCGTCGCTCACGCCCGAGAAATACTGCAGCAGCGCGCCGAGCCCCTGCACGCCGAACATGTTGTGCAGCCAGCCGATGTTGAGGCCCTGGTTCAGGCTCGACAGATTGGCGGCGAGCCCGGTGCTGGCCGCGGTGCCGCCGGTCGTCAGGTTGATGATGCTGTTGCCCGCGACGTTGCCGGCCGCGGCGGCCAGGTTCGTGCCGCCGAGGAACTGGCCGCTCGCGACCTGCCACTGGATCCCGAGTTGCCCCTGCGTCGTCGAGTTCAGCTCGACGATCAGCGCTTCGATGTAGACCTGCGCACGCCGCGCATCGAGCTGGTCGATCACCGAGCGCAGGTTCCGGTAGACCGGGTCGGACGCGGTGATGATCAGCGAGTTGGTGGCCGCGTCGGCCTGGATCATCCCGCCCGGCTGGTTGTCGTCGCCCTTGTCCTTGTCGCCGCCGAGCAGGCCGCCGCTGCCGATGCCGCCGCTGCCCGACGCGCCGCTGCCGTACGACGATGACGACGAACCGCCGAGGCCGCCCGACGGCAGCGGCGGGGTGCCCGACGTGCCGGTCGAGAAATTGCCGCTCGACGACGAGCCGCCGTTCTGGTTGAAGCTGTTCGCATCGTTGGACGACGCCGACGAACCGCTGTCGTTGCTGCTCTTGCCGAGCATCCCGCGCAGTGTCTTCGCGAGCTTCACCGCGTCGGCATTGCGCAGCGGCACGACGTGCATGTTGCCCGGCACCGCGCTCGGCGCGTCGAGCTGCTGCACGAGGCGCTTCGCCGCGGCGAGGCGCGACGCGCTCGATGCGCGCAGCAGCAGCGAATTGGTGCGCGGATCGGCCGTGACCGACACCTTCAGCGTCGCGTCGCTGTTGCCGATCGCGCCGGGGTCGAGCATCTTCTGCAACTGCGCGGCAAGGTCGATCGCATTCGCGTTGCGCAGCGGCACGACCTGCACCTGCGCGCCCGCGGCGCTGTCGACACCCGAGATGATCTGCGCGATGCGGCGCACGTTGTCGGCGTAGTCGGTGACGACGATCGTGTTGTTCGCCGGGTAGGCGGTGACCGTGTTGTTCGGCGAGATCAGCGGCCGCAGCACCGGCAGCAGGTTGTTCGCCGATTCGTTGTGCAGCTCGAACACCTGCGTGATGATCTGGTCGCCGCGCGCCTGCGGCGCATTGCCGACATAGGTCGGCACGCCCTGCAGCTTCGCGTCGGCTTCCGGCACGACCTTCAGCACGCCGTGATCCTGCACGAGCGCGAAGCCCTGCATGCGCAGCGCCGACTGCAGCGTCTTCAGCGCCTGGTCTTCCGGCACCGGCCGTTCGGCCACGAGATTGAGCTGCCCCTTCACGCGGGGGTCGACGATGATGGTCTTGCCGGTTGCGGCGCCGATCGCCTTGGCGACCTGGTCGATATCCGCATTCACGAAATTGAGCGTGACCTGAGCGTAGGCGGCCTGCGAGACGATGATGCCGGCGACCATCAGCGTCGTGGCGATGCGCCGCATAACGAAGCGATTTCTTGTCATGGATGAATGGGTCGATGCCGGCTCAGGCCACTTCCGGCGGTAGTGCTGGGATCCAGGTCCTAAAGGCGCGACATTAGCAGTTTTTCATGTCCGAAATATCACATTGATCCGAGGACTGTCTCACATACGACATGTATCCGGCACACCGTATGCAATATGTAAGGCTTCGGCAATGCCTCGTCATTCCGGCATCCGTCGTCATTTTGCGATGACTCGACACGAAAATGCGGTATAAACGGGCTGCCGCCTTTCGCCGGTCGCCGCATGACGGACTCTCGGTATGATACGGGCGGCGCGTTTCCAGTCGTACGAATAAGAAACACGGGTTTTCCCGATCCTCGCGTCATTTCCTTTTCGTTTCCGCAACATGAACAGACGGTTTGCTTCGATCGCGTTGATCGCCGCCGGCGCGTGGTTCGCCTGCGGAAACGCTCGCGCGGATTGTTTCGACGAGGCCGCCCGGTACCAGAAGGTCAATCCGCTGATCCTGCGCGCGATCGCGTGGCAGGAGTCGCGCAACCGGCCCGACGCGCTGAACAAGAACACGAACGGCTCGGTCGACTACGGCCTGATGCAGATCAATTCGATCCACCTGCCGACGCTGTCGCGCTACGGCATCGGCCGCGACACGCTGATGCAGCCGTGCAAGAACGTCTACATCGCCGCGTGGCATCTGCGCCAGAAGATGAATCGCTACGGCAATACATGGCAGGCCGTCGGCGCTTACCATTCCGAAACGCCGTCGCTGCGCGACAAGTACGCGCGGCAGATTGCGGCGATCCTGGCCCAGTGGAAGCTGCTGCCGCCCGAACAGTGACGCGGCGCCGCAGCACCGGCTGGTGCCATGCCGCTCGGCCGGCGCGCGTTTGATGCACAATGCGAATCTCACGCCGCGGTTTCGACCGGCTGCGGTCGACCGGCTGCGGTCGACGGGATCCGGGCGACCGGCTCCGGGCCGATCGCGCCCCGCCAGGGCGCCGCGGCCGCTTTTCCCTCTTTTCCGTTGGTGCAAATCGTTATGAATCCGGCAATGAACCAGCCGTTGCCCGTCACCGTGCTGTCCGGTTTCCTCGGCGCCGGCAAGACCACGCTGCTCAATCACATCCTCGCGAACCGCGCGGGCCTGAAAGTCGCCGTGATCGTCAACGATCTCGCGGCAGTCAACATCGACGCGTCGCTCGTGCGCGATGCGCAGGCGCTGTCGCACGTCGAGGAGCGCCTCGTCGAGATGTCGAACGGCTGCATCTGCTGCACGCTGCGTGACGACCTGCTCGTCGAGATCCGCAATCTCGGGGCGGAGGGCCGCTTCGATGCGATCGTGATCGAATCGACCGGCATCGCGGAGCCGATGCCGATCGCCGAAACCTTCACGTTCGTCGACGACGACGGCACGTCGCTGTCGAGCGTCGCGCGGCTCGACACGCTCATCACCGTGGTCGACGCCTACAACTTCCTGCGCGACTACGGCTCCGACGACGCGCTCGCGACGCGCGGCATCGCCGCATCGGACGAAGACGATCGCACGCTCGTCGAGTTGCTGATCGAGCAGATCGAATTCTGCGACGTGCTGGTGATCAACAAGGCCGACCTCGTCGGCGCGGACGAACTCGCACGCCTGCAGCACATCCTGGCACGCCTCAACCCGCGGGCGCACCAGGTCGTGTCGACGTTCGGCAACGTGCCGCTCGACGAAGTGCTGAACACCGGCCGCTTCGATTTCGACGAAGCCGCGAACGCGCCGGGCTGGCTCGCATCGCTCGATCATGATCACGCGCACGGTGACGACCACGATCCGCATCACGGGCACGTGCACGGCGAAGCCGACGAATTCGGCATCGGCAATTTTGTTTACCGTGCACGCCGGCCGTTTCATCCGGCACGCCTCTGGGCGCTGCTGCATCAGGAGTGGCCGGGCGTGTTGCGCAGCAAGGGCTTCTTCTGGCTCGCGACGCGCAACGACATCGCGGGCTCGCTGTCGCAGGCGGGCGGCGTGTGCCGGCACGGCCCCGCAGGTCTCTGGTGGGCCGCGCAGGATCGCGCGGAATGGCCGGACGACGACGAGTTGCTCGCCGAAATTCGCACGGAGTGGCAGGGCGATCTCGACGACCGCTCGGTCGGCGATCGCCGTCAGGAACTCGTGCTGATCGGCATCGGACTCGATGCCGACGCATGGCGCGCGAAACTCGATGCGTGCCTGCTCACCGATGCGGAATTCGCGCTCGGCGCGGCGCAATGGAGCGCGTTCGACGATCCGTTCCCGGCATGGGACGTCGATGCGCACGACGACGACGATCCCGACGCGCAGATCGTCCACGCGTAACGCACGGTAAAAAACGAGCGGCGAAAGGCAACCGTTAAATCTTGCAAGAGTGGCGCGAACTGTGGCGAAAATGCCGCGCGCGCCCAACAAAAAACCCGCCTGAAGGCGGGTTTTTTTTGGAACAGGCGCTGGATTAACGCTTGTTGACGGCGTCCTTGAACGCCTTGCCAGCCGTGAACTTGACCGTCTTGGCTGCCGGGATCTTGATGGTTTCGCCCGTCTTCGGGTTGCGGCCCGTACGTGCTGCGCGCTTGCCCGAACCGAAGCTGCCGAAGCCGATCAGCTGAACCGCATCACCCTTCGACACGGCCTTCTTGATGACTTCGAGCAGCGTGTCCAGCGTTTCGCCGGTTTGAGCCTTGCTGGCGCCCGTTTGGGCGGCGACGGCGTCGATCAGTTCCTGTTTGTTCATTAAGGTTCCTTTTTCAGGTTAGGTTTGACACGAACAGCGCGAACGCGCCGATTATACGTGCGCGAACCGTGCCGTCGAGAGTCAGACTCCGACGGCACAGCGCCGAATCCTGGCCCGCGCGACGTGCCGTCCGGCTTGCCGGCGGCCACCCCGCGGTACGGCGTTGCTATGATAGCGCAGCGCAAACCCAATAACGACAAGGGTTTCAAAGATTTTCATCGGTATTTCGCCGAATGAATCGTCGATTGCCCGTTTTTTGACCTGCGCCAACCGGACAGGATACGCAGCCGGGCACGCCGTCGCGCAACGCCGTTGGTTTTTGCCAACGGCCCGCCGGACGCCTCCGCGCAATCCCTTGCCAGGCTTGGCTGCCACGTTTTTTGTTTCGCATGCCCGACCGACTCGTTCCCGCCACGCTCGCCCGCCGCGACGACGGCATTCTCGTCTCGCCCGAGTATGGCGAGCTCCCTCGCGACGTGTCGCGCGCACGCGCGCACGCCGGCCGGATGCTCGCCGGCAACGGGCTGCCGGCCCGCTGGCAGGGCCGCCGCACGTTCACGATCGTCGAGACGGGTTTCGGCGCAGGCGGCCGGTTTCTCGCGACGTGGGCCGCGTGGCGCGACGATCCCGCACGCTGCGAGCGGCTGCATTTCGTCGCGATCGAACCGCATCCGTTCACACGCGAGGACCTGCGGCGAGCCGTTTCCCATATCGTTGCGAACACAACCATCTCGAAAAATGCCGACGCACTGGTCGATGCGTGGCCGATGCACGTACCCGGCCTGCACCGTCTCGAATTCGACGAAGGACGCGTGGTGCTCACGCTCGCGTTCGGCGATGCGCTCGGCATGTTGCAACAGCTCGTCGCATGCGCGGATGCGTTCTATCTCGGCAATGGCAACGCAGCGCAGGCCGCGCACGGCGATCTGTTGTCGCCCGACATCACGCGCGCGCTCGCGCGCATCGCAGGCGTTGGCGCGACCTATGCGACGCACGCTCGCGACGACGCGTTGAAACAGGCACTCGAGGAAACGGGCTTCACGAGTCGCGACGTCGACGATTGCGCAGGCGAGCCCGCATTACGCGTCGGCGAATACGCGCCGCGCTGGCGGATGCGCCGGCACGAACCGCCGCGCGCCTTGCCGGTTGCCGCGCGCGAGGCGATCGTGATCGGCGCCGGTCTGGCCGGCTGCGCGGTCGTCGAACGGCTGGCCGCGCGCGGCTGGAACGTCACGCTGATCGAGCGGCACGCGCGGATCGCCAGCGACGCATCGGGCAATCCGGCCGGCGTATTCCATCCGCTGATGACGCGCGACGACAACGTCGCGAGCCGCCTCACGCGCAGCGGTTTCCTGCATGCGCTCGCACGCTGGCGCGCGCTCGAGCATGCGGGCCGCGCGTTCGCGCGCAGCACACGCGGGATGATCCATCTCGCGGAATCGGAGGACGATTTCGTGCGGATGCGCGCTGCGTTCGACGCGCTCGGCGCGCCGTCCGAATACGTGTCGTTGCTCGGCACCGAGGCCGCGCGCGCGCATCTGAACCTGCCAGTCGCGCACGGCGGCCTGCTGTTTCCGCACGGCGGCGCCGTCTGGCCGGCCGGGCTTTGCGCCGCACAAGTTGCGGCCGCCGGTGAGCGCGTGAAGCTGCTGGCCGGCACCGAAGTCGCTCGACTCGAGCGTGATGGCCACACGTGGCGCGCGGTCGATGCGGCAGGTGAGACGCTCGCCGAAGCGCCGGTCGTCGTGCTCGCGAACGCGGGCGATGCCGTGCGTCTTGCGGGCCTGCGGCATGTGTCGCTGCAACCGGTGCGCGGCCAGCTCACGCTGCTGCCGCCCGCCAGCACGGCGCCACTGCCGTGCCCGGCGATCGGCGACGGCTACGCGGTGCCGCTCGACGACGGCACGCTGCTGATCGGTGCAACGTTCGAGCCCGACGACCTCGATCCGACGCTGCGCACCGCCGGGCATGTCGAAAACATCGCGCGTGTGCGGCATCTGCTGCCCGGCCTCATCGGCGAATTACCGGACGTCGGGACGCTGCGCGGGCGCGTCGCGTTTCGCTGGGTCGTCGCGGACCGCGTGCCGGTGATCGGCCCGCTTGCCGACGAAGCGCAGACCGTCGCGAACGCGCGCGCGCTGAGCGGTGCGAAGGCGCGCGACCTGCCACGCACCGCAGGCCTCTACGGCGCGTTCGGCTACGGTTCGCGCGGCCTCGTATGGGCCGCGCTCGGCGCCGAGCTGATCGCATCGCAACTCGAAGGCGAGCCGCTGCCGCTCGAGCGCGAACTGGCCGATGCCGTCGACCCGGCCCGTTTCCTGATCCGCGCACTGCGCGGCCGCCAGATCGGCTGATCTCGCTGGCGGAATCCTCACAGTACTTCGATTTTTTCGCGCAAGGTTATCCACTCGATGCTGTGGATAACCGCGCGGAATCCACGCGCAGTTCGTGTGCAATCACAGTGGACGTAAACTGGGCAACTCGGCACAGTCATCGAGCGGCCCGAAAGTTGCTCAACTCAAACCTCTGTGAGCAAACAACCTGTGCAACGGGTTATGGCTGTGCCAACACATTGATCTTGTTGCGTAAACCGAAGTTATCCACAGAACTGTGCGGGTCTTGTTAACTTCTACTACGTATATATACAAGTAAACCGTTGAAACCAAAGACCTGTGCCGCCTCACAGGGCCGCGAGTCGATTCGATCGGTTCCGGAGCGAAAAAGCTGTGGCACAATCGGTTTCCTTCGCGTTCGTTCGGCCAGGCGCCGGACATGCTTCAATGGAACGGTCGGCACGATTTCGAATCTGAATCTTCGAGACTGCGCAGTCCGTTCACACACCAGGCCGACAATCCAGATCGGCAGCCTGAACGACAGTTCCGCCGGACGGCGGAAAAAGGCGGATCCCATGTCCCGCCGTCGTCGACCACAACAATCACACTCGGGGCGATACCCAGCCGGCGTGCATCTCATTTCTGACGCTTGACCCCGCGCCGCTGGCGATTGCTTCCAAAGGAGAAGTCACCACGATGAAGTCGGCGTTCTCATTCCTGCCAAACTGGCCGCTCGCGCCGGATGCCGTGTTCTGGGCCGGGCTCGCGTTGTTCGCGGCCGGCCTGTGCGGCGAGCTGTGCTACCGCGCATGGCGGTTGCCGCGCATCACCGGCTATGCGGTGATCGGTCTCATCGCCGGTTCGTTCGGTTTCGGCGTGATCGACGCGAGCACCGACGAAACGTCGCGCCTGCTGATCGACGTCGCGCTCGGCCTGCTGCTGTTCGAACTCGGCAGCCGCCTCGACCTGAAATGGATTCGCCGCAATCCGTGGCTCATTGCGTCGAGCCTCGCCGAGGCGACGCTGACGTTCGTGCTCGTATTGTTCGTGATGCTCGCGCTCGGCGTGTCGGGCATGGTCGCGCTCGTGCTGTCGGCGATCGCGATCGCTACGTCGCCGTCGATGGTCATCCAGCTCAAGACCGAACTGCGCGCGGAAGGGCAGGTGTCGCAGCGCCTCATCACGCTGACCGCGCTGAACAGCGTGTACGCGATCGTGCTCACCAAGCTCGTCACGAGCTGGCTCCACCAGGAGGCATACGGGAACGTTTTCGCGACGATCCTGCAGCCCGTCTACCTGATCGCCGGTTCGTTCATCGTCGCGTACCTGGTCGCGCGTGCCTGCAATTACCTGTTCCGCCACATGACCTCGACGATGCGCGACGAGCATTCGTTCGTCGCGCTGTTCGGGCTCGTGATGCTCGCGATCGCGGTGGCGCAGGCGCTGAAGCTGTCGACGCTGCTCACGCTGCTGCTCGCCGGCATCATCGTGAAGAACCTCGAAGCGCGGCCGCAGTTGTGGCCCGAGCATTTCGGCACGGCCGGCTGGCTGCTGACGGTGGTGCTGTTCGTGCTGACGCTCACGTCGTTCACCTGGGGCGACATCGCACTCGGCGGGCTGCTCGCGATCGTGCTGATCGTCACGCGCCTCGTCGCGAAACTGGCCGGCGTCGTCGCGTTCGCCAAGCCGAGCGGGATCGGGATGAAGCAGGGCATCGCGCTCGGCATCGCGCTTACGCCGATGTCCGCGCTGTCGTATCTGCTCGTCGACGACACCTATCAGCTCTATCCGAATTTCGACCCGCACCTGCGCGCGATCGTGATGTGCACGATCGTGATTTTGCAGCTCGTCAGCCCGTTCGTCGTCTACCGCTGCCTGTCGGCGGTCAGCGAACGCAGCGACGGCAACTGATTTCCGGAACCTGCCATGGCACTCGAAACTTTCGTCAATTCCGAACCGTTCACGTTCGGCGTCGAACTGGAGATCCAGGTCGTCAACACGCACAACTACGACCTGACGAAGGCGGCATCCGACCTGATGCGCCTGATCCAGGGCGAGACCTTCCCCGGCAACATCACGCCCGAAATCACCGAGAGCATGATCGAGCTGTCGACCGGCATCTGCCATTCGCACGAGCAGGCGGTCAGCGAGCTGCATGCGATCCGCGACGTGCTCGTGAAGGCGGCCGACCAGCTCAACGTCGGGCTCGCCGGCGGCGGCACGCACGCGTTCCAGCAATGGAGCGACCGGCAGATCTACGACGCGCCGCGCTTCCAGTACATCTCCGAGCTGTACGGCTATCTCGCGAAGCAGTTCACCGTGTTCGGGCAGCACGTGCACATCGGCTGTCCCGATCCCGACAGCGCGCTGTTCCTGCTGCATTCGATGTCGCGCTTCATTCCGCACTTCATCGCGCTGTCCGCGTCGTCGCCGTTCGTGCAGAACGTCGACACCGGCTTCCATTCGGCGCGCCTGAATTCGGTGTTCGCGTTCCCGCTGTCGGGCCGCGCGCCGTTCGTGCTGACCTGGGACAGCTTCGAGGAGTACTTCACGAAGATGGTCAACACGGGCGTCGTCAATTCGATGAAGGACTTTTACTGGGATATCCGGCCGAAGCCCGGCTACGGGACCATCGAGGTGCGCGTGATGGACACGCCGCTGTCGGTCGACCGCGCGGCCGCGATCGCCTGCTACATCCAGACGCTCGCGCGCTACCTGCTGACCGACCGGCCGCTGAAGCTGTCGGAGGACGACTATCTCGTCTACACGTTCAACCGCTTCGAAGCGTGCCGCTTCGGGCTCGAGGGCACCTGCGTCAATCCTCAGACAGGTGAGCGCCGCACGATCGCGGAAGACATCCTCGACACGCTCGACCGGATCGCGCCGCATGCGGCCGCGCTCGGCTCGCGCGCGGCGCTCGACGAGATCGGCGCGCTCGCGAAGGCGCGCGTGAATGACGCATCATGGTTGAGAACCGTTTTCAAACAGGAAAAATCGCTGAACGAGACGGTTCGCCAGCAGTGCCTGCGCTGGCGTGAATGAAAAAATGTTTTGCAGATTACAGGCTCGACCGCGCGGCGATTCACTGAACGCCATTTGGCACCGATTCATGCGTCGCGCGTCGCCAGTGGTCCTGAGAATCTGTGGATAACCCGATATTCCGCTGCAAAGTCAACGCTCTGCGGGATGGATAACCCGGTGGATCGGCGCGGTCGGCACTGTGGCCGATTCGAACAGGAAAATGTTTGCGCGTTCCGTCGCGGCGCCGGCGGCGATCGCCGGCACAACGAAAAAAACCGGTTATCCAGTGATTTTCCACAGAATGAAGGGGATAACTTAGCTGTGCGATTTTCCGCTCTCGCTTAGAATGTCGGCTTTGCGGACACCGGAACGACCCGTGTCTCACCGGTCGCCGCGAACGCGACCGCCGCGTGTGCCTCGCGACGGCCGTGTCGACGCTCTTCAACGAGCGTCTGTTTTGAGATAGACATTCGATCTCCACACTACGGCTGCTCGGCGATCCGGGCGGCGGCAAAGCGAAAAGACTATGAGCGAAGGCGTTTACGGGAATCAGGCTTCGGGACGTGTGACCCACAGCTTGCTGCGGTTGAGTACGGCCATGCGAAGCCAGGCATGGGATTGGGCGGAAGGTGCAGGCCTCACGCCGACGCAGGGCGAGATCCTCGTGCTGCTGCTGCAACGCAAGGGCCCGATGCGGCTCGGCGAAATCGCGCGCGAGACGCAGCTCACGGCTGCGACCACCAGCGATGCGGTCAGCACGCTCGAGACGAAGGGGCTCGTCGAGAAGCGTCGCGCACTGGACGACGGCCGTGCGCTCGCCGTGCGCCTGTCGGCCCGCGGCCGTACCGCGGCGAAGAAGGCGCTGCAATGGCCTGAATTCCTGACGAAAGCGGTCGGCAAGCTCGGCGCGGACGAGCAGGGCGTGCTGTACCGCGCGCTGCTGAAGACGCTGCGCGAGCTGCAGGTGGCCGGTGCGACGCCGCCGCAGCGCATGTGCCTCACGTGCACGCATTTCCAGCCGGGCAAGCAGTCGAAGAAGACGGTGCATCACTGCGCGGCGCTCGATCTGTCGATGGCCGACAGCGATCTGCGTCTCGACTGCTCGGTGCATGAAGAAGCCGACGCAGCGACGCAGAAGAAGACCTGGAAGGTGTTCGCCGGCTGACGTCCGTCGATCGACCGGGAGGCCGATGATGAACGCGGAAGTGGTGGCGATCCGCCACGTGCATTTCGAGGACCTCGGCAGCTTCGAGCAGGTGCTCGGCGCGCGTGGGCGTCGGGTGCGTTACGTCGATGTCGGATCGTCGCGCGTCGAGGCGCTCGACGTGCTCAAGCCGGCGCTGCTCGTGATGCTGGGCGGACCGCTCAGCGTGTACGAGGACGCGCAGTATCCGTCGATCGCGCCGCTCGCGGCACTCGTGCGCCAGCGCATCGACGCCGGACTGCCGATCCTCGGCATCTGCCTGGGCGCGCAGTTCATCGCCCGCGCGCTCGGCGCGCGCGTCTACCCGGCTGCGCAGAAGGAACTCGGCTGGGCGCCGCTGACGCTCACCGACGCGGGCCGCGCGTCGCCGCTGCGCCACCTCGACGGCGCGGCGACTTCGATGCTGCACTGGCATGGCGATACGTTCGATCTGCCGGGTGGCGCGATTCATCTCGCATCGACACCGGCATGCCGCCACCAGGCATTCGCATGGGGGCAGCACGTGCTGGCGCTGCAATGCCATCCTGAAATCCGCACCGACCGCTTCGAACCCTGGCTGATCGGCAACGCCGGTGAAATCGCGTCGACGCCCGGCATCGACGCGCGCCAGTTGCGCGCGGACACCGTTCGGCACGGCCCCGTGCTGGAGGCGGCCGCACGACGCATGTTCGACGAGTGGCTCGACAGCGTCGGGCTTTGATTCCGGGCGAGCGGCATCTCGTGTGACTCGCCCGCGGACATTGCCGGCCGGCGCACCACCGCGCGCCGCGTGTCCGCTGCCTCGCAGCCGGCCGGGTGCCGGCTTTCCCTGACCATCCGCTTACTGCCGAACCGGCCGCCAGCAGGCTTCGAGCCCGCGTGCTACGCTCGTCCGCTCTTTCCCTTTCCTGGCGAGCGGCCTCCATGACAGCGCTGTTTTCTCCGTTCACGCTGCGCGGCGTGACCCTTCCGAACCGGATCGTGATCTCCCCGATGTGCCAGTACTCGGCCGAGCGCGGTGAGGCGACCGACTGGCACATGATTCACCTCGGCCATCTCGCGCTGTCCGGCGCGGGCCTGCTCTGCATCGAGGCGACCGCCGTCGAACCCGACGGGCGCATCACGGCCGGCGACCTCGGCTTGTGGGACGACGTGACCGAAGCGGCGCTCAAGCCCGTGCTGGCGGCGATCCGCAAGCATTCGCCGATCCGTGTCGCGATGCAGCTTTCGCATGCGGGGCGCAAGGCCTCGAGCGAGGTGCCGTGGAAGGGCGGCCAGCTCGTGTCCGTCGCCGATGGCGGCTGGCTGCCGCATGCGCCGTCGGCGTTGCCGCACAAGGACGGCGAGACGCCGCCGCTCGCGCTCGACGCGGCCGGCCTGAACCGGATCCGCGACGCATTCGCCGCCGCCGCGAAGCGTGCCGCGCGCGTCGGCATCGATGCGATCGAAGTGCACGCGGCGCACGGCTACCTGCTGCATCAGTTCCTGTCGCCGCTTGCGAACCAGCGCACCGACGAATACGGCGGCTCGCGCGAAAACCGGATGCGCTTTCCGCTCGAGATCTTCGAGACGGTGCGCGCGGCGTTTCCGGCGGACCGCCCGGTCGGCGTGCGCGTGTCGGCGACCGACTGGGTCGAGGGCGGCTGGGAACTCGACGATACGATCGCGTTCGCGCACGAATTGAAACAGCGCGGCTGCGACTGGATCGACGTGTCGTCCGGCGGCGTGTCGCCGCTGCAGAAGATTCCGCTGTCGCCCGGTTACCAGGTGCCGTTCGCGCAGGCGGTGAAGCGCGCGGTCGGGATGCCGACGATCGCGGTCGGCCTCATCAACGAGCCCGCGCATGCGAACCGCCTGATCGAGGCGGGCGATGCCGATTTCGTCGCGATGGCGCGCGCGATGCTGTATGACCCGCGCTGGCCGTGGCATGCGGCCGCCGAACTCGGCGCGCAGGTGTCGGCGCCGCCGCAGTACTGGCGTTCGCAGCCGCGCGAGCACAAGGCGTTGTTCGGCGACATCGCATTCGGCCAGCGTTGAGCGTCATGCGCGCGATATTGCGCGCGATGTTGAACGAAGCAATCTCGAACGTGTAGGATGCGGGTGATTCGCCGCATGCCCCGACGCGGCACCGACCGGTGCCGCGTTTTCGTTTCGCACGGCGCAGGGCCGCGCAACACGCGCATGCGGCCGTCTTCCATTCAAGTCGTCTTCAAAGGATTCGATCGATGAGTTCACGCAGGATCGCGGTACGCCGCTCGGGAATACACGGCAAGGGCGTGTTCGCGGTGGAGCCGATCAAGGCCGGCGAACGCGTAGTGGAATACAAGGGCGAGCGAATTTCGTGGAAGGAAGCGCTGCGCCGTCATCCGCACGACCCGAACGAGCCGAATCATACGTTCTACTTCGCACTGGAAGAGGGCGGCGTGATCGACGGCAAGATCAACGGCAACAGCGCGCGCTGGATCAACCATTCGTGCGCGCCGAATTGCGAGGCCGAGGAGATCAAGGGCCGCGTGTTCATCCACGCGCTGCGCGATATCGAGCCGGAAGAAGAGCTGTTCTACGACTATGGCCTCGTGATCGACGAGAAGCTGACCAAGAAGCTCAAGCGCGAATACGCGTGCCATTGCGGCGCGATCACGTGTCGCGGCACGTTGCTCGCCACGCCGGACGACGACGGCAAGAAGAAAAAGAAGAAGGACAAGAAGGAAGGCAAGTCCGAGTCCGGCGCGAAGGACAAGAAAAAGAAGAAGTGACGACCGGGGCCGCGCATCGCGCGCGGCTGCGCCCCCGGCTCGCTGCGGCGCGCCGGTCCCTCCGTCCCGGCGTGCGCGCGCATGCGATTCAGTGCGTCGGCGTTGCCGCCGGCATCTCGCTTGCCGGCTTCGCGGTGCGCTCGGCGAGCGGCACCCGCACGACGAACCGCGAACCGCCTTCCGGTGCATCCTCGTACGACACCGTGCCGCCGTGCATCGCGATGATGTCGTGCACGATCGCGAGCCCGAGCCCGGCACCCGTCTCGACACCGTTGCCGCTCTGCGCATCGCCGCGGAAGAAGCGCTTGAACAGGTCGGCCTGCTGGCTGGCCGGCACGCCCGGCCCGTTGTCCTCGACGACGATCTCGGCGGCCGGCTGGCCGCCCTCGAGCGCGCCGCGCGCGACGTTCACAGTGATGCGCGCGCCCACCGGCCGTGCGAGCGGCACATATTTCAGCGCATTGTCGAGCAGGTTCGCGATCACTTCACGCAGCAGCACGGGGTTGCCGCGCACGTTCAACGTTTCGTCTTCGCCGGGATCGTCGCTGCGCTGGAAGCCGAGGTCGACGTGCGATGCGAGCGCGCGCGGCACCCACTCGGCGCCCGTCTCGAACGCCATCGCGGCCAGGTCGACGTCGACGAAACGCGCGGCCTGTTCGCCCGGCTCCGCGCGCGCGAGCGACAGCAACTGGTTCGACAGCCGCACCGCGCGGTCGGCGGCCGCGCGCAGTTCGCGCACCGCGGCGTAGGTCTGCTGCGGATCGCGCGCGACGGCGGCCTGCTCGGCATGCAGCTTCACGGCCGTGAGCGGCGTGCGCAACTGGTGCGCGGCATCGGCGATGAACTTGCGCTGCGCGTCGAGCGCGGTCTTCAGGCGGCCGAGCAGCGCGTTCATCGCGCTCGTCAGCGGCCGGATCTCGAGCGGCACGTCGGTTTCGTCGACCGGCTCGAGCGACGTGTGGGTCTGCCGGTTCAGCGAATCGGCGAGATGCGTGAGCGGGCCGAGCTGCTGGTTCACGACGCGCCACACGATGCCCCAGCCCGCGAGCAGCAGCAGCAACAACGGCATCATGATCGCGACGAGGAATTCGGCCGCGATCCGGTAGCGGTGCCGCACCGGCTGCGCGACCTCGACCACCATCGGCTTGCCGCCCTCGACATCGTCGACGCGCACTTGCGCGACGCGCACCGCGCGATTGTCGTATTCGGCCTCGAACACGTACGCGTGATGCATGCGGCGCACGTTGATGCCGCGCAGCGGCAGCTTCGGGTCGCCGGCGAGTTCCTGTTCGCCGTCGCTGATCCGGTAGATCAGCGCCTCCGCCGGATCGGAGAACATCGCCTGCGCGAGCGGCGGCACCGTGAACGGCGCGTCGGGGCCGGCGATCTGGATCTGTTTCGAGATGGCGGTGGCGAGATCGGCGAGCGAGCGGTCGATCACGTGTTGCGTGTATTGCCACGCGAGCCAATAGGCAATCAGGCCGCTCATCAGCGCAAGCATCGACAGCGGCGCGGCGAGGCGCCGAAGCAGCGAGCGGCGCAGGCTGGTGGTGACAGCCGGATCAGAAGACATTTCGTCGGGCAAATGGATAAGCGCCGCTCACGGGGAGCGGCGCGGACGTGCGTCGGACGGCGACGCGGGCAGGGCTGCTCGCCGACGGCCCGTGGCCGGCCGGCGTGCGGCGCGCCGCTCAGACGCTCGCGGTCTGGCGGATTTCCTGCAGCAGATAGCCGAAGCCGCGCACCGTGACGATTTCGACGCGGCACTGCTCGAGTTTCTTGCGCACCCGGTGCACGTAGACTTCGATCGCGGTGTCGCCGAGATCGCCGCCGAAGTGCGTGAGGTGATCCTGCAGCTGGGCCTTGCTGACCACGCGGCCGTGGCGCAGCAGCAGCATTTCGAGCACGGCGAATTCGCGCGGCGACAGCTCGAGCGGCTTGTCGTCGTTGAAGATGCGGCGATCGACGCCCGACAGCCGGACGCCGCCGAGCGACACTTCCGGACGCGGCATGTCGCTGTGCGGGCCGCTGCGGCGCATCACCGCGCGGATGCGGGCTTCGAGCTCGGCCGGCTCGAACGGCTTGAGCATGTAATCGTCGGCGCCGGAGTTCAGGCCCTGGATCCGGTCGTTCAGTTCGTCGCGCGCGGTCAGCACGATGACCGGCGTGTGGCGATTGGTCTGGCGGAAACGCGTGAGCAGCGTCATGCCGTCGATGCCCGGCAGGCCGAGGTCGAGGATCACGAGTTCGTGGCGGTTTTGTGCCAGCGCCTGTTCGGCAAAGATGCCGTCATGCACCATGTCGACGGTGAAGCCAGCCTGCTCGAGGCTGCTCTGGATACCGCGTGCGATGGGGCGGTCGTCTTCGATCAGAAGGAGTCGCATGAAGTTCGCTCAAGTACAATGGGTTGGCGGTTCAGGCACGCGGACAGCACGACGCCGTTTCCACAGGGGCGCCGCATCGCCTGACAATCAAGCATGGCGGCCAGCGAACGATTAAATCCAATCATGTCCGATATTTCGATCCACGACCTCGAAGCCGCGATCAATTTCTGGCGCGCCCGCTCGCCGTCGAGCGGCGACGAACTCAAACTCTGCGAAGAGGCCAGCGCGCTTTCCAAGCCGTATGCGCTGCTGATTGTACAGCGCGAAGGCGCGCTGCAACTGGAAGGTTTGGACCCCAAGGCGAGGAAAGCGTACGAGACTTACGTGCGCCTTAAGGATGGCTTGGAAAGCTGAAGGCTTTCGCTGAGTACATCCTAGAAAACGTTCAGCGAAATGAAAAGTTGACGCGCCGCGCGTCGAAAGATGCGCGGCGGTAGAGGATAGGCTCAGGCGGCCGGATCGGTGTGTGCGCACACCTGGTCGATGAAGGTTGCGAGCGCGATGTCGCGTTCGGTCAGGCCGTCCGCGTCGTGGGTCGACAGCGTCACGTCGACGCGGTTGTACACGTTGAACCATTCCGGATGGTGGTTCATTTCCTGCGCCTTGATCGCGACCCGCGTCATGAAGCCGAATGCCTCGTTGAAATCGGCGAAGCGCAGGCTGCGCTGGATGGCGTCGCGGCCCGGCACGGCCGTCCAGTGCGGCAGGCCCTCGAGCCGGGTCTTGCGTTCTTCTGATGTGAGCTTGTGAATCATGTTGCACCTCGTTCGGTAACGGCGCTGCGCGCGGGCAAAGGCCACGCGACAAAGCCGGTACCGTTCATTGTTTCATAGTTGCGGGACGGGCATCGGGAGGCGGCCGCCCGCTTTCTCATGCGTCGGCGTCGTCCGGCCAGCCTTCGCCCGTGCCGCGATGCAGCACGAGATCGCCGTCGACCACCGCGCCGGCGGGGAATTCGGGCAGCGCGGCCAGCCGGTCGGCCAGCGCGCGGCCGTCGACGTCGGCCAGCGCGAACAACTGCGCGAAGTCGTCGATCACGAAGTAGGTCTTCTGGAACGTGTCGATCCGGTAGCGCGTGCGCATCACGCGCTCGAGGTCGAAACCGAGCCGGTTCGGCGCCGCGCTTTCCAGGCTGTACAGGCTCTCGCCCTTGCTCGATACGATGCCGGCGCCGTAGATCGACAGCCCGTTCGTGCCGTTCGGGTCGCGGATCAGGCCGAACTCGACCGTATACCAATAGAGACGCGCCAGTCGCGCGAGCGCGGCTTCGTCGTCCGCGACCGCGAGCGCGGTGCGGCCGTAGGCCTGCATGTAGTCGGCGAACACCGGCTCGATCAGCAGCGGCACATGGCCGAACAGGTCGTGGAAGCAGTCGGGTTCCTGCAGGTAGTCGAGCTGATCGGGGCGGCGCATCCACCAGGTGACCGGAAACCGCCGGTTCGCGAGGTGCTCGAAGAACACGCGATCGGGCACGAGGCCCGGCACCGCGACGATCTCCCAGCCGGTGGCCGGCTTCAGCTGGCGATTCACGTCGGCGAACGACGGCACGCGATCGGCCGGCAGCTCGATCTTCCCGAGCCCCGCGACGAACGCGTCGCATGCGCGCCCGCGCAGCAGCGCCGACTGCCGCGCATAGAGCTGCTGCCACACCGCGTGGTCGACCTGGCCGTAGCGTTCCAGCGGCTGGTCGATGGTGAAATCGGCGCGGGTTTCGAGGCCCGCGTCGAACTGCTCCTGCAGTTTCGCGGTGACGACGGTGGACATGGTGCGGCTCTGAATGCAGTGGTTGGGAACCATGCAAGTGTAGAGCGGGCGACATGCGGAATGGGCGCAAAGATGGCGTTGATTTGCCTTTCGATGCGATAATCGCGCATCCAAACACGAATCAATGCGGAGAATGTTCATGCTGGAACTCGATCACTTCGACCTCGCGCTTCTCGACGTGCTGCAGCGCTTCGGGCGCGCGACGCACCAGCAGCTCGGGGAGGAGGTGCCGTTGTCGCCGTCGCAGATCGGGCGGCGGCTGCAACGGCTCGAGGCGGCCGGTGTGATCGAAGGCTACCGCGTGATGCTGCGGCCCGAAAAGCTCGGGCTCGGCGTCACCGCGTTCACGAGCCTGAAGCTCAAGCACCACGGCGATTCGATCATCGAGCAGTTCCAGCAGCAGATCGACGTGCTGCCCGAGGTGCTCGAATGCCACGCGGTGGTCGGCGACGCCGACTATCTGTTGCGGATCGTTGCGCCGGATCTCAACGCGCTGTCGCAGTTCGTGATGAAGAAGCTGATGCGCGTGCCGGGCGTCGACAGCGTGCGCTCGAACATCGTGCTGACGACCTTCAAGCGCAACGGCGCGCTGCCGCTCGCGCATCTGGCGCCCGGCGCCGCCTGACGCGGGGAGCCGGGCCGGCGGCGGGGCGCCACGCGCGTCGCGTCGCCGCGAGCAGCGCGGGATCAGGCTGCTTCGGATTGCACGTCGGCGTTCAGCAGGTCGACGTATGCGACCGCGACGAGGTCCTCCTGCGCGACGCCGAGCTTCGCGAACACGTCGTGCGCTTCGGCTTCGCCGCCGGCTTCGTCGTCATCGGGGCCGAGTACGACTTCCAGTTCGATGAAGTCGCCGAGGCCGTCGACGCGGTCGAGGTGGATCCGCGTGCGGCCGACGAGGTACACGTGCCGTTCCTTCGTCACGATTCCGCGCGTGGTCAGCGCGGTCGCGAGCAGCGAGTGCATCGCGTCCGGGTTCGTGACCGGGCTGCGCGTGTAGTACGACGCCTTCGGGCCGTCGCGGTCGTCGCGCTGGTAGAAGATCAGCTCGGCCGGCGTGCCGTCCTCGAAGCGGCGCAGCTTCAGCCGGCCGCGCGGCACGTCGTAGAAGAAATCCTGCTGGCGGTAGAAGAGCGGCGCTTCGGTGGCCAGTGCGGCCGCCTGTTCGCGCAGCCGCTCGAAGTCGCGGGCGCGGGCTTTGATCTCGATGTTGCGGGCCATGCGGGTCTCCTTCAATCAGGGGTCTCGCGGTGTGCGAACGCACAATCTAGCAAAAAGCCTGCGATGGTGGCGTGACGGCAAGGCGGGACGCGGCGATGCGCCGCGGAGAGGCGATTCGAGCCCGTGCGCTAACGTGCGTCACCTGCGAGTGCCGATCGGGCAGCTGCCGCGCGCCGCAGGCTGAACCTCCAGGCGCGGCCGGCCGCGCCGGCATCAGCCGCGCTCATATCGCCCATTGGGTTTCGATCAGCCGCAGCGCCGCCGCGATCGCCGGTTCCGCACGCCGCTCGGCAAGTGTCACGAAAGTCAGCTCGGTCGGCACCGTCACGCGTTCGATGATCGTCAGCGCATGCGCATGCGCTTCGGCCAGCGCCGTCGAGTCGCGGGCGAGCGTCAGCCCGATTCCCGATTTCACCAGATCGAGCATCGATTGCTCCTGGTCGACTTCGGCAACCTTTACCGGCTGCGCGCCGGCCGCCGCGAACAGCCGCGACAGCAGCCGGTGATGGGCGGACGCCGGTGGCGTCCAGATCCACGGCAGCGCGGCGAGCGTGCGCCAGTCGTGCGCCCGCTGTACGCGCTCCTTCCAGCCGGCCGGCGCGAGCACGCGGTACTCGAAACGCGTGAGCGTGACCGTGTGGAACAGCGCGTCGTCGCGCGGATCGTCCTCGCCGGGCCGGCCGATGTAGTAGCCGACGTCGAGCGCCTGCGCGCGCACCTGTTCGAGTACCCACCCGGACATGCCGTGCCGCAGCGCGGTTTCGATCTGCGGATGGGTTTCGACCAGCGCGCGCAGGAAGCCGCCGAGCCGCAGGAAGCCGGGATCGAGGATCGTGCCGATCCGCAGCCGGCCGCGCACCTCGTGGCGCAGCGCGGCGGCGGCGCGCTGCACGTCGGCGGCCGCGGCCAGCGCGCGCTCCGCATGCGGCAGCAGCGTCTGGCCGTCGCGCGTGAGCGCCAGCCCGCGCGACGTGCGCGTGAACAGCGTGACGCCGAGCGTTTCCTGCAGATGCTTGATCTGCAGGCTGACGGCCGGCTGCGTCAGGTGCAACTGCACGGCGGCGCGCGTCAGGTTGCCTTCGCGGGCGACCGTCGCGAACGCGCGGAGCAGGGTGAGATCCATTGTCGTGATATGAGCGCGGCTTATAACGCGGTTCAGCATAACTCATTGGATCGGCGGCGGGCGGCCGGAGTACGCTTCATCGACTGCGTCGCGCGCGACGCACTATGCTGAAAACGACGCGCGGAATCGCACGCGCGCGGCACAACAATGGATGGAGACACGCCGTGAGTACTCAACGCACGCTCGAGGGCGAATTCGACTACGTGATCGTCGGCGCGGGCACCGCGGGCTGCGTGCTCGCGAACCGCCTGACCGAGGATCCCGAGATCCGCGTGCTGCTGCTCGAAGCGGGCGGCAAGGACGACTATCACTGGATTCACATTCCGGTCGGCTATCTGTACTGCATCGGCAATCCGCGCACCGACTGGCTGTACAAGACGCAGCCCGAGGCGGCGCTCAACGGCCGCGCGCTGTCGTATCCGCGCGGCCGCGTGCTCGGCGGCTGCTCGTCGATCAACGGGATGATCTACATGCGCGGCCAGCGCGAGGATTACGACGGCTGGGCGCGGGAAACCGGCGACGCCGGCTGGTCGTGGGACAGCGTGCTGCCGATCTTCAAGCGCAGCGAGGACCACCACGCGGGCGCGAGCGATGCACACGGCGCCGGCGGTTACTGGCGCGTCGAGAAGCAGCGGCTGCGCTGGGAGATCCTCGAATCGTTCGCGCAAGCCGCGCAGCAGACGGGCATCCCGGCGACCGACGATTTCAACCGCGGCGACAACACCGGCGTCGGCTATTTCGAGGTGAACCAGAAGCGCGGCGTGCGCTGGAATACGTCGAAGGCGTTCCTGCGGCCCGCGATGACGCGCCCGAACCTGACCGTGATCACCGGTGCGCATGCGCAGCGCGTGATCTTCGACGGGCGACGCGCGGTCGGCGTCGAGTATCGCGGCGGCGGCACCGACTACGTCGCGCGCGCGCGTGCCGAAGTGCTGCTGACTTCCGGCGCGGTCAATTCGCCGCAGTTGCTCGAACTGTCGGGCGTCGGCGCGGGCGCGCGGCTGCAGGCGCTCGGCATCGACGTCGTGCAGGATCTGCCGGGCGTCGGCGAGAACCTGCAGGATCACCTGCAGTTGCGGATGGCGTTTCGCGTCGAAGGCGTGCGCACGTTGAACACGCTGTCCGCACGCTGGTGGGGCAAGCTGATGATCGGCGCCGAATATGCGCTGCTGCAGCGCGGGCCGATGTCGATGGCGCCGTCGCAGCTCGGCGCGTTCGCGAAGTCCGATCCGGACGATCCCGCGCTCACGCGCCCCGATCTCGAATATCACGTACAGCCGCTGTCGCTCGAGCGCTTCGGCGAACCGCTGCACCGCTTCAACGCGTTCACGGCGTCGGTCTGCCATCTGCGGCCGAGCTCGCGCGGCAGCGTGCATATCGCGAGCCCCGATGCGGGCGCGGCGCCGTCGATCGCACCGAACTACCTGTCGACCGACCACGATCGTCACGTCGCGGCGAATGCACTGCGCCTCACACGGCGGATCGCGTCCGCGCCCGCGCTGGCGCGCTACCGTCCCGAGGAGATCCTGCCGGGCACGCGCTACCAGACCGAAGCCGAACTGATCGAAGCGGCGGGCGCGGTCGGCACGACGATCTTCCATCCGGTCGGCACATGCCGGATGGGACGCGCGGACGACGAGCGTGCCGTCGTCGACAGCAGGCTGCGCGTGCGTGGCATCGCCGGGCTGCGGATCGTCGACGCATCGGTGATGCCGTTCATTACGTCGGGAAACACGAATTCGCCGACGCTGATGATCGCCGAGCGCGCGAGCGACATGATCCGCGCCGATCGACGCGCCGCGCGCGACGCGACGCAGCTGCGAACGGAAGCTGCGATGACGGCTGCATGACGCGATACTGTCACGCGCGACAGCGGGCCGTCATCCGCGTGCCCGCTGCTTCGCGATGCGAAACAAGCGGACGCGCACGGGTCGCGATGGATCGAAGGCGCGCACGGCCATTGCGTCGCGAGCCGCGCATTGCTCGCACCCTTCCGGTTGCGCGACGACCCGACGCGCAGCGTTACGCGCCCGCATTCGCGCAGGCATGCGTCGTGCGATGGGTCGACCGCCGACGATGCGCGCGTCAAAAAAACGCGTCGAAATACGCGCTCAGCCGCGTCCTATATGGCGGGCAGCCCTATAAGTGCAAATCCCGATGATTGCACTGCACCAACGGCGCGACAATGTTGCGCAGTGTGCATACGCGTCGGCGCGGGAGACCACCCTCGAGGCGTAATACGGTGCCCCGGGGGGCAGCCCGCTGATCCGCGGACCTGTTCGCGTCGCTTGCGCGAATCTTCCCGATGCTTCGCCTGACTTCGTACGGAAGGGAACATGATTCTCGGCGACACGATTCTCGAAACACGCGGATTGACGAAGGAATTCCGGGGCTTCACCGCCGTGAACGGCGTCAACCTGCGTGTGCGCCGCGGTGCGATCCATGCGTTGATCGGACCGAACGGCGCGGGCAAGACCACCTGCTTCAACCTCCTCACCAAGTTCCTGACACCGACGTCCGGCCAGATCGTCTTCAACGGCATCGACATCACCGACGAGCGGCCCGCGCAGGTCGCGCGTCGCGGCATCATCCGTTCGTTCCAGATCTCGGCGGTGTTCCCGCACCTGACTGCGCTGCAGAACGTGCGCATCGGCCTGCAGCGCACGCTCGGTACCGAATTCCACTTCTGGCGCAGCGAGCGCACGTTGCGGCGCCTCGACGATCGCGCGATGGACCTGCTCACGCAGGTCGGCCTCACCGATTTCGCGCACGTGCCGACGGTCGAGCTCGCGTACGGCCGCAAGCGCGCGCTCGAGATCGCGACGACGCTCGCGATGGAGCCCGAACTGATGCTGCTCGACGAGCCCACGCAAGGGATGGGCCACGAGGACGTCGACCGCGTGACCGCGCTGATCAAGAAGGTCGCGAGCGGCCGCACGATCCTGATGGTCGAGCACAACATGAACGTGATCGCCGGCATCTCCGACACGATCACCGTTCTGCAGCGCGGCGAGGTGCTGGCCGAAGGGTCGTATGCGGAAGTGTCGAAGAATCCGCTCGTGATCGAGGCGTACATGGGCAGCGCCGATGCGGCACTCGCGGGGGCGCACGCATGAAGCACAGCGAACGGGAGGAACGCGAATTGAGCGGCGTCGAAAGCGGCACGCCCGCGCTGGAGATCACGGGCCTCGAGGCCTGGTACGGGGAATCCCACATATTGCACGGTGTCGACCTGAGCGTTCATCGCGGCGAGGTCGTCACGCTGCTCGGCCGCAACGGCGCGGGCCGCACCACGACGCTGCGCGCGATCATGGGCCTCACCGGCCGGCGCAGCGGCTCGATCAAGGTCGCGGGCAACGAGACGATCGGCCTCGCGACGCATCGCATCGCGCATTTCGGCGTCGGCTATTGCCCGGAGGAGCGCGGCATCTTCTCGAGCCTGTCGTGCGAGGAGAACCTGATGCTGCCGCCGCCGATCGGGCCGCGCGAGCATGCGATGTCGCTCGACGAGATCTACGCGATGTTCCCGAACCTCGCGTCGCGCCGGCAGAGCCAGGGCACGCGGCTGTCCGGCGGCGAGCAGCAGATGCTCGCGGTGGCGCGGATCCTGCGCACCGGCGCCAACCTGCTGCTGCTCGACGAGATTTCCGAAGGCCTCGCGCCGGTGATCGTGCAGGCGCTTGCGCGCATGATCGTCGCGCTGAAGGCGCGCGGCTACACGGTCGTGATGGTCGAACAGAATTTCCGCTTCGCCGCGCCGCTCGCCGATCGCTTCTACGTGATGGAACATGGCCGCATCGTCGAGCATTTCCGCTCATCCGAACTGGAAGGCAAGATGCCGATCCTTCACGACCTGCTCGGGGTGTGACGCCGCCCCGTTTCCCTTGCCGCTAGCCGTGGCGGCCTCGAACAACCACAACGCATCAGAACAACAGGAGACGTCAATGAAAATGAAGACCCTCGCACACGCGTGTCTCGCGGTCGCGACCGCAGCATTCACCGCGGGCGCCGCACACGCCGCGGACAGCGTGAAGATCGGCTTCATCACCGACATGTCGGGGCTGTACGCGGACATCGACGGGCAGGGCGGCCTCGAGGCGATCCGGATGGCGGTCGCCGACTTCGGCGGCAAGGTGCTCGGCAAGCCGATCGAGGTCGTCTATGCCGACCACCAGAACAAGGCGGACATCGCCGCGTCGAAGGCGCGCGAATGGATGGACCGCGGCGGGCTCGACCTGCTGGTCGGCGGCACGAACTCCGCGACCGCGCTGTCGATGAACCAGGTCGCGGCCGAGAAGAAGAAGGTCTACATCAACATCGGCGCGGGCGCCGACACGCTGACCAACGAGCAGTGCACGCCGTACACCGTGCACTACGCGTACGACACGATGGCGCTTGCGAAGGGCACCGGCTCGGCGGTGGTGAAGCAGGGCGGCAAGAGCTGGTTCTTCCTGACCGCCGACTACGCGTTCGGCAAGGCGCTCGAGAAGAATACGTCCGACGTCGTGAAGGCGAACGGCGGCCAGGTGCTGGGCACGGTGCGGCACCCGTTGTCGGCGTCGGATTTCTCGTCGTTCCTGCTGCAGGCGCAGTCGTCGAAGGCGCAGATCCTGGGCCTCGCGAACGCGGGCGGCGACACGATCAACTCGATCAAGGCCGCGAAGGAGTTCGGCATCACGAAGACGATGAAGATCGCCGCGCTGCTGATGTTCATCGACGACGTGCACAGCCTCGGCCTCGAGACGACGCAGGGCCTCGTGCTGACCGACAGCTGGTACTGGAACCGCGACGCGGCCTCGCGCCAGTGGGCGCAACGCTACTTCGGCAAGATGAAGAAGATGCCGTCGAGCCTGCAGGCGGCCGACTACTCGTCGGTGACGACCTACCTGAAGGCCGTGCAGGCGGCCGGCACGACCGACTCCGACAAGGTGATGGCCGAGCTGAAGAAGATGAAGATCAACGACTTCTACGCGAAGGGCTTCATCCGCCAGGACGGCAGCATGATTCACGACATGTACCTGATGGAAGTAAAGAAGCCGTCGGAATCGAAGGAGCCGTGGGACTACTACAAGGTGCTCGCGACGATTCCGGGCGACCAGGCATTCGGTACCAAGCAGGAGTCGCGCTGCGCGATGTGGAAGTAAGCGCGACATGGCGGCGCGCGGCGGCCGCGGCGACGTGCCCGCTGCGCCGCCCGTGCGCGCGACGGCTAGAACGTTGCGCGCGCAACGAAACTCATACTGACGGCTAAGTCGATGGAAATCTTTGGCATTCCGTTGCCGGCGATGCTGAGCCAGTTGCTGCTCGGGCTCGTCAACGGCTCGTTCTACGCGATCCTGAGCCTCGGGCTGGCGGTGATCTTCGGGCTGCTCAACGTGATCAACTTCGCGCACGGCGCGCTGTTCATGCTGGGCGCGATGCTCGCGTGGATGGGTCTGTCGTACTTCGCGTTGCCGTACTGGGCGATGCTCGTGCTCGCGCCGCTGATCGTCGGTGCGTTCGGAATCCTGATCGAGCGCTCGATGCTGCGCTGGCTGTACAAGCTCGATCACCTGTACGGGCTGCTGCTCACGTTCGGTCTCACGCTCGTCGTCGAAGGCGTGTTCCGCTCGATCTACGGGTCGTCGGGCCAGCCGTACGACGTGCCGTCGCAGCTCGCGGGCGCGACCAATCTCGGCTTCATGTTCCTGCCGAACTACCGCGCGTGGGTGGTCGTCGCGTCGCTCGCGGTGTGTCTCGCGACGTGGTTCGTGATCGAGAAGACGCGCCTGGGCGCCTATCTGCGCGCTGGCACCGAGAACCCGAAGCTCGTCGAGGCGTTCGGCGTGAACGTGCCGATGATGATCACGCTCACCTACGGCTTCGGCGTCGCGCTCGCCGCGTTCGCGGGCGTGCTCGCGGCGCCGGTAATCCAGGTGTCGCCGCTGATGGGGCAGCCGATGATTATCACCGTGTTCGCGGTGGTCGTGATCGGCGGGATGGGCTCGATCCTCGGCTCGATCATCACCGGGCTGCTGCTCGGCGTGATCGAGGGCTTCACGCGCGTGTTCTATCCGGAAGCATCGGCCACGGTCGTGTTCGTGATCATGGCGATCGTGCTGCTGATCCGCCCGGCGGGCCTGTTCGGCAAGGAAAAATGATGCAGAGAAAAGTGCTCTACGGCGCGCTGCTCGCCGCACTGCTCGTCGCGCCGTTCATCGGCGCGTATCCGGTGTTCGTGATGAAGGTGCTCACGTTCGCGTTGTTCGCGGCCGCGTTCAACCTGCTGATCGGCTATACGGGGCTGCTGTCGTTCGGCCATGCGATGTTCCTCGCGACCGCCGGCTACACGACCGGCTATGCGATCCAGACGCTCGGCTTCACGCCGGAGCTCGGCGTGCTCGCGGGCACGTTCGCCGCGACGCTGCTCGGGCTGGTCGTGGGCCTGTTCGCCATTCGCCGGCAGGGCATCTACTTCGCGATGATCACGCTCGCGTTCGCGCAGATGGTCTATTTCATCTACCTGCAGGCGCCGTTCACGCACGGCGAGGATGGCCTGCAGGGCGTGCCGCGCGGGCATTTGTTCGGGCTCGTCGACATGTCGAACGACGTCGCGCTCTACTACGTCGTGCTCGCGGTGATCGTCGCGGCCTGCGCGTTCATCGTGCGGATCGTGCATTCGCCGTTCGGCCAGGTGCTCGTCGCGATCAAGGAGAACGAGGCGCGCGCGATCTCGCTCGGCTACGACACCGACCGCTTCAAGCTGCTCGCGTTCATCCTGTCGGCCGGGCTCGCGGGCCTGGCGGGTTCGCTGAAGGTGCTGGTGCTCGGTTTCGAAACGCTGTCCGACGCGTACTGGACGATGTCGGGCCTCGTCGTGCTGATGACGCTCGTCGGCGGGATGGGCACGCTGTTCGGGCCGTTGCTCGGCGCGGCGCTGATCGTCGCGCTGGAGGACCGGCTCGGCGACATCGGCGAATGGCTCGCATCGGCGACCGGCATCGGCTGGTTCCACTCGCTGGGCGAGTCGGCGACGATCGTCACGGGCCTCATCTTCATCGCATGCGTGCTTGCGTTCCGGCGCGGGATCGTCGGCGAGATGGTCGCGCGGGTCAAGACGCTCAGGCCGTCCTGATCGCATGGCGGCGGCCGGTGCGGCGGGTTGATGCGAAGCACCATCCGCCGCGGCCGGGAACGGCGTTTCGATGGCCTCAGGCCGGTGCCGCGCGGCAACACTGGTGCCCCATTTTCGTGCGGCGATGCACCATAGGGGTAAATGCTAAGTTGTCGCAGGGTGAAAGGTCCTTTAATCTTCGTCTCAGTTCTGATGCACCGCGAAACGAATTTGCAGGTGGAGAACGAGGAGACAATCGAGGCACAAAGTGCCCGGACCCCAAAGCGCTGTTGGACGGAATCCAACAGCGCTTTTTCATTTGGTGCGCGAATTTCCGTTGCTGGTGCAACGAGTGAGTGCCGTCAGCATTCTGCGCCGCCTCAACCGCGCTTATCGCGTCTTCGCCGTTTTCATCCTTTCCGCTGGTCGATTGCCGCTGGCGCGCACGCGCGTGCATTGCCGTCCGGGCTTACCCGGTTGGCGTGCGTAAAAAGCGTCCGTTACACTCAGCTTTCGCCGACCGTGCGGTCGGGAAAACGGTCGGCAGTTCTCCTACAAGCAAAATGCAGAAGAGGGAGTGCGGTTGGATGAGAAGCGCGGGACGATGGATCGCGGTGCGAGAGGCGGCTGGCGCCGCTCGTGCGGAGTCGGGGATGCCCGCGTATGCGTCGGCGCTCACGAGCCGTCCTGCGGCCGGCATGCGCGTTCCGGTGCGGTTTGCCGGCACGACGGCGCCCACGGTCGTTGCGTCGGCATCCGGTCTCTCGTTCGCGTTCGCATGAACGGCCGATTTTTCGATCCCGCATTGCCCGCTTGCGGAGCCGAGCCCGGCCGGGCCGGCCGACCTGCCGGCGATCGTTGCGTCCGCATCGATCGCGTGTCGCGCAACGCCGCATTTCTCCGTTTCATTCATCCTGACGACATTGCCGCCGCGCATCGTGGCGGGCGTAGGGCCGTTTCGGCATGCGCCGCGACGCGCACGCGCGGTATCGCCGGGGCTGGATGGCGGCGCGGCGTTTCACGGGAAAACGAGCGTAGGCGCGGTACGGCGAGATAGTTAAATTATTAACTTGTTTGAGGACCGGGAGCCGCCCGAGCGACCCGCGGATTTTTCGAGCAGCGTTTGGAGACAACGTAAATGAAGATGAATCGATGGATGGAGGGTCTGCTTGCCGCGGGCCTCGTGTGCGCGGCGGCCACGGCGTCGGCGCAGGTGAAGATCGGTGTGACGCTGTCGGCCACCGGGCCGGCCGCCTCGCTCGGGATTCCGGAAAAGAACACGATCGCGCTGCTGCCGAAGGAAATCGCGGGCAAGAGCGTCCAGTACATCGTGCTCGACGATGCGTCCGACACGAGCCGCGCGGTGCAGAACGTGCGCAAGCTGATCGACGAGGATCACGTGGACGCGATCATCGGTTCGTCCGTCACGCCGAACTCGCTCGCGATGCTCGACCCGGTGTCGCAGGGCAAGACGCCGACGATCTCGCTCGCGGCGAGCGCGCAGATCATCTCGCCGATGGACGCGAAGCGCGCGTGGATGTTCAAGGTGCCGCAGAACGACCAGCTGATGGCCGATGCGATCGCCGGCTACATGGCCAAGCACGGCGTGAAGACGGTCGGCTTCATCGGCTTCGCCGATGCGTATGGCGACAGCTGGTACAAGACGTTCAGCGCGGCGGCGGAGAAGAACGGGCTGAAGCTCGTGTCGAACGAACGCTATAACCGCACCGACGCGTCGGTGATGGGGCAGGTGCTCAAGCTGATGGGCGCGAATCCCGATGCGGTGCTGATCGCCGGGTCCGGCACGCCGGCCGCGCTGCCTGCCAAGACGCTGAAGGAGCGTGGCTACAAGGGCAAGGTGTATCAGACGCACGGCGTCGCGAACAACGACTTCCTGCGCGTGTGCGGCAAGGATTGCGAAGGCGAGATCCTGCCGGCCGGCCCGGTGCTCGTGACCGACCAGCTGCCCGATTCGAATCCGGTGAAGAAGCCGGCGCTCGGCTACAAGGCCGCGTACGAGAAGGCGTACGGCGCGGGCTCGCTGTCGACCTTCGGCGGCCACGCGTGGGATGCGGGGCTGTTGCTGCAGCGTGCGATTCCCGAGGCGCTGAAGAAGGGCCAGCCGGGCACCGAGGCGTTCCGCGAGGCGCTGCGCGCGTCGCTCGAGAGCGTGAAGGACCTGCCCGTGTCGCATGGCGTGATCAACACGACGCCGACCGATCACAACGGCTTCGACACGCGTGCGCGCGTGATGGTGCAGATCGTCGACGGCAAGTGGAAGCTGCAGGCCGAGTAAGCACCACATGAAACCGGCGGGTGCGGCGCGAACGGCGCCGTGCCCGCCGTGGGCAGCGGCGCGGGCCTGCCGGGCCGTTCCGCTGCCGCATCGAATCACCGGGGCCCGCCGCGTCGCGCCCGACGCGCCGATCTTGCCGCGCGTGCGCCGCGGTCATTCCCGTCTTTCGTTTCTCCGCAGCATTCTCGACACACGAAACGTATGGATCTCTCGATTGCGGCGATCCTCGCGCAAGACGGCATCACGACCGGCGCCATTTATGCATTGCTGTCGCTGGCGCTCGTGCTGGTGTTTTCCGTCACGCGGGTGATCTTCATTCCCCAGGGCGAATTCGTCGCCTATGGTGCGCTCACGCTTGCGGCGTTGCAGGCGCAGAAATTCCCCGCCACCTGCTGGCTGCTGTTCGTGATGGGCATCGCATGCTTCCTGCTGGAAGTCGGCGGGTTGATCCGCCATCGCGAACGCCGTCATCAGCTCGGCCGCACGCTCGCCACGCTCGGCAGCCGCTACGTATTGCTGCCGCTCGCGGTGTTCGCGATCACGCGCAGCGTTGCCGCGCAGCCAATGCCGATGCTCGCGCAGATCGCGCTGACGCTCGCGATCGTCGTGCCGATGGGGCCGTTCGTCTACCGGCTCGTCTATCAGCCGATCGCCGAAGGCACGACGCTGCTGCTGCTGATCGTGTCCGTCGCCGTCCATTTCGCGATGGTTGGCCTCGGGCTGGTGATGTTCGGCGCCGAAGGCTCGCGCACCACCGGCTTCGCGGACACGTCGCTGTCGGTCGGCAGCATGACCGTGTCGGTACAGAGCATTCTGGTGGTCGTGACCGCGCTGGTGCTGATCGCTGCGCTGTACGTGTACTTCGGCCGCACGATCGCCGGCAAGGCGCTGCGCGCGACGTCGGTGAACCGGCTCGGCGCGCGGCTCGTCGGCATCGGCACGACCGAAGCGGGGCGCCTGGCGTTCACGCTGGCGGCCGGGCTCGGCGTGCTGTCCGGGATCCTCGTCGGTCCGCTGACGACGATCTATTACGACTCCGGCTTCCTGATCGGCCTGAAGGGTTTCGTCGGCGCGATCATCGGCGGGCTGGTCAGCTATCCCCTCGCGGCCGCCGGCTCGCTGCTGGTGGGCGTGCTCGAATCGTATTCGTCGTTCTGGGCGAGCGCGTACAAGGAAGTGATCGTGTTCACGCTGATCATCCCGGTGCTGCTGTGGCGCAGTTTCGCGACTCCGCACGCGGAAGAGGAAGAGGAGTAAAGCGATGAAGACGATCGTCCGCAACAAGACCTTCTGGGTGTTTCTCGTGGTGCTGTTCGCGCTGCCGGTGCTGCCCGGCGCGCTGCAGGTGCCCGAATACTGGATCACGCTGCTGAACTACATCGGCCTCTACGCGATCGTCGCGATCGGGCTCGTGCTGCTGACGGGCGTCGGCGGGATGACGAGCTTCGGACAGGCCGCGTTCGTCGGCATCGGCGCGTATGCGACCGCATTCCTGACGACGCGCTACGGTGTGTCGCCATGGCTCGCGCTGATCGTCGGCGTCGCGCTAACGGCGCTGGTCGCGCTCGTGCTCGGCGCGGTCACGATGCGCCTGTCCGGGCACTTCCTGCCGCTCGGCACGATCGCATGGGGCCTCGCGTTGTTCTACCTGTTCGGCAATCTCGAAGTGCTCGGCAAGTACGACGGGATCAACGGGATTCCGGCACTGAACCTGTTCGGCATCGAGCTCGGAAGCGGCCGCAGCCTGTACTTCCTGATCTGGGCCGTCGTGCTGGCCGCGATCGTGTCGGTGCAGAACCTGCTCAACAGCCGGCCGGGCCGCGCGATCCGCGCATTGCGCGGCGGCGGCGTGATGGCCGAGGCGATGGGCGTCAACACCGCGTGGATGCGTGTCGTGATCTTCGTTTACGCCGCCGTTCTGGCTGCGGTATCGGGCTTTCTGTACGCGCATCTGCAGCGCGCGGTGAACCCGACCCCGTTCGGCTTGAACCACGGCATCGAATTCCTGTTCATGGCCGTGGTCGGCGGCGTATCGCATGTGTGGGGCGCGGTGCTCGGGGCGGCGATCCTGACCGTGCTGCAGGATTATCTGCAGACGCTGTTGCCGAAGCTGCTCGGCTCGGAGGGCAACTTCGAGATCATCGTGTTCGGCGTGCTGATGGTGCTGCTGCTGCAGTACGCGCGCCAGGGCGTGTGGCCGTTCGTCGCGAAGCTGTTCCCGCGCGGGCCGCGCGCCCATGCGCCCGACCATGCCGACCCGCTGCCGCAGCGCGCGAAGCCGGTGGCGGGCGAGCCGCTGCTCGTCGTCGACAACGCGCGCAAGCAGTTCGGCGGGCTGGTGGCCGTCAACGATGTCAGCTTCGACGTGAAAGCGGGGCAGATCATCGGGCTGATCGGCCCGAACGGTGCCGGCAAGTCGACCACGTTCAACCTCGTGACCGGCGTGCTGCAGCCGACCGGTGGCACGATCACGTTCCGCGGCGAGCGAATTAACGGGCTCACGTCGCGCCAGATCGTCCGGCGCGGAATCGGCCGGACGTTCCAGCACGTGAAGCTGTTGCCGACGATGACGGTGCTCGAGAACGTCGCGATCGGCGCGCACCTGCGCGGCCATACGGGCGTGTGGCGCAGCATCGCGCGGCTCAACGCGCATGAGGAAGCGCAACTGCTGGCCGAGGCGGCACGGCAGATCCGCCGCGTCGGGCTGGAGACGCACATGTACGACGAAGCGGGCAGCCTCGCGCTCGGTCAGCAGCGGATTCTCGAAATCGCGCGCGCGCTGTGCTGCGATCCGACGCTGCTGCTGCTCGATGAACCGGCCGCCGGGCTGCGCTACCAGGAGAAGCAGCAGCTCGCGCAGCTGCTGCGGCGTCTGAAAGCGGAAGGTATGAGCGTGTTGCTCGTGGAACATGACATGGATTTCGTGATGAATCTCACCGACCGGCTGGTGGTGATGGAATTCGGCACGCGGATCGCGGAAGGACTGCCGCAGGACGTGCAGCAGGATCCTGCGGTGCTCGAAGCATATCTGGGCGGGGTGGAATGATGGCGGAGACGACGATGCCGATTCTCGACGTGCGCGGCCTGGCGGTGCGATACGGGAAGGTAGAGGCGCTGCACGGAGCGGCGATCAAGGTCGGCGCCGGGCAGATCGTCAGCGTGATCGGCCCGAACGGGGCCGGCAAATCGACGCTGCTGAACGCAATCATGGGCGCATTGCCGGTGACCGGGCATGCGTCGGGGGCCGTCGTATACCGCGGCAACGACGTGGGCGCGCTGCCGGTCGAACAGCGTGTCGCGCGCGGGATGTGCCTCGTACCGGAAAAGCGCGAGCTGTTCAGCACGATGACGGTCGAGGATAACCTCGTGCTGGGCGCGTATCGCCGCAAGCTGGCAGGCGAGTCGAATTTCCTCGACCAGCTCGACCACGTGTTTGAGCTGTTTCCGCGGCTCAAGGAGCGCCGCAAGCAGGCGGCCGGGACGCTGTCGGGAGGAGAGCGGCAAATGCTGGCGGTGGGCCGCGCGCTGATGGGCAAACCGGATCTGCTGATGCTCGACGAGCCCAGCCTCGGGCTGGCACCGCTGATCGTGAAGGAGATTTTTCATATCATCAGCGCGTTACGCGGCACAGGCGTCGCGACGCTGTTGATCGAGCAGAACGCTCGCGCGGCACTGCAGATCTCGGACTACGGCTATGTGTTGGAGACGGGAGAGTTCGCGCTGGAAGGGCCGGCGGCCGAACTGGCACAGAACCCGCGAGTGATCGAAACATACCTGGGGTTGGCGAAGAAAACGGCTTGATGGTTCGGGCGGTCGGCAGGGAACGGGCGGCGTGTTTCACGTGAAACACGCCGTTTTTGTTTTCCGAAAGAGGGCGATGCGTCGGTGAATCAGGCGTGGGGACAAGTGCCGGGGCAACAAGCGGAATCCCTGTGACGAGAGCGGCTGGTAAGTGACAGTGCTCGATGGACACGACCCAAACGGCACAGGGGATAAGCACAGGAAGCTCGATCGAAAATGCTGTGATGGTGCAAGCAATAGCTGCGCTGGCGAACCGCTGGCGGCTGCGCGATTGCGCACAGCCTGGCAGTGTGCGAGGTCGCGGCGGCGCCACCGAAGCACGTGACACCGCAAAGCTCGGCCGGTTGGCCGAAGAAATCGACCAAATGAACCGGCCCTACCATTCGGACGGCCTTCGGGTGAAAAGCGAACCCGCTATAATTCGGCCCATACATTTCTCAGATAGGTTCGTGCGCAGTCCTGCGCGCGGAATCCACCATGCTTTTTCCCACAGAATTTGACGTCATCGTCGTCGGTGGCGGGCACGCCGGCACGGAAGCCGCGTTGGCATCGGCCCGTATGGGTGCGAAGACGCTGCTGTTGACCCATAACATCGAAACGCTCGGCCAGATGAGCTGCAATCCGTCGATCGGCGGCATTGGCAAGGGCCATCTGGTCAAGGAAGTCGATGCGCTCGGCGGCGCGATGGCCGCCGCGACGGACGAGAGCGGTATTCAGTTCCGGATCCTCAACTCGTCGAAAGGCCCGGCCGTGCGTGCGACGCGTGCGCAGGCCGACCGCATCCTGTACAAGGCCGCAATCCGTCGCCGGCTCGAGAACCAGCCGAACCTGTGGTTGTTTCAGCAGGCCGTCGACGACCTGATGGTCGAAGGCGACCGCGTGGTCGGCGCCGTCACGCAGATCGGCATCCGCTTCCGCGCGCGGGCGGTCGTGCTGACGGCCGGTACGTTCCTCGACGGCAAGATCCACGTCGGCCTGAACAATTACACGGGCGGTCGCGCGGGCGATCCGGCCGCCGTGTCGCTGTCGGCTCGCCTGAAGGAGCTGAAGCTGCCGCAGGGCCGCCTGAAGACCGGTACGCCGCCGCGCATCGATGGCCGCTCGATCGACTTCTCGAAGCTGGACGAGCAGCCGGGTGACCTCGATCCGATCCCCGTGTTCTCGTTCCTGGGCCGTGCGGAGCAGCATCCGCAGCAGCTGCCGTGCTGGGTTACGCACACGAACGAGCGCACGCACGACATCATTCGCGGCGGCCTCGACCGTTCGCCGATGTATACAGGCGTGATCGAAGGCGTCGGCCCGCGTTATTGCCCGTCGATCGAGGACAAGATCCACCGGTTCGCATCGAAGGAATCGCATCAGATCTTCCTCGAGCCGGAAGGGCTGACGACCAACGAGTTCTACCCGAACGGGATTTCGACGAGCCTGCCGTTCGACGTGCAGCTCGAACTTGTGCACTCGATGCGCGGCCTCGAGAACGCGCACATCCTGCGTCCCGGCTACGCGATCGAATACGACTATTTCGACCCGCGCGCGCTGAAGGCGTCGCTCGAAACGAAGGCGATCAACGGGCTGTTCTTTGCGGGCCAGATCAACGGCACCACCGGCTACGAAGAAGCAGCCGCACAAGGGCTGCTGGCTGGTCTGAATGCAGGCCGCTACGTGCAGGAAAAGGACGCGTGGTGCCCGCGCCGCGACCAGGCCTACCTGGGCGTGCTGGTCGACGACCTCGTCACGCGTGGCGTGGCGGAGCCGTACCGGATGTTCACCAGCCGTGCCGAGTACCGTCTGAGCCTGCGTGAAGACAATGCGGACATGCGCCTGACCGAAATCGGCCGCGAACTGGGCCTCGTCGACGACGTGCGGTGGGACGCGTTCAGCCGGAAGCGCGACGCTGTTTCACGTGAAACCGAACGGCTGAAGTCGACGTGGGTCACGCCGAAGACGCTGCCGCCCGAAGAGGCGACCGCGTTGCTCGGCAAGCCGATCGATCACGAGTACAGCCTCGCCGAGCTGCTGCGCCGCCCGGGGATCAGCTACGACGGTGTGTGCGGGCTGAAGGGCGGCGAATGCGCGCCGGCAGAGGCGCTGGCCGACGATCCGGTGTTGCTCGAACAGATCAAGGAACAGGTCGAGATCGGCATCAAATATCAGGGCTATATCGAGCGTCAGGCCAGCGAGATCGAGCGCAACGATGCGAACGAGAACACGCGCCTGCCGGACGGTATCGACTATCGCGAGGTGCGCGGCCTGTCCTTCGAAGTGAGTCAGAAGCTCAACGAGTTCCGCCCGGAAACGATCGGGCAGGCATCGCGTATCTCGGGCGTCACGCCGGCTGCGATCTCGCTGCTGATGGTGCACCTGAAGCGGCGCGGCCTTGGTCGTCGTAACGGTACCGCAGCAGAGGTGGCGGAACAGGGGGGCGGCACCGTCCCGACGCAACAATGACGGCGCGTCGCGCGCCGGCGGTTAATCGGGACGTACTGGAACAGATGCTGGTCGATGGCGCAGCCGCGCTCGACATTGCATTGACGGATACACAACGCAACCAGCTGCTCGACTATGTCGCGCTGCTCGGCAAGTGGAACGCGGTCTACAACCTGACCGCGATCCGCGACCCGAAGCAGATGCTGATCCAGCACATTCTCGATTCGCTCTCCATCGTTCCGCATCTGCGCGGCCGTGCATCGGCGCGCGTGCTCGACGTGGGATCGGGCGGCGGGCTGCCCGGGATCGTGCTGGCGATCGTCCAGCCGGACTGGCAGGTCACGCTAAACGACATCGTGCACAAGAAGTCTGCGTTCCAGACGCAGATGCGCGCCGAGCTGAAGCTCGCGAATCTGTCTGTCGTCACCGGGCGTGTCGAATCGCTGCAGCCGGGTGTCGAAGTGCCGGAAAAGTTCGACATGATCGTATCCCGCGCTTTCGCGGATCTATCCGACTTCGTTAAACTTGCTCGACATCTCGTCGCGCCCGGCGGGTCGATCTGGGCAATGAAGGGTGTCCACCCGGACGACGAAATTGCACGCCTGCCGGAGGGCAGTCGCGTAAAGCAGACGATGCGGCTGGCTGTGCCGATGCTCGATGCCGAACGGCATCTGATCGAGGTCGCCGTCGACGAGGCGAATTGAAGGCGTGCGGTAGCGCGCCGTTTGTTTGAAGGTAAAGGGAACACACCAACGATGGCAAAGATCTTCTGCGTTGCGAACCAGAAGGGGGGCGTCGGCAAGACGACGACATCGGTCAATCTCGCCGCAAGCCTTGCAGCGCAGGAGCAACGTGTCCTGCTGATCGATCTCGACCCGCAGGGCAACGCGACGATGGGCAGCGGGATCGACAAGGCTGCCTGCGAGTCGACCGTGTACGAAGTGTTGGTCGACGGCGTATCGGTCACGGAGGCGCGCGTGCGTCCGGAAGGCGTCACGTACGACGTGCTGCCGGCCAACCGTGAACTGTCCGGTGCCGAGATCGAGCTGATCAGCATCGATAATCGCGAGCGACGGTTGAAGGCTGCGCTCGAACACGTGGCCGACGACTACGACTTCGTATTGATCGATTGCCCGCCGACACTGTCGCTGCTGACGCTGAACGGGCTGTGTGCGGCGCATGGCGTCGTGATCCCGATGCAATGCGAATACTTCGCGCTGGAAGGATTGTCCGATCTCGTCAATACGATCAAGCAGGTTCACGCGAACATGAATCGCGACCTGAAGATCATCGGCTTGCTGCGCGTGATGTTCGATCCGCGCATCACGCTGCAGCAGCAAGTCTCCGATCAACTGAAAGCGCACTTCGGCGACAAGGTGTTCGACGCGGTGATTCCGCGCAACGTGCGCTTGGCGGAAGCGCCGAGTTACGGGTTGCCGGGCGTCGTATTCGACCGTAACTCGCGTGGTGCGCAGGCGTATCTCCAGTTCGGTGCCGAGATGATCGATCGCGTGCGCGCGTTCGAGGTGTCGTGATCCGGACATGAGCGAAGCGAGGAAGAAAGACATGAACGCGGTACCAAAGAAGAAGGGCTTGGGACGTGGCCTCGAGGCGCTGCTCGGCGGCAGTGCGGACATCACCGAAGCGGTGAAGATCGAAGGCGCACCGAACACGCTCGCGCTCGGCAAGCTGCAGGCCGGCAAGTACCAGCCGCGCACGCGGATGGACGAAGGCAGTCTGCAGGAGCTGGCGGCCAGCATTCGCGCACAAGGCGTGATGCAGCCGATCCTGGTACGACCTATTTCGTCTGACAAATACGAAATCATCGCGGGTGAGCGGCGTTTCCGCGCGGCGCGACTGGCCGGCCTCGAAGAAGTGCCGGTGCTCGTGAAGGACGTGTCCGACCAGGCCGCCGCCGCGATGGCGCTGATCGAGAACATTCAGCGCGAGGATCTGAATCCGCTGGAAGAGGCGCACGGTATCCAGCGCCTGCTCGACGAGTTCGGTTTCACGCACGAGCAGGCAGCCGAATCGGTCGGCCGCTCGCGCAGTGCGGTATCGAACCTGCTGCGTTTGCTGAACCTCGCAGCGCCGGTGCAGACGATGCTGCTGGCCGGCGATCTCGACATGGGTCATGCGCGCGCGCTGCTTGCGGTCGATGCCGCGACGCAGATCACGCTCGCGCACCAGGTCGTCAACAAGCGCATGTCGGTGCGCGAGACCGAGAAGCTGGTCGCGCATACGACGAAGGAAGCGCCGGCGGTGAAGGCGCGCGCGAAGGACGACGGCGGCCGCGACACGCGCCGTCTCGAGGAAGAGCTGTCCGACCTGCTCGCATCGAATGTGAAGATCAAGCTCGGCCGCCGTGGGCGAGGGCAGGTGATGATCGACTTCGGTAACCTCGATGCGCTCGAGGGCATTCTTGCGCGCTTGCGCGGCAACGTCGCGACCGAAGAATAACGAGGCGCGACCGATGGAAAACACGGGCGCGCCGGCGCCGCGCCGGTGGCTTGGCTGGCTTTTGCAGGAGCCCGTACTGACGGTGCTGGCGCTTGCGCTGATTGTTCTTCAATGGTTGCGTCCACAACCAATTGCCGCGCTGACGGCTCTCGTCGACTGGCAGACCGTCGCGACGCTCGCCGGACTGCTGATGCTGACCAAGGCACTCGAACTGTCCGGATGCCTGATGTGGCTCGCGCATCGCATCGTGCATCACGTGCATTCCGAGCGCGGGCTTGCGATGCTGCTCGTCGTGTTCGCGGCGGCACTCGCGATGTGGCTCACCAACGATGTCGCGCTGTTCGTCGTCGTGCCGCTGATGGTATCGCTGCGCACGTTGACGCCGTTGCCGTTCCGGCGGCTCGTGATCGTCGTCGCGCTGGCCGTCAATGCGGGCTCCGTCGCGACGCCGCTCGGCAATCCCCAGAACCTGTTCCTGTGGCAATTGAGCGGCGTGTCGTTCGGCCGCTTCGTCGTCGCGCTCGGGCCGCTTGCACTGGCGTTGATGGCGCTGCTTCTCGTGCTGACGGCGTGCGCGTTTCGCGCGAAGCCGCTGGATCTGTCGGGAGACGTCGAGACCGTTCCCGTACAGCGTCTGCATGCGCTGCTCGCGGCGGTGTTGTTCGGTGCGTTCGTGCTGCTCGCCGACGCACATAATCCCTTGCCGGGCCTGGTGGGCGTGGTGATCGCGCTGCTGGTGGCGAGGCGTGACGCAGTCCTGAAGATCGACTGGCTGCTGCTGCTGATTTTCGTGCTGATGTTCGTCGTGCTGCGCAGCGCGGCCGCGCTGCCGGTCGTCCACGATGCGATCGCGCGAACCCATCTCGATTCACCGCTGCGTGTGTTCGCGGCGGGCGCGATTGTGTCACAGGGAATCAGCAACGTGCCGGCGGCGATTCTGCTGTCGGAATTCACGCACGACTGGCGGGCGCTCGCGTTCGGCGTATCGGTGGGCGGCTTCGGCTTCGCGATCGGTTCGCTCGCGAACCTGATCGCGGTGCGACTCGCGAAGGAGCCGCGCATGTGGCTGCCGTTTCACCTCGTGTCGATTCCGTTCGCGCTGGTGAGCGCGGCGTTGGGCGCGTGGCTGCTCGTTCACGGCTGAGCGATGCGTACTGCAAGCCTCGCGACGGGCGCGCACAGCGTTCCTGCTCGTTGTGAGTTCGGGCCTGTTGATAAGTGTTGCGCCACCACAGTCGCTCGACTGTGGTGGCGCAACAACTGATTGCACGCGTCGGCGCGCTCGGTTCGAGCGTATTTCCCCGTATCGCGCCAGCCGCGATGGTCACAGCATTTCCCTTGGTCATGCATTGCGGCGCCGGGGCATTTCGCATGATCGCGTCACAGCAGAATTCCTGTCGCGATCGCGCCGCGCCGGTGGCACCCGCACCAGACGTCGCGCTCATGTCGCTGGGTCGGCACCGCACGTTTTCGGGCAGGAAATACCGGTGCAAAAAACCGACCTTACAACTGTCATCGTACGTCGTCGCTGCGCGCGTTTTTCACATGATGAGGCGTCGTTTTACGCAGGTTTTTGTCGCGTCTAAAGCCTTGAATCACCTGCAACTATCGCTTACAATCGCCCGGATTTGTTAGCTAGGCACCCCTGAAAGCTTTCGGAAAGCTTGGGGCCGGGTTCAAGGATTTTGCGGAAGATTGCGATGGCGGGTCAGGCGCCGAACGACAGGCACGATGGTCCCCGAGCGCAACGCACCGCTTCAGCGGCCGGCGAACGGCGCGAGTCCGATGAAGACTGGGATGCCGAGCAGCAAGATAACAACATCGTTCCGCTCACGCGGACGGAAGCCGAGAGGCTGTTCGGTCCGAACGTGAGCAAGCCGTCGCGCGTGACCCCCTACAAGGTGGTGATCGCGCAGGTGGTCTTGTCCCTGGTTGCAACGCTGGCGTGGTGGCTGTTTTCGAAGTCGCCGGGCGCCGCTGCGCAATCCGCGTTTCTGGGCGGGGCGATCGGCTGGGTGCCAAGCGCGTTGTTCGTGGCACGACTGAAGGCAGGTGGTTCGGCCACCGTGATGAGCTGGGTGATGGGCGAAGCCCTGAAGCTCGGCGTGACGATCGGGATGTTCGCCGCGGTGGCGTACGGCTATGCCGGCGTGCACTGGCCGGCACTCCTCGTCACCTACCTCGTCGTGCTGAAGACGTACTGGATCGCGCTGGCCTGGCGGTAAGCAACAAGCAGCGTGCGGTTTCGACAACGAACCGCACCGGCCCGTTCCCGCAATAGCGTATTGCGGAACGGGGCAAAACGATTTTCGACAATTTGGGTGGCATTAACGATATGGCAGCTAGCGAAGGCACGCGCAGTCCGGATCCGTCCGAGTACATTGCGCACCACTTGCAGAATTTCTCCACCTCGCATCAGACGTCGATTTTCGATATCCACGTCTGGAACCTCGACACGCTGTTCTGGTCGATCGTGTGCGGCATCGTGACGATCGTCCTGCTGCGTCTGGCCGCCCGCAAGGCGACCTCGGGCGTGCCGGGCCGTTTCCAGTGCGCGATCGAGATGCTCGTCGAAATGGTCGAAGATCAATCGAAGGCCATCGTCCACGGCAACCGCGCGTTCATCGCTCCGCTCGCCCTCACGGTCTTCGTGTGGGTCGCGCTGATGAACTCCCTCGACTTCCTCCCCGTCGACCTGCCGGGCCGCATCATCGGCCTGCTCGGTCTGTCGGACGTGATTTCCCACCATCGCATCGTCCCGACGGCCGACCTGAACGGCACGCTCGGCATCGCGCTCGGCGTGTTCGTCCTGATGATCTACTACAGCATCAAGATCAAGGGCGCGGGCGGCTTTGTGCACGAGCTGCTGTCGGCTCCGTTCGGCGCACACCCGCTGCTGTGGATCCCGAACCTCGCGTTGAACATCGTCGAATATCTCGCAAAGACCGTTTCGCTCGGCATGCGGCTGTTCGGCAACATGTACGCGGGTGAGCTGTTGTTCCTGTTGATCGCCCTGCTCGGCAGCATGTGGAGCTTCGGTGGCGACGCAACGTTCCTCGGCTTCGTTGGTCACGTGATCGCGGGTAGCGTCTGGGCAATCTTCCACATCCTGATTGTTCTGTTGCAGGCATTCATTTTCATGATGCTGACGCTGGTGTATCTCGGCCAGGCGCACGACAAGCACTAAGCGCGGCGTGCAAAAAAGAGTTTCCGTTTTAGTTTTTTAAATCTCAGTTCCAAGTCTTTTCACAAAGGAGTGATCATGCAAGCTTACATCGCCAACATCCAGGGTCTGACCGCCATCGGTATCGGCATCATCATCGGCCTGGGTGCAATCGGCGCCTGTATCGGTATCGCGCTGATGGGTGGCAAGTACATCGAAGCCTGCGCACGTCAGCCGGAACTCATCAACCCGCTGCAAACGAAGATGTTCCTGCTGGCCGGCCTGATCGACGCTGCATTCCTGATCGGCGTTGGTGTCGCAATGCTGTTCGCGTTCGCGAACCCGCTCCTGTCGAAGCTCGCAGGCTAAGGTTCCTCGGAAATATGCGCCCGGCGCAAGCCGGCGCAGGGCGGAACGGAGACTTGGGGCGCTGATCGAATGCAACTCGATGAGCGCCTTACCGTTTCATTTTTCCGGAATAGCAGATAAGGAAACACCGTGAATCTCAACGCAACTCTGTTTGCGCAAATGGTCGTGTTCCTGGTCCTCGCGTGGTTCACGATGAAATTCGTGTGGCCGCCGTTGATCAACGCCCTCGACGAACGTTCGAAGAAGATCGCCGACGGCCTCGCCGCCGCGGAGAAGGGCAAGGCGGAACTCGACGCAGCGCACAAGCGCGTGGACCAGGAACTCGCGCAGGCCCGCAACGACGGCCAGCAGCGCATCGCCGACGCCGAAAAGCGTGCACAGGCGGTCGCCGAGGAAATCAAGGCCAACGCCCAGGCTGAAGCCGCCCGCATCGTCGCCCAGGCGAAAGCGGAAGCAGAACAGCAAATCGTGAAGGCGCGCGAAGCGCTGCGTGGCGAAGTCGCCGCGCTGGCCGTGAAGGGCGCCGAGCAGATCCTGAAGCGCGAAGTCGATCAAACGGCCCACGCCCAACTGCTGAATCAACTGAAAGCCGAGCTCTGATCATGGCCGAACTTGCAACCATCGCCCGCCCTTACGCAGAAGCGCTGTTCCGCGTGGCCGAGGGAGGTGACATCGCCGCCTGGTCCACGCTCGTGCAAGAGCTGGCCCAGGTTGCGCGTCTGCCGGAAGTGCTGTCGGTCGCGTCGAGCCCGAAGGTGACGCGCACGCAAGTGGCCGAGCTGCTGCTTGCTGCGGTGAAGTCGCCGCTCGCGGCCGGCGCCGAAGCGAAGAACTTCGTGCAGATGCTGGTCGACAATCATCGCATCGCGCTGCTGCCGGAAATCGCCGAGCAGTTCGAGGCGCTCAAGAACGAACGTGAAGGTGCAGCCGACGCCGAGATCGTGAGCGCGTTCCCGCTGAACGGCGCGGATCTCGAAAGTCTCGTCGCTGGCCTCGAACGCAAGTTCAAGCGCAAGCTGAAGCCGACGGTCGAAGTCGATTCGTCGCTGATCGGCGGCGTGCGCGTGACGGTCGGCGACGAAGTGCTCGACACCTCGGTTCGCGCGCGCCTCGCATCGATGCAGGCTGCCTTGACCGCCTGAGCGCCACGCCGGCACGCAACAGAATTGACTATCAGGAGCGAATAATGCAACTCAATCCCTCTGAGATCAGCGAGCTGATCAAGAGCCGGATCCAGGGCCTTGAAGCGAGCGCAGACGTTCGCAACCAGGGCACCGTGATCTCCGTGACCGACGGTATCGTGCGCATCCACGGCCTGTCGGACGTGATGCAGGGCGAAATGCTCGAGTTTCCGGGCAACACGTTCGGCCTCGCGCTGAACCTCGAGCGCGACTCGGTCGGCGCGGTGATTCTCGGCGAATACGAACACATCTCGGAAGGCGACGTCGTCAAGACGACGGGCCGCATTCTGGAAGTCCCGGTTGGTCCGGAACTCGTCGGCCGCGTGGTCGACGCGCTCGGCAACCCGATCGACGGCAAGGGCCCGGTCAACGCGAAGCTGACCGACGCGATCGAAAAGATCGCCCCGGGCGTGATCTGGCGTAAGTCGGTGTCGCAGCCGGTGCAGACGGGCATCAAGTCGATCGACGCGATGGTGCCGATCGGCCGTGGCCAGCGTGAGCTGATCATCGGCGACCGTCAGTGCGGCAAGACCGCGGTGGCGCTCGACGCGATCATCAACCAGAAGGGCAAGGACCTGATCTGTATCTACGTCGCGATCGGCCAGAAGGCTTCGTCGATCATGAACGTGGTGCGCAAGCTCGAAGAAACGGGCGCGCTCGAATACACGATCGTCGTCGCCGCTTCGGCTTCGGACTCGGCTGCGATGCAGTACCTCGCACCGTACGCCGGCTGCACGATGGGCGAATACTTCCGCGATCGCGGCCAGGACGCGCTGATCATCTATGACGACTTGACCAAGCAAGCCTGGGCATACCGTCAGATCTCGCTGCTGCTGCGCCGTCCGCCGGGCCGTGAAGCATATCCGGGCGACGTGTTCTATCTGCACTCGCGTCTGCTCGAGCGCGCGGCTCGCGTGTCGGAAGAGTACGTCGAGAAGTTCACGAACGGCGAAGTGAAGGGCAAGAGCGGCTCGCTGACGGCACTGCCGGTCATCGAAACGCAGGCTGGCGACGTGACCGCATTCGTTCCGACGAACGTGATCTCGATTACCGACGGCCAGATCTTCCTGGAAACCGACCTGTTCAACGCAGGCATCCGCCCGGCAATCAACGCCGGCGTGTCGGTGTCGCGAGTCGGTGGCGCCGCTCAGACGAAGGTCGTGAAGAAGCTGTCGGGCGGTATCCGTACCGACCTCGCGCAGTACCGTGAACTGGCGGCATTCGCGCAGTTCGCATCGGACCTCGACGAAGCGACCCGCAAGCAGCTCGAGCGCGGCCGCCGCGTGACGGAACTGCTGAAGCAGCCGCAGTACCAGCCGCTGCAGGTGTGGGAACTGGCCGTGTCGCTGTACGCCGCGAACAACGGCTACCTCGACGACCTCGACGTGAAGCAAGTGCTGTCGTTCGAGAAGGGCCTGCGCGACAACCTGAAGACCAGCCACGCTGACCTCATCAAGCGCATCGAAGACACCAAGGATCTCTCGAAGGACGACGAAGGCGCGCTGCGCGCGGCGATCGAATCCTTCAAGAAGTCGGGTGCCTATTGATCCGCGAGTGACACACTGAGGCCGCGCGGGTGCTGATGCGCCCGCGCCGCTTCGGTCAAGGAGCAAGCTATGGCTGGAATGAAGGAAATTCGCGGCAAGATCAAGAGCGTGCAGAACACGCGCAAGATCACGAAGGCGATGGAGATGGTGGCCGCATCGAAGATGCGCCGCGCGCAGGAACGCATGCGCGCCGCTCGTCCGTACGCGGACAAGGTCCGTGCCATCGCCGCGCACATGAGCCGCGCGAACCCGGAGTACCGCCACCCGTTCATGGTGGCAAACGACGGCGCGAAGACGGCCGGCATCATCCTCGTCACGACGGACAAGGGTCTTTGCGGCGGTCTGAACACCAACGTGCTGCGTGCGACGGTGCAGAAGTTCAAGGAGCTGGAAGAGAAGGGCCAGAAGGTCGAAGCCACCGCGATCGGCGGCAAGGGCCTCGGGTTCCTGAACCGCTTCGGCGCGAAGGTGATGTCGCAGGTCGTGCACCTCGGCGACACCCCGCATCTGGACAAGCTGATCGGCGCCGTGAAGACGCAGCTCGATCTGTACTCGGAAGGCAAGCTGTCGGCGGTCTATATCGCTTACACGCGCTTCGTCAACACGATGAAGCAGGAAGCCGTGATCGAGCAGCTGCTGCCGCTGTCGTCGGACCACTTCGATGCCGATGACGGTACGCCGGCCACGTCGTGGGACTACATCTACGAGCCGGACGCGCAGGCAGTCGTCGACGAACTGCTCGTGCGTTACGTCGAGGCGCTGGTGTACCAGGCCGTCGCGGAGAACATGGCGTCCGAGCAATCGGCGCGGATGGTCGCGATGAAGGCCGCGTCCGACAACGCGAAGACGGTGATCAGCGAACTGCAGCTCGTATACAACAAGAGCCGCCAGGCCGCGATTACGAAAGAACTGTCGGAGATCGTCGGCGGCGCAGCCGCTGTTTAAGCGCGCGCCCGGGACGACAACTGCGCCTTTGCGCGAGTAAAGAATCAGGTATTTAAAGGAAAAGCGATGAGTACTGCTGCTTTGGTAGAAGGCAAGATCGTACAGTGCATCGGCGCCGTTATCGACGTGGAATTCCCGCGCGACAGCATGCCGAAGATCTACGACGCGCTCATTCTCGATGGCTCGGAACTGACGCTCGAAGTCCAGCAGCAGCTGGGCGACGGCGTGGTCCGTACCATTTGTCTGGGTGCATCCGACGGCCTGCGCCGCGGCCTGACCGTGAAGAACACGGCGAAGCCGATTTCGGTGCCGGTCGGCAAGCCGACCCTCGGTCGTATCATGGACGTGCTCGGCCGTCCGATCGACGAAGCCGGTCCGATCGAAAGCGAACATACGCGTTCGATCCACCAGAAGGCTCCGGCGTTCGACGAACTGTCGCCGTCGACCGAACTGCTCGAAACGGGTATCAAGGTCATCGACCTGATTTGCCCGTTCGCGAAGGGCGGCAAGGTCGGCCTGTTCGGCGGTGCTGGCGTGGGCAAGACCGTCAACATGATGGAGCTCATCAACAACATCGCGAAGGAACACGGCGGTTACTCCGTGTTCGCGGGCGTGGGCGAGCGTACCCGTGAAGGGAACGACTTCTACCACGAAATGAAGGACTCGAACGTTCTCGACAAGGTCGCGCTGGTGTACGGCCAGATGAACGAGCCGCCGGGCAACCGTCTGCGCGTCGCGCTGACCGGCCTGACGATGGCCGAGCACTTCCGTGACGAAGGCCTCGACGTGCTGTTCTTCGTCGACAACATCTACCGTTTCACGCTGGCCGGTACCGAAGTGTCGGCACTGCTCGGCCGTATGCCGTCGGCAGTGGGCTATCAGCCGACGCTGGCTGAAGAAATGGGCAAGCTGCAGGAACGCATCACGTCGACCAAGAAGGGCTCGATTACGTCGGTTCAGGCCGTGTACGTCCCTGCGGACGACTTGACCGACCCGTCGCCGGCAACCACCTTCGGCCACCTGGACGCAACCGTCGTTCTGTCGCGTGACATCGCTTCGCTGGGTATCTACCCGGCGGTCGACCCGCTCGACTCGACGTCGCGCCAGATCGACCCGAACGTGATCGGTGAAGAGCACTACACGATCACCCGTCGCGTTCAGCAGACGCTGCAGCGCTACAAGGAACTGCGCGACATCATCGCGATTCTGGGCATGGACGAACTGTCGCCGGAAGACAAGCTGTCGGTCGCACGTGCGCGTAAGATCCAGCGTTTCCTGTCGCAGCCGTTCCACGTCGCTGAAGTGTTCACGGGCTCGCCGGGCAAGTACGTGCCGCTGAAGGAAACGATCCGTGGCTTCAAGATGATCGTCGACGGCGAGTGCGACCACCTGCCGGAACAGGCGTTCTACATGGTCGGCACGATCGACGAAGCCTTCGAAAAGGCCAAGAAGATCCAGTAAGGCTTGAGTGAGTCGCAAGCCGGCGTGCGCCGGCCGGAGCTACAAGTCAGCGATGACTTCATTCCGGCCGCCCGCGCCGGCCGCAATACGCTCAACCCGTGGATGAGATTGGAGTCGATATGGCAACCATCAAAGTAGACGTCGTCAGCGCGGAAGAGCAGATCTTCTCGGGCGAGGCGAAATTCGTCGCGCTGCCGGGCGAAACGGGTGAGCTGGGCATTCTGCCGGGCCACACGCCGCTCATCACCCGGATTCGTCCGGGTGCGGTGCGCATCGAAGTCGAGGGCGGCAACGACGAATTCGTGTTCGTCGCAGGCGGCATTCTCGAAGTGCAGCCGGGCGCCGTGACGGTGCTCGCCGATACCGCGATCCGCGGCAAGGACCTCGACGCGGCGAAAGCCGAGGAAGCGCGCAAGCGTGCCGAGGAAACGCTGCAGAACGCGAAGTCGGACCTCGACCTCGCAAAGGCGCAATCCGAGCTCGCGACCGCGATGGCGCAGCTCGAGGCGATCCAGCGTCTGGCGAAGATTCGCAGCCGGCACTGAGCCGCGCGCGCGTATCCCGCGAAAGAAAGCAGCCTTCGGGCTGCTTTTTTTTCGTCCGTCGTATTCGTCTGTTTCGTGCGGCCACGAATCCGTATCGTCCGGTCGTGCTATTTCATCCGCCCGCCGCGATTTGATGTCAGAGTGGCGTCAGCAGCGCGCGGCATCATCGGCGAACAGGCAGTCCGCCGCGATCGTGGCGGAGCCGGCGCGCGTCGGCCGCGTGCCAGGCCGATCAGACAAAAACGGACGGAGACATCGATGGCAGCAGACCTTGGCAAGGGGGCGCTGATCGCGCCCGAAAACGGACTGTCGTACGTGCGCGGCGCGACCGACGTGCCGTTATCCGACGCGACGATCAGCCGGTTCCTGCTCGACACGGCGGCCCGCTTTCCCGAGCGTCCTGCTGTCGTGTTCCGCGAGCAAGGCATTCGTTGGGACTGGCGCACGTTCGCGCACGAGATCGACGTGCTTGCGGCGGGCCTCGCCGCGCTCGGGATCGTGAAGGGCGACTGCGTCGGCATCTGGTCGCCGAACCGCAGCGAATGGCTGCTCACGCAGTTCGCGACCGCGCGCATCGGCGCCATCCTCGTCAATATCAACCCGGCCTACCGGCTCGCGGAGCTCGAATACGCGCTGAACAAGGTCGGCTGCAAGGCCGTGATCGCGGCCGAGCGCTTCAAGACGTCCGCGTACGTCGAGATGCTGCAGACCATCGCGCCGGAGCTCGCGAATGCGACACCGGGCGACCTGCACGCGGCGCGCGTGCCGAGCCTGCGCACGGTCGTGTCGATGGGCGACGTCGCGCCGGCCGGCATGCTCCGCTTCGCGGACGTGATGGCGCGCGGCCGCGACACGCTCGATGTCGCGCGGCTCGACGCGATCGGCGCGACGCTCGCGGCCAGCGATCCGATCAACATCCAGTTCACCAGCGGCACGACCGGCAGCCCGAAGGGCGCGACGCTCACGCACCGCAACGTCGTCAACAACGCGCGCTCGATCGCGATGGCGATGCGGTTCAGCGAGCAGGATTCGCTTTGCATCCCGGTGCCGCTGTATCACTGCTTCGGGATGGTGCTCGCCGTGCTCGCGTGCGTGTCGAAGGGGGCGGCGATGGTCTTCCCCGGCGAGGCGTTCGATCCGGTCGCGACGCTCGCGGCCGTCGCCGAGGAACGCTGCACCGCGCTGCACGGCGTGCCGACGATGTTCATCGCGGAACTCGATCATCCGGACTTCGCGAAATTCGACCTGTCGACGCTGCGCACCGGCATCATGGCCGGCTCGCCGTGCCCCATCGAGACGATGAAGCGCGTCGTGTCGCAGATGCATTTGTCCGAGATCACGATCGCGTACGGCATGACGGAGACGAGCCCCGTGTCGTTCCAGAGCTCGACCGACGACCCGCTCGAGAAGCGCACGACGACGGTCGGCCGCATCCAGCCGCACCTGGAGGTGAAGATCGTCGACCCGAACGGCGAGATCGTGCCGGTCGGCGCGACGGGCGAGCTGTGCACGAAGGGTTATTCGGTGATGCTCGGCTACTGGGACGACGATGCGAAGACGCGCGAGGTGCTGGTCGACGGGTGGATGCATACGGGCGACCTCGCGACGCTCGACGCCGACGGCTACTGCAACATCGTCGGCCGGCTGAAGGACATGGTGATTCGCGGTGGCGAGAACGTGTATCCGCGCGAGATCGAGGAATTCCTGTTCAGGCATCCGAAGATTCAGAGCGCGCAGGTGTTCGGCGTGCCCGATGCGAAATACGGCGAGGAGCTGTGCGCGTGGATCGTGCTGCGCGCGGGCGAGCAGATGACGGAGGACGACGTGCGCGCGTTCTGCAACGGCCAGATCGCGCACTACAAGATTCCGCGCTACATTCGCTTCGTCGACGAGTTGCCGATGACCGTGACGGGCAAGGTGCAGAAGTTCGTGATGCGCGAACGGATGATCGAGGAACTGAAGCTCGCCGTGCAGAAGACCGCGTGAGCGGTGCGGCGGCGGGACAAACGCGGTGGCCTTCGGGCCGCTGCGTTTTCGATGGACGAAAAAAAGCGGGCTTATTAGCCCGCTAAAAACCACACGCTACGGGGTTAGCGCGAGGAGACCAAAGATGAAACCGAGTCCGGCGGGGGCCGGAAACGACTCCAACAGGGATGCCCCTCGGAAGGGCTTCGGTACGTGACCGACTGGCTCGCAGCGCTTCGCGTCCGCTCACACTTGGCACACGAGACCGCATCCGTGTTGAAACCGTTGAGGCCATTGTGGGCGAATTAATCACCCGTCGCGGTAACAAAGTGTTTCAGGTTGTAACGCCCGCCAGATAAGGCTTTCCGGGATTTTTTGCTGTTTTCGGGGTCCTGAAAAAGGTCATATTTACCCATCTATTCCGCAGAGTTTTCATCGGGTGCGCATAATGCGTTTTTCATGCGTATCGACGCCGATGAATTGCCGATTTACACGCCGGAATGTGCATCGTTCGGCAGATGGCGCGTATGGCGATTCATTCGTCGGAAAGATTTTGAAACGTGATTGGCACCCGCGATAGTCGGCCATTCGGCCGGTTTTCGCGATTTCACGCCGGCCGGACGCATCGCCGAGGTGTAACGGCGGGGCGCCGGCTCGCGTCGGCAACCGGGGCCGTGCCGTTATCGGCCGCCGGTTGTGCGTTCGCTCGTGCTTACTTCAGCCACTTGTCTGAGATCGCCTGGTATTCGCCGGACGATAGCGCCAGATGCAGCCATTGATCGACGTATTGCTGGAACACGACGTCGCCGCGCGGCACCATGTACGCCTTTTCGCCGAACTGGAACGGCTTGTCGGGATGCACGGAGCACAGGCCCGGATTCAGCTTTTGCTGCAGCAGCGTCTCGGATGCATCCGTCACCATCACGTCGGCCTTGCCCGCGAGGATCTGCTTGAAGATCGTCACGTTGTCCGGATAGACGCTCACGTTCGCGTGCGTGAAGAACTGCTTCGCGAAGCGCTCGTTGGTGCCGCCGGGGTTGACGATCACGCGCGTCTCGGGCCGGTCGATCTGCGCGACGGTCTGATATTTGTCGGCGTCCGTGCAGCGGACGATCGGCGTCTTGCCGTCGACCACGTACGGCTGCGTGAAGAACACGCGCTTCTGGCGCTCGAGCGTCGTCGACACGCCGCCCACCGCGACATCGCACTTCGCGACGAAGTCGTTGGTGAGGTTCGACCAGCTCGTCTTCACGAACTCGGCCTTCACGCCGAGCGATTTCGCGAGCGATTCGGCCATGTCGATGTCGATGCCCTCGAAGCGGCCATCCGTCCGGTAGTACGAATACGGCTTGTAGTCGCCCGTCGCGCACACGCGCAGCGTGCCGCGCGCGACCACGTCGTCGAGCCGCGAGCCGGCGGCCGCGGTCGGGGCAGCCGTCGTGGTCGTGCCCTGCGCTTGCGCGGCGGCGCAGCAGAGCATGGCTGCGGTGATCGTGGCCAGCGTGGCGAATGTCTTCATCGGTCTCCTCCTTCGTTCGGTTCGATATCAGCGTCCGATCATAACGGAGCCATCGCGCGCGTCATATGGCCGCCATCGCATCGGCATACGCGGCCGCGCGGCCGCGCTCCGGTAAAATGCCGCTTTGCCTTCGCATCGTCGCTCCTACCGTGGCCCATACCCTGCTCAACGACACCTTCCTGCGTGCGCTTCTGCGCGAGCCGACCGACTACACGCCGATCTGGCTGATGCGCCAGGCCGGCCGCTATCTGCCCGAGTACAACGCGACGCGCGCGCGCGCCGGCAGCTTCCTCGGTCTCGCGAAGAATCCCGACTACGCGACGGAAGTGACGCTGCAGCCGCTCGAGCGCTTCCCGCTCGATGCCGCGATCCTTTTCTCGGACATCCTGACGATTCCCGACGCGATGGGTCTCGGCCTCGACTTCCAGGTCGGCGAAGGGCCGAAGTTCGCGCATCCGGTGCGCACGGAAGCCGATGTCGCGAAGCTCGCGGTGCCGGACATCGAGGAAACGCTCGGCTACGTGACGGGCGCCGTGCGCGAAATCCGTCGCGCGCTGACCGACGGCCAGGGCCGCCAGCGCGTGCCGCTGATCGGCTTCTCGGGCAGCCCGTGGACGCTCGCGTGCTACATGGTCGAAGGCGGCGGGTCGGACGATTTCCGCACGGTGAAGTCGATGGCGTATTCGCGCCCCGACTTGATGCACCGGATCCTCGACGTGAACGCGCAGGCCGTGGCCGCGTACCTGAACGCGCAGATCGAAGCCGGCGCGCAAGCCGTGATGATCTTCGATACGTGGGGTGGCGCGCTGGCCGACGGCGCGTACCAGCGCTTCTCGCTCGACTACATTCGCCGCGTGGTCGCGCAGCTGAAGCGCGAGCACGACGGCGAGCGCGTGCCGGTGATCACGTTCACGAAGGGCGGCGGCCTGTGGCTCGAGGAAATCGCGGCGACCGGCGTCGACGCGGTCGGCCTCGACTGGACGGTCAACCTCGGCGCCGCGCGCGAACGCGTGGCCGGGCAAGTCGCGCTGCAGGGCAACCTCGATCCGACGATCCTGTTTGCACCGCCGGCCGCGGTGCGCGAGCAGGCGCGCGCGGTGCTCGACAGCTACGGCAATCATCCGGGGCATGTATTCAACCTCGGCCACGGCATTTCGCAGTTCACGTCGCCGGACCACGTTGCCGAACTCGTCGACGAAGTGCACACCCACAGCCGCAGGATCCGTAGCGGAGCGGCGGGCTGAGCGCAAGTGCCGTCATGCTGCACTGCGGGGTGGCCGCGTTTCGCTGCCGATACTAAACAGGACGCAACCCCGCACCGGATGCCGATTCAAGGCTTGTCAAGACTTGACTTATACACATTTTCCACGTTGCAGCGCGGTAGAGCCCCGTATCGGTCGAATTGTCTCGCTATGGTTCCGTAATTTGAATAGCAGCCTTATGGAATAAGGCTTCGCGGGGCGCGGCCGACGGCGCCCGAAAACGGCGGAAAGCACGGCCCCGCGCGCTTCGCGGCTGTTGAGCGCCGAGTTCTCAACAAAGTTATCCACAGGCTGGTCAGGGTATACGGCGATTCCTAATGCGAATCCAAAACTTAGCGCCGAATCTGAAGTTTTACTTTAAGTTCGCCACCGTGGCGCGGGCCCGGGTGCAAGCCGCCGGTGCGCGTCGCGCTGTCGCCGGAGCGCGGTGATGGACGGCACCTACCTGCGGGTCGCCCTCGACCATCCGCTCGCCACCCTGTTCGACTACCGCTGCGACGTCCAGCCGGCGCCCGAGCCCGGCACCCTGGTGCAGGTGCCGTTCGGCAAGCGCCAGGTCGTCGGCCTCGTCTGCGAAGTAACGACTCACACCGATGTGCCGCCGTCCCGGTTGCGGGCGGTCGATGCGATCTGCACCGAGCTGCCGCCGCTCGCGCCGGATTGGCTCGCGCTCGTGTCGTTCGCGGCCGACTATTACCAGCGCGGCCGCGGCGAAGTCGCGCTGCCGGCGCTGCCGCAGGCGCTGCGCGACGCGCAGCGCTGGGGCCGGCTGCTGGCGCCCGAGGTGCGTTATCGGCTGACCGAAACCGGGCGCGCGGCGCTGCCCGACGCGTTGCCCGCGCGCGGGGCCGCACTGCGGCGGCTCGCGCAGGCGCTCGCCGACACCGATTCGCTGACGTTGCCCGATGCGCGCGTCTTGCATCCGAAGGCAGTGGCCACGCTCGACGACTGGGCCGCGCGCGGCTGGGTCGCCATCGAGGAAATCGGCTGGACCGACGCGCCTGTGCCCAAAGCTGTGGATAACCTGTCGACAACCAGTGGACGAGCTGTGCCGCCGGCGCTCACCGACCAGCAGGCGGAGGCGCTCGACGCGATCCGTGCCGCACGCGGTTTCGCGCCGTTCCTGCTGCATGGCGTGACCGGCAGCGGCAAGACCGAGGTTTATCTGCATGCGCTCGCCGCGCTGCTCGATGCGCGGCCCGATGCGCAGGCGCTGGTGCTCGTGCCCGAAATCAACCTGACGCCGCAGTTCGAGGCCGCGTTCCGCGCCCGTTTCGCGGGCACGCTCGCCGACGACGCGATCGTCACGCTGCACAGCGGGCTCGCCGAGGGCGAGCGGGCGCGCAACTGGCTCGCCGCGCACACGGGCCGTGCGCGGATCGTGCTCGGCACGCGGCTCGCGGTGCTCGCATCGCTGCCGACGCTCGCGCTGATCGTCGTCGACGAGGAGCACGAGCCTGCGTACAAGCAGCAGGAAGGGTTGCGCTATTCGGCGCGCGATCTGGCCGTGTGGCGCGCGAAGCATCTCGGCATTCCGGTCGTGCTCGGTTCGGCGACGCCGTCGCTCGAGAGTTGGTGGCAAGCCGAGCAGGGCCGTTACACGCGGCTCACGCTGTCGCGCCGCGCGGTGGCCGACGCGACGCTGCCGACCGTTCGGCTGATCGATCTCGAAGAGGAGCGGCGCCGCGGGCGCGCGTCGATGGGCGGGCTGTCGGGGCCGCTCGTCGCGGCGTTGAAGGCGCGGCTGGAGCGCGGCGAACAGAGCCTCGTGTTCCTGAACCGGCGCGGCTACGCGCCGCAACTCGCGTGCGACGCGTGCGGCTGGGTCGCCGGTTGCCCGCGTTGCAGCGCCTATGTCGTGCTGCACAAGCCCGAGCATGCGCTGCGCTGCCATCACTGCGGCTGGGAAGCGCGCATCCCGCGCTCGTGCCCCGAATGCGGGAACGTCGACATCGCGCCGCTCGGGCGCGGCACGCAACGCATCGAGGAGGCGCTCGCCGAGGCCGTGCCAGGCGCGCGCATCCTGCGGATCGATGCGGACAGCACGCGGCGCAAGGGCAGTGCGCAGGCGCTGTTCTCGGACGTGCATGCCGGCGAGGTCGACATCCTGGTCGGCACGCAGATGATCGCGAAGGGGCACGACTTCCAGCGCGTGTCGCTCGTCGGCGTGCTCAATGCCGACACCGCGCTGTTTTCGCACGACTTCCGCGCGAGCGAGCGGCTGTTCGCGCAGCTGATGCAGGTGAGCGGCCGTGCGGGGCGCGCCGGACTGCCGGGCGAGGTGCTCGTGCAGACGCGCTATCCGCGTCACGCGCTGTATCACGCGCTCGGCCGGCAGGATTACGTCGGTTTCGCGAATTCGACGCTCGGCGAGCGCCGCGACGCGCACCTGCCGCCGTTCGTCTACCAGGCGCTGCTGCGCGCCGAAGGACGCACGCTCGATGCGGCGCTCGCGTTCCTGTTGCAGGCCGCCGCCGCGTTGCCGGGGCTGCCGGGCGCCGATCGCGTGACCGTCTACGACGCGGTGCCGATGACGATCGTGAAGGTGGCCAACGTCCACCGCGCGCAGTTGCTGCTCGAAAGCGCGTCGCGGGCGGCGCTGCAGCATGCGCTGCGCGCATGGCAGCCGGCGCTGCGTGCGCTGAAGGGTGTGCTGCGGTGGAGCGTCGAGGTCGACCCGCTCGATATCTGAGCGCGGCGTGCGCGGCCGCCGTGCCGCACGCCGATGACCCAGAGCCACCCCGGAGCCACCTGGATCCGCCGACCACCTGCGCGATCCTTACTGTCGATCGGTTCGACGCCGCCCGCACGACCTTCCGCCACGCACAGTGCAACCCGCTTTTCCCCTCGGTGGTGCACGCCGAGGGCTACCCACGCGCGCCAACTTGCCCCGCTCAGGGAAAACACCGATCAGCGGACCACGGGCAACCCCTAGGTTGCAACCTCATAAGTGGCTGATTATATTGAATAACTTGAGGGTGCAACCAATCCATCAATTTGGTTGCACCTTTTTATTGCGTGCCGTAGGATTTCGCGCATCCTCTCACACCACATTGGCCGGGCTCGCACCGGCGCACGAACCCACCATGGCAAGCACGACTCTAGGCGTCAAAGTCGACGACCTCCTCCGCTCGCGCCTGAAAGACGCGGCAGCGCGTCTCGAGCGCACTCCCCACTGGCTGATCAAGCAGGCGATCTTCGCGTATCTCGAGCGGATCGAGCACGGCCAGCTGCCGCCCGAGCTGTCGGGCAACAGCGGCGTGACGGAGCTCGCCGACGGGCAGGCGACGGACGGCGACGACGACAACTCGCCGCATCCGTTCCTCGAGTTCGCGCAGAACGTGCAGCCGCAATCGGTGCTGCGCGCGGCCATCACGGCCGCGTATCGCCGTCCCGAGCCGGAATGCGTGCCGTTCCTGCTGGGCCAGGCGCGCCTGCCGGCGAACCTGCAGGCCGACGTGCAGGCGCTCGCGACGCAGCTCGTCGAGGCGCTGCGCGAGAAGAGCTCGGGCGGCGGCGTCGAAGGGCTCATCCACGAGTTCTCGCTGTCGAGCCAGGAAGGCGTCGCGCTGATGTGCCTGGCCGAAGCGCTGCTGCGCATTCCCGATCGCGCGACGCGCGATGCGCTGATCCGCGACAAGATCAGCAAGGGCGACTGGCGTTCGCACGTCGGCCACGCGCCGTCGCTGTTCGTGAACGCGGCGACCTGGGGGCTCATGATCACCGGCAAGCTCGTGACGACCAACAGCGAAGCGGGCCTGTCGTCGGCGCTCACGCGCCTGATCGGCCGCGGCGGCGAGCCGCTGATCCGCAAGGGCGTCGACATGGCGATGCGCCTGATGGGCGAGCAGTTCGTCACCGGCGAGACGATTTCCGAAGCACTGGCGAACAGCCGCAAGTACGAAGCGCGCGGCTTCCGCTACTCGTACGACATGCTCGGCGAAGCGGCGACGACCGAAGAGGACGCGCAGCGCTACTACGCATCGTACGAACAGGCGATCCACGCGATCGGCAAGGCCGCCGGCGGGCGCGGCATCTATGAAGGGCCGGGCATCTCGATCAAGCTGTCGGCGCTGCACGCGCGCTACTCGCGCTCGCAGCAGGACCGCACGATGAGCGAACTGCTGCCGCGCGTGCGAGCGCTGGCGCTGCTCGCGCGCCGCTACGACATCGGCCTGAACATCGACGCTGAAGAAGCGGACCGTCTCGAACTGTCGCTCGACCTGCTCGAGGCGCTGTGCTTCGATCCGGAACTCGCGGGCTGGAACGGCATCGGCTTCGTCGTGCAGGGCTACCAGAAGCGCTGCCCGTTCGTGATCGACTACCTGATCGACCTCGCGCGCCGCAGCCGTCACCGCCTGATGATCCGCCTCGTCAAGGGCGCGTACTGGGATACCGAAATCAAGCGCGCGCAAGTCGACGGCCTCGAAGGCTATCCGGTGTACACGCGCAAGATCTACACGGACGTGTCGTACCTCGCGTGCGCGAAGAAGCTGCTCGCGGCGCCGGACGCCGTCTATCCGCAGTTCGCGACGCACAACGCGTACACGCTGGCCGCGATCTATCACCTGGCCGGCCAGAACTACTACCCGGGCCAGTACGAATTCCAGTGCCTGCACGGGATGGGCGAGCCGCTGTACGAGGAAGTCACGGGCCGCGACAAGCTGAACCGGCCGTGCCGCGTGTACGCGCCGGTCGGCACGCACGAAACGCTGCTCGCCTACCTGGTGCGCCGTCTGCTGGAAAACGGCGCGAACACGTCGTTCGTGAACCGCATCGCCGACAAGACGGTGTCGGTGAAGGAGCTGGTCGCCGATCCGGTCGATGAAGCGTCGAAGGTCGTGCCGCTCGGCGCGCCGCACGCGAAGATTCCGCTGCCGCGCAACCTGTACGGCGACGAGCGTCCGAATTCGATGGGTCTCGACCTGTCGAACGAACACCGTCTCGCGTCGCTGTCGTCCGCGCTGCTCGCGAGCGCGCACCATCCGTGGCGCGCGGCACCGATGCTCGCCGACGACGCGCTCGCCGATGCTCCGGCGCGCGACGTGCGCAACCCGGCCGACCTGCGCGACCTGGTCGGCACCGTCAGCGAAGCGACGGCCGAACACGTGAGCGCGGCGCTCGCGCACGCGGTGGCTGCCGCGCCGATCTGGCAGGCGACGCCGGTCGATGCGCGCGCCGACTGCCTGGTGCGCGCGGCCGACCTGCTCGAAGCGCAGATGCACACGCTGATGGGCCTGATCGTGCGCGAAGCCGGCAAGTCGCTGCCGAACGCGATCGCCGAAATCCGCGAAGCCGTCGACTTCCTGCGCTACTACGCGGCGCAGATCCGCGGCGAATTCTCGAACGACACGCACCGCCCGCTCGGCCCGGTGGTCTGTATCAGCCCGTGGAACTTCCCGCTCGCGATCTTCATGGGCCAGGTGGCTGCCGCGCTCGCGGCCGGCAACACGGTGCTCGCGAAGCCGGCCGAGCAGACGCCGCTGATCGCCGCGCAGGCCGTGCGCCTGCTGCGCGAGGCCGGCGTGCCGGCCGGCGCGGTGCAGCTGCTGCCGGGCACCGGCGAGACCGTCGGCGCGGCGCTGGTTGCCGATCCGCGCACGCGCGCGGTGATGTTCACCGGGTCGACCGAAGTTGCGCGCCTGATCAACAAGACGCTGTCCGCGCGTCTCGATCCGGACGGCAAGCCGATTCCGCTGATCGCGGAGACGGGCGGCCAGAACGCGATGATCGTCGACTCGTCGGCGCTCGCGGAGCAGGTCGTCGCGGACGTGCTGCAGTCGTCGTTCGACTCGGCCGGTCAACGGTGCTCGGCGCTGCGCGTTCTGTGTCTGCAGGACGACGTCGCGGACCGCACGCTGACGATGCTCAAGGGCGCGATGCACGAGCTGTCGCTCGGCAACCCGGACCGGCTGTCGACCGACGTCGGCCCGGTGATCGACGCGGAAGCGAAGCAGACGATCGACGCGCACGTCGCGGCGATGAAGGAGAAGGGCCATGCCGTCACGCAGCTGCCGTCGCCGGAAGCCTGCGCGCACGGCACGTTCGTGCCGCCGACGCTGATCGAGATCGGCAGCATCGACGAGTTGAAGCGCGAAGTGTTCGGCCCGGTGCTGCACGTCGTGCGCTATCGCCGCAACCAGCTCGACAAGCTGCTCGAGCAGATCCGCGCGACGGGCTACGGGCTGACGCTTGGCATCCACACGCGGATCGACGAGACGATCGCGCACGTGATCTCGAACGCGCACGTCGGCAACATCTACGTGAACCGCAACGTGATCGGCGCGGTGGTCGGCGTGCAGCCGTTCGGCGGCGAAGGGCTGTCGGGCACGGGCCCGAAGGCCGGTGGCGCGCTGTACCTGCAGCGCCTGCTCGCGACGCGTCCGTCAGGCCTGCCGCGTTCGCTCGCGCAGTCGCTGGTCGCGGACGGCGCCGCCGACGGCGACGCGCGCGGCAACCCGGCGGCGGCGCTCACCGCGCTGCGCGACTGGCTGATCGAGCAACGCGAGCCGGCGCTGGCCGCACGCTGCGACGGCTATCTCGCGCAGGTGCCGGCCGGTGCGACCGCCGTGCTCACCGGCCCGACGGGCGAGCGAAACACGTATACACTCGGCCCGCGCGGCACGGTGCTGTGTGTCGCGGCCACGCCGGGCGGCGCGCGCGCGCAGTTCGCGGCGGTGCTGGCGACGGGCAACCGCGCGCTGTTCGCCGGCACGGCGGGCGAGGCGCTGGTGGCCGCGCTGCCGGCCGCGCTGAAGGCGCATGCGGCCGTGCGCAAGCAGGCCGACGCGCCGTTCGACGCGGTGCTGTTCGAAGGCGACAGCGACGAACTGCAGACGCTCGTGAAGGACGTCGCGCAGCGGCCGGGCCCGATCGTGTCGGTGCAGGGCGTATCGGCGGGCGCGTTCGAGAACGGCGATGCGGAAGACTACGCGCTCGAACGCCTGCTGACCGAGCGCTCGGTGAGCGTGAACACGGCCGCGGCAGGCGGCAATGCGAATTTGATGACGATCGGCTGACCATCCTTGCCGTTCGGATCAAACAAAGGAAGCGGCCAGGCGATCCCGAAGCCGCTCCATTTACCCTGGTACCAAGGAGATGCTATGCAACACACGATGAAAAAGCTGGCAGGCGCGACGTTCGTCGCCGTCATGTCGCTTGCGGGGACGGCCCATGCTGACGACGTGAAGATCGGTTACGCAGGGCCGATGACGGGCGCCCAGGCGCACTACGGCAAGGATATGCAGAACGGGATCGTGCTCGCGCTGGAAGACTTCAACGCGACGAACCCGAAGATCGGCGGCAAGCCGGTGAAGTTCGTGCTGAGCACGCAGGACGACCAGGCTGACCCGCGCACCGGCACGACGGTTGCGCAGAAGCTCGTCGACGACGGCATCAAGGGCATGCTCGGCCACTTCAACTCGGGCACGACGATTCCGGCCTCGCGCATCTACGCGAACGCCGGCATTCCGGAAATCGCGATGGCGACCGCGCCGGAATACACGCAGCAAGGCTACAAGACGACCTTCCGCATGATGACGTCCGACACGCAGCAGGGCTCGGTGGCGGGCACGTTCGCGTCGAAGGATCTCGGCATGAAGAAGATCGCGATCGTCGACGACCGCACGGCCTACGGCCAGGGTCTCGCCGACCAGTTCGAGAAGGCCGCGAAGGCCGGCGGCGCGACGATCGTGGACCGCGAGTTCACGAACGACAAGGCCGTCGACTTCAAGGCGATCCTGACCAAGCTGAAGTCCGCGAAGCCGGACCTCATCTACTACGGCGGCGCGGATTCGCAGGCCGCGCCGATGGTCAAGCAGATGAAGGCGCTCGGCATCACCGCGCCGCTGATGAGCGGCGAAATGGTGAAGACGCCGACGTTCCTGAAGATCGCGGGCAACGCGGCCGACGGCACGATCGCATCGCTGGCAGGCCTGCCGCTGGAAGAAATGCCGGGCGGCAAGGCTTACGCCGACAAGTACAAGAAGCGTTTCGGCGAAGACGTGCAGACGTACTCGCCGTACGCGTACGACGGCGCGATGGCGATGCTCAACGCGATGAAGAAGGCCGATTCGACCGATCCGGCGAAGTACCTGCCGGTGCTCGCGAAGACCGACATGGCCGGTGTCACGTCGACGCACGTCGCGTATGACGCGAAGGGCGACCTGAAGAACGGCGGCATCACGATGTACAAGGTCGAGAAGGGCGAGTGGAAGCCGCTGAAGAGCATCGGCGGCAAATAAGCATCGCGCGTGTCGCGGGCGGCGGCAACGCTGCGTCGCCCGGCATGCGTGCGCAGGCCACCGCACCATTCGGTCCGGTGGCTTTTTTGTCGGGCCGCTAGTCGAGCCGGTTGCGCAGCAGGAACTTCTGCAGCTTGCCGGTCGGCGTGCGCGGCAGCGCCTGCGCGAACCTGAACTCGCGCGGGACCTTGTACGCGGCGAGCCGCTCGCCGCAGAACGCGCGCAGCGCATCCGCGCCGGGTGCCGCGTTCGCGCGCATCACGACATGCGCGACGACCGTCTCGCCCCACTCGGGATGCGGGACGCCGACGACCGCCGCCTCGGCGATGTCCGGGTGCGTGCCCAGCACGTCTTCCACTTCCTTCGAATAGACGTTTTCGCCGCCGGTCACGATCATGTCCTTCAGCCGGTCGACGATGAACAGATAGCCATCCTGATCGATTCGCGCAATGTCGCCGCTGCGGTACCAGCCGTCGGGCGAGAACGCGGCGCGCGTGGCGGCCGCGTCATCGAGATAGCCGAGCATCATGCTGTCGGTCTTCAGCCAGATCTCGCCGGTTTCGCCGGGCTGCGCGTCGGCGCCGTCGATCCGCACCACGCGCAGGTCGACGCCCGGACCGCCGTGCCGGCCGATCGAACCGGCCTTCGCGATCTGCTCGTCCGGGTACAGCGTCGTGCCGGCCGGGCCCGTCTCCGTCATCCCATACACCTGGAAGAACGCGTTGCTGTGGTACGCGCGCGCGAGCCGTTCGGCCTGCGCGGCGCCGATCGGGCCGCCGCCATACAGCCATGCGCGCACGCTCGACAGGTCGAATGCGCCGAAGCCGTCGATCTTGTCGAGCGGCAGCGTGTACGACACCGGCGCACCGAAATACAGCGTGATGCGCTCGCGCTCGATCGTCTGCAGGAAGCGCAGCGGATGATATTCGCGCAGCAGCACGACGGTGCCGCCCGCGACCAGCGTGCCGCCGAACCAGTTGTTCAGCGGCGACGAATGCCAGATCGGCATCGCCATCAGCGTGCGCTCGTTGCGGCCGATGCCGATCGCGAGCGCCGCCGACATCGCCGCGAACGTCACCGTGCGATGGCTGTGCACGCAGCCCTTCGGGCGGCCGGTCGTGCCCGACGTGTAGAGAATCTGCGCGACGTCGCCGTCGGCGGGCTCGATGCCCGCGAGCCCGTCCATTGCCGCGCACATCGTGTCGAAGCCCGGCACGCCGTCGAGTTCGCCTTCCGTCACGAGCTGCCGCGCCGGGTGCACGATGCGTTCGATCACCGGCGCGAGCGTCACGTCGAACAGCAGCACCTTGCTGCGGCTGTGTTCGAGCAGGTAGTCGACTTCCGGCGCCTGCAGCTTGTGGTTGATCGGCACGAACGCCGCGCCGAGCCGCCACGCGCCGAACATCAGGTCGATGAAGGCCGGTGTGTTGAAGCACATCGCGGCCACGCGATCGCCGGCAGTCACGCCCAGCGCGCTCAGTACCGCGGCCGCGCGATGCGAGCGCTCGCGCGCGGCGCCATAGGTGATCGTCTCGGATTCGCTGATGAGGAACGGCTTGTCGGGCGTCGCACGGGCGGCGCGATCGAGGGCGGCGACGAGGTTCATCGGGGCTCCTGAGCAATGGCGTACGGCGTCAGGCCGGGTAGGCGCGCTGCAGCAGCGCGGCGACGTCGAGCGCATGCGGATCGAAGCCGCCCGCGATGCGGCCCCAGTCGGGCGCGGCCAGCCGCGTCGCGATGAACGCGTCGGCGACGGCCGCGGGCGCGTCGCGCCGCAGCAGGCATGCCTGCGCGATGAGCGCGAGCCGTTGCGCGAACACGCGGGCCGACGCCTCGAGCGTATCGGCCGGTGCCGCGAGCATCGCGCGCAGCGTCTCGAGCGCCGCGCGGATGCGCGGTTCGCCCGCGCCGAGCTCGGTCAGTTCGGCGAACAGCGCCGCGGCCGCGTCGGGCTCGCGCGACACCGCGCGCAACACGTCAACGCACATCACGTTGCCGGAGCCTTCCCAGATCGAGTTCACCGGCGCCTCGCGGAACAGCCGCGCGATCGGGCCGTCGTCGACGTAGCCGTTGCCGCCGAACACTTCCATCACCTCGCCGGTCAGCTCGACCGCGCGCTTGCAGACCCAGAATTTCGCGGCGGGCGTGACGATCCGCTTCCACGCGCGTTCGCGCGGCGAGTCGTCGCGCTCGAACGCGTCGGCGAGACGCATCGCGAGCGCGAGCGCGGCCTCGCTTTCGAGCGCGAGATCGGCGAGCACGGTGCGCATCAGCGGCTGCTCGGCGAGCGCGCGGCCGAACGCATGGCGCTGGCGCGTGTACGCGATCGCCTGCACGACGCCCTGGCGCAGCATCGCCGCGCTGCCGAGCACGCAGTTCAGGCGCGTGTACGTGGCCATCTCGATGATGGTCGGAATGCCGCGGCCTTCGTCGCCGAGCATGATGCCCCACGCGTCGTTCAACTCGATCTCGCTGCTCGAGTTGCTGCGGTTGCCGACCTTGTTCTTCAATCGCTGGATCTCGACCGCGTTCTTCGTTCCGTCGGGCCGCCAGCGCGGCACGTAGAAGCACGACGGGCTGCCGGCTTCGGTGCGCGCGACGACCAGGTGCGCGTCGCACATTGGCGCAGAGAAAAACCACTTGTGGCCGCGCAGCAGGTATTCGCCGCCGCGTCCGCCCGCGCCGACGGCGCTCGCCAGCGTCGTGTTCGCGCGCACGTCGGAGCCGCCCTGCTTCTCGGTCATGCCCATGCCGAACCAGATCGAGCGCTTGCCGGCGAGCGGCACGTCGCGCGGATCGTAGTCGTCGCTGTAAAGCTTGTCGCGCAGCAGCTCCCACAGCGCGGGTTCCTTCTGCAGCACCGGAATCGCGGCTTGCGTCATCGTCGCCGGGCACAGCGTGCCGGCCTCGATCTGGCCGTGCAGATAGAAGGCGGCGGCGGTCGCGGCCCAGCGGCCGGGGCGCGGATCGCGGAACGCGAGCGACACGAAGCCTTCGTTGCGGTACATGCCGAGCAGCGTGTGCCATGCCGGATGGAAGTCGACGCGGTCGATGCGCCGGCCGCGCCGGTCGAACGCGTTCAGTTCCGGCGTGTGACGGTTGGCTTCGTCGGCGAGCCGCGCGGTGTCTGCGCTGCCGAGCCGCGCGCCGTACGCGTCGAGCTGCGGCATGGCCCAGCCGGCGCCCGCGCGCACCAACGCCTCGCGCAGCGCGACGTCGGTGGCGAAGAGGTTATAGTCGACCAGTTCGTCGAACTGGTTCGTGACGGCATGGGTCGATTCGGTCATCGGGCTGTCTCCGGTCTCGTGCTTCGCGGTCTGCCGTTCAAACACGTTTCCGCTGAATTTCAGAGTAGCAAATATGCCGCCGCGACATGTTCAGGTTCCGGCGCCGCCCGGCCAGCCGGCGGCGCAACCCGCGCCCGCGTTGCGCCGCCGGCCGCGCCAGTCGCGCGCGCAGGCCACGTCCGATGCGCTCCAGCAGGCATTCGTTCAGCTTTTGCTCGAGCGCGGCTACGCGAAGGCGACGATCCGCGAGATCGCGGCCGTCGCGGGCGTGAGCGTGGGCACCTTCTACGAATACTTCGGCGACAAGCAGAGCCTCGCCGCGCTGTGCATCCACCGGCGCGTGCTCGCGCTGGCCGACCGGCTGCGCGACGCGGCGCAGCGGCTGCGCGGCGTGCCGCGTACCGAGCTCGCGGCCGCGCTCGTCGACCTGCAGGTCGATGCGATCGCCGCCGACGCCGCGGCGTGGAGCGCGTTCTTCGCGCTGGAGCGGCAGGTGTCGCCGCTCGGCGCGTACCGCCGCCATTACGACGCGTATGTCGCGTTGTGGCGCGACGCGCTTGCACAGTGCAGCGATCCGCCGCCGGCCGCGCGGCTCGACGGTGTCGCGCGGATGGCGCATGCGGTGTGCTACGGCGGCGTGTCGCAGGCGCTGCTCACGCTCGGGCCCGCGCTCGACTTCGCCGCGCTGCGCGGCGAGCTGCAGGCCGTGCTGCGCGCCTATCTGGGGAGCGCCGGCGCATGACGCGCGGCGTGGCCGTGCGTCCGGGCGGCCGGTGCAAGCCGGGCCCGCGTGTGAAGCGGCCCGGCGGAAATTCCTGAAGCGCATGCATGGCCGGCCAGATGGCCGCGACATCGAGCCTCGCGCATGACTCCCCATGAGAAAAATGCATGGCCGCCATGACGAACTTTCGGTTGTCCGCCCTTATTGGCTCGAGCTAAATCATGCGTCATGAGCCGGGCCGCACGCGTCACGCGGGCCGGCGCGAAAGACATATGAAGGAGGAGTCATGCGAAGCGCCACCACGCCCCGTTCGAAACTGCCGGACGTCGGGACGACGATCTTCACGGTGATCGGCCAGCTCGCCGCGCAGCACGATGCACTGAACCTGTCGCAGGGCGCGCCGAATTTCGCGCCCGATCCGGCGCTCGTCGACGGCGTCGCGCGCGCGATGCGCGACGGCCACAACCAGTACGCGCCGATGGCCGGCGTCGCGTTGCTGCGCGAACGTCTCGCGGAGAAGACGGAGGCGCTGTACGGCACGCGCTACGACCCGGGCACCGAGATCACGGTGATCGCGAGCGCGAGCGAGGGCCTTTACGCGAGCATCAGCGCGCTCGTGCATCCGGGCGACGAAGTGATCTATTTCGAGCCGTCGTTCGACAGCTATGCGCCGATCGTGCGGCTGCAGGGCGCGACGCCGGTCGCGATCAAGCTGTCGCCCGAGCATTTCCGCGTGAACTGGGACGAGGTGGCCGCGGCGATCACACCGCGCACGCGGATGATCATCGTGAACACGCCGCACAACCCGACCGCGACGGTGTTCTCCGCCGACGATCTCGAACGGCTCGCGCAGCTCACGCGCAATACCGACATCGTCGTTCTGTCGGACGAGGTCTACGAGTATGTCGTGTTCGACGGCGCGCAGCATCAGAGCGTCGCGCGTCACCGCGAGCTCGCCGCGCGCAGCGTGATCGTGTCGTCGTTCGGCAAGTCGTTCCACGTGACGGGCTGGCGGGTCGGCCATTGCATCGCGCCGGCCGAACTGATGGACGAGATCCGCAAGGTGCACCAGTTCATGGTCTTCTCGGCCGATACGCCGATGCAGATCGCGTTCGCGGAAATCCTCGCGCGGCCGGAAAGCTATCTCGGCCTGTCGGCGTTCTACCAGGTCAAGCGCGACCTGCTCGTGCGCGAGCTGGCCGGATCGCGCTTCGAGCTGCTGTCGAGCGAAGGCTCGTTCTTCATGCTCGCGCGGTTCCGCCACTTCTCGGACGAGCGCGACAGCGACTTCGTGCTGCGCCTGATCCGCGATGCGCGCGTCGCGACGATCCCGCTGTCGGCGTTCTACACCGACGGCACCGACGCGGGCGTGATCCGGCTCAGTTTCTCGAAGGACGACGCGACGCTGATCGAAGGCGCGCGGCGGTTGCGTTCGCTGTAACCGCGGGCGCGGCCCGCACCCCAAGCACGCGACGTGTACGTCGCACGGAAAGTCAACGACGGAACCGGGGCACGTGCGAACGCGCGGCGCCGGCCGACAAGCCAGGAGATCACGATGAAGCATGCACACACCCTCAAGCTCGCGTTCGCATTCGCGTGCGCGCTCGGTTCCGGCGCGGCGCTCGCCGACGGGCAGACGCTGCGTTTCGGCCTCGAGGCGCAATACCCGCCGTTCGAGTCGAAGGCGCCCAACGGCGATCTGCAGGGCTTCGACATCGACGTCGGCAACGCCGTCTGCCAGACCGCGAAGCTGTCGTGCAAGTGGGTCGAGACGTCGTTCGACGGGCTGATTCCCGCACTGAAGGGCCGCAAGTTCGACGCGATCAACTCGGCGATGAACGCGACCGAGCAGCGGCGCCAGGCGATCGACTTCACGACGATCATCTATCGCGTGCCGACGCAGCTGATCGCGCGCACCGGCAGCGGCCTGCTGCCGACGCCGGAATCGCTGAAAGGCAAACGTGTCGGCGTGCTGCAGGCATCGATCCAGGAAACCTACGCGAAGGCGCACTGGGAGCCGGCCGGCGTGTCGGTCGTCGCGTACCAGGATCAGAACCAGGCGTATGCGGACCTCGTGGCGGGCCGCCTCGACGCAACGCTGGTGCTCGCGCCGGCTGGCCAGCGCGGTTTCCTGTCGCGCCCGGACGGCAAGGGTTTCGCATTCGCCGGCCAGCCCGTGCGCGACGACCGCATTCTCGGCAGCGGGATCGCGTTCGGCCTGCGCAAGGGCGACGACGCGTTGAAGGCGAAACTCGATGCCGCCATCGACAAGCTGAAGGCGGACGGCACGGTGAAGTCGCTCGGCCAGAAGTACTTCGGCGATATCGACATCTCCGCGAAGTAAGCGGACGCGCGCGATGCAGAGCCAGGCTATGAGCGCACAGGCCGCCGCAGCGACGGGCGGCCACGCTGCGGCGCTGCCGACGGACGACGCGCTCGAGGCGGCGCTCGTCGCCGCCCTGGGCGACGCGCTGGTCACGCGGGCGGCCGAGATCGATCCGCGCTACTTCACCGCGTACAACCAGCCGGCCGGTGTGCGGCCGCGCGCGCTGGTGCGCCCGCGCAGCGTCGACGACGTGTCGCGCACGCTCGCGCTGTGCACGCGGCTCGGGCAGCCGGTCGTGCCGCAGGGCGGCCTCACCGGGCTCGCGCGCGGCGCGGTCGCACTGGGCGGCGAGGTCGTGCTGTCGATGGAGCGTTTCGCAGGTGTCGAGGCGATCGACGCGGCGGCGGGCACGATGACGGTGCGCGCCGGGACGCCGCTCCAGACGGTGCAGGAGGCGGCGGAGGCGGCGGGTTTCACGTTCGGCGTCGATCTCGGCGCTCGCGGTTCGTGCCAGATCGGCGGCATGCTGGCGACCAACGCGGGCGGCACGCGCGCGATCCGCTACGGAATGATGCGCGAGCAGGTGCTCGGCCTCGAGGCCGTGCTCGCCGACGGCACCGTCGTATCGTCGATGAACCGGATGCTGAAGAACAACGCGGGCTACGACCTGAAGCACCTGTTCATCGGCAGCGAAGGCACGCTCGGCATCGTCACGCGTGCCGTGCTGCGGCTGCATCCGAAGCTGGCCGCGCCCGCCACCGCGCTCTGCCGCGTGCATGGCTACGACGCCGTCGTCGCGTTGTGGAACCGCCTGCGCGCGCTGCCCGAAATCGTCAGTTTCGAAGCGATGTGGCCGGCCTTCTACGATTACGTCGCGGGCCACACGCCCGGCGTCGTCGCGCCGTTCGCGGGCGACGGCGGCTTCGCGGTGCTGATCGAGTGCGCGACGAGCGCACCGGGCGGCGATGCGCGCCACGCGCTGGAAACCGGCCTCGAGGCGGCGATCGACGCGGGGCTCGTCGACGATGCGGCGCTCGCGACGTCCGAGCGGCAGGCGCGCGACCTCTGGACGCTGCGCGAAGGCCTCGCGATCGATGCGCTGCCGCATCTGGTGAACTTCGACGTGAGCCTGCCGACGGGCGAGCTCGGCCTGTTCGCCGAGCGCTGCGAGGCGGCGTTGCGTGCGGCGTGGCCCGATATCGTTTGCCTGTTCTTCGGCCACGTCGGCGACGGCAACGTGCATATCGGCGTATCGCTCGCCGGCATGCGCGACGCGGACGCCGACGCGATCGATCGCTGCGTGTACGCGGTCGTGCGGGACATGGGCGGCTCGGTGTCGGCGGAGCACGGCATCGGCATGCTCAAGCGCGCGTATCTCGCGCATACGCGCAGCGAAGCGGAAATCGGCTTGATGCGGCGCCTGAAGGCGGCGCTCGATCCCGCCGGCGTACTCAATCCCGGCAAGGTGCTTTGATCGGCGCGAGCCGACGGCGGGCGCGTCAGCCGTCGACCCAGCGCAGTGCGCCGATCTTCAGGTGTTCGACGATGCTGCGCGCCCAGTCGAGCTCCGCGTTGAGCAGCACGAGCGCATGCTCGTTCTGCAACAGGAACAGGCGCGGCACCTGGTCGTTCTGCGCGGCGTTGCGCAGCGACTCCAGACGCTCGCGTTCGGCCTCGAGCGCGGCGATGCGGCGCTCGAGTTGCTGGCGTGCATCGTCGGCGTCGAGCAGCGGCAGGAATGCGAGGCCGGCGCCGAACGCCGGAAACTCGCGCGCGGGCTCGGCGAGCAGTGCATGCAGCCACGCCTGCCCGGCCGTGTGCCCGGCTTCGGTCAGCGTGTATAGCGTGCGTTCGGGAAACGCGCCGTCGCGCTCGGTGTCGTGCACGGCGATCAGCCCGTCGCGCAGCAGCCGGTCGATCGTCTGGTAGAGGCTCGTGCGCTGCCGGACGTTGACGACTTCGTCATAGCCGCGGGCCTTCAACTGCTGGAGCATCCCGTACGGATGCATGGGCGTCTCGGTGAGCGTCGCGAGGACCGCGAGCGCGAGCGGAGACGGGCGGCTTGTTGCCATGAATAGTTTGATTATGTCTAGTCAGAATATAACTAGTATCAACTAGACCATCATATTCCACAAGGGTTTCAGCCGAGGTGCGAGCGCTTCGCGGCCGGCGCGACGGTCTCCATCGTCGTCAGACCGTGGACGATGCCGCAGTCCTCGACCGAGTGTTCGCCGACGCACTGGCGCCGTAATTCGGTGAGCTGGTCGCGCAGATGCGTCAGTTCGGCGAGGCGCGCGTCGACGTGGCCGATGTGCTCGTCGAGCAGCGCGTTGACCGAATCGCACGGGTCGGCCGGCGTGTCCGTGAGCTGCAGCAGCGTGCGGATTTCGTCGTGCGCCATGTCGAGCGCGCGGCAGTTGCGGATGAAGCGCAGCCGCTCGACGTGCACGTCGGTGTAGTTGCGGTAGTTCGAATCGGTGCGCTCCGCGTCCGGCATCAGCCCTTCCTTCTCGTAGAAGCGGATCGTTTCGGGCGTGCAGCGGGCCGCCTTGGCCAGTTCGCCGATCTTCATGGCTTTCTCCTTTGCAAGGGTTGACCTTGTAGTGGCTTCAGGGTGTTAACTCTACACCGTCAAGCCATAGAGGAGGTTGTCATGACCGACGCCCAGCGTACCCCCGACCCACGACACCGCGATGCCGGCGGCGCCGATGCGTGCTGCGCCGACGCGTGCGACACGCAGGCGGCGACCGTTGCCGACGCGGCGCCGGCGGTCGGCGAGCACGCGCATGGCGAAGCGGCGGCGCATCGCGCGCAGCCGCAGGCATGCGGTCACGATCATGACCATGATCACGCTTCGGCGCGCGCCACGCGCGACGATCACGGCGACCATGCCGGCCACGCGCACGGCGGCGCACATGAGCACGGCGCGGCATGCTCGCGCGACCACGCGCCGCATGACCATGCCGGTCACGACCACGACCACGACCACGACCACCACCACGACCACGCGGCCGGCGCCTGCTGCGCGCCGGCCGCGCTGACGCTCGCGCCGTTGCCTGCCTCGCGCTCGACCGCATCGGGTCACGTGCGCTCGGCGTTCCGGATCATGCAGATGGACTGCCCGACCGAGGAAACGCTGATCCGCAAGAAGCTCGGCGCGATGCAGCAGGTGTCCGCGCTCGAATTCAACCTGATGCAGCGGATGCTGAGCGTCGAACACGTGCCCGGCGCGCAGCCGGCGATCGAAGCCGCGATCCGCACGCTCGGGATGACGCCGGAGGCCGCGTCGGCCGACGCACCGGCCGCGCCCGTCGCGCCGCCGCCCGCGAAGCCGTGGTGGCCGCTCGCGCTGGCCGGCGTCGCCGCGATCGCGTCCGAGGCCGTCAGCTGGGCCGGCCTGCCGGTGTGGCTGTCGGCGTCGCTGGCGCTCGCGGCGGTGCTCGCATGCGGGCTGACCACCTACAGGAAGGGCTGGATCGCGATCCGCAACGGCAACCTGAACATCAACGCGCTGATGAGCATCGCGGTGACGGGCGCGATGGCGATCGGCCAGTGGCCGGAAGCCGCGATGGTGATGGTGCTGTTCACGATCGCGGAGCTGATCGAGGCGAAGTCGCTCGATCGCGCGCGCAACGCGATCCAGGGCCTGATGCAACTCGCGCCGGACACCGCGACGGTGCAGGACGCCGACGGCACGTGGCGCACGATCGAGGCCGCGCGGGTCGCGCTTGGCGCGATCGTGCGCGTGAAGCCGGGCGAGCGGATCGGGCTGGACGGCGAGGTCGTCGCGGGCCGCTCGACGGTGAACCAGGCGCCGATCACCGGCGAGAGCCTGCCGGTCGACAAGACGGCCGGCGACGCGGTGTACGCGGGCACGATCAACGAAGCGGGTTCGTTCGACTATCGCGTGACGGCGGTCGCCGCCAACTCGACGCTCGCGCGGATCATCCACGCGGTCGAGCAGGCGCAGGGCGCGAAGGCGCCGACGCAGCGCTTCGTCGATAAGTTTGCGCGCGTGTACACGCCGATCGTGTTCGCGGTCGCGTTGCTGGTCGCGGTGGCGCCGCCGCTCGTAACGGGCGGCGCGTGGCACGACTGGATCTATCGCGCGCTGGTGCTGCTCGTGATCGCGTGCCCGTGCGCGCTGGTGATCTCGACACCGGTGACGATCGTGTCGGGGCTCGCGGCCGCGGCGCGGCGCGGGATTCTCGTGAAGGGCGGCGTATATCTGGAGGAAGGCCGCAAGCTCGCGTGGCTCGCGCTCGACAAGACCGGCACGATCACGCACGGCAAGCCGGTGCAGACCGACTTCGACGTGCATGCGACGGACGTCGACGCGGCGCGCGTGCGTCACCTCGGCGCGAGCCTCGCGGCGCGCTCGGATCACCCGGTGTCGCAGGCGATCGCCGCCGCGGCGCGCGATGCGAAGACGGCAGCATTCGCCGATGTAGAGGACTTCGAAGCACTCGTGGGGCGCGGCGTGCGCGGCACGATCGACGGTGCGCGCTACTGGCTCGGCAACCATCGGCTCGTCGAGGAGCTCGAACGCTGCTCGCCGGCGCTGGAGGCGAAGCTCGACGCGCTCGAGCGGCAGGGCAAGAGCGTCGTGATGCTGATCGACGACACGCGCGTGCTCGGCATCTTCGCGGTGGCCGACACGATCAAGGACACCAGCCGCGCGGCGATCGCCGATCTGCACGCGCTCGGCATCCGCACCGCGATGCTGACCGGCGACAACCCGCACACCGCGCAGGCGATCGCGCGGCAGGCCGGCATCGACGATGCGCGCGGCAACCAGTTGCCCGAGGACAAGCTGGCGGCGGTCGAGGAGCTGTCGGCGGGCGGCGCGGGCGCGGTCGGGATGGTCGGCGACGGCATCAACGACGCACCGGCGCTTGCGCGCGCCGACATCGGCTTCGCGATGGGCGCGATGGGCACCGACACGGCGATCGAGACGGCCGACGTCGCGCTGATGGACGACGACCTGCGCAAGATCCCGGCGTTCGTGCGGCTGTCGCGCGCGACGCACCGCGTGCTGGTGCAGAACATCGGGTTCGCGCTCGGCGTGAAGATCGTGTTCCTCGGCCTCACGGTCGCGGGGCTCGGCACGATGTGGATGGCCGTGTTCGCCGATGCCGGCGCGAGCCTGATCGTCGTCGGCAACGGCTTGCGGCTGTTGTCGAAGACGGGCGTGTTCGACGGCGCGGCGGCGAAGCGATGAGGAGCGGGCGATGGGCTTTCTGAAACGGATTCTGGGCGGCCACGGCGGCGGTCACGGAGGCGGTCACGGCAGCGGCCATGGCAAAGGCAGCCATCACGGCGGGCAGCAACGCGACGGCCACGGCGGCCACGACCGTTACGGCTGGGGCTGGCCGCCATCGGCGGACGGGCAGAGCAGCCCGAGCGGCAACATGCCGCTGCGCCAGCTCGCGTGCGCGGGGTGCGGCGCGATCAACGCGGTGGATGCGCGATTCTGCGCGCAGTGCGGGGCATCGCAGCGCGGCAAGGCGTGCAGCCGGTGCCACGCAGCGCTGGCCACCGACGCACGCTTTTGTCCCGGCTGCGGGACGCAGGCGGCGTAACGCTTGGTCGCCGGCCGCGTTGCCGGCATAACGGCCGTTCCCCCACGGTACCGCACGGCGCCTGCAACAGGCGTCGCAAGCCACGACGCGCGGGCGCGCAGCCCGCGCGCCGAAAAACACCGCTCAACGCAGCGGCAAATGGATTTCGGTGCGCAGGTCGGCGGGCGCCGCATCCATCGGCGTATTCAGATACAGCTCGAACGGCGGCGCATCGGCGGCTTCGCGGCCCGAGCGCCGCAGCCAGTCGCCGTACAGCCACTGATAGGCCGTCTTCAGGTCCGCATAGGGGCCGGTATGCAGCAACACCGCGTACTCGCCACCGGCGAGCGTCATGCGTTCCACGGGCGGCGCCGGCTCGACGTCCGGCGCGCTATCGGCCGGCACGATGCACGCTTTCGCGCGCAATTGCGCGTCGGGCGTCGTATCGGGATCGTCGTAAAAGATTCCGATCATCCTCGCGCCGGGGCCGATCAGCCCGTGCCGCCCGGCCCATGCGCCGATCTGCGCGAATGCGTCGCCGACCTTCAGGTACGCGCCGATATGCGGCACCGCATAGCCGCGCAGTTCCGGCAGCCGCCGGATCTCGACTTCATGCTTGAACATGTCTTCCTCTCCTCGCTGTAACGGATAGATCGGCCGGTGAACGCCGGCGCGCCGGTGCTGCGCGGGCGGCACGCCGTAAGCATCGCGAAATGCACGGGCGAACGCGTGCGTCGAGCCGTAGCCGGCGCGCCGCGCAATCGCGTCGAGCGGCAGCGTCGTGCACGCGAGATCCTCGGATGCGCGCACGATCCGCATCCGCCGCACCGTCAGCACGATCGACTCGCCGTACAGCGCGCGATAGACGCGCTGCCAGTGATACGGCGACAGGCACGCGATTTCGGCGAGCCGGTTCAGGTCGAGCGTGTCGTCGAGATGCGTGAGGATGTAGTCGTGCACGCGGGCGATGCGTGCCGCATAGCGGGCCCACGCGGGCGTTTCGATTCTGGTGTCGACGGTCATGCGTGCGTCCCGGGCAAGAGTCGACGTCACGGTAGCACGCCGCCGTTTGATAAATCTTGCGGAGATGCGTAGCGCGCAAACTTCCGGCCCTTTTTATTTCGACGAAATTGGGTCTCGTTCCCGTCGATCTGTGTCTAAAGTTAAAGACGGTGAAATCGGGTGATCGCGTCATTTTTCTCGGGTAAGTTGCTCGGACGGCAACGCACGCTTTTCGAAGTACGCAGGTAGTTCGTCGATGTTCAATCGCAACGCCACGTTTTCGGGAGAAGAAGAAATGGATGCTTCCAGCTTCATCACGTCGCTGCAGACCACGCTAGGCGGATACCTGCCGAAGATCGCCGGGGCGATCGGTATCCTGGTGATCGGCTGGCTGATCGCCGTGGCGGTGCGGGCCGGCGCGCTCCGGTTGCTCAGCGCGCTGAAGGTCGATCAGCGCATCAACGAAAGCACCGGCCAGGGCGCGTGCGTCGAACGGATCATCGCCGGCGGCCTGTTCTGGCTCGTGCTGCTCGTGACCGCCGTGGGCATCTTCAACGTGCTCAACCTGTACGCGGTGTCCAATCCGTTCTCGCTGCTCGTCACCCACATCGTCAACTACCTGCCGAACCTGATCGGCGGCGCGGCGCTGACGCTGATCGCGTGGCTGATCGCATCGCTGTTGCGCAGCCTCGCGAACCGCGCGCTGAAGGCGAGCAAGGTCGACGACAAGCTGTCCGAAAGCGCGGGCATGCAGCCGATGAGCGGCTATCTCGGTGACGTGCTGTTCTGGCTCGTGATCCTGATGTTCCTGCCGGCGATTCTCGCGTCGTTCGCGCTGTCCGGCCTGCTGTCGCCGGTGCAGGGCATGGTCGACAAGCTGCTCGCGATCGTGCCGAACCTGTTCGCGGCCGCCGTGATCGGCTTCGTCGGCTGGATCGTCGCGCGCGTGTTGCGCGGCCTCGTGACGAACCTGCTCGTCGCCGCCGGCGCCGATCGCCTCACGCAAGGCATCGACAGCCCGACGCCGGTGCGCGTGTCGAGCCTGGTCGGCACGATCGTCTACGTGTTCGTGTTCGTGCCGACGCTGATCTCCGCGCTCGACGCGCTGAAGATCGACGCGATCTCGATTCCCGCGACCAACATGCTGAACCAGTTCCTCGGCGCGGTGCCGGACATCGTCGCGGCGATCGTGATCGTGCTCGTCACGTTCTACTTCGCGCGCTTCGTCGCGTCGCTCGCGCAGAAGCTGCTGGAGGCCGCCGGCGTCGACGGTCTGCCGGCCGTGCTCGGCGTCGAGCGCGTGTTCTCGGGGATCCTTCAGCCGTCGGTGCTGGTCGCGCGGCTGATCGTGTTCTTCGCGATGCTGTTCGCGTCGGTGGAAGCCGCGAACCGGCTCGGCTTCACGCAGGTGCGCGACGTCGTCACGCTGTTCATCGAATTCGGCGGCCACGTGCTGATGGGCGGCGTGATCCTCGTGATCGGCGTGTGGCTCGCGGGCCTCGCGCGCCGCGTGATCGAGCAGGCCGACCGCGAGCACAGCGTGCTGTTCGCGCGCATCGCGCAATTCGCGATCCTCGGCCTGGTATTCGCGATGGGCCTGCGTGCGATGGGCATCGCCAACGAGATCGTGCAGCTCGCGTTCGGCCTCGTGCTCGGCGCGATCGCGGTGGCGGTCGCGCTTTCGTTCGGCCTCGGCGGCCGCGAAGCGGCAGGCAAGCTGCTCGACCGCTGGTTCAACCAGCGCGGCGGCGGCCAGTCGGGCCAGTAACGCGTCGGTCGTCCGGCCGCGTCGGGCGGCCGGGCAGCGCGCGCGGGAAAAGCGTGGCGGGCGGCGGCGTTGCCGTCAGCGAAACGTCAGCCGTCATCTTTGCCGAATTTCGATAACACGTCGTTTAATGACTCTCTAGCATCGATTCTCAGTCGCGCGGGCCCGGCAGGCCGGCGCCTTTCAGGAGAATCCGATGAAAGCAGAGTCGAATGGCCGGCCCGCCGCCGGCGCCAAGTCGTCCGGCCAGCCCGCGCTGCAGCAGACGCTCGGGACCTGGCAACTGTGGGGCATCGCGGTCGGCCTCGTGATTTCAGGCGAATACTTCGGCTGGAGCTACGGCTGGGCGAGTGCCGGCACGCTGGGTTTCGTCGTCACCGCGCTGTTCGTCGCGGCGATGTACACCACCTTCATCTTCAGCTTCACCGAGCTGACGACGTCGATCCCGCACGCGGGCGGCCCGTTCGCGTATGCGCGCCGCGCGTTCGGCCCGGCGGGCGGCTATCTCGCCGGCGCGGCGACCCTCGTCGAATTCGTGTTCGCGCCGCCCGCGATCGCGCTCGCGATCGGCGCATACCTGCACGTGCAGTTTCCGGGGCTCGAACCGAAACACGCGGCAATGGGCGCGTATCTCGTGTTCATGGCGCTGAACATCGTCGGCGTGCAGATCGCCGCGACGTTCGAGCTGGTCGTCACGCTGTTCGCGATCTTCGAGCTGCTGGTGTTCATGGGCGTCGTGTCGCCGGGCTTCGCGTGGAGCAATTTCATGAAGGGCGGCTGGTCGGGCGCTGATCATTTCAGCGTCGGCGCATTCCACGGGATGTTCGCGGCGATCCCGTTCGCGATCTGGTTCTTCCTCGCGATCGAGGGCGTCGCGATGGCCGCCGAGGAGGCGAAGAACCCGAAGCGCTCGATCCCGATCGCGTACGTGGCCGGCATCCTGACGCTCGTCGCGCTGGCCGTCGGCGTGATGGTGTTCGCCGGCGGCGCGGGCGACTGGACCAAGCTCGCGAACATCAACGACCCGCTGCCGCAGGCGATGAAATACATCGTCGGCGCGAACAGCGGCTGGATGCACATGCTCGTGTGGCTCGGGCTGTTCGGCCTCGTCGCATCGTTCCACGGGATCATCCTCGGCTATTCGCGCCAGATCTTCGCGCTGGCCCGCGAAGGCTACCTGCCGGAGTGGCTCGGCAAGGTGCATCCGCGCTTCAAGACGCCGCATCGCGCGATTCTCGCGGGCGGCGTGGTCGGGATCGCGGCGATCTACAGCGACGAGCTGATCCAGTTCGGCGGCCAGACGCTCACCGCGAACATCGTGACGATGTCGGTGTTCGGCGCGATCGTGATGTATATCGTAAGCATGGCGGCGCTGTTCAAGCTGCGCCGTTCGCAGCCGAACATGGCGCGGCCGTTCCGCGCGCCGCTGTATCCGTTCTTCCCGGCATTCGCGATCGTCGCGGCGCTGATTTGCCTCGGGACGATGGTGTACTTCAACGGGCTGGTGGCGATGGTGTTCATCGCGTTCCTCGCGCTCGGCTACGCGTATTTCCTCGCGACCCGTGCGCAGCGCGCGAGCGCACCGGCCGACGTGCTGCTGGAGGAATGACGATGGCTCACCCGAACGGCCGCTGGTGACGGCATCCGGCGCGCCCCGTGAAACGGGCGCGCCGTCGGCGTTTCGCAAGGCAAGGACTGGCAAGGAGATTCGAACGATGTCCTATACGGAGACGATCGGCCCGCGAACGTACCGCTTCGCGGACCTGAAGACGCTGCTCGCGAAGGCGAGCCCGCTGCGCTCCGGCGACCAGCTCGCCGGCGTCGCGGCGGCGAGCGAGGAGGAGCGCGTCGCCGCGAAGATCGCGCTCGCGGGCGTGCCGCTGAAGGCGTTCCTGAACGAAGCGGTGATTCCGTACGAGCACGACGAGGTCACGCGCCTGATTCTCGACGATCACGATGCGGCCGCGTTCGCGGAAATCTCGCATCTCACCGTCGGCGACTTCCGCAACTGGCTGCTGTCGCCCGCGGCCGACGGCGCCGCGCTCGAGCGGATCGCGCCGGGCCTCACGCCCGAGATGGTGGCGGCCGTGTCGAAGCTGATGCGCAACCAGGACCTGATCGCGGCCGCGAGGAAGCGCCGCGTCGTCACGCGCTTTCGCAACACGGTCGGGCTGCCCGGCCGGATGTCGGTGCGCCTGCAGCCGAACCACCCGACCGACGACGTGAAGGGCATCGCCGCGTCGATGCTCGACGGGCTGATGTACGGCTGCGGCGATGCGATGATCGGCATCAACCCGGCGACCGACAGCCTCGCGGCGATCGTGAAGCTGCTCGCGATGATCGACGGGTTCCGCGAGCGCTACGGCGTGCCGACGCAGTCGTGCGTGCTCACGCACGTGACCAACACGATCGCGGCGATCGAGAAGGGCGCGCCGGTCGACCTGGTGTTCCAGTCGATCGCCGGCACGGAGAAGGCGAACGCGAGCTTCGGGATCTCGCTCGCGCTGCTCGGCGAGGCGCGCGAGGCCGCGTTGTCGCTCGGGCGCGGCACCGTCGGCAACAACCTGATGTACTTCGAGACGGGGCAGGGCAGCGCGCTGTCGGCGAACGCGCATTTCGGCGTCGACCAGCAGACCTGCGAGGTGCGCGCGTATGCGGTCGCGCGCAAGTTCGATCCGTTCCTCGTGAACACGGTGGTCGGCTTCATCGGGCCGGAATACCTGTACGACGGCAAGCAGATCATTCGCGCGGGGCTCGAGGATCACTTCTGCGGCAAGCTGCTCGGCGTGCCGATGGGCTGCGACATCTGTTACACGAATCACGCGGAAGCCGACCAGGACGACATGGACACGCTGCTGACGCTGCTGGGCGCTGCCGGCATCAACTTCATCATGGGCATTCCGGGCGCCGACGACGTGATGCTCAACTACCAGAGCACGTCGTTTCACGATCAGCTCTACGTGCGCGAGGTGCTCGGCCTGCGCCGCGCGCCCGAGTTCGAGGAGTGGCTGGAGACGATGGAAATCGCCGACGCACACGGCGCGCTGCGCGCCGCGAACGCGCGCGTGCCGCTGCTCGCGGGCGCGAACGACTGGATGGGGATTTCCGCATGAGCGACGCCGTCGAGAAGAATCCGTGGGCGCAGCTGAAGTCGTTCACGAACGCACGGATCGCGCTCGGCCGCGCGGGCAGCAGCCTGCCGACCGCGCCGCTGCTCGCATTCAACCTGTCGCACGCGCAGGCGCGCGATGCGGTTCATCAGCCGCTCGACGCCGATGCGCTGCGCCGCGAGATCGACGCGGCCGGCTTCGCGACGCTCGGCGTGCAGAGTGCGGCGCCCGACCGCCAGCATTACCTGCGCCGGCCCGACCTGGGCCGCAAGCTGTCCGATGACGGACGCGCGCTGCTGGCCGGCTACGGCGCGGCCCTCGACGACGCGCCGGACGTCGTGTTCGTGGTCGGCGACGGGCTCTCGGCGTTCGCGGCCGCGAAGCAGGCGCTGCCGTTGCTGCAGGCGATGCGGCCGCGCCTGGACGCGGACGGCTGGCGAGTCGGCCCGGTGGTAGTCGCGACCCAGGCGCGCGTCGCGCTCGGCGACGAGATCGGCGAGCTGCTGCGCGCGCAGGTCGTCGCGATGCTGATCGGCGAACGGCCGGGGCTCAGCTCGCCGGACAGCCTCGGCGTGTACCTGACCTGGGCGCCGAAGGTCGGCTGCCACGACGCGTTGCGCAACTGCATCTCGAACGTGCGGCCCGAAGGGCTGCCGCATGCCGCCGCCGCGCACAAGCTGCATTACCTGATGACGCACGCGCGCAGGCTCAAGCTGACGGGTGTCGGCCTGAAGGACGACAGCGACGCGCTGCTGCCCGACGCGCAAGCGGAGCGGATCGGCGCCGCGTGACGGGGCGCCCGTCTACTTGAACAGCCGCTCGCACAGGAAGTCGACGAACACGCGCAGCTTCGGCGACAACTGCCGGCTCGACGGCCACACGATCGAGAACTGCCCCGGCGCGATCCGGTAGTCGTCGAGCACGGTGACGAGCGCGCCGCTCTCGAGCGCGTCGCGCGCGAGGAAGTCGGGCATGTAGCCGATGCCGAGCCCCGCCATCACCGCGCCGCGCAGCGCTTCCATGTTGTTGCAGGTCATCGCGGTGCGCAGCTTCAGCGGCGTGCCGTCGTCGGCGGCGAGCGCCCAGTCCTGCAGCTTGCCGGTGGTCGGGAAACAGTAGCGCACGCAATCGTGCGTTTCGAGATCGTGCGGCACCCGCGGCGTGCCGGCCTGCGCGAGATACGCGGGCGTCGCGCACAGCACGAACGCGAACGGGCCGAGCCGCCGCGACATCAGGCTCGAATCCGACAGCGGGCCGCTGCGGATCACCGCGTCGAAGCCGCCTTCGACGACATCGACCATCCGGTCGTTGAAATCCAGGTCGAGCTCGACGTCCGGATAGCGCTGCCTGAATTCCGGGAGCACCGGCAGCAGGAACCGGTAACCGATCACCGGCAGGCTCACGCGCAGCTTGCCGCGCGGGCGCTGCGCGGAGGCCGTCACCGTCGCCTCCGCATCACGAAAATCCTCGAGGATCCGCTGGCAGCGTTCGTAGAAATGGCGCCCTTCGTCGGTGAGCGTGACGCGTCGCGTCGTGCGGTTGAACAGACGCACGCCGAGCGACTGCTCGAGCCGCGCGATCGTCTTGCCGACCGCGGAGGCCGAGATGCCGAGCGCGCGGCCGGCGGCGACGAAGCTCAGCGCTTCGGCGGTGCGGACGAAGGCGGCGATGCCGTTCAGGTTTTCCATCGACGTAGGCGAGCGAGCGGGTGGATGGGAAGCAGGAGATTGAAGAATTTTAGTCCGCTATATGCGGAGCTTTACGTCGTTTTTCGATCATTGAATCGAAATTATCCTTGATCGCTCGTGAGGCGCATCCGCGCCGGCTTTTCGAGGAGCGATGATGGATCACCCGTTTTCAGCCGCTTTAGCCACGTCGGCGCGCCGGCGCGCGTGGGTGCTGGCCGCCGTCTGCATGGCCGCCGTCGCGCTGCCGCTGTCGTTTTCGGGCGGCGCGGTCGCGACGCCCGCGATCGGCCGCGACCTGCACGGCGGCCCGGTCGCGATGAACTGGATCACCAATGCGTTCATGCTCGCGTTCGGCAGTTTCCTGATGGCGGCCGGCGCGCTGGCCGACCAGTTCGGTCGCAAGCGCGTGTTCGCGATCGGTGTCGGCGGCTTCACGCTGATGTCGGTGGCGCTCGCATTCGCGCCGTCGATGCTCGCGGTCGACCTGCTGCGCGCCGCGCAGGGGCTCGCGGCGGCCGCGGCGCTGGCGGGCGGCACGGCCGCGCTCGCGCAGGAGTTCGACGGCGCGGCGCGCACCCGCGCGTTCAGCCTGCTCGGCACGACGTTCGGGATCGGGCTCGCGTTCGGGCCCGTGCTGGCCGGCGCGCTGATCGCGCACTACGGCCGGCGCGCGATCTTCGTCACGGGCGCGGCGGCCGGTGCGTTGTCGCTCGCGTTCGGGCTGCCGCGCATGCACGAGTCGCGCGATCCGCACGCGACCGGGCTCGACTGGCCGGGCACGGCCGCCTTCACCGTCGCGCTGACGCTGTTCACGTTCGGCGTGATCGAGGCGCCCGCGCGCGGCTGGACGCACCCGCTCGTCGTCGCGCTGCTCGCGGGCGCGGCGTTCGGTGCGTGCGCGTTCGTCGCGATCGAGACGCACGTCGCGCGCCCCATGCTCGATCTGTCGCTGTTCCGGATTGCGCGCTTCGTCGGCGTGCAGGTGCTGCCGGTGTCGACCTGCTGCTGCTATATCGTGCTGCTCGTCGTGCTGCCGCTGCGCTTCATCGGCATCGATGGTTTCAGCGAAATCGACGCAGGCTGGCTGATGCTCGCGATCTCCGCGCCGATGCTCGTCGTGCCGCTCGTCGCGGCGACGCTCACGCGCTGGCTATCGGCCGGCGTGATCTCGGGGCTCGGGCTGCTGCTCGCGGCGGCGGGCCTCGTGTGGCTGGGCGTCGCGCTGCGCGGCGGCGCCGGGCCGCAGGCGATCGCGCCGATGCTCGCGATCGGCGTCGGCGCCGGCATGCCGTGGGGGCTGATGGACGGACTGTCGGTCAGCGTCGTGCCGAAGGAGCGCGCGGGGATGGCGACGGGCATCTTCAGCACGACCCGCGTGGCAGGCGAAGGGATCGCGCTTGCGATCGTCGGCGCGGTGCTGGCCACGCTCGTGCACGCCGATTTGCGGCACGCGGCGGCGGGCACGTCCGACGCGGCGTTGCGTGCGGCCGCGCGGCTCGCGACGGGCGATCTCGCCGGCGCGGCCGCCGTGTTGCCGGGTGTCGAGCGCACGGCGCTGCTCGCGAGCTATGCACACGCGTTCGATCGGCTGCTGATCGGGCTTGCCGTCGTCACGGTGCTGTGCGCGGCGGTGGTGTTCGCGTTTCTCGGTGCGAGGCCGGTTGTGCCGGAAGCGGGTGGCGGCGACGGTGAATGTGCGCCTCCCGACGCGCCCGCGCACAGCCGGTCCGAACCGGCTTGCGCGGAGGCAGGCGGGCGGTGAGTGGAGCGTTGCGTTGCCGGGCACGCGTGCCTCGCGCATGGCGCCGGCGTGCTCGAGTTGCGCCGACCCGGTCGACGCATCAGGCGGGCACAAGCGCTCGCAGCGCGTTACCGGGCGATGCGCGCCCGTATTGCTGCGACACCGGCATCGTGCGGCGCACGCGCATCACGCCAGCACGAGCGGCGGTAACCCCGCATCGGTCCGCGCATGCGCACTTCCCACATCGAGGACGCCGGCATCGTGCGGCGCATGCGCATCACGCCAGCACGAGCGGCGGCAACCCCGCATCGGTCCGCGCATGCGCGCTTTCCACATCGACGACCACATAGCGCAGCGCATCGGGCCACAGGTGCGCGCGACTGCCGGCATCTTCATCGATCGACGCGCGCCCTTGCACGAGCCACGTCGTCTGCCGCACGAAATCGACGAACAGCAGCGCGATCGCCGGATTCACGAGCAGGTTGCCGATCGTGTTGAACAGGTTGTTGCCCGCGAAGTCGGGCAGCACGAGCGTGCGGCGATCGGGCAGGTCGACGAGCGGCTCGAACGAACCGTCCGCGCGCGGCTGCCGGCCGCGATACGAGCAGTCGCTGTCGCCCGCGGCGTTCGCGGTCGCGACGATCAGGAATGCCTGTTCATGGATGAACGCGACGGCATCGTCGCCGAGTGGGCCCGGGTCGTTCATGGTTCGGTCGGCGCATGGCCGGTGCGTGCGGATCCGCGTACCGCACGCAAGCGACATGCCATGCGGCGGGCGCGGCGCGCGGCGACGCGCGCGCGAGCACGCTGTGGAAAATCAGAACACCCGCCGCCGCGGCTGTGCCGTCGCGGTGTTCAGAATCGGCACACTCGTTTTGCATGCGCCGGCGCCGCCCGCGGCGGGCGGCCGGACGCACCGCTCCCGTTCCGTCATCGGCCGGTTTGGCACGCATGTTGCGTAAACCGTGCAGCGCGATCCAACCGGCGCTGTATTCACACAAGCACGATGAACAGGAGACATGTATGAACCCGTTTGACCTGAAACAACTGGGCCTCGACGTCGAATATCCGTACCGTCAGCAGTACGACAATTACATCGGCGGCAAGTGGGTTGCGCCGGTGAAGGGCGAGTATTTCGAGAACGTGTCGCCGATCAACGGCAAGCCGTTCTGCCGCGTGCCGCGTTCGGGCGCCGACGACATCGAGGCCGCGCTCGACGCCGCGCATGCCGCGCGCCGCAAGTGGGGCAAGACGTCGGTCGCCGAGCGCGCGAACCTGCTGCTCGCCGCCGCCGACCGGATGGAAAAGAACCTGAAGCTGCTCGCGGTGGCCGAGACGATCGACAACGGCAAGCCGCTGCGCGAAACGATGGCGGCCGACCTGCCGCTCGCGATCGACCACTTCCGCTATTTCGCCGGCTGCATCCGCGCGCAGGAAGGCGGCATTTCCGAGATCGACGACAACACCGTCGCGTATCACTTCCACGAGCCGCTCGGCGTCGTCGGCCAGATCATTCCGTGGAACTTCCCGCTGCTGATGGCCGCATGGAAGCTCGCGCCGGCGCTCGCGGCCGGCTGCTGCGTCGTGATGAAGCCGGCCGAGCAGACGCCCGCGTCGGTGCTGGTGTTGATGGAGCTGATCGGCGACCTGTTCCCGGCCGGCACGATCAACATCGTCAACGGCTTCGGCAAGGAAGCGGGCGAGGCGCTCGCGACCAGCAAGCGCATCGCGAAGATCGCGTTCACCGGCTCGACGCCGGTCGGCAAGCACATCCTGCGCAACGCGGCCGAGAGCCTGATCCCGTCGACGGTCGAACTGGGCGGCAAGAGCCCGAACATCTTCTTCGCCGACGTGCTCGACCAGGACGATGCGTTCCTCGACAAGGCGCTCGAAGGCCTCGCGATGTTCGCGCTGAACCAGGGCGAGGTGTGCACGTGCCCGTCGCGGATCCTGATCCAGGAATCGATCTACGAACGCTTCATCGAGAAGGCCGTCGCGCGCGTCGAGCGCATCAAGGCCGGCCACCCGCTCGACCTGCAGACGATGATCGGCGCGCAGGCGTCGCAGCAGCAGCTCGACAAGATCCTGTCGTACATCGACATCGGCCGCGACGAAGGCGCGCAATGCCTGACGGGCGGCGAGCGCACGGCGCCGGCGGCCGAACTCGGCACGGGCTACTACGTGAAGCCGACGATGCTGCTCGGCAACAACAAGATGCGCGTGTTCCAGGAGGAGATCTTCGGGCCGGTCGCGTCGGTGATGACGTTCAAGGACGAGCAGGAAGCGATCGAACTCGCGAACGACACGTTCTACGGGCTCGGCGCGGGCGTGTGGACGCGCAACGGTACGCGCGCGTACCGGATGGGCCGCGAGATCGAGGCCGGCCGCGTGTGGACCAACTGCTATCACCTGTATCCGGCGCATGCGGCATTCGGCGGCTACAAGCAGTCGGGCATCGGTCGCGAGACGCACAAGATGGCGCTGTCGAACTATCAGCAGACGAAATGCCTGCTGGTCAGCTACCAGGCCGAGGCGCTCGGGTTCTTCTGATCGCCGGCGCGGAGGCGACGTGCCGGCACCGGCCGGGCGGCAGTGCAACGCCGCCCGGTTTGGTGGCCGGTGCCGGACGGCGGCGCATCCTTGGCCGGATTGCGCGTGCAACGTTCGACGGCCGGGCGATGGTTGCCGTGCCGTCGGGCGATGTTCGCGGCCCGGTAGCGTGCCTTCGGCCGACGCGTGCGGCACGTCGCTCATTGCGCCTTTCGTCATTCGATAACGCGGCGTCGGCCCGCGCGTCGCGGGCGGCCCGCTCCGGTAGCGGCCCCGGGCCGTCGCGCGTGACTGTGATCCCGACGGAAACCAGCATGGCAGATCCGCCCCGTTCCTATCCGCGTCACCCGGTGTTCCACGCGGGCGAGCTCGACGCGCAACACCGGTTCGGCGTCGCCGACGAAGCCGAGCGCATGAGCGACGTCGTCACGACGCGGCTGAGCATCGGCGTGCGCCAGTTCGTCGAATCGCAGCCGTTCATGTTCGTCGGCACGACGCACGGCGGCCCGGCGCGCGTGACGTGCGACATCGTGCAGGGCATGCGCGACGCGAACGGCGATCTGTGGCCGGTCGTGCGCGTGATCGACACGAAGACGCTGCGCTTCGCGCTGCCCACGCACGGCGACGGCAACCGGATCGATCCGTTCGCCTGCGACGGCAGCGGCGTCGGGCTGTTGTTCATCGATTTCGTGCGCGGCATCCGCTACCGGATCAACGGCCGCGCGACGTTGCGCGCCGATCTGCCGACGGCGGATGCCGCGCCGTGGCCGTCCGGCAGCCCGATCGTCGAACTGGCGGTCGCGCAGGCATACGGCAACTGCGGCACGCGGGTCGTGCGGCTGCGGCCGGGCGCGTAGCGCGTCGCGGGATCGCCCGCGCCGCGCATGCCGCACTCGCGCGGTGCGTGGCATGCCGCCTCCGGGTGCGCCCTCATGGCGCGCGGCGGCCGCACGGCGTGCAATGACGGGCTTGTCGCCGGACCGCGCGGTTCGGCACGGGACTTGCGTGTGGGACGCGGTTCCGGGCAGGTGAGGAGAACACGATGGGTCAACGAGTGGAGAACAAGGCCGAGCCGACGGCCGAGGACACGCGGTGCAGCGCGCAGGGCGACGACGCGCTCGCCGGCCAGGCCGTGGTCAGCGTCGCGCACGACGCCGACGAGCAGGCGCGCAACCTGATCGGCTGGCGACAGACCTACGACCAGCTCGCGGCCGGCCGCTTCGTCGGCACGCTGACCGAGCTGCCGCTCGACACGATGAAGCTGTTTCGCGAATCGACCAGCCACCTGCTGCGCCAGGCATGCGAGGTGCGCGGCGATGCGTACTGGTTCGGCATCCCGCTCGCCGGCGACGGCACCGCGCGCGTCGATGCGTGCCGCATCGGGCCCGGTGCGCTCGCGTTCCGGCCCGGCAACGTCGAATTCGAACTGCTGACGCCCGCGCAGTTCTCGATCTACGGCGTCGTCGTGCGCGGCGACGTGCTGCGCCGCTACGCGGAGGAAGTCGAACGCCGCGCGCTCGACGAGCGGCTGTTCACGCAGCGCGTGATCCAGGCCGGCGATACGCGGCTCGCGCGCCTGTGCGCGCTGCTTGGCCGCCGGCTCGACGGCGCGGCGGCGGTGGGCGGCCCGTTGCCCGACGCGCAGCGCGACGAGCTGCAGGCCGAGGTGCTGGCCGCGCTGTTCGATGCATGCGCGCAACCGGCCGACGATGGCGCCGGCGGCGCACCGTCGACCCGGCGCTGGATCGTCGAGCAGGCGCGCGACTACGTGCTCGCGCACCGCACGCGTCCGGTCGGCGTGCCCGAGCTGTGCGAACAACTGCACGTGAGCCGGCGCACGCTGCAGTACTGCTTCCAGGACGTGCTCGGCATGGCCCCCGCGACCTACCTGCGCACGCTGCGGTTGAACGGCGCGCGGCGCGATCTGTGCGGCCGGGCGGCCGGCTCGGTGCAGGACGTTGCGGAGGCGTGGGGCTTCTGGCACCTGAGCCAGTTCGCGACCGACTACCGGCGGCTGTTCGGCAAGCGGCCGTCGGAGACGCTGCGCGAGCGCGCGGTGACGGTGGCGGCCGGGTGAGCCGGGCGGCGGCGCGTGGCCGCCGCTGCACGCCCGATCTTGCGGGCGATCGTCGTTGTCTATCCGGATGCAGCCGCCGCGTCGCGCGGCGCAGGCCACGGCACGGCATCCCAGTCGATCGCCCGGTAAGCGGCTTCGACCGCCGCGAGATCGCCCAGTCGCTCGCTGCGGTGCAGTCCGTGCAATTCACCCGGCACGTCGAGCACCACCGGCACGCAGTGCGGATAGTCGCGCACGCGCAGCGCCGGCCCGATCGTCGTGAAACAGCCCAGCGTCGGCACGTCGAAGCCGTCGGCGAGATGCAGCGCCGACGTATCGGGCGCGAACAGCACGCTCGCCCCCTTGACCCAGGCAATGAAGCGGGCCGTATCGGCCGCGTCGCGGCTCACGTCGACGTAGGCCGGATGCGCGACCGGGCCGAAGCCGACGACCGGTAGCCCGTAACGCCGAGCGAGCTGCTCGACGAACGTCGCGAGAAGCGCCGGCGGCACGCTGCGCACCGCGGTGCTCGCGTTCGGGCAGAACAGCACGTACGGCCGCCGCCATTCGGGCGGCAGCGCCGGCAGCAGCAGCCGCGCGAGCCAGCGGTTGCGCTTCGCGGCGGCCGGCACCGTGGCCGGATCGGCGCCGAGCGCGTCGAGGAAGAAGTCGATCATCGGCTGCCGCGCGAATGCGGGCCAGTACAGATGATTGCCGAGATCGATGCATGGCGCGTGCGCCGGCAGTGCATCGGCTGCGTACGGCAACGCACGCGACGGCGCGACGACGTCGGCGGCGAGCGCATACAGCGCGTCGACGTAGCGCGGTGCGCGCGCCGGCCGGTACAGCGTGAAGCGCAAGCCGGGATGCATCGCGCGCAGCGCGGCGAGCGCGGTCAGCCCGATCACCGAGTCGCCGAGCGTGACGCCCATTCCGTTGATCACGTGCACGTCCGACACGCGGTCGTAGTCGAGCCGGAACGGTCGGTGGACGCCGTGCAGCAGCCCGAGCGCGGGCGCGGCCGCCACATGACCGTCAGCCGGGCCGCTGCCGTGCTCGAGGTCGTACGGCGCGACGAGCGTGCCGTCGGGCGCGAGCAGCGTGCCGGGATGGGTGAGCGCGTCGTCGCGCGACAGCGCGAAGCCGGCCACGGCGGTGCGCAGCTCCGCGGTCATGCGCCGCGCGCGCGACGGCCCTGCTCGCGGATCTGCTCGAGCGTCGCGGCCGGCGTGCTGGCGTCTTGCGGGATCCGGATCTCGATCAGCGCCGGCAGCCCGCAGGTCAGTGCGCGCTCGAGTGCCGGCGCGAAGTCGGCGGTGCGCTCGACCGTCTCGCCATGCGCGCCGAATGCGCGCGCATACGCGGCGAAATCGGGATTCGTGAGCCCGGTGCCGTGCACGCGGCCCGGATAGTTGCGCTCCTGATGCATGCGGATCGTGCCGAAATGCCCGTTGTTGACGACGATCGCGATGATGTTCAGCCCATACTGCATCGCGGTCGCGAGCTCGTTGCCGGCCATCATGAAGCAGCCGTCGCCGGCGAGCGCGACCACCGCTCGCGACGGATACAGCGACTTCGCGGCGAGCGCGGCCGGCAGCCCGTAGCCCATCGCGCCGCTGGTCGGCGCGAGCTGCGAGCGGAAGTGCCGGTACGCGAAGTGACGATGCAGCCAGATCGCATAGTTGCCGGCGCCGTTGGTCAGGATTGCGTCGTGCGGCAGGCGCTCTCGCAACTGCACCATCACGTCGCCGAGCTGGACGTCGCCGGGCATCGGCAGCGGCGCATGCCATTCGAGGTAGGCGCGATGCGCATCGGCGGCCGTGCCGGCCCATGCGGGATGTGCCGGCGGGTCGAGCGCGGCGAGCGGCGCCGCGATCTCCGGCATCCCCGACACGATCGGCAGGTCGGCCGCGTACACGCGGCCGAGTTCGTCCGCGCCCTGGTGCACGTGGATCAGCGTCTGGCGCGTCTTCGGGATGTCGAGCAGCGTGTAGCCGCCGGTCGTCGCTTCGCCCAGGCGCGGGCCGAGCACGAGCAGCAGGTCCGCGTCGCGGATCCGCTTGCCGAGCGCGGGATTGATCCCGAGACCGACGTCGCCCGCATAGTTCGGGTGCGCGTTGTCGAAGGTGTCCTGGTAGCGGAAAGCACACGCGACCGGCAGCTGCCAGCGCTCGGCGAAGATGCGCAGGTTCGCGCAGGCCTCGGGCGTCCAGCCGCTGCCGCCGACGATCGCGAACGGCCGTTCGGCGCGTGCGAGCCGTTCGCGCAGCTCGTCGACCTGCGCGGCCGACGGCGACGCCGCGACGCGCTTCGCGGCCGGCACGACCGGTTGCGCCGCGCACGCGTCGGACAGCACGTCCTCCGGCAGCGCGAGCACGACCGGGCCGGGCCGGCCGGACATCGCGACGTGGAATGCATGACTCAGGTATTCGGGAATGCGGCGCGGGTCGTCGATCTGCGCGACCCATTTCGCCATCTGGCCGAACATCCGGCGGTAGTCGATTTCCTGGAAGGCTTCGCGGTCGAGGTGCTCGCGCGCGCACTGGCCGACGAACAGGATCATCGGCGTCGAATCCTGGAACGCGGTGTGCACGCCGATCGACGCGTGGGTCGCGCCGGGGCCGCGCGTGACGAACGCGATGCCGGGTCGGCCGGTCAGCTTGCCGACCGCCTCCGCCATGTTCGCGGCGGCCGCCTCGTGGCGGCAGACGACCGTCTGGATGCGCGCGGTGTCGTCCGCCAGCGCATCGAGTACGGCGAGAAAGCTCTCGCCCGGCACGCAGAACACGCGTTCGACGTGATTGGCGAGCAACGCATCGACGAGCAGTCGCGCGCCGGTGGTGGCGCGCGGCTCGAGATCCTTGGAATGCGACATGGGCTGCCGTCTCCCTGGGTAGCGGGACGTACAGCTTACGCCTGTCGGCCGGGCGCCGGTGCGCCGGCACGCGAAAAGTGCCGGAACGCGGCGAATCGAGCCCGCGACCGGCTTGCGGTTGGCCGGATGGCCGGCTTGTTTGTGGGCTCCCGGCGGGGGAAAGTGAGCGCTACGAATATCGAACGCGGGTTCCTGCTTCGACGGGGGAAGCAGCGATCGCGCGGGACGTCACCGGGAGGTGGTTATGTACACACAGGGATTTACATCGCAGATCGAGTCGTATAATGTACATCCAATGTACATCCGGACGGAGATCGATATGCATACCACGAGGGTATTTCGGAATGGCAACTCGCAGGCGGTGCGAATTCCTGCCGACCTTGCCTATGAGCGCACCGATATCGACCTGGAAATCGAGCGGGTCGGCGACGAGATCCGTATCCGTCCGGCCCGGCGGCCGTTGACTCACGTACTCGAAAAGTTCGCGCAATTCGGGCCGGAGTTCATGGCAGAAGGGCGTGGCGATCACGAACAGGCCGAACGCGAGGGATTGTGATGCCGCGCTACATGCTGGACACCAACATGTGCATTTATCTGATGAGGAATCAGCCCGAGGCGGTCGCGAGGCGATTTGCGCAGTGCTACACGGGGGACGTCGTGATGTCGGCGATCACGTACGCCGAGCTCGAGTACGGCGTTGCCGCATGCGCGAGCCCCGCGCGGGAGCGGCGCAATCTTGCCGCGCTGGTCGACGATATCCCTGTCGCTGCGTTCGACGCGGCGGCCGCGCAAGCGTACGGTCCGGTTCGCGAGGCAACCCGCGAGCGGAAGAAGGACCACCTCGACAAACTGATTGCCGCACATGCGGTGTCGCTCGATGTTGTCCTCGTGACCAACAACGAGCGCGATTTCGTCGGCTATCCCGGGCTGCGGCTGGAGAACTGGCTGAACGATTGATGGCGGCGGTTGCGTCCGGCGGTCATGCGGGATATCGATTCGCCCGCATCCCCGCCGGATCCGGCATCAGCACTCGACGATATTCACCGCGAGCCCACCGCGCGACGTTTCCTTGTACTTCGTCTTCATGTCGGCGCCCGTCTCGCGCATCGTCTTGATCACCGAGTCGAGCGACACATAATGCGAGCCGTCGCCGCGCAGCGCCATGCGCGCCGCATTGACGGCCTTCACCGACGCCATCGCGTTGCGCTCGATGCACGGAATCTGCACCATCCCGCCGACCGGGTCGCAGGTGAGGCCGAGGTTGTGCTCCATCCCGATCTCGGCCGCGTTCTCGACCTGGCGCGGCGTGCCGCCGAGCACGGCCGCGAGCGCGCCGGCCGCCATCGAGCATGCGACGCCCACTTCGCCCTGGCAACCCACTTCCGCACCCGAAATCGACGCGTTGAGCTTGTACAGGATGCCGATCGCGGCGGCCGTGAGCAGGAAGTCGATCACGCCCTGTTCGTTCGCGCCCGGCGTGAAGCGCGTGTAGTAATGCAGCACGGCGGGAATGATGCCGGCCGCGCCGTTGGTCGGCGCGGTGACGACGCGGCCGCCGGCCGCGTTTTCCTCGTTGACCGCGATCGCATACAGGTTGATCCAGTCGACCATCGACAGTGGATCCTGCAGCGCGCGCTCCGGGTGGCCGGTCAGGGCGCGATACAGCTGCGGTGCGCGGCGCTTCACCTGGAACGGGCCGGGCAGGTTGCCGTCGGCGTCCGGATTGCCGATCCCGCAGCCGCGCGACACGCACGACTGCATCACGGCCCAGATCTTCAGCAGGCCGTCGCGTGTCTCTTCCTCGGTGTGCCACGCGCGCTCGTTTTCCCACATCAGCTGCGCGATCGACTTGCCGGTCGACTCGGTCAGCGCGAGCAGCTCCGCGCCGGTGCGGAACGGATGCGTCATCTGCTCGGCCGCGCTCAGCACTTTCGTGTTCGGCGCGCCGGCCGTCACGACGAAACCGCCGCCGACCGACAGGTAAGTGCGCTCGACCAGCACGTTGCCGCTCGCGTCGGACGCGCGCAGCTTCATCCCGTTCGGGTGCTCGGGCAGCGCCTGCCGGTAGAACGCGATGTTCTCCTTCAGCACGAACGGCACCGGGTGCGTGCCGAGCAGCGCGAGCTGCTTCGTCTTGCGGACATCTTCCAGTCGCGCGTCGATCGTGTCGGGATCGACGGTGTCGGGCGCGTCGCCGAGCAGGCCGAGCATCACGCCGCGGTCGGTGCCGTGGCCCTTGCCGGTGGCGCCGAGCGAGCCGTACAACTCGACCTTCACGTTGGCCGTCGCGTCGAGCAAGCCGTCGCGCTCGAGGCCCTGGACGAACATCAGCGCCGCGCGCATCGGTCCGACCGTGTGCGAGCTGGACGGGCCGATGCCGATCTTGAAGAGGTCAAACACGCTGACTGCCATTTCGATTCCTGCCTTGCTTTGAGAATAGTGCTATCGCGCCTGCAATGGCAGGCACGCGGCCAGCCATGCGGGCGGCATGGGGGAGAGCTGCCGCGCGACGCGGGCATAGCGCCCGTCGAGCCGCGCGGCCAGATGAAAGAGTTCGGTGGCGTTTTTCGGGTCCCACTGCCCCGTGTAGCCGGGCAAGCCGGCCTCGCGGCGCTTCGCGTCGAACGGCACCGGCGAATTCACGAATTCCTCGTGCGTTTTTTCGCCGAGCGCGTACGGCACGAGCCAGTCGAGCGCGGCCGCGAGCGTCGCGCCGTTCGCGCCGCGCTCGCGCAGCCAGTTGCGGTTGAAGCGGCGCGCGGCGAGCGCGGCCGTCACGAGCGGCTGCAGGTCGTACACCGCGTAGTGCAGCGCGTCGCGTTCCTCGAAATCCCAGGTCTTGCCGTCCGGGCCGATGTTGTCGGCAAGATGCTCGACGAACAGCCGCTGCGCGGCATTCATCATCTTGCGATCGCCGAGCGTGAACGCGGACAGCGCGATCAGCTTGATCCGGTGGCTCTGCCAGTTGTTGCGCCACGTGCCGGCGAGCGGCCGCTTCTGCGCGTCGATCTGCGCGACGTAACCGGCGCCGAGCTTCGCGATGAACGCCGCCGTCGCGTTGCGGGTCTTGACCGGCAGCGCGCTCGCCGTCATGTCGTACGCGACGATCAGGCTGTCGAAGCGCGTCTCGTCGATCGGATTGAAGCTCGGCTGATAGGTGGAGACCCACGCGGACAGGAAACGGTCGACGAGCTGCAGATAGCGCGGCGCGTTCGTCACGCGCCACGCCAGCGCGGCGTCGCGCATCAGTTCCATGTCCTTCAGCGCTTCGGCGCTCTGGTCGTAGATGCCTTCGTGCGGCAGCGTGCCCTCGGTGTGCACGCGCGCCATCGCCTTCGGCTGCTCGCCGATGCGCGCGTCGACGCTGCGGATCAGCGCCTGCACGCCGGGCTCCGCCTGCGTCGTCTCGCTCGCCTGCAGCGCGGGCGCCGCGCAGAAATTCATCGCCGCACGCGCGCAGCCCGCCGTGCCGAGACCGGCTGCGGCAAGCGACAGCGACGCGACGAGCAGCGGCACGAAGCGGCGCGTGCGCGGCTGCGCGTGCGTTGCACCATGGCCCGGAAACATCGGACGCACCATGCGGAACTCCTTGATTGGCTTGATCGCGTGTGATGTTAGCCGGATTGGCGGGCAAACGTGAATCGATCGGACGGGCGGCGCACGCAAAAACCGCACGCAACCGGCGGTTGCGTGCGGTGTGGTCATGGCCGGACTCCGATGCGTGGCGCGCGTTATGCGTATTCCGACACCGGCACGCACGAGCAGAACAGGTTGCGGTCGCCGTACGCGTTGTCCGCACGGCCGACCGGCGGCCAGTACTTGTTCGTGCCGAGCGATGCGACCGGGTACGCGGCCTGCTCGCGCGAGTACGCGTGCGGCCATTCGTTCGCGGTGACGACGGCCGCAGTGTGCGGCGCATGGCGCAGCGGGTTGTCCTCGCGATCGGCGCGGCCTTCCTCGACCGCGCGGATTTCCTCGCGGATCGCGATCATCGCGGCGATGAAGCGGTCGAGTTCTTCCTGCGATTCCGATTCGGTCGGCTCGACCATCAGCGTGCCAGGCACCGGGAAGCTCATCGTCGGCGCGTGGAAGCCGTAGTCCATCAGGCGCTTCGCGACGTCGTCGACGCTGATGCCGCTGGTTTCCTTGAGCGGACGCAGGTCGAGAATGCACTCGTGCGCGACCAGCCCGCCCGGGCCCGAATACAGCACCGGGTAGTGCGGCGCGAGACGCTTCGCGATGTAGTTCGCGTTGAGGATCGCGGTTTCGGTGGCAGCCGTCAGGTTCTTCGCGCCCATCATCGCGATGTACATCCACGAGATCGGCAGGATCGACGCCGAGCCATACGGCGCGGCCGACACCGCGCCGATGCCGTCTTCGCCGCGTGCATAGCCAGTCGAACGCTGGTTCGGCAGGAACTTCGCGAGGTGCGCGCCGACCGCGACCGGGCCGACGCCCGGGCCGCCGCCGCCGTGCGGGATGCAGAACGTCTTGTGCAGGTTCAGGTGCGACACGTCGCCGCCGAACTGGCCCGGCGCGGTCAGACCGACCATCGCGTTCATGTTCGCGCCGTCGACGTACACCTGGCCGCCGTGCGCGTGCACGATCTCGCAGATTTCGCGCACGTTCTGCTCAAACACGCCGTGCGTCGACGGATACGTGATCATGATCGCCGCGAGGTCGTTCGCGTGCTGCTCGGCCTTCGCCTTCAGGTCGGCGATGTCGACGTTGCCCTGCGCGTCGCATGCGACGACCACGACCTTCATGCCGGCCATGTGCGCGGATGCCGGGTTCGTGCCGTGCGCGGATGCGGGGATCAGGCACACGTCGCGATGCGCTTCGCCGCGCGACGCGTGATACGCGTGGATGATCAGCAGGCCCGCGTATTCGCCTTGCGAGCCGGCGTTCGGCTGCAGCGACACGGCCGCGTAGCCGGTGGCCGCGACGAGCATCTGCTCGAGCTGGTCGATCATCTCGCGGTAGCCGACGGTCTGCTCGGCCGGCGCGAGCGGATGGATGCGGCCGAATTCTGGCCACGTGACCGGCAGCATTTCCGACGTCGCGTTCAGCTTCATCGTGCACGAGCCGAGCGGGATCATCGAGCGGTCGAGCGCGAGATCCTTGTCCGACAGGCTGCGCAGGTAGCGCAGCATTTCCGTTTCGGAATGGTGGCGGTTGAACACGTGGTGCGTGAGGTACGCGCTCGTGCGTTCGAGGCCGGCCGGCAGCGCCGCGGCGCCGCCGAGGCCCGCGTCCAGCGCGTCGACGGACGGCGCCGTGCCGCCCGCGGCCTGCGCGAACACGGCGAGCAGGTCGGCGAGATCGTCGCGGGTCGTCGTTTCGTCGACCGACACGCCGACTTGCGTGTCGCTCACGCGGCGCAGGTTGATGCGCTTGCTCTTCGCGAACTCGTGGACCTGCGCGGTGTGCGCGCCGGTTTCGATCGTCAGCGTGTCGAAGAACGTGTCGTTGACGGTCGCGAAGCCGAGCTGCTTCACGCCGGCGGCGAGCAGCGCCGCGATGCGGTTCACGCGCAGCGCGATCGTCTTCAGGCCGTGCGGGCCGTGATAGACCGCGTACATGCTGGCCATGATCGCGAGCAGCGCCTGCGCGGTACACACGTTCGACGTCGCCTTCTCGCGGCGAATGTGCTGTTCGCGGGTCTGCAGCGCGAGACGCAGCGCGGGCTTGCCCTGCGCGTCGACGGTCACGCCGACGAGGCGGCCCGGCATCTGGCGCTTGAATTCGTCACGCACGGCCATGTACGCGGCGTGCGGGCCGCCGAAGCCCATCGGCACGCCGAAGCGCTGCGTGTTGCCGACCGCGACGTCCGCGCCCCATTCGCCGGGCGGCGTCAGCACGGTCAGCGCGAGCAGGTCGGCCGCGACGACGACATGGCCGCCGGCCGCGTGGATTGCTTCGGTGAGCGCGCGGTAGTCGCGCACGTCGCCGTTCACGCCCGGGTACTGGAGCAGCACGCCGAACGCGTTGGCCTGCGCGGCGTCGGCCGCCGGGCCCGTCTTGACCTCGATGCCGATCGGCAGCGCGCGCGTGCGGACCACTTCGAGGGTTTGCGGCAGCACGTCGTCGGCGACGTAGAACACGTTCGACGCCGGCTTGCCGGTGCGCTGCAGCAGCGTCATCGCTTCGGCCGCAGCCGTTGCTTCGTCGAGCAGCGACGCGTTCGAGATCGCGAGGCCCGTCAGGTCGGCGACCATCTGCTGGAAGTTCAGGAGCGCCTCGAGGCGCCCCTGGGAAATTTCGGGCTGGTACGGCGTGTAGGCCGTGTACCACGCCGGGTTTTCGAGCACGTTGCGCAGGATCACGGCCGGCGTGTGCGAGTCGTAATAGCCCTGGCCGATATACGAGCGGAACACCTGGTTCTTGTCCGCGAGCGCGCGCAGCGCGGCGAGGGCTTCGGCCTCGCTCTTCGGTTGCGCGAACGGGCCGAGCGGCAGCGGTTCGGCGCGGCGGATCGAGGCCGGGATCACGGCGTCGATCAGGGCGGCGCGCGACGCGAAGCCGAGCGTGTCGAGCATGGCCTGCTGGCTGGCGGCATCGGGGCCGATGTGGCGTTCTGCGAACGCGTCGTGCGTTTCGAGCGCGGCGAGCGAGAGGGGCGTGCGGTTCATCAGGCGGTCCGGGTGTTCGAGCTTCATGGCGTGACTCTGGTCCCGCGCGGGCCGCCTGGGCGGCCGCGCGCGGTTCGGGTAGGGAAAATTAGTCGATCAGCTTGCTGTACGCGTCGGCGTCGATCAGCTTGTCGGTCGATGCGCCGGCCGCGAGCTTGATCTTGAAGAGCCACGTGCCGTATGCGTCGCTGTTGACTGCTTCCGGCGAGTCGGCGGCTTCTTCGTTGATGGCGATGACTTCGCCGGACACCGGCGAGTAGATGTCGGATGCCGCCTTCACCGATTCGACGACGCCGACGGCGTCGCCCGCGTTCACCGACTTGCCGACTTGCGGCAGTTCGAGGAAGACGATGTCGCCGAGCGTGCTCTGCGCGTGATCGGTGATGCCGACCGTCAGCGTGCCGTCTGCTTCGGTGCGGATCCACTCGTGTTCGTCGGTGTACTTCAGATCGGCCGGGACGTTGCTCATCGGATGCTCCTGGATAAAAGGGTGTGTTCGTTATGCTTGGCGCGCCGCCGGGGCGCGCCGGGTGTGGTTGCGCCGGGCGCCATTTCCCGGCTTCCCGGGAAGCGGCCTCCCGGTCGCCTCCCGATCGTTACGCAGCGAGGACCTTGCCGTTGCGCACGAACGGCAGTTTTACCACGCGCGCGGGAAGTTGCTTGTCTCGAATCTGCACATGAACGATGTCGCCGATCTGGACGGCCGTCGGCACGCGCGCGAACGCGATCGATTCCTGCATCGACGGCGAGAACGTGCCGCTCGTGATCTCGCCTTCGCCGTGCGGCGTGACGACCTTCTGATGGGCGCGCAGCACGCCGCCCGCCTTGCCGTTTTCCTTCTGGAGAATCAGGCCGACGAACGCGGCGCGCGAGCCGTCGCGCTCTAGCGCGGCGCGGCCGACGAACTCGCGCGGCGCGGACAGGTCGACCGTCCACGCGAGGCCCGCGTCGAGCGGGGATACCGTGTCGTCCATGTCCTGGCCGTACAGGTTCATGCCGGCCTCGAGACGCAGCGTGTCGCGCGCGCCGAGCCCGCACGGGCGCACGCCGTTTTGCTGCAGCGCGTTCCACAGCGCCTCGACGTGCACGGCCGGGACGATCACTTCGAAGCCGTCCTCGCCGGTGTAGCCGGTGCGCGCGACGGTGAGATCGCCGAACGGCGTGCCGGCGACCTGCGCGGCATTGAACGGCTTCAGTTCGCTGGTCGCGGCACGTGCGGCGGGCACCGTCTTCCAGACCTTTTCACGGGCGTTCGGGCCCTGCACGGCGACGATCGCGAAATCGCGGCGCGGCGCGATGGTCAGGCCGTAGCCGCCTTGTTCGTTGAGCTGGTTGAACCACGCGATGTCCTTCTCGGCCGTGCCAGCGTTGACGACGACGCGGAAGAATTCTTCGGTGAAGTAATAGACGATCAGGTCGTCGACGACGCCGCCCTGCGGATTGAGCAGGCACGAGTAGAGCGCCTTGCCGGCCGTCTTGAGCTTGCCGACGTTGTTGGCGATCGCGTGTTCGAAGAACGCGCGCACGCGGCTGCCGGTGAAGTCGACGACGCACATGTGCGACACGTCGAACATGCCGGCGTCGGTGCGCACGGCTTCGTGTTCTTCGATCTGCGAGCCGTAGTTGACGGGCATGTCCCAGCCGCCGAAGTCGACCATGCGGGCATTGAGCGCGCGGTGCGCGGCGTTGAGCGGGGTTTGATTCAGTGCAGTCATCGAGGCCTCAGGCAAGGCGCTTGCGCGCGGGTCAGAACGGCCATGTGCCGACCGTCGCGGCCATGGGCCTGCGAGCGATGCGATACATGCCCCTCTGTCCTCGATACCTGAGAGATTGCGCCGCGGCCACGAGCCGGCGAACGCGCGCCCCTTCGGTGGGCAGCCTGCCCGCGCTGCATCTGCGCAACGGGCTACTGCCGCTCTCCAGAGTGCGGGGAGTGCGGTCCGCGCGAAGCGCGGACGGGAATCCCCGACGCGGTCGGTCCTTTTGCCTGAGAGTTTGCGGGTGTGCCCCTTCGGCGGCGCAACCGGCGTTGCTGATAGCGAACTACGCGGTCACACGCTCTCCCGACGCGTGCGGGCGACTGTACGCGAGCGGGTGGGCATTGTCAATTTGCGCAAAAGAATGTCGCTTCGCGACAAGCGGCGGCGCGGGATCGCCGCCGCTTCCGCCGGCGCGGCGGGCGCCGGCATGGCCGGTATTACTCGCCGATCGCGCGCGCGGCCGTGTCGAGTTCCTGGTTCAGCACGCGCTGCTCGTCGCCGGACAGGCCGCCGTTGTGCTGCGCCGACATGTCGTTCGCTTCCTGGCGGATCACGTCGAGCCGGTGGTGCAGCTGCGCGCCGTACGGCGGCGGGTAGTAGCCGCCGTTGACGCGAGCGTCGATCCGGCGGTGCAGGTTGTCGATCCGGCCCTGGACCTCCTGCAGACGGTCGTTCGCGACGACCTGCGGATTCGGCCGCGGGGGCGGGGGTGCCTGTCGGGCCGGTCGCTGCGGCTGCACGATACAGGCCGCGAGCGAGGAAACCAGGACGCAGCATGCCGCTGCGCGAATCAACCGTTGCATCACATTCTCCTGACGGTTTGGTGTCGGATCGACTTTTTGAGAAACGCATCAGACCGGGCGAGCGCTGACTTTCGTTCCCGCACCATTTGTAACGGAATGTTCGGGATCGCCGGTCGCGGCGGCTGACGCGTGCCGCTGCCGGGCGCTGGCGGCCGCTGGCGCGGCGCGCGGGGCGGCCGAGGCCGGGGCGGCACCGACCCGGCCGGGGGGCCGTCAGACGGTGCGGCGCACGAATGGTACCCGGCGGCCATCGTGCTCGCTTTGCGCGGCGAGCTCGATGATCGTCATCACGTCGACGGCATCCTGCGGCGTGACGGGGAACGCCGCGCCGTCGTGGACCGACGCGGCGAGCGCGCGATAGAACTCCGCGTACTGGCCATCGAGCGTCGGCACCGGCCGCTCGACCTCGACTTCGCCGTCGAGCACGCGCAGCACGCCGGGCGGGTTACCGCCGCCGAACTCGACGTGGTCCGGCGTGAGGCCGGCCTTCAACTGGTCTTCCTGCGTGTCGAGCCCGAACTTTTGGTAGCTGCCGCGCGTGCCGTGCAGCGTGAAGCGCGCGGGCTCGATCGCCGAAAGCGCGCTCGCGTGCAGCGCGACGTCCTTGTCCGGATAGCCGAGCAGCAGATGCACGAAATCGGGCGCCGTGCCGTTGTCGCGGCGCGTCTTGACCGTGGCGCTGACCGTTTCCGGCAGCCCGAACAGCGCGAGCGCCTGGTCGATCAGGTGCGGGCCGAGGTCGAGCAGCAGGCCGCCGCCGCGAGCGGGCTCCTCGCGCCAGCGCGTGCGCGGGGTCGGCCGGAAGCGGTCGAAGTGCGACGCGAAATACGTGAGCCGGCCGAGTTCGCCGGATTCGACGATGCGCCGCACGGTGAGGAAGTCGCCGTCCCAGCGGCGATTGTGGAACGGCGCGAACAGGCGGCTGCGCGCGTTCGCGAGCCGCGCGAGCGCGAGTGCTTCGTCGGCCGTGAGCGTGACGGGTTTGTCGACGACGACGTGGCGGCCGGCTTCGAGCACCTGGCGCGCGAGCGTGAAGTGCGTGTCGTTCGGCGTGGCGATCACCACGCAGTCGATGTCGTCGAGGGCGAGCAGCGTGTCGAGATCGGGGACGATGCGTGCGCCCGGATACGCGGCGCGCGCGCGATCGGGCTGCCCCGTCGCGATCGCGGCGATCTCGGTGCGACCGCTCGCGGCTATCACGGGCGCGTGGAACGTCGCACCGGCGAAACCGAAACCCATCAAACCAATCCTGAGCAATGACGACATGGCAATCCTTGGCTGCGTACGAAGGGAGCAAAGCGCTGCGGCCACCGGCCGCGCGGACGGCTATTGTGGCACGGCGGCACGCGCGCGAGCGGGCGTTGGCCGAACGGTCAGGGAACCGGTGCGCGCGACCCTGACCGAATGGCCGGCCATGTGCCGACCGGTGCGCGAATCCGACACAATGGGAGCCGTTTCGACGCGTGTCGCGCGTCGCCTGCTTGCCTCGTTACCGGATCGAAACCATGGGATATCCGCTTGCCACCGCCGCGCTGGGCCCGTTGCTGCTGTTGCAGGGGCGGCGCGTGCGCCGCGTCACGCCACGGCTTGCCGAGGCGGCGGGCCCGCGCAACGGCACGGCCGGCGAAGGCCCGCCGCTGCGCGTGCTGGTGCTGGGGGATTCGGCTGCCGCGGGCGTCGGTATCGCGTCGCAGCGCGACGCGCTGTCGGGGCAGCTCGCCCGCGCGCTTGCGGCATCGCACCGCGTGAGCTGGACATTGCTGGCGCGCACCGGGCTGACCGCCGAGGAGCTGGTCGACTGGCTTGCCGCCGAGCCGGCGCGGCCGTTCGATGCGGCGGTCACGTCGCTCGGCGTGAACGACGTGACGGGCGGCGTGTCGCCGGCGCGCTGGCGCGCCGCGCAGGCGGCGCTCGTCGACCTGCTCGCCGCGCGGTTCGGGGTTGCGCACGTGATCCTGTCGGCGGTGCCGCCGATCGAGCGCTTTCCGGCGCTGCCGCAGCCTCTTGCCTGGTATCTCGGCCTGCGCGCGAGGCGGCTCAACGCGACGCTCGCCGAGTGGGCCGCGACGCAGCCGCGCTGTACGTTCCTGTGCGTCGCGCTGCCGCTCGAGCCGCACCTGATGGCGGCGGACGGCTTTCATCCCGGCGCGGCGGCGTGCGCCGCCTGGGCCGCACAGGCCGCCGACGCGCTCAGGCAGCGCCTTGGCGCGTGACGGCGCGCCGCGAGCGAATCGTCAGCGGGTGCGGTTCATGCGGATCACGCCGTCGGTGCCCGTCTCGAAGCTCACCTGCCGCGCGAACGACGGATGCTGCGCGACGAGCTCGTCGCCCATCGCGAACCAGGTGTAGCCGAGCGTCTTCAGATAGTCGAGCAGCGCGGCGCGCTTTTCCGAGAACCATTCGAGGTTCCAGGCCTCGAGCAGCAGCGGCGGGAAGCCGTGCCGTTCGAGAAACGCCGTGCCGCCCTTGAGCACGTCGAGCTCGAGCCCTTCGACGTCGATCTTGATCAGCGAGGGCGACTTCGGGAAGTTCAGCGTGTCGAGGCGGGCGATCGGCACGTCGCTCGGCTGCTGGCTCGCGACGGTCTCGACCGAATTGCGGCGCATGTTGAACTGCTCGTCGAGCGAGAAGCCGCCGATGTTGATCGAGCGCGAATAGTCGATCGCGGGCAGCGGGATGATGCCGTCCTGGTTGCCGATCGCGACGTTGAACGCGTGCACGTTCTCGAGCCGGTTCAGGAACACGTTGCCGCACAGCTGGTAATAGACGATGCGCTGCGGCTCGAACGCGTAGACCATGCCGCCCTGCGCGGCGATGCTCTTGGCGACCGGCACCGCGTACGCGCCGAGATTCGCGCCGATGTCGAGGACCAGCGGCGCTTCCTCGTTCGCGTAGAACATCTGGCTGATGGTCAGCAGCGACGCGTCCCAGGAGCCGTTGTAATAGAGATTCGCCGAAATCGCGTCCCGGGTCGCGAACAGCAGGTAATCGGCGTGGTCGGTCTTGACGAGGTTGACTCTGGGTAGCATGGCGCGTGATGTCAGGGTTGTCGGGCGAAGAAGACGAAGGGGACGAAGAGGGCGGCGTGCGTGCATCGCGCGGCGACGCGCGGACGCGCGCCGCCGCCCCCGCGTGTCAGGCCAGGTAGTTCGACCACTTCTGGTGTTCGCGGTAGTACTGCTCCTCCGCGTCCGTCAGGCCGGTCTCCTTGTACCAGGGGATGTGCTTGCAGGTGTAGCGGCCCGCGAACCGCACGCCGCAGAGATGCGAGTCGCGGCGGAAGTAGCGCTTGTTGTAGACGGCGAACGTCGTATCGATCGGCGCGTTGTAGATCGGGTCGCCGCCCGCCGTGCTGCCGATCTGGTGGCGCCAGAAATTCGCCTCCCATTCGAGCGTCGTGTATTGGCGGTCGCCGCAGAAGAGCGTCGTTTCCTTCATCAGCTCCGGTTGCGAGATGTCGAGCGCGAAGCCGGCCTTGCCGGTCTGGAATGCTTCGGTCGCGTCGATCAGCTCGAACAGGAATTCGGGCGGCAGCGCGTCGTTCAGTTCGAGGTCCGGATCGGTCACGCAGAAGAGGTCCGGCAGGCGCGCGTAGTTCGCGTCCGACAGGAACACGTCGCGCGGGCCCGCGTTGCGATCGAGGCGCACGACGGTCGCGTCGTCCTGCACGCTTTCCAGGAACGCGAGCATGTCGGGCGCGCTCGATGCGTTGTCGACGATCACGATGTTGCGCAGGCCGCGCGCCTTCAGCTGGGCGACCATCCGGCGCGTATAGGTCGGATTGTTGAACGTCGGGATCAGCACCGGCACCGTGGCGACCAGCCCGCCGGCGAAATGGCGGAACTGGCGGCTGCCCGGCAGCGTCGTGCAGAGCGTCGCGTTCGGCACCAGCGGCATCGCGACCGGCTGCGGCGCGGGCGCGGATTGCATCACGTGCGCCTCGAGCTCCGCGAGGTCCTGGCGCGTGTCGGCGTCGTCGGGCATCAGCGCGGCGGCCTTGCGCATCGGCGCGAGGGCTTGCGCGTGGCGCTCCTGCTGAACCAGCGTGACGGCCAGCGCCCGCCAGCCGAGGCCGACGTCCGGCATCCATTCGGTCAACTGGGTCGCGATGCCTTCGGCCTGCGCGAATTGCCGCTTGTCGAGCAGCGCCGCGAGCGTGTTCATGAATTCGGAGAGAACGGCCGCCAGCTCGTCGGCGGAGGCCGACGGCGCATCGGCCGCCGCGAGTTCGAGCGACAGCGCGTCGATGCCGTGCGTGCGCGCCTGCGCGACCAATGCGCGCGCCGCATCCATCTGGTTGTCGCGCGTCAGCGCGTCGATGCACGCGATCCAGTAGCGCCGCTGCGACGGCTCGGTCGCCACCGCGGCCCGGAAATGCCGCAACGCGGCGTCGCGCCGGTCGAGCTGTTCGAGCACCGTCGCGAGACGGAGGTGCGAATCGGCGTGTTCGGGGTGGGCTTGCAGGATCTGGCGGTAGGCCTGCTCCGCGTCCAGCAGCGAGCCGGCGGCGTGAAGCGCGGCGGCGCGGGCCAGCTCGGCCTCGGAGACGGGAGCGGCGATGACGGTGTCATTCATGGCGGCGGAAGTCGATGACGGCGAATGAAGGGCGTCGGCGCGTACTCGCCGACGTTTCGCGTATGTTGCCGCCGGGGGCCGCGCGGCCATGGACCAAACAGAGGGGAGATTTGCTGCCTGTTCGAATGTTCGGCGGGCGTCCGGCGGCATGGGCCGCGCGCGCGCCGCGCGCCGAGAAAGGAAGCGGGGAGGGAAGCAGGAAAGCGCTCGGAAAAAGGGGCGCGAAGCCTGCCCGCGCCGCGGGTCTCCGCCCGGCGGCATCGTCGGCCGCCGGCCGCCGCCGACGTGTTAACATGCGCGTCCTGCCCCGCGTGTCCGCCTGCAATCCAGGCCTGCCGCGCGCGGCATCCTCCCGGCGTTCCGCCGTCAACCGCAACATCATCCGTCATCATGTCCGCAGGCCTCAACCCCGCTCAGAACGAAGCGGTGCGCTACCTCGACGGTCCCTGCCTCGTGCTCGCCGGCGCGGGCAGCGGCAAGACCCGCGTGATCACGCAGAAGATCGCGCACCTGATCGAAGCGAAAGGTTTCGAGCCGCGCCACATCGCGGCCGTCACGTTCACGAACAAGGCCGCCGCCGAAATGCGCGAGCGCGTGTCGAAGCTGCTGGAGGGCAAAACGCTCACCACGCCAGGCAAGGAAGGCCGCAAGGTGCCGGTCAATCAGCTCACCGTGTGCACGTTCCACTCGCTCGGCGTGCAGATCCTGCGTCAGGAGGCCGAGCACGTCGGCCTGAAGCCGCAGTTCTCGATCATGGATTCGGACGACTGCTTCGGGATGATCCAGGAGCAGATCGGCACCACGGACAAGGGCCTGATCCGCAAGATCCAGAGCACGATTTCGCTGTGGAAGAACGGCCTGATCATGCCCGAGGAGGCGATGACGATCGCGGCCAACGAGGACGAGCACCAGGCGGCGCTGGTCTACCGCAATTACGTCGCGACGCTGCACGCGTACCAGGCGGTCGACTTCGACGACCTGATCCGCCTGCCGGCCGAGCTGTTCGCGAAGAACGAGCAGGTGCGCGACCGCTGGCAGAACAAGCTGCGCTACCTGCTGATCGACGAATACCAGGACACCAACGCGTGCCAGTACGAGTTGCTGAAGCTGCTCGCCGGCCCGCGCGCCGCGTTCACCGCGGTGGGCGACGACGATCAGGCGATCTACGGCTGGCGCGGCGCGACGCTCGAGAACCTCGCGCAGCTCGGCAAGGATTTCCCGAAGCTGCACGTGATCAAGCTCGAGCAGAACTACCGGTCGACGGTGCGAATCCTCACCGCCGCGAACAACGTGATCGCGAACAACCCGAAGCTGTTCGAGAAGAAGCTGTGGTCCGAGCACGGGATGGGCGATTCGATCACCGTCACGGCGTGCAACGACGAAGAGCACGAAGCCGAATCGGTCGTGTTCCGGCTGTCCGCGCACAAGTTCGAGCGGCGCACGCAGTTCCGCGATTACGCGATCCTGTATCGCGGCAACTTCCAGGCGCGGATCTTCGAGCAGGTGCTGCGGCGCGAGCGGATTCCGTACGTGCTGTCGGGCGGCCAGTCGTTCTTCGACAAGGCCGAGATCAAGGACCTGTGCGCGTACCTGCGCCTGATCGCGAACGCCGACGACGATCCCGCGTTCATCCGCGCCGTCACGACGCCGCGCCGCGGGATCGGCAACACGACGCTGGAAGCGCTCGGCTCGTTCGCGGGCCAGGCGAAGGTGTCGCTGTTCGAGGCCGTGTACATGGGCGGGATCGAAGCGCGGCTGTCGGCGCGGCAGATCGAGCCGCTGCGGATGTTCTGCGACTTCATCCAGCGCCTGACCGATCGCGCGGACAAGGAGCCCGCCACCGTCGTGCTCGACGACATGATGGAGGCCATCCACTACGAGGCCTACCTGTACGACGCGTTCGACGAGCGGCAGGCGCAGTCGAAGTGGCAGAACGTGCTCGAATTCCTCGAATGGCTGAAGCGCAAGGGCACCAAGCCCGAGACGGAAGCCGTCGACGGCGAGGCCGACGGTTTCCACAACGCGGACGGCCTGGCTGACACCGGCAAGAACCTGCTCGGCCTGATCCAGACGGTCGCGCTGATGTCGATGCTCGAAGGCAAGGACGAGGATCCGGACGCGGTGCGGTTGTCGACCGTCCATGCGTCGAAGGGGCTCGAGTATCCGCACGTGTTCCTGGTGGGCGTCGAGGAAGGGATCATGCCGCATCGCGGCAGCAGCGAGGACGACGGCCCGATCGACAACGAGCGGATCGAGGAGGAGCGCCGGCTGATGTACGTCGCGATCACGCGTGCGCAGCGCAGCCTGCATCTGAACTGGTGCAAGAAGCGCAAGCGGGCGCGCGAGACGGTCGTGTGCGAACCGTCGCGCTTCATCCCCGAGATGGGTCTCGACGACGCGCCGCCGCCGACGCCGGAGGAAGCGCCGATGACGCCGAAGGACCGGCTCGCTAGCCTGAAGGCGCTGTTGCAGAAGTGACGTGCGCGGCGGCCGGCATGGCCGTCCCGGCAAAGAAAAACCCCCGCGATGCGCGTGCGCCGCGGGGGTTTTTTCTGGACGGCAGGCGTTACTTCGAGGCGTTGACCATGTAGTCGACGGCCGCCTTCACGTCGGCGTCGGACGCGTTCGACCCGCCCTTCGGCGGCATCGCGCCCTTGCCGTGCAGCGCGTAGTTGTAGACGGTATCCATCGAATCCTTCAGGCGCGGCGCCCAATCCTCCTTGCTGCCGAACTTCGGCGCGCCGAGCACGCCGGCCGCGTGACACGCCTGGCAGACCTGCGTGTACAGCGCCTTGCCGGCCGATGCGGCGTCGGCGCTGGTCGGCGCGGCCGCGGGCTTTTCGCCGGCCTTCGGAATCGCGGCGATCGCGGCCATCGCGGCGGCGGCCTGCGCGTTCGATGCATCGGCGCCCGATGCGCCTGCCGCACCCGCCGCGCCGCTCGCCGCCGGTGCCGCATTGGCGGCCGGGGCAGCCGGTTCGGGGAAGTTCGCGCCGTCGTTGTTGGCCATGTAGACGATCGCGCGCGCGATTTCATAGTCGCTGACGTCGTCGGGGCTCGTGCCGCCGCGCGGCGGCATCGCGCCCTTGCCGGACAGCGCCGTCTTCAGCAGCGTGTCGAAGCCCTGCGAGATGCGCGGCGCCCAGTCGTCCTTGTTGCCGAACTTCGGCGCGCCGGCGGCGCCCGTGCCGTGACAGGTCACGCACACGGCCTTGTAGACTTCCTCGCCGGTCTTGTACGTGCGGGGCGCGTTGGCGTCCTTCACCTCGACCTTCGCGATCGGGGCAATCCGCGCGGCGACCTGTTCGTCCGACAGCGCGTCCGTGCCTGCGCCCGAACGGAACGCATGGTTGGCGTAGGTGGCAAACAGGACGATCAGGGCGATCGGAATCGCGAATGATGCGATGACGACGGCAATCAGCTGCCCGGGGGTTTTGACGGGAGATTCGTGGGGTGCTTCGCTCATGCTTGCCTCGTCTCCATGAATAGGAATTGTGAGCGCGGTGCAACGGCAAAATGGCAGTCCAATGAAGCACGGACGATTATAGACGGAACGTTTACATCACGGCGAGCGGCGCGAAGGCGCGTGTTTACCCGCACGAATTGGGGGACTGACGGGGATTCTGCGGGCAAGGTGGACGCTTCATGGGAAACCGGGTATCCTTGCCGTCTTGCCAATGGTGGGCGGCCGGTTTATTGGGGTCGTTTCACTGTCACACGCGCCCGTAGCTCAATGGATAGAGTACTGCCCTCCGAAGGCAGGGGTTGCTGGTTCGATCCCAGCCGGGCGCGCCAAAATGCCTGATTCCAGGCGCTGAATTTCTTCAATCCATTTCCCCAAATTCCCTGAAGCGTCGCATCGCGCATTCGTTCGCGTCCGCATGGCTTTCCCGCGCCGTTTTGCCGCCGGACCGTTATGCGAGACGCCAACGCAGCGACAACGCCAAGCGTCGATCGCGGCGGCCGCCCGCGCATCGCGCGGACTCTCGCGCCGCCACGAACCGCCCGGGCACGAACGACCAAGACCCGGTCAGTCCTGCATCCAAGCGCCCCCCGTCTTCTCCCCCGATGCAACGAATTACGGGTGTTTTGCTCGACTGATCGACCCTTCGAAACCCCGCGAACGTCGCGACAATATCCGCGAGTTTCCTGCCGTCGGCGCTGATACGCCGGCGTGTCCGCGCCCGCCTCTCAAGCGACCGGCGCCGCCGGCCTGACGGCACGGGCGCCGGCTGCCGCACGCCTGAAGCGCCGTCCGGGCATCGTCCGGGGCTATCGCCCGGGCGGCTGGCTCGTCATCCATGCCTATCGCAGACCCAGCGGACCCAGCGGAAGCCCGGCCTATGAACGAACACCTGCTCGAACGCGGACACCCGTCCGACGGCCTGTCCGGCGCGGACACGCCAGTCGAGGCACTGCTGGCATGCGCGCTCGAACATTACGACGCAGGCCGGCTCGATGCCGCCGCGCGCCTATGCCGGCAGGCCCTGCAACGCGAACCCGAACGCGCCGACGCGCTGCACGTGCAAGGACTGCTCGCGTTTCGCCGCGGCGATTTCGACGGCGCGGTCGCGGCGATCGCGGACGCGATCCGGCGCGATCCGCAGGCACGCTATTACTACAACCTGGGCACCGTGATGGCCGCCCACAATCGGCCCGCGGCGGCCGCCGAGTGTTTCCGGCAGGCGCTTGCGCTGCAACCGGACAATGCCGATACGTACAACAACCTCGGCAACGCGTTGCGCGCGCTGAAGGATTGCGAAGGCGCGGTGGAGGCGCTGGGCACGGCGATCCGGCTGCGGCCCGACCACGCGCAGGCGTACAACAATCTCGCGAACGCGATGCTCGATGCGGGCGAACTGGAGGCCGCGCTCGATGGCTACCGCGCCGCGATCGCGTTGCGGCCGGACCTTCTCGAGCCGCACGACAACCTGCTGTTCGCGTTGAATTACAGCGCGGCCGCCGCGCCGCAGGTTCATTTCGATGCCGCGCGGCGCTACGGCGCACAGGCGGCCGCGCGCGCGGTGCCGTACCGCTCGTGGCCGACCAGTGACGGCGCGAGACCGCTGCGGGTCGGCATCGTATCGGGTGACCTGAAGCATCACCCGGTCGGCTATTTCCTCGAAAGCGTGCTGCGCGCGACCGATCGCACGCGCGTCGTGTTCGTCGCATATCCGACCCGCGACGTCGAGGACGACCTGACGCAGCGGCTGCGCCCGTTGTTCGCCGGCTGGACGAGCCTCGCCGCGCTGAGCGACGAGGCCGCGGCCCGGCGAATTCGCGACGATGCGATCGACATCCTGGTCGACGCGGCGGGCCACACGATCTTCAACCGGCTCGCGCTGTTCGCGTGGAAACCGGCGCCGGTGCAGGTTTCGTGGATCGGCTATGTCGCGACCACCGGGCTGGACGCGATCGATTACGTGCTGGGTGACCGCCATGTGCTGCCGCCCGAAGAGGAAGCGCATTTCGTCGAGCGGCCGTGGCGGCTGCCCGACAGCTACCTGTGCTACACGCCGCCGCGCGATGCGATCGTGCCCGGCCCGCTGCCGCAACTGGCGGGCGGCGCGGTGACGTTCGGCTATTTCGGCAAGCTCGGCAAGATGAGCGACACGGTCGTGCGCGTGTGGTCGCGGGTGCTCGCGGCGGTGCCCCGGTCGCGGCTGCTGCTCAAGGCGAGCGAGCTGGCCGGCGCGTATGCGGTGCGCCGCACGCGCGAGCGGTTCGCGCAGCACGGCATCGATCCGGCGCGGCTGCTGCTCGAGCCGAATGCGCCGCGCGGCGAATACCTGGCGTCGTACCGTCGCGTCGACGTGATGCTCAGCCCGTTTCCGTATTCGGGCGGCACGACGACCGCCGATGCGCTGTGGATGGGCGTGCCCGTGCTCGGCATCCGGGGTGACCGGTTCGTCACGCACATCTGCGAAAGCCTGCTGCACACGGTCGGCCTGTCCGACTGGATCGCGCGCGACGAAGACGACTACGTCGCGAAGGCCGCGGCGTTCGCGACCGATCCGGCGCAACTGCGGCTGCTGCGGACCGGCCTGCGCATGCAGTTGATCGCATCGCCGCTGTGCAACGCGCCGCGCTTCGCACGGCACCTCGAGGACGCATTTCACGGAATGTGGGCCCGTCGCGCGGACCGGGCCGGCGATGTCGCCCGCCCGCACGACTGACCGATCGACCGAACCGCGCGCGAACGACGCAACGCAACGACGACATGCAACAGACCACGGACATTCTCGGCGCCGCACTGGCGCATCACCAGGCAGGCCGGCTGGGCGACGCGAAGGCGGGCTACGAGCAGCTGCTCGCACGCGAGCCCGCGCATCCGGACGCGCTGCATTTCCTCGGGCTGCTGACCTGTCAGGCAGGGCAGCCGGATGAAGGCATTGCACTGATGCGCCGCTCGATCGACGCGTATCCGAGCGCGATCTATCACAACAACCTGGGTAACGCGCTGCGCGAGCGCGGCCGGCTCGACGACGCGATCGCGCAGTACCGCGAAGCGGTGCGTCGGCAGCCGGATTACGCGGAAGCGCACAACAACCTGGGCGACGCGCTGCGCGAGGCGCGGCAGCCGGATGCGTCGATGCAGCACTGCGCGCAGGCGATCGCGTTGCGGCCGGACTACGCGCAGGCGTACAACAACCTGGGCAATGCGCTGAAGGATCTCGGCCAGTCGGACGCGGCGGTGCTCGCGTACGGCAAGGCGATCGAACACGACCCGCGCTACGCGGACGCGTACAACAACCTCGGCAACGTGCTGACGACGCAGCGCAAGTTCGACGCGGCGGTGAACAGCTATCGCGCGGCCGTCGCGCTGGCCCCCCAGAACCCGATCGGGCACCGCAATCTCGGTGCCGCGCTGCTCGCGCGAGGCGACCGCGACGAGGCAATAGCGAGCTTGCACCGTCTCGTCGAACTGGCGCCTGCCGACGCGCAGGCGCGTGTCGATCTCGGTGCCGCGTTGCGCGACGCGGGGCAGGCCGACGCGGCGATCGCACAGTTCGAACGCGCCGCGCAACTGTCGCCGTTGCGCGCCGACGCGCACGCGGGCCTTGCCGAGGTGCTGTACCGCCGGCGGCAGACGGCGCGTGCGGCCGAGTGCATGACGCGCGCGCTCGAACTGGCGCCCGATCACGGTCCCGCCTATCGCATGCTCGGCGACATGTATCACGATCTGGGCAAGTACGACGCATCCGTCATGTGCTACCGCGCCGCGACCGACCTCGATGCGAACGACATCGACGCGCATCATCGCTGCGCGATGGTGTTGTTGAAGCAGAACCGCGCCGACGACGCGCTGCATCACGCGCGCGCGGCGCTCGCATTGAACGACCGCGCCGCGCCCGCGCACATGACGCTCGGCGACGTGCTGGGCATGCTCGGCGATGTGGACGGTGAGCTCGCGCATTACCGCCGCGCGGTCGAGCTCGACGTGACGAACCCGGTCCTGCACGACCGGCTGATCTTCGCGCTCGCCACGCATCCGTCGATCGACCAGCAGGAGACGCGCCGGGCGGCGCGCCGTTTCGGCGAATACGTCGAAGCCGATGCGCGGCCGTTCGCGCATATCGACACCAGCGTGCGTGCGTCGAACCGACGGTTGCGCATCGGCTGGGTGTCGGGCGACCTGGTGACGCATCCGGTCGGCATTTTCCTCGAAGGCGTGCTGGCGCATCTCGATCGACACCGGCTCGAATTGATCGCGTATCCGACGTCGGCGGCGGAAGACGACACGACCGCGCGCCTGAAGCCGCACTTCGACGCGTGGCATCCACTGCTCGAGCTGTCGGACGAGCAGGCCGCGCAGCGGATCCGCGCGGACGGCATCGACGTCCTCGTCGACCTGTCGGGCCACACGGCGCAAAACCGGCTTGGCGTGTTCGCGTGGAAGCCCGCGCCGGTGCAGGTCACGTGGATCGGCTTCTTCGCGTCGACGGGGCTGCGCGCGATCGACTACGTGCTGGGCGACCGGCACGTGCTGCCGCCGGGCGAGGAAGCGCATTTCGTCGAGCGGCCGTGGCGGCTGCCCGACAGCTATCTGTGCTTCACGCCGCCGCATCCGGCGCTCGACGTCGGCCCGTTGCCGCAACGCGAGAACGGTGCGATGACGTTCGGCTATTTCGGCAAGCTCGGGAAGATGAACGATGCGGTCGTGCGCGTGTGGTCGCGGGTGCTTGCCGCGGTACCGGGCGCGCGGCTGTTCCTGAAGGCGGGCGAGCTCGACGGCGAGCGTGCGCTGCGCCGGACGGCCGAGCGGTTCGCGCGCAACGGAATCGACGCGAGCCGGCTGGTGATGGAAGGCCGCTCGCCGCGCACCGATTACCTGACGGCCTATCGCCGCGTCGACATGATGTTGAGCCCGTTTCCGTATCCGGGCGGCACGACGACGGCCGAGTCGCTGTGGATGGGCGTGCCGGTGCTCGGGATGAAGGGCGAGCGGTTCGTCACGCACATCTGCGAGAGCGTGCTGCAGACGGCCGGGCTGGCCGACTGGATCGCGCGCGACGAAGACGATTACGTCGCGAAGGCGGTGGCCGCCGCGGCCGATCCCGAGCGGCTCGACGCGCTGCGGCAGGCGTTGCGGGCGCGGCTGCTCGCGTCGCCGCTGTGCGATGCGCCGCGCTTCGCGAAACATCTCGAGGACGCGTTTTACGGAATGTGGATGGACCGGACCAACGCCGGCGCCGACGAGCGGGTGGCCGCAGGCGACGAACGGAATTGAGCCGCCCGGCAGGGCGGCGCGCGAACGACGAAACGACGCAACGACGCAACGACGATATGCAACAGACCACGGACATTCTCGGCGCCGCACTGGCGCATCACCAGGCGGGCCGGCTGGGCGACGCGAAGGCGGGCTACGAGCAGCTGCTCGCGCGCGAGCCCGCGCATCCGGACGCGCTGCATTTCCTCGGGCTGCTGACCTGTCAGGCAGGGCAGCCGGATGAAGGTATCGCGCTGATGCGCCGCTCGATCGACGCGTATCCGAGCGCGATCTATCACAACAACCTGGGTAACGCGCTGCGCGAGCGCGGCCGGCTCGACGACGCGATCGCGCAGTACCGCGAAGCGGTGCGTCGGCAGCCGGATTACGCGGAAGCGCACAACAACCTGGGCGACGCGTTGCGCGAGGCGCGGCAGCCGGATGCGTCGATGCAGCACTGCGCGCAGGCGATCGCGTTGCGGCCGGACTACGCGCAGGCGTACAACAACCTGGGCAACGCGCTGAAGGATCTCGGCCAGTCGGATGCGGCGGTGCTCGCATACGGCAAGGCGATCGAACACGACCCGCGCTACGCGGACGCGTACAACAACCTCGGCAACGTGCTGACGACGCAGCGCAAGTTCGACGCGGCGGTGGACAGCTATCGCGCAGCCGTCGCGCTGAATCCGGGCCGGGCGATCGTGCACGGCAATCTCGGCACCGCGCTGCTCGCGCGCGGCGACCTCGACGAATCCATCGCGACGCTGCGCCGCGCGGTCGAACTCGATCCGCTGGATCCGCAAGTCCACAATTGTCTGGGCAGCGCGCTGCGCGAAGCGGGCCGCAACGACGAAGCGATCGTGCATTTCGGACGGGTAATCGAGCTGTCCGGCGGCGACGTCGATGCACACCTGAACCTGAGCCGGGCGCTGAAGAGCCAGAACCGGATCGAGGAATCCGTCGAGGCCGGCAAGCGGGCCATCGAGCTCGATCCGCGCCGCGCGGAGGGCTACGTGAACCTGGCCCACGCGTATTACTGGCTGGACCGTGTCGACGACGCGATCGTGCAGTACCGGCACGCGCTCGAATTCGATCCGGATTCGGCGGACATTCACCAGAACCTGTCGATCGCGCTGTGCCAGGCGCGACGCGTCCATGAGGCGCTGGAAAGCGCGCAAGCCGCCGTGGCGCTGGAACCGGGCACCGCGCGCCGGCATGCGCATCTCGCGGACGTGCTGCGCAAGACCGGCGACGTCGAAGCGGCGATCAAGTGCTATCGCCGCGCGCTGGAGTGCGATCCCGACAATCCGGGCACCTACACGTCGCTGCTGTTCTGCCTCGCGGGCCAGACCGACTTCGATCCCGACGCGTATCTGGCGGATGCGCGCGTATTCGGCGCGCGCATGTCGATGCACGCGAAGCCGTGGCGGCACCAGCCGGCGCCGTTGAACGGGCGCAGGTTGCGTGTCGGATTCGTGTCGGGCGATTTCCGGCGGCACCCGGTCGGCATCTTTCTCGAAAGCGTCGTCGCGCATCTCGATCGGTCGCGCGTCGAACTGGTCGCGTTCACGACCTTCGACACCGAGGACGACTACACCGCGCGGCTGAAGCCGCATTTCGACGGCTGGCATCGCATCACGGATCTCGGCACGGAGCAGACGGCCCGGCGCATCCACGACGAGCGCATCGACGTGCTCGTCGATCTGGCCGGGCATACGGCGCACAACCGGCTGCCGGCCTTCGCGTGGAAGCCGGCACCGATCCAGGTGAGCTGGCTCGGCTTTTTCGCGTCGACCGGTATCGCGGAGATGGACTATTTCCTCGGCGATGCGCACGTGCTGCCGGTCGCCGAGGAAGCGCACTTCGTCGAGCGGCCGTGGCGGCTGCCCGACAGCTACCTGTGTTTCACGCCGCCGCCGCACGACGTGCAGGTCGGCCCGCTGCCGATGCTGCGCAACGGGCACATCACGTTCGGCTGCTTCGGCAAGCTGGTGAAGGTGACCGACGACGTGGTGCGCGTCTGGTCGCGGCTGCTGCATGCCGTGCCGGGCGCGAAGCTGCTGCTCAAGGCGTACGAACTCGCGGTCGAGGACATCTGCGATGCAACGCGTGCGCGTTTCGCGGCGCACGGCATCGGCGCCGACCGGCTGATCCTCGAGCAGGGCTCGTCGCGCGACGCGTACTTCGCTGCGTACAACCGCGCGGACGTGATGCTCAGCCCGTTCCCGTATCCGGGCGGCACGACGACGGCCGAGTCGCTGTGGATGGGCGTGCCGGTGCTCGGGATGAAAGGCGAGCGGTTCGTCACGCACATCTGCGAGAGCCTGCTGCATGCGGCCGGGCTCGGCGACTGGATCGCAAGCGACGAAGCGGACTACATCGCGAAGGCCGTCGCGTTCTCCCGCGATCGCGGCGAGCTCGCGGCAATGCGCGCCGGGTTGCGCCAGCAGATGCAGCGTTCGCCGCTCGGCGACGCGAAGCGGTTCGCCCGCCACCTGGAGGATGCGTTTCACGGCATGTGGGACGCATGGCTCGCCGGCACGCCGGAAGACTCGCCAGTGCGGTAACGGCGGCGCCCAGCCGCTCCCGCCCGCGCGCCGCGCCGCCGGGTATCGCGGTGCGGTGCGGTTCGGACGCACCAAAAAAAGAAGCCGCATCGCTGCGGCTCTTCGAGGAGAGCGCCCTCGCGGGCGTCGTTGTTGTTCTCGTTCGTTGGTTCGGCGCTAGTGCGGCTCAGCCGAGCATGCCGGTGGACTGATAACGCGACGCCGCGTCGATGCGCTGCATCGCCGCCCGGTGATTCGTCATCAATCGCTCGCGGCCGGCCATCGCCAGTTCGGTGATGTGCGCATCGAGCCGCTGGATCTCGCGGATGATCGCGAGTGCATCGGGCGTCTGGTCCGCGTCGAGCGACATCAGCAGCGCGGCGCGCTCGTTGACGAGTTCGGCGGCGCGCTCCCATGCGTCGTGCGAGACGGCGTCCGCGAGCGCGTGCGTGAGCGCCAGCGCGCGTGTCAGCGAAGTATGTTCCATGGCGGGATGTCCTCGTGGGCGGCGGCCGGATGCCGGTCCGTCACTTGTTGGTGGCGAGCGTGCCGGCGCTGTTCGACCCGCCGAACAGCTGCGTCAGGTACTGCTGGTTGTTCTGCATCTGCGTCATCAGCGTGTTGAGCGCGGTGAACTGCGCGTTGTACTGGGCCGTGAGCGCGGTCTGGTAGTTCTTCAGTTGCGTCGCCTGATCCTGCAGGTTCGACAGGTCCTTGTTCAGCGAGGCCGTGCGCTGGTCGATCAGCCCGCCCGTCTGCGAGTACGAATTCGCGAAGTTGTTCAGCGCGACCCCGACGCCGTTCGTCGAGTTGAAGATCGCGGAGACGGCCGAGCCGTTGGTCGTGAGCGCGGTCTGCAGCTTCGTGCTGTCGACCGTCAGCGTGCCGTCGGTGTTCAGGTTGATGCCGATCGACGACAGGCTGTAGGTCTTGCCGCCCGTCGTGACGCCGCCGCTGAGCGCGGTCGCGAGGCCGTTCGTGATCGAGTTCAGCATCGCGTCGCCGAGCAGCGGGCCGGCCGTCGAGCCCGACGACGAGGTCGTGTACGACGACAGGCTCGATGCCGTCGTGACGAAGGTCGAGTACGCCTTCGCGAAATTGTTGATCGCCGTCGTGATGCCGGTCGTGTCCTGCGCGATCGTGAGCGTCTGCGTCGTGTTGACCGCCGCTGCCGTCAGGTTCAGCGTGACGCCCGTCAGCGCGTTGGAGATCTGGTTGGTCGCGCTCGTCACGGTGCTGCCGGCGATCGTGATGTTCGCGTCCGCGGCGGGCGTCACCGTGTTGTAGGTCGACTGGGTCGAGTCGAGCTTGCTGTTCAGGCCGGCGCCGGCGGTGATCGACACCGTGTTCGCCGCGCCGGTGTTGTTCGACGAGAGCACCAGGTGCTGGCCGTCGGACGCATTGATCACCGTGGCGGTCACGCCCGGGTTGTTCGAGGCCTTGTTGATGTTCGCGGCGATCGTCGCGAGCGTATCGGTCGACGAGACCGACACCTGCATCGAGCCGGTGCCGACGCCGACGGTCAGCGTGCCGCTGCCGATGGTATCGGCCGACGTGATCGCCGGCGACGAAATCGAGTTGGCGGTCGCGACGGCATTGACCTTCACCGCGTACGTGCCGGCGGCCGCGCCGCTCGCGGTGGTGGCGGTGAGGCCGGAGCCGCTCGCCGTCGCGGTCAGCGCCGACAGCGCCGTGCCGTCGGTGAGGCCCTGCAGCGCGGTCTGCAGCGCCGCGAGCTGCGACTTGATCTGCCCGATCGCGGACAGTTCGGTGTTGTCGGAGGTCTGCTTGTTCGCGAGCGCGGTCGATTGCGCGGCGGTCTTCGCGGTGACGAGCGCCGAGACGAGCGAATTGACGTCGAGCGACGACTTCGTCGAGCCGCTGATGATGGACTGCGCAGCCTGCTGGAGCGCGGTGTTCAGGTCGCTGGAGGACGTGGTGGTGGTAGTCGTCGAGGTCATTCGGGGGCTCCGGTCCGCGTCGCCGGGCAGTGTCGGGCGAATCGCGCGTCGGTGTCGAACAAGCGCGCAACGGGAGGCCAGCCTCCCGGGTGCGCGATGAAAAGGCGCGGGCGCCGGACCCAGGTCGCGGCGCCCGTGCCGGCGGACGGCGCGTCGCGAGACGCGCGCCGCCGGTCGTGGGGTATTAACCCAGGAGCTTCAGGACTTGCTGCGGCAGCGAGTTCGCCTGTGCCAGCACCGAGATGCCTGCTTGCTGGAGCACTTGCGCCTTGCTCAGGTTCGCCGTTTCCGTCGCGAAGTCCGCGTCGGTGATCTGCGAACGGGCTGCCGACATGTTGGTCGACTGCGTCTGCGTGTTCGTGATCGCCGACTGGAACGTGTTCTGCGTTGCGCCGAGCGTTGCCTGGAACGTGTTGACCTTCGTCAGCACTGCATCGATCGAGCCCATCGCAGCTTGCGAATCGGTGACGCTCGAAACCGTCAGCGCGGACAGGCCGAGGTTGGCCGAGTCCCAGCTTTGCGTGCCGAAGTCAGCGGCGATCGTCTGGCCGTTGACCGCGCCGATCTGGAAGCTGACCGTGCTCAGGCCTTGCAGGACCGACTGGCCGTTGAACGTCGTTTGCGTTGCGACGCGCGAGATTTCCGTCAGGCGGGTCGAGACTTCCGATTGCAGGTTTGCACGTGCGTTGGAGTCGAGCGAGCCGTCGCCTGCTTCAACTGCCAGCTGGCGGATACGCTGCAGGTTGTCGACGATCGACTGGAGCGCGCCGGCCGTCGTCTGGACCATCGAGATGCCGTTGTTCGCGTTCGACACGCCCTGGTTCAGCGCGTTGATCGCGGCCGTCTGGGTCGTCGCGATTGCGAGGCCCGCTGCGTCGTCTGCCGCGCTGTTCACTCGCTTGCCCGACGACAGGCGGTTGATCGCTTGCGACAGCGCGTTTTGCGAGCCCGACAGGTTCGTCTGCGTCGACAGCGAAAGGATGTTGGTGTTGATGTTCAGCATTTGCTTCCTCGTTTTGGAAAATGCCTGAGTACAGACAGGGATCAGGTTCGTTTTCGGCGTTGCGCTTTATCGCGAGTGGCGCTGCCCGCCTTTCCTGGTTGACGGCGGCACCCGGCGAAAACTTTAGAGGGATGCGTGAGGAAAATCGGGACGGAAGCATGCCGCTGCCGCGAAGTCCGCGCCCGGCGTGGCTGGCAGCGATTTTGGCCGGGTTGCGCGACGGCCTCGTTCGACGGTGTGGGCGACCGCGCCGCGCGGGGCGGCGAACCGGAAGCGACAAAAGGATGGTTTTGTCTGTGATTTCCTGATATGATGGCGGGCTGAATTGAGATTTTCTGTCAAGCCTGTGCCGTCCCGGCACTCTTGCTGGCAGTCAAACGCGGCGCTGCACGCGGCTTGTGAAGCGTACTCGCGGTGCTTTGTGCCTCTCTTTTCCGGCCTCCGAGGCCGTATTTCCGCTCGTTTCGCCTGTTGTGGGGACGCCCGGATGGCCGGTGCGTGGCGCTTGGCCGCTACGTTTTTGACCGTTTAAGCAATTTAGGAACGACATGACGACGATTCTTCTGAAAGAAAACGAGCCGTTCGAAGTGGCGATTCGCCGCTTTCGCCGTGCTATCGAAAAAAATGGCCTGATCGCTGAACTGCGCGAACGCCAGTCCTACGAAAAGCCGACCGCAGTCCGCAAGCGCAAGAAGGCAGCAGCCGTCAAGCGCCTGCACAAGCGTCTGCGCAGCCAGATGCTGCCGAAGAAGCTCCACTAAGAGCATCTACGGTTCGCCGCGAAACGGCGGAGCGGGCTTCGAAAGAAGCCGCTCCGCCGTTTTGCTTTTCGGCGCCGGGAAACGGGCATCGGTCTCGGATTCAAGCGCTGGCGCAGCGGCCGCTGAGCGCGACGCGGCGGTTTCGATGGCTTGCGGGGGGGCTTCGGGGCGCCGCGGCCGGGTGCGCTCCGGAGTCGTCATCGCGACGTTCGGCAGCGGCGTGACGGCGGCGGCGCGTGCGTGAAGAATGAAGAGAAAAGCGCAGCGCGTGCGCGCCGGGCCGCGCATGACCCGATGACGTGCCGAACGCGGCCGCCCGGCGCGCGGAGCGGGTTTCGCGCCGTCAGCCTGCCTTGCGGCGCCCCGCCGGCTGCTGCTTGCCGCCGAGCGCCGCGCATCTGGCGTGGCACGGACAGCCGGTCTCGTGGTCGTTGACCATCCCGGTTGCCTGCATCAGCGCGTAGCAGATCGTCGAGCCGACGAACTTGCAGCCGTATTCCTTCAGCGCCTTGCTGAGCGCATCCGACTGGGCCGTCGATGCGGGCGCGTCGCGATACGACTGCCACGCGTTCTGCACCGGCGTGTGGTCGACGAACGACCACAGGAACTGCGCGAGCGACCCGTGGTCGTCCCGAATGCGCTGCACGGCCCGCGCATTGGTGACCGCGGATTCCACCTTCGCCCGATTGCGCACGATGCCGGGATTTTCGAGCAGTTTCTCGATGCGCTTCGGCGTGAAGCGCGCGACCGCGTCGACATCGAACTCGGCGAACGCCTCGCGATAGCCGGCGCGCTTGTTCAGGATCGTCGACCAGGACAGCCCCGCCTGCGCGCCTTCCAGAATCAGCATTTCGAACAAGTGACGATCGTCATGCGACGGCACGCCCCACTCGGTATCGTGATAGTGAGCATCCGCTTCCGTCTTTACCCAGTTGCACCGCTGCGACATCGTCCGCCTCGTTCCAGTGTCGATTCGATCGTGCCAGCATAGCGGAACGGCCATTCTCGGCATAGCCGGCCGAACGGCAGATGGGCGCGCGGCGCCGATCCGGTTAAGCTTGGCGCCTGTTCGAATCAGCAGGATCAACGCATGACGGCATTACTTTTCGCGATCGGCATCGACGGCGGCGGCACCGGCACCCGCGCGGTACTGGCCGACCGGCACGGGCGCGAGCTCGCGCAGGGGCGCGGCGGCCCGTCGGGGCTCGGCCTCGGCATCGAGCGCGCGTGGGCATCGATCGGCGCGGCCTGTGCCGATGCCTTCGCACGGGCGGGGCTCGCTTTCGACTGGTCGCAATGCGCGCTCGGCTGCGGGCTCGCGGGCGTCAACAATGCCGCGTGGCTCGCCGCGTTCCGTGCGCAGGCGCCGCTCGGCGCGCTCGCGATCGAGAGCGACGCGTATACGACCGTCGTCGGCGCGCACGGCGGCGCACCGGGCCTCATCGTCGCGCTCGGCACCGGCAGCATCGCCGCGGCGCTCGACGCGGCGGGCGATTGCCGGATCGCGGGCGGCTTCGGCTTTCCGTCCGGCGACGAGGCGAGCGGCGCGTGGCTCGGCATGCGCGCGCTGGCCTACGCGCAGCAGGCGCTGGACGGCCGGGCGCCGCGCGACGCGTTTGCCTACGCGCTGCTCGCGGAAACGGGCGCGCACGATCGCGATGCGCTCGTCCAGTGGTCGTGCGATGCGAACCAGACGATCTACGCGCGCCTCGCGCCGATCGTGTTCGCGCACCGCGACCATCCTTGCGCTGCAGCGCTGATCGCGCAGGCCGGCGACGAGATCGGCAAGATGATCGACGCGCTCGATCCTGCACAGGCGCTGCCGGTCGCGCTGTGCGGCGGGCTCGCCGACGCGCTGGCGCCGGCCGTGCCGGCGCGCCACGCGGCCCGGCTGCGCGCGCCGCTCGACGATTCCGCGCACGGCGCGTTGCGGCTCGCGCTGCAGGCGTTGGCGGCGACGCAAGCGGAGTGAGTGGTCCGGACGGCCGGTGTGCGGCGGGCAGGCCGGGCCGGCTGTGCCGGTCGCGCAGCCCGAAACCCGTGCCGGTCGCTAACCGTCCGGCGGCTCCCGGTGCACGACGTTAAAATGGCGGTTCCGCAGCGTCCTGCGCGTCATTCCCCGTCCCATGTACAAAGTCATCGCCACCGATCTCGACGGCACTCTGCTGAACAGCGACCACCAGCTCGACCCGTACACGATCGAAACCGTCCGCCGGCTCGACCGCGACGGCCTGCAGTTCGTGATCGCGACGGGGCGCCACTACGCTGACGTCGCCGGTATCCGCGACGTGCTGGGCATCCGGCCTTACCTGATCACGTCGAACGGCGCGCGTGTGCATGCGCCGGACGACACGGCGATCCACGCGCAGGACATCGATCCCGCAATCGTGCGCGGCCTCGTGCAGCCGGAGGTGACGGGCGCGCACGGGCGGGTGATCGTCAACCTGTTCACCGATCGCGGCTGGCTGATCGATCGCGACGCGCCGCACCTGCTCGAATTCCACCAGGATTCGGGATTCCGCTACGACGTGATCGACATGACCGCGCACGACGGCGCCGATATCGCTAAGGTGCTGTACATCGGCGAGCCGGCCGATCTGGCGGTGGTCGCCGAGCAGATGCGCGTGCGGTACGGCGACGCGCTGTACGTCACGTACTCGCTGCCGGACTGTCTGGAGGTGATGACCGCCAACGTGTCGAAGGGCCGCGCGCTGCGTGCGGTGCTCGCGCGGCTCGGCGTCGATGCCGGCCACTGCATCGCCTTCGGCGACAACATGAACGACATCGACCTGCTCGAAACGGCCGGCCACGCGTTCATGATGAACAACGCGAACCCCGACCTGATCGCGCAACTGCCGCATATCCCGCGGATCGGCAACAACTTCGACGCGGGCGTCGCCCGTCACCTGCGCACGCTGTTCGCGCTCGAGGACACCCTCGACGGCGTCGCCGCTTCCTGAGCGGCCAAGATGAGCGGCCAAGACGAGCGGCCAAGACGAGCGGCCAAGACGAGCGGCCATGAAAAACGGGCGCCAGCGGCGCCCGTCCAAATTACCTGCCTCGATGTTGTTCGACAGCGTGAGGCTCGCTGCTCTGCTCGCGCGACCCCGTAGTGTTTATTCGCTGGTGCGAGCGGATGCGGGCAGCAGGGAGACAGCATCGTCGCGCCCGGCGATCAGCGGGTAGACGATCCCTGCGATGGCCGCACCGATGATCGGCGCGACCCAGAACAGCCACAACTGACCGATCGCGTCGCCGCCGACGAACAGCGCGGTGCCGGTCGAGCGAGCCGGGTTCACCGATGTGTTGGTGACCGGGATCGAGATCAGGTGAATCAACGTGAGGCACAGGCCGATCGCGATCGGCGCGAAGCCGGCCGGCGCGCGCTTGTCGGTGGCGCCGAGAATCACGAACAGGAAGAAGCCCGTCATCACGACTTCGCAGATGAACGCCGCGCCGAGCGAGTAGTGGCCGGGCGAGCGCTCGCCGAAGCCGTTCGTCGCGAAGCCGCTGCCGACGACGTCGAAGCCGGGCTTGCCGGTCGCGATCAGGTACAGCACGAATGCACCCAGCGTGGCGCCGACCACCTGCGCAACGATGTACGGCGCGAGATCGCGCGCCGGGAAGCGGCCGGCAACCGTCAGACCGACGCTCACCGCCGGATTCAGATGGCAGCCCGAAATATGGCCGATCGCGAATGCCATCGTCAGCACGGTCAGGCCGAAGGCAAGCGCGACGCCGGCAAAGCCGATGCCGAGGCCCGGAAAGGCGGCGGCCAGCACGGCGCTTCCGCACCCGCCGAGCACCAGCCAGAACGTGCCGAATACCTCTGCAGCCAGACGCTGAGAAAGATTCATGTAAGGACCTCGTTCAAGTGGGTTGAAGACAAACGGACGGCCGGATGATTTATTCCGACGCCCGAATTGGTCTGGATTATAGGAAATGAATCGGCCTCGAGAGGGTCAACGATTGTTAAATTTGAATGAGCGGCGAATGGCTTTTATTAGAATAAGTCCGCATTCTCGATATCGACGAATCGGTTAAAGATGACGGCATTAATTTCGAAGCGCAGGGCGGCAGTACGATGACGTAACGGATGTTGGTGTTCCGGCCGGACTCGCCGGAGCCGCATCATGGAAAAGGGGAGTCGAAAAATGTCTCAATACGCGAAACTCAAGGCGCAGATCGCCGAGTTGCAGGCCCAGGCGGATGACGTGCGTCGCCAGGAAGTGGCGGCGGTGATCGCCGATGTCCAGCGAATGATTGCCGAATATGGCCTGACGGCCGAGGACCTGGGCTTCGCGGAGCGAGCGCGGCGCGGCCGTCCGCCGAAAAAGGCACCGCTGCCCCCGAAATACCGCGATCCGAAGTCGGGCGCAACCTGGAGCGGGCGCGGCAAGCCGCCGAATTGGATCGTCGGGAAAAACCGCGACCGTTTCCTGATCGAATGACCGCAAAAAGAAAGAGCCGCATCGACGATGCGGCTCTTTCGCGTGTTCGGGATTTTCACGCCGATTTCAGCGCAAATTTTGCCCGATATTTCCTGACGAATTTCAGCGTCACGCGCCCGCGACCTGACGCAGCACCGGCCGTTTTGCCGCCGTGCAAAGCGATTCGTAAGTTTCGACATAACGCCGCGCCATCGCTTTCGCGCTGAAGCGCGTCTCGAAACGTGCGCGGATCGCGTCGCGCGACAGGCTGTCGATCCGGTGCAGCGCACCCACCGCGCCCTGCACGTCCTCGACGATGAAGCCGGTCATGCCGTCCTCGATCACTTCCGGCACCGAGCCGCGGTTGAACGCGACGACCGGCGTGCCGCAGGCCATCGCCTCGATCATCACCAGCCCGAACGGCTCCGGCCAGTCGATCGGGAACAGCAGCGCCTTCGCGCCCGACAGGAACGCGGGCTTCTGCGCCTCGTTGATCTCGCCGATGAATTCGACGTGCGCCTCGCCCAGCAGCGGTTCGATCACTTCCTTGAAGTAGTCGGCGTCGGCCTTGTCGACCTTCGCGGCGATCTTCAGCGGCAGCCCGCTTTGCGCGGCGATCCGGATCGCGGTGTCGACCCGCTTTTCGGGACAGATCCGGCCGAGGAACGCGAGATATTCGGGCTTCACGTCCGGTTGCGGCGTGAGCAGCGTGTCGGGCAGCCCGTGATACACGGTGCCGGCCCACGCGGCCTGCGGCAGTGGCTTGCGCTGGTTGTTCGAGATCGACACGACCGGCGCGTCCGGGAATGCGTCGAATACCGGCTGCAGCTCCGGCAGGTCGAGGCGGCCGTGCAGCGTCGTCACGTACGGCGTATCGAGGCGCGACATCAGCGAGAACGGCAGGTAGTCGAGATGGAAGTGCAGCACGTCGAATTCGTGCGCGACACGGGCGACCTGCTCGATCAGGCGCATATGGGGCGCCATCGAATCGCGAATCGACGGGTCGAGCCGCAGTGCGCGCGGCCATGCCGCCTCGAGACGGGCGGACGTGACCGAGTCGCCGCTCGCGAACAGCGTCACGTCGTGGCCGAGCTCGACGAGCGCCTCGGTGAGGTAGGACACGACACGCTCGGTGCCGCCATAGAGTTTCGGCGGGACAGCTTCGTAAAGCGGCGCGATCTGGGCAATACGCATGGGCGTTCTCCGGTGTCGACCAGCGCGGGGCGCTCTGGTGCGCACGCTGGTCCGATGCAAGGTTGCGGAACTCGCCGACGCACGCGCTGTGCGGTACGTGGCCCGTCCGGCGCGCGGTGCGCGGAAGGCGGGCGGCAAGCTGCGGGGCGGGCCGGCGCGGCTACAGCCACCGCCCATTGGAGTCCATTATCGATATCGCCTTCGGGGGTTCGAGTGTTTTTTCAAACACTTAAGGCTTGTTACACCGTGAAATACGCGAAAACCCCGATAAAAAGGGTGCGGAAACGCAAAGCGATATGGCAACGAGAATTGTTGCGCTATCGTGAAAAACCACTATAATTTTTACCGATTCATTTCCCGGCAGCCTTGCCGGGACGCCCTCAGCCGGATTCTTCCCATGCGCAAGCGCATCGTCGACGAATTCGCGCATCATTCGCCCCGCCGTTTGTTCCCTTTCAATTCGCTTTGTCGGAAAAATTCCTACACGGTTTACAGACAAATCCTGCGCGGCATACGCCACTTCGCTGATACCGGCATAAATGCCGTTTGACCAAAATTCGCCCTGTAAGACTATAAACGTGCCGACGGTGCGCCCAACGGGGCCTGATCGAGCAAACGTTTTCATAACATGAAAGGCCAAAGCAAAGCTCTTAACGGGGGAATCATGAGCGCCACCAGCGAAATGCTCAGTGAGATCAAAGAGGTCAACCTGTCGTACCTCCTCCTCGCGCAGCGCCTGCTGCGGGAAGACAAAGCGATGGGCATGTTCCGCATGGGCGTGTCCGAGGAACTGGCCGACGTGCTCGCGAACCTCACGCTCGCCCAGACCGTGAAGCTCGCCGCGTCGAACCAGATGCTGTGCCGCTTCCGCTTCGACGATCACGCGTTGCTGTCGTCGCTCGCCGACAAGGGGCGCAGCGATGTCGTCACGCACGCGCATTCGGCCATCCTGATGGCCGGGCAGCCGGTCGAAAGCGTCCGCTGATCACTTCCCGCCTTGCGTTCGTCCCGGCGCGCCGCGCCGGCAGGCGACGTATTGGCCACTCATTCGAACAACGTCAGCGGACGGTTATTCACCATGGCAAGCAAAAGCGTCGTGATCGAGGTGAAGGAAATCACCCTCGCCATCGAACTGATCGAACTGGGCGCCCGCCTGCAGCTGCTGGAGGCGGAGACGAGCCTGTCGCGCGATCGCCTGATCAAGCTGTACAAGGAGCTCAAGGGTGCGTCGCCGCCGAAGGGGATGCTGCCGTTCTCGACCGACTGGTTCATGACGTGGCAGCCGAACATCCACTCGTCGCTGTTCTACAACATCTACCGGTTCATGCAGGACCACGGCCGTTGCGAGCCGATCCAGTCGATCGTGAAGGCGTACCGGCTGTATCTGGAGCACGTGAACCTGTCCGGCGACGAGGCTGCGCTGAGCCTCACGCGCGCGTGGACGCTGGTGCGCTTCTTCGACTCGGGGATGCTGCAGATGACTCCGTGCACGCGCTGCGGCGGCCACTTCGTCGCGCATGCGCATGATCCGCATCAAGGTTTCGTGTGCGGCCTTTGCCAGCCGCCGTCGCGCGCAGGCAAGACCCGCAAGGCCGCCGCCGCGCGCGCCGAGCTGTCCGCCGCCGCGGCCTGAGCGCCGCCCGGCGGGGCGCGAGCGGTAGCCGGATGGTTGCCGCCCGCCGCGCGAACCGGCCGGGGCTTGCTGGTAAACACCGCCGTGCCGCCGTGGCGCGGCCGCGAAAGTTTTCCTGCCGACTGCCGTAAACCTGATTAACGGCGGTCTCCCCGCCGGTCATTCGTGAGGGACAGGCAGTGCTGATTATCGTGGGAACACTCGTGACGCTGTTGTCCGTCTTCGGCGGTTATGCGCTGGCAGGCGGGCATCTGGGCGCATTGATCCAGCCGGTCGAGATCCTGATGATCGCGGGCGCGGGCGTCGGCGCGTTCATCCTCGGCAACGGCATGAAGACCATCAAGGGGACGCTGCGCGTGCTGCCGACGCTCTTCAAGGGCTCGAAGTACACGAAGGACGTCTACATGGAACTGATGGCGCTCCTGTACGTGCTGCTCGCGAAGGCGCGCAAGGAAGGCACGCTGACCCTCGAGGCCGACATCGACGATCCGGACAAGAGCCCGATCTTCACGCAATACCCGAAGATCCTCGCCGATCGCCACATCGTCGAATTCCTGACCGACTACCTGCGTCTGATGGTGGGCGGCAACATGAACGCGTTCGAGATCGAGAGCCTGATGGACGAGGAGATCGAGACGCACCACGCGGAAGGCGAGGGCCCGGCGCACGCGCTGATGCGCGTCGGCGACGCGATGCCGGCATTCGGGATCGTCGCGGCCGTGATGGGCGTCGTGCACACGATGGCCTCCGCCGACAAGCCGCCCGCGGTGCTCGGCGCGATGATCGCGCAGGCGCTGGTCGGCACGTTCCTCGGGATCCTGCTGTCGTACGGGCTGATCGGCCCGCTCGCGAGCCTCGCCGAGCAGCGCGTGGCCGAGTCGACCAAGATGTTCCAGTGCATCAAGGTGACGATCCTCGCGAGCCTGAACGGCTATGCGCCGGCGATCGCGGTCGAGTTCGGCCGCAAGGTGCTGTTCTCGACCGAGCGGCCGTCGTTTACCGAGCTCGAAGAGCACGTACGCCGCGTGAAGGCGAAGTGACGCGGAGCGTTCGATGAGCAAGAACAAGGATCGCGCGATCGTCGTCAAACGGGTGGCCCCGCAGAAGAAGGGCCACCACGGCGGCGCATGGAAGCTCGCGTATGCGGACTTCATGACCGCGATGATGGCGTTCTTCCTGCTGATGTGGCTGCTGAGCTCGGTCACGCCGGTGCAGCTGAAGGGCATCGCCGAGTACTTCAACACGCCGCTGAAGGCCGCGCTGTTCGGCAGCGGCGACCGCAGCTCGCAGGACTCGAGCATCATCAACGGCGGCGGCCGCGACCTGTCGAGCGTCGATGCCGGCACGCTGCGCCGCACCGACGGCACGACCAACCTCGCCGACCGTGTCGCGAAGGCCGGCGACGACAAGACGCGCTCGCAGGCGCAGGGCGCGCAGGACCGGCTCGAGCAGACGCGCCTGCACGACCTGCAGATCAAGCTGATGGCGGCGATCGAGGCGAACCCGACGCTGCGCCAGTTCAAGCAGCAGATCCGCATCGATTCGACGCTGATGGGGCTGCGCATCGAGATCGTCGATACGCAGAAGCGGCCGATGTTCGCGATGTCGAGCGATCACGTCGAGCCGTACATGCGCGACATCCTGCGCGAGATCGGCAAGACGCTGAACGACGTGCCGAACCGGATCATCGTCCAGGGCCACACCGACGCGGTGCCGTACGCGGGCGGCGAAGGCGGCTACAGCAACTGGGAGCTGTCGGCCGACCGCGCGAACGCGTCGCGCCGCGAGCTGATCGCGGGCGGCATGGACGAGGCGAAGGTGCTGCGCGTGCTCGGCCTCGCGTCGACGCAGAACCTGAACAAGGCCGATCCGCTCGATCCGGAAAACCGCCGGATCAGCGTGATCGTGCTGAACCGCAAATCCGAAGATGCGCTGATGCGCGACGACGCGACGACCACGACGCTGTCGGCCGACGCGGCGGGCTCGAAGCTGCTGGCCCAGCAGCTCGGCGGCCCGGCGCCGGCCGCGCGACCGGCGCTCGCGAGCGCCGTCGCCGTGGCGCCGAAACCCTGACGCTTCCAAGATTCCGGGACACGCATGAAACAACCCTCACGCCCACTTCGTCCGCTGCCCCCCGACGGGGCCGTCAGCCATTCCGGAGCGGACCTGCGGAGGCCGGCATGATCCGCACCATTCTCGCCATCGACGACTCCGCGACGATGCGCGCGCTGCTGCACGCGACGCTCGCGCAGGCCGGCTACGACGTGACGGTGGCGCCGGACGGCGAAGCCGGCTTCGACCTGGCGGCCACCGTGCCGTACGACCTGGTGCTGACCGACCAGAACATGCCGCGCAAGAGCGGGCTGGAGGTGATCGCCGCGCTGCGCAAGCTGACGGCCTACGCAGAGACGCCGATCCTCGTGCTGACGACCGAAGGCAGCGATGCCTTCAAGGACGCCGCGCGCGACGCGGGCGCGACGGGCTGGATCGAGAAGCCGATCGACCCGGCCGTGCTGGTCGACCTGGTCGCGACGCTGTCCGAGCAGACCGCCTCCTGACATGAACGCGACGTATCCAACCGGTGACCGGGCATGACTCTCGACATCACGCAGTTCTACCAGACCTTTTTCGACGAAGCGGACGAGTTGCTCGCGCAGATGGAGCAGCTGCTGCTGAACCTCGACGTCGGCTCGCCCGACCCCGAGGACCTGGCCGCGATCTTCCGCGCCGCGCATTCGATCAAGGGCGGCGCGGCGACCTTCGGTTTTTCCGCGCTGACCGAGACGACCCACATCCTGGAGTCGCTGCTCGACCGCGCGCGCAACCACGAGCTGACGCTGACCAAGGAAATGGTCGACGCGTTCCTCGAGACCAAGGACGTGTTGTCCGACCAGCTGGCCGACTATCGCGCGAGCGCGGAACCGGATGCGGCGGCTGCCGCGACGATCTGCGCGAAGCTCGAACGCCTGAAGGCAGAAAGCGGCGGCGGCGTGGCCGCGGCGGCGGATGCCGCGCAGGCCGTGCCGGCAGCAACCGCCGTGCCGGCCGAGGCGGCCGCACCGGCGCCGGCGCCTGCCGCTGGCGATCGCGCGCCCGATCACGTGGTCGAACAGGCCGTCGCGGCTGCGCATCCGGCAGAGGACGCCGGCGCGGGCGGCCCGCACCTGAAGATCACGCTCGCAGGCGTCGACGCGAAGGACCAGGCGCTGCTGACCGAAGAACTCGGCAATCTCGGCCGGATCGTCGCCCGCGAGGAAGCGGGTGCCGACCTGACGCTGTGGCTCGAATCGGACGTGCCGTCCGACGACATCGTCGCCGTGTGCTGCTTCGTGATCGACGACAGCCAGATCCGCATCGCGCGCGGGACCGCGCCGGCCGCACCGGCGGCGCCCGCCGTCGCGACGGCCGCGCCCGAACCGGCCGCCGCGCCGGAGCCGGCCGCGCGCGTCGAGGTATTCGCACAAGCCGCCGGTGCCGCACCGGCCGCCGCCGCCGCACCGCAAGCGCCGGCGCAACCGGCGCCGCAAGCCGCCGCGCAACCGCACGCGGAACCTGCCGCGTCGGCTGCGCAGGCCGCCGCGCACCACGACGACAAGCGCCCGCGCCCGGCGGCTGCCGCATCGGGTGCCGAAGGCAGCTCGATCCGCGTCGGCGTCGAGAAGGTCGACCAGCTGATCAACCTGGTCGGCGAGCTCGTGATCACGCAGGCGATGCTCGCGGAAACGGCGAGCGCGTTCGATCCGGCGCTGCACGACCGCCTGTTCAACGGGATGGCGCAGCTCGAGCGCAACGCGCGCGACCTGCAGGAAGCGGTGATGTCGATCCGCATGATGCCGATGGACTACGTGTTCAGCCGCTTCCCGCGCCTCGTGCGCGACCTGGCCGGCAAGCTCGGCAAGCAGGTCGAGCTCGTCACGTTCGGTCAGGCGACCGAGCTCGACAAGAGCCTCATCGAGCGGATCATCGACCCGCTCACGCACCTCGTGCGCAACAGCCTCGACCACGGGATCGAGACCGTCGACAAGCGCATCGCCGCGGGCAAGGACGCGGTCGGCCAGCTCGTGCTGTCGGCCGCGCATCACGGCGGCAACATCGTGATCGAGGTCAGCGACGACGGCGGCGGCCTGAACCGCGAACGGATTCTCGCGAAGGCCGCCAAGCAGGGCATGCAGATCCCCGACAACATCAGCGACGACGAAGTCTGGCAGCTGATCTTCGCGCCGGGCTTCTCGACGGCCGAGACGGTGACCGACGTGTCGGGCCGCGGCGTCGGGATGGACGTCGTGAAGCGCAACATCCAGTCGATGGGCGGCCACGTCGAGATCTCGTCGCAGGCCGGCCGCGGCACGACCACGCGGATCGTGCTGCCGCTCACGCTCGCGATCCTCGACGGGATGTCGGTGAAGGTCGGCACGGAGATCTTCATCCTGCCGCTGAACTTCGTGATGGAGTCGCTGCAACCGTCGAACGACGACATCTACACGGTCGGCAACGGCGAGCGCGTGGTGCGCGTGCGCGGCGAATACCTGCCGCTGGTCGCGCTGCACGAAGTGTTCTCGGTCGAGGACGCGCGCACCGACCCGACCCAGGGCATCGTCACGATCATGGAAACCGAGGGGCGCCGCTTCGCGATGCTGATCGACGAGCTCGTCGGCCAGCAGCAGGTGGTCGTGAAGAACCTCGAAACGAACTACCGCAAGGTGCACGGCATCTCGGCGGCGACCATCCTCGGCGACGGCAGCGTCGCACTGATCGTCGACGTCGCGGCGCTGAACCGTGAAACCCGTGCGACGCACGGCGCCCGAGCCGGCGCCGAGCTCGCGATCTTCTGACTTTCGCCATTCAACCGATTGGGGGCAAACGTGTCTGCTGAAGTCCAAATGATCAATCCGGCCGCGGCGAACGCGGCAACCAGCCGCCGCGACGCGGAGCAGGGCGATGCGACGGGCCAGGAGTTCCTCGTCTTCACGCTCGGCGACGAGGAATACGGGATCGACATCCTGAAGGTGCAGGAAATCCGTGGCTACGACAGCGTCACGCGCATCGCGAACGCGCCGGACTTCATCAAGGGCGTGATCAACCTGCGCGGGATCATCGTGCCGATCGTCGACATGCGGATCAAGTTCCATCTGGGCCGCGTCGAGTACGACCACCAGACCGTCGTGATCATCCTGAACGTGTCGAACCGCGTGGTCGGGATGGTGGTCGACGGCGTGTCGGACGTGCTGACGCTGCAGACCGACCAGATCATGCCGGCGCCGGAATTCGGCGCGACGCTGACCACCGAGTACCTGACGGGCCTCGGCACGGTCGACGGCCGGATGCTGATCCTGATGGACATCGAGAAGCTGATGTCGAGCCGGGAAATGGCGCTGATCGAGACGCTCGGCGGGTAAGCGCGCCGCGCGCGCAGGAATTTCGGGAGAATCTGCAATGTTGCATAACTGGTCGATCCGCACGACGCTCACGGCGGTCGGACTCATCCTCGTGGCGCTGGCCGCCGCCGTCGGCGGGCTCGGCCTTTACGCGCTCAATCACGCGAGCCGTTCGCTCGACGAGATCGCGCACGTCGACCTGCCGGCGATTCACACGCTCGACGACACGGCCGCGCACCTGCTGCGCGCCCGTGTCGCGCTCGACCGCTTCCGCACGCTGACCGAAGCCGGCAATTCGGCCGATGCGGCGAAGGTGCTCGACCGCGCGCAGGAGCTGTTCGCGAAGTCGAACCAGAACTGGCAGGCGTTCCAGGCGTTGCCGAAGCTCGGCGTCGAGCAGGCGCTCGTCGACGAGCTCACCGCGCGCTACACGACGATCGTGAAGGAAGGCGCCGAGCCCGAATTTGCCGCGGCGCGCGCGGGCGACATGGCGGCGTACCACGCGATTGCCGACACGAAGATCAGCCCGATGTTCGTCGCGTTCGACCAGACGGCGGCGGGCGTGATCGCATCGCTGCAGAAGCGCGCGGAAGAACGCCAGACCGCGACGCAATCGCAGATCTCGCTGATGGTCGCGCTGATCGCGGCCGGCATCGCGGTCGCGTTCGTCGTCGTGATCGCGATCCGCTTCGCGCTGCGCGGGTTGATCGTGAAGCCGCTCGAGGACGCGATCGCGCACTTCGAGCGCATCGCGGGCGGCGATCTCACGCAGCCGGTGAACGTGTTCAGCACCAACGAGATCGGCCGCCTGTTCGGCGGCATCAAGCGGATGCAGGACGCCGTGACGGCGATGGTGCAGGCCGTGCATCGCGGCACCGAGTCGATCGACGTCGGCGCGCGCGAGATTTCGACCGGCAACACCGACCTGTCGCAGCGCACCGAGGAACAGGCCGCGTCGCTGCAGGAAACCGCATCGAGCATGGAGCAGCTGACCGGCACCGTGCGGCAGAACGCGGAGAACGCGCGGCAGGCGAGCCAGCTCGCGGTGAACGCGTCGGACATCGCGATGCAGGGCGGCGAGGTCGTCGGCCAGGTCGTGTCGACGATGCAGGACATCGCGGCGAGCTCGGGCAAGGTCGTCGACATCATCGGCACGATCGAAGGCATCGCGTTCCAGACCAACATCCTCGCGCTGAACGCGGCGGTCGAAGCCGCGCGCGCGGGCGAGCAGGGCCGAGGCTTCGCGGTGGTCGCGGGCGAAGTGCGCTCGCTGGCGCAGCGCAGCGCGAGCGCCGCGAAGGAAATCAAGCAGCTGATCGGCGACTCGGCCGAGAAGGTCGAAAGCGGCTCGGCGCTCGTCGCGCGCGCCGGCTCGACGATGGACGAGATCGTGCAGGCCGTGCGCCGCGTGACCGACATCATGGGCGAGATCAGCGCCGCGTCGGACGAGCAGTCGACCGGCATCGAGCAGGTCAATCGCGCGGTCGGCCAGATGGATTCGGTCACGCAGCAGAACGCGGCGCTCGTCGAGCAGGCCGCGGCGGCAGCCGCATCGCTCGAGGAGCAGACGCGCCAGATGAAGGCGGTCGTGTCGGCGTGGCGCGTCGCGGGCGGCATCGCGCTCGCGCCGGCGCGCCCTGCCGCGCAACCGGCCGCGCACGCATCGGCGCCGGCGTTGCCGGCGGCGCACCGTCACGAAACCTCGCCGGCCGCCCTGCCGGCACCGCAGCCCGCCGCGCAGCCGGCCCGTCGCGCCGCGCCGGCAGCGCATGCGCCGGCACCGGCACCGGCTGCCGGCCACGCCGGCCAGGACGCGAAGCGCGCGCCGGACGCCGCTGCCGCACGCGCATCGAAGGAAGCACCGGCCGCCGGCGGCTACGGCCCGCGTCTCGCGAAGGCGGCCGCCGCACCGGCGCCGAAGCCTGCCGAGAAGCCCGCACTGGTGCGCCCCGCGCTGAACGGCGAGAAGCCGGCGATGGCGGCGGCCGGCACGTCCGACGACGACTGGGAGACTTTCTAAGCCATGCCGTCCGCGCGCGCACCGTTTCGATCCGATGCACCCGACGCCTCGCCCCGCGCGGGCGAGCCCGGGCGCGACTTCGCGTTCACCGGCGCGGATTTCGCACGCATCCGCGCGCTGATTCATCGACGCGCGGGCATTTCGCTGTCCGAGCACAAGCGCGACATGGCGTACAGCCGGCTTGCACGCCGGCTGCGCGCACGCGGCCTCGACACGTTCCGCGACTACCTCGACCTGCTCGAGCAGGAGGACGATCCGCTCGAGTGGGAAGCGTTCACCAACGCGCTGACGACGAACCTGACCGCCTTTTTCCGCGAGTCGCACCATTTCCCGATCCTGGCCGACTTCGTGAAGGGGCGCCCGGCGCCCGTGTCGGTGTGGTGCTCGGCGGCGTCGACCGGCGAGGAGCCTTACTCGATCGCGATCACGCTGATCGAGGCGCTCGGCGAATCGGCCGCGCGCGGCGCATCGATTCTCGCGACCGACCTCGACACGCAGGTGCTCGCGAAGGCCGAGGCCGGCATCTACACGTACGACCAGGTCAAGCATCTGAGCCCCGAGCGGCTCAAGCGCTTCTTCCTGAAAGGCACGGGCGCGCAGGCCGGCCGCGTGAAGGTGCGCCCGGAGCTGCGCGCGATGATCCGCTTCGAGCAGCTGAACCTGACCGATGCCGACTACGGGATCGCGAAACCGTTCGATGCGATCTTCTGCCGCAACGTGATGATCTATTTCGACAAGCCGACGCAGGGGCAGGTGCTGTCGCGCTTCGAGCCGCTCGTGAAGCCGGGCGGCCTGCTGTTCGCCGGGCATTCGGAGAATTTCACGTACGTGTCGCAGGCGTTCCGGCTGCGCGGGCAGACGGTGTACGAGCTGACGCGCGATGCCGCGCCGGGCGTGCGCCCGCGCGCCGCCGCGCCGGCCGCGCCGGTGCCGCCGCGCGCCCATGCGCGTGCCGCGGGCGCCGCCCCCGCGTATGGAGAACGCGGATGAGCGGCCTGCCGATCGCGACCAATCGCTACTTCGACAACCACTTCGAACGCCCGGGCGTGAAGCTGCTGCCGAACGAGTTCTACACGACGGCCGAGGACATGGTGCTGATGACCGTGCTCGGCTCGTGCGTCGCCGCATGCCTGCACGACCCGTTCGCGGGCATCGGCGGGATGAATCACTTCATGCTGCCCGACGACGGTGCCGATGCCGGCGCGGCCGCGTCGGAGTCGATGCGCTACGGCGCGTACGCGATGGAAGTGCTCATCAACGAACTGATCAAGGCCGGCGGGCGCCGCGAGCGCTTCGAGGCGAAGGTGTTCGGCGGTGCGGCGGTGCTGGCGGGAATGACGACCATCAACATCGGCGACCGCAACGCGGATTTCGTGCGCCGCTATCTCGCGCTCGAACGCATCCGCATCACCGCGGAGGATTTGCAGGGCGTGCACCCGCGCAAGGTTGCGTTCATGCCGCGCACCGGCCGCGCGATGGTGAAGAAGCTGCGGTTGCAGGTGCCGGGCGTGACCGAGCGCGAAGCCGCGCTCGCGCGCGAGGCCGACCGCCTGCGCGCCGAGCGGCAGCGCGCGCACGTCGAGCTGTTCGCCGCGAAACGGCCGGCCGCGCCGCCGCCGGCCCGCCCGCGCATCGAGCTGTTCGGCGCGCGCGGCGGCGCGGGCGCGCAGACGACGAACACGAAGGCCGGCAGCCCGTATGCGGCCAACCTTTCGAGAAAGCAGGAGGCATGACCGCAGTGCAGAAGATCAAAGTGTTGTGCGTCGACGATTCGGCGCTGATCCGCAGCCTGATGACGGAGATCATCAACAGCCAGCCCGACATGGAAGTGTGCGCGACCGCGCCCGATCCGCTCGTCGCGCGCGAACTCATCAAGCAGCACAACCCGGACGTCCTGACGCTGGACGTCGAAATGCCGCGCATGGACGGGCTCGACTTCCTCGAGAAGCTGATGCGCCTGCGCCCGATGCCGGTCGTGATGGTGTCGTCGCTGACCGAGCGCGGCTCCGAGATCACGCTGCGCGCGCTCGAACTCGGCGCGGTCGATTTCGTCACGAAGCCGCGCGTCGGGATTCGCGACGGCATGCTCGACTACGCGGAAAAGCTCGCGGACAAGATCCGCGCGGCCTCGCGCGCGCGCGTGCGCCAGGCGCCGCAACCGCAGGCCGCCGTGCGCGCGGCGAGCGGCCAGAGCGCCGCGCCGATGGTCAACAACCCGCTCGTCAGTACCGAGAAGCTGATCATCATCGGCGCGTCCACGGGCGGCACCGAGGCGATCCGCGAGGTGCTGACGCCGCTGCCGCCGGACGCGCCGGCGGTGCTGATCGCGCAGCACATGCCGCCCGGCTTCACGAAATCCTTCGCGCAGCGGCTGAACGGCCTGTGCCGGATCGCGGTGAAGGAAGCCGAGCACGGCGAGCGCGTGCTGCCGGGCCATGCGTACATCGCGCCGGGCCATGCGCACCTGCTGCTCGCGCGCAGCGGCGCGAACTACATCGCGCAGCTGTCCGACGAGCCGCCGGTGAACCGCCACCGGCCGTCGGTCGACGTGCTGTTCCGCTCGGCGGCGCAGCACGCGGGCAAGAACGCGATCGGCGTGATCCTCACGGGGATGGGCCGCGACGGCGCGGCCGGGCTGCTCGACATGAAGCGCGCGGGCGCCCACACGTTCGCGCAGGACGAGGCGAGCTGCATCGTGTTCGGGATGCCGCGCGAGGCGATCGCGCTCGGCGGCGCGGACGAGGTCGCGCCGCTCTCCGAGATGAGCCGGCGCGTGATGGCGCGACTGGCGACGATGGGCGACCGCGTACAGCGCGTCTGAATGAAATGTCACGGGGCACGTGCGATGCTGCGGGCCCCGACGGTAACGAATCTGCAAAGGAACGACGATGGACAAGAGCATGAAAATCCTGGTGGTGGACGACTTCCCGACGATGCGCCGGATCGTCCGCAACCTGCTCAAGGAACTGGGCTACACGAACGTCGACGAAGCCGAGGACGGCGCGGCCGGCCTCGCGCGCCTGCGCGGCGGCGGCTTCGACTTCGTGATTTCCGACTGGAACATGCCGAACCTCGACGGCCTCGCGATGCTGAAGGAAATTCGCGCGGACGCGACGCTCACGCACCTGCCGGTGCTGATGGTCACGGCCGAGTCGAAGAAGGAGAACATCATCGCGGCCGCGCAGGCAGGCGCGAGCGGCTACGTCGTGAAGCCGTTCACGGCCGCGACGCTCGACGAGAAGCTGAACAAGATCATCGACAAGATGGCCAAGGCCGGGAGCTGACGTGAACGAGCCGATCCATGCGGCGCTTGCCGGCGCGGCAATCAACGCCGACGGCCATGCCGAAGGCGCCGATTACGCGAGCGACCGGATCCTCGCGCGCATCGGCCACGTCACGCGCACGCTGCGCGATTCGATGCGCGAGCTCGGGCTCGACAAGCATGTCGAGCGCGCGGCGGAAGCCGTGCCCGATGCGCGCGACCGGCTGCGCTACGTCGCGACGATGACCGAGCAGGCGGCCGAGCGCGTGCTGAACGCGATCGAGGTCGCCAAGCCGATGCAGGAGCGCATCCAGAACGAGGCCGAGGCGCTCGACGCGCGCTGGGCGCAGTGGTATGCGGCGCCGATCGAGCACGCGGAAGTGCGCGAGCTGATGGACGACACGCGCACGTTCCTGCGCACGCTGCCGGAGGCGGCGTCGGCGACCAGCGCGCAACTGCTCGAGATCATGCTCGCGCAGGATTTCCAGGACCTGACCGGGCAGGTGATCAAGAAGATCATGGACATGGTCTACCTGATCGAGCAGCAACTGCTCACCGTGCTCGTCGAGAACATCGCGCCCGAGCGGCGCGAGCAGTTCGCGGCGACCGCGGCCGCGCTCGCGGCCGAGCAGATCAGCGCGACCGGCAGCCCCGAGTCGCTGCTGAACGGGCCGCAGATCGCGCCGGAAGGCAAGTCCGACGTCGTGCAGGACCAGGCGCAGGTCGACGACCTGCTCGCGAGCCTCGGCTTCTGATCCCGCGCCATCGCATCGACGTCGCTCCCGATCGCGGAGCGGCCCGGTGCGCATGGCTTTCCCCCATGCCCGGGTTGTGCCGCGCGGCATGCTGCGGTGCGTCACGCAACGCGGAATTGACACTGCGACACACTCCGCAGGCATACTACGCGTCAGCAGCAACGAAGCGTCATTCTTAAGACTTTGATTTGTTTGCCCGCGGCGTAGCGCCTGATGGCGGCGCCGCCGGCAACGAAGCCAGTCCCTTGGGGGGGAACGTGAAGCTGAAACGCTTGGGCTGGGCCGCCGCGCACGCGACGGCCGCAATGGGTGTGCTGTGGGCCGTCCACGCACAGGCCGAACTGGGCGGCGCGCCGATGTCGCCGCCGGCGGACGATCGCGCCGCCACGGTGCGCGCGCTGCAGCGCGCGATGCGCTCCGCCGACGGCGCGCAGGCGAACGCGGCCGCCTATACCGTGCGCGAGATCACGCTCGGGTCGGGCACCGTCATCCACGAATACACGAGCGCGGCGGGCACCGTGTTCGGCCTCGCGTGGCGCGGGCCGAGCATGCCGGACCTCGAGTCGCTGCTCGGCAGCTATTTCCCGCAGTACACCGCCGGCGTCCAGGTCGCGCATGCGGCGCGCGGCTGGCGCGCGCCCGTGTCCGTCGATACGAGCGGCCTCGTGATCCGCACGGGCGGCCACATGGGCGCCTTCGCGGGCCAGGCATGGCTGCCGACGGCGCTGCCTGCCGGGCTGACCGGCAACGACATCCAGTGACAGCGGGAGAGCGATCTTGCGAATTCCTCGTACCTTCAAGCGCTGGCTCGGCCTGCTGAGCGTCGCGGCCGCGACGGCCATGCTCGTGACCGCCTGCGGCGGCGGCGACGACAACAACGGCGGGGGCGCCAGCAATGGCGGCGGCTCCAGCGTCTCCGACGGCAATACCGCGAACACGGCCGTGATCACGGTCGGCACCGGCGTCGCGCACGTGATCAACATCCCGACCGTCAACGTGAAGATCTGCGTGCCGGGCACGTCGAACTGCCAGGTGGTCAACAACGTGCTGGTCGATACGGCATCGTACGGGCTGCGGCTGGTCAGCAGCGCGCTGTCGTCGGGCGTGTTGAACAACCTGCCGCAAACGACCGCCGGCGGCGCGCCGGTGGCCGAGTGCGGCAAGTTCGTGTCGAGCTTCACGTGGGGCTCCGTGCGGACCGTCGACCTGTCGATCGGCACCGAGCAGGCGAGCTCGCTGCCGGTGCAGATCATCGGCGATCTCGGCACGAGCAACGTGCCGGGTTCGTGCTCGAACAATGGCGCCCGGACGTCGGCCAACACGGCCAGCGACCTCGGCGCGAACGGCATCCTCGGCATCGGGCCGGCGCCGGTTGATTGCGGCACGGCCTGCGCGACCTCGACGTCGGCGACGTCGAACAACTATTACGCATGCCCGAACGGCAATTCCAGCTGCGCGGTGGCGCTGGTGCCGGTCGCGCAGCAGGTGGCCAACCCGGTCCATCGCTTCGCGACCGACAACAACGGCGTGATCGTGCAGATGCCGAACATCTCGAACAGCGGGCAGGGCAGCGCGACGGGCCTGCTCACGTTCGGGATCAATACGCAGAGCAACAACGCGCTCGGCGCGTCGACGGTGCTGACGTCGACGACGACGGGCGACGTCGATGCGACGTTCCTCGGCGGCAGCGTGACCGCGTTCTTCGATACGGGCTCGAACGCGTACTTCTTCAACGATTCGACGCAGAAGGCCTGCTCGACCAACACGCAGTTCTACTGCCCGTCGTCGACGACCACCTATACGGCGACGCTGACCGGCAAGAACGGTGTGTCGGGCGGCGTGTCGATGCCGGTCGCGAATGCCGATGCGCTGTTCGCGAATCCGTCGACGTTCGCGTTCAACGACATCGCCGGCCCGTTCGGCGCGGCCGGCTGGCTCGACATCGGCATGCCGCACTTCTACGGCAAGACGATCTACTTCGGAATGGACCGCACCGGCAGCGGCGGCGCGCAGCCTTACGTCGCGTTCTGATCGCGCCCGAACGGCGGCAGCGGGAAAGGGGGCGAGCGATCGCCCCCTTTTTTTTGCGTGTGCCGTCGGCGACGCACTACGCGCCGGGCGGCCGCAGCGTGCCGGCATAGCGCCTACGATATAAGACCGGCACCGGTGCCGGCACGACATCGAGGAGACAGCGCCATGAGCCAGCGTATTCAACGCATCACGCCGTTTCTGTGGTTCGACCACGACGCCGAGGCGGCCGCCCGCTTCTACGTGTCGGTATTCGATGATGCGCGCATCCTGCACGTCGCCCGCTACGGCAAATCCGGGGCGCAGGCGTCCGGGCAGGCGGAGGGCGCGGTGATGACGGTGTCGTTCGAACTGGACGGGCAGGCGTTTCTCGCGCTGAACGGCGGCCCGGCGTTTCCGCTTACGCCGGCCGTGTCGTTCGTCGTCAACTGCCGCGACCAGCAGGAGATCGACCGTTACTGGGCAGCACTGACCGAAGGCGGCGACGAGCGTGCGCAGCAGTGCGGCTGGCTGCGCGACCGCTTCGGCGTGTCGTGGCAGGTGGTGCCCGTGCAGATGCCCGAGCTGATGGCGGGCGATCCGGCACGCGCCGAACGTGTCATGGCGCAGGTGATGAAGATGAAGAAGCTCGATCTCCACGTGCTCGAGCAGGCGGCGGCAGGCTAGCGCGAGCGGCTGCCGGGCCACGCCGATCTCGACGGGCGCGCGACGCCCGGCGATATTCCCGCCGGCTGGGGTAAATGCGTGCCGAACGATCGATTCGATTATCGATCGTGGCGCGTTTCATGCTGGTGTAATCAAGCTATGGATTATATGGTGCGGCTTTATGCTGGAGTGATGCGATTATAAAAATCGCGTGACGTACCCGCCGGCGAAATGGTCTGCCGCCGCTGAAGCCGCGCCAGTGCTATGAGAGGCCGCATGCGAGCCGGCCGGCGCACGAAAAGAGATGCAATGCCCGGAAATTAAAATTTATAATGCCCGCGTCGTATCCAGGGTCGCCGATATAAAACATGAGGGCAATAAAATGAATTTCACCGAGGCTGTTCGTTCCGCATTCAATCAATACGCGAAATTCGAGGGCCGCGCGCGCCGTGCCGAATACTGGTATTTCGCGCTGCTTACCGGCGTCGTGTCGATCGTCTGCCAGGTGATCACCATGGCGGGGCGCGATGCGAGCGCGCTGTCGCTGCTGCTGCTGATCGTCGCGGCCGTCGTGTCGCTGGCGCTGGTGCTGCCGAGCCTCGCGGTCACCGTCCGCCGCCTGCACGACACGGGCCGCTCGGGCTGGTTCCTGCTGGTCGGGTTCGTTCCGATCGTCGGCGGGATCCTGCTGCTCGTGTGGATGTGCTCGCGCGGCACCAACGGCCCGAACCGTTTCGGCCTCGATCCGATTCCGGCGATCTGAGCGCCGCCCGCCCCCGCGCGCGACGCCGTCGCGCCGGGGGCGGGCCGACGACCGCTTCACGGCTGCGTCGATTCCCCGCTTCACCCGTTCACCCGCTTCACCAGTTCATCCGCTTCACCCGCTTCATCCGCTTCACCGCGCCTTCGTCCGAACGCGGTTCCCGCCGCCTCCCGGCGCGCCGCGCCTGCCCGCGACCGCCCGTCGCACCGGCTCGCCCGATTCTCCGAAATACCCCCCTTTCCCGGCTTTGCTCGACCGATCGGCGTTTGACGCGCGCATGAATAATCGGTGTCACTGGAAAGCGGCATTTCGCCGTACCCGACTGGAGGCCCCGTGGCAGACGAGAGCGATCTCGACAGAACCGAAGCCGCCACTCCGAGGCGCCGTGAGAAGGCGCGCGAGGAGGGGCAGGTCGCGCGTTCGCGCGAACTGGCTTCGTTCGCGCTGCTCGCGGCCGGGTTCTACGGCGCGTGGCTGCTCGCGGGTCCGTCGGGCGCCCATCTGCAGACGATGCTGCGCGGCGCGTTCGCGTTCGACCGCGCGACCGCGTTCGACACGCACCGGATGCTGTCGGCGGCCGGCAGCGCGAGCGTCGAAGGTCTCGCCGCGCTGCTGCCGCTTCTCGCGCTCACCGGGCTGGCGGCGCTGCTCGCGCCGATGGCGCTCGGCGGCTGGCTGATCTCGCAGAAGACCTTCGAGCTCAAATTCGACCGCCTGAACCCGATCGCGGGCCTCGGCCGGATGTTCTCGATCCAGGGGCCGATCCAGCTCGGGATGTCGCTCGCGAAGACGATCGTCGTCGGCGGGATCGGCGGGATCGCGATCTGGCGCAGCAAGGACGAGCTGCTCGGCCTCGCGACCCAGCCGCTCGGCTCGGCGCTGGCCGATGCGATGCACCTGGTCGCCGTGTGCTGCGGCACGACGGTCGCCGGGATGCTGGTGGTCGCCGCGCTCGATGTGCCTTACCAACTCTGGCAGTACAACAAGAAGTTGCGCATGACGAAGGAAGAAGTGAAGCGCGAGCATCGCGAGAACGAAGGCGATCCGCACGTGAAGGGCCGCATCCGCCAGCAGCAGCGCGCGATCGCGCGGCGCCGGATGATGGCCGCCGTGCCGAAGGCCGACGTGGTCGTCACGAACCCGACGCACTTCGCCGTCGCGCTGCAGTACACGGATGGCGAGATGCGCGCGCCGAAGGTCGTCGCGAAGGGCGTGAACCTCGTCGCCGCGCGCATCCGCGAACTCGCGGCCGAGCACAGCGTGCCGCTGCTCGAAGCGCCGCCGCTCGCGCGTGCGCTGTATCACAACGTCGAACTCGAACGCGAGATTCCCGGCTCGCTGTATTCGGCCGTCGCCGAAGTGCTCGCGTGGGTCTATCAGCTGCGGCGGTTCCGTTCGGAAGGCGGTGCCTTCCCGGCCGCGCCGGTCGATCTCGACGTGCCGGCCGAACTCGACAAGGGGTCGTCGGTCGCGGCCGACGACGAGCGCGAGGAAGCCGAAGACACGCTCGGCAAGCAAGGAAACGCAGCATGAGCCCCCCGACCACCGGCCTGTTCGCCAAGCGCCAGAATCCGTTCGCCGGCACCAACCTGCGTGCGCTCGCGGGCCCGATCCTCATCTGCATGATCCTGGGGATGATGATCCTGCCGCTGCCGCCGCTGCTGCTGGATCTGCTGTTCACGTTCAACATCGCGCTGTCGGTGATGGTGCTGCTCGTCAGCATGTACACGATGAAGCCGCTCGACTTCGCGGCGTTCCCGAGCGTGCTGCTGTTCTCGACGCTCCTGCGCCTGTCGCTGAACGTCGCGTCGACGCGCGTCGTGCTGCTCGAAGGCCACACCGGCCCCGACGCGGCCGGCCAGGTGATCGAGGCGTTCGGCCACTTCCTCGTCGGCGGCAACTTCGCGGTCGGCATCGTCGTGTTCGTGATCCTGATGATCATCAACTTCATGGTGATCACGAAGGGCGCGGGGCGGATCGCGGAAGTGTCCGCGCGCTTCACGCTCGACGCGATGCCCGGCAAGCAGATGGCGATCGACGCCGACCTGAACGCCGGCCTCATCAACGAGGAACAGGCGCGCAAGCGGCGCCTCGCCGTATCGCAGGAAGCCGAGTTCTACGGGTCGATGGACGGCGCGTCGAAGTTCGTGCGCGGCGACGCGATCGCCGGCCTGATCATCATGGCGATCAACGTGATCGGCGGGCTGATCGTCGGGATGGTGCAGCACGACATGTCGTTCGCCGCGGCCGGCACCAACTACACGCTGCTGACGATCGGCGACGGTCTCGTCGCGCAGATCCCATCGCTCGTGATCTCGACGGCGGCCGGCGTGATCGTGTCGCGCGTCGCGACCGACGAGGACATCGGCACGCAGATCACCGGCCAGCTGTTCACGAACCCGCGCGTGCTGACGATCACCGGCGCGATCATCGTGCTGATGGGCCTGATCCCGGGCATGCCGCATTTCGCGTTCCTCGCGCTCGGCGGCGGCGCGATCTGGCTGGCCCGCACGCAGACGCGCCGCGCGGCGGCCCGCGCGGCGGCCGGCGACGTGACCGAGATCGCACCGCCCGCCGCGCTGCCGGGCGACGCGCACGAGGCGACCTGGGACGACGTGCAGCTGATCGATCCGCTCGGCCTCGAAGTCGGCTACCGGCTGATTCCGCTCGTCGACAAGAACAGCGACGGCGAACTGCTCAAGCGCATCAAGAGCATCCGCAAGAAATTCGCGCAGGAGATCGGTTTCCTGCCGCCGGTGATCCATATCCGCGACAACCTCGAGCTGCGGCCGAACGCGTACCGGATCGCGCTGAAGGGCGTCGAGATCGGCGCGGGCGAAGTGTTCCCGGGCCAGTGGCTCGCGATCAACCCGGGCCAGGTGACGGCCGCGCTGCCGGGCGCCGCGACGCAGGATCCGGCGTTCGGGCTGCCTGCCGTGTGGATCGACGTCGCGATGCGCGAGCAGGCGCAGGTGTACGGCTACACGGTCGTCGATGCGAGCACGGTCGTCGCGACGCATCTGAACCATCTGGTCGTCCAGCACGCGGCCGAGCTGCTCGGCCGCCAGGAAGTGCAGGCGCTGGTCGAGCGCACCGGCAAGGATGCGCCGTCGCTCGTCGAGGATCTCGTGCCGAAGACGATCTCGCTCACCACGCTGCAGAAAGTGCTGCAGAACCTGCTCGAGGAAGGCGTGCCGATCCGCGACATGCGCACGATCCTCGAGGCCGTGTCCGAACACGCGGGCCGCGGCGACGCGTACGAGATCACCGCCGCGGTGCGGCTGTCGCTCGGCCGCGCGATCACGCAGCAGTGGTATCCGGGCTCGGGCGAGATGCAGGTGATGGGCCTCGATTCGAATCTCGAGCGCGTGCTGTCGCAGGCGCTCGCCACCGGCGCGAACCCGGGCCTCGAGCCCGGCCTCGCGCACAACCTTCTGACCGGCACGCAACAGGCGATGCTGCGTCAACAGAATCTCGGGCTGCCGCCGGTGCTGCTGGTGCAGCACGCGCTGCGCGCGATGCTCGCGCGTTTCCTGCGCCGCAGCCTGCCGCAACTGAAAGTGCTGTCGTATGCCGAAGTGCCGGACACACGCACGATCAAAGTCGTTAACGTCATCGGGGGTTCCGCTTGAACATTCGCAAATTCACCGGCGCGACCAGCCGCGACGCGCTTCGTCTCGTGCGCGAGGCACTGGGTGCCGACGCCGTCGTGCTGTCGAATCGCACGCTCGATGACGGCAGCGTCGAAATCGTCGCACTCGCCGACTCGGATCTCGCTGCGGTCGCACCGCCGGCCGCCGCCCGCGCGCGCACCCTCGCGCCGCGCGCGCCGGAATCCGTGCCGGCAGCGGCCGTCCCGGGTATCGTGTCGCGCCCCGCTGCCGCGCCCGTGCGCCCGGCCGTCAACCCGTATGCGGCGGGCGAAGGCGGCCTGCCCGACGTGTTCTCGTCGGTGTTCGGCGCGAGTGCCGAAGCGACGGAGCCGGCAAGCCGGCAGGCCGCTTTCGACGCCGATGCGCACGCCGCGGACACGGCATCGCCGGCGCCGGCCGGGGCTGCCACTGCCGCCGACGCAGCGGCTGCCGCCGCACCGGCCGCGGCATCCGAACCCGCGCCGTGGCTCGTCGAGCACGCGAAGCGCCTGACCCAGCAGCGCGAAGCGCTGATCGCCCGCGCGCAGGCCGTACCGGCCGCGCCGCCGTCGCCGGCCCGCACGCCGCAGGACGCCGCACCGGCCACGCCGGCCGGCTGGGCGCGCGACATCGTGCGCGACGCCGAACGCCGGATGCCGTCCGCTGCCGCCGCCACGGTTCGCCACGGCGAAGCGGGCGCCGCGAAGCCGGCCGAACGCACGCGCCTGTCCGCGGAAGCGGCCGCCGCGGTGGCCGACGCGGTGAAGACGCGCATCGAGAGCATCGTCAACGACACCGTGATGCACGAGCTCGGCGCGATGCGCGGGATGATGGAGGAGCAGTTCGACAGCCTGATGTGGCACGACCGCCAGCGCCGCAGCCCGGTGCACGGCGCGCTGACCAGACACCTGTTCTCGGCCGGCTTCTCCGCGCAGCTGGTGCGCATGCTGGTCGACAACCTGCCGTCCGGCGACGGCGCGCAGACCTTCGAGCAGGCCGCCGAATGGGCGCAGTCGGTGCTCGCGGCGAACCTGCCGGTGCTCGAGAGCGAAGACGCGCTGATGGAGCGCGGCGGCGTGTTCGCGCTGATGGGCCCGACCGGTGTCGGCAAGACGACCACCACCGCGAAGCTCGCCGCGCGCTGCGTGATGCGCTTCGGCGCGAGCAAGGTCGCGCTCTTGACCACCGACAGCTACCGGATCGGCGGCCACGAGCAGCTGCGCATCTTCGGCAAGATCCTCGGCGTGCCCGTGCACGCGGTGAAGGACGCGGGCGATCTGGAGCTTGCGCTGTCCGAGCTGCGCAACAAGCACATCGTGCTGATCGACACGATCGGCATGAGCCAGCGCGACCGCGCGCTGTCCGACCAGATCGCGATGCTGCACGGCGCGAACGCGCCGGTGCAGCGCCTGTTGCTGCTCAACGCGACGAGCCACGGCGACACGCTCAACGAGGTCGTCCAGGCGTACCGCAGTGCGGCCGAATATCCGGACCTGGCCGGCTGCATCCTGACCAAGCTCGACGAGGCGACCCACCTCGGCGGCGTGCTCGACACGGTGATCCGCTACAAGCTGCCGGTCCACTACGTGTCGACCGGCCAGAAGGTGCCGGAAAACCTGTACGTCGCATCGACCCGCTTCCTGCTGAAAAGCGCGTTCTGTGTGCCGCGCGACGGCTCGCCCTTCGTGCCGCAAGACGAGGACATGCCGACGCTGCTTTCCGCACTGACCGCACGTTCCACCGCCGAGCTGCACGAGGTGCGATTTGGATAAACGGATCATCGACCAGGCCGAAGGGCTGCGGCGCCTGCTCGCCGGGCGCGCGTCGCGCATCGTCGCGGTGACGGGCGGGCCGGTCGGCGTCGGCTGCACGACGACCGTCGTCAACGTCGCGGCCGCGCTGACCGCGCTCGGCAAGGACGTGCTCGTCGTCGACGAGCGCGCCGACGTGCATTCGGCCGCGGCGACGCTCGCGGGCGCGTGGCTGCGCGACGGCGAACGCACGCGCGTCGCCGCGGGCTTCGGCCTGTGCGCGGCTCCGCGCGACGGCTACAGCGATTCGCAACTGAGCGACTTCATCGACGGCCAGGCCGACATCGTGCTGGTCGACGCGCAGCTCGGTGCCGACGGCACGTTCTCCGCGCTCGCGCGCGAGGCGCACGACGTGCTGATCGTCACGCGGGTCGCCGCGCAGGCGATCACCGAAGCTTACGCGTGCATGAAGCGCCTGCATTTCGCGCACGCGGTCGCGCAGTTCCGCGTGCTGACCAATCACGTCGGGAGCCACGCCGACGCCAGGACCGCATTCGACAACCTCGCGGGCGTTGCGAGCCGCTACCTGACGGTGTCGATCGCCGATGCCGGCTGCGTGAGCGCCGATCCGCTCGTCGAGCATGCGCGCGACCTGATGCATACCGCGGTCGACGCGTTCCCGTCGTCGGCCGCCGCACGCGATTACCGGCAGATTGCCGCCGACCTGCTGTACTGGCCGATGCGCCCGCGCCCGGGCGCCGGCCGCGCCGTGCATGCGGGCGGCAAGCCGTCGTACGAGGCGGGTGCGGCACACGCCGCGTGAGCGCCACCGGAAGGAGAGAGCCATGATGTACAACGCTCAAGGAAAGATGACCCAGGCCGACGTGCTCGCGCAATACGCGCCGCTCGTGCGGCGCCTGGGGCTGCAGCTCGTCGCGAAGATGCCGGCGAGCGTCGATCTCGACGACCTGATCCAGGCCGGCATGATCGGCCTGATGGACGCGGCCGGCCGCTACAAGGAAGACCAGGGCGCGCAGTTCGAGACGTACGCGACGCAGCGCATCCGCGGCGCGATGCTCGACGAGCTGCGCAGCAACGACTGGCTGCCGCGCAGCCTGCGCAAGACGTCGCGCGAGGTCGAGTACGCGGTGCATCAGGTCGAGCAGCAGCTCGGCCGCTCCGCGAGCGAGACCGAGATCGCGCAGCACCTGAAGATGCCGCTCGACGAATACCAGGGGATGCTGCAGGACCTGCACGGCAGCCAGCTCATCTATTACGAGGATTTCGATCGCGCGGCCGACGACGAGCCGTTCCTCGACCGCTATCGCGTCGATCACGCCGATCCGTTGTCGTCGCTGCTCGACGAACACCTGCGCGAGGCGCTCGTCGAAGCGATCGAGCGGCTGCCCGAGCGCGAAAAGCTGCTGATGTCGCTGTACTACGAGCGCGGGCTGAACCTGCGCGAGATCGGCGCGGTGCTCGAGGTGAGCGAGTCGCGCGTGTGCCAGCTGCACAGCCAGGCCGTCGCGCGGCTGCGCGCGCGACTGCGCGAACAGGCGTGGGTCGGCGCGGAGAACTGACCCTTTCATGACGCCCGCGCGCGCCGATGCCGCGCGCGGCGCGCATTTCCCGCGCCGATTTGCTACAATCGCTCCCGCTTCCCGAGGAGCGTTGCGACGGACCATCCTGCGTCCGCCAGGCTCGGAAAGCTTCACCAAGCAGCCGCGCGGCACCATGCGCGCCGGCCCGCTTCCTGAACGGCGCTCACGTCACCAATTTCTAGAACTTTTTTAGAAAGGAGGGCGTGATGAACGCCATTATCGATTCCAAGGTTTCCCAGGATTACGTCGTCGCCGACATGGCGCTTGCCGGCTGGGGCCGCAAGGAACTGAACATCGCCGAGACCGAAATGCCGGGCCTCGTGCAGATCCGCGACGAATACAAGGCGCAGCAGCCGCTGAAGGGCGCGCGCATCGCCGGTTCGCTCCACATGACGATCCAGACCGGCGTGCTGATCGAGACGCTGAAGGCGCTCGGCGCGGACGTTCGCTGGGCATCGTGCAACATCTTCTCGACGCAGGACCACGCCGCCGCCGCGATCGTCGAAGCCGGCACGCCGGTGTTCGCGTTCAAGGGCGAGTCGCTCGACGAATACTGGGAGTTCTCGCACCGCATCTTCGAATGGCCGAACGGCGAATTCGCGAACATGATCCTGGACGACGGCGGCGACGCAACACTGCTGCTGATCCTCGGCGCGAAGGCCGAGAAGGACCGTTCGGTGATCGCGAAGCCGACCAACGAGGAAGAAGTCGCGCTCTTCAAGTCGATCGCGAAGCACCTCGACGCCGACCCGACCTGGTACTCGACGCGCCTCGCGCACATCAAGGGCGTGACCGAGGAAACCACGACCGGCGTGCACCGCCTGTACCAGATGGAAAAGGACGGCCGCCTGCCGTTCCCGGCGTTCAACGTCAACGACTCGGTCACGAAGTCGAAGTTCGACAACCTGTACGGCTGCCGCGAGTCGCTCGTCGACGGCATCAAGCGCGCGACCGACGTGATGATCGCGGGCAAGGTCGCGGTCGTCGCGGGCTACGGCGACGTGGGCAAGGGCTGCGCGCAATCGCTGCGCGGCCTCGGCGCGACCGTGTGGGTCACGGAAATCGATCCGATCTGCGCGCTGCAGGCGGCGATGGAAGGCTACCGCGTCGTGACGATGGAATACGCGGCCGACAAGGCCGACATCTTCGTGACGGCGACCGGCAACTACCACGTGATCAACCACGATCACATGAAGGCGATGCGCCACAACGCGATCGTCTGCAACATCGGCCACTTCGACTCGGAAATCGACGTCGCGTCGACCCGCCAGTACCAGTGGGAAAACATCAAGCCGCAGGTCGACCACATCATCTTCCCGGACGGCAAGCGCATCATCCTGCTGGCCGAAGGCCGCCTCGTGAACCTCGGCTGCGCGACCGGCCACCCGTCGTTCGTGATGTCGAACTCGTTCGCGAACCAGACGCTCGCGCAGATCGAACTCTTCACGCGCGGCGACCAGTACGAGAATAAGGTGTACGTGCTGCCGAAGCACCTCGATGAAAAGGTCGCGCGCCTGCACCTCGCGCGCATCGGCGCGAACCTGTCCGTGCTGTCGGACGAGCAGGCCGCGTACATCGGCGTGCAGAAGGACGGCCCGTTCAAGCCGAACCACTACCGCTACTGATGCACCGGCGCCGCCGTGCCGCGTGCGCCCCGCAGCAGCGGGCGTGCGCGGCGCGGCGGCACGGTGCCGGAGCGCCGGCCGTCGCGCGCTGTCCGCCGCCGCGCGGAGCGCGCGGGACGGCCCGCGGCGGCCACTGACCGACCAGATCGACAACCGAACCGGAGCCCTCCATGAGCGTCATCCTCACCTGGGTCATCAACGCCCTCGCGCTGCTGATCATCACGTACCTCGTGCCGTCGATCCACATCAAGAGCTTCGGCACCGCGCTGATCATCGCGGTCGTGCTCGGCCTGATCAACACGGTGATTCGTCCGGTGCTGATCCTGCTGACGCTGCCGGTCACGATCGTCACGCTCGGGGTGTTCATCCTCGTCGTGAACGCGTTGTGCTTCTGGTTCGCGTCGTCGCTGCTGAAGGGTTTCGAGGTGTCGGGCTTCTGGTCGGCGTTCTTCGGTTCGATCCTGTACAGCATCGTGTCGTGGCTGCTGTCCGCGCTGATCTTCGGGCAGCGCGACATCGGCTGACGGCCGTGCCCATTCTTGCGAATCATGAAATCGATCGAACTCTCGTTTGAATTCTTCCCGCCGAAGACGGCGGACGGCGTCGAGAAGCTGCGCGCCACGCGTGCGCAGCTGCTGCCGCTGAAGCCGAAGTTCGTCTCCGTGACGTTCGGCGCCGGCGGCTCGACGCAGCAGGGCACGCTCGATACCGTGCTCGACATGCAGAAGGACGGCCTCGAGGCCGCGCCGCACCTGTCGTGCATCGGCTCGTCGCGCGACAACCTGCGCGCGATCCTCGACCAGTATCGCTCGCACGGCATCCGGCACATCGTCGCGCTGCGCGGCGACCTGCCGTCGGGGATGGGCGAGGTCGGCGAGCTGCGCTATGCGTCCGAGCTCGTCAGCTTCATCCGTGCCGAGCATGGCGACTGGTTCCACATCGAAGTCGCCGGCTATCCGGAATACCACCCGCAATCGCGCTCGCCGAAGGCCGATCTCGAGAACTTCGCGCGCAAGGTGAAAGCCGGCGCGAATTCCGCGATCACGCAGTACTTCTTCAACGCCGACGCGTATTTCCGCTTCGTCGACGACGCGCGCAAGCTGGGGGTGGACGTGCCGATCGTGCCGGGCATCATGCCGATCACGAACTTCTCGCAGCTGATGCGTTTCTCGGAAATGTGCGGCGCGGAAGTGCCGCGCTGGGTCGCGCGCCGGCTCGAGAGCTTCGGCGACGATCGCGACGCGATCCGCGCGTTCGGCGCGGACGTCGTCACGAGCCTGTGCCAGCGCCTGATCGACGCGGGTGTGCCGGGTCTGCACTTCTATACGCTGAACGCGGCGGCCGCGACGCGGACCATCTGCGAACGGCTCACGATGTAAGCGCCATCGCGCGGTTGCATGCGCAAAAGCCTCGCCGGCAAAACCGGCGAGGCTTTTTTTTCGCTTGCGGCGGCCGTGCCGGGTATCAGCGCCGCGCCTGCATCAGCGGCGGGCGGCGGTCGAACCACGGCCGCGCCTGTTCGAGCTGGCGCGCGAGTTTCAGCAACAACGCCTCGTCGGCGTGGCGCGCGACGAACTGCACGCCGATCGGCAGGCCGCGCGCGTTCCAGTAGAGCGGCACCGACATCGCCGGCTGGCCCGTCAGGTTGAACAGCTCGGTGCAGCCCGCCCACGCGAACGCCTGCTCCGACGCCTTCGCGAGCATTTCGCGCAGCAGCGGCTTGACGGGCAGCGCGCCGAGCAGCTTCATCTGCACGGCTTCGAGCGGTGTCGGCCGCAGCTCGCCGATTTTCACCGGCGGCCCCGCGAGCGTCGCGCACAGGATCGCGTCGTAGCGCGACACGAGGCCCGCGACCTGCACGGTGAGCTGGCGCTGCCATTCGAGCACGTCCGGCAGGCGCGCGCGGGCGATGCGCCGGCCGACGACGGCCATCGCCCACGTCGCCGGTTCGAACTCCGCGCGCTTCGGCGTGCGCCCGGTCAGCGCGCGCGCACCGAGCACCATCTCCTCGGCGATCGTCGCCCACAGCGTGAGAAAGGTTTCCGCCGCGCGTGCGTAGTCGATGTTCAGCGTCGCCGGCTCGACGTGATGGCCGAGCGATTCGACGAGCGCGGCCGCGTCGTCGAGCGCCGCGCGCGTGTCGTCGGAGAGCGCCGGCGCGAGCATCGGATCGACGACGAGGCCGATGCGCAGCGGACCGGGCGGTGTGTCGAGCGCGCCCAGAAAGGTGCCGGGCGCACCGGGCGGCAGCGTCTGGCCGGTCGTCACGTCGAGCAGCAGCGCGCTGTCGCGCACGCTGCGCGAAACCGCATGCTGGACGACCAGCTCGCCGTTCGACGGCAGGTCGACCAGCACCGGGTTGCGGCTCGGCTTCAGCCCGAACAGCCCGCAGCACGACGCCGGAATCCGGATCGAGCCGCCGCCGTCGGATGCATGCGCGAGCGGCACGATGCCGGCCGCGACGGCCGCGGCCGCGCCGCCGCTCGAGCCGCCGGGCGTGTGATCGAGGTTCCACGGATTGCGGCACGCGCCGAACAGTTCGGGTTCGGTGTACGGCATCTGCCCGATTTCGGACGTGTTGGTCTTGCCGAACACGTTGAGTCCCGCCGCGCGGCTGCGCGCGATCACCGGCGAATCGTCGGCGGGGACGAAGTAGCGATAGTGGCGGCTGCCCATCGACAACGGCAGCCCGGCGACCGCCGCGCCGAGATCCTTGACGAGATACGGGACGCCGGCGAATGGCGCGTCGGTGCCGGTATCGGCGGCCGATTCCGCCCGCTTGCGCGCATCGTCGTAGTCCTGCAGGACGATCGCGTTGATCGCGCCGTTCACCGCTTCGGCCTGGCCGATCGCGGCGTCGAGCAGTTCGCGCGGGCTCGCGTGGCGCTCGCGCACGAGTGTCGCAAGCCCGATCGCGTCGTGCGCGAGATAGTCCGAGTGCATCGCAGTCACCCCCGGTTGTGACGCGTGGCGATGAAAGGAGGATAACGCGGGCCCGGCGCGCCGGGCCCGCTGCCGGACCGTTACACGTGCTCGGCGAGGAACGTCAGCGTGCGGCCGTGCGCGAGCGCCGACGCGCGCTGATTGTACGACGCGCGATCGGTGCAGTTGAAGCCGTGTTCGGCGCCCGGATACAGATGGAACGACGCGTTCTGGCGGCCCGCGAACGCGGCCTTCACCTGCTCGACGGCGTCGAGCGGAATGCCGTGGTCGTTCTCCGCGTAGTGGAACAGGATCGGCTGCGTGATCTTGCCGGCGAGGTCGAGCGCATTCTGGATGCCGCCGCCGTAATAGGCGACTGCCGCATCGACCTTGGCGGCCGCGGCCGCGCGGTATGCGAGCTGGCCGCCGAAGCAGTAGCCGATCGCGGCCACCTTGCCGGCGACTTCGGGGCGCGCGCGCAACGCGTCGGCGGCCGCGCCGATGTCCGCGACCGCGAGACCGACGTCGGTCTTCTTCATCAGCTCGATGCCCTTGTCGCGATCGGCGCCTTCGTAGGTCAGCTCGACGCGCGGCTGCGTGCGCCAGAACACGTCCGGCGCGAGCGCGACGAAGCCGTCGGCCGCGTATTGGTCCGCGACCGCACGGATGTGCGAGTTCACGCCGAAGATCTCCTGGATGATGATGACGGCGGGGCCCTTGCCGCGCTTGGGCAGCGCGAGATAGCCGCCGAAGGTGTCGTTACCGGTCGGGATGTCGATCCATTGGGCAGTCACGTTGAAACTCCTGGCAAACGGGCGCGCGGCATGCGCGCCGCGGATGGAAAAACGGGCGGCCTAGTGTGCCATCAATCCTGCCGCGCTGCAGCGTGCAAGCGGCGCGCCTGGCGGATGGGCGCGCGTCGACGCCGTGTCGAAGCCGCGTCGCGAACTGCTTCTCGCGCAGCGATCGTTTCGATCTCGATTATTCATTTTTCGGCGACGCGCCGCTTCGATAGAGTCGACGTGCAGGCCTTTACAAAGCGCTTTCGCGCATCGTCATCGAAGGATTCGCCATGTCAGCCCGTGCATTGTCCACTCCGTTTTCCGAACGCTTCGGCTTGCGCCTGCCGCTCGTGCAGGCGCCGATGGTCGGCGCGACCACGGCCGCGATGGTCGCGGCCGCATCCAATGCCGGCGCGCTCGGCAGTCTCGGCGCCGGCGCGTTCGAGCCGGATCGACTCGCGGCCGAAGTCGCGGCGATTCGCGCGGCGACCTCGCGTCCGTTCGCCGTGAACCTGTTCGTGTTGTCCGAGGCCGCGCCCGACGCGGCGACCGTCGCACGCGCGCTCGCCGCGATCGATCCGTTGAACGCGACGCTCGGGTTGCCGCCCGGCACCGCGCCCGCGCGCTACGCGCCCGATTTCCGCGCGCAATTCGACGCGCTCGTCGCGCTGCGCGTGCCGGTCGCGAGCTTCACGTTCGGCGTGCTCGATGCGGCCGACGTCGCGCGCCTGAAGGCCGCCGGCACCTACGTAATCGGCACCGCGACGCACGTCGCCGAAGGGCTCGCGTGGCAGGCGGCCGGCGCCGACGCGTTGTCCGCGCAGGGCGCCGAAGCCGGCGGCCATCGCGGTACCTTCATCGGCTCCGCCGACGATGCGCTGATTGGCACGTTCGCGCTGGTGCCGCAGCTCGTCGATGCCACGGGGCTGCCCGTGCTCGCCGCCGGCGGCATCATGGACGGCCGCGGGATCGCCGCCGCGCTCGCACTCGGCGCGCAGGCCGCACAGCTCGGCACCGCGTTCATCACGTGTGCGGAAAGCGCGAGCGCGGCGGACTGGAAAGCGCGGTTGCGCGAGAGCGCCGATACGTCGACGCGGGTCACGCGCGCGATCACGGGCCGCCATGCGCGCGGACTGCGCAACACGTTGATGATGCGGCTCGGCGAACGCGCGGCCGACGTCGCGCCGTATCCGGTGCAGAACGCGCTGACCCAGCCGCTGCGCCAGGCCGCTGCGCGCGCGAACGACGGCGACTACCTGTCGCTGTGGGCCGGGCAGGGCGCACCGCTCGCGCGGCGGCGCGCGGCCGCGCTGACGACGTCGCAACTCGTCGACGCGCTCGACGCCGAATGGCGTGCAATGGCCGCCTGAGCGGTTCGCATCGAAGCGAGAAACGCGCGTGTTGTCACGCGCGTTTCATTCAATGATCCCGCGCACAAAATACCGAATCGAAATGACGCGGAATGATTTGAATCAACCTTTCATCCGGCCGTCGGAAATTAGCGGAAACCCTTATCTGGCGGGCCTTGCAGCGATATCCGAGTGTTCATTCCAATGCGCCCGTATCGGTAGTGTTACCACTACCCCAAAAAAGTCCCACAAATTAATTTGATCACCTACACTTGCGCGCAAGTACGGGCGGGCGGCCGCTACAAGCGGCTGTTTCCCTACGTGCTTGAGGCCAAGTGCATAAACGATGCAACCGGCGAATCGTCCAGTGAATGCAAACACAGGGATGGCAGCGGGGCACCGGGCGATGGCGTTTATTGGGACCGAAACTGGAGACTTACATGAATATCAAGATGCAAAAGCTGTTGCCGATCACCGCAGCGGCGATGCTGTGTGCTGCAGCTGCAAGCAACGCGTCCGCCGATCAAGTCGTCAAGATCGGCCACGTCGCGCCGTTGACGGGCGGCATTGCACACCTGGGCAAGGACAACGAAAACGGCGCGCGTCTCGCAGTCGAGGAAATCAACGCGAAGGGTCTCACGGTCGGCGGCCAGAAGATCACGCTGCAACTCGACCCGCAGGATGACGCGGCCGACCCGCGGCAGGCCACGCAGGTTGCGCAGAAGCTCGTCGACGACAAGGTCGTCGCGGTGGTCGGCCACCTGAACTCGGGCACGTCGATCCCGGCTTCGAAGATCTACAGCGATGCGGGCATCGTGCAGATCTCGCCGTCGGCGACCAACCCGGCCTACACGCAGCAAGGCTTCAAGACCACGTACCGCGTGGTCGCGACGGACGCGCAGCAAGGCCCGGCACTGGCCGACTACGCGCATTCGAAGGGCATCAAGAGCGTTGCGGTGGTCGACGATTCGACCGCTTACGGCCAGGGTCTCGCGAACGAATTCGAGAAGAAGGCCAAGGCGCTCGGCCTGAAGGTGATGTCGCACGACGCGACCAACGACAAGGCTGTCGACTTCCGCGCGATCCTGACGAAGATCAAGGGCGAGAACCCGGACGCGATCATGTACGGCGGCATGGACGCCACCGGCGGCCCGTTCGCGAAACAGGCGAAGCAGCTCGGCCTGCGCGCGAAGATCTTCGCGGGCGACGGCGTGTGCACGGAGAAGCTGGCCGACCTGGCCGGCGACGCGACCGACAACATCGTGTGCTCGGAAGCCGGTGCTTCGCTCGAGAAGATGCCGGGCGGCGCAGCGTTCAAGGCCAAGTACGAGAAGCGTTTCGGCCAGCCGATCCAGATCTACGCACCGTTCACGTATGACGCCGTGTACATCATCGCCGACGCGATGAAGCGCGCGAACTCGACCGACCCGGCGAAGATCCTCGCGGCGATGCCGGCAACGAAGTACACGGGCGTGATCGGCACGACGACCTTCGACTCGAAGGGCGACCTGCAGCACGGCGTGATTTCGCTGTACAACTACAAGAGCGGCAAGAAGACGCTGCTCGACGAAGTGAAGATGTAAGCTGAAAAGCGGTCGACAGAGGGGTGAAGGCGCGCCTGCGGCAACGCAGGCGCGCCTTTCTTTTTGGCGATCTCGCAGCGGGCGGTGCGGCTGCCGCGCGCTCAGATCTTCAGGTGCGCGAGCACCTTCGGCGCGACGGCCGCGACGAGTGCCGCGCACAGCGCGACGACCGACAGGCCGACGGTGAGGTTCACGGCCTGGGCGACGGCGCCGATCACGACCGGACCGAACAGCAGTCCGAAGTACGCCAGCCCGGCCACGTGCGCGAGACCTTCGGCCGCGTGGATGCCCTTCACGCGCGCGGCGGCGGCGAACAGCACGGGCATCATGTTCGCAAGGCCGAGGCCCATCAGCGTGAAGCCCGTCAGCACGGCGATCGGGTTCGGCAGCAGCAGCGCGCCGATCATCCCGGCGCACGCGAGCGACGCGCTCGCGAACACGAGCTGCGGCGCGCCGAAACGCGCGCGCACCGCGTCGCCCGCGAATCGCGCGACGGCCATTCCGCCGGAGAATGCGGCATACGCGGCGCTCGCGAGCGCGGGGCTCGCCGCGACGACGTCGCGCATGTAGACCGTCGCCCAGTCGTACATCGCACCTTCGGCGATCAGCGCGATCAGTGCGATGCCGCCGAGCATCCAGAGCGCGGGCGAGCGCCAGCGGTTGCCGCCGCCGTGCGCGTGTTCGTGATGCGGGACGTGCGGCAGCACGGCCGGGCTCGCGGCGAGCAGCACCGCCGCGCTGACGGCCGCCGCCAGCGCGAGATGCACGGCCGGCGCCATCCCGGCCGACAGCAACGCGCCGCCGGCCGCGGCTCCCGACATCCCGCCGATACTGAACATCCCGTGCAGCGACGACATGATCGGCTTGCCGAGCGCGATCTCGACCGCGCTCGCCTCCGCGTTCATCGCAACGTCGAGCGTCGCCATCGAGAAGCCGAACAGCGCGAGCACGACGAGCAGCATCCAGTAATCGGGCACGACGAGGATCAGCGCCGCGCATGCGGACATCACGAGCCCGCCCGCGAGGCACGCGGTGCGCGAGCCGACGCGCGCGATCCAGCGCGCGATCGTCAGCATCGCGGCGATCGAGCCGCCCGCGACCGCGAACAGCGCGATCGACAACAGGCCCGGGCTCAAGGCGAACCGGTCGCGCACGGTCGGCACGTGCACGCCCCACGACGCGTACATCATGCCGGCGATGAAGAACAGTGCCATCGTGGCCGTGCGTGCGCGCTGGCGGACCGGCAAGGCCAGCATGCGATGCGCGTCGGGCGGCGCGGCGAAGTCGGACGAGGATCGGGAGGAGGTTTCGGACACGGAGCGCTCTTGAATGGACGATGCGCGGGCGCGTCGCGCCCGTCGGATGGGTCCGATTCTATCGAACCGCTTACGATCTTGCCGGCGCACTGGCCATCCGGCCGATGCCCGACGCGCCGCCGCCGCGAGTAACATCGATGCGCAGGCGGCGTGCCCGAAACGTTCCAGCGCGGCGCGTCATCGCCACCGTTGCCGCCCAGGCTTTCCGACCGCAGGAGTCACCGTGAACATCGATCCCGTCCTTGCCGTGCATCTGCTGCACCGCTGCGCGCTCGGCACGCTCGCGACCCACGCGCGCGATCCGCAAGGCTTTCCGTATCCGACCGTCGTACCGTTCGCGCCCGATGCGAATCATCGCCCCGTGATTCTCGTGAGCGGCCTGGCCGAGCACACGCGCAACCTGATCGCCGATCCGCGCGCGGGATTCCTCGTCGTCGACGCGCCGGACGGCGACGTGCTGAACGCCGAGCGCGCGACGCTGCTCGGCCGCTTCGTGCCGCTCGGCGACGATCCGCATGTCGCCGCGCGTTACACGCGCTACGAACCCGATGCCGCGCGCTACCTGGCGCTCGGCGATTTCACGTTCTGGGCGCTCGACATCGAGCGGCTGCGCTATATCGGCGGATTCGGCCGGATGGGCTGGGTAGACGGCACCGGCCTCGATGCGCTGGCGCCGCTCTCGTTCGACGACGAACGGGCGTTGTGGAACGCGTACGACTCGAGCGATGCGCGCCGCGACGGGCTCGAGTTGCTCGGCGTCGATCGCCACGGCGCCGACTGGCGTTGCGACGGCCGCCGCGTGCGCACGCCGTTCGAGCCGATGCCGGCCGACGCCGGCGCGCTGCGCGAGCGATTGATGGCGAGCGCGCGGAATGTCACATGACGTCGCCGATAAGATTTTGTCCGTCGCGCGTCCCGCGCTGTGCGATTTTTGCAAACTTGTCGTCGTATGAAAGCTTTGATTTTCGCTATGCAGGGTAATTGCGTAGATTGATAGGCCGATTACCGGATCGGTAATGTCCTAATCTCTATGCAAGCACGAGAAAATTTGAGAAAAGGCCGTGGCCGGTCAAAATGACATGTTTGAATCACAATCGGCCTCGGGATTTTCATGAATCTCGCTTCTATCAAATCTTTTTTGTGCTAATCTCTGCCTTCGAAAATCCGAGGCACAAATATTCATGAATGGTGAGCCGGCTGCAGACCGGTGCCATTGGTCATATAGAAAGGGAAACTATGTCTTCTTACAAGGACCTGCTGGCCCAGCGGGAGAAGCTGGAGAAGCAAATCGAAGAAGCGAAGTCGCGCGAATACGCCGAAGTGCTGAATGACGTGAAGCAGAAAATTGCCGACTACGGCTTTTCGCTCGCCGAACTCGGCCTCAGCCGCGCGAAGGCAGGCAAGGTCGGTCGTCCGCGCGCAGGCGTGGCCGCCAAATACCGCGATCCGGAAACGGGCGCGACGTGGTCGGGCCGCGGCAAGCCGCCGCGCTGGATCGCAGGCAAGAACCGCGAACAGTTTGCGATTTAAACGATCGTTTAAGTCGACGCCTCAAAAAGAGCCGCGCATCCGTCAAGGAGCGCGGCTCTTTGCATTTCGACACCTGAATGTATGCTTTTTGTCATGAAAACGTCATCAGCGGGGCGTGAATGAAAATACGACCGGTTCGCATAAGCGGTTGATTTGAATGGAAAATTTTGTGTTACTGGAATATCGGACGGACGTCGTTTGATAGAATTCCGTATCCCAACCGATATCTCGTATTTCATGTCTACGTTTTCCGACGACGCGCAAAGCGCGGATAAGCACGCGGTCGCGCGCAAGAGCACCCTCGTCAGTATTGTGCTGAATGTGGTGCTTGCGACGTTTCAGATCGTCGTCGGCGTGGTTGCGCATTCGCAGGCATTGATCGCCGATGGCATCCATTCGATTTCCGATTTGATCTCGGATTTTGTCGTACTGGTGGCGAATCGCCATAGCGGTGCGTCGCCGGATGCCGATCACAATTACGGACACAGCCGCTACGAGACCGTCGCTTCGCTGTTTCTCGGCGCGATCCTGATCGCGGTCGGCATCGGCATGCTCTGGCGGGCCGGCGACCGTCTCGTGAATCTCGAAAACATCCCGGCCGTCCATTTTTCCGCGTTGATCGTCGCGCTGACCGTGCTCGTGTCGAAAGAGGCGCTGTTCCGCTACATGCTGCGCGAGGCGCGGCGCGTGCGTTCGGCGATGCTGGTCGCGAACGCGTGGCATGCGCGCTCCGACGCCGCTTCGTCGCTCGTCGTCGCGATCGGCATCGTCGGCAGTCTCGCGGGCGTGCGTCTGCTCGACCCGATCGCCGCGGCGATCGTCGGTTTCATGGTTGCCCGCATGGGCTGGACGTTCGGTTACGACGCGCTTCAGGATCTGTCCGATCGCGCGCTCGACACCGCCGACACGGCCGAGATCCGCGCGCTGCTCGCGGCGACGCCGGGCGTGCGCGACGTGCACGACCTGCGCACGCGCAAGATGGGCGATGCGGCGCTCGTCGACGCGCACATCCTCGTCGATCCGATGATCTCCGTGTCCGAAGGCCATTACATCGCGGAAAGCGCACGTGCGCGCGTGCTGCGCGACCCGCGCGTGCTCGACGCGCTGATCCACGTCGACCCGGAGAACGACACGGCGCGCCGTCCGGCGCTCGCGCTGCCGCCGCGCGCGGAGATCGCCGCGCGGCTCGAGGCCGCGCTCGCGCAACGCGGGCTGCACCCGGCCGCGATCAACCTGCACTACCTGAGCACCGGGCTCGAGATCGATGTGACGCTCGACGCCGGCCCCGACGATACCGACGCGGCGCTGGCCGGCCGGCTCGACGTCGACACGCTGAAGCGGCAGTTCGGCGCGCGTCGGATCGGCTTCACGCGCGGGCTGCCCGCGCAGGCCTGAGCGGCGCCCGCGAGTGCGATCGCGAGCCGCGCGTTACAGCGGCAGTTGCGTGTCGAACTTGATTTCGCGCAGCACGACGCTCGTGCGCACCTGCGACACGGCCGGGATCTTGAAGATCCGTTCGTGCAGGAAGACGTCGTAGGCCTTGATGTCGGGCGCGACGATCTTGAGGATGTAATCGGCCTCGCCCGTCGTGCTGTAACACTCGGTGACTTCCGGGCAGGTCGCGATCTCGCGCTCGAATTGCTCGACGCCGCCTTCGTTGTGGCGGGTCAGGTGCACGTGCGCGAGCGCGCACACGTGCAGGCCGAGCTTCTCGCGATCGAGCAGCGCGGTGTAGCGCTGGATCACGCCGGACTGTTCCATGTCCTTGATGCGGCGCCAGCACGGCGTGCTCGACAGGCCGACCTGGTCGGAGATTTCCTGCACGGAACGGCGCGCGTCGAGCTGCAACAGGCGAAGGATTTTTTGCGAAAAGGAATCGAGCGTCACCTGCGCCTCCATGCGGCAGCTACAACACGCTGAATGTTAGAGGGCCGGGAAAGGAAAGGCAATCTGGCGGCGCGTCGCTGAGCGAGATTCGCTAATTTGCACGCGGATCCGTGGGATTTTGTCCCGCCCCTGCCTGCTCCGACCGATCGGTGTCGCCCACCGCGAGGCCCGCGAGCGCGGCCTGCTGGCGGCGCAGGTCGGCGAGCATGTTGCAGAACAGCGCGCCTTGCTCGATCGCGTCGTCGAGCGCGACGTGCGTGTGCGGATGATCGTCGAACCAGTGCTTCGGAAAGCGCGGCTTGATCGCCTTGCGGTACGGCAGGCCCGTCATCGCGAACGCGAGCGTCTTGATGTCGAGCGCCGACCACGAGAACGGGCAGCGTCCGGCGAAACGCATCATGTACCAGAACATGAACGTGAAATCGAAGCCGGCCGGCATCGCGACGAACACCGGCTTGCCGGGCAGCGCCTCGACCCACTCGACGTACGCGACGAGCGCGGCCTCGGGCGCCTGCAGGTCGCGCCGGCACGCGGCCCAGGCTTCCGGTTCCGTCTTCCACCACGCTTCCTGCACCGGATGGGCCTGCGCGCCCGGCAGCGTCTCGAGATTCGCCGAGAACGTCGCGATCAGCTGCTTGTCCTCGGTATAGGCGGCCGACGCGAAGCTCAGCATCGAATGCGGGCCGGGAATCGGGCCGTCGGCCTCGACGTCGGTGCTGACATAGATTTCGGGGATGGCGGTCTGGTTCATCCGAACACCTTGTCGGACACGAATGGATTCGTGCGGCGCTCGTCGCCGAAGGTCGACACCGGGCCGTGGCCCGGCACGAACGTCACGTCGTCGCCGAGCGGCCACAGCTTCTCCTTGATCGAGCGCACGAGGTCCGCGTGATTGCCGCGCGGGAAATCGGTGCGGCCGATCGAGCCGGCGAACAGCACGTCGCCGACGATCGCGACACGATGGGCGCGGCTGAAGAACACGACGTGGCCGGGCGTGTGGCCCGGGCAGTGATAGACCTCGAGCGTCTCGTCGCCGAACTGCACGGTGTCGCCGTCGTTCAGCCAATGGTCGGGCTCGAACGCCTCGGCGGCCGGGAAGCCGAAGCGCTGGCTCTGCATCGGCAGTTGCTCGATCCAGAACCGCTCGTCTTCCTGCGGTCCGACGATCGGCACGCCGTAGTGCGTCGCGAGCGCCTTCGCGCCCGCGCAGTGATCGACGTGGCCGTGCGTGAGCAGCACCTTCTCGACCTGCACGTTCTGCCGCGCGATCTCCTGTTCGATCCGTTCGATGTCGCCGCCCGGATCGACGACGGCGGCGCGACCGGTCTTTTCGCAGACGAGCAGCGAGCAGTTCTGCTGGAACGGCGTGACCGGAATGAGCGTGACTTTCATGGAGGCACCGGCGGCTAAAAGGACCGATTGTACCGGTCGCGCGGGCTGCCTGCCGGTGCAGCGCAGCGGCCTCGGACGCGCGGCTCCGGGCAATCCCGGAGCATTCCGATTGTTACGGCCATAGTGAGAATCAATGGTCCGGACGGGGCGCTTTTCGAGACGGGCTTTTGGTTTATGTATAATGCCGCCCATTGCGCGTGAATTTCACGCAATTCGCTGGTGTTTCGGCCCCGTTAAAACAGGGCGCGGATTCACCGTCAAGCATCGACCGCCGGGGAGCCCGGCGGTGTATCCAGCACCGAGCATTCGGTGCTCACGTCTTGTCCGGCCGGGTGCTGCGCGCCCGTCTGCGGCCCTGCTGCCGCGCCGCCGGATGAGGCCTGTGCCGCCGTTCCTGTGCGTTGGCTGTATGCGACGCGCGCGAACGTGAAAGCCATGTTCGATGGCGGCATGTGGGGTCTGGTCAGGCTGCCGGGGACAGGTTGCGCCAGACGTGAAAACTAATCAGGACGGTTGCGGCAGAGACGAAGCCGCGCCCATGCTAGCCGCCTGCTCGGGTGATCCGAGCGGGGCGTGCACGCATTTGCCGTCCGGGCCGCGTATCTGCGTTGTTGAGCAGCGTTGTATCGGTGCGGCCCGAACCAGAAGGCGACACGTCGATGAACTTTCGTTTTCCGACTCGATTCGGGACCATTGCATTATTTTTTGCGCTGACGGGCTGTGCGGTGCCACCCAGCCAGACCACCAGCAGCGCCAACCAGAAGAACGCGGTCAACAAGACGGCCGCTGCCGCGAAAGCGGACGACGACAAGCAGCAACTGAATTTCGATTCCGCGCTGGCCTCGATGCCGGCGGCCGACAGCAAGGACGCGAAGAAGTCGTCGCTGGCGGACGCCGAGCCGATCGACGGCAAGGACGTGTCCGACTTCCGTCAGACCGGCCGGGCGTCGTGGTATGGCCGTGACTTCCACGGCCGCCGCACCGCGAACGGCGAGCGCTTCAACATGAATGCGCTGACCGCCGCGCACCGCACGCTGCCGCTGTCGTCGTACATCAAGGTAACCAACGCGTCGACCGGCAAGTGGGTCGTCGTGAAGGTCAACGATCGCGGGCCGTTCAAGCGTGGCCGCGTGCTCGACCTGTCGTATGCGGCCGCCAAGATGATCGGCCTCGTGCATGCCGGCACGGGCCGCGTGAAGATCGAAGGGCTGTCGCCGCAGGAAGCGCGCGAGGCACGCGACGAGATGTTCGCGTCGCTGTCGTCGAAGTAACGCGGCGGTTCGTCCGCTTATGCAAAAGGGCTGCCCTCGGGCAGCCCTTTTTCGTTTCCGCGAGCCGCGCGGCGGAAGTCGCCGCGCTTGCGTGTCAGCCTTCCTTCAGTGCCAGCGCGCGCGCATACAGCGCGTTGCGCGATGCGCCCGTCAGCGCGGCCGCGAGCTTCGCCGCGCTCTTCACGGGCACTTCTTCCAGCAGCAGCTTGAGCAGCGCGTCGTGCGCGGTGTCGTCGGCGTCGCCGCCGTCGGCCGGTGCGCCTTCGACGACCAGAACGAACTCGCCGCGCTGCCGGTTCGCATCGCCGGCGAGCCAGCTCTGTCCTTCGGCCAGGGTGCCCTGGAACAGTTGCTCGTGTAGCTTGGTGAGCTCGCGTGCGATCAGCAGCCGGCGTGCCGGGCCGAACGCGTCGGCGATGGCGGCGACGGTATCCGCGATCCGGTGCGGCGCTTCGTAGAACACCAGCGCGTACGGGTGCCGCGCGAGCGCCTGCAGCGCGCTCGCACGCTGCTTCGGCTTCGGCGGCAGGAAGCCCGCGAACGTGAACGCGCCGGCCCAGTCGCCCGCCACGCTCAGCGCGGTCACGGCCGCGCTCGCGCCCGGCAGCGGAATCACCGGGAAGCCGGCCGCGCGCACGGCATCGACGAGCCGCGCGCCGGGGTCCGAAATGCCGGGCGTGCCGGCGTCCGACACGTACGCGACGCGTTCGCCGGCGCGCAGCAGTTCGATCACGCGTAGCGCGGCTTCGCGCTCGTTGTGTTCGTGCACGGCGACGAGCGGTTTCGAGATCCCGTAGCGGGCCAGCAGCTGGCCCGTGTTGCGGGTGTCTTCGGCCGCGATGCGGTCGGCGAGGCCGAGCACGTGCAGCGCGCGCAGCGTGATGTCGGCGGTGTTGCCGATCGGCGTCGCGACCACGTAGAGCGCGGCGTCCGGGTAGTGCTGCGTTTGCGCGAGTTCGAGGAGGGCAGTCATGGCAGGCAATGCGCGCAATCGCGGCGCAAGCGGAACAAGGACGGCATTGTGCCACGCGGCGCCGGTTGCGCCGGGCAACGAGCACGGTTCGCCGGCCGGCGCAGGCAACTTTTCCGGCACGGCGCGATCCAGATCGATTGGCGCGACGTTCGAGCAGCGCGCGCGGCAGTTCCTGGAGCGCCGTGGTCTCGCGTTCGTCGCGGCGAACGTGACGATGCGCGGCGGCGAACTCGATCTCGTAATGCGCTCGCCCGACGGCACGCTCGTATTCGTCGAGGTGCGCGCGCGGCGCAGCGCCCGGCATGGCGGCGCGGCCGCGAGCGTCGGCTGGCGCAAGCGGCGGCGCCTGCTCGCTGCCGCGCTCCATTTCTGGGCGCGGCACGGCGCGGGGGCCGCATGTCGATTCGACGTGATCGCATTCGAGGCCGGCCGGCTCGAGTGGCTGCGCGATGCATTTCGTGCCGACGATGCGTAGCCGCGAGCTGTGACGAGATGTAAAGAGTTCTCGTCATACCGCCGGGGAGGGTACCGGAGTGCGGTAAACTCGCCGCACCCATGACGTTGCGCGCTGCGAGCCGTGCGCGCCCAGTTCACCAGGAATCGATGTCAGTCGAACGTATTCAGCAACATTTCCGCGACAGCGCCGCGCTTCACGCCGAAGCGGCCGATGCGCTGTCGCTGCCGATCGCGGCCGCGGTCGACGCGATGTTCGCCGCGCTGGCGAACGGCAACAAGATCGTCGCATGCGGAGATGGCCCGTCGGCCGCCGCAGCGCATTACCTCGCCGTGTCGCTCGTCGGCGGTTTCGAGCGCGAGCGTCCGGGCTTGCCCGCGATCGCGCTGGCCACCGATGCGTCGCAGGGCGGTCTCACGGGGGCAGCGGCCGCCGATCAGCTGTTCGCGCAGCAGGTGCGTGTGCTCGGGCAGACCGGCGACATCCTGCTGGTGCTCGACGCGAGCGGCGCGTCGCCGCGTGTGCTGGCCGCAATCGACGAGGCGCACGAGCGCGAGATGACCGTCGTCGCGCTGACGGGCGGCGATGGCCGCGCCGTGGCGGCCGCGCTGTCCGACACCGATATTCCGATCAGCGTGCCCGCCTCGCGCGCGGCACGCGTCCACGAAGTCCATCTGCTGACCATCCACTGCCTGTGCGACGGCATCGACGCGATGCTGCTGGGTGAGGATTGAACGAAGGAGAGCCGTCGATGAATCAAAGCCGCGTCAAACAGACGCTCGTCAGAACCACGTTGCTCGCCGCGCTGACGGCGGGCCTCGCGATGTCGCTGCAGGGCTGCGTGCTCGGCGTGCTGGGGGCGGCTGCCGGCGGCGGCGCGCTGATCGCGACCGATCGCCGCACGCTCGGCGCGCAGACGGAGGATCGCGAGATCCAGGTCAAGTCGCTCACGCAGATCAACAACGGGCTGCCGGATCAGTCGCACGTGAACGTGACGGTGTTCAACCGCCGCGTGCTGCTGACGGGCGAAGTGCCGAACAACGCATCCAAGCAGCGCGCGGAGGAAATCGTGCGCGGCATCAACAACGTGAACGGCATCGTCAACGAGCTGTCGGTCGAGCCGGCGTCGTCGCTGTCGTCGCGCGCGAACGACTCGTACCTCGAAGGGCGCGTGAAGTCCGAGCTGATCGCGACGAAGGGGCTGTCGGCCAACTACTACAAGGTCGTCAGCGAGCGCGGCAACGTCTACCTGATGGGACTTGTGACGGTCGACGAAGGCAATCGCGGCGCCGAGGCGGCGAGCCAGGTGCCCGGCGTCGAGAAGGTCGTGAAGGTGTTCCAGTACATCCAGCCGGCGGACGCGCAGGCATTGCAGGCCGCGACGCCGAGCGGGGCGTCCGGCGCACCGGCCGCCGCCGCGCCCGCGGATGCCGCGACCGTCGGCGCGGTGCCCGATGCGTCGGTCCAGTCCACGCCGTTGCAACCGCCGGCGCCGATCTCGAATTCGTCGAGCGTGCATCCGGGCAACCCGAAGGCCACGCCGCAATGAAGTCGACGCAAATGAAGATCAGGCAATGGATGGTGCAGGGCGCCGCAGTCGCGGCACTCGCGGCCGGTGCGCTCGGCACGGCGCGGGCGGACGTCGGCGACGGTCTCAAGGTCGCGCGCGGCAACGCGTGCATGGGCTGTCACGCAGTCGATCGCAAGCTCGTCGGTCCGTCGTTCAAGGACATAGCGGCCCGCTACAAGTCCGATCCGCAGGCCGTCGCGAAGCTGTCGAAGAAGGTGAAGGACGGCGGCTCCGGCGTCTGGGGCGCGATTCCGATGCCGGCCCATCCGCGCATGAGCGACGCGGACCTGCGTTCCGTGGTCGAATGGGTGCTGGCCGGCGCGCCGTCAAAGTGACGCGTCGGGGGTGACGGATCCCCTATTGCCAAGCGCGGAAATGCATGTGTATGATGGTCGACTGTTGGGGCGGTAGCTCAGCTGGGAGAGCGTCGCGTTCGCAATGCGAAGGTCGGGAGTTCGATCCTCCTCCGCTCCACCAACGAACTTCGAAGGGCTCGGTCGCAAGACCGGGCCCTTTTTGCTTTTCCGCGAGCCCGCGCCGCCGCGATCACCTGCGCCCGAAACTCGGCCGCTTCGGATCGTACGTCCAGCCCGGCACGAGATACCGCATCGCCATCGCGTCGTCGCGCGCCGTGCCGCCGACTTGTTCGTAAAGCGCATGGGCGGCCTCGACCTGCGCCATGTCGAGTTCGATCCCGAGCCCCGGCCGCTCGGGCACGCTCACCCGTCCGCCGACGATCTCGAGCGGCTCGCGCGTGAGCCGCGCGTCGCCTTCCTGCCAGATCCAGTGCGTATCGATCGCGGTGATCGTGCCGGGCGCCGCCGCCGCCGCGTGCGTGAACATCGCCAGCGACACGTCGAAGTGGTTGTTCGAATGCGAACCCCAGGTGAGTCCCCAGTCGCGGCACAACTGCGCAAGCCGCACCGAACCCTGCATTGTCCAGAAGTGCGGATCGGCGAGCGGAATGTCGACGGCTTGCAGCCGCACCGCGTGATCCATCTGCCGCCAGTCGGTCGCGATCATGTTGGTCGCCGTCGGGATGCCGGTGGCTCGCCTGAATTCGGCCATCGTCTCGCGGCCCGAGTAGCCGGCTTCCGGGCCGCACGGATCCTCCGCGTACGCGAGCAGATGACCTTGCCCGCGGCACAGCGCGACGGCTTCATCGAGCGACCACGCGCCGTTCGGGTCGAGCGTCGCGCGCGCGTCGGGAAAGCGCGTCTTGATCGCCGCGATCGCTTCCATCTCATCCGCGCCGGCCATCACGCCGCCCTTCAGCTTGAAATCGGCAAAGCCGTAGCGCTCGACGGCCGCCTCGGCCTGCTGCGCGATCGCGGCCGGCGTGAGCGCGGCTTCGTTGCGCAGCCGGAACCACGGATCGGCCGCGTGCGTCTCGTCGCGATACGGCAGGTCGGTGCGGCGCCGCTCGCCGATGTAGAACAGGTACGCGAGCATCGGCACCGCGTCGCGCTGCTGGCCCTCGCCGAGCAGCGCCGCGACCGGCACGTCGAGATGCTGGCCGAGCAGGTCCAGCAGCGCGGCCTCGATCGCGGTGATCACGTTGTCGAGCCGCAGGTTGATCTCGTGCGGCTGGCGCAGCACGGCCGCCTCCCCGGCCGACGTCACCTCGTGCCGGATCGTGCGTCCGGCCGCCGCACCGGTGCCGGACAGCGCCGCGCGCACCGCGTTGAGCGTTGCCTGGTAATGACCGATCGACTGGCCGACCACCAGATCGGCCATCCGTTCGAGCGCGTGGCGGATGCCTTCGCCGCCGGGCACTTCGCCGACGCCCGTGTGGCCGCTGCTGTCGTCGAGGATCACGAGGTTGCGCGTGAAATACGGCGCGTGCGCGCCGCACAGGTTCAGCAGCATGCTGTCGCGGCCGGCGACGGGGATCACCTGCATGCGCGTGACGCGCGGCGTGCCGGCACGGCGGGATTCGGACATCGGTTCGCTCCTGGTTCCGGTCATGCACGGGCCGCCGGACGCGCCGGCGCGGCCCGCGCGGTTCAGTTCAGCTCGACGCGGCGGATCTCGCCGACGACGAACAGGTAGCAGATCACGGCGACGAGCGCGTGCGCGACGACGTACACCAGCGCGCCGTTGAACGAGCCGCTGCGGTCGACGATGTAGCCGATCGCGATCGGCGTCGTGATGCTGGAAAGATTGCCGCACGTGTTGAGCAGCGCGCCGCTCAGCCCGGCGATCTGGCGCGGCGCGGTGTCCGCGTTGACGGCCCAGCCGAGCGCGCCGAGCCCTTTGCCGAAGAACGACAGCGCCATGAACAGCACGACGAGCACGTGCGAATCGGTGTAGTTGCAGACGATCATCGACATCGACAGCAGCATGCCGATCACGATCGGCACCTTGCGCGCGACCGACAGCGACTGGCCGTGCTTGAGCAGCGCGTCGGACACGATGCCGCCGAGAATCCCGCCGAGGAACCCGCACACGGCCGGGATCGACGCGACGAGCCCCGCGTTGAGGATCGACATCCCGCGCGCCTGCACGAGATAGACGGGAAACCACGTGATGAAGAAATAGGTGAGGGCGTTGATGCAGTACTGCGCGACGTACACGCCGACGAGCATCCGGTTCCTCAGCAGCGCCTTCACGTGGCGCATCGACGGGCCGCCGTCGCGCGCGCCCGTCGCCTGGTCGATGTTGACGAGCGCACCGCCTTCGGCGAGGTAGTCGAGCTCCGCGCCGTTGATGCGCGGGTGCGCCTTCGGGTCGTACATCGTGCGGTTCCACACCAGCACGAACGCGAAGCCGAGCACGCCCATCACCGCGAATACCGACTGCCACCCGTACGCGTGCACGAGCCAGCCCATCACCGGCGCGAACACGACGGTCGCCGCGTACTGGGCCGCATTGAAGATCGCCGACGCGGTGCCGCGCTCCGCGGCCGGAAACCATGCGGAGACGATCCGGCTGTTGGCCGGGAACGACGGCGCCTCGGCCGCGCCGACCAGAAAGCGCAACCCGAACAGCAGCGCGAACGCGGCCGCGCCGCCGAAGAAGCCGATGCCGCCCTGGAGCAGCGTGAACAGCGACCAGAAGAAGATGCTGAACGCATAGACGATGCGCGACCCGAAGCGGTCGAGCAGCCAGCCGCCCGGCAGTTGCGCGATCACGTACGACCAGCCGAACGCCGAGAAGATGAAGCCCATCTGCACGTGGCTCAGGTGCATCGCGCGCGCAAGCGCCGGGCCCGCGATCGCGATCGCCGCGCGATCCGCGTAGTTGATCGTCGTGACCGCGAACAGCACGGTCAGCACGAGCCAGCGCACGCGGGTGCGCCGGGCCGTTGCCGATGCGGACGCCGGCAATGCGTGAAGCGGATTCATGACTGTCTCCTCCGAAGGGCGGAAGGTGCCGTCGTGCGGCTGCGCGTAGGTGCGCGCGTTTTGTCGTGGCGGTGCTGCCGGCCGTGGCCGGACGCCGATGCAGCGAGGCAGGGCGTCCGGCCCATTCTGTCATGGCGAAAATCGCGCTTTCATGCCAATTGCTGACTTGATCGATTCAGGAATTGAATCGGTTGGCGGAGAAGGCCGCGTCGAGGGACGCCTTTACGCACGCGTGTCGTTCGCGCCTGCGCCGTGATGGGCCGCCACGTGTTGCGCGAGAAACTCGACGGCGGCACGCACGCCGGGCAATTGGCCGCGCCGGTGCGGCATCAGCAACGTCGTCGTGACGGTGCCGGCCCGCCAGCCGGGCAGCACGCGCACCAGCGCGCCCGATGCGAGCGCGGCGCCGGCGATCCAGTCGGGCAGGCACGCGATTCCGAGGCCGGCCGTTGCGGCCTGCAACAGCAGCGTCGATTCATCGGCCAGCAGCCGGATGCGCGGCGCGACGTCGACGGTTTCGCCATCGCGCTGCAGCCGCCACGGCTGCTGGTCCGGATGAAGTCCGTCGTGCCGTGCGAGATCGGCCGGCACGTCCGGTGTGCCGGCGCGCGCGAGATAGGCCGGCGATGCGACGGCGACGATCGGCGACGTGGCCAGCGGCCGTTGCACGAGCGCGGAATCGGGCAGCGGCGCGAAATGGCTGCGTACCGCGATATCGAAGCCTTCCTGCGCGATGTCGACGAGCCGGTCGCTCGCATGAATTTGCAGCAGCAGCTTCGGATGCGCGATCGCCAGCGCCGGCAGGCACGGTGCGAGGATGTGCTGCGCGACCGGCACCGAACTCGTGATCCGCACCACGCCGGCCGGTTCGGCCGCCTGCCGCAACACCGCGTCGCGTGCGCTTTCGGCCTCGATCACCGCCGCGCGCGCATGCTCGAAGAACTCGGTGCCGACCGGCGTCAGCCGGAAGCTGCGCGACGTGCGATGCACGAGCCGCGCGCCGAGCGTGCGCTCGAGCTCGGCCACCCGCTTGCTGACCGTCGATTTCGGCAGGTCGAGGCGGCGTGCGGCCGCCGACATGCTTCCCGCGTCGACCGCCTGCACGAAGAGATACAGATCGTTCAAGTTCACTGTCAGCGTCCACCAGAAGAAACGACGGGTTTCGATTCTAGCGGCTACTGCATCATCGTTCGTCGTGGGAGCATGATCGCTCGATCAACTTCAGTGAAACCATCATGTCCCCGATCCTTCTCTACGGCGTTCCGGCGGGTTGCTCGTTCGGCTCGATCGTCGCGCTCGAATGGGCCGGCCAGCCGTACCGGCTGTCGCGCATCACGATGCCCGGCCTCGTGAAGAGCGATGCGTTCTGCGCGCTGAACCCGGCCGCCGAGACGCCGGCGTTCGTGACCGCGAACGGCGACGTGCTGACCGAAAGCGTCGCGATCCTCGGTCATATCGGCGCGCATGCGCTCGACAGCGGCCTCGCGTTCCGGCAGGGCAGCGCGGATTTCGACCAGCTGAACCGGATGCTCGCGTGGCTGAACACGACGTTCTTCAGTGCGTTCGGTGCGCTCTGGTACGTGTACGAGCACGGCACCGAAGGCGCGGAGAAGGACGCACTGCAGGCATATGGCCGCCGCAAGGTGCTGAATGCGCATCGTCATCTCGAAGCGCTGCTCGCGCGCGGCGACGGTCCGTGGCTGCTCGGCGCGCGGCGCACGCTCGCCGACGCGTATTTTGCCGGGATCGCCCGGTGGGCCGACTATCACGCGGTGTTCGAGCGCGATGCGTTCGCGCGCATCGCCGCGCTGCGTGCGCGGCTCGCGGACGACGCCGGCGTGCAGTTCGCGCATGCGATCGAGGAAGACCTGCCGCTGCCGGCATCGCAGGCGTTCCACGGGCATGTGTCGCTCGAAGACGCGCTCGCCAGCGCACGCGTGACGGCGACGCCGGCCTGAATCGGGCAGGACGACCGAGCGATGCGGTCGTCCGCGAAGGGCTTGGAATCGGCGATTTTTACCCGGGCGATATTGACAATCAATTTATACCCGGATAAAAATAGCGCCATTCCGATTTCTGCCCATGGGCGGCCACGATGACGCTTTCCACCTTGATTCCTTCCTGTACGGCATTCGACGGCCATCGGCGCGTCGCGTCGGGCTCGCTCGCGACGGTCGCGGTCGCGATCCGGCAGGCGTACGGCGACACGATGTCCGGCACGATCGCGATCTTCGACGACACGACGGGCCGCGCGATCGACCTCGACCTGCGCGGCACGGCGGACGATATCCGCGCGCGTTACGCGCCGGTGCCACGCGACGCATCCGCGCCGGTCGGCGAGTCGGCGGGCACGGCCGAACAACGCGGCCGCGGCCGTCCGAAGCTCGGCGTGGTATCGCGCGAGGTCACGTTGCTGCCGCGCCACTGGGACTGGCTCGCCGCGCAGCCGGGCGGCGCGTCCGTCGCGCTGCGCAAGCTGGTGGAGGACGCACGGCGCACGCACGCGGCGGCCGACCGGCGTCGCGACGCACAAACGCGCGCGTACCACTTCATGTCCGCGCTTGCGGGCGATCTGCCGAATTTCGAGGAGGCCGCGCGTGCGCTGTATGCGAACGACCTCGCGCGGATGGCCGAGCTGATCGCCGGCTGGCCGGACGACGTGCGCGACCATGCGCTCGCGCTGGCGCGCGGCGATCTGCCGCCGTCGACCGAAGACTGCTGACGGAGCACACGGCGCGATGACGACCTTCGATCTGAACCGCGGCGCGATCGCGCCGGTCGCCGACGAAATCGACGTCGTCGACCTGCGCGTGACGGGCACGATCCCGCCCGAACTCGACGGCACGTTGCTGCGCAACGGCCCGAACCCGCCGGGCGGCCGTTTCGACGGCAACGACGTGCTGTCGTGGTGGCCCGAAGCGGCGATGCTGCACGCGATCGCATTCGAACGCGGCCGCGCGGCCGGCTACCGGAACCGCTGGGCGCGCACGCGCCGCTGGGCCAATGTGCACGCGCCGAAACAGGCGCCGCACCTGCCCGACACGAACCCGAACGTAAACGTCGTGCAGCACGCCGGCGAATTGCTCGCGCTGGCCGAAGGCGGCGCGCCGCTCGCGATCACGGCCGCGCTCGACACGTTCGGTGCGCCCGCGCGGCATCCCGCATTCGACGGCGCGATGACCGCGCATCCGAAGGTCGACCCGGTGACGGGCGAGCTGATCCTGTTTCGCGCGGACTGGCGCACGCCGTGGCTGCGCTACGGCGTCGCGGATGCGCACGGCGTGCAGCGCGTCGACCTCGCCGTCGACCTGCGCGCGCCGTCGATGATGCACGACCTCGCGATCACCGAGACGCGCAGCCTGCTGCTCGACCTGAACGTCGGCTACGACTTCGCGATGCTGAAACAGGGGCACCGGATGCCGCTGCGCTGGCACGACGATCGCGACGCGCGGATCGGCGTGATCCCGCGTCACGGCGGCGATGTGCACTGGTTCGGCATCGAGCCGTGCTTCATCCAGCACGTCGTGAACGCGTACGACTGCGACGCGTCGTGCATCGTGCTCGATGCGGTGCGCTATCCGTGGTTCCTGCGGCTCGACGCGCGCACGGGCCGCTTCGCCGACAACCCGGTCGGCGAGCTGTGGCGCTACGTGATCGATACCGCGAACGGGCTGATCGACGAGGGGCCGCTCGCCGACGGCGGCATCGAGCTGCCGCGCATCAACGAAAGCCGGACGGGCCGCCCGTACCGCTACCTGTATTCGGTCGAGCAACCGAACAACGCCGAGATGCGCGGCGTGATGCGTTTCGACCACGTGCGCGGCACGACGACCCGTTACGCGGTGCCGGCCGGCGACCAGAACGGCGAGCCGGTGTTCGTGCCGCGCCCGGGCGGCACCGACGAGGACGACGGCTGGCTGCTGGTGTTGGTCTATCGCGCGGCCACCGATACGAGCGATGTCGTGATCCTCGATGCGCGCGCGATCGACGCGGCGCCGGTCGCGACGGTGCACCTGCCGCGCCGCGTGCCGGCCGGATTCCACGGCGCCTGGGTGCCGCGCGAGCGCCGCGCGTGACCGGCCGCGCGCGTCACTGCGCGCGCAGCGCGTCGACGATGTTCAGCCGCGCGGCGCGCATCGCCGGCAGGAAGCCGCCGACAAGGCCCATCACGAGCGAGAACAGCAGCGTCTTCGCGACGATCGCGGGCGTCAGCACAAAGCGGAACGAGAGGTCGGAGAAAGTCTGGAAGTTGGTGGTCGAGAACGACGCGAACTCCATCAACGACGCGCACGCGAGCCCGGCGACGCCGCCGACGAAGCCGAGCAGCAGCGCCTCCAGCAGGAACGCGGCGAGCACGTTCGCGCGCTTGAAGCCGAGCGCGCGCAGCGTGCCGATCTCGGCGGTGCGGTTCGCGACCGATGCGTACATCGTGATCATCGCGCCGATCATCGCGGCGATCGAGAAGATCGTCGACAGCGTGATGCCGAGGATGTTGATGAAGGTCGACAGCGCCTTCGACTGGTCGCCGTAAAACGTCTGCTCGCGCTTCGCTTCGTCGGTCAGCCGCGGGTCGACGTCGATGTCGGCCTTGAACCGCGCGAAGCCGTCGGCGCTCGGGATGCGCAGCACCATCGACGAATAGCTGGTGCGCCGGAACGACTGCATCAGCTGGTCGACGTCGCCCCAGATCTCCGAATCGAAGCCGCTGCCGCCCGCGTCGAAGATGCCGACGACGGTCCAGTCGCGCTGCGCGAAATGCAGGCGGTCGCCGAGCTGCGTGCCGCTGAAGCCTTTCGCGATCGCGCTGCCGACGACGATCTCCGACGAGCCCGGCGCGAACGGGCGACCGGCCACCAGCTTCACGCGCGGGCGCAGCGCGAGGCCGGCCGGCGACACGCCGCGGATCACGACGTTCGACGGCTTGCCGCTCGACGTCTTCACGAGCGAGATCAGCACGACGGCTTCCTTCGACACCCGTGGCCGGCCGTCGGGGCCGAGCGCCACGGCCGGATGCATCTCGAGCGCGTTGGCTTGCTGGTGGTCGATCGCGCTCTGGATCTCGGTTTCCGCGCCCTTGCGGATCACCACGACGTTGTCCGCTTCGCCGGTCGACACGAGCGTCTGCGTGAGACCGGCGTCGAGCATCTGCACGGTCGCGAATACGAAGATCACCAGCGCCATCCCGCCCGCGGTGAGCGCGGTGGTGAGCCGGCGCGTCCACAGGTTGCGCGCGATGTAGGTGAGCGGAATCGTCATCGGCGGCCGCCTACCCGATCGCCCGCAGGCCTTCGACCACGCGCACGCGCGCCGCCTGCCACGCCGGCACGAGCGCGGCCGCGAGGCCGACCGCGACCGAGCACGCGGCCTGCAGCGCCATCGTTTCGGTCGACACCTTGAAGACCGGGAAGATGCCGCCGGCGGCCTGCTTGAAGATGCTGGCGGCCGGCGGCGTCGCGAGCATCCCGAGCCCGCCGCCCGCCACCGCGATCACGACCGATTCGCCGAACACGATCAGCGCGAGAAAGCCGGGGCCGAAGCCGAGCGCCTTGAGCGTCGCGTATTCGGCGGTGCGTTCGCGCGCGCTCATCGCCATCGCGTTGGCCATCACGGCCAGGATGATCAGGATCACCACGAATGACACGACGCGGATCGCCGCGATGATCTGGTTCGACATCGCGACGAAGCCGAGCTGGAACGCCTGCTCGGTCTCGGTCAGCGTTTCGGCGAGCGAGTTCCTGAACACCGCGTCGACGTTGCGCGCAATCGCGGCGCCGTCGTCCGGATTCGCGACGCCGAGCACGAACACGCCGACCTGGTCGGCCTGCTTCGGCGTGCGCTTGCGCACCGTCTCGTTCAGGTAGTCCCAGTGGAACACGAGCTGGCGCGTGATCGTCGAGTCGTCGCGGCCGTCGAGGATGCCGCGCACGACGAAGTCCCACGTGCCCGGATAGATCGTGCCTTTCAGCGGAATCACGTCGCCGACCTTGAAGCCGAACTGCGTCGCGAGCTGGCGCCCGACGAGGCAGCCGCGCCGGTCGCGGTCGTAGTCGGCGCGCTGCTGCGCCGGCAGGATGAATTCCGGATACAGGTCGAGATAGTTCTCCGACACCGCGAAGCTCGCGAAGAAGTTCTTCGGGTCGCGGTAGATGCCGCCGAACCAGTTCGAGCGCACCACGGCGGTCACGCCGTCGACGCCGCGGATCCGGTTCTCGTAGCTGACGGGCAGCGGGAACACGAGCGAGATCGCGTTGCGCGTGACGAGCCGGCCGCTGGAGGCGGCGGCCGCGCCCGCGTACCACGCGTCGACGACGGTGTGCAGCAGCCCGAACGCCAGCACCGCGATGGTCAGCCCGAGCACGGTCAGCAGCGTGCGCAGCCGGTGCCGCAGCGCATTGCGCGCGATCAGCTTCAGCACGTACATCGCGCGCGCTCCTGTCCGTCAGACGGCGTGCCCACCGATCAGCTCCCCTTTTTCCAGATGCACGAGCGAGCGCGCGGCGGCAGCCGCGTGCGCATCGTGGGTCACCATGATGATCGTCTTGCCGAGCTCGGCGTTCATCCGCTGCAGCATCGCGAGCACGTCGGTGGCCGATGCGCGGTCGAGGTCGCCGGTCGGTTCGTCGGCGACGATCAGCGCCGGATCGGTGATCAACGCGCGCGCGATCGCGACGCGCTGCTGCTGGCCGCCCGACAGCTCGGACGGGTAATGGCTCGTGCGGTCGCCGAGATTCACCATGTCGAGCACCAGCTCGACGCGCTCGCGGCGTTCGCGGCGCGACAGGTGCGTGAGCATCAGCGGCAGCTCGACGTTCTCGAACGCGGTGAGCACGGGCATCAGGTTGTAGAACTGGAAGATGAAGCCGACGTTCGCCGCGCGCCATTCGGCCAGTTGCGCTTCCTCGAGCCGCGAGATGTCGAGGCCGCCCACGCGCAGCTCGCCGCTGTCGGGCCGGTCGATGCCGGCAACGAGGTTGAGCAGCGTGCTTTTGCCCGAACCCGACGGCCCCATCAGCGCGACGAAGTCGCCTTCGCCGATGTCGAGCGTGATGTCGGTCAGCACCGGCACGACCTGGTTGCCGCGCCGGTACGACTTCGCGACGTGGCTGAGCTCGACGAGCGGCGGCGCGGCGTCGTTCACGCGCGCCACGCTACTTCTTCGCGACGGCCACTTTCGCGCCGTCCTGCAGTTTCGCGCCCGGCGCGAGCACGACCGTGTCGCCGGGCTTCACGCCGCGGATCGCGACGAGCTCGCCGATCCGCGCGCCTCGCGTCACCGGCACGGCGTGCACGGTGTCGTCATTCACGACGAACACGACCGGCCGGCCGTCGCGCTCGACCACCGCGCTCGCCTGCACGGCGGTCACCGGCTGCCGGTCCTGCGGCGACGCGGGCTTCGACAGGAACGCGATCTTCGCGCTCATGTCGGGCAGCACGCGCTCGTCGCGGTCGACGAAGCGCACCTTCACGAGCACCGTCGCCTTCGAGCGGTCGACGGTCGGCACGATGCGCGACACGCGGCCCGCGAAGCGCATGTCGGGCAGCGCGTCGAGCTGGATCTCGCACGGCTGCTCCGTGCGGATCTTCGCGATGTTCGATTCGGCCACGTCTGCCTCGACTTCGAGCGTGTCCATGTCGGCGATCGTCACGACCGCGCCCTTGCTGTCGGACGCGGACGAGAACGGCGTGATGTTGTCGCCGACGTTCGCGTGCTTTGCCAGCACGATGCCGTCGAATGGCGCGCGGATCACCGTCTGGTCGACCGCGACCTGCGCGGCCTGCGCATTGGCTTCGGCGGATGCGATCGCGGCCTCGTCGCTGTTGACCGACGCGCGCGCCTTGTTCACGCGGGCCGTGTCGATGTCGAGTTGCGCGGCCGGCACCGCGCCCTTCGGCGCGAGCGCGGCAGTGCGGCGCAGCGCGATTTCGGCGTCCTTCAGCTCCGCCTGCGCGACGCCGAGGTTCGCGCGGGAGACCTGCACCTGCGCGCGCGCTTGCGCCAGCGACGCCTGCACGTCGCGGCTTTCGAGCCGCGCGATGATCTCGTCCTTCTTCACGCGCGTGCCTTCCAGAACGCCGAGCCATTCGACGCGCCCCTGGCCCTTCGACGCGACCGCGGCCTTGCGCTGCGGCACGACGTAGCCGGTCGCGTTGAGCTGGGTGTCGTTCTGGTACGGGTAGGCGGACGTGACGGCGGTCGTGTCGACCGTCGGGCGGCCGGTGAGCGCCAGCACGGCGACGATCGCGGCGATGACGAGCGCGGCTGCGACCGCAATGCGGACCCACCGGCGCCGGCGTGGCGCGGGCGCGATCGGACGCCGGTCGATTTTCAGTTTGTCCAGATTGTGATCGGGCAATTTGGGCGCCTTGCGACGGCGGCGGTCTCGGAACCGGCCGCGTCCGGTTGGGGACGGAAGGAGGCCAGTATAGCGTCGCCGCGACGCGCGCGAGAGCCGGTTCGCCGGATGATCGCCGCATGCCGGGCGGCGCGTCGCGCGGGCCCGAAACCGGCGCCCCCGGGGAAACCCGAAGGATGCAAGCCGCATGTCAACTCGTCGTGCGGGAGCGGCGTTATGGAGCCAGTGCATCAGCATTTGCCGACGCGGAATGGCGACAGCCGGCCCGTCCGGCGGCGACCGGCGACCCGGCGCGGCTGATGTTCCGATGCGGATGCCTCGCATCTCTTACCGGTACGTTTGACTTTTTCTCCGCTAAAGGAAGAACAATGAAGAAGACGCTCGCTTCGATCATGACCGCAGCATTCGCTCTCGCATCGGTTTCGGCATTCGCACAGGCGTCGGCGCCGGCAGCCGACGCAATGGCTCCCGCTTCCGCACCGATGAAGAAGGATCACAGCAAGCCGAAGCACCAGCTGAAGCACCACGGCTCGAAGAAGGGCCAGGCGAAGGCTGCGGCTGCATCGGCAGCTGGCACGAACGACGCAGGCGCGCAGAACTAAGCACGCTTCGCCGGGGCCGGCGCTGCCGGCCGCCCGTCGTGAAACCCCGCACGCTTCGGCCTGCGGGGTTTTGTTTTTTCAGGCGTCGGCCACGTCCGGAACGTCGGGGGCACCGGGCGGCGGCGCGCACATCGCATCGACCACCGCGCGCATGCGCCGCCAGTGCGATCCCTCCCAGAACACCCGCCGGCACACGTCGCATGCGGCAAAGCGCCGGTGCCGCTGCCGGACACCGGCCGGCACGCGCGGTGCGGCGTCCGCCGCGTCGAGCGCGTGCAGCGGCGCGTTGCAGCGCAGGCATAGCCGGAACGGCCGCATGTGCGGCGCGAGATCGAGCCGCACGAACAGCTCGCGCAATTGCGCGTCCGGCTGCTGTGCATGCAGGTAGCAGCCGCGCACGACCGCGCGGCGCTTCAGGAGCTCGCGGTCGCGCGTCAGCACGATCCGGTCTTCGCGGGACGCGAGCTCGACGAGTTCGTCGTCGCGGTAGTGATTGTCGTAGCAGGTGTCGAAGCCGGCCAGGCGCAGCAGCTGCGCAAGGCCGCCGAGGTGCGCGTCGGCGACGAAGCGCCAGCGGTCCGGTTGCGGCAGCGCAGGCGCGGCCGACGGCTGCGCGCGCTGCGGATGGATGTCGACGCGGTCACCGTCGCCGAGCGGCCGGTCGAGGGCGGACGGCGCGCCGTTCACCCAAAGTCGGCCGATCTCCGTATGCGGAACGCCGAGCGCCTCGATCGCGTGCTTGAGCGTCGCGTCGGCCGAAAACGCATGCGAGAACGCGCGTTCTCGCCGGGGACGAGCGAGAAACGCGTTCAGTTCGCCGTGGAAGCGGAAGGTCGCGGTCGCCATGCGCGCAGTATCGCACCGCGCCCGCCCGGCTGCCGGGCCTGCAGGCCGCCGCCATCTGTGTTTAACTCCCCGCTTCACGAGTCGAAGGAGCGGGAAATGGATCTCGGATTTATCGGACTGGGCGAAATGGGGCAGGCGATCGCGACGAACCTGCTGAAGGCGGGGCACGCCGTGCGGGTCTGGAACCGGTCGCGCGAGCGCGCCGAGCCGCTTGCCGCGCTCGGCGCACAGATCGTGGCGACGCCGGCCGACGCGTTTCGCGGCGATGCCGTGTTCTCGATGCTCGCCGACGACGCGGCCGCGCGCGAAGTATTCGACGACGCGCTGCTCGAGCAGGCGCCGCGCGGCCTGATTCACGTGAACATGGCGACCGTGTCGGTCGCGCTCGCCGAGTCGCTCGCGCACGCGCATGCGTCGCGCGGCCTCGCGTACGTCGCCGCGCCCGTGATGGGGCGCCCGGACGTCGCCGCCGCCGCGCGCCTGACGATCATGGCCGGCGGCCCGGCCGAGGCGATCGACCGCGTGCAGCCGCTGTTCGACGCGATCGGCCAGAAGACCTGGCGGTTCGGCTCGCTGCCGCAGCATGCGAACGTCGCGAAGATCGCGGCGAATTTCACGCTCGCCTCGGCGATCGAGACGCTCGGCGAGGCGTCCGCGCTGCTCGGCGCGCACGGCGTCGCGATGCGCGATTTCCTCGACGTGATCACGAACAGCGTGTTCCCGGGGCCGGTCTACTCAGGCTACGGCGCAATGATCGCCGAGCGCAGCTACGAACCCGCGCGTTTCAAGGCGCGCCTCGGGCTGAAGGACGTGCGGCTCGCGCTGCAGGCCGGCGACGCCGCGTCGGTCCCGCTGCCGGTGGCGAGCGTCGTGCGCGACAGCCTGCTCGATGCGCTCGCGCACGGCGGGGGCGAGCAGGATTTCGCGGTGCTCGGCGAAGTCGCGCTGCGGCGCGCGGGACGCTGAGCCGGCGCGGGACAGACGCGCCGCATGCGCGGCATAATCGACGTTTCGTTTCTCTTTCGGTCGGGGTGGTGATGAACCTGCATACGTGGTGGCTTTTCGTGGCGACGGTGTTCGTCGTGTCGGCGATTCCGGGGCCGAACATGCTGCTCGTGATGACGCACGGCGCGCGGCACGAGCTGCGGCGTTCGGCGTGGACGATGGCCGGTTGTCTCGCCGCGCTGGTGCTGATGCTGTCGGTGTCGGCGGCGGGCCTCGGTGCCGTGCTCGAGGCATGGCCGGCGATGTTCAACACGTTGCGCTTCGCGGGCGCGGCCTACCTGATCTATCTCGGCGTGAAGGCGTGGCGCGCGCGGGTCGACGACGAGCAGGCTGCGGCCGACGTCGATGCCGTGTCGCGCCAGGTCACGTCGGCATCGCGCGGGGCGCTGTTTCGCAACGGTTTCCTGGTCGCGGGCAGCAACCCGAAGGCGATCCTGTTCGCGGCCGCGCTGCTGCCGCAGTTCATCAACGCGTCCGAGCCGACGCTGCCGCAGTTCGGCATCCTCGTCATCACGTTCGCGGTGATCGAGGTCAGCTGGTATCTCGTCTACGCGTCGTTCGGCACGCGCATCGGCGCGACACTGAAGAGCCAGAGCGTCGCGAAGATCTTCAACCGGCTGACGGGCGGCATCTTCGTTGGTTTCGGTGCGATGATGGCGCTGGTCCGTCACTGATTTTTGTCTCGGCGGCCGCTGAGGTCGCCGCGGCCGCCACGGCCGCCACGGGTTGCCGCACGCCCCGCGCCTCGTCAGAGGGCGGGGCGTTTTCACGTCGCGCTGCGGTTACGCTCCGCTCCCGAGCGCGGCCAGCTACACGGCGGGGTCTGTTCGCATCCGGCCGATTGCGCTTGAATCACGCGCGCGGCCGGCCAGACGGCGGGGGATGTTCGCATCCGCGCCCGGTTGCAGCAGGCTCGCCGCGGCCCCGCCTGCGGGCGAGGCCTTTTCGCATCCCGCGCCGGTCACGCTTGAATCGCGCGCGCAGCCAGCCAGCCGGTGGCTCTATTGGTATCCGCGCCCGGTTGCGCCCGGCTGACCTCGCCCCGCCAGACGGCGAGGCTTTTTCGCATCCGGGACCGGTCACGCCCGGATCACGCACGCGGCCACGCGGTGGCGCCGGCACGGCGGCTGGCCGACAAGCCGAACGCGGTGGCCGCGCCCGCGAACGCGAAGCCGACGCCGCACACGGCACGCCACCCGCCCCACGCCCATGCGCTGCCCGCGAGCGCCGCGCCTAGCGCGCCGCCGACGAAGAACAACCCGACGAACAGCCCGTTCAGACGTCCGCGCGCGGCCGGGTTCAGCAGATTGATTTCCCGGCGGCCGATCGTCTGGTCGACGATCACGCCCGCGTCCAGCAGCGCAGCGCCGCCGGCGAGAAGCGCCAGCGCAACGTCGCGGTGCGCATGCGCATCGAAACCGAACCAGCCGGCGCCGGCGATGCCGAGCACGGTGAGCGCGGCGAGCATCGTCACGTGCGCGATGCGCTGCGCGACCGGGCCGTGGCCGCGATCGCCCGCGCGGCCGGCGAGCGGCGTGACGATCGCACCGCTCGCGCCGGCGAACGCGAACAGCGCGACGCCGTGCAGGTCGAGGCCGAACGGCGGCTGCGCGAGCCGCAGCCCGATGGCGGTCCAGAACGCACTGAATGCCGCCATCGCGAGCGCCGCCGACAGCGCATGTCGGCGCAGCACCGGTTCGTCGGCGAGCAGGCGGCCCATCGACGCGAGCAGCGCGCGATAGCCGGCCGACGTCGGCGGCACGCGCGGCGGCAGGCGCAGCGCGAGCACCGCCGCGATCGCCGCGTTCGCGAGCGCGGCCAGCGCGTAGAACGCGCGCCAGCCGGCCGTGCCGGCGATCAGGCTGGCGAGCGGCCGCGACAGCAGGATGCCGAGCATCAATCCGCTCATCACGTTGCCGACCGCTCGCCCGCGCTGCGCTTCGGGCGCCATCGACGCAGCCATCGGCACCAGCATCTGGATCACGCTCGACGCGGCGCCCGCGGCCAGCGTCGCGAGCAGGAAGACGGTGCCGGAGCGCGTGAACGCGGGCAGCGCAAGCGCGGCCGCGCACGCGACGAGCGTCACGACGATCAGACGGCGGTTCTCGAGCAGGTCGACGAGCGGCACCAGCAGCACGAGGCCCGCTGCATACCCGAGCTGCGGCAGCATCGCGACGAGGCCCGCGAGGCCCGGCGGCAACCGCAGATCGGCGCTGATCGGGCCGGTCAGCGGCTGCGCGGCGAACAGGTCCATCACGATCACGCCGACGGTGGCGGCGAAGAAGAGCGTCATGCCCGCGCTGAGCGCGGGCGGTGCGCCGAGCACGGGGCGCTCGGCGGCGGGGCAGGAATGTGCAGGGCAATTCATCGTCGGAAGCCTGGATGTCGAACGAAGGAATCCCCATCGTAGGTGTGCGATGTTTATGCGACAATTGAAATATGTCTAACATGATTATGCGAGATTGCTTTGAATACGCGTGATCTCCAGGCGTTCGTCGCGGTGGTCGACAGCGGCTCGATGGTCGCGGCCGCCGCGAAACTTCATCTGACGCAGCCGGGCCTGACGCGCCGCGTGCAGAACCTCGAAACGCTGCTCGGCATGCCGCTGCTCGACCGGCAGAGCAAGCCGCTGAAGCCGACGGCTGCCGGGCGCGATGTCTACGCGCTCGCGCGCAACGTGCTGGTCGCGGTCGACGAATTGATGGCGGCAGGCGCGCCCGACAGCGAGCCCTCGGGCGAACTGCGGATCGGCGTGCCGCCGTTCCTGTCCGAGCTGGCGCTCGAGCGGCCGATCGACAGGTTGCGTGACGCCTTTCCGCGGCTGACGCTGCGTGTGACGGCCGGCTGGTCGCCGGCGCTCGTGCAAGGCATCGAGCGCGGCGCGCTCGACGTCGCGACGGTCATGGTCCCGGCCAGCGCGGCGCTGCCCGACACGCTCACGGCCACGCTGCTCGGCACGCAGCCGACGGTGCTCGTCGCGGCGCGCGACTTTCCGCTACCGGACGGGCCGCTGACGCTCGACGTGTTGTCGGGTTTTCCGTGGGTGCTGAGCCAGGACGGCTGCGGGATGCGCTCGGCGCTGAGCCGCGCGCTCGGCGCGGCCGGCCTGCCGTTCGACGTCGCGGTCGAGGCGTTCGGCTCGGAATTGCAGCTGTCGCTCGTCGCGCGCGGCGCAGGCATCGGCATCGCGCCGCCGAATGCGCTTGCGCGCAGCGCGCATCGCGATGCGCTGAGGGTGGTGGAAACGGCGGGGCTCGAGACGCGGATCAACGTGTGGATCGTGCACGGCACGCTGCCGGGCCGCCTGACGCGGCCGGTCGCGCTGCTGCGCGATGCGCTGGGAGAGGTGCTCGACCGCGAGAACGTGCTGGGGTCGGATGACGACTAGCGCTCTAGAGTGCGCATTCGAGGGAAAATCCTGATTTTCTCTACGGAAATGTTGCAATGCGGAAACCGATTCGCTATAGTTACACCTGTCTCCTCCATGTCTCCTCTGATATGGATTCAGCCCGCCACTTAGGCGGGCTTTTTTTTGCCCGCGTTTTCTGCACGGGCTATCCGTTCGTCCACTGTCCGTCCTCCGTCGCCGGCGTCAGAACTTGTAGGTCATCCCGACGTAGCTGATGATCGGGTCGGCCTTCAGCTCGGACTTCGACTCGGCGAGCACCGTGCCGTCCGCCGCCTTGATCGTCACCGTGGACGTGGTCTTCAGCGGAATGTAGGTCACCGACGCCACCAGCCCGAAATGCTCGGTCATGTTGTACTGCAGGCCCGCGTTGAACACCGGCTGCCATGACGACGACGCCTTCGCTTCCACCGATGTCGTGCCCGGCTTGCCCGCACCGGCCGCGAGAATCGCGCCGAGGTTGTCCTGCGTCTGCTTGATGAAGTTCGTGTTGAGCTGCAGGTCGCTGAACCAGTTGTACGACACGCCAAGACCGAGGAACGGCCGGAACTTCGCATTCGCCGCTCCGAAGTAGTACTGCAGGATCGCCGCCGGGCTCCACTGCCGCACGCTCTTCACGATCGGGTTCACCGACGCCAGGCCGATGTTCTGCGTGCCGAGCGCGCCGGCCGGGCCGGGCGGCTTGATCGTGCCCTGGCCCGACACCTTGAACACCGGCGGCACGCCGGCCACCGACGTGACCGCGATGTGATCGGTCAGGAAGTGGCTGACCGTCAGGCCGACGGTATCCGCGCCGCTGGTGTGCAGCCCGGTGCCCGGCGACGTGAACGACGGCGGCAGCCGCAGCGGCGTGTTGATCGGCGTCGGCGCGACGTTGGTCGTCATCGGCGTGCTGCTTTGCTGCGGCATCACGTGGAACCAGCCCAGCGTGACGACGTTGCTGCCGGCGCTTTGCGCGTGGGCCGCAAGCGGCGCCAGGGCGGCGGCGGCGGCGCCGGCCGCCGCGCAAAGAAGGGTCTTCTTCATCACGGCCTGCCTCCGCTTACTGGACGAACGCGCCGATCGTGAAATACGGCGTCGAACCCGCGTTGTCGAGGAAACCGAACACGCCACCCGTGAAGATGAACTTGCCGGTCGGCGACGTGCTGCCCGAGCCCGTATGGATCGTCGTGACCGTGCCCGGCACCTTCTGCGTGTAGTCCAGATCGAGCGCGGTCGCGAGCGACGCCTGCGACGGCTGGAACGGATCGAGCAGCGTGGCCTGGTTGTTGATCAGCGCGGTGGTGCGATAGTCGAACTGGCTGTCGACCCCGATGTATTCGCCGTTCTGCGAGCCGGCCGCGATGGCCGTCTGCGGCGCGAGGATCGAGATGCTCGATTCGTCGTCGGCGGTCAGGCCCGGCACGCCGTTGCTGTCGGGCGTCGGGTTCGGGTTCGCGACACCGGTGCGCACGAGGATCGGCACCAGCTGGTTGCGCAGCTTGCCGACGATCATGAAGCCCTTGCCTTGCGGCGTCGCCGACAGCGTCGGCTTCAACTGGCTCGCGTAGTTGTTCGACTGGAACGCGCCGCTGCCGTCGGCCGACTGCACGAAGTTCGTGCCCTGCTGCACGCACGCGCCGCCGGCGAACTGGCCGGTCGTGTCGCACTTGGTCCACGTGCCGTCCGCGTTGATCGTCACCTTGGCATCGATCGATGCCGGCGCGAATTTCTGCGACGGCACTTCACCGAAGCCGATATGGCTGTACGTGCCCGCGACCTTCGTGATGTCGGTTTCGATCGACGAGAAGCCGATGAACGGGTAGTACGGGAATTTCGTGTCGGGCACCGCGGCCTGGCCGAGCACGCCGTCGAACTGGATCTCCTTGCCGGGAATCGTGCCGCCCGCGACGCCGAAGCCGACGAAGATGCGCGCCGGACGCGACGCGTCGAGGCTCGCGCCGTTCAGCCGGAATGCGCACTGGTTCAGCTTGTTGGTCGGCAAAAGCGTTTCCTGCGTGAGCGTGCCGCTGTCGACGGTGCCCGCGCGGGTCGGCGTGACGGTGCCGGTCTTTTGCGGAACCGCCGATTCGACATAGGTCACCTGCCAGGTCATCTTGGTCGTATCGAGCTGGACCTTGGCCAGTTCGCCGCTGCCCGCGCCGCCGGTAAACACCGTGTTGTAGTCGAGCGTCGCGGGGCAGAGCCGGTCTTCGACGAGCGGGGGCGGATTGTCGCTGCCGCCGCCGCATGCGGAAAGAAGGGGGGCGGCAAGGGCCGCCGCCAGAACGAGGTTGCGCTTCATGTTGCTCCTCCAGTTTTGTCTTGTCGGGCGGCCGGCTCCCTGTCGGCCGCTTCTGTTGCTTGTGCTCGTGCTGCGGGCGCCGTGCCGGGCGCCGTCGTTTCGTGCCTTCCCTGCTTTACGCGGCGGCGCACCGGCCGCCGCCGCGTCCCCGATCGTTACTTGCTGATCTGCGCGCCCACGCCGAAGTACGGCGTCGACGACGTGCTCGAGTTCGCCGACGTCGGCGTGACGCCGCCGTTCACCGTGCCCTGGATCAGCGCCGCGTACAGGCCGCCCGTCGCGATCACCACGCCCGATGCGGCCGTGCCGCTCTTCGGAATCGTCGTCGTGTTCAGCAGGCCCGGCGTCGTCTGACCGTAGTCGAGCGTGAAGCCGTCTTCCTCCGCCTGCGTGGTCGGGTTGATGAACGACGCGTTGCTGCCGCGGATCAGCGCTGCCGTGTACTTGAAGTTCGAATCCGCGCCCGCGTAGCCGCCGTCGATCGCGCCCGACTGGATCACGCTCGCCGCGCCGAGCACCGCGATGCCCGATTCGTCGTCGACCTGCGCATCGGTGTGCAGCGGCGGCGTGCCGAGGTTCACGTTGCCCGTGCGCACGATCACCGGCACGGTCGCGCCGTTGAGCTGGCCGATCACCATGTGCGCGGTGGCCGACTTGCCGGTCGCGCCGACGATCGGCAACTGCGTCTGCGGCAGCGTCTGCGGCGCCTTCGCGCTGTTGAGGTAGCCGCCGGTCGCGTTCACCGTCCACGGATCGCCGGTCGTCTGGCAGCCGCCGGCATTCGTCGACGTGCATGCGCCGTTCGCGTCGAACGTCTCGCTCGAATTCGTGCCCTTCGTCGCGTAGTTGCCCGACGGCACGAGGTGGTAGATCAGCGCGTTGTACGTGCCCGGCAGCTTCGTGAGGTCGGTCGTCGTGTTCGCGAAGCCGAGGAACGGATAGAAGTCGAAGTGACGGTTCGGCACCTGGCCGACGTTCCGGATCACGCCGGGGATGATCGTCAGCCCGTCGTACTGAACCGTCGCGCCGGGGATGCCGCCGCCCGCGACGCCCATGCCGACCAGCAGCATCGGCGGGTTCGCCTGGTTGAAGTCGGCGGCCGTCGAGTAGGTCGAGCCGTTCGATGCCGTGCCCGAACCCGGCGTGAGCACGAACGCGCAGCGCGTCTGCTCCGCGGTTGGCAGCGTGCCGGTCGGCGGGTGAACGACCTTGCCGGTGATCGTGGTGCCGGCGCGGCTCGGCGTGACCGTGCCGGTCGCGAGCGGAATCGGCGACTCGAGCCACTTGAGCGTGTACGTCATCGCGACCGCGTCGATGTTGACGCTCACGATCTCGCCGCTACCGGCGCCGCCGAGGTAGGTGCTCTTCACGATGTCGGCGTCGGCCGGGCAGAGCGCGCCGTTGATCGGCTGCGACGGCGGCGGCCCTTGCGTGCCGCAGCTCGATCCGGAACATTGAGGGGCTTCGATCGGCGCGGGCGCGCCGCCGTCTCCCCCACCACAGGCAATCAGGAAAGGGGCGATGGCAAAGGCCGTTGCCACCCCCTTCGATAAGGCGTGCGACATGCCGCTGTCTCCAATCGTTTAATTGTGCGAGCTAATGTGGCCGTCTGGATTTTTGCTGTCAATTGATGAACTCGTCTAAAAAAGACGATTGAAACAACGCGCACGCGATGAATCCTTGCAGGATACGGATTTCAGTAAGAATTAAAACGCGCGAAGGCTCCTGCAGTGCTGCCGAAGTGGCGCGTCTGCCACGCACGGGCGGCTCTGCAGGCCTTCCCGCGTATAACGGCAGCGTTTAAAGCGGCGATATCCGGTTTATCCCTATTCGGGATTGACTGGATAAGGGGAGGCAAATTAATTGCCGGTAATCGCGCAATGGAAAGCTTGTAAATATTTGTAAATGCGTAAACCGGATTTTATATATTGCCTGATATGGGTAAATAAAAAGCCGGCCAGCGGCCGGCTTGCATCCGATGCGAGAAGGATCAGCGCTTGAGGCCGGTATCTTCGGCCGCGCCGATGTTGATGTTCATGCACTGGATCGCGGCGCCCGATGCACCCTTGCCCAGGTTGTCGAGGCGCGCGACCGTGACGAAGCGCTCTTCGTTGCCGAACACGAACAGGTCGACGCGGTTCGTGTCGTTGTTCGCCTGCACGTCGAAGAAGCCGCTGTCGAGGTTCGCCTCCGCGTTGAACGGCGCGACGCGCACGAACGGCTCGTCCGCGTAGTACTCGGCGAACACGCGCTGCACGTCCTGCGGCGTCGCGCGTTTCGCGAGCTGTTCGGGCGAGAAGTAGGTCGTCACCGCCAGACCCTTCAGGAACGGGCCGACGATCGGCGTGAAGACCGGTGCATGCGCGAGGCCGGTGTGCGCGGCCATTTCCGGCAGATGCTTGTGCGCGAGCGCGAGCGCGTACGGACGCGGGCTCGCGAGCTTGCCGCCCGGCGCCGCGCTTTCGTATTCGGCGATCATCGACTTGCCGCCGCCGCTGTAGCCGGTGATCGAGTAGCTGTGCGCGGAGAAGGTCGGCGCGACGATGCCGGCATCCACCAGCGGACGCATCGCGAGCACGAACGCCGACGCATGGCAGCCCGGCACGGCGATGCGCTTCGACGTGCGAATCTTCTCGCGCTGCGCGCGGGTCAGTTCCGGCAGGCCGTATGCCCAGTCGGCATTCGTGCGGAACGCGGTGCTCGCGTCGATCAGCGTCGTGTCCGGATTGTCGACCAGCGATGCCGATTCGCGCGATGCGACGTCCGGCAGGCACAGGAACGTGACGTCCGATGCGTTGATCAGGCGGCGGCGCTCGTCGACGTCCTTGCGCTTCGCTTCATCGATGCGCAGGATCTCGATGTCGTTGCGCGCCGACAGGTATTCGAAGATCTTGAGGCCGGTCGTACCTTCCTGGCCGTCGACAAAAACTTTGGTGCTCATTTCGTTCTCGCTGAATGACACGGGAGCCGCGGCGCCCTGAAACCGCCATTTTAAGACGTCATCCGGCGGGCCTGCACCGCGCGGGGCGAAAAAAGACGGCCCGCGGGCCGTCTTGTGTCCCTTTGATGCGAGCCGGCACCGCATCGCCGCGCGACCAGTGGCGAGCGGGCGGGCTCGCGGGCACGTTCAGCGGCCGCCGGCCAGCCAGCGGGCAGTCGCTTCGGCGACGCGCCGGCCGAACGCCTTCGCGGTCTCGAGGTCGCCGGGCAGCGGGCCCTCGTCGGGCGTCGCATCCGCCGGCGACTGCGCGAGCAGGCCCGTGAAGCCGCCGACGTAGTTGATGTCGTTGCGCGTGGCCGCCTTCGAGTTGGCCGGCATCATGCCCGTGCCGACCCACACCATCCCATGTTGCATCGCCAGCGTGACGAAATACTGAATCGTCGAGAACTTGTCGCCGTTCATCGTCGCGGAGTTCGTGAAACCCGCGGCGATCTTGTCCTTCCATTTCTGCGTGAACCACGGTTTCGACGTGGCGTCGGCGAACTGCTTGAACTGCGCGGACGGGCCGCCCATGTAGGTCGGCGCGCCGAAGACGATCGCGTCCGCCGCGTCGAGCGCGGCCCAGCCTGCGTCGTCCAGTTCGCCGACGGCGATCAGGCGTGCGGTGGCACCGGCGTCCTGCGCGCCGGTATGGACGGCCTCGGCGAGTTTCTGCGTGTGACCGTAGCCGCTGTGATAGACGATGACGATATTCGACATGAAGCGTTCTCCGGAAGAGGGCGACACGGCGGGCGCCGCGGCCTGCCGCGTCACGCGCCGCGGTCGGGCGGCGCGACGGATGCGCGGCGGGATGCCGCGACCGGTGCCGCCGAGTCTAGCAAGCCGAAATGACGGGAGAAAAGCATGCAGGCAGCACGCGCAAACTCGCGCGCGGGCGATCGCGGCACGCAGGCACGCGCAACGGGAGTAACGGGCGCAACGGGCGCAACGGGAGCAGGCGGCAGCGCACGAGCGCTTACTGTCCGTACGTGACCGTGAGCCGTGCGGTGCCGATCGCCAGCGTGCCGATCTCGTGTTCGAACATCGGTGCGGGGCGCCCTTGCGCGACGCGCAGCTCCGTGCCCTTCAGCGCATAGACGGTGATCACGTAGCGATGCGGCTTGCCGGGCGGCGGGCACGGGCCGCCGTAGCCGTCGATTCCGAAGTCGTTGCGCGCCTCGCTCGCGCCGATCCGGCGCAGGAAGCCCGACGCGCTCGCGTCGGCCGGCAGGCTCGTGACGCTCGCGGGAATGGTGGCGACGGCCCAGTGCCACCAGCCGTGCCCTGGCGCATCGGGATCGAAGATCGTGATCGCGTAGCCGCGCGTGCCGGGCGGCGGGTTGCGCCAGCTGAGCTGCGGCGAACGGTTCTCGCCCTTGCAGTCGCCGCGGTCGAACACGTTCGCGGCGCCGACGCGCCCGCCGGGCGTCAGATCGTTGCTCGACAGCGTGAACGGGCCTTCCGCGCGCGCGGGCGGGACGGCGAACGCGACGCACGCGGCGGCGCAGGCAAGGGCGGCGATGAACGGCGAAGGGCGACCCGGGGACGCAGGCGAAGAGATCCGGCGATCCACACGCATATGGCGCTTCTCCCGTCACGTGGGCCGGTCGATGCTCCCGGCATTGTTGGCGTTGTGTGTTGCCTGCGCAGCTGATGGCGGCGATGGATCAAGTCTAGCATTAGGGTTCGATGAGCGATGCACGCGTGGGCCCGCGATTCGGGCCGGCCCCCGGCGCGGATCGGCGGACGAAAAAAAACCGCTCGCGGTCAGGCGAGCGGTTTTCTTTGGCCAGGGTGCCGGCTGCGTGCCGGCTCGGCATTATTCCTTCGGGGCCGTCGCGCCGCCGTGCGCGGCCGACCACTCGGCCGGCGCGTGCAGGAACTTCTCGACTTCGTCGAGCGTCTTGGTCTCGAAGTAGCCCGACGCCTTCGCGACGCGCAGCACGTCCCACCAGGTCGCCAGCGCGTGCAGGTCGACGTCGATGTCCTTCAGGACCGACACGCTTTCCTTGAAGATGTTGTAGTGGAACAGCACGAAGCAGTGGTTCACCGTCGCGCCCGCGGTGCGCAGCGCATTGACGAAGTTGATCTTGCTGCGGCTGTCGGTCGTCAGGTCTTCCACCAGCAGCACGCGCGAGCCTTCTTCCAGATGGCCCTCGATCTGCGCGTTGCGGCCGAAACCCTTCGGCTTCTTGCGCACGTACTGCATCGGCACCATCATCCGGTCCGCGAGCCATGCCGCGAACGGGATGCCGGCCGTCTCGCCACCCGCCACCGAGTCGATCTGCTCGAAGCCGACATCGCGCATGATCGTCGTTTCCGCCATCTCCATCAGCGCGCGGCGCACGCGCGGATACGAGATCAGCTTGCGGCAGTCGATGTAGACGGGGCTTGCCCAGCCGGACGTGAAGATGAACGGTTTTTCGGCATTGAAGTGCACCGCCTGCACTTCGAGCAGGATTTTGGCGGTCGTATCCGAGATCGACTGACGATCGTAGCCTGTCATGGGCATTCCTTGGGTGATGAGCGAAGAGCGGGCGCGGGCCCGGTGGCGCAGCAAGGGGAACCTGCCCGAGGGGCCGGGGTGCGATCGGCGGGCCAATCGCATCGCTGCGCGCGTAGCCGGCTATTTTACCCGATTCAGGCCGGTTTTCGGCGGAAATCGCGCAGGTTCGGCGCGCGGCTCACCACCGGCGAAACAAGCGGGGCGCGACCATGCGCCGCTGATGCGGAGGATGCGGCGCTGCACCAACGAAGGCCATTTAGGGGGTGTACACTAGGCGACCCTTAGAAATCGTTCAGTACTTTGTACTTTCCTCTTGCCATCCGCCAAGGTTCGATGGCGTGCCGACCCGGCGCGCTGCGTGCCGTCTCGCAGTCGACCACCCCTTCGATTCAAGCAGACGCGGCCCAAGGTGCTGTGTACTGAACCGTCAAAATTTCGCATGTCTCTCGCAGGTCAATCATGGACGAACAACTGAAGCAGGCCGCTCTCGCTTATCACCTGAACCCGAAACCCGGCAAGATTTCGGTCACCCCGACCAAGCCGCTGTCGAACCAGCTCGATCTGTCGCTCGCATACTCGCCGGGCGTCGCCGCCGCGTGCGAGGCGATCCACGCCGATCCGCTCGACGCGCAGAAGTACACGTCGCGCGGCAACCTCGTCGGCGTCATCACGAACGGCACGGCCGTGCTGGGCCTCGGCAACATCGGCCCGCTGGCCGCGAAGCCGGTGATGGAAGGCAAGGGCTGCCTGTTCAAGAAGTTCGCGGGTATCGACGTGTTCGACATCGAACTGTCGGAGTCCGACCCCGACAAGCTGGTCGAGGCGATCGCGATGCTCGAGCCGACGCTCGGCGGCATCAACCTCGAGGACATCAAGGCGCCGGAATGCTTCTACATCGAGCAGAAGCTGCGCGAGCGCATGAAGATCCCCGTCTTCCACGACGACCAGCACGGCACCGCGATCATCGCGTCGGCCGCGATCCTGAACGGCCTGAAGGTGGTCGGCAAGAAGCTGTCCGAAGTGAAGCTCGTGTGCTCGGGCGCGGGCGCGGCGGCGATCGCGTGCCTGGACCTGCTGGTGAACCTGGGCCTCACGAAGTCGAACATCCTGGTCGCCGATTCGAAGGGCGTGATCTACGAAGGGCGCGGCAACCTCGACCCGTCGAAGCAGCGCTACGCGGCGACCACCGACGCGCGCACGCTCGCCGACGCGATCGTCGGCGCGGACGTGTTCCTCGGCTGCTCGAGCGCGGGCGTGCTGAAGCAGGACATGGTCAAGACGATGGGCGAGCGCCCGCTGATCCTGGCGCTCGCGAACCCGGAACCGGAAATCCGCCCGGAAGACGCGAAGGCCGTGCGCCCGGACGCGATCGTCGCGACCGGCCGTTCGGACTACCCGAACCAGGTCAACAACGTGCTGTGCTTCCCGTTCATCTTCCGCGGCGCGCTCGACGTCGGCGCGACGACGATCACGGAAGAAATGAAGCTCGCGTGCGTGCGCGCGATCGCCGAGCTGGCCGAGGAAACCGACCAGAGCGAGGAAGTCGCGAAGGCGTATGAAGGCCACTCGCTCGAGTTCGGGCCGGAGTACCTGATTCCGAAGCCGTTCGACCCGCGCCTGATCATCAAGATCGCGCCGGCCGTCGCGCAGGCCGCGATGGATTCGGGCGTCGCCACGCGCCCGATCCAGGACATGGACGCATACCGCGAGCAGCTCGGCGCGACCGTCTACCGTACCGGCATGGTGATGCGCCCGGTGTTCGCGACCGCGAAGAAGAAGCAGGCGCGCATCGTGTTCGCCGAGGGCGAGGACGAGCGCGTGCTGCGCGCCGCGCAGTTCGTGCTGCTGGAAAAGATCGCGAAGCCGATCATCGTCGGCCGTCCGTCGGTCGTCGAGATGCGCCTCGCGAAGATCGGCTCGAAGCTGAAGGCCGGCGTCGATTTCGAGATCGTGAATCCGGAAGACGACACGCGCTACCACCGCTACTGGCAGGCGTACCACGAGATCGGCGCGCGCGACGGCGTGACGCCGGAAGTCGCGAAGGCCGCGCTGCGCAAGTTCAACACGCTGATCGGCGCGATGCTCGTGCACCTGGGCGATGCGGACGGGATGATCTGCGGGATGATCGACACGTACCACACGCACCTGAAGTTCATCGAGCAGGTGCTCGGCCGTGCGAAGGGCGCCGAGCATTTCGCGGCGATGAACCTCCTGATGCTGCCGGGCCGCAACCTGTTCCTGTGCGACACGTACGTGAACGAGCTGCCGAGCGCCGAACAGCTCGCCGACATGACGATCCAGGCAGCCGCCGAGATCGAGCGCTTCGGCATCGTGCCGAAGGCCGCGCTGCTGTCGAACTCGAACTTCGGCAGCGCGCCGTCGGCGTCGTCGCGCCGCATGGCCGAAGCGCGCAAGCTGATCAGCGAGCGTGCGCCGAACCTCGAGGTCGACGGCGAAATGCACGGCGACGCGGCGCTGTCGGAAGCGGTCCGCAAGGCCGCATTCCCGGGCACGACGCTGTCGGGCGAAGCGAACCTGCTGATCATGCCGAACGTCGAAGCGGCGAACATCGCGTACAACCTGCTGAAGATGGTCGGCGGCGAAGGCGTGACGGTCGGCCCGCTGCTGCTCGGCGCGGCGAAGCCGGTCCACATCCTGACGCCGGCGGCGACCGTGCGCCGGATCATCAACATGACGGCGGTAGCCGCCGCGAACGCGAACACGAAGTAAGTTCGCGATGCGCGTGTGCCGCGCTTCACGCGCGGCGCAAACAAAAACGCCACGGAACCCTGCGTTCCGTGGCGTTTTTTTTGTGAACCGCCGGGTGCGCGCCGGCGAGCGTCGCACCCGCGAACGCCCGCCGCGCGCCGTTACGCGACCTGCTGGTGCGACTGCCCGCCCGTCGGCGAGCGCCACTTCGCGAGCAGCGAGTTCCACTTCTGGCGAACCGCGCGCAGGTTGTTCTCCTTCACGTGGCCGTAGCCGCGAATGCCGTCCGGCAGCGCCGCGAGTTCGAGCGCGAGCGGGCGGTTGGCCGCGTTCAGCCTGGCCAGCACTTCGTCGATCAGCGCTTCGTACTCGCCGATCAGCGCGCGCTCGGTGCGGCGCTCCTCGGTGCGGCCGAACGGGTCGAGGCCCGTGCCGCGCAGGAACTTCGCCTTCGCGAGCAAGCGGAACGCCGACATCATCCACGGGCCGTACGCCTTCTTCACGAGATGGCCGTGCGCGTCCTTCTTCGCGAACAGCGGCGGCGCAAGGTGGAACTTCAGTTTCCAGTCGCCTTCGAACTGCGACGACAGGCGCGCGAGAAACGCCGGATCGGACTGCAGCCGCGCGACCTCGTATTCGTCCTTGTACGCCATCAGCTTGAACAGGTTGCGCGCGACCGCTTCGGTCAGCGGTTCCTGCGCCGCATCGCCGTCCGCCAGCGCGCGCTCGGCTGCCCGCACCTTGTCGACGAAGGCGGCATAGCGCGATGCATACGCGGCATTCTGGTACGCGGTGAGGAAGTCCACGCGCTTCGCGATCAACGCATCGACCGCCTTCTTCGTGTGCAGCGAGATCACCGTTGCGCCCTGCGCGGGCCGTGCGTCGCCGGCCGCGGCCTGCTTCACGCTCGCGAGGTCATGCGCCGCGCGGCGGCCCCAGTCGAACGCCGCGCGGTTCTTCTCGACCGACACCGCGTTCAGCTCGATCGCGCGTTCGAGCGACGCGAGCGTGAGCGGCAGCCAGCCCTTCTGCCACGCGTAGCCGAGCACGAACGGGTTCGTGTAGATCGCATCGCCGAGCAGCGCGACCGCGAAGCGGTTCGCGTCGATGAAGTCGACGGCCGCGCCCGCCGCCGCGCGGATGTCGTTCTCGGCGGACAGACCCGGGAACGCCCAGTTCGGGTTCTTGATGAATTCGGCGGTCGGCGTCTGCGCGCTGTTGACGACCACGCGCGTCGTATCGTGCCGCATCCGCGACGTGCATTCGTCGCCGGCCGTGACGATCGCGTCGCAGCCGATCACGAGGTCGGCTTCGCCCATCGCGATTCGCGTCGCGTGGATGTCGGTCGGCGCGTGCGAGATCTGCACGTGGCTCATCACCGCGCCGCCCTTTTGCGCGAGGCCCGTCACGTCGAGCACGGTCACGCCCTTGTTCTCCAGGTGCGCGGCCATCCCGAGCAGCGCGCCGATCGTGACGACGCCCGTGCCGCCCACGCCGGTGACCAGCACGCCGTATGCACGGTCGATCGCCGGCAGCGTCGGCTCCGGAATCGGCGGCAGCGCGCCGCCGTCCACCGACACGGCCTTCGGCTTCTTCAGCTGGCCGCCTTCGACCGTGACGAAGCTCGGGCAGAAGCCCTTCACGCACGAGAAGTCCTTGTTGCAGCTCGACTGGTTGATCTGGCGCTTCGTGCCGAATTCGGTTTCGAGCGGCTCGACCGACAGGCAGTTTGACTTCACCGAGCAGTCGCCGCAGCCTTCGCACACCGCGTCGTTGATCACGACACGCTTGGCCGGGTCCGGATACGTGCCGCGCTTGCGGCGGCGGCGCTTCTCGGTCGCGCAGGTCTGGTCGTAGATCAGGATCGTCGTGCCTTCGATCTCGCGCAGCTCGCGCTGCACGTCGTCGAGCTGGTCGCGGTGATGGATCGTCACGCCCGGCGCGAGCAGCGCCTTCTGGCTGTCGTACTTCTCCGGTTCGTCGGTGACGATCACGATCTTCTTCGCGCCTTCGGACGCGAGCTGGTGGGTGATCTGCGGCACCGTCAGCACGCCGTCGACCGGCTGGCCGCCGGTCATCGCGACCGCGTCGTTGTAGAGGATCTTGTAGGTGATGTTCGCCTTCGACGAGATCGCCGCGCGCACCGCCAGCAGGCCCGAGTGGAAATAGGTGCCGTCGCCGAGGTTCGCGAACACGTGCTTTTCGTCCGTGAACGGCGCCTGGCCGATCCACGGCACGCCTTCGCCGCCCATCTGGCTGAAGGTGCTCGTGTTGCGGTCCATCCACACCGTCATGTAGTGGCAGCCGATCCCGGCGATCGCGCGCGAGCCTTCCGGCACGTTGGTCGACGTGTTGTGCGGGCAGCCCGAGCAGAACCACGGCTTGCGCTCGGTCTGCACGTGCGGCTTCGCGAGTGCCATTTCCTTCGCGTTGATCACCGCGAGCCGCGCGGCGATGCGCGCGCGCACGTCGGACGGCAGCTCGAACTTCTCGAGGCGCGTCGCGATCGCCTTCGCGATGATCGCGGGCGACAGTTCGTAGTGCGCGGGCAGCAGCCAGTTGCCCATCGGCACCGACCATTCGCCGCCGGCGCCGTCCTTCTCGTCGAACTTGCCGAATACGCGCGGGCGCTGCGCATCGGGCCAGTTGTACAGTTCTTCCTTGATCGCGTATTCGAGGATCTGGCGCTTTTCCTCGACGACCAGGATTTCGTCGAGGCCGCGCGCGAATGCCTGCGCGCCCTGCGCCTCGAGCGGCCACACGCAGCCGACCTTGTACAGGCGGATGCCGATCCGCGCGCAGGTTTCGTCGTCGAGGCCGAGGTCCGTCAGCGCCTGGCGCACGTCGAGGTAGGCCTTGCCGCCCGTCATGATCCCGAAGCGCGCATTCGGCGAGTCGATCTCGATCCGGTCGAGCTTGTTCGCGCGCGCATAGGCGAGCGCCGCGTACCACTTGTAATCGAGCAGCCGCGCTTCCTGGACGAGCGGCGGATCCGGCCAGCGGATGTTCAGGCCGCCTTCGGGGAGGATGAAGTCGGTCGGCAGCACGATCTCGGTGCGATGCGGGTCGATGTCGACCGATGCCGACGATTCGACCACGTCCGTCACGCACTTGAGGGCCACCCACAGGCCCGAGTAGCGGCTCATCGCCCAGCCGTGCAGGCCGAAGTCGAGATATTCCTGCACGTTCGACGGGAACAGCACCGGCAGCCCGCAGGCCTTGAAGATGTGTTCGGACTGGTGCGCGAGGGTCGACGATTTCGCCGCGTGGTCGTCGCCGGCGAGCACGAGCACGCCGCCGTGCTTCGACGAACCGGCCGAGTTCGCGTGCTTGAAGACGTCGCCGGTGCGGTCGACGCCCGGGCCCTTGCCGTACCACATGCCGAACACACCGTCGTATTTCGCGCCGGGATACAGGTTCACCTGTTGCGACCCCCACACGGCGGTGGCGGCGAGATCTTCGTTGAGACCGGGCTGGAAGACGATCTGATGGGCGGCGAGGTGCTGCTTGGCCTTCCACAGCGACAGGTCGAGGCCGCCGAGCGGCGAGCCGCGATAGCCCGAAATGAAGCCGGCCGTGTTGAGGCCGGCGGCGCGGTCGCGTTCCTGCTGGAGCATCGGCAGCCGCACGAGCGCCTGGATGCCGCTCATGTACGCGCGGCCGCGTTCGAGCGTGTATTTGTCGTCAAGCGTGACGGACTTCAGCGCGGCTTCGAGCGACGCGCGTTGGTCTGCGTCTAGCGGGGCATTCATTAACTGTCTCCTCCACCCAGTTTGGGATCACCAAAACTTCGATTGCGTCGACGTCTTGTGGACGTGTCGGCAGTGGCCGGCATATTGGCCGGTTTTGAGTGATGGTAGCACTGGGATAAACCCGCCGCCCATCGTTCGACACGCAGCGACGCGGCGACGAAATCCCGCGGGTCAATGCGTTACATCATGTAAAAGCATGTAAAGCCGGCTCCATCTTCGTACAAATGCCGTTAATCTTGTCGGCCTGCCGGAGGTGCCCGGCCGCGTCGGCCCGTTTCGACGCAACCGGGGAGGCGCCGGCAGTTTTAAAGGAGGTGCAATGAACACACGTCATATCCAGAGTTTCCTGATCGTGTCCGCCGCGTTTTTCGCGATGACCGGCCCGGTGCACGCGCAAGGCGCGAGCGCACTGGCGGCAGCCGGCGCGCAGATGCGCCAGATCGCGCCGGCCCAGGACGCCGACGCGCAACCGGCGGCCGCACGCGTCGTCGTGTCGAAGGCGAACGTGCGTTGATCCGTTCGCGCGGCCGCCGGGCCGCGCCGCAACGATGCAAAACGCCAAAAGGGCGGGAATCGCAGGATTCCCGCCCTTTTTTCATGTGCCGCCGGCGCTCGTTCCGACCCGGGCGCCGTCTGCCGGCCGCTGCGCGGCCGTCCGTCAGCGTCAGGCCTTGTCCTGGACCACGCCGCGGCGGATCTGGTCGAGTTCGATCGATTCGAACAGCGCCTTGAAGTTGCCTTCGCCGAAGCCCTGGTTGCCCTTGCGCTGGATGATCTCGAAGAAGATCGGGCCGATCTGGTTCTCGGTGAAGATCTGCAGCAGCAGGTCGTCACGGGCGCCGTCGATCAGGATCTTGCGCTTCTTCAGTTCTTCCAGCGATTCGCCGTGGTTCGGCACGCGGCGGTCGACCAGCTCGTAATACGTGTCGATCGTGTCGAGCAGCTTCACGCCCTTGTCGCGCAGGCCGTCGACCGCGCCGTAGATGTCGTTCGTGCCGAGCGCGATGTGCTGGATGCCTTCGCCGTGGTACGCGTCGAGGTATTCCTGGATCTGGCCGGCCGTGTCCGAGCCTTCCTCGTTGATCGGGATCCGGATCTTGCCGCACGGCGACGTCATCGCCTTCGACTTCACGCCCGTCACCTTGCCTTCGATGTCGAAGTAGCGCACTTCGCGGAAGTTGAACAGCCGCTCGTAGAACTCGGCCCATTCCTGCATGCGGCCGCGATGCACGTTATGCGTCAGGTGGTCGATGTAGGTGAGGCCATGGCCGACCGGGTTCGGGTTCGCGCCGGCGATCGGCTCGAAATCGACGTCGTAGATGCTGATGTCGCCGATCGCGCCCGGCTGCGCGCCGTTCTTGCCGCGCCAGCGGTCGACGAAGTAGATCAGCGAATCGCCAATGCCCTTGATCGCCGGGATGTTCAGCTCCATCGGGCCCGTCTTGTTGTCGAAACCCCAGGCGCCGAGTTCCAGCGCGTGCTTGTATGCCTTCGCGGCGTCCTGCACGCGGAACGCGATCGCGCAGATCGACGGGCCGTGCAGGCGCGCGAAGCGTTGCGCGAACGAATCGGGTTCGGCGTTGATGATGAAGTTGATGTCGCCCTGGCGGTAGACCGTCACGTCCTTGTGGCGATGGCGCGCGATCGCGGTGAAACCCATCCGTTCGAACAGTTGTCCGAGCGCTTTCGGATCCGGAGCGGTGTATTCGATGAATTCGAAGCCGTCGGTGCCGACGGGGTTGTCCCAGTTGGGGATCTGCATGTCGTGTCTCCTGTGCGGGGCGATCGGCCGGCGCGACGTGCGCGTGCGCGGCCCGGTTCGATGTCGAACGCGGCGCGCGCATCGGCGTACGCCGCGAATCGGTACGTGCGACAGAGTGTAGCGGGCGAGCGCGAGCGGAAACTTGCGAAGTTAATCGTCCATGCCTACGATGGCGCAATTTCCAGTCTCAGAACCATCATTGGAGGGCAGAAGATGGCGCAAGCCGAATTGGATGCCATCGACCGGCGGATTCTCGCGATTCTTCAGGAGAACGGCCGCCTGTCGAACCAGGAGATCGCCGAGCGCGTGAACCTGTCGCCGAGCCCGTGCCTGCGGCGGATCCGCCGGCTCGAGGAGATCGGCGTGATCACCGGCTACGTCGCGCTGCTCGATCCGCAGAAGCTCGGCCTCGACCTGCTCGCGTACGTGAGCGTGCGGCTCGAGAAGCGCGGCGGCCTCGCGCCGGTCCGTGCCGACGAGACGTCGGCGCGCGCCGGTGCGACCCACGCGGAGCTGTTCCGCGCGGCCGTGCAGACCTGGCCGGAAGTGGTCGCGTGCCATGCGATGACGGGCGACATGGATTACCTGCTGCGCGTGCAGGTCGAGGATATGGCGCACTTCTCCCGCTTCGTGCAGGAGCATCTGCTGCACCATCCGTCGGTGATCGACGTGAAGACGAGCTTCTCGCTCGAGTGCTTCAAGGAGACGACGGCGTTGCCGATCCGGTCGGTGCGTTAGCGCGTGGCGCGGGGAGGCAGGGGAAGGGAGGGCGGGCTGCCCCGCGGGGCAACCCGGTCGGCCGATGTTACGCCGTCAGCGCGGCGGGCATCAGCGATGCGATGAACTTCGACGTGCGGTGCGCCTGGCGCTTGAGCGCATAGTCGAATACCGCGGCCTGTTCCTGCAGCATCTCGGCGAGGATCGTCGAGTGGTCGGCCGGCGGCAGCGACAGGTACGCATCGGCTTCGCCGTATGCATATTCGATGCGCATCCCGGACTTCTTCGCGATGTGCATCATCGTCGCGTTGCGCGACAGGCAATGCATGTACAGCATCGTCACGCGGGTGTTGCGGCTGCGGATCGCCGCGCGCTCGAACAGTTTCGAGCCGACGCCGCGGCCGCGCGCGCTTTCGAGCACCGACACGCCGAATTCGGCCGTCCGCTTGTCGCCTTCGGCCGGCAGATACGCCAGATGGCCGACGCCGATCAGCTCGAGCGCATGGTCGAACACGCCGAATACCGTGTCGCGACCGAAGTCGATCGTACGGACATAGTTCTCGATCACGTGGTCGGGCACCATCTGGCCGAAGCGCAGCAGGCGATCCTCTTCGTTGAGCGAGAGAAAGTGGGTGAGCATTTGCTCACGGTCTTTGGAAGCCAGTTCCCTGACGAGAACCGGCGCAGTCCCGGCGTGCGCGACAGCATCGGCACGGCGGTTGGGTTGCGTGTTCATCGTGGGTTCCTCAGTGTGTGGCTGCACCAACTGCTTGTGCAATGCAGCGCATTTTACCCGAGCGGGGTTGGGGAAAACCCGTATTTGACGTTATTTGTGCTGAGGAGGAATTCTAAATCCGCTTAGTTAATCCTGTATCTATTTGATTTTTAACGGATTTAAAATTCATCATATGAAATGCGCGGCCGCCAGTCGCAGTGTGCCGGCCACGCAACGCATGCTGCTGCGCGGCAATCAACGGCCCGCGGACAGCCCGTGTTCCATCAGGTCGATCACCTGTTCGGCGAAGTCGCGGTAGCCGAGGCGGCCGCCCGGCTTGAGCCATGTGAACGTCCAGTTGATCATCCCGAACACCATCATCGTGACCGACGTCTGGTTTTCCTTCGAGATCCGGTCCGGATACGCGCGCGCGAGCTGGCGCGCGAATGCCGCGACGATGTCGCGCTGGCGGTCGAGGATGATTTCGCGCTGTGCATCCTCCAGATACTTCACGTCGTTGAGCAGCGCGACATGGCGACTGTGCGACGTCTCGTACTCGGCGAGGAACGCGCGCACCAGTTCGGCGAACGCGTCGCGCTCGCTGAGGCCGCGCCGCTGGCTCGCGCCTTCGACCTCGGCGATGATCAGCATCAACCGCTTCGTGTAGCGGTCGAGCAGGTCGAACAGGATCGCTTCCTTGCTCTCGTAATAGTGATACAGACGTGCCTTCGACGTGCCGCTCGCGGTTGCGAGATCGGACATCGACGTGCTCGGATAGCTCGTCTGCGCGAATTTTTCGGCGGCGAGATCGAGGATCTGCTCGCGCTGGGATTCGTGGTCGGGCGCTCGGGTACGGGCCATGGTCGAATGCGAAAGTTGTAGCGTCAGTGCGGCGCGGCTGCCGCGCGCATCTGCGTGGAAGAAAGGGCGGCCGGCGCATCGTCCTGCAACTCGAGCCGGCCGGCAGCCGCGAGTTCGCGGCAGCGCCACCAGGCGATGGAGTCGCTGACGAACAGCCCGCCGCGATCGGCGCCGGCCATGATGCCGCCGACGACGCGTCGCGCGGGCTGCCAGCCGGGTTTCGCATGCGCGACGATCAGCGCGTCGAGGTCCGCGTAATGGCCGCTCTTGATCGTGTTGCTGACCCAGTAGCGCAGCTCGGCGTTCAGGTGTTTCGCCTCCTGCCATTCGAGCGCGAGGCGACCGATGCGCAGCACCGAGACCGGCGCGGCCATCGGCCGTTTGCGGGCGAGCGCCGCGGGCGAGAACATGCCGGTCGAACACGCCTGGTCGGCGCGGGTCAGCGCCGCGCGCTGCGCGGCGTCGAGGTCAGCGGCCGACAACCGCACCTCGTTCAGCCGTTGCGGCACGTTGCGCAGGTGATAGGCGACGCGGCGCAACAGCAGTTTGTCGCCGACGCTCGGTGCGTGCCAGACGACCACCTGGTCCGTATCCATCACGAGCTGCTCGAGGCGGGCGAATTCAGCTTCGATCTCCGCGTTCCAGTCGGGAATCTGGTCGCCGAGCACGCGGTGCCAGAAGGCGGCGCGCGTGTCGGGCGTCTCGTCGGCGCCCTTCAGCGGCCCGACCGCGAGATCGTCGAGCAATCCGACGACGCGCTCGTCGCGTCCGGCTTGCGCGAGGGCCTCGCGCAGCGACGCGGCGGCGGTGCCGCCCTGAATCACGTGAATGGTACTCATCGGCCTGTCATCAACAAAAGAAAACCGCCGGACCGGCGGACGTTGCGACGTCCAGCCGGCCGGCGGCCCCTAGTGTAAGCGAGATGTGTGACGACGAGAAACCGGCGCGCCGCGCCGGTGCGACGCCGCTCAACGCTCGTCGAAGCTCACGACGACCTTGTCGCTGATCGGGTGGCACTGGCACGTGAGCACGAAGCCGTCCTGCACTTCCCGCTCCTCGAGCGTGTAGTTCTTCTCCATCCGGACTTCGCCTTCGAGCACCTTCGCACGGCACGTGCAGCACACGCCGCCCTTGCACGCATACGGCAGCGCGAGGCCCGCGCGCAGGCCGACGTCGAGCAGGCTCACGCCTTCGTACGGCAGGCGCAGCTTGCGCTTCTTGCCGTCGAGCATGATCTCGAGATCGGCGGCCGGCGTCTGTTCGGTAATTTCGACGACGGGCGCGCCCGCCTGCGGCAGCGGCGTGCCGAACCGCTCGACATGCACCTTCGCCTGCGGCACGCCGGCCGCCTTCAGCGCGGCTTCGGCGGCGTCCATCATCGGCGCGGGGCCGCAGATGAACGCTTCGTCGATCGCGTCGGCCGGCGTCAGCGTGGCGAGGAATTCCGCGCATTTCGCCTGGTCGAGCACGCCGTTGAACAGCTCGACGTCCTGCTGGTCGTCCGACAGCACGTGATACAGGACGAAGCGGTTCATGTAGCGGTTCTTCAGGTCCTCGAGCTCCTCGGCGAACATGATCGCGTCGACGCTGCGGTTGCCGTAGATCAGCGTGAACGTGCTGCGCGGTTCCAGTTCGAGCGTCGTCTTCACGATCGCGAGCACCGGCGTGATGCCCGAGCCGCCCGAGAACGCGACGTACTGTTTGCCGTGATCGGCGTTCAGGTGCGTGAAGAAGCGGCCGTCCGGCGTCATCACGTCGATCGTATGTCCCGGCTTCAGCGTGTCGAACGCGAAGTTCGAGAAACGGCCGCCGCGTACGCGCTTGATGCCGATGCGCAGTTCGCCGTCGCGGTCGTAGTCGGTCGTGCCGACGCAGATCGAGTACGAGCGGCGCGTTTCCTCGCCGTCGATGTGGGTCTTCAGCGTGACGAACTGGCCCTGCGTGAAGCGGTACGCGTCGCGCAGCTCCGGCGGCACGTCGAAGGAGACGGTGACGGCGTCGGCGGTCTCGGGCCGCACGTCGCGGATACGCAGCGAGTGAAATTGCGGGGTCGCCATATCAGTCAGTAAGGTTTGAAGTAGTCGAAGGGTTCGCGGCAGTCGACGCAGCGATACAGCGCCTTGCAGGCCGTGGACGCGAATTGCGCGAGCCGCTCGGTATTGGCCGAGCCGCAGCGCGGGCACACGGGCGCCGCGACGGGGCGCGGCACGAATCGCACGACATTTTCCCGGGGCGCGGTGCTGCCGCACTGGCCGACGGGCGGCGCGATGCCGTACGCGCGCAGCTTGTCGCGCGCTTCCTGCGTGATCCAGTCGGTCGTCCAGGCCGGTGCGAGCACCGTCTCGATCCGGTGCGGCGGCAGCTGGGCGGCCTGCATCGCCGCGGCGATGTCCTCGGCGATCTGCGACATCGCCGGGCAGCCGGAGTAGGTCGGCGTGATCACGACTTCGAGCAGGCCGTCGTCCGCGCGGCGCACGTCGCGCAGGATGCCCAGCTCGCGGATCGATACGACCGGGATTTCGGGATCGGGCACGGCTTCGAGCACGTCCCATGCGCGCGCGAGCACGGGATCGTCGCGGTGCGCGACAGGCGCGGCGTTGGTCGAGGCGTCGATCTGGGCGGACATCGTGAGCTCCGTTGTGTGGCCGGTTACCAGCTCGCGCCAGGATGCTGACGCGCGAGGCTCTGCATTTCCGCGAGCAGGTAACCCATATGCTCGGAGTGCTCGCCCTGCTTGCCGGTCGTCACGTGCTGCACGGGGGCCGGCAACGCGAGCGTTGCTTCGGCGAGCGCATCGTCCACGTCCGCGCGCCATGCGGCTTCGAGCGAAGCCGGCGCCGGAGCGATGCCCGCCGCCGCGACGGCATCGTCGATCACGTCGGCCGCGAAGAATTCACGCGTGTACGGGATCAGGTAGTCGAGCGCGGCCTGCGCGCGGCGATGCGATTCGTCGGTGCCGTCGCCGAGGCGCACGAGCCATTCGCGCGCGTGCTGCACGTGATAGCGGGTTTCCTTCACCGATTTCGCGGCGATCGCGGCGAGTTGTGCGTCCGTCGACGATTCGAGCGCGGTCCACACGTGCAGCATCAGCGTCGCGTAGAGGAAATTGCGCACGATCGTCACCGCGTAGTCCTTGTCGGCGTGCGCGGTGCCGGCGATCGGGCCGTAATGCGGCAGCTCGGCGAGCGTGAAGTTCGCGAACTCGCGCTCGGTGCGGAAGTATGCGTAGTCGTCTTCCGTCTTCGCCGCGCCGTTCAGCTGGCGGTCGAGTTCGGCTGCGTGCGTATACAGCATGCGGGCCTGGCCGATGAGGTCGAGGCTCATGTTGGTGAGCGCGATGTCTTCCTCGAGGATCGGGCCGTGGCCGCACCATTCGGCGTTGCGCTGACCGAGGATCAGTGCGTTGTCCGCGAGGCGCAGCACGTAGGAGAGGTGTTCGGGCGTGATCGTCATGGCGCGGGCGTTACATGTGGTTGACTTCGTCGGGCAGCGTGTAGAACGTCGGATGACGGTAAATCTTGTCGCCCGCCGGTTCGAACAGCTCGGCCTTCTCGGCCGGATCCGACGCGGTGATCGCCGACGACGGCACCACCCAGATGCTCACGCCTTCCTGGCGGCGCGTGTAGACGTCGCGCGCCATGCGCAGCGCCATCGATGCGTCCGCGGCGTGCAGGCTGCCGCAATGCTTGTGGTCGAGGCCCTGCTTGCTGCGCACGAACACTTCCCAGATCGGCCATTCCTTGTTCATCACTCTCTCCTGAATCCTGTATTCGATGGTTGCCGCTCAGGCGGCGTGCTGTTCGGCGCGGGCGCGGCGCTTTGCTTCGTGCGCGAGCGCGGCTTCGCGCACCCAGGCGCCGTCGTCGTGCGCCTTCACGCGAGTCGCGAGGCGTTCCTTGTTGCACGGGCCGTCGCCGTTGACGACGCGCCAGAATTCGTTCCAGTCGATCGCGCCGTAGTCGTAGTGGCCGCGTGCCTCGTTCCATTTCAGGTCCGGGTCGGGCAGCGTCACGCCGAGCACCTTCGCCTGATCGACCGTCGCGTCGACGAATTTCTGGCGCAGGTCGTCGTTCGAGATCCGCTTGATGCCCCATTTCGCGGACTGATTGCTGTGGACCGAATCGGCGTCGCTCGGGCCGAACATCATCAGCACCGGCCACCACCAGCGGTTAACCGCCTGCTGGACCATCGCGCGCTGCGCGTCGGTGCCCTTCATCATCGTCAGCAGTGCATCGAAGCCCTGGCGCTGATGGAACGACTCTTCCTTGCACACGCGGATCATCGCGCGCGCGTACGGGCCGTACGTGCAGCGGCACAGCGGGATCTGGTTCATGATCGCGGCGCCGTCCACCAGCCAGCCGATCACGCCGACGTCGGCCCAGGTCGGCGTCGGGTAGTTGAAGATGCTCGAGTATTTCGCCTTGCCGGCGTGCAGCGCGTCGATCAGCGCATCGCGCGATACGCCGAGCGTTTCGGCCGCGCTATATAGATAGAGGCCGTGGCCGGCTTCGTCCTGGACTTTCGCGAGCAGGATCGCCTTGCGCTTCAGGCTCGGCGCACGCGAGATCCAGTTGCCTTCCGGCAGCATGCCGACGACTTCCGAGTGTGCGTGCTGCGAAATCTGGCGCACCAGCGTCTTGCGATAGGCGTCGGGCATCCAGTCCTGCGGTTCGATCTTGCCGTCCGCGGCCATGACCGCGTCGAACCGCGCCTGCTCGGGCGACTCGGCTGCGGCGTCGAGCGGTGCGACGTTGCCGGGGATGTCGAGGGATTGCGTGTACATGGCGGAGGATCTCGTCCGGTTGAATGTGTGCGAAGTATAAACCAACCGACCGGTCGGTTAATAAATTTCTTGCGGATTTGCATCGGGACTGGGGTAAACGTGGGTATGCGGTGCGATCGGCGGTCATGCGGGCCCCGGGTGCGCGAGGCGCGCGGCTTCTGCGGCACAATGCCCGCTTTCCGATGAGGATTTCGCCGATGTCATTTCGAAGCTGTTTCGTCGCGGCCGTGCTGGGCGCATCCGTTTTCCTGACGCCGCTCGCGGCCTCGGCCGCACCGGCCGGGTGGGTTGCCGCGTGGGCAACCGCGTTGCAGCCGATTCCGGACCTGGCTGCGCCGCCGCCGCTCTACCGCGCGCCCGACGTGGCCGGGCGAACCGTTCGGCAGATCGTCTATCCGACGGTTTCCGGCCGTGGCGTGCGGATTCGTGTCAGCAACGCCTACGGTCGCGCGCCGCTGGTGATCGAGGCAGCCGGTCTCGCGCGCGCGGGTGACGGCGCGGCGCTTGCCGGCGCGACGGGCGTTGCCGTGCGCTTTGGCGGCAAGACGTCGGTGACGCTCGCTCCGGGCGAGGAACTCGAAAGCGACGCCGCGGCGATCGATGTAACGGCCGGGCAGCCGTACGCGATCAGCCTGCGGATGGGTGCGAATCAGCGGATGACCGTGTGGCACCGCGTGTCGAACCAGCTCAATTACGTATCGGTGCCGGGTGATCATGTGAAGGATCCGGGCGCAGGCGCCTTCCGTACGCGCTTTACCCAGTATGCGTGGGTGACGGAACTGGCTGTCGAGGCAGGCGCCGCGCGGGCGAGTGTCGCCGCGATCGGGGACTCGATCACCGACGGGTTGCGCTCGAGCCTGAACCGCAACCGTCGTTGGCCCGATGCGCTGGCGCGCCGGCTGGCCGCCACGGGTTCGGATTCGCTCGGCGTCGTGAATCTCGGAATCAGTGGCAATCGGCTGCTGAGCGATTCGGCATGCTATGGCACGTCGCTGGCGTCGCGGTTCGAGCGCGATGCGCTCTCGCGTGCGGGGGTGAAGGCGGCGATCGTGCTGATCGGCATCAACGACATCAACTTCGCGGCGATGCCGCCGCATGCCGGGCTCGATTGCGACAGCCCGCATACGCAGGTCACGGCCGCGTCGTTGATCGACGGCTATCGCGGCTTGATCGACGCAGCACATCGTCGGGGCGTGAAGATCTTTGGCGCGACGCTCACGCCTGCGGCGTTGCCGGCGGGGCGCGAGGCGATCCGGCTCGAGGTAAACCGGTGGATCCGGAGCGGCGGCGGGTTCGACGGCGTGGTGGACTTCGACGCGGTGTTGCGCGACCCGGCTCGCCCGAGTGTGCTGCAGCGCCGGTATGACAGTGGCGACGGCATTCATCCGAGTGACGCGGGTTACACGGCCATGGCCGATGCAGTGCCGTTGGAGCGGCTGCAGGCCGCGGTCGGCGGCAAGTGACATCACCCTATATATAGGGTGAGCGGTGAACGGCGAGCTTCGCCGATATGGCAGGCGGCGCGTGGCCCTTCGGACCCGAAGCCCGCGTGCGCGGAAGCGCACGGGGGCTTCTCAAAATATTTTCACAAAGGGCTTGCGGAGACGGGGGCGGGTGCATAGAATCACGCCTCTTTCGCGCTAACGGTAACGCGGCGCGGAGGAAGAAGGGAAGCGGTGCGGTTGGGCTGGCTGTAGAGCCGCCGGCGCACACGAAGTTGAACCCCGGTCGTCGCAACGAAGCAGTTCAAAAAGTTGTTGACGAACCGAGAAACGCGGTTCATAATCTCGCTTCTCTGCTGCTGAAAACGCAGCGCTGCTGGGAAACTCCAGGTTTCCCGCAGAAATGCTCTTTAAAAATTAACAGCCGATAAGTGTGGGCGCTTGATGGCGGCGAGCTGATCCTCGGATCAGATAGCAAAAGTATCAAGAGTCTCACACTAAAGTAAGTCAGGTTTATGAAGTGATTCATATTCCTGTCAGCTTTGAGTGAGCGACCGGTTCGAAAGAACCGAAAACAGTAACAGGTTTGAACTGAAGAGTTTGATCCTGGCTCAGATTGAACGCTGGCGGCATGCCTTACACATGCAAGTCGAACGGCAGCACGGGTGCTTGCACCTGGTGGCGAGTGGCGAACGGGTGAGTAATACATCGGAACATGTCCTGTAGTGGGGGATAGCCCGGCGAAAGCCGGATTAATACCGCATACGATCTACGGATGAAAGCGGGGGACCTTCGGGCCTCGCGCTATAGGGTTGGCCGATGGCTGATTAGCTAGTTGGTGGGGTAAAGGCCTACCAAGGCGACGATCAGTAGCTGGTCTGAGAGGACGACCAGCCACACTGGGACTGAGACACGGCCCAGACTCCTACGGGAGGCAGCAGTGGGGAATTTTGGACAATGGGCGAAAGCCTGATCCAGCAATGCCGCGTGTGTGAAGAAGGCCTTCGGGTTGTAAAGCACTTTTGTCCGGAAAGAAATCCTTGGCTCTAATACAGTCGGGGGATGACGGTACCGGAAGAATAAGCACCGGCTAACTACGTGCCAGCAGCCGCGGTAATACGTAGGGTGCAAGCGTTAATCGGAATTACTGGGCGTAAAGCGTGCGCAGGCGGTTTGCTAAGACCGATGTGAAATCCCCGGGCTCAACCTGGGAACTGCATTGGTGACTGGCAGGCTAGAGTATGGCAGAGGGGGGTAGAATTCCACGTGTAGCAGTGAAATGCGTAGAGATGTGGAGGAATACCGATGGCGAAGGCAGCCCCCTGGGCCAATACTGACGCTCATGCACGAAAGCGTGGGGAGCAAACAGGATTAGATACCCTGGTAGTCCACGCCCTAAACGATGTCAACTAGTTGTTGGGGATTCATTTCCTTAGTAACGTAGCTAACGCGTGAAGTTGACCGCCTGGGGAGTACGGTCGCAAGATTAAAACTCAAAGGAATTGACGGGGACCCGCACAAGCGGTGGATGATGTGGATTAATTCGATGCAACGCGAAAAACCTTACCTACCCTTGACATGGTCGGAATCCTGCTGAGAGGCGGGAGTGCTCGAAAGAGAACCGGCGCACAGGTGCTGCATGGCTGTCGTCAGCTCGTGTCGTGAGATGTTGGGTTAAGTCCCGCAACGAGCGCAACCCTTGTCCTTAGTTGCTACGCAAGAGCACTCTAAGGAGACTGCCGGTGACAAACCGGAGGAAGGTGGGGATGACGTCAAGTCCTCATGGCCCTTATGGGTAGGGCTTCACACGTCATACAATGGTCGGAACAGAGGGTTGCCAACCCGCGAGGGGGAGCTAATCCCAGAAAACCGATCGTAGTCCGGATTGCACTCTGCAACTCGAGTGCATGAAGCTGGAATCGCTAGTAATCGCGGATCAGCATGCCGCGGTGAATACGTTCCCGGGTCTTGTACACACCGCCCGTCACACCATGGGAGTGGGTTTTACCAGAAGTGGCTAGTCTAACCGCAAGGAGGACGGTCACCACGGTAGGATTCATGACTGGGGTGAAGTCGTAACAAGGTAGCCGTATCGGAAGGTGCGGCTGGATCACCTCCTTTCCAGAGCTATCTCGCAAAGTTGAGCGCTCACGCTTATCGGCTGTAAATTAAAGACAGACTCAGGGGTCTGTAGCTCAGTCGGTTAGAGCACCGTCTTGATAAGGCGGGGGTCGTTGGTTCGAATCCAACCAGACCCACCATTGTCTGGCGGTAGTACACCTGAGGGTATCTGTACTCAATGGGGGCATAGCTCAGCTGGGAGAGCACCTGCTTTGCAAGCAGGGGGTCGTCGGTTCGATCCCGTCTGCCTCCACCAATTGCGATGATCGTTAGCGCTTTAGCGCTTACGAGCATCTCACTCCCGAAGGGAGCCCCAATGGATAATGTTTGATTGGGTTCGAGAGAACGAATCGAATCTTACCCATTGGCGATTGAGCCAGTCAGAGTGATATGAGTAACACCATATCGGCTGTCGTTCTTTAACAATCTGGAAGAAGTAAGTAATTTGGATAGCGGAAGCGTCTTTGAGATGGACGTGGAAACTATCCGGGTTGTGATTGTATCGATGTATCTCAAGATGATTCGAACTTCATTGTTCGACTCAATTGGAATACGGCACAACGCGAGAACTCAACCTGTAGCGACTGTCGATGAGACAGACTCGTTATAGGGTCAAGCGAACAAGTGCATGTGGTGGATGCCTTGGCGATCACAGGCGATGAAGGACGCGGTAGCCTGCGAAAAGCTACGGGGAGCTGGCAAACAAGCTTTGATCCGTAGATGTCCGAATGGGGAAACCCACTCCGTATGGAGTATCCATGGCTGAATACATAGGCCATGCGAAGCGAACGCGGTGAACTGAAACATCTAAGTAACCGCAGGAAAAGAAATCAACCGAGATTCCCAAAGTAGTGGCGAGCGAAATGGGATGAGCCTTGCACTCTTTATTTGTATTGTTAGCCGAACGCTCTGGAAAGTGCGGCCATAGCAGGTGATAGCCCTGTAGGCGAAAACAGTATGAAAGAACTAGGTGTGCGACAAGTAGGGCGGGACACGTGAAATCCTGTCTGAAGATGGGGGGACCATCCTCCAAGGCTAAATACTCGTGATCGACCGATAGTGAACCAGTACCGTGAGGGAAAGGCGAAAAGAACCCCGGGAGGGGAGTGAAATAGATCCTGAAACCGCATGCATACAAACAGTCGGAGCCTCGTAAGGGGTGACGGCGTACCTTTTGTATAATGGGTCAGCGACTTACGTTCAGTAGCAAGCTTAACCGTATAGGGCAGGCGTAGCGAAAGCGAGTCCGAATAGGGCGTTCAGTTGCTGGGCGTAGACCCGAAACCAGGTGATCTATCCATGGCCAGGATGAAGGTGCGGTAACACGTACTGGAGGTCCGAACCCACTAACGTTGAAAAGTTAGGGGATGAGCTGTGGATAGGGGTGAAAGGCTAAACAAACCTGGAAATAGCTGGTTCTCTCCGAAAACTATTTAGGTAGTGCCTCGTGTCTCACCTTCGGGGGTAGAGCACTGTCATGGTTGGGGGGTCTATTGCAGATTACCCCGCCATAGCAAACTCCGAATACCGAAGAGTGCAATCACGGGAGACAGACATCGGGTGCTAACGTCCGGTGTCAAGAGGGAAACAACCCAGACCGCCAGCTAAGGTCCCCAAATATAGCTAAGTGGGAAACGAAGTGGGAAGGCTAAAACAGTCAGGAGGTTGGCTTAGAAGCAGCCACCCTTTAAAGAAAGCGTAATAGCTCACTGATCGAGTCGTCCTGCGCGGAAGATGTAACGGGGCTAAGCTATATACCGAAGCTGCGGATGCGTGCTTGCACGCATGGTAGGAGAGCGTTCCGTAAGCCTGCGAAGGTGCCTTGTAAAGGGTGCTGGAGGTATCGGAAGTGCGAATGCTGACATGAGTAGCGATAAAGGGGGTGAAAGGCCCCCTCGCCGTAAGCCCAAGGTTTCCTACGCAACGTTCATCGGCGTAGGGTGAGTCGGCCCCTAAGGCGAGGCAGAAATGCGTAGCTGATGGGAAGCAGGTCAATATTCCTGCACCGTCGTTAGATGCGATGGGGGGACGGATCGCGGAAGGTTGTCCGGGTGTTGGAAGTCCCGGTCGCTGCATTGGAGAAGGCGCTTAGGCAAATCCGGGCGCGTAATTCAAGGGTGTGGCGCGAGCTCCCTCGGGAGCGAAGCAATTGGAAGTGGTTCCAAGAAAAGCCTCTAAGCTTCAGTCTAACGATGACCGTACCGCAAACCGACACAGGTGGGCGAGATGAGTATTCTAAGGCGCTTGAGAGAACTCGGGAGAAGGAACTCGGCAAATTGGTACCGTAACTTCGGGATAAGGTACGCCCTTGTAGCTTGACTGGCCTGCGCCAGGAGGGTGAAGGGGTTGCAATAAACTGGTGGCTGCGACTGTTTAATAAAAACACAGCACTCTGCAAACACGAAAGTGGACGTATAGGGTGTGACGCCTGCCCGGTGCCGGAAGATTAAATGATGGGGTGCAAGCTCTTGATTGAAGTCCCGGTAAACGGCGGCCGTAACTATAACGGTCCTAAGGTAGCGAAATTCCTTGTCGGGTAAGTTCCGACCTGCACGAATGGCGTAACGATGGCCACACTGTCTCCTCCCGAGACTCAGCGAAGTTGAAGTGTTTGTGATGATGCAATCTACCCGCGGCTAGACGGAAAGACCCCATGAACCTTTACTGTAGCTTTGCATTGGACTTTGAACCGATCTGTGTAGGATAGGTGGGAGGCTATGAAACCGGAACGCTAGTTTCGGTGGAGCCGTCCTTGAAATACCACCCTGGTTTGTTTGAGGTTCTAACCTTGGCCCGTGATCCGGGTCGGGGACAGTGCATGGTAGGCAGTTTGACTGGGGCGGTCTCCTCCCAAAGCGTAACGGAGGAGTACGAAGGTACGCTAGGTACGGTCGGAAATCGTGCTGATAGTGCAATGGCATAAGCGTGCTTAACTGCGAGACCGACAAGTCGAGCAGGTGCGAAAGCAGGTCATAGTGATCCGGTGGTTCTGTATGGAAGGGCCATCGCTCAACGGATAAAAGGTACTCTGGGGATAACAGGCTGATACCGCCCAAGAGTTCATATCGACGGCGGTGTTTGGCACCTCGATGTCGGCTCATCTCATCCTGGGGCTGTAGCCGGTCCCAAGGGTATGGCTGTTCGCCATTTAAAGAGGTACGTGAGCTGGGTTTAAAACGTCGTGAGACAGTTTGGTCCCTATCTGCCGTGGGCGTTGGATATTTGAAGGGGGCTGCTCCTAGTACGAGAGGACCGGAGTGGACGAACCTCTGGTGTACCGGTTGTCACGCCAGTGGCATCGCCGGGTAGCTATGTTCGGAAGAGATAACCGCTGAAAGCATCTAAGCGGGAAACTCGCCTTAAGATGAGATATCCCCGGGGACTAGATCCCCTTGAAGGGTCGTTCGAGACCAGGACGTTGATAGGTCGGGTGTGTAAGCGCAGTAATGCGTTCAGCTAACCGATACTAATTGCCCGTAAGGCTTGATCCTATAACAAGTCTGTCTCGCGCCAAGATGAGCGCGTCGGACAAGTTGGATTCTCGTGTGTGATACACACAACTCAAGATTACTGCTTCTTCCAGGATTGGTTCTGTTGGCCATGCCAGCAGGACAACCCCCTTTGCCTGATGACCATAGCGAGTCGGTCCCACCCCTTCCCATCCCGAACAGGACCGTGAAACGACTCTACGCCGATGATAGTGCGGATTCCCGTGTGAAAGTAGGTAATCGTCAGGCTCCCTAAGCCAGAAACCCCCGCCCGAAAGGCGGGGGTTTTTGCATTTGAGCGGCGCAAATGCACGCGGAGGTAACCAAACCTCCCCACGTGTCGCTCGAGCGGCGCACCCTGATCCCCGCTTCATCATCCCGAACCCATCCCCGCCTTAATCGCTGCATTTCCGGCCACACTGACGGCTCGTACCGCCTCGACAAAAGCCTTCGTCAGGGCACTTTTTCGTTGAATGCCGGTGACTCTGTTCGAGGCGCCAGTTTGCCGGTGTTTGACCGGCTGACCTGATCGGGAAATCCAAGGCGGTTCGACGCCAGACGAGCGTGTCCGGTTGGCGCTCGAATGGCTGTCGAAAGTTCCGTAGTACCTTCCGCAGACGCCAGCCGCCGTGGTGTCGGAGGGAGGCCCGGGTTGCCTGCTTGTCGCCTCAGAAGACCCACTCCGTGGTCTCTATCGGACGCCACCTAGCCGTCCTCGAACGCACAGGTTTGTCGGTGAGTGAATGCGCTGTGGCCGCCAAACAGCCGCGACCCTGCCTGCCGGCACGAAGGCATACCGCCGTCCGATCGATGCCGGTCGACAGTGATGCGCATGTGTCGCTGTCCAGTGCGGAATGCTCGCCGATATAAATCGGTGGAGCCAAAGCCGGCCTCGGCCTCGATTCAACATGAGTATCACCAGGCCCGAGGGACCGATGTTGAGGTGCCCGTGTCGAGCGATAGTCTCGCTAGTGCTTGATCCGCAAGAGGCATCGCGAGGACATCGTTCAATGTCGACACAAGAACCGATCGTCGACGCCCGATGCTTCGCCGCCGCCTACATCGCGACAATGCCAGGGCGCGTTAAGGCAGTGGAAGCAGTTGCCTACGTATCGGGATGAACGCCTATCGACGCACCTTGTGATGCCAGCTGGCGAGACGATGAGACCATCCGGGCCGGACGCCAAAGCTCGGCTCGCCTCGACGTCCTGACGGCCACATCGCGTGCGCATCGCTGTCGCGGCGAACTTTCAGCGATGCAGCAGCTATTGCGCCGAATTGTTGTGCAAGGCGATCGACACAAGAGTCTGGCCAGGCTCCTGCCGAGGATCCGGACCACACATCCGATCGCCGCGTTGTTCCTCCGACATGCGGCCCGTTCAGCGCGGATTCACGTTCGCTGTGGAGGAGGTGAGCGGCGGCGCTAAGTCGGTAATCCGGCGTCAGTGTGCCGGACGTCCTTGCCTCCGTCCCGGCTGCCCCCGCCTTGGCGACGTACGGGCGCGTCGCCTGTGATCAATTCGGGCGGCCCGGGCATGTGCCGCAGGCTCCATAAATTCCGCTCGGCATGGAAATTGCGGATTTTTTGCGTCTACCCGCTTGGCATTATGCTCGGGAGGCCGTATGATGGCGGTCTTTCGTTTTCAGCAAAGATGCAAATCGACGCTGAAAGCGGGGGCTGACGAAGATGTGGATGCCGATAGGCAATCCTCCTGTACTTGCCTTAGCCGGGCGGGTGTGGGCGTCGGGTGAATCGCTCAGGTGCGCTGGAAGAGAATGAAAATAATCTTCGGGATGTGCTTGACAACAGTGCGATGCACCCCCATAATCGTCAGTTCTCTACGGAGGGGTGCCCGAGTGGCTAAAGGGGGCAGACTGTAAATCTGTTGGCTTACGCCTACGTTGGTTCGAATCCAACCTCCTCCACCAGAACATCAGCGCAGAGAGCGGTAAGGAATCGTTAGTGGCCCGTGCGGGTGTAGCTCAATGGTAGAGCAGAAGCCTTCCAAGCTTACGACGAGGGTTCGATTCCCTTCACCCGCTCCAGTCCGTGTAGTTGAAGCGTAATAGCGCCCATGTGGCTCAGTGGTAGAGCACTCCCTTGGTAAGGGAGAGGTCGGCAGTTCGATCCTGCCCATGGGCACCAGCAGTAAAAAGTCAGTGTCTGTTTGCGCGCGGCGCAACATGTGAAATTCCTTTCGGGAGTTGAAAATGGCCAAGGAAAAGTTTGAGCGGACCAAGCCGCACGTCAACGTTGGTACGATTGGTCACGTCGACCACGGCAAGACGACGCTGACGGCAGCGATCACGACGGTTCTGACGAAGAAGTTCGGCGGCGAAGCGAAGGCGTACGACCAGATCGACGCGGCACCGGAAGAAAAGGCGCGCGGCATCACGATCAACACGGCACACGTCGAGTACGAAACGGCAAACCGCCACTACGCACACGTCGACTGCCCGGGCCACGCTGACTACGTGAAGAACATGATCACGGGCGCGGCACAGATGGACGGCGCGATCCTGGTTTGCTCGGCAGCAGACGGCCCGATGCCGCAAACGCGTGAGCACATCCTGCTGGCACGTCAGGTTGGCGTTCCGTACATCATCGTGTTCCTGAACAAGTGCGACATGGTGGACGACGCTGAACTGCTCGAGCTGGTCGAGATGGAAGTTCGCGAACTGCTGTCGAAGTACGACTTCCCGGGCGACGACACGCCGATCGTGAAGGGTTCGGCAAAGCTGGCGCTGGAGGGCGACACGGGCGAGCTGGGCGAAGTGGCGATCATGAACCTGGCAGACGCACTGGACACGTACATCCCGACGCCGGAGCGTGCGGTTGACGGCGCGTTCCTGATGCCGGTGGAAGACGTGTTCTCGATCTCGGGCCGCGGTACGGTGGTGACGGGTCGTGTCGAGCGCGGCATCATCAAGGTCGGCGAGGAAATCGAAATCGTCGGTATCAAGCCGACGGTGAAGACGACCTGCACGGGCGTTGAAATGTTCCGCAAGCTGCTGGACCAAGGTCAGGCAGGCGACAACGTGGGTATCCTGCTGCGCGGCACGAAGCGTGAAGACGTGGAGCGTGGCCAGGTTCTGGCGAAGCCGGGTTCGATCACGCCGCACACGCACTTCACGGCTGAAGTGTACGTGCTGAGCAAGGACGAAGGCGGCCGTCACACGCCGTTCTTCAACAACTACCGTCCGCAGTTCTACTTCCGTACGACGGACGTGACGGGCTCGATCGAGCTGCCGAAGGACAAGGAAATGGTGATGCCGGGCGACAACGTGTCGATCACGGTGAAGCTGATCGCTCCGATCGCGATGGAAGAAGGTCTGCGCTTCGCAATCCGCGAAGGTGGTCGTACCGTCGGCGCCGGCGTCGTCGCCAAGATCATCGAGTAAGCCAGTTATTCGTTGATCGACAGTTTTGGGGCTGGCAGCAGCCGGCCCCAACATGGTTTAGGGGTATAGCTCAACTGGCAGAGCGTCGGTCTCCAAAACCGAAGGTTGGGGGTTCGATTCCCTCTGCCCCTGCCAAAAATCGCCACGTGTCCCACGTGGCATTTGTTTTAAGGTGTTATGGCGAATCCATCCGTCGAAACTGTAAATACCTCCGGCGATAAGCTGATGCTGGCCCTGGGCGTATTGCTGGTCTTGGCCGGATTCGTGGGCTTCTTCTGGCTGGCCAACCAGCAGTGGTATGTCCGCGGTGCCGCATTGGCGGTAGGTATCATCGCCGGCGTGGCCGTCGGTCTGATGTCCGCACCTGGCAAGAGCCTCATCGCGTTTGCCAAGGATTCGTACAAGGAAGTCCGCAAGGTCGTTTGGCCCACCCGCAAGGAAGCAACGCAAACCACACTCGTCGTGTTCGGTTTCGTGCTCGTGATGGCGATTTTCCTCTGGTTGAGTGACAAATCGATCGAATGGGTGATTTTCTCGGCGATTCTGGGTTGGAAATGATATGAGCGATACTCCGGCATCCCCGAGCGGAAAGCGTTGGTACGTCGTGCACGCCTACTCCGGTATGGAGAAGAGCGTGCAACGCGCGCTTCAGGAGCGCATCGAACGTGCTGGCATGCAGGATAAATTCGGTCAGATCCTGGTCCCGACCGAAGAAGTGGTCGAAGTCAAAGGCGGCCACAAGGCAGTAACCGAGCGTCGTTTCTTCCCCGGCTACGTGCTGGTGGAGATGGAGATGACGGACGAAACGTGGCACCTCGTGAAGAACACCGCGAAGGTCACCGGTTTCGTCGGCGGTGCGCGTAACCGCCCGACCCCGATTTCCCCGAAGGAAGTCGAAAAGATCATGTCGCAGATGCAGGAAGGCGTCGAGAAGCCGCGCCCGAAGACCCTGTTCGAAGTTGGCGAGATGGTGCGTGTCAAGGAAGGTCCGTTCACGGACTTCAACGGCACCGTCGAGGAAGTCAACTACGAAAAATCGCGCGTGCGTGTGTCGGTCACCATCTTTGGCCGCTCTACCCCGGTCGAACTCGAGTTCGGTCAGGTCGAAAAAGTTTGATCCCGATTCGGTGGGCAGCCTCGGCTGCCCACCTTCGCGCTTACGGCTCGCGTTATGGCCGTTGAGGAGCGTCAGTAGCCAGCGGCGAACGCGCGTTATCACTCACCGAACGCCGTCTGGCGTTCCAACGAGGTTTACAAATGGCAAAGAAGATTGTCGGCTTTATCAAGCTGCAGATTCCTGCAGGTAAAGCCAACCCGTCGCCGCCGGTCGGTCCGGCACTGGGCCAGCGCGGCCTGAACATCATGGAGTTCTGCAAGGCGTTCAACGCGCAGACTCAAGGCATGGAGCCGGGTCTGCCGGTGCCGGTGGTCATCACGGCATACGCTGACAAGAGCTTCACGTTCGTGATGAAGACGCCGCCGGCGACCGTCCTGATCAAGAAGGCGGCGAAGGTGGACAAGGGCTCGAGCAAGCCGCACACCGACAAGGTCGGTTCGATCACGCGCGCTCAAGCCGAAGAAATCGCGAAGACCAAGATGCCGGACCTTACGGCAGCTGATCTGGACGCAGCCGTTCGCACCATCGCTGGTAGCGCACGCTCGATGGGCATCACTGTGGAGGGCGTGTAAATGGCTAAGATCTCCAAGCGCCGTCAGGCATTTGCCGCCAAGGTCGACCGTCAGAAGCTGTACGCGATCGAAGACGCACTGGCACTCGTGAAGGAATGCGCGAGCGCGAAGTTCAACGAGTCGATCGACGTCGCAGTCCAGCTCGGCATCGATGCGAAGAAGTCGGACCAGGTCGTTCGTGGTTCGGTCGTTCTGCCGGCAGGTACGGGCAAGTCGGTTCGCGTTGCCGTGTTCGCACAAGGCGACAAGGCCGAGCAGGCTCGTGCAGCAGGCGCGGAAATCGTCGGTATGGAAGACCTGGCTGAGCAGATCAAGGCTGGCCAGATGGACTTCGACATCGTGATCGCTTCGCCGGACACGATGCGTATCGTCGGTACGCTCGGTCAGATCCTCGGCCCGCGCGGCCTGATGCCGAACCCGAAGGTCGGCACGGTCACGCCGGACGTCGCGACTGCAGTCAAGAACGCGAAGGCTGGTCAGGTGCAATTCCGTGTCGACAAGGCCGGTATCATCCACGCGACCATCGGCCGTGCATCGTTCGAAGCAGACGCACTGCGTTCGAACCTGTCGGCACTGATCGAAGCGCTGCAGAAGGCCAAGCCGGCAACGAGCAAGGGCGTCTACCTGCGCAAGATCGCACTGTCGAGCACGATGGGTGTCGGCGTGCGTGTCGACCAGGCTACGCTGGCAGCGCAGTAAGCAAGTATTCGGGCCGCTTCGTTCGCGAAGCGGTCTACATGGGCTTTGGGCGGTTGTTCGTGCAGCATGGCGGGCAACCGGTTATCAAAGACCGTTGGTGGGACGCAGCGGGCAGGCGATCCCTTAATTCAAGCCAACGCAGATGGCGAACCCGAAAAAGTTTTGCAGTGGTGAAGCCGCAGGTCGTGAAGCGATTCACGGCGTGAGGTGGAAATACTCCTAACGAGGTCGGACGCCGTTGTTGAACGAGGTACGTGAGGTTTCGGCCATGCCGGCCGCGCCGAACGTATCGTTTCTGGAGGCTAACCGTGCCGCTTAATAGAGAAGACAAGCAAGCCGTCGTCGCTGAGGTTGCCGCGCAAGTCGCGAAGGCCCAGACCGTTGTGCTGGCTGAGTATCGTGGAATTGCGGTTGGCGATCTGACCAAGCTGCGCGCGAAAGCGCGCGAGCAACAGGTTTACCTGCGCGTGTTGAAGAACACGCTGGCGCGTCGCGCTGTTGAAGGTACGCCTTTTGCTCCGCTGGCAGAGCAGATGACTGGCCCCCTGATCTACGGCATCTCGGAAGATGCAATTGCTGCTGCCAAGGTCGTCAACGACTTCAGCAAGAGCAATGACAAGTTGGTCATCAAGGCTGGTTCGTTCGATGGCAAGGTGATGGACAAGGCTGGCGTGCAAGCGCTGGCAAGCATCCCGAGCCGTGAAGAACTGCTCTCGAAGCTGCTGTTCGTTATGCAAGCGCCTGTTTCGGGCTTCGCGCGTGCTCTTGCCGCGCTGGCCGAGAAGAAGCAAGCGGAAGCTGCGTAATCGAGCGTGCATCAGCGTCACTGATCGCTGGCTGTATCCGAATTCAATTTAGGAGTATTTCAAATGGCAATCGCAAAAGAAGACATCCTGGCAGCAGTCGAAGGGATGACCGTTCTGGAACTGAACGAACTGGTCAAGGCGTTCGAAGAGAAGTTTGGCGTGTCGGCAGCTGCAGTGGCAGTCGCTGGCCCGGCAGGCGGCGGCGCTGCTGCTGCTGCAGAAGAGAAGACCGAATTCACGGTCGTTCTGGCTGAAGCAGGCAGCAACAAGGTTGCAGTCATCAAGGCAGTTCGCGAACTGACGGGCCTGGGCCTGAAGGAAGCGAAGGACGTCGTTGACGGCGCACCGAAGGCTGTCAAGGAAGGCGTCGACAAGGCTGCTGCTGAAGAAGCCAAGAAGAAGCTGGAAGAAGCTGGCGCGAAGGTCGAAGTCAAGTAAGTTTCGACGCGCTGTGCGAAGGCTGGCGGTATTTTCACCGCCGGCCTTTTTGTGCTTTGTGGGGACGTTATTCTGGCACTCATTCGGGAGCCCGAATAACCGGCCCCAGAGGCCAAAGAAAACCGCCTGATCGTAATCAATGGTCACGACTGGCGTTTCTCTTTGTCTTCTGAAGCGACTGCAGAAGGCAAGTTTGGTCGGGTAGCGGGCAACACAGGCATCCGCTGCCGTCAGCCAGCGGTTGGTAGCGGCCAACCACCAAGCTTCTCGGCTCGTTCAAGCCATCGGGCGGCCATCGGGTCTCAGTCGGTGAACACTCGGGTTCGAAACGTCCAGGTATCCCGCCTCGACAGCACCCGCCGTGATTCGGAGATCGTATGCAATATTCCTTCACCGAGAAGAAGCGCATTCGCAAGAGTTTCGCGAAGCGCCCCATCGTTCACCAAGTTCCGTTCTTGCTGGCCACCCAGCTTGAATCATTCAGCACGTTTCTGCAAGCCGATGTGCCTGGTACGCAACGCAAGCCTGAAGGTTTGCAAGCCGCATTCACATCGGTATTTCCCATTGTTTCGCACAACGGCTTCGCGCGCCTCGAGTTCGTGAGCTATGCGTTGTCCGCGCCGGCATTCAACATCAAGGAATGCCAGCAGCGTGGCCTGACGTACTGCTCCGCGCTGCGCGCGAAGGTCCGCCTCGTCATCCTCGACAAGGAATCGCCGAACAAGCCGGTCGTCAAGGAAGTGAAGGAGCAGGAAGTGTACATGGGCGAAATTCCGCTCATGACGCCGACGGGCTCGTTCGTCATCAACGGCACCGAGCGTGTCATCGTCTCGCAGCTGCACCGTTCGCCGGGCGTGTTCTTCGAACACGACAAGGGCAAGACGCACAGCTCGGGCAAGCTGCTGTTCTCGGCACGGATCATTCCGTACCGCGGCTCGTGGCTCGACTTCGAATTCGATCCGAAGGACATCCTGTACTTCCGCGTCGACCGTCGCCGCAAGATGCCGGTCACGATCCTGCTGAAGGCCATTGGCCTCACGCCGGAACAGATCCTCGCGAACTTCTTCGTGTTCGACAACTTCACGCTGATGGACGAAGGCGCGCAACTCGAGTTCGTGCCCGAGCGCCTGCGTGGTGAAGTCGCGCGCTTCGACATCACGGATCGCGACGGCAAGGTCATCGTCCAGAAGGACAAGCGGATCAACGCGAAGCACATTCGCGACCTCGAAGCCGCGAAGACCAAGTTCATCTCGGTGCCGGAAGACTATCTGCTCGGCCGCGTGCTGGCGAAGAACGTCGTCGACGGCGACACCGGCGAAGTGATCGCGACCGCGAACGACGAAATCACCGAAAGCGTGCTCGAGAAGCTGCGCGAAGCGGGCATCAAGGAAATCCAGACGCTCTACACGAACGATCTGGACCAGGGCCCGTACATCTCGTCGACGCTGCGTGTCGACGAAACGACCGACAAGACGGCCGCGCGCATCGCGATCTACCGCATGATGCGTCCGGGCGAGCCGCCGACCGAAGAAGCGGTCGAGGCGCTGTTCAACCGTCTGTTCTACAGCGAAGAAGCGTACGACCTGTCGAAGGTCGGCCGCATGAAGTTCAACCGCCGCGTCGGCCGTGACGAGATCGTCGGCCCGATGACGCTGCAGGACGACGACATCCTCGCGACGATCAAGATCCTCGTCGAGCTGCGCAACGGCAAGGGCGAAGTGGACGACATCGACCACCTCGGCAACCGTCGCGTGCGTTGCGTCGGCGAACTGGCGGAAAACCAGTTCCGCGCAGGTCTCGTGCGTGTCGAGCGCGCGGTCAAGGAACGCCTCGGCCAGGCCGAAAGCGAAAACCTGATGCCGCACGACCTGATCAACTCGAAGCCGATTTCGTCGGCGATCCGCGAGTTCTTCGGTTCGTCGCAGCTGTCGCAGTTCATGGACCAGACCAACCCGCTGTCGGAAATCACGCACAAGCGCCGCGTTTCCGCACTGGGCCCGGGCGGTCTGACGCGCGAACGCGCAGGCTTCGAAGTTCGTGACGTGCACCCGACCCACTATGGCCGCGTGTGCCCGATCGAAACGCCGGAAGGTCCGAACATCGGTCTGATCAACTCGCTCGCACTGTACGCGCACCTGAACGAGTACGGCTTCCTCGAGACGCCGTACCGCAAGGTCGTGGACGGCAAGGTGACCGACCAGATCGACTACCTGTCGGCGATCGAGGAAGGCCGCTACATGATCGCCCAGGCGAACGCCGCGATCGACGAAGACGGCCGACTGATCGACGAACTCGTGTCGTCGCGTGAAGCCGGCGAAACGATGATGGTCACGCCGGACCGCATCCAGTACATGGACGTCGCGCCGTCGCAGATCGTGTCGGTTGCAGCTTCGCTGATCCCGTTCCTCGAGCACGACGACGCGAACCGTGCACTGATGGGCTCGAACATGCAGCGTCAGGCCGTGCCGTGTCTGCGTCCGGAAAAGCCGGTCGTCGGTACGGGCATCGAGCGCACCTGCGCGGTCGACTCGGGCACGACGGTTCAGGCGTTCCGCGGCGGCGTCGTCGACTATGTCGACGCAGGCCGTATCGTGATCCGCGTGAACGACGACGAAGCGGTCGCAGGTGAAGTCGGTGTCGACATCTACAACCTGATCAAGTACACGCGTTCGAACCAGAACACGAACATCAACCAGCGTCCGATCGTGAAGATGGGCGACAAGGTCTCGCGCGGCGACGTGCTGGCCGACGGCGCATCGACGGACCTGGGCGAGCTCGCGCTCGGCCAGAACATGCTGATCGCGTTCATGCCGTGGAACGGCTACAACTTCGAGGACTCGATCCTGATCTCGGAGAAGGTCGTGGCCGACGATCGCTACACGTCGATCCACATCGAAGAGCTGAACGTCGTTGCACGCGACACGAAGCTCGGGCCGGAAGAAATCACGCGCGACATCTCGAACCTGGCGGAAGTCCAGCTCGGCCGTCTCGACGAATCGGGCATCGTGTACATCGGTGCGGAAGTCGAAGCGGGCGACGTGCTGGTCGGCAAGGTCACGCCGAAGGGCGAGACCCAGCTGACGCCGGAAGAGAAGCTGCTGCGCGCGATCTTCGGCGAGAAGGCTTCGGACGTGAAGGATACGTCGCTGCGCGTGCCGTCGGGCATGAGCGGCACCGTGATCGACGTCCAGGTGTTCACGCGTGAAGGCATCCAGCGCGACAAGCGTGCGCAACAGATCATCGACGACGAACTGAAGCGCTACCGTCTCGACCTGAACGACCAGCTGCGCATCGTGGAAGGCGACGCGTTCCAGCGTCTGGCACGCATGCTCGTGGGCAAGGTCGCGAACGGCGGTCCGAAGAAGCTCGCGAAGGGCACGAAGATCGACCAGGCTTACCTGGAAGACCTCGACCACTACCACTGGTTCGACATCCGCCTCGCGGACGACGAAGCAGCGGCATCGCTCGAAGCGATCAAGAACTCGATCGAAGAAAAGCGTCACCAGTTCGATCTGGCGTTCGAAGAGAAGCGCAAGAAGCTCACGCAAGGCGACGAACTGCCGCCGGGCGTGCTGAAGATGGTCAAGGTGTACCTTGCGGTGAAGCGCCGCCTGCAGCCTGGCGACAAGATGGCAGGCCGTCACGGTAACAAGGGTGTCGTGTCGAAGATCGTCCCGATCGAAGACATGCCGTACATGGCCGACGGCCGTCCGGCAGACGTCGTGCTGAACCCGCTCGGCGTGCCGTCGCGGATGAACGTGGGTCAGGTTCTGGAAGTGCACCTCGGCTGGGCCGCGAAGGGCCTCGGCTGGCGTATCGGCGAAATGCTGCAGCGCCAGGCGAAGATCGAGGAACTGCGCGTGTTCCTGACGAAGATCTACAACGAGTCGGGTCGCCAGGAAGATCTGGAAAGCTTCACCGACGACGAGATCCTCGAACTCGCGAAGAACCTGCGCGAAGGCGTGCCGTTCGCGACGCCGGTGTTCGACGGTGCGACCGAGGAAGAAATGGGCAAGATGCTCGACCTCGCGTTCCCGGACGACATCGCGCAGCAGCTCGACATGAACCCGTCGAAGAACCAGGTCCGCCTGTACGACGGCCGCACGGGCGAGCCGTTCGAACGTCGCGTGACGCTCGGCTACATGCACTACCTGAAGCTGCACCACCTGGTCGACGACAAGATGCACGCGCGTTCGACCGGCCCGTACTCGCTCGTCACGCAGCAGCCGCTGGGTGGTAAGGCGCAGTTCGGTGGTCAGCGTTTCGGTGAAATGGAAGTGTGGGCACTCGAAGCGTACGGCGCGTCCTACGTGCTGCAGGAAATGCTGACGGTGAAGTCGGACGACGTGACCGGCCGGACGAAGGTGTACGAAAACCTCGTCAAGGGCGATCACGTGATCGATGCAGGCATGCCGGAATCCTTCAACGTGCTCGTGAAGGAAATCCGCTCGCTCGGTATCGACATCGATCTCGACCGCAATTAATCGGACTACGGAGAGAAGGCAATGAAAGCTCTGCTCGATCTATTCAAGCAAGTCCAACAGGAAGAAGTTTTCGACGCGATCAAGATCGGTCTGGCCTCGCCGGACAAGATCCGTTCGTGGTCGTTCGGTGAAGTGAAGAAGCCGGAGACCATCAACTACCGTACGTTCAAGCCGGAACGCGATGGTCTGTTCTGCGCGAAGATCTTCGGGCCGATCAAGGACTACGAGTGCCTGTGCGGCAAGTACAAGCGTCTGAAGCACCGCGGCGTGATCTGCGAGAAGTGCGGCGTCGAAGTGACGCTGGCGAAGGTGCGTCGCGAACGGATGGGCCACATCGAGCTGGCCTCGCCGGTCGCGCACATCTGGTTCCTGAAGTCGCTGCCGTCGCGTCTGGGCATGGTGCTCGACATGACGCTGCGCGACATCGAACGCGTGCTGTACTTCGAAGCGTACGTGGTGATCGAACCGGGCATGACGCCGCTGAAGGCGCGGCAGATCATGACCGAAGAGGATTACTACAACAAGGTCGAGGAATACGGCGACGAATTCCGTGCCGAGATGGGCGCGGAAGGCGTGCGTGAACTGCTGCGCGCGATCAACATCGACGAGCAGGTCGAGACGCTGCGCACCGAGCTGAAGAACACCGGCTCGGAAGCGAAGATCAAGAAGTACGCGAAGCGCCTGAAGGTCCTCGAGGCATTCCAGCGCTCGGGCATCAAGCCCGAGTGGATGATCCTCGAAGTGCTGCCGGTGCTGCCGCCGGAACTGCGTCCGCTCGTGCCGCTGGACGGCGGCCGTTTCGCGACGTCGGACCTGAACGACCTGTATCGCCGCGTGATCAACCGTAACAACCGGTTGAAGCGTCTGCTCGAGCTGAAGGCGCCTGAGATCATCGTCCGCAACGAAAAGCGGATGCTGCAGGAAGCCGTCGACTCGCTGCTCGACAACGGTCGTCGCGGCAAGGCGATGACGGGCGCGAACAAGCGTCCGCTGAAGTCGCTCGCCGACATGATCAAGGGCAAGGGCGGTCGTTTCCGTCAGAACCTGCTGGGCAAGCGCGTCGACTACTCGGGCCGTTCGGTCATCGTGGTCGGCCCGACGCTGAAGCTGCACCAGTGCGGTCTGCCGAAGCTGATGGCGCTGGAACTGTTCAAGCCGTTCATCTTCAACAAGCTGGAAGTGATGGGCGTCGCGACGACCATCAAGGCTGCGAAGAAGGAAGTCGAGAACCAGACGCCGGTGGTGTGGGACATCCTCGAAGAGGTGATCCGCGAGCACCCGGTGATGCTGAACCGTGCGCCGACGCTGCACCGTCTCGGTATCCAGGCGTTCGAGCCGGTGCTGATCGAAGGCAAGGCGATCCAGCTGCACCCGCTCGTCTGCGCGGCATTCAACGCCGACTTCGACGGTGACCAGATGGCCGTTCACGTGCCGCTGTCGCTCGAAGCGCAGATGGAAGCGCGCACGCTGATGCTGGCGTCGAACAACGTGCTGTTCCCGGCCAACGGCGATCCGTCGATCGTGCCGTCGCAGGATATCGTGCTGGGTCTGTACTACGCGACCCGCGAAGCGATCAACGGCAAGGGCGAAGGCCTGACGTTCACCGGCGTGTCGGAAGTGATCCGCGCGTACGAGAACAAGGAAGTCGAGCTGGCATCGCGCGTCAACGTGCGGATCACCGAAATGGTCCGCAACGAAGACACGTCGGAAGGCGCACCGGAATTCGTGCCGAAGATCACGCTGTACGCGACGACCGTCGGTCGCGCGATCCTGTCGGAGATCCTGCCGCACGGCCTGCCGTTCTCGGTGCTGAACAAGCCGCTGAAGAAGAAGGAAATCTCGCGCCTGATCAACACCGCGTTCCGCAAGTGCGGTCTGCGTGCGACGGTCGTGTTCGCCGATCAGCTGATGCAGTCGGGTTTCCGTCTGGCGACGCGTGCCGGCATTTCGATCTGCGTGGACGACATGCTCGTGCCGCCGCAGAAGGAAACGATCGTCGGCGACGCCGCGAAGAAGGTGAAGGAGTACGACCGCCAGTACATGTCGGGTCTCGTCACCGCGCAGGAACGCTACAACAACGTGGTCGACATCTGGTCGGCAACGTCGGAAGCGGTCGGCAAGGCGATGATGGAGCAGCTGTCGACGGAGCCGGTGATCGACCGCGACGGCAACGAGACGCGCCAGGAGTCGTTCAACTCGATCTACATGATGGCCGACTCGGGCGCCCGGGGTTCGGCGGTGCAGATTCGTCAGCTGGCCGGTATGCGAGGCCTGATGGCGAAGCCGGACGGCTCGATTATCGAGACGCCGATTACCGCGAACTTCCGCGAAGGCCTGAACGTGTTGCAGTACTTCATCTCGACCCACGGCGCACGTAAGGGTCTGGCTGATACGGCACTGAAGACGGCAAACTCGGGTTACCTGACGCGTCGTCTGGTCGACGTCACGCAGGATCTGGTGGTGGTCGAGGACGATTGCGGCACGTCGAACGGCGTGGCGATGAAGGCGCTGGTCGAAGGCGGTGAAGTCGTCGAGGCACTGCGCGACCGTATCCTCGGCCGCGTCGCGGTCGCGGACGTCGTGAACCCGGAAACGCAGGAAACGCTGTACGAATCGGGCACGCTGCTCGACGAAACGGCGGTCGAGGAAATCGAACGCCTCGGCATCGACGAAGTGCGCGTGCGCACGCCGCTGACCTGCGAAACGCGTTACGGTCTGTGCGCGGCCTGCTACGGCCGTGACCTTGGCCGCGGCTCGCTCGTGAACGTCGGCGAAGCAGTCGGCGTGATCGCTGCACAGTCGATCGGTGAACCGGGCACGCAGCTGACGATGCGTACGTTCCACATCGGTGGTGCGGCATCGCGTGCGGCAGTGGCGTCGTCGGTCGAAGCGAAGAGCAACGGTATCGTGCGCTTCACGGCGACGATGCGTTACGTCACCAACGCGAAGGGCGAGCAGATCGTCATTTCGCGTTCGGGCGAGGCGCTGATCACCGACGATATCGGCCGCGAGCGCGAACGTCACAAGATCCCGTACGGCGCGACGCTGCTGCAGCTCGACGGCGCGGCGATCAAGGCCGGCACGCAGCTGGCGACGTGGGATCCGATGACGCGTCCGATCATCACCGAGTACGGTGGTACGGTGAAGTTCGAGAACGTCGAGGAAGGCGTGACCGTCGCGAAGCAGATCGACGACGTGACCGGCCTGTCGACGCTGGTCGTGATCGACGTGAAGCGTCGCGGTTCGCAAGCTTCGAAGAGCGTGCGTCCGCAGGTGAAGCTGCTCGACGCGAACGGCGACGAAGTGAAGATCCCGGGCACGGAACACGCGGTGCAGATCGGCTTCCAGGTCGGCGCACTGATCACCGTGAAGGACGGCCAGCAGGTGCAGGTGGGTGAAGTGCTCGCACGTATCCCGACCGAAGCGCAGAAGACGCGTGACATTACCGGCGGTCTGCCGCGGGTGGCGGAACTGTTCGAAGCGCGTTCGCCGAAGGATGCCGGCATTCTCGCGGAAGTCACCGGCACGACGTCGTTCGGCAAGGACACGAAGGGCAAGCAGCGTCTCGTCATCACGGACCTCGAAGGCAATCAGCACGAGTTCCTGATCGCGAAGGAAAAGCAGGTGCTGGTCCACGATGCTCAGGTCGTCAACAAGGGCGAAATGATCGTGGACGGCCCGGCCGATCCGCACGACATCCTGCGTCTGCAGGGTATCGAGGCGCTGTCGCGCTACATCGTCGACGAAGTGCAGGACGTGTATCGTCTGCAGGGCGTGAAGATCAACGACAAGCACATCGAGGTGATCGTTCGCCAGATGCTGCGTCGTGTGCAGATCACCGACAACGGTGATACGCGCTTCATCCCGGGCGAACAGGTCGAGCGCTCCGACATGCTGGACGAGAACGACCGCATGATCGCCGAAGGCAAGCGCCCGGCGTCGTACGACAACGTGCTCCTCGGTATCACGAAGGCGTCGCTGTCGACCGACTCGTTCATCTCGGCGGCATCGTTCCAGGAAACGACCCGCGTGCTGACCGAAGCGGCGATCATGGGCAAGCGCGACGATCTGCGCGGCCTGAAGGAAAACGTGATCGTCGGCCGTTTGATTCCGGCCGGTACGGGTCTCGCGTTCCACAAGGCACGCAAGGCGAAGGAGATGTCCGATCGCGAGCGTTTCGACCAGATCGCAGCGGAAGAGGCATTCGACTTCGGCACGCCGAGCGCGCCCGCGGAAGAGCCGCAACACCCGGCAGCCGAATAAGCGCGGGGCGGCGCGAGCCGCCTTGTGCTGCGTATTCGCTGTCATCGAAACCGCCCGGTTCGCCGGGCGGTTTTTTTTGTCCGTCGTTCACGTGCATGACGGGCTTGCCGCACGCTTGCGCAGGCCCGTCATGCGCGCGCGCGAACCCTGTTCGATTGGCCAACGTTGCACGATTCGCCGCGCGTTGCGCGAGCGGGTTGTTAAAATCGCGGTCATCGTTCTGCCGTCCTCGTTCTCATCATTCATGTCCCGCGCCCTCGAAATCCTCGACGAAGTCTTCGGTTACTCCGCATTTCGCGGCCAGCAGGGCGAGATCGTCGAACACGTCGCCGGCGGCGGCGATTGCCTCGTGCTGATGCCGACGGGCGGCGGCAAGTCGCTGTGCTACCAGATTCCGGCGCTGCTGCGGCGCGAAGCCGGGCACGGCGCCGGCATCGTGGTGTCGCCGCTGATCGCGCTGATGCAGGACCAGGTCGCCGCGCTCAGCGAAGTCGGCGTGCGCGCGGCCTATCTGAACTCGACGCTGTCGGGCGCCGAGGCCGCGGCGACCGAGCGCGCGCTGCGCGAGGGCGAGATCGACCTGCTGTACGTCGCGCCCGAACGGCTGATGACCGGGCGCTTCCTCGAGCTGCTCGAGCGCGCGAAGATCGGTCTGTTCGCGATCGACGAGGCGCATTGCGTGTCGCAATGGGGGCACGACTTCCGTCCCGAATACATCCAGCTGTCGGTGCTGCACGAGCGCTTCCCGTCGGTGCCGCGCATCGCGCTCACGGCCACCGCCGACGCGATCACGCGCGACGAGATCATCCATCGTCTCGCGCTCGACGATGCGCGAGTGTTCATCTCGAGCTTCGACCGGCCGAACATCCGTTACCGGATCGTCGAGAAGGACAACGCACGCGCGCAGCTGCTCGACTTCATCCGCGCGGAGCACACGAACGCGGACGGCACGACCGATGCGGGCGTCGTCTACTGCCTGTCGCGCCGCAAGGTCGAGGAAACGGCCGAATGGCTGAAGGCTCAGGGCGTGCGTGCGCTGCCGTACCACGCGGGGATGGAGTTCGAGGTGCGGCAGAAGCACCAGGAGATGTTCCAGCGCGAGGAAGGCATCGTGATGTGCGCGACCATCGCGTTCGGCATGGGCATCGACAAGCCGGACGTGCGCTTCGTCGCGCACCTTGATTTGCCGAAGAGCGTGGAAGGCTACTACCAGGAAACCGGCCGGGCGGGCCGCGACGGGATGCCGGCGAACGCATGGATGGCGTACGGGCTCGGCGACGTCGTCCAGCAGCGCAAGATGATCGACGAATCCGACGCGGACGATGCGCACAAACGCGTGCAGACGTCGAAGCTCGATGCGCTGCTCGGGCTGTGCGAGACGATCTCGTGCCGGCGTGTGCGGCTTCTGAACTACTTCGGCGAGGCGAGCCAGCCGTGCGGCAACTGCGACACGTGCCTCGAGCCGCCCGATTCGTGGGACGCGACGCGGGAGGCGCAGATGGCGCTGTCCTGCGTATTCCGCGCGCAGCGAGCCAGCGGTTTCAATTTCGGGTCGAGTCATCTGATCGAAATCCTGCGCGGCGGCCGCACCGAGAAGGTGCTGCAGCGCGGCCACGACCAGCTCAGTACGTTCGGGATCGGCGCATCGCTGTCGGAGCCCGAGTGGCGCGCGATTTTCCGGCAACTCGTCGCGTATGGCTACCTGGCGGTCGACCATGGCGGCTTCGGCGCGCTGATGCTGACCGAGGCCGCGAAGCCGGTGCTGAAGAACGAGGAGAAGGTCACGCTGCGCCGCTACGTGAAGCCGCAGCGCACGCGCCAGTCGTCGAGCCGCAGCGGCACGCGGGTCGACCCGACGGCCGGCATGGGCACGCGCGAGCGCGCACGCTGGGACGCGCTGCGCGCGTGGCGCGCGGAAACCGCGAAATCCGACGGCGTGCCGGCCTACGTGATCTTCCACGATGCGACGCTGGCCGAAATCGCACGCAACGCGCCGGAGACGATCGACGACCTGCGCCATATCCCCGGCATGGGCGTACGCAAGCTCGAACGCTTCGGCGACGAGATCATCGACGTCGTCGAATCGGCATGACACAGCTGTTCCGACCCTTCCGGTAAACCGCCCGCGCGGCTGGCGGATCACGCAAGCCGTTGACTTAGTTGGCATTTCCGGAATATCATGCTGGGTTCCGGTATTCGGTGGGCCGAGTCGCGTCGAAGTTTGTTCGCAGGTTCGTGCCCGTATCGCCGGTTCGGAAGTCAACTGTGCGTCGATTCTCGCTTTGCCCGAAATCGATGTGCAGATTTTGTTCAATTTCAGGAATAAACAATGCCAACCATCAACCAACTGGTTCGCAAAGGCCGTCAGTCGGAAACGACGAAGAGCAAGAGCCCGGCCCTGCAGGACTGCCCCCAGCGTCGCGGCGTGTGCACCCGTGTGTACACGACGACGCCGAAGAAGCCGAACTCGGCACTCCGTAAGGTTGCCAAGGTTCGTCTGACGAACGGCTTCGAAGTGATTTCGTACATCGGCGGTGAAGGCCACAACCTGCAGGAACACTCGGTTGTGCTGATCCGCGGCGGCCGTGTGAAGGACTTGCCGGGTGTGCGTTACCACATGGTTCGCGGCTCGCTGGATACCCAGGGCGTCAAGGACCGTAAGCAAGCGCGCTCGAAGTACGGCGCGAAGCGTGCAAAGGCTGCCAAGTAAGCAGTTTTTGATCAGGGATCGCCGCAGGGCGGTCAAGGCGGGAGTGCCGGATTGCCGGTGCTGTCGAGTAAGTGGTCACCCGGCCAAGCTGGTTAGTCGTGAAGATGTGATCGGGTTTGTTGGTGGCCGCGGAGCTGGTTGCAGCTCCAACTGAACAGGTAAAGGAAGAATCATGCCGCGTCGTCGCGAAGTCCCCAAGCGGGAAGTGTTGCCGGATCCGAAGTTCGGCAACGTTGATGTAGCCAAGTTCATGAACATGCTGATGCTGTCCGGCAAGAAGTCGGTCGCAGAACGCATCGTTTATGGCGCATTCGAACAAATCCAGACCAAGGGTGGCAAGGACCCGCTGGAAGTGTTCACCGTTGCGCTCAACAACGTGAAGCCGGTGGTCGAAGTGAAGAGCCGTCGCGTTGGTGGTGCCAACTATCAGGTTCCGGTCGAAGTGCGCCCGTCGCGTCGTATGGCATTGGCGATGCGCTGGCTGCGTGAGGCTGCGAAGAAGCGCAGCGAGAAGTCGATGGCTCTGCGTCTGGCAGGCGAACTCACCGAAGCGGCCGAAGGCCGTGGCGGCGCGATGAAGAAGCGCGATGAAGTTCACCGCATGGCAGAAGCCAACCGCGCGTTCTCGCATTTCCGTTTCTAAGCGCCTGGCTGGGCTGTTTGCGGAAATAAATTCCGGGCGGGTGCGCTTTTCAGGCGCCTCGCCCGTTTGTGTTGAAGCATGATGCAGCAGGGCTGCATCGTGTTATCCCAGTAGAGGATCAAAGTGGCTCGCAAGACTCCTATCGAGCGCTACCGCAATATCGGTATTAGCGCTCACATCGACGCCGGCAAGACGACGACGACCGAGCGCATTCTGTTTTACACCGGTGTGAACCACAAGATCGGTGAAGTCCACGACGGCGCAGCAACGATGGACTGGATGGAGCAGGAACAAGAGCGTGGCATCACGATCACGTCCGCTGCTACCACGGCCTTCTGGAAGGGCATGGGCGGCAACTATCCGGAACACCGCATCAACATCATCGACACCCCGGGCCACGTCGACTTCACGATCGAAGTGGAACGCTCGATGCGCGTGCTCGACGGCGCGTGCATGGTGTACTGCGCAGTGGGCGGCGTGCAGCCGCAGTCGGAAACGGTGTGGCGCCAGGCTAACAAGTACAAGGTGCCCCGTCTCGCGTTCGTCAACAAGATGGACCGTACCGGCGCGAACTTCTTCAAGGTCTACGACCAGCTCCGTCTGCGCCTGAAGGCGAACCCGGTTCCGGTCGTGGTGCCGATCGGCTCGGAAGAAAACTTCAAGGGCGTGGTCGACCTGATCAAGATGAAGGCGATCATTTGGGACGAAGCGTCGCAAGGCACGAAGTTCGACTACGTCGACATCCCGGCCGAGCTCGCGGACACCTGCAAGGAATGGCGCGAAAAGATGGTCGAAGCGGCTGCTGAAGCCAGCGAAGACCTGATGAACAAGTACCTGGAAGAAGGCGATCTGCCGGAAGCCGACATCGTCAAGGCGCTGCGCGACCGTACGATCGCGTGCGAAATCCAGCCGATGCTGTGCGGTACCGCGTTCAAGAACAAGGGCGTGCAGCGCATGCTCGACGCCGTGATCGACTTCCTGCCGTCGCCGGTCGACATCCCGCCGGTCAAGGGCGAGCTCGAAGATGGCGCAGAAGCCGAGCGCAAGGCGTCGGACGACGAGAAGTTCTCGTCGCTCGCGTTCAAGATCATGACCGACCCGTTCGTCGGCCAGCTGATCTTCTTCCGTGTGTACTCGGGCGTCGTCAACTCGGGCGACACGCTGCTGAACTCGACCAAGGGCAAGAAGGAACGCCTCGGTCGTATTCTGCAGATGCACGCGAACCAGCGTGAAGAAATCAAGGAAGTCCGTGCAGGCGACATCGCTGCTGCGGTCGGCCTGAAGGAAGCGACCACGGGCGACACGCTGTGCGATCCGGCACACCCGATCGTGCTCGAGCGCATGGTGTTCCCGGAGCCGGTGATTTCGCAGGCTGTCGAGCCGAAGACCAAGGCTGACCAGGAAAAGATGGGCCTCGCGCTGAACCGCCTGGCGCAGGAAGACCCGTCGTTCCGCGTGCAGACCGACGAAGAGTCGGGCCAGACCATCATTTCGGGCATGGGCGAGCTCCACCTCGAAATTCTGGTCGACCGGATGAAGCGTGAGTTCGGCGTGGAAGCGACCGTCGGCAAGCCGCAGGTTGCATACCGCGAAACGATCCGTTCGACGGCGAAGGACGTCGACGGCAAGTTCGTCAAGCAGTCGGGTGGTCGCGGCCAGTACGGTCACGCGGTCATCACGCTGGAGCCGAACGAGCAGGGCAAGGGCTACGAGTTCTTCGACGAGATCAAGGGTGGTGTGATTCCGCGTGAATACATCCCGGCGGTCGACAAGGGTATCCAGGACACGCTGAAGTCGGGCGTGCTGGCTGGCTTCCCGGTCGTCGACGTGAAGGTTCACCTGACGTTCGGTTCGTACCACGACGTCGACTCGAACGAAAACGCGTTCCGCATGGCCGGTTCGATGGCGTTCAAGGAAGCGATGCGCAAGGCGAACCCGGTCGTCCTCGAGCCGATGATGGCTGTCGAAGTCGAGACGCCGGAAGACTACATGGGCAACGTGATGGGCGACCTGTCGGGCCGTCGCGGCATCGTCCAGGGCATGGAAGACATGGTCGGCGGCGGCAAGATCGTTCGCGCCGAAGTGCCGCTGTCGGAAATGTTCGGTTACTCGACGTCGCTGCGTTCGCTGACGCAAGGTCGTGCAACGTACACGATGGAGTTCAAGCACTACGCTGAAGCTCCGCGCAACGTTGCTGAAGCGATCATCAGCGCGAAGTCGAAGTAAATCTGTAGCTACCAACCGATATTTTTTGAAAGAAGAGAATCATGGCAAAAGAAAAGTTTGAGCGGACCAAGCCGCACGTCAACGTTGGTACGATTGGTCACGTCGACCACGGCAAGACGACGCTGACGGCAGCGATCACGACGGTTCTGACGAAGAAGTTCGGCGGCGAAGCGAAGGCGTACGACCAGATCGACGCGGCACCGGAAGAAAAGGCGCGCGGCATCACGATCAACACGGCACACGTCGAGTACGAAACGGCAAACCGCCACTACGCGCACGTCGACTGCCCGGGCCACGCTGACTACGTGAAGAACATGATCACGGGCGCGGCACAGATGGACGGCGCGATCCTGGTTTGCTCGGCAGCAGACGGCCCGATGCCGCAAACGCGTGAGCACATCCTGCTGGCGCGTCAGGTTGGCGTTCCGTACATCATCGTGTTCCTGAACAAGTGCGACATGGTGGACGACGCTGAACTGCTCGAGCTGGTCGAGATGGAAGTTCGCGAACTGCTGTCGAAGTACGACTTCCCGGGCGACGACACGCCGATCGTGAAGGGTTCGGCAAAGCTGGCGCTGGAAGGCGACACGGGCGAGCTGGGCGAAGTGGCGATCATGAACCTGGCAGACGCACTGGACACGTACATCCCGACGCCGGAGCGTGCGGTTGACGGCGCGTTCCTGATGCCGGTGGAAGACGTGTTCTCGATCTCGGGCCGCGGTACGGTGGTGACGGGTCGTGTCGAGCGCGGCATCATCAAGGTCGGCGAGGAAATCGAAATCGTCGGTATCAAGCCGACGGTGAAGACGACCTGCACGGGCGTTGAAATGTTCCGCAAGCTGCTGGACCAAGGTCAGGCAGGCGACAACGTGGGTATCCTGCTGCGCGGCACGAAGCGTGAAGACGTGGAGCGTGGCCAGGTTCTGGCGAAGCCGGGTTCGATCACGCCGCACACGCACTTCACGGCTGAAGTGTACGTGCTGAGCAAGGACGAAGGCGGCCGTCACACGCCGTTCTTCAACAACTACCGTCCGCAGTTCTACTTCCGTACGACGGACGTGACGGGCTCGATCGAGCTGCCGAAGGACAAGGAAATGGTGATGCCGGGCGACAACGTGTCGATCACGGTGAAGCTGATCGCTCCGATCGCGATGGAAGAAGGTCTGCGCTTCGCAATCCGCGAAGGTGGCCGTACCGTCGGCGCCGGCGTCGTCGCCAAGATCATCGAGTAACATCGACGATCCGCGGGCTCCTCCGGGGTCCGCGATTCCACGGTAAGTAGTCGTACCGTCGAAACCGGGTGTCCAGTTTGATCTGGCACCCGGTTTTTCTTTGTGGTGTGCACGTTGCTGCATTGACAAACACCCGCCACCACTCCGATTTTTCGTGTAGAATCGCGGGCTTAGCAGTGGAAGTACCGTTCGGAAGCTGGTGCCTCGCTCCCCGCAGGCAACAGGTTTCGCGTTCTTTTAGTGTCCGGCGATGCAACATCGCCTCGCTCTTTTCAAGGAATCGTCATGCAGCAACAGAAAATCCGCATTCGCCTGAAGGCTTTCGACTATCGTCTGATCGATCAATCGGCTGCCGAAATCGTCGATACCGCGAAGCGGACTGGCGCAATCGTCCGTGGCCCGGTGCCGCTGCCGACGCGCATCCAGCGTTTTGACATCCTGCGTTCGCCGCACGTCAACAAGACGTCGCGCGATCAGCTCGAAATCCGTACCCACCAGCGCCTGATGGACATCGTCGATCCGACCGACAAGACGGTTGACGCGCTGATGAAGCTCGACCTGCCGGCTGGCGTCGACGTGGAAATCAAGCTGCAGTAAGGCTTTCGGCGCCGTCCGGCTTGTCGGGTGGCGCTAAGTCATTGTATTGCTTGCGGAAATCGAGAAGTCGGGCTATACTGCTTGGCTTTTCGCGTATTCGCGTAAAAAAGTTGGGCCTTGCGTGCCCGGCATTTTGTAAATCAGCCCCGACCAATCGCAGTCGGGAATGGAGAAAATGATGAGCCTTGGACTCGTAGGTCGCAAGGTTGGCATGACCCGTATCTTCACGGCTGAAGGGGATTCGATTCCCGTCACCGTGCTGGACGTGTCGGACAACCGCGTGACGCAGATCAAGACTGTTGAAACCGACGGCTACACGGCCGTGCAGGTTGCATTCGGCTCCCGCCGCGCATCGCGCGTGACGAAGCCGCTGGCAGGTCATCTCGCCAAAGCCGGTGTCGAAGCCGGTGAAATCCTCAAGGAATTCCGCATTGACGCGGCCAAGGCAGCCGAGCTGTCGAATGGCGCCGTGGTCGGTGCAGATCTTTTCGAAGTGGGCCAGAAGGTCGACGTGCAAGGCGTGTCGATCGGTAAGGGCTACGCTGGTACGATCAAGCGTTACAACTTCTCCTCCGGCCGTGCCACCCACGGTAACTCGCGCTCGCACAACGTGCCGGGCTCGATCGGTATGGCGCAGGATCCGGGTCGCGTTTTCCCGGGTAAGCGCATGACGGGTCACCTCGGTGACGTTACGGTGACGGTGCAGAACCTCGAAATCGCGCGTATCGACGCAGAGCGCAAGCTGCTGCTCGTCAAGGGTGCGATTCCGGGCGCGAAGGGCGGCAAGGTTTTCGTGACGCCGGCCGTCAAGACCAAGGGGGCGAAATAATGGAACTCAAGCTCCTGAACGAAAATGGTCAGGAAGGTGCAGTGGTCAACGCGTCGGACGTCGTGTTCGGTCGTGACTACAACGAAGCGCTGATCCACCAGGTCGTCGTCGCGTACCAGGCGAATGCTCGCCAGGGTAACCGCGCACAGAAGGACCGCGAGCAAGTCAAGCACACCACCAAGAAGCCGTGGCGTCAGAAGGGTACGGGCCGTGCTCGTGCCGGTATGTCGTCGAGCCCGCTGTGGCGTGGCGGTGGTCGCATCTTCCCGAACTCGCCGGAAGAAAACTTCTCGCACAAGGTCAACAAGAAGATGCATCGCGCAGGTCTCTGCTCGATCTTCTCGCAGCTGGCCCGTGAAGGCCGTCTGTCGGTCGTCGAAGACATCGTCCTCGAAGCACCGAAGACCAAGCTGCTGGCCGACAAATTCAAGACCATGGGTCTCGACTCCGTTCTGATCATCACGGACACGGTCGACGAGAACCTGTACCTGGCTTCGCGCAACCTGCCGCACGTGGCGATTGTCGAGCCGCGCTACGCTGACCCGCTGTCGCTGATCTACTTCAAGAAAGTGCTGGTCACGAAGGCTGCGGTCGCCCAGATCGAGGAGTTGCTGTCATGAGCGAGATTCGCAAGAACGATCATCGTTTGATGCAGGTCCTGCTCGCACCGGTGATTTCCGAGAAGGCGACGCTGGTTGCCGACAAGAACGAGCAAGTCGTGTTCGAAGTCGCACCGGATGCCACGAAGCAGGAAGTGAAGGCGGCTGTCGAGCTGCTGTTCAAGGTTGAAGTTGATTCGGTCAACGTGCTGGTTCAGAAGGGCAAGCAAAAGCGCTTCGGCCGTTCGATGGGCCGCCGCAAGGACGTGAAGAAGGCGTACGTTTGCCTGAAGCCCGGCCAGGAAATCAACTTTGAAGCGGAGGCCAAGTAATCATGGCAATCGTGAAAGTTAAACCGACTTCGCCGGGTCGCCGCGCGATGGTCAAGGTGGTCAACAAGAATCTGCACCAGGGCAAGCCGTACGCGGCACTGCTCGACTCGCAGAGCTCGACCGCCGGCCGTAACAACAACGGTCGCATCACCACCCGTCACAAGGGCGGTGGTCACAAGCATCACTATCGTATCGTCGATTTCCGTCGCACGAAGGATGGCATCCCGGCAAAGGTCGAGCGTCTCGAGTACGACCCGAACCGCAGCGCGAACATCGCGCTGGTGCTCTACGCAGACGGCGAGCGTCGCTACATCATCGCCCCGAAGGGCCTGACCGTCGGCCAACAGCTGATGTCGGGTTCGGAAGCGCCGATCCGTGCAGGCAACACGCTGCCGATCCGCAACATTCCGGTCGGTACGACGATCCACTGCATCGAGATGCTGCCGGGCAAGGGCGCGCAAATGGCGCGTTCGGCTGGCACGTCGGCCATGCTGCTCGCACGTGAAGGCGTCTACGCGCAGGTTCGTCTGCGTTCGGGCGAAATCCGCCGCGTGCACATCGAGTGCCGTGCAACGATCGGTGAAGTCGGCAACGAAGAGCATAGCCTGCGCCAGATCGGCAAGGCTGGCGCGAACCGCTGGCGCGGTATCCGCCCGACGGTGCGTGGCGTTGCGATGAACCCGGTTGATCACCCGCACGGTGGTGGTGAGGGCAAGACGGCTGCAGGTCGCGATCCGGTGAGCCCGTGGGGTACGCCGGCCAAGGGTTACCGCACCCGCAGCAACAAGCGCACGACGACGATGATCGTCCAGCGCCGTCACAAGCGTTAAGGAGTAGGCAATGGCACGTTCTGTTAAAAAAGGTCCGTTCTGCGACGCCCATTTGCTGAAGAAAGTTGAGGCGGCTGCAGCTTCGCGCGACAAAAAGCCGATCAAGACCTGGTCGCGTCGCTCGACGATTCTGCCGGATTTCATCGGCCTGACGATCGCTGTTCACAACGGCCGTCAACACGTTCCGGTGTACATCTCGGAAAACATGGTCGGCCACAAGCTTGGCGAGTTCGCACTGACCCGTACGTTCAAGGGTCACGCAGCCGACAAGAAGGCCAAGAAATAAGGGGCAATCAAGATGGAAGTGAAAGCAATTCATCGCGGTGCCCGCATCTCGGCGCAAAAAACGCGCCTTGTGGCTGACCAGATCCGCGGTTTGCCGGTCGACAAGGCGCTGAACGTTCTGACGTTCTCGCCGAAGAAGGCGGCTGGCATCGTGAAGAAGGTTGTGCTGTCGGCAATCGCGAATGCGGAGCACAACGAAGGCGCTGATATCGACGAGCTCAAGATCAAGAGCATCTACGTCGACAAGGCTGCATCGCTCAAGCGTTTCACCGCGCGCGCCAAGGGCCGCGGTAACCGCATCGAGAAGCAATCCTGTCACATCACTGTGACGGTCGGGAATTAAGGAGCCATACGATGGGACAGAAAATTCATCCGACTGGCTTCCGCCTGGCTGTCAGCCGCAATTGGGCTTCGCGTTGGTACGCGAACAACAACAATTTCGCGGCGATGCTGCAGGAAGACATCGGTGTTCGTGAGTACCTGAAGAAGAAGCTGAAGAACGCTTCGGTCGGTCGGGTCGTCATCGAGCGTCCGGCAAAGAACGCGCGCATCACGATTTACAGCTCGCGTCCGGGCGTCGTCATCGGCAAGAAGGGCGAGGATATCGAACAGCTGAAGACGGAACTGCAACGCCGCATGGGCGTGCCGGTTCACGTCAACATCGAAGAAATCCGCAAGCCGGAAACCGATGCGCAACTGATCGCTGACTCGATCACGCAACAGCTCGAGCGCCGGATCATGTTCCGTCGCGCGATGAAGCGTGCGATGCAGAACGCGATGCGTCTGGGTGCCCAGGGCATCAAGATCATGAGCGCAGGCCGTCTGAACGGTATCGAAATCGCACGTACGGAGTGGTATCGCGAAGGTCGCGTGCCCCTTCACACGCTGCGTGCCGACATCGACTACGCGACCTCGGAAGCGAAGACGACCTACGGGATCATCGGTGTCAAGGTGTGGGTGTACAAGGGCGACACGCTCGGCCGCAATGACGCGCCGGTGGTCGAAGAAGTAGCCGAAGACAAGCGTCCGCGTCGCAATGCGCGTCCGGGCGACCGTCGTCCGCGCCGTGACGGCGAAGGCGGCGCTCCGGGTGCTCGTCGTGGCGCACCGCGCCGTGGCGCCGGCAAGCCGGAAGACGGCAAGACTGGAGAATAACGATGCTGCAACCGAAACGCAGGAAGTATCGCAAAGAGCAGAAGGGTCGTAACACCGGCAAGGCGACGCGCGGCAACGCCGTGTCGTTCGGTGAATTCGGCCTGAAGGCGATCGGTCGCGGTCGTTTGACCGCACGTCAAATCGAAGCGGCGCGTCGTGCAATGACGCGTCACATCAAGCGTGGCGGCCGTATCTGGATCCGTATCTTCCCGGACAAGCCGATTTCGCAAAAGCCGGCAGAAGTGCGTATGGGTAACGGTAAGGGTAACCCGGAGTACTACGTCGCCGAAATCCAGCCGGGCAAGATGCTCTATGAAATGGACGGCGTATCCGAAGAACTGGCACGCGAAGCGTTCCGTCTGGCCGCAGCGAAGCTGCCGCTGAAGACGACGTTCATCGTGCGCCAGCTCGGCGCCTAAGGAGAAAACATGAAGGCTTCCGAACTTCTCCAGAAAGACCAGGCCGCGCTCAACAAGGAGCTGGCGGACCTGCTGAAGGCGCAATTCGGCCTGCGCATGCAACTCGCGACCCAGCAGCTCACGAACACGAGCCAGCTGAAGAAGGTTCGTCGCGACATCGCACGTGTGCGGACCGTCATGACTCAGAAGGCGAACCAGAAATGAACGATAGCGTGAAAACCTCGCTGAAGCGGACGCTGGTCGGTCGGGTCGTCAGCAACAAGATGGACAAGACCGTCACCGTGCTGATCGAGCACCGCGTCAAGCACCCGATCTACGGCAAGTATGTCGTGCGCTCGAAGAAGTACCACGCGCATGATGAAGCGAACACCTGCAACGAAGGCGATCTCGTCGAAATCCAGGAAACTCGTCCTGTTTCGAAGACGAAGGCCTGGACGGTGTCGCGCCTCGTCGAAGCAGCTCGCGTCATCTAAGCGGGCAGAGCAGTAGGCAGTAACAGGCACTTCTCCACGAAGTGCTTGAAATCGCAAAGTTTTTGCTTGCGTGACCGGGATTATTTGTTATAATCCCGGTCTTCCCTCTTTATGGGAGCCCCGTCGCGGGCGAAGTTGGTGGGGGAAGCGGACTGGCGCCAGCCTGTCCGAAAGATTCACCGAATTGCGATGGCGGGTTTCGTTTGCCGTCGCTGCTGTTCCAACCCAAGCAGCCGATTGGCTGACGGGACCAAGACTGACCGAATGCATCATGGTGGTGCATCCGGATTAAGTTGGGAAAGACAAACCATGATCCAGACCGAATCTCGGCTCGAAGTAGCCGACAACACGGGTGCGCGTGAAGTCATGTGCATCAAGGTGCTCGGCGGCTCGAAGCGTCGTTATGCCGGCATTGGCGACATCATCAAGGTGACCGTCAAAGAAGCAACGCCGCGCGGGCGCGTGAAGAAAGGCGAAATCTACAACGCCGTGGTGGTCCGCACCGCCAAGGGCGTTCGCCGTCAAGACGGCTCGCTGATCAAGTTCGACGGCAACGCCGCTGTGCTTTTGAACAACAAGCTTGAGCCGATCGGCACCCGTATCTTCGGGCCGGTGACGCGTGAGCTGCGTAGCGAACGATTCATGAAGATCGTTTCGCTGGCGCCGGAAGTGCTGTAAGGAGTCGCGATGAACAAGATTCGCAAAGGTGACGAAGTTATCGTCGTCACTGGCAAGGACAAGGGCAAGCGCGGCGTCGTGCTGGCTGTCGGTGCAGAACATGTGACGGTTGAAGGTATCAACCTCGTCAAGAAGCATGTGAAGCCGAACCCGATGAAGGGTACGACGGGCGGCGTGGAAGCGAAGACGATGCCCCTGCATATTTCGAACGTCGCACTGGTCGACGCGAATGGCAAGGCGTCGCGTGTTGGCATCAAGGTCGAGGAAGGCAAGAAGGTTCGCTTCCTGAAGACGACCGGTGCCGTACTGAGCGCCTGACGCAGCGGAGTAAAAAATGGCTCGTTTTCAAGAGTTTTACAAAGAAAAGGTTGTGCCCGGCCTGATCGAGAAGTTCGGTTACAAGTCGGTCATGGAAGTGCCGCGCATCACCAAGATCACGCTGAACATGGGTCTTGGCGAAGCGATCGCTGACAAGAAGATCATCGAGAACGCCGTTGGCGACCTCACGAAGATCGCTGGTCAGAAGCCGGTCGTCACGAAGGCACGCAAGGCAATCGCAGGCTTCAAGATCCGCCAGGGCTACCCGATCGGCGCGATGGTGACGCTGCGCGGCCGTGCGATGTACGAATTCCTCGACCGTTTCGTGACCGTTGCCCTGCCCCGCGTGCGTGACTTCCGCGGTGTGTCGGGCCGTGCTTTCGATGGCCGCGGCAACTACAACATCGGTGTGAAAGAGCAGATCATTTTCCCCGAAATCGACTACGACAAGATCGACGCACTGCGTGGGCTGAACATCAGCATCACGACGACTGCGAAGACCGACGACGAAGCAAAGGCTCTGCTCGCCAGCTTCAAGTTCCCGTTCAGAAACTGAGGTTACCGTGGCTAAACTGGCACTGATCGAACGTGAAAAGAAGCGCGCCCGCCTGGTCGCGAAGTTCGCAGCAAAGCGCGAAGCGCTGAAGGCGATCGTCGAAGACCAAAGCAAGTCGGAAGAAGAGCGCTACGAAGCACGCCTTGAGCTGCAGCAACTGCCCCGCAACGCAAACCCGACCCGCCAGCGTAACCGCTGCGCGATCACGGGCCGTCCGCGTGGCACGTTCCGTAAATTCGGCCTCGCGCGTAACAAGATTCGTGAAATCGCATTCCGTGGCGAGATTCCTGGCCTGACCAAGGCGAGCTGGTAATAGGAGAAACGTAAATGAGCATGAGTGATCCTATCGCCGATATGCTGACTCGCATCCGCAACGCGCAGATGGTCGAGAAGGTATCGGTCGCGATGCCCTCGTCGAAGGTCAAGGTTGCAATCGCGCAAGTCCTGAAGGACGAAGGTTATATCGACGATTTCGCCGTCAAGGCGGAAGGTGCGAAGTCCGAACTGAATATCGCGCTGAAGTACTACGCAGGTCGCCCGGTCATCGAACGCCTCGAGCGCGTGTCGAAGCCTGGTCTGCGCGTGTACCGCGGCCGTAACGACATTCCGCAGGTCATGAATGGCCTGGGCGTGGCAATCGTGTCGACGCCGAAGGGCGTGATGACCGACCGCAAGGCGCGCGCTACCGGCGTCGGCGGCGAAGTCATCTGCTACGTCGCTTAAAGCCGAGGAGAGAGAAACATGTCTCGAGTAGGTAAGAGCCCGATCGCGCTGCAAGGCGCGGAAGTCAAGCTGGCCGACGGTGCGATCACCGTCAAGGGCCCGCTGGGCACCATCACGCAAGCGATCAATCCGCTCGTGAACGTGGCGAACAACGACGGCACGCTGAATCTGTCGCCGGTCGACGAAAGCCGCGAAGCAAACGCACTGTCGGGCACGATGCGCGCGATCATCGCGAATGCCGTGCACGGCGTGACCAAGGGTTTCGAGCGCAAGCTGACGCTGGTTGGCGTCGGTTATCGTGCGCAAGCGCAAGGCGACAAGCTGAACCTGTCGCTGGGTTTCTCGCACCCGGTGGTGCACCAGATGCCGGAAGGCGTCAAGGCTGAAACCCCGACGCAAACCGAAATCGTGATCAAGGGGATCAACAAGCAACAAGTCGGTCAAGTGGCTGCGGAAGTCCGCGGTTACCGTCCGCCGGAGCCGTACAAGGGCAAGGGCGTGCGCTATTCCGACGAGGTTGTGATCCTCAAAGAAACGAAGAAGAAGTAAGGGTGCGCAATCATGGATAAGACTCAATCTCGCCTGCGCCGCGCTCGCCAGACGCGTATCAAGATCGCTGAGCTGCAGGTCGCGCGTCTCGCCGTGCATCGCACGAACACGCACATCTACGCTCAAGTGTTCTCGCCCTGCGGCACCAAGGTGCTCGCCAGCGCGTCGACGCTCGAAGCAGAAGTGCGCGCTGAACTGGCCGACAAGTCGGGCAAGGGCGGCAACGTTAATGCCGCGACGCTGATCGGCAAGCGTATTGCCGAGAAGGCAAAGGCTGCCGGCATCGAATCCGTCGCCTTCGACCGCTCGGGCTTCCGCTACCATGGCCGCGTCAAGGCGCTGGCTGAGGCAGCTCGCGAAGCTGGGCTCAAGTTCTAAGGAAGGAATTCGTCATGGCAAAGATGCAAGCGAAAGTTCAGGCTGACGAGCGCGACGACGGCCTTCGCGAAAAGATGATTTCGGTCAACCGCGTGACCAAGGTCGTGAAGGGTGGCCGTATTCTCGGCTTCGCCGCACTGACCGTGGTCGGCGACGGTGATGGCCGCATCGGTATGGGCAAGGGCAAGGCGAAGGAAGTGCCGGTCGCTGTCCAGAAGGCAATGGAACAAGCTCGCCGCAACATGTTCAAGGTGCCGCTCAAGAACGGCACGCTGCAGCACGAAGTGCACGGCAAGCATGGCGCATCCGCTGTTCTCCTCGCTCCGGCGAAGGCAGGTACGGGCGTGATCGCCGGCGGCCCGATGCGCGCAGTGTTCGACGTGATGGGCGTTCAGAACGTCGTGGCAAAGAGCCACGGTTCGACGAACCCGTACAACCTCGTTCGCGCCACGCTGGACGGTCTGCGCAAGCAGTCGACCCCGGCAGACATCGCGGCGAAGCGCGGCAAGTCCGTCGAAGATATTTTGGGCTAAGCCCGGGTGGTCACCATGTCTGAAAAAACTGTCAAGGTTCAGCTCGTCAAGAGCCTGATCGGGACCCGCGAATCGCACCGTGCGACCGTGCGTGGCCTGGGCCTGCGCCGACTCAACTCGGTTAGCGAGCTGCAGGATACGCCGGCGGTCCGCGGCATGATCAACAAGGTCTCGTACCTCGTTAAGGTCATCGCGTAAGCGGCCCTACGGATCAAGGAGTTGATATGGAATTGAATAACCTGAAGCCGGCCGCTGGTGCAAAGCACGCCAAGCGTCGCGTCGGCCGCGGCATCGGTTCGGGCCTCGGCAAGACGGCTGGCCGTGGTCACAAGGGTCAGAAATCGCGTTCGGGCGGCTTCCACAAAGTCGGTTTCGAAGGCGGTCAGATGCCGCTGCAACGTCGTCTGCCGAAGCGCGGCTTCACGTCGCTGACGAAGGAATTCGTCGGTGAAGTGCGTCTGGGCGACCTCGAGAAGCTGCCGGTCGACGAGATCGATCTGCTCGCACTGAAGCAAGCCGGCCTGGTCGGCGAGCTGACGAAGAGCGCGAAGATCATCGCGACGGGCGAACTGAAGCGCAAGATCGTCGTGAAGGGCCTGGGCGCCACCAAGGGTGCGCGCGCTGCGATCGAAGCGGCTGGCGGTTCGTTCGCCGAGTGACACGCGTAGCGCGTCGTTACTTGCATTCATCGGAGAAGGTACTTGGCTAACAGCCCGAGTCTTGCAAAACCCGGTCGAAGCACGGCGAAATTCGGCGATCTGCGCCGGCGAGCGATGTTCCTGCTCCTGGCGCTGATCGTCTATCGCATCGGCGCGCACATCCCCGTGCCGGGCATCGATCCGGATCAACTGGCGAAGCTGTTCCAGAGTCAGGCGGGCGGCATCCTGGGCATGTTCAACATGTTCTCGGGTGGCGCGCTTTCCCGCTTCACGATCTTTGCGCTGGGGATCATGCCGTACATCTCGGCGTCGATCATCATGCAGCTGCTGGCGATCGTCTCGCCGCAGCTCGAGGCGCTGAAGAAGGAAGGGCAGGCAGGGCAACGGAAGATCACGCAGTACACGCGGTATTTCACCGTGGTGCTCGCGACCTTCCAGGCGTTCGGTATCGCGGCTGCGCTGGAAAACCAGCCGGGCCTCGTGATCGACCCCGGCATGCTGTTCCGGCTGACGACGGTCGTGACGCTGGTTACCGGCACGATGTTCCTGATGTGGCTGGGTGAGCAGATCACCGAGCGTGGTCTGGGCAACGGCATCTCGATCATCATCTTCGGCGGGATCGCAGCAGGGTTCCCGAATGCCGTCGGTGGGCTGTTCGAGCTGGTGCGTACGGGTTCGATGAGCATCATTTCGGCGATCATCATCGTCGTTCTGATTGCCGCGGTGACTTACCTGGTCGTGTTCATCGAACGCGGTCAGCGCAAGATCCTCGTGAACTACGCGAAGCGCCAGGTCGGCAACAAGATCTACGGTGGCCAGTCGTCGCATTTGCCGCTGAAGCTGAACATGTCGGGCGTGATTCCGCCGATCTTCGCATCGTCGATCATCCTGTTCCCGGCCACGATTCTCGGCTGGTTCAGCACAGGTCAGCCGTCGGGAAGCTGGATCTCCAACACGTTGCATAACGTCGCGGAGGCGCTGAAGCCGGGCCAGCCGGTGTATGTGCTGCTGTACACGCTGGCGATCGTGTTTTTCTGCTTCTTCTACACCGCACTGGTGTTCAACAGCAGGGAAACCGCGGACAACCTGAAGAAGAGCGGTGCGTTTGTTCCGGGCATTCGTCCGGGCGATCAGACCGCGCGATATATCGACCGCATCCTCACGCGTCTGACGCTGGCCGGTGCGATCTACATCGTCTTCGTGTGTCTGCTGCCGGAATTCCTGGTGCTGCGCTGGAACGTGCCGTTTTATTTTGGTGGAACGTCGCTGCTGATCATTGTCGTCGTCACGATGGACTTCATGGCGCAGGTGCAGTCGTACGTTATGTCGCAACAGTATGAGTCGCTGCTCAAGAAGGCAAACTTCAAGGGCGGCAACATCCCAATGCGTTAATTAAGGACTATGGCCAAAGACGATGTAATCCAGATGCAGGGTGAGGTGATCGAAAACCTCCCGAATGCGACCTTCCGCGTGAAGCTGGAAAACGGCCATGTCGTGTTGGGGCATATCTCCGGGAAGATGCGGATGCACTACATCCGCATCCTGCCGGGCGACAAGGTGACGGTTGAATTGACGCCTTACGATCTGTCTCGTGCGCGGATCGTGTTCCGGGCGAAGTGATTTGAAAAAAGGGTATTATCATGAAAGTGATGGCATCGGTTAAGCGCATTTGCCGCAATTGCAAGATCATCAAGCGCAAAGGCGTCGTTCGCGTGATCTGCAGCTCGGATCCGCGCCACAAGCAGCGCCAAGGCTGACCGCGCGTTTGTTTGCGCTTTTTGTTTGAGGAAAAACAATGGCTCGTATCGCAGGGGTTAACATCCCGAATCACCAGCATACCGAGATCGGCCTGACGGCAATCTTCGGTATCGGCCGCACGCGCTCGCGCAGCATCTGCACGGCAGCTGGCGTGGAATTCTCGAAGAAGGTCAAGGACCTGACCGACGCAGACCTCGAAAAGCTGCGTGAAGAAGTGGGCAAGTTCATCGTCGAAGGCGATCTGCGCCGTGAAGTGACGATGAACATCAAGCGCCTGATGGACCTCGGTTGCTACCGTGGTGTTCGTCATCGCAAGGGCCTGCCGATGCGCGGTCAGCGTACGCGTACGAACGCACGTACCCGCAAGGGTCCGCGTCGTGCAGCGCAAGCGCTGAAGAAGTAAGCGGAACTGACAGTTACAGGAAAACGTAATGGCTAAGGCTTCGAACACCGCGGCGCAACGCGTTCGCAAGAAGGTTAAGAAGAACGTCGCTGAAGGCGTGGTTCACGTTCACGCGTCGTTCAACAACACGATCATCACGATCACCGATCGCCAGGGCAATGCACTGGCATGGGCGACGTCGGGCGGCCAGGGCTTCAAGGGCTCGCGCAAGTCGACGCCGTTCGCTGCTCAGGTTGCTGCTGAGTCGGCCGGTCGTGTGGCGATGGAATACGGCGTGAAGAATCTGGAAGTGCGGATCAAGGGCCCGGGCCCGGGTCGTGAGTCGGCAGTGCGCGCACTGCATGGCCTCGGCATCAAGATCACCGCGATTTCGGATGTCACCCCGATTCCGCACAACGGCTGCCGTCCGCCGAAGCGCCGTCGTATCTAAGAATGTGCTGGCACGTCCGTGCTGGCGCATTGCCTGTCGCCGCGCAGCGTCGACGGGCGTTGCTTTTTTGATTGACTAAGCCCACCGTTCGCCCCAAAGGGCGCGAACTAGCGCGGATTTCGATCCGCGTGACTGATTGATAAAGGAATGCAAAGTGGCACGTTATATCGGCCCTAAGGCCAAGCTGTCCCGCCGTGAAGGCACCGACCTGTTCCTGAAGAGCGCGCGCCGCTCGCTCGCCGACAAGTGCAAGCTCGACAGCAAGCCGGGTCAGCACGGCCGTACCTCGGGCGCACGTACGTCCGACTATGGTACGCAGCTGCGCGAAAAGCAAAAGGTCAAGCGTATCTACGGCGTCCTGGAGCGTCAGTTCCGCCGCTACTTCGCCGAAGCCGACCGCCGCAAGGGCAACACGGGTGAAAACCTGCTGCAACTGCTCGAGTCGCGTCTCGACAACGTCGTGTATCGCATGGGCTTCGGCTCGACCCGCGCTGAAGCGCGTCAGCTGGTGAGCCACAAGTCGATCACCGTGAACGGCGTCGTCGCGAACGTGCCGTCGCAGCAAGTGAAGGCGGGTGACGTCATCGCGATCCGCGAAAAGGCGAAGAAGCAGGCGCGTATCGTCGAAGCGCTGTCGCTGGCCGAGCAAGGCGGCATGCCGAGCTGGGTTGCAGTCGATGCGAAGAAGTTCGAAGGCACGTTCAAGCAAATGCCGGAACGCGCCGACATCGCAGGCGACATCAACGAAAGCCTGATCGTCGAATTGTATTCGCGTTAATCCGATTGACGGCCGAGGTACCCCGATTGCGTTATGCAAGGAGGGGCCTCGGCTGTTTATTTTCTGGTTGTTACCGGTCAGCCTTATCGGTGTAACGAGCCGAGGGTATTGAAAAGGAAAGCCCATGCAAACCAGTTTGCTGAAACCCAAGATCATCGCCGTGGAATCGCTTGGCGAGAACCACGCGAGGGTGGTCATGGAACCGTTCGAACGCGGTTACGGCCACACCTTGGGCAATGCGCTTCGCCGCGTGCTGCTGTCGTCGATGGTTGGCTACGCGCCGACCGAAGTCACGATCGCGGGCGTGGTGCACGAGTATTCGACGCTCGATGGCGTGCAAGAGGACGTCGTCAACCTGCTGCTGAACCTGAAGGGTGTGGTGTTCAAGCTGCACAACCGTGACGAAGTGACGGTGACCCTGCGCAAGGAAGGCGAAGGCGTCGTCACGGCCGGCGATATCGAGCTGGCGCACGATTGCGAAGTCATCAACCCTAATCACGTGATCGCACACCTGTCGAAGGGCGGCAAGCTCGACGTTCAGATCAAGATCGAAAAGGGTCGCGGCTACGTGCCGGGCAACGTCCGTCGCTATGGCGAAGACACGGCCAAGATCATCGGCCGCATCGTTCTCGACGCATCGTTCTCGCCGGTTCGCCGCGTGAGCTATGCAGTTGAAAGCGCCCGTGTCGAGCAGCGTACCGACCTCGACAAGCTCGTGATGAACATCGAGACGAGCGGCGTGATCACCCCGGAAGAGGCGATCCGTCAATCGGCCCGCATCCTGGTCGACCAGCTGTCCGTGTTCGCGGCTCTGGAAGGCACGGAAACGGCCGCAGAGGCACCGTCGCGCGCACCGCAGATCGATCCGATCCTGCTGCGTCCGGTGGACGATCTCGAGCTGACGGTTCGTTCGGCGAACTGCCTGAAGGCCGAGAACATCTACTACATCGGCGACCTGATCCAGCGCACGGAAAACGAGCTGCTGAAGACGCCGAACCTCGGTCGCAAGTCGCTCAACGAGATCAAGGAAGTGCTCGCTTCGCGCGGTCTCACGCTGGGCATGAAGCTCGAAAACTGGCCGCCGGCTGGTCTCGACAAGTAAGCCCGAGTGTTGCTGTAGTTGGCAAAGATGCGGATTTTCCTTTAAAATCCGCATCTTGCTTTTTTCGTTACCGGCCCGTGCACCTCAGCGGTGCGATAGAAGAGCTGGATCAAAACTTTGAATCAAGGAAACTGAAATGCGCCATCGTCATGGTCTGCGGAAACTGAACCGCACGAGCAGCCACCGTCTGGCTATGCTCCGTAACATGTCCAACTCGCTGATCGAGCACGAAGTCATCAAGACGACGCTGCCGAAGGCGAAGGAACTCCGTAAAGTCGTCGAGCCGCTGATCACGCTCGGCAAGAAGCCGTCGCTGGCAAACCGTCGCCTGGCGTTCAACCGCCTGCGCGATCGTGACTCGGTGGCGAAGCTGTTCGACGTGCTCGGTCCGCGTTTCGCGAACCGTCCGGGCGGCTACCTGCGCGTGCTGAAGTTCGGCTTCCGCGTGGGCGACAACGCACCGATGGCACTGGTCGAACTGCTCGATCGTCCGGAAGTCGACGAAACGGAAAACGTGCAAGAAGCCGAGTAAGCTTCTAGTACGCAGCAGCATCTGAAGAGGGCCGAGCAATTGCTTGGCCCTTTTTGTTTTTGTCGCGCTTCGGGCTGCGATCGATTGTCGCAGCCGGGCGCCGGCAGTGTCGCGCGGGCTGCGCTACGATACGGAACTGTCGGCGGGGGCCTTGGATGGGCAATTCGTGGCGCCGCAAGCCGATAAAAACCAGCTAGGAGGGCACGTATGGTGGTGGTATTGATGCTCACGACGGTGCCGGACGCGGCGACGGCCGCGGCGCTCGCCCACGGCGCGCTCGATGCGCGGCTTGCCGCGTGCGTGTCCGAACTCGGTGCGATCAAGTCGCGCTACCACTGGCAGGGCAAGGTCGAAACGGCCGACGAGATCCAGTTGCTGTTCAAGACGAGCCCCGTGCGCTCGCTCGAACTGGAGCGATTTATTCTCGCGCATCATCCGTACGAGACGCCGGAAGTCGTCTCGTGGCAGGCGACGGCTTCGGCCGCGTACGGCCAGTGGGTGACGAACGAAACTCAACGTCTATTTCATGTTTAACGGTATGGCGCTTTCCGTACGCGTGCGCGCGCTGCGGGTCCTCGCAGTCGTGTTGTCGTTCATGTTGATGCTGGGCGGCCTGTCGGCCGCGCGCGCGGCGGACGATTTTCTCGATCCGTCGGTCGCATTCAAGTTCAGCGCGAGCGAAGCGCCGGGGCAGGTCGACGTCCGCTTCAAGGTCGCCAATGGCTATTACCTGTACCGCGAGCGGTTCGCGTTCGCGGTGAAGGGTGGGCAGGCGACGCTCGGCGATCCGCAGTTTCCGGCCGGTCACGTCAAGTTCGACCAGACGTTCCAGAAGGAAGTCGAGACCTATCGCGACGAGGTCGTGATTCATGTGCCGGTCAAGCAGGCCGCGGGGCCGTTCGAGCTTGCCGTAACGTCGCAGGGATGCGCCGACGAAGGGATCTGCTATCCGCCCGCGGAGCATGTCGTGAAGGTCGACGGCGCGGCGCTGGGCGCGGCAGCGCCGGCCGGCGGCGCACCGGCCGCGGATACCTGGTTCGACAAGGTCACGAGCGCGGATTTCGCGCAGTCGCTGCTCGAGGGGCACGGCTTCTTCACGATCGTCGCGCTGTATTTCGTCGCGGGCGTCGTGCTGAGTCTGCTGCCCTGTTCGTATCCGATGATTCCGATCGTGTCAGCGATCATCATCGGGCAGGGTACGCGGGCGACGCATGCGCGCGGCTTTGCGCTGTCGCTGACGTACGTGGTCGGCATGGCGCTCGTCTATACGGTGCTGGGCATCGCGGCGGCGCTGGTCGGCCAGAGCCTCGGCGCGTGGCTGCAGAATCCGTGGGTGCTCGGCGCGTTCGGCGTGCTGCTCACGGCATTCGCGGTGTCGCTGATTTCCGGCAAGGACATCGCACTGCCCGAGCGCTGGCAGAACGGTGCGGCCGAAGCGTCGCGCGCGCGGCAGGGCGGTCACTTCGTCGCGGTCGCCGCGATGGGCGCGTTGTCGGCGCTGGTCGTCGGTGCATGCATGACGGCACCGCTGTTCGCGGTGCTCGCGTTCATCGCGCACACCGGCAATGCGTGGCTCGGCGGCGCCGCGCTGTTCGCGATGGGGCTCGGGCTCGGCGTGCCGCTGCTCGTCGTCGGCATCGGTGCCGGCACGGTGCTGCCGCGCGCGGGCGCATGGATGGATGGCGTGAAGGTGTTCTTCGGCATCGTGCTGCTCGCGGCCGCGCTGTGGATCGTGTGGCCGGTACTCGCGGGCGGGCTCAAGATGGTGCTCGCCGCGTTGTGGCTGCTCGTCGCGGCTGCGGCGCTCGGCCTGTTCACGCCGCATGCAGGCGCCGCGTCGATCTGGCGCCGTCTCGGTCGCGGCCTCGGTGCGGCGCTCGCGATCTGGGCAGCCACGCTGCTCGTCGGGCTCGCGGCGGGCTCCAACGACCCCGTGAAGCCGCTCGCCGTACTCGCGGCGCGCACCGTTGCGTCGGGCGATGCATCGGCAGCGAGCGCGGCTTCGACACAGGCGGGCCCCGCTTTCGCGTCGGTGCGTTCCAGCGGTGAACTCGACGCGCTGCTGAAGACATCGAGCCGGCCGGTGATGCTCGACTTCTACGCGGACTGGTGCGTGAGCTGCAAGGAAATGGAGCATCTGACGTTCACCGATTCGCGCGTGCAGGCGCGGCTCGCGCAGCTTCACCTGGTGCGCGCGGATGTCACCGCGAACAATCCGGACGACCAGGCGCTGCTCAAGCGCTTCAACCTCTTCGGGCCGCCGGGCATCATCTTCTTCGATCGCAACGGCAACGAAATCGGCCGCGTGGTCGGCTATCAGGCGGCCGACACGTTCCTGCGCAGCCTCGATCGCGCGGCGGTGCCGACGGTGTAACGCGCGCCCGCGCAACTGCGCGCTCGCTGCACCTTGCGGACGAGCAAATGCAAAACGGCGGGACACCGATGAAGTGTCCCGCCGTTTTTGTTGACGCTCGCCTTCGTGCGACTCAGCGCTGCGCTTTCAGCAGACGGGCAGCATCGAGCGCGAAGTAGGTGAGGACACCGTCGGCGCCTGCGCGCTTGAATGCGAGCAGCGATTCGAGCACGACCTTGTCGTGGTCGAGCCAGCCGTTCATCGCGGCGGCCTTCAGCATCGCGTATTCGCCGCTCACCTGGTACACATAGGTCGGGAACCGGAACTCGTCCTTCACGCGGCGCACGATGTCGAGATACGGCATGCCGGGTTTGACCATCACCATGTCGGCGCCTTCGTCGATATCGAGGCGTACTTCGCGCAACGCTTCGTCGCTGTTCGCCGGATCCATCTGGTAGGTCATCTTGTTGCCCTTGCCCAGATTGGATGCCGAGCCGACCGCATCGCGGAACGGACCGTAGAACGCCGACGCGAACTTGGCCGAATAGGCCATGATGCGCGTGTGGATATGACCGTCGCTTTCCAGCATTTCGCGGACCGCGCCGATGCGGCCGTCCATCATGTCCGACGGCGCGACGATGTCGACGCCGGCTTCCGCCTGCGCGCGCGCCTGGTCGACCAGGATCTCGATCGTCTCGTCGTTGATCACGTAGCCGTTTTCGTCGAGCACGCCATCCTGGCCGTGGCTCGTGTACGGATCGAGCGCCACGTCGGTCAGCACGCCGAGTTCGGGGAAGCGCTTCTTCAGTTCGCGCACGGCGCGCGGGATCACGCCTTCCGGATTGGCCGCTTCGCGACCGTCAGGCGTCTTAAGCGACGGCTCGATGGCCGGGAACAGCGACAGCACGGGCACGCCGAGTTCGACGCATTGCTCGGCGACATGCATCAGCAGATCGACCGATACGCGCTCGACGCCGGGCATCGACGGGACGGCCTGGCGTTCGTTGGTGCCATCGACGACGAACACCGGATAGATCAGGTCGTCGGTGGTCAGGCGGTTTTCGCGCATCAGGCGGCGGGAGAAGTCGTCGCGGCGCATCCGGCGCGGACGATGAAGCGGATGGAAGCTCATGGCGATTTGGCAGAAATCAGGGCAAGAAGAACCTTACGGAACCCTTAGGTCATTTTCGAGATCGTTGGTATATGATAGCGATCGAGCGGCACGCGTCGCGTGCAACTCCCCGCTTCTCCTCCCTGAGCGGGTGCCTGTCGTTATTCGATTAGGCTGTTTGACCCGCCGTTCGACGGCGGGTTTTTTTATGAGCCGGCCGAATCGACAGATACCGCCAGGTGCGCACGGCCGATCCGGGCCGCGCGTTGCCCGCTCATTGTGCTACAGGCTCGCCTTTTTCGTCGGCGGCGGACGGCCGCACCCAGCTCTCGATCAGTTCATGAGCCTCGTCGAGCCCCGTGCGCTTCAGCGCCGAGAACAGCTGGACCGTCAGCTTGCCCTTCACGCCCTGGTCGCGATACGCGTCGAGGCCTTTCTGCGTGTTGCGCAGCGCGTTGATGCTTTCCTGGCGCGTCAATTTGTCGCACTTCGTCAGCAGCGTATGGATCGGCTTGCCGGTCGGCGCGAACCACTCGATCATCCGGCGATCGAGGTCGGTCAGCGGGCGGCGCGAATCCATCATCAGGATCAGCCCGCACAGCTGCGAACGCGTCGCGAGATAGGACGACAGCAGCATTTCCCAGTGGGCCTTCGCGGCCCCCGGCACTTCCGCGTAGCCGTAGCCGGGCAGGTCGACGAGGTTCGCGACGGGCTCGGCGGCCGGGCCGACGGAGAAGTAGTTGATGTGCTGGGTGCGGCCGGGCGTCTTCGACGCGAAGGCGAGCCGCTTCTGGTTGCACAGCACGTTGATCGCCGTCGATTTGCCGGCATTCGAGCGGCCCGCGAACGCGATTTCCGGCTGAACCGTCGGCGGCAGGTCGCGCAGATGGTTGACGGTCGTGTAGAAGCGGGCTTGATGGAGCAAAAAGGCCATGGGGAAAACCGGAGGGACGGGGCGGCGTGAGCCGCTTGGTGGAGGCGGGGTAGCCCCGATAGGCGCGGGAGCTTTCAGCGCGATATTGTACAATACGCCGGTTTTGCCGACGGGCTGCAGGCGCCTGCCTCGCGCTTTTATGCAGCTTCTGCGGTAGACTGGTCGACGTCGTTTTTTGCAGAACCTCAAATTCCCACAAGACGAAACAGGGTGTGCGAATGAATCGACTGTGCAAGTCTCTGATGGTGCTTCAGGTTGCAGCAGGGTTCGTAGGTTTCGTAGCGGAGGCAAACGCGGCAGATGCGGCAAAGCCGGATCTCGACCGCGGCAAGGCGATCGCCGGGCAAGTTTGCGCGTCGTGCCACGGTGCCGACGGCAACAGTGCATCGGGCAGTTTCCCGAAGCTCGCCGGCCAGCATCCCGAATATCTGGTCAAGCAGTTGAACGACTTCAAGACCCAGCCGGGCGCGAAGGGGCCGGCGCGGACCAATCCGGTGATGGTCGGGTTCGCGAGCGCGTTGAGCGCGGACGACATGCGCAACGTCGCCGCGTATTACGGGTCGCAGACGACGAAGCTCGGCACCGCGCGCGATGCGGCGACCGTGCCGATCGGCCAGAAGATCTATCGCGGCGGCATCGCGGAAAAGGGAGTGCCCGCCTGCGCGAGCTGCCACGGGCCGACGGGACAGGGAATTCCGGTGCAGTACCCGCGTCTGTCGGGGCAGTGGGCCGATTACACGGTTGCCCAGTTGACTGCGTTCCAGCAAGGTGCCGGCGCGCGCAACAACAACGAGGCGATGCATCAGATCGCATCGCGTCTGTCGGACAACGAGATCAAGGCCGTCGCGGATTACATCGCGGGCCTGCGTTGAACGGACGGTCGCGAATGGAATGACCGGGCGCCCGAAGGGCGGCCGGAGTCAGAACAAGAAAAGGGTGGGGCGCCGCGTGATTGCGGCCGCCTTGCCCTTTTTTGTTGTCAGTCGGAGTTTGAATGAGCGTTACCACGTCGGGGTTGCAGTCGAAGTCGGGTCAAAGTGCGTCCAGGCGCGCGGTCGAGCTGCTGAGCTCGATGCGCTTCGCGATCGCGCTGCTGGTGGTGTTGTCGATCGCGAGCATCGTCGGCACGGTTCTGACGCAAGACGACCCGTATCCGAACTACGTGAACCAGTTCGGGCCGTTCTGGGCCGACATCTTCCGGTCGCTGGGCCTGTACAACGTGTACAGCGCGTGGTGGTTCATGCTGATCCTGATCTTCCTCGTCGTGTCGATCTCGCTGTGCGTGATCCGCAACGCGCCGAAGATGCTCGCGGATGCGAAGAGCTGGAAGGACAAGGTCCGCGAAGGCAGCCTGCGCGCGTTCCACCACAAGGCCGAATACTCGGTGTCCGGCACGCGCGCGAGCGTTGCGGCCACGCTCGCCACGTTCGTCACCAAGGCAGGCTACAAGCACGTCGTGCGTGAATCCGAAGGTGCGACGCTGATCTCCGCGAAACGCGGCGCGCTGACGAAGTGGGGCTACATCTCCGCGCACCTTGCGATCGTCGTGATCTGCATCGGCGGCCTGCTGGACAGCAACCTGCCGATCAAATTCCAGATGTGGATGTTCGGCAAGAGCCCGGTCAACACCAGCGCGACGATCAGCGAGATCTCGCCCGACCATCGGTTGTCGGCATCGAACCCGACGTTCCGCGGCTATGCGTGGGTGCCGGAAGGCCAGTTCGTGTCGACCGCGATCCTGAACCAGCCGAGCGGCTCGCTGATCCAGGACCTGCCGTTCTCGATCCAGCTCAACAAATTCATCGTCGACTACTACACGACGGGGATGCCGAAGCTGTTCGCGAGCGACATCGTCGTGATCGATCGCGAGACGGGCCAGAAGATTCCGGCGCGCGTCGAGGTCAACAAGCCGTTCACGTACAAGGGCGTGTCGATCTATCAGTCGAGCTTCCAGGACGGCGGCTCGCAGATGGAGATGACCGCCTACCCGATGACGGGCGGCAACGCGAAGACCTTCGCGGTGAAGGGCACGATCGGCAGCACGGCGCCGCTGCAGATGCCCGGCAGCGACGGCGACACGATCGAATTCTCGGACTTCCGCGCGATCAACGTGGAGAACATGGCGGACGCGAACGGCAAGCCGGACGTGCGCGGCGTCGCGAAGACGGAATCGCTCAAGGAAGCATTCGACGAGCGGCTCGGTTCGGGCGCGAAGACGTCGAAGCCGATGCAGCTCCACAACATCGGCCCGTCGGTGCAGTACAAGATTCGCGGCAAGGATGGCCAGGCACGCGAATTCAACAACTACATGCTGCCCGTCGACATGGGCGGCACGCGCGTGTTCCTCGCCGGCGTGCGCGCGAGCCCGAACGACCCGTTCCGCTATATGCGGATTCCGGCCGACAGCCAGGATTCGATCGGCGAATGGATGCGTCTGCGCGCCGCGCTCGAGGACCCGGCCGTGCGCGCCGACGCCGCCGCACGTTTCGCGCAGCGTTCGCTGCCGACGACCGAAGCGTCGCTGCGCGGCCGCCTGCAGGACAGCGCGTTCAAGGTGCTGACCCTCTTCGCGGCGAGCGACGACAGCATCGGCCGCGGCGCCGACGGCCAGCCGGTCGGCGGCTTCCAGGCAGTGGCGACGTTCATCGACCGCTCGGTGCCGAAGGCCGAGCAGGAAAAGGCGGCGAGCCTGCTGTTGCGCATGCTCGAAGGTTCGATGTGGGAGGTGTGGCAGATCGCGCGCGAGCGCGCCGGCGAGCCGGCCGCGCAGCAGGGCACCGACACGATCCGCTTCGTGCAGAACGCGATCAATGCGCTATCCGACAGCTTCTTGTACGGATCGCCGGTCTATTTGCAGCTCGACTCGTTTAAGCAGGTGCAAGCTTCGGTATTTCAGCTGACGCGCGCACCCGGCAAGAATCTGGTGTATCTTGGCAGCCTGCTGTTGGTCGCCGGCATCTTCTCGATGTTCTACGTGCGCGAGCGGCGGCTCTGGTTCTGGCTCAAGGACGCCGGTTCGGGCGTCGATGTGGTGATGGCGATGTCCACGGCCCGCAAGACCTTCGATTTCGAGAAAGAATTCGTGCAGACGCGCGACGCGGCCGGCGCCGCCTTGCGCGCCACGCCGCGCGACGCCGCACCGGCCGGTGCGGCAGCGACTGTCCGTCCGCCTGCCGGCGACGGTTCCGATTCCGAGAATTCCACCCGGTAACATCATGGATCTCACTCAAGCTTCCTCTTCCCGTTCGGGGCCGGTCCAGGCCCCGAATCCGGCGCCATTGTTCGACGACCGCCCGTTCCTCGCGCGCCTGTCGATCGTCGACTGGATCTTCGCTCTGGCACTCGTGGTCGGCGCGGGCTATGCGTTCGTGCATTACAACGAACACATGAATTACTACGACAAGGCGGTGATGATCGGCACCGTGCCGGCGCTTGTCGCACTGGGCTGGCGCTGGAAGCCCGCGCGGCTGATGATGGCGTCGATCGCGGTGCTGTCGCTGCTGTCGATCCAGATCTACCAGGGCGATCTCGCGCGCGCCGATTCGGCGTTCTTCCTCAAGTATTTCCTGTCGAGCCAGTCCGCGATCCTGTGGATGAGCGCGCTGTTCGTGCTCGCGACGATCTTCTACTGGATCGGCCTGCTCGCGCGCTCGGAGTCGGGTTCGGCGATCGGCCAGAAACTGACGTGGGTCGCGGTGCTGATGGGCTTCACCGGCCTGATGGTGCGCTGGTACGAGTCCTACCTGATCGGTGCGGACGTCGGGCATATCCCGGTGTCGAATCTGTATGAAGTATTCGTGCTGTTCAGCCTGATAACCGCGCTGCTCTACCTGTATTACGAAGGCCACTACGGCACGCGCTCGCTCGGCGCGTTCGTGCTGCTGGTGATCAGCGCGGCCGTCGGCTTCCTGATGTGGTATTCGGTCGCGCGCGATGCGCAACAGATCCAGCCGCTCGTGCCGGCGCTGCAGAGCTGGTGGATGAAGATCCACGTGCCGGCGAACTTCATCGGCTACGGCAGCTTCGCGCTGTCGGCGATGGTGTCGGTCGCGTACCTGATGAAGGAGCGCGGCGTGCTCGCCGATCGTCTGCCGTCGCTCGAGGTGCTCGACGACGTGATGTACAAGTCGATCGCGGTCGGCTTCGCGTTCTTCACGATCGCGACGATCCTCGGCGCACTGTGGGCGGCCGAAGCCTGGGGCGGCTACTGGAGCTGGGATCCGAAGGAAACCTGGGCGCTGATCGTGTGGCTCAACTACGCGGCCTGGCTGCACATGCGCCTGATGAAGGGTCTGCGCGGCGCGGTCGCCGCGTGGTGGGCGCTCACGGGCCTGCTCGTGACGACATTCGCGTTCCTCGGCGTCAACATGTTCCTGTCGGGGCTGCACAGCTACGGCAAGCTGTAAGATTTCCGACGTTGGTCCGACGAAAGACCGCCGGCGCACTGCGTGCCCGGCGGTTTTCTTTTGTAACGGGCGGGCCGTCCGGGCGTCGAACGGCGCAGGGCAGGGCGGGTCGAACGCTCATGACGCGTGCGCGCCGCGCATGCAGGAGGAGCAGCACGATGTGGATCAAACGTTCTTTGCAAACCGTACTGACGGGCGGTGATATCGCGCAGAGCCAGATTACGCCGCGCGCGGTGTTCGAAAACCGGCGGCGCGTATTGCAGGCTGCCGGCCTGGCGGCGGCGGGCGGCCTGCTCGGCGGCAGCGGCGCGGCGTTGGCGGCCTATGCGTCGCCGGACGCGCGGGCCGCGAAGCTCGCGGCGAAAACCAACCCAAGGTTCGTCGCGGCCGACAAGGTGACGCCGTTCAAGGACATCACGTCCTACAACAACTTCTACGAATTCGGCACCGACAAGAGCGACCCGGCGCAGAACGCGGGCACGCTGCGGCCGCGCCCGTGGCGCGTGAGCGTCGAAGGCGAGGTGCTGCACCCGAAGGTGTTCGATCTCGACGAACTGCTGAAGCTCGCACCGCTCGAGGAGCGCGTGTACCGGCTGCGTTGCGTCGAAGGCTGGTCGATGGTGATTCCGTGGATCGGCGTGCCGTTGTCCGAGCTGATCAAGCGCGTGCAGCCGACCGGCAACGCGAAATACGTGCAGTTCATCACGCTGGCCGATCCGTCGCAGATGCCGGGGTTGTCGACGCCGGTGCTCGACTGGCCGTACTCGGAAGGGCTGCGGATGGACGAGGCGATGAACCCGCTGACGCTGCTGACGATGGGCGTGTACGGCCAGGTGCTGCCGAACCAGAACGGCGCGCCGGTGCGGATCGTCGTGCCGTGGAAGTACGGCTTCAAGAGCGCGAAGTCGCTGGTGAAGATCCGCTTCGTCGACAAGCAGCCGAAGACGAGCTGGAACACCTATGCATCGAACGAATACGGTTTCTATTCGAACGTGAACCCGAACGTCGATCACCCGCGGTGGAGCCAGGCAACCGAGCGCCGGATCGGCGAGGACGGCTTCTTCACGCCGAAGCGCAAGACGCTGATGTTCAACGGCTATGGCGATCTCGTCGCGTCGATGTATCAGGGCATGGATCTGAAAAAGAACTTTTGAGCGCGCCCGTGAGAAACGATATCCGTTCTTCGACGCTGACGCCCGCGCGCGCGTCGGGCATGCGCACCGCTGCCGCCGGTGGTTCCGGCGGCGGTGCGGTGCGTACCGCCTCGCCGCGCTGGCTTGCCCCTGCCAAGGTGCTCGTTTTCGCGGCCGGCCTCTATCCGCTCGCACGGCTGGTGCTGTTCGGGCTGACCGATCGGCTCGGCGCGAATCCGATCGAGTTCATCACGCGTTCGACGGGCCTCTGGACGCTGGTGATGCTGTGCATCACGCTCGCCGTCACGCCGCTTCGGCGCATGACGGGTGTTCCCGCGTTGCTGCGCTTTCGGCGGATGATCGGCCTGTTCGCGTTCTTTTACGCGACGCTGCATTTCACGACGTATCTGTGGTTCGACAAGTGGTTCGACGTGCTCGCGATCCTGAAGGACGTCGGCAAGCGTCCGTTCATCACGGTCGGCTTCGCCGCGTTCGTGCTGCTGATTCCGCTGGCCGCGACGTCGCCGCGCGCGATGGTGCGCCGGCTCGGCCGTCACTGGGCGACGCTGCATCGCGCGATCTATGCGATTGCGTTGTTCGGCGTGCTGCATTTCTGGTGGATGAGGGCCGGCAAGCACAATCTCGCGCAGCCGAAGCTTTACGCGACGATCGTCGCGGTGCTGCTCGGCTGGCGGCTGCTTGAATGGGCGTGGCGGCGCATCCGTGCATGACGATGCGAACGCGGGAAAACAAAAGGCGATGACGGGAAGTCATCGCCTTTGTTGCGAGTCAAGCCGCGCGGGCGGCGGCGTGCGGTTACTGCGCGACGGCCGGGCCCGATGCGGGCATCGCGGCCCTCGACGCATCGCTCGACAGCTCGGGCGACAGCGTGAGCGGTGTGCCGGAAGAATCGGGAATGCTCTCGGACGACGCGTTTTCATCGGTCGGCGTGACGTCCGACGGCGGCGTGTCCTGCTGGATGGGCTTCGCCGGCAACGGCGGCACGGTGGGCAGATAGAGCGGGCCGCGTTGACCGCAGCCGGCAAGTATCGCCAAAGCCGCTACAATCGCGCTCATCCGGAAAACGACTCGCATGATCGTCCCTGAACAATTTAACCGATAGAGTTTAGCATGTCCGATACTGAATACCTGGCCCGTGCCGAGGCCGTGCTGGCGGCCGTCGAGCGCACCGTGGATGCCGCGAACGACGGCGATCACGACATCGATCTGGAGCGCAACGGTAGCGTGCTGACGCTGACGTTCGAGAACGGCTCGAAGATCATCATCAATCTCCAGCCGCCGATGAAGGAGCTGTGGATCGCCGCGAAGGCGGGCGGATTCCATTACCGTTTCGTGGACGGCGAGTGGCGCGATACGCGCACCGGCACCGAGTTCTTCGCGGCGCTCACCGACTACGCGACGCAGCAGGCCGGCCTGCCGATCACGTTCGGCGCGTAACGTCCGGCGCTCGCGCGCCCGGCGCCCGTTGCGCCGGATCGAAGCCCAATAAAAAAGCGCCCTGGCGGGCGCTTTTTTCATGCTCGGGGCCGCCGGTATCAGTGGCCGCGGAACAGGTTCATGATGTCCTGCTTCTCCTGCTCGTCGACGTGCGGCACGGGTTCGTCGGTGTTCTGCACCGCCGGCGCCTGCGGCACGCCGACCGTCGACACGAAGCCGTGCCCCGGCGTGAACTCGGTGAAGTACAGCTCGCTGCCGAGCGTCTGGACATCGTCCGGCATCGTCGGCTTGAATTCCGGCACGCCCTTCAGCGCCGCGCCCATGTAGTCGATCCACACAGGCAGCGACAGGCCGCCGCCGGTTTCGCGATCGCCGAGGCTGCGCGGGTTGTCGTAGCCGATCCACGCGATCGCCGCGAGCGTGTGCTGGTAACCGGCGAACCATGCGTCGTGCGAATCGTTCGTCGTACCGGTCTTGCCGGCGAGGTCGGTGCGCTTCAGCACGTTGGTGCGCGCGCCGGTGCCGCGCTGCGCGACGCTTTGCAGCAGGCTGTTCATCACATACGCGTTGCGCGCGTCGATTGCGCGCGGCGCATTCTGCTCGGCGATGAGCGGCTGCGCACGGGCGACGATCGCGCCGTTCGGATCGGTCACTTCGGCGATCAGATACGGATTCACGCGGAAGCCGCCGTTCGCGAACACCGAGTACGCGCCGGCCATCTGCAACGGCGTGACCTGGCCCGCACCGAGCGCCATCGGCAGGTAGGCCGGATGGCGCTCGGCGTCGAAGCCGAAGCGCGTGATGTACTGCTGCGCGTACTTCGTGCCGATGTGGTTCAGGATGCGGATCGACACGAGGTTGCGCGAGCGCTGCAGCGCGGTGCGCATCGACATCGGGCCTTCGAAGCCGCCGCCGTAGTTCTTCGGCTCCCACGGCTGGCCGCCGGTTTCCGCGGCGCTGAAATACAGCGGGCCGTCGTTGATCACCGTGGCCGGCCCGAGGCCCTTGTCGAGCGACGCCGAGTAGATGAACGGCTTGAACGACGAACCCGGTTGCCGCCACGCCTGCGTGACGTGGTTGAACTTGTTCTTGTTGTAGTCGAAACCGCCGACGAGCGAGCGGATCGCGCCGTCCTGCGGGACGATCGAGATGAACGCGCCTTCGACCTGCGGCAACTGCGTGATCGCCCACTTGCCTGCGTCGTTCTTCACGACCCGGACGATCGCGCCCGGACGGATGCGCCGGTTCGGCTGAGCGTTGGCCGACAGCGCGCCCGACGCGAAGCGCAGGTTGTCGCCTTCGATCGTCGCGCTGCTGCCGTCGATGAACGCGACGGTGATCTGGCGCGGCGATGCGGCGGTGACGACCGCCGCGATCAGTTCGCCGTTGTCGGGATGCTCAAGCAGCGCATCGTCGATCGCCTGCTCGCGGTCGTCGGCGCCGGCCGGCAGCTCGATGAAGCCTTCCGGCCCGCGATAGCCGTGGCGGCGCTCGTAATCCATGATGCCCTTGCGCAGCGCCGTGTACGCGACCTGCTGGTCGGCGGAGTCGATCGTCGTGATGACGTTGAAGCCGCGCGTGTAGGTTTCCTCGCGGTACTGCGCGTACATCATCTGCCGGACCATTTCCGCGACGTACTCGGCGTGCACGCTGAACTCGCGGCCCGCGCCCTTGACGACGAGCGGCTGAGCGACGGCTTCGTCGTACTGCTCGCGCGTGATGAAGTTCAGCTCGAGCATCCGCTGCAGGATGTACTCCTGACGCACTTTGGCGCGCTTCGGATTGACGACTGGGTTGTACGCGGACGGCGCCTTCGGCAGCCCGGCGAGCATTGCCGCCTCCGCGAGCGTGATGTCCTTCAGGTCCTTGCCGAAATAGACCCGCGCGGCGCTTGCGAAACCGTACGCGCGCTGGCCGAGATAGATCTGATTCATGTAGACCTCGAGAATCTGATCCTTCGTCAGTGCGCGCTCGATGCGGTACGCGAGCAGCATCTCGTAGATCTTGCGCGTGTAGGTCTTTTCGCTCGACAGGAAGAAATTGCGTGCGACCTGCATCGTGATCGTGCTCGCGCCCTGCGACGCGTGGCCGTTCGTCAGCGCGACGAAGCCAGCGCGCGCGATGCCGGTGAGGTCGACGCCGCCGTGATCGTAGAAGCGCGCGTCCTCGATCGCGAGGATCGCCTTCTTGAGCGAGTCGGGCACGTCCTTGAAATGGACGATGTCGCGGCGTTCCTCGCCGAATTCGCCGATCAGCACGTGATCCGACGTGTAGATCCGCAGCGGTACCTTCGGACGATAGTCCGTCAGCGCGTCGAGCGACGGCATGTTCGGCCACGCGACGACGAGCGCGTAGCCAAGCACGAGGCCGCCGGCCACGACGAGGGCCACGCACATCGCGGCCAGGCCGATCAGGACTTTCAGCCACCAGGACCGCTTCTTCGGCTCGGGCGCGGGAGGCGGGGACGTAGGAGACGTGGATTGCATAGGCATACCGGAAAACAGTCCCGCGATTATAGCTGCCCGGTAAGGCGGCCCTGACGCGGGGGGCGTCCGCCGGAGCGCGGCGGATCGCGGTGCCGCCAGTATGACGTCCGCGGGCCCGTTTCGAGTCACGACTGGCCGTTCGGCCGACTGTCGGGCGCACACGCCGCTTTGCAGAATCAAGCCTCGGAAACGCGGCGTGGGCCGCGACGATCGCGGGAGGCTGGGATGGAAGGACGATGGGCGGCGCGGTTCGCGCCAGGCAGGCACCGCTCGACGGGCATCGACGTCGGGGCGGACGAGGTGAGGGTAGCCGTGCTGAGCCGGCGCGGCCGGATCGCCGATGTGCGGGTCGAAGGACTCGAGCGGGAGCCGGTCGCGCTGGCGGGCGGGCCGGAGGACGCGCGCTGGGCTGCGGTCGCACGCGCGTTGGCGGCGGCCGTGTCGCGGCTGGCGGCGGCGGGTGTGCGCTGCGACGCGCGCGGCGTGATGGCGCTGCGCGATGACGAGATGCGAACCGCGACACTCGATCTGGCCGGTCGCGACGACATCGCGGACGCCGCCCGACAGGCGGCCGAAAGGATCTCCGGGCTGCCGCCGGACAACCTCGCGTTCGACTGGCGGCAGGAAGACGATGCATGCCCGGGCGAGATTGCAGTCGCCGCGGCGCCGCAGGCATTGCTCGAGCGCCGGATCGACGTGGCCGCGCAGGCCGGCATCGATCTGACGGCCGTCGACGGCGAGTCGGCTGCCGCACTGCGCGCGTTGCGCTACGCCGCGCAGTTCGAGCCCGACGCGCACGGCCCGTATGCCGCGTTCTGGTTCAGCGACACGGGCGTGCGCGGGTGGCGGATCGACGGCGCGATCGCGGCGCCGGTGCTGGCGCTGTCCGGCGACGTGCGGCCGGCGTTGCCTGACGCGTTGCGCCAGTGCGTATTCGAGCCGGTGCGCTGCGTGCTCGTGGCCGGCGACGAGCGCTCTATCGCCCGCTGCGGCACGTCGGCCGCCGATATCGGCGATGCGCTCGGGGTGGCAGTCGTGCCGTTCGATTGCACCGGATGGGATGGGCTGCCGGGTGTACCCGTCGGCGTACCGGGTAGTCCGGCGTTTGCCCTCGCGATCGGGCTCGCGCTGCGCGGGGTGTGGGAATGACGGCCGGTATGAGTTTCGGGCGCGCGCCCGCTGGCCATGTCACGCTCGGCGGCTTCAATTTGCTGCCGTACCGCGAGCGGCTGGCGCAGGCGCTGCGCCGGCGCCGTGCCACGCAATGTGCGGTGGCGATCGTGCTCGGGGCACTTGGGGCGTGCGTCTGGACAGGGGCGGCGACAGCGTGGCGATGGCGCGTGGATGCCGAGCGCACGCAAGTGGACGCGCGGCTGCGGCAATTGCAGCCGCAGGTCGATGCCGCACGGCGCGCCGCCGGCGTGGCCGCCGATCACGCGCAGCGCGATGCGCGGGCGGTCGCCCTTGCCGGGCCTTACTTGCGCGTTGCCGGGCTGCTCGCGACGCTGGCACAGGTTCGCGACGACACCGTCCGGCTCGACGCATTGCGAACGACATCGTCGGGCGCCGAGCTCGACGCGCGTGCGGCGAACTACCGTGCGGCCGTGCGGTGGCTCGCACGGATCGCCGCCGAACAGCGCGACTGGCGATTCGATATCGGTGCGCTGACACCGGCTTCAGCCGCGCCGGGCGCGGGTACGGCCGTGCCGTTTCGCTTTTCCGTGCAGATGCGCTGGCACGACGCGCCGCCGCGACAGAAGGCACCGGGAGGCGGCGCATGACCGCGATCATGCATCGGTCCATGCCTGACGGTGCCAAGTGGCTCGGCCGCATGACGCGAATGTCGCCGGCCGCAATGCACGCCGTCGGCTGCGTGGTGGCATTCGCGTTCGTGATGGCGGGCGGCATTCAACTGATGAATGCCGTCGATGCGAGCGGACTCGCACGCAGCCGCGCATTGCTGGCAACGGCGCAGATACGGGCCGCCGACGCACACCGGCTGCTCGCGACCGCCGTACCCCGGCGCGATATTGATCCGGCTGCCGGGCGCGACGCCAGCTCGCCGCGTGTGCCGGGGTGGCCCGCGCTGATGCTTGAACTGGCTGATGTGGTCCGGGCAAGCGGACTGCAGGTCGTGTCGATCGAGCCGCGGCACACCGACGAGGCCGCGCCGGATGGCCGGCGCACGGTGCGGATCGTCGCCGATGGCGGTTTCCCGGCGCTGCTGCGCCTGATGGGCGAGTTCGCGAGTTTTCCGGCGCTGGTGGTGCCGTCGCGGCTGCATATCGAGAGGAAATCACCCGCGTCGCGGGTCGACATGACGATCGACGTGTTTCCGGCGCTGCCGGCGGCGCGGATTCCGGTTGGCGCGGAGGCGGTGCTTGCTGGTGCGCCGAGCGGCGATCCATTCGGGGAGCCCGCTTCGCAGACGATGGCCGACGACATGACGCCGCGCCTGGCCGGCACCATTCGCGACGCCCGCGCCGGGCTCGCGCTGTTCGATGCTGGCGACGGCGCATTCGCGGCCGTCGCACCGGGCGAGGTGTTCGGGGTGTCGCGTGTGGTGAGCGTCGATGCCGGTGCCGTGACGGTGGCGACGGCCAGTGGCGCCCGCCGATTCGTCGTGGACGACGGAGGCCGCTCATGACGAAGCACGGATGGTGGGCGATCGCATTCTGGGCCGGATCGAGCATGGCCACCGTGGACGCGGCGCTACCGCCTCTGCCGCCGGCCGGCTGGCCGACCGGATCGATACGGGCATACTCCGAGGACACGCCGCTGCCGCAGGACAGGCCGGACGGCATGAACGGCGCGGACGGCGACGCGCCGGCGCACGGTGCTTCACTGCCGTTTGACGAGGCGGCTCGCGCGGCGCTTCAGGCAAACGCTGCGGCACCGTCACCGCGGCTGGAAGGGCCGCCGATTCCGTTACCTCCGCCGACGCGCATGAGCGATGCCGCGGCCCGGCATCCCGGCGATGCGGACGACGCGCGGCGCATCTCGCTGAATTTGCAAGGCGTCGCGCTCGCGGCGGCATTCGACGCGCTCGCGCGATTCACCGGGCTGAACATCATCGTCGGCGAGCAAGTGCGCGGTACCGTGACATTACGTCTGAACAATGTCGGATGGCGCGATGCATTCGATACGTTGCTCGACACACACGGACTGGCGATGTCCCGGCGCGGCAACGTGATCTGGGTCACTCCCGCGGCCGAACTCGCGGCGCGGGAGCGCGAGCGCTTCGAGACGCACGCACGCGCGGCCGAGCTCGAACCGCTCGAGAGCCGAACCTTCGCGCTGCATTACCCACGCGCGCAGGACGTGCAGCGGCTGCTGGCGGGGGCGACGGGCCAGCGCCTGCTGTCGAAGCGCGGCGCCGCGGCAGCCGATCCGCGCATGAACTTGTTGTTCGTCACCGATCTGGCGCCGCGCATCGAACAGATCGCGAGCCTGATCGACGCGATCGACCGGCCGTCGCGGCAGGTCCGGATCGAGGCGCGCATCGTCGAGGGCGAACAGGGATTCTCGCGCAATCTCGGCGCGCGCGTCGCGCTGCGGGCCGAAGGGCGGGCGCCCGTGGCCGACGGGGCGGCGTCCGCGACGGACACGCGCAACACGCTCGATCTGGCCGCGCGGCCGCTTGGCGGCTTCGAGGCGGCGACGGCCGGCTTCACGTTGTTCGCCGCGCCGCTCAGCCGCGTGCTCGACGTCGAGTTGAGCGCGCTCGAGGCGCAAGGGCGGGGCCAGATCGTTTCCAGCCCGCGCGTGGTGACGGCCGACCGCGTGAAGGCGATCGTCGAACAGGGCTCAGAGCTGCCGTACCAGGCGAAAGTCGGCAATGGTGTGAGCGGTGTGCAGTTCCGCCGCGCGACGCTGAAGCTCGAGGTCGAGCCGCAGATCACGCCGGACGGGCGCGTCGTGCTCGATCTGGACGTGACGAAGGACAGCATCGGCGAGCCGACGGCGGCCGGCCCGGCGATTCATACCAAGCACGTGCAGACGCGTGTCGAGGTCGAGGATGGCGGAACGGTCGCGATCGGCGGAATCTACGAGCAGTTGAACCGGGACGATGTGACGCGGGTGCCGCTCTTGGGCAAAATACCGGTTCTGGGCGCGCTTTTTCGGCATCGCGCGCGCCGCGACCAGCGCAACGAACTGGTCGTCTTCATCACGCCGACGGTCGTCGGCGCGCGTTGCGAAACGGCCGGCGCGGGCGGCGCGAATGCGGGAAAAACGGGGCCTGAAGCCGGCGGCGCAGGCTCGACAAGGCAGCCGCTTTGCCAGTAAGCTGCGCCACACACCAGCAAGATTCAAGCAGAGGAAGCCGTTGCAAGCGCGGGACCCACATGCAAACGTATTTTTCGTCGGCCTCATGGGAGCGGGTAAGACTACCGTGGGCCGTGCGGTCGCGCGCCGGCTCGACAGGACGTTCTTCGACTCCGACCACGAAATCGAGGCCCGCACGGGTGCGCGCATTCCGGTGATCTTCGAGATGGAGGGCGAGGCCGGGTTTCGCGATCGCGAATCGCAGGTGATCGCGGATCTGACGCAGCGCGAGAACATCGTGCTCGCGACGGGCGGCGGCGCGGTGCTGCGCCCCGAGAATCGCGATTGCCTGAAAGGGCACGGCATCGTCGTCTATCTGCGCGCCAATCCGCATGATCTGTGGCTGCGCACGCGCAAGGACAAGAACCGCCCGCTGTTGCAGACCGACGATCCGAAGGCGCGACTCGAAGCGCTCTACGAAGTACGCGACCCGCTGTACCGCGAATGCGCGGACTTCATCATCGAGACCGGCCGTCCGTCGGTCAACGGCCTCGTCAACATGGTGCTGATGCAACTCGAACTGGCAGGCGTCGTCGCCAAGCCGCTACAAGCATGATTACCGTCAACGTCGATCTGGGCGACCGCGCCTACCCGATTCACATTGGTGCCGGCCTGATCGGCCGCACCGAGCTGTTTGCTCCTCACATCACCGGTTCGTCGGTCACGATCGTCACGAACACGACGGTCGATCCGCTCTACGGCGACATGCTGCGCGCGGCGCTCGCGCCGCTCGGCAAGCGCGTGTCGACGGTCGTGTTGCCGGACGGTGAGGCCTACAAGAACTGGGAAACGCTGAACCTGATCTTCGACGGGCTGCTCACCGAGCGCGCCGACCGCAAGACGACCCTCGTCGCACTCGGCGGCGGCGTCATCGGCGACATGACCGGCTTTGCCGCCGCATGCTACATGCGCGGCGTGCCGTTCATCCAGGTGCCGACGACGTTGCTGTCGCAGGTCGATTCGTCGGTCGGCGGCAAGACGGGCATCAACCACCCGCTCGGCAAGAACATGATCGGCGCGTTCTACCAGCCGCAGGCCGTGATCGCCGATATCGGCGCGCTGACCACGCTGCCCGATCGCGAGCTGGCGGCCGGCGTGGCCGAGGTCATCAAGACGGGCGCGATCGCCGATGCGGCATTCTTCGACTGGATCGAGGCGAACGTCGATGCGCTGAATCGCCGCGAGCCGGCCGCGCTCGCGCATGCCGTGAAGCGCTCGTGCGAGATCAAGGCGAGCGTGGTTGCGGCCGATGAACGCGAAGGCGGATTGCGGGCGATCCTGAATTTCGGCCATACGTTCGGCCACGCGATCGAGGCCGGGCTCGGCTACGGCGAGTGGCTGCACGGCGAAGCGGTCGGCTGCGGGATGGTGATGGCGGCCGATCTGTCGGTGCGGCTCGGTCTGCTCGACGAAGCGTCGCGGCAGCGGCTCGACGCAGTGATCGCCGCCGCGCACCTGCCGGTGCGCGGGCCGGCGCTCGGCGATGCGCGCTACATGGATCTGATGCGCGTCGACAAGAAGGCCGAAGCCGGCGCGATCAAGTTCATCCTGCTGAAGCGATTCGGCGATACGCTGATCACCCAGGCGCCGGACGAAGCCGTGTTCGCCACACTGGCGCAGACGACCCGCTAACGGCGCCCCGGATGCCCCGGCGCCCCTGACATGGAGCAGACGTGAGCGAGACATCCAGCAGCAAACCGACCGAAGCCGGCCGCGCATCCGTCGCGGCGGTGGCCGAGCCGCCGACGCTGGCGGCGCTGGAAGCCCATCTCGCTCCGTATGCCGCCCACGCGTCGCAGTCGCGCGGCCGCCGCCATCGGGAAGCGCCGCCGGCGGCGCGTACCGAATTCCAGCGCGACCGCGACCGTATCGTTCATTCCACCGCGTTCCGCCGCCTCGAATACAAGACGCAGGTCTTCGTCAATCATGAAGGCGACCTGTTCCGCACCCGCCTCACGCACAGCCTCGAGGTCGCGCAGATTGCCCGTTCGGTCGCGCGCAACCTGCGTCTGAACGAGGATCTCGTCGAAGCGATCTCGCTCGCGCACGATCTCGGTCACACGCCGTTCGGCCATGCCGGGCAGGACGCGCTGAATGCCTGCATGCGTGAGCATGGCGGCTTCGAGCACAACCTGCAGAGCCTCGCCGTGGTCGACGAGCTCGAGGAGCATTACGGCGCGTTCAACGGCCTGAACCTGTGCTTCGAGACGCGCGAAGGCATCCTCAAGCATTGTTCGCGCGAGAACGCGCGCAAGCTCGGCGCGCTCGGCGAGCGCTTCCTGCAAGGGCGCCAGCCGTCGCTGGAGGCGCAGCTCGCGAACATCGCGGACGAAATCGCGTACAACAACCACGACGTCGACGACGGCCTGCGCTCCGGCCTGATCACGATCGAGCAGCTCGCCGAAGTCGAGCTGTGGCAGCGCCACTACGACGCCGCGCTCGCCGAATTCCCGCATCTGGAAGGCCGCCGTCTCGTGCACGAGACGGTGCGCCGCATCATCAACACGCTGATCGTCGACCTGATCGACGAGACCACGCGCAATCTCGCGCGCGTCGCGCCCGCGTCGCTCGACGACGTGCGCGCCGCGCCGCAGCTCGTCGCGCACAGCGAGGCGATCGCCGCGCAGGCGGCCGCCCTCAAGCGGTTCCTGTTCAAGAACCTGTACCGTCACTACAAGGTGATGCGAATGGCGAACAAGGCGCAGCGCGTCGTCACCGGGCTGTTCGACGCGTTCATCGACGATCCGCGGCTGCTGCCGCCGCCGTACCAGTCGGACGACGCCGCGCAGCAGCCGCGCCTCGTCGCGCACTACATCGCCGGCATGACCGACCGCTTCGCGCTGAAGGAGTATCAGCGCCTGTTCGTCGTCAACGACAACTGACTGTCACAAACGATCACTAGACTTCGCCGGTTCAATGGCGACGGGAATGTTGCACACGCTGTTGGTAACGTTTTCACAGGAGAGAGGTCGATGAAGAAGAAGCCCGCGGGGACCATGATTCGCTCGATCGCGCTGGGCGGCGCGTTGATGTTCGGTGTGCAGCATGCGGCGTTCGCCGTGACGGAAATCCAGTTCTGGCATGCGATGGAGTCGGCGCTCGGCGAGCGCGTGAATGAACTCGCCACGCAGTTCAACGCGTCGCAGAGCGACTACAAGATCGTGCCGGTCTTCAAGGGCACCTACGACCAGGCGCTCGCGGCGGGCATCGCCGCCTATCGCAGCGGCAACGCGCCGGCGATCCTCCAGGTCTACGAAGTCGGCACCGCGACGATGATGCAGGCGAAGAAGGCCGTCGTGCCGGTGTACGACGTGTTCAAGCAGGCCGGCGTGCCACTCGACGAGAAGGCGTTCGTGCCGACCATCGCGAGCTACTACAGCGATGCGAAGACGGGCCACCTCGTGTCGATGCCGTTCAACAGCTCGACGCCGGTGCTGTACTACAACAAGGACGCGTTCAAGAAGGCCGGGCTCGATCCGAACCAGCCGCCGAAGACGTGGGCCGACGTGCAGGCCGACGCGGAGAAACTGCGCAAGTCCGGGATGACGTGCGGCTTCACGACCGGCTGGCAAGGCTGGATCCAGCTCGAGAACTACAGCGCGTGGCATGCGCTGCCGTTCGCGAGCCGCAACAACGGCTTCGACGGCACCGACGCCGTGCTCGAATTCAACAAGCCGCAGCAGATCGCGCACATCGCGTTCCTGCAGCAGATGCAGAAGGACGGCACGTTCACGTATGCGGGCCGCAAGGACGAGGCGTCCGCGAAGTTCTACAGCGGCGACTGCGGGATCCTGACGACCTCGTCGGGCGCGCTCGCGAACGTGCAGAAGTTCGCGAAGTTCAGCTACGGCACCGGCATGATGCCGTACGACGCGAATGTGAAGGGTGCGCCGCAGAACGCGATCATCGGCGGCGCGAGCCTGTGGGTGCTGGCCGGCAAGGATCCGGCGACCTACAAGGGCGTCGCGAAATTCCTCGCATTCCTGTCCTCGGCGCCGATCGCCGCGAAGTGGCACCAGGAAACGGGCTACCTGCCGGTCACGACGGCCGCGTACGACCTCACGCGCCAGCAGGGCTTCTATGCGAAGAACCCGAGTGCGGAAACGGCGATCAAGCAGATGATGAACAAGCCGCCGCTGCCTTACACGAAGGGGCTGCGTCTCGGCAACATGCCGCAGATCCGCACGATCGTCGACGAGGAACTGGAGCAGGTCTGGGCGCAGAAGAAGTCGCCGAAGGACGCGCTCGATTCGGCGGCGTCGCGCGGCGACGAACTGCTGCGCCGCTTCGAGAAATCGGGCAGCTGATCGCGCATCGCGTTCGTGTCGCCGGCCGCCGCGTCGCATCTGCGAGCGGGCGGCCGGCGGCGCGGTTCCTTTCCCGTTTCGTCTGACCGGATGCCCGCGATGCAATCCCGTTCCCGTTTCGGCACGAGCCTGCTGCCGTACCTGCTGATCGCGCCGCAGCTCGCCATCACCGCCGTATTCTTCCTGTGGCCGGCCGGCGTCGCGCTGTGGCAGTCGACGCAGATGCAGGATGCATTCGGCACGTCGAGTGAATTCGTCGGCTTCGCGAACTTCACGCACCTGTTCGCCGATCCGCTGTACCTCGATTCGTTCCGCACGACGCTGGTCTTCAGCTCGCTCGTGACGGTCAGCGGGCTCGTCGTGTCGCTGCTGCTCGCCGCATGCGCCGACCGCGTGATCCGCGGCGCGCGCGTGTACCGCACGCTGCTGATCTGGCCGTACGCGGTCGCGCCGACGATCGCGGCCGTGTTGTGGGCGTTCCTGTTCAATCCCAGCATCGGCCTCGTCACCTATGCGCTCGCGAAGGGCGGCATCGTGTGGAATCACGCGCTCAACGGCGGACAGGCAATGTTCCTCGTCGTGCTCGCGTCGGTGTGGAAGCAGGTGAGCTACAACTTCCTGTTCTTCTACGCGGGCCTGCAGGCGATTCCCCGCTCGCTGATCGAGGCGGCGGCGATCGACGGGGCAGGGCCGGTGCGGCGCTTCTTCAACATCGTGCTGCCGCTGCTGTCGCCGACCAGCTTCTTCCTGCTGGTCGTGAACCTCGTCTATGCGTTCTTCGACACGTTCCCGGTGATCGACGCGGCCACCGCCGGCGGCCCCGCACAGAGCACGAAAACGCTGATCTACAAGATCTTCACGGAAGGTTTCCAGGGCCTCGACATCGGTAGTTCGGGCGCGCAGTCGGTCGTGCTGATGATCATCGTCGTCGGCCTGACGGTGATCCAGTTCCGCTTCGTCGAACGCAGGGTGCAATACGCATGATCGAAAATCGCAAGGGCTTCGACCTGTTCTGCCACGCGGTGCTGATCGCGGGCGTCGTGCTGATCGTGTTCCCCGTGTACGTCGCGTTCTGCGCGGCGACCATGAACGCGCAGGAAGTGTTCACGATCCCGTTGTCGCTGGTGCCGAGCACACACCTGCTGGAGAACATCGCCTACATCTGGGGGCACGGCAGCGGCGGCACGACGGCACCGTTCGGCCGGCTGCTTGTCAACAGTTTCGTGATGGCGCTCGCGATCGCGGTCGGCAAGATCGCGGTGTCGATCCTGTCGGCGTACGCGATCGTCTATTTCCGCTTCCCGTTCCGCAACACGGCGTTCTGGCTGATCTTCGTCACGCTGATGCTGCCGGTCGAGGTGCGGATCTTCCCGACCGTGCAGGTCGTGTCGACACTGCATCTGACGAACAGTTACGCGGGGCTCTCGCTGCCGCTGATCGCATCGGCGACCGCGACGTTCCTGTTCCGCCAGTTTTTCATGACGCTGCCCGACGAGCTGATGGACGCCGCGCGCATCGACGGCGCGGGGCCGCTGCGCTTTTTCCGGGACGTGGTGCTGCCGCTGTCGAAAACGAGCATCGCGGCGCTGTTCGTGATCACGTTCATCTACGGCTGGAACCAGTATCTGTGGCCGATCCTGATCACGACGGAGGCGTCGCTGTCGACGGCGGTGGTGGGCATCAAGACGATGATCGCGAGCGGCGACGCCGCGACCGAGTGGCAGTACGTAATGGCGGCGACGCTGCTGGCGATGATTCCGCCGCTCGTCGTCGTGCTGGCGATGCAGCGCTGGTTCGTGCGCGGCCTCGTCGATTCCGAGAAATGAACCACGGACGGCAACCGGGAGAAGGACCAAGTATGGCTGCGCTGAGCTTGAAGGGCGTCAGGAAATCCTACGACGGCAAGCAGCATGTGCTGCACGGCATCGACGTGGAGATCGCCGACGGCGAATTCATCGTGCTGGTCGGCCCGTCGGGCTGCGGCAAGTCGACGCTGTTGCGGATGATTGCGGGGCTCGAGACGGTGACGGACGGCGAAATCGCGATCGGCGAGCGCGTGGTCAATGCGCTGGAGCCGAAGGATCGCGACATCGCGATGGTGTTCCAGAACTACGCGCTGTATCCGCACATGACGGTCGCGCAGAACATGGGCTACGGGCTGAAGATCCGCGGCATCGAGCGCGCGACGATCGACGCACGCGTGGCCGCGGCCGCGAAGATCCTCGAGCTCGAGCCGCTGCTCGCGCGGCGGCCGCGCGAGTTGTCGGGCGGCCAGCGGCAGCGTGTCGCGATGGGGCGGGCGATCGTGCGCGAGCCGTCGGTGTTCCTGTTCGACGAGCCGCTGTCGAACCTCGACGCGAAGTTGCGCGTGCAGATGCGCCTGGAGATCCAGCGGCTGCATGCGCGGCTTGCAACCACCAGCGTGTACGTGACGCACGACCAGATCGAGGCGATGACGCTCGCCCAGCGCGTGATCGTGATGAACCGCGGCTATGCGGAGCAGATCGGTGCGCCGGTCGACGTGTACGAGAAGCCGGCGACGGTGTTCGTCGCGGGCTTCATCGGCTCGCCGGCGATGAACCTGCTGCACGGCCGGCTGTCCGAGGACGGCGCGACGTTCACGGTCGCGGGCGGCGGCCCGGCGCTGCCGGTTGCCGGCGCGCCCGGCATCGGCAGCGCGATCGCCACGGGGCGCGACTGGGTGCTCGGCGTGCGGCCGGAGCACATGACGCCGCAGCCGGGTGTCGCGCAGGCGACGCTGCCGGTCGACTCGTGCGAGCTGCTCGGCGCGGACAACCTCGCGCACGGCCGCTGGGGCAACCACGACGTCGCGGTGCGCCTGCCGCATGCGGATCGCCCCGCGCGCGGCACGGCGCTGGCCGCCGCGCTGCCCGCGCATCGGCTGCATTTCTTCGATCCCGAGACCGGCAAGCGCGCCGGCTGATCCTGACGAACCCGCTGAGAGGCTGACGATGAGTTCCCGTACCGACTGGCCCTATCCGCGCGTCGTCGCCCATCGCGGCGGCGGCACGCTCGCGCCGGAGAACACGCTCGCCGCGTTCGACGAAGGCGCGCGGCGCGGTCACCGGATGGTCGAGTTCGACGCGAAGCTGTCCGCCGACGACGTGAGCTTCCTGCTGCACGACGACACGGTCGAGCGCACGTCGAACGGCAGCGGGCCGGCGGCGGGCATGCGCTATGCGGCACTCGCCGAGCTCGATGCCGGCGCGTGGTTCGACGCGCGTTTCGCGGGCGAGCGGATGCCGACGCTCGAGGCGGCGGCGGCGCGCTGCATCGCGCACGGGCTGGCGGCGAACGTCGAGATCAAGCCGTGCCCGGGCCGCGAGCGCGACACGGGGCAGCGGGTGGCGGCCGATGCGGCCGCGTACTGGCACGACGCGGCCGTGCCGCCGCTGCTGTCGTCGTTTTCGTTCGACGCACTGCAACAGGCGCGCGCCAGCGCTCCGGCGCTGCCGCGCGGAATGCTGTACGAGGCGGTGCCGGACGACTGGCATGCGCAGGCCGTCAGCGCGCTCGGCTGCGTGTCGTTGCATGCAAACCACAAGGCACTCGACGAACCGCTCGTGCGCGCGATCAAGGCGGCCGGGCTGCGCATCCTGGTCTACACGGTCAACGACCTCGCCCGGGCGCGCGAACTCGTGCGCTGGGGCGTCGATGCGGTGTGCACGGACCGCATCGACCTGATTGGCCCCGATGCACTGGACGACATCGCTTAACGCTGCCCCCGCGCGACGGCGGGGGGCGGGAAGACCCTGAGACAAAAAAACGACGCCCCGGCGGGTTTCCGCCGGGGCGTTTTGCATCGCGGAGACGTTACGTCACGAAAAATCCGCTACAAATTGCAGCAGGATTAACCATTCCCCAAATATTCGACTACGCTTAGAAGCGATAGCCGACGTTCAGGTACGTCACGATCGGGTTCAGCGAGATGTGCGCCTTCGACGTTTCCGTCAGCGTGCCGACCGGCGTGCGGCGGGCCGTCGTGAAGGTCGCGGTCACGCTGACCGGGATGTAGGAAATCGACAGGCCGCCGAACCAGTGCTTGGTGAAGTTGTACGTGAAGCCGGCGTTGAAGACGGGCGCCCACTGGTTGCTCGTCTGCGCGCTGGTCGGGCCGCCGAGCACGCCGTTCTCGAAGGCGCTGTTCGTGATCTTCGCACCCGTGAACCAGACGTACGTGGCGCCGATGCCGACATACGGGCGGAATTTCGCGTTGGCATCGTTGAAGTGGTAGCGCAGCAGCAGGGCCGGGCTCCACTGGTACGCACGGCCGAGCACGCCGAAGCTGGAGAACTGACCCTTGCCGGTAATGTCGAACTTCGGCGGTATCCCCATAACGAGCTCGGTGGAGATATGGTCGGTGACGAAGTAGCCCGCTGCGAGCCCAAGCGTATCGGCGTCATTGATACCGGCGCCGGTGTTGGGAATCGATTGATTGATGGGCGTGCCGCCTACGCCGTAGACGAACAGCGGGTCGCTGCTGTCCTGCGGCGAAAGGTGGAACCAGCCGGTGCTGACGTAGAAATCACCTGCGGATTGTGCGTGTGCCGGACCGCCCGCAAACGTGAATGCGAGCGCTGCGGCCCCCGTAATGGCCAGTTTTCGTTTCATTGTGTCTCCTCCGATCTAAGGCGTGCTCATTATGACGACTGCGTTTAAAACCAAACAAGCTCGTAAGTTAGAGTTTTCACCCTAGGATTCGCACGACCGTACGCTTCCGCGCCCCGCCAGGACAGGCATTCTACGCAGGTGCGCAATTTCGGACCTTCGGGTATTTCCTAACGCGTTCAAACGGACATTCAGCATGGCACGGTTAGCACGACTCTACGTTCCCGACCAGCCGCAGCACGTGATACTGCGCGGCCTGGATCAGCAACCCGCGTTCGTCGACGACCAGGACTACGAACTCTTCATCGATTGCCTGAAGGCCGCCGCACGCGATCATCACCTGTCGGTGCATGCCTACGTGCTGCTGCCGCGCCAGGTGCAACTTCTCGTGACGCCGAGCGACGAGGCGAGCCTGCCGAAGGCGATGCAGGCAGTCGGCCGTCGCTACGTTGCGCATTTCAACCGGCGTTACTCGCGGCGCGGCACCTTGTGGGAAGGCCGCTATCGCGCGACGGTGATCGAAGGCGAGCGCTATTTCCTGCTCGCGAGCCGCGTGGTCGAGATGAGCCCGGTGCGCTCTCAGCTCGTCGCGACGCCCGACGCGTATCGCTGGTCGAGCTACCGGCACCACGTCGGGCTCACCGTCGACAGCCTGATCACCGACCATCCGCTCTACTGGGCGCTCGGCAATACGCCGTTCGATCGTCAGCGCGCGTACAAGGAGCTCTGCGAGCAGCCGCTCGACGAGCGGCAGGCCGACCAGCTCCAGCAGGCGACGCTGAAGGGCTGGGTGCTCGGCGGCGAGAATTATCGCGAATGGGCGGCGCGCACCGCGAACCGCCGCGTGTCGCCGCTGCCGCGCGGACGCCCCAGAAAGGTGCGTGAAAACACGCCGCCCGCGCAGCAGTAACGCGGGACAGGCGGATGGAGAGGCGGCGCTGCGTGCGCCGCTTCTTTTTGCACCAAAATGATACGGCCCCAATAAAACAGCACCACATCAGCGCATGCGTTTAATTGGGGTTCGATCAAGCGGTTTTTGTTGCTATTCCTTTGATTCGTCGCGTATATTCCGAATTCCGGTGGCCCGGGTGAAGCTTGCCCAACCACTGTCGGCCGTGCCGTCTCCCGTCGGGAGCGGGATCGACGGCAACAAGAAAATGGTTCAACGGCCCTCGCGGCCCCTTTACGACGGTGTCCCCATGAACGACCACCAGCAGCCGCTCGCCGCGGTGCCCGCCGCACAAGGTCTGTACGACCCGCAAAACGAACACGACGCCTGCGGCGTCGGCTTCGTCGCTCACATCAAGGGCAAGAAGAGCCACGAGATCATTCAGCAGGGTCTGAAGATCCTCGAGAACCTCGATCACCGCGGCGCGGTCGGTGCCGATCCGCTGATGGGCGACGGCGCCGGCATCCTGATCCAGATTCCGGACGCGTTCTATCGCGAGGAAATGTCGAAGCAGGGCGTGACGCTGCCGCCGGCCGGCGAATACGGGGTCGGGATGATCTTCCTGCCGAAGGAGAACGCGTCGCGTCTCGCGTGCGAGCAGGAGCTCGAGCGCACGGTGCGGGCGGAGGGGCAGGTCGTGCTCGGCTGGCGCGACGTGCCGGTCGACCATGCGATGCCGATCTCGCCGACGGTCAAGGCGAGCGAGCCGCTGATCCGCCAGATCTTCATCGGCCGCGGCAAGGACATCATGGTGACCGATGCGCTCGAGCGGAAGCTGTACGTGATCCGCAAGACCGCGAGCCACCGCATCCAGGCGCTCAAGCTCAAGCACGGCAAGGAATACTTCGTGCCGTCGATGTCGGCGCGCACGGTCGTCTACAAGGGGCTGCTGCTGGCGGGCCAGGTCGGCGTGTACTACCGCGACCTGCAGGACGAGCGCGTCGTGTCGGCGCTCGCGCTCGTGCACCAGCGCTTCTCGACCAACACGTTCCCGGCATGGGAACTGGCTCACCCGTACCGGATGATCGCGCACAACGGCGAGATCAACACCGTGAAGGGCAACGTGAACTGGCTGAACGCGCGCACCGGCGCGATCGCGTCGCACGTGCTCGGCGACGACCTGCCGAAGCTGTGGCCGCTGATCTATCCGGGCCAGTCCGACACCGCGTCGTTCGACAACTGTCTCGAACTGCTGGTGATGGCCGGCTATCCGCTCGTGCACGCGGTGATGATGATGATCCCGGAAGCGTGGGAACAGCACACGCTGATGGACGAGAACCGCCGCGCGTTCTACGAATACCACGCCGCGATGATGGAGCCGTGGGACGGCCCCGCCGCGATTGCGTTCACCGACGGCCGCCAGATCGGCGCGACGCTCGACCGCAACGGCCTGCGCCCGGCGCGTTACATCGTGACCGACGACGACCTCGTGATCATGGCGTCGGAAGCCGGCACGCTGCCGATCCCCGAATCGAAGATCGTCAAGAAGTGGCGCCTGCAGCCGGGCAAGATGTTCCTGATCGACATGGAACACGGCCGCATCATCGACGACAAGGAGCTCAAGGACAACCTCGCGAACGCGAAGCCGTACAAGAGCTGGATCGACGCCGTGCGCATCAAGCTCGACGAGATCGAGCCGAAGGCCGAGGACGTCGCGGCCGGCCGCACGCAGGGCGCCGCGCTGCTCGACCGCCAGCAGGCGTTCGGCTACACGCAGGAAGACCTGAAGTTCCTGATGGCGCCGATGGCGCAGCAGGGCGAGGAAGCCGTCGGCTCGATGGGCAACGACTCGCCGCTCGCGGTGATGTCGAACAAGAACAAGACGCTCTATCACTACTTCAAGCAGCTGTTCGCGCAGGTCACGAACCCGCCGATCGACCCGATCCGCGAGAACATGGTCATGTCGCTCGTGTCGTTCATCGGCCCGAAGCCGAACCTGCTCGACACGAACAACATCAACCCGCCGATGCGTCTCGAAGTGTCGCAGCCGGTGCTCGACTTCAAGGACATTGCGAAGATCCGCGCGATCGACCAGTACACGGGCGGCAAGTTCAGCGCATACGAGCTGAACATCTGCTATCCGGTGGCCTGGGGCAAGGAAGGCATCGAGGCACGCCTCGCGTCGCTGTGCGCGGAAGCCGTCGACGCGGTGAAGTCCGGCTACAACATCCTGATCGTGTCGGATCGCAAGACCGACGCCGAGCACGTCGCGATTCCGGCGCTGCTCGCCACGTCGGCGATCCACACGCACCTCGTCCAGCAAGGGCTGCGCACGAGCACGGGCCTCGTCGTCGAGACGGGCTCGGCACGTGAGACGCACCACTTCGCGCTGCTTGCGGGCTATGGCGCGGAAGCCGTGCACCCGTACCTCGCGATGGAAACGCTCGCGAAGATGGCGGAAGGCCTGCCGGGCGACCTGTCGCCGGAGAAGGCCGTCTACAACTTCACGAAGGCGGTCGGCAAGGGCCTGCAGAAGGTGATGTCGAAGATGGGCATCTCGACGTACATGTCGTACACGGGCGCGCAGATCTTCGAAGCGCTCGGCCTGTCGAGCGACCTCGTCGAGAAGTACTTCAAGGGCACGGCGTCGAAGGTCGGCGGCATCGGCCTGTTCGAAGTCGCGGAAGAGGCGATCCGCCTGCACCGCGACGCGTTCGGCGACAACCCGATCCTGCGCGACATGCTCGACGCCGGCGGCGAGTACGCGTACCGCGTGCGCGGCGAAGATCACATGTGGACGCCAGATTCGATCGCGAAGCTCCAGCACGCGACGCGCAGCAACTCTTACCAGACGTACAAGGAATACGCGCACCTGATCAACGACCAGACCAAGCGTCACATGACGTTCCGCGGCCTGTTCGAGTTCAAGGTCGAGCCGACCAAGGCGATCCCGATCGACGACGTCGAGCCGGCCAAGGAGATCGTCAAGCGCTTTGCGACGGGCGCGATGTCGCTCGGTTCGATCAGCACCGAAGCACACGCGACGCTCGCGATCGCGATGAACCGGATCGGCGGCAAGTCGAACACCGGCGAAGGCGGCGAGGACGAGAAGCGCTACCGCAACGAACTGCGCGGCATTCCGATCAAGTCGGGCGAGACGCTGAAGTCGGTGATCGGCGACGAGATCGTCAGCGACATTGCGCTGAAGGACGGCGATTCGCTGCGCTCGAAGATCAAGCAGGTCGCGTCGGGCCGCTTCGGCGTCACCGCCGAGTACCTGGCATCGGCCGACCAGATCCAGATCAAGATGGCGCAGGGCGCGAAGCCCGGCGAAGGCGGCCAGCTGCCGGGCCACAAGGTGTCGGAATACATCGGCAAGCTGCGTTACTCGGTGCCGGGCGTCGGCCTGATCTCGCCGCCGCCGCACCACGACATCTACTCGATCGAGGATCTGGCGCAACTGATCCACGACCTGAAGAACGTGAACCCGAGCTCGAGCATCTCGGTGAAGCTGGTGTCGGAAGTGGGCGTCGGCACGGTCGCGGCCGGTGTCGCGAAGGCGAAGGCCGATCACGTCGTGATCGCCGGCCACGACGGCGGCACGGGCGCATCGCCGCTGTCGTCGGTGAAGCACGCGGGCACGCCGTGGGAGCTCGGCCTCGCCGAAACGCAGCAGACGCTGGTGCTGAACCGCCTGCGCGGCCGCATCCGCGTGCAGGCCGACGGCCAGATGAAGACGGGCCGCGACGTCGTGATCGGCGCGCTGCTCGGCGCGGACGAATTCGGCTTCGCGACGGCGCCGCTCGTCGTCGAAGGCTGCATCATGATGCGCAAGTGCCACCTGAACACGTGCCCGGTCGGCGTCGCGACGCAGGATCCGGTGCTGCGTGCGAAGTTCAAGGGCCAGCCCGAGCACGTCGTGAACTACTTCTTCTTCGTCGCCGAGGAAGTGCGCGAGATCATGGCGCAGCTCGGCATCGCGAAGTTCGACGACCTGATCGGCCGCGCCGATCTGCTCGATACGCGCAAGGGCATCGAGCACTGGAAGGCGAAGGGCCTCGACTTCTCGCGCGTGTTCTACCAGCCGGAAGAATGCGAGGACGTCGCACGGCGTCATGTCGACGTGCAGGATCACGGCCTCGAGCGCGCGCTCGACCACGTGCTGATCGAGAAGGCGAAGGCCGCGATCGAGAACGGCGAGCACGTGTCGTTCATCCAGCCGGTGCGCAACGTGAACCGCACGGTCGGCGCGATGCTGTCGGGCGTGATCGCGAAGAAGCACGGCCACGACGGCCTGGCCGACGACGCGGTGCACATCCAGCTGAAGGGCACGGCCGGCCAGAGCTTCGGCGCGTTCCTCGCGAAGGGCGTGACGCTCGACCTCGTCGGCGACGGCAACGACTACGTCGGCAAGGGCCTGTCGGGCGGCCGGATCATCATCCGTCCGACCAACGACTTCCGCGGCAAGTCCGAGGAAAACATCATCTGCGGCAACACGGTGATGTATGGCGCGATCGAAGGCGAATCGTTCTTCCGCGGCGTCGCCGGCGAGCGCTTCTGCGTGCGCAACTCGGGCGCGACGGCCGTCGTCGAGGGCACGGGCGACCACGGTTGCGAATACATGACGGGCGGCACGGTCGTCGTGCTCGGCGAAACCGGGCGCAACTTCGCGGCCGGCATGTCGGGTGGTCTCGCGTACATCTACGATCCGGAAGGCACGTTCGCGGCGAAGTGCAACAAGTCGATGGTCGCGCTCGAGCCGGTGCTGCAGCAGGCCGAGCAGGAGCGCACGGTCGACCGCGCGCTCTGGCATGAGGGCACGACGGACGAAGCGTTGCTCAAGGGGCTCGTCGAGCGTCATTTCCAGTTCACGGGTTCGCCGCGCGCGAAGTCGCTGCTGGAAAACTGGGACGCGGCGCGGCGCCAGTTCGTGAAGGTGTTCCCGCACGAATACAAGCGCGCGCTGGGCGAGATCGGTGCGAAGAAGGCGGCGAAGGAAGTGCTGGCCGCCTGAGCGACGAACGACATAGCGAATGCCGCGCGCGGATGATGCCGCGCGCGGCTCCCCCACCCGATACACCGAACAGAAGAGCACCTTATGGGCAAGGCAACCGGTTTTCTGGAGTTCGAACGCCGCCACGAGGCGTACGAAGCACCGCTCACGCGCGTGAAGCACTACAAGGAATTCGTCGCGGCGCTGACCGACGCGGACGCGAAGGTCCAGGGCGCGCGCTGCATGGACTGCGGCATCCCGTTCTGCAACAACGGCTGCCCGGTCAACAACATCATCCCGGACTTCAACGATCTCGTTTACCGCCAGGACTGGCAGCAGGCGATCGAAGTCCTGCATTCGACCAACAACTTTCCGGAGTTCACGGGCCGCATCTGCCCGGCGCCGTGCGAGGCAGCCTGCACGCTCGGGATCAACAACGATCCGGTCGGCATCAAGTCGATCGAGCACGCGATCATCGACAAGGCCTGGGCGGAAGGCTGGGTGAAGCCGCTGCCGGCCGAGCACAAGACGGGCAAGAAGGTCGCGATCGTCGGTTCGGGCCCGGCGGGCCTCGCGGCTGCGCAGCAGCTCGCGCGCGCCGGCCACGACGTGACGGTGTTCGAGAAGAACGACCGCATCGGCGGCCTGCTGCGTTACGGGATCCCCGATTTCAAGCTCGAGAAGTGGCTGATCGACCGCCGCATGCGCCAGATGGAAGCAGAAGGCGTGACCTTCCGCACCAGCGTGTTCATCGGCAAGGATCCGCTGCCCGAGTCGATCGGCAATCTCGCGAAGGAAACCATTTCGCCGGAGACGCTGAAGGAAGAATTCGACGCGGTCGTGATCGCGGGCGGCTCGGAAACGCCGCGCGACCTGCCGGTGCCGGGCCGCGAGCTCGCCGGCGTGCATTTCGCGATGGACTTCCTGCCGCAGCAGAACCGGGTGAACGCGGGCGACAAGCTCGTCGACCAGCTCGTCGCGAAGGGCAAGCACGTGATCGTGATCGGCGGCGGCGATACGGGTTCGGACTGCGTCGGCACGTCGAACCGTCACGGCGCGAAGCAGGTCACGCAGTTCGAGCTGCTGCCGCAGCCGCCCGAAGAGGAAAACAAGCCGCTCGTGTGGCCGTACTGGCCGATCAAGCTGCGCACGTCGTCGTCGCACGAGGAAGGCTGCCAGCGTGACTGGGCGGTTGCGACGAAGCGTCTCGAAGGCAAGAACGGCAAGGTCGAGAAGCTGATCGCGGTGCGCGTCGAGTGGAAGGACGGCAAGATGCAGGAAGTGCCGGGCTCCGAGTTCGAGATGAAGGCCGATCTGGTGCTGCTCGCGATGGGCTTCACGCAGCCGGCAGCCCCCGTGCTCGAGGCGTTCGGCGTCGCGAAGGATGCACGCGGCAACGCGCGCGCGGCGACCGAAGGCGACCGCTCGTACTACACGTCGGTCGACAAGGTGTTCGCGGCGGGCGACATGCGCCGCGGCCAGTCGCTCGTCGTCTGGGCGATCCGCGAAGGCCGCCAGTGCGCGCGCTCGGTCGACGCGTACCTGATGGGGCATTCGGAACTGCCGCGCTAAGCAAAAGCGCGCGAGCGGATTTCGAAAAAAGCCGGGCGTCCGAAAGGGCGCCCGGTTTTTTTATGCGGCGAGCGCCGCGAATGGCCGACTTCGATGCGCATCCGCATCTTCACTCAGCATCGCCTAACCTGATCGCATCGGGCGCCGATTTCGCGCTATCTCTAAACTTTCATTTTGTAATAATCCTTGAAAACTGTCATATCATGTCGCCCCCGGCCGTGTTCCGCGCGGCCGCGTATATGACCCCTTTTACAAGGACTCTGAATGGAAGCATTCGTGCATGGGCTGATCGACGCCGTCAACGGCGTGCTGTGGAATTACGTGCTGATCGCGCTGCTGCTCGGCGCCGGCGCGTGGTTCACGTTGCGGTTCCGGATGATCCAGCTGAAGGCGCTGTTTCTCAGCATCAAGCTGGTCGGCAGCAAGGGCGAACCGGGCAGCATCTCGTCGTTCCAGGCGTTCGCGACCGGGCTCGCGAGCCGCGTGGGCACCGGCAACATTGCCGGTGTCGCGGTCGCGCTGACGGTCGGCGGGCCGGGCGCGATCTTCTGGATGTGGATGACGGCGCTCGTCGGGATGTCGTCGGCGTTCGTCGAGGCCACGCTCGCGCAGATCTTCAAGGTTTCGCATCCGGACGGCAGCTATCGCGGCGGCCCCGCGTACTACATCCAGACGGGCCTGCGCTCGCGCGGCTTCGGCGTGCTGTTCTCGCTGTCGCTGATCCTCGCGTTCGGCTTCGTGTTCAACGCGGTGCAGGCCAATGCGATCGCCGACGCGTTCAATACGTCGTTCGGCTGGAGCCGCGAATCGGTCGGCCTCGGCCTCGTGCTGCTCACGGCGCCGCTCATCTTCGGCGGGATTCGCCGCATCGCGTCGGTCGCCCAGGTGATCGTGCCGGTGATGGCGATCGGCTATCTCGCGCTGGCCGTCTATGCGGTCGCGACGCACGTCGCGCTGGTGCCGGAAGTGCTCGCGCTGATCGTGAAGAGCGCGTTCGGGATCGAGCAGGCGGCGGGTGGCCTGACCGGCTACGCGATCAGTCAGGCAGTCTCGATGGGCGTGAAGCGCGGATTGTTCTCGAACGAGGCCGGCATGGGCAGCGCACCGAACGCGGCCGCGACCGCGAGCGTGCGGCATCCGGTCGTGCAGGGGCTGATCCAGATGCTCGGCGTGTTCGTCGACACGATCGTGATCTGCAGCGCGACCGCGTTCGTGATCCTGCTGTCGGGCCAGTACGAGCTCGGCACCGGCATGGAAGGCGCGGCGCTCACGCAGCGCGCGATCGCGAGCCACGTCGGCGACTGGGGCGGCATCTACATGGCCGTCGCGATCTTCTTCTTCGCGTACTCGTCGGTGATCGGCAATTACGCATACGCGGAAGGCAACGTCGACTTCATCACGAAGCGGCGCGGCGTGCTGCCGCTGTTCCGCATCGCGGTGCTCGGCATGGTGATGTTCGGCAGCGTCGGGCAACTGCCGCTCGTATGGGCGATGGCCGATACGAGCATGGGCCTGATGGCGATCATCAACCTGGTCGCGATTCTCGCACTCGGCAAGTATGCGCATGCCGCGTGGCGCGACTATCGCCAGCAGCGCGCGCAGGGCATTGCCGATCCGGTGTTTACGCGCAACACGATTCCCGAGCTCGCGCGCGTGCTGCCGGCCGACGTGTGGGGCGAGCACGGCCCGTTGCCGCAGCGTCCGGCGTCGGTCGATGCGGTGGCCGAAGCGCGCGTGACGGTGCGCGAGTCATGAACGGCGACCGGCTCCGTGCGTTCGTCGCGCTGATGCCCGATGCGGCATCTCGCGACGCGCTGCACGCGTTGCCGGTCACCCGAGGCGCGCGGCGCACGCTGCCCGCGCAACTGCACGTGACGCTCGCGTTCATCGGTGCAATCGAGCGCGCGCGTTGCGATGCGCTGGCCGCGCGCCTGCCGGCGCTCGCGGCCGCGCATGCGCTGCCGTTGCAGCCGGTCGAGCGCATTGCGTGGTGGCCGAGCCTGCCGCGCGCGAGACTGATCGTCGCGGAACTCGCGCCCGATCCCGCCTGTGCGGCGCTGAATGCCGATTTGTTCGCGCTGCTGTGCGAACTGGGCGTGCCGGCCGACCGCCGGCCGTTCAGGCCGCACGTCACGCTCGCGCGGCTGCCGCGCGACGCGGACGGGCAGCCCGCGCACGGCGGCGCGACGGGGCGGCCGATTGCGCTGCGTTTCGTCGCGCTGACGTTGTTCGAAAGCCGGCTGTCGCACGACGGCGTGTCGCATGTGCCGATCGTGTCGGTGCCGGTCGGGCCGGCGTAGCGGGAAGGCGGGAGCGACGAGGAAGAGAAGAAGGCCGGCGCGGTATGCGCCGGCCTTTTGCTTGGCGGTTACGCGGCGACCTTGTCGTTGTCGGTCACGCGTTCGACGTTGATCGTGCCGACGTGGAACGCGGCGAGCGATTCGCGATGCGCGATGCTGACGATCGCGGCCTTCGGCAGCCGTTCGGCGAACAGGTGATAGAGGCGCGCTTCGTTGTCGGCATCGAGCGCGCTGGTCGCTTCGTCGAGGAACAGGAAGTCCGGCTTGTGCAGCAGCACGCGCGCGCCGGCCAGACGCTGCTGTTCGCCCGGCGACAGCACGCGCGTCCAGTGGCCGGTCTCGTCGAGGCGCCCGACGTAGTCTTCGAGGCGGCACGCACGCAGCGCGTCGCGGCACGCGTCGTCGGTGAACGCGTCGGGCGTGGCCGGGTAGGTGAGCGCGGCCTTCAGCGTGCCGATCGGCAAATAGCTGGTTTGCGGCACGAACATCATCCGTGCGCCGACCGGCGCGTCGATCGCGCCGTCGCCGAACGGCCACAGGCCCGCGAGCGCGCGCATGAACGTGCTCTTGCCGGAGCCGGACTTGCCGATTACCAGCCAGCGCGAGCCGGGCTCGATCGTCACGTTGCCGATGTTGGCGAGCGCGTCGCCGTTCGGCAGCGCGAGCTTCAGCGACGACGTCGACAGCTTCGCGGCATCGACGTAGTGCAGGTTGATGCCGCCGTGCTCGGTCGCGGGCGACAGGCTTTCCTTCAGGTGCGACGTGCCCATGACACGCTTGAATTCACGCAGACGGTTGACGGTCGCGCGCCATTCGACGAGGGTCGAGTAACTGTTGATGAACCACGAGAACGAGTCGCTGACGGTGCCGAACGCGGACGCAATCTGCATCAGCACGCCGAACGAGAACGCGCCCGCGAAATAGCGCGGCGCCGCGACGACGAGCGGGAAGATGATCGCGATCTGCCCGTAGAAGCTGAGCACGAACGTGAGGCGCTTCGTGTACTTCATCACGCGCCACCAGTTGTCCCGAATGCGCATGAACAGCGTCTGCGCGGTGCCGATCTCGGTTTTCTCGCCGTCGTAGAACGCGATCTGCTCGGCGTTCTCGCGCACGCGGATCAGGCCGAAGCGGAAGTCGGCCTCGACGCGCTGTTGCTGGTAGTTGATCGACACGAGCGGGTGACCGACCTTCTGGATGAGCAGCGAGCCGACCACCGCATACAGTGCGGCCGCCCAGACCATGTACCCGGGGATCGCGACAGGCGTAGCACCCAGCGTAATCGTCAGCGCGCCCGCGAGCGACCACAGGATCGTGATGAACGACACGAGCGTGACGACCGTCGACAGCAGGTCGAGCGACAACGTGAGCGTCGTCGTCGCGAACGACTGGAGGTCGTCGGTGATCCGCTGATCGGGGTTGTCGGCGAGGCGGTCGCGCTCGATCCGGTAGAACGCGCGATCGCCGAGCCATTGGCCGAGGAAGCGCTCGGTGAGCCACTGGCGCCAGCGGAACCCGAGCATCTGGCGCAGGTAACGGCCGTACACGGCGAGGATGATGAACGCGAACGCGAATCCCGAGAACTGCATCAACAGGTCGGGGAAATCGTGAACGTTCTTCGATTGCAGCGCGTTGTAGAACCCCACGTTCCACTTGTTCAGCTTCACGTTGATCCAGACCACGCAGAGATTGATCGCGATGATCGTGATCAGCAGCCCCCACGCGATTTTCCATTCGGACGACACCCAGTAGGGCTTGATGAGGCTCCATGCGGATACCGGGCGCTCGTCCTGCGGCGCGTCGGGGGCGGAGCGGACGGGATCGATCGATTGGGTCATGTGCTTCCTGATGAGTTGCCGGCGCGCGGGCCGGGCGGAGCCGGACGCGCGCCGCGATACGGCATGCCGGGACGAGGTGCCGACTGACGGCGGGCGTCCGGATGGTGGCCCGCGCGTCTTAAACGGCACTTAAGGCCGGCGGTGACGCGGCAACCGGCCGCTCGCGCGGCCGGCCTGCGGGCATTGTGCCAGAGCGGCGCGGCGCGACGGCGAATTTGCCGCAGGGGGACAGTTTGCGGCGCTTTCCGCTTTTATGGTCTAATGGCCGACGACGAAACAGGGGTGCTTCGAGCGCGGCCGACGGACAGTTCCGGGCGACGCGGCGAGGCTGAGAAAGACCCTTCGCACCCGATCCGGGTAATACCGGCGAGGGAAGTTTCTGATCCCGCCGGGCCGCGCTGGCCGCCATCCCACATGGCCAGCGCCCGAGTTCCGCCCGGCCGGCCTTTGCTGCCGGTTTCGTCCTTTGGGTACGCGCGCTGCGCGTTACGGAAGGAATGATGACCGCTCAATCTTCAGTCTTTTGCGCTGTTCCCGATCCGCTGTCGCGTGCATCCGCACGGGGCGCCGCGTGCACGTCGACGTGCGTCGCACGCGCCCGCGCGGCTCGGCGGGAGGGCGCGCGATGAACCTTCACGCTTGCCGGCCGGATTTCGCGGTACTCGGCGGCGGCCTCGTCGGCCGCTTGATCGCCTGGCGGCTCGCGGGCGACGGGCATCGCGTCGCGCTCTACGAGCGCGGCGGCCCGGATGGCGAGCAGTCGGCCGCATGGGTCGCGGCCGCGATGCTCGCGCCGCTCGCCGAGGCGGCAAGCGCCGAGCTGCTGATCACCGAGCTCGGCGCCGCATCGCTCGCGCGCTGGCCGCAATGGCTCGCGGAACTGCCCGAACCGGTGTTCTTCCAGCAGCACGGCACGCTCGTCGTCTGGCATCACGCGGATCGCGCCGAGGCGCCGCTGTTCGAGCGTCGCGTGCGCGCGAACGCGCCGGCCGAGCTGTTCGACGGTGGCTTCGTCGCATTGGCCGGCGCGCAGGTCGACGCGGCCGAGCCCGCGCTCGCGGGGCGTTTCGCGCGCGGCCTGATGCTGCCGCGCGAAGGGCAGCTCGACAACCGCCAGGCGCTGCGTGCACTCGCGGCGGGCCTTGCGCAACGCGGCGTCGAACTGCACTGGCACGCGACGATCGACGACGCGAACCGGCCCGACGCGCATTTCACGATCGATTGCCGCGGGCTCGGCGCGAAAGCGGTGCTGCCCGCGCTGCGCGGCATCCGCGGCGAAGTCGCGCGCGTGCGCGCAACGGGCATCGGGCTCACGCGGCCCGTGCGGTTGCTGCATCCGCGTTATCCCCTCTACATCGCGCCGAAACAGGACGACCTGTACGTGATCGGCGCGACCGAAGTGGAGGGCGAGGACATGTCGCCCGTCAGCGTGCGCTCGGCGCTCGAACTGTTGAGCGCGGCGTTTTCCGTGCATCCCGCATTCGGCGAGGCGCGCATTCTCGAACTGAATGCGCAATGCCGCCCGACGCTGCCCGATCATCGCCCGGCGGTGGTCTGGGACGGCGCGACGACGCTGGCCGTCAACGGCCTGTACCGGCACGGCTTCATGATCGCGCCGGAAGTCGCGCATGCGGCGGTCGCGTTCGCGCAAGGCGCGCTCGGCGGCGCGTTCGCCGATGCCGACGCGTTCGCCGCGTGGCGCGATGCCGCGCGCTGGCCGACGCTCCTTCATCACCGCGACGACGCGCGCCAGCCGGCCTGACGCGCGCTGCCCACCGAATTCGATCGAGTCTCATGGATATCCAGATCAATCAACAGACGCTGACGCTGCCCGACGGCGCGACGGTGGCCGACGCGCTCGCCGCGTACGGCGCGCGTCCGCCGTACGCGGTCGCGCTGAACGGCAACTTCGTCGCGCGCACGCAGCATGCGGCGCGCGCACTCGCGGCGGGCGACAAGCTCGACGTCGTGCACCCCGTCGCGGGCGGCTGAGCGCCGCCGCTTCGCCTCCGCTCTTCCAGGAAAACGACATGACGTCCCTCACTTCCGCCGACGCGCTGACGCTGTACGGCGAAACCTTCGCAAGCCGCGTGCTGCTCGGCACGTCGCGCTACCCGTCGCTGCAGTCGCTGTCCGATTCGATCGCCGCGTCGCGCCCCGGCATGGTGACGGTCGCGCTGCGCCGCCAGATGAACGGCGGCACCGCCGAGGCCGGCTTTTTCGACCTGCTCAAGCGTCACGCGGTGCCGCTGCTGCCGAACACGGCCGGCTGCCAGACCGTTGCCGAGGCAGTGACGACCGCGCACATGGCGCGCGAGGTGTTCGACACCGACTGGATCAAGCTCGAGCTGATCGGCGACGATTACACGCTGCAGCCCGACCCGATCGGACTGATCGAGGCGGCCGCGCAACTGGTCAAGGATGGTTTCAAGGTGCTGCCGTACTGCACCGAGGATCTCGTGATCGGCCGGCGCCTGCTCGACGTCGGTTGCGAGGCGCTGATGCCCTGGGGCGCGCCGATCGGCACCGGCAAGGGCGTCGTCAATCCGTACGGGCTGCGCGTGCTGCGCGAGCGGCTGCCGGACGTGCCGTTGATCGTCGACGCCGGGCTCGGCGTACCGTCGCACGCGTGCCAGGTGATGGAATGGGGATTCGACGGCGTGCTGCTGAACACCGCCGTGTCGCAGGCCACGCATCCGGAAATCATGGCGCGTGCGTTCGCGCAGGGCGTCGAGGCCGGCCGTGCGGCTTATCTCGCCGGGCCGATGGATGCGCGCGAGACCGCGCATGCGAGCACGCCGGTCGTTGGAATGCCGTTCTGGCACCAGGACGGGAGCGGCGCATGAGCGCGCGCTTCGCCGATGCATTCTGGCCGCCGGCCGATGAACTGGCCGAAGCGGCCGAGCGGATTCGCGCCCGCCTGGGCGACTGGCCGACCGGCACCGCGGCGTGGCGCCTGTGCGTCGCGGCGCCCGACGTACCGGCCGCCGGCGACGTGCTGATCGTGTCAGCCGGCGATCGTGCCGCGCAGGCGCGCGCGTCGGCGGCATCGCGCCCTGCGTCGCCGGACGCGGTCGCGATCGAGTTCGACGAGCACGGCGCTGCGCTGCATGCCGCGGGCGTGCGCTACGCGCTGGAGGCCGCGCATCCGCTCGCCGACGACTGGATCGCGGCGCTGGCGGCGTTCCTCGATTGCGGTTTCGAGCCGATCGACGCGCTGGTGCTCGCGCTCGCGTGGCGGGACGGCGACGAAGCGCGCGGTACCGACGCGTGGCCGGTGGACGCTGCGCGATTCCCGCGCATCGCGGGCCTGCCGGCCGCGCCCGAACCCGCATTCCCGCCGTGCCCGCCGCAATTGGGCCTCTATCCGGTCGTCCCCGACGCCGAATGGGTCGAACGCGTGCTCGAATGCGGTGCGCGAACCGTGCAGCTGCGCGTGAAAGGCGCGACCCCGGATGCGTTGCGCCGGGAAATCGCGCGCGCAGTCGCCGCAGGGCGCCGATATCACGATGCACGCGTGTTCATCAACGATCACTGGCAGATCGCGATGGAAGAGGGTGCGTATGGCGTACATCTCGGTCAGGAGGATCTGGAAACGGCGGATCTGGCCGCGATCGCGCGCGCGGGCTTGCGGCTCGGCCTGTCGAGTCACGGTTATTACGAGATGTTGCGCGCGTTGCACGAGCGGCCGAGCTATCTGGCGCTCGGCCCCGTGTACGCGACCGCGACCAAGGCCGTCGCGGCGCCGCCCCAGGGCCTCGCGCGGATCGCCCGCTATGCGCGCTTCGCGGGCGCGCGGGCGCCGCTCGTCGCGATCGGCGGCGTCGGGCTCGACGCGCTGCCGGACGTGCTGGCGACGGGCGTCGGCAGCGTCGCGGTGGTCAGTGCGATCACGGGTGCAGACGATTATCGGGCGGCGGTTGTTGCGTTGCAGCAATGCTTTGCCCGACAATTTGACAATCGTTGACCGCGGGGTTCGAAACGGCGTCACGACATCATTCCAATGCAGGCCCTATAATTCGGCGTTCTGCGTAAAAGGACTGTCAGCTCCGTGAGCCCCACTCCTACCGACACACTGCTGGAACTTCGCGACGTCGACTTTGGCTACGGCGACCGCCTCGTCCTGTCGAACCTGAACATGCGCTTCGGGCGCGGCCAGGTCGTCGCCGTCATGGGCGGGTCGGGTTGCGGCAAGACGACCGTGCTGCGTCTGATCGGCGGCCTGGTGCGCGCGCGGCGCGGCCAGGTGCTGTTCGACGGCGCCGACGTCGGCGCGCAGACGCGCGACGGCTTGTACGCGCTGCGCCGCAAGATGGGCATGCTGTTCCAGTTCGGCGCGCTGTTTACCGACATGTCGGTGTTCGAAAACGTCGCGTTCGCGCTGCGCGAACACACCGACCTGCCGGAAGACCTGATCCGCGACCTGGTGCTGATGAAGCTCAACGCGGTGGGTCTGCGCGGCGCGCGCGACCTGATGCCGTCCGAGGTGTCCGGCGGGATGGCACGCCGGATCGCGCTTGCACGCGCGATCGCGCTCGATCCGCAGCTCATCATGTACGACGAACCGTTCGCGGGCCTCGATCCGATCTCGCTCGGCATCACGGCAAACCTGATCCGCACGCTGAACGAGGCGCTCGGCGCGACGTCCATCCTCGTCACGCACGACGTGCCGGAATCGTTCGCGATCGCCGATTACGTGTATTTTCTGGCCAATGGCGGCGTGCTCGCGCAGGGTACGCCCGACGAGCTGCGCGCGTCGACCGACCCGAGCGTGCGCCAGTTCATCGACGGCGCGCCAGACGGCCCGTTCAAATTTCATTACACGAGCCCGCCGCTGGCTGCGGATTTCGGGCTCGGCGGAGGGCGCGCATGATCAGCGCGATCGGACGTTACGTCATCGGCGGCCTCGAGCGCGCGGGCTACGGCACGCGGCTGTTCGTGCGCCTCGTGCTGGAATTCTTTCCGCTGCTGCGCCGGCCGCGGCTCGTCACGAAACAGATTCACTTCCTCGGCAACTATTCGTTCGTGATCATTGCCGTGTCGGGCCTGTTCGTCGGCTTCGTGCTCGGCCTGCAGGGCTATTACACGCTGAATCGCTACGGGTCCGAGCAGGCGCTCGGCCTGCTGGTCGCGCTGTCGCTGGTGCGCGAGCTCGGCCCGGTCGTGACCGCGCTGCTGTTCGCGGGACGCGCCGGCACGTCGCTCACGGCCGAGATCGGCCTGATGAAGGCGGGCGAGCAGCTCACCGCGCTCGAAATGATGGCCGTCGACCCGATCAAGACGGTGATCGCGCCGCGCCTGTGGGCCGGCATCATCGCGATGCCGCTGCTCGCCGCGATCTTCAACGCGGTCGGCGTGCTCGGCGGATATTTCGTCGGGGTCGTGCTGATCGGCGTCGATCCGGGCGCGTTCTGGTCGCAGATGCAGGGCGGGGTCGAGGTGTGGGCCGACGTCGGCAACGGCGTGATCAAGAGCATCGTGTTCGGGTTCGCCGTGACCTTCATTGCACTGTTTCAAGGGTATGAAGCGAAGCCCACGCCCGAGGGCGTGTCGCGCGCGACGACCAAGACGGTCGTGTTCGCGTCGCTCGCCGTACTCGGCCTCGATTTCCTGCTGACCGCGCTGATGTTCAGCTAAGCCTCAGCCAAGCCAAATTTTGGGATGAAGATGAAAAAGACTGCTCTCGACTTCTGGGTCGGCCTGTTCGTGGTGGTGGGCTTCCTTGCGGTGCTGTTCCTGGCGCTCAAGGTCGGCAACATGAGTTCGCTGTCGTTTCAGCCGACCTACTCGGTGAGGATGAAGTTCGACAACATCGGCGGGCTCAAGCCGCGCGCCGCCGTGAAGAGCGCGGGCGTGGTGGTCGGCCGCGTGAAGTCGATCGGCTTCGACACGAACACGTACCAGGCGGTCGTCACGATCGACGTCGACGGCCAGTACCAGTTCCCGAAGGATTCGTCGGCGAAGATCCTGACGTCGGGCCTGCTCGGCGAGCAGTACATCGGCCTCGATCCGGGCGGCGACACCGAAATGCTGAAGTCGGGCGATACGATCACGATGACGCAGTCGGCGATCGTGCTCGAGAACCTGATCGGCCAGTTCCTGTACAGCAAGGCGGCCGACGCGGGCGGCGCGAAGCCTGCAGCCGGCGCATCCGCGGCGCCGGGCGCACCCGCCGCACCGGCTCCGGTGGCGGTGCCGGCGTCCGCGGTGTCCGGTTCGGCGGCCCAATAACCACACGAGAGAAAGACAAGAGGGTAATGACCATGCAGACGATCCGCATCAGGCACGCCGCGCTCGCGGTGGCGGCAGTCGCCGCGTTGAGCGGTTGCGCGACCGTGCAGACGCCGACCAAGGGCGATCCGCTCGAGGGCTTCAACCGGACGATGTACAAGTTCAACGACACGGTCGACACGTACGCGCTGAAGCCGGTCGCGAAGGGCTACCAGTACGTGGTGCCGCAGCCGGTGCGCGACAGCGTGACCAACTTCTTCTCGAACATCGGCGACGTCTACATCGCCGCGAACAACATCGTGCAGCTGCGAATCGCGGACGGTGTCGGCGACATCATGCGCGTGGTGATCAACACGGTGTTCGGCGTCGGTGGCCTGTTCGACGTCGCGACGATCGCGAAACTGCCGAAGCACACGGCCGACTTCGGGATCACGATGGGCCGCTACGGCATGCCGTCGGGCCCGTATCTGGTGCTGCCGCTGCTCGGCCCGAGCACGCTGCGCGACACGGCCGGCCTCGGTGTCGACTACGTGGGCAATCCGCTCACGTACGTGAAGCCGGACGGCGTGAGCTGGGGCCTGTTCGGCGTGAATCTCGTCAACACGCGCGCGAACCTGCTCGGCGCCGGCGACGTGCTGGATGCCGCGGCGCTCGACAAGTATTCGTTCGTGCGCAACGCCTACCTGCAGCGCCGCCAGATGCTGGTCGACAACGCGCGCGGCGAGGCGTCGACGGCGTCGAACAACGATGCGCTGCCGAAGTACGACCTGCCGGACGACGGCGCGGCACCGGCGGCAGCCGGCGCGGCCGGAACGGCAGGCGCGGCGGCGGTCGGCGGCGCGACGGCACCGGCCGGCGCATCGGGCGCGGCCGTTGCTGCGCCGGCATCGGGCGGCGCCGAAGCACCGAACCCGGCCAGCGCGACGAACGTGCCGGCAATGCAGATGACGCCGCCCGCACCGGGCGGGATTCGTTTCCCTAGCATCAAGCTGCACTGACCGACTTACATTCGTTACAGCCGGAAACGATTCAGTCGGTAGCGCACGCGAACTTGCGCGTAAGCTACCGGCTCCAACCTTCGCATCGACTCTTCATGCAGGTCACTATGATGAAAAAACTGTTCCTGATCCCCGTTTTCGCGGCGCTGTTCTCGTTCGGCAGCGCAGCCCACGCGCAAGTCGACCAGTCGAACCCGCAGGCGCTGATCAAGACGGCGACCCAGCAGGTCCTCGACGAGGTCAAGCAGCAGACGATCAAGCAGGGCGACACCAACCGCATCATCTCGATCGTCAACAAGGACATCCTGCCGTACACCGATTTCCGCCGCACCACGCAGCTCGCGATGGGCCGCAACTGGCGCGCGGCATCGCCCGAGCAGCAGCAACAGGTTCAGGAGCAGTTCAAGCTGCTGCTGATCCGCACGTATTCGGGCGCGCTCGCGCAGCTCAAGCCGGACCAGCAGATCCAGTACCCGCCGTTCCGCGCCGATCCGGCCGACACCGACGTGGTCGTGAAGACGGTCGCGATGAACAACGGCCAGCCGGTCCAGATCGACTATCGCCTGTACAAGACGGCGAACGGCTGGAAGGTGTATGACTTGAACGTGCTGGGCGCGTGGCTGATCCAGACGTACCAGCAGCAGTTCAACGAGAAGATCCAGCAAAGCGGCGTGGACGGCCTGATCCAGTTCCTCACGCAGCGCAACCAGCAACTCGCCGCCGGCAAGCAGGCGTCGTGAGCGGCTTCGAAGCAGGTCCTTCGCTGACCGTCGCGAGCGCGAAATCCGCGCTCGCGGACGGTCTCGCGCGCATCGGCGCCGGCGCGACCGCCGTCGACTGCGCGGCGCTGACGCAGTTCGACTCGTCCGCGCTCGCCGTGCTGCTCGCATGGCAACGTGCCGCCAAAGCGCGCGGCGCGATCCTCGACATCCTCAATCTCCCGCAGAAGCTCGCCAGTCTCGCGCGCGCTTACGGCGTCGACGCTCTCATCGACGGCACCGGGCGACATTGACCCTGCCTGACCGAAGCGTGCCGCGCCAGCCGGCGCGCGCACGCTTCAGGCCGCGCGTCTCCTGCGCCGGCTCCACCAGCCGGTTTGCCCTATAATCAAGCGTTTTGCGGGGCAGCCAATCGGCGTCCGGCCCCCATTTTCTTTCGCAGCAAGCACAGAATAGGCGTCGCGGCCGCAGCGCCGCGCACAGTCATGTCAGCCATAGAAATCCGTCACGTCAAGAAGCGCTACAAATCGCTTCAGGCGCTCAAGGGCGTCAGCCTGTCGGTCGAGGAAGGCGAGTTTTTCGGTCTGCTCGGCCCGAACGGCGCAGGCAAGACCACGCTCATCAGTATCCTCGCCGGGCTTGCCCGGGCCGATGAAGGCAGTATCTCGGTGCGCGGCCACGACGTCGTCAAGGACTTCCGAGGCGCGCGCCGCGCACTCGGCGTCGTGCCGCAGGAACTCGTATTCGACCCGTTCTTCACCGTCCGCGAGACGCTGCGGATCCAGTCCGGCTATTTCGGGCTGCGCCGCAACGACGACTGGATCGACGAAGTGATGGCCAATCTCGATCTCACCGAGAAGGCCGACGCGAACATGCGCGCGCTGTCGGGCGGGATGAAGCGCCGCGTGCTGGTCGCGCAGGCGCTCGTGCACCGGCCGCCCGTGATCGTGCTCGACGAGCCGACCGCCGGTGTCGACGTCGAGCTGCGCCAGACGCTGTGGCAGTTCATCTCGCGGCTGAACCGCGAGGGCCACACGATCGTCCTGACCACCCATTACCTCGAGGAAGCCGAGTCGCTGTGCGACCGCATCGCGATGTTGCGTCGCGGCGAGGTCGTCGCGCTCGACCGCACCGACGCGCTGCTGCGCCGCTTCGCCGGGCTGCAGCTGTACTTGCGGCTCGCGACGGGTGCGCTGCCTGCCGAGCTGCGCGGGCTGGAGACCGATCCGGCCGCGCGCGCGCCGGGCGAGCACCTGCTGCGCCTCACGAGCTACGACGATGTCGAGCGCATCCTCGCGCAGTGTCGCGCGGCGGGCTGCACGTTCGACGAGATCGAGGTCCGCAAGGCCGACCTCGAGGATGTGTTCGTCCAGGTGATGAACGGGGCCGAGGTGATCGAGGGATTGGCATGAGCGGTTTTCGTACGTTGTTCTACAAGGAACTCCTGCGTTTCTGGAAGGTGTCGTTCCAGACCGTGTGCGCGCCGATCGTGACGGCGCTGCTGTACCTGACGATCTTCGGGCATGCGCTGTCGGGCCGCGTCGAGGTGTATCCGGGCGTCGAGTACGTGAGCTTTCTCGTGCCGGGCCTCGTGATGATGAGCGTGCTGCAGAACGCATTCGCGAACAGCTCGTCGTCGCTGATCCAGTCGAAGATCACCGGCAACCTCGTGTTCGTGCTGCTGCCGCCGTTGTCCTACAAGGACATCTTCGGCGCGTACGTGCTCGCGTCCGTCGTGCGCGGGCTCGCGGTCGGCGCCGGCGTGTTCGTCGTGACGATCTGGTTTATCCCGATGCATTTCGCGGCGCCGGTGTTCATCGTCGCGTTCGCGCTGCTCGGCTCGGCGATCCTCGGCACGCTCGGGCTGATCGCCGGGATCTGGGCCGAGAAGTTCGACCAGCTCGCCGCGTTCCAGAACTTCCTGATCATGCCGCTGACGTTCCTGTCCGGCGTGTTCTATTCGACGCACTCGCTGCCGCCCGTGTGGCGCGAGATCTCGCGTCTCAACCCGTTTTTCTACATGATCGACGGCTTCCGTTACGGGTTCTTCGGCGCGTCCGACATCAACCCGCTCGCGAGCCTCGCGATCGTCACCGGTTTCTTCGTGCTGCTCGCGATGTTCGCGATGCGGCTGCTCGCGACCGGCTACAAACTGCGTCATTGATATCGACGGCGGCGGCCGCCCGGGGCGGCGCGCGCCGACAGGAGCCTCTCATGTTGCCGACTCCCGAACAGGTCAAGCAATACATCGCCGGCGGTCTCGCCTGCACTCATCTGGAAGTCGAAGGCGACGGCCAGCATTTCTTCGCGACGATCGTGTCGGCGGCCTTCGAAGGCAAGCGGCCGATCCAGCGGCACCAGCTCGTTTATGCGGCGCTCGGCGATCGCATGAAGCAGGAAATTCACGCGCTCAGCATGAAGACGCTGACGCCCGCCGAATGGCAGAACGCATAACCGGAACCACTGAGTGCAAGTCACCGTCAACGAGCGCGACGCCGTCCAGAGCGTCGCCACGGCACACCCGGCCGCCAACGGGGAATCGCAGGGACATGGGATGGACAAGCTGGTGATCGAAGGCGGTCGCCGGCTGTCGGGCGAGATCGTCGTGTCGGGCGCGAAGAACGCCGCGCTGCCGATCCTCTGCGCGGGGCTGCTCAGCGCCGAGCCGGTCGAGCTCGACAACGTGCCGAACCTGAAGGACGTGCGCACCACGCTGAAGGTGCTGAACCAGATGGGCGTGAAGAGCGAAACCGACGGCAGCCGCGTGCAGCTCGACGCGTCGCGCGTCGACAACCTCGTCGCGCCGTACGAGCTGGTCAAGACGATGCGCGCGTCGATCCTCGTGCTCGGGCCGCTGCTCGCGCGCTTCGGCGAGGCGAAGGTGTCGCTGCCGGGCGGCTGCGCGATCGGCGCGCGGCCGGTCGACCAGCACATCAAGGGCCTGCAGGCGATGGGTGCCGAGATCAGCATCGAGCACGGCTTCATCGAGGCGCGCGCGAAGCGCCTGAAGGGCGCGCGCATCGTGACCGACATGATCACGGTGACGGGGACGGAAAACCTGCTGATGGCCGCGACGCTGGCCGACGGCGAGACGGTGATCGAGAACGCGGCGCGCGAGCCGGAAGTGAGCGATCTCGCGCACTTGCTGGTCGCGATGGGTGCGAAAATCGACGGCATCGGCACCGACCGCCTCGTGATCCAGGGCGTCGAGCGGCTGCACGGCGCCCGTCATTCGGTGATTCCCGACCGCATCGAGGCCGGCACGTTCCTGTGCGCGGTCGCGGCGGCGGGCGGCGACGTGATGCTGACGGGCGTGCGCCCGCACATCCTCGACGCGGTGATCGACAAGCTGCGCGAGGCCGGCGTGTCGATCGAGGAAGGCGACAGCTGGCTGCGCGTGAAGATGGACCGCCGCCCGTCGGCGGTGACGATCCGCACGTCGGAATACCCGGCGTTCCCGACCGACATGCAGGCGCAGTTCATGGCCCTTAATTCGGTCGCGACGGGCACCGCGCAGGTGGTCGAGACCATTTTCGAGAACCGCTTCATGCACGTGCAGGAACTGAACCGGCTCGGCGCGAACATCACGATCGACGGCAACACGGCGCTCGTGACCGGCGTCGACAAGCTGTCCGGCGCGAACGTGATGGCGACTGACCTGCGCGCGTCGGCGAGCCTCGTGATCGCCGGGCTGCGCGCCGAAGGCGAAACGCTCGTCGACCGCATCTATCACCTGGACCGCGGCTACGACCGCATGGAAACCAAACTGACCGCCGTCGGCGCGAACGTGCGCCGCCTCTCCGGGAGCCAAGCATGACCGCGCCGCTGACCCTCGCCCTGTCGAAGGGCCGGATTTTCGAGGAAACCCTGCCGCTGCTGGCGGCCGCCGGCGTGCAGGTGGCCGAGGATCCGGAAACGTCGCGCAAGCTGATCCTGCCGACGACCGATCCGAACCTGCGCGTGATCATCGTGCGCGCGAGCGACGTGCCGACCTACGTCGAATACGGCGCGGCCGATTTCGGCGTGGCGGGCAAGGACGTGCTGGTCGAGCACGGCGGCTCGGGCCTGTACCAGCCGATCGATCTGAACATCGCACGCTGCCGGATGTCGGTGGCCGTGCCGGCCGGTTTCGACTACGCGAACGCGGTGCGCCAGGGCGCGCGCCTGCGGGTCGCGACCAAGTACGTCGAAACGGCACGCGAACACTTCGCCGCGAAGGGCGTGCACGTCGACCTGATCAAGCTGTACGGTTCGATGGAGCTGGCGCCGCTGGTCGGGCTGGCCGACGCGATCGTCGACCTCGTCAGCTCGGGCGGCACGCTGAAGGCGAACAATCTGGTCGAGGTCGAGGAGATCATGGCGATCTCGTCGCGCCTCGTCGTGAACCAGGCTGCGCTGAAGTTGAAGCGCGCGGCGCTCAAGCCGATTCTCGACGCGTTCGAACGCGCGTCGCAGAATGGCAATTGAGCGCATCACCGTAACGGAACTCCCATGGCCATCACCATCCGCAAACTCGATTCGACCAGCGACGGCTTCGACGCCGCGCTGCGTGCGCTGCTCGCGTTCGAGGCGAGCGAGGACGAAGCGATCGAGCAGTCGGTCGCGAAGATTCTCGCCGACGTGAAGTCGCGCGGCGACGCCGCGGTGCTCGAGTACACGAACCGCTTCGACCGGCTGGACGCGAGCAGCGTCGCCGCGCTCGAACTGCCGCAGGACGCGCTGCAGGCGGCGCTCGACGGCCTCGCGCCGAAGGCGCGCGCGGCGCTCGAAGCTGCCGCGGCACGCGTGCGGGCGTACCACGAGAAGCAGAAGATCGAATGCGGCACCCATAGCTGGCAGTACACGGAAAGCGACGGCACGGTGCTCGGCCAGAAGATCACGCCGCTCGACCGCGTCGGCCTGTACGTGCCGGGCGGCAAGGCCGCCTATCCGTCGTCGGTGCTGATGAACGCGATTCCCGCGCGCGTCGCGGGCGTTGGCGAGATCGTGATGGTCGTGCCGACCCCGGACGGCGTGAAGAACGACCTCGTGCTCGCCGCGGCGCTGCTCGGCGGCGTCGATCGCGTGTTCACGATCGGCGGCGCGCAGGCGGTCGGCGCGCTCGCGTACGGCACGGCGACGGTGCCGGCGGTCGACAAGATCTGCGGGCCCGGCAACGCGTACGTCGCGTCGGCGAAGCGCCGCGTGTTCGGCACGGTCGGCATCGACATGATCGCCGGCCCGTCGGAAATCCTCGTGCTGTGCGACGGCACGACCGATCCGAGCTGGGTCGCGATGGACCTCTTCTCGCAGGCCGAGCACGACGAGCTCGCGCAGTCGATCCTGCTGTGCCCGGACGCCGCGTTCCTCGAGCGCGTCGAGAAGGCGATCGACGAGCTGCTGCCGACGATGCCGCGCCAGGACGTGATCCGCGCGTCGCTGGAAGGCCGCGGCGCGCTGATCAAGGTGCGCGACATGGCCGAAGCATGCCGGATCGCGAACGACATCGCGCCGGAGCACCTGGAGATTTCCGCGCTGGAGCCGCAGCAATGGGGCCAGCAGATCCGCCATGCCGGCGCGATCTTCCTCGGCCGATACACGAGCGAAAGCCTGGGCGACTACTGCGCGGGCCCGAACCACGTGCTGCCGACGTCGCGCACCGCGCGCTTCTCGTCGCCGCTGGGCGTGTACGACTTCATCAAGCGTTCGAGCCTGATCGAGGTCAGCGCCGAAGGCGCGCAGACGCTGGGCGAGATCGCCTCCGAGCTCGCATACGGCGAGGGGCTGCAGGCACACGCGCGCAGCGCCGAGCTCCGGATGAAGGGATGACGTGCGCCGGAGCCGATGCTGGCGCAGCGGTTCCGGTCGACGAGGAGACCCGGTGCAGGGCGGCAGCCGCCGCCTTGCCGACCATTTGACGCCGGCGCGACGCACGCCGGCTTGACACCATGACGACGCCACAAGACATCATCCGCCGCGACGTGCTCGCGATGACGAGCTACCCGGTGCCCGACGCGAGCGGTTTCGTGAAGCTCGACGCGATGGAGAACCCGTATTCGCTGCCCGCGCCGCTCGCGGCGGCGCTCGGCGAACGCCTCGCGCAGGTCGCGCTGAACCGCTACCCGGCGCCGCGCCCGGGCGCGCTGCTCGACAAGCTGCGCCGTACGATGGGCGTGCCGGCCGCTTGCGACGTGCTGCTCGGCAACGGCTCGGACGAAATCATCAGCATGATGTCGGTGGCCTGCGCGAAGCCGGGTGCGAAGGTGCTCGCACCGGTGCCGGGCTTCGTGATGTACGAACTGTCGGCGAAGTTCGCGCAGCTCGAATTCGTCGGCGTGCCGCTCAAGGCGGACCTGACGCTCGACGCCGACGCGATGATCGCGGCGATCGACGAGCATCGGCCCGCGCTCGTCTATCTTGCGTATCCGAACAACCCGACCGGCACGCTGTACGACGAAGCCGACGTCGAGCGGATCATCGCGGCCGCGCGGCACAGCCTGATCGTGATCGACGAGGCGTACCAGCCGTTCGCCGAGCGTTCGTGGCTGCCGCGTGCCGCGGAGTTCGACAACGTCGTCGTGATGCGCACGGTGTCGAAGCTCGGCCTCGCGGGGATCCGCCTCGGCTATCTCGCCGGGCTGCCGGCGTGGCTGACCGAATTCGACAAGGTGCGCCCGCCGTACAACATCAACGTGCTGACTCAGGCGACCGCCGATTTCCTGCTCGACCACCTCGACGTGCTCGACGCGCAGGCGGCCGAACTGCGCGCGCAACGCACGCGTCTCGCGCAGGCCGTGGCCGCGCTGCCGGGCACGACGGTGTTCCCGAGCGCCGGCAATTTCCTGCTGGTGCGCGTGCCGGACGCGGCGGCCGTGTTCGATGCGCTGCTCACGGAGCGGGTGCTGGTCAAAAACGTGAGTAAAATGCATCCGTTGCTGGCCGAATGCGTGCGGCTGACCGTCGGTTCTCCCGACGAAAACGCGCGCCTGCTGGCTGCCTTGAAACTCGCGCTGCCCGGTTGAGCCCAGGGCGCGGCGGTGCGCGACGTTCAATCCCCATTTACATCAGACTCATTCAAGGAATTGCCATGCGTGTGGCGGAAGTCGTTCGCAATACCAGCGAAACGCAGATCCGTGTGAAGCTCGATCTCGACGGTACGGGCCGGCAGAAGCTGGCCACCGGCGTGCCGTTTCTCGACCATATGCTCGACCAGATCGCGCGACATGGTCTGATCGATCTCGAGGTCGAAGCGCATGGCGACACGCATATCGACGACCACCATACGGTCGAGGACGTCGGCATCACGCTCGGTCAGGCCGTCGCGAAGGCGATCGGCGACAAGAAGGGCATCCGCCGCTACGGCCATTCGTACGTGCCGCTCGACGAGGCGCTGTCGCGCGTCGTGATCGACTTCTCGGGCCGTCCGGGTCTCGAATTCCACGTGCCGTTCACGCGCGCGCGGATCGGCACGTTCGACGTCGACTTGTCCATCGAATTCTTCCGCGGATTCGTGAACCACGCGGGCGTCACGCTGCACATCGACAACCTGCGCGGGATCAACGCGCACCACCAGCTCGAAACGGTGTTCAAGGCTTTCGGCCGGGCGCTGCGTGCGGCGGTGGAGCTCGACGAGCGCGCGGCGGGGCAGATTCCGTCGACGAAGGGCAGTCTCTGACTGCCGAACGGACAGGACGCCAACGACACCTCACGGCTTCGGCGCGGCGCGCCGGCTTGCGATGGATCTGCTCAAATCGTTCATTTCGCTGCTGGCGCTGATCAACCCGATCGGCGCGGTGCCGTTTTTCCTGAGCCTCACGGCGCAGCAGTCGGACATCGAGCGGCGCCGCACGATCCGGATCGCGTCGGTGTCGGTGTTCTGCGTGATGACGGTGACGGCGCTGCTCGGGCAGCAGATCATCGACTTCTTCGGCATTTCGGTCGGCTCTCTTGAAGTGGGCGGCGGGATCATCATGTTGCTGATGGCGATCAACATGCTGAACGCGCAGATCGGCAACACGCGATCGACCCCGGAGGAGCGCGACGAGGCCGAGCTGAAGGACAACATCGCGGTCGTGCCGCTGGCGATTCCGCTGCTCACGGGCCCCGGCTCGATCAGCACCGTGATCATCTACGCGGCGAACTCGCGTCACTGGTATGAGCGAGCCGGGCTCGTCGCGATCGGCGCGGTCCTGGCTCTGCTGTGTTTCTTCGCGATGCGGCTTGCCGAGCCGATCGCGAACTGGATCGGCCGCACCGGCATCAACATCGCCACGCGGCTGATGGGTCTGATGCTGTCGGCGCTGGCGGTGGAATTCATCGTCAATGGACTGAGGGCGCTACTGCCTGCACTGAGATGAAAACTTCGATTGCGATTGTGGATTATGGGATGGGCAACCTGCGCTCGGTCGCGCAGGCGCTCAAGAAGGCCGAACCGGCCGCCGACGTGGCGATCGTCGATACGCCGGCCGCGATTCGCGCGGCCGATCGCGTCGTGCTGCCCGGCCAGGGCGCGATGCCCGACTGCATGCGCTGCCTCGGCGAATCGGGGCTGCAGGAAGCGGTGATCGAGGCGTCGCGCACGAAGCCGCTGCTCGGCGTGTGCGTCGGCGAGCAGATGTTGTTCGACTGGAGCGCGGAAGGCGACACGAAGGGCCTGGGCCTTCTGCCCGGCAAGGTCGTGCGTTTCGAGCTCGACGGCCAACTGCAGGACGACGGTTCGCGCTTCAAGGTGCCGCAGATGGGCTGGAACCGCGTGCGCCAGTCGCAGCCTCACCCGCTCTGGGACGGTGTGCCCGACGACGCGTATTTCTACTTCGTGCACAGCTACTACGTGCGCCCGGACAACCCGGCGCACACGGTCGGCGAAACGGCCTACGGCGCGCCGTTTACGTCCGCGGTCGCGCGGGACAACCTCTTCGCGACCCAATTCCACCCGGAGAAAAGCGCCGAGGTCGGGCTGCGTCTGTATCGCAACTTCGTGCACTGGAAGCCGTAAAACGTGGCGCGCGAGCCACAGTCGATCTGGCCGAACGGCCTGTCGCGCGTGGCGAGTGGGCTTAGGCGCCGAAAGAGTTGTACTAAACTAGCGAGACGGCGCGGCACCGGTTTGGCCGGTACGCGCCTGATTCTTTTCATTTTCCACGACGACACCCGATTGCTATGCTGCTGATTCCGGCCATCGATCTCAAAGACGGTCAGTGTGTGCGCCTCAAACAGGGCGATATGGACCAGGCCACGATTTTCTCCGAGGACCCGGCGGCGATGGCCCGCAAGTGGGTCGATCTCGGCGCCCGGCGGCTGCATCTGGTCGACCTGAACGGCGCGTTCGCCGGCAAGCCGAAGAATCTCGACGCGATCGAAGCGATCCTCGACGAAGTCGGCGACGAAATCCCCGTGCAACTCGGCGGCGGCATCCGCAGCCTCGAGACGATCGAGAAGTATCTCGACGCCGGCCTGTCCTACGTGATCATCGGCACCGCGGCCGTGAAGAATCCGGGCTTCCTGCAGGACGCGTGCACCGCGTTCGCCGGCAACATCATCGTCGGGCTCGACGCGAAGGACGGCAAGGTCGCGACCGACGGCTGGAGCAAGCTGACGGGCCACGAAGTGATCGATCTCGCGCGCAAGTTCGAGGACTACGGCGTCGAATCGATCGTCTACACGGACATCGGCCGCGACGGGATGCTGCAGGGCATCAACATCGAAGCGACCGTGAAGCTCGCGCAGGCGGTCGGCATTCCGGTGATCGCAAGCGGCGGCCTGTCGAACCTTACCGACATCGAGCACCTGTGCGAAGTGGAAGAACACGGCGTCGAAGGCGTGATCTGCGGCCGTGCGATCTACTCCGGCGATCTCGATTTCGCGGCCGCGCAAAAGCGCGCGGACGAACTGAACGGCGAACTCGACAACGCCTGAGCGCGGCGGCGTCTTCTTCGCCACGGGCTGCCCACGGGCGGCCCCGACCGGGCGCCTCGCGCGAGGCGTTCGCAACCGGCCGTCCCACCGCGGCCTATGGCGCAACATCATGGCTCTAGCTAAACGCATCATCCCCTGCCTGGACGTGACTGCCGGGCGTGTCGTCAAGGGCGTCAACTTCGTCGAACTGCGCGATGCCGGCGACCCCGTCGAAATCGCCCGCCGCTACGACGACCAGGGCGCCGACGAACTGACGTTCCTCGACATCACCGCGACCTCCGACCAGCGCGACCTGATCCTGCCGATCATCGAGGCCGTCGCGTCGCAGGTCTTCATTCCGCTGACCGTCGGCGGCGGCGTGCGCGCCGTCGAGGACGTGCGGCGCCTGCTGAACGCCGGCGCGGACAAGGTCAGCATGAATTCGTCGGCGGTCGCGAACCCGCAGCTCGTGCGCGACGCGGCCGACAAGTACGGCTCGCAGTGCATCGTCGTCGCGATCGACGCGAAGCGCGTGTCGGCCGACGGCGAGGCGCCGCGCTGGGAAGTGTTCACGCACGGCGGCCGCAAGGGCACGGGCCTCGACGCGATCGAATGGGCGCGCAAGATGGCCGAACTCGGCGCGGGCGAGATCCTGCTCACGAGCATGGACCGCGACGGCACGAAGTCCGGCTTCGACCTCGCGCTCACGCGCGGCGTGTCGGACGCGGTGCCGGTGCCGGTGATCGCATCGGGCGGCGTGGGCTCGCTGCAGGATCTCGCGGACGGCATCAAGGACGGCCGCGCCGACGCGGTGCTGGCCGCGAGCATCTTCCACTACGGCGAGCACACGGTCGGCGAGGCGAAGCGCTTCATGGCCGACCAGGGCATCCCGGTGAGGCTGTGATGAATACGGAAACGAAATCCCTGCCCGCGTGGCTCGACAAGGTCCGCTGGGACGACAACGGCCTCGTGCCGGTGATCGCGCAGGAAGCGTCGACGAACGACGTGCTGATGTTCGCGTGGATGAATCGCGAGGCGCTCGCGAAGACGATCGAGACGCAGCGCGCGGTTTACTATTCGCGCTCGCGCAAGCGCCTCTGGTTCAAGGGCGAGGAGTCGGGCCACGTGCAGCATGTGCACGAGGTGCGCCTCGATTGCGACGAGGACGTCGTGCTGCTGAAGGTCGAGCAGGTGTCGGGCATCGCATGCCACACCGGCCGGCATTCGTGCTTCTTCCAGAAATTCGAAGGTACGGTGGACAGCGGCGACTGGGTCGCGGTCGATCCGGTGCTGAAAGACCCCGAACACATCTACAAATGACGCAATCGACCGAAGACACGCTGCTGCGCCTCGCGGCCGTGATCGATAGCCGCAAGGGCGGCGACCCCGAACAATCGTACGTATCGCGCCTGTTCCACAAGGGCGACGATGCGGTGCTGAAGAAGATCGGCGAAGAGGCGACCGAAGTCGTGCTGGCCGCGAAGGACGTGCGCCAGGGCGGCGCGCCGACGGCGCTGGTCGGCGAGGTGGCCGACCTGTGGTTCCACTGCCTCGTGATGCTGTCGCATTTCGACCTGAGCCCGGCCGACGTGATCGCCGAACTCGAGCGCCGCGAAGGGCTGTCCGGCATCGAGGAAAAGGCGTTGCGCAAGCGCCGCGAGCGCGAGCAGAACGGCGGGTGACGACACGCGGCCTGCCGTGCCGACGACAGTGCGGTAAGCTGTAAGAATTGTCATCTAACGGGGGTAGCATCATGACCGATACGCCGAGCCAGTTTCCGACACCGTCGGTGCCGGGCGCAGCGGACGCCGAGCGACTCAAAGGCCTGCGCACGTTGACGCACGTGTTGTACGGCCTTTATGCGATTCATTGGCTCACGGGCGGCGTCACCGGGATCATCGCGATCATCATCAACTACGTGAAGCGCGACGACGTGGCCGGCACGCCGTACGCCGACCATTTCGAATGGCAGATCCGCACGTTCTGGCGTGCGCTGATCGCCTACGTGATCGGCTTCGCGCTGATGTTCGTGGTGGTCGGGTTCGTCGTCATGTTTGTCACATGGATCTGGACGCTGTACCGTATCATCAAGGGTTGGCTGTACCTGAACGACAACAAGACGCTCGATCCGCAGGCCTGGTTCTGACCGGCGCGCGGGCGTTTCGCAGGAGCAACATGAGTCACGATCCGAATTGCCTGTTCTGCAAGATCGCGGCGGGCGAGATCCCGAGCACGAAGGTGCACGAGGACGACGAATTCGTCGCGTTCCGCGACATCCGCCCGGCGGCCGAGACGCACGTGCTCGTGATTCCGCGCCGGCATCTGCCGACGCTGTCGGCGGCGAGCGAGGACGATGCGCCGATGCTCGGCCGGTTGATGTTGCTGGTCGCGCGCCTGGCCGACCAGCTCGGCGTCGCGTACACGGGCGGCGAAACCGGTTTTCGCACGGTGATCAATACGGGCCCCGGCGGCGGGCAGGAGGTCTACCACCTGCACGCGCATATCCTGGCCGGCCCGCGCCCGTGGCTGCGGATGGGTTGACGTGGCGGGGCGTTTCCCCGCATCGATAGTCGAAGCCGGCGTGCCGCCGGCGATTTGCGCCGCGACGCGGCGTGGTTGAGGAGAGGTTTCATCATGGGTGGATTGAGCATTTGGCACTGGCTGATCGTGCTGCTGATCGTCGCGCTGGTTTTCGGTACGAAGAAGCTGCGCAACATCGGCAACGACCTCGGCAGCGCCGTGAAGGGTTTCAAGGACGGCATGAAGGAAGGCGAGACGCCGGCTGACGCGCAGCAACTGCCGCGCTCGGGTTCGGTCGACGTCAACGCGAAGGAAACGACGCGTTCCGATTCGAACAAGGCGTAAATCGCCTGCACGCTGACAGGCATTCGCGATGCTGGATCTCGGTCTTTCGAAGATGGCGCTGATCGGCGTCGTCGCGCTCGTGGTGCTCGGCCCCGAGCGCCTGCCGCGCGTCGCGCGCACGGCAGGCGCATTGTTCGGCCGCGCGCAGCGGTACATCAACGACGTGAAGGCCGAGGTCTCGCGCGAAATCGAGCTCGACGCGCTGCGGACGATGAAGACCGATTTCGAGGCGGCCGCGCGCAATGTCGAGACGACGATTCACGACAACCTGCGCGAGCACGAGAAGGAGCTGAACGACACGTGGAATTCCGCGGTCGGCGGCCTTAACGAAGGCTCGGTCGATGCCGGCACGTACGGCTCCGACACGCCCGCCGCGCCGTCGTGGCGCGGCAGCACGGCCGCGCTCGCGCCGAAGCGTCGCAACTGGCGTGTGAAACAGGCGGCGACGCCTGTCTGGTACAAGCGCGCGACGACCCGCCGCACGCACGTGCAGTCGGGCGCCGCGCGAGTCGCGCGCCACCAGCCGGCCAGCCTGCGCCGGCCGACGCGCTTCTTCTGAGCCGAGCGCATGCTCGCTCGTCAATCCTACCGAGGGCCGGTGTGAGCGACCCCCAGCAGAACCCGGGCGACGCCCCGGAAGAAACCTTCATCTCCCATCTCGTCGAGCTTCGCGATCGCATCATTCGTGCGGGGCTGGCCGTGATCGTCGTGTTCCTCGGGCTCGTGTACTGGGCGCCCGACATCTTCCGGCTGCTCGCGCGGCCGCTGATGGAAAACCTGCCGAAGGGCGGCAGGATGATCGTCACCGACGTGACCGGCTCGTTCTTCGTGCCGATGAAGGTCACGATGCTCGTCGCGCTCGTGATCGCGCTGCCGGTCGTGCTGTACCAGATCTGGGCGTTCGTCGCGCCGGGGCTGTATCAGCACGAGAAGAAGCTCGTCGCGCCGCTCGTGGGCAGCAGCTATTTCCTGTTCCTGTGCGGGATGGCGTTCGCGTACTTCCTCGTGTTCCCGACGATCTTCCGCGTGATGGCGCACTACAACGCGCCGCTCGGGGCCGAGATGTCCACCGACATCGACAACTATCTGAGCTTCGTGCTCGGGATGTTCATCGCGTTCGGCGTGACGTTCGAGGTGCCGATCGTCGTGGTGCTGCTCGTCCGCATGGGCGTGCTGTCGCTGAAGAAGCTGAAGGAGATGCGGCCTTACGTGATCGTCGGCGCGTTCGTCGTCGCGGCGGTCGTCACGCCGCCGGACGTGTTCTCGCAGCTGATGCTCGCGCTGCCGCTCGTCGTGCTGTTCGAGATCGGACTGCTCGCCGCGCGATTCTTCGTGCCCAAGGCGACCGAAGAACCCGAGGCGGAGAACAACGGCGCCGCCGGCTGACGAAAGCGCCGCGCAGCCGGGCCGGCATGACGGCCACCGGCGATGTCGCTTTTTCGGTTCGGTCACACTTGGCCGGCGGCAGCAAGGGTCGAACGGTGGGGGCGAACGCAGGCTTCACTGCGATGGAAAGAACTTCGCAACAAAACAAATGGGCAGCCGATCGGCTGCCCATTTGCGTTTTCGGCGTGGCCGGCGGACGAAGCCGCGGCGCGAACCGCCATCCGTTACTCGGAGTCGCTGTCCTGCTCGTCGAGCGTCTGTTTCGGCGGCGGCGGGCGCTTGCCGATCACCACGCTCACGTCGAACTCCTTGCCCTTGCGCACGACGTGCACCTTGGTCGGCGTGCCCGGCTTGATCTGCGCGACGGTATTCAGCAGCTTCGTCGTGTCGGTGATTTCATCGCCGTTCACGCTGACGAGGATGTCGCCCGGCTTGATGCCGGCCTTGTCGGCCGGACCGCCCTGCAGCACGCCCGCGACGATCGCGCCCGACTTCTGCTGGAGCCCGAACGACTCGGCGATTTCCGGCGTGACGTCTTGCGGCTCGACGCCGATCCAGCCGCGCGTGACCGAGCCCGTCGTGATGATGCTCTCGAGCACGGTGCGCGCGGTCGACACGGGGATCGCGAAGCCGATGCCGAGCGAGCCGCCCGAGCGCGAGTAGATCGCCGTGTTGATGCCGAGCAGGTTGCCGTTCACGTCGACCAGCGCGCCGCCCGAGTTGCCCGGATTGATCGGCGCGTCGGTCTGGATGAAGTTCTCGAACGTGTTGATGCCGAGGTGATTGCGGCCCAGCGCGCTGATGATGCCCATCGTGACCGTCTGGCCGACACCGAACGGGTTGCCGATCGCGAGGACGACGTCGCCGACGCGCGACTGGTCGGAACGGCCGAGCGTGATCGTCGGCAGGTTCGTCATGTTGATCTTCAGCACGGCGAGATCGGTTTCCGGATCGCTGCCGATCACCTTCGCGGTGCCCGTGCGGCCGTCGGCGAGCGCGACTTCGATCTGGTCGGCGCCGTCCACGACGTGCTGGTTCGTTAGAATGTAACCTTCCGGGCTCACGATAACGCCGGAGCCGAGGTTGGCCGCCGGTTCGTCCTGCTGCTTGCGGGCGTTGCGGTCGCCGAAGAAGTAGCGGAACAGCGGATCCTTCGCGCGCGGATCGGGCGGCAGCGAGCCGTCCTTGCTGGAGAAGACGTTGACGACTGCGGGCATCGCCTTTTGCGCGGCTTCCGCGTACGACGTGGTCGCCGGTGCACCGCCGATGCCCGGCGCGACTTCCCGCAGCGCGACGATCGGCGTGGCGAGCTGCTTGCCGAGCTGTCCTTGCCGTTGCAGCCATTGCGGCTTGAGCGTCACGACGATGAACATCAGCGCGAGCAGTACGGTGACCGCCTGCGCGAAGAACAGCCAGAAGCGTCTAAGCATCTGAATGGATTAGAGGTTTATATGGATCGGATCGAACTTGAATTGTACTTGAACAATACCCTTGAAACCGCGCGCTTCAAGGACTATTGCCCGAATGGCCTTCAGGTCGAGGGCCGCCGCAAGATCGAGAAGATTGCCACCGGCGTGACGGCGTCGGTCGCGTTCCTCGAAGCCGCGCTCGAATGGGGGGCGGATGCGGTGCTCGTCCATCACGGCTATTTCTGGCGCAACGAGGCGCCGCAGATCACGGGCCGCAAGTACCAGCGCCTGAAGCTGCTGCTCGCGAACGACCTGAACCTGTTCGCGTTCCACCTGCCGCTCGACGCGCATCCCGAATTCGGCAACAACGCGCAGCTCGGCCAGAAGCTCGGCCTGATCGGCGAACAGCGTTTCGGCGACGGCGACCTCGGCTGGATGGCCACGCTGCCGATGCCCGTCACGCTCGAGCACTTCGTCGCGAAGGTCGAGAACACCCTGGGTCGCACGCCGCTCGTGCTCGGCGATCCCGACATGCAGTTGCGCCGCATCGCGTGGTGCACGGGCGCCGCGCAGAGCTATTTCGACGCAGCGATCGATGCCGGCGCCGACGTGTTCCTGACCGGCGAAGTGTCGGAATCCGTCACGCACGCGTCGGCCGAGAGCGGCGTCGCGTTCGTTGCGGCAGGGCACCATGCGACCGAACGCTACGGAATCCAGGCGCTTGGCGCGCATTTATCCGAAGAATTCGATATCGAGCACCTTTTTATCGACATTCATAATCCTGTCTGAGGACGAATTTGCGGCGGCGCATCGAAATTTCGCAATGTAGCGGATGCTTAAAAGCGAAATGATTTAATCGCTCCGATAGTGGGGGGGAAACCCTTAACTATCAACCACTTCGAAGGGATTTTCATCTCCGGGCCTTGTAAATGGCGACTCCATTCGCGCAAACTAGCGGCGGAATGAAAAGTCGTGACGGAAAATCCAACTCAGAAGTGGGGCGTGTGATGCGAGACAAGGAAGAAAAACGCGTCGACAGCGGCCGCCGTACCTGGCTGATTGCGACATCCGTAGCAGGTGGCGTGGGAGGCGTAGCCACCGTCATACCTTTCGCGGCGTCGCTTGCGCCGTCCGCGAAAGCGAAAGCGGCCGGTGCTCCGGTCGAGGTCGACATCAGCGGCCTGAAGCCCGGCGAGATGGTCACCGTGCCGTGGCGCGGCAAGCCGGTCTGGATCCTGAACCGCACCGACGACATGCTGGCCGACGTCGTCAAGGCCGACAAGGAAGTGGCCGATCCGACCACGAAATCCCCGTATTCGATGCCGTTGCCCGCGTATTGCGCGAACGAATATCGCTCGCGGGCCGATCGCAAGAACATTCTCGTCGTGATGGCCGTGTGTACGCACCTCGGCTGCACGCCTAGCCAACGCTTCACGCCGGGTCCGCAGCCGAACCTGCCGGACGACTGGCCGGGCGGTTTCCTGTGCCCGTGCCACGGTTCGACCTACGACCTCGCCGGCCGCGTGTTCAAGAACAAGCCGGCGCCTCAGAATCTCGACATCCCGCCCTACATGTTCACGTCGGCGACGACCCTCGTGATCGGCAAGGACGAGAAAGGAGAAGCGTGATGGCTGCCGACAACAAAGAAGTCTCCACGACAGGTCTCACCGGCTGGATCGATCAGCGCTTCCCGCTCACGTCCACCTGGAAGAAGCACGTTTCCGAGTACTACGCGCCGAAGAACTTCAACTTCTGGTACTTCTTCGGCTCCCTCGCGCTGCTCGTGCTCGTCAACCAGATCGTCACGGGCATCTTCCTGACGATGAACTACAAGCCCGACTCGCTGCTCGCGTTCGCGTCGGTCGAGTACATCATGCGCGAGGTGCCCTGGGGCTGGCTGATCCGCTACATGCACTCGACCGGTGCATCGATGTTCTTCGTCGTCGTGTACCTGCACATGTTCCGCGGGCTGATGTACGGGTCGTACCGCAAGCCGCGCGAGCTCGTGTGGATCTTCGGTTGTGCGATCTTCCTGTGCCTGATGGCCGAGGCGTTCTTCGGCTACCTGCTGCCGTGGGGCCAGATGTCGTTCTGGGGCGCGCAGGTGATCGTGAACCTGTTCTCGGCAATTCCGTTCGTCGGCCCGGACCTGTCGTTGTGGATCCGCGGCGACTACGTCGTGTCCGACGTCACGCTGAACCGCTTCTTCGCGTTCCACGTAATCGCGATTCCGCTCGTGCTGGTCGGCCTCGTGGTCGCGCACCTCGTCGCGCTGCACGAGGTCGGGTCAAACAACCCGGACGGCATCGAGATCAAGGCGAAGAAGGATGCGAACGGCATTCCGCTCGATGGCATCCCGTTCCATCCGTACTACTCGGTGCACGATTTCTTCGGCGTCTGCGTGTTCCTGATGGTGTTCGCGCTGATCGTGTTCTTCGCGCCGGAGATGGGCGGGTACTTCCTCGAGTCGAACAACTTCGTCCCCGCGAACCCGCTGCAGACGCCGCCGGAAATCGCGCCGGTCTGGTACTTCACCGCGTTCTACGCGATGCTGCGCGCGACCACCGACCCGTTCAAGATCGTGCTGATGATCGTGATCGCGCTGCTCGGCGTGCTCGCGCTGATTCGCGCGCGCGGCAAGTGGAAGATCGGCCTGCCCGTGCTGGCCGCGGCGATCGTCGTGTTCATGTTCCTGACGGAATCGAAGTTCTGGGGCGTCGTGGTGATGGGCTCGGCGGTGATCACGCTGTTCTTCCTGCCGTGGCTCGACCGCAGCCCGGTGAAGTCGATCCGTTACCGGCCGCTGTTCCACAAGGTGTTCCTCGGGATCTTCGTCGCGGCGTTCCTGACCCTTGCGTTCCTCGGCACGCGGCCGCCATCGCCGGCCGCGACGCTGATCGCGCAGGGCTGCGCGCTGATCTACTTCGCGTTCTTCCTCGGCATGCCCGTCTGGACGCCGCTTGGCACGTTCAAGCAGCCGCCGGAGCGGGTGCGCTTCAAGCCCCATTAATGTGAGCGAGGAGAGAACGACATGAAGAAACTGCTTTCGACGCTCGCGCTGATCGGGGCGACGGCCGTGGCGCTGCTGGCGGCGCCGGCCGTGCGCGCGGAAGGTAATTTTCCGCTCGACCGGGCGCCCGATAACACGGAAAATCTCGTTTCGCTTCAGCACGGCGCGCAATTGTTTGTAAACTATTGCCTGAACTGCCACAGCGCGAACCTGATGCGCTACAACCGTCTGACGGATCTGGGCATATCCCAGAAGGAGATCGAAAAGAATCTCCTGTTTACGACCGACAAGGTCGGCAACACGATGTCCGTCGCGATGCGGCCCGAAGACGCGAAGAACTGGCTCGGCACCTCGCCGCCCGACCTGTCGGTCGAGGAACGGGCGCGCGGCCGCGACTGGCTGTACACGTATCTGCGGAGTTTCTACCGCGACGATACGCGGCCGACCGGCTGGAACAACGCGGTGTTCGAGAACGTCGGCATGCCCCATGTATTGTGGCAACTGCAGGGGCAGCGCACTGCCAAATTCGAAGACAAGACGGACGAGGAGACGGGCGAGAAGGTCCACACGCTCGTCGGCTTCCAGCAGGTCACGCCGGGGACGTTGTCGTCGCCGGACTATGATGCTGCCGTGGCCGATCTGGTGGCCTATATGACATGGATGTCCGAGCCGGCCCAGCAGACCCGCAAGCGCCTCGGCGTGTGGGTGCTGGTCTTTCTCGGTGTCCTGACTTTCCTGGCCTGGCGGCTCAATGCCGCGTACTGGAAAGATATCAAGTAAACACGCCTGACCGGCGTGGGGCCGGCGCAAGGCGGAACCCGTGAAAGGGGTTGCGCCGCGTGCCGGCCCTCGGCTTTTTTGAGGAAACGCAAATATGATGGTTCTGTATTCCGGCACAACTTGCCCGTTCTCCCAGCGTTGCCGGCTGGTGCTGTTCGAGAAGGGCATGGACTTCGAGATCCGTGACGTCGACCTGTTCAACAAGCCGGAAGACATCTCGGTGATGAACCCGTACGGTCAGGTGCCGATTCTGGTCGAGCGCGACCTGATCCTGTACGAATCGAACATCATCAACGAATACATCGACGAGCGCTTCCCGCACCCGCAACTGATGCCGGCCGACCCGGTGCAGCGCGCACGTGCTCGCCTGTTCCTGCTCAACTTCGAGAAGGAACTGTTCGTTCACGTCAGCACGCTCGAGAACGAAAAGGGCAAGGCAGCGGAGAAGAACCACGAGAAGGCACGCCTCGCGATCCGCGATCGCCTGACGCAGCTCGCGCCGATCTTCGTGAAGAACAAGTACATGCTCGGCGAGGAATTCTCGATGCTCGACGTCGCGATCGCGCCGCTGTTGTGGCGTCTCGATCACTACGGCATCGAGCTGTCGAAGAACGCTGCGCCGCTGATGAAGTACGCCGAGCGGATCTTCAGCCGTCCGGCGTATATCGAAGCACTGACGCCGTCCGAAAAGGTCATGCGTCGTTGATGGTGCAATGAGTGCATGACGGAGCGGGCGGCGCGGCGTGCCGCGTGCCCGCTCCGGGTTCGAGGATTGTGATGCAAGAGATTTCAACGAAGCCTTATCTGCTGCGCGCGCTGTACGAGTGGTGCACCGATAACGGTTACACGCCGCATATCGCGGTGAGGGTCGACAACTCGACGCGCGTGCCGCGTCAGTTCGTGCGTGACGGCGAGATCGTGCTCAACATCAGCTTCGAGGCGACGAGCCAGCTGCAGATGGGCAACGAGTGGATCGAGTTCACTGCCCGGTTCTCCGGGAAGGCGCACAAGATCGAGATTCCGGTGGCCAACGTGCTCGCGATTTACGCGCGGGAGAACGGGCAAGGGATGGCATTCCAGGTCGATGCGGTGGCGGGCGAGGGCGAGGATTCGGGCGCGTTCGAGGACGATGCCGAGCAGGCCGACGATGCGCGTCGCGACGAATCGCCCGCGGTGCTGACGCCGGTTGCGGATCATGGCGCGAACGAGGAGCCGTCCGAGGGCGCCGACGAGCCGCCGAAAACCGACGGCGATGGTTCGAAAGGCGGCAGCAGACCTCGCCTCAAGATCGTGAAATGAGGTAGAATCTCGGGCTTACGCCGGCTTAGCTCATCTGGTAGAGCAGTTGATTTGTAATCATCAGGTGGCGGGTTCGAGTCCTGCAGCCGGCACCATATCCGAAAAGGGGTTACGCGATGTTTGCGTAGCCCCTTCGCGTTTCCAATACCCCTCGGCATTTCCAATCTGCATTGGCGAACAGGCTTGTTCAGCTACATGCCGTATGTGTAGCGTTTCTTCAAGCGAGGGTTCGTCTTGTCGCAAAGCAAATCGACGGGCCGGAATGAGTGCAAGCCCTCATGGCGATCCTCTACGAGTAACACATAACGCATCGCCGAGAAGATCACGATTTGATTCCTCATGAAGTTGTCAGCGCAACGGTTGACGGGGCGACGCTCCTGCGCGCGTGGCGCGAATATCTCGGGCTGACGCAGGCCGAAGTCGCGACGCGACTCGGCATCAGCCAGTCCGCCTACGCTCAACAGGAGGGCAGCGAGAAGCTGCGCAAGTCGACGCGCGAGAAGATCGCCGCCGCGCTCGGCATCACGGACGCGCAGCTCGGCGTCTGACGAGCGGTTGGCGCAGCAGAGAGCTGCCTGGGACTTCGGTGCCGGGCGGCTTTTTTTCGCCTGTATCGATGCACGGGGTTGGCGGATTCAAACGTCCTCACAGCAGTTGGTTGCTGGTCCGCATTGCGCGCGTGGCAGGGATAGCCTTGAGAGCGGTTCGACCCTAGGGCGGGCTGATTCGGATCCGGCGTGCGCAGTTGTAGCCCCGCCCCAACTGCGCGCAAAAATGTACGGTTTTTATGCACTCATGCGCCAGGTGCGCGGGGCCGCCCGGCGCGGGCCGTTTCTTCTATGCACTTTTATGCGCCTTGTTTACGCAAGGTAGAAAGAGGTATTGCTCCTTTTGCCCGACGCGCAGCAGATACGCCGAACTAGGAGCGAAAAAAGCATTACCGTTTCGAGACATGCACGCCCGATACTCTGAAGAGAGGGCGAAAATAGTTGCATGTGTTAGTAACGTTTGCTAGAGTTCGCTGCATCAAGCCCTTGGCAGTACGCCGACGCACCACATCCAGCGCCGCGCCGAACCCCTGGGCTTTTCTGCGTTCTGGGGTCAGAAAAAAGAAAAGGGGACGGCGATGCCGACAGCGATCCTGATTGACGGCGCGTTCTTCATCAAGCGCTTCCGAGCTATCGAGCCGCAAAACGCGCTAGACGCGCAGCGAGCTGCCGAATGCGCCCACCGATGGGCGTGCGCTCACCTTACACCACCGACACGGCCAGCGCGTCGGAATCCGGGCGAGGCTCCAGTGCCTGACCGTCAGCGGGTTCGTCAACAGCGACACGAGCTGTACCGCATCTTCTTTTACGATTGCCCGCCGCTCGACAAGAAGATGCACAACCCGATCAGCAAGAAGTCAGTCGACTTTGGAAAATCGGTTGAAGCAAAGTTTCGACTCGAACTTCATGAGCACCTGCGCGGCAAGCGGAAAGTTGCGCTGCGCTTGGGGCATCTGTCCGCACTAACCCAATGGGTCATCAAGCCGGACAAGGTCGCGGCACTCCTGGCCGGACAAATCGAAATGAAGGACATTACGCCCGACGACGTGATGGTTGATGTGCGCCAGAAGGGGGTGGACATGCGGATCGGTGTTGACGTTTCGTCCCTTGCCTTCAAGAAACAGGTCGATCAGATCGTGCTGATTGCGGGCGACGCCGATTTCGTACCTGCCGCCAAGCAGGCGCGGCGTGAGGGCATAGACTTCATCCTCGATCCCATGTGGCAACGCATTCCGTCGAACTTGAATGAGCACATCGACGGACTCCGTTCGACATGCCCGCAACAACAGCGGAGAGCCGCACAGCCGGCCGCTGCACAGCCAGCCGCGGAGCGGGTGGCGCAAGCAGCAGCGCAACTGAACGCCGCGCAGCAATAGGGGGCCGCGCGCCTACTGGGGCGCTGGCGGCAAAGTCTGGTCGGTCATGGGAAGCATTTGGCGCGAACGAGACGCTCGCGCTAGACGGCTGTGCACCTTGGTTATGGAGCTTCGGGGTTTGTGCAGTTCCACCAAGTAGGCGCTTAGCTGGTCATCCTACACATTGAGCGGCCTAGCTATCCTTCGGTCGCAATGACCGTATTGAGCAGCGGCGCAACGCTGTTGAGAGTCCCGTCTTGGCGGAATCGTTTCATGCGCTGTCCTTCTTCTTTTCTCCGCGAAGCCATGCCCAGAAGCTCTTTGCTATCCAGCCTTGCCGATCGGTCGGATCGACGCGCAAGATCAGGAGGCTTCCGTCAGGTTCGACCAGTGGTTTTAGACGGGCCTGCCACTTCGCCGCGTCGGACGTCGTTTTCACGACCCAGCAGGTGTCGGAATACTTGTACCAGTCGATGGAGAGGTTCATCTTCGCTTTGACTGTCTCTTCGGACACGCCTGACTTGGGCTGGATATAGATGTGATAGAGCTTTGCAGTCATTGATTGTCCCCGCCGTTTTCAAGGGCCTTCACTTCCTCGTCTGGTACGGAGGCGATCGCCGGATCGTCCAATGCGGCAGGAAGCGGCTCGGGCTGGACCTTCACGATTTCGGCTTCAGGTATCCGAGGATTTGCTTTACTCGCATGCACTATCTGCTCGTGAAGTACGAATTCGGCCCCCTCGAGTAGCGCAGCCTTGGGATTGCGGTCGGCGAAATCGATCAGCCGCCAAAGCATCACGAACGCCAGTAGAAAGGTCAGTCCCATAGCGCCACCGGCTATCCAAACGTTATGGACTGACCAGGCCATTATCGCCATTGCAATAGCTACGATTGAGACACTGAACGTCACTTTGCCCACGAGGCCGCCACGCAATGTGACTCGCGCTAGCCCCTCGATCGCATGGTCCAAGTTAAATGGAAGGTTCAAGGTCGTTCCCCGACGTCATGGTTTGGTTTTGTTGACGCGCAGTGTATCGCGGGCTGAACCGCGGGGATAGGCGTCGGTTCGCAGCGGACCGGCAACCAGGTACCTTGGCAACCGGGGTAAACCGCCACTTTCTCCTGCCCGATGTGCCCCCAACTGACTGATTCCACTACAACGCTACGAGGTAATCCATGGGCACCCTGTTCACCCCGCGCCAGCGCAAGCTGCAGACAGTCCAATTTAGAACCGTCGACAACTATCTGACCGAGGCGCGCAAGCTGGCCGAAAAGCATAAGGTGTCGGTAGCCGACGTGATCGCGGCAGGGACTCTGTTGGAGCAGGCGCGCCGCAATGATCTCGCGGTCGCGGGGGGCGACGTTCTGGACGAACAGCTCAAAGGGTTCGGTGCCTTGCTACAGGACTTGATCGAGAAAGTCCGCAAGCTGAAGTCGTGAGGACGGGTTTCCGTCGCGCCGGGTGCGGTTCGTACACGTTTCCAATACATCAAGCGAGTCCGCCAGATAAGGCTGAGACGTCCGCATAACGTACCAATTTGGAAACGCGAAATTTCCCTAACCCGTTGTAACGTTTGAATATTTCAAGTGCTTTGTAATCATCAGGTGGCGGGTTCGAGTCCTGCAGCCGGCACCATATCCGAAAAGGGGTTACGGAATTTTCCGTAACCCCTTTTTCCATTCCCGGCAGCCCGCATCCTGCTGCGTGGCCAACGCCTTCGATACCCCGTTTTCTTGTCACGCCCGCGTCACGCGGCGCCCCTAACGTTGCAATTCCCGTCGCGGCAGCATCCTCGCGACCGGGGTTATGGCAGCATGCGACGCCGTGCCCGCGTCGCGTTGCGGCCAATCGGGATCTCGCTCCCGACACCCAATCGGCTTACGCCGCACACCATTCCATCCGAAAACACGATCGACGCCGATCACACCGGATCGCGGACGATCAGGAGACAAGGACCATGCTGAGTCCGCACGAATTTTCGATGCTGCTGCGGGTTGCCCGCGCACCGGACAGTGTCGACCCGTCGAATCCGGCGTTCGCCGTGCTCGTTGAAAAGCGGCTGGTCGACGATACGCAGGTACGCGTGAATGCGGTGGCGGCGTGCCCGGCGCTTACGCCGATCGGCCAGATGCTGCTTGCGCGCTTCGACGAAGCGGCCTGAGGAAGGGGAAGCGCAATGCAGATAGGCGTCACGCCCTCGCCGCAGCGAATGACGTGACGCAATACGAGCGCGGCGAACCGCTTACTGCGCGACCGGCACCGTCACATCGCTGCCGAACCAGTGCATCGAGATCTTCTTCAGCGTGCCTTCTTTGCGCAGCGAATCGAGCGCATCGTTGATCGCCTTCTCGAACTTCGGATTGCCCTTGCGGAACGGGATCGCCATCTCCTGCTTGCCGCCGTTGAGCACCGCGCCCGAGCGCAGCGGCAGGTTCGACGTCTTGATCATGTACGGCAGCATCAGACGATCGTCGAGCGTCGCTTCGATCCGGCCCGCGGCGAGGTCGCGCAGCTTTTCCGGTGCGCCGGGATACGTCTGCACCTCGATGCCCGGCACGCTGCGGGCCATCTGGTCATAGTTGGTGCCGAGCGTCACGCCCAGCTTCTTGCCCTTGAAATCCTCCAGCGACTTGAAGTTGCGCGTGTCGTCCTTGCGCTGGATCAGCTGCGCGGCCGAGTAGGTGTACGGTTCGCTGAAGTCGAGCGCTTCCTTGCGCTGCGGCGTGATCGTGACCTGGTTGACGATCACGTCGAACTTGCCGGCCTGCAGCCCCGCGATGATCCCGCTCCATTCGGTCGGGACGAACTGCGTCTTCACACCGAGCTTGCCGGCAACCGCGTTGGCGACATCGACGTCGAAGCCCTCGAGCTGTCCCGACGTGCCGCGCGAGTTGAACGGCGGATACGTGCCTTCGAGACCGACGCGCAGCACGCCGGCCTTCTTCACCGAGTCGAGCAGGTCTTCAGCGTGCGCGGCGACGGCCGTGAAACCGAGGGCCGACGCGAGCAGCAGCCCCGACAGCAGGAACTTCGAACGTTTCATCGCAGATCTCCAGTGTTCAGTGTGGTAATCGAGCCGGGCACCGGTCGTGCCCCGGCTTGGCCGGAATACGGGCACGTAGACACTACTCGCAACCGGCTCGCGCCGGAAGTCGAATTGGCCCTGATTGCAATCGATGTCAGCGAGCCATGAGCGAGCAATTCAGTGCGACGTTACGGCGGATGCGTGTCGAACCCGCGTTCGAGCGGCTTCCCCGAACCGTTCGGAATATGCGACCAAAAACTCTTTTAAATCAGGTCATTTTTCTGAGTCGCGCAGTAATTTGTCTGTAAAATCGCGCGAGCGAAATCGCATAGCGCGCCATCCGAGGGCGCGTCAAAAGAAGAAAAGGCCGTAGCCATGAACATGCAGAACACTGTTGCCGCCTTGCGCGGCGGGTTGCTTCAGCAGGATCGGCTGTTGAAGCTCGATACGCCGTTGGGCGCCAATGTGCTGACCGTGCAGCGGGCCGTCGGCCGTTCGCGCATCGGGCGTGCGTACGAATTCACGCTCGACGTGCTGTCGACCGACAGCGATCTGGAACTGAAAAAGCTGATCGCGCAGCCCGTGACGTTGTGGATCCAGCAGGGCGATCGCAGCTACCGGCCGATCAACGGATACGTCCACACCGCGCGCCGCCTCGGCGCCGACGGCGGGCTCACGACCTATCAGCTCACGTTCGCCGATTTCCCCCATTTCCTGAAGTTTCGTCGCGACCAGCGCCTCTGGAACGACACGACCGTCGACCAGATCATCAGCGACGTGCTGAACCAGCATCCGCAGGCGCGCGGTCATTTCCGCTTCGCGCTGTCGCAGCCGCTGCCGAGCCGCTCATACACGCGCCAGCACGACACCGACTGGCATTTCGTGCATCGGCTGATGGAGAGCGAAGGGCTCTACAGCACATGGCAGCAGGCCGACGACGGCAAGTCGCACACGCTGGTGATCACTGACAACCTGCAGGCATTCGCGCCGTTGTCGCCGGAAACGGTGCGCTTCTATCGCGGCGGCGCGGCGAGCGAAGCCGACGGGTTCACGCAATGGTCGGGCTCGCGCACACTGCAGAGCGTGACGCGCACGACGCGCACGTTCGACTACAAGAACCCTTCGCAACCGTCGAATCCGAAGGGCACGACGCTGCCGACGATGGCCGGCCAGGGCGAATTGCCCGACCAGCTCGAGGTGTACGAGTACACCGGCGCGTACACGTATCTGGACCAGACGCGCGGCGACCATCTGACGAAGATCCGGATGGAGGAATGGGAATCGCAGGCCAAGCGCTTCCATGGCGCGGGCGCTGTGCGTGCGATCGACGCGGGCCGGCGCTTCACGCTGTCGGATCATCCCGAGCACGATCGCGATCCGGCCGACCAGCGCGAATTCGCGGCGATCGGCGTCGAATGGTGGATCGAAAACAACCTGCCCGTTGCAAGCAGCAGCGCGGATTTCCCGTACAGCCTGCGCGACGCGTTGATGCAGGCGCAGGAGGGCTACGGTGCCGACCCGGCGTTTCGCGTGCCGCACGACGACGGCTCGGTCGGCTTCTATCTGGTCGAAGTCGAGGCGCAGCGCGTGAGCGTGCCGTATCGCAGCCCGTTCGACCACGAGAAGCCGAAGATGCACCTCGAGACGGCGATCGTCGTCGGGCCGCAGGGCGAGGAAGTCTATACCGACGAGCTGAACCGGATTCGCGTGCAGTTCGTGTGGGATCGCCTGAACCCGGGCAACGAGAACGCGTCGTGCTGGGTGCGCGTCGTGCAGTCGGATACCGGCGCGGGCTACGGCGGCGTGCATGTGCCGCGCATCGGCGAGGAAGTGCTGATCGACTACGTCGGCGGCGATTGCGATCGGCCGCTCGCGGTCGGGCGCGTGTACAACGGTGCGAACCAGCCGCAGTGGCATAGCGACGGCATTCTCTCCGGCTACCGGTCGAAGGAGTATTCGGGCAGCGGCTACAACCACCTCGTGATGGACGACGCAACCGGGCAGAACCGCGTGCAGCTGATGAGCAGCAGCGCGAATAGCCTGTTGCATCTCGGTTACCTCATCGACCAGAACGGCAATGCGCGCGGGTCGTATCTCGGCAGCGGCTTCGATCTGCGCTCGGATGCGTATGGCGCGGTGCGGGCGAGCCAGGGCCTGTACGTGACCACCCATCCGAAGGCGCCGAACAGCCAGCCGCTGGACGTGAAGGAAGCGCAGCAACAGCTCGTGACGGGTGAGAGTCTCGTCGAGGCGATGTCGGGCGTGAGCGAGCAGCATCAGGCGGAAAGCCTGAAGGATGCGCAGGACTCGATGCGCGCGTTCACCGACGCGACGCAGGACAGCGCGTCAGGCAACGCATCCGGCGGGCGCACGGCCGGTGGCGGCACGGGCAGCGCGAATGCGTTCAAGGAACCGGTGATGCTGTTCGGCAGCCCGTCGGGGATCGGGATGTCGACGCAGCAATCGCTGCACATGGTCGCGAACGATCACGTGAACGTTGCGAGCGGACAGAGCGTGCACGTCGCGACGGGCAAGTCGCTGATCGGCAGCATCGGTCAGAAGCTGAGCCTGTTCGTGCAGAACGCGGGGATGAAGCTGTTCGCGGGCAAGGGCAAGGTCGAGATCCAGGCGCAGTCGGACAACGTCGAGGTGACCGCGCAGAAGTCGGTGAAGGTTGTGTCCGCAACCGATCGGATCGAGATCGCGGCCGATCAGGGGATTCTGCTGACGAGCGGCGGCGGCTATATCCGCATCAAGGACGGCAACATCGAGATTCATACGCCGGGCGCGGTGGATGTAAAGGGCGCGTCGCATACGTTCGCGGGGCCGGCGAGCATGGGGTATCCGTTGCCGAGCCCGCGGCCGGATCAGCCGGGGCAGTTGGAGCTGTTTCACAAGTACGTGAATGGCGAGGCGGTGAAGGGCGGGCTGTTCACGGTGAGAGACGTGAACGGCGCCGTGCTGAAAAAAGGCGCGCTCGACAGCAGCGGTCACACCGTCGTGAGCGGTTTGCCGCCGGGCGCGGTGCGCGTCGAATTCGGCAAGGACCCGCGCGAGTCGGATCAGCCGGCGAACTATTTCAAGCAGGCGAAGTGGCCAGCAGAGCCGGTCGCGCCGTCGCCGGAGGCGGCGCAGGCAGCGGCGAGCGGGCAGCTTGCCAGCCAGCTCCGGGGAATGGCGCCCGCTGCGACCACGGCGGCGTTGGGCCTCGTGAGCGGTGGCGGCGCCGGCGCGGCGCTCGGCGGTCTCGCGAGTTCCGCGTTGCCGGCTGCCGCGAGTGCGCTCGGTGGGGCAGGCGCCGTTTCCGCGCTGCAGACGGCTTCGAGCCTGGGCAGCGCTGCGAAGCAGGTGGCCGGGATGGTGCAGGCCGCACGGCAGGGCGGCCTTGCAGCGCTCGCCGCGCCGGCTGCGAATGCGGCGTCCGGTGCGCTGCAGGGTGCGTTGCCCGGCGTCGCGGGAATTGCGGGCAAGGGCACTGCGACGGTGGCGTCGGCGGCGGGTGCGACGGGCATGAAACTGCCGACGAGCGGGTTTGGCGGACCGCTGAAATCCTGAGAGGGCGGCTTGTCAGCCGTCTTGAAAAAAAAACGAATTGAACGAAGAACGACATGGCACAACAACTTCCGCCGGGCGCCGAGAAGGAACAGGCCGTTACCTGGCTCAGTGATGTTTCGCCGAAGGACGTGGCGGCGGTCGGCAACCGCTTCGACGCATGGTTGCGCCGCATCAGCGGCAATCACATCACGTTCGAGGATGTGAAGACGTTTGCCGGCGCGGTGCCGATCGTCGGCAACATCATGGCGATGGTCGACGCGCTCGGCGATATTGCCGAGATTGTCGAGAAGCGCGGCGGGCAGGTGCTCGACTACATGAGTCTCGCCATCAACCTGCTCGGCATCATTCCGCTTCCGCCGACGCTCGCACCGTTCCGTATGTCGGCGCGCCCGCTGCTCGCGCTCGTCCGTCACGAATTGCTGGCCACGCGCAACAACCTGGGTGCCGCGATCATCTCCGTGCTGGTCACGCACATCAATGCGACGTGCGCGACGGAGATCGAAGATTTTCTCAACAAGCTGAAGGCCGGCCTCGTCGAGCTGCTGGACGGCTGCGCGTCCAAATCCGAGGAGCTCATGCTCGCGCTGGCGACGGGCATGGACAAGGCGTTGCATGGGCAACTCTTTGACGCCAACGCGAATTTGAAGCGCCAGGAGCAGCTTGCGAAGAAGATGGCGGACAACCGGCCGTGGTATAGCCCGAGCCGTGTCGGCGACGGCATCCAGTTCGCATATGAAGGCACCAAGGCGCTCGGCAAGAAGGTGGTCAACAAGACGGCGGGCACGGTGGCGAAGCTCGCACCGGATGCGTGGCTCGAACCGTTTCGCGGCACGGTGACGTTCTTGCGGACCGAAGCGCCGAAGATCGCGACGTCGATCCGTGCGCTTGCCGGCAGCGAAGAAGGCAAGATGATGTGGCTCGTGTTGCAGTTGATCGAGGCCGTTGGGCGCGTCAAAGCACGCTCGAAGCTTCATGAGCAGAGTGCCGACGTCAAGGCGGCCGGGAAGAGCCAGGCGAAGAAGACGCGCGGTCAGGACGGGCTCGAGAAAACCGACGCGCAAGCACCGGCCGAAGGCGCGGGAAAGAGCAGGTGCAAGGCTTGCGGCGTCGGCGCGTCGCCGGCTTCCATCGATTTCGCGTTCGGCGACGAAACGTTCTCGCATGTGGATTTCGACCTGCCGGGCGCGCTGCCGCTCGTGTGGGGGCGGACTTATCGCTCCCGGTTGTCGGCCTATGACAATGGCGAACTGGGTGCGCGATGGATCACGCCTTATACGACACGCATCGACGTGAAGAACGGTCAGTGGATCTTTCGCGATGCCGAGGGGCGCAGCATCGATTATCCGGCACTCGCTGTCGGTGCTGTGCACGACGACCTATCGGAAAACCTGACGCTGTCGCGACTCGACGATACGTGGGTGACGGTCGCGTACGGCCACGATGAACTGCACGTGTACGAGCGCCGTGGAGATGCGTTCCGGTTCGCGATGCAAAAGGATCGCGCCGGCAACACGATTACGTGCGACTACGATGCGCTCGATCGGCTTGCGCGCTTGATCGACGCGAGCGGTAACGTGCTGGCGTTCGAGCATGACAAGCATGGTCGGATCGTGCTGATCGAGCATGTGCTGGAGGATGGCGCACGCCGCGCGCTGGCGAGCTACGAGTACGACGCGAACGGCGATCTCGTACGTGCAGTCGATCGCCACGGCAATGCGCGGACGTATCAATATCACCGCCACCTTGTGACGCGCTATACCGATCGTACCGGCCGCGGTATGACGCTCGAATGGGATGGCGCGGATGCCGAAGACAACGCGGATGCCAAATGCATACGCGAATACGCGGATGACGGCAGCCTCGATCTCCGGCTCGCATGGCATCCGAATATCCGTCTGACCTACGTGACCGACGCGCTCGGCCAGATGACGCGTTACTACTTCAATATCCACGGTTACGTGTACCGGATCATCCATCCGGACGGCAATCAGGAGTGGTTCCGTCGCGATGCGCATCACAATCTGGTTCTGCATATCCGTCAGGACGGCAGCATCGAGCGTCGGGATTACGACGCACGCGGCAATCTGGTTCAGCATGAACGCGCCGACGGCAGCATCGTCGAGATGGCATACGACGACAAGGATCAGATGATCCGGCTCGTCGACCCGAACGGGAACGTGTGGGAGCGCAAGTACGACGATGCCGGCAATCTCGTCGAAGAAATCGATCCGCTCGGGCACGCGACGAAGTACGGCTACAACGGCAAGGGTTTGCCGACGCAGATCACCGATGCGAAGGGCGGCTCGAAGGCCCTTGAATACAGCGACGCCGGGCAGCTCACGAGCTATACGGATTGCTCGGGCAAGAAGACCGAGTGGCGTTACGACGACATCGGTCGCTTGATCGAGAGCAAGGATGCGTCGGGCGGCATGGTCGCTTATCGTTACGGCCCGAACGGGCAGCTGACGGAGATTCGCTCGCCGGCCGGCGTCGAGCAGGTGCAATACGACGCTGAAGGCCGGTTGTTACGGCATACCGATCAACTGAACCGGTCGACGCGATACGGCTATGACGCCGTCGGCCGAATCGCGAGTCGCGCGGATGCGCTCGGGCAGACGCTCGCGTATCGGTATGACCGTCTCGGCCGCCTGAGTGCGCTCACCGACGCGAACTTTGCGACGTACCAGTTCCATTACGATCCGGCCGGGCGGCTGATCGAGGAAGTCGGCTTCGACGGCAAGTCGACGCGCTATCAGTACGACAAGGAGACCGGCAGCCTCGTTTCGGTAGATGAAGCCGGCTGCGTAACGGCGATCGACGTCGATGCGAACGGCCGGTTGATGAAGCGTGTTGCCGGGCAAAGCGAGGAACGGTTCGCCTACGACCCGAGTGGCAAGCTGATCGACGCGGTGAACCGTTACAGCCGCGTGCAGTTCTTCTTCGATCCGGTCGGCAACCTGGTGCGCGAACATCACGCGTACGATCTGTTTGGCGAGCGGCGCAGCTACGTCTGGCATCACGAGTACGACGAACTCGGCAACCGGCGAAGAACGGTGCGGCCGGACGGGCATGTGGTCGATTGGCTCATGTATGGCTCGGGGCATGTGCACGGGATGCTGCTCGATGGCGACGAGCGTGTGCAGTTTGAGCGCGACGATCTTCATCGCGAGACGGTGCGTGTGCTGTCGAGCAAGGTCGGGCAACGCACGCATTACGATCCGGCCGGGCGCGTGCTGCAGCAGACGATTCAACGAGCGACATCGCCGGCGCCGCTTGCCGAGCGGCGGTATCGCTATGACGCGGCGGGGCAGTTGTCGCGAATCGAGGACAGTCGCAAAGGCGGGATCGACTATCGATACGATCCGGTCGGGAGACTGATCGAGGCGATCAGCCCGGTCGCGAAGGAACGGTTTGCGTTCGATCCTGCGAGCAACATCATCGACCCGGTGCGGACCACGGAAACGCCGGCTTCGCGTCCGAGCCCGGTGCGGCCGGACAGCACGTTGCCGATTGAGGTGCCGAAGGTGCTCGGCAACCTGCTGAAGGCGTATGCGGGGATGCACTTCGAGTACGACGCGCGCGGGAATCTGGTGCGCAAGCGCACGCCGGCCGGCGAGCAGGAATACGAGTGGGACGAGTTCAATCGCTTGATGTCCGCGCGGGTTGCGGAGACGTCGCGGCAGAGCCGGGCGCGGTATTTCTATGATGCGTTCGGCCGGCGGATTGCCAAAGAGGTGGACGGCGAGCGCACGGTCTTCGGGTGGGACGGTGACACGCTGGCGTACGAGAGTGACGGCGAGCGCGGCACGCATTATCTGTACGAGCCGGGGACGTTCGTGCCGCTGGCGCAGTATGTGGCGGAGCCGGTCGAGGGAATCTCGACGCCGGAGTGGAAGAGTACCGACCGCTATGTGCCGGAAGAAGATCCGCTGCAGAAGCTGCCGGAGCGGCGCGGTGATGCGGCGGTGTTCTATTACCACTGCGATCAGATCGGTACGCCGCAGTTGCTGACGGACGATGACGGCGATGTCGTGTGGGAGGCGTCGTATAAGGCGTGGGGTGAAGCGCGCGACGTCATTGCGCGGGCGTCAAAGGCGGCGGGGATCGTGGCGAGGAATCCGTTGCGGTTTCAGGGGCAGCAGGTTGATGAGGAGACGGGGCTCGCTTATAACCGATATCGATATTACGATCCAGTAACCGGGCGATTCACTTCAGAGGATCCTATCGGACTTTATGGGGGTGTCAATGTTTATCAATACGCTCCGAATCCAGTCGAGTGGATTGATCCCCTTGGTTTGGCTCGTATTCCGAAATCCGTTAAGGATAAAGTTGCGAAAGAAAATCAAGAATTCTTCGGAAAAGGAACCTGTGAATGTTGCGGAGTCGAAGTCGTTCCAGGAAAGAAGAGTCAACGAGGGGTCACTCCACCAACAAATGAGCGTCAATTTGATCATATTGAACCGGACGTCCTGGGTGGAGCAAATGATGAGGCAAATACGCAGGTTCTGTGTCGCAAGTGTAATAGACGATTGTGGGATAGGGTAAAGGATAATTTCAAGAAACTTAATCGTTTGGGGCGTACGCCGTGTGACAATTGAGGGTGAAATATGCAAGATCTTAAGAAGGTGATTTTTCGATTGAAGAAGGACGAGGATGGATATCCTCAAATGGAGTATGAATCACTCTGGGGGATATTTTCTGGCGATTTGTCTTGTGTTATTGATAATGTGCCATATTACGTATGTGGTGTGAGCAAAGGGGACACGATAGCAGTAGAGGATGTCGATGGGGAACTGTTTGCAACTTCCGTGATTGCACGGGGAGGACATTCAACGCTGCGAGTTTTTGCCGAGGATCCCGACACCAAAGCATCAATCATTTCGGATCTGAAGTCGCTCGGAGCACAATGTTCCGTCACTCGGGGGCTTTCTCTCTTTGCGGTTGATATCCCTCCCGATGCCGATTTTGGGAAGATCGACGGTTTGCTCGTTTCGCAATCTGACGGCGAGTATGTTGCGTATGAAGATGCGTGCTTGCAACACGGCGGCGTTAGCGCCGACCGGGTACTTGAATGTGAGTCGCTCGCGTCAGTTCCTCTACGGCTGCATTGAGGATCAATGGATCTAATGTATCGGAAGACGTTGTGGGCACAATGCCATCAGCTATGGTTCAGGTTACGCGAATTGGTCTGCAGTATCTAGCTATCGTCGCGATGGTCGACGCGAACATCGGCGACGATACATGCGAATTTGAAAAAGCGCTGCTCGTGCGTGGAAGGCCGGCATGAATCAGTTCGCTATGCATGCTCTGGCGTTTTGTGGAGGCGGCATGCATGATGCAAGAATTCCCCGGCGAGCGATCCGAGCCGGTATTAGCCTGACGAGCAGAGATCTTGATTGCGATAGGGTACTTAGCGATGCGAGAGTTCAATTCGAGAGATCTGGATACTCTGGATTTCGATAGCGTCTGCGGCGCTTTGTGCTCGGGGAGGAGTGGAATTGTCCTCGAAAAAGTCGCTCGTCTACCGGAGGCTGACGTTTTATGTTGCAGGTATAAAGGCAGGAAGTTTAATGTGAAATTTGACTCGTCTTACGGAGTCTGCATTGAGGCGACGAGTGATTTTTCTGTTGATGAGCTTGAGGGCATTGCTAGAATTTTGGCCGGCTAGAAGTTGATGCAATCGGGCTCGCTTAAAAGATTTTTGAGCGAGTGCTAACTTGAGCCAAACCCGCCAGCATTGTTCGCGAACGGGGCTGTGAGCGCGAACGCCGCCCCGATCGCCCAAACCGGCACCTCGCGCTTCAACCGTGCGAGGTCTGATCCGGCAGCGGCCAATGCGGCTCAAACGCGCAGACGATCACTACGTGAAGACGCACGTGAGCGCGAGGGTAAGAAAATGATGCCGATCCCGAAAAATGAAACCGTCGTGATCGATATTGCGGGCAACAGGTGTGTTGTCCTTTCCGATGTGCCTGCGCACGTTTCGAAGTTGCAGACCGCTGGATTCCATAAACAGGGGGATCAGTGGATACGCCAAATTTCCGACGATGCGGACCGCCAGCATCTCGTGAGAATGCTGATGGAGCTCAACGCACTCTTTTTGGCCGGCCGAGACTGGAGTCCGCAGGAGCTCGTCGAGCATTACCGGGAAAACGGGGCAGTCACGGCGCCTTATCGTTCGGTATCGTGGGTGAAGCCCGACGAGTATCGGATTGTCGAGCATGGCTAGATGGCGGCCGGAGGCGGCCGCGCGCCATGCTTGGCTCGCGCCTTCCCGGTATCCTGGTGATGAGTCGAAGACGTGGCGAAGATAGCCGCCGGCCAACCTTATGCATGCGCTATTTGGCACAATCGCGGCTCGCTGACGCGGGCGCTACAACGCATGTGCGTCCACCAGCCCGTTACATTTCCCTTAGTTACCACCGCCTTACCCCATGTCGACTATCACCGCGACCGAAGTGTCGTTGAAACACGTTTTCGAACATCCCGGTGACTTCACCGGGCGGCTCTGCCTACCACCGACGCCATGGACGCCCGACACGAGCGGTGTCTTCTTCGAAGACGTGAAAGACGGCGCAGTATCGGATGCTGCAGTCCCGCCCGGCTGGCGCGTAACACTGAACAGCACGACGATCGAAGACATCGTCATCAACGCGCACGACCAGGTCGACGAACCGAGCATCGCGCAATTGTTCGACGCGTTCGTGTACTACGTCGAAAACGACGAGTTCATTCTGCTCTGACGGCTTATCCCGCACGCCACAGCAAAAAAGGACCGCCGGGCGGTCCCTTTCCACGAAGCAGCAGTAGCGTTAAAACGACTCCACGCCGCTCAAGGCAACGAAATCGTCAAATTCGCCGACTCCGGCCCGACCTTGATCACCTGCGAATAAGGCGCCAGCGCCTGCAGCGTCTTGTCCTTCAGATAAGTATTGAGCCCGAGATACCCGAGCAGGGCCACGAGCGCGAACACCGCGCCGATCGCCCAAACCGGCACCTCGCGCTTCAACCGGTGCGAGATCTGATCCGGCAGCGGCCAATGCGGCGCGAACGCCGCGCGCTTGCCCTTCATGTGCGCAATCTCGTCCCCCAGCCGTGCGGTGAGATACGCGAGCTTCTCCGGCCCCTCGAGCAGATACTTGCCCTGGAACCCGAGCAGCAGGCACATGTGAAACACCTCCAGCGACTGCAGCCGCGCCGCGCCCTGCGCGCGGCATTCCTCGAGATACTGGAAGAACTTCTCCCCCGCGAGCTGCTCGCCGAACAGCACGAGCTGCAGCGGCCGGCGCTCCCAGTCGGTGCGGATCTTGAATTGCGACGACAACACCATTTCATCGACCGCCGCGCAATACGCGAACTTCGCGCCATACACGTCCTCGGCCGGGATGTTCAGCTTCTTCGCGCCGCGCTCGAAGTCCGACAGGAATTCCTGGATCTTCGTGCTGAACTCGCTCGCGCTATCGGGCTCGCGGCCGTTCTTGAGCAGGAACAGCATGAAGAACCCGTCGTACAGCAGATCGAGCAGCGAACGAGCCTGGAACGCGGCGTCGGTCGACGCCGGGGTGTGCAACGGAGCCGGCGTGTTGTCGCCGAACAGGGAGGGCGCGTAGCTCATGATGTGACCGCGATCAGTTCGAATTTCAGGTCATTGATGCCAGTCGGCGCGTAGATCATCGCGGACTGGGCCTGCAGCATGCGCTCGTACAGCGCGCCGCGCGAATCGAGCTGGAAATAGCACGCACCGGGCCGCACCGGAATCGCGGGCGGCACCTGCGGCATGTACGACAGCCGCACGCCGGGCATGGCCGACAGCACGAGCTTGTCGACGTCATCCGGCGCGCCGACCTTGAAGCGTGCGGGCACGGCGTCGATGAGCTCGACGTTCGGCATGTCCGCCGATACGGCCAGGTAGAACTCGGTCTTGTCGTCGATCTTCCCCGAATCGAGGCGGCCCAGGTGGAACGACGGGCGCACCTCGTCGAGCGTGATCGCGAAGTAGCGCGTCGAGATCACGGTGTCGAGCAGCTCGCGCAGCATCAAATCGAGACGCGCGAAGCTCGGCCCCGGATCGTCGTGGCGATACACGGGCAGATCGGCGAGCGTATAGCCTTTCGAAAACGTCATCAGCTGGCCGGCGAGGCGCAGCAGTTCCTGGAACAGCCGCTCCGGATGCAGCGCCGCGTGCTGGTGCAGGTGCGCGAGCGTCGCGAACGCGGCGTTCGCCGTGTGCAGCAGCCAGAACGACGCGATGTCGCCCGAGCGGAATTCGATGATGTTCTTCGACGGCTCGCGGTGAAAGCCGTACAGCGCGTTGACCTTCGCCTGCAGCGCGTCGATGAGCTGGCGCAGCCGCTGATGCAGGATCGGCGACGCTTCGATCGCGAGGCACGGCGGCACGAAGCTGTCGTCGATCTCGAAGCCGGACGTCGCGGTGCGGCGCACGCGCACGAGCGGCACCGACAGCAGCTGGTCGCGCGGCTCGCTGTGCGCGATCAGCTTGACCTGCGTCTTGAGGAACGTGATGTCGGCTTCGGCGGCATCGGTGAAGTTGTCGGCGACGCTCGTCTGCTCGCTGACGAAACGCGTCATGAAGCCGGCGGCCGGATCGTCGCTGTAGTTGGTGCCGTTCTCGCGCAGCGGGTGCAGCGCGAGATAGAACACGAACTCATTGATCCCGTCGGGCAGCGTGTCGAGCGCGATCGGCGGCGGCAGGTCGTCGGCCTGCGGCGCGGCATACAGCGCACCGTCCGGAAACACGAGCGCGAGCTCGGCCACGCGCAGCACGTTGCTGCCGAGCGCATCGCGGTCGATGCGCACGGAGCGCACGCCCCAGTTGTACGGCTGGATCGCCTGGATGGACTCGAACAGGCGCGCCTCGTGGTAGGCGTCCTGCCGCTGGAAGTGTTGAGGCCGGAGGAACAGCCCTTCCCCCCACAGCACCTTGGCCGAATAACTCATGTCAAATCCGGTTAATGTAGCGTTGCGATCTAATCGATTTGGTCGTGCCCGAATTAATCGCCAATTTGTTAACTCTTGTTAATTGACACTCGTGCGTCATGTTTAACCGCAGGTGACCGACGAAAGCAAATTCAGCGGTTGCGAAGGCGCACCTTGTTGCGGTGCGATGACGGAGCCATCGGTGACCGTCATCGCGCAATTATGCAGGCCGATGATTATGCCGGATTTCTCCGACTTCGCCGGGTCGAACGTCAGTTTCCATCGCTGGATTGCCGGGTCGCGGAACAGCGCGACGATGCCGAATGCCTGCGCTTCGCGCGACACCTTTTCGGTCGCCGTATAACGCTGCCCCGGAATCAGCGTGATTTCACGCACGTTCAGCAGATCCGCGCCGAGTGCCGCTTTTTCCTTCGCCGGATCGGTAAATGCGTCGAATGGTGCTTGCTGGAACGAAGTCGGGTCCTTCAACGCGTAGAGCCGCACCACCAGCGCGAGCGGCTTGCGATCGTTCGCGGCATTGAGATTGGGCGCCGCGGCGAGCGTCAGCCCGATGTTGCGCGGCGGCTTCTGGGCATCCGGCAGTTCGGGCTTGCCGACGCCGGCGGCCTGCATCACGGCGCTCGCGGCGGAGCCGAGCAGCGGCGCGGCCGCGCATCCGGCCAGGAGTGCGCAGGCAATCACCGGCAGCGCAAAGCGAATCATGGGCGATCTTCTCATCTTGTTTCCGGCTTGCCGCCTTTAACTCCCTGTCAAATCTGCCGGGTATTTCCGCGTTCGCCGCGAATGCCCGCCCGATCAGCTGTTCAACTATTAAGCACGCACGCGCGGCATCGGGCCGCCGGAAATTTTTTCCGTTGCGCGGGCAACGTGCCGAGAAGCCAGTAAAACTTGCGCATTCCGATCGATGCAAAGGCCGCTTCCGGCCCGCTGCCAGAGGCGATTCGAGGGGTAGCGCACGGATTTAAAAGGAATTACTCTGCACGCAGCGATTGAATTATGAAAAATTGATCGGTACTATACCCGCGCGCTTCTTGCAAAGCAAAAGAACCAGATTCTCAACGATTTTAATACTCACGCGCCGGTGGATATAACGATGAAAGACCGTCTCTTCGCAAAATTGTCTGGGGTTGTGCTGGCTTGCGGCGTGATCGCCGGTTGTGCGAGCCAGCCGCCGGCGCCGCCGACTGCCGAGGTGTTCAACAAGTCGCTGGCCGATGCGGACGCTGTTGCGAAGTCGGGTGACCAGGACAAGGCGCTCGGCCTGTACCAGCAACTCGCGAAGTCGGATCCGACGCGCGAGGAGCCGTGGTCGCGCATCGCGCAGATCCAGTTTGCGCAGAACCACTATGGCCAGGCGATCGTCGCCGCGCAGGAGGCACTGCAGCGCGACGCGACCGATCGTCAGGCGAAGAGCGTGCTCGCCGTCGCGGGGCTGCGGATCGCGACGCAGTCGCTCGGCGAGCTGCGCCAGGATGCATCGCTCGCGGGCGATGCGAAGTCGGATGCGCAGGCGCTCGCGAAGCAACTGCGCGACACGCTCGGCGAATCCGCGCTGTTTCCGCCGGAGCAACGGGTGACGAAGCCGCGCACCGCGCGCCGTGTGATTCATCGTCCGAAGCCCGGCGCGGCGCCGGCTGCGGAAGCCGCAACGACCGCGCCGACGCCGGCCGCCCCGCCGCAGGCCGCGGCACCGCAAAAGGGCGGCGCCGATCCGTTCAGCGCGCTGCGCAACTGAGCGCAACTGACGCGATAACCACAACTAACCTGGGAGCCGTCGAGATGGCCAAGAAAGAAAGCATTCAGAAAAGCTTGCAGAAAATACGGCCGCCGCGCGTCCAGCTGACCTACGAGGTCGAGAAGGGCGATGCGATCGAGGTGAAGGAACTGCCGTTCGTCGTCGGGGTCATCGGCGATCTGGCGGGCCAGTCGGAAGTCGAGCAGCCGAAGCTGCGCGACCGCAAGTTCGTCAACATCGACCGTGACAACTTCGACGACGTGATGAAGGCGATCGAGCCGCGCGCCGCGTTCCAGGTGGAAAACCGCCTGAGCCCGGAAGGCGGCAAGTTCGCGGTCGACCTGAAGTTCCGTTCGCTGTCGGATTTCAGCCCGGACGAAGTCGTCGAACAGGTCGAGCCGCTGCGCCGCCTGCTCGAGGCGCGCTCGAAGCTCGCCGACCTGCGCAACAAGCTCGCCGGCAACGACAAGCTCGAGGATCTGCTGTCCGAGGTGTTGAAGAACACGCAGCAGCTGCAGGAGCTCGCGAAGGGCACCGGCGGCGACAAAGACGGCGAATGACGACGGAGTGTTGAGATGAACCAGCAAACGGCTGCGGCCCAAGCGAGCGGCGCGGAATACGCCGCCGGGACTTCGCTGCTCGACGATATCGTCGAGAAGAGCAAGGTCGCGAAATCCGATTCCGAGCATGCGCGTGCGAAGGACCTGATCGGCGAGCTCGTCCACCAGGTGCTCGACGGCACGGTGATCGTGTCGGACAACCTGTCGGCGACGATCGACGCGCGCGTCGCGGAACTCGACCGCCTGATCTCCTCGCAGCTGTCCGCGGTGATGCACGCGCCGGAATTCCAGCGCCTCGAAAGCACGTGGCGCGGCATGGACTATCTGGTCAAGGAGAGCAACACCGGCCAGACGATCAAGATCAAGGCGCTGCACGCGCCGAAGCGCGACCTCGTGCGCGACTTCAAGGGCGCGAGCGAGTTCGACCAGAGCGCGCTGTTCAAGAAGGTCTACGAAGAAGAATTCGGCACGTTCGGCGGCTCGCCGTTCGGTGCGCTGATCGGCGATTACGAGATCTCGCGCCAGCCGGAAGACATGTATTTCATCGAGCAGATGTCGCACGTCGCGGCCGCCGCGCACGCGCCGTTCATCGCATCGGCATCGCCCGAGCTGCTCGGCCTTGAGTCGTTCTCCGATCTCGGCAAGCCGCGCGACCTCGGCAAGGTGTTCGACACGGTCGAATACGCGAAGTGGAAGTCGTTCCGCGATTCGGAAGACTCGCGCTACGTCGGCCTGACGCTGCCGCGCTTTCTCGGCCGGCTGCCGTTCAATCCGAAGGACGGCCAGACCGCGGAGAACTTCAACTTCGTCGAGGACGTCGACGGCACCGAGCACGACAAGTACCTGTGGTGCAACGCGGCCTGGGCATTCGCGGCACGCCTGACGGCCGCGTTCGACGACTTCGGCTGGTGCGCGGCGATCCGCGGCGTCGAGGGCGGCGGCCTGGTCGAGGACCTGCCGACCCACACGTTCAAGACCGACGACGGTGAAGTCGCGCTGAAGTGCCCGACCGAAATCGCGATCACCGATCGCCGCGAGAAGGAGCTGAGCGACCTCGGCTTCATCCCGCTCGTTCATTGCAAGAACTCGGATTACGCTGCGTTCTTCGCCGCGCAATCGGTGCAGAAACCGAAAAAATACAGCACCGACAGCGCGAACGCGAATGCCGTCCTGTCCGCCCAGCTTCAATACATCTTCTCGGTATCGCGCGTCGCGCACTACCTGAAGGCGATGATGCGGGACAAGATCGGCAGCTTCGCATCGGCGCAGAACGTGGAGACTTTCCTCAACCGGTGGATTTCGCAGTACGTCCTGCTCGACGACAACGCGTCGCAGGAACAGAAGGCGCAATTCCCGCTGCGCGAGGCATCCATACAAGTGTCGGAGATTCCGGGCAAGCCGGGCTCGTATCGTTCGGTCGCGTTCCTGCGCCCGCACTTTCAGCTCGACGAGCTCTCGATTTCTCTGCGACTTGTCGCTGATCTGCCCAAACCGGCAAATTCATAAGCGAGTAGATCGCCCGGGCGGGCCGCCTGGGTAGGACGTTAAAACCACCTCTTTGGGGAGTCGAAGGGCCATGTTACATATGCACTTGCAGTTTGGTAGTCCGGCGGTGAAGGGCGAATCCGCGGACAAGGACCATCAAGGCTGGATCGAGCTGAAATCGTGGGATCACTCGATCGTGCAGCCGCGTTCGGCAACGGCATCGACCGCAGGCGGTCACACGATGACGCGTTGCGAGCACGGCGACATGATTTTCACGAAGGAAATCGATTCGTCGAGCCCGCTGCTGTATCAGCACGCATCGGGCGGCACCACGTTCGATGAAGTGACGGTCCATTTCTCGCGCGCGGACGGTGAAGGCAAGCGCGTGCAGTATCTGGAAGTCAAGCTCAAGTACGTGATCATCTCGAGCATCGCACCGAGCGTTCGCGAAGAAGGTCTGCCGATCGAGACGTTCTCGCTGAAGTACGCAGCCGTGCAGTGGAAGCAGACCCAGCAGAAGATCGGCGGCAACCAGGGCGGCAACACGCAAGGCGCCTGGAGCCTGACGAAGAACGACAAGACCTACGCGGTGTAAGGTCGGTTGCGGCAACGGGGCGCCACGCGTCCCGTTGCCGTTTTTGCACGTCGACCGATGAAACGATTCGAACCCAGCTTTCTCGACAAGCTGTTCGACGACGAACCGCACCTGCCGGCCTCGGCCGCGATGCGGCAATTGTCGCTGGACGAGCTCAAGAACACGGTCGCCCGCGACGTCGAGGCGATCCTCAACACCCGTATCGCGCACACGGAAATCGAGCTGGCCGCGCTGCCGGAATGCCAGAAGTCGGTGCTGACCTACGGGTTGAACGATTTCGCGGGGCTGAGCCTCGCGAGTCACTACGATCGCGCGTTCATCTGCAAGTCGATCCAGCAGGCCATCGCGCGCCACGAGCCGCGGCTTCAGCAGGTGCAGGTGACCTTCGAGCTGAACGAGCAGTCGACCAACGCGCTGTACTTCGCGATCCAGGCGCTGCTGGTCGTGCATCCGGCCGAGGAGCCGGTGAGTTTCGACGCGATGCTGCAGCCATCGACGCTGCAATATTCGGTCACGCGTGCGCGCGCGGCCAGAATGCTGTAAATCAAGCCGCCGAGCGGGCCGGACCGCCCGGTGACGGTTCAGGGTCCGGCAGGAAATATTGAGGTTCGGGGTCGTCGATGGAAGAGCTGCTGCCGTATTACGAGCGCGAATTATCGTTTTTGCGGCGCTATTCGCGAGATTTCGCCGAGCGTTATCCGAAGATCGCCGCGCGGCTCGCGCTGTCGGGCGAGCACTGCGAGGATCCGCACGTCGAGCGGATGATCGAATCGTTCGCGCTGCTCGGCGCGCGCATCAACAAGAAGCTCGACGACGACTACCCGGAATTCACCGAAGCGCTGCTGGAAGTGCTGTATCCGCACTACCTGCGGCCGTTCCCGTCGTGCTCGATCGCGCAGTTCACGCCGGCCTCGCCCGGCCAGCAGACCGAACCGGTGGTGATCGACCGCGGCACCGAGCTGAAGAGCCGTCCGATTCGCGGCGTGCAGTGCCGGTTCCGCACCGCATACGACGTGACGCTCGCGCCGATCCGCATCTCGGAGGCGCGCTTCACGCCGGTCGCGCTCGCGCCGAGCGCGACGGTGCTGCCGTCCAACGCGACGGGCGTGATCTCGATCACGTTCGAATCGCTCGCCGCGCAGCTCGATCTCGGCGCGCTGAAGCTGCCGACGCTGCGCGCGCACCTGCACGGCGAGCAGTCGTTCGTCGCCGCGCTGACCGACTGCCTGTTCGTCAACGTGCTCGGCGCCTACGTCGAGCCCGAGCGCAACGGCCGCTGGACGCCGTTGCGCAAGCTGCCGATCGCGCATGCCGGCTTCGACGAGGACGATGCGCTGATCGACTACCCGGCGAAATCGCACCCCGCGTATCGCCTGCTCATCGAATACTTCGCATTCCCGGACAAATTCGATTTCGTCGATTTCGATCTCGCGGCGATCGCGCGTGCGTCGGGACGCTGCCAGCGCGCGACGCTGCACCTGGTGCTGCAGGACGTGCGCAGCGATTCGCACGTCGCGCGACTGCTCGAGCTGCTCGCGTCCAGCCATTTCCGGCTGTTCTGCACGCCGATCGTCAACCTGTTCCGCCAGCACGGCGAGCCGATCCGCATCACGCACCGCGCGGTGTCGTACCCGGTGATCGCCGAAGCGCGCCGCGCGTTCGCGTACGAGGTGTATTCGATCGATTCGGTGAAGCTCGTCCGGCAACAGGCGCACGAGGAATCGGTGATCGAGTTCCGGCCGTTCTATTCGCTGCATCACGGCGAATCGGCGCGCATCGGTCATTACTGGTTCGCGCGCCGCAACGACTGGGTCGCGCAGAAGAGCCCCGGCTATGAAACCGAGATCTCGATCGTCGACATCGACTTCGAGCCGACGTCGCCACAGACCGATACGCTGAGCCTCGACCTAACCTGCACGAACCGCGACCTGCCGTCGATGCTCGCGTTCGGCCTCGAAGGCGGCGACCTGTTCCAGGAGGGCGGCGCGCAGACGAGCGGCATCTCGATGCTGCGGCGCCCGACGCAGAGCGTGCGCTTCGAGCGCGGCCGGGCCGCGCACTGGCGCCTCGTGTCGCATCTCGCGCTGAACCACGTGTCGCTGGTCGCGCACGGTCTCGCGCCGCTCAAGGAAATGCTGACGCTGTACGACCTGCGGCGCACCGCGGTGTCGATGCGCCAGATCGACGGGCTCGCCGGCGTCGAGCAGCACGGCGCCGTGCAATGGCTGCCGGGCAAGCCGTTCGCGACCTTCGTGCGCGGCATCGAGATCCGCCTGACGATCGACGAGGAGCACTTCGTCGGCGCGAGTCTCGCATCGTTCGTGCGCGTGCTCGACAGCTTCTTCGGGCTGTACGTGCACCTCAACAGTTTCGTTCAACTAGTCGTGGTGTCGAAGCGCACCGGCGAGGAGATCATCCGATGCAAGCCCCGGACCGGCGAATCGATCCTGGCGTAGTCGACGCGCTGCTCGACGAGCCGCACCGCTTCGAGTTCTTCCAGGCGGTGCGCGTGCTCGAGGGGCTGTTCGCGCGGCAGGCGTCCGATGCGCCCGGTGCATGGCGGCAGGGCGACGTCGTCGCGCAGCGCATCGAATTCCGCAACACGCTGTCGCTCGGCTTTCCGCCGAGCGAGATCGAAGGCGCCCGTTCGTTCGACGACGACGGCACGCTGCTCGATTCCGGCGAGGAGCGCGGCGCCGCGCTCGCGGCCGGCAAGCTCGGCCAGGTCGAGCTGACGCCCGCATTCTTCGGGCTGCTCGGCGGGCAAGGCGCGCTGCCGCTGCACTACACCGAGCAGATCGTCGCGCGCGAGCACCTGAAGCGCGACCATGCAGCGCGCGCCTTCTTCGACGTGTTCTCGAACCGCGCGACCGCGCTGTTCTATGCGGCATGGAAGAAGTACCGGCTGCCGTTCCATTACGAACTCGACCGCGACGAGCGCTACCTGCCGCTGCTGCTCGCGATCGCCGGCGTGCCGAGCGACGAAGTGCGCGACAGCCTCGCGGCCGGCGCGGGTGGCGTGCTCGACGAGGCCGTCGCCGGTTACGCGCTCGCCGCGCGGCACCGGCCGATGTCGGCCGCATACCTGCAGCGCACGCTGTCCGATTATTTCCGCGTGCCGGTGAAGATCGACCAGTTCGTCGGCAAGTGGTACGACGTGCCGCCCGACCAGCTGAGCGTGCTCGGCGAGGTGAACGCGGTGCTCGGCGCGACGGCGCTCGTCGGCGAACGCGTCTGGCAGCGCGACATGCGCGCGCGGATCGTCGTCGGCCCGCTGTCCAAGCGCGATTACGAGGCATTCCTGCCGGGCGGCGCGCAGGCCGTCGCGCTCGAGCGGATGCTGACGCTGCTCGCCGGCGTCACGCTCGAATACGAGGTGAGGCTCGTGCTCAAGCGCACCGAAGTGGGCGCGAGCGTGCTCGGCGCGGGCTCGCGGCTCGGCTGGGACGCGTTCCTCTGCACGCGCGACGCGGCCGAGGACCGGTCCGACGCCCGCTACGAACTGCATGTGATTCACTGATACCGAACGACAACAAGCAATCGAACCTGAGATCGACGCCATGAGCACGCCTCTGAAGACCCTGATCACGAAACTGAACCCGCTGTGCCGGCACGCGACCGAGCGCGCGGCGAGCGCGTGCCTGGCGCGCGGCCATTACGAAGTCGATCTGGAGCACCTGTTCCTCGCACTGCTCGACGAGGCGACGGGCGACCTGCCGCTCGCGTTGCGCGCGAGCCGTGTCGATCCGCATGCGCTGCGCGCCGATCTCGAGCGCGAACTCACGCGCCTGAAGACGGGCAACACGCGTACGCCGGTGTTCTCCGTGCACCTGATCGCGCTGTTCGAGCAGGCATGGCTGATCGCGTCGCTCGATTCGCAGCTCGGCCGCATCCGCTCCGGGCACCTGCTGCTCGCGCTGCTCACCGCGCCCGATCTCGCGCAATTCGCGCAGCGCATGTCGTCGCAGTTCGCGGAAATGAACGTGACGGACCTGAAGCACAAGTTCGACGAGATCATGGCCGGCTCGAGCGAGGCCGAGCCGCGCCAGGCCGATGCGGAAGACGGCGACGACGTCGCGCCGGCCGCCCACGGCGCCGCGTCCGCCGCCGGCCCGTCGAAGACGCCCGCGCTCGACACGTACACGACGAACCTCACGCAGCGCGCGCGCGACGGCAAGATCGACCCGGTGATCGGCCGCGAAGCCGAGATCCGCCAGGCGATCGACATCCTGATGCGCCGCCGCCAGAACAACCCGATCATGACCGGCGAGGCCGGCGTCGGCAAAACGGCCGTCGTCGAAGGCCTCGCGCTGCGGATCGCGGCGGACGACGTGCCGCCGCCGTTGCGCGGCGTCGCGCTGCACGTGCTCGACATGGGCCTGTTGCAGGCCGGCGCCAGCGTGAAGGGCGAGTTCGAGAACCGTCTGAAGAGCGTGATCGACGAGGTGAAGAAGAGCGCGCACCCGATCATCCTGTTCATCGACGAAGCGCACACGATCATCGGCGCGGGCGGCCAGGCCGGCCAGAACGACGCGGCGAACCTGCTGAAGCCGGCGCTCGCGCGCGGCGAACTGCGCACGATCGCCGCGACGACGTGGAGCGAATACAAGAAGTATTTCGAGAAGGACGCCGCGCTCGCGCGGCGCTTCCAGGTCGTGAAGGTCGAGGAGCCGAGCGAACCGCTCGCGGCCGCGATGCTGCGCGGGATGTCCGGGCTGATGGAGAAGCACTTCAACGTGCGGATTCTCGACGACGCGATCACCGAGGCCGTGCGCCTGTCGCATCGCTATATCAGCGGCCGCCAGCTGCCGGACAAGGCGATCAGCGTGCTCGACACCGCGTGCGCGAAGGTCGCGCTCGCGCACAGCGCGACGCCGGCGGCGATCGACGACACGAAGAAGCGCATCGAGCGCATCGACGCGGAAATCGCGTCGCTGGAGCGCGAAGCGGCAGGCGGCGCGACGCACGACGAGCGGCTCGGCGAGCTGCGCGGCGCACGCGACGCGGCGCTCGCGCAATTGACCGAGGACGAGGCGCGCTATGAAGCCGAGCGCGCGATCGTCGCCGAGATCACCGCGCTGCGCGAGACGCTCGACAAGGCACGCGGCCCGTCCGAAGACGGCGAGCCCGTCGACGTGCCGGCCACCCGCGAGAAGCTGGCCGAACGCGTCGCGGCGCTGCACGCGCTGCAGGGCGGCGAGCCGATGGTGCCGCTGCAGGTCGACGGCCACGTGGTGGCCGAGATCGTCGCCGCATGGACCGGCATTCCGCTCGGCCGGATGGTGAAGGACGAGATCGACACCGTGCTGAACCTGCAGGCGCTGCTGACCGCCCGCGTGATCGGCCAGGACCATGCGCTGGAGGCGATCGCGCAACGCGTGCGCACCGCCACCGCGAATCTCGAGGATCCGAACAAGCCGCGCGGCGTGTTCATGTTCGTCGGGCCGTCGGGCGTCGGCAAGACCGAGACCGCGCTCGCGCTGGCCGACATCCTGTACGGCGGCGAGCGCAAGATGGTCACGATCAACATGAGCGAATATCAGGAAGCGCACAGCGTGTCCGGCCTGAAGGGTTCGCCGCCGGGCTACGTCGGTTACGGCGAGGGCGGCGTGCTGACCGAGGCCGTGCGGCGCAATCCGTATTCCGTCGTGCTGCTCGACGAGGTCGAGAAGGCGCACCCGGACGTGCTCGAGATGTTCTTCCAGGTGTTCGACAAGGGCACGATGGACGACGCCGAAGGGCGCGAGATCGACTTCCGCAATACGCTGATCATCCTGACGTCGAACGTCGGATCGGCCGCGGTGATGCAGGCGTGCCTGAACAAGCCGGCCGAGGAACTGCCGGACCCGGACGCGCTCGCCGAGGCGCTGCGCCCGCAGCTGTACAAGGCGTTCAAGCCGGCGTTCCTCGGCCGGATGAAAGTCGTGCCGTACTACCCGATTTCCGACGACGTGCTGGCCGAGATCATCGAGCTGAAGCTCGAACGGATCCGCCGCCGCATCGAGGCGAACCACAAGGCCGCGTTCGAGTGGGACGAATCGCTCGTCGACGCGGTGCTCGCGCGCTGCACCGAGGTCGACTCGGGCGCCCGCAACGTCGACCATATCCTGAACGGCACGCTGCTGCCGGAGATCGCGGGCCACGTGCTCGGCCGGATCGCCGACGGCGCGGCCATCGCGCGCATCGCGGTGCGCGCGGACGAGGCCGGCGAATTCGCGTACACGGTCGAATGAGCCGCCGCGCGCGACATCTGATGCATCAACGGATTCACTGAACCATGCCGATCAATCTCCCCGAGCTGCTGACGCCGATCAGCGATGCGTCGCCCAGCGGCGACGACCTGCTGTTCTCGAACGAATTCGACGCGATCCAGGACGCGCGACGCTATGACGATCCCACGCTCGACCAGGGCGAATGGGTCACCGAGATCAAGGAGGCCGACTGGGGCTTCGTCGTCGATCGCGCGGGCGAATTGCTTCGCACGCGCACCAAGGACTTGCGGCTCGCCGTGTGGCTGACCGAGGCGCTCGCGCTCGAGGACGGCATCACCGGCCTCACCGAAGGTTATGCGCTGCTGGAAGGCCTGTGCCGGGACTACTGGGACACCGTGCATCCGCTGCCCGAGGGCGACGACATCGAATACCGGCTCGGCAACGTCGCGTGGCTGTCCGGGCGCACGGCGGAGCTGCTGCGCGGCATTCCGGTGACGGAGGGCGCGTCGAACGCGTTCACCACGCTCGACTGGGAAGTTGCGCAGCACGTCGCGCAGGCCGTGAGACGCGATCCCGAACACGCGGACGACATCGCGCGCGGCAAGCCGTCGGTCGAGCAGGTCGATGCGTCGCGGCGCGTGACGCCGATCGCGTTCTACACGACGTTGCTCGCGAACCTGAAGGCGTTCGAATTCGCGCTCGACGCATTCGAGGAGCGGCTCGTCGAACGCGCCGGCGATTCGGCGCCGAGCTTCCGGCAGGCGCGCGACGCGTTCGAGACCGTGTACCGGCTCGTCGAGCGCTTCGCGCGCGAACAGGGTTACACGGGCAGCGCGCCGCATGCGCCGTCGGCGCCGCAGGCGCAGCCCGAGCGTATCGAGCCGAGCTTCGGCGACACGTTCCACAGCGAGGAGACTCACGTGCAGTCGCAGACCGCTCCGCGTCCGCCGGTGACGCAGATGATCGCCGGCATCCAGAACCGTGCGCAGGCCGTCGACCAGCTGCGTGCCGTCGCGCGCTACTTCCGCCAGACCGAGCCGCACAGCCCTGTCGCATATCTCGCGGACAAGGCAGCCGAATGGGCCGACATGCCGCTGCACAAATGGCTCGAGAGCGTGGTGAAGGACGACGGATCGCTGTCGCACATTCGCGAACTGCTCGGGGTGAGGCCCGACGAACAGTCGTAAGCGATGACGTTTTGACCTGAGAGCGCGGGCCCGGCGGGCTCGCGATGAACGAGAAGAAGGGTGACGATGAACGTGACCGAACTGGCGCAGGCGCTCCGCGGTGGCCTGATTCAGCAGGACCGCCTGCTGAAGACGGACATCCCGTCGCTGCCGAACAATGCGCTCGTGCCGCGCCGCGCCGTGACGCGCTCGGAGCTCGGCCGCGATTTCAGCGTGATGCTCGACCTGGTGTCGACCGCGAGCGACGTCGAGCTCAAGACGCTGATCGCGCAGCCGATCACGCTGTGGATCCAGCAGGCGGACAAATCGTATCGGCCGATCAACGGTTATATCCATACGGCGCGCCGGCTCGGCGCCGACGGCAGCCTGTCGAGTTACCAGGTCGGCTTCGCGTCGTGGATGCACTTCCTCAAGTTCCGCAGCGACATGCGCTACTGGCAGGACAAGCCGGTCGACGCGATTCTCTCCGACGTGTTCGACATGCACCCGCAGGCGCGCGGCCAATACCGGTTCGCGCTGTCGAAGCCGTTGCCGTCGCGCTCGTATTGCCGTCAGAGCGAGACCGACTGGAACTTCGTGCATCGCCTGATGGAGGACGAAGGGCTGTTCGGTTTCTGGCGGCACGGCGAAGACGGTCGGGCACATACGCTCGTCATCACCGACGACCTGCATGCGGTCGATGCGCTGTCGCCGAATGCCGTCACGTTCGAACGCTCGGGCACGGGCACCGAAACTGCCGGTTTCACGCAATGGGCCGCGTCGCGGACGTTGCAAAGCACGCTGCACACGACGCGCACGTTCGACTACAAGTCGCCGTCGTCGGCGGGCAATCCGAACGGCACGTCGCTGCCGACGAAGTCCGGTCAGGGCGACCTGCCGGAGCAGGCGGAAATCTACGAATACACCGGCGCATACACATATCCGGGACAGGAACGCGGCGAACACCTGTCGAAGATCCGCCTCGAGGAGTGGGAGTCGCGCGCGAAGCGCTTTTTCGGCGTGGGTGGCGTTCGCGGTATCGACGCGGGCCGGCGCTTCACGCTGACCGGTCATCCCGAGCACGATCGCGATGCCGAGAGCGATCGCGAGTTCGCGGCCATCGGCGTCACGCGGTACATCGAGAACAACCTGCCGATTTCCGATCACGAAGCGACCTTCCCGCATAGCCTACAGGGCCGGCTCGCGCAGGCGAAGGCCGCTCACGGCGAAGCGGCGGCATTCGAGGTCGGGCATGACGACGGCTCCGCCGGGTTCTATCTCGTCGAAGTCGAGGCGCAGCGCGCGAGCGTGCCGTATCGCAGCCCGTTCGAGCATCGCAAGCCCGCGATGCAGCTCGAGACGGCCATCGTCGTCGGCCCGAAGGGCGAAGAGGTTTATACCGACGAGCTGAACCGGATCAAGGTCATGTTCGTCTGGGACCGGCAGAGCGAAGGCCGCGAGAACGCGTCGTGCTGGATGCGCGTGGTGCAGTCCGATACCGGCGGCGGGTATGGCGGCGTGCATATTCCGCGCGTCGGCGAGGAAGTGCTGGTCGGCTACATCGGCGGCGACTGCGACCGGCCGATCGTCATGCACCGCGTATACAACGGGGCGGTCAAGCCGCAGTGGCACAGCGACGGCATTTTGTCGGGCTTCCGGTCGAAGGAGTATGCGGGATCGGGGCACAACGAGATGGTGCTCGACGACGCGACCGGGCAGAACCGCGCGCGCCTGTTCAGCAGCAGCGCGAATTCGCTGCTTCATCTCGGTTACCTGATCGAGCAGAACGGCAACACGCGCGGCGCGTATCTCGGCTCCGGTTTCGATCTGCGCACGGATGCTTACGGCGCGATGCGTGCCGGGCAAGGGTTGTACGTGACGACGCATCCGAAGCAGGCGAACAGCCAGCCGCTCGACGTGAGCGAGGCGAAGCAGCAGCTCGTCAACGCGCAGGGCCTGGTCGAGTCGATGTCGCAGGTCAGCGAGATGCATCAGGCGGAGAGCCTCGGCACGGGGCACGAGGCGCTGAAGCAGTTCACCGATGCGACGCAGAACAGCGTGGCGGGCGCGAGCGCGGGCGGGGGCAGGACGGCCGGTGGCGGGACGGGGAACGCGAACGCGTTCAAGGAGCCGGTGATGCTGTTTGCGAGCCCGGCGGGGATTGGGGTGGCGTCGCAGCAAAGCACGCACATCGCCGCGGATCGGCACGTGAATGTCGTGAGCGGGCAGAGCACGCATGTCGCCAGCGGGAAATCGCTGGTGGCGAGCGTCAAGGAGACGCTCAGCCTCTTTGCGCAGAATGCGGGCATGAAGCTCTTTGCCGGGAAAGGCGCCGTCGAGATTCAGGCACAGAACGACAACGTCGAGATGGTCGCGCAGAAGACGATCAAGGTGCTGTCGGCGACCTCAACGATCGAAGGTGTCGCGAAGGAAGAGATTCTGCTGACGTCGGGCGGCGCGTATGTCCGGATCAAGGGTGGCAACATCGAGATTCATGCACCGGGCAAGATCGACGTGAAGGGCGGACAACACGCGTTCAGCGGGCCGACGAGCATGCACAAGACGTTCAAGGCGGAAGGCAAGAAGGCAGACATGCGGATTCGCTATGTGGATGCCGACGGCAACGTGCCGCACGGCGAGCCGATCAAGTTCACGACGGAAGACGGGACCGAGCATAGCGTCGCGCTCGACGCGGAAGGCAAGGCGGAATTGAAGAACATCGATTTTGACGAGTTCGTGGCCAGTCAGGTCAAGCGGACGGGAGAGTGAAAATGGGTGGCAAGGCGCTCGTTCAACATCAGGTTTGTATCGATCTGCCGGGGGAGCCGGTCAGTTGCTGGGCTGAGACAGATATCACGGTCCTGTTGCGAAAACATCGGGACGTGGTATTTGAGGTGCATTTGCACAAGGGCAACAACTACACGGTCGAGGCTACCGAGGATTGGTTTTACGACACCAATGCGAAGCGACGAGTCAAGACCGGGAAATTTCAGGACGGGGAACGGTATCACATCTGGATCGGTCGTGATTTCAAGGGGTTTCTCGTGCTTAAGAAGGACGGGGTGGAGCTTCAGCGCTATTCGATGCTCCTGTTGAACACCGACAACCACGGTTCCGATCCTAAAACCAAACCGGAACCCATTACGCTCGTCTACGGCGGACAATCGGGAGTGAGCGGCACGCCCAAAATCGCGAATTTCTGGCAATACCCTTCCGGCTCGTCGACTGCCGCAGTCGGCCAGGCAACCTATCGTCCTAATTGGCAACTCGGTCTTTCCGGACTTTCGTCAGGCATGACCACGATCGACGATGAGTACAGCTGCAGAATGTTGCTACCACTGGCCGCCCCCACAGCTCAAGTGGAAACGTCGCAAGTAATGCACATATTCGAAGTCGACGTGAAGACGATACCAAAGGATCTGATCGCGGCGCTGGAAAATGGCGGCGCGGACGAGACCGCGATCGATACGGCCCACGTCGCGACTCGCAACTGGATTATCGGTCAAGTCGCCGGATTTTTTGGATACGTCGGAGACAATTTGCCATGGATCCGGGAGCTAATGAAGAGTAAATTCAAGTTGATCAAGATCGTTCACCGAAATGCCGGGCCAAAGTGGTATGTAGTATTTAAGGGAACTATAGGATCCCGAACAGAAATATCCGCCGCCAAGTATAGCGTGAAGAATACGAAGATTCTGGCGATCACCGGAGGTGCCGGGACGGCGAAATCGATGGCGCAGGCGGCCTGGCGCAGTGCCAAGGGCTCGATGACGACCAAGGCTGGCGTTATTACACTTGTATTGACGATCGCGCTGGACTTCGCGGAGTGGTATCACGACTACAAGCAGGTCGATGCTTCGGGAAAACCTCGAAAGGACTTGTGCGATCTCTTTGCAAAGATTGGAATTGATCTGGTTGTCGCAGGACTCACGGCGGCTTTGACGTCGTTGGTGGTGGGTGCGATTGCGTCGGCGGCCGCAATTGCGGCGGTGCCGGTGGCGCTTACGGTCGCTGTCGCGATTGGCGTTGCTGTTGCCGTCGGATACATCGTCAATTACGTAGACAAGAAAGTGGAATTTACCAAGTGGGTGGCGAACAAATTGCGTGAGATCGGGGAAAGCTACGAAAAGTACATGCCCAAGGATTACAACCCCTACTCGCCGATGTTTGGAGCCCTGCCATGAGGAACGAGGCCGTCGCTCACGGCGCGGATAAATCGCTGTCACCGGCCGTCGCCCAGGCTGTCTGGATCGGGATTCTGCTCAACGCGTTGGCGGTTGCACTCGCGTTTACCGCCTACAAATTCGATTACGGCGTTTCCAGCCTGCCCGGCCAAATCAGTGTCGCGATTGCTGTGGCATGCGTGGCGACGCCGGTGATTTGCTGGCTCGTGTGCCGGGGCACGAAGAAATTCATCGTCTATGGATGCCTCCGATTGATCAGCTTGCTGTCGGCCTATGCGTTGATCGGCATCGCCTTTTACTTTTACTACTTCATTTTCGCCCCGATGCCGGTTCTTGCCCGGATCGCCGGGTTGGTGATCGGTGGCGGGCTCAGCGTCTATTGGCTGGTGTTTTCCTACGTCGCGCTGACGCGCCATATCGAGCAATCGGATTTCGAGGGCAGGGCTTTCGACGTCCTTGACGGTGCGATCGTCTGCCGGAAGGACTTCTTCGAGATTCTGGACGCCACCTACGCCGAACGCAGCCCGTTCGTCAAATGGCATTCCTGGATCGTCATGGCACTTGCGCCATTCTTTCTGGTACTCAGCCGACTGCTGTCGATGTACTTTGGGACAGGGGGCGTGCTGTTCTTTGTCGCGGCCATCACATTCCCTGCATCGCTCTGGTTGATCGGCGTCATGATCAGGGTCGGAGTGACGATGATCCAGTTGCCGAATGCGATGGAGCGAAAATACCGGAAGCCGGTGGTGATGGCGCCTGACGCATCGTTCTAGTGGGGATCGGGCCGGTGACTTCCGTCAGCGCGACGGAACGAACGCGGGCCCATAACTGATGCAACAACAGCACGTCAAACCATGTGATACGAACGCGGGTGACACATCAACGATGTCGGCGCTTATGTATGAGCGGTGTCGATCGGCTCCGGCCTGATCACGTACTGGCGATGGTGCGGAAAGCCGTGCCGCTGTGTATGGCGTTGCCCTTGCTTGGCGCAGGGATATCGTACGCTGCCTATACGGACGAATTGCGGATATCGACCTGGCCGTGGAGGATCGGCGTTCTGGTTGCATTGGGTTGCTGTACGGGACTCCTGCTCATCCATTTGAGGTACCGCGGCACGAACGAGTTGTTCGCCTACGGACTGGTCATGTCGCTGGGCACGTTCGCGACGTACTACTTTTTCGGCATATTCGGATACTTCTGCTTCTTCATATTTGCGCCCATGCCCGCCTTGGCGCGTTGGCCGGGATTGATCGGCGGCATCGTGCTGAACATTTTCTGGGCGGCAATGGCGTACCGCAGCGTGTGTCATACGGTCGATGCAACACCCTTTGTCGGCAACGTATTCGACGATCGCGGCGAGTTCGTCGTTTATGACGTCCAGCGTGGAGTGACGGAGTTCGAGCGGCATCACAAGGAACCTTCCGCCATCCCGAAATTAGGCCGACATATCGTGGTCGGGCTGGCGCCGCTTTACCTGATACTGGGTCGCCTGCTTTCGTCGGGTTTCGGGGCAAACGGCGTGCTGCTGTTTTTGGCCGCAATGAGCATGCCGCTGGCATTGCTGTTCGTCAGCTTGCTCGTGCGCAACTACGTATTGATGATCGCCTTGCCCAAGCGGATCGAGAACCAGCATGGCAAGCGTGTGCTGGTGGCCGAATAGGCCGCATTTCCCTGCGGGCGAATGTCGCGTGATGTCGAACGTATCATCTGCAACGAGCGACGTAGGCCACGATCTGTCAGCCCTCGCCGCCAGAAAATCAGATCGCTTCTTGCTCGTGCCGGAATCGGCCGGCGACCCATGTACACGGGTCGCCATTTCGGTTACTGCCCCACCCTGAACTCGATCCGCCGATTCCTCGCCCGCCCCTCCGCCGTATCGTTCGGCGCGATCGGCTGATCCGGCCCGACCCCTGTCGTCGTCATCTGCTGCGGCGGGATACTCTTCGTGATCAGATAACCCTTCACCGCATCCGCGCGCGCCTGGCTCAGCGCGATGTTCGACGTCCGGTTTCCCGAGTTGTCGGTGTGGCCGATGATGTCGACCGTGCGGTTCTGCATCTTCGACAGCGCGGCCGCCATCTGGTCGAGAATCTGCTTGCCTTGCGGCGTGAGCGTCGCGCTGCCCGTCTCGAACTCGATCGTGCGATTGGCCAGCGTCTGGTCGAGCAGCCCCTGCTCGGACGCCGACACGCGCAGCCCGTTCTTGATCGTATAGGTCGGATTCAGCGTATTCGCCATGTCGCTCGCGAGCTGCTGGCGCTGCGCCTCGTTGTGCACCTCGCCCTTCATCTCGATCTGCGTGCCGTTGATCTTCAGCTGCCCCTTGCTGATCTGCTTGAGCTGCGCGCCGAGCAGCTTCTGCACGTTCGCGCTCCAGTTAGGCGGCGTCGCGACGTCGCCGACCTCGATCTGGTCGACCACGTTCGCGGCGCCGTAGGTGTCGCGCAGCTTTTGCAGCACGGCGGCCTTGGTTGCCTCGTCGGGCACCTTGCCGCCGACCACCACCTGGCCGGGCGTCGCGTTCGCGGGCGGCGGCGTGATCGTGCCGGCGGTGCCGTGCACCACCGTGCCGGACGCCGTGCCCGGTGCGGCGCCGGCGTTTGGCGTGGCGGGCAGGGCGGCGGCCGCGACGGTGCCGTTGCCGACGGGCGTGACGGTCGCGCCGCCGGTGTTCTGCGCGCAGGCCGCGCCGCTGGCGACGAGGCCGGCGGTCGCGAGGGCGACGACGAAGGGCGACAGGCGGGCGTGAGTCGTGCGTTGCATCCGGTCAGCCTCCGATGAACGCTTCGCGGAACGCGTCGATGGCGACGCGCAGCGAGAGTTGCGGTTGGTCGAGATAGCTGACGAGCTTGCTGATCCGTTGATCGTTTTGCGCATGGGCGTCGATCCATTCGGGATCGTCGATGTCGATGTTGTGGGCGGCGTAGGTTTGCGGGTCGACGACGCTCAGCAGCGTCTTCGACGACGCGCCGTTGAAGCCGATGATCAGCCGTTCGCGCTCGGCGATCGTGCCGATGAAGATCGCGAGCTCGAAGTCGGCCTGCGCGACGAACGGCGCGATCAGTTCGAGCCAGAACGCGGCGACGAGGCTGCGATAGAACGGGTCGACCGGCAGCGGCAGCGTCAGGCCGCGCTCGATGTGCGACGAGCCGCTTTGCATCACGGGCCGCAACAGCGAGCCGAGCGCGAGCATCGCGCCGCGCAGCCGGACCGGATGGCCGCTTTCGAGCAGCATCTGCTGAAGGCCGTACAGCGACTGGTGTTCGACGAAGTCGTTGAAGGTGCCGTCATGCGACGTGCCCGGGCCGCCGATGTCGATCGGCACCTGCGTGTCGCCGAGCGCCTGCAGCGCGCCGGGCGGCTCCTCCTTCGCGAGCAGCGGCGGCATCTGCGCGGCCACGCGCGACCACAGCCGCGCGAACGCGAGCGGGCTGCGCGCGAGGAATGCGAGCGGCCGGTCGACCTCGAGCGCGGTCGCGCCGAGGAACGGGAAGCGGCGCATCGACACGTCGTGGCTCGCGACCATGTGGCCCGCGATCGCGAGCTTGCTGCGCGAGCCGAGGAACGCGAAATGCATCGGCTTCGCATCCTCGTAGACGATCTTCCAGCGCGGATCTTCCGCGAGCAGCTCGAGCGCCTGCGCGATCCAGCGATCGAGCGTCTGCAGCAGCTGCGGGTTGTGCGGGCTCTTCACGAAGTCGCCGCGCGACGGAATCTTGCCGAAGTAGGCGATCTGCGCCTGAACGGTTTGCGTCATTGCGCCCCCTGTGCATTCGTTGCGGCGGCGGCCGCGACGGCCGGTGCCGGTGCCGGTGCCGCGGCCGGCGCGCCGTTGGCGGCCTGCGTCGCGTTCTGCGCGGCGCCCGCGCTCGCGTCGGCAACCGACGACGGCAGCTGCAGGCCGCGCAGGCTTTGCTGCTGCGGCTGGTCGCCGCCGCCGCTGGTCGGCTGCGACGTGCTGATGATGCGCATCGTCACCGACACGTTGACGCTGCCTTGCGCCCACGTGAGGTCGAAGGTGCCGTCCGGGCGGCGCTTGCGCTGCGCCGAGTTGATCAGCTTCTCGAGACCGTAGCGGCCGGGCTCGTTGACGAGTTGCACGGTGCGGCCGTCGAAGGTCGTTGCGGACAGCGTCGCGCCCGGCGACCCTTGCGGGTTCGGCCACACGAAGTTGGTCCACTGCGGCGGCGTGTTGCGGTAGCGCAGCTGCTGCCCGTCGATCGCGATCGTGTATTCCGTCGTGCCCGTGCTCGGCTGCGGCAGGATCTGGAACACGGTCTGCGGTTCGGCCGCGGCGGCCGCGCCGCCTGCCGCGCCGCCTGCCGCGCCGCCGGAAAGCGGCGCGACCCAGCGCGCGAAGCCGTTCGTGAAGTCCGGCGTGAGGCCGATGCCCATGTCGCCCCACGTGCGGGCCGCGAGCGTGTCGCCACGGCGCACCGCGAGCGGGCCCAGCGTCGTGCCGACGAACTTCGCGATCGCGCCGTCCGGCCCGAACACCTGCGCGATTTCACCGGCGCCGGCCTCGACCTTCGCGTTCGCCGCGAACGGATACTTGGTCGCGAGCGAGTTCTGGAACGGCTGGTAGACCTGCGCGTTCCACACCTTGTTGACTTCGGCGCTGGCCGGCTGGATCACCACCGAGAACGCCTGCATCAGCGGACGCACCAGCAGCGGGCGCAGCGACTTGCGTTGCGAGTCGGTCAGGCCGGTCAGCATCTGCTCGTCGACGAACTTCAGCGAATCGGCCAGTTCCGAGCCGTTGCCGTCGAGCGTCTGCTGCATCAGCTGGCGCGCGCCGGGGCCGGGGTCGCCCTGGTTCTTGATCACGTTGAAGCGCGTGCGGACCTTCGACAGCGAATCCATGTAGCCCTTGAGCATCGACGTGCCGTCGTGCGTCGCGACGATCCGCGCGAGCCCGATGAACTCCTGGCCGATCGGACCCATCGGCACCTCGGCCGGATTGCCGTTGATGTCGATGTTCGCCGCCGCCATCTGGCCGGCCTGCGAGCGCGTGAACAGTTGCTTGACCCAGTTCACGACGCCGGTCTGCGCCTTCTTGATCGTGACGTTCGCCAGCGACGGGTTGTCCCACGACGTCTGGTCGTACGCGGTCTCGAGGATCTTGCGGATCGGCGAATCCTGCGGGTCGCCCAGGCGGTTCATCCCATCGACGGCCTGCCCGAAACTCGTGAAGCCCTGCACCGCGATGCCCTGCATGAACTTCTGCCAGTGTTGCGCGTACTCGGTCTTGTACATCCCGACGAGCGTCTTCTGGATCTGTTCGGGGCTGCCTTCCAGCGTCAGGTCGTCCTGCGTCGAGGTGTTGAGCACCCAGTCCTTCGCCTGCAGCTCCTTGGTCGCCGCGTCGCGGATCGCCGGCTGCACGTAGTCGAACCACGCTTCGCGCGTGAAGGTGCCCGGAATCGCATAGCTGCCGGCGACCAGCCCCTGGTTGCCGTCGCCGACGATGCGCGCGATGGTCATCGGCGCGAAGCGGGTCGACGCGCGCGCCTTGATTTCTTCGTAGACGCGCTGACGAGCCGGCATGCCGCGCACGACGCGGCGCAGGTTCTCGCGGGTCTGGTCGACGAGCGCGAGGTTCGCGTCGATCATCGGCCAGTCGTCATCGTTCACGCGCGCGAGGTAGAACGAGATCATGCGCTCGGCGCTCTTGATCATCTCGTCGCGCGGCATGTTGCCGCGATTCGTCTCGAGCCAGCCGCGCCAGAAGCGGGCCAGCTGGTCGGTCAGGTGCGCCTGTTCGACGTGACGCTTGTCGGACAGCATCAGGTAGGTCTTCAGCGCGTTGTACGCGTCCTGCACGTTGGTCGGCGATGCGTCGCTGTACAGCCCGCCCTGCGGTGCCGCCGGCTGCTGCGGCGCGGCGGCCGGCGCGGCGGATGCGCCTTGCGCGGCGCCGGCGAGCGGCGTGGCGCCCGGCGGGTTCGTCGACACGGGAATCGCGCCGCCCTGCACGGCGCCCGATTCGGGCGGGCGCGTCATCGGCACGAGCTGTTCGGGATGCGCGTTCACGTCCTTCATGAACGACGCGAGGTTCTGCGAGACCGGCGCCAGCAGGATCTGGCGCACGCCGTTGTAGTACTCGGTCAGCAGGTGCTGCTCGAGCCGGTCGCCCTGGTACAGGCCGAGCGACACCGACATCGGCTTGTCGCGGCGGAACTGTTCGAGCTGCTCGATGCGGTCCTCGAGGATGTCCATCGCCTGCAGGCGCGACTGCAGATCGTTGCGGCCCTGTTGCAGGCGCGTGACGTTGTCGAGGTCGGCCTGCACGTTCGCGACGAGCTGCTGGTTGCCGATCGTCGACCAGGTCCAGCCGCCGAGCGCGAGCGCGAGCGCCGCGACGAAGCCGAAGAAGGTGGCGTAGCGTAGCCGCGTCTTGGTCGGGCTCGCGAACTGGCGCACGGTCTGGCGGTCCGCGAAGATCACCTTGGAGAACAGGTCGCGCAGGAAGAAGCCGTTCTTCGAGAACGCGCTGTGCGGCTTCGGCAGCGCGGTCGCGTCGAGGCCGAAGCGCTGCGCGATGCGTTGCGCGGCGGCGCTGTTGGTTTCGCCTTCCTGCAGCGCGCTGGTGAAGTAGAAGCCGCGGAAGATCGGCTTGTACTGGAACGGGTTGTTCTCGAACAGCGTCGCGAGGAACGCGCGCAGCGACGGCTTGATCGTCGAGAATTCGAGCGGGAAGCTCAGCTGGCCCGGCGACAGCTGGTTGCCGCGCGACAGCGACAGCTGCGCGACGCTGATTTCCTTCAGTCCTTCGTACAGCTCCTCGAAGTGCGTGTCGAACTGCGCGACGACGTCGCGCTTGTCGTCAGGCTCGTAGGGCAGGGTGGCGCCCCACACGCGGTCGTATTCGTGCTTGTCGCTGCTGCTGAAGAATTCGGTGAAGCCGGTGATCAGGTCGGCCTTCGTGAACATCACGTAGACCGGCGCGAACACCTCGAGCTTTTCCGTCAGCTCCTGAACGCGCTGGCGGAGGTTTTTCGCGAGGTTGATTGCGAATTCGGGGCGGTTGCCGGTGAGTTCGGCGATGCTCGCGGTCACGATGATGCCGTTGATCGGCGCCTTCGGGCGGTAGCGCTTCAGCAGGCCGAGAAAGCCGAGCCATTCGCTGCGGTCTTCCTCGTGCACCGAGTAGCGGCCCGCCGTGTCGAGCAAAATCCCTTCGGTCGTGAAGAACCAGTCGCAGTTGCGCGTGCCGCCGATGCCGTGGATCACGGCGCTGTTCTTGTCCGCGAACGGAAACTGCAGGCCGGAGTTCAGCACCGCGCTGCTCTTGCCGGCGGCCGGGTTGCCGATCACGATGTACCACGGCAGCTCGTACAGCGCGGAGCCGCCCGACACCTGCCCGATCTTCGACGTCTTGATCGTCTTGACCGCGTCGGACAGGCGCGTGCGCAGCACGTCGAGGTCGGCGGTCTTCGTGTCGGGGGCCAGCGCGGCCGCGGCCGGCGCGGCGATCTTGCCGGTTTCCGCCTGCTCTTCGAGCACCTGGCCGAGCTGCTGGTTCGCGCGCTTCACGCGCCAGCGGCGCACCAGCGCGACGCCGAGCCACAGCACGAGGATCGCCGCGAAGGCGACTGCCGCCCACAGGAGCGGCAGCTGCAGCATGTCGGCGACGATGAAGAGAATCGCCGCTAGCGCGACGATCCCGACGATCGAGAGCGTACGCGGATGAGTCAGCACGTTGAGGATGCGTTGCATAGGACGTTCAGGTTCCGGTGCGATTCGGTGAGGCGACGCAGGCGCGCCGAGCGGCAAGCGTGGCGCCGCGATGTGTCGCCATGCTGTCAAACGGGATGAAGGGGGCTGGCATCAGTGCGCCCGCGGCATCGGAGAAGGCGCGCGCAATAATGAAAGGACGCTGTGAGAATTTAAACGGAAGCGGCGGCCTGAAAAAATCGCGCAACGGAATGCCCGATCGATTGCGCCGCCCAAATCGTTTCCTGCCGGGTGATTAAAAAGCCCCATGCCGCCCTCATTATTTCTTGTCCGGCAGCCCTGACTAGCTGCCGCGTCCCAGTTTAAAACCGGGTTTATGGTATTCCACGTGTCCGAGGTCCATCATTTTCCATCGGCCTCCCCAGGTCAGGCCGACCTGCTCGGCAACCTGTCCGTACAACTGGTAGCCGCGCATCGCCCAGGGATCTTTCTCGGAAATGACCAGCTTGCCATCGCGCAGAAATGCGTTGTCGGCCGCGAGCCCGAACTGGTGATAACTCTGGAAGGCCGCCGCATTGGTCACGTTGGTGCCCATTTGCGCGAGCCGGTTCTGACGTTCCGGGCTCCGATAACCTTCCAGCAGCGCCATTTCGTAACCATATTGTTCGTGCATGATCTTGTAGACCAGCAGCAAACGCGTGCGGAAATCGGGATCCAGCAGGTTCCAGTCGCGGCTCGCATCCTTCAGTGCCGGCCGCACCTGTTCGACTTCCTTCGTGGCAAAGACTTCCGGCGGCAACGGCGGGGGCGGCACGAGTTGTTCGCCCTGCAACAGCGCGGCGATCTTCTCGTCCGGCACGCGCGCCGTGTCGTCGTACTGAAACAATTGCCGACCGCGTAACGCAATGGCCACCAATGGCGGCGTCGCAAGAATACCTGCCGATACCATAATCATCAAGCGCCGCCGAATCAGTAAATTTTGCACATCGCTTAATGCGCCGCGCGTAACGCTTGCCGATTTAACAATTTGACTTCGCGTGCGTGCGGCGCGATCGCTCGCACGGCGCGTCAGGCGGCCGTGAAACTGGGCGACGGATTCGAAAACCGTCGCCCGGATACCCGGTAAAAGCAACAGTGCCGCAACCGCGACGGCGAGGGCGAAATAGACGACGAGTGCGACGGCAATCAACGAAATCCCCGGAAATTGGAATTGATTGTGTTTTGCAATGCTTGCTCTTAGAATCAGGCTGCTTTGAGAGGCCGGGCTATATTATCGCGGTGAATTAAACCAGGATTCAATGAGACGCTGAATGAGTGCGCCGGAAAATTCAAATTCGAAAACCCCGCCGAGCCTGCTGTCCGATACCAAGCCGGCAGGCGAGGGCGGAGCGCAACAGTCGCGCATTCTCGCGAATCTGGAAGGACGTGTCACGCCGCCGGCCGAAGCGCCACGCCGTTCGCTGAAGGCGCCGATCGCGGCCGTCGTCGCGCTCGTGGTCGCCGTCGGCGGCTGGGGGGCATGGCGCTGGCAGCAGCATTCGGGCGAGCAGGCCGTCGTGGCCGCCGCCCCCGCGCAGGCAGCGAAGGCGGACGCCGCCAGCGCCGCCGCCGTGCAGGTCGCGCAGAATGCCGCATCGGCCGCTCCGGCCGCGCAACCGGCCACGATCGTCAACGACGATGCGGCGTCCCAGACCGTTGCGTCCGCATCGGCTGCGTCGGGCGCGGACAACAGCCGCTTGTCGCGCGCGCTCGCGAACGGTGCGGACGATGCGTCGGGTGCAGCCACGGCCGGCGCGGCCGCCGCGACGGCCGCCGCCGCGGCGACGACGAAATCCGCGAAGGCCGACGCCGCACAGGGCGGCAAGGTCGCCGCGCGCAGCAAGGCCGATGCGAAGGCCGACGCGAAGGCGGAGGCCCGCAAGCATCACAAGGAACAGCAGGCGGAACTCGCGCAGGCGAAGAAGCGTCGCGACGCGACGACCCGTACCGCGAGTGCGAAGCCTGCCGGGAAAGACGACCCGGACGCGGACCTGCTCGCCGCGCTCGTCGCGCGCACGAAGCCGGCCGACAAGAAGCTCGCCGCGCAGAAGGCGCAGGTCGTGCCGACCAAGGCGGCTGCCACGACGGGCGGTTCGCTCGCGGCGCGCGTGAAGGAATGCTCGGAGCGCGGCTTCTTCGAGGATCAGCTGTGCCGCTGGCGTGTCTGCGACGGCCACTGGGGCAAGGATCCGGCGTGCCCGAGCGCCGCGCAGTCGGAGACCCGGCAGTAGCCGCGCGGCACGCCGGCCTGCTCGTCGCACATGCGCCGCCCGCTGGGCGGCGCATTGCTTTTTGGGGCCGGCCGGCGCGGGGCGGGCGCATGTGACGGCGTCACGAGATCGTCACATGCGTCGGGCATACGTTTCCTTTCATTTCCCGGCGTGGCGCCGCGACGCGCGATGCGCGACGCGGTGCGCGCTGCACGACCTTCGACACGATGGACTTGATCGTACAGACTTACGGCGCCGATACGTCCGGCATGGTGTGCGGATTCCGCTTCGTTCCGGGCGGATCGGGCGCGATGCTCGATGCCGACGCGGCTGCCGCATGGCTGCGCACGTGCCGCGAGCACGATGCGGCAGCCTCGGACGATTTCGTCTGGCTGCACTTCAATCTCGCGCACGGCGCGAGCGAGCGCTGGATGCGCACGCACCTCGGACTGCCCGACAGCTTCTTCGAATTCCTTCACGAAGGATCGCGCTCGACGCGCATCGAGCAGGAGGACGGCGCGCTGCGCGCGGTCGTCAACGACGTGATGTTCAACCTCGAGCTGACGCCGTCGGAAATCGCGACGCTGTTCGTCCACGTCGAGCGGCGCATCATGGTCACCGCGCGGCTCAAGCCGTTGCGCTCGGTCGACACGCTGCGCGCGTGCGTGCGCGACGGCGAGCGGTTCCGCTCGCCCGCCGAACTGCTGGTGCACCTGCTGCGCGACCAGGCCGACCTGCTGATCCAGATCATGCGGCGCACGAGCATCGACGTCGATCGCATCGAGGACAGCTTCCTGTCGCAACGGCTCACGTCGAATCGCGTCGAACTGGGCGCGATGCGCCGTACGCTCACGCGGCTGCAGCGCATGCTCGCGCCCGAGCCGGGATCGATCTTCCGGCTGCTCGCGAAGCCGCCCGCGTGGCTGCATGCCGAAGACGTGCAGGAGCTGCGCGAGTCCACCGAGGAATTCTCGCTGGTGCTCGCCGATCTGTCGGGGCTCAACGAGCGGATCAAGCTGTTGCAGGAAGAGATCGGTTCGCGCCTCGACGAACAGAACAACCGGACGCTGTTTACGCTGACGCTCGTGACCGTGATCGCGCTGCCGATCAACATCGTCGCGGGCTTCTTCGGGATGAACGTCGGCGGCGTGCCGTTCTCGGAGAACAAGCACGGGTTCTGGCTGATGGTGCTGCTGGTCGCGGGCTTTACCGCGCTCGCCGCGTGGTGGGCGTTTCGCCGGCGCGACGATCGCTAGCGGCGGTCACGAAAAAAACAGGCCCCGCACCGGGGCCTGCCGAAGGACGTGAACGATTGAACGCCGGCCGGCGCCGCGAACTGCGCGGCACCGGCCGGCCGGACCACGACGTTACTGAACCAGCGTCTTGCGCGGCTTGAACATGCCCTGGTAGCGCAGCGACGGACGTTCCTTCACCGTCGGCGCGATGCCGCCGAAGCTCGGCGTCTGGCGCAGCTTCATCGCGGCCGGCGATGCGACCGAGCCGATCGACGTCGAACGCGAAGCCGGCGCGAGGTTGTTCGCGACGAGCAGCGCGGCTTCGCTCTTCAGGTTCGCGAGCAGCACCGGATCGGTCGAGCCGTTCATCTGCGTGAGCAGGCCGCTCCACGCGGCGTCGCTGTAGTTCACGACGTAGTAGTCGAGCCCGCTCGGGTCGGCGACCACGCCCGTGCAGCCGTCGATCCGCGTTTGCGTCTGCGTATCCTTCAGCGCGAGCGTCGTGCGTTTGGCGAGACCCTGGCCGTACGCGAGCGTGATCGGCACCGTCCACTGCAGGCCCGGATACGCGTTCTTGTTCGGGAACGGCTGCTGTTTCAGCGTGACGATCGTCTGGTTCTTCGTCATGTCGCACTGCGTGTCGAGCGAGATCAGCGGCACACCCGTCTGGCGCACGTAGCTGTCGCCGATCGGGCCGACCGGCTGGCCGCTCGCCTTCGACAGCGCATCCCACAGGCGCTTCGGCGTGCCGTTGCCGAACGAGTAGTCGACCAGGTATTGCTGCAAACCCTTGCGCAAGGTTTGCTCGCCGAGGTAGTTCTCGAGCGTCTTCAGCACGTGGCCGCCCTTGTCGTACGTGAACGCGCTCGCACTCAGCACGAAGTCGTTCGACGCCCAGCCGTTGAAGTTCGGCGCGACCGGGAACGCGTTCGGGCCGATGTCGCGATTGATCACGCGATACTTGTTCTTCACCTGGTCGAGCCAGCTGAACTCGTCGGGGAAGAACTGGATCGTCGTCTTCGTCTCGAAGAACGTCGCGAACGATTCATTGAGCCAGACGTTGTCCCACCAGTCGGTCGTGACGAGGTCGCCGAACCACTGGTGCGCGACTTCGTGCGTCAGCACTTCGTTACCGTAGCGCGACATCGGCTGGCCGGGTTGCGGCAGGATGTCGTCGGCGAACTCGAGGATCGACCCCCAGTTCTCCATCCCGCCGAAGTTCAGGTCCTTCTGCTCCTTGAACGCATCGTTCGCGGCGACCGTGTCGAACTTCGTCAGCGGCAGCGGGATGCCCGTGTAGCGGTAGTAGAAGTCGAGCGCCTGCTTGGTGCGGTCCATCGCCGGCTTCGCCCAGTCGCTCATGCCCGGCGGCGTGAACACGCGCAGGTGCAGGCCGCCCTTGCCGCCCGGCAGCGGGCTCGAGAAGTCGTCCTCGTAGGTGTCGAACATGCCGCCGCCGAAGAACAGCAGGTACGACGGCATCGGCGGCGTCTTCTCGAACTGCACGAGCTTGTAGCCGCCGCCGACGTTGGTCGACGGCTTCTCCGCCGCGTTCGACACGACGCGCCAGTTCTGCGGCACTTCGGCCGTCACTTCATAAGTCGGCCGGAATGCCGGCTCGTCCCAGCCCGGGAACCACTGGCGCGCCAGGTTGGTTTCGCCCTGCGTGAGGATCGCGCCGCTCGTCGTGCCGTCGGTGCTCTTCAGGTCGACCCGGAACACGCCTTCCGCGGCCGAGCAGCCCGGATACGGATCGTCGCCGCAACTGCCGCCCGTCTGCGTGGCCGGATCGTCGTACGACTTGAAGTTGATGATGCCCGACCACTCCATGTGCAGCGAATAGTTGCCCGGCGCGATCGTGCCGGCCACGGGACGCAGCTGGTAGAAGTCGCCCTTGTCCTGCGGCGTCGCGATCAGCTGGATGTTGCCCGGCTGCAGCGTGATGCGGCCGTTCGTGAACTTGATCCGGTGGCCGGCGACCACGATGTTGTTGACCGGCTTCAGCACCTTGATCTCGACATCGGCGCGGCCGTCGAACGCGTTCAGCGCGTCGTTCGGGCGGAACCACAACCGGTAGTTGACGGGTACCACGGTGTCCGGCAGCTCGACGGGCGACACGCTCTTGTCGACGTTGGACGCGCTCGGCGGCGTGTTGGCGGCGGGCGACGAGCTCGAGTGCGGCGCGCCGGCGGCGCTGAGTGCGGAAGCCGAGCCGACGCCGCTGTCGTCGCCGCCGCACCCGGCGAGCGCGAGTGCGGCGACCAGCGGCAGGTAACGCATCTTGTGAATGTTGATCGACATGACTGAAACCTCGATTGTTGAAAGAATCGTTCAGTGCTGCGAAAACGCCGGCAAAAGAAATCCCTCGCCGTTAATCAACAGCGACGAGAAATGTCAATGACGGATTATTCGAAAAGACGGTCGGCCGACTACGTGAAGGTAATCATGGTTTACTGCCCCCTCTGTGTTTCCGGATGTCGGTTAACTTGCCGGTTCAAAATGGCCGGGCGCGTGTTGTACTGAATTGATTTCGCGCGCACGACACGGGGCCGCCCGCCCTGCGCGGGCGTGCATTTCCCTTGAACCGACGACCCACGGGGCTGGCCGCACCAGGCCGCAGGACGGAAGGACGGCGTGTCGCCGTTCCGTAAAATCGCCGTCATGCGGCTTGAAGGTTTGTCGGCCTGCTCGAAGGATGCGTAAATATACTTGATGGTTTTGGGTAAAGGAAACGAAAAAATTAGAAGGTCCTTCGATTGAATTTTTTGCGCACCATTGAATACCGGGAAGCATTAATTCACGTTCCATTCGATTGCCTGTTTCCGTAGTTTTAATCTATTAACGATCTCGGCGCCGTGCGAAAACTACGAATCGGGGCGGAGCGTGGCGCGCTCGGTACAATGCAGCGACGAACCGACGATCGATTGCCGCAAGGAGGCGAGCCCATGTCACGAGCCCTGTTCCGTATCGCGCCGCTGCGCGTCATGCTGCTGCTGTTCGCCGCCGTCTTCGCGCTCGGCGGTTGCGCGAGCCTGACGCGCGAGCCGGTGAGCGTGACCGTCGCCGGGCTCGACCCGCTGGCCGGGCAGGGCCTCGAGATGCGTTTCAGCCTGAAGCTGCGCGTGCAGAACCCGAACGACGCGCCGATCGAATACGACGGCATTTCGGTCGCGCTCGAACTGAACGGCGCGCCGTTCGCGAGCGGCGTCAGCGATCGCTCCGGCATCGTGCCGCGCTTCGGCGAGGCCGTGATCGACGTGCCGGTTTCCGTGTCGGCGTTCGCCGCCGCGCGGCAGGCGTGGAACCTGCCCGGTGCGGCCGCCAACGGCGAACTGCCTTACGCGCTGCGCGGCCGGCTCGCGGGCGGCGTGCTCGGCACCGTGCGCTTCAGCGATGCGGGCACGCTGCGCATGCCGGCGATGCCGGGGTGGGGCGGGTAGGCGATGCCTGAGCGAGGCGATGCCTGCGCGAGGCGCGGGCGGCCGCGCGCTTTGCCTTGCGGGCAAAGCGCGGTATGGTGTGGTCCGCGCGGCGCGCTTCCCTGGCGCCGCCTGTCTGAAGCCAACCGTAGCCGAGCTCGCGTGACCGATTTCCCCGTTTTCCACTGGACCGACGCCGACGGCGCCGAACATGCCGTGCGCTGGCGCTCCGAAGCCGGCGTGCAGCCGCCCCGGCGCGCCGTGCCCGCCGACGACCGCCTCACCGCCGACGCCGCGTACCGCCTCGCGTGCGAGGGCACCGCGCTCGTCTGGCAGGGCGACTTCCAGAACGCACGCCAGCTCGTGCAGGCGATGGCGCGCCGCGTCGAACGCAAGCCGAAGAAGGCGAAGGCCGCGGCGGGCGTCGACGCATTCAACCTGCACCGGCTCGCGCAGTCGCAGCGCGCCCGCACGCTCGGCATGCTGCTGATTCCGCTCGATGCCGACTACACGATCCCGCTGCGCCGCGCGCCCGACGTGCGCGCCGCGTGCGAGGAAGCATACGGGCCGGGCGGCGCGCCGTCGGTCGTGTCGCTGCGCGAGTTGCTCGGCCTCGTCGGCGCGCACGAATGGCGCAAGAAGGGCGTGCCGATTTCGGCACTCGGCGGCGCGCCGATCCATCCGCATTACGGCGTGTTCTCGCCCGTGCGCGGCGAATACGTCGAACTCGTCGCGCGCACGCCGCTGCCCGCGACGTCGCTCGCATTCGACATCGGCACGGGCACCGGCGTGCTCGCGGCCGTGCTCGCATCGCGCGGCGTCGAGCGGATCGTCGCGACCGACCAGGATCCGCGTGCGCTCGCCTGCGCGCGCGAGAACATCGCGCGGCTCGGTCATGCGGCGCGCGTCGACATCGTCGAAGCCGACCTCTTCCCGGCCGGCCGTGCGCCGCTCGTCGTCTGCAACCCGCCTTGGGTGCCGGCCCGTCCGAGCGCGCCGATCGAATATGCGGTCTACGACCCCGACAGCCGCATGCTGCGCGGTTTCCTCGCGGGGCTGGCCGACCATCTCGAACCGGGTGGCGAAGGCTGGCTGATCCTGTCCGATTTCGCCGAGCATCTCGGCCTGCGGCCGCGCGACACGCTGCTGCAATGGATCGACGAAGCCGGTCTCGTCGTGCTCGGCCGCGAGGACATCCGCCCCGCGCACCCGAAGTCGGCCGACGCCGACGACCCGCTGCACGCGGCCCGGCGCGCCGAGGTCACGTCGCTCTGGCGGCTCGGCGCGCGAGCCTGATCGCGCATTTTCGGTAAACTGTCGCCATTCCTCACGAATTCCCGCCGCCGGGCCGTGGTCGACCGACCGCGGCCCGGCGCCGCTTCACGATGTCGAACAAGACCTACGAAATCCGTCCGGAGCAGTCCGTCGAGCTGCTGAAGGAACTGCACATCCTCACCCGCGACGGCAAGCTGAACCAGGACAGCCGCCGCAAGCTGAAGCAGGTCTATCACCTGTTCCAGTTCATCGAGCCGCTGCTCGCGAGCGTGCAGGCCGACAAGGGCGGCGTGACGCTCGTCGATCACGGCGCCGGCAAGTCGTATCTCGGCTTCATCCTGTACGACCTGTTCTTCAAGCAGCAGCCGGGGCACGGCACGCCGGCGTTTGCGTCGCACGTGTACGGGATCGAGACGCGCGAGGAGCTCGTCACGCGTTCCACCGAGCTCGCCGCGCGACTCGGGTTCGGCGGCATGTCGTTCCTGAACCTGTCGGTCGCCGATTCGATCACGTCGCCGAAGCTGCCCGAAACGGTCGACGTCGTCACCGCGCTGCATGCGTGCGACACGGCCACCGACGACGCGATCCGTTTCGCGCTCGCTAAGCGCGCGCAGCACATCGTGCTGGTGCCGTGCTGCCAGGCGGAAGTCGCGGGCGTGCTGCGCAAGAACAAGGGCAAGTCGCTCGCGAACGCGCTGACGGAAGTGTGGCGGCATCCGCTGCATACGCGCGAATTCGGCAGCCAGATCACCAACGTGCTGCGCTGCCTGCAGCTCGAGGCGCACGGTTATCAGGTCAGCGTGACGGAGCTGGTCGGCTGGGAGCATTCGATGAAGAACGAGCTGATCATCGCGCAGTACAAGAACCTGCCGCGCCGCAAGCCCGGCGAGCGGCTGAACGAGATCCTCGGCATGTTCGGGCTCGCCGAACTGAACGCGCGCTTCTTCACGCCGATGCCCGCGGCGACGTCGGACGAGGCTGCCGAGCCGGCCGCGGACTGACGCAGGCCGACGCGCCGCGCGCGGCCTCGCGTCGCCCGTTTGCCGCGCGCCGAACGGCCGTCGCGCGATGCGTCAGACGTCGTCGCCCGGCCGGCGCATCCATTCACGCCAGCCGTCGTGGCCGAGGCGGCGCAGCGTTTCCTGATTTTTCTCGTAGATCGTGGACGCGTCCGGGAACGCGTCGACCGCGCGCGCGATGCTGTCTTCGCGCAGCAGGTGCAGGATCGGATACGGCGCGCGGTTCGTGTAGTTCTCGATGTCGTCGGCTTCGCTGCCTTCGAACCGGTACGCGGGATGGAAGCTCGCGATCTGCAGCACGCCGTCGAGCCGCAGTTGCTGCACGAGCCGGTCGGCGAAGAACAACGCATCGTTGTAGTCGACGAAATCCGCGAACACGCGCGGATAGATCACGAGCGTCGTGTCGACCTGTTGCGGATTGGCCGCTTCGAGCGCGCGCAGCTCGGTTTCGAGGTCGGCGAGTGCGTCCTCGAGCGTCGTCGCTTCGCTGATCGCATAGCGCACCTGCTCCTTCACGTAGACGCTCTTCGCGAACGGGCACAGATTGAGCCCGATCACCGCGCGTGCGAGCCAGTGCCGCGTGGCGGCGAGGATGTCGTCGTGCGAGTCGGGGCGGGTATCGGTCATGGCAAGGGCGGTCGGGCAAAGCGGCAGCGAGGGCCGCATTGTAGCGGGACGGCGCACGCCCGGTTCGGGCGCGCGCCGCCCGTCACGCGCAGGCGGCCTCGATCAGCTGCGTGACCAGCGCGGGGGCGGTGCCGATCGGCGTTTCGCCGTGCCGGTAGGTCTGGCTGGCCGCATAAATGCCCTCGATCACGAGCGCGAGCGCATCGGCGAGCGCTTTCGGCTGCCGGGCGCCTGCGCCCTCGCACAGCGCGACGAGCCGTTTCATCAGCTGTTCCTTGTTCTGCGCGACGCGCTCGCGCGCCGGATGCGACGCATCGGGGAATTCGGCCGCGACGTTGACGAACGGGCAGCCGCGATAGTCCTTCTGCGCCGCGCGCTCCGCCAGATCGACGAAATACTGGATCAACTGCGCCTTCGGCTGGCCCGGATGCTTCGCGACGCTCGAATCGAAGCGCTCGAAGAAACATGCATCCATCCGTTCGAGATACGCGAGGATGAGTTCGTCCTTCGACGCAAACTGGCGGTACAAACTCATCTTGTTGACGCCCGCGCGTTCCACGACCGCCTCGACGCCGACCGCGCGCACGCCTTCCCTGTAAAACAGCTCCTCGGCGGCGCGCAGCAGGTGCTCCTGCGCGACGGCCGCGGCGATCGGCTGGCGCGTGCGGCGTGCCGGTGCCTTGTTGGCGGCCTCGATGCCCGACATGATGACCCTCGACTGCGTGGTGAATTGCTTGACATGTTACCGACTGGTAACTACGATCGCAACACACTTGTGACCGATCGGTAACAATACCGGCCGGATCGACAGACGAATGCCAGGTATCGGCCCGGGTCAGCCGATGCAGCGTGCGGCGGAGGTGGCCTGGTAGCAAGGCGGGGCGGGCGCGCGGGCGCCGGCCCGCCAACTGGAGAGCGACGACATGAACTGGGCGGTGACACGAATCGGCGGGCGGTTCCACTACGGATGGCTCGCGGCGGCGGTGGTTTTCCTGATCCTGCTGGCGGCGGCCGGCACGCGCGCGACGCCGAGCGTGCTGATGGTGCCGCTCGAGCGCGAACTCGGCTGGAGCCGCGCGGCGATTTCGCTGGCGATTTCGGTGAACATCGCGCTGTACGGGCTGACGGGGCCGTTCGCGGCCGCGGCGATGCAGCGCTTCGGGCTGCGGCCGACGATCCTGACCGCGCTGGTGACCATGAGCGCGGGTGTCGCGCTGTCGTCGATGATGACGCAGAGCTGGCAGATGGTCGTCATCTGGGGCCTGATGGTCGGCTGCTCGACCGGCGTCGTCGCGCTGACGCTGTCGGCCACGTTCGTCACGCGCTGGTTCCACGCGCGGCGCGGTCTCGTGATGGGCATCCTGACCGCGAGCACGGCCACCGGCCAGCTCGTGTTCCTGCCGATGCTCGCCGCGATCGCGCAGCGTCACGGGTGGCGGCCGGTCGTGCTGGTCGTCGCGGTGGCCGCCGCGATCGTGATTCCGCTGGTCGCATTCCTGCTGCCGGAGCGGCCGGCCGACGTGAAGCTGCGCCCATACGGCGAGCCGGCCGACGCGCCGGCCGCGCCCGACGCAACGAAGGACAACCCGCTCGCGGTCGCGTTCCGCACCCTGCTGACGGCGAGCCGCTCGCGTGACTTCTGGCTCCTGTTCTTCAGCTTCTTCATCTGCGGCGCGAGCACCAACGGCTATGTCGGCACGCACCTGATCGCGATGTGCAGCGACTACGGGATGACCGAAGTGCAGGGCGCGTCGCTGCTCGCCGCGATGGGCGTGTTCGACCTGTTCGGCACGACGCTGTCGGGCTGGCTGTCGGACCGCTACGACAACCGCGTGCTGCTGTTCTGGTACTACGGGCTGCGCGGGTTGTCGCTGATCTATCTGCCGCATGCATTCGGCATCGATTTCTTCGGGCTGCCGCTGTTCGCGATGTTCTACGGGCTCGACTGGATCGCGACCGTGCCGCCGACGGTGCGCCTCGCCACCGACGTGTTCGGCAAGGCCGCGGCGCCTGTCGTGTTCGGCTGGATCGTCGCCGGCCACCAGCTCGGCGCGGCGTTCGCGGCGCTCGGCGCGGGGCTGCTGCGTGCGAGCCTCGGCACCTATACGGTCGCGTCGATGATCTCGGGCGGGCTCTGCATCGTCGGCGCGCTGATCGTGCTGCGGATCAATCGCGGCCCGTCCCGCGCGGCCGCGCAGGCCGCCTGAGCGCGGCATTGCCGGCCGTCCGTGCGCGGGGCGGCCGGTCAATGCAGGATCGGTGATTTGCATTGCGCGGGATGATCGGGCGCGTGTCTTCTCGAGCGGTTATGCTTGCGGTTCGCGGGGCGTTCGCGCCCCTTCATCGATGTCAGCGAGGAACCGCATGTCCGTCAAACCTGCTCCCACCACTGTTTCGATTCACGACCTGATCGCGGGCCGCTGGAGCCCGCGCGCGTATTCGGACGAGCCGATCAGCGGCGCCGATCTGCACGCGGTGCTCGAAGCCGCGCGCTGGGCGCCGTCTGCGTACAACGCGCAACCGTGGCGCTTCATCGTGTTCGACCGCACGCGCGACGAAGCCGCGTTCAAGCGCGCATTCGCGACGCTCGTGCCCTTTAACCAGGGCTGGAACGCGCCGGCACCGGTGCTGATCGCCGTGACCGCGCACACGCTCACGCCGAAGGGCGAACCGGCGCCGACCGCGCTGTACGACGCGGGCGCGGCCGCGATGTCGCTGGTGCTGCAGGCGCACGCGCTCGGTCTCGCCGCACACCAGATGAGCGGCTTCGACGCGAAGGCGTTCCGCGACGCCTTCGAGATTCCGGCCGACGTCGCGATCCCGGCGATCATCTCGCTCGGCCACTACGGCAACGTCGACAAGCTCGATCCGGTGCTGCGCGATCGCGAAAAGGCGCCCCGCACGCGTCATGCGATCGGCGAAGTCGTCTATGCGGGCGCATGGAAGAAGGGTTTCGACGCGGCGGCCTGATTTCGGAGCCGGCGGCACTTCGCCGTACGTTGTCCGCAGCCGGCCGTACGGGCGTCGCAAGCGCGAAAGCCGACGGCATCGACGTGTCGAGCGGCCCGCATGCACCCGCTGCCGGTGCGCCGCGGGCCGGCCCGATCGGGGCCGTGGGCCGGTTGCGCGGCCCCGGTGGCCGAGCCGGTTGTGATCCGGCGGGCTTCATGTTAAAAAGCCCGTCCTTTCCGTTTTCGCGCCGGCCATGTTGCGGCACCTTCCCATGACTTACTGCGCGATCGATTTCGGCACGTCCAATTCCGCCGTGGCACTGCCCGACGGCGCAGGCATGCGCCTCGCGCCCGTCGAGGGCGACCACCTGACGTTGCCCACCGCGATCTTCTTCAACAACGACGAGCAGACGGTCGAATTTGGCCGGGCGGCGCTCGCGTCCTATATCGACGGTTTCGACGGCCGCCTGATGCGCTCGATGAAGAGCATCCTCGGCTCGCCGCTCGCGGAGACCACGACCGATCTCGGCGACGGCAGCGCAATGGCGTACACGGAGATCATCGCGCGCTTCCTGACGCACCTGAAGCGCAAGGCCGAGGCGTGCGCCGGCGCGCCGATCGGGCGCGCGGTGCTTGGCCGGCCGGTGTTCTTCGTCGACGACGATCCGCGCGCCGACCGCCTCGCGCAGAACCAGCTCGAAGCGGCCGCGCAGTCGGTCGGTTTCACGGACGTGCATTTCCAGTACGAACCGATCGCCGCCGCGTTCGACTACGAGTCGCGCCAGCAGGCCGAGCGGCTCGTGCTGGTCGCCGACATCGGCGGCGGCACGTCGGACTTCTCGCTGGTGCGCGTCGGGCCGGAGCGAATGGCGCGCCTCGAGCGCAAGGACGACGTGCTCGCGCACCACGGCGTGCACGTCGCGGGCACCGACTACGACCGCCGTGTCGAGCTGGCGGCGATCCTGCCCGCGTTCGGCTACCGCGCGCTCGATCCCGAGGGGCGTGAACTGCCGAACCGCATCTATTTCGACCTGGCGACCTGGCACCTGATCAACACGGTCTACACGCCGAAGCGGCTGGGCGAGCTGAAACTGATGAAGCACCTGTACCAGGACGTGCGACAGCACGACCGGCTCACGCGCGTGGTCGAGCGACGGCTCGGGCATGCGCTGATGGCGCGCGCGGAAGAAGCGAAGATCGGCGTGGCGGCGGGCGGCGAGACGATCATCGACCTGAACGACGTGGAAGAGGATCTGCAGATCGCGTTCGACGCCGAGCGTCTCGTCGACGCGAGCGTCGACGACACCGCGCGCATCGTCGATGCCGCGCGCGAAACGGTGCGGCTTGCGGGTGTCGCGCCGCGCGACGTCGGCGCGCTGTATTTCACCGGCGGCTCGACCGGGCTCGCGTTCCTGTCGGGTGCGCTCGCTGGTGCATTCCCGGACGCGCAGCCGGTGTTCGGCGATCGCCTCGCGAGCGTCGCGACCGGCCTGGGCATTCACGCGCAGCGGCTGTTCGGCTGAGCGACGGCCATTCGGATCGGCGGCGGTCGCAACGCTGCCGGCGCCGGAAAACAAAAAGCCCCGCCGAAGCGGGGCTTTTTTACACGAAATATCGCGCCGAGCTTAGACCGGACGGATGTTCGCAGCTTGCAGACCCTTCGGGCCCGTCTTCACTTCGAATTCAACCTTCTGGTTTTCTTGCAGCGTCTTGAAGCCTTCGACGCGGATTTCCGAGAAGTGCGCGAACAGATCGTCGCCGCCGCCTTCCGGGGTGATGAAGCCGAAGCCCTTTGCGTCATTGAACCACTTGACGGTACCGGTTGCCATGTTACTTGTTCCTAAAAAGATAAAACGGGGCCGAAGCCCATGGGTGCGGAAAATCAAGGAAGGGGGTAATGGGACCAACCGGAGTACCGTTGATGGGCGAACTACGAAAGAACCAATTCACTCGCCGCTTGAAATCCTGCAACGTTGTTTATACGGCTAATCGGTCGCGCGGTCAACCGTATTTCCATGCACTCAGGGTTATTGCGGAGTTAAGGTTTACAAACCTTGCAAACGACGCGAATTTTTTGTAGGGGACGAACGATTTTGGCGCCAACTTGGAGGTGCAACCGTTAAACTACGCGCCGCGTGGAAGGGTTGCCCCGATCGGGTGATCCATCCCCCCAAAATGGCATGCGCGGTGTTGTCCGAGCCGATCCCGGGCAGCGGGCCGACCATGCTTTTTGAGACATAGGAGAGGATGTGAAGAGTTCTATTCAACGGAACATCGGCCCGTTTGCATTGATGCTGACGGGGCTGGGTTCGATTATCGGCTCGGGCTGGCTGTTCGGCGCGTGGAAGGCTGCGAAGATTGCCGGTCCGGCGGCGATTTGCGCATGGATCATCGGCGCGGTCGTGATTCTCGCGATTGCACTGACGTATGCCGAACTGGGCGCGATGTTCCCCGAGTCGGGCGGCATGGTCCGCTACGCGCGTTATTCGCATGGTTCGCTGGTGGGCTTCATCAGCGCGTGGGCGAACTGGATCGCGATCGTATCGGTGATTCCGATCGAGGCGGAAGCATCGATCCAGTACATGAGCACGTGGCCGTATCCGTGGGCGCACGCATTGTTCGTGAACGGCGAGTTGACGACACCGGGCCTGCTGCTGTCGGCCGTGCTGGTCGTCATCTACTTCATGCTGAACTACTGGGGCGTCAAGGCCTTCGCGCGCGCGAACACCGCGATCACGATCTTCAAGTTCCTGATCCCCGGCCTCACGATCCTCGGCCTGATGCTGTCGAGCTTCCATTCGGAAAACCTCGGCACCGCATCGAATGCGAGCTTCGCGCCGTACGGCTGGTCGGCCGTGCTGACCGCGGTTGCGACGAGCGGCATCGTGTTCGCGTTCAACGGCTTCCAGAGCCCGGTGAACCTGGCCGGTGAAGCGCGCAATCCGTCGCGCAGCGTGCCGTTCGCCGTGATCTCGTCGATCCTGCTCGCGCTCGTGATCTACGTGCTGCTGCAGATGGCGTACATCGGCTCGGTGAACCCGGCCGACGTCGCGAAGGGTTGGTCGCACTTCAACTTCTCGTCGCCGTTCGCGGAACTCGCGATCGCGCTGAACCTGAACTGGCTCGCGATCCTGCTGTACGTCGACGCGTTCATCAGCCCGAGCGGCACCGGCACGACCTACATGGCGACGACCACCCGCATGATCTACGCGATGGAGCGCAACAACACGATGCCGAAGATGTTCGGCAACGTGCACCCGATCTATGGCGTGCCGCGTCAGGCGATGTGGTTCAACCTGCTCGTGTCGTTCATCTTCCTGTTCTTCTTCCGCGGCTGGAGCTCGCTCGCGGCAGTGATCTCGGTCGCGACGGTGATCTCGTACCTGACCGGCCCGATCAGCCTGATGGCGCTGCGCCGCGCGGCGACCGACATCGAGCGTCCGCTGTCGATCCCGCTGATGAAGCTGATCGCACCGTTCGCGTTCGTCTGCGCGTCGCTGATCCTGTACTGGGCAAAGTGGCCGCTGACGGGCGAAATCATCCTGCTGATGATCGTCGCGCTGCCGGTGTACTTCTACTTCCAGTCGAAGTCGGGCTGGACCGGCTGGGGCGCCGACCTGAAGGCCGCCTGGTGGCTGGTCGCGTACCTGCCGACGATGGCCGTGCTGTCGCTGATCGGCAGCAAGGAATTCGGCGGTTACGGCGTGCTGCCGTACGGCTGGGACATGCTGATCGTCGCGGCCATCTCGCTGGTGTTCTACTTCTGGGGTGTGAACACCGGCTACCGGACCCAGTATCTCGACGAGCGCGAGTCGCACGACGAGATCCTCGAAGGGATCGGTGCCTGACGGCTGACTCGCCACCGGAATCGGCGGTGGCGCAAAGCGTGAAAAAGCCCGCTCGAGCATTGCTCGGGCGGGCTTTTTGTTTGCCTCGTCGCGGTGGCGGCGGCTTCAGGCAGTTGCGCTCGCGAACACGTAGTTCGTCATCGCGAGCACGCGTTGATACGTGCCGAGCGACTGGATGCCGAGCTGGTAATCGTCGTCGGCCGCGCCGAGTGCCGTGAACACCGGCAGCAAGTGTTCGTCGGTCGGATGCATCAGCGCCGCGTGCGGCGCTTGCCGGCGATAGTCGAGCAGCGCGTCGACATCGCGCGCGGCGAGCTTTGCCTCGAACCAATCGGTGAATTCCGCGACGCGCGGGTCCGCGTCCTCCGGCGCCGCGCTGAAATCGGCCGCGCGCAGGTTATGCGTGATCTGGCCCGAGCCGATCACCATCACGCCTTCGTCGCGCAGCGGCCGCAGCGCGCGGCCGAGCGCGAAGTGATGGGCGGCATCCGCGCGCGGCTGAATCGACAACTGAGCGACGGGCACGTCGGCTTCCGGGAACATCAGGAGCATCGGCACCCACGCGCCGTGGTCGAGGCCATGCTCGGTCGTCGCGGTGGCGATGCCGGCCGCGTTCAGCAGCGCGGCCGCCCGTTCGGCGACCTCGGGCGCGCCCGGCGCCGGGTACCGGATCTCGTACAGCGCGCGCGGAAAGCCGTAGAAGTCGTGAATCGTTTCAGGGTGCGCGGCCACGCTCGCGACCGGCTGCTGTGTGCCCCAGTGCGCGGACAGCATCAGTACCGCGCGCGGGCGCGGCAATTCGGCGCCGAGGTGCGTGAACGCGCCGGACGGCAGTGTCGGATCGATCGGCAGCGTCGGCGCGCCGTGGGACAGGTAAAGCGAGGGCAAGCGGTTCATGGTGGGAGCCTGCAAAGGGATTTGCCTGTGACTATAGACGCGCACTGGGTATTGATAAATCGACTTTGCGGAATTTGATTGAATCACATGTGTTGATAATCGAGCCGGCCTCGGGCCTGTGTGGCGAGCAGGGGCGCGGGAATGCGGGATCGAGCCGGAAGATGGCGGAATCGGCGAAGATGCATGAAAAACGGCGCCGAAGCGCCGTGTCGGAAGATTACGCGGTCGGCCGGATGCCGGCCCAGGGCGTCGTCATCGGTGCACTGAGTGCGAACAGATCCAGCACGCGCGTGACGGTCTGATCAACGAGCTCCTCGATCGTTTTCGGCATCGCGTAGAACGCCGGCAGCGGTGGAAACACGATGCCGCCCATTTCGGTCACGGCGGTCATGTTGCGCAGATGCGCGAGGTTGAACGGCGTTTCGCGCACCATCAGCACGAGGCGGCGGCGTTCCTTCAGCGTGACGTCGGCCGCGCGCGTGATCAGGTTGTCGGACAGGCCGTGCGCGACGCTCGCGAGCGTCTTCATCGAGCAGGGCGCGATCACCATTCCGTCGGTCGCGAACGAACCGGACGCGATGGTCGCGCCGACATCGCGCACCGAATGCACGACATCCGCGCGGCTTTCGACCTCTGCCTTGGGCAGCTTCAGTTCATGCTGGATATTGAGCCAGCCGGCGTTCGAAACCAGCAGATGCGTTTCGACGCCGCCGGCGGCGCGCAGCATTTCGAGCAGCCGCACGCCGTAGATCGCGCCGGTGGCGCCGGTGATCGCGACGATCAGCCGGTGTGGCGGCGCGCTGGGAGATGCCATCGGGAAGGGGGCGGGTGCCGCGCCTTAAGCGGCGGCGAACAGTTGCTGCAGTTCGCCGGACTGGTACATCTCCATCATGATGTCCGAGCCGCCGATGAATTCGCCTTTCACGTACAGCTGCGGGATGGTCGGCCAGTTCGAGAATTCCTTGATGCCCTGGCGGATTTCGTCATCCTCGAGCACGTTGACCGTCTTGAACTGGTCGACGCCGCAGGCCTTCAGCACCTGCACGGCGCGGCCCGAGAAGCCGCACATCGGGAATTGCGCGTTGCCCTTCATGAAGAGCACGACCTGGTTTTCGTCGACGATTTGCTTGATTCGTTGTTGGGTGTCCATGACTGACCTTGCGTTTGCGGGGCGTTAGAACGAAATGATAGCGGATTTCAACCGGGCGAGCCGGCCATCAGCCGGGCCGGCGGCCGCCCGTCGTGCGTTCGATCGCGGCCAGATCGGCGAGCGATTCGACCGCGATGAAGCCGCGCGACACGAGCAATGCGCGCACCGCTTCGGCCTGGTCGTAGCCATGCTCGATCCATAGCGTGCCGCCGGGTTTCAGGTAGGCGCTGGCGCCGGCGACGATCGTGCGGATCGCGCTGAGGCCGTCGGCATCGTCGGTGAGCGCGCCGCGCGGCTCGAACCGCAGGTCGCCCTGCGCGAGGTGCGGATCGTGCTGCGCGATGTACGGCGGGTTGCTGACGATCGTGTCGAACGCGAGCGCCGGATCGAGCGCGGCGTACCAGTCGCTCTGCAGCCAGTGCAGCGGGCCGCCGGGGCGGCGCGCGTCGAGCAGCTTGTTCGCGTTGCGCTGCGCGACCTCGAGCGCGGCCGGAGAACGGTCGAGCGCCCATACGCGTGCATCGGGCCGTTCGGCGGCGATCGACACGGCGATCGCGCCGCTGCCGGTGCCCAGATCGAGCACGGCCGGATGCGGCCGCCCGTCGATCGCGTCGAGCGCGGCTTCGACGAGCAGTTCGGTTTCCGGGCGCGGGATCAGCACGTCGGGCGTCACGTCGAACGGCCGGCCGAAGAACTCGCGCATCCCGACGAGTTGTGCGACCGGCTCGCCGGCCGCGCGGCGCGCTTCGAGCGCGCGGTAGCGCGCGATCGCGGCCGGCTCGAGCGGCGCGTCGCCGCGCGTGATCAGCTGCGTGCGGGTCCAGCCGAGCGCGTGTGCGAGCAGCACGCGCGCATCGACCGGGTCGAGCGGCGACGCGCGCAGCAGTTCGTCGGCGGTGGTGTCGGGCATCGCGGCCTCAGTCGGTGTCGCCGAGCGACGCGAGCAGCTCGGCCTGGTGTTCGCTCACGAGCGCGCCGATCAGTTCGTCGAGATCGCCGTCCATCAGCGCCTCGAGCCGGTACAGCGTCAGGTTGATCCGGTGGTCGGTCATCCGGCCCTGCGGGAAGTTGTACGTGCGGATCCGTTCGGAGCGGTCGCCCGAGCCGATCAGGCTCTTGCGCGTCGCCGCTTCCTTCGCGTGCTGCTCGTGATACTGCTTGTCCTTGATGCGCGCGGCGAGCACTTTCAGCGCGCGGTCCTTGTTCTTGTGCTGCGAACGGTCGTCCTGGCACTCGACGACGATCCCGGTCGGAATGTGCGTGACGCGCACCGCCGAATCGGTCTTGTTGATGTGCTGGCCGCCCGCGCCCGACGCACGGAACGTGTCGATCCGCAGGTCGGCCGGATTGATCTCGACCTCGCCGATCTCGTCGGCTTCCGGCATCACCGCGACCGTGCAGGCGGACGTGTGGATGCGCCCTTGCGTCTCGGTCGCCGGCACGCGTTGCACACGATGGCCGCCCGATTCGAACTTCAGGCGCGAGTACGCGCCCTGGCCGGCGATCCGCACGATCACTTCCTTGTAGCCGCCGAGATCCGACGGGCTTTCCGACATCATCTCGACCTGCCAGCGCTGGCGCTCCGCGTAACGCAGGTACATGCGCAGCAGATCGCCCGCGAACAGCGCGGATTCGTCGCCGCCGGTGCCGGCGCGGATTTCGAGGAAGATGTTGCGGTCGTCGTTCGGGTCCTTGGGCAGAAGCATCTTCTGCAGCTCGCCTTCGAGGCGAACCATGCGTTCGCGCGCGCTGCGAATCTCGTCTTCGGCGAAATCGCGCATCGATGCATCGGCGAGCAGTTCCTGCGCGGCCGTCTCGTCGCTGCGCGACTGGCGCCACAGCGCGTATTGCTCGACGACCGGGCCGAGTTCCGCGTGTTCGCGCGTCAGCTTGCGGTACTGGTCGAGGTCGGCCGTGACGTTTTCGCGGCTCAGCAGGTCGTTCAGTTCGGCCAGCCGGACAGACAGCTGGTCGAGCTTGCGTTGCATGCTCGTCTTCATGGTGTGGAGCGGCGCTCCCGGGCAAGGGTATTCGGAAAGGATAGGCCGGCGCGCGGCCGGCGGCAGGACAGACGGCCGGCGCTAGTGGCCGGACTGGTCGTTGGAGCGCGGCGCGTGCTGGTAGAAGCCGCGCATCAGTTCGATCAGCGAATCGCGATCGGCGCCGTTCACGCGGTTGAGCGCGCTCGTCGGACCGTGGATCAGCTTGTTGGTGAGCGCCTGCGACAGCGCTTCGAGGACTGCCGCCGGGTCGTCGCCGCGCGCGAGCAGCTTTTGCGCCTTCTCGACTTCCGCGCGGCGCAGCGCGTCGGCCTGCGTATGCATGTGGCGAATCACCGGCACGACGCTGCGCGTGTCGAGCCACTGCATGAAATTCTGCACGCGCGTCTCGATGATTGCCTCGGCTTGCGCAACCGCGGCCTGGCGCGATGCATTGCCCTCGCGCACGATCGCGCCGAGATCGTCGACGGTGTAGAGGAACACGTCCTTCAGCTTGCCGACTTCCGGCTCGATGTCGCGCGGTACCGCGAGATCGACCATGAAGATCGGCCGATGGCGGCGCGCCTTCACCGCGCGCTCGACCGCGCCGAGACCGATGATCGGCAGCGTCGACGCGGTGCACGACACGATGATGTCGAATTCGTGCATGCGGGCGGGCAGGTCCGACAGCGGCATCGCGCGGCCGTTGAAGCGTTCGGCGAGCCGCTGGCCGCGTTCGGCCGTGCGGTTCGCGACGACGAGCTCGCGCGGGCTTTGCGCGGCGAAGTGCGTCGCGCAGAGCTCGATCATCTCGCCTGCGCCGATGAACAGCACGCGCTGATCCGAAACCTTTTCGAAGATGCGCTGCGCGAGGCGCACGGCCGCGGCGGCCATCGACACCGACTGCGCGCCGATCTCGGTCGTGCCGCGCACCTCCTTCGCGACCGCGAACGTGCGCTGGAACAGCTGGTTCAGGTAAGTGCCGAGCGCGCCGGCTTCCGTCGCCGTGCGCACCGCATCCTTCATCTGGCCCAGAATCTGCGTTTCACCGAGCACCATCGAATCGAGGCCCGACGCGACGCGGAACGCGTGCCGAACCGCTTCCGACTGCGGCAGCGCATAGACGTGCGGCGCGAGTTCGTCGACCGGAATCCGGTGGTACTCCGACAGCCAGCGAATCGCGCCGTCGCGCGCGGCCCGATCATCGGTCGCGCAATAGAGTTCGGTGCGGTTGCAGGTGGAGAGGATCGCCGCTTCGGGCGCATTGGGCGCCTGAGGGCCGAGGAACACGTTCTTGAACGTGACGAGAGCCGGCTTGATTTGCTCGAGCGGAAACGCCACGCGTTCGCGCAGGGCGACAGGCGCAGTGTGGTGATTGATTCCGATCGTGAGGAGTTGCATATCGAGGGCTATCGTTTAGCCCCGTATTATAGCGTCTCGGTGATTTCCTCACTCGCCGCATACCGGGCATCAGCATGGCGGGGCCTTGAATTTGGGGGCTCGATCGGCACGCGGTCGAGCTGATAGCCGTAGCCGTAGAGCGGCAGAAGCCGGTAGCCACGCTCGGGGAGCAGCTGCAGCTTGCTGCGCAGCCGGGACGCGTGCGTGTCGAGCGTGCGCGACTTCATGTCGCGGTGTCGGGCCCAGACGGTTTCGAGGATATGGGCGCGCGACACGGGCCGGGACAGGTTCGCGAACAGCAGTTGCGCGAAGCGGAACTCCTTCGGCGTGAGCGCGACGACGGCGTCGCCGAAGCGCACGAGGCCGTGGGTCGCGTCGAACGCATATTCTCCATACATTTCGCGCGTGCGATTCGGCGGGCGGCGCACGCCGGCGCGCCGGCTCAGCGCATTGACCCGTGCGAGCAGCTCGGGCCCGCTCACCGGGCGCACGAGGCAGTCGTCGGCGCCCGCGTGCAGGCACGACACGACTTCGCTTTCGCGCGGCAGTCGCATCACGGCGATGGCCGGCAGGCCGGGCAGGATCGCCTGCGCACGCGGAATGACTTCCTCGGCCGGTTGATCGCCGGCCCAGTTGCCGGTGATCAGCATGTCGCAGGTATCGGTGGCGAGCCACTCGAAGAACGCGGCGCTGGACGCAAACGCGTGGCACACGTGACCGCCGGCGAAGAGCAGGCGGTTCAGGAGCGCAGCATGACGTGCCTCCGGATCGATCAGGGCGATTCGCATGAGGATTTCTTCAATACGGCTGCCGGTGCGCGCTTGCCATAACGTCGGGTCGGCCCCTACACTCGAATGTTCGCGGCGCCCGGCTGGTCTCGGGTTCGATGGATGAATCGATGCTAGTCGCTGGCAACGTTCACGCCTATGGGACGAATCTGAATTTATAGAAGGCGTCGAATGAACTGGTTTGGAATCCTTGTCCTGGGAGCGGCCGTCGGGCTGTTCGGCCGGTGGCTGCATCCGATGCGGCGCACGGGCCGGCCGGCATGGTGGATCGCGGTACTCGTCGGCATCGCTGGCGCTGCCGCCGCGCGCATGGCCGGCAATCTCTCCGGACTGTTTTACGATGGCGAAACGCTCGAATGGCCGGTCTGCACCGGCGTCGCGTTCCTCGCCGTAGCCGTGACGGTCGCTGTGTCTGCCCGTCGCTGAAAGCCTCTCAGGTGAAATCATGAATGCCCGTCTCCCCGAAGTCTCGTCGGTGCCGGCCCGCCTCGCGCTGCTGCGCGGCGCGATGGTCCGCGAGGACCTGGCCGCCTATCTCGTGCCGTCCGCCGACCCGCACCTGTCCGAGTACCTGCCCGAACGCTGGCAGGCGCGCCGCTGGCTGTCCGGCTTCACCGGCTCGGTCGGCACGCTGGTCGTGACCGCGGATTTCGCGGGCTTGTGGGTCGACAGCCGTTACTGGGTCCAGGCCGAGGCGGAACTCGCCGGCACGGGCGTCCAGCTGATGAAGATGACGGGCGGGCAGCAAAGCGCGCCGCATGTCGACTGGCTCGCCCGGAACGTGCCGGCCGGCGAGACGGTCGGCGTCGACGGTGCCGTGCTCGGCGTCGCGGCGGCGCGTGCGCTGACGGCCGCGCTGAGCGCGCGCGGCATCGCGCTGCGCACCGATCTCGACCTGCTCGACGCGATCTGGCCTGAGCGTCCCGGGCTGCCGGGCGACGCGGTGTTCGAGCACGTCGCGCCGCAGGCCGACACGACGCGTGCGAGCAAGCTCGCCGAAGTCCGCCGTGCGATGCACGCGCAGGGCGCGCAATGGCATTTCGTGTCGACGCTCGACGATCTCGCGTGGCTGTTCAACCTGCGCGGCGCCGACGTCAACTTCAACCCGGTGTTCGTCGCGCACGCGATGATCGGCGCCGATCGCGCGACGCTGTTCGTCGCCGACGGCAAGGTGTCGCCGGCGCTGGCCGCGTCGCTCGCGCGGGACGGCGTCGAGGTCCGCGCGTACGACGCCGCGCGCGCGGCGCTCGCGGCACTCCCTGACGGCGCGACGCTGCTGATCGACCCGCGCCGCGTGACGTTCGGCACGCTCGAGGCCGTGCCGGCCGGCGTGAAGCTGGTCGAGGCCGTGAACCCGTCGACGTTCGCGAAATCGCGCAAGACGTCCGCCGAGATCGAACACGTGCGCGTGACGATGGAGCACGACGGTGCCGCGCTCGCCGAATTCTTCGCGTGGTTCGAGCAGGCGGTGAACCGCGAGACGATCACCGAGCTGACGATCGACGAGCAGCTCACGGCCGCGCGCGCTCGGCGCCCCGGCTACGTGTCGCCGAGCTTCGCGACGATCGCCGGCTTCAACGCGAACGGCGCGATGCCGCACTATCGCGCGACGCCCGAGTCGCACGCGACGATCGCCGGCGACGGCCTGCTGCTCGTCGATTCGGGCGGCCAGTACACCACGGGCACGACCGACATCACGCGCGTCGTGCCGGTCGGCACGGTCAGCGATCTGCAACGCCGCGATTTCACGATCGTGCTGAAGTCGATGATGGCGCTGTCGCGTGCGCGTTTCCCGCGCGGCATCCGCTCGCCGATGCTCGACGCGATCGCGCGCGCGCCGATGTGGGCGGCCGGGCTCGACTACGGCCACGGCACCGGCCACGGCGTCGGCTACTTCCTGAACGTGCACGAGGGCCCGCAGGTCATCTCGCACTACGCGCCGGCCGAGCCGTACACCGCGATGGAAGAGGGGATGATCACGTCGATCGAGCCGGGCGTGTACCGGCCCGGCAAATGGGGCATCCGGATCGAGAACCTGGTCGTGAACCGCGCGGCCGGGCAGACCGAGTTCGGCGACTTCCTCGCGTTCGAGACGCTGACGCTGTGTCCGATCGACACGCGCTGCGTGCTCGTCGAGATGCTGCACGAGGAAGAGCGTGCGTGGCTGAACACGTATCACGCGACCGTGCGCGAGCGCGTCGGCCGGCACGTGAGCGGCGATGCGAAGGCGTGGCTCGACGCGCGCACGCAACCGATCTGACGCAACACGCAACACGCAACACACGACACCGGCCGCCCGACGGCCGGGCCACGACAGAGAGGGCAACCGATGGCAGATACCGCAGTGATCGTGATCGACATGCAGCGCGGGCTGGTGCAGCGGGCGCGGCCCGCGTACCGGCTCGACGACGTCGTATCGGGCATCAACCGTCTGACGGCGGCGGCGCGCGCGGCGCACGCGCCCGTGTGCTTCGTGCAGCACGACGGCGACGCGGACGACGACATCGTGCCCGGCACGCCCGGCTGGGAATTGCATGAGGAACTGATCGTCGATCGTGCCGACTGGCGCATCCGCAAGCAGGCGAGCGATGCGTTCCACGACACGCCGCTCGCCGCGCGACTCGACGGCAACGGCATCCGTTCGGTGCTGATCTGCGGCTATGCGACCGAGTTCTGCGTCGATTCGGCCGCGCGGCGCGCGGCGCTGCTCGGCTACCGGACGACCGTCGTGTCCGACCTGCACACGACGAACGAGCGCTCGCACCTGTCGGCTGCGCAGATCGTCGCGCATCATCACTTCGTGTGGGAAAACAATACGCTGTCGGGCAATTCCGTGACGCCGCGCCCGCTTGCCGACGTGCTCGCGACGGAGTTCGCATGACGATCAAGGCGGTGGTGTTCGATTTCGGCGGCGTGCTGATCGACTGGAGCCCCGAGTATCTGTACCGGCAGCTGATTCCCGACGAAACCGAGCGCCGCTGGTTCCTCACGCACGTGTGCGCGATGGACTGGGTGGTCCGCCAGGACGGCGGGCAGACGATCGACGAAGGGACGAGCGAGCTCGTCGCGAAGTTTCCGGCGCACGAGGCGCTGATCTGCGCGTTCTACGCGCGCTGGCACGAGATGATCGGCGGCGTGCTCGACGACGGCGCCGCGCTCGTCGAGCGGCTCGACGCACAGGGAATGCCGCTCTTCGGGCTGACCAACTGGTCCGCGCAGACGTTTCCGTATGCGTGGGACAACTTCCCCGTGCTGCGGCGCTTCAAGGACATCGTCGTGTCGGGCCGCGTGAAGCTCGTCAAGCCCGATCCGGCGATCTACCGCGAGATGCATGCGCGGATCGATCCGCACGTGCCGGGCATCGCGCCGCACGAGCTCGTGTTCATCGACGACAACGCGAAGAACGCCGCAGCCGCGACGGCGCTCGGCTGGCATGGCATTCACCACACGAGCGCAGCGGCGACCGAGGCGCGCTTGCGCGAGCTGGGCGCGCTCGCGTAGGCAGCGGCCGAACTATCGCCGGATGACGAAAGCGGGCCATGGGCCCGCTTTTTCGTTATGTCGGCCCGGAAGCTGCGGCGTTCGGCATCCGGCAACGCATGACCGTGTTGCCGGATGCGCGAGCCGCGCCGCTCAGCGGCTGATCGGCTTGTAGCGCAGGCGCTTCGGTTTCGCTGCTTCCTCGCCGAGGCGCGCACGCTTGTCGGCCTCGTATTCCTGGTAGTTGCCGTCGAAGAACGTGACCTGCGAATCGCCTTCGAACGCGAGGATGTGCGTCGCGATCCGGTCGAGGAACCAGCGATCGTGCGAGATCACCATCACCGAGCCCGCGAATTCGAGCAGCGCGTCTTCCAGCGCGCGCAGCGTCTCGACGTCGAGGTCGTTCGACGGTTCGTCGAGCAACAGCACGTTGCCGCCGGAGATCAGCGTCTTCGCGAGATGCAGGCGCCCGCGTTCGCCGCCGGACAGATTGCCGACGATCTTCTGCTGGTCGCCACCCTTGAAGTTGAAGCGGCCGATGTACGCCCGCGACGGCGTTTCGTACTTGCCGACCGTCAGCACGTCGGCGCCGCCCGAGATTTCCTCGAACACCGTCTTCGAGCCGTCGAGCGCGTCGCGGCTCTGGTCGACGTACGCGAGCTTCACGGTCGGGCCCATCACGACTTCGCCCGAATCCGGCTGTTCCTTGCCGGTCAGCATCTTGAACAACGTCGACTTGCCGGCGCCGTTCGGGCCGATGATGCCGACGATCGCGCCGGCCGGGATCTTGAAGCTCAGGTTGTCGATCAGCAGGCGGTCGCCGAACGACTTGCTGACGTTCTTGAACTCGATCACTTCATTGCCGAGGCGATCGCCGACCGGAATGAAGATTTCCTGCGTTTCGTTGCGCTTCTGGTATTCCTGGCTGTTCAGCTCCTCGAAGCGCGCGATACGCGCCTTCGACTTCGCCTGGCGGCCCTTCGGGTTCTGGCGCACCCACTCCAGTTCCTTCTTGATCGCCTTCTGGCGCGCCGATTCGGCTGCCTCTTCCTGCTTCAGGCGCTCTTCCTTCTGGTCGAGCCAGCTGCTGTAGTTGCCCTTCCACGGAATGCCGTGGCCGCGGTCGAGCTCGAGAATCCACTCGGCCGCGTTGTCGAGGAAATAGCGATCGTGCGTAACGGCGACGACGGTGCCCGGGAAGCGCACCAGGAACTGCTCGAGCCAGTCGACCGATTCGGCGTCGAGGTGGTTGGTCGGTTCGTCGAGCAGCAGCATGTCCGGCTTCTCGAGCAGCAGCTTGCACAGCGCGACGCGGCGCTTTTCGCCGCCCGACAGGTGCTCGATCTTCGCGTCCCACGGCGGCAGGCGCAACGCATCGGCGGCCACTTCGAGCTGCTGCTCGGGGCTGCCGCCGTCGCTCGACGCGAGGATCGCTTCGTACTTCGCCTGCTCGGCCGCGAGTGCGTCGAAGTCGGCGTCCGGTTCCGCATACGCGGCGTAGATTTCCTCGAGCTTCTTGTTCGCCTGGAACAGGTCGCCGAGGCCTTCCTCGACGGCTTCGCGCACCGTCTTCGACGGATCGAGCTGCGGTTCCTGCGGCAGGTAGCCGATGTTCAGGTTCGGCATCGGCGTCGCTTCGCCTTCGATGTCCTTGTCGACGCCCGCCATGATGCGGATAAGCGTCGACTTGCCCGAGCCGTTCAGGCCGAGCACGCCGATCTTCGCGCCGGGAAAGAACGACAGCGAGATGTCCTTCAGGATCTGGCGCTTGGGCGGCACGATCTTGCCGACCCGGTTCATCGTGAAAACGTATTGGGCCATTTGGATGTGAAACTCAGAAAGGGTTGAGACTGCCGCGCAGCGCATCGGCGTGCGTGGCGTCGGGTGATTCGGTACGGGGCGTGCCGCGCGGGGCGCGGCGGTGTCGCCGCGGGTTGGCGGCGAGAGCGCGTATTGTACTTCGCCGCCGGCTGCGGCAGGCACCGCGCAGGCCATTCGGCCGACCCGCGTTCACAGCCACGCGGCGACGCCGCCGTGTCCCGAGCAGGTACCGCGCCGATGCCGGCTGAAGCTGTACGTGCCGTCGCGGCAGCGCGCGCTCGCGCCGTCGGGCACGCGGCCCGATTTCGAATGCGCGGGCGCATGGACGGTGTCGCCGTCGCGATTGCGGTACGTGTCGTGCCGGTCGAGGTCGGCTTCGCTGCCGTATCCGGGCGACGCGCGATACGCGTGTGCCGCGGGCGGCAGGGCGGCGCACGCGACGAACAGCGCGGCCGACAGGCTCGCGATGCATGTCAGGCGTCGCAACAGGGCAGGCATGGTCTCTCTCCGGATGTCGTTGTCGGTTGCGCGACGCATGTTAGCCGATCGGCCGACGATCGTTGCCGCCGCCCGGCGGGGCAGCGACGCTACGTCGCGCCTGTCATCGATGCCGCTCCATCGGCTTGCGCGGCTTCGAGAATCCATCGACGGAACGCGGCGACTTTCGCGCGTTCCGCATGATGCGGCGGATAGACGAGGTAGTACGCGAAATCGTCGAGCCACGCGGCGTCGGCAAGCTGGACGAGCCGCCCGCTCGCGAGCTCGCGGCGCACCATCGCCGCCGGCAGCAGGCCGGCGCCCTGGCCGGCGAGGATCGCCTGCAGCAACAGCCCGGAATCGTCGAACGCGGGGCCGCGCGGCGGACCGAAATCAGCGATTCGCTGCGCGTCGAACCAGATGTGCCAGCCCTTGCGCTCGGCGTCGTGCAGATGCGGCCATCCGGCCAGGTCGGCGGGGGTCGCCGGCATCCCGAGCCGCGCGACGAGGGCCGGTGCCGCGAGCGCGACGATCTCCACGGTCAACAGGCGCTCGCTGCATAGCCCGATGTAGCGGCCGAGACCGTGACGGATCGCGACGTCGACGCCGTCGCGCGAGAAATCGGCGAGCGCGTGGCTCGTGACGATCTGCAGGTCGATGTCCGGGCACGCGTCGCGGAATTGCGCGAGGCGCGGCACGAGCCACGCCGACGCAAAAAAGGGTGTGACGCTCACGGTCAGCGCGCCGCTGTCGGCGGCGCCCGCCACGCGCTGCGACGCGTCGGCGATCTGCCGGAACGCGTTGCGCACGGGCGGCAGGTAATCGCGGCCCGCCGCCGTCAGCAGAATCCCGCGATTCACGCGCTCGAACAACTGTACGCCGAGGTGCGTCTCGAGCGTGCGGATCATCTGGCTCACAGCGCCCGGCGTGACCGACAGCTCCTCGGCCGCCGATTTCACCGACAGGTGGCGGGCGGCCGCCTCGAACGCACGCAACGCGTTCAGCGGTGGCAGGCGGGAACGGATCATTGAGTTTTTCTAAAGCGAAACGCCGACGAAATATCGTTTGAGGCGACGAGCATGCACGAGTACCGTTGTTGCATTGGATCGTAGCGTCGTCATCGTGTTTTGCGGTGGCGGTGCAATCAACATAGTTCAACTATATCCATGAGGCAATCCGGGCGCCATGCGGTGTCCGGCGGAACCTGAGAGGAGGATCGTCATGAACGGCCCGCGCGCATCGCGCGTCTTCTACGGCTGGTACGTGGTGGCGGCCGCGTTCGCCGTCACGTTCGTCGGCTTCGGCAGCGCATATACGTTCAGCGCGTTCGTCGAATCGCTGCAGCGGGATTTCGCCGCGTCGCGCGGGCAGATCTCGCTCGTGTTCTCGCTCGCCGGCTTCCTGTATTTCGGCTTCGGCATCGTCAGCGGCCCGCTTGCCGATCGCTTCGGCTCCCGGCGGCTCGCCGTCGCGGGCATGTTGCTGACCGCCGCGGGCCTCGCGGCGGCCGGTGCCGCGCATACGCTGCTGCAGGTCTATGTCGCGTACGGGCTCGGTGTCGGCTTGGGCGTCGGCTGCGCGTATGTGCCGGCCGTCGGGGCCGTGCAACGCTGGTTCGTGCGGCGCCGTGGCCTCGCGTCGGGGCTCGCGGTGGCGGGGATCGGCGTCGGCACGCTCGTGATGCCGCCGCTCGCCTCCGCGCTGATCGCGCACGCCGGCTGGCGCGGCGCGTACGTCGCGCTCGCGGCGATCGCGGTGGTGGTGGGCGCCGGCATGTCGCTGCTGATCGAGAACGATCCGCGCGGGCGTGGATTACTGCCCGATGGCGATGTGGCACGTGCAAAATCGGGCGACGGACAGCCGGGTAACACTTCATCGGTGCCGGCCGGCGCGACGGTGCGCGAAGCCGTGACGTCGCGGCCGTTCGCGAGCCTGTATGCGGCATGCCTCGTCTGCTCGTTCGGCGTATTCGTGCCGTTCGTGCATCTCGTACCGTACGCGCTCGATCACGGCGTTGCGCAGTCGACGGCCGTGCTGCTGCTCGGCGCGATCGGCGTCGGCAGCACGGCAGGGCGCTTCTTCCTCGGTGGCCTCGCCGACCGCTTCGGCCGCCGCGCATCGCTGCTCGCGATGTTCGCCGGCATGGCGGCCGCGCTCGTCGCGTGGGCCGGTGCCGGAAGCGTCGCGACGCTCGCCGCGTTCGCACTCGTATTCGGCGTGTTTTACGGCGGCTGGGTCGCCGTCTTGCCGGCCGTCGTGATGGACTACTTCGGCGGCCGCAACGTGAGCGCGATCATCGGCATCCTGTACACGAGCGTCGCGTTCGGCACGCTGGTCGGGCCTGCCGCCGCCGGTTTCGTCTACGACGCGGGTGGCGGCTATCTCATGCCGATCCTGGCCAGTGCCGCCGCGAATGCGATCGCGTTCGCGATCGTTGCCACCACCGGCCGCGCGCCGGTTGCGGCACGCGCGGCCGGCCGCTAGGGATCCGTCGCCCGGCCAGGCGTCATCCGCGATTTCCGCTACGGTGGCCGCGACATCGATCATCGACCGGCGGAGGCGCATCGTGACATTCGACGAAGTTCGGCAGATCGTGCTGGCATGGCGGGGTGTCGAGGAAGGCACGTCGTACGGCACGCCCGCATTCAAGGTGAAGGGCAAGATGCTCGCGCGCCTGCGTGAGGACGGCGACACGCTCGTCGTGAAGGGCGTCGGCCCCGACGAGCGCGCGTGGCTGATCGAATCGGAGCCCGACGTGTATTACGTGACCGACCACTATGCGGGCTGGCCGATCGTGCTGGTGCGCTTGTCGGCCGCGCATCCCGACGCCGTGAAAAACCTGCTTCTGCGAGAATGGCGCGCGATCGTGCCGGCCAAATGGCGCGACGCGGGGCCGGGCGGCGCGAACTGAGCATCCGGCTCGGCACGCGCGCGGCGCGCACCAGCTTTGGCGGAATGCATCCGTCGCGAGGTCGCGGTGCATGTCTCGCCACGCGGGGCCCGCTCCGGCACCCCGCAAGCGAACCCCGAAACCGGACCATGCGTTGCATCGATCCGCGTCGATGCAACAAGTGGTTCCATCGAAATTCTTCAATTGGTTCTTAGTCGCGAACCGTTTGATGCTTACACTCCTTCGCTTCGAAGGCGGCTGACCGACAGCCGACGGAAAAGGGCGCACGCGATGCGCCGGCGCCCCGTGTGCCGCATCGCACCCGCAGCTTCGCAGACTGCGGCGCGCACCGACCGTAACAGGCCCGATCCGCTGTCTGCCCGCATGCCGCGCATGCGCGACTGGCTGCCGGATCCAACAACGACAACTCCCGCGCCGCCTTCACGCGACACCCGGTCATATCGGAACCGTTTTTTGGAGAGAGACACATGAGTGGAAGCAAGACAGGCCTCGGCACGGGTCTGAAGCAGCGTCACGTGACGATGATGTCGATTGCCGGCGTCATCGGCGCCGGCTTGTTCGTCGGCTCCGGCCACGCGATCGCGGAGGCCGGCCCGGCTTCGATCCTCGCGTATGCGATCGCGGGCGTCCTGGTCGTGCTGGTGATGCGCATGCTCGGCGAGATGGCCGTCGCGCATCCGGACAGCGGTTCGTTCTCGACTTATGCCGATCGCGCGATCGGCCACTGGGCCGGCTTCACCATCGGCTGGCTGTACTGGTGGTTCTGGGTGCTCGTGATCCCGATCGAGGCGACCGCCGCCGCCACCATTCTCAACGCGTGGTTCCCGGGCATCGCAACCTGGATCTTCGCGCTCGGCATCACGTTGCTGCTGACGATCACCAACCTCTTCTCGGTGAAGAACTACGGCGAATTCGAGTTCTGGTTCGCGCTGATCAAGGTGGTCGCGATCGTCGTGTTCCTGTGCATCGGCGGCGCGGCGATCGTCGGTATCGTGCCCGCGCCGGCCGTCTCGGGCGTGTCGAACCTGTTCGCGCACCAGGGCTTCATGCCGAACGGCGCCGGCGCGGTGCTCGCCGCGATGCTGACGACGATGTTCTCGTTCCTCGGCACCGAGATCGTGACGATCGCGGCCGCCGAGTCGGACAATCCGCAACGCCAGATCGTGCGTGCGACCAACTCCGTCATCTGGCGTATCACGCTGTTCTATCTCGGCTCGATCCTCGTCGTCGCGGCCATCGTGCCGTGGAACGATCCGCTGCTGCCGAAGCACGGCTCGTATCAGCGCGCGATGGAACTGATCGGGGTGCCGAACGCGAAGGCCATCATCGACGTGATCGTGCTCGTGTCGGTCGCGAGCTGCCTGAACTCCGCGCTCTACACCGCGTCGCGGATGCTGTTCTCGCTGTCGAAGCGCAAGGATGCGCCCGCGTTCCTGCACGGCACCGATTCGACGGGCACGCCGCGAGCGGCCGTGCTCGCGTCGACCGCATTCGGTTTCCTGACCGTGATCGCGAACTACCTGATGCCGGAGCAGGTGTTCGGCTTCCTGTTGGCGACCTCGGGCGCGATCGCGCTGCTGGTGTATCTGGTGATCGCGATCTCGCAGCTGCGCATGCGCAAGACGCTCGAATCGAGCGGCGCGGACCTGACGCTGCGGATGTGGCTGTTCCCGTGGCTCACATGGGCGGTGATCCTGTTCATCTGCGGTACGCTGACCGTGATGTTCGTGAGCGAGGAGCACCGGATGGAAGTGGCGGCGACGGCCGTGCTTGCGCTGCTCGTGCTGTTTGCTTCGTGGCTGAACAAGCGCGGTCGCGACGCGCGGGCAGGCGCGGGGCGGCGGGTGTCGGCGACGTGATGACGTGACGATCAGAAGGCGGGCGGCGTGCCCGTCTTTGGCCGACAGGCAAGTCCGTGAATGAAAAATGGGCCGATCGACATTCGCCGATCGGCCCATTTGTTTTTGATGCCGAATGCGCATCAAGCGACGCCGAGCGTATCGCACGGCATCGGCATTGCACGGCATCGGCATTGCACGTATCAGACGTTGAACAGGAAGTTCATCACGTCGCCGTCCTGCACGACATATTCCTTGCCTTCGGCGCGCATCTTGCCGGCTTCCTTCGCGCCCTGTTCGCCCTTGTACGCGATGAAATCGTCGAATGCGATCGTCTGCGCGCGAATGAAGCCGCGCTCGAAGTCGGTATGGATGACGCCTGCTGCTTGCGGCGCCGTGTCGCCGATGTGGATCGTCCACGCCCGCACTTCCTTCACGCCCGCGGTGAAGTAGGTCTGCAGGCCGAGCAGCTTGAAGCCCGCGCGGATCACGCGGTCGAGGCCCGGCTCTTCCATGCCCATGTCGGCGAGGAATGCTTCCTTGTCCGCATCGTCGAGATCGGCGATTTCCGCTTCGATCGCCGCGCACACCGCGACCACCGGCGAATTCTCGCTTTCCGCGTACTTGCGCACCGCTTCGAGGTGCGGGTTGTTCTCGAAGCCGTCGTCCTTCACGTTCGCGACATACATCGCCGGCTTCGCGGTAATCAGGCAGAACGGCTTGAGCAGCGCCTGCTCGTCGTCCGACAGATCGAGGCCGCGCACGGCCTTGCCCTGGTCGAGATGCGCGCGCACCTTTTCGAGCACCGCGGCCAGCTTCACCGCTTCCTTGTCGTTGCCCGACTTCGCGGCTTTCGAGTAGCGCGTGAGCGCCTTCTCGACGGTGCCGAGGTCGGCGAGCGCGAGTTCGGTGTTGATCACTTCGATGTCGTCGATCGGGCTGACCTTGCCGGCGACGTGGATGACGTTGTCGTCCTCGAAGCAGCGCACGACGTGCGTGATCGCGTCGGTTTCGCGGATGTTCGCGAGGAACTGGTTGCCGAGGCCTTCACCCTTGCTCGCGCCCGCGACGAGGCCCGCGATGTCGACGAATTCGACGACGGCCGGCACGATGCGCTCGGGGTGAATGATCTCGGCGAGCGCCTTCAGGCGCGCGTCGGGCACTTCGACGATGCCGACGTTCGGCTCGATCGTGCAGAACGGGTAGTTCTCGGCGGCGATGCCGGCCTTGGTCAGCGCATTGAACAGAGTGGACTTGCCGACGTTGGGCAAGCCGACGATGCCGCATTTGAGACTCATGGAATCCTTCGGACGGGTAAGGCGGCGCGGCCGGCCACGGCACGGCAGCGCGGGAAAATAGGGACGGCCAGCGCTGCAGGCGCGCCGGACCGACGTTCAGAGGCGTTATTGTACCGTGCCGATGCCCCGGTTTCCGGCCTTCCCCCGAATGCCCGATGCGACGGGCCGCCGCGCTGCCGGCGCGGTCTGCGATTCTGCTGATTTCCCGCAAAGTCCGGCCGCGTAAGGGATTGGCCCCGCGGCTATAATGCCCGCCATGACTGCCCACCACACCTTCGACGTCGCCGTGGTCGGCGGCGGGCTCGTCGGCAAGACGGCCGCGCTCGCGCTGACCCAGTCCGGCTACAAGACCGCCTTGCTCGCCCAGCCGGCCACGCCGCGCCCCGCCGATCTCGCGTTCGACACGCGCATCTACGCGTTGTCGTCGAGCTCGCAGGCATTGCTGGAGCGGCTGCGAGTCTGGCAGGCGCTCGACCACGCGCGGCTCGCGCCGGTCTACGACATGCGCGTGTACGGCGATGCGCACGCGGAACTGCATTTTTCCGCATACCAGGCGTCCGTGCCGCAACTGGCGTGGATCGCCGAATCGTCGCTGATCGAGACGTCGCTCGATGCAGCGCTGCGATTCCAGCCGAACCTCACGTGGTTCGATGCGCGCGCGCAGGGCTTCGACGTGCGCCACGACGCGGCCGTGCTCACGCTGTCGTCCGGCCAGGTGCTCGAAGCGGATCTCGTGGTCGGCGCGGACGGCGCGCATTCGTGGGTGCGCTCTCAAATGGGGGCCAGGGTCGAACGGCGCGATTACCGGCAGACTGGCGTCGTCGCGAACTTCAAGGCGTCGCTGCCGCACCGCGAGACGGCCTGCCAGTGGTTCCACGAAGGCGAGATCATCGCGTTGCTGCCGCTGCCGGACGGGCACGTGTCGCTCGTATGGTCCGCGCACACCGCACACGCGGACGAACTCCTCGCGCTCGATCCCGCGCAGCTCGCGGCCGAAGTCGAGCGCGTGTCGCACGGCCAGGTCGGCACGCTCGAATGCGTGACACCGGCGGCCGGCTTCCCGCTCGCGCTGCAGACCGTCGACAAGCTGATCGCGCCGCGTGTCGCGCTCGTCGGCGATGCGGCGCACCTGATTCACCCGCTCGCGGGGCAGGGGATGAATCTCGGGCTGCGCGACGTCGCGGCGCTCGCCGATGCGATCGCGAACAAGGAGAGCTTCCGCAATCTCGGCGACACGGTGCTGCTGCGCCGCTACGAGCGTTCGCGCCGCGAGGACATCCGCGCATTGATGGTCGCGACCGACGGGCTGCAGCGGCTGTTCGCGGTGCCTGGCTCGTTGGCGAAGGCGGTGCGCAACGCGGGCATGGCGTTCGTCGGCGCGCAACCGCTCGTGAAGCGCTGGCTCGTGTCGGCCGCGCTCGGCTGATCGAACCTTCGCGCCTTCGGCCTGTCGGACAGGGCTGCGTTACGGCGTACACTGTGACGTGCACTCCGATTGAGCTGAAGGAACTACAGGATGAAAAAAACGATCCGCATCGCATCGCTGGCGCTGGCCGTCGCGATGGCGACGCTCGGCTGCACCGCGCAGGCCGACCAGACCACCGACAAGCTGAAAGCCACGCTGCAAGCGCGCCTCGGCAACGACGCGCCGATCAAGAGCGTGTCGAAATCGCCGGTCGCGGGCCTCTACGAAGTGAACCTCGGCTCCCAGATCATCTATAGCGATGCCGCCGGCGACTACGTGCTGCTCGGCGATCTCGTCGACACCAAGACGCACAAGAACCTGACCGACGCGCGCCTGTCCGACCTCAACAAGATCGACTTCGCGAGCCTGCCGTTCGCGAACGCGATCAAGGTCGTCAAGGGCAACGGCGCACGCAAGATCGCGGTGTTCTCCGATCCGAACTGCCCGTACTGCAAGCGCCTCGAGACGACGCTGCAGTCGATCGACAACGTGACCGTCTACACGTTCCTGTATCCGGTGCTGTCGCCCGATTCGACCGCGAAGTCGAAGGCGATCTGGTGCGCGACCGACCGCGCGAAAAGCTGGGAGGGCTGGATGCTCGACCATCGCGCGCCGACCGGCGCCGGCACCTGCGACACGACCGCGCTCGACAAGAACCTCGCGCTCGGCCGCGGGATGAACGTCACGGGCACGCCGACGATCTTCCTGCCCGATGGCCGTCGCCTGCCGGGCGCGGTGTCGGCCGACCAGCTGAACCAGGCGCTCGCGTCGAGCAAGTAACCGACCGGCACGCCGGGCCGCATGGCCCGGTCAGCGAGGGGCGCCCGCGACATCAGCCGGCGCCTCTCTTCGTTTCCGCTCGCCGCATTTCGTCCACGTTTCGTCCGATTTTCTACCCATTTCCGCGATGACCCAGCCGATCCGTTACTCGATTGCCCCGAAAGATCTTGCCGCGCACCTGTTCGAAGTGTCGGTGACGGTCGCCGATCCCGATCCCGAAGGCCAGCACTTCTCGCTGCCGGTGTGGATTCCGGGCAGCTACCTCGTGCGCGAGTTCGCGCGCAACATCGTGACGCTCGCCGCGTTCAACGACGCCGGCCGCAAGGTGCGGATCGCGAAAACGGACAAGAACACGTGGCGCGCCGCGCCGGTGAGCGGCGCGCTGACGCTGCGCTACGACGTGTACGCGTGGGACCTGTCGGTCCGCTCCGCGTATCTCGACGAATCGGGCGGCTTCTTCAATGCCACGGCCGTGTTCCTGAGCGTCGCCGGCCGCGAGGATGCGCCGTGCGAAGTCGACATCGCGAAGCCGGCGGGCGCGGCGTTCCGCACGTGGCGCGTCGGCACGTCGCTGCCCGAGGGGCGCGGCACGAGGCGCTACGGCTTCGGTGCATATCGGGCATCGAACTACGACGAACTCGCCGATCATCCGGTGACGATCGGCGAATTCGCGCTGGCGACGTTCGACGCGCACGGCGTGCCGCACGACATCGTGATCGCCGGGCGCGTGACGCAGCTCGACATGGAACGCCTGCGCGCCGATCTGAAGCGCGTATGCGAGGCGCAGATCGCGCTGTTCGAGCCGAAATCGAAGAAAGCGCCGATGGACCGCTACGTGTTCATGACGCTCGCCGTCAGCGACGGCTACGGCGGTCTCGAGCATCGTGCGTCGACCGCGCTGATCTGCAACCGCACCGACCTGCCGGTGAAGGGCCGGCCGGAAACGACGGAAGGCTATCGCACGTACCTCGGCCTGTGCAGCCACGAGTATTTCCATACGTGGAACGTGAAGCGCATCAAGCCGGCCGCGTTCGTGCCGTACGACCTCGCGCGCGAAAACTACACGTCGCTGTTGTGGCTGTTCGAGGGCTTCACGTCGTACTACGACGACCTGATGCTCGTGCGCTGCGGGCTGATGTCGCAGGACGAATATTTCGCGGCGCTCGGCCGCACCATCGGCGGCGTGCTGCGCGGCACCGGGCGGCTGAAGCAGAGCGTCGCGGAAAGCTCGTTCGACGCGTGGATCAAGTACTACCGTCAGGACGAGAACGCGACCAACGCGATCGTCAGCTACTACACGAAGGGTTCGCTCGTCGCGCTCGCGTTCGATCTCGCGATTCGGGCACAGACGCGCAACCGCAAGTCGCTCGACGACGTGATGCGCTTGCTGTGGCAACGCTACGGACGCGAGTTCTATCGCGGCAAGCAGGCGGGCGTCGAGGAAGACGAGGTCGAGGCGCTGATCGAGGAAGCGACGGGCGTCGCGCTGGGCCGGTTGTTCGCCGACGCCGTGCACGGCACGCGCGACCTGCCGCTCGCCGAGCTGCTCGCGCCGTTCGGCGTGACGCTCGCGCCCGAAGTCGCACCTGGCGCTGCCGCGAAGCCGACGATCGGCGCGCGCCTGCGCGGTGGCGCGGACTGCACGCTGGCGGCGGTGTACGAAGGCGGCGGCGCGCACCGTGCGGGGCTGTCGGCCGGCGACACGCTGATCGCGCTCGACGGGCTGCGCGTCACCGGCACGAATCTCGACACGCTGCTCGCGCGCTACCGCCCGGGCGACAAGGTCGAGGTGCACGCATTCCGCCGCGACGAGCTGCGGACCGCGAAACTGAAGCTCGACGGGCCGGAAGTCGCGCGCTACCGGCTCACGGCGGCCGCGAAGCCGGCTGCCGCGCACAAGGCCCGCGAAGCCTGGCTGAAGGGCTGAGCATGCACGGGCGGGTTTCGGGGCTCGATCGACGATCGTTCTGCTGTTGCAACAATCCGTCGCCCGGAACCCGCTTTTTCGCGATCATGCGGCCACGCACAATGGCGTCACTCGCGCTACCGAAGCGCAACCAAACCGGAGCCTGACATGACGACCATTCTGCAAATCAATTCCGCGGCGCGCTCGCAAGGTGCGCAATCCACGCTGCTGGCCAACGAGCTGACGGCAAAGCTGCAACAATCGAACCCGGGCGCGAAGGTCGTGGTTCGCGATCTGCTGGCCGACGCGCTGCCGCACCTCGACGAATCGGTGCTCGGCGCATTCTTCACGCCGGCCGACCAGCGCAGCGCGGAACAGAATGCGATCGTCGCGAAGAGCGATGCACTGATCGCCGAACTGCAGGCCGCCGACATCATCGTGATCGGCGCGCCGATGTACAACTTCGGTGTGTCGTCGCAACTGAAGACGTATTTCGACTGGATCGCGCGTGCAGGCGTCACGTTCCGCTACACCGAGAACGGCCCGGAAGGCCTGATCAAGGGCAAGAAGGTTCACGTGGTCACGGCGCGCGGCGGCAAGTACCTCGGCACGCCGAACGACAGCCAGACGCCGTTCCTGCGCACGTTCCTCGGCTTCATCGGTTTGACCGACGTGAGCTTCATCCATGCGGAAGGCCTGAACCTCGGGCCCGATGCGCAAAGCGCCGCGCTCGCCGGCGCCCGCGAAGCGATCGCTGCCGCGTAACGCCGATGCGGGTGAGTCGCACCCGCTGCGTCACCCGAAAAAAAACGCCGCGCCCCGAAAGAGGCGCGGCGTTTTTGCGTGGTGCAGCCCGACGTGAGCGCGAAACGCTGAACGGCGGTTACGCGAGCGTTTCGGCGACTTCCGGCAGGCGCCAGTCGATCGGCTCGCGGCCCGCTTCGACCAGATAGTCGTTCGCGAGCGCGAAGTGACGGCAACCGAGGAAGCCGCGGTGCGCGGACAGCGGCGACGGATGCGGCGCCTCGAGCACGCAGTGCGCGCTCGCATCGAATAGTGCGCGCTTGGCCTGCGCATGCGCGCCCCACAGCATGAACACGAGCCCGCGATGGCGGTTGGCGAGTTCGCGGATCAGCGTGTCCGTGCACTGCTCCCAGCCGCGCTTTGCGTGGCTCGCCGCCGCGCCGCGCTCGACCGTCAGCACGGTGTTCAGCAACAGCACGCCCTGGCGTGCCCAGCTATCGAGGCAGCCGTGACGCGGCGTGTCGTGGCCGAAGTTCGCGGCGATTTCCTTGAAGATGTTGCGCAGCGACGGCGGCGTGCGCACGGCCGGCGGCACTGAAAATGCGAGGCCATGCGCCTGCGGCGTGCCGCGATCGTCGCCGTGGTACGGGTCCTGGCCGAGAATCACGACCTTCACGTCGTCCGGGCTCGTCAGGCGCAGCGCGCGGAACACGTCGGTCGGGTAGACCGTCTTGCCGGCCGCGCGCTCGTCGTCGACGAAGCGGCACAGCGGTGCGTATGCGTCGCTGTCGGTGAAGGGTTTCAGCACGTCGCGCCAGACGGCCGGCAGCGCGTCGAACTGCGCGGCAAGATGCGGGACCTGCGGGTGGTGCGCGACTGCCGGCTGCGGCGCGGAAGACGCCGGGGCGGTCGCCGCGGCTTTTCGTGCGGGCTTGCGCCCGGCCGCGGCGGGCGCGGGCGCCGGGGCGGAAATGTCGTCCTGCGCCGTTTCCGGCACGGGATCGTCGAACAGCGACGCCTGTTGAGGCGTGCGAAGAGTCTTGCGGGTTGCCATGCGTGATGCGGGTTTATTGCGCACGCAGCCGGTAGCCGCGCTGCGCCTTGCTGATGTTTTCGGGAGCGAGGCCCGGCAGCGCCTGCTGCAGTTCGGCAGCGAGTGTCGCGAGCGCCGCTTCCGGTCCGTCGATCAATTCGAGTTCGATTTCGCTGATCGGTTCGCGGCGCGTATCGTTTTCCGCCTGGACGACGATCTCGCCGACGTCCACCGCGGCCTCGACGGTCGCGCCGCCGATTGCGATGCGCCACAGCGTACGCGAAAAATCCGTCCGGAACAGCGCATGCAGCGCGGGCGCCGCATCACGCAGCGCGATGGCGGCTTCCGGCACGTCGCATGCGGTGACGAGCGCGTCGATTTCGAGCGCATCGCCGGCGACGGGCAGCTCCCATTCATGGCGCCGATGCAGGCCGCCTTCCGCGCTGCCGACCGTCTTGAACGTCTGCAGCCAGCCCTGCGGCGCGCGGCGCACGCGCACCGCGCTCTTCGAGCGGGCCAGCGCGAGATCGGGCGTGTCGTAGTAGACGTTCGCGAGCGTGATGTCGTGGCCGGGTTCGCCGGTCAGCGTCTCGAAGAAGCGTCGCGCCGCATCGGCCTGGCCGGCCGGCAGCGCGAGCTTGATTTCCTTTTCGATCGCCATCAGAAGAACATCCGCGCGAGTTCCTCGCCCGGCTGGTCGGCGCGCATGAACGCCTCGCCGACGAGGAACGCGTTCACGTTCGCCGCGCGCATCGTGTCGACGTCGGCACGCGACAGGATGCCCGACTCGGTCACGACCATGCGGTCCGCCGGAATCATGTCGAGCATGCCGAGCGTGGTCTGGATCGTCGTCTCGAACGTGCGCAGGTTGCGGTTGTTGATGCCGAGCAGCGGCGTCTTCAGCGTCAGCGCCTGCTCCATCTCGTTGCGGTCGTGAACTTCGACCAGCACCGCGAGGCCGAGCGAGTGCGCATAGGCCTCGAGTTCCTGCATCAGCGGCGTGTCGAGCGCGGCCGCGATCAGCAGGATCGCATCGGCGCCCATCGCGCGCGCTTCGAGGATCTGGTACGCGTCGACGATGAAGTCCTTGCGCAGCACCGGCAGCGTGCAGGCCGCGCGCGCTTCCTCGAGATAGCGGACGCTGCCCTGGAAGAATTGCTCGTCGGTCAGCACCGACAGGCAGGCCGCGCCGTGGGCCGCATACGAGCGCGCGATGTCGGCCGGTACGAAATGTTCGCGCAGCACGCCCTTCGACGGGCTTGCCTTCTTCACTTCGGCGATCACCGCCGCATTGCCGGCCGCCTGCTTCGCGCGCAGCGCGCCGACGAAGTCGCGCAGGTCGCGGGCGGACGCTTCCAGTTTCAGTGCCTCGAGCGGCGTGCTGCGCATGGCCGCCGCGACTTCTTCGCGCTTGACGGCGATGATTCGATCGAGAATGTCGCTCATGTGGATTCCTGCTTGATTCGAAAGGGGAGTCAGCGCTTGAACTGCTGCGTGAAGCGCACGAGTTCGTCGACCTTCGCGCGCGCCTTGCCGCTGGCGATCGCTTCGCGGGCGAGCTGGATGCCGTCCGCGATCGATTCGGCGATATTGGCCGCATAGAGCGCGGTGCCCGCGTTCAGCGTGACGATCTCGCGGGCGACGCCCGGCTGGTTGTCCAGCGCGCCGAGCAGCATCGTGCGCGATTCCTCGGCATTTTCCACCTTCAGCGTGCGGTTCGACACCATCTGCAGGCCGAAGTCCTCGGGATGGATCTCGTATTCGTGCACCTTGCCGTCGCGCAATTCGCCGACGAGCGTCGCGGCGCCGAGCGAGACTTCGTCCATTCCGTCCTTGCCGTACACGACCAGCACGTGCTGCGCGCCGAGGCGCTGCATCACGCGCACCTGGATGCCGACGAGGTCAGGGTGGAACACGCCCATCAGCTGGTTCGGCGCGCCGGCCGGATTGGTCAGCGGGCCGAGAATGTTGAAGATCGTCCGCACGCCGAGCTCGCGGCGCACGGCCGCGATGTTCTTCATCGCCGGATGATGGTTCGGCGCGAACATGAAGCCCATGCCGGTTTCGGCGATCGACGCGGCAACCTGGTCGGGCTGCAGGTCGATGTTCACGCCGAGCGCTTCGAGCACGTCCGCGCTGCCCGACTTGCTCGACACGCCGCGGTTGCCGTGCTTCGCGACCTTCGCACCGGCTGCCGCCGTGACGAACATCGACGCGGTCGAGATGTTGAACGTGTGCGAGCCGTCGCCGCCCGTGCCGACGATGTCGACGAAATTCGAGTTGTCCTGCACGTCGACGTGGTTCGCGAATTCGCGCATCACGGTCGCGGCGGCGGCGATCTCGCCGATCGTCTCCTTCTTCACGCGCAGCCCGGTGATGATCGCGGCCGCCATTACCGGCGACATGTCGCCGCGCATGATGAGCCGCATCAGGTGCAGCATTTCGTCGTGGAAGATCTCGCGGTGCTCGATCGTGCGTTGCAGCGCTTCCTGCGGGGTAATCGTCATCGTGCGTCTCCCGTCAGGCCGGCTGCGCGGCCGCGCGGGCCGTTGCACGATTCTGCTTCAGGAAATTCTCGAGCAGCGCGTGGCCGTGCTCGGAGAGGATCGATTCCGGGTGGAACTGCACGCCCTCGATCGGCAGCGTCTTGTGACGCACGCCCATGATTTCGCCGTCGTCGGTCCACGCGGACACCTCCAGGCAGTCGGGCAGCGATTCGCGTTCGATCGCGAGCGAATGGTAGCGGGTGACGTCGAAATGCTTCGGCAGGTCGGCGAACACGCCGCGGCAGTCGGTTTCGATCCGGCTCACCTTGCCGTGCATGATGGTCTTCGCGCGCACGACGCGGCCGCCGAACGCTTCGCCGATCGCCTGATGGCCGAGGCACACGCCGAGGATCGGCTTCTTGCCCGCGAATTCGCGCAGCACGTCGAGCGTGATGCCCGCGTGCTGCGGGTTGCTCGGGCCGGGCGACAGGCAGATCGTGTCGGGGTCCAGGCGCGCGATCTCGTCGAGCGTGATTTCATCGTTGCGGTACGTGCGCACGTCCTCGCCCAGTTCGCCGAAGTACTGGACCAGGTTGTAGGTGAACGAGTCGTAGTTGTCGATCATGAGCAGCATGGTCAGTCTCCGGTCAGAAGTCGCTATCGAGGCCGTCCTGGACCTGTTCGGCCGCACGCAGCACCGCGCGCGCCTTGTTCTCGGTCTCTTGCCATTCGGATTCGGGCACCGAGTCCGCGACGACGCCGGCCGCCGCCTGCACGTACAGGTTGCCGTTGTGGATCAGGCCGGTGCGGATCGCGATCGCGAGATCCATCTCGCCCGAGAACGACAGGTAGCCCACCGCACCGCCGTACAGCCCGCGCTTGATCGGCTCGAGCTCGTCGATCAGCTCCATCGCGCGCACCTTCGGCGCGCCGGACAGCGTGCCGGCCGGGAACGTCGCGCGCAGCACGTCGTAGTTCGTCATGCCGGGCTTCAGCTTGCCTTCGACCGAGCTGACGATGTGCTGCACGTGCGAGTACTTCTCGATCACCATCTTGTCGGTCACCTGCACCGAGCCGATCTCCGCGATGCGGCCGACGTCGTTGCGCGCGAGGTCGATCAGCATCACGTGCTCGGCGATTTCCTTCGGATCGTTCAGCAGTTCGGTCGCGAGTTCCGCGTCGCGCTCGGGCGTGTTGCCGCGCGGACGCGTGCCGGCCAGCGGACGAATCGTGACGATCTGGTCTTCGCCGCGCTTTTCCTGGCGCACGAGGATTTCCGGCGACGCGCCGACCACATGGAAATCGCCGAAGTTGTAGTAATACATGTACGGCGACGGATTCAGCGAACGCAGCGCGCGATACAGCGACAGCGGATTGTCGCGGTAAGGCTTCGTCAGCCGCTGGCCGACCTGGATCTGCATCAGCTCGCCGGCCGCGATGTATTCCTTCGCCTGGCGCACGGCGGCCAGATAGTCTTCCTTCTTGAATTCGCGGAACGTTTCGGTGCGCACGCTCGCCGACGTCACGGGCGGCTGCACGGTCGTGCGCAGGCGCTGCTTCAGTTCGCGCAGGCGCTGCTTTGCCTTCGTATAGGCTTCGGGCTGGGCCGGGTCCGCGTAGATGATCAGGTAGAGCTTGCCGGCAAGGTTGTCGATCACCGCGACTTCCTCGGTGAGCAGCAGCTGGATGTCCGGCAGGCCGAGATCGTCGCGCGGCGCGGTATTCGCGAGCTTCTTCTCGATGTAGCGCACCGCGTCGTAGCCGAAATAGCCGGCGAGGCCGCCGCAGAAGCGCGGCAGGCCCGGACGCTGCGCGACCTTGAAGCGCGCCTGGAACGACTCGATGAATTCGAACGGGTCGCCGTCGTGCGTCTCGACGACCTGGCCGTCGCGCACCACTTCGGACACGCCGTTGCGCGTGCGCACCAGCGTGCGAGCGGGCAGGCCGATGAACGAGTAGCGGCCGAAGCGTTCGCCGCCGACCACCGACTCGAGCAGGAACGAGTTGGCGCCCGCGCGTTCAGGCTGGGCCAGCTTCAGGTAGAGGGACAGCGGCGTTTCGAGGTCGGCGAGCGCTTCCGCGATCAGCGGGATGCGGTTGTAGCCTTCGTTCGCCAGCGATTGGAATTCGAGTTCGGTCATGTTCCGGTCCTGTTCGGGACGAGCGGCGGAGTGCGCCAGGGATCACTTGACGCTGCGCGGGCTGCCGTCGGCGAAAGGGCGGTCGATCGAGAAGTGCCTGTTGCCGGCCGGCACTCCGGGCGTGAACGTCGCGAGCCTGCGGCCGGCCCTGAACGCAAGCATTCGGACGCGGTAGAACTCGAGGTGGTGCGACGATCGGCGCGCGGATGCGCAGCGAGATAAAAAACGGCGCTGAAGACGTGCCTCAGCGTACCTCATCGAAGAGGTTAGCGCGACCAGCGACGCCAGGGCCAGGCTCCCCGGTCGATGCTGCTCAGACTCCGTTTTTTATTCAGAAACATGCGGATGGAAGAAATAATCAGATGGTTGGCCGGCCGACGTTGTGCGCGGTAATCGCGCGGGCCGCGACCAGCAACGAATCGACTATACCATCCGAATTTATCGTTTGTATAGCTTTGCCGTGGTTGTAGCCGTACGGCACCGTCAGCGTCGCCATTCCCGCCGCGCGGCCGGCCAGCGCGTCGTTTTCCGAGTCGCCGATCGCGACCGCCGCGCCAAGCGCGACGCCGAGCGCGTCGCATGCGGTCAGCATCGGCAGCGGATCGGGCTTCTTGCGCGCGACGCTGTCGCCCCCGAGCACGATGCCGAAGCGATCGATCAGCCCGTATTGCTCGAGCAGCTCGACCGCGAAGCGGTGCGGCTTGTTCGTCACGCACGCGAGCCGGACGCCGGCCGCGCGCAGTGCGTCGAGGCCGGTTGCGACGTCCGGATAGAGGCGTGCGTGGCGGCCGTTGATCTTGGCGTATTCGGTCTGGTAGATCGCGAGCGCGTCGTCGAAGCGCGCGTGCGCCTCATCGGGCGTGAAGCGCGGCTTCAGCACGCTCTGGATCAGATGCTCGGAACCCTTGCCGACGTAGCCGATCACCTCGTCGCGCGACGTGGCCGGTGCGCCCAGCCGCGCGAGCATTCCGTTCAGCCCGGCCGTGAAATCGTCGGCCGTGTCGACCATCGTGCCGTCGAGGTCGATCAGCGCCGCGTCGATGCGCGGCATCCCGAAACGGATCGGGCCGTCGGCTCCGGCCGATGCCGGTCCAGCCAGCGAGGATTCGGCCACGGCGTCAGCTCCGCTCGACGGTGGCGAGTGCTGCGCGCATTTCGTCGATCACCTTGCGGTAGTCGGGCTTGCCGAAGATCGCCGAGCCCGCGACGAAGGTGTCCGCACCGGCCGCCGCGATTTCCGCGATGTTGTCGGCCTTCACGCCGCCGTCCACCTCGAGCAGGATTTCGCGGCCGGTGCGTTCCGTGTATGCGTCGATGCGGGCGCGCGCTTCGCGCAGCTTGTTCAGCGTTTCCGGAATGAACGACTGGCCGCCGAAACCCGGGTTCACCGACATCAGCAGCACGAAGTCGAGGCGATCCATCACGTGATCGAGATAGTTCAGCGGCGTCGCCGGGTTGAACACGAGGCCGGCCTTGCAGCCGTGATCGCGGATCAGCGACAGCGTACGGTCGATGTGATCCGAGCCTTCCGGGTGGAAGCTGATCAGGTTCGCGCCGGCCTTCGCGAAATCGGGCACGATCCGGTCGACCGGACGCACCATCAGATGCACGTCGATCGGCACCTGCACGTGCGGGCGGATCGCCTCGCAGACGAGCGGGCCGATCGTGAGGTTCGGCACATAATGGTTGTCCATCACGTCGAAGTGAATCCAGTCGGCGCCGGCGGCGACCACGTTGCGGACTTCTTCGCCGAGCCGTGCAAAGTCGGCCGACAGGATGCTGGGAGCGATGCGGAATTGAGTCATGACAGGGGAGCGGGGACGCTGCGGCGCAAAACCGCCATTCTACCGTCCGGCAGCCCGGTTCGCGGCGACGGGCCGTGCGGTTGCGGCCCGATTCCGAATAGAATGCCGAACCAGTGCGGCGCGCCCGCGGCCCAGCCGCTCCAGTCGGCGCGGGCGGTTACCTACAGTGGAAACACCATGAGTCAGTATCAGTTCACCGTTTCGGTGAAAACCAGCTACTTGCCGGAACAATCCGACCCCGATCGGCGTCAATACGCATTCGCGTACACGCTGACCATCCGCAACACGGGGCAGGTCGCGGCGCAACTGATCGCGCGCCACTGGATCATCACGGACAGCGAAAATCACGTGCAGGAAGTGAAGGGGCTCGGCGTCGTCGGGCACCAGCCGCTGCTGCAGCCGGGCGAACAGTTCGAATACACGAGCTGGGCCGTGATCGCGACACCGGTCGGCACGATGCGCGGCGCGTACTTCTGCGTGGCGGAGGACGGCGAGCGGTTCGACGCGCCGGTCGACGAGTTCGCGCTGCACATGCCTCGCACGCTGCATTGAGCGTGCGCTGTCGGTCAGCGTGGCTGGCGGTCGTTGCCGCGCGCGTGCTTCTTCCGGCCGGACGACGTCCACACGACGATGAAGACAAGCAGGGCAAGCGCTACGAAAGCCTCGAGCGCGAAGATGAGCATCGGATATTGGTCGAGAAAATCTGACATGGCGGTTTCCATCAAGAACGGACATTGTATGTGGTTTGGGCCCCGGGCGGCCGGCTGGGTTGCGGCCGCCGCGACGGCCGTGCTGCTTGCCGCGTGCGGCGGCGCGCCGACGCGGACGTCGGCACTCAAGCCGCCGACCGGCGCGGCGATCGTGCCGGGACAGGTGGCCGCGAAGCGGCTCACGCCGGTCGCGTGGCAGCAGGTGCCGGGGTGGCAGGACGATTCGCTGATCGGTGCGACGGCCGCGCTGCGGCAGAACTGCGTGCGGCTCGCGCGCCAGCCGGCGTGGCAGCGTGCCTGCGCTGCCGCCGACCGCCTCGACGAGCTCGACGTCAGCAGCGCGCGCGCGTTCTTCGAAACGTATTTCACGCCGTTTCAGCTCGCGAACACCAACGGCACGCTCGACGGGCTCGTGACCGGTTATTACGAGCCGTTGCTGCACGGCTCGCGCGTGCGTCGCGGTCCTTACCAGTACGCGCTGTACCGCTGGCCGGCCGGCTATCGCGCCGGTGCGGCGCTGCCCCCGCGTGCGCAGCTCGAGCGGGCCGGCATCCTGAACGGCAACGAACTCGTGTGGGTCGACGATCCGATCGAGGCATTCTTTCTGCAGGTGCAGGGTTCGGGGCGCGTGCTTCTCGACGACGGTTCGGTGATGCGGGTCGGCTTCGGCGGCACCAACAACCAGCCGTATCGCTCGATCGGCAAGTGGCTGCTCGATCGCGGCGAGCTGACGCCCGCGCAGGCGACGATGCAGGGCATCAAGGCTTGGGCGAAGGCGAACCCGACTCGCGTCGATGCGTTGCTCGACACGAATCCGCGATTCGTGTTTTTCCGCGACATGCCGACAAAGGAAGACGCGCCGCACGGCGGCGCGGACGGTCCGATCGGTGCACTCGGGGTGCCGCTCACGGCGGAGCGCTCGATCGCGGTCGATCCGTCGTCGATTCCGCTCGGTACGCCCGTGTTCCTGCAGACGACGCGGCCGCTGACCAATACGCCGATGAACCGGCTCGTGTTCGCACAGGACACGGGTTCCGCGATCAAGGGCGGCGTGCGGGCCGACTATTTCTGGGGGCTGGGCGACGAAGCGGGCGACCTGGCCGGACGGATGAAGCAGATCGGCCGGATGTGGCTGCTGTTCCCGAATTCATGACGTGCAGTGGCGCCGGTGTTCAAGTTTGACCGGCGCTCGAAATGAAGCAGCCCGACCGGTGTCGTTGGCCGGTCGGGCTGTTTTTTGTGCGGCCGATGTTGTTGCTCGCGGCGGTCGGGCAGTGGCGGGTATCAGCCCTTGCGCTTGTCGATCACGCGGCGCGCCTTGCCGACCGAGCGTTCGATTCCGTTCACGGGCAACACGTTGATGACGGCCGTCACGCCGATCAATGACTTGATGTCGTGCGCGAGCGCCTGCCTGGCTGCATGGATCGCCGCCGTGTCGGGTGCCGTTTCCGGGCACGGCTCGACGTTGAGTGTCAGCACGTCGAGCGGGCCTTCCTTCGTCAGCACGATCTGATAGTGCGGTGCTAGAGCGCGCTGTTTCAGCAGCTGCTCCTCGATCTGCGTCGGGAAGACGTTGACGCCACGCACGATCATCATGTCGTCCGAACGCCCGGTGATCTTTTCCATCCGGCGCATCGTGCGGGCGGTGCCGGGCAGCAGACGCGTGAGGTCGCGCGTCCGGTAGCGGATGATCGGCAGCGCTTCCTTCGTCAACGACGTGAACACCAGTTCGCCGAGTTCGCCGTCAGGCAATACTTCGCCGGTGTCGGGATCGATGATCTCCGGATAGAAGTAATCTTCCCAGATGGTCGGGCCGTCCTTGGTCTCGACGCATTCCGATGCAACGCCGGGTCCCATCACTTCGGACAACCCATAGATGTCGACCGCGTCGATGCCCATCCGCTGCTCGATGGCCGTGCGCATGTCGTTGGTCCACGGCTCCGCGCCGAAGATGCCGATGCGCAGCGAACTTTGTGCGGGATCGAGGCCCTGGCGCTCGATCTCGTCGGCGATCGACAGCATGTAGCTCGGCGTCACCATGATGATGTCGGGCCGGAAATCCTGGATCAGCTGCACCTGCTTTTCGGTCTGGCCGCCGCCGAACGGAATCACGGTCAGCCCCGCGCGTTCGGCGCCGTAGTGTGCGCCGAGCCCGCCGGTAAACAGCCCGTATCCGTAACTGACATGAACCTTGTCGCCGCGCCGCGCACCGGCCGCGCGGATCGAGCGCGCGACGAGATTGGCCCACGTGTCGATGTCGCGTGCCGTATAGCCGACGACGGTCGGCTTGCCGGTCGTGCCCGACGACGCATGAATGCGCGAGATCTGGTCCTGCGGCACCGCGAACATTCCGAACGGGTAACTGTCGCGCAGGTCGGCCTTGGTCGTGAACGGGAAGCGTGAAAGATCCGCGAGCGTCTTCAGGTCGTCGGGATGTACGCCCGCTTCGTCGAATTTGCGGCGATAGACGGGTGAATGGTCGTACGCGTGCCGGAGCGACCACTTCATGCGTTCGAGCTGCAGTGCGGTCAGCTCGTCGCGCGAGGCGGTCTCGATCGGCTCGAGCGGTAGCGGGGTAGTCATGCCTGTCTCCAGTGATTGTTATGGGCGAGCCGTGACGTCAATGCTCTTCGGGCAGCACCGTGCCCTTGATCTGGGCCGATTTGCCCCGAAACATCGCGACCGTTTCGCCTGTCTGGTTCGTGACGCGGATGTCGTAGATCCCGTGTCGGCCGCTGCGCGTCTGCTCGATCGCTTCGGCCGTCAGCAGGTCGTTGCCGTGTACGGGACGCAGGTATTCGATCGAGCAGCCGGCCGCAACAGTATTCAGGTTGTACGAGTTGCACGCGAACGCGAACGTCGAATCGGCGAGCGTGAAGATGATGCCGCCGTGGCAAGTCTGATGTCCGTTCAGGAATTCCGGCCGGACGCGCATTTGCAGGCGCGCATAGCCGGCCCGCACTTCCGCGATTTCCATGCCGAACGCGCGGCTGCAGGCATCTGCGTCGTACATGGCCCGTGCAGTCGCGCGGGCGAGCGCATCGGGGTCGAGCATGTCATTGGACGTGGTCATGTCAACGCCCCTCGAAGCGCGGCGCGCGCTTCTCGATGAACGCCTTCACGCCTTCCGCATAGTCGTGTGACTGGCCGAGCTTGCGCTGCAGGTCGCGCTCGAGGTCGAGCTGCTGATCGAGCGTATTCGTGACGCTGTCGCGCATCGATTGCTTGATCGACGCGATCGCGAGCGTCGGTTGTTGCGCGAGCTGGCTGGCGAGCTCACGGGCGGACGCGGCGAGCTTGTCGTCGTCGACTGCGCGCCAGATCAAGCCCCATTGTTCGGCCTGTTCGGCGCCGAGCTTGTCGCCGGTCAGGGCGAGCCCCAGCGCGCGTGCCATGCCGATGCGTTGCGGCAGGAACCACGTTCCGCCCGAATCGGGCACGAGCCCGATCTTGACGAAGGCCTGGATGAAGCTGCTCGAGCGTGCGGCGAAGACGAGGTCGCAGGCGAGTGCGAGATTCGCGCCGGCGCCGGCCGCCGTGCCGTTGACGGCGGCGATCACGGGAATCGGCATGCGTTGCAGGCGACGGATCAGCGGATTGAAATGCTCGTCGATCAGCGTGCCGAGGTCGGTGGACGCGCCGGGCGTGAAGTCGAGGTCGGCCAAGTCCTGGCCTGCGCAAAAGCCGCGCCCCGCACCGGTCAGGATCAGCGCACGTGCGCCGGCCGTCTCGACTTCATCGAGGGCAGACTGCAGTTCGCGATGCATCGCCCGCGTGAAGCTGTTCAGCTTGTCCGGACGGTTGAGGGTGATCGTGGCCACGCGGGCAGTCTGATCGATATCCAGCTGGATCGCCTCATATGACATGCAGTGTCTCCTTCATGACTTCGTTATAGGCGCGGCGCGTCGGTTACACGCGCTCGATGGCGATCGCGATGCCCTGGCCGACGCCGATGCACATCGTACAGAGCGCAAAGCGGCCGCCCGTACGCTCGAGTTGGTGAAGCGCCGTGGTCACGAGCCGCGCGCCCGATGCGCCGAGCGGGTGACCGAGCGCGATCGCACCGCCGTTCGGGTTCACGCGCGGATCGTCGTCGGCGATACCGAGCATGCGCAACACCGCGAGACCCTGCGACGCGAACGCTTCGTTCAGCTCGATCACGTCGAACTGGTCGATCGTCATGCCGAGCTGGCGCAGCAGTTTTTGCGTGGCCGGCGCCGGGCCGATTCCCATCACGCGCGGTTCGACGCCGGCGGTCGCCATGCCGACGACGCGTGCGCGGCGGCGCAGCCGGTACTGGTCGGCCGCTTCCGCATTGGCGAGCAGCAGCGCGCATGCGCCATCGTTGACGCCCGACGCGTTGCCGGCCGTCACCGATCCGTCCGGGCGCACGACGCCCTTCAGCTTCGCGAGCGCTTCGAGCGACGTTTCGCGCGGATGCTCGTCACGCGATACGACGAGCGCGTCGCCCTTCTTCTGCGGAATCGTGACCGGGACGATTTCGTCGGCGAGCGTGCCGTCCTGCTGCGCGCGCGCAGCCTTCTGCTGGCTGCGCAGCGCGAACAGATCCTGGTCGGCACGGCTGATGTTGTAGTCGTCCGCGACGTTCTCGGCCGTCTCGGGCATCGAATCGACGCCGTATTGCTGTTTCATCAGCGGATTGACGAAGCGCCAGCCGATCGTCGTGTCGAAAATGGCGGCCTGGCGCGCGAATGCGCTGGTGGCCTTGCCCATCACGAACGGCGCGCGCGTCATGCTTTCGACGCCGCCCGCGATCATCAAGCGTGCTTCGCCCGCCTTGATCGCGCGTGCGGCGGTGCCGACGGCGTCCATGCCGGAACCGCACAGCCGGTTCAGCGTCGTGCCCGGCACGGCTGTCGGCAGGCCCGCGAGCAATGCGGACATGCGCGCGACGTTGCGGTTGTCTTCGCCTGCCTGGTTCGCGCAGCCGTAGATCACGTCGTCGATCGCCGACCAGTCGACGTTGCGGTTGCGTTCGATCAGCGCCTTGAGCGGCACCGCGCCGAGATCGTCGGCACGAACGTCTTTCAGGGCGCCGCCGTAGCGGCCGATGGGTGTGCGAATCGCGTCGCAGATGTAGGCGTCGTTCATGGAGGTGTCGATGTGCAACGAACCCGCCGGTTGGCGGATTCGTTCATGGTAAAGAATGCGACGGCGTTTGCACGTCGGCCATTCGGGTTATGCCGTCTGGCCGGCTTCCACGGGTACGGCCTTCGGCGCAACATGAACGCGGCTTTGCACCACGCGGAACCGGCTGGCGACGAACGCCGGATCGGCGAGCGCCGCATTGGCGGCCGGGTTCGCGCCGGTGCCGTGGAAGTCGGAGAATGCCGCCGACTGGTTGACGAACACGCCGCCCGTCAGATTGATCGACAGCGCGACGCCGCCACGCACCGCCGCATCGTGCGCGGCGTCGAGAACCTTGTCGTCGGTGCTGTAGACGGAGAGCGTCAGCGCGCCATGTTCCGCGGCGATTTCGCCGGCGAGATCGAGCGACTGCGCGGTCGAGTCGGTCGCGATCACGAACGAGATCGGGCCGAACCACTCCTGCGTGAATTTCGCGCGATCGGCCACGTCGAGCTGCAGCACGAGCGGCGTGCGCACTCGGGCATTGGCGAACGTCGGATGCTGGAGCGTCTGGCTGTCGGCGAGTACTCGACCGAGCTTGCGGGCGTCGTCGATCCGCGCGGCCACGCCGTCGTTCTGGATTGCGCCGATCAGCTCGACCGAGCGAGCCGGGTCTCCGGTCAGTTTCTGCACGGAGACGGCGATCGCCTGGGCGACTTCGTCGAAGCTTGCATGGCCGTCTGCCGTCCGGATGCCGTCGCGCGGCACGTAGATGTTCTGCGGTGCCGTGCACATCTGGCCGGAGTACAGCGCCAGCGAGAACGCGATGTTCTTGGCCGCGGCCTTCAGGTCGTCGGTCGAATCGATCACGATCTGGTTGACGCCGGCCTTTTCGGTATACACCTGTGCCTGATGCGCAGTGCGTTCGAGCCACGTGCCGTTTTGCGTGCTGCCGGTGAAGTCGATCAGCTTGATTTCAGGGCGCAGCGCGAGGTCCTGCACGAGGGCGCCGTCGTTCGGTTCGGTCGCAAGGAGCGTAACGACGTTCGGATCGAAGCCGGCTTCGCGCAGCACGTCGCGCGCGATGCGGACCGTGATCGCGAGCGGCAGGATCGCGCCCGGATGAGGTTTGACGATCACCGTGTTGCCGGTCGCGAGGTCGGCGAACAGGCCGGGGTAGCCGTTCCAGGTCGGGAACGTGCAGCAGCCGAGCACGAGGCCGGTGCCGCGCGGAACGATCGTATAGCGCTTGTGCATCGCGAGCGGCGGGTTCTTGCCTTGCGGCTTCTCCCAGTGTGCATCGGCGGGGACGCGACGCAATTCGGCCCACGCGTAGGCGACCGCTTCGAGCGCTCGATCCTGCGCGTGCGGGCCCCCGGCCTGGAACGCCATCATGAACGCCTGGCCCGTCGTGTGCATCACGCTGTAGGCGATCTCGAAGCTCGCGCGATTCAGCCGTGCGAGGATTTCGAGACTGACGCCAATCCAGGCGCTCGGGCCGGCCTCACGCCATGCGCGCTGGGCAGCGGCGGCTGCGGCAATCAGTTCGTCGGGCGTCGATTTCGGATAGCGGACGCCCAGCGCGATCCCGTACGGCGACTGCTCCGCACCGACGGTTCCGCCGGAGGCCGGCTGGTCGAGCGCGAACGTGTTGCCGAGGTGTGCGTTGAACGCCGCTTCGCCATCTGCGTTCGCGCTTTCCCCGTACACTTTGGGGCTCGGCATTTCCGCGAACGGGCTCCAGTACCCGCGGCTCTCGATGGCGGCGAGGGCGTGTTTCAGCGTGTCTTCGTGCTTCGTGAACAGTGCATGGGTCATGACGGCAGCCTGATGGACATAGGGAAGGGTTGGATCGATTAATTAACCGACCGGTTGGTCGGAGAATGGTAGCATCAAACTATTCGCATGTGCGAGGCGTTTCTCATTTCATTGATCGAGGAGAAATAGATGTCTTACGAGAACATCCTGGTGGAGACCCGGGGGCGAGTCGGGCTGATCACGCTGAACCGTCCGAAGGCGCTGAATGCGTTGAACGATGCGCTGATGGATGAGTTGGGCGCTGCGCTGAAAGCGTTCGACGCGGACGACGGAATCGGCGCGATTGTCGTGACGGGAAGCGAGAAGGCGTTCGCGGCCGGGGCCGACATCGGCATGATGGCGACCTATTCCTATATGGATGTCTATCGCGGCGACTACATCACGCGCAACTGGGAGACCGTCCGCGAGATTCGCAAGCCGATCATTGCTGCCGTGGCTGGCTTTGCGCTTGGCGGTGGCTGCGAGCTCGCGATGATGTGCGACATCATCTTCGCGGCGGATACGGCCAAGTTCGGCCAGCCCGAGATCAAGCTGGGCGTGATGCCGGGCGCGGGCGGCACGCAGCGCCTGCCGCGTGCGGTGTCCAAGGCGAAGGCGATGGACATGTGCCTGACGGCGCGCTTCATGGACGCAGCCGAGGCGGAGCGGGCGGGGCTCGTGTCGCGCGTGCTGCCGGCCGACAAACTGCTTGACGAAGCGATTGCCGCTGCGACGACGATCGCCGAGTTTTCGCTGCCGGCGATCATGATGGTCAAGGAGTCGGTGAATCGCGCCTACGAGACGACGCTGGCCGAGGGTGTGCATTTCGAGCGTCGACTGTTCCATTCGCTGTTCGCGACCGAAGATCAGAAGGAAGGGATGGCGGCATTCGTCGAAAAGCGCAAGCCGGTGTTCAAGAACCGCTGATTTGGGCGGCGACTGGCTGATGGGCGCCGGTCGTCGGTAGATCGTCCGGTGCACCGAGCCCGAAGCCCCCGTGCGCGACAGCGCACGGGCGCTTTTCAAAATATTTTCACAAAGGGCTTGCGGAGACGGGGGCGGGTGCATAGAATCACGCCTCTTTCGCGCTAACGGTAACGCGGCGCGGAGGAAGAAGGGAAGCGGTGCGGTTGGGCTGGCTGTAGAGCCGCCGGCGCACACGAAGTTGAACCCCGGTCGTCGCAACGAAGCAGTTCAAAAAGTTGTTGACGAACCGAGAAACGCGGTTCATAATCTCGCTTCTCTGCTGCTGAAAACGCAGCGCTGTTGGGAAACTCCAGGTTTCCCGCAGAAATGCTCTTTAAAAATTAACAGCCGATAAGTGTGGGCGCTTGATGGCGGCGAGCTGATCCTCGGATCAGATAGCAAAAGTATCAAGAGTCTCACACTAAAGTAAGTCAGGTTTATGAAGTGGTTCATATTCCTGTCAGCTTTGAGTGAGCGACCGGTTCGAAAGAACCGAAAACAGTAACAGGTTTGAACTGAAGAGTTTGATCCTGGCTCAGATTGAACGCTGGCGGCATGCCTTACACATGCAAGTCGAACGGCAGCACGGGTGCTTGCACCTGGTGGCGAGTGGCGAACGGGTGAGTAATACATCGGAACATGTCCTGTAGTGGGGGATAGCCCGGCGAAAGCCGGATTAATACCGCATACGATCCACGGATGAAAGCGGGGGACCTTCGGGCCTCGCGCTATAGGGTTGGCCGATGGCTGATTAGCTAGTTGGTGGGGTAAAGGCCTACCAAGGCGACGATCAGTAGCTGGTCTGAGAGGACGACCAGCCACACTGGGACTGAGACACGGCCCAGACTCCTACGGGAGGCAGCAGTGGGGAATTTTGGACAATGGGCGAAAGCCTGATCCAGCAATGCCGCGTGTGTGAAGAAGGCCTTCGGGTTGTAAAGCACTTTTGTCCGGAAAGAAATCCTTGGTCCTAATATGGCCGGGGGATGACGGTACCGGAAGAATAAGCACCGGCTAACTACGTGCCAGCAGCCGCGGTAATACGTAGGGTGCAAGCGTTAATCGGAATTACTGGGCGTAAAGCGTGCGCAGGCGGTTTGCTAAGACCGATGTGAAATCCCCGGGCTCAACCTGGGAACTGCATTGGTGACTGGCAGGCTAGAGTATGGCAGAGGGGGGTAGAATTCCACGTGTAGCAGTGAAATGCGTAGAGATGTGGAGGAATACCGATGGCGAAGGCAGCCCCCTGGGCCAATACTGACGCTCATGCACGAAAGCGTGGGGAGCAAACAGGATTAGATACCCTGGTAGTCCACGCCCTAAACGATGTCAACTAGTTGTTGGGGATTCATTTCCTTAGTAACGTAGCTAACGCGTGAAGTTGACCGCCTGGGGAGTACGGTCGCAAGATTAAAACTCAAAGGAATTGACGGGGACCCGCACAAGCGGTGGATGATGTGGATTAATTCGATGCAACGCGAAAAACCTTACCTACCCTTGACATGGTCGGAATCCTGCTGAGAGGCGGGAGTGCTCGAAAGAGAACCGGCGCACAGGTGCTGCATGGCTGTCGTCAGCTCGTGTCGTGAGATGTTGGGTTAAGTCCCGCAACGAGCGCAACCCTTGTCCTTAGTTGCTACGCAAGAGCACTCTAAGGAGACTGCCGGTGACAAACCGGAGGAAGGTGGGGATGACGTCAAGTCCTCATGGCCCTTATGGGTAGGGCTTCACACGTCATACAATGGTCGGAACAGAGGGTTGCCAACCCGCGAGGGGGAGCTAATCCCAGAAAACCGATCGTAGTCCGGATTGCACTCTGCAACTCGAGTGCATGAAGCTGGAATCGCTAGTAATCGCGGATCAGCATGCCGCGGTGAATACGTTCCCGGGTCTTGTACACACCGCCCGTCACACCATGGGAGTGGGTTTTACCAGAAGTGGCTAGTCTAACCGCAAGGAGGACGGTCACCACGGTAGGATTCATGACTGGGGTGAAGTCGTAACAAGGTAGCCGTATCGGAAGGTGCGGCTGGATCACCTCCTTTCCAGAGCTATCTCGCAAAATTGAGCGCTCACGCTTATCGGCTGTAAATTAAAGACAGACTCAGGGGTCTGTAGCTCAGTCGGTTAGAGCACCGTCTTGATAAGGCGGGGGTCGTTGGTTCGAATCCAACCAGACCCACCACCGTCTTGTGTGGCGGTACACACCTGAGGAATTCTGTACATGGGGGCATAGCTCAGCTGGGAGAGCACCTGCTTTGCAAGCAGGGGGTCGTCGGTTCGATCCCGTCTGCCTCCACCAACCCTCAATGACAAGCGTTCGACTTGGGTCGAGTCTTTGTCATTGGCGATTGAGCCAGTCAGAGTGATATGAGTAACACCATATCGGCTGTCGTTCTTTAACAATCTGGAAGAAGTAAGTAATTTGGATAGCGGAAGCGTCTTTGAGATGGACGTGGAAACTATCCGGGTTGTGATTGTATCGATGTATCTCAAGATGATTCGAACTTCATGTTCGACTCTAATTGGAATACGGCACAACGCGAGAACTCAACCTGTAGCGACTGTCGAAGAGACAGACTCGTTATAGGGTCAAGCGAACAAGTGCATGTGGTGGATGCCTTGGCGATCACAGGCGATGAAGGACGCGGTAGCCTGCGAAAAGCCCCGGGGAGCTGGCAAACAAGCTTTGATCCGGGGATGTCCGAATGGGGAAACCCACTCCGTATGGAGTATCCATGGCTGAATACATAGGCCATGCGAAGCGAACGCGGTGAACTGAAACATCTAAGTAACCGCAGGAAAAGAAATCAACCGAGATTCCCAAAGTAGTGGCGAGCGAAATGGGATGAGCCTTGCACTCTTTATTTGTATTGTTAGCCGAACGCTCTGGAAAGTGCGGCCATAGCAGGTGATAGCCCTGTAGGCGAAAACAGTATGAAAGAACTAGGTGTGCGACAAGTAGGGCGGGACACGTGAAATCCTGTCTGAAGATGGGGGGACCATCCTCCAAGGCTAAATACTCGTGATCGACCGATAGTGAACCAGTACCGTGAGGGAAAGGCGAAAAGAACCCCGGGAGGGGAGTGAAATAGATCCTGAAACCGCATGCATACAAACAGTCGGAGCCTCGCAAGGGGTGACGGCGTACCTTTTGTATAATGGGTCAGCGACTTACGTTCAGTAGCAAGCTTAACCGTATAGGGCAGGCGTAGCGAAAGCGAGTCCGAATAGGGCGTTCAGTTGCTGGGCGTAGACCCGAAACCAGGTGATCTATCCATGGCCAGGATGAAGGTGCGGTAACACGTACTGGAGGTCCGAACCCACTAACGTTGAAAAGTTAGGGGATGAGCTGTGGATAGGGGTGAAAGGCTAAACAAACCTGGAAATAGCTGGTTCTCTCCGAAAACTATTTAGGTAGTGCCTCGTGTCTCACCTTCGGGGGTAGAGCACTGTCATGGTTGGGGGTCTATTGCAGATTACCCCGCCATAGCAAACTCCGAATACCGAAGAGTGCAATCACGGGAGACAGACATCGGGTGCTAACGTCCGGTGTCAAGAGGGAAACAACCCAGACCGCCAGCTAAGGTCCCCAAATATAGCTAAGTGGGAAACGAAGTGGGAAGGCTAAAACAGTCAGGAGGTTGGCTTAGAAGCAGCCACCCTTTAAAGAAAGCGTAATAGCTCACTGATCGAGTCGTCCTGCGCGGAAGATGTAACGGGGCTAAGCTATATACCGAAGCTGCGGATGCGTGCTTGCACGCATGGTAGGAGAGCGTTCCGTAAGCCTGCGAAGGTGCCTTGTAAAGGGTGCTGGAGGTATCGGAAGTGCGAATGCTGACATGAGTAGCGATAAAGGGGGTGAAAGGCCCCCTCGCCGTAAGCCCAAGGTTTCCTACGCAACGTTCATCGGCGTAGGGTGAGTCGGCCCCTAAGGCGAGGCAGAAATGCGTAGCTGATGGGAAGCAGGTCAATATTCCTGCACCGTCGTTAGATGCGATGGGGGGACGGATCGCGGAAGGTTGTCCGGGTGTTGGAAGTCCCGGTCGCTGCATTGGAGAAGGCGCTTAGGCAAATCCGGGCGCGTAATTCAAGGGTGTGGCGCGAGCTCCCTCGGGAGCGAAGCAATTGGAAGTGGTTCCAAGAAAAGCCTCTAAGCTTCAGTCTAACGATGACCGTACCGCAAACCGACACAGGTGGGCGAGATGAGTATTCTAAGGCGCTTGAGAGAACTCGGGAGAAGGAACTCGGCAAATTGGTACCGTAACTTCGGGATAAGGTACGCCCTTGTAGCTTGACTGGCCTGCGCCAGGAGGGTGAAGGGGTTGCAATAAACTGGTGGCTGCGACTGTTTAATAAAAACACAGCACTCTGCAAACACGAAAGTGGACGTATAGGGTGTGACGCCTGCCCGGTGCCGGAAGATTAAATGATGGGGTGCAAGCTCTTGATTGAAGTCCCGGTAAACGGCGGCCGTAACTATAACGGTCCTAAGGTAGCGAAATTCCTTGTCGGGTAAGTTCCGACCTGCACGAATGGCGTAACGATGGCCACACTGTCTCCTCCCGAGACTCAGCGAAGTTGAAGTGTTTGTGATGATGCAATCTACCCGCGGCTAGACGGAAAGACCCCATGAACCTTTACTGTAGCTTTGCATTGGACTTTGAACCGATCTGTGTAGGATAGGTGGGAGGCTATGAAACCGGAACGCTAGTTTCGGTGGAGCCGTCCTTGAAATACCACCCTGGTTTGTTTGAGGTTCTAACCTTGGCCCGTGATCCGGGTCGGGGACAGTGCATGGTAGGCAGTTTGACTGGGGCGGTCTCCTCCCAAAGCGTAACGGAGGAGTACGAAGGTACGCTAGGTACGGTCGGAAATCGTGCTGATAGTGCAATGGCATAAGCGTGCTTAACTGCGAGACCGACAAGTCGAGCAGGTGCGAAAGCAGGTCATAGTGATCCGGTGGTTCTGTATGGAAGGGCCATCGCTCAACGGATAAAAGGTACTCTGGGGATAACAGGCTGATACCGCCCAAGAGTTCATATCGACGGCGGTGTTTGGCACCTCGATGTCGGCTCATCTCATCCTGGGGCTGTAGCCGGTCCCAAGGGTATGGCTGTTCGCCATTTAAAGAGGTACGTGAGCTGGGTTTAAAACGTCGTGAGACAGTTTGGTCCCTATCTGCCGTGGGCGTTGGATATTTGAAGGGGGCTGCTCCTAGTACGAGAGGACCGGAGTGGACGAACCTCTGGTGTACCGGTTGTCACGCCAGTGGCATCGCCGGGTAGCTATGTTCGGAAGAGATAACCGCTGAAAGCATCTAAGCGGGAAACTCGCCTTAAGATGAGATATCCCTGGGGACTAGATCCCCTTGAAGGGTCGTTCGAGACCAGGACGTTGATAGGTCGGGTGTGTAAGCGCAGTAATGCGTTCAGCTAACCGATACTAATTGCCCGTAAGGCTTGATCCTATAACAAGTCTGTCTCGCGCCAAGATGAGCGCGTCGGACAAGTTGGATTCTCGTGTGTGATACACACAACCCAAGATTACTGCTTCTTCCAGGATTGGTTCTGTTGGCCACGCCAGCAGGACAACCCCCTTTGCCTGATGACCATAGCGAGTCGGTCCCACCCCTTCCCATCCCGAACAGGACCGTGAAACGACTCTACGCCGATGATAGTGCGGATTCCCGTGTGAAAGTAGGTAATCGTCAGGCTCCCCTCAAGCCAGAAACCCCCGCCCAAACAGGCGGGGGTTTTTGCATTTGAGCGGCGCAAATGCGCGCGGAGGTAACCGAACCTCCGCACGTGTCGTTCGAGTGGCGTACCTTGAATCCCCGCTTCCTCATCCCGAACTCATCCCGCCTTCATCGCTGCAATTTCCGGCCACACAGACGGCTCGTACCGCTTCGGGCGAAACCGCATAGACGCAAAATTCATGTGAAATGAGGCCTTATCGGGTCCACCCACGTAAAATTTGCGAATCTCCATTCAGTCGCATCCCGAACGATGAACGTCGCCACTCAGATAGCTCGGGCCGTTTGCCCGCACGATTGTCCGGATACGTGCGCGATGCGCGTGACCGTCGAAAACGGCCGAGCCATCAAGGTTACGGGTGACCCCGACCATCCGCCTACGCAGGGCGTGTTGTGCACGAAAGTCAGCCGGTATGCCGACCGCGTTCATCATCCCGACCGGCTTACCGTGCCCCTCAAGCGCGTCGGCGCGAAGGGAGAAGGGCGCTTTGTGCCGATCAGCTGGAGCGACGCATTTGACGAGATTGGCCGACGTCTCGGGGAAATCGCAGCGCGCGCGCCGGAGGCGATCATGCCATACAGCTACGCGGGAACGATGGGACTCGTGCAGGGCGACAGCATTGCGCAGCGGTTCTTCCATAAACTCGGTGCGTCGCGGCTCGAGCGGACCATCTGCTCCGCGGCCGGTGCGGCAGGGCTGCGCTATACGTATGGCGGCAGCATCGGCATGCATCTCGAGCATTTCGAGGAGAGCGAGCTGATCCTGATCTGGGGCGCCAACCCGATCGCATCCAGCCTGCATTTCTGGACCCGGGCGCAAGAAGCCAAGCGGCGAGGCGCCCGTCTGGTCGCAATCGATCCCTACCGCTCGCTGACGGCAGAAAAATGCCATCAGCACATCGCGTTGAAACCGGGCACCGACGGCGCGTTCGCGCTCGGCATGATGCATGTGCTGATTACCGAAGATCTGCTCGATCACGATTACATCGCGCGCCATACGATCGGCTTCGATGCGCTCAAGGCGCGAGCTCTGTCCTATCCGCCGGAGCGTGTCGCGCAAATCTGCGGCATCGAAGTATCGGAACTGATCGAACTCGCACGCCTTTACGGTGCGACCCGCAAGGCATCGATTCGCCTCAATTACGGCATGCAGCGCGTGCGCGGCGGCGGCAATGCCGTGCGCGCGATTGCAAGCTTGCCCGCGCTGACAGGCGCGTGGCGCGATCGGGCTGGCGGGCTGCTGCTGTCATCGTCCGAATCCGCACCGGTCAATCACGCGGGGCTGCAGCGTCCGGACCTGATGCCCGGCTGGCCTCATACACTGCCGCGCGTCATCAACATGAATGCGATCGGCGACGCGCTGCTGCACCCGGGCGACGCAACCTTCGGCCCCAAGGTCGAAGCGGTGATCGTCTACAACTCGAATCCGGTCGCGGTCGCGCCCGATTCGTCGAAAGTCGCCGCCGGATTCGCGCGCGAAGATCTGTTCACGGTCGTTCTCGAGCACTTCAAGACAGATACGGCCGATTTCGCCGATATTGTATTGCCGGCCACGACGCAACTCGAGCATCTCGACGTCCACAAGTCGTATGGCCATACCTACGTGATGGCAAATCTCCCGGCGATTCCGCCCGTCGGTGAGGCGCGGCCGAACACGGAAATCTTTCGCGGCATCGCACGCAGCATGGAGCTCGACGAGCCGGCGCTTTATCACAGCGACGAACAGGTCGCGCGGGTGGCGCTGCGTTGGGACGATCCGGCGCTCGACAGTGATTGGGAAACGTTGAAGCGTGCCGGCTGGCTCAAACTGAAGTTGGCGGACGCGCCTTTCGCAAATGGCGGTTTCCGTACACCGTCCGGCAAATGCGAGTTCTACAGTGCGCGACTCGAGCAGATGGGCATGGACCCGGTGCCCGATTACCTGCCGCCGTTCGAATCTGCGGAGGCGGCGCCGGAACTCGCCGCGCGCTACCCACTGGCGATGATTTCCCCGCCGGCCCGTCACTTCCTGAACAGCACGTTCGTGAACGTGGACAGCCTGCGCAGTACGGAAGGCCAGCCGCACCTCGACATACACCCGGAAGACGCAGACGCGCGCGGCATCGGCGAGGGCGACATCGTGCGCATCTTCAACGACCGCGGATCGATGCAGGCGGTTGCGCGAGTGACTGATCGTGCGCGAGCGGGGCTCGTCGTCGGGCTGTCGATCTGGTGGAAGAAATTGTCGCCGGATGGGCGAAACGCGAACGAGGTGACGAGCCAGGCGCTGACCGATCTCGGCAACTCGGCGACTTTTTACGATTGTCTGGTGGAAGTTGAGCGGATTTGACCGAACTTCGAGATATCATCAGACGATTCTGCCCGAAAGTTGGAAGTGGGCATCTAACCCTGTTGTCTCGGGGTGGGCGAGCCGCTACGATGCGTTTTAGCACGACCATTCGAAAATCAGTGAGGAGACGCGCAGTATGGATAAAATTTGGCTGAAATCGTACCCGCCCGGCGTTCCAGCCGAAATCGACGCGTCCCCGTATCCTTCCATTCCGGATCTTCTCGACGAGAGCTTCAAGCAGTATCGCGACCGCAAGGCGTTCGTCTGCATGGGCAAGAGCATCACGTACGGCGAGCTCGATGCACTATCGCGCCAGTTCGGCGCGTGGCTGCAGTCCCGCGGCCTGAAGCGCGGCGCGCGCGTCGCGCTCATGATGCCGAACGTGCTGCAGTACCCGGTGGCGATCGTCGCAGTGCTCCGTGCGGGCTTCACCGTCGTCAACGTCAATCCCCTCTATACGCCGCGCGAGCTCGAGCATCAGCTCAAGGACAGCGGGGCGGAGGCGATCGTCATCCTCGAGAATTTCGCGTCGACGCTGCAGGCCGTCATCGCCAATACCGCGGTCAAGCATGTCGTGGTCGCGTCGATGGGCGATCTGCTGGGTATCAAGGGCTGGCTCGTCAATTATGTCGTGCGCAATGTGAAGAAGATGGTGCCGGCGTGGCAGCTTCCGTCGTTCACGCGCTTCAAGGCCGCGCTGTCCGAAGGCGCGCGGCAGACCTTCAAGCCGCAGCAGCTCGGCCCCGACGACGTCGCGTTCCTCCAGTACACGGGCGGTACGACGGGTGTCGCGAAGGGCGCGACGCTGCTGCACCGGAACATCGTGTCGAACGTGCTGCAGGCCGGCGCATGGCACCATCCCGCGCACGAGAAGTACCCTGAGGTGAAACAGTTCGTGACGGTCGTCGCGCTGCCGCTCTATCACGTGTTCGCGTTGACGGTGTGCGGTTTCCTGACGATGCGCACGGGCGGCATGGGCATCCTGATCCCGAATCCGCGCGACATCGGCGGCATGATCAAGGAGTTGAAGGGTTATCAGATCTCGACGATTCCGGCCGTCAACACGCTGTACAACGCCCTGCTGAACCATCCTGACTTCAACCAGCTCGACCTGTCGAAGCTCGTGATCGCCAACGGCGGCGGTATGGCGATCCAGGAAGGCGTCGCGAAACGCTGGTACGAGAAGACCCATACGGCGATCGTCGAGGGTTACGGTCTGTCGGAGACCTCGCCGGTCGCGACCTGCAATCCGGTGACCGCGACCGAATACAGCGGGACGATCGGCTTGCCGCTGCCGTCGACCGAAGTGGCCATCCGCGATGACGCCGGCAACGACGTCGCGCTCGGCGAGCCGGGCGAGATCTGCATCCGCGGGCCGCAGGTCATGGCCGGCTACTGGAATCGTCCGGAGGAAACCGCGAAGGTCATGTTCCCGGACGGATTCTTCAAGACCGGCGACGTTGGCGTGATGGACGCGCGCGGGTACGTGAAGATCGTCGACCGGAAGAAGGACATGATCCTGGTATCCGGTTTCAACGTGTATCCGAACGAGGTCGAGGACGTGGTGGCGTCGCATCCGGGCGTGTTCGAGGTGGCGGCGGTCGGCGTACCGGACGAGCACTCGGGCGAAGCCGTGAAGCTGTTCGTCGTGAAGAAGGATCCGGCGCTCACCGACAAGGACATCCTCGCGTACTGCAAGGAGCGTCTCACTGGCTACAAACGGCCGAAACTCGTCGAGTTCCGCACGGAGCTGCCGAAGACGAACGTAGGCAAGATCCTGCGGCGCGAATTGCGCGACGGACGCGCGTAACGCCGAAGTGGAACCAGTCAGCCCGGCAAGTGCCGGGCTTTTTCATTTGTAATGCTGCAGCGAGGCTTCCGCGCCGTGATTCGACGGTCGCGGGAACGGTACGCGTTCTACCGGGAGGCGCCATGGTCGACGGAGCCGTCAGGCCGACTCAGCGGCGACCGTGATCCGCCACACGCTTGATGCGATACCCTGCGTGCAGGGTGCAGGGTGCAGGGTGCAGACGAGCGGCCGTGGCATTCACGTCGATGGCACGCCCCGTACGGGCGATCGTCCCGTTCTCCTCCCACACCGCTTCATGGCCGCAAAAGAAAAAGGCGCCCGAAGGCGCCTTCAATATGCTGCGGCTTGTCAGGCAAGCTGATTAGAACTTGTGACGGATGCCGACGCGCGCTGCAACCTGGTTGCTCGTGCTCGACGGATCGAGACCGTTGATCGATGCGGTGGCCGGAATGACATTGCCCTTCGAATCGAGCGCGTTGCCCGATGCGTGCTGATACACGCCGATCACGTAGACGTCCGTGCGCTTCGACAGGAAGTAGTCGACGCCCAGCGAGCCCTGGTGATACTTGGCTGCCGAGTTGCCGTCGATCTTGCTGCCTTGCGTGTAGTCATACGCCGCGCCGACGATCAGCGCCGGGGTCAGCTGATACTTGAAGTTGATTTCGCCGTTGTTGAACGTCGCGGTCTGGTTCACGAACGGACCGACCGAGAAGCCCTTGAACTTCGTGTTCGAGTACGTCGCGCCGATCGTCGCTGCGCCGAACGTGTACGCACCGCCCGCACCGATGACCTGGTACGTGTTCGCGCTGTTCGCATACGCGCCGTAGACCGGCGACGACACCGCCGTCGCCGCAGCCGACGCGCCGGTGTTGAACATGCCGCCGAAGTTTGCCGGCGTGCGTGCGTTCAAGTAGCCGACACCCAACACCAGCGGACCGTTGTTGTAACCGGCGCCGAGGGACCAGACCTGGTTCTTCGAGAACTGGCCGGCTTGACCGCCGAAGCTGTACAGGCCGCCGAACGAGAAGCCGCCGTAGGTCGGGCTCGTGTACTTGACCGCGTTGTTCACGCGGTATGCGTTGTTGAAGTTGTCGAGGTCACCCGGGTGAGCCGCGATGTAGCCGCCCCACTGGTCGCCTGCCTCGAGCGGGCCGACGAAGTCGACGACGGAGTCGTATTGGCGACCCAGCGTGACCGTACCGTACTGGCTCGACAGGCCGACGTAAGCCTGACGGCCGAACATCAGGCCGCCTTGGCCGAGCTTGCCGGAATTGACGTCGAAGCCGTTTTCGAGCACGAAGATCGCCTTCAGCCCGCTACCCAGATCTTCGGTGCCGCGCAGGCCGAAGCGGCTGCCTTGCATCACGCCGCTTGCCAGGCCGTACAGGTGGCCGCCCTTGGCGTTGTTGTTGAAGATGAGGCCTTCATCGATGATGCCGTAAAGCGTCACGCTGCTTTGCGCATGAGCTGCGCCAGCGAACGCGCCCAGCGCGACGAGCGCGAGAAGCGACTTTTTCATTAACGGATCTCCAAGAATCACTGAATTTTTTTGGCGGGGCGGATAGTTATGTTGTGTTGACGCGCCCCATCAACTTCGCAAGAAGTCGCACGTAATGTAGCAAAGCCGTTTTTTCCGACAAAGCGAAATGCCGTGGCGCAAGGTTGCCATGTTTCCTTTATGCAACAATGGTTAAAATCACGGGTTAACCGCAATTTCCGCTGAATAATCAAGTCGGTTACGCAGCGGAGCACGTGCCCTTGCCGCCCGCGGCAGCACACGCAGCCAGGAGAACACGATGGTGTTGGATGAACTGATCAGCGAATTCGATCGCGGCCTGCGATCGCTGACCGGCATTAGCCGGATGAGCCGGCCGGTGCCCACGCCGGCGGAGCCGCCGGCCGCCGAACTGACGCCCGCGGAGCGCACGCATGCCGCCGGACTGATGCGCGTGAACCACGTCGGCGAGGTCTGCGCGCAGGCGCTTTATCAGGCGCAGAAGCTGACCGCGCGCTCGTCGTCGTCGAAGGCGATGTTCGAGGAGGCCGCGCGCGAGGAGGAGGATCATCTCGCGTGGACTGCCCATCGGCTGAAGGAACTCGATTCGCGCCCGAGTCTGCTCAACCCGCTGTGGTACGCTGGCGCGCTTGCGATCGGCGTCGTCGCCGGCACGCTGGGCGACAAGGTCAGCCTCGGTTTCATGGCCGAGACGGAGCGCCAGGTCGAGAGCCATCTCGACGGGCATCTGTCCGAGCTGCCCGCGACCGACACGGCGTCGCGTGCGATCGTCGAGCAGATGCGGCTCGACGAGGTGAAGCACGGCAAGGCCGCGACCGATGCCGGCGGCGTCGAGTTGCCGCTGCCCGCACGGATGCTGATGCGCGCCGCATCGAAAGTCATGACGAGCACTGCGTACTATCTCTGACATTCGGGCCGGGGCGGCGCGCGATGCCGTCCCGGTCCGCCGTCCTCGATACCGCCCGTTTTTTCCGCGTTTTCCCGCCCCCGAAGCCCCTTCCGCACGCCAGTCTGGCCCGTCTTTCTCACGTATCACCTTCACAAGTTGCACTAGCTCATTCATTTATAACGGTTTTTGGTATGAGGGGCCGCATGAGCATGCGCGCGTAAGTCCTTGTTCTAACTAACAAAATTCGTCAAAAATCCGGGCCGCTCCCTTGACCGTGCCAAACCCTTCCACTAAAGTGGGAGACAGTGTGAGAAAGTGTATTTTTGTGTGATTTGGCGGGCTATTCGGGCTAAATTCTCGAGCATTGAGCGGGTGCTTCGGTGCCCTGAACGGGAGAGCGGAACGTGTTCCAAGGGGCGTCGGCGCTGACGCTCGATGCGAAAGGGCGGATGTCGGTGCCGGCTCGCTATCGCGAAGCGCTGCAAGGACAGGCAGAAGGACGGGTGACTGTGACCAAGCACCCGGACGGCTGCCTGTTGCTGTTTCCGCGCCCCGAATGGGAAGTGTTCCGCGCCAAGATCGCCGCACTGCCGATGGACGCTCATTGGTGGCGGCGAATTTTTCTCGGCAATGCGATGGACGTCGATCTCGACAGCGCAGGCCGGATTCTCGTATCGCCCGAGCTGCGAATGGCGGCCGGACTGGAAAAGGAAGTCATGTTGTTGGGAATGGGTAGTCACTTCGAGCTGTGGGATTCGCAGACCTACATCGCGAAGGAGCAGGCAGCGATGGCGCAGGGCATGCCCGACGCGCTGAAGAATTTCACGTTCTGATTGCGGTGACGGAGACGCCCGCGATGGGAAACGAATTGCAGCATCGGACCGTGCTGTTGGACGAAGCGGTCGATTCGCTCGTGACGCGGCCGGACGGCATTTATGTCGACGGCACGTTCGGGCGCGGCGGCCATAGCCGCGCGGTGCTCGCGCGGCTGGCGCCGGCCGGCCGGCTGATCGCGTTCGACAAGGATCCGAGGGCGATCGAGACGGCGCAGCGCATCGAGGATGCGCGCTTCTCGATCGTGCATGACAGCTTTGCATCGATGCGCGACGCGCTTGCGGCGCGCGGTGTCGAGAAGGTGTCGGGGGTGTTGCTGGACCTGGGCGTGTCCTCGCCGCAGGTGGACGATCCGGCGCGCGGCTTCAGCTTTCGCGCCGATGGCCCGCTGGACATGCGTATGGATCCGACGCGCGGCGAGTCGGCGGCCGAGTGGCTCGCTCGGGCTTCGGTGCAGGAATTGACGGAGGTGATACGGGATTATGGGGAAGAACGGTTTGCTTTTCAGATTGCAAAGGCGCTTGTTGCTCGCCGGGCAGAGTCCGACCGTCTTGGGCCTCTCGACACCACGGGCGAGCTTGCCCAAATCGTGGGTAACGTCGTCAAAACCCGTGAGAAGGGCAAGGATCCGGCAACCCGCACCTTTCAGGCTATACGGATTCACGTCAATCAAGAGCTTGCGGACCTGCAAGTCGTACTAGACGCGGCATTGTCGTTGCTGGAGCAAGGGGGGCGGCTGGTGGTCATCAGCTTTCATTCACTCGAGGACCGGATCGTCAAGCGATTCATGCAGGCGCACGCGAGTGCGCCTGCGGTCGATCGTCGCCTGCCGATCCGCGCCGTCGACCTCCCGAGCCCGCCGCTCAAGATCATCAGCCGCCAGTTCCCGAGCGACGCGGAAGTCGCCGCGAACCCGCGCGCCCGGTCGGCCGTGATGCGCATCGCGGAGCGCGTCACGCCATGAGCCGCTTCAACATCTTCCTGCTGATCATCGTGATGGGCTGCGCACTGTCGGTCGTCAACTCGACGAACCAGCAGCGCCAGATCTTCATCCAGCTGCAGCGCGCGCAGTCGCAGGAGCGTCAGCTCCAGCAGGACTACGCGCAGCTTCAATATCAGCAGAGCGCGCTGTCGAAGACGTCGCGCATCGAGCAGCTCGCGAACGATTCGCTGAAGATGCAGCCGATCACGACCGGTCGCACCCAGTACCTGACGCTGCCGCCGGGCGCCGCGAAGGCGATCGATGCGCCGATTCCCGCGTCGGCCGACACGGCCACGAAGGGCCGCGGAGGCGCGCGATGAAGCCGTCGCAAAAGCGCCAGGACGTGAAGTTCTCGTCGAGCCCCGTGCTCGGCGTGCACCTGCCGATGTGGCGCTCGAAACTCGTCGTGTTCCTGCTGTTCATGGCGTTCGTCGCGCTCGCCGCGCGGGCGTTCTGGATCCAGGGGCCCGGCAACGCCTTCTATCAGAAGCAGGGCGAGAGCCGCTACCAGCGCACGATCGAGCTGCCGGCCACGCGCGGCAAGATCCTCGACCGTAACGGGCTCGTGCTCGCGACGAGCCTGCCCGTGCGCGCGATCTGGGCGATTCCCGACGCGGTGCCCGACGATCTCGGCGCGGACAAGATCAATCAGCTCGGCAAGCTCCTTGGCATGACGCCGAAGGAGCTGCGCGTGAAGCTGTCGGAAGACAAGGGCTTCGTCTACGTCAAGCGCCAGGTGCCCATCGACGTGGCGGACAAGGTCGCCGCGCTCGACATTCCCGGCATCTATCAGCGCAACGAATACAAGCGCTTCTATCCGGAAGGCGAGATCACCGCTCACCTGATCGGCTTCACGAACGTCGAGGACGAAGGCCAGGAAGGCGTCGAGCTCGGCGACCAGAAGCTGCTGTCCGGCACGTCCGGCGTGCGCCGCGTGATCAAGGACCGGATGGGGCACATCGTCGAGGACGTCGCCGAGCAGATTCCGCCGCACAACGGGACCGACGTCGACCTGTCGATCGACAGCAAGATCCAGTACATCGCGTATGCGAACCTGAAGGCCGCCGTCGAGAAGTTCAAGGCGAAGGCCGGCGCGGCGATGGTCGTCGACGTGCGTACCGGCGAGGTGCTGGCGCTCGTCAACTACCCGACGTACAACCCGAACGATCGTTCGCGCATGACGGGCGAGCAGTTGCGCAACCGGATCATGACCGACGTGTTCGAGCCGGGCTCGATCATGAAGCCGTTTACCGTGTCGCTCGCGCTCGACCTGCACCGCGTGACGCCGAACACGCTCGTCGAGACGGGCAACGGGCACTTCGTGCTCGACGGCGCACCGATCACCGACGATGCGGGTTTCGGCACGCTGACGGTCGGCGGCGTGATCCAGAAGTCGAGCAACATCGGCGCGACGAAGATCGCGATGACGATGCGGCCCGAGGAAATGTGGAATATGTATACGAGCATCGGCCTCGGTCAGGCGCCGAAGGTCGGGTTTCCCGGCGCGGTGGCCGGCCGCCTGCGTCCGTGGAAGAGCTGGCGTCGCATCGAGCAGGCGACGATGTCGTACGGCTACGGCCTGTCGGTGTCGCTGTTCCAGCTGGCGCGCGCATACACGGCGATCGCGCATGACGGCGAGCTGATGCCGGTGACCATTTTCAAGACCGACCCCAACCAGCCGGTCGTGGGCACGCAGGTGTTCAACCCGACCACTGCGCGCGAGGTGCGTGCGATGCTCGAAACGGTGGTGGCGCCGGGCGGCACGTCGCCCGATGCGGCCGTGCCCGGTTATCGCGTCGGCGGCAAGAGCGGCACCGCTTACAAGCACGAAGGCCACGGCTACACGCGCAAGTACCGCGCGTCGTTCGTCGGCATGGCGCCGATGCCGAATCCGCGCATCGTCGTTGCCGTGTCGGTCGACGAACCGACCGCCGGCAGCCACTTCGGCGGCCAGGTGTCCGGCCCCGTATTCTCGGCGATCGCGGGCGATACGATGCGCGCGCTGAACGTGCCGCCGAACATGCCGATCAAGCAGCTCGTCGTGTCCGACGACGCACCCGGCGCGCCCGCCGGGACGGGCCCGCAAAAGCTCGCCGCGGGCAGCGGTGCGAAGCATATGATCGTATCCAGCACGACACGTAATTCACCAGGAGTTGTTCGATGAGCGCCGCTCGCAGTTCCCATCCGGCGCATCAGCAGATCGCGGCCGCGCTTGCGTGGCTGCGCCAGCATGTGGCCCCCGCGGCGCAACTGCATGCCGACACGCGCAGCCTGCAGGCGGGCGACGCATTCCTCGGCTATGCAGTCGACGGGGCAGACAATCGCGCCTTCATTTCCGATGCCGTCGCGCGCGGCGCGGCCGCCGTGCTGTATCAGCCGGAGGGCCTCGAAGCCGCACCGGCGGCGCCCGTCGCGCTCGCGGTGCCGGCGCTCGACCAGCTGGCCGGCGAGATCGCCAGCGGCTGGTACGGCGACCCGAGCGACGGCCTGCTCGTCGTCGGCGTGACCGGCACCAACGGCAAGACGTCCTGCACGCACTGGATCGCAGCCGCGCTGACGGCGCTGCACCAGCCGTGCGCGCTGATCGGCACGCTCGGCAGCGGCATGCCGGGGCAACTCGTGCCGACCGGCTTCACGACGCCGGACGCGCCGCAGCTGCAGCGCAGTCTCGCGCAGTTGCACGACGCAGGCGCGAAGGCCGTCGCGATGGAGGTGTCGTCGCACGCGTTGCATCAGGGCCGCGTGAACGGCACGGCATTCGACATTGCCGTCTTCACCAACCTCACGCAGGATCACCTCGACTATCACGGCACGTTCGACGCGTACGAAGCCGCGAAGTCGAAGCTGTTCGCGTGGCGCGGGCTGCGCGCTGCGGTCGTCAATCGCGACGACGCAGCCGGCCGCCGCCTGCTCGAGAAGCTTGGCGGCCGTGTGCGCACGATCGCCTACGGTATCGGCGACGCGCAAGCAGCCGACGCCGATCGCGAGCTGGTCGCGCTCGACGTGCGCGCGACCGCCACGGGCACGGCTTTCCGCCTGCGCTCGTCGTGGGGCGAAGCGGACGTCGAAGTCGGCACGCTCGGCACGTTCAACGTCAGCAACCTGCTCGCGGTGCTCGGCTCGCTGCTCGCGGCCGACGTGCCGTTCGACGCGGCCGTCGCGGAGATCGCGCGGCTCGAGTCCGTCAACGGGCGCATGCAGCGCCTTGGCGGCCGGCTGCAGAACGACGAACCTCTGGTCGTGATCGACTACGCGCACACGCCCGATGCGCTCGACAAGACGCTCGACGCGTTGCGCCCGATCGCGGCGGCGCGCGGCGGGCGGCTCATCTGCATGTTCGGCTGCGGCGGCGATCGCGATGCGACGAAGCGTCCGCTGATGGGCGCGATCGCCGAGCGGCTCGCCGACGAAGTCGTCGTCACGAGCGACAATCCGCGCAGCGAGGATCCGCAGCGCATCATCGACCAGGTCATCGCGGGGATGACCGCGCCCGATCGCGCACGCCGCATCGAGGATCGCGCGAGCGCGATCCTGCAAGCCGTGCGCGGCGCCGCCCGCGAGGATGTCGTCGTGCTGGCCGGCAAGGGTCACGAGGCGACGCAGGAAATCATGGGCAAGAAGCGCACGTTCTCCGATCAGGATCACGCGCGGCTCGCGCTTGCGGCACGCGCGACGCACGGCAAGGGAGGCGGCGAATGACGATGCTCAGTCTCGGCGAAGCCGCGCGCCTGATTGCCGGTGCCTCCGTGCACGGCGATCCGGACACCACGTTCGAGCGCGTGTCCACCGACAGCCGCACGGTCGGCCCGGGCGACCTGTTCGTCGCGCTGAAAGGCGAGCGCTTCGACGCGCACGACTTCCTCGGCGACGTGGCCGCGCGAGGTGCAGCCGCGGCGCTCGTCGCGCACGCGCCGGCGGGCCTTGCAATGCCGGTCATCGAGGGCGGGGAAACGCGCGCGGCGCTCGGCGCGCTCGCGCATGGCTGGCGCAAGCGCTTCGCGGTGCCGCTCGTCGCGGTGACGGGCAGCAACGGGAAGACGACCGTCAAGGAAATGATCGCGTCGATCCTTGCGGCGGCCGTCGGCGCCGACGCGCGGCTGGCGACGGCCGGCAACCTGAACAACGACATCGGCGTGCCGTTGACGCTGCTGCGCCTGTCGGGCGCGCATCGCGTCGCGGTGATTGAGCTCGGAATGAATCACCCGGGCGAGACCGAAGTGCTCGCGCGCCTCGCGGCGCCGACCGTCGCGCTCGTCAACAATGCGCAGCGCGAACACCAGGAGTTCATGGCGACGGTCGAGGCGGTCGCGCTCGAACATGCGGCCGTGATCCACGCGCTGACGCCGGACGGCGTCGCGGTGTTTCCGGCCGACGATGCGTACGCCGGAATCTGGCGTGTCGCGGCGACCGGCAACCGGATTCTCGATTTCGCGCTGCACGACGCCGAACGGCAGGTCGAGGCGCAGGTCACGGGCCGCTTGCACGGCGGCGAGCTTGCGATCGACACGCCGTCGGGCCCGGTGACGGTACGCCTGCGCGCGCTCGGCGATCACAACGCACGCAACGCGTTGGCGGCAACGGCCGCGGCGCTCGCGGCCGGTATCGAGCTGGCTGCGATCAAGCAGGGCCTCGAATCGTTCGAGCCGGTCAAGGGCCGTTTGCAGGTCCGGCAGGCGGACGTCGGCAGCCTCGCGGGCGCAACGGTCGTCGACGACACCTACAACGCGAACCCCGATTCGATGCGCGCGGCGATCGACGTGCTGGCCGCGCAACCGGCGCCGCGGGTGCTGGTGATCGGCGACATGGGCGAGGTCGGCGACGAAGGCCCGGCGTTTCACCGCGAGATCGGCGCGTATGCGCGCGAGCGCGGCATCGATGCGCTGTTCGCGCTCGGCGATGCGTCGCGCGATGCCTGCACCGCGTATGGCGACACGGCCCGGCATTTCGACGACGTCGGCGCGCTGGTGACGGCACTGCTCGCGGCGGGCTACGGCGCGCGCGCGACGGTGCTCGTGAAGGGTTCGCGGTACATGAAGATGGAGCGCGTGGTCGACGCGCTGACGAAACAATCCGCGGCGGGCACGGTGCCCGCTGCACACTGAGTAGAAGGAAGGAAGCATGCTGCTGGCGCTGGCGCAATGGCTGCAAGGAGACGCAAGCTTTTTGCGCTTGTTCACGTACCTGACGTTCCGTGCGGTGATGGCTACCATCACCGCGCTCGGGATCGGGCTCGTGTGCGGACCGTGGGTGATCCGCAAGCTGACGCAAATGAAGGTCGGGCAGGCCGTGCGCAAGGACGGCCCGCAGAGCCATCTCGTCAAGTCCGGCACGCCGACGATGGGCGGCGTGCTGATCCTGATCGGTATCGCGGTCGCGACGCTGCTGTGGGGCGACCTGACGAACCGTTTCATCTGGATCGTGATGCTCGTGACGTTCGGCTTCGGCGTGATCGGCTGGGTCGACGACTACCGCAAGGTCGTCTACAAGGACCCGCGCGGGATGTCGTCGCGCGAAAAGTATTTCTGGCAGTCGGTGATCGGGCTGTTCGCGGCGGTCTACCTCGCATTCAGCGTGTCCGAGGCGAACAACGTGCGCGTGTTCGACCTGTTCATGGCCTGGGTGAGGAGCGGCCTGTCGATGGGGCTGCCCGCGCGGGCCGACCTGATGTTGCCGTTCCTGAAGTCGATCAGCTACCCGCTGGGCGTCTGGGGCTTCATCGTGCTGACGTACTTCGTCATCGTCGGCGCGAGCAACGCGGTCAACCTGACCGACGGCCTCGACGGTCTCGTGATCATGCCGGTCGTGCTGGTCGGCGCGTCGCTCGGCGTGTTCGCGTACGTGATGGGCAGCTCGGTGTATTCGAAATACCTGCTGTTTCCGCACATTCCGGGCGCCGGGGAGCTGCTGATCTTCTGTTCCGCGATGGGCGGGGCAGGGCTCGCGTTCCTCTGGTACAACACGCACCCCGCGCAGGTGTTCATGGGCGACGTCGGCGCGCTGGCGCTCGGCGGCGCGCTCGGCACGGTCGCGGTGATCGTGCGCCAGGAAATCGTGCTGTTCATCATGGGCGGCATCTTCGTCGCGGAAACGCTGTCGGTGATGCTGCAGGTGTCGTGGTTCAAGTACACGAAGAAGCGTTACGGCGAAGGGCGGCGCCTGCTGAAGATGGCGCCGCTGCATCACCATTTCGAATTGTCCGGCTGGAAGGAAACGCAGGTGGTGGTGCGTTTCTGGATCATCACGCTGATGCTGTGCCTGTTCGGTCTGTCCACCCTCAAGTTGCGGTAAAGGAAAGGTAACAAGGATGTCTGGCGAGATGTTTGGAGATCGGCAGCGGCCGATGGTGCTCGTACTGGGGCTCGGGGAATCGGGTCTCGCGATCGCGCGATGGTGCGCGAGGCACGGGTGCCGGCTGCGTATTGCCGATACCCGCGAGGCGCCGCCGAACCTTGCCGCGCTGCAGGCCGAAGGCATCGATGCGGAGTTCGTCGGCGGGCCGTTCACGCCTGCGCTGCTCGACGGCGGCGTCGAGATCGTCGGGCTGAGCCCCGGCCTGTCGCCGCTCGAGCCGGCGCTCGCCGCGTTGATCGCGGCCGCGAACGAGCGCGCGATCGCGGTGTGGGGCGAACTGGAATTCTTCGCGCAGGCGCTGCGCGCGCTCGGCACGAGCGGCTATCAGCCGAAGGTGCTCGCGATCACCGGCACCAACGGCAAGACCACGACGACGAGCCTCACGGGCCTGCTGTGCCAGCGTTCGGGCAAGAAGGTGGCCGTCGCGGGCAACATCAGCCCGGCGATGCTCGACCGGCTTGCGGCCGCGATCGACGATACGGCGCTGCCCGACGTCTGGGTGCTCGAGCTGTCGAGCTTCCAGCTCGAAACCGTGCGCACGTTCGCGCCGGACGCCGCTGCGATCCTCAACATCACGCAGGATCACCTCGACTGGCACGGCAGCTTCGACGCGTACGCGGCGGCGAAGGGCCGGATTTTCGGTGCGACGACGACGCGCGTGCTCAATCGCGACGATGCGGCCGTGATGAAGTTCGCGCCGGCCGCCGGCGCCGCCGATGCGCCGCGCACCGTCACGTTCGGCCTGAATGAGCCGGTGCATGACGGCGACTACGGCCTGTCGCGCGACAACGGCATCGCATGGCTCGTCGAAGCCGTCGACCGCGATGCGCCGGACGAGACCACGACGAGCCGTCGGCGCAAGCGCGACGGCGCGCATACGCCCGACATCGCGCAGAAGCGCCTGATGCCGGCCGACGCGCTGCGCATCCGCGGGCTGCACAACGCGGCGAACGCGCTGGCCGCGTTCGCGCTGGCACGCGCGATCGACCTGCCGGCCGCGCCGCTGCTGCATGCGCTGCGCGAATACCGCGGCGAAGCGCATCGCGTCGAAGTGATCGCGACGATCGACGACGTGGACTACGTCGACGACAGCAAGGGAACGAACGTCGGCGCGACGGTGGCCGCGCTCGACGGGCTCGCGCAGAAGATCGTGCTGATCGCCGGCGGCGACGGCAAGGGCCAGGATTTCGCGCCGCTGGTCGCGCCGGTCGCGCGCTGGTGCCGCGCGGTGATGCTGATCGGCCGCGATGCGCCCGCGCTTCGCGACACGCTCGCCGAAACCGGCGTGCCGCTTGCCGATCACGCGACGCTCGAAGCCGCGGTGCATGCGGCTGCCGGGCTTGCGGAGCCGGGCGACGCGGTGCTGCTGTCGCCCGCGTGCGCGAGCCTCGACATGTTCAGGAACTACGCCCATCGCGCGGACGTGTTCCGCGCGGCGGTGGATGAAATCGCCCTCGACAAAGGAGCGACGCCATGAGCTGGTCCGATCGCCTCGTCTCCCGTTTCAACGACCGGCACGACACCGGCGGCAATGCCGCGGGCGGCCGCGTCGCGTCGGCCACGCGCGCCGCGACCGGCGGGCTCGCGAGCGTCGTCAACGGCGTGCGGCCGAGCCGCTCGCGGATGCTCGACTTCGACTACTCGCTGCTGTGGGTGGCGATTGCGCTGCTGGGCCTCGGCGTCGTGATGGTGTATTCGGCGTCGATCGCGATGCCCGATTCGCCGAAATATGCGTCGTATCACGATTACGCGTTCCTGATGCGCCATTGCGTGTCGCTCGTCGTCGCGTTCATCGCGGCGGTGATCGCGTTCCGCGTGCCGGTGTCGACCTGGGACAAATACGCGCCGCATCTCTTCCTGATCGCGCTGGTCGGCCTCGTGATCGTGCTGATTCCGCACGTCGGCAAGGGCGTGAACGGTGCGCGCCGCTGGATTCCGCTCGGCATCACGAACATGCAGCCGTCGGAAGTCATGAAGCTCGCGGTGACGATCTACGCGGCGAACTACACGGTGCGCAAGCAGGAATACATGCAGAGCTTCGCGAAAGGCTTCCTGCCGATGGCCTGCGCGGTCGGCCTCGTCGGCGCGCTGCTGCTGCTCGAGCCGGACATGGGCGCATTCATGGTGATCGCCGCGATCGCGATGGGCGTGCTCTTCCTCGGCGGCGTGAACGGCAAGCTGTTCGGCGGCCTCGTCGCGACGGCGGTCGGCACCTTCACGATGCTCGTGTGGCTGTCGCCGTGGCGGCGCGAGCGGATCTTCGCGTATCTCGACCCGTGGGACGAACGCTACGCGCAGGGCAAGGCGTACCAGCTCACGCACTCGCTGATCGCGTTCGGCCGCGGCGAGTGGTTCGGCGTCGGCCTCGGCGGCAGCGTCGAGAAGCTGAACTACCTGCCCGAAGCGCATACCGACTTCATCCTCGCGGTGATCGGCGAGGAGCTCGGCTTCGTCGGCGTGATGGTCGTGATCCTGCTGTTCTACTGGATCGTGCGTCGCGCGTTCGAGATCGGCCGTCAGGCGCTCGCGCTCGATCGCACGTTCGCGGGCCTGATGGCCAAGGGCATCGGCATCTGGTTCGGCGCGCAGACCTTCATCAACATGGGCGTGAACCTCGGGCTGCTGCCGACCAAGGGCCTGACGCTGCCGCTCGTGAGCTACGGCGGCTCGGGCATTCTGCTGAACTGTGTCGCGCTCGCGGTGCTGCTGCGGGTCGACTATGAAAATCGCGTATTGATGCGCGGAGGGAAGGTATGACCGCGTCGCGACGCACGCTGATGGTGATGGCAGGCGGCACCGGGGGCCACGTGTTCCCGGGGCTCGCGGTCGCGCACCGGATGGAAGCGGCGGGCTGGCGCGTCGTATGGCTCGGCAATCCGGCCGGGATGGAGGCGACGCTCGTGCCGAAGCACGGCATTCCGATGGAATACGTGCGCTTCGGCGGGCTGCGCGGCAAGGGCCTGAAGACCAAGCTGACGCTGCCGTTCAACCTGCTGCGCGCATGCTGGCAGAGCCTCGGCGCGCTGCGCCGCGTGCGGCCGGACGTCGTGCTCGGGATGGGCGGCTACATCACGTTCCCGGCGGGCGTGATGACCGCGCTGTCGGGCCGCCCGCTCGTGCTGCACGAACAGAATTCGATCGCCGGTCTGGCGAACAAGGTGCTCGCGAAATTCGCGAAGCGCGTGCTCGTCGCGTTCCCCGGCGCACTGCCGCACGCGGAATGGACGGGCAACCCGATCCGCGCGGAACTTGCGCGCACGGAAACGCCCAAAGCACGCTATGCATCGCGCAGCGGCCCGCTGAACGTGCTGGTCGTCGGCGGCAGTCTCGGCGCCGCCGCGCTGAATGAAGTCGTGCCGCGCGCGCTGGCGCTGCTGGCGCCGGGCGAGCGCCCGCGCATCGTGCACCAGGCCGGCGCGAGGCACATCGACGCGCTGAAGGCGAATTACGAAGCAGCGGGATTCACCGGCGGCGACGACGTGCGGCTCGTGCCGTTCATCGACGACATGGCGAGCGCGTACGCGGCGGCCGATCTCGTGATCTGCCGCTCCGGCGCGATGACGGTATCGGAGATCGCGGCGGTGGGCGTGGCCGCGCTGTTCGTGCCGTTCCCGTACGCGGTCGACGACCACCAGACGACCAACGCCGCGTTCCTCGCCGATGCGGGCGCGGCGGTGCTGGTGCAACAACGCGACCTGTCGGCGGAACTGCTTGCCGACTGGCTGCGCGGCCAGACGCGGGCGTCGCTCGCGGACATGGCGGAGCGTTCGCGCTCGCTGGCGAAGCCCGAGGCCACCGACGAAGTCGCGCGCGTCTGCGCGAAGGTGGCCGGCGCGAACCTGGAACAACTGCAATGAAACACATCGTCAAACACATTCATTTCGTCGGGATCGGCGGCGCGGGCATGAGCGGCATCGCCGAAGTGCTCGTGAACCTCGGCTACGAGGTCAGCGGCTCCGACCTGTCGCGCAACGCGGTGACCGACCGCCTCGCGGCCCTCGGCGCGCGGATCGCGATCGGCCACGACGCGGCGAACATCGAGGGCGCAAACGCGGTCGTCGTGTCGACGGCCGTGCGCTCGGACAACCCCGAGGTGCTGGCCGCGCGCCACCAGCGCGTGCCGATCGTGCAGCGCGCGGTGATGCTCGCGGAGCTGATGCGCCTGAAGCAGGGCATCGCGATCGCCGGCACGCACGGCAAGACCACGACGACGAGCCTCGTCGCGAGCGTGCTCGCGGCGGGCGGGCTGGATCCGACCTTCGTGATCGGCGGCCGGCTGATCAGCGCCGGCGCGAACGCGCGGCTCGGCACGGGCGACTTCATCGTCGCCGAGGCCGACGAGTCGGACGCGTCGTTCCTGAACCTGTATCCGGTGATCGAAGTCATCACGAACATCGACGCCGATCACATGGACACCTACGGCCACGATTTCGCGCGACTCAAGCAGGCGTTCATCGAATTCACGCAGCGCCTGCCGTTCTACGGCAGCGCGGTCGTGTGCGTCGACGATCCGAACGTGCGGCAGATCATTCCGTTCATCTCGAAGCCGGTCGTGCGCTACGGGCTGTCGCCGGACGCGCAGGTGCGCGCCGAAGACATCGACGCGCGCGACGGCCGCATGCATTTCACGGTGATCCGCGAAGGCCGTGCGCCGCTCGCGGTCGTGCTGAACCTGCCCGGTCTGCACAACGTGCAGAACGCGCTCGCGGCGATCGCGATCGCGACCGATCTCGGCGTGGCCGACGACGCGATCCAGCTCGCGCTGGCGGAATTCAACGGCGTCGGCCGGCGTTTCCAGCGCTACGGCGAGGTGCCGACCGCGGACGGCGGCCAGTACACGCTGATCGACGACTACGGCCACCACCCGGTCGAGATGGCCGCGACGATCGCGGCCGCGCGCGGGGCATTCCCGGGCCGCCGGCTCGTGCTGGCATTCCAGCCGCACCGCTACACGCGCACGCGCGACTGTTTCGACGATTTCGTCAACGTGCTGTCGACGGTCGACGCGCTGGTGCTGACGGAAGTCTATGCCGCGGGCGAAGCGGCGATCGCGACGGCCAACGGCGACGCGCTGTCGCGGGCGCTGCGCGCGGTGGGCAAGGTCGATCCGGTGTTCGTCGCCACGGTCGACGACGTGCCGGACGCACTGGCCAGGGTCGCGCAGAACGGCGACGTGGTGATCACGATGGGTGCGGGTTCGATCGGCGGCGTGCCGGCGAAGCTCGTGCAACACACACAACAGAAGGCATGACATGAGCGGGATCGATCCGAAACGTTTCGGCAAGGTGGCGGTGTTGTTCGGCGGCGAATCGGCCGAGCGCGAGGTGTCGCTCACCTCGGGCCGTCTCGTGCTGCAGGGCCTGCGTGACGCGGGCGTCGACGCGCATCCGTTCGACCCGGCCGAGCGGCCGCTGTCGGCGCTGAAGGACGAAGGCTTCGTGCGCGCGTTCAACGCGCTGCACGGCGGCTACGGCGAGAACGGCCAGATCCAGGGCGCGCTCGATTTCTACGGGATCCGCTACACGGGAAGCGGCGTGCTCGGCTCGGCGCTCGGCCTCGACAAGTTCCGCACGAAGCTCGTGTGGCAGCAGACGGGCGTGCCGACGCCGCCGTTCGAGACGGTGATGCGCGGCGACGACTACGCGGCGCGCGCGACCGAAATCGTCGCGAAGCTGGGCCTGCCGCTGTTCGTGAAGCCGGCGAGCGAAGGCTCGAGCGTCGCGGTGCTGAAGGTGAAGACGGCCGACGCGTTGCCCGCCGCACTGTCGGAAGCCGCGACGCACGACAAGATCGTGATCGTCGAGAAGAGCATCGAAGGTGGCGGCGAATACACCGCGTGCATCGCCGGCGATCTCGACCTGCCGCTGATCAAGATCGTGCCGGCCGGCGAGTTCTACGACTACCACGCGAAGTATGTCGCCGACGACACGCAATACCTGATTCCGTGCGGACTGCCGGCCGACAAGGAAGCGGAACTGAAGCGCATCGCACGTCGTGCGTTCGACGTGCTCGGCTGCACCGACTGGGGCCGCGCGGATTTCATGCTCGACGCCGCCGGCAACGCGTATTTCCTGGAAGTGAACACGGCCCCCGGGATGACCGACCACTCGCTGCCGCCGAAGGCCGCGCGCTCGATCGGCATCAGCTATTCGGAGCTGGTCGTGAAGGTGCTGTCGCTTACGCTCAACGACTGACGCAGGAACGGAACGACGTATGTGGAACAACGTTCGCCAACTCAACCTTGCCGCCAGCGCGCTGTACGCGCTGTTGCTGCTCGTGTTGGCGGCGGCCGGCTGCTACTGGCTGATCCAGCGTCCGACGTTCGCGCTGCGCGAAATCCGGATCGACGGCGACACCGAGCACATCAACACGCCGACGGTGCGTGCGGGTGTGGTCGGCCGGCTGAAGGGCAATTTCTTCACGGTCGATCTCGACGCGGCGCGTGCCGCGTTCGAGCAGATGCCGTGGGTGCGTCACGCGAGCGTGCGCCGGGTGTGGCCGAATGCGCTGGCTGTCACGCTCGAGGAGTACAAACCGCTCGGGACCTGGGGCAGCGCGCAACTGGTGAGCGTCGACGGCGAGCTGTTCACCGCGAACCAGGGCGAACTGGATCAGGAACTGCCGGCGTTCGACGGCCCGGAGGGCAGTGCGAAGGAAGTCGTCACGCGGTATCGCGACTTCACGAACTGGTTTGCGCCGCTGAAGGCGGCGCCGGAAGAAGTGACGCTGTCGGCGCGCTACGCGTGGACGGTGAAGCTGTCGAACGGCATGCAGGTCGAACTGGGCAAGGAGCGCACCAGCGAGACCCTGCATGACCGGAGCCAGCGCCTCGTCGCCGCGTGGCCGGCCGTCACGGAGCGTTGGGGCAACGACATCGAGTACGCGGACCTGCGTTATCCGAACGGATTCGCGATTCGTGCGGCAGGCATGCGGTTCCTGACCGATACCGACAAGCGCAAGAAGTAACGAGAGATCACACGCAAGAGCACTTTATGAGCAAAGACTACAAGGATCTGCTGGTTTCCCTCGACATCGGCACGTCGAAGGTGGTGGCCATTGTCGCCGAGCTGAAGGGCGAAGGCCATTACGAGGTGATCGGCCTCGGCCAGAGCGAATCGAAAGGTCTGAAGAAGGGCGTGGTGGTCAACATCGAGGCCACCGTGCAGTCGATCCAGCGCGCGCTCGAGGAAGCCGAGCTGATGGCCGACTGCAAGATCACCAACGTGTTCACGGGGATTGCCGGCAGCCACATCCGCAGCTTCAACTCGAGCGGGATGGTCGCGATCAAGGACAAGGAAGTCACGCAGACGGACGTCGCGCGCGTGATCGAGACCGCGAAGGCGATCAACATCCCGACCGACCAGCAGGTGCTGCACATCCTCACGCAGGAATTCATCATCGACGGCCAGGAAGACGTGCGCGAGCCGATCGGGATGAGCGGCATCCGGCTGGAAGTGAAGGTGCACATCGTGACGGGCGCGGTCAGTGCCGCGCAGAACATCGTCAAGTGCGTGCGCCGCTGCGGGCTGGAAGTGAACGACCTGATCCTGCAGCCGCTCGCGTCGTCGCTGGCCGTGCTGACGGAAGACGAGAAGGATCTCGGTGTGGTGCTGGTCGACATCGGCGGCGGCACGACGGACATCGCGATCTTCGCCGAAGGCGCGATCCGCCACACGGCAGTGATTCCGATCGCCGGCGACCAGATCACGAGCGACATCGCGATGGCGCTGCGCACGCCGACGCCGGACGCGGAAGACATCAAGGTCGGCTACGGGATCGCGAAGCAGGCGCTCGCCGATCCGGACGAGATGGTCGAAGTGCCGGGTCTCGGCGAACGCGGCCCGCGCACGCTGTCGCGTCAGGCGCTCGCGGCCGTGATCGAGCCGCGCGTCGAGGAACTGTTCTCGCTGGTGCAGCAGGTCGTGCGCGAGTCGGGTTACGAAGAACTGCTGAGTTCCGGCGTGGTCATTACCGGCGGGGCTTCGATGATGCCGGGCATGGTCGAGCTCGGCGAAGACATTTTCCTGAAACCGGTGCGCATCGGCGCGCCGGAATACGCAGGCGGCCTGGCCGACGTGGTGCGCAACCCGCGCTACTCGACGGCGATGGGCCTGCTCGTCGAAGGCAGCGCTCAGCGCATGCGCGGCCGCAAGGTCGCCGTGCAGTCCGGCAACGCGGGGCAGATCTTCTCGCGGATGAAGGAATGGTTCCTGAGCAACTTCTGACGAACCGAATCGAAATTCGCGCCGGTGCCGGCGGCTGGCGCGCGACAGGAGGTTGCCCGATCTCCTGCCGAATAACGGCCGAGTAGTTTTATTTTCTTGACGGAGGCAACAATGGAATTCGAAATGCTGGAAACCGAAACCAACGGCACCATCATCAAGGTGGTCGGCGTTGGCGGCGCTGGCGGCAATGCCGTTCAGCACATGATCAACCGTGGCGTGCAGGGCGTCGACTTCATCGTGATGAACACCGACGCACAGGCGCTGTCGCGCGCGCGTGCGCCGTCCGTGATCCAGCTCGGCAACACCGGCCTCGGCGCCGGCGCGAAGCCTGAAATGGGCAAGGCGGCGGCGGAAGAGGCGCGCGAGCGCATCGCCGACGCACTGCGTGGCGCGCACATGGTGTTCATCACGGCCGGCATGGGCGGCGGCACGGGCACAGGCGCGGCGCCGGTGGTCGCGCAGATCGCGAAGGAGATGGGCATCCTGACGGTCGGTGTCGTCAGCAAGCCGTTCGAATTCGAAGGCGGCAAGCGCATGCGCGTCGCGGAAGCAGGCTCGCAGCAACTGGAGGATCACGTCGACTCGCTGATCGTCGTCCTGAACGACAAGCTGTTCGACGTGATGGGCGATGACGCCGAGATGGACAAGTGCTTCCAGTGCGCGGACGACGTGTTGAACAACGCGGTGGCGGGTATCGCCGAAATCATCAATGTCGATGGCCTCGTGAACGTCGACTTCGAAGACGTGAAGACGGTGATGGGCGAGCAGGGCAAGGCGATGATGGGCACGGCGACGGTCGCCGGCGTCGATCGCGCGCGCCTCGCGGCGGAACAGGCCGTGGCGAGCCCGCTGCTCGAAGGCGTCGATCTGTCGGGCGCGCGCGGCGTGCTGGTCAACATCACGTCGAGCCGTTCGCTGCGCCTGTCGGAAACGCGCGAAGTGATGAACACGATCAAGAGCTACGCAGCGGAAGACGCAACGGTGATCTTCGGTGCGGTGTACGACGACGCAATGGGCGATGCACTGCGCGTGACGGTCGTGGCGACGGGTCTGGGCCGCGCGGCGAAGAAGCAGCAATCGGCTCCGATGACGCTGCTGCGCACGGGCACCGACAACCAGCCGGTCAGCGCGGTCTCGCATGGCTATGCACAGCCGCAACACGTCAGCACGGCCGACTACGGCGCGCTCGATACGCCGGCGGTGTGGCGCAACTCGCGCGAAACCGCGGCCTCGCACGTGCAGGCGCTGCAGGAGAAGGGTGTCGACACGTACGACATCCCGGCTTTCCTGCGCAAGCAGGCCGACTGACGACGCACACAGGCGAAGCCGCGGCGCGATCGACGAGATTGCCGCGGTAACGCCGGCGTGACGGATGCCACGAACCACGACAGGCCGCGTCGGATGCGACGCCGGGCCGGGAAACGTGCCCTCTTCGCATCAGCGAAGCGGGATGGGACGTGCTGTCCGCAATACGCCGAAAACCGTATCGCTATGAGGGACCAGCCATGATTCAAGTGGGCGACGCGCTGCCCGACGCGCAACTGTTCGAGTTCATCGACGACGCGCGCGAAGGCTGCACGCTGGGGCCGAATGCCTTCAGCGTGCGCGACCAGGTTGCGGGAAAGCGGGTGGTGATCTTCGGATTGCCGGGCGCTTTCACGCCGACCTGTTCGGCGCAGCATGTGCCGGGCTATGTCGAGCACGCCGCGCAACTGCGCTCGGCGGGCATCGACGAGCTCTGGTGCGTGTCCGTCAACGACGCATTCGTGATGGGCGCATGGGGACGTGATCTGCACACCGCGGGCAAGGTGCGCATGATGGCGGACGGCAGCGCTGCTTTCACTCATGCGCTGGGGCTGACGCAGGATTTGTCCGCGCGTGGCATGGGAATCCGTTCCCTGCGCTACGCGATGGTGGTCGACGACGGTGTGGTCAAGACGCTGGCCGTCGAAGCGCCGGGCAAGTTCGAAGTGAGCGATGCGGCGAGTGTGCTCGCGACGTTGACGTCCTGATCGTGCGGTGCGCCGTTGCCTGCCGGCAACGCTGCTCACCGGCCTCAGGGCAGTTGTAACACGGGCCGATGACCGGAAACGCCTCCGTTCCGGGCATCGGCCCGTCCCGTATCCGCGCGGGTAAACAGTCGAAACAGATTGATACGCAGTTTCAAACAGCGTTGAATAGGGAATTACGCTATAATCTCGCCTATCGAATATAACTCCTGATTGATATTCTCAATCAAGTTGAAGAACATCATGCTGAAGCAGCGCACCATCAAATCGATCGTGAAGACCGTGGGCATCGGTCTGCACTCGGGCCGCAAGGTCGAACTGACGCTCCGCCCGGCCGCGCCGGGCACGGGAATCGTTTTCTCGCGCGTCGACCTGCCCACGCCCGTCGACATTCCGGCATCCGCGATGTCGATCGGCGACACGCGGCTCGCATCGGTGCTGCAGAAGGATGGTGCGCGCGTGTCGACGGTCGAGCACCTGATGTCGGCGTGCGCCGGCCTCGGCATCGACAACCTCTATGTCGACGTGACGGCCGAGGAAATCCCGATCATGGACGGCAGCGCCGCGTCCTTCGTGTTCCTGATCCAGTCCGCGGGCATCGAGGAGCAGAACGCGCCCAAGCGCTTCATCAAGGTGAAGAAGCCGGTCGAAATCCGCGACGGCGACAAGTTCGCGCGTCTCGATCCGTATTTCGGCTTCAAGCTGAAGTTCACGATCGACTTCCGTCATCCGGCCGTCGACAAGACCGGCCAGGAACTCGAGGTCGACTTCGCGAATACGTCGTACGTGCGTGAGATCGCGCGTGCGCGCACGTTCGGTTTCGCCCATGAAGTCGAAATGATGCGCGAGCTGGGCCTCGCGCGCGGCGGCAGCATGGACAACGCGATCGTCCTCGACGAATACCGGATCCTGAACAACGACGGGCTGCGCTACGACGACGAATTCGTGAAGCACAAGATGCTCGACGCGATCGGCGACCTCTACGTGGTCGGCCATCCGCTGCTGGCGTCGTACACCGCATACAAGTCGGGGCACGGGCTGAACAACGCGCTGCTGCGCGAACTGCTCGCGCACGAAGATGCATACGAGATCGTCACGTTCGACGATCCGCAAGCCGCGCCGAGCGGCTTCGCGTTCGATACGCAGACGGCGTTCGCCTGACCGGCGGTCAGCCTTGCGATAAAAAAAGCGACCTTCGGGTCGCTTTTTTGTTGGGGGCGCCTGCGCGTCGGCGCGGCGTTCAGCGCGAAGACTTCGCACCGTGCCGCGCGGCCATTCGCGCGAGTGCGGCCTGCAGCGGCGACGGCTCGAGGTGATCGGCGAGGTCGCGCAACGCGGCGGCGCCCACGCTCGTCATGCGCGCCTGCTTCACGTGCGGCGGCTCCGGCGCATCCTTCGGCCGCACGCGCACGCGCAGCGCCGAGACCGGCCAGCCGCGCTTCTGGAGATCGGCGAGCAGGCGCGGCTCGACCTGCCGCAGGCGGGCGGCGAGCGCATTGTGCGCGGCAAAGAGGGTCAGGGTGCCGTCCTTGATCGAGCCCGGTTCGACATGATTTGCAAGGTAGTCGGGCAGGAGGGCGGCGAGGTCGCGCTGCAGCGACGCCACTTGTTCGACGCCGGCGCGCAGCGCCGCGAACGCGTCCGTGCGGTTGAGCACTTCGGACACGGGTTGCGGGCGATACGCGGGGAGCGGGCCGAAACGCTTGGAAAATCGGTTCATCGAGGCATTCTTCGGGCGCGCACGCGCGCGGACGTTGCGCCGATTGTACCCGCGCCGGCTCGCGCAGGGGCGGCTTTCGGGCCGTGCGCCGGGCTGCGCGGGCGGGTTCGGCGTGCGGCGCGAGTCCGGCCGGGACACCGGCGCATGCCGACTCGCGTGCTAAAATTGCTCGTTTGATTCCACTAATTCGCTAAGCCGCCGAGGCTCGGGCGTCGGGGCGCGCAACGCGCGCCGGGCGCCGGTGCTGCGACGCAGGATCCGATCCGATGACAACCGGTTTTCTCCAGAAAATTTTTGGCAGCCGCAACCAGCGGCTCGTCAAGCAATACCAAAAGACCGTCGCGACGATCAATGCGCTCGAAACGCAGATCGAGAAGCTGACGGGCGACCAGTTGCGCGGCAAGACGGATGAGTTCCGTCAGCGGATCGCGGGCGGCGAGTCGCTTGACAAGCTGCTGCCCGAGGCATTCGCGGTCTGCCGCGAGGCGAGCCGCCGCGTGCTGAAGATGCGCCACTTCGACGTGCAGCTGATCGGCGGCATGGTGCTCCATTATGGGAAGATCGCGGAAATGCGCACCGGCGAGGGCAAGACGCTCGTCGCGACGCTGCCCGTGTACCTGAATGCGCTGGCCGGGCGCGGCGTGCACGTCGTGACGGTCAACGACTATCTCGCGCAGCGCGACGCCGAGTGGATGGCGCGCCTCTACAACTTCCTCGGTCTGTCGGTCGGCATCAACCTGTCCGGCATGGAGCACGACCAGAAGCAGCAGGCCTACGCGGCGGACATCACGTACGGCACGAACAACGAGTTCGGCTTCGACTACCTGCGCGACAACATGGTCTACGAGACCGACGCGCGCGTGCAGCGGGCGCTGAACTTCGCAGTTGTTGACGAAGTGGACTCGATCCTGATCGACGAGGCGCGCACGCCGCTGATCATCTCGGGCCAGGCGGAAGACCACACCGACCTGTACGTGCGGATGAACGCGCTGCCGCCGCTGCTCGAGCGTCAGATCGGCGAGGAGAAGGCCGACGGCACGGGCGTCGAGAAACCGGGCGACTACACGCTCGACGAGAAGGCGCGCCAGGTGTTCCTGACGGAGTCGGGCCACGAGAAGGCCGAGCGGCTGCTCGCCGAGTGGGGCCTCATCGGCGAGGGCGAGAGCCTGTACGCGCCGCAGAACATCACGCTGATGCACCACGTGTATGCGGCGCTGCGCGCGCACACGCTGTTCCACAAGGATCAGCACTATGTCGTGCAGAACGGCGAAGTGGTGATCGTCGACGAATTCACGGGCCGCCTGATGGCGGGCCGCCGCTGGTCCGACGGCCTGCACCAGGCGGTCGAGGCGAAGGAACACGTGAAGATCCAGAGCGAGAACCAGACGCTCGCGTCGATCACGTTCCAGAACTACTTCCGCATGTACGCGAAGCTCGCGGGCATGACCGGCACGGCGGACACCGAAGCGTACGAATTCAACGAGATCTACGGCCTCGAGACGGTCGTGATCCCGACCAACCGCCCGCCGAAGCGGATCGACAAGCAGGACCAGATCTACAAGACGGCCAAGGAGCGCTACGACGCGGTGATCCGCGACATTCGCGACTGCTACGAGCGCGGCCAGCCGGTGCTGGTCGGCACGACGTCGATCGAGAATTCGGAGCTGCTGTCGCACCTGCTGAAGCAGGCCGGCCTGCCGCACGAAGTGCTGAACGCGAAGCAGCACGAGCGTGAAGCCGCGATCGTCGCGGAAGCCGGCCGTCCGAAGCGCATCACGATCGCAACCAACATGGCCGGTCGCGGTACCGACATCGTGCTCGGCGGCAACGCCGAGAAGCAGGCCGCGTTCATCGAAGCCAACGACGCGATCCCGGCCGACGAAAAGGCGCGCCGCATCAAGCAGCTGCACGACGAGTGGGAAACGCTGCACGAGCAGGTGAAGGCCGCGGGCGGCCTGCACATCATCGGCACCGAGCGCCACGAATCGCGCCGGATCGACAACCAGCTGCGCGGCCGTGCGGGTCGCCAGGGCGACCCGGGCTCGTCGCGCTTCTATCTGTCGCTCGACGATCCGCTGCTGCGCATCTTCGCGGGCGACCGCGTGCGCGCGATCATGGATCGCCTGAAGATGCCGGAAGGCGAGGCGATCGAGGCCGGCATCGTCACGCGTTCGATCGAGTCCGCGCAGCGCAAGGTCGAAGCGCGCAACTTCGACATCCGCAAGCAGCTGCTCGAATACGACGACGTGTCGAACGACCAGCGCAAGGTGATCTACCAGCAGCGCAATGAACTGCTCGAAGCGCACGACATCACCGAGACGATCTCGGCGATGCGTCACGGCGTGATTGCCGAAGTCGTCCACCAGTTCGTGCCGCAAGGCAGCATCGAGGAACAGTGGGACGTGCCCGAGCTCGAGGAAGCGCTGCGCAACGACTGGCAGCTCGACCTCGCGATCCAGGAAATGGTGAACGAGTCGTCGTCGATCACGGCCGAGGAGATTCTCGAAGCAGTGACGGCCGCCGCCGACGAGCAGTACGAGGCGAAGGTCGCGATGGTCGGCCGCGAATCGTTCAGCGCGTTCGAGCGTTCGGTGATGCTGCAGACGGTCGACCGCCTGTGGCGCGAGCACCTCGCGGCGCTCGATCATCTGCGCCAGGGCATCCACCTGCGCGGTTATGCGCAGAAGAATCCGAAACAGGAATACAAGCGCGAAGCGTTCGAGCTGTTTGCCGCGATGCTCGAGGCGATCAAGCAGGAAGTCACGCGTATCGTGATGAACGTGCAGATCCAGTCGCCGGAGCAGCTCGAGGAAGCCGCCGAGCAGATCGAGGAGCGCGGCGGTCATCTCGAAAATGTCGAGTACCAGCATGCCGACTACGCGGAATCGGGCGCGCCGGTCGCGAACGTCGCGGCTGCCACCGCAGCCACGGCGACGGCCGACATGGTAGGCAGCGCGATGACTCACGGCGGCCCGGGCGGCGAGATGCCGAAGGTTGGCCGCAACGACCCGTGCCCGTGCGGCAGCGGCAAGAAGTACAAGCAATGTCACGGGAAGCTGTCATGATCGACGGCGGCGCGCGTCCGCGTGCCGCGTCGTTCCCAGCTTCGAGTCAGTGATAGTGATGTGAGTTGCGGCGGCCCGCGCATGCGGCCGCTGGTTCTTCCAATCGATGCCGGCGCATGCCGGCATTTTCCATCCGGCAGGTGTGCCCCATGGCTGTCAATTTTCCGTCGATCGATCCCGCCCAACTCCATCCCGTCGCCGGCGTCACGCTCGGCTGGGCGGAAGCGAACATCCGCAAGCCGAATCGCAAGGACGTGCTGGTCATCTCCGTCGACGAGGGGGCGACGGTCGCCGGCGTATTTACCGAGAACCGCTTCTGCGCCGCGCCGGTGACGGTGTGCCGCGAGCACCTGGCCAAGGTGCGTGCCGGCGGCGCGGGCATCCGCGCGCTTGTCGTGAACACCGGCAACGCGAATGCGGGCACCGGCGAGCCGGGCCTCGTGAACGCGCGCGAGACCTGCTCGGAACTCGCGCGCCTCGCGGGCATCGATGCCGCGCAGGTGCTGCCGTTCTCGACCGGCGTGATTCTCGAGCCGCTGCCGATCCAGCGCCTGAAGGCCGGGCTGCCCGCCGCGCTCGCGAACCGCAAGGCCGCGAACTGGTACGACGCCGCGCAGGCGATCATGACGACCGACACGCTGCCGAAGGCCACGTCGCGACAGGTGACGATCGACGGCCACACGGTCACGCTCACGGGCATCAGCAAGGGCGCGGGCATGATCAAGCCGAACATGGCGACGATGCTGGGCTTCCTCGCGTTCGATGCGAACGTCGCGCAGCCGGTGCTCGACACGCTCGTGAAGGAAGTCGCCGACCGCTCGTTCAACTGCATCACGATCGACGGCGACACGTCGACGAACGACTCGTTCATCCTGATCGCATCGGGCAAGAGCACGCTGCCCGCGATCACGTCGACCGACTCGCCAGCCTATGCGGCGCTGCGCGACGCGGTCACGCAGGTTGCCCAGGTGCTGTCGCAGCTGATCGTGCGCGACGGTGAAGGCGCGACGAAATTCATGACGGTGCAGGTCGAAGGCGGCAAGAGCGTCGCCGAGTGCCGCCAGATCGCGTATGCGATCGGACACTCGCCGCTGGTGAAGACGGCTTTCTATGCATCCGACCCCAACCTCGGCCGAATCCTCGCCGCGATCGGCTACGCTGGCGTCACGGATCTCGACGTCGGCAAGATCGATCTCTATCTCGACGACGTGCTGGTCGCGAAAGCGGGCGGCCGCAACCCGGCCTACCAGGAAGAGGACGGCCAGCGCGTGATGAAGCAGAGCGAGATCACGATCCGCGTGCTGCTCGGCCGCGGCGACGCGCAGGCAACCGTCTGGACGTGCGACCTGTCGCACGATTACGTGAGCATCAACGCGGATTACCGCTCCTGATCTCGGGAGCATTCGAACGACATGGACAAGCTCGAACAGTTTCTGACGCGCGCGGAAGCGCTGCTCGGCCGCCTCGAGGGAATGCTGCCGCCCGCGCCGGCGGCCATCGACTGGAATGCCGCCACCGCGTTCCGCTGGCGCAAGCGCCAGGGGCGCGGCTATCTGCAGCCGGTGCCTGCGGCATCGTCGATCACGCTCGACGATCTGCACAACATCGATCGACAGAAGGGGCTGATCGAGCAGAACACGCGACAGTTCGTGCAGCGCAAGCCGGCGAACAACGTGCTGCTGACCGGTGCACGCGGCACCGGCAAGTCCTCCCTGATCAAGGCCTGCCTGAACGCTTATGCGAAGGACGGGCTGCGCCTGATCGAGGTCGACAAGGACGACCTGCACGATCTTGGCGACATCGTCGATCTGATCTCGCAGCGCCCGGAGCGGTTCATCGTGTTCTGCGACGACCTGTCGTTCGAGGAAGGCGAATCGGGCTACAAGGCGCTGAAGGTGGCCCTCGACGGCTCGATCGCCGCGCAATCCGACAACGTGCTGATCTACGCGACGTCGAACCGCCGCCATCTGCTGCCCGAGTACATGAGCGACAACGAGTCGTACAAGCATCTGCCGGACGGCGAGATCCACCCCGGCGAAGTCGTCGAGGAAAAGATCTCGCTGTCGGAGCGCTTCGGCCTGTGGGTCAGCTTCTACCCGTTCAAGCAGGACGACTACCTCGACATCGTCGCGCACTGGCTGCGCCATTTCGGTTGCGCGGACGCCGAGATCGAGACGGCGCGCGGCGACGCGCTCGTCTGGGCGCTCGAGCGCGGTTCGCGTTCGGGGCGCGTCGCATGGCAGTTCGCGCGCGACTGGTCGGGTCGCAAGGAGCAGGCATGAGCGCGAATTTCGCAGCAGGCGGCGCGCACGCGCCCGATGGCCGCAAGGTGACCGAGGTCGCGGTTGGCGTGATGGTGCAGCCGGACGGCCGTTACCTGCTCGCGCAACGGCTGCAGGGCAAGCCGTACGAGGGCTACTGGGAGTTCCCGGGCGGCAAGCTGGAGGCCGGGGAGAGCGTGGAGGACGCGCTGGCGCGCGAGCTGCACGAGGAACTCGGCATCGAAGTCACGGCCAGCCACCGCTGGCATACGCTCGAGCACGATTATCCGCACGCGTACGTGCGCCTCTATTTCTGCAAGGTGACGGGCTGGACGGGCGAGCCGCACAGCAAGGAAGGGCAGGCATTCGTGTGGCAGCAACTGCCGGTCGAGGTCGCACCGCTGTTGCCGGCGGCGCTGCCGGTGCTGGAGCTGCTGGAGAAGGAGGCGGCGTCGCAATGACGCCGTGGCGGCTCGCCTGAAAGGCGGGCCATATCGGCTGCGCGGGCGGCCCGCGCGTTGCTCAGCTGTCGCGGCGGCCGTCGGTGCCGTCTTCCTCCGACGACGGACCCTCGTCGGAGGCTCCGCCGATCCGGTACTTTTCCGCGGCCCATGCGCCGAGGTCGAGCTGCTTGCAGCGGGCCGAACAGAAGGGACGGAACTTGTTTTCGGCCGTCCAGCGCACTTCTGCGCCGCACGACGGACATTTCACTACGGTAGTCATACGAAAGCGTCGAACCGGCACGTGGCCGTTACAGATTGCACAGGGTCAGATGGAACGGTACGTCGATGTCCACCGCGCGCGGCCGCACGTCGCCGTCCTGCATGGTGAACCGTACCCAGAGCATGTATTTGTTGGCGCTCGCTTCGGGAATCACGCGCAGCTCCGGCGGCACGCGCACCTGCATCAGCTGGTATGTGCGCCCGGACAGCATCTGCTGGTAGCTGCCCTGCATCGCCATCACCTTCGAAGCCTGGCCCGATTCGCGCGCGAGCCGCAGCACGATCGCTGCGGCGTCGCGCAGCGGCAGCAACGGCAGAATCCATTTGGCGATGTCCTGGCGCCGCTGTTCCGCGGGCCATTGCTGCCACGCATAGTACGACGGCAGATCGAATTTGCACGTGCCGCCGGGAATCACCGCGCGGCTACGGATGCTGGCGAGCCATTCGTTGTCGACCAGATGCTGCCCGGTCTTGCCCTGCATCTGCGCAAGATTGGCAAGCGTCTGCTCGATTTCACCGAGCACGGCCTCGAGCGCATTCTGTTCGATGCCCGGATTGCCGCGAAAGGGGGCGAGCGTCTGGCGTTGACGTTCGAGCTCCTTCATCAGATCCGATTTCAGGTCCGCGCGGCCTGTGACCTCGGCGATTTCGAACAGCGTCGTCAGCGCGACGTGATGTTCCCGCGGGTCCTCCTGAGCCAAAAAGAACGCGAAGCGCTCGAACAGGTCTTCGAGGCGCAGCAGCGTGCGAATTCGCTCGTTGAACGGATACTCGTAAAGAATCAAGCGCGCTCGCCTCTAGGGTAGGGATTGAAACAATGCAGGACATTCTAATGCTCACGGTCTACCCTAGCAACGCACCAATTTCGTACACCATCACGATCGCTCGCGGCGGTCAGTGCGCGGCGGCCGCGCATGCGAGATAGCGCTGGTGCAGTGCATCGACCTGTGCGGCGAGCGCAGCGGGTGTTGTCGCATCGTTGACGATCACGTCGTCGGCCGCGGCGAGACGCGCTTCGCGCGAGGCTTGTCTTGCGATGATCGCCTCGACCTGCTCGCGCGTGAAACCGTTGCGCCGCATCACACGTGCAATCTGCGTTTCGACCGGACAGTCGACGACCAGCACGCGATCGCTGCGCGCCTTCCAGTTACCTGACTCCACGAGCAGCGGCACGACGAAGATCACGTACGGGCCCTGCGCTGCGCGGGCCTCGCGCTCGGTCTCGGCGCGAATCAGCGGATGCGTGATCGCTTCGAGACGCCGGCGTGCGTCGTCGTCGCTGAAAATGAGTGCGCGCATCTTCGCGCGATCGAGCGAGCCGTCGGCCGCGACGAAATCCGGCCCGAATGCATGTTCGATCGCCGGCATTGCGAGGCCGGCCGGTGCGGTGATGCGGTGCGCGATCAGGTCGGTATCGACGAGCGATGCGCCGCGTGCGGCGAACATGTCGGCGACGGTCGTCTTGCCGCTGCCGATGCCGCCGGTGAGTCCTATTGCAAACATGTGTGCCTCCGCCGGGCCGTCGCGAGGCAGCGGCGCGCCGCCCCGCGACGCAGCGAACATGGCGGCCGCCGGCGATGCGCCATGTCAGCCGCCGAGTGCCGAATAGAAAGGGGTGCCGAAAAACAGCGTCGCGACGCCGCCTGCCGCGAGGAACGGGCCGAACGGAATCGGCTCCTCGAAGCGCATGCGTCCGCGCCAGGTCGCGACCAGCCCGACGAGCGCGCCCGTCACCGCGGCGAACAGCACGACTTGCGGCAGCGCGGCCCAGCCCATCCATGCGCCGAGCGCGGCGAGCAGCTTCAGGTCGCCGAAACCGATGCCCTCGATGCCGCGCAACCACTTGAACAGCCAGTAGATCGACCACAGGAACAGGTAACCGGCCATCGCGCCGACCACGGCCGAACGCAGCGACGTGAAGGTGCCGCCGAGGTTCAGGGCAAGACCGGCCCAGAGCAGCGGCAGCGTCATCGAATCGGGCAGGTAGCCGGTCCGGATGTCGATTGCGCTCATCGCGAGTAAAGCCGCGCACAGTCCGAACGCGGCGAATGCCGCGACGGTAGGGCCGAACGCGGCGAGCGAACCGGCGGCGAGCAGCGCACCGGCGAGCTCGACTAGCGGATAGCTCGCGCCGATCGCATGACCGCACTGACGGCAGCGCCCGCGCAACAACAGGTAGCTGACGACCGGGATGTTCTCCCACGCACGCAGCACGTGACCGCAATGCGGACAAGCGCTGCGCGGGCGCCACAGATCGTAGCGCGGCGGATAGCCGTCGTCCGGCGCCGTGCTTGCGCCGCCGGTCACTTCGGCGATCTCGGCTTGCCAGGCGCGCTGCATCATCACGGGGACGCGATGCACGACGACGTTCACGAAGCTGCCGACGCACAAGCCGAGCACGACGGCAAACGCGTACTGCACCGCGGGCGGCAGCATCGTCAGCGCGAGCAGCGTGCTGTCGGGCGAGTCGAAAACGGTGATCAGGGGCGCGGACGTCATGAGGTTCGGGTTCGGCATGAAAGGCGACGGAATCGGTTGCGATGCTACACCACGTTGCCCAGCTGAAGGATGGGCAGATACATCGCGATCACGAGGCCGCCGACGAGTGCGCCCAGCACGATCACGATCAGCGGTTCGCCGAGCGCGCCGAGCGCATCGAGGCGCGCGTCGAGCTGACGCTCGCATAGCGCGGCAATATCGGCGAGCATCGTGTCGAGCGCGCCGGTTTCCTCCGCGACGGCGATCGGTTGCACGACGTCGTCCGGGAAGCAGCCCGCCGCGTGCATCGCATCGGCCAGACGCGCGCCGCGCAGCACGCGCGACGCAATCTGCGCGGTGGCCCGTTCGAACACCGGATGGCCGGCGGTGCGCTCGAGCGTGGCGAACGCATCGGCGAGCGGGACGCCGGCACCGAGCAGCGTTGCAAGCGAGCGGCACCAGCGCGCGGTCGCGAAGCGCGTGAGCGCGCCGCCGACGAGCGGCAGATTCAGCGAATGCCGCGCGACCGTATGGCGCAGCGACGGCGAGCGCCGCAGCGCGTGGCGCGCGGCGAGCCCCGCGATGGCTGCGCCGGCAACCAACATGCCGCCCCACGCGGATGTCGCGGACGAAAGGGCGAGGAGGGCGCGGGTCGGCGCCGGCAGCGCTGCGCCGAAGCCGTCGAAGATCTGCCGGAACGTCGGCACGACCCACACCATCAGCGCGACCGAGATCGCGAGCGCGAACACGATGACGGCGACCGGGTAGGCGAGCGCGGCACGCAGCTTGCGCCATTGCGCATCGGTGCGTTCCCGGTGCTCCGCGACGCGGGTCAGCACGGTACCGAGTGCGCCGGAGGCCTCGCCCACCTCGATCAATTGACGATACAGCGCGCCGAACTGGGCCGGATAGCGTGCGAGCGCGGCTGCGAAGCGTTGCCCGCCGACGATCTCGCGCGCGAGGCCGGCGGCGATGCGCGGCAGCCCGTCGCGTGTGCGCGTGCGGGCGAGCATCTCGAGCGACGGTGCGAGCGGCAGTCCGGCCTGCAGCAAGCTCGCGAGCTGACGCGTGAAGCGCGTGACCTCTTTTGCGCCGGCGGCCGGAGGCCGGGCCGCGCCGCGAATGTCGAGCGACAGCACCGCGACGCCGTCGCGCGCGAGCGCTGCGCGTGCGGCGGCTGCATCGAATGCGATGACGTCGCCGTGGCATGGCGTGCCGTCGCGACGACGGCCGCGCCACGCGAAGCGGCTTTCGTTTGGCGGTGCAGGCATGGCAATCACGCGTCAGGCGTCGCGGCCAACGCTTCCGCGACGCTCGTCGTGCCGTCGCGGACGTGCGCGAGTGCCGCGTCGCGCAGAGTCCGTACGCCGTCGGCGGCCGCGCATTGCGCGAGCGTGCCGACGCTCGCGCGCGCGACGATGTGCTCCGCCATCGCCGGTGAAACCGGCATCGTCTGATGCAGGCCGATCCGGCCGCGATAACCGATGCCGTGACAGGCGGCGCAGCCGCGTGCGACGAACGGACGCCATCCGGATTCCAGCGCTGCCGGATCGCAGCCGGCTTCGCCCAGCGCGCGTGCCGATACGTCCGAACGCACGCGGCAGACGGTGCAAAGGCGCCGAACGAGGCGTTGCGCGGTGACGAGGCGCAATGCGGCCGCGAGGTTGTAGGGCGCGACGCCGATGTCGAGCAGTCGCGCGACGGCTGCCGGCGCGTCGTTCGTATGCAGTGTCGACAGCACGAGGTGCCCGGTCTGCGCGGCCTTGATCGCGACGTCGGCCGTTTCCGCGTCGCGTATCTCGCCGACCATGATCACGTCCGGGTCCTGCCGCAGCAGCGCGCGCAGCGCCGTGGCGAAAGTGAGCCCGGCTTTTTCGGCCACGCCGACCTGGTTGATGCCGTCGAGCTGAATCTCGGCCGGATCCTCGACGGTGCACACGTTGTGCGCATCTCGATCGAGCATTTGCAGCGCGCAGTAGAGCGACAGCGTCTTGCCGCTTCCGGTCGGCCCGGTGACGAGAACGAGGCCGTGCGGCGCGCGAATTGCGGCCTCCATTGCCGCGGCCTGCCGCGCGTCGAAGCCGAGGCGCGCGAGCGTGAGATCGGGCGGCAACGTTTCGAGGCGGCGCAACACCAGCTTCTCGCCGAACAACGTCGGCAGCGAGCTGACGCGGTAGTCGCCGCGCATGCCGCCGTCGACCGTGATGCGCAGCCGGCCGTCTTGCGGAAGCCGGCGCTCGGCGATGTCCATGCGGGCGAGTACCTTGATCCGCGTCACGAGTGCGTCGCGCAAATGCGCAGGCGGCCGCGCGTGTTCATGCAGGACGCCGTCGATGCGCAGGCGGATGCGCCAGCCTGCTTCGGATGGTTCGATGTGGACGTCGGACGCGTCGCGCACGCGGGCGGCGTGCAGCGTGTCTGTCAGCAGCCGGACGGCGGGCGAGTCGTCGAGCTGCGCCGCGTCGAGCGGCCGTGGCGTTTCAGCGGACGATGCGTTGCTGGAGGCGGGTGGCCGCTGCCCGCGCAGCGGCGCCCCGGGGGCTGGGAAGTGCATGTGAGCCGGCGCTCGGCCGCCTGTTGATCGTGACCTGCAAATGGTCGCGTATCGCGAGCGGCGCCGACAGTCGGCCGTTCGGCTAGCGCGCGGCGCGCGCGCGCGTGCCGCGTGGCCTGAACAGCTTGACGGTTCGAACGGCCTGGTCGTCGCTGCGCATCACCTCGAGCATCACGTCTTGGATTTTCAGGCACACGTCGCCTTCGGGAATTTCCTCGAGGATCTCGAGGATCAGGCCGTTCAGCGTCTTCGGTCCGTCGGTGGGCAGTTGCAGGTGCAGCCAGCGGTTCAGTTCGCGCAGCGGCATGCTGGCGGCGACGATGCATTCGCCGTTCTGATCCCAGCCGCCCGCGCGCTCGCCGCGCGGCATCGACGTCGTGAATTCGCCGATCAGTTCCTCGATGATGTCCTCGGGCGTGACAAGCCCCTCGAGTTCGCCGTATTCGTTGACGACGAGCGCGGTTCGCTGCCGGCTTTCCTGGAAATACTGGAGCTGCTGCACCACCGGCGTGCCCGACGGCACGTAGTACGGCTCGGCGAGCAGCGTGCGCAACGTTTCGCGATCGAAATCCTGGTTGTGCAGCGCGGTGAGTGTTTTCCTCACATGCAGCACGCCGAGCACCTTGTCGATGTCGCCTTCGTAGACGACCAGACGGTTGTGATAGCAGGTCTCGAGCTGATGCAGGATGTCGTCGAGCGGCGCGTAGAAGTTCAGCGATTCGATTTGCCGGCGCGGCACCATCACGTCGTCGACGGTGATGTTCTCGAGGTCGAACAGGTTGAGCAGGATGCTGCGGTGCTTGGTCGGCATGAAGCTGCTCGATTCGAGCACGATCGCGCGCAGCTCGTCGGCCGACATGCGCTGGTCGCGGCCCTTCTTCGTATTGATGCGCAGCACCCAGAGCACGCCGTTCGCGAGCGCGTTGACGAACCACACGACCGGCTTGAACACGCGCATCAGCGGCGCGATCACGAGACTGGCGGGCAGCGCGATGCGCTCGGGGAAGGTCGCGCCGACGATCTTCGGCGCGATTTCCGCGAACACGATGATCAGGAACGCGACGATGCCGGTCGCGATCGACAGCGCGAGGTTGTTACGGCCGAACGTGTGCAGCGCGAGCGAAGTGGTCAGGACCGGGATGATCGTGTTGAACAGATTGTTGCCGATCAGGATCACGCTGAGCAGCAGGTCGGTGCGCGTGAGAAGACCCTGCGTGGTTTTCGCGCCGAGTACGCCCTGGCCGGCGAGATGCTTCAGCCGATGGCGGTTGAGCGCCATCATCGCGGTCTCGGAAATGGAAAAGAAGCTGGAACAGAGGAGAAGCAGGAAGACGGCGCCGATTTGCGCCCATAAGGGAATTTGGTCCACGCGTCAGAAAGGGCAGTGAAGGACAGGGATGGAGGAAATATAGCAGAGGCCGGCGGCCGGGTCGTGTCGCGCGCCGCATGGCGACCACGCGATCGGCAGAGGAAAGGCAAAAAAAAACCGTGCACATGGTGCACGGTTTTTTCAGATCTGGTCGGGGTGAGAGGATTCGAACCTCCGGCCTCTACGTCCCGAACGTAGCGCTCTACCAGGCTAAGCTACACCCCGATTTTTGCTCTTCCGACTCCGGCGCCTTCGTGAAGATCGCTGCGTCGTCTCAAGCAAGAACGTAACTATAACGATGTTTTTTCTAAAAGGGAATACCTTCGCGAAGAAATTTTTCGAGAGAAGGTATCGCGTTCCCTTCGCGGCGCGCTTACGACTGCCGCGACGTCGAATACGAGCACAGCGCGAGCAGGCTTTCCTTGTAGATCGAATCCGGGAACGCGGCGATCGCGGCAGCGGCGGCCTGTGCTTCCTGGCGCGCGCATTCGAGCGTGTGGTCGAGCGCGCCTGAACGGGTGATCGCATCGAAGATCGTATCGAAGCGATCGGTGCCGCCTTGTTCGATCGCCTCGCGCGCGAGCGCCGACTGTTCGGGCGTGCCGCGTTCGATCAGATAGATGAGCGGCAGCGTCGGTTTGCCTTCGCGCAGATCGTCGCCGGCATTCTTGCCCATCGCTTCGGCCGTGCCCGCGTAGTCGAGCCAGTCGTCCATGATCTGGAATGCGGTGCCGATGCGGCGGCCATATTCGGCCGCGGCGGCTTCGGTCGGCGCATCGGCGCCGGCGAGCACCGCGCCCAGGCGGGCCGATGCCTCGAACAGCTTTGCCGTCTTGTAGCGGATTACCTGCATGTAGCGCGACTCGTCGACGTCCGCATCGTGCATGTTCAGGAGCTGCAGCACTTCACCTTCGGAAATGATCGTCGTCGCTTCCGACAGGATTTCCATCACGCGCATCTTGCCGACGCCGACCATCATCTCGAACGAGCGCGAATAGAGGTAGTCGCCTACCAGCACGCTTGCGGCGTTGCCGAACAGCGCATTGGCCGTCTGGCGGCCGCGCCGCAGTTCGGATTCGTCGACGACGTCGTCATGCAGCAGCGTGGCCGTGTGGATGAACTCGACGACGGCGGCCAGCACGTGCCGCTGGTGCGACGTCTCGCCGAGCGCGCCGGCGACGAGCAACAGCAGCGCCGGACGCAGCCGCTTGCCGCCCGCGCCGATGATGTACTCGGCGATCTGGTTGATCAGCAGCACGTCGGACGCGAGACTTTGCCGGATAACGCGATTGACCTGCTCCATGTCGCTGGCGATCGGGGCGAGCAGGTGGGCGGCGCTGAGGGTGGGGGAGGCGGTGGACGACGACATGATGATCGAAATGGGTGATGCCGCGGATTATAAGTCGAATCCGCGGTATCCCGGTCTGTCGGACGTGCCGGCGCCGTGATTTTGGCCGTCCGGCCAGGGCTTGCGCGCGGCAATCGTGGATCGGCTTTGACTTGGGTGCTAACCCCATGTATAATCACGTGTTTTCCGCGCGTGGTGTGCGGGAAAATTGGATCCAGAGTGAGGTTCTCAATGTACGCGGTCATAAAAACCGGCGGCAAGCAGTACAAGGTTGCCGTTGGCGAAAAACTCAAAGTAGAACAGATACCGGCTGACATTGACGCTGAAATCACGCTCGACCAGGTTCTCGCAGTGGGCGAAGGCGAATCGATTAAGTTCGGTACGCCGCTGGTCAGTGGGGCTTCCGTCAAGGCCACCGTTGTGTCGCACGGTCGTCATGCCAAGGTCACCATCTTCAAGATGCGTCGCCGGAAGCACTACCAAAAGCACGGCGGCCACCGCCAGAACTACACTGAGCTGCGCATCGACGCGATCAACGCGTAAGCGCCTCGGTAAAGGAGCAATCAGATGGCACACAAAAAGGCAGGCGGCTCTTCCCGGAACGGCCGCGACTCCGAGTCGAAACGTCTCGGCGTGAAAGTGTACGGCGGCCAGGCGATCAACGCCGGCGGCATCATCGTGCGTCAGCGCGGTACGCGCATGCACGCTGGCGAGAACGTCGGCATGGGCAAGGATCACACCCTGTTCGCGCTGGTCGACGGTCACGTCAAGTTCGCGACCAAGGGCGCGGACAAGAAGCATCTGGTCATCGTCGTCCCGGCGGCTGCCTAAGTTCAGGCACCCACGGGCTTCGTAGCCGAAAGGCCCCGCAGTCTTCGCGGGGCCTTTTTTTATTTGGCCGCCGGGCGCATGTGCGCACCGGCGGCTGTCGCGAAACGGCACGCAATCGGCCAAACGGCAGATTGTTCAAGCGCGCCGGCGCGCGGCACAATAGCGGAAATACTGGTCGGAGTGACGAATGAAGTTCATTGACGAAGCACGAATCGAAGTCATCGCCGGCGACGGAGGCGATGGCAGCGCGTCGATGCGCCGCGAGAAATTCGTTCCGTTCGGCGGGCCGGATGGCGGCGACGGCGGCCGGGGCGGCAACGTCTACGCGATCGCCGACCGCAACATCAACACGCTGATCGACTATCGTTACGCGAAGAAGCACCTGGCGCGCAACGGCGAAAACGGTCGCGGATCCGATTGTTACGGCAAGGGCGGTGACGACGTCACGCTGCGCATGCCGGTCGGCACGGTCGTGACCGACATGGAGACGGGCGAGCTGATCGCCGATCTGACCGAGCACGACCAGCTGGTGATGCTCGCGAAGGGCGGCGCCGGCGGTCTCGGCAACCTGCATTTCAAGTCGAGCACGAACCGCGCGCCGCGCCAGAAAACCGACGGCAAGCCCGGCGAACGGCGCATGCTGAAGCTCGAGCTGAAGGTGCTCGCCGACGTCGGTCTGCTCGGCATGCCGAACGCCGGCAAGTCGACCTTCATCTCGTCGGTGTCGAACGCGAAGCCGAAGATCGCCGACTATCCGTTCACGACGCTTGCGCCGAACCTCGGCGTCGTGCGGGTCGGCCCGAGCAAGAGCTTCGTGATCGCCGACATCCCGGGGCTGATCGAGGGCGCGGCCGAAGGCGCGGGCCTCGGCCACCAGTTCCTGCGACACCTGCAGCGCACCGGCGTGCTGCTGCATCTCGTCGATCTGGCCCCGTTCGACGAAAGCGTCGATCCGGTCGCGGAGGCAACGGCGATCGTCGGCGAACTGCGCAAGTACGACGAGGCGCTTTACGAGAAGCCGCGCTGGCTCGTCCTCAACAAGCTCGACATGGTGCCGGAAGACGAGCGCGAGGCGCGCGTCGCCGATTTCCTCGAGCGTTTCGGCTGGGATGGCCCGGTGTTCGAGATTTCGGCGCTCACGGGGCAGGGTTGCGAAGCGCTGTGCTATGCGATCTACGACTACCTCGCCGAGCATTCGGACGCCCATCGCGCGGCGGAAGAGGAAGACCTGGCCGCTGACGTGCGGTTCCGCGATGCGCCGTCCGCCGATGGCGGCGCGACGCCCGGCGACGACGCCTGAGCGGGGCCGGAGCGCACCGGGCATCGCGCCTGGTGCCGGAATTTAATCGCGCCCGGCCGGGCAGGCATCAGATACAGGAGACAGCGCACGATGCGTTCGATCATCGCGGATTCGAAGCGATTGGTGGTGAAGGTGGGCTCGAGCCTCGTAACCAACGACGGCAAGGGGCTCGATCATGCAGCGATCGGTCGCTGGGCGGCCCAGATAGCCGCACTGCGGGCGCAGGGCAAGGAAGTGGTGCTCGTGAGTTCGGGCGCGATCGCCGAAGGGATGCAGCGGCTCGGCTGGAGCAAGCGCCCGCGCGAGATCGACGAACTGCAGGCTGCCGCCGCGGTCGGCCAGATGGGCCTCGCGCAGGTCTATGAAAGCCGCTTCACCGAGCACGATATCCGCACCGCGCAGATCCTGCTGACGCACGCCGATCTTGCCGATCGCGAACGCTACCTGAATGCGCGCTCGACGCTGCTCACGCTGCTGCGGCTCGGCGTCGTGCCGATCATCAACGAGAACGACACGGTCGTCACCGACGAAATCAAGTTCGGCGACAACGACACGCTCGGCGCGCTGGTCGCGAACCTGATCGAAGGCGACGCGTTGATCATCCTGACCGATCAGTCGGGGCTGTTCACCGCCGATCCGCGCAAGGATCCGAACGCGACGCTGGTCGCGGAAGCCAGTGCGGGCGCGCCGGAACTCGAGGCGATGGCGGGCGGGGCCGGCTCGAGCCTCGGCCGCGGCGGAATGCTGACGAAGATCCTCGCGGCGAAGCGCGCAGCGCACAGCGGCGCGAACACCGTGATCGCGAGCGGCCGCGAAGCCGACGTGCTAGTGCGGCTGGCGGCGGGCGAGGCGATCGGCACGCAGCTGGTCGCACGCACCGCGCGGATGGCCGCGCGCAAACAATGGATGGCCGATCACCTGCAGGTGCGCGGGCACGTCGTGATCGATGCCGGCGCGGTCGAGAAGCTGACGGCCGGCGGCAAGAGCCTGCTGCCGATCGGCGTGACCGGCGTGCAGGGCGCCTTCGCGCGCGGCGAGGTCATCGCCTGCGTCGGCCCCGATGGACGCGAAGTGGCGCGCGGTCTCACGAACTACAGCAGCGCGGAAACGAAGCTGATTCACCGCAAACCCAGCGGCGAGATCGAGACGGTGCTCGGCTACATGCTGGAGCCGGAACTGATTCACCGAGACAACCTCGTGCTCGTGTAAGTGCCCGGTCAAGGCGTCTCGAGATACTAAAAAAGCCCGCATCGTGCGGGCTTTTTGTTGCGGCCGGCCGAAGGGCTTCCGGCCGGCGTCGCGCCATCAGCGCAACTGGCTCATCGCGGTGCGATGGAACCGGATGTTCTCGAGAATCTGCTGGGTCGTGCCCTGCGGCATCTTGTTCGAGCAGAAGTAGTCCTGGTACAGCGCCGAGTGATACGCGTTCAGCTCACCGTTCTCGATGCGACGCCAGTCGTTCTCGACCGTGCGGTCCCAGCCGTCGTGATCCGCATTCAGTCCCGCATACTGACGCCATTCGTAGGTGTCGCAGCGGATGCCTTCGTAGTTCACGTTGCGGGCGCCGGCCGGACTCGTGATGACGACCGCATAGCGCACGACGCCGTCAGTGCCGACCGCGAGCGACTTCGCATCGACGGAGAACTTGAGCGGCGTGTTCTGCGATACGTTGAACGGCAGCAGGTCGCCCGCTTGCGGAAGCGGCGGCAGCGTGTCGACCGGGTTTTCCTTCCAGTTGCCCTGGCGGTCCAGCAGGTACACGAATTCGCTGTCGTCCTTGTTGGTCGGCGTCTTCGAATTCGCGCAACCGGCCAGCGTGGCCGCCGCGACAATCGATGCGAGCGCGAGAGCAATCGCTTTCAATATGCATTCCTCGTAAAAAAAGGGCGCGACACAAGGTCGCGCCCGGTCATGCAGTCCGACTCGTCATTTGCCGACGATCTCGCGGGGCGGCATCTCGTCGAGCGTGCTCGCCTCCGCTTCGATCTCCGAACACACTACCGATGTGTCGACAATCGTCAGCGTCTGCTGGACCTGCGCCCCGACGACGCGCGGATAGCGCGCCGGACGCGGCCCGCGCGGCTTTTCGGCTCGCTGCGCCGGGCGGCGCAGGAAGCGCGACAGTTCCGTCAGCGCCAACTGATAAACATCCCGCTTGAACTCGATCACCGCATCGAGCGGCACCCAGTACTCGTTCCAGCGCCACGCATCGAACTCCGGGTGATCGGTCGCGCGCAAGCAAATGTCGCAATCGCGTCCGACCATCCGCAGCAGGAACCAGATCTGCTTCTGGCCGCGGTAATGGCCGCGTACTTCGCGTTTGATGAACTTGTCAGGCACCTCGTAACGCAACCAGTCGCGGGTGCGGCCGATTATCTTGACGTGTTCCGGATGCAGGCCGGTCTCCTCGTGCAGTTCCCGGTACATCGCCTGCATGGGGGTCTCGCCGTACTTGATCCCACCTTGAGGAAACTGCCAGGAGTGCTCGCGGAGCCGCTTGCCCCAAAACACCTCGTTGCGCGCGTTCAAGAGGATGATGCCGACGTTCGGGCGAAAGCCTTCACGATCCAGCATACAACCACCTTCGAATCCTTTAAAATTGCTTTGATTATAAACAGATAACGGGCGCTGCGCACCGTGACGGAGCGAATCCGCGCGGGGTGCATCGGCTGAATTGTCCCTGATTTGTCTGCTACGTCATCTGCGCCATCGCCGTTCGTCGCGCGCAGATTTTTCACCTTGAAACTTTTTCGGGCGCCCCGCCTTGGGGCGCCGCATTTGGAACCGTCCGCATGAAAGCTTCCCGTTTCTTTATCGGCACCCTCAAAGAAGCACCGGCCGACGCAGAGATCGTCAGCCACAAGCTGATGGTGCGCGCCGGCATGATCCGTCGCGTCGCCGGCGGCATCTACAACTACCTGCCGGTCGGCCTGCGTTCCATTCGCAAGGTCGAGGCGATCGTGCGCGAGGAAATGAACCGGGCGGGCGCCATCGAGCTGCTGATGCCGGCCGTGCAGCCGGCCGAGCTGTGGCAGGAATCGGGCCGCTGGGAACAATACGGCCCCGAGTTGCTGCGCTTCAAGGACCGCAAGGACAACGACTTCGTGATCGGGCCGACGCACGAGGAAGTCATCACCGACATCGCGCGCAACCAGATCAAGAGCTACCGGCAGATGCCGGTGAACTTCTATCAGATCCAGACGAAGTTCCGCGACGAGATTCGGCCGCGCTTCGGCGTGATGCGCGGCCGCGAATTCATCATGAAGGACGCGTATTCGTTCGACAAGGACGCAGCCGGCCTGAACGAGTCGTATCGCAAGATGTATGACGCATACGTGCGCATCTTCACGCGCCTCGGCCTCGAGTTCCGTGCGGTCGCGGCCGACAGCGGCTCGATCGGCGGCAACTTCTCGCACGAGTTCCACGTGATCGCCGATACCGGCGAGGACGCGATCGCCTATTGCCCGACGTCCGAGTTCGCGGCGAACATCGAGGCGGCCGAAGCGCTGCCGCTGATCGCCGAACGCGCGGCGCCGGCCGAAGCGATGGAAAAGGTCGCGACGCCCGGCAAGGCGAAGTGCGAAGCCGTCGCCGAATTGCTGGAGATCCCGCTCGAGCGCACGATCAAGTCGATCGTGCTGGCCACCGACAACGAAGGTGCCGAGCCGACCATCTGGCTCGTGATGCTGCGCGGCGACCACGACCTGAACGAAATCAAGGTGTCGAAGCTGCCGGGGCTGAAGAACCATCGCTTCGCGACCGAGCAGGAAATCGTCGAGTGGTTCGGCACGCCGCCGGGCTATCTCGGCCCGGTCGGCACGAAGAAGCCGGTGAAGGTGATCGCCGATCGCACGGTCGCGAACATGAGCGACTTCGTCGTCGGCGCGAACGAGGTCGACTATCACATCGCGGGCGTGAACTGGGGCCGCGACCTGCCGGAGCCGGAAGTCGCCGACGTGCGCAACGTGAAGAAGGGCGATCCGTCGCCGGACGGCAAGGGCGAGATCGACATCTGCCGCGGCATCGAAGTGGGCCACGTGTTCCAGCTCGGCACCAAGTACTCGGAAGCGATGGGCGCGACGTTCCTCGACGAATCCGGCAAGCCGCAGCCGATGCTGATGGGCTGCTACGGTGTCGGTGTCACGCGCATTCTCGGCGCGGCCATCGAGCAGAACTTCGACGAGAAGGGCATCATCTGGCCCGAATCGATCGCCCCGTTCGAGGTCGTGCTGTGCCCGATGGGCTACGATCGCAGCGAGATGGTTCGCGAGGCGGCCGACAAGCTGTACGCGGAACTGGCCGCCGCCGGCGTCGATGTGATCCTCGACGACCGCGGCGAGCGCCCGGGCGTGATGTTCGCCGACTGGGAACTGATCGGCGTGCCGCATCGCCTGGTGATCGGCGAGCGCGGCCTGAAGGAAGGCAAGATCGAGTACCAGGGCCGCCGCGACGCCGAAGCGACGCTGCTGCCGGCCGACGCGGCCGCGGCGACGGTGACGGAGAAGATCCGCGCCGCGCTCGCGCGCTAAGCGCTGCAACCGGGGGACACGGTGGAATACACCTTCCTGTCGGCCACCGTGCTCCTCGTGCTGATCACGGATCCGCTCGGCAACATTCCGCTGTTCATCACGGCGATGCGCGACGTGCCGCGCGAGCGGCGCGTGAAGCTGATCCTGCGTGAAGTGGGGATCGCATTCGTGATCCTGCTGTTCTTCATGGTGGTCGGCGACCGCTTCCTGCGGATGATGAGCCTCACCGACCTGTCGCTGCGGCTCGGCGGCGGGATCGTGCTGTTCCTGATCGCGTTGCGGATGATCTTCCCGCATCCGGACGGCGCGCTCGGCAGCGATCCGCGCGCAGGCGGCGAGCCGTTCATCGTGCCGCTGGCGATTCCGGCGCTTGCCGGGCCGTCCGCGCTCGCGACGGTAATGCTGCTCACGTCGCAGGCGCCGGGCAAGATGTTCGAGTGGGTCGGCGCGCTGACGGTCACGATGATCGTCTGCGCGATCACGCTGGTGCTGGCTGAAAGGATTCAGGCGTGGCTCGGCGAGCGGACCGTCGCCGCGTTCGAGCGGCTGATGGGCCTCGTGCTTGTCGCGATCTCGGTCGAGATGCTGCTGGCCGGCATTCGCGCGTTCGTGCACCAGTTGCAGCCGTAGCGCGGGCGGTGCGGTCGATGAAAAAAGCGGCGCTCCGGAAAACGGAGCGCCGCTTTCCATTTATATGGCGGGCAGGGCGGCGATCACACGTTCGCGGTCAGCGCGCGGATCGTCGGCAGGTTGCGCCAGTAGCCCTTTGCGTCCATCCCGCAGCCGAACACGTAGCGGTCCGGCACCGAGAAGCCGCAGAAGTCGGGGTGCAGCGGTTTCGCCTTCGCGAGCGTCTTCTCGCACAGCACGGCGGACATGAAGCGCTTCGCGCCCATGTCGAGGATGCGGTCGCGGATCGCGGCCATCGTCTCGCCTTCGTCGAGGATGTCGTCGAGCACGAGCACGATCCGGTCCTTCACCGATTCACGCGGTGCGACGCGCCAGTGCATCTCCGGGCTGCCCTGCGTGGTGTTGCGGTAGCGGGTCAGGTGGATGTAGTCGAACTCGAGCGGGAAATCGAGGTGCGGCAGCAGCATCCCGGTAAACACCGCGGCGCCGCCCATCACCGAGAGAACGAGCGGGAACGCATCGCCGATCTCGGCGCGGATCGCGTCGGCCATCCGGGCGATCGATGCGTTGACGGCATCGGCCGAGACGATCTCTTCGGAGTGGTCGAAAATGTGGAGGGCTTCTTCGCGGTTCATGTGTTCTGGCGGGCAGTCGGTATACAAATAAGGATGAGGCAGAACGGCCAGCGCGCGCTACGGCAAAAACCCGCGCGCCGACCGACGGGCGGAATCAGCGCATGCCGGGCATCATGCCCTTCAGGCCGCGCATCATCTTCTGCATGTTGCCGCCCTTCAGCTTCTTCATCATCGTACGCATCTGGTCGTACTGGTTCAGCATCCGGTTGACTTCCTGCACCGGCACGCCCGCGCCGGCTGCAATGCGGCGCTTGCGCGTCGCCTTGATGATTTCGGGTTTCGCGCGCTCGGCGGGCGTCATCGAGCTGATGATCCCTTCCATGCGGCGGATCGATTTCTCCGCCTGGCTCATGTCGGCGCCTGCCGCCGCCTGCTGGAACTGCGCCGGCAGCTTGTCCATCAGCGACGACAGGCCGCCCATGTTCTTCATCTGCGAAATCTGCGCGCGGAAATCGTTGAGGTCGAAGTCGCCGCCCTTCTTGACCTTGTCGGCGAGCTTCTGCGCGGCCTGCACGTCGACGCCGCGCTGTGCCTCCTCGACGAGTGCGAGGATGTCGCCCATGCCGAGGATCCGGTTCGCCATCCGGTCCGGGTGGAACACCTCGAGGCCGTCGAGCTTCTCGGCGACGCCGACGAACTTGATCGGCTTGCCCGTGATGTGGCGCACCGACAGCGCGGCACCGCCGCGCGAATCGCCGTCGAGCTTGGTCAGCACGACGCCGGTGAGCGGCAGCGTGTCGTTGAACGCCTTCGCGGTGTTGACCGCGTCCTGGCCGAGCATCGCGTCGACGACGAACAGCGTCTCCGCCGGCTTCAGCGCGCCGTGCAGCGCGGCGATTTCCTGCATCATCGCTTCGTCGATACCGAGGCGGCCGGCCGTGTCGACGATCAGCACGTCATGGTAGTGGCGCTTCGCCCAGTCGACGGCCGCGAGCGCGATGTCGACGGGCTTCTGGTCCGGCGTCGACGGGAAGAAGTCGGCGCCGACCTGTTCGCTCACCGTTTTCAGCTGCATTATCGCGGCCGGGCGATACACGTCGCACGACACCGTCAGCACCTTCTTCTTGTACTTCTCGCGCAGCAGCTTCGCGAGCTTGCCGGCGGTGGTCGTCTTGCCGGCGCCCTGCAGGCCGGCCATCAGGATCACCGCGGGCGGCGTGACCGCGAGGTTCAGCTCGGCGGCCTTGCCTTCGTAGTCGCCGCCGATCACGGCGGTCAGTTCCTTCTGGACCACGCCGACGAGCGCCTGGCCCGGCGACAGGCTGCTGATCACTTCCTCGCCGAGCGCCTTTTCCTTGACCTTGGCGATGAATTCGCGGACGACGGGCAACGCGACGTCGGCTTCCAGCAGCGCGAGACGCACCTCGCGGAGCATCTCCTGGGTGTTCGCCTCGGTAAGCCGGGCCTCGCCGCGCAGCGTCTTGACGACGCGCGCCATCCGTTGAGTGAGATTGTCGAGCATGGGGAGCGATGGACAGTGGGGCCCGAAGGCGCAACGGAACCGAACAAAGGGAGCCGTCGCGGGAAGGGGGCCTAGTGTAAACTTCGAACATGGATATTGTACTGTATGCCCTCACCGCATTCCTGTACGGCGGCCTCGCCGTCGCAGGCTGGCGCACGCACCGCCAGGGCGCGACCTCGCTCGTCGCGAGCGTGCCGGCCGTGCCGGTTCCGGCGTCCGCCGCATCGGGGATGAGCGGGGCCGGCCGCGCGCTGCTGTTCGCGGCGCTCGTCGCGCACGGCGTGCTGCTGCACATGACGATTTTTCCGCACGACGCGATGGTCTTCGGCTTCGCGTTCGCGCTGTCCGCGATGTTCTGGCTCGGCGCCGGCATCTACTGGATCGAGAGCTTCTTCTTCCCGCTCGACAGCCTGCGCCTGCTGGTGCTGCCGCTCGCATGCGGCGCGTCGCTGCTGCCGCTCGTGTTCGGCGGCGTGCGGGTGCTGCCTTATGCCGCGGCGCCGCTGTTCAAGATGCACTTCCTGATCGCGAACATCGCGTATGGCCTGTTCGCGATCGCCGCGCTGCACGCGGTGCTGATGCTGATGGTCGAGCGGCGCCTGCAGTCGCTGAGGAGCGGCGGGCGCGACGGCTCGACCGGCTGGATCGCGAGCTGGCTCGAGACGCTGCCGCCGCTGCTCACGCTCGAGAAGCTGTTGTTCCGCCTGATCGGCGCAGGCTTCGTGCTGCTGACGCTCACGCTCGCGTCGGGAATCCTGTTCAGCGAGCAGGTCGATGCGCGCGCGCTGCGGCTCGATCACAAGACGGTGTTTGCGGTGCTGTCGTGGCTGATGTTCGGCGGCCTGCTGGTGGCCCGCAAGACGTCGGGCTGGCGCGGGCGCGGCGCCGCGCGCTGGGTGCTCGTGTCGTTTGCCGCGCTGCTGCTCGCGTATGTCGGCAGCCGGTTCGTTTTCGAGGTGCTGCTGCACCGCTCCGTGGTTTGAACGCAGGTCTCCGATGCGACAGATTCTTCTCCTGATTCTTCTCTTCTTCGCGGGTTCGTGGCTCACGCGCAAGCTGCGCCAGGCCCAGGAGCACGCGCAGGCGCGCACCGGCCGCGGTGGCGGCTTCGACGGCGCGCCCGGTTCCGGCGCCGGGGCGGCACGCCCGAACGGCGAGGCGCGCTCGCTGCCCGAACCGATGGTTCGCTGCGCCGAATGCGGCGTGCATGCGCCGAAGGGCGACGCCGTCGCCGCGGGCGGCGAATACTTCTGCAGCACCGAGCACGCGCAGCGCCACGGCGCGCACGCGAGCGGCCACGACGCGCGATGAGCGACGCTGCGCTGCTGTCGGTCGACGCGCACGGCTGGGTGCGCGAAGCGCGCCACGCGCCGTCGCCGAATTTCGAGGCGCGGCCCGCGGGCGCGGTGCCGACGCTCGTCGTCGTCCACAACATCAGCCTGCCGCCCGGCGAGTTCGGCGGCGATGCGATCGAGGCGCTGTTCCTCAATCGCCTCGATTGCGATGCGCACCCTTATTACCAAAGCCATCTGCGCGGCGTGCGCGTGTCCGCGCACTTCCTGATCCGTCGCGACGGCGAGCTCGTGCAGTTCGTGTCGTGCGACGAGCGCGCGTGGCACGCGGGCGCATCCGAGTTCTTCGGCCGGCCGCGCTGCAACGACTTCTCGATCGGCATCGAGCTCGAAGGCGCGGACGACGTGCCGTTCGACGCGGCCCAGTACGCGACGCTCGGCGTGCTCGCGCGCTCGCTCGCCGCGCGCTACCCGATCGATGCGGTGGCCGGGCATTCCGACGTCGCACCGGGCCGCAAGACCGACCCGGGCCCGCACTTCGATTGGCAACGCTTCGCACGCGATGCCGGCTTTTCCGCCGAATACTTTCCTTTCCGTCAGCACTGAGCGCAGGGTTTTTTTGGCCGGGGAAAGTTTTTTCTCCGACCAATGCCTTGTCGTGTCTGCGCGCGAGCGATGTCAAGACCTCGACCGCAAATTATCCGTTTTGACCTCGTCCGAATGTCCACTATACTTGGTGCCAGTTGAGCGGTTCTGTACTAGATATAGTGTGTGTCGCAGGGGAAACCCGAGCGGCACCGGCCGGCGGGCAACGCCGGCGGACAGGGTTCTCAGGGCGGCGCGCCAGGCCGGGCGGTCCGGGCGTCGCGATCAAGCGCAGCGAACTTCGACGGGGCAGGGTACACATGACGAAGCACACGACCGGGACGGTTGTCGCGCATCGACCGAACCGGCTTCCCCGACGCATCGCTCGCCTCTTACCGCTCGCGCACTTCCTTGCGCAGCGTTCGTTTTAATCCGCGGTTCTCTCCGCACCATCCAACACCAGGAGCTTTGCACATGCAAACCACCGACAACGCGACGTCCCAGTACGAGAGCGCCTCGAGCCGTCCGCTCGGCGGGACCGAACAGGGCGCGCAGGCGCTCGCGCCGCAGGCCACGTTCGCCGACTACAAGGTGATCCGCCGCAACGGCAGCGTGGTGTCGTTCGAGCCTTCGAAGATCGCGATTGCGGTGACCAAGGCTTTCCTGGCCGTCAACGGCGGGCAGGGCGCGGCATCGGCGCGCGTACGCGAACTCGTCGAGCAACTGACGCACAACGTCGTGCGCGCACTCGTGCGCAGCCGCCCGAACGGCGGCACGTTCCACATCGAAGACATCCAGGACCAGGTCGAACTCGCGCTGATGCGCGGCGGCGAGCACAACGTCGCGCGTGCGTACGTGCTGTATCGCGAGAAGCGTCACCTCGAGCGTCAGCATGCGGGCGAGGAAGCAGCGGCCGCGGGCGGCGAGTCGAGCACCGGCATCAACGTCGTCGACAACGGCGTCACGCGCCCGCTCGACCTGAATGCGCTGCGCGCGCTGATCGTGTCGGCATGCGATGGCCTCGGTACCGCGGTTAACCCTGACCCGATCGTCGCGGAGACGGTGAAGAACCTGTACGACGGCGTGCCGATGAGCCAGGTCTACGACTCGGCGATCCTCGCAGCACGCACGATGATCGAAAAGGATCCGGCGTACAGCCAGGTCACGGCGCGCATCCTGCTGCACACGATCCGTCGCGAGATCCTCGGCGAGGAAGTGGTGCAGGCCGACATGTCGGCGCGCTACGCCGAGTACTTCCCGCAGTTCCTGAAGCGCGGCGTGGACGCCGGCCTGCTCGACGACAAGCTGCTGCAGTTCGACCTGAAGCGTCTGGGCGAAGCGCTCGACGCGAACCGCGACCTGCAATTCGGCTACCTCGGCCTGCAGACGCTGTACGACCGCTACTTCCTGCACGTCGACGGCACCCGCATCGAAATGCCGCAGGCATTCTTCATGCGCGTCGCGATGGGCCTGTCGCTGAACGAGATCGACCGCGAAACGCGCGCGATCGAGTTCTACAACGTGCTGTCGAGCTTCGACTTCATGAGCTCGACGCCGACGCTGTTCAACTCGGGCACCCACCGCTCGCAGCTGTCGTCGTGCTACCTGACGACGGTCGCGGACGATCTCGACGGCATCTATGAAGCGCTGAAGGAAAACGCGCTGCTGTCGAAGTTCGCCGGCGGTCTCGGCAACGACTGGACCCGCGTGCGCGCACTCGGCTCGCATATCAAGGGCACGAACGGCAAGTCGCAAGGCGTGGTTCCGTTCCTGAAGGTCGTCAACGACACGGCCGTCGCGGTCAACCAGGGCGGCAAGCGCAAGGGCGCGGTGTGCGCATACCTGGAATCGTGGCACCTCGACATCGAGGAGTTCCTCGAGCTGCGCAAGAACACCGGCGACGACCGCCGCCGTACGCACGACATGAACACGGCGAACTGGATTCCCGACCTGTTCATGAAGCGCGTGATGGAAGGCGGCGACTGGACGCTGTTCTCGCCGTCGACCTGCCCGGACCTGCACGACAAGTTCGGCGCGGAGTTCGAGAAGGCTTACACGGCTTACGAAGAGAAGGTCGCGCGCGGCGAGATCAAGCTGTTCAAGAAGATCCCGGCGCAGCAGCTCTGGCGCAAGATGCTCGGCATGCTGTTCGAAACCGGCCACCCGTGGATCACGTTCAAGGATCCGTGCAACGTGCGCTCGCCGCAGCAGCACGTCGGCGTCGTCCATTCGTCGAACCTGTGCACGGAAATCACGCTGAACACGAGCGACACCGAAATCGCGGTGTGCAACCTGGGCTCGGTGAACCTCGTCGCCCACCTGGTGAAGCAGGCCGACGGCAGCTACGCGCTCGACCACGACAAGCTCAAGCGCACGATCAGCGTCGCGATGCGCATGCTCGACAACGTGATCGACATCAATTACTACGCGGTGCCGAAGGCGCGTAACTCGAACCTGAAGCACCGTCCGGTCGGCATGGGCATCATGGGTTTCCAGGACTGCCTGCACCTGCTGCGCACGCCGTACGCGTCGCAAGAGGCCGTCGAGTTCGCCGATCGTTCGATGGAAGCGGTCTGCTACTACGCGTACTACGCGTCGACCGAGCTGGCCGAGGAACGCGGCCGCTACTCGAGCTACCGCGGCTCGCTGTGGGATCGCGGCATCCTCCCGCAGGACACGCTGAAGCTGCTGACGGAAGCACGTGGCGGCTACGTCGAGGTCGACACGTCCGAGACGCTCGACTGGACGACGCTGCGCTCGCGCATCGCCGCGCACGGCATGCGCAACTCGAACTGCGTCGCGATCGCGCCGACGGCGACGATCTCGAACATCATCGGCGTGTCGGCATGCATCGAGCCGACCTTCCAGAACCTGTACGTGAAGTCGAACCTGTCGGGCGAATTCACGGTGGTCAACGAGTACCTCGTTCGCGACCTGAAGGAACGCGGCCTGTGGGACGAAGTGATGGTCGCCGACCTGAAGTACTTCGACGGCATGCTGTCGCGCATCGACCGCATCCCGGCCGACCTGCGCGCGATCTACGCGACCGCGTTCGAAGTCGACCCGACGTGGCTGGTCGAAGCGGCATCGCGTCGTCAGAAGTGGATCGACCAGGCGCAGTCGCTGAACATCTACATGGGCGGCGCGTCGGGCAAGAAGCTCGACGAGGTCTACAAGCTCGCATGGCTGCGCGGTCTGAAGACGACCTACTACCTGCGCACGATGGCGGCGACGCACGTCGAGAAGTCGACGGTCGCACACGGCGCGCTGAACGCGGTGCCGACGGGCGGCTCGAGCAGCGGCGGCGCGCAAGGCGCGGCCGGCGGCTTCGGTGCGGCAGGCGGCGCGGCGTCGTCGTCGGGCGCACTCGACGCGGCACCGGCACTCGCGCCGGTCGAAGCAGACGGTCCGGTGTGCACGATGCGTCCGGGCGATCCGGGTTTCGACGAGTGCGAAGCGTGCCAGTAACGCGGGCGCGCATGACCTGAAGAAGGTTCGGGCAGCGCGCACGGCAACCGATCAAGGTTGAAGTGTGCGCTGCTCTCTACTAAAAAAATGATAAGGAATCTGTAACGCGGCACTTGCGTTGCAGGCAGTGACAAGCGATCGAAACATCCCCGACGACGTCGCGTTTCGATCAGCGTTCGATGCGTCGAGCGCACCTCGCGATACATGCGTGACACGCGTCGCGCTCTGCATGAACGACGATGCGTTGCTCAAAGTGTTGTATCGAGGTCGCAACGCGAATCGAAAAAAGGATTTTTCGTGAGCGAACCCTTTTATCGCTCAGGAAAAGATGGTACAAACCGTTCTAAATTGATGGTGAGAATTTATGCTCAACTGGGATGACGAGAAGACTGCCGTAACCCCCGCGAGCGGAGCGCAGCAAAACGCGATGCGCACTTCCGCGGGGATGGCTGTCGGACTGCAGGCTGCAACGCCTGCCGCCCATCAGGTCCGCGACATTTTCGAAGGCGATCTTGCGGTGCCGCCGCAAGCATCGGCTGTTCCCGCCGGCGGTTCGGAAGCGCGGGTCAATGTCGCCGACAAGCGCATCATCAACGGCCAGACTGACGTCAATCAGCTGGTGCCGTTCAAGTACAAGTGGGCGTGGGAAAAGTATCTGGCCGGTTGCGCGAACCACTGGATGCCGCAGGAAATCAACATGTCCCGCGACATCGCACTGTGGAAGGACCCGAACGGTCTGACCGAGGACGAGCGCCGCATCGTGAAGCGCAACCTCGGCTTCTTCGTGACCGCCGACTCGCTCGCCGCGAACAACATCGTGCTCGGCACGTACCGCCACATCACGGCGCCCGAGTGCCGGCAGTTCCTGCTGCGCCAGGCATTCGAGGAAGCGATCCACACGCACGCGTATCAATACATCGTCGAATCGCTCGGTCTCGATGAAGGCGAGATCTTCAACGCGTACCACGAGGTACCGTCGATCCGCGCGAAGGACGAATTCCTGATCCCGTTCATCCACACGCTGACGGACCCGGCCTTCAAGACCGGCACGCTCGAAGCGGATCAGAAGCTGCTGAAGTCGCTGATCGTGTTCGCCTGCATCATGGAAGGCCTGTTCTTCTATGTCGGCTTCACGCAGATCCTCGCACTCGGTCGCCAGAACAAGATGACGGGTGCTGCAGAGCAATATCAGTACATCCTGCGTGACGAGTCGATGCACTGCAATTTCGGCATCGACCTGATCAACCAGATCAAGCTCGAGAACCCACATCTCTGGACCGCGGAATTCCGCGCCGAGATCCGCGAGCTGTTCAAGCAGGCTGTCGAACTCGAATACCGCTACGCCGAGGACACGATGCCGCGCGGCGTGCTGGGCCTGAACGCGTCGATGTTCAAGAGCTATCTGCGCTTCATCAGCAACCGCCGTTGCCAGCAGATCGGCCTCGATCCGCTGTTCCCGAACGAGGAAAACCCGTTCCCGTGGATGAGCGAGATGATCGACCTGAAGAAGGAACGCAACTTCTTCGAGACGCGTGTGATCGAGTATCAGACGGGCGGTGCGCTGTCCTGGGAATAACCCGCAGCAGCGAACCCGTCACATGATGGAGCAGCCGGCGGCCTCTCGGCCCCGGCCCAAGGTTTAGGAGCAAGAACGCCTGATGCAAAGCATGCCCGGTGCCTTAACGGCCCAACGACATGATCGGCACTTTGCGAACCCTTCAGTGGGATGGGCAAACTTCCCTCCGGAAAAAGCGGGCGGCCGTGTGGCGGTCCGCTTGATCAAGCGATTAGGGGTAGCGGCGCGAGGTGCGCCGGCTACCGACTTGATTTGGCGCGCGAGGCCATGGGGTCACGCGCGCCATACCGTATTCATTAGCGTAAGCGCGCAGTATCCGCGTACGCCGATGAATAGCCCGCTTCGAAGCGCACGTCCTGAACAGCGTCCGCGGGAAGCGGGTTTTGACGAAGGGTGTAGTTTGAACTGACTCTCATCTGAACCTGAAGGAGAACAACATGGCTACTGCCAAGAAAAAACCGGCTGCTAAGAAGGTCGCTGCCAAGAAGACCGTTGCGAAGAAGGCTGCTGCTCCGGCGAAGAAGGCCGCTGCAGTGAAGAAGGTTGCTGCCAAGAAGGTCGCGGTGAAGAAGGTTGCCGCGAAGAAGGCAGCACCGGCGAAGAAGGCTGCTGCGAAGAAGGTCGCGGCTAAGAAGGTCGCAACGAAGAAGGTTGCAGCCAAGAAGGTCGCAGCGAAGAAAGTCGCGGTGAAGAAGGTTGCCGCGAAGAAGGCAGCACCGGCGAAGAAGGCCGCAGCGAAAAAGGTTGCAGCCAAGAAGGTCGCGGTGAAGAAGGTTGCTGCGAAGAAGGCGGCACCGGCGAAGAAGGCTGCTGCGAAGAAGGCCGCACCGGCGAAGAAGGCTGCCGCGAAGAAGGCCGCGCCTGCGAAGAAGGCTGCTGCCAAGAAGGCCGCTCCTGCCAAGAAGGCTGCGCCCGCGAAGAAGGCTGCTGCTGCACCGAAGGCTGCTGCACCGAAGGCCGCCGCACCGGCGAAGAAGGCTGCTGCTCCGAAGAAGGCCGTCGTGAAGAAGGCTGCACCGGCAACCACCGCGTCGACCGCATCGGTCGCGCCGGCATCGGGCGTGAAGACCGCGCTCAACCCGGCAGCGGCATGGCCGTTCCCGACCGGCAGCCGTCCGTAATCGCGGCTGAGCCGTACCACCCGGACACTCACGCGGTGTCCGTGGGTTGAGTAGCGCTACTCAATCGATCCCGCCATCTGGCTCAGGTGGCGGGATTTTTTTCGTCCGCATTCGTCGATGTATCGACCGGTGGTTGCCGGCCACGGACGAAAAAAAACGCATGTGCAGCTTCGCACATGCGTTCGACCGCGGCTTGCGCCGCGTGCTGAGGATGCCCGTTAGTGCGTGACGCGCGTGACGCCGCCGCTCGAGAGCAGTCGCACACGTTCGCCGGCGCGGAACATTTCGCCGCTCGCCGCCTGCGTGATCGAGCGCAGATCGCCGTTGTCGAGGCGCACGGTGATTTCGACACCGTTCGCCGTGCTGAGGTTTTCGCCGACCGCGTTGCCCGCGACCGCGCCGACGAGACCGCCGGCGATGGCCGTCAGGATCGATCCCTTGCCGCCGCCGATCGCGCTGCCCGCGACCGCGCCGAGCGCACCGCCACCGAGCGTGCCGATCGCGCTGCCGCCGCCGTCGGACTGGATGCGCACGGCACGGACGCTTTCGACCGTGCCCATGCGGACGGTTTGTTCGCGCTGCGCCTGGCCGACGCTATAGACATCCGCCGAGCCCGGCGCCGTGAAGCAGCCCGCGAGCGTGAGCGTGGCCGTCAGCATCGCGGCGAGCGTGAGGGTTTTCCTGGTCAACATTTTTGCTCTCCCACAATATTCATTTGAGACTGTACCCGAAGGCAGCCTCGAAACGCGCGTCGATTTCGGCGCGCGTCAGTGCGTAAGTTTGAGGCCCCTGGTGGGCGATCTTGATCGAGCCCATCAGGCTCGCGAGGCGGCCCGTGGTTGCCCAGTCGAGGCCGTTCTCGATGCCGTACAGCAGGCCGCCCCGGAAGGCGTCGCCGCAGCCGGTCGGATCGACGATACGCTCGGCTTGCACGACCGGAATCTGTTCTTCGCCGTTTTTGTGAAGAATGGTGGCGCCGTGCTCGCCGCGCGTGATGATCAACGCCTGAACCCGGCTGGCGATTTCCTGTTCGGACCAGCCCGTCTTGTCGCTGACGAGTTTGCCCTCGTAGTCGTTGACCGCGACGAAGGTCGCGAGTTCAATGATGCGGCGCAGCGTCGCACCATCGAACAGCGGCAGCCCCTGGCCCGGATCGAAGATGAACGGGATGCCGGCCTTCGCGAATTGCTCGGCGTGCTGGACCATCCCGTCGAAGCCGTCCGGCGCGACGATGCCGAGCTTCACGCCGGCGACTTCGTCCGCGCGGTTCAGGTGCGACTGCATCATCGCGCCCGGGTGGAATGCGGTGATCTGGTTGTTCTCGAGATCGGTCGTGATCATCGCCTGCGCGGTGTGCGTTTCGGGCACCACGCGCACGCTGGCCCTGGACAGGCCGAGGCTGTCGAGACGCTCGAGATAGCGATCGGCGTCGTTCGCGCCGACCGTCGCCATGATGCGCGCGTCGCCGCCGAGCATGTGCAGCGCGTAGGCGATGTTCCCCGCGCAACCGCCGAATTCGCGACGCATCGTCGGCACGAGGAAGCTCACGTTCAGAAGGTGAACCTGGTCGGGCAGGATGTGCTCGCGAAACCGGCCTTCGAAGGTCATGATGTTGTCGTAGGCGAGCGAGCCGCAAATCAGCGTAGTCAAGGCGTGCGTTCCTGTAGAGAGCAATAAGAAGCGGCCGCCCGGCCGGTGCGACGAGGCCGTCGGGCCTCGCGCGGCGGGGCCGGGCGGCAGCGGGTTACTTCAGTGCGGCGAGTGCCGCGTCGTAGTTCGGCTCGTCCTTGATCTCGCCGACGAGTTCCGCGTGAATCACCTTGTCCTGCGCGTCGAGCACGACGACCGCGCGGGCCGTCAGGCCGTTCAGCGGGCCGCTCGTCACGTCGACGCCGTACGCGTTCGCGAACGCGCGGCCGCCGCGGAACGTCGAGGCCGTCACGACGTTCGCGAGGCCTTCCGTCGTGCAGAAGCGCGTCGCGGCGAACGGCAGGTCGCCGGACACGACGATCACGACCGTGTTGTCGAGCGACGACGCGGCTTCGTTGAACTTGCGGGTCGACGTCGCGCAGGTCGGCGTGTCGAGGCTCGGCACGATGTTCAGCACCTTGCGCTTGCCGGCGAAGCTGGCGAGCGACAGATCGGCGAGGTCCTTGCCGACCAGCTTGAAGTCGGGGGCTTGCGAGCCGACGGCCGGGAACGTGCCGGCGAGATCGATCGGGTTGCCACCCAGCGTAACTTTGCTCATGTTCGTGCTCCGAAATAGCGCGCCGCTGCGGCGCGCGGGTTGAGACGGCGCGCATGCGCGCGCCGCGGGGCGTCACGGATAGAAGATCTGGACGCGGAAATTCGAGGCGGGTGCGCCGTTCGTGTCGAGACGGACGACCATCGTCCGCGTCGTGCCGGGCGGCAGCCCCGCATCGATCGGCGTGCCCGGGCGGACGTAGTCGCGCGGCGCGAGCACGCGGCGCACGGTCACGTGATTCGTGTCGTCGAGCAGCGTCAGCTCGAGCGACGGGTAGGCAAGTGCGACGCGATAGCGGTTCGTCAGCGGCACCTTCAGCTCCAGCACGCGCGGGCCGTCGAGCTGGCGCAAGTCGGCCGCGTCGAGCCGCAGGCCGTCGATCGCGCGCGGCGCCGCGACCGTGCAGCCGAGCGGTGCGCACGCCTGCCGGAACCAGCTCTGCGTGACCGGCCAGTAGATCATCGCGTTTTCGCGCTGCCACCATGCGAGTTGCGCGACGAGCAGCACCGCGAGCGCGGCGGCGACGAGCCCGCCGAAAAAGCCGCCGAGCATCCCGCGTCGCTGCGGCGCGCGCGTCTCGCGGGTCACGGCGAAGTGCGGGCGATCGTCGTCGCCCAGTGCGGCGGGGAAGGGGACGGCCGGCTGTGCGTCCGCTCGGCCGTGCGCTTCGCCGACAGCCGCGGCCGCAGCGGAGGAACGCTCGTCGGCGTTGGCATCGTGTTCAGGAACGGCCTGCGCCGGCGTGAATGCGAAGCGCGGTTCGCGCGGCTCGCGATCGTCGTCGAGTACGGGGAAGTGCGCGTTGCCGAGCGGTTCGCCTGCATCGGCCGCCGATGGCGTGTGCGCGACGAAGCGCGGTTCGCGCAGGTCCGGTTCGGCCGGGGGCGTAGCCTGCGACATGTCGGACCGGTCGGTTTCGTGCGGCGCGGGATCCGGCTCGCCCGACACGACGGCATGCAGTTCGGCCGGCGCCGATGCGATCGGGGCGGGCGTGCCGGACAGATGGACGACACCGGCCTCCATGGCCGGCAGCGCGAGCGGCACCAGCGGCTCGGTGCGCACGGTCCGAACGTTGTGCTGCAGGGACGGATCGACGCCGGCGTCGAGCCAGGGCGCCCACATGTCCCAGCCTTCGGGCTGGTAGTCGGAACGGGCCGACACCGGCTCGACCGGTGCGTCGGTAGTGAAGAGCCGCGCGGGCGCGGCTTCGTGTTGCGGTTCGGCGGCGGCCGGGCCGGCCGGAGCCGCTTCGCTCAGCGCCGGCTCGGGCTGCGGTGGCGGCTCGGGAACGAGCGAGTGCGACGCGTTGAAGATCTGCTGGCAGTGTCCGCAGCGCACGAGCCCGTCATGCAGCGAGAGCTGTTCCTGCTGCAGCCGGAAGACGGTTTCGCAATGAGGGCAGCGCGTCGCAAGAAGCATGTCGAGCCGGGCGGCCTGCTGGCCAGAGTGAAGGACAGCGCTATTCTAATGGCTTTCGCGCCGCGTTCCGGCGAGGCATACCCAACCTTCGTGTTCGCGCCAGACCGAGATGTCGACGTAGCGCGCGTAGACGGCCGCGACCTCGTCCGCCTGGCGCGCGAGCACGCCCGACAGCGCGATATGCCCGCCCGGTTTCACCTTCGATGCGAGCATCGACGCCATCAGCTTCAGCGGGTTCGACAGGATGTTGGCGACGACGATGTCGAATTCGCCGGCCGGGCACGCGTCGGGCAGCCCGTACGTGACTTCCACATGGTTGCGTTCGCTGTTCTGCCGCGCCGATTCGACCGCCTGCGGATCGATGTCGATGCCGACCACGGGATTCGCACCGCATTTCTTCGCGAGGATCGCGAGAATGCCCGAGCCGCAGCCGTAGTCGAGCACGGACTGGCCGGGTTTCACCGACTGCTCGAGCCATTCCATGCACAGGCGCGTGGTGGGATGGCTGCCCGTGCCGAATGCGAGGCCGGGGTCGAGCTCGAGGATCAGGGCATCGGGGTCGGGTGCGTCGTGCCACGACGGCACGACCCAGATCCGCTCGCCGATCGGAATCGGCTCGAACTGCGACTGCGTGAGCCGCACCCAGTCCTGCTCCTCGACTTCGCGCACGTCGAACTTCGGCGTCTCGGCGACGCCGATCTCGTTCGCGGCCGCCGCGAGCAGCACGGCCGGCTCGTGATCGGGCGACAGCAGCGCGATCACGCGCGAGTGCTGCCACGCGGTGCGTTCGGGGACGAGCCCGGGCTCGCCGAAGAGCGGCTGTTCGTCGGGCGTGTCGGCATCGGCATCCTCGACGGACACCGACAGCGCGCCGAGCTCGAGCAGCGCATCGGACAGCGCCTCCGCATGCTCTCGGGCCAGTTCGACGACGAGTTCGCGATAGCTCATGCTTACGCTTCTTCCGGTGCGACCTGCTGCTTCTGGGCGAGCCGGTGTTCGAGGTAATGGATGCTGGTGCCGCCTTCGACGAACTTCGAGTCGATCATCAGCTCGCGGTGCAGCGGGATGTTGGTCTGAATGCCTTCGACGACCATTTCCGACAGCGCGATGCGCATCCGGCGGATCGCCTGGTCGCGCGTCGCGCCGTAGGTGATCAGCTTGCCGATCATCGAATCATAGTTCGGCGGCACGAAATAGCCATTGTATGCATGCGAATCGACGCGCACGCCGGGGCCGCCCGGCGTATGCCATGACGTGATCCGGCCCGGCGACGGCGTGAACTTGAACGGATCTTCCGCGTTGATCCGGCATTCGATCGCATGTCCGCGGAACTGGATGTCGCGCTGGCGCAGCGTGAGCTTCTCGCCCGCCGCGATGCGGATCTGTTCCTGCACGATGTCGACGCCCGTGATCATCTCCGACACCGGGTGCTCGACCTGCACGCGCGTGTTCATCTCGATGAAGTAGAACTCGTTGTTCTCGTACAGGAATTCGAACGTGCCCGCGCCGAGATAGCCCATCTTCTTGCACGCGTCCGCGCAGCGGTCGCCGATGCGCTCGATCAGGCGGCGCGGAATGCCGGGCGCCGGCGCTTCCTCGATCACCTTCTGGTGACGGCGCTGCATCGAGCAGTCGCGTTCGCCGAGCCAGATCGCGTTCTTGTGCGCATCCGACAACACCTGGATTTCGATGTGGCGCGGGTTCTCGAGGAACTTTTCCATGTACACCTGCGGGTTGCCGAACGCACGGCCGGCTTCCTCGCGGGTCATGTTGACCGCATTGACGAGCGCGGCCTCGGTGTGCACGACGCGCATCCCGCGCCCGCCGCCGCCGCCCGCTGCCTTGATGATGACCGGATAGCCGATCGCGCGGGCAATCTTCACGATCTCCTTCGGATCGTCCGGCAACGCGCCTTCCGAACCCGGCACGCACGGCACGCCCGTCTTGATCATGGTCTGCTTCGCGGTGACCTTGTCGCCCATCAGGCGGATCGTTTCCGGGCGCGGGCCGATGAACGTGAAGCCCGACTGCTCGACGCGTTCCGCGAAGTCGGCGTTCTCCGACAGGAAGCCGTAGCCGGGGTGGATCGCCTCGGCATCGGTGACTTCCGCGGCGCTGATCAGCGCCGGCATGTTCAGGTAGCTCAGATTCGACGGGGCCGGGCCGATACAGACGGCTTCGTCCGCAAGGCGCACGTACTTGGCTTCCTTGTCGGCTTCCGAGTAGACGACCACCGTCTTGACGCCGAGCTCGCGGCATGCGCGCTGGATGCGCAGCGCGATTTCACCGCGGTTGGCAATGAGGATTTTTTCAAACATAGCGAGTATTCGTCTCTTCGAGGGGCGCGCGAACGGCGCCTGGCGAGCATCGGCGGAGCGCGGCCGGACGGGCCGCGCGGCGGGCTTAGCCGATCACGAAAAGCGGCTGGCCGTATTCGACGGCCTGGCCGTTCTCGACGAGGATTTCCTTGATCACGCCGGCCTTGTCCGACTCGATCTCGTTGAGCAGCTTCATCGCTTCGATGATGCAGATGGTCTGGCCTTCCTTGACCGAATCGCCGACCTGGACGAACGGGTCGGCGCCCGGCGACGGCGCGCGGTAGAACGTGCCGACCATCGGCGACGTCACGACGTGGCCTTGCGGTGCGGCGGGCGCGGCAGCGGCGCCAGCGGCCGGCGCGGCAGCCGCGCCTTCGGTCGGCAGTGCGGCCGCCGGGGCCGGCGCGCTGACCTGCGGGGCAAATCCGCCCGTCGGCTGGACATAGACCGGCGGTGCGTTCTTGACGATACGCACCTTGCCTTCGCCTTCCGTCACTTCCAGCTCGGAGATGCCGGATTCGGAGACGAGGTCGATCAGAGTTTTCAGCTTACGAAGATCCATCGGGAATTCCCCTTTCAATACGTGAAAGCGCCGGTGAGACCGGCGCTGAATCTAGATCGCGAAATCAGCCGCGCGACGCGCCTTGCAGCTTGTCCAGCGCGTACTCGAGCGCGTACAGATAACCTTTCCAGCCCAGCCCGCAGATCACGCCTTCGGCCTGGTCGGAAAAATAGGAGTGGTGCCTGAACGCTTCGCGGCGGTGCACGTTCGACAGATGAACCTCGACGAACGGGATGCCGACGCCGGCGATCGCGTCCCGGATCGCGACGCTCGTGTGCGTATACGCGGCGGGATTGATCAGGATGAAATCGGTCTGTTCCTCCCGCGCGGCCTGGATGCGGTCGACGAGCGCGCCTTCATGGTTGCTCTGGAACGACGACAGTTCGGCACCGGCCTCCTGTGCCCGCGCGGCAAGCGCCTGATCGATCTGCGCGAGCGTGACGCGGCCGTACACCTCCGGTTCCCGGGTGCCGAGAAGGTTCAGGTTGGGGCCGTGCAGCACCAGCAATCGTGTCATGGTCGCTTCTATTTCTGCGGAATTGCGCGAACTTTAGCGCTATTTAGAGAAATTTGTCTAGTTTTGCCGAACGGCCGGGCGCGCGCGACCTGCAAGAATTACCGGCGCCATCGCAAAGTCTCAGCGAAATCACGTGAAATTGCGGTGATCGACGGATAAATCGCCGCCAACGCGCAAGCGGCGGCTCACGGCGATCACAACGCGTCCAGGGTCTTTTTCAGCTCCGCCGGTTGGATTTGTCCCAATTTTGTCTCGCGAACTTTGCCGGTTTCGTCGATGACGACCGTAAACGGAAGCGCGCCCGCGGTATTTCCAAAATTACGGGCCAGATCGGCGCCCGCATAGCCGCTGACGAAGACGGGGTAGTCGACCTTCACCTTCTGCAGGAAGTTCTTCACGTTCTGGTCGGAATCGACGCCGATCCCGATGAAGCGGATGCCCTTCTGCTTGTATTGGTGCGACAACGCGACGAGTTCCGGCATCTCTTCGACACAGGGGCCGCACCACGACGCCCAGAAATTGACGACGACCTTCTGGCCCTTGAAGGAGGCGAGCGATGCCGGCTTGCCGTCGACGCCGGTCAGCGACGCGGCCCACAGCTGGTCGACCGGGCTGCCTGGCGTGGCGGATGCGGCGACGGCGACGCCGTCGTCGGCGCTGCCGCCGCGGAACCAATGGCCGGCGGCGAGCCCGCCGGCGACGGCGGCGGCCGCGACCACCGCGAGCGCCAACATGCGTTTCATCATCATCGTTGAATCATTCCGGTTCGGAAGGGGCGTTGCCGGCCTCGAGCAGCGCGCGCAACACGTGGGCGTCCGCACGGGCGATTCGGCCGCGCGCGTCGGCCTTGACCGCGCCGCGCAGGTCGTCGCTCGCGTAGAGCGCGACGTGGATGCCGATCGCGTCCACGTCGCGCCGCGGACGCCACAGGAAGCTGAGCGTCTCGACGTCGGCGCGGCCGGCGAAATGCCGCGTCTCGGACACGTCGTACTGAACGTTCTGGTTCAGCAGGTAGATCGCGACGTCCTTCGGGTTGTCGGTGAATATCTGCAAATGAATGTCCGAATGCGTGTTCGCGGTGCCATTCAGCACCGCGCCCGTCACGAACGGATTGAAGTCGGCGAGCCGGCGCATCCAGTCGAGCGCGATTTCACGCAGGCGGCGCAGCTCGTCCGGCTGTGTGTCGCTCTGGAACAAGGCCAGGTACTCGCGCAGTTCTTCCTCGATCAGGTCGTTATCAGGCAGCCATTCGCCCGCAACGCGCGTGTCGCCGAACAGCTGGCGCGCGGCCTTGCGTTTCGCGCCGGCGTAATCGAGGCCGTCCTCCGCGATCAGGCGGGCGGCGGACTGGGCAATTTCCTCGCGGGCGCGCCGCGGGTCGACAAGAGGTTTGCGAGACATGATCCGGCAATCATACTCGATCGCCGCCACGGCCGAGGGTGGTGCGCCCCGGTGCCGCCCGCCGCGCCGCGCGGTGTTCGGATCCGTCGTTCGGGCCGCCGGGCATGGCGGGCCGTCAGTTACAATGGCGGTCTTCGTGTCGCGGCGAAAGTCGTTGGCCGGACGGCCCGTCCGGCGTGCCGCAGACCATCTTTCCGAATCGACGGCGCCCGGCGGCGCGAAAGCATTCATCTATGCACATCCACATTCTTGGCATCTGCGGCACCTTCATGGGCGGTCTCGCCGTGCTCGCGCGCGAGGCGGGGCACACGGTGACGGGTTGCGACGCGGGCGTCTATCCGCCGATGAGCACGCAGCTCGAGGCGCAGGGCATCACGCTGATCGAGGGCTACGGCGCCGAACAGATCGACCTCAAGCCCGACCTGTTCGTGATCGGCAACGTCGTCACGCGCGGCAACCCGCTGATGGAGGCGATCCTCGATCGCGGCCTGCCGTATGTATCGGGGCCGCAATGGCTCGGCGAGCACGTGCTGGCCGGCAAGTGGGTGCTGGCGGTCGCCGGCACGCACGGCAAGACGACCACCTCGTCGATGCTCGCGTGGCTGCTGGAAGATGCCGGCCTGAACCCGGGCTTCCTGATCGGCGGCGTGCCGCTGAACTTCGGCGTATCCGCGCGGCTGACCGATTCGAGCTTCTTCGTGATCGAGGCCGACGAATACGACACGGCGTTCTTCGACAAGCGCTCGAAGTTCGTCCACTACCGGCCGCGCACCGCGGTGCTCAACAATCTGGAATTCGATCACGCCGACATCTTCCCGGATCTCGCCGCGATCGAAACGCAATTCCATCACCTCGTGCGCACCGTGCCGGGCGTCGGCCGGATCGTGACCAACGGCCGCTCGGATGCGCTCGAGCGCGTGCTCGCGCGCGGCTGCTGGAGCGAAGTCGAGCGCTTCGGGGTCGACGGCGGCTGGCAGGCGTTGCCCGCCGAGGACGGCGTGCCGGTCGACGAGCGCTTCGCGGTGTACTCGCAGGCCGAGCGCGTGGGCGAAGTCGCGTGGCAGGTGCAGGGCGACCACAACCGGATGAACGCGCTGGCGGCGATCGCCGCCGCGCGCCACGTCGGTGTGCCGCCCGCGCAGGCCGCCGAATCGCTCGCATCGTTCCGCAACGTGAAGCGGCGCATGGAAGTGCGCGGCAGCGTGGACGGCGTGACCGTCTACGACGACTTCGCGCACCATCCGACCGCGATCGAAACGACGATCGCCGGCCTTCGTGCGCGCATCGGCCGCGAAAATTCCCGCATTCTCGCCGTGCTCGAGCCGCGCTCGAACACGATGAAGCTCGGCGTGATGAAGGCGCAACTGCCGGCAAGCCTCGCCGACGCCGATCTGGTGTTCGGCTACGGTGCGCCGACCGGGCGTGACGCGCTCGGCTGGAACCTCGGCGACGCGCTCGCGCCGCTCGGCGACAAGGCTCGCGCGTTCGACGATCTCCATCTGCTGGTGAAGTCGGTCGTCGAGGCGGCGCGCCCGGGCGACCACGTGCTCGTGATGAGCAACGGCGGTTTCGGCGGCGTGCACCAGAAGTTGCTCGACGCGCTCGGGAGCCGCGCGTGATCCTGTACCTGCACGGATTCCGGTCGTCGCCGGAGTCGCAGAAGTCGCGGCTCCTCGCCGCGCGCATGGCCGAACTCGGCCGCTCGCACGAGTGGCGCTGCCCGTCGCTGTCGGTGTCGCCGCTCGAGGCGATCGCGCTCGCGCAAACCGAGGTGGCCGGCGCGCGCGACGTGACGGTGATCGGCAGCTCGCTCGGCGGCTACTACGCGACCTGGCTCGCCGAGAAGCACGGCTGGAAGGCGGTGCTGCTGAATCCGGCGATCGTCCCGCAGCGCGATCTCGAGCAGTATCTGGGCGAACAGCCGCTCTGGCACGGCGGCGGGTCGATCGTCGTCGAACGCCGTCACCTGCACGAACTCGATGCGCTGCGCGTGCCGGCGATTTCGCGGCCCGAACGCTACTATCTGTTCGCGGCGACGGGCGACGAAGTGCTGGACTACCGCGAGATGCTCGCCCATTACCCGGGTGCGAAAACGCGCGTGATCGAAGGCAGCGATCACGGGATCAGCGAATTTGCCGACTACGTAGACGACGTTCTCGCCTTTTGCGACGAACGTACGTCATGAAACCGGCGTCATGCCGATCGAATTCCCATCATCTTGCGGCGCCGCCGATGCGGCGCCCGGCAGTCTGAACGAGAGTACTGAGTGAACGTTTTCTTCGAGGAATCGGGCAGTTTCAAGGCGGGCAGCGTGCTGTCGCGCCAAGGCGACGCATTTCAGGTCGAGTTGCCCGGCGGGCGGCGCGCGAAGGTGCGTGCGAAAGACGTGCTGATCGAATTCGAGAAGCCGGCCGCGAGCGAGCTGATGCAGGAAGCCGACACGGCCGCGCAACAGATCGACCTGGATTTCCTGTGGGAGTGCGCGCCGGCCGAGGAATTCGCGTATACGGCGCTGGCCGCGGAATACTTCGGCGCGACCTACGGCCCGGTCGAGCGCGCGGCGCTCGTGCTGCGGCTGCACGGCTCGCCCGTCTACTTCCGCCGCAAGGGGCGCGGCCAGTATCAGCGCGCGCCGGAAGAGCAGCTCAAGATGGCGCTCGCGTCGCTCGAGCGCAAGCGCCAGCAGGCACTCGTGCAGGCGCAGTACGAAGAGGAACTGAAGGCCGGCAAGCTGCCGGAGGCATTCGCGGGCAAGGTGCTCGGCCTGCTGACGCGGCCGGACAAGAATTCGATCGAATACAAGGCGATGGAAGCGGCGGCCGGCGCGCGCGGCGTGTCGCCGGCTCGGCTGATGCTCGACTGCGGCGGCATCGAGTCGCCGCGTGCGCTGCACGAAGCGCGCTTCCTCGCGGAATTCTTCCCGCACGGCACGGGCTTTCCGCCCGTCACGGTCGGCCCGCTGCCGGACGACCTGCCGCGCGCGGACGTCGAGGCATTCTCGATCGACGACATCACGACGACCGAAATCGACGACGCGTTCTCGGTCGAGCACCTGGCCGACGGTCGCGTGCGGATCGGCGTGCACATCGCGGCGCCGGCGCTGGGCATCGTGCGCGGCGACGCGGTCGACGCGATCGCGCGCGCGCGCCTGTCGACCGTCTACATGCCGGGCGACAAGATCACGATGCTGCCGGACGACGTCGTCGACGTGTTCACGCTGAAGGAAGGCGATTACCGTCCGGCGCTGTCGCTATACATCATCGTCAACCGCGAGACGCAGGAGATCGTGGCGAACGAGACGCGCGCCGAGCTCGTGTACGTGAAGAACAACCTGCGCCACAACACGCTCGACGAGCTCGTCAACGAAGAGACGCTCGCGGCCGGCACCGGCGACTATCCGCACAAGGACGACATCGCCGTGCTGTGGCCGCTCGCGCAGGCACTGTTCGAGAAGCGCCAGGTCGCGCGCGCGGGCTACGGCCTGAAGCGCGAAGTGCAGCGCAACACCGATTACAACTTCTACGTCGAAGGCGAGCACGTGACGATCACGCCGCGCCGCCGCGGCTCGCCGCTCGACCTGATCGTGTCGGAGCTCGCGATCCTCGCGAACTCGACCTGGGGCGCGTTCCTGCACGATCACACGGTGCCGGGCATCTACCGCTCGCAGCGCGGCTTCGGCGCACCCGGCCCGAAGCGCACGCGGATGCAGACGACGGCCGCGCCGCACGAGGGCCTCGGCGTCGCGCAGTATGCGTGGAGCACGTCGCCGCTGCGCCGCTACGTCGACCTCGTGAACCAGTGGCAGCTGCTCGCGTGCGTGCAGCACGGCGTCACCGCGAAGCTCGCCGCGCCGTTCAAGCCGAAGGACGCCGACCTGTACGCGGTCGTGCAGGGCTTCGACGATACGTACACGGCCTACGCTGATTACCAGCGCCGGATGGAGTATTTCTGGTGCCTGCGCTGGCTCGCGCAGGAGCAGAAGAAGCAGGTTGTCGCGAGCGTCGTGAAGGGCGATCTCGTGCGCCTCGAGGAAATTCCGCTGCTGCTGCACGTGCCGGGCCTCGGCGTGCATGCGCGCGGCACGCGCGTGCTGCTCGAGGTGATGTCGCTCGACGAGCTGACGATCGAGGCGTCGGTGCGGCTGCTGAACGTGCTCGACGCGCCGACGGTGACGAGTGGCGATGCGGCCGACGACGAAGACGAGACCGAAGGCGGCGACGACACGCTGGTCGATGCGCAAGACGCATCGGCGCAAGCGGAGGCCGAGGCGCTGGCCGAAGCGGGCGGCGCGGCGGCCGCCGGCGGCGACGCCGGCAACGACCGCGAAGGCGAACCAGGCGAACAGGGGCGCGCATCATGAATGCAGCCGCGTCGACGAGCGGCGCCGACCGCTACGTGGTGTTCGGCAATCCGGTGGCGCACAGCAAGTCGCCGTTCATCCACGCGCAGTTCGCCGCGCAAACGGGCGAGGCGATCGTCTACGAGCACCGGCTCGCGCCGGTCGACGGTTTCGAGGCCGCCGTGCGCGCGTTCATCGCCGAAGGCGGTCGCGGCGCCAATGTGACGGTGCCGTTCAAGCTCGACGCGCATGCGCTCGCCGACACGCTGTCGCCGCGCGCGGCGGCGGCCGGCGCGGTGAACACGCTGCGCATCGAAGCCGACGGCAGCCTCTACGGCGACAACACGGACGGCGTCGGCCTCGTGCGCGACATCGAAGCGAACCTCGGCGTGTCGCTCGCGGGCGCGCGCATCCTGCTGCTCGGCGCGGGCGGCGCGGCGCGCGGCGTCGTGCTGCCGATGCTCGAGCGCGCGCCGCTGTCGATCACGATCGTGAACCGCACCGCGAGCAAGGCCGAGGCGCTCGTCGGCCAGTTCTCGCAGGCGGCGCACGATGCCGGCTGCGTGCTGTCGGGCGGCGGCCCGGATACCGTGCGTGCGGAACCGTACGACGTGATCGTCAACGCGACGGCCGGCAGCCTCGACGCGGCGCTGCCGGAGTGCGACGCGGCCGCGTTCGGCGCGCACACGCTCGCGTACGACATGATGTACGGCGCGCAGCCGACCGTGTTCATGCAGCATGCGGCGTCGCTCGGCGCGCGCACGGCCGACGGGCTCGGCATGCTGGTCGAGCAGGCGGCCGAATCGTTCTTCATCTGGCGCGGCGTGCGGCCGGACGGTGCACCGGTGCTGGCCGCGCTGCGCCAGGCGCTCGCGGCGGCCTGAGCCGGAGCGCGGCAAGTGGTGGCGGTAAGCGGCACGCAGCGCACGCGGACGATCGGCGCGACCCGCTGGATCGTCTATGCGGCCTCGGTGTTCGCGGGCGCGTGGCTCGCGACGCAGCTGTTCTATCTCGCGCAGATCGCGCTGTGGTCGTTCATCAATCCAGGGTCGACCGCGTTCATGCGGACCGACGCGTGGTGGCTGTCGCGCGACAATCCGCCCGCGCGGATCCAGCACCAGTGGGTGCCGTACGACCAGATCTCGCGCAATCTGAAGCGTGCGCTGATCGCATCGGAAGATTCGACCTTCGCGACCAACAACGGCTACGACGTCGACGCGATCCTGCAGGCGTGGGAGAAGAACAAGGCGCGCGGCCGGATCGTCGCGGGCGGTTCGACGATCACGCAGCAGCTCGCGCGCAACCTGTTCCTGTCGCGCGAGAAGAGCTACATCCGCAAGGGGCAGGAGCTGATCATCACGTGGATGCTCGAGACGGTGCTCGACAAGGAGCGGATCTTCGAGATCTACCTGAATTCCGTCGAATGGGGACGCGGCGTGTACGGTGCCGAGGTTGCCGCCCGCTATTACTACAAGATTCCTGCGAGCCGGCTCGGTGCGTGGCAGTCGGCGCGTCTCGCGGTGATGCTGCCGAAGCCGCGCTGGTTCGACGCGCACCGCGGCTCGGCCTACCAGGCGCAGCGCGCGGCCGTGATCGCCCGCCGGATGGGCGCCGCCGAACTTCCGCAATCGCAGTGAGCGGCGCGAACGCGCCGTCACGTTGTCCATTCCGTCGCCGGTGCGCCATTGGTGCACTGCAGCGCATTCGTGTCGCCCGCATTTCGGGACACATCCATTAGACGAATTCGTCTATTTCGCTTTACTGAGCAATGCGCGCCCGCGCGGGATTTTGTTTGCCGATATGGCACGAAATCCGCGCAGTTTTAGCATTTCCGGGTAAACGCGAAAGCAGTTGAAAGACTGTTGAAACGCAACGGTGCGCGAATCGAAGCATTCCTGAAAGGTGTGCGCCGCACCGAGCGTCGATCGAATATTTCCAAATTTTTCAAAGCCCACCTGCTCACGTATATTGGCCAGCGCCTCGGCTTATCGGCCGCAATCGAGGCGGGGGGCGGCTTACCCGGCTGCTCGACATAAAAAACATTCGAGAGAAGGAAAGCAACGATGCCAGCGAGCAAAGCGAAGCTGTTGTTGGGAGTCGTGTTCTCTTCGCTGATTCTGACGGCCTGCAACGACGACGTGACGTCGTCCTCGGCAGCAGGTACCGACAATTCAGCCGATCCCGCCGCTCAGGTGGACAAGCCGTACAACGATCCCAACAGTTATTCGTCGAGCGCGACCGCGTCGCTCGACGCGTCCGCCGCGGTCGAAAAGGCCGCCATCACCCATCACCAGATCACGCTGAACGGCAAGGCGATTCGCTACACGGCCACCGCCGGCCACCTCGTCGCGCGCAATCCGCAGACGGGCGCACCCGAAGCGTCGTTCTTCTACGTCGCCTACACCGCCGACAACCAGCCCGCGGCCAAGCGCCCCGTCACGTTCCTGTACAACGGCGGCCCCGGCTCCGCGTCGGTGTGGCTGCATCTCGGCTCGTTCGGTCCGAAGCGGATCCAGACGGGCGACCCGAATGCGAACACGTCGACCTTCCCGTTCGTCGACAACGCGGAAAGCCTGCTCGATACGACCGACCTCGTGTTCGTCGATGCGATCGGCACCGGCTTCTCGGAAGCGATCGCGCCGAACACGAACCAGACGTTCTGGGGTGTCGACCAGGATGCCGGCGCGTTCCGCGATTTCGTGACGCGCTACATCGCCGTGAACCAGCGCGACACTTCGCCGAAATACCTGTTCGGCGAGTCGTACGGCACGCCGCGCACCGACGTGCTCGCGAACCTGCTCGAGACGGCCGGCGTGAAGCTCGACGGCATCGTGCTGCAGTCGTCGATCCTGAACTACAACGCGAACTGCGACATGGCGAGCGACTACGTCGGCAACTCGAACAACGGGGCGAGCCCGGTGAGTTGCGCGGGCTTTGTGCCGTCGTACGGCACGGTCGGCGCGTACTACCAGCTCGACAACCCGAACCCGTCGAGCCTGCCGCAATACGCGGACCAGATGCGCCAGCTGACGGCCGGCAGCTACGCGCCCGCCGTGAACGCGTATCTCGCGAGCCACACGCCGCCCTCGCCGACGCTCGTCACGACGATGGTGAATTCGACCGGCGTGAAGCAGGCGCTGTGGAACGCGGACTTCAACGTCGTCCCGACCTTCTTCGACAACAGCTTCCAGGTATCGCTGATTCCGGGCACGCTGATCGGCCGCTACGACGCGCGCGTGAACGTGCCGTCGTCGAGCCCGCTCGCGGCGGACGGCGACCCGTCGAGCACGTTCATCACCAAGCCGTTCACCGACACGATCGGCAGCTACCTGCCGAACGTGCTCAAGTACAGCGCGCAGTCGGCGTACTCGGTCAGCAGCAATGCGATCCAGACCTGGGACTGGACGCACGACGGGCTCGCGATGCCGGACACGATCCCCGATCTCGCGGCTGCGCTGACGCTGAATCCGTCGCTGAAGGTGCTGTCGCTGAACGGGTATCACGACATCGCGACGCCGTTCTACCAGACCGAGCTCGACCTCGCGCGGCTTGGCTCGCAACCGAACCTGACGATCAAGGACTATCAGGGTGGACACATGGTCTATCTCGACGATACGTCGCGTCCGCAGGAGAAAGCCGACCTCGTGACTTTCTACAACGCGGCCGCGCACTGATGCGATGTGCGGGCCTGGCGGCGCGCGCCCGTCGTGGCGCCGTTCGCCGGCCGTCGACGACCTCATTCCAGACTGGAGCCTGACATGAAGAAACGTTTCATCGTCGTTGCCGCGGCGCTCGCATGCGCCGGCGTTGCAGCATCCGCATCGGTATCCGCGTTCGCGCAGGCGAGCGACACCGCCACCCCGGCACGCGCGCGCCAGGCGCAGCTCGGCGATCCGTACGTGCCGCCGGCTGCGCGCAAGCCGACCGCCGGCACGCAAACGACGGGCGCCGCGCTGCACGCGCAGGTGGTGCGCAAGCTCGCGCGGCAGTTCGGCGCGGCCGATACGCAGAACACCGGTTCGATCACCGAAGCGCAGGCGCGCGCGGCCGGCCTCGGCTATGTCGCGAATCACTTCCGGCAGATCGATGCGAGCGGTAGCGGCCGCGTGTCGTTCTCCGACGTGCAGCGCTACATGCAGGCGCGCAGCACGAACCAGCAGTAAGCGCGGCGCGCGTGACCCAACGGGGGCGGAACCCGCGATGCGCCGGGTTCCGCCCCCGTGCGCATGGTACGGCCGTTTCGCGACGACACCGGCCCGGCCATTCGCCCGTTTTCTCATTATCTGGACAACGCATTCAAATATTGGAGACGAGTGCGTGCGCTCCTACAATCCGAAGCACATCGACAGCTTCGGACCCACGCACCGCGCGGCGCCCGACGCATACGGAGACACATTCCATGAAGTTCGCCGGGCGCTTTCCTCGGTGCATCGACCGCCGCGTTGCCGCGACGCCCGACCTCGTTGCGGCGTCGCGACAGCGGCTTCACCGATTCCGTTGACGAAGCCCGTTCCATGACCAAGATGCCCGATTCCCTTGCTCTCGACGCCCGGCGCGCGACGCCGGACGATGCGCCGCTCACCGACACGATCGGCGCGACCAGCACGCCGCTCGATCTCGCCGCGCAGCAGGCCGGCACGCAGACGCTGTTGCGCGGTCTCGCGATCCTCGAAGCGATCGCGAACGGCGCACGCGACATGCGTGCGATCGGCGCGGCGCTCGGCACGACCCGCAGCACGACGCACCGTCTCGTCAGCAGCCTCGTGCAGGCGCGCTACCTGCGCCAGGTGCAGGGCGGCTACCTGCTCGGCCCGAAGCTGATCGAGCTCGGCACGATCGCGCTCGAACAGATGCCGCTCACGGCCGTCGCACGGCCGCACCTCGAGGCGCTCGCCGAGGCGACGCTCGACACGATCCACCTCGGTGTGCGCGACGGCGACGACGTGCTGTACATCGACAAGATTCCCGGCACGCGCGGTCTAGAAATGCGCTCGCGCGTCGGCCACCGGATGCCGCTCGCGTCGACCGGCATCGGCAAGGCGATGATGCTCGACCTCGATCCGGACCTGTGGCGCTCGCTGTTCGAGGCCGCGCGGCGCGCGCTGGCCGGCGTCAACTTCAAGCCGGACAACCGGCCCGAGACGAGCGCGTTCCTGCAGCGCATGGCGCACTACGCGGCCGGCGGCTACACGTTCGACCTCGAGGAAAACGAGGCGTCGATCCGCTGCGTGGCCGCGCCGATTCGCGACGCGTCGGGCGCGATCGTCGCGGCCGTATCGGTCGCGAGCACGATTCCGTACATGCCGCACGACCGGATGGACGAACTGATTCCGCTCGTGCAGCGCGAAGCGCGAGCCATTTCCGCGGAACTGGGCTGGAGCCCGCCGCAGGGTACCCGCAGGATCAAACGATGACCAATTCGACCCGGACCGCTCCGGACGCCTCCCGCGCCGCACCGTCGCTGATCGCGCTCGACTGGGGCACCACGTCGCTGCGCGCGTATCTGTTCGACGCGCACGGCGCGCTGCTCGACACGCGCAGCCGTGCCGCAGGCGTGATGCACGTGCCGGCCGGCGGCGCGCGTGCGTTCGACGTCGTGTTCGAGCAAGCGTGCGGCGACTGGCTCGACCGCGCGCCGGGCGTGCCGGTGCTGGCCGCCGGGATGGTCGGCAGCGCGCAGGGCTGGCGCGAGGCGCCGTACGTCGAAGTGCCGGCCGGCGCCGACGCGCTCGTCGCGGGGCTCGTCACGGTGACGACGTCGCGCGGCACGACGGTGTCGATCGTGCCGGGCGTGATCGCGACGGGCGAATTGCCGGACGTGATGCGCGGCGAGGAAACGCAGATATTCGGTGCACTCGCGAACGATCCGATGCTTGATGCTGATCGTTCAGGGGTACTGATCGGCTTGCCGGGCACGCATGCGAAGTGGGCATGGGTGAAGGACGGGCTCATCGAGCGCTTCCAGACCTTCATGACCGGCGAGTTGTTCGCGGCGCTGCGCGACCACACGATTCTCGGCCGCACGATGCGCGCGAGCGCGTCGCCCGACCGCGCGGCATTCGCGCGCGGTGTCGCGGTGGCCCGCGGCGCGCAGCGCGCGGGGCTGCTCGCGACGATCTTCAGCACGCGCACGCTCGGCCTGACCGACCGGCTCGCCCCCGATGCGCAGGGCGATTACCTGTCCGGGCTGCTGATCGGACACGAGCTGAACGCGCTCGACGCGATGCTGGCCGAGCGCGGTGTCGCGCTCGCGAACCAGCCGCTGCTGCTGATCGGCGACGACGGCTTGTGTGCGCGCTACGTCGACGCATTGAGCGTGTTCGGCTGCACGCATGCGCGCGTCGTCGCGCAGGCGACCGAGCGCGGCCTGTGGTGGATCGCGTCGCGCGCCGGGCTCGTGCGCGCGGACGGCGCGCCCGTCTGCGCCGACCAATGAACCGATTGAAGAGGAATTGCCGATGTCGTCCGACCTTACGCTGCCCGCACCGTACACGCCGCACGCCGGGCTGATGCGCGCGTTCGACGCGTGTCCGCTGATCGCGATCATGCGCGGCATCACGCCCGGCGAAGCAGCCGAGCATGGCCTCGCATTGCACGAAGCAGGCTTTCGGATCGTCGAGGTGCCGCTCAACTCGCCCGATCCGTTCGCCAGCATCGCGGCGCTGCGTCGCGCGCTGCCCGACGACATGATCGTCGGCGCCGGCACCGTGCTGCGCGCCGAATTCGTCGACCGCGTGCGCGACGCCGGCGGCTCGCTGATCGTGATGCCGCACAGCGACGCGGCCGTGATCCGCCGCGCGCGCGAATGCGGGCTGGCCAGCGCGCCGGGCGTCGCGACGCCGACCGAGGCGTTCGCCGCGCTCGCGAACGGCGCCGACGTGCTGAAGATGTTCCCGGCCGAGCAGCTCGGCGTGTCCGTCGTGAAGGCGTGGCGCGCGGTGATCGACCGCGCGGTGCCGCTGATTCCGGTCGGCGGGATTTCCCCGGACAACATGCAGCCGTTCCTCGCGGCCGGCGCCAACGGCTTCGGGCTCGGCTCGGCGCTGTACCGGCCCGGCCAGTCGGCGGATGCGACGGCGGCGAACGCGCGCGCGTTCCAGGCCGGTTTGCGCGCGGCGCGCGGCGGAGCCGCATGATGGGCCGCCTCGCGGGCAAGGTCGCGTTGGTGACGGGCGCGGGCCGCGGCATCGGCGCGGCGATCGCGCGCGCATTCGTGCGCGAAGGCGCGGCGGTTGCGCTCGTCGATCTCGACTTCCCCCAGGCGCAGCACACGGCCGCCGCGATCGCACACGAATGCGACGGCGCGCGCGTGCTGCCGCTGCAGGCGGACGTCGCGCGGCAGGAGTCGGTGCGCGACGCGCTCGCGCAGACCGAAGCCGCATTCGGCCCGCTCGACGTGCTCGTGAACAACGCGGGCATCAACGTGTTCGCCGATCCGCTGACGATGACGGACGACGACTGGCGGCGCTGCTTCGCCGTCGATCTCGACGGCGTGTGGCACGGCTGCCGCGCGGCGCTGCCGGGAATGGTCGAACGCGGCCGGGGCAGCATCGTGAACATCGCGTCGACGCATGCGTTCCGGATCATCCCGGGCTGTTTTCCGTATCCGGTCGCGAAGCACGGCGTGCTCGGCCTCACGCGGGCGCTCGGCATCGAATACGCGGCGCGCAACGTGCGCGTGAACGCGATCGCGCCGGGCTACATCGAGACGCAGCTCACGCGCGATTGGTGGGACGCGCAGCCCGACCCGGCCGCCGCGCGCGCCGAGACGCTCGCGCTGCAGCCGATGAAGCGGATCGGCAAGCCGGAGGAGGTCGCGATGACGGCCGTGTTCCTCGCGTCCGACGAGGCGCCGTTCATCAATGCCGCGTGCATCACCGTCGACGGCGGACGCGCGGCGCTGTACCACGACTGACGCAACGATTCGAAAGACCGCACGTGCGACGGCCGCGCGCACGCTGCGTCGAAACCAACAAGCGGCTGCATTTCGTTCGATGAAGACTAGGAGACACTGGAGATGAAACGCAGAACCTTCGTAACGCTGGCCGCGGCGGCGGCAGTGGTGATCGGCAGCCCGGTCGCGCACGCGGCCGACCCGGTCAAGATCGGCTTCCTGGTGAAGCAGCCGGAAGAGCCGTGGTTCCAGGACGAATGGAAGTTCGCCGAGATCGCGGCGAAGAACAAGGGCTTCACGCTCGTGAAGATCGGCGCGCCGTCCGGCGAGAAGGTGATGAGCGCGATCGACAACCTGTCCGCGCAGAAGGCGCAGGGCTTCATCATCTGCACGCCCGACGTGAAGCTCGGGCCGGGCATCGTCGCGAAGGCGAAGTCGCACAACCTGAAGATGATGACGGTCGACGATCGCCTCGTCGACGGCGCGGGCAAGCCGATCGAGGCGGTGCCGCACATGGGCATCTCCGCGTACAACATCGGCAAGCAGGTCGGCGACGGGATCGCGGCCGAGATCAAGAAGCGCGGCTGGGACATGAAGGACGTCGGCGCGATCGACATCACCTACGAGCAGTTGCCGACCGCGCACGATCGCACGAGCGGCGCGACCGACGCGCTGGTGGCGGCCGGCTTCCCGAAGGCGAACGTGATCGCGGCGCCGCAGGCGAAGACCGACACCGAGAACGCGTTCAACGCGGCGAACATCGCGCTCACCAAGAACCCGCAGTTCAAGCACTGGGTCGCGTATGGCCTGAACGACGAGGCCGTGCTCGGCGCGGTGCGCGCGGCGGAAGGACGCGGCTTCAAGGCGGACAACATGATCGGCATCGGCATCGGCGGATCCGATTCGGCGCTCAACGAATTCAAGAAGCCGCAGCCGACGGGCTTCTACGGCACCGTGATCATCAGCCCGAAGCGCCACGGCGAGGAAACCTCGGACCTGATGTACGCATGGATCACGCAGGGCAAGGCACCGCCGCCCCTGACGCTGACGACGGGCATGCTCGCGACGCGCGACAACGTGTCGAAGGTGCGCGAGGAGATGGGGCTCGCATCGAAGTAAGCGGCCCGCCGGCCGCCGCGGCGATGCGGCGGCCGGCGATCGATGGAACTGCTAGTGGGGAGACGACGTGTCAGCGGCACTGCGTTTTGACAATATCGGCAAGGTATTTCCCGGCGTGCGCGCACTGGACGGCATCTCGTTCGACGTGCACGCGGGCGAGGTGCATGGCCTGATGGGCGAGAACGGCGCGGGCAAGTCGACGCTGCTGAAGATTCTCGGCGGCGAATACCAGCCCGATGCGGGCAGCGTGCTGGTCGACGGCCAGCCCGTGCATTTCTCGAGTGCGGCCGCGTCGATCGCGGCCGGCATTGCGGTGATTCACCAGGAATTGCAGTACGTGCCCGACCTGACGGTCGCGGAGAACCTGCTGCTCGGCCGCCTGCCGAATGCGCTCGGCTGGGTGAGAAAGGGCGAGGCGAAGCGTCACGTGCGCGAGCGCCTCGCCGCGATGGGCGTCGATCTCGATCCCGATGCGAAGCTCGGGCGGCTGTCGATCGCGCAGCGGCAGATGGTCGAGATCTGCAAGGCGCTGATGCGCAACGCGCGCGTGATCGCGCTCGACGAGCCGACGAGCTCGCTGTCGCATCGCGAGACCGAGGTGCTGTTCAAGCTCGTCGACGACCTGCGCGCGCAGGGCCGCGCGCTGATCTACATTTCGCACCGGATGGACGAGATCTACCGGCTGTGCGACGCGTGCACGATCTTCCGCGACGGTCGCAAGATCGCGTCGCACGAATCGCTCGCCGACGTGCCGCGCGAGCGGCTGGTCGCCGAGATGGTCGGGCGCGAGATCGCGGATATCTACCATTACGCGCCGCGTGCGCTCGGCGACGTGCGGTTTTCGGCCGAAGGCGTCGATGGCCCCGCATTGCGCGAGCCCGCGAGCTTCTCGGTGCGCGCGGGCGAGATCGTCGGCTTCTTCGGGCTGGTCGGTGCGGGCCGCAGCGAACTGATGCGGCTCGTGTACGGCGCGGACCGCCGGCGCGCGGGCGTGCTCACGCTCGACGGCAAGCGCATCGACGTGAAGCGCACCGGCGACGCGATCCGTCACGGCATCGTGCTGTGCCCGGAGGATCGCAAGGAGGAAGGGATCATCGCGATGGCGTCGGTCGCGGAGAACATCAACATCAGCTGCCGCCGTCATTCGCTGCGCGCGGGGCTGTTCATCGACCGCAAGACCGAGTCCGAAACGGCCGACCGCTTCATCCAGCGGCTGAAGATCAAGACGCCGAACCGGCGGCAGAAGATCCGCTTCCTGTCGGGCGGCAACCAGCAGAAGGCGATCCTGTCGCGCTGGCTCGCGGAGCCCGACCTGAAGGTCGTGATCCTCGACGAGCCGACGCGCGGCATCGACGTCGGCGCGAAGCACGAGATCTACGACGTGATCTACCGGCTCGCGGAGCGCGGCTGCGCGATCGTGATGGTGTCGTCGGAGCTGCCGGAAGTGCTCGGCGTGTCCGACCGCATCGTCGTGATGCGCGAAGGCCGCATCGCGGGCGAGCTGCCGCGCGAGCGGGCGAACGAACATGCGGTGCTGAGCCTCGCGCTGCCGCAGACGAGCGTCGTCGAGGCGGCTGACGCAGTTTGAGGTCGCCGCGTGCGACGCAGGACTTTCGAATCGATCGAGCGCGGCGCGGGCCGCGCGATGCAGGAGCAGGAGACACAACCATGCAAGTCAGGGAAAACCTCGCCAGCGCAGCCGTGAAGCCGTCGGCCGACGCGCTGGTTCCACAGCAGAGCGACCGCCAGAAGTGGTGGCAGCACCTCACCGAATACAGCCTGATCGCGATCTTCGCGGTGATGTTCGTGACGATGTCGCTGACGGTCGAGCACTTCTTCTCGATCGACAACATGCTGGGCCTCGCGCTGTCGATCTCGCAGATCGGGATGGTCGCGTGCACGATGATGTTCTGTCTGGCGTCGCGCGACTTCGACCTGTCGATCGGCTCGACCGTCGCGTTCTCCGGCGTGTTGTGCGCGATGGTCCTGAACGCGACCGGCAACACGTTCGTCGCGATCGTCGCGGCGGTCGCGGCAGGTGCCGCGATCGGCTTCGTGAACGGCGCGGTGATCGCGTACCTGCGCATCAACGCGCTGATCACGACGCTCGCGACGATGGAAATCGTGCGCGGGCTCGGCTTCATCGTGTCGAAGGGGCAGGCGGTCGGCGTGTCGTCGGATACGTTCATCGCGCTCGGCGGGCTGTCGCTCTTCGGCGTGTCGCTGCCGATCTGGGTCACGCTCATGTGCTTCATCGTGTTCGGCGTGTTGCTGAACCAGACCGTGTACGGCCGCAATACGCTCGCGATCGGCGGCAACCCGGAGGCGTCGCGCCTCGCGGGGATCAACGTCGAACGCACGCGCGTGTACATCTTCCTGATCCAGGGCGCGGTGACGGCGCTCGCGGGCGTGATCCTCGCGTCGCGCATCACGTCGGGCCAGCCGAACGCGGCGCAGGGCTTCGAGCTGAACGTGATCTCCGCGTGCGTGCTCGGCGGCGTGTCGCTGATGGGCGGCCGCGCGACGATCTCGGGCGTCGTGATCGGCGTGCTGATCATGGGCACCGTCGAGAACGTGATGAACCTGCTGAACATCGACGCGTTCTACCAGTACCTGGTGCGCGGCGCGATCCTGCTCGCGGCCGTGCTGCTCGACCAGCTGAAGAACCGCGGCGTACGCGACTGACCGAATACACGGAGACGATTCGCATGACCATCGAAACACCCGCGCCAGCGCAGCACGCCGCGAGCGACGCGCGTTATGCGCGCTACCCGAGCCTCGCGGATCGCGCGGTGCTGATCACGGGCGGGGCGACCGGCATCGGCGCGTCGTTCGTCGAGCATTTCGCGCGGCAGGGCGCGCGCGTGGCGTTCGTCGATCTCGACGCGCATGCGGGCCACGCCCTCGCGGAAAGCCTCGCGCAGGCGCCGGACGTGCGCCACGCGCCGCTGTTCCTGCCGTGCGACCTCACCGACATCGGCGCGCTGCGCGGTGCGATCGACGCGATCCGCGCGCGCATCGGTGCGATCGCCGTGCTCGTGAACAACGCGGCGAACGACACGCGCCACGCGATCGCCGACGTGACGCCCGAATCGTTCGACGCGGGCATCGCGGTCAACCTGCGCCACCAGTTCTTCGCGGCGCAGGCGGTAATCGACGACATGAAGCAGCGCGGCGGCGGCGCGATCATCAATCTCGGCTCGATCAGCTGGATGCTGAAGAACGGCGGCTACCCCGTCTACGTGATGGCGAAGGCGGCGGTGCAGGGCCTCACGCGCGGGCTCGCGCGCGATCTCGGCCCGTTCGGCATCCGCGTGAATTCGCTGGTGCCCGGCTGGGTGATGACCGACAAGCAACGCAGGCTGTGGCTCGACGACGCCGGCCGCGCGTCGATCAAGGCCGGCCAGTGCATCGACGCCGAGTTGCTGCCCGAGGATCTCGCGCGCATGGCGCTGTTTCTCGCGGCCGACGACAGCCGGATGATCACCGCGCAGGATGTGGTGGTCGACGGCGGCTGGGCCTGATTGCCGGGGGCCGCGCTCGCACGGCGCCCCGTATCGTTTCATCGACGAAGGAAAGGAGTCCATCATGACCGCCACGTCCTCGCGCGCATCGTCGTCGTCCACGAGCCAGTCGCGCCGCGCGCGGCTGGCTGCCGCCGCGCAGCCGGTCAGTGCCGGGCCGCAGACCGCCGCGTTCGCGCAGGGCGTCGGCGCCGCGCATGCGGCGGCCGTCACGCTGTCGAACGCGGCGCTGCGGCTCGACGTGCTGCCGCACCTGGGCGGCGGCATCGCGCGCTTCGACTGGCGCGGCGATCACGGCGCGCTCGTGCCGGTGTTCCGCCGCTGCGAGCATCCGGACACGGCGACGGATCCGAACGCGCTCGCGTGCTATCCGTTGCTGCCGTACTCGAACCGGATCGGCAACGGCCGCTTCGAACTCGACGGACGCCGCGTCGTGGTGCCGCGCAACCGCGGCGACGAGCCGTTGCCGATTCATGGCGACGGCTGGCTCGCGCCGTGGCAGGTGGACGACGCGACCGACACGACGCTGCAGCTGTCGCTCGATCGCGCGAGCGGCGCGCCGTATGCGTTTCGCGCGATCCAGTCGTTCGCGCTCGACGACACGACGTTGTCGATCGCGTTGACGATCGAGAATACGGGGCGCGCGCGGTTGCCGTTCGGGCTGGGCCTGCATCCGTTCCTGGTGCGCGACGACGCGACCGAGCTGGCCGCGGCCGCGGGCGGCCTGTGGCTGTCGGGCCCGGATTTCCTGCCGGTGCGGCACGTGAGCGTGCCGCCGGCCTGGCAGTTCGGCGTCGCGTATCCGTTGCCGGCGACGCTCGTCAATCATGCATTTACCGGCTGGGGCGGCCACGCGACGGTGAGCTGGCCGCGCCGCGGGCTGTTGCTGACGATCGCGGCCGACGCCGACTCGTACGTGCTCTACACGCCGCCCGGCGAGCCTTTCTTCTGCTTCGAGCCGGTCGATCATCCGATCAATGCGGTGAACCTGCCGGGCGGCGCGGCCGCGCACGGGATGACGCTGCTCGCGCCGGGCGAGCGGCTCGCGCGGCGTTTCGCGTTCACCGTCGAGCGGTCCGATGCGCGCATCGACGCCGCCGCGCGCGAAGGGCGCCGGCGACGCGGGTAAAATACGCGGTCTACCAACGGTTTGCCGCGAGTACCCGCCATGTCTTCCCCGCTTACTTTCATCGAATCGCTGCGCGCCGCGTGGCAGCGCACGAATTCGCTGCTGTGCGTCGGCCTCGACCCCGAGCCGTCGCGCTTTCCCGTGCAGTTCGACGGCCAGCCCGACGCGATCTTCGAGTTCTGCCGGCAGATCGTCGACGCGACCGCGCAATATGCGAGCGCGTTCAAGCCGCAGATCGCATACTTCGCCGCGCATCGCGCGGAAGATCAGCTCGAGCGCCTGATCGCGCACATCCACCTCCAGCATCCGGGCCTGCCCGTGATCCTCGACGCGAAGCGCGGCGACATCGGCAGCACGGCCGAGCAGTATGCGCGCGAGGCGTTCGAACGCTATCGCGCGGACGCGGTCACCGTGAACCCGTACATGGGCTACGACTCGGTCGAGCCGTACTTCGAGCATGAAGGCAAGGGCGTGATCGTGCTGTGCCGCACGTCGAACCCGGGCGGCTCGGACCTGCAGTTCCTCGAAACGGGCGGGCGGCCGCTGTACCAGGTCGTCGCCGATCTCGCGGCGAACAAGTGGAACGCGAAGAACGGCCAGCTCGGCCTCGTGGTCGGCGCGACGTTCCCGAAGGAAATCGAGATCGTGCGCGGGATCGTCGGCGACATGCCGCTGCTGATTCCCGGCATCGGCGCGCAGGGCGGCGACGTGCAGGCGACCGTCAACGCGGGCCGCACCGCCGACGGCACGGGGATGATGATCAACTCGTCGCGCGCGATCCTGTACGCGAGCCGCGGCGAGGACTTCGCCGAAGCCGCGGCGCTCGCTGCGCAGAAGACGCGCGACACGATCAACGCGCATCGCTGAAATATCGCTGAAACACGGGCCGCCCGCTGGGGCGGCCTTTCCTCGCCGAGCCCGCATCCGCGGGCCGCGCGCCTGCTTCGCGTATTCGCCATCGGGCGCACGCGAACGATTCGGACAAGAACGGGACCGTCGGGAAGCCCGACGCGATCCGGCAAGCGGGCAGGGGCCGCGCTCGGCCCGTGCGCCGCGCCTTCCAATCAGCCTTCGCGCTCGTCGAGCAGCTTCAGCAGCCCGCGCAGCGCATGCGCGGCCGCCTGCGTGCGGATCTGTTCGCGATCGCCCCTGAACACGAGCGTCTCGACGTCGGTGTGCAGCCGGTTGCTCCAGGCGAACGACACGGTGCCGACCGGCTTCTTCTCGCTGCCGCCCGCCGGTCCGGCGATGCCGGTGACGGACAACGCGACCTGCGCGCGGCTGTTGCGCAGCGCGCCTTCGGCCATCGCGCGCGCGACCGGCTCGCTGACGGCGCCGTGTTTCTCGATCAGGTCCGGCGGCACGCCGATCATCTCGCTCTTCGCCTGGTTCGAGTAGGTGACGAAGCCGCGCTCGAACCACTGGCTGCTGCCGGAGATGTCGGTGATCGCCGCGGCGATCATGCCGCCCGTGCAGGATTCGGCGGTGGCGAGCGACAGGTGCTCGTCACGCAGCTTGTTGCCTGCGCGGATCGCAAGCTGATGGACGACGGAATCGGTTGGCATGCGCGTCGGGAAACGGGAGTCGGGAAATCGGTCAGCCGACGACGGAGCGCCAGAGGGCGATCACGAGCAGCGTCATGAACGCGGCGATCAGGTCGTCGATCATGATGCCGAGCCCGCCTTTCACGCGACGGTCGAAATAGCGGATCGGCGGCGGCTTGAGCATGTCGAAGAAGCGGAACACGACGAACGCCCACAGCTGGCCGATGAAGGTCGCGGGCGTGACGAACAGCATCACGAGCCAGATCGCGACGATTTCGTCCCAGACGACGGCGCCCGGATCGGACGTGCCCATCTTCCGTGCGGTGAAACCGGTGATCCACGTGCCCGCCGCGAAGCCGACCGCGATCAGTGCCCACCATTCGGGCACCGTCAGGTAGCGGTTGAGCACCACGAACGTGAGCCAGCCGAACAGCGAGCCGAATGTGCCGGGCATGAACGGCGCGAGTCCGCTGCCGAAGCCGAGCGACACGATGTGCGCCGGGTGCGACAGCATGAAGCGCGCGGTGGCGCGCTGCGGCACGTTGCGGGCGGCGCCGGGCGCGGCCGCGGATTGCGCGGGCGGGTCAGTCTGCATGGAAGTGGTCGAAGCCGTGCAACGTGAGAGTCAGGGGGGCGCCGGTGGCGTCGCGCCACGCGATCGCGGGCTGCTCGGACGGCGAGGACAACGCGTGTATTGTACCGACTCGCGTGACGCGGACGCCGGCGCTCGCGCCCGCCGCGTCGATCGCCGCGCGGGCCGACGCCGGCGCGGTGAAACACAGTTCGTAGTCGTCGCCGCCGGCGAGCGTGCAGCGTCGCTGCACGTCGGGCGGCAGTGTCGCGAGCGCGGCCGAGCGCGGCACCGCGTCCGCGTCGATTTCGGCGCGCACGTTCGAGCGGGTCAGGATGTGCTGCAAGTCGCCGGCGAGGCCGTCGGAGATGTCGAGCGCCGCATGCGCGACGCCCGCGAGCGCGAGCCCGAGCGCGATGCGCGGCTCGGGACGCTCGAGCGCCTGCCGGAACGCGGCGGCTTCGTGCGCGCCGGCGGTCCATTCGCCGCGCGCGATTCCAAGCCCGGCGCGGGCGTCGCCAAGCGTGCCGGACACCCAGACGTCGTCGCCGTCGCGCGCGGCATCGCGCCGTAGTGCCGCGTCCGGCGAGACTTCGCCGAACACGGTCACGCACAGGTTCAGCGGCCCGCTCGTCGTGTCGCCGCCGATCAGTTCGCAGTCGAACCGCTCGGCGAGCGCGAACAGCCCGTTGCTGAATGCCTCGAGCCACGCGGCGTCCGCGCGCGGCAGTGCGCACGCGAGCGTGAACGCGCGCGGCTCGGCGCCCATCGCCGCGAGATCCGACAGGTTGACCGCGAGCGTCTTGTGGCCGAGCGCGTCGGGCGCGACATCGGGGAAGAAATGGCGCCGCTCGACCAGCATGTCCGTCGAAATGGCCAGCAATTTTCCGGATCGAGGTGCGATCAGTGCGCAATCGTCACCGATGCCGAGCGTCGACGCACGCGCTCCCCGGGCCGCGCGGCGCGCGAAGAAGCGATCGATCAGCGAAAACTCGGACAAGGCGGCTGGCACGGCGGACGAACCCGGAAGCGGTGAAAGGAACGGCATTGTACGCAGCGAACGGTGCCGTTCCTGCACCGTTCAGTACATTTTTGTCGCGGCTGTTGCACCCGAATCGCCGGTCTGGCGGGCTTCGATTGGCGCTACAATGCCGTCGAACAGTTATTCTAATCCGCACGTCAAGAGACACATGTCGACTCAAGCCTCCTCCAAAGCCAAGCTCCGCGAAGCCGCTCTCGACTATCACGAGTTCCCCACGCCGGGGAAGATCGCGATTGCCCCGACCAAGCAGATGATCAACCAGCGTGACCTCGCGCTCGCGTATTCGCCGGGCGTCGCGTTTGCGTGCGAGGAGATCGTCGAGAACCCGCTGAACGCCGCGCGCTTCACGGCGCGCAGCAATCTGGTCGGCGTCGTCACGAACGGCACGGCGGTGCTCGGGCTCGGCAACATCGGCCCGCTCGCGTCGAAGCCGGTGATGGAAGGCAAGGCCGTGTTGTTCAAGAAGTTCGCCGGCATCGACGTGTTCGACATCGAGCTGAACGAGTCGGATCCGCACAAGCTGGTCGACGTGATCGCCGCGCTGGAGCCGACCTTCGGTGGGATCAACCTGGAAGACATCAAGGCGCCGGACTGCTTCATCGTCGAGCGCGAAGCGCGCAAGCGGATGAAGATTCCGGTGTTCCACGACGACCAGCACGGCACCGCGATCGTCGTGGCCGCGGCCGTCACGAACGGCCTGAAGGTCGTCGGCAAGGACATCAAGAAGGTGAAGCTCGTCGCGTCCGGCGCGGGCGCGGCCGCGCTCGCGTGCCTGGACCTGCTGGTCGACATCGGCCTGCCGCTCGAGAACATCACGGTGACCGACCTGGCCGGCGTGGTCTACAAGGGCCGCACGGAGCTGATGGATCCGGACAAGGAGCGTTTTGCCCGCGAAACCGGCGCCCGCACGCTGGCCGAGGTGATCGACGGCGCGGACATCTTCCTCGGCCTGTCGGCTGCCGGCGTGCTGAAGCCGGAAATGGTGAAGGGCATGGCCGAGCGCCCGCTGATCCTCGCGCTCGCGAACCCGACGCCGGAGATCCTGCCGGAAGCGGCGCTGGAAGTGCGCCCCGACGCGATTCTCGCGACCGGCCGCACCGACTATCCGAACCAGGTCAACAACGTCCTGTGCTTCCCGTTCATCTTCCGCGGTGCGCTCGACGTCGGCGCGACGACGATCACGCGTGAAATGGAGATCGCGGCCGTCAATGCGATCGCCGAACTCGCGCAGCAGGAGCAAAGCGACATCGTCGCGACCGCATACGGGATCCAGGACCTGTCGTTCGGGCCCGAATACCTGATTCCGAAGCCGTTCGACCCCCGCCTGATCGTCAAGATCGCGCCGGCCGTCGCGCAGGCCGCGATGGACGGCGGCGTCGCGACGCGCCCGATCGAGGACATGGAGGCGTATCGCGTGCACCTCCAGCAGTTCGTGTACCACAGCGGCACGACGATGAAGCCGATCTTCCAGCTCGCGCGCAGCGCGCCGGCCGAGAAGAAGCGTGTCGTGTTCGCGGAAGGCGAGGAAGAGCGCGTGCTGCGCGCCGTGCAGATCATCGTCGACGAGAAGCTCGCGACGCCGATCCTGATCGGCCGTCCGTCGGTGATCGAGCATCGTATCCAGCGCTACGGCCTGCGGCTCACGCCGGGCACCGACTTCAGGGTCGTCAACACCGAGCACGACGAGCGCTACCGCGACTTCTGGCAAACGTATTACAAGATGATGGCGCGCAAGGGCATCAGCGAGCAGCTGGCCCGCGTCGAGATGCGCCGCCGCACGACGCTGATCGGCTCGATGCTGGTGAAGAAGGGCGAAGCGGACGGGATGATCTGCGGCACGATCAGCACCACGCACCGCCATCTGCACTTCATCGACCAGGTGATCGGCAAGCGCCCGGGCTGCAGCGTCTACGCGGCGATGAACGGCCTCGTGCTGCCGGGCCGCCAGATCTTCCTGGTCGACACGCACGTAAACGTCGATCCGACCCCGGAGCAACTCGCCGAGATCACGATCATGGCCGCCGAAGAAGTGCGCCGCTTCGGCATCGAGCCGAAGGTCGCGCTGTTGTCGCACTCGAATTTCGGCACGAGCAACGCGCCATCGGCGCAGAAGATGCGCGATACGCTCGCGATCCTGCAGGAACGTGCGCCCGAGCTGAAAGTCGACGGCGAAATGCACGGCGACGTCGCGCTCGACGCGGCGCTGCGCAAGGAAATCCTGCCGGAGTCGACGCTGGAAGGCGAAGCGAACCTGCTGATCCTGCCGAACATCGATGCCGCGAACATCGCGTACAACCTGCTGAAGACGGCCGCCGGCAACAACATCGCGATCGGACCGATCCTGCTGGGCGCGGCCCAGCCGGTGCATGTGCTGACCGAATCGGCGACCGTTCGCCGCATCGTCAACATGGCGGCGCTGCTAGTCGCCGACGTGAACGCCGCACGCTGAGCAGGCGGGAACCGCGCGGCAACGGCCGAAACCGGCGCCGCGCGGCGGGCGAAATTGTAAACAAAAGCAAAAAGAGGCGTGCCCGCAATGGGCACGCCGTCGGGCAGGGCGCAAACGCGCTTCCCGTAAGCAACAGCAGCATCTCTCCACCTAGGGCAGCGAGCGTGGCAAGGAGGCAGGGTCTTGCCACACGAGAGATGCCGTCGATATTTTATCTCATGTAAGCTAAATGTAGTCTTTTTTCGGTAAAAAATGCGCGCTTCGGGGCGAAGCCAGCCTTTCGATTCCCAAACGAACATTGATTCGCGCGGACAATAGCGCTACGCTAACGCCTTTGGTTGGTCGTCAACTACTTGATTTAACAGCGGGAACCCTGGTTCATGGCACGCAAGTGGCTCCGCAACGGCGCGCTGGCGTCCGTCTTCGCGATGTTCGCGATGGGTATCGTCGGTACACCGACGGGCAGTCTGGTTTCCGCCGCTTACGCACGGCAGGCCGTTTCGGCCGACATGGCCGTCGGCGGGGTCGATACGATCCCGACCGCCCGTCTGCCGCGCGAGGCCGTGACCACGCTTGGCCTGATCGGCGCCGGTGGCCCCTATCCGTATGAGAAAGACGGCGTCGTCTTCGGCAACCGCGAGCGGATCCTGCCGAAGGCGAAGCGCGGCTACTACCACGAGTACACGGTGCCGACGCCGCGTGCACGCAATCGCGGCGCGCGCCGGATCGTCTGTGGCGGGCCATTGCGCCGGATCGACAACTGTTATTACACGGACGACCACTACAACAGTTTTAAACGTATTGTTGAATGACTTCGGGATGAACGGCATGAGCGACTCCATCTACGCGCACGATACGGCGGCGGCGGAACTGTTCGCGGCCGGCGACGGCAATCTGTTTCAGCGTGTGATGCAACTCCACGCGGCGGCACAGGCCGGCGGCGCGCCTGAGCAACAGGAAGCCGAGCCCGGGCTTTCATCGAACGAGGAGCCTATGAGCCTTTTCACGACCGTGCGACCCAATCTCGTGCAGTCGATCCGCGCGTTCCGCGTGCAGGATCTTGCCGACGAAGCCGGCCGGCTCGGCCAGCATTTCCTGTACGCATATTGCGGCGCCGCGCAGTCGAAGCAGGAAGTGATGGAGACGATCGCGACGTCGTTCCTGTTTCCGAAGCATTTCGGGAAGAACTACGATGCGCTGTACGATTGCCTGACCGACCTCGTCGCGAAGGCCGGCGCGCAGCCGGGTTTCGTGATCGTGCTCGAAGGGCTGCCGATCGCGCAGAAATTCGACAAGGAAGGGCGCGAGACGCTGCTCGACGTGTTCCGCGAAGCCGCCGAATTCTGGGCCGAGCGCAAGGTCGCGTTCCGCGTGTTCTATTCGTTCGCGTAAAGCGCGAATCCACCGGCCGCCAGAGAGCGGTCAGTCCGGCAAAAGGCCCGCCTTGCGCGGGCTTTTTTGCGTCCGTGCGTGCAGCCGGTTGCAATGGGCGAAGCGTGCCGCATTCACGTGGCGTCCCCGCGAGCCGGGGCGCCGCGTGCCGCGGCACGTCGGGTTCGTCACCAGCCGCCCCAGCGCGCGGCCAGCGCCGCGAGCACGGCCGCGCCGGCCGTTTCGGTGCGCAGCACGCGCGGACCGAGCGACAACGCGGTGAACCTGTGTGCGCGTGCCGCGTTTTCCTCGTCCGGCGACAGCCCGCCTTCGGGGCCGATCAGCAGCGTGACGGCCGCCGCGGGCGGCGCGTCGGGCAGCGATGCGAACGGGATGCTCGCGCGCGGCGACAGCAGCAGCCGCAGCTCGCCATCGGCCGGCGCGGCCGGCAGCGTGTCGAGCCAGGCGCCGAAGCTGCGTACCGGCGCGACGTCGGGCACGCGATTGCGCCCGCATTGTTCGCACGACGCGCGCACGACGCCGCGCCAGTGCGCGACGCGCTTGTCCGCGCGTTCGCCGGACAGTTTCACGACGCCGCGCGCGGTCGACAGCGGCACGACCGCCGCGACGCCCAGCTCGACGGCCTTCTCGATCACCCAGTCCATCTTGTCGCCGCCGGCGATGCCCTGCGCGAGCGTCACGCGATAGGGCGGCTCGGCCTCGGCCGGGTCGAACGCGTCGATCTGCGCGAGCGCGCTGCGCTTGTCGATCTCGACGAGCCGCGCGCGGTACTGGCCGCCGCTGCCGTCGAACAGCGCCAGGGCGTCGCCGGGCTGCAGCCGCAGCACCTGCGCGTGACGCGCGACGTCGGCCGGCAACGCGAGCGTCGCGTCGGTGCGCAGCGCCGCTTCGACGAAAAAGCGCGGCACGGCCGCGGTGGTGGTGGCTTCACTCATGCGTATCGCGGCTCCGTTCATGCGGCCAGGCGGCGCGCGAGCGCCCAGCGGTAGCCGTCGAGATCCTCGATCTGCGCGAAGCGGTCGCCCCAGAACTGGTCTTGCGGCGCGGTCAGCGACTTCGCGCCGGCGTCGAGCGCGCGCTGCCAGGTCGCGTCGACATCGTCGACATACAGGTAGAACGACTGCGGCGCGGTCGCGCCCGCACTCTTCGGCGTGAGCGCGGGCGAGCCGAATGCGCGTTCGGGCGCGAACATCACGATCAGTTGCCCGCGGTAGGTCATCTCGACGTGCATGATTGCGCCGTCTTCGTCGAGGACGTCGCGCAACTCGAAGCCGAATGCGGCCTTGAAGAACTCGATGGCCGCCTGCGCATTGCGCACGGCCAGGTAAGGCGTCAACCAAGGCACGTTGGCCGGACGTGGATCGGTCATGAAAATCTCCTGTCGAACGGTGTTGGCGCTTGAGCGGTTACTCCTGTCCCATGCTTTGCAGTCCAACGGGTATTGGCGCGCGGGCGCCCGGTGCGGTCCCGCGAATACGCCGGCGGGTCGAGCGCATCGTCGCGGGCATGCGCATCGCGAGGCAGGCGCGGGAGCGCGCGCGGGCGATCCGCGCAAAGATGCGTCCGCCCGCACGCTCAGCGGCGAACGCCCAGTGTATCGCGCAGCGCGCGCGGCAGGGCAAAGAGGGCCGCATGGAGTCGCGCATCGTAGTAGCGCAAGCCCTGCACGCGGCGCGCGGCGAGACGCTCGTCGATGTCGTGCGCGAACAGCGCGGCCGCATCCAGCGTGTCGCTCGCGATCGCCATCAGCCATTGCGAGCCATACAGCGGCACGTGCGCCGACAGCGGATCGACGAACGCGAAGCTCGCGCGCAGGTCGTCCAGCAGCGCGGCGATGCGCGCCACGTGGAACAGCGGCGAGCCCAGGTGCATCGAGATCGCGCCGCGCGGCGTGAGGATCCGCTTGAGCCGCGCGTAGAACTCGCGCGTATAGAGGCCGGCGGCCGGCGAATCGGGCGGCGTGAGGTCGAACACGACGAGATCGAAATGCTCGACGGTCGACGTGACGAAATGCGCGGCGTCGCCGATCACGACTTCGACGCGCGGATCGTCGAGCGCGCCTTGATGGACGTCGTCGAGATAGCGGCGCGCCATGCCGATCACCTCGTCGTCGAGTTCGGCGACGACGATCCGCTCGATGCATGCGTGCTTGAGCAGCTGGCGCGCCGCGCCGCCGTCGCCGCCGCCGAGCACGAGCGCCTTCCTCGGGCACGGATGGGCGAGCGCGGCCGGGTGCGTCATGCACTCGTGGTACACGTATTCGTCGCCGACCGACGTCATCGGCCGTCCGTCCAGCGTGAACAGGCGGCCGAGCTGCGGGGTTTCCCAGACTTCGATGTGCTGGTGCGGCGACGCGACGTGCGCGAGCCGGCGTGCGTTCAGGAAGCCGTACGCGGCGTCGGGCGTGGGATGGAAGAGAAGGGTCGTGTTCACGGGCGGGCCGCGCGAGGCGGGCAGTTCCGACGCCTGAATTATAGGAGGCGCGCGGTTGCGCGGAAAAGCGTGCCGGAACACCGCGTGCCGACAGGGGAAATGTCGGCCCATCTGTTAAAATGACGAGCTTTGCAGCCCCGTCCGTAGGCTCCGTCCGCTTCGCGTCCGTCAGGCGCCGCACCGCGCGCCGGGAACGATTGACGCTCGAGCTTCCGGATGCCGCCGTGCCCCCGTTTCCTCGACTCGTTCTCCGGACTCGACATGACGACTTCGTCTCCCGCCTCCACCACCCTGATGGCCAACGCGATCCGTGCGCTCGCGATGGACGCCGTCCAGCAAGCGAACTCCGGCCACCCCGGCATGCCGATGGGCATGGCCGAAATCGGCGTTGCGCTCTGGTCGCGCCATCTGAAGCACAACCCGGCGAACCCGCACTGGGCAGACCGCGACCGCTTCGTGCTGTCGAACGGCCATGGCTCGATGCTGCTGTACTCGCTGCTGCACCTGACCGGCTACGACCTGCCGATCGAAGAGCTGAAGAACTTCCGCCAACTGCACTCCAAGACGCCGGGCCACCCGGAATACGGCATCACGCCGGGCGTCGAGACGACCACCGGCCCGCTCGGCCAGGGTCTCGCGAACGCGGTCGGCATGGCGCTCGGCGAAGCGTTGATGGCCGACGAGTTCAACCGTGACGGCGCGAAGATCGTCGATCACCACACGTACGTGTTCCTCGGCGACGGCTGCCTGATGGAAGGCATCTCGCACGAAGCCTGCTCGCTCGCGGGCACGCTGAAGCTGAACAAGCTGATCGCGCTGTACGACGACAACGGCATCTCGATCGACGGCGACGTCGTCAACTGGTTCCACGACGATACGCCGAAGCGTTTCGAGGCATATGGCTGGAACGTGATCCCGAACGTGAACGGCCACGACGTCGACGCGGTCGACGCGGCGATCGCGAAGGCGAAGCTGTCGGACAAGCCGACGCTGATCTGCTGCAAGACGGTGATCGGCAAGGGCGCGGCGACCAAGGCCGGCGGCCACGACGTGCACGGCGCGGCGCTCGGCGCCGAAGAAATCGCGAAGACGCGCGAAGCGCTCGGCTGGAAGTGGGAACCGTTCGTGATCCCGCAGGAAGTCTATGCGGCCTGGGATGCGAAGGAAGCCGGCAAGCGTGCGCAAGCCGAATGGGACGCGTCGTTCGCGCAATATCGCGCGAAGTTCCCGGCGGAAGCCGCTGAATTCGAACGCCGGATGGCCAACAAGCTGCCGGCCGACTGGGCCGAGAAGGCCGCGGCGATCATCGCCGGCGCGAACGAGCGTGCCGAGACGGTCGCGACCCGCAAGGCATCGCAGCAGGCGATCGAAGGCCTGGCCGCCGCACTGCCCGAACTGCTCGGCGGCTCGGCCGACCTGACCGGCTCGAACCTGACGAACTGGAAGGCATCGAAGGCCGTGCGCGCGAATCCGGAAGGCGCCGGCGTGCTGCTCGGCAACCACATCAACTACGGCGTGCGCGAATTCGGCATGAGCGCCGCGATCAACGGCCTCGCGCTGCACGGCGGCCACAAGCCGTTCGGCGGCACGTTCCTGACGTTCTCCGACTACAGCCGCAACGCGCTGCGCGTCGCGTCGCTGATGAAGGTCCCGTCGATCTTCGTGTTCACGCACGATTCGATCGGCCTCGGCGAAGACGGCCCGACGCACCAGTCGATCGAGCACGTGTCGAGCCTGCGCCTGATCCCGAACCACGACGTATGGCGCCCGGCCGACACGGTCGAGACGGCCGTCGCATGGACCCACGCGGTTGCCGCCGACCGTCCGTCGAGCCTGATCTTCAGCCGCCAGAACCTTGCGTTCAACCCGCGCACCGACGCGCAGATCGCGAACATCGAGAAGGGCGGCTACGTGCTGAAGGACTGGGACGAAGAGATCGTCGCGCGCAAGATCATCCTGATCGCGACGGGCTCGGAAGTCGAGCTCGCGATGAAGGCCGTCGAGCCGCTCGCGCAGCAGGGCATCGCGGCCCGTGTCGTGTCGATGCCGTCGACCAACGTGTTCGACCGCCAGGACGCCGAATACCGCGAACGCGTGCTGCCGCACGGCGTGCGCCGCGTCGCGATCGAGGCGGGCGTGACCGCGTTCTGGCACAAGTACGTCGGCCTCGAAGGCGGCGTCGTCGGGATCGACACGTTCGGCGAATCGGCCCCGGCCGGCGTGCTGTTCAAGTACTTCGGCTTCACCGTCGAGCGCGTCGTCGAGACCGCGAAGGCCGTGCTGGCCTAAAAGCATTCGCGACGCGCGCCGCCCCGCGCGCGTCGCACCGTGAAGCTGCACGAAACGAATTTTTTCAGCCATCAGGAGATAGACCATGACGATTCGCGTCGCAATCAACGGCTACGGCCGTATCGGCCGCAATACGCTGCGCGCGTTTTATGAAAACGGCAAGAAGCACGATCTCGAGATCGTCGCGATCAACGACCTGGGCGATGCGAAGACCAACGCGCACCTGACCCAGTACGACACCGCGCACGGCAAGTTCCCGGGCGAAGTGTCGGTCGACGGCGACTACCTCGTCGTGAACGGCGACAAGATCCGCGTGCTGGCCAACCGCAACCCGGCTGAACTGCCGTGGGGCGAGCTGGGCGTCGACGTCGTGATGGAGTGCACGGGCTTCTTCACGACGAAGGAAAAGGCGAGCGCGCACCTGAAGGGCGGCGCGAAGAAGGTGATCATCTCGGCGCCGGGCGGCAAGGACGTCGACGCGACGATCGTCTACGGCGTGAACCACGACGTACTGAAGGCCGAGCACACCGTCATCTCGAACGCATCGTGCACGACGAACTGCCTCGCGCCGCTCGTCAAGCCGCTGAACGACAAGATCGGCCTCGAAACCGGCCTGATGACGACGATCCACGCATACACCAACGACCAGGTTCTGACGGACGTCTATCACGAAGACCTGCGCCGCGCGCGTTCGGCCACGCACAGCCAGATCCCGACGAAGACGGGCGCGGCGTCCGCCGTCGGCCTCGTGCTGCCGGAACTGAACGGCAAGCTCGACGGCTACGCGATCCGCGTCCCGACGATCAACGTGTCGATCGTCGACCTGTCGTTCATCGCGAAGCGCGACACGACGGTCGAGGAAGTCAACGCGATCATGAAGGAAGCATCGGAAGGCGCGCTGAAGGGCATCCTCGGCTACAACGACGCACCGCTGGTGTCGATCGACTTCAACCACAACCCGGCTTCGTCGACGTTCGACGCGACGCTGACCAAGGTTTCGGGCCGCCTCGTCAAGGTGTCGAGCTGGTACGACAACGAGTGGGGTTTCTCGAACCGCATGCTGGATACGGCAATCGCATTCGCGAACGCGAAGTAATCCTGCACGTCGCGCGGCCGCCGCAAGGCGGCCTGCGTGGCGAACGAGCCCGACCGGTTTTTCCGGTCGGGCTTTTTTGTTGTCCGGCGCAAGCCGATTACTGCGTGACTTGCCGCGTGCCGGCGCGCTGCGACGCGAGCCAGAGGGCGATCAGTACGCCCGAGAGCGCCGCGCCCGCGATGCACACGCCGCGCCAGCCGTCGATGCCGTACGCGACGCTTGCCGCGCACGATCCGAATGCGCCACCGATGAAGTAGCTCGTCAGGTAGATCGTCGTGACGCGGCTGCGCGCGTTGCCGGCAAGCGCATAGATCACGCTCTGGTTCGAGATGTGCATGCCCTGCACGCCGACGTCGAGCAGCAGGATGCCCGCGATCAGCGCGACGAGCGAATGCGCGCCGGTCGCGATCAGCGCGAACGAGGCGAGCACGGCCGCCGCGAACAGGCCGGTCGCCGCGTTGCCGTGACCGCGATCGACGAGGCGGCCGGCCGACGTCGCCGCGAGCGCGCCCACCGCGCCGACGATTCCGAACAGGCCGATCTGTCCTTCGGAATAGCTGTACGGCGGCTGGCTCAACAGGAACGTGAGGCCGGTCCACAGCAGGCTGAAGCAGGCGAACACGAGCGCGCCGTAGATCGAGCGCAGCGCGATCAGCGGCTGCGCGCGCACCAATGCGACGAGCGACTTCATCAGCACCGCGTAATCGAGCCGCGCGTGGCGGCGGTCCTTCGGCAGTTTCAGCGCGAGCACGCCGGTCAGCACGACGATCATCGCCGCGGCGATTCCGTACACCGCACGCCAGCCGAGCCCGTCGGCGATCGCACCGGCCGCGACGCGCGCGAGCAGGATGCCGAGCAGCAGCCCGCTCATCACGGTGCCGACCGCGCGGCCGCGCGTGCGCGCATCGGCGAGCGAAGCGGCGAACGGCACGAGCAGCTGCGTCGAGCACGTGACGAAGCCGAGCGCGACGTTCGCGACGACGAACATCGTGAAGTTCGTGCTGAACGCGACGGCGGCCAGCGCGATCACGTTGAGCACGAGCAGCCGCACGATCAGCGTGTGGCGGTTGAGCGCGTCGCCGAGCGGGACGACCAGCAGCAGGCTCGCCGCATAGCCGAGCTGCGTCAGCGTGACGAGATAGCCGAGTTCGGCGGGCGGGCGGCCGAAGCTGTGCGCGATCGCCGCGAGCAGCGGCTGCGCGTAATAGATGTTGCCGATGACGATGCCGCATGCGCACGCGAACAGCAGCGTCATCGCGCGGGTCAGCGGAGGATGGTTGTCGTGATGCGGTTCCATGGTCGCGAAAAGACAGCGTCGCCGGCCGGCGGCAAAGGCCATCGGCAACGCGGGGTTGCGGGAATCGGGGCCGGCGTCGACGGATCGGCGATCCGCCGATGCGCGCCGCGTGACGCGCGGCCGGCACCCGGATCGGGTAGCGACCGTCGTCGTACGGCGGGCGAGGGGATGGCGGGCCCGGTGGGCCGCTCCGGTGTGGCGGCAGGCCGCCGCGGGAGCGAATGTGCGTATGATGCGGACATCGAGCCATAGCGTCCAAGTCTGGATTCTTATGGCATCCATTGGTGCTTCCAATACATGGGCCGCGATGCTACTCCGTCACATCCGCTATTTCCTGGCCGTCGCCGAGCAGCGCAGCTTCACGCGCGCGGCCGACGCGCTGCACGTGTCGCAGCCGACGCTGTCGCAGCAGGTCCGCCAACTCGAGGACATGCTCGGCGTCCAGCTGTTCGACCGCTCGGGCCGCGCGGTGCGGCTCACCGAATTCGGCGAGGTCTATGCGCGTCATGCGCGCGCGGCGCTGCACGAGCTCGATGCCGGGCAGCGTGCGCTGCACGACGTCGCCGACCTCGGTAGCGGTTCGCTGCGGCTCGCGATGATGCCGACCTTCGCGGCCTACCTGAGCGGCTCGCTGATCGACGCATTCCACGCGGATTTCCCGAACGTCGCGCTGACGATCGACGCGATGCCGCAGGAGCGCATCGAGGCACTGCTCGCCGACGATCGGCTCGATGCGGGTTTCGCGTTCGTGCTGCCGCGCGCGCCGGACTTCGACGCGCTGCCGCTATGGGACGAATCGCTCGCGCTCGTGACGGCCTGCACGCACCGCCTTGCCCGCCGCCGGCGCGCGCTGAGCCCGGCCGAGCTCGTCGGCGAGCCGCTCGTGCTGCTGAGCCGCGCGTTCGCGACGCGCGAAAGCATCGACCGGTATTTCATCGAGCAAGATGCGCGGCCGACGATCGCGATCGAGACGAACACGGTCACCGCGGTGCTGGAGCTCGTGCGCCGCGGGCGGCTTGCGACGGTGTTGCCGGATGCGGTCGCGCGCGAGAGCGATGATCTGTGCGCGCTGGCGCTCGACCCGCCGCTGCCGTCGCGCACGGCGGCATTGCTCACGCGCAAGGGTGCGTACCGCAGCGTCGCGGCGCGCGCGTTCATCGCGCGCGCGCTCGCGTATCGCGATCCTTCGGGGGGCTGATCGGTGCGTCCGGCGCGTGACTGCAGCCGCGGCCACGACCGCCGGCCGACGGTCGCGTCAGGTACCCGGTGTAGGGAAGAAGATGCCCGCGCGTTGCGCGGCGTTCGCGATGTGCGTCTCGATCGCCGTGCCGGCGGCGGCCGCATCGCGGGCGATCAGCGCATCGACGATCGCGCGGTGCTCGTGCCACGTCGACAGCAGCAGCTCGCGCCGGTAGAACGGCATGCGCTGGCTTTCCTTCATGATGTCCGCGCTGCTGCGCAGCACCGACTCGATCGCCGCGTTGCCCGCGAGATGAATGATCCGCATGTGGAAGTCGAAGTCGAGCTGCGACGCTTCGTCGAGCGCGCTCTCGATCAGCGCGACGTGCAGGGCGGCGAGGTTGTCCTCGAACCATGCGATGTCGTCGTCGGTGACGACGTGCGCGGCCATCCGCGCGGCGAATCCTTCGAGCGCATAGCGCATCTGGTACGTGTCGGGCGGTGACGACTGCTCGGCGAACTGCCACGGATGCGCGGCCGTTGCCTGCGCGCTTTCGACATACACGCCCTTGCCGGCGCGGATGCGCAACATCCCGAGCGCCTCGAGCGTGGAGAGCGCCTCGCGCAGCGACGCGCGGCTGATCTCCAGCTCCTCGGAGAGCTGGCGCTGGGCCGGCAGCAGGCTGCCGACCGGGTACACGCCTGCCTCGATCCGGTTGCGGATCGTCGCGATGGCGGCGTCGGTCACGGTGTGCGGAACGTTTTTCATGATGTGAACGATGGCCGGTCTGACCGGCATTGTAATCCGGCCGCGCGCGGTGCATGAGCGGCCTACGGGAAAGCCACGATCCGCCCCTGCATGGGCGGGAAATCCCTATTTTGTTCGCCTTGACTCGACTATATCGGCTTCCTACTATCCACCATAACATCACTGGTCTTACCAGTATGAACAGACGAAACTGCAACCGTTGGATCGGGAGAGCGCCGTGTCGAAATTCCTCAATTCGCTGTTTGGCCGGGTAGTCGTCGCATTGATACTGGGGGTCGCGCTCGGCGCGTTCTTCCCGCATTTCGCCGAGTCGCTGCGGCCGCTCGGCGACGGTTTCCTCAAGCTCATCAAGATGGTCATCGGCCCGATCGTGTTCTGCGTCGTGGTCAGCGGGATGGCCAATGCGGGCGACCTGAAGAAGGTCGGCCGGGTCGGCCTGAAGGCGGTCGTCTATTTCGAGGTGATGACGACGATCGCGCTCGGCATCGGGCTCGTGCTCGCATGGTTCACGCGCCCGGGCGTCGGGATGAACATCGACCTGCGCTCGCTCGATGCGGCGTCGCTGTCGTCGTACGCGAAGAACGCCGAAAGCCTGAAGGACACGGCCGGCTACCTGATGAAGATCATCCCCGAGACCGCGATCGACGCATTCGCGAAGGGCGACATCCTGCAGATCCTCGTGTTCGCGGTGCTGTTCGGCTCCGCGCTGTCGCTGCTCGGCGACAAGGCGCAGCGCGTGAACAGCCTGATCGAGGAGCTGTCGCACGTGTTCTTCCGCATCATCGGCTTCATCATCAAGCTCGCGCCGCTCGGCGTGCTCGGCGCGATCGCGTTCACGACCGGCAAGTACGGCGTCGCGTCGCTCAAGCAGCTCGGCTATCTCGTCGCGGTGTTCTACCTGAGCTGCTTCGTGTTCGTCACGGTCGTGCTCGGCATCGTGATGCGCATCGCGGGCTTCTCGGTGTTCAAGCTGATCCGCTACCTGCGCGAGGAGCTGTCGATCGTGCTCGGCACGGCATCGTCGGACGCCGTGCTGCCGCAGGTGATGAGCAAGCTCGAATACATGGGCATCAAGGATTCGACGGTCGGCCTGGTGATCCCGACCGGCTATTCGTTCAACCTCGACGGCTTCTCGATCTACCTGACGCTTGCCGTGCTGTTCATCGCGCAGGCCACCAACACGCCGCTGTCCACGCATGACCTGATCGTCGTGCTGCTGGTATCGCTCGTCACGTCGAAGGGCGCGCACGGCATTCCCGGTTCGGCGATCGTGATTCTCGCGGCGACGCTGTCGGCGATTCCCGCGATCCCGGTGCTCGGCCTCGTGCTGATCCTGCCGGTCGACTGGTTCGTCGGCATCGCCCGCGCGCTGACCAACCTGATCGGCAACTGCGTTGCGACGGTGGTCGTCGCCGTGTGGGAGAACGACATCGACCGGGCCCGTGCGACGCGCGTGCTGAATCGCGAACTGCGCTACGTGGCCGACGAGCCGGGCAGCGCCGCACCGGTCGCCGGCGACCAGGCACACGCGCTCTGAGCACGCTCGCGCGAAGCCGCTTCCCCGGCCGCGTCGCGCGCACGACTTTCCTGCGGCCGGCGCGACGATGCGCCGGCCGTCGACATGACAATGGAGACGACATGGCAGCCCCCATCCTCGATCCGAACGCGCCGGCCTTCACGCGGCGCTACATGAACCTCGCCGACCCGCGCCTGGGCGCGCAGGCGCTCTTCGCCAGCGACGAATTCTTCGCGCCGAAGGAGCGCATGCTGAATCCGGAGCCGGCCGTCTTCATTCCCGGCAAGTACGACGACCACGGCAAGTGGATGGACGGCTGGGAAACGCGCCGCAAGCGAACCACCGGCCACGACTTCTGCGTGGTCCGGCTCGCGCGGCCGGGCGTGATTCACGGCGTCGATCTCGATACGAGCCACTTCACCGGCAACTTCCCGCCGGCCGCGTCGATCGACGCGTGCGCGGTGGACGGCGACACGCCGCCGGACGACGCCGAATGGCGCACGATCGTTCCCGCGACGACGCTGCAGGGCAATGCGCATCACTACGTGAGCGTCGACGACGGGCAGCCGGTCACGCACCTGCGCGTGAACCTGTATCCGGACGGCGGGCTCGCGCGGCTGCGCGTGTACGGCCAGCCGCAGCGAGACTGGCGCCGCGTGGCGGCCGGCGAGCTCGTCGATCTCGCGGCGATCGAGAATGGCGGCTACCTGGTGGCCGCGAACAACCAGCACTTCGGCGCAGCCTCGCAGATGCTGATGCCGGGGCGCGGCGCGAACATGGGCGACGGGTGGGAGACGCGGCGCCGCCGCGAGCCCGGCAACGACTGGGCGATCGTCGCGCTGGCGCGGCCGGGCATCATCCGGCGCGTCGAGGTCGACACGGCGTTCTTCAAGGGCAACTTCCCCGATCGCTGTTCGCTGCAGGCCGCGCGGGTCGCGGGCGGCACCGACGATTCGCTCGTCACGCAGGCGATGTTCTGGGCCGAGCTGCTCGGCGAGCAGAAGCTGCAGATGGACCACGTGCATACGTTCGACCAGCTCGCGGCGCTCGGCCCCGTCACGCACGTGCGCTTCAACATCTTCCCGGACGGCGGCGTGTCGCGCCTGCGTCTGTGGGGCGAGCCGGCTTGACGGAGGCATCGGCATGAGCGGACCACACATCCTGCGCGTCGAGCGCCTGACCCGCGAGGCGTTCGCGCCGTTCGGCGACGTGATCGCGCTCGAAGGCGCGCGGCACTTCCCGATCAACGGCGGCACGACCGAGCGCTTCCACGATCTCGCGACGATCGACGTCTGCGCGGACGGCGGCCGGCCGCTCGTCAGCGTGTTTCGCGCACAGCCGCGCACGCTGCCGGTCGCGCTCACGCTGATGGAGCGCCATCCTCATGGCAGCCAGGCGTTCATTCCGCTCGCGGCCGTGTCGCGGTACGCGATCGTCGTCGCGCCGGCCGGCGAGTTCCGGCCCGATGCGATGCGCGCGTTTCTCGCCGAAGGCTGGCAGGGCGTGAACTACGCGAAGGGCGTCTGGCACCATCCGCTGCTCGCGCTCGACGCGGTCAGCGACTTCGTGATCGTCGACCGCGGCGGCCCGCAGCCGAACTGCGACGAGATTCCGCTCGACGGCGCGTGGGCGCTCGAGTTCGCGCCGGCGTGCGCGAGTGCGGTCTGACGCGCGGCGAACGCGCGATCGGGCGTCGAGCAGCGTGCGCCGCGCGGAGGCGGCCTCGCGCGCCGCTCACGATTGGAAACGTTCTCGAACCGGCCCGCACGCAGCTTGCGGGCCTTTTGCATTCCGATCCCGAAAACGACACGGCCCGGCGGCGAGATGCCGTCCGGGCCGTGGCGCAGGCGTGAGGCGTGCTGGTCAGTGCTTGCGGTGCGGGCAGTTCTCGGTCGTGCAGGAGCCGTACATCGCGAGCGAGTGTTCCTGGAGCCGGAAGCCGCGTTCCTTCGCGATCGCCTGCTGGCGCGTTTCGATCTCGGCATCGAAGAATTCCTCGACGCGGCCGCAATCGAGACAGACCAGGTGATCGTGGTGCGAGCCTTCGTTCAGTTCGAACACGGCCTTGCCGGATTCGAAGTTGCTGCGCGAGAGCAGGCCGGCCTGCTCGAACTGCGTCAGCACGCGGTAAACGGTGGCAAGCCCGATGTCGAGTTGCTCGTTGAGCAGGTTGCGGTAGACGTCTTCGGCCGTCAGGTGACGCACCGGGCTTTGCTGGAAGATCTCGAGAATCTTGAGGCGCGGTAGGGTGGCCTTTAGCCCGATATTCTTGAGATCCGTCGGATTGGTCATGGCTAGGCATCCCTAGAGTACAATGCAGGGCTTCAATGTTACCGGCTTTTCGCCGTTCCAGAAACACGCGCGGCCCGCGACGCGGGCCTGCACGGTGACGGAAATGTTCACGGAATCTCTTTCGCACCTTCAGAGGAGTCGCATGCGGAGTGCCATCATCGCTGCCGCCGCCGTTGCCGCGCTGGCTGGTTGTTCGTCGTACGACAGCGTGACGCAGCGCATCGCGCAGAGCATCACGCCCTATCGGATCACCGTCGTGCAGGGCAACTTCGTGTCGCAGGAGAAGGCCGCGCAGTTGCAGGCCGGGATGACGCGCGAGCAGGTCCGCGCGCTGCTCGGCACGCCGCTGCTGTCGGACATGTTCCATGCCGACCGCTGGGATTACCTCTTCTACTTCAAGCGCGGCTCGACGTCCGTCGTCCAGCAGCGCGACCTCGTGCTGACGTTCGCGGGCGATCGCCTCGCGAGCTGGACGGGTGCCGAGAACCTGCCTTCCGAGCTCGACCTGCTGGCGGATATCGACGGCGATCGCGGCGGCAAGAAGGCGAAGGCCGCGGCCGCGGCGAAGAAGGCGTCTGAAGCCGCGGCGGCCGCGAGTGCCGCGCAGGCGGCCGCCGCTGCGAGCGCATCGGCCGCGCCGGTTTCCGCTGCGGCGGTCGACCAGGATGCCAACGCGCAGGCCGCGCGCGCGGCGAACCGCGCGACCAACCAGGTGTCGGGCCAGGGCACGACCGCCCGCCGCTTCACGCCGTCCGCGCAGGCTTCGGGCGGCGCGCCGGTGCCGGGCGGCCAGCCGCCGGGCGCCGCGCCGGCGATCCAGCCGCAGTTCCAGTTCCATCGTCCGCCGCAGCCGGCCGCGACGAATGAAGCGGCGCCGCCTGTCGGCCCGCAAGGCTCGGACACCCTGCAGAACCAGCCGCTCACCGCGCCGGCGCAGTAAGCGGCCGGCGAGCGGAAACAGGGCGGCATGCGCCGCCCGCCTTTAGACCTGTCGTGTAGAAAGCCATGAAGATTGCGATTGCCGGTGCATCGGGCCGTATGGGCCGGATGTTGATCGAAGCCGTTCTCAACGATTCCGACGCGCAGCTCGTCGGCGCGCTCGACCGCGCCGGTTCGCCGTTCCTCGGCCAGGACGCAGGCGCGTTCCTCGGCAAGGAAACCGGGATCAAGCTGACCGACGACCTCGACGCCGTGTTCGCGCAGGCCGACTACCTGATCGACTTCACGCGGCCGGAAGGCACGATCGCGCACGTCGCGGCCGCATTGCGCCACGACGTGAAGCTCGTGATCGGCACGACCGGCTTCACCGCCGAGCAGAAGGCCGAGCTGCAGGCCGCGGCGGGCAAGATCGGCATCGTGTTCGCGGCGAACATGAGCGTCGGCGTGAACGTCACGCTGAAGCTGCTCGAATTCGCGGCGAAGCACTTCTCGCACGGCTACGACATCGAGATCATCGAGGCGCACCACCGTCACAAGGTCGACGCACCGTCGGGCACCGCGCTGATGATGGGCGAGGCCGTGGCCGGCGCGCTCGGGCGCTCGCTCGACGAATGCGCGGTGTACGGCCGCCACGGCGTGACGGGCGAGCGCGATCCGTCGACGATCGGTTTCGCGGCCGTGCGCGGCGGCGACATCGTCGGCGATCACACCGTGCTGTTCGCCGGGATCGGCGAACGGATCGAGATCACGCACAAGTCGTCGAGCCGCGTGTCGTACGCGCAGGGCGCGCTGCGTGCGGTCCGCTTCCTGTCGGCGCGCGGCGCCGGCCTGTTCGACATGCAGGACGTGCTCGGCCTGCGCTGACCCTCACGGGGAAACTCCGATGGCGATTCCCACCGGCGTTGTCCACTACCTCGAAAGCGGCGATGCGATCACGCACGCCGTCGCCTATGTGCTGCTGGCGATGTCCATCGCCAGCTGGTGCTTCCTCCTGATGAAAGCCTGGCTGCTGGTCCGCGCGAAGCGGCAGGGGCCGCGCGCGCTCGCCGCGTTCTGGCGCGCGGCGTCGCTCGACGCGGGCATCGCCGCGCTGGCCGGTGCCGATCGCGAGCGCGTATTCGTCCCGCTCGCCGAAGCCGCGCGCGATGCAGCCGACGAACACGACCCGGCCGCGCTCGCCGCGCGAGTCGAGCGCAGCGAACGTGTGCTGCGCGCGCTGCGTCACGCGATGCTGCGCTCGCAGCGGCGTCTCGAGTTCGGCCAGGTGCTGCTCGCGTCGATCGGCAGCACCGCGCCGTTCGTCGGCCTGCTCGGCACCGTATGGGGCATCTACCACGCGCTCGGCAGCATCGCCGCGAGCGGGCAGGCGCAGATCGAGAACGTCGCGGGGCCGGTCGGCGAGGCGCTGATCATGACCGCGTTCGGGCTCGTCGTCGCGATCCCCGCGGTGCTCGCGTACAACATCCTCGGGCGGCTCGTGCGCCAGCTCGCCGAGGAACTCGACGGCTTCGCGCGCGACCTGCACGTATTCGTGTGCGCGCAGGGCGCCTGACGCGCGGCACGGAGGAACGACCATGGCATTCGGCGGACTGGAGCACCACAAGACGTCCGCGCCGATGGCGGAGATCAACATGACGCCGCTGATCGACGTGATGCTCGTGCTGCTCGTCATCTTCATCATCACCGCGCCGCTGATGACGCATGCGATCCGGCTCGACCTGCCGAAGGTCGCGGCCAGCGTCGCGCGCGACGCGCCGCAGTCGGTCACGTTGTCGATCGACGACGCCGGCAAGCTCTACTGGGACGATGCACCAATCGCACTCGACGCGCTGCCGGCGCGCTTGCGGGCCGCCGCCGCGAGCGCCGCGCCGCCCGAGCTGCGGCTGCGCGCATCGCGCGCGACCCGCTACGACGTGATTGCGCAGGTGATGGGCGCCGCGCAGGCCGCGGGCCTCACGCGGATCGGCTTCGTCACCGACACGCCGCCGGCGGGCGCCGCCGCGCCGGCTGCCGCGGGCCCGGCACGCTGACGCGCAGGCCGCCCGCGCATGCGGGGCGGGCAAGAATGCATGGCCGGCCCGCGAGACCGGCCGTCCCGCCCGCCACGGACGGTATAATCGTCGTTTCCGCCCGGTTGGCAGGGTTTCGCCGGGTAACCTGGAGACCCTCCGGGTTACCCGGCGAATATCCGGAATCATCAGGCAGGCCCGAGAACCGTGAGCCTGCTCCCGCCGCCGGGCTGCCCGATTTCGTCCACATCCGCGTGCCCGCCTCGTGGCGCGCCGCTTAAAGCCTAGTCCGAACCACACCATGCACGAGAGATACGTACCCGCCGACGTCGAAGCCGCCGCTCAGGGCGACTGGCGCGCAGCCGATGCCTACAAGACGAAGGAAGATTCGCAGAAGCCGAAGTTCTACTGCGTGTCGATGCTGCCGTACCCGTCCGGCAAGCTGCACATGGGTCACGTGCGCAACTACACGATCAACGACGTGATGTACCGCTATCTGCGGATGAACGGCTACAACACGCTGATGCCGATGGGCTGGGATGCGTTCGGGATGCCGGCCGAGAACGCCGCGATGGCCAACGGCGTGCCGCCCGCGAAGTGGACCTACGACAACATCGACTACATGAAGGGCCAGATGCAGTCGATGGGTCTCGCGATCGACTGGTCGCGCGAGATCGCGACGTGCAAGCCCGACTACTACAAGTGGAACCAGTGGCTGTTCCTGAAGATGCTCGAGAAGGGCATCGCGTACAAGAAGACGGGCACCGTGAACTGGGACCCGGTCGACCAGACCGTGCTCGCGAACGAGCAGGTGATCGACGGCCGCGGCTGGCGCTCGGGCGCGCTCGTCGAGAAGCGCGAGATCCCGATGTACTACCTGCGGATCACGCAATACGCGGATGAGCTGCTGAACGACCTCGACGGCCTCGGCTGGCCCGAGCGCGTGAAGATCATGCAGCAGAACTGGATCGGCAAGAGCTTCGGCGTGAACTTCGGCTTCCCGTACGAGCTCGACGGCGAGAAGGCGCTGCTGCGCGTGTTCACGACGCGTGCCGACACGATCATGGGCGTGACGTTCTGCGCGATCGCGGCCGAGCACCCGCTCGCCACGCGCCTCGCGCAGGGCAAGCCGGAACTCCAGGCGTTCATCGACGAATGCAAGCGCGGCGGTGTCGCCGAGGCCGACGTCGCGACGATGGAGAAGAAGGGCGTCGCGACGGGCTTCTCGGTATCGCACCCGCTGACGGGCGAGCCGGTCGAGGTGTGGATCGGCAATTACGTGCTGATGAGCTATGGCGAAGGCGCGGTGATGGGCGTGCCGGCGCACGATGAGCGCGACTTCGCGTTCGCGAAGAAATACGGCCTGCCGATCAAACAGGTGATCGCGGCCGAAGGCCAGACGTACTCGCAGGACGCATGGCAGGAGTGGTACGGCGACAAGGAAGTCGCGGTCTGCATCAACAGCGGCAAGTACGACGGCCTCGCATACGGCGCGGCGGTCGACGCGATCGCGGCCGACCTGAAGGCCGGCGGCTTCGGCGACAAGCAGGTCACGTGGCGCCTGCGCGACTGGGGCGTGTCGCGCCAGCGCTACTGGGGCACGCCGATTCCGATCATCCACTGCCCGTCGTGCGGCGACGTGCCGGTGCCGGAGCAGGACCTGCCGGTCGTGCTGCCGGAAGACCTCGTGCCGGACGGCACGGGCAACCCGCTCGCGAAGTCGGAAGCATTCCTGAACTGCACGTGCCCGAAATGCGGCGCGGCAGCCAAGCGCGAGACCGACACGATGGACACGTTCGTCGATTCGTCGTGGTATTTCTCGCGCTACACGGCGCCGGACGCCGAGACGATGGTCGACGCGCGCACCGACTACTGGATGCCGATGGATCAGTACATCGGCGGCATCGAGCACGCGATCCTGCACCTGCTGTACTCGCGCTTCTGGACCAAGGTGATGCGCGACCTCGGCCTCGTGAAGTTCAGCGAGCCGGCAAAGAACCTGCTGACGCAGGGCATGGTGCTGAACGAGACGTTCTACCGCGAAGACGCGGCGGGCAAGAAGACCTGGTACAACCCGGCCGACGTGACGGTCACGCACGACGACAAGGGCCGCCCGGTCGGCGCGACGCTGAACAGCGACGGCCAGCCGGTCGTGCTCGGCGGCATCGAGAAGATGTCGAAGTCGAAGAACAACGGTGTCGATCCGCAGGTGCTGATCGACCAGTACGGCGCCGATACCGCGCGCCTGTTCACGATGTTCGCCGCGCCGCCCGAGCAGCAGCTCGAGTGGTCGGGCGCCGGCGTCGAAGGCGCGAGCCGCTTCCTGCGTCGCGTGTGGAGCTTCGGCGCGACGAACCGCGAAGCGCTCTCCGCGCGTGCGGGCTTCGACGCGGCCGCGCTCGGCGACGCCGACAAGGCACTGCGCCGCGAGATCTACAGCGTGCTGAAGCAAGCGGACTTCGACTACCAGCGCCTGCAATACAACACGGTCGTGTCGGCCGCGATGAAGATGCTGAACGCGATCGACGGCGCGAAGGGCGCGACGGCCGGCGTGCTGCGCGAAACCTACGGCGTGCTGCTGCGCGTGCTGTACCCTGTCGTGCCGCACGTCACGTTCGAGCTGTGGAAGGCCCTGGGCTACGCGGACGAATTCGGCACGCTGCTCGACGCGCCGTGGCCGAAGGTCGACGAGGCCGCACTCGAGCAGGCCGAGATCGAACTCGTGCTGCAGGTGAACGGCAAGGTGCGCGGCGCGCTGAAGGTCGCGAAGGACGCGAGCCGCGAGGCGATCGAAGCCGCCGCGGTGGCCGACGAGGCGTTCGCGAAATTCAGCGACGGCAAGCCGGCGAAGAAGATCGTCGTCGTGCCGGGCCGCCTCGTGAACATCGTCGTCTGACGGCCGCCGGCCGTCGGGCGTACACAGAAGGAGCGAAGGTGATCCGCAGATCGTTTTTGATGCTCGCCGTCGGCAGCGCAGTCGCGCTGTCGGCATGCGGTTTCCAGTTGCGCGGCCAGCAGAACTACGCGTTCAAGCACTTGCTGGTGGCCGGTGCGCCGGCGCCGGTCGAGGCGCGCCTGGTGCGCCTCGTCGAGGCCGGCAGCGACACGAAGATCGTCAAGTCGGCGGACGACGCCGACGCCGTGCTGCGCATGTGGGAGTCGCGCGGGCAGAATACGCTGACGCTCAACAAGTACGGTTCGGCGCAGGAATATGCGCTTTTCTATACGCTGAACTACACGCTGACGAGCAAGGACGGCACCGTGCTGATTCCGCCGAGCGCGATCGCGCTGAACCGCGCGATGACGTACAGCGACCAGTACACGAACGCGAAGGCGCAGGAAGCCGACATCCTGTACGGCGACATGCAGAACGACGCGGTCGACCAGCTGATGCGGCGCCTCGCGATCGTCCACTCGCTGACGCCGGCGCCGGAGGACGTGGTGCCGGGCGTGTCGCCGCGCGCGCCGTTGCCGCCGCCGCCGCTCTGATCCCCCGCGCACGCACCGATGCAATTGCGACTTGATGCGCTGGAGCCGCACCTCGCGAAGGGGATGGCCGGGCTCTACACCGTCTACGGCGACGAGCCGCTGCTCGCGCAGGAAGCGTGCGACCGCATTCGTGCGGCCGCGCGCGCGGCCGGCTTCACCGAACGTTCGGTGCACACGGTCGAGCGCGGCTTCGACTGGAGCGTGCTGCTCGGCGCGACCCAGGCGATGTCGCTGTTCGGCGAGCGTCAGCTGATCGAGCTGCGCATTCCGTCGGGCAAGCCCGGCAAGGAAGGCGCCGACGCGCTCAAGACGCTCGCGGCAACGCCCAACCCCGACGCGCTGATGCTCGTCACGTTGCCGCGCCTCGACGCGGCAACGCAGAAATCCGCCTGGTTTACCGCGCTGCAGAACGGCGGCGTCGCGCTGAAGATCGATCCGGTCGACCGCGCGCAGTTGCCGAACTGGATCGGCCAGCGTCTGTCGATGCAGGGCCAGCGCGTCGCACCGGGCGACGACGGCCGGCGTGCGCTGCAGTTCATCGCGGAGCGCGTCGAAGGCAACCTGCTTGCCGCGCACCAGGAAATCCAGAAGCTCGGCTTGCTCTATCCGCAAGGCGTGCTGACGTTCGAGCAGGTGCACGACGCGGTGTTGAACGTCGCGCGCTACGACGTCTTCAAGCTGAACGAGGCGATGCTCGCGGGAGACGCCGCGCGGCTCGCACGAATGATCGATGGCTTGAAGGGCGAGGGCGAGGCGATCGTGCTCGTGATGTGGGCCGTCGTCGAGGAATTGCGCACGCTGTTGCGGATCAAGCGCGGCGCGGCGGCCGGCAAGCCGCTGGCCACGCTGCTGCGCGAGAACCGCGTGTGGGGGCCGCGCGAGCGGCTGATCGGCCCCGCACTGAGCCGCGTATCGGAAGCCGTGCTCGAGAAGGCGCTCGCGTTTGCCGCGAAGCTCGATCGGCAGGTGAAGGGGCTCGCGGCCGTCACGCCGGGCCGCCGCACGCAGGACGATCCGCCGCCCGATCCGTGGGACGGCCTGTTCCAGCTCGCGATGACGGTCGCAGGCGCCCGCGGCGAACGACCGCCGACCGCGGGCCGCGTGCGGCGTTAAGCCCTGTCCGGGGCTTCAGCGCACGCATCGCAACCCGCTTACAATGTTTCGATCGCCGGCGCGGCCCGCTTGCCGCCGCGCTTCACGCTTTCCACGAATTCACGCCGCGCCAAGCGGCTCGCTTTTCGAGTCACACGATGGATATCGATCAGTACATGACGGAGCTGGGCCGCCGTGCCCGGCACGCTTCCCGCGCGATGGCGCGCGCCAGCACTGCCGCGAAGAACGCGGCGCTCGACGCCGTGGCCCGCGCGATCGAGCGCGATGCGCAGGCGCTGAAGGATGCGAATGCACGCGACGTCGCGCGTGCCCGTGAAAAGGGGCTCGATGCAGCGTTCATCGACCGCCTGACGCTGTCGGACAAGGCGCTGAAGACGATGGTCGAAGGTCTGCGCCAGGTTGCGTCGCTGGCCGATCCGATCGGCGAGATCGGCAATCTCAAGTACCGTCCGAGCGGGATCCAGGTCGGCCAGATGCGCGTGCCGCTCGGCGTGATCGGCATCATCTACGAGTCGCGCCCGAACGTGACGATCGACGCGGCCGCGCTGTGCCTGAAGTCGGGCAATGCAACGATCCTGCGCGGCGGCTCCGAGGCGCTCGAATCGAACGCGGCGCTCGCGAAGCTGATCGGCGAAGGGCTCGAGGCGGCCGGCCTGCCGCAGGACGCCGTGCAGGTCGTCGCGACCGCCGATCGCGCGGCCGTCGGCAAGCTGATCACGATGACCGAATACGTCGACGTGATCGTGCCGCGCGGCGGCAAGAGCCTGATCGAGCGCCTGATCAACGAGGCACGCGTGCCGATGATCAAGCACCTCGACGGCATCTGCCACGTGTACGTCGACGATCGCGCCGATCTCGCGAAGGCGCTGACGGTGTGCGACAACGCGAAGACGCACCGTTACGGCACCTGCAACACGATGGAAACGCTGCTCGTGTCGAGCGGCATCGCGGCGACGCTGTTGCCGCCGCTCGGCAAGCTGTATCGCGACAAGGCAGTCGAGCTGCGCGTCGATGCGGCCGCGCGCGCGGTACTCGCCGATGCAGGCATCGGCCCGCTCGTCGACGCGACCGATGAAGACTGGCACACCGAATATCTCGCGCCGGTGCTCGCGATCAAGGTCGTCGACGGCCTCGACGCCGCGATCGAGCACATCAACCATTACGGCTCGCACCACACCGATGCGATCGTCACCGAGGATCACGACCGTGCGATGCGCTTCCTCCGCGAAGTCGACTCGGCGAGCGTGATGGTCAATGCGTCGACGCGCTTCGCGGACGGCTTCGAATTCGGCCTCGGCGCGGAAATCGGCATCTCGAACGACAAGCTGCACGCGCGTGGCCCCGTCGGCCTGGAGGGGCTCACGTCGCTGAAGTACGTCGTGCTCGGACACGGCGAAGGCCGCCAGTAAAGCGAGGCGCACAACCGATGGCAATGCTCTGGGTCAAGACGTTCCATATCGTTCTGATCGCCGCGTGGTTCGCGGGGCTGTTCTACCTGCCGCGCATCTACGTGAACCTGGCGATGGAGACCGATCCGGCCGCGGTGCGGCGCCTGTTGCTGATGGCGCGCAAGCTGTTCCGCTTCATGACGATGATCGCGGTGCCCGCGCTCGCATGCGGGCTGTGGCTCTGGCTCGTGATCGGCATCGGCCAGGGGCAGGGCTGGATCCACGCGAAGGTGACGGTCGTGCTGCTGCTCGTGATCTATCACGCGTACTGCGGGCATCTGCTGAAGGTGTTCGAGCGCGGCGAGAACAGGCGCACCGACAAGTGGTATCGCGTGTTCAACGAGCTGCCGGTGCTCGGCATGCTCGCGGCGGTCGCGCTGGTCGTGATCAAGCCGTTTTGAGCGGTGCGGCCGGCCAGGTGCGGCCGGCCAGGTGCGGCCGCTGCGGTTGCCCGCCGATCGATGCGCAACGGCGCCCTTCGGGGCGCCGTTGTTCGTTTACGCGCGAGTCATATGTAGAGCGACGCGCCGGATGCGCGCGCCGGTCGGGCGCCGCGCTTCGTCAGTCAATCCTTCGCGCCGTCGTCGATCCGGCGACGCGTGATCGCTTCCTTCGCACGGCCGACGCGCTCCATCAGCGCGGGCCCGCGCGACAGCGCAACGCCGACGGCGAGGATGTCGCCGATCGCGAGATGCGACATCCGCGACGTCATCGGCGAGAACACGTCGGTTTCCTCGGCCACGTTCGACGCGAGGCTCACCGTCGCGAGCTTCGCGAGCGGCGAGTGGCTCTGCGTGATCGCGACGACCTTCGCGCCGCACGCGAGCGCCGAGCGCGCGGCATCGACGATATCGCGCGTGCGGCCGGTGTTCGAGATCGCGACGACGACGTCGTGCGGGCCGAGCAGCGCCGACGACATCGAGAACGTGTGCGGGTCCGAATACGCGACGCTCGGCACGCCGAGCCGGAAGAATTTGTGCTGGATGTCCTGCGCGGCGATGCCCGAGCCGCCGGCGCCGTAGAACTCGATGCGCGACGCGTTCGACAGCAGTGCGATCGCCTCCGCCACGCTGCCCGCCGACAGGCTGTTGCGCACTTCGATCAGCGCGCCGATGGTCCGGTCGAACACCTTGCCGATGATGCCGGGCGCGGGCTCGTCGGGCTGGACGTCGCGATAGACCGACGACACGCCCGGCGCGACGCTCTGCGCGAGCCGGATCTTGAATTCGCGAAAGCCGCTGCAGCCGAGCGCCTGGCAAAAGCGCGCGATGGTCGGCTGGCTCACGCCGGCGCGGGTCGACAGCTCGGTCATCGCGAGGTCGAGCACCTCGCGCGGTGCGGCGAGAATGTAGTCGGCGAGCTTGCGCTCGGACGGGCGCAGGTCGGCGCGGATCGCTTCAATGCGAGGCAGCATGGGACGGCGAATGAAAATCGGGTTCGGATGAGCGAGTGTATCGCAATCGAATTGTAGAAAATCTACAAAGAAATGCTAGCTCAATCGCCGGTGATTTTCCGATTGGTGGCGGCTGTGGATTAGGGTTTTCACTAGGTAAAGCCTTGCTGGTGGCGGGAATAACGGTTGCGCGCATGTTGATTCGCATTGCGTGCTTGTAGTTTTTCTACTAGACTGGCTTCGTTCGTTCGACGTAGTCGACCGTCCCCACGATTCCAACCGCCGGTGTCGTCCGGCATACAGGAGCGCCCAGCATGACGTCGCTGCATCCCACCCTGGCGAAAGTCACCGAACGCGTGATCGCGCGCAGCCAATCGACCCGTTCCGCCTATCTGCAGCGCATCGACGGCGCGCAGGGCAAGTTCCCGGCGCGTGGCGCACTGTCGTGCGCGAACCTCGCGCACGGCTTCGCAGGCCTCGAAGGCAGCGACAAGTTCCAGATCAAGGCGATCCGCGAGCCGAACATCGGCATCGTGTCCTCGTACAACGAGATGCTGTCGGCGCACGCGCCTTACAAGGATTTCCCCGAGATCATCAAGGCGGCCGCGCGCGAGAACGGCGGCGTCGCGCAGTTCGCCGGCGGCGTGCCGGCGATGTGCGACGGCGTCACGCAGGGCAATCCCGGGATGGAGCTGTCGCTGTTCTCGCGCGAGGCGATCGCGATGGGCACGGCGATCGCGCTCACGCACAACATGTTCGACGCGGCGCTCTGCCTCGGCGTGTGCGACAAGATCGTGCCGGGCCTGCTGATCGGCGCGCTCCAGTTCGGCCATCTGCCGACGATCTTCGTGCCGGCCGGCCCGATGACGAGCGGCCTGTCGAACGACGACAAGGCGAAGATCCGCCAGCAGTTCGCGACCGGCCAGGTCGGTCGCGACGCGCTGCTCGAAGCGGAATCGGCCGCATATCACGGCCACGGCACCTGCACGTTCTACGGCACCGCGAACAGCAACCAGATGCTGATGGAACTGATGGGCCTGCACCTGCCGGGTTCGGCGTTCGTTCATCCGCACACGCCGTTGCGTGACGCGCTGACGGCCCAGGCCGCGCGCCGCGTGCTCGACCTGACGGTCGAGCGCGGCCAGTACACGCCGATCGGCCATGTGATCGACGAGAAGGCGATCGTCAACGGGATCGTCGCGCTGCTCGCGACGGGCGGCTCGACCAACCACACGCTGCACCTCGTCGCGATCGCGCGCGCGGCCGGCATCCTGATCGACTGGAACGATTTCGACGAACTGTCGGCGGTCGTGCCGCTGCTCGCGAAGATCTACCCGAACGGCAAGGCCGACGTGAACCATTTCCACGCGGCCGGCGGCGTCGCGTTCCTGGTGCGCAACCTGCTCGAAGGCGGGCTGCTGCACGAAGACGTGACGACCGTCGCGGGCAAGGGCCTGTCGCACTACACGAAGGAGCCGAAGCTGATCGACGGCAAGCTCACGTGGGTCGACGGCGCGGCCGAGAGCCACGACATGAAGGTGCTGCGCGGCATTCGCGACCCGTTCCAGCCGGACGGCGGCCTGCGCCTGATGCAGGGCCGGCTCGGCCGCGGCGTGATCAAGATTTCGGCGGTCGCGCCCGAGCACCGCAAGGTGAGCGCGCCCGCGATCGTGTTCGATTCGCAGGAAGCCGTGCAGGAGGCATTCGATCGCGGCGAGCTGAAGCGCGATTTCGTCGCGGTCGTGCGCTTCCAGGGCGCGCGCGCGAACGGGATGCCCGAATTGCACCGTTTGACGCCGCTGCTCGGCGTGCTGCAGGATCAGGGCTTCCACGTCGCGCTCGTGACCGACGGCCGCATGTCCGGTGCGTCGGGCAAGGTGCCGGCCGTGATCCACGTGTCGCCGGAAGCGCTGCTCGCCGGCCCGCTCGGCAAGGTGAAGACGGGCGACACGCTCGTGATCGACGCGGAAGCCGGCATTCTCGACATCGAAGTCGACGACGCCGAGTGGCACGCGCGCCCGGTCGCGCAGCCGCTGCACCAGGCCGACAACGAAACGGGTTTCGGTCGCGAACTGTTCGGCGTGTTCCGCGCGGCGGCCGCGCCGGCCGAGCAGGGCGCATCGGTTTTCGGGGCGCTGGTCGGCGAAGCGGCCGTCCGCGTCTCTGCATGAATTTCAAGGAGCGAATTTGATGAAGACGATTGCTGAAATCGTGAAGCTGGGCCCGGTGATTCCGGTGCTCGCATTCGACTCGGTCGAGCAGGGCGAACACGTGTCGCGCGCATTGCACGCGGGCGGCGTCAAGGTGCTCGAGATCACGCTGCGCACGCCGGCGGGCCTGGAGGCGATCCAGCGCGCGAGCCAGCTCGCGGACGACATCGTCGTCGGCGTCGGCACGATCACGAAGCCCGAGCACTGCGAGCAGGCGAAGCGCGCGGGTGCGAAGTTCGGCGTGTCGCCGGGCCTGACGAAGGACCTGCACCTCGCGTCGCTCGACGCCGGCCTGCCGCTGCTGCCGGGCGTGATGACGCCGAGCGACATCATCCAGGCGCTCGAATTCGGCTACGACATCGTCAAGTTCTTCCCCGCGCAGCAGGCCGGCGGCGTGCCGATGCTGCAGGCGTTCCACGGCCCGTTCCCGGCGCTGAAGTTCTGCCCGACGGGCGGCATCACGGTCGACACCGCGCCGAATTTCCTGAAGCTGCCGAACGTCGTGTGCGTCGGCGGTTCGTGGCTCACGCCGAAGGCCGCGCTCGCCGCGCAGGACTGGGCGGAAGTCACGCGCCTCGCGCAAGCCGCGAGCCAGCTGCACCGTTGATCCTTGTACGCAATGATGGTTTGACCCTCGGAAAGCAAGCGCTTAGTGCTTGTTTTACCGAGGGTTTTTGCTGATGGAACCGGTTCTATCCGCGAACCTTAAAGATAAGTAAAATTCAGCGTCCTGACGGGGTGGGTACCCCCCGTGTTTCGGAGACCTGCATAGCCGGGCATACTCGCAACCACTCGCCCGGTTTCGAACAATCCAAGGAGGAGTGCCACATGGGGGCTGTCCAAGGCAGCATGCTGCTCGTATTCACGCTGATCGCGATTGCCGCGCTGATCCTGATGATCGCGCGCTTCAAGATCTACCCGTTCCTGGTGCTGATCATCGTTTCGCTGGGGCTGGGTCTCGTCGTCGGCATGCCGATGGACAAGATCGTCAAGTCGTTCGAAACGGGCACGGGCGGCACGCTCGGCCACATCGCGATCGTCGTCGGCCTCGGCACGATGCTCGGCAAGATGATGGCCGAATCGGGCGGCGCCGAACGGATCGCGACCACGCTGATCGACTGGTTCGGTGAAAAGAACATCCACTGGGCGATGATGTTCGTCGCGATCATCGTCGGCTTGCCGGTGTTCTTCGAAGTCGGCTTCGTGCTGCTGATCCCGATCGCGTTCAACGTCGCGAAACGCACCGGCAAGTCGCTGCTCGTCGTCGGCCTGCCGATGGTGGCCGGCCTGTCCGTCGTGCACGGGCTGATCCCGCCGCACCCGGCCGCGCTGCTCGCCGTTCAGCAATACGGCGCCGATATCGGCAAGACGATCGCGTTCGGCCTGATCGTCGGCGTGCCGACCGCGATCATCGCCGGTCCGCTGTTCGCGCTGATGATCTCGAAGTTCGTGAAGCTGCCGGAAAACAACCCGCTCGCCGCGCAGTTCGTCGATACGCGCACGGACGGCCGCACGCGCGAACTGCCGGGTTTCGGCATCACGCTGTTTACGATCCTGCTGCCCGTCGTGCTGATGCTCGTCGGCAGCTGGGCCGATCTGGTGTTCGCGCCGAAGTCGCTGCCGAACAACCTGCTGCGCTTTGCCGGCAACTCCGACGTCGCGCTGCTGATCGCCGTGCTGGTGAGCTTCTTCACGTTCGGCAAGCTGCAGGGCTTCAACCGCGACCAGATCCAGAAGTTCTGCGGCGAGTGCCTGGCGCCGATCGCCGGCATCACGCTGATCGTCGGTGCGGGCGGCGGCTTCGGCGGCGTCCTGCGCGACAGCGGCATCTCGCAGCAGATCGTCGAGACCGCGAAGCACGCGCACCTGTCGCCGCTGCTGCTCGGCTGGTTCGTCGCGGCGCTGATGCGCCTGGCGACGGGCTCGGCGACGGTCGCGATGACGACGGCCTGCGGCATCGTCGCGCCGATCGCGGCGGCGTCGGGCGCGGCGGTTCGTCCGGAGCTGCTCGTGCTCGCGACGGGCTCGGGCTCGCTGATCTTCTCGCACGTGAACGACGGCGGCTTCTGGCTGATCAAGGAATATTTCGGGATGACGGTGGGCCAGACGTTCAAGACCTGGTCGCTGCTTGAAACCATCATCTCGGTGCTCGGTCTGAGCTTTACGCTGCTGCTGAGCCTGGTTTTGTAACAAGGGGTAGTCAATGATTCTGATCGCAATGGGCGTGTCGGGCGCGGGCAAATCGCGAATCGGCGAAATGCTGGCGGAACGCCTGTCGTGCAGCTATACCGACGGCGACGCGTTTCACAGCGCGGCGAACAAGGAAAAGATGCACAACGGCATTCCGCTGACCGACGACGACCGCTGGCCGTGGCTGCGCACGATTCGCGCGGCCATCGAGGAGAAGCAGCGTGCCGGCGAGACCGCCGTGTTCACCTGCTCGTCGCTGAAGCGGTCGTACCGCGACGTGCTGCGCGGTACCGACACCGACGTGCGGTTCGTGTATCTGAAGGGCACGTTCGAGGTGTTGCAGGAGCGCCTGAAGACCCGCACCGGCCATTTCTTCGATCCGTCGCTGCTGAAGAGCCAGCTCGACACGCTCGAGGAACCGGGCCCTGACGAAGCGATCGTGGTCAGCATCGAGTTGACGCCCGAACAGATCGTCGATGAAGTGATGACGAAGATCGGCCTCGCGCAGCAGCATTGAGCGCGGTTCGCGGCAATCGTCATGCAACAGCGGAAAAGGCGCCCCCCGGGGCGCCTTTTTCGTTGGCGGCGGCGTCAGCGTGAGGCGCTGCTCAGCTTGCGCGGGCGTACTGCGCGATGCCGTCGTGCAGCACCTCCAGCATCGTGTCGTGCACGGCCGCCGGGTCGAGTTGCGCATAGAGCGGGGCGGCCGATTTGACGAGCGGGTGCGCGGTGTCGGACAGCGCGTTCATTTCCGCGAGCTCGACCTCGTTCGCCGGCCGCGTGAGGCCGCCGGCCTCGGCGGCGGCGAGCCCGATCACGCTCGCATACCAGCCGACGCACAGCGACGGCAGTGCGCTGCGCGCAATGCCGGCATCGGCCAGCGCACGATGGACGGTCTCGATGTGCGCGAGATCGGCCGGCCCGGTGCTCATGTGACGCTGCAGCAGCGCGAACGCGGCGCGATGGCGCAGCGCGAGCGCGCGGTACTGGCGGGCGAGATCGCGCAGCCGCTCGCGCCACGGCAGCGAAGGGTCGACCGGCACGAGCGAGCGCGACAGCGCGTTCGCGATCGCGCGGCTCAGGCCCTCTTTCGACTTGAAGTGATACAGCACGCTCATCGGGTCGCAGCCGACCGACTGCGCGAGCTTGCGCACGCTGAACGCGGCTTCGCCGACCTCTTCGAGCAGTGCGAGCGCAGCCGCGACGATCGCGTCCTTGTCGAGGCCGCGCGGGCCTTGGGCGGGTTTGTCTTTCATGGAAGCGGGATGGCTGCCGTTGTAATCTTGACGAAAGCATATTCTACGCTGTAGAATTATTTCTGCGGTGTAGAAATTGGGTGTCCCGGCACCTTTCAATGCGTGCTTTCGCACGGTCCGGGATCCAGGCAGACACGAGCGTGCCTGCCGTCAACACGGGCCATCGCGCCCTTTATCTCGTTGACACCCAAGTGGAACCGGCTGCCCCACCCGCGAAGCCTCACGGCCCTTCGACAGGCGGCCCAAGACCATGCAAGTGCAATCATGACTTCCAATCACAAACCCCTGATCCAGGGAGAATCGCGTTTCGACCAGACGCAACTGAATATCGAAAAGGACAACTGGAACTGGTGCGAGCCGTCCCGCTACGACGGCGAGCGCCCGGCCAACTGGTACGAGGCGTCGTTGTCGCGCCATGAAAACAGCGCGCCGCTTGCGCACGACGCGGTGTGCGACGTGCTGGTGATCGGCGCGGGGCTGCTCGGCGCATCGGCCGCACTGCATCTCGCGGAAGCCGGCGTCGACACGATCCTCGTCGACAAGCATCACGTCGGCTCCGCGGCGTCGGGCCGCAACGGCGGCCAGCTCACGCCGGGCCTCGCGCGCTGGGAGGCGGCCGACATGATCGACCATCTGTCGCACGACGACGCGAAGCGGCTGTGGCGCTTCGCGTCGGTCGAATCGATGGATTTGATCGATGCGATCGGCGCGCGTTACGCGCTCGAGCTCGATCGCAAGCGCGGCCACGTCACGGCGGCGGTCCACCCGGGCCACATGAGCGCGCTGCTCGACGGCGCGGACGCACGCCGCCATCTTGGCGACGCCGGCGTGACGCTCGTCGGCCGCCATCAACTGCACGACGAATACGTGCGCTCGGGGCTGTATCACGGCGCGGCGATCGACGCGATCGGCGGCCAGCTTCATCCGCTCGCGCTGGTGCGCGGCCTCGTGCATGGCTTCCGGCTCAACGGCGGCGTGCTGCACGAGGGCACCGAGGTGCTGGAGCTCGACGAAACGCCCGCGGGCGTCGTCGCGACGACGCCGGGCGGCACAATCACCGCGCGCCGCGGCGTCGTGCTCGCGCTGCACAACACGACGTTCCGTCTGCTGGACGACGGCGCCGCGACCACCGTGCCGTTTTTCACATACGTGAGCGTGACGGCGCCGCTCGACGTCGACGTCTCGACCCTGATGCCGGCCGGCATGCCGGTGTACGACACACAGTTCCAGATCGACTACTACCGGCCGGTGCGCGGCAACCGCCTGCTGTTCGGCGGGCAGGGCACCGGCACGTGCTGGGCGCAGCCCGACGTCAACGCGTATCTGCTGACGCGGCTGAATTCGGTGTTCCCGCAAGTCGACGGCCGGTTCGCGCTCGACTACTGCTGGAGCGGCGTCAGCGATTTCACGCTGAACGGCGCGACCGACAGCCGCAAGACCGACGGCCGCGTGCCGATGTACATGGTGCAGGGCTGGAGCGGGCACGGCGTCGCGCAGACGGTGCGGATCGGCAAGGCGATCTGCGACGATTTCGTCGGACGCAACGACGATTTCTCGATGCTGACCGGCATCGACCACCGCGAGATTCCGCTCGGCCGGCAGTTGTCGCCGATCGCGATTCCCGCCGCGAAGGCGGCGATGAGCGTGATGACGGCGCTCAATCCGGGAAAGATGATCTCGTTCTGATCGGGCGGCGCCGATCGTCGGCCCGACAAACAAAAACGCCCGATGCACGATGCATCGGGCGTTTTGCGTTGGCGCGGCGGCGCTTACGCGATCCGCTTCGCGAGTTCGACGGCCTTGCCGATGTACGATGCGGGCGTCATCGCGAGCAGGCGGTCCTTGGCGTCCTGCGGGATCGCCAGCGTGCCGACGAATTCCTGCAGCGCCTCGCGCGTGATGCCCTTGCCGCGCGTCAGTTCCTTCAGCTGCTCGTACGGGTTCTCGATGCCGTAGCGGCGCATCACCGTCTGCACCGGCTCGGCGAGCACTTCCCAGCAGTTGTCGAGGTCTTCGTTCAGACGCTGCGGGTTCACTTCGAGCTTGTCGAGGCCGCGGATCAGCGAGTCGTACGCGAGCAGCGAGTAGCCGAGCGCGACGCCCATGTTGCGCAGCACCGTCGAGTCGGTCAGGTCGCGCTGCCAGCGCGACACCGGCAGCTTGTCGGCGAGGTGGCGCAGCGTCGCGTTCGCCAGGCCGAGGTTGCCTTCCGAGTTCTCGAAGTCGATCGGGTTGACCTTGTGCGGCATCGTCGACGAGCCGATTTCGCCGGCCTTCGTCTTCTGCTTGAAGTAGCCGACCGAGATGTAGCCCCACACGTCGCGGTCGAGGTCGAGCAGGATCGTGTTCGCGCGTGCGACCGCGTCGAACAGCTCGGCCATGTAGTCGTGCGGCTCGATCTGGATCGTGTACGGGTTGAAGGTGAGCTTAAGGCGGTTCTCGATTACGTCGCGCGAGAACGCTTCCCAGTCGAATTCCGGATACGCGGACAGATGCGCGTTGAAGTTGCCGACCGCGCCGTTCATCTTGCCGAGGATCTCGACCTTCTCGATGCGCGCGATCGCGCGCGCGAGGCGGGCGGCGACGTTCGCGAGTTCCTTGCCGAGCGTCGTCGGGCTGGCCGGCTGGCCGTGCGTGCGCGACAGCATCGGCTGGTCGGCCAGCGCATGCGCGAGCGCGACGAGGCGCTGGTGGACCGTGCGCAGCGCCGGCACGATCACGTGCTCGCGCGCGCCGGCGAGCATCATCCCGTGCGACGTGTTGTTGATGTCTTCGGACGTGCACGCGAAGTGGATGAATTCGCTGGCCTTCTCGAGTTCGGCCTGGCCCTTGACCGATTCCTTCAGCCAGTATTCGACGGCCTTCACGTCGTGGTTCGTCACGCGCTCGATTTCCTTGATGCGTGCGGCGTCGTGCGCGGTGAAGCGCTCGGCGAGCTGCAGCAGGAATTGTTCGGAGGCTTCCGAGAAGCGCGGGATTTCCGCGAAGCCGGCGCGCGACAGCGCGATCAGCCAGTGCACCTCGACGGTGACGCGGTGGCGCATGAAGGCGGCTTCGGAGAGCCAGTCGCGCAGCGCTTCGGTCTTGCTGGCGTAGCGGCCGTCGATGGGCGAGAGCGCGGTGAGGGCGAAAAGCGTATCGGGACGAGTGTCGGACATGGTCGGGCGTGGCCTTGGGGGCCGGTGCGAACGAGGGGGGAGAATCCGGCATTTTACCATTGGCGCGGGGCGATCCCGGCCGAACCGGCGCGACTGCCGCCGCCGTGGACGATCCGCACGGCATGCGGCGCCCGGGCGCGCGCAAGCGGCCTGCGGGCAGGCGCCGGCGCGGCTGGTGCGGTTCCGGTGCCGGTGGACGCCGCCCGGGCTACCGGAGGCGACCCGGACGGCCCGCCGCCCGCCGCCCGGTAGAATGCTGGCTTCCTCCCGACTGCCGCCCGCCGCGCCCGCCCGCATGGAACTGAAATGGCTCGAAGACTTCGTCTCGCTCGCTGAAACGCGCAGCTTCAGCCGCTCCGCCGAATTGCGGCACGTGTCGCAGCCCGCGTTCTCGCGGCGCATCCAGGCGCTCGAGGCATGGCTCGCGACCGAGCTGATCGATCGTTCGGTCTATCCGACGCGGCTCACGCAGGCCGGGCAGATCTTCTACGAGCAGGCGCTGACGATGCTGTCGCAGGCGCACGAGGCGCGCACGCTGCTGCGCGGCCACGTCGGTGCGCCGGTGCCGACCATCGAATTCGCGGTGCCGCACACGCTGTCGCTCACGTATTTTCCGCGCTGGCTGCAGCGGATCGAGGCGAAGATGGGGCAGGTCCACACGCGGCTGCGCGCGCTGAACGTGCACGACGCCGTGCTGTCGCTCGTCGAGGGCGGCTGCGATCTCGTGATGGGCTATCACCACCCGAGCCATCCGGTCGCGCTCGATCCGGCCCGCTACGACATGCTCGTGCTCGGCAGCGAGCCGATCAGCGCATTTTCGGCGCCGGGCCGCGCGGGCCGGCCGCGCTACACGCTGCCGGGCACGGCCGATGCGCGCGTGCCGTATCTGTCGTATACGCCGAACGCGTATCTCGGCCGGATGACCGAAGTCATCATCGCGAACGCGCCGACGTCGCTGTTCCTCGATCGCGTGTACGAGACCGACATGGCCGAAGGGCTGAAGGCGATGGCGCTTGCCGGCCACGGCGTCGCGTTCCTGCCGCACAGCGCCGTCGAGGACGCGGTGGCGAGCGGCCGCCTGATCCGGCTCGACCGGTCCGCGCGCGGCGGCACCCACCCGTTCACGCTGACGATGGAGATCCGCCTGTACTGCGACAAGCTCGCGCTGCAAGGCGACGATCCGCATCAGAAGCTCGTGCGCGCGCTGTGGGAAGTCGTGCGCGACGAGCTGCGCGAAACCGCCGGTTAACCGTCGGCGGTTAACCCGGCCGATCGTGCGAGCGGCTGACAACGCGCTTGCCGCGCTTGTCGGACGGCCGTCCGGCGGGCGTTCCGCGCATTTGCCCGACGATCCTTCGCCGACTCGATGCGCGCCCGATCGCGCGCGTTCTTGCGCAAATCGACCGCGGATTTGCGAAAAATCACGATCATGCAAGAAACGCATAATCGAATAAGCAAACGGCATTGGATAAAAAAAACGGGTTTTTCGACAATGTGCGCAATCCGTTGAACGTTGGAGCGTCCATGTCTTCGCAACTGCAGTCCATCCCGTCCTACCTTCATGCCGACGATCTCGGCCCGTGGGGCAACTACCTTCAGCAGGTCGATCGCGTCGCACCGTACCTCGGTTCGCTGTCGCGCTGGCTGGAAACGCTGAAGCGTCCGAAGCGCATCCTGATCGTCGACGTGCCCATCGAGCTCGACAACGGCACCGTCGCGCACTTCGAAGGCTATCGCGTGCAGCACAACGTGTCGCGCGGTCCGGGCAAGGGCGGCGTGCGCTACCACCAGGACGTGACGCTGTCGGAAGTGATGGCGCTGTCGGCATGGATGTCGGTGAAGAACGCTGCCGTGAACGTGCCGTACGGCGGTGCGAAGGGCGGCATCCGCGTCGACCCGCGCAAGCTGTCGCGTGGTGAGCTCGAGCGCGTGACGCGTCGCTACACCAGCGAAATCGGCATCATCATCGGCCCGAACACCGACATTCCGGCACCGGACGTCAACACCAACGAACAGGTGATGGCGTGGATGATGGACACGTTCTCGATGAACCAGGGCCAGACGTCGACCGGCGTCGTGACCGGCAAGCCGATCTCGCTCGGCGGTTCGCTGGGCCGCAAGGAAGCGACGGGTCGCGGCGTGTTCGTCGTCGGCTGCGAAGCGGCGAAGAAGAAGGGCCTGGAAATCGAAGGCGCGCGCATCGCCGTGCAGGGCTTCGGCAACGTCGGCGGCATCGCGGCGAAGCTGTTCCAGGAAGCGGGTTCGAAGGTGATCGCGGTGCAGGATCACACGGGCACGATCTACCAGCCGGCCGGCCTCGACGCGAACAAGCTGCTCGACCACGTCGCACGCACGGGCGGCGTCGCGGGCTTCGAGGGCGCGGAACCGATGCCGAACGACGAGTTCTGGACGGTCGAGACCGACATCCTGATCCCGGCGGCACTGGAAAACCAGATCACCGAGAAGAACGCGTCGAAGATCCGCACGAAGATCATCGTCGAAGGCGCGAACGGCCCGACGACGACGGCGGCCGACGACATCCTGAGCGCGAACGGCGTGCTCGTGATCCCCGACGTGATCGCGAACGCGGGCGGCGTGACCGTGTCGTACTTCGAGTGGGTGCAGGACTTCTCGAGCTTCTTCTGGACGGAAGACGAGATCAACCACCGTCTCGAGCGCGTGATGCGCGAAGCGTTCGCCGGCGTGTGGGCGGTCGCGGAAGAGCACAAGGTGTCGGTGCGTACGGCGGCGTTCATCGTTGCGTGCAAGCGCATCCTGATGGCGCGCGAAATGCGCGGCCTGTATCCCTGATCGGTCGTTGCCGATTCGATCGGCCGACTATGACGAAAGCATGACGCAATCCACCCGATTGCATGCATGAACCCTCGCGGGCGGTGCCGAATCCGGCATCGCCCGCGTGTGCATTCAGGCGCCGCGAGAGGGCGCCCGAAGCCGGGAGGACGGCTTCGTACACGACGATTCGTAGTGCGGTAAACAACCAGTACTTTCAAAAATATTACTTTGATACACTGGCGCGGGTTTTAGCCAAGGAGATGACCAAAATGAAATACCAGAAGGCAGTCCTGATGGTCGCGGCGCTTTGCGCGTTCGCGAGCGGCGCGCATGCACAGGAGACCGGCACGCTGAAGAAGATCAAGGACACGGGCGTGATCGCGCTGGGCCACCGCGAATCGTCGATTCCGTTCTCCTACTATGACCAGAACCAGCAGGTCGTCGGTTATTCGCGCGAATTCCAGATGAAGATCGTGGACGCGGTGAAGAAGAAGCTGAACCTGCCGAACCTGCAGGTGAAGAACATCCCGGTGACGTCGCAGAACCGCATCCCGCTCGTGCAGAACGGCACGGTCGACATCGAGTGCGGCTCGACGACCAACAACGTCGAGCGTCAGCAGCAGGCCGCGTTCTCCGACACGATCTTCGTGATCGGCACGCGCCTGATGACGAAGAAGGATTCCGGCGTGAAGGACTTCGGCGACCTGAAGGGCAAGACGGTCGTGACCACGGCCGGCACGACGTCCGAGCGCCTGCTGCGCAAGATGAACAACGACAAGCAGCTCGGCATGAACATCATCAGCGCGAAGGACCACGGCGACTCGTTCAACACGCTGGAATCGGGCCGCGCGGTCGCGTTCATGATGGACGACGCGCTGCTCGCGGGCGAGCGCGCGAAGGCGAAGCAGCCGGGCGAGTGGGTGATCGTCGGCACGCCGCAGTCGGAAGAGGCATACGGCTGCATGATGCGCAAGGGCGACGCCGACTTCAAGAAGGTCGTCGACGATGCGATCTCGCAAGTCGAGAAGTCGGGCGAAGCCGCGAAGATCTACGCGAAGTGGTTCGAGAACCCGATCCCGCCGAAGGGCCTGAACCTGAACTTCCCGCTGTCCGATTCGATGAAGAAGCTGTACGCGAACCCGAACGACAAGGCGCTCGACTGACCACGCGGCCGTTGAAGCAGAAATGACGCTACTGAAACGGAAGAGGCCACGCTTCTTCCGTTTCTTTTTGCTGGAGTCTTGCCCATGTCTTACCACTGGAACTGGGGCATCTTCCTGAGCCCCGTCTCGACCGGCGAGCCGACGACTTATTTCGGATGGCTGATGTCCGGCTTCTGGGTGACGATCGAGGTGTCGCTCGTCGCCTGGGTCATCGCGCTGATCGTCGGTTCGCTGTTCGGCGTGCTGCGCACGGTGCCGAACAAATGGCTGTCCGCGATCGGTACCGTGTACGTGTCGATCTTCCGGAACATTCCGCTGATCGTGCAGTTCTTCGTCTGGTACCTCGTCGTGCCGGAACTGTTGCCCGCGTCGATCGGCACCTGGATCAAGCAGTTGCCGCCGGGCACGCAGTTCTTCACCGCGTCGATCGTCTGTCTCGGCCTGTTCACCGGCGCGCGCGTGTGCGAACAGGTGCGCTCGGGGATCAACGCGCTGCCGAAGGGCCAGCGCGCGGCCGGCCTCGCGATGGGCTTCACGCAATGGCAGACGTACCGCTACGTGTTGCTGCCGGTTGCATACCGGATCATCGTGCCGCCGCTCACGTCCGAATTCCTGAACATCTTCAAGAACTCGGCCGTCGCGTCGACGATCGGCCTGCTCGACCTGTCCGCGCAGGCGCGCCAGCTCGTCGACTACACCGCGCAGACCTACGAGTCGTTCATCGCGGTGACGCTCGCGTACGTGGTCATCAACCTCGTCGTGATGGCGTTCATGCGCTGGATCGAAGGCCGCACGCGGCTGCCCGGCTACATCGGAGGCAAGTGATGCATCAGTTCGACTGGAGTAGTATTCCCGGCGCGATACCGACGCTGTGGTCGGGCGCGATCGTCACGTTCAAGATCACGCTGATCGCGATCGTCGTCGGCATTGTCTGGGGCACGTTGCTCGCGCTGATGCGGCTGTCGGGCGTGAAGCCGCTCGCGTGGTTCGCGAAAGGCTACGTCACGGTGTTCCGCTCGATCCCGCTCGTGATGGTGCTGTTGTGGTTCTTCCTGATCGTGCCGCAGGTGCTGCAGGGCGTGCTCGGGCTGTCGCCGACGATCGACATCCGGCTTGCATCGGCGATGGTCGCGTTCTCGCTGTTCGAAGCCGCGTATTATTCCGAGATCATCCGCGCCGGTATCCAGGCGGTGCCGCGCGGGCAGGTGAACGCCGCGTTCGCGCTCGGCATGAACTACGGGCAGGCCATGCGCCTCGTGATCCTGCCGCAGGCGTTCCGCGCGATGGTGCCGCTGCTGCTCACGCAGGCGATCGTCCTGTTCCAGGACACGTCGCTCGTGTACGTGATCAGTCTCGCGGACTTCTTCCGCACGGCCGCCAACATCGGCGATCGCGACGGCACGACCGTCGAGATGGTCCTGTTCGCGGGTGCATGCTATTTCGTGATTTGCTCGTTGGCGTCTGCTGTCGTCAAGGGTCTCCAGAAAAAGGTCACAAGATGATTTCCATCAAGAACGTTTCGAAGTGGTACGGCCAGTTTCAGGTCCTCACCGACTGCACGACCGAGGTCAAGAAAGGCGAGGTGGTGGTCGTGTGCGGTCCGTCCGGCTCGGGTAAATCCACGCTGATCAAGACCGTGAACGGCCTGGAGCCGTTCCAGCAGGGCGAGATCCTCGTGAACGGCCAGTCGGTCGGCGACAGGAAGACGAACCTGTCGAAGCTGCGCTCGAAGGTCGGGATGGTGTTCCAGCACTTCGAGCTGTTCCCGCACCTGTCGATCACCGAGAACCTCACGCTCGCGCAGATCAAGGTGCTCGGCCGCGGCAAGGACGAAGCGACCGAGAAGGGCATGAAGCTGCTCGATCGCGTCGGCCTGAAGGCGCATGCGCACAAGTTTCCGGGCCAGCTGTCGGGCGGCCAGCAGCAGCGGGTCGCGATCGCGCGCGCACTGTCGATGGATCCGATCGCGATGCTGTTCGACGAACCGACGTCCGCGCTCGACCCGGAGATGATCAACGAGGTGCTCGACGTGATGGTGGAGCTCGCGCAGGAAGGGATGACGATGATGGTCGTCACGCACGAAATGGGCTTCGCGAAGAAGGTCGCCCATCGCGTGATCTTCATGGACAAGGGCGCCATCGTCGAGGACGACCGCAAGGACGATTTCTTCTCGAATCCGAAGTCGGATCGCGCGAAGGACTTTCTCGCGAAGATCCTGCACTGAGCGATGTCGCGTCGCGCGCTTCGCGCACGCGGGAAGCGAAACCGCCCGGCCGAGCGCCGGGCGGTTTTTTTTCGCCGGTTGCCCGTCGCCGGTTGCCCGTCGGCCGCGGCTGGCGGCGGACGGATCCCGGCACCGCGCGTTACCAGCTGTAGCGGTAGCCGACCTGGCCGGTGACGCCGCGCCGGTAATCGCCGCCGATGTTGCGCGCGTATTTCACGTTCGCGTACAACTCGCCCGACTTGCCGAAGCCCGCGGTCACGCCAAGGCCGAGCTCGTACCACGTGCGGCCCAGGTGCGTCGCGAACGGCGTGCCGCCGACCACGGTCTGGCCCGGCGACAGGAAGTCGTGCAGCACGTCCGCCGTGAAGTACGGCGTCGCGGCGCCGCCGCCCGCGTTCGCGTCGAGGTTCGGCCGGAAGATGCGCACGCCGACGCGGCCGCGCAACGCATTGCTCGTCGTGCCCGACACGGCCGACACGTTGTCGTTGAAGCCGTTCAGCTTCAGATACTGATACATCAGCTGCGCCTGCGGCTCGACCGCGATCGGCGTGCCGCCGATCCCGAACGGCTTGCCGACCTCCTGCGACAGTGCGATGCCGAAGCCGTTCTGCGATGCGTCGTTGCCGTAGCCGTCGCGATAGCGGTTGCCGTAGTGCGTGACCTGGCCGACGCTGTCGAAGTAGGTGCCGTCGGCCAGATAGCGCGTCCAGTAGCCGCCGATGCTCTGCGCGTGCATCTCGACCGAGCCCGTCGACGTCGACAGTCCCGGCGTGCCGGCGCGTGCCATGTCGCTGAAGCTCGCGTTCGCGATGCCGATGCTTGCCGTCACGCCCGCATGCGTGCTGCCGCCGGCCGGTGCCTGATCGAGCGTCCAGTCCTTGCCGAATTGCGCGAAGAACGTGCGCTCGTCGGCCGCGAAGCGGCCCGCGTTCGCATCGAGGCTCTGCCCGCCGATGCGGCCCCACACGCCGTCGCGGTTGCCCGGCGCCTGCCTCTCGAGGTTGTAGATGTCGCCGACGCGCTCGTGCAGCTTGCCGAGCGTCGAGAAGCCGTAGTCCGCGTTCAGCAGCGGCGTCATCGCATAGCCTGCAACGCCCGGACGATAGGCGAGATTGCCGCCGTTGCCGTTTCCGCCGCCATCGCCGCCGCCCGACGGATGGACCGGATCGCCGGGATCCGTCGGATCGAGCTGCGAGCGCAGGTACCAGCCGTTCGCGTCGCTCTGGCCGCCGCGGTAGAGCCGGTATTCGTATGCGCCGGCCTGCACCGGGCCCGCGAGATGGAATGCCGATGCGGCAGTCGTGCCGCCGTTGGCCGTGACGACCACCGGAATCCCGTCGCCCGTGGTCTGCGCGCCGGTGCCGGCCGTGTTCGCGATCTTCAGCCCCGTCGTGCCGGTCGCGGTGCCGCCGTTCACGATCAGCCGATCGGTCGGCGATGCGTCGGCGCCGAGGAAAGTGTTCAGCGCGATCGTGCCGCCGTTGCCGACGTAACTGCCGGTCGTCAGCGTCCGGTAGCTGCCTGCCGCCGTCGGCGCGCCGGACGGCGCGGCGAATGCGACCAGACCTGCGTTGTTCAGGCTGCTCAGCACGGAGCTGCCCGTCATGTGCCACGTGCTGGTGGCGTCGACGTTCAGCGCGACCGGATCGATCTTGCCGGTGAGGGTCGTGCCGTTCGTCAGGAACACGTTGCCCGTGCTCGACGCGTCGGACACGATGTCGCCGGCGAGATTCACGGCCGATGCGGTGAAGGTCGCGGTGCTGCCGTTCGCGAGATCCAGCAGCGTGCCGTTGCCGGCCGTCACGACGGTGCCGTTGCGCACCGCGATGTCGGCCGTGCCGCCGCGCGCGGCGAACGCCGGCCCGGCGACGGACGCGACGCTGCCGCCGTCGACGAGCACCGCGCTCGTCGCGCCGGTCCCGAGCGTGTCGGTGCTCAGCACGCCGGCCGTCGCGCCCTTGAGCGTCGTGCCGGTCAGTGCGAGCACGCCGCCGCCGTCGACCGTCGCGCCGTTGCCGGCCGCGCTCGCGATCGATGAACCCGTGTCGCCGATGCGCCCGCCGTTCTGCGCGACGACGCCATCGGCCGCCGCGCCCGCCGTCGAAACCTTCACGCCCGACAGCAGCGCGGTCGCGCCGCTGCCGGCGACGACCGCATGCGCGCCCGCGCCCGTCGTCGCGACGGTCGTGCCGTTGGCGGCCAGCGTCGAATCCGCACCCGTCACGAACAGGCCGCGCGCGTTGTCTCCGGCAGTGCGCACGGCGGTCGCCGCATCGGTTGCGATGCGTGCGCCGGCGCCCGTCGACGACAGCCCGTCGGCGCCGTTGCCGGCCGTACCGATCTGTGTGCCCGACAGCACGATCGTCGTGCTGGTGCCGAGGTTGTCGATGCCCTTGCCGCTGCCGCCCGTCGCGATCGACGTCGCGCCGGCTGCGATGCCGCCGCCCGACACGGTCGAGTCGATCAGCACGCCGTCGGCGCTTCCGTTCGCGACCACCGTGCCCGCGCCCGACAAGGCAACCGACGCGCCGCTGCCCGTGAGGTGCACGCCGGCGATGCCGTCGTCGGCCTCGATCGTGCCCGCGTTGGCCAGCGTTGCCGACGCGCCCTGCACGAGCGCGCCGGTGCCGTTGGATACGCGGATCGCCGACGCGTTGTTCACCGTGCCGAGCGTGCCGACCACGACGCCGGTCGAGCCGGCGCCGGTCAGCAGCACCGTATTGCGGTTCTCGAGCGTGCCGAGGTTTTGCGCGACGAAGCCCGTCACGCCGGCCGTCGACGATGCGACCGCCGCGTTGTTGGTCAGCGTCGTCGCGACCGGCGTCCCCGCGTTCGCGCCGGTGAGGGCGTGCGCCTGGCCGTCGACGGTGCCCGCGGTCGCGCCGGTCGCATTCAGGTCGATGGTTGCGCCCGAGTCGATCGTGCCCGTCGCGCCGCCTTCGACCGCGACGGCGATGCCGTTCGCGCCGTTGACGTTGTACGTGGCGTGGCCGGTGGACAACGTCGTGCCGGCACCCGTCGCCAGCACGCCGCGCGCGCGCTGGCCGTTCACGTCGGTCGTCAGCGTGCCGGCCGCCGACGCGCCCGTATAGGTCGCGCCGCCCGCGATGCGGAACAGCGTCGAATCGTCGGTGTCGACGCTCAGGTGCCGCGCGGCGACGTTGATCGTCGAGCCGGCGCCGTATGCGTAGAAGCCGATCTGGTTCGTGCCCGACATGAAGGCGGGCACGGCGTTGGCACCGACGTCGATCGTCGCGCCCGAGCGCGCATGGACGCCGATCGCGCCGTTGCCGGTCAGGTTGAGCGCGCCGTCGACCGTGGCCTTCGCACGCGGCCCTTCCGCCCACACGCCGTAGTTGCGCGTGTCCGACGCCGGATCGAGACCGCCGGCCACGTTGATCGTGCCGGTCGACGTCGCGGCCGTCGCGGTCGCGCCGGTGCCGATCACCATGAGGCCGATGCCGTTCACGCCGTTCAGCGTGATCGTGCCCGTGTTGATCACGGTCGCGGCCGAGTTCGCCGCGAGCATGCCGACGTTGGCGAACGGCGTGCCCGCTGCCGCACCGTTCACGGCGATCGTGCCCGCGTTGAGCAGCGTGCCGGACGACGAGCCGATGCTCGCCATCCCGGCGCCGTTTTGCGTCTGCGAGCCGATCACGATCGAGCCGAGGTTGCTGGCCGTGCCCGATGCACCGAGCAGGATCCCGTACGAATGCGCGGCCAGCGCGACGTCGTTCGTCGCCGCTCCCGGCCCGTACTGGGCCGCGCGGCCGAGATAGATCGTGCCGCCGGCCGCGTTCGCGAACGTGCCGCCGGCCGCGAAGCCGCCGATCACCTGGCTGTCGAGCGTCGTCGCGTTGACGCCGACGTTGATCGTGCCGGCGTTCGACGCGTTCGCACCGCTCGTCACGGCCACCGCGTAGTTCTGCAGGTCCGGGCGGTTGCCGTCGAGCGTCCATGCGCCGACGTTCATCACGCCATTGTTGACGAACGAGGTGCCCGTGCCGCTCGCGTACACGCCGTTGCCCTCGGTGTACGCGTGGAAGCCGAAGTTGTCGGGCGGCGCGCTGCTGCTCGTGTCGACATTGTCGCCGGACGCGTAGCCGGACGAGATCGTGCCGTTGTTTACGCCGCTCGCGCCGCTCAGCAGGCGCACCAGCGTGAAGTCGCCCGACAGGCGGCCGTCGTTGACGAAGTGCGCGCCGTTTTCCGCGAGGACGGCCGAACTCGACACGATCGTGTCGGTGCCGCGGAAGTCGATCTGGCCGTCCTTGCCGATCTGCAGCGTCGCGTTCGCGCCGGTGCCGTGCATGGCCGACAGATGATCGATCGGCAGCGTGTTCTTGTCGCCGGCGGACACGTGGTTCGCGTACTGGAAGGTTTCCTGCGAAAACGTGACGGCCTGGCTGAACGCGGTGTCGTACGCGGCCTGCGAGCCGAGTGCGCCGCTCTGGATGGAGCGCACCAGGAAGTCGTTGTACGCGGCGAGCGACGCGGCGTCGGTGACGGTCCACGTGCTGCCGTCGAACGCGGTGAAGGTGCCCGCGTAGGCCGGCACGTCGAGCTGGAGATTGCCGACGGCACCGCCGTTCGCGAGATAGTCGCCGGTGCCGAGCCAGACCTGGTTGCGCGAATTCCAGTTGACGACGCTCTTGGCCGTGCCGGTGCCGTCCGCGAAGGTGAGGTCGGTCTGCTTCGGCGCGATCGAGATTGCGTTGCCGGGCGCGTCGGGCGCATTCGCGGGATTGCCGATCGATACGTTGAGCGTGCCGCCGGTGTTGTCGACGGTGCCGATCCGCAGGTTCACGTACTGGTTGCCGTTCACGTCATGGTAGACGGGCACGTTGGTCGAACCGGCCGTCGACGCGGCGAACGCGGACGAGTTGTACGTGGCGATCGCCGCATGGGTGCCCGTGATCGTGTCGGGCGTGCTGACGCTTTGCGTCTTGCCGCCGAGCGACAGCAGCGGCTGATTCGGGTTGCCCGACACGATGGTGGTATTGCCGATCGGCGTGAGCGTATAGCCGGGGTCGCCGGCGGCGCCGGTCCATGCACCCGTCACGCCGATCGTGTCGCCGCCCGACACGGTCGTGGCACCGGCCAGGTTGTCGTTGACGGTCGGGCCGACGCTGCCGAGCGCGCAAGTGCCGCCGCTTGCGACCGCCGAGCCGTTACCGCAGGTCGACGCGTACGCCGAGCCGGCCGACAGCGCGGCCAGCGCGGCACCGAGCGCGGCGACGCGCAGCGGCGAGCGGAGGATCGCCGTGCGGCCGGCACGGCGGCTTGCGGCCGATTGGCTGCCCGCACGCTTGCCGCGCGCGCGGGCCGTCTCCGCAACCGCGATCCAGCACCCGGCGGCTTCGCTCCATATCGATCGAAATGAATGATTCACGACAAGCCCCTCTTTCTTTTTTTGAAGTGGTATTCGCCGTAGTCGGCGAATGCGCATTCCACGGTGATGCGGGGTTCGAATGGACGCGCGGCAGCCGTGGCTGCGGGGAGTGCCAATCGGGATTCGTTACACCGAAGATGGGGTGAGTCTACTGATCGACGGGGAGGTCGATTTTTGAAAAATCAAGATGTGTGGGGATGGTAACGGTATTGGGCGGTATTTCTGGATTCTGTGGTTAATCGAACTGAAAGCCTTGGTGGGCGCGGCTTGGCAGGGTTCTCTATAGATCGGGCGGAATCGTCCGGTCGGTGGGTTAGCGCACGGTCGGTGGTTGGTTCGTGCTTTAAAATATGGTTTCCGGATTATCCGCTTTCGATCGGGATTTATTGTTTTTTTGCCGGTGAATTATTTTCGCTCGAAAATTAATAAAATAAAAGCGGGCGTTGCCTGGCGATAATCGCGTGTATTTGATGGTGATCTGAATGAACCGTGAAACGCCGTGCGGCGAGACCTTGCTGCCGGCAATCGCCGGAGCGTGACGCTCGCGCACAAGCGGAAGGCGGGAAGGGCGGCGCCCGACGGCGCGGCGCGCTTAGAAGTCGATCTGGTCGTCGGCGTCGTCCGCGATGCCGGCCGCGACCGCCTCGCGTCGCACACCGCCGCACGGCGCGGACGCCGACGCATCGAGCGCCGGGTTGCGCAGCTTCTCGAGCACGCGCTCGGGCACCGGAATCTGCATCCGCGCGGCGACGTCGCCGCACTGGAACATGATCAGCTCGCCCGGCTCGAACGACGTCCAGATTTCGTTGTCGGTCAACGGCTGCGTGGCGATCACCGCGACGCGATCCTCGGGTGTCGTGTATTTCGCGAAGTCGATCGACAGGTCTTCGTCGACCAGATGGGCGGTCGAGAACGGCCAGCGCCGCACGAGGTAGTGCAGCCGCGTCGAACAGTGCGCGAAGAGCGCCTGGCCGTTCGACATCAGGAAGTTGAACACGCCGTGATCGGTGATGCGGCGCGTGAGCTCGCCGACGCGCTCGAACAGTTCCGGCAACGGCGGCTGCGCGCCGGGGAACGCTTCGCGCAGCCCCTGCATCAGCACGCAGAACGCCTTCTCGCTGTCGGTCGTGCCGACCGGGTGGTAGACGCTGCCGTCGAGATCGGGTTCGTAGTCCTGCAGATCGCCGTTATGCGCGAAGATCCAGTGCCGCCCCCACAGCTCGCGCATGAACGGGTGGCTGTTCTCGAGCAGGATGTGACCCTGCGTGGCCTTGCGGATGTGCGCGATCGTGTTCTTGGACTTGATCGGGTAGCGCTTCACCATTTCGGCGATCGGCGACGTGGCGGACGCCTGCTGGTCGATGAAGAGGCGGCAGGCCTTGTCCTCGAAGAACGCGATGCCCCAGCCGTCGGCATGGTGATCGGTGAGCCCGCCCCGGGCCGCGAAACCTGTGAAGGAGAATGTGACGTCCGTCGGCGCGGCGCAGTTCATTCCAAGAAGTTGGCACATTTTACTTGGGGGCGGGGGCGAAAGCTGGGAGTAACCAACCGGGTGAACCCCGGTACAATGTGGCTTCTAGCATATCACCGAGCCTTGAGCGGTAAAAAGCGGATTCCGCCGGCCGAAGGCCTCGTGTTGCGGTTTGCCGTCAGTCGGCCCGCGCACGCGCGTTCCGGCCCCGCAGATGGCCAGCCCGTTCCTCACGACGCCTCCTATGACTGCCTCGAACGCTTCCTCTCCGGCGACGCTCACGCTCGCCCGTCCCGACGACCTGCACCTGCACCTGCGCGACGGCGACATGCTGGCCGCGGTGCTGCCGCACACGGCACGCCAGTTCGCCCGCGCGATCGTCATGCCGAACCTGAAGCCGCCCGTCACGACCACCGCGCAAGCACAGGCCTACCGCGAGCGAATCCTGGCCGCGCTGCCGGCGGGCATGGCGTTCGAGCCGCTGATGACGCTGTACCTGACCGACAACACGGCGCCGGACGAAATTCGCCGCGCGCGCGACAGCGGCTTCGTGCATGGCGTGAAGCTGTATCCGGCAGGCGCGACGACGAACTCCGATCACGGCGTCAGCGATCTCGCTAAGTGCGCGAAGACGCTCGAGGTCATGCAGGAAACGGGCATGCCGCTGCTCGTGCACGGCGAGGTGACCGATCCGGCGATCGACATGTTCGATCGCGAAAAGGTGTTCATCGACCGCGTAATGACGCCGCTGCGCCGCGATTTCCCGGGCCTGAAGGTCGTGTTCGAGCACATCACGACGAAGGACGCGGCCGACTACGTGCGCGACGCCGACGCGGCGCCGGGCCTGCTCGGCGCGACGATCACGCCGCAGCACATGCTGTACAGCCGCAACGCGCTGTTCGTCGGCGGGATTCGCCCGCATTACTACTGCCTGCCGGTGCTGAAGCGCGAAACGCACCGCGTCGCGCTCGTCGAAGCCGCGACCTCGGGCAACCCGCGCTTCTTCCTCGGCACCGACAGCGCGCCGCACGCGCGCGGCGCGAAGGAAACCGCGTGCGGCTGCGCGGGCTGCTACACGGCGCTGCACGCGCTCGAACTGTATGCGGAAGCGTTCGACCAGGCCGGTGCGCTCGACAAGCTGGAGAACTTCGCGAGCCGCTTCGGCGCCGATTTCTACGGGCTGCCGCACAGCACCGAGTCGATCACGCTGCGCCGCGAGACCTGGGAACTGCCGCTCGAGGTGTTCGCGGGCGACACGCCGGTCGTGCCGCTGCGCGCCGGCGAAACGATCGGCTGGAAGTTCGCGTGACCGGCACGCCGCCGCGCGGAGCCGGCCCGACGGCCGGCGGCGGGGCGGCGGTATTCGCGCAGATCGACTGGGCGGCGCCATGGCTTGCGCCCTACGCGGCGCCCGGCTGTGCGCTGCAGGCGGCGGCGCTCGCGGGCGAGGGCGCGTTGCTCGACGCGTTGAACGGGGCGCTGCGCGGCGGTGAGCGGGCGAGCGGCCGGGGCCGGCCGCTGCGCTTCGTGCCGCAGGCGGAGCTGCCGCCGGGCGTCGCATACGAAACGCATATTGCCGACACGGGCGGCGTCCCGACCCGCCACAATCTTCACGACTTCTTCAATGCGCTCGTGTGGTTCGCTTATCCGCGCATCAAGGCCGCGCTGAACGCGCGCCAGGCCGCGGCGATCGACGCCGCGGGCGGCGTCGGTCCCGTGCGCGGCACGTTGCGCGATGCGCTCACGCTGTTCGACGAGAACGCCGCGCTGTTCGTGACGGCCGACCGCGCGCTTGCCGATGCGCTGCGCGGCTTCAACTGGCACCAGCTTCTGGTGGCGGCGCGCGACGCGTGGGGCACGCGCTGCGAGGCGCGGCTTGTCGGCCATGCGCTGCTCGAGAAGCTCGTCGCGCCGTACAAGTCCTGCACCGCGCACACGTGGATCGTCGAAGTGAGTGACGACTATTTCTCGTGGCCCGACGCGCAGCGTGCCGCGCATGTCGACGAGCGGATCGCCGCGGAGCTCGCGACCCGCGACCTGACGAGCCGCGATTTCGCGCCGCTCCCGGTGCTCGGCGTGCCGGGCTGGTGCGACGCGAATGCCGCACCCGCGTTCTACGACGATCCGGCGGTTTTCCGCAGCGGCCGCCGTTCGCGCGCTGCCGGCGGCGGCGCGCAGTGCTAGAATGCGCGTCGCAAAGCAGGCCAGGCAGTCGCGGCCTCGCCGCCTTCGGGCAGGCGGGGGCGAGGAAAGTCCGGACTCCACAGGGCAGGGTGATGGCTAACGGCCATCCGTGGCGACACGCGGAACAGGGCAACAGAAAGCAAACCGCCGATGGCCCGGCGCAAGCCGGGATCAGGTAAGGGTGAAACGGTGCGGTAAGAGCGCACCGCGGCGACGGCGACGTCCGCCGGCACGGTAACCTCCACCCGGAGCAATTCCAAGTAGGCAGGCGCGCATTTTCGGATGCAGGACGGGGCCCCCGTCTCGTCTGCGGGTAGGAAGCTTGAGCGCGTCAGCAATGGCGCGCCTAGAGGAATGGCTGCCACGCGCGGTGCGCTTCGGCGTGCAGCGTGCACAGAATCCGGCTTATCGGCCTGCTTTGCCGCTCGAATGCGAAAGGGCCGGCGCTCCATGAGGAGCGCCGGCCCTTTTTTTCATGCATGGCCGACTGGCTGTCAGACCGCGACGATGTCGAACGAATGCGTGAGTTCGGCCGTCTTCGCGATCATGATCGATGCGGAGCAGTACTTGTCGTGCGACAGGTTGATCGCGCGCTCGACCGTGGCCGGGTTCAGGTTGCGGCCCGTGACGGTGAAGTGGAAGTGGACCTTCGTGAACACCTTCGGATCCTCGCTCGCGCGTTCGGCCTTCAGCGTGACCGAGCAGCCGGTGACTTCCTGGCGGCTCTTCTTCAGGATCAGCACGACGTCGTACGCGGTGCAGCCGCCGGTGCCGACCAGCACCATTTCCATCGGGCGCGGCGCGAGATTGTGTCCGCCGCCTTCCGGCGCGCCGTCCATCGCGACGAGGTGCCCGCTCCCGGTCTGGGCGGAAAACGCCATGCCGTCCTGACCCATCCAGCTTACTTTGCATTCCATGCTTGCACTCCAGCGTTGCCTGATTCGAATTCGATCACGCATTGTAGCCCGCAGCGCAACGGTCGGCTGATGCGCTGCACGACATGCAACGTCGCGCCGCCGCACGCGGCGCGTCGCGCGTCGATTTCCCTGCTGTTTTTAGGGGTTTTGCTCTAGGTGCGATGGACTGCTGCCCGCGGTTTTGATTTCTAAGTATTTGATTTTAATGAAGAAGTCCTCTTTGGTGAGTGACATCCCCTTCGTTCCACATTGTGGGTATAGATTTCGCAATGCAAATTTTCTTGTGAAACCGTCAGCTCATTCGTATAATGAGCCTCATTGGTTGTCGCGCTGCGGCAACCTCCGCATGTCTCCTCCACCCTCCTCCTAAGGTGGATTAAGCCCGAACCAGCCGTTCGGGCTTTTTTTCGTCCCATGCAAGCATCGGCGCGCGGTTTGCGCGTTCCGATGCCTGTCGTGACGCGTTGCCGTGACGTCGTCTACGCGGGTTGTCGTGCGGCCGTTTGCGATGCCTCGCCGGTTGGCCTGGCGGTCGAACCGGCGGCCGTGGGCGGGACCTGCGCGGCCGATGCGTGGCCATGGCCGCGCGCGCAGAAATGGCGGACGCGTTCGCGTACCGCGCGCAGGCGGGCCACGCGATCCTCGGCATGGGCGTCGCGCGCGTCGGCAATGCGGGCGTCGAGTGCGTCGAGCTTTGCCTCGCAGCCGGCCCGGGCAGCGACGGCAGGCGTCGCTGCCGCCAGCAATGCGGCCGCGAGAAAGGGCGTAAGTCGTTGTTTCATCATGCTCGTTTGTTGTTTTTCCGTTGTCGGCCGGTCGGGCGCGGCAAGGTCGGGTGCCGCGCGTCGATGGGTGCCTCCCCGGGCGCTCGGTTCGCCCGGGATATCGGGGCACGACCGAATTTTGGCCCATTTCACGCGTCGCCGGCACGGGGCGTGGATTCTTTTTGACCGAGCTCCCGTATTTCCTTTATAATTCAGGGCTTTTCCGCATTCATGCCCACGGAAAAAGAACAGGGAGAGCCTGCACCGCGCCTCGAAGCGCACACAGACAAGCAGGAAGAACACATCGGGCAAAGCATTTTTTTTGGATCGATCATGAAGACGTTTTCCGCAAAAGCCCATGAGGTGACGCGCGAATGGTACGTGATTGACGCGACGGATAAGGTTCTCGGCCGTGTTGCCAGCGAAGTGGCACGCCGTCTGCGCGGCAAGCACAAGCCTGAGTTCACCCCGCACGTCGACACTGGTGATTTCATCATCATCATCAACGCAAGCAAGTTGAAGGTCACGGGCAACAAGACTCTGGACAAGAAGTACTACCGTCACTCGGGCTACCCGGGCGGCATCTATGAAACGACGTTCGGCAAGATGCAGGAACGCTTCCCGGGCCGCGCGCTCGAGAAGGCGGTCAAGGGCATGCTGCCGAAGGGCCCGCTCGGCTACGCGATGATCAAGAAGCTGAAGGTCTACGCTGAAGCGACGCATCCGCACTCGGCTCAACAGCCGAAGGCGCTCGAGATCTAAGGGGAGCCCACATGATCGGTAACTGGAACTACGGCACGGGCCGCCGCAAGAGCGCAGTCGCACGTGTCTTCATCAAGGCTGGCAAGGGCGACATCATCGTCAACGGCAAGCCCATCGCTGACTACTTCTCGCGCGAAACGTCGCTGATGATCGTGCGTCAACCGCTGGAACTCACGAACCACGGCCAGACGTTCGACATCAAGGTGAACGTGAACGGCGGCGGCGAAACGGGTCAGGCAGGCGCAGTGCGCCACGGCATCACCCGCGCGCTGATCGACTACGATGCGACGCTGAAGCCGTCGCTGTCGAACGCAGGCTTCGTCACGCGCGATGCACGTGAAGTCGAGCGTAAGAAGGTTGGTCTGCGCAAGGCACGTCGCGCAAAGCAGTTCTCGAAGCGTTAATTCCGCTTCATGGCCGCGCCGCTTTCGGGCGGCGTCCGCCGGAAAAACCGCCAGCATTCGCGCTGGCGGTTTTTTTATGCCCGCGCGGCGGCGTCCCGCGGGCCGTTTCCTTTACTGAAATCAACAAGAACCTATTGATTTCATGGACATCAGCACGATCTTCTGATCGGCCCTACAATAGCGGCTAAAGCTTTTTGGAGAGTTCGCATGAACGCTGTTACCGAATCCGCAGCAACGACCACCGAAATGCCGGTACCGTTCGTCTTCACCGACGCCGCGGCCGACAAGGTCAAGCAACTGATCGACGAAGAGGGCAATCCCGACCTGAAGCTGCGCGTATTCGTGCAGGGTGGCGGCTGCTCGGGCTTCCAGTATGGCTTCACGTTCGACGAGGAAGTCAACGAGGACGACACCGTGATGAACAAGAACGGCGTCCAGCTCCTGATCGACTCGATGAGCTACCAGTACCTGGTCGGCGCCGAGATCGACTACAAGGACGACCTCAACGGCGCCCAGTTCGTGATCAAGAACCCGAACGCAACGACCACCTGCGGGTGCGGCTCGTCGTTCTCTGTCTGAGCGCACGACAAATCCTGTCCGGTTCGCCGGAGTGAAAAACGGGGCTTCATGCCCCGTTTTTTATGCCTGCGCGCGGCCTGCGTCTCGTCGCGTCCCGGCCGGCCATCAGCGCGGATAAAGCGCGCCCAGCACGCGCGCGTCCGCGGCGCCCGTCACGCTCGCGAGGTTGCCGGGCTGGCGCGCGGTGAAGCGATATGCGAGCCACGCGAACGCGAGCGCTTCGACCTGTTGCGGCGGCACGCCGAGCGCCGCGGTCGTCTCCACCGTCGCCGGCACGCCGGCCTCGCGCAGCGCATTCGCGAGCGCGGCGAGCAGCACCGGATTGCGGGCACCGCCGCCGCACACGAACACGGCCTTGCAATCCGCTGCATGCTGCGCGACTTCGCGGGCGACCGAGACGGCGGTGAGCGCCGTCAGCGTGGCCTGCACGTGTTCCGGCGCGAGCTGCGCGAACCCGGCGAGCTTCGCGTCGAGCCACGCCGGATTGAACAGGTCGCGGCCGGTGCTTTTCGGCGGCGGCGCGGCGAAGTACGGCTCGTCGAGCAGCGCGTCGAGCAGCGGCGCGTGCACGGTGCCGCGTGCGGCGAACTTGCCGCCGTCGTCGTACGGCTTGCCGAGATGGCGCGTCGCCCATGCGTCGAGCAGTGCGTTCGCGGGCCCGCAATCGAAGCCGCGCACGTCGCCGCCATTGCCGGGCAGGATCGTGATGTTGCTGATGCCGCCGAGGTTGCAGACGACCCGCGTCTCGCCCGGCGCGCCGAAGATCGTTGCGTGGAACGCCGGCGCGAGCGGCGCGCCGTGGCCGCCGGCCGCGACGTCGCGGCTGCGGAAATCGGCGATCACGTCGATGTGGGCAAGCTCCGCGAGCAGGGCCGGATTGTTGAGCTGGCGCGTGTAGCCGCGCTCGGGACGATGTCGGACCGTCTGGCCATGCACGCCGATCGCGCGCACCTCGTCGCGCGACAGGCCGGCGGTGCGCTGCAACTCGTGACAGCACACCGCGTAGCGCGCGACGAGCGCGTTCGCCGCGACCGATTCGCGGTCGATCTCGTTGTCGCCGGGCTGCTGCAGCGCGAACAGCGCATCGCGCAGCGATTGCGCGAAGCCGACGAACGCTTCCGCGAGCACGACCGGCGCGCGGCCGGTCTCGAAACGCACGGCGACGCCGTCGACGCCGTCCATGCTGGTTCCCGACATCAGCCCGAAGTAAATGCCGTCGGCCGGATGGGCGGGTTGCGGATGTCGTTGCGGCACGTTGGGTTCTCCTGGATCGAGCGGCGCGGGCCGGTGCCGCGCGCCTTGCGCCCGATTATCCGCGCAACCTGACGCATCGTTAAGCGATGCACGCGCAAGTTATGGGAAAATCCCTGTCTTTGCGACATTCTTCCCGGCACCGATGAGCACCGAACCCAGTTCCAAGCCTGTTTTCCCGATTACCGACGAAGTCCGCCATGCGCTCGCCGTCACGAAGCGCGGCGTCGACGAGCTGCTGATCGAGGAAGAGTTCGCGCAGAAGCTCGCGCGCAGCGCGGCTACCGGCACGCCGCTGCGCATCAAGCTCGGCCTCGATCCGACCGCGCCCGACATTCACATCGGCCATACGGTCGTGCTGAACAAGATGCGCCAGCTGCAGGATCTCGGCCACACCGTGATCTTCCTGATCGGCGACTTCACGTCGCTGATCGGCGACCCGTCGGGCCGCAACGCGACGCGCCCGCCGCTCACGCGCGAGCAGATCGAGTCGAACGCGAAGACCTACTTCGAACAGGCCGCGCTCGTGCTCGATCGCGCCAAGACCGAAATTCGCTACAACAGCGAATGGTCGATGCCGCTCGGCGCGGACGGGATGATCAAGCTCGCGTCGCGCTACACGGTCGCGCGGATCCTCGAGCGCGAGGATTTCACGAAGCGCTTCCAGAGCGGCGTGCCGATCTCGATCCATGAATTCCTGTATCCGCTGATGCAGGGTTACGACTCGGTCGCGCTGAACGCCGACCTCGAACTCGGCGGCACCGACCAGAAGTTCAACCTGCTCGTCGGCCGCGAACTGCAGAAGCAGTACGGCCAGGAACAGCAGTGCATCCTGACGATGCCGCTGCTCGAAGGCCTCGACGGCGTCGAGAAGATGTCGAAGTCGAAGGGCAACTACGTCGGCATCAGCGAGAAGCCGAACGACATGTTCGGCAAGCTGATGAGCATCTCGGACACGCTGATGTGGCGTTACTTCGAGCTGCTGTCGTTCCGCGGCCTCGACGAAATCGCCGGTTTCAAGCGCGAGGCCGAAGGCGGCCGCAATCCGCGCGACTTCAAGGTGCTGCTCGCACAGGAAATCGTCGCGCGCTTCCACTCGCAGGCCGACGCCGAGCGCGCGCTGGAAGACTTCAATCACCGCGCGAAGGGCGGCGTGCCGGACGACATCCCGTCGGTCACGCTCGCGGGCGCGCCGCTCGCGATCGGCCAGTTGCTGAAGCAGGCGGGCCTCGTGCCGTCGACGAGCGAAGCGCTGCGCAACATCGAACAGGGCGGCGTGAAGATCGATGGCGCGACGGTGTCCGACAAGGGCCTGAAGGTCGAAGCCGGCGAGTTCGTCGTGCAGGTCGGCAAACGTCGCTTCGCGCGCGTCACGCTGACCGCATGATCGCGCTGATCCAGCGCGTGAAGCGCGCCGACGTGCGCGTCGGCGACCGCACGACGGGCGAGATCGGCGCGGGGCTGCTCGCGCTCGTCTGCGCGCAACGTGGCGACACCGAGGCCGCGGCCGACAAGCTGCTCGCGAAGCTGCTCGGCTATCGCGTGTTCAGCGACGCGGCGGGCAAGATGAATCTGCCGGTGTCGAACATCGACGGCATGGGCGGTGCCGGCGGCCTGCTGCTCGTGTCGCAGTTCACGCTCGCGGCCGATACCAACAGCGGGCTGCGGCCGAGCTTCACGCCGGCCGCGCCGCCCGACGAAGGCGCGCGCCTGTTCGACTATTTCGTCGCGGCCGCGCGTGCGCGTCATCCGATCGTCGAGACCGGCGAGTTCGGCGCCGACATGCAGGTGTCGCTCGTCAACGACGGCCCCGTGACGTTCTGGCTGCAAGTGCGGCCCTGACTTTCCCCGGAGACGCGCCGCGATGGCCACCACGCAGATTCTCTTCATTCGTCATGGCGAGACGGCCTGGAACCGCATCAAGCGCATCCAGGGCCATATCGACATTCCGCTGGCCGATACCGGGCTCGCGCAGGCGCAGCGGCTGGCCGCGCGGCTCGCGCGGGAAGCGCATGAAGGGCAGCGGCTCGACGCGATCTATTCGAGCGACCTGATGCGTGCGCAGCAGACCGCGCAACCCTTTGCCGATGCGCTCGGGCTGCCGCTGCGGTTGCGCGAAGGGCTGCGCGAACGCGCGTACGGCGTATTCCAGGGGCATGACAGCACCGAGATCGAGACGCTGTTTCCGGACGCGTACGCCGCATGGCAGACGCGCGACCCGGGTTTTGCGCCAGACGGCGGCGAGTCGCAGCGCGCGTTCTATCATCGCGTGCTGCATGCGCTCGAGCCGATCGTCGCCGCGCATCCGGGCGGGCGGATTGCATGCGTCGCGCACGGCGGCGTGCTCGATTGCGTGTATCGCTTTGCAAACGGCCTCGACCTGTCGGCGCCGCGCAGCTATCCACTGCTGAATACCAGCATCAACGTTGTCGATTACGTCGATGGCCGTGCGCAGGTCGTGCAATGGGCCGACGTATCGCATCTGGATGCCGCGAGCGACGACGACGGGTATCGCAAGGTACTTTGATGTGTTCATGCCGGTCTCCCCGGCATGAGCGGGCGGCGCCGCCTTCCCGGTGCGGCCTGGTGCGGCAGCGCGTGGCGGCCTGTCTGGAAGTTGAGCGCGTACGCGATCTTCCCGGGCTGTCGGCCGCGATTGGCCGGCGCGGTGCGTCGCATTCTCCTTTGGTGTACTTCTTCCCCACCCTTGATTGCATCGGTGCGGCCGTCACGGGAGTCCGACGGCGAATCGAAATGATCCCAAGAAGTGGATCGTCAGGCGGATGGGGCGCCGTCGGGCGGCGTCGCGGTGGCACGGCGGCGTGCGCGTTTCGATGCGCCGTTGACGAGCGCCCAGCGCAGCACGGGCGCGACCGCCCTGACACCGGGCCGTACCACCGCGCGCCGCAGCGGCGCGAACGTCGACACACCGAGCATGCGCTGCCCCCAGTGCGGCAGCAGGTCGATGCCCGCATGCATGATCAGTGACGCGGCCGGCCGCAGCGCGGGCGTCGAGATCGGCACGTTGAGCAGGACGTCCATGACGGCGAAGGTGCGCGGCCCTGCTTCGAGCTCGGGCCGCATCCGCGTGAAATACGCCGCGACTTCCGCACGCGAACGGGGCACGTCCCGGGCGCCGAGCAATTCGGCGATCAATGCCGTTTCAGCGTAGTAGCCATCCTGCAGTTCGCCAGACAGCGACGGGTTCACGTAGCGCAAATGGGCGGCGAGGAAGCTCGATACTTCCGCGACGTGCACCCAGGTCAGCAACGCCGGATCGTCGGCCCGGTAAGGCCGGCCATCGGGCGCGGTACCCGATACGCGTGCGTGGATCGTTTTTACGCGCTCGATCAGCGCGAGTGCGTCCGCCCGACTGCCGAACGTCGTGCCCGTGATGAACGTGGCGGTGCGTCGCAAGCGGCCGAGGATGTCGGTGCGAAACGACGAGTGATCCCAGACGCCCGCCAGCGCGAGCGGATGGAGCGCCTGCAGCAGCAGCGCGGCAATGCCGCCCGTCATCATCGACGTGAAATCGGCATGCACGCGCCAGCAGATGGCGTCCGGGCCGAACAGCCCCGGGTCTCCGGGAGGCGACGACAGGTCGATCGACGGACCGCCGCCGCCGGTCGTCAGGTGCGTGATGCCGGCCACGAGCCGCTTGCGGATCGGTTCGACCCAGCGCGGGCCCGGCGTGGGCGTGGCGGGGTGCGGGCCGGGCGGCGTGGTCATGGCAGTCGTGGCGCGGGCGGGCGGTTACTTCCCGTCGGCGGCGTCCCACATTCCGCGTTCGGTGCTGCCGGCATCGGGCGCCGAGAGGCCGAAGTGGCGGTACGTGAGCAGCGTCGCGACGCGCCCGCGCGGTGTGCGCTGCAGGAAGCCCTGCTGGATCAGGTACGGCTCGAGCACGTCCTCGATCGTGTCGCGCTCCTCGCCGATCGCCGCGGCGAGGTTGTCGATGCCGACCGGGCCGCCGTCGAACTTGTGCAGGATCGCCTCGAGCAGCTTGCGGTCCATCAGGTCGAAGCCGACCGGATCGACGTCGAGCATCGCGAGCGCGGCGTCGGCCACGGCCGCGGTGATCTGGCCGTCGGCCTTCACTTCCGCATAGTCGCGCACGCGGCGCAGCAGCCGGTTCGCGATCCGGGGCGTGCCGCGCGAGCGCTTCGCGATTTCCAGCGCGCCGTTCGGATCGATCTGCGCATTCAGCAGCGACGCCGAGCGTCGCACGATGCGCGACAGTTGGTCGGCATCGTAGAACTCGAGGCGCGCGACGATCCCGAAGCGATCGCGCAGCGGGTTGGTCAGCATCCCCGCCCGCGTGGTCGCGCCGACCAGCGTGAACGGCTGCAAGTCGAGCTTCACGCTGCGTGCGGCCGGCCCTTCGCCGATCATGATGTCGATTTGGTAATCCTCCAGCGCCGGATACAGGATTTCCTCGACGACCGGCGACAGCCGGTGGATTTCGTCGATGAACAGGACGTCGTTCGCTTCGAGGTTGGTCAGCAGCGCGGCGAGATCGCCCGCGCGCTCCAGCACGGGTCCCGACGTCTGGCGCAGGTTCACGCCCATCTCGCGCGCGATGATGTGCGCGAGGGTGGTCTTGCCGAGGCCCGGCGGCCCGAACAGCAGCACGTGGTCGAGCGGCTCGGAGCGGCGCTTCGCGGCCTCGATGAAGATCTCGAGCTGGCCGCGCACCTTTTCCTGGCCGACGTAGTCGTCGAGCTGGCGCGGCCGCAGCGCGCGTTCGAACACCTCCTCGTGCGACGAGGCGGGCGTGGCGGCGATGATCCGCTCGGCGGCGAGTTTGTCGGTTTCAATCATGCGGCCATTGTACCGCGCGCGCTCACGCGGTCGAACTGGCCGAACGGCCGACTGGCGCGCGCCCCACGGCGGCGCGACACTGGCTCCGACAGCCGGCTCGGGCGGGCGTTACGCCTTCGACAGTGCCTTGAGCGCGAGCTTGATGCCTTCGGACACGCCGGTGCCGGCCGGCACGTTCTTGATCGCGGCGAGGCCTTCCTTTTCCGAGTAGCCGAGCGCGAGCAGCGCGTTGAGGATGTCGGTCGCGTGGTCGGACTGGGATGCGGCGCCGGCGAGCGCACCGAGGTCCGCGCCGAGCTTGCCCTTCAGCTCGAGCAACAGGCGCTCGGCGGTTTTCTTGCCGATGCCGGGCAGGCGCGTGAGACGCGCGGCGTCCTGCATCGTCACCGCCTGCGCAAGCTCCTGCACGCTCATGCCGGACAGCACGGCCAGCGCCATGCGCGCGCCGATACCGGTGATCTTCAGCAGTTCGCGGAAGGTCGTGCGCTCCTGCGGCGTCAGGAAGCCGTACAGCAGGTGCGCGTCCTCGCGCACGATCTGCTGGGTGAGCAGCACGACACGCTCGCCCGTCTGCGGCAGGTTGTAGAAAGTGCTCATCGGCACGTCGATCTCGTAGCCGACGCCGTTGCAGTCGACGAGCAGGTGGGGCGGGTTCTTTTCGAGCAGGATGCCGGCGATGCGACCGATCATGGATGGCGGGAAGCGAGGAAGAAAGCGCGAGTGTAGCGCAGGTGCGGCGCGATGCCGATGGATTGGCCGTCACGGCGGGGCAACGCGACTCGGCGCGCATGCGTGGCCCAGGGCGATCGGGCGGGCAGGGGGCGCACGCGCACTGCGCGTAGTGCCGTCGACGTACGTGCCGTCGCGTCAGCCGACGAGCCGTCCGCGCCGCACCCGCAGCCCCTTTTTCGCGAGCGCCGGCGCGAGGCCGCTGATCGTGCCGAGCGTATTGCCGCTGTGCGCGTGGCAGATCGCCATCCCGAGCGCGTCGGCCGCGTCGCTGCCGGGCTGGCCCGTGAGATTGAGCAGCCGCGTGACCATCTCCTGCATCTGCGACTTGGTCGCGCGGCCGTAACCGACGACGGCCTGCTTCAGTTGCAGCGCGGTGTATTCGGCCACCGGCAAGCCGCCGGCGACGAGCCCGCAGATCGCGGCGCCGCGCGCCTGGCCGAGCAGCAGTGTCGACTGCGGGTTCACGTTGACGAACACCTGCTCGATCGCGGCCTGGTCGGGCGCGTGTTCGCGCACGAGCGTCGATACACCCTGGAAGATCGTGCCGAGCCGGGTCGCCAGGTCGGCCGTTGGCGTGCGGATCACGCCGCTTGCGACATAGGCGAGCCGGTGGCCGCTGACGTCGATGATGCCGAAACCCGTGACGCGCAGGCCGGGGTCGATGCCGAGAATTCGCATGAGTGAGGAGAAAAACCTGATGCAGCGATACTACAACGAATGGTGTACGGCGCCGGCCGCACGGTGGCGCGCGCGGGCGCCGCGCAATAAAAAACCCGGCGGGTGTGATGCCGCCGGGTTTTCATGCAGCGGCCGCGCGGGCCGCGTGCGATCAGTGACGGAAGTGACGCACGCCCGTCAGAACCATCGCGATGCCGTGCTCGTCGGCCGCGGCGATCACTTCGTCGTCGCGCATCGAGCCGCCCGGCTGGATCACGCAGGTCGCGCCTGCCGCCACGACGACGTCGAGACCGTCGCGGAACGGGAAGAACGCATCCGACGCGACAGCCGAGCCGGCCAGCGTGAGGCCCGCGTTCTGTGCCTTGATGCTCGCGATGCGCGCGGAATCGACGCGGCTCATCTGCCCGGCGCCGACGCCGAGCGTCATGCCGTTGCCGCAGAACACGATCGCGTTCGACTTCACGTACTTCGCGACGCGCCATGCGAACAGCAGGTCGTTCATTTCCTTCGCGGTCGGTTGACGCTTCGTGACGACGCGCAGCTCGCTCGGCTGCACGTTCTTCGAATCGAGCGATTGCACGAGCAGGCCGCCGCCCACGCGCTTCAGGTCGAACGCGTTATGACCGTCGCCCAGCGCGATTTCGAGCAGGCGCACGTTCTGCTTGGCCGCGAACACCTGCTTTGCGGCGTCCGAGAACGACGGCGCGATCAGCACTTCGACGAACTGCTTCGCGACCGCCTGCGCGGCCGTCTCGTCGACTTCGCGGTTGAACGCGATGATGCCGCCGAACGCCGACGTCGGGTCGGTCTGGAATGCCTTCGCATACGCGTCGGCGGAGTCGTTGCCGACCGCGACGCCGCACGGGTTCGCATGCTTGATGATCACGCAGGCCGGCGCGTCGAACGTCTTCACGCATTCCCACGCCGCGTCCGAATCCGCGATGTTGTTGTACGACAGTTCCTTGCCCTGCAGCTGGCGGTAGTTCGCCAGCGCGCCGGCCGGCGTCGCGATGTCGCGGTAGAACGCCGCGCTCTGGTGCGGGTTTTCGCCGTAGCGCAGGTCCTGCACCTTGTCGAACGCCATGTTCAGCGTGGCCGGGTATGCGCTGCGCGACGCGTGCTGCAGCTCGTCGGTCAGGCTCGTCAGGTAGTTCGTGATCGCGCCGTCGTATTGCGCGGTGTGCGCGAACACTTTCGTCGCGAGGCGGAAATTGGTCGCGTAGCCGACCGCGTTGCCGTTCGCCTTCATTTCGTCGAGCACGACCGCGTAGTCGGCCGGATCGACGACGACCGTCACGTCGCGGTGGTTCTTCGCGGCCGAGCGCAGCATCGTCGGGCCGCCGATGTCGATGTTCTCGATCGCGTCGGCGAGCGTGCAGTCGTCCTTCGCGATCGTCGCAACGAACGGATACAGGTTCACGACCAGCAGGTCGATCGTCGGGATGCCGTGCTGCTCGAGCGCCTGCATGTGCTCGGGCAGGTCGCGGCGCGCCAGGATGCCGCCGTGCACCTTCGGGTGGAGCGTCTTCACGCGCCCATCGAGCATTTCCGGAAAGCCCGTGTAGTCGGCCACTTCGGTAACGGGCAGGCCGGCGTCGGCGAGCAGTTTTGCGGTGCCGCCGGTCGACAGCAGCTTGACGCCGAGGTCGGACAGCGACTTCGCGAAGTCGACGATGCCGGTCTTGTCGGAAACGGAAATGAGCGCTTGCTTGATCATGATGGAACCACCAATAGCCAGGGAAACGGGGACGGGACGGCCGCCTACAGCAGGCCATGCTGCTGCAGCTTCTTGCGCAGCGTATTGCGATTGATGCCGAGGTACTCCGCGGCGAGCGACTGGTTGCCGCCGGCCTGTACGAGCACGACCTCGAGCATCGGCTTTTCGACGCAGGACATCACCATTTCGTAGACGTCGTGCGGATTGGAGCCGTCTAGATCCCGGAAATACACGTCCAGGCTCTCGCGGACACATTGTTCGATGTTGTGCTTGCTCATGCTGCTAACTGGTTATGGTCGTCCGACTCGCCCTGGCCGTTTTCCTCTTCGTCATCGACGTAGACGAGGTGGTCCGACAGCGCCTTTTGCGCCTCGAAGAATGCGTTGACGGCGGCGAGCTGCTCGCGGGTGGAATCGAGCGTGTTCATCCTGTGCCGGAACCCGTTGGCACCGGAAAGGCCGCGAGTGTACCAGCCGATGTGCTTGCGCGCAGTACGGACGCCCGTGAATTCACCATAGAACGCGTAGTGGTCTTCCAGGTGTTCGTTCATCACGTGCTGGATCTCGTCGATCCGCGGCGGGGGCAGCAGCTCGCCGGTTTGCAGGAAATGATCGATTTCACGGAACAGCCACGGTCGGCCTTGCGCGGCGCGACCGATCATCAGTGCGTCGGCGCCGGTTGCGTCGAGCACGGCCTTCGCTTTTGCCGGCGACGTGATGTCGCCGTTCGCGACGACCGGGATGCGCACGGCGGCCTTGACGGCCGCGATGGTGTCGTATTCCGCGTCGCCGCGGTAGAGGTCGGCGCGCGTTCGGCCGTGCACGGTCAGCATCGAGATGCCGGCCGCTTCGGCCAGGCGCGCGACCGTGACCGCGTTCTTGTGCTCGCGATCCCAGCCGGTGCGGATCTTCAGCGTGACGGGCACCGCATCCGGGCCCGTGCCGACCGCCGCGACGACGGCCTCGACGATTCGCTGCACGAGCGGCTCGTTCTGCAGCAGCGCGGAGCCGGCCGCGACGTTGCAGACCTTCTTCGCCGGGCAGCCCATGTTGATGTCGATGATCTGCGCGCCGTTGTCGACGTTGTAGCGGGCGGCTTCGGCCATCATCGCCGGATCGGCGCCGGCGATCTGCACCGCGATCGGCTCGACTTCGCCTTCGTGGTTCGCGCGCCGCATCGTCTTCGCGCTCTTCCACAGCTGCGCATTCGACGCGACCATCTCGGACACGGCGTATCCGGCCCCCAGCCGCTTGCACAGCTGGCGGAACGGACGATCCGTCACGCCGGCCATCGGGGCGACGAACAGGTTGTTACGCAATACGTGAGAGCCGATAACGGGCATCGCAATGGCACCGCCCGCGGGCGCCGGGCGTCGCGGGCAAAAAAGGGCGGAGGGAAAACGCGCATTTTACCGTATTCCCATGCCCCGCCGATTTGACCCGGTTTGCATCGCCTGACGGCGCGCAACGCGCACCGCGCCGCGCGTCAGCTGCGCTGGCCGAACATCATCTGGCGCGCGATCGCCTTCTTGAGCGGCGGTACGAATTCGAGCGCGGTGAGCGCCGCGCCGCGCAGCAGCGGGAGGGGGCCGGCGTCGACCGTGAACAGCCGCGCGAGCGTGTCGGTCGCGCCGATCGTGAAGCGCCGGTCGAGCGCGCGCCGCGCGTTGAAGGTGGCAAGTGCGGTTGGTTCGAAGCCCTGGGCGGACAGCGCGTCGACGAGCGTGTGCGCGTCGCGCAGCCCCAGGTTGAGCCCTTGGCCTGCGACCGGGTGCAGCGTTTGCGCGGCATTGCCGACGATCGCGATGCGACCGTTGACGAGCGTTTGCGCCGCGCTCAGTCCCAGCGGAAACGATGCGCGCCCCGCGATCGCGACGAACCGGCCCATCCGCTCGCCGAAGGCAGCGCCGAGTTCGCGCAGGAACGCGTCGTCGGGAAGGGCCGCGCGGCGGGCCGCCTCGTCGGGCGCGCAGCACCACACGAGCGAATATTCGGCCTGGCGCGGACCGCCGAGCGGCAGCAGCGCGAGCGGGCCTTCGTGCGTGAAGCGTTCCCATGCAACGTTCGGGCGCGGCGCCGAGACCGTGACCGTGCCGACGATCGCGGTCTGACCGTAGTCGCGGTGATGCTTGCCGGTATCGGCCTGCCGTTCGTGGAACAACCCGCCTTCGGCATTGATGACGAGGCGCGCGCGCAGCGTGCGCTCGCCTTGCGGGCCGTCGAGCGTCAGCGTGACGCCGTCGGCGTCCTGTCGCGGCGTGCGGGCGGTGGTCGACGTGAGCCAGTCGATGCGCGTGCCGCGCACCGCCTGCGCGAGGGCCTGCACGATCGAGCCGTAGCGCACGACGTAGCCGAGGGCGGCCAGGTCGTGCTCGTCGCGATCGATCAGCGTGCGGCCGAAATGGCCGCGCTGCGACACGTGGATGTGCTCGATCGGCGTTGCGTCGCCCGGCCATCCGAGCGTGTCGAGCAGCACGCGGCTGCCATGCGACACGGCGATCGCACGCGGGTCGTTCGCGCTCGCGGCCGGTTCGCGCGCGTCGATCAGCGCGATCGACGCGTGCTGCGTCGCGCTGCGTCGGGCGAGCCAGCCGGCGAGCGCGAGCCCGACGGGGCCCGCGCCGACGATGGCGAGATCGTAGTCCGGCGTGGCCGGGGAGGAAGCGGTCGTCATCAGTGTTCGTGAAACGGGGTAACGGTCAACGGCGAATCAACGGCGAATCAACGGCGAACCGAAGGTGGCGCGACAGCGGCGCGATGGCAACTTGCGGGCCGCTCACGCACCGTGCGCCGCGCCCGCGCGCATCAGCGCCTCGATCTCGGCGGCCGCCACCGGCACGTCGCGCGTGATCAGCTCGCAACCGTGCTCGCGCACGATCGCGTCGTCCTCGATGCGAATGCCGATGTTCCAGTACTCGGGCGGCACGTCGTCGGCTGCCCGCACGTACAGGCCAGGCTCGACGGTCAGCGTCATGCCGGGCTTGAGCGTGCGCCACGGCAACGCGCCGTCGGCATCGCGCGCGGCGAGCCGCTCGCGATAGTCGCCGCAATCGTGCACGTCCATCCCGAGCCAGTGGCCGGTGCGATGCATGTAGAAGCGTGCGTACGCGCGCTCGGCGATCACGTCGTCGACGTTCGAGAAGCGCGACTTCGGGATGATGCCCGTATCGAGCAGCCCTTGCGCCAGTACGCGCACGGCCGCGTCGTGCGGCACCTCGAACGGTACGCCCGCGCGCGTCGCGTCGATCGCGGCCTGCTGCGCGGCGAGCACGATGTCGTACAGCGTGCGCTGCGCGGCGGAGAAGCGCCCGTTGGCCGGGAACGTGCGCGTGATGTCCGACGCGTAGCCGTCGAGTTCACACGCGGCGTCGATCAGGATCAGGTCGCCGTCCCGCGCGGTCGCGTTGCCGGCCGGGTAATGGAGCACGCACGCGTTCGCGCCCGCCGCGACGATCGACCCGTACGCCGGCGCCTGCGCGCCATGCTTGCGGAACATGTACAGCAGCTCGGCCTCGAGTTCGTACTCGCGGATCCCCGGGCGGCACACCTGCATCGCGCGGCGATGCGCGAGCGCGGAGATGTGCGCGGCACGCATCATGATCGCGAGTTCGTGTTCGTCCTTCACGAGCCGCATGTCGTCGAGCAGCGGCGTGAGGTCGAGCAGCGCGTCGGGCGCGGCGACGCCCGTGCGTGCCTGCGCGCGCACCGCGTCGATCCAGCCGGCGAGCTGGCGGTCGAACTCGGCCGACGCGCCGAACCGGTAGTGCACGGTGCCCGCATCGGCGAGCAGGCGCGGCATTTCGGTGTCGATCACGTCGACCGCGTAGGCCGCGTCGAAGCCGAACGCATCGCGCGCGGCCTCGGGCCCGTAATGGAAGCCTTCCCAGATCTCGCGGTCGGCATTCTTCGCGCGGCAGAACAGGATCGATTCCGGCGCGCCGTGCGACCCGGCCGCGTTCAGCACGAGCATGGCATCCGGCTCGGTGAAGCCCGTCAGGTAGTGGAAGTAGCTGTCATGCCGGTACGGGAAAGCCGTATCGCGGTTGCGCAGCATTTCCGGCGCGGTCGGGACGATGGCGACGCCGCCGCCCGCGGCGCGCAGTGCGGCAAGCACGCGTTCGCGGCGCTGGCGGTAGACGTCGACGGCGATGGCGGTATCGAGGGGCGCATTCATCGTGCGATTGTAGCGCCGCCGGGCGCCGCGCGTGAGAGGCGTGGCCGCAAGCCGCGCCGAACGGCGCTCGCCGACGGCTGTTGCAAACCATCCACAGGCCGGACGGGCAGATTTTCTACCCGGTCGCGCCGCCCGGTTATGATCGGCGACAACGTATACTCTCGGCGGTTCCCTTAAAAAGGCAGATGATGAAATTAATCGGTTCGCTCAGCAGCCCGTACGTCCGAAAGGCGCGGATCGTGCTTGCTGAAAAGAAGATCGACTACAAGCTGGAGCTCGAGAACGTGTGGGCGCCGGACACCGACATTCATGCGTCGAATCCGCTCGGCAAGGTCCCGTGTCTCGTGATGGAGGATGGTGCCGCGGTGTTCGATTCCCGCGTGATCTGCGAATACGTCGACACGCTGTCGCCGGTCGGCAAGCTGATTCCGCCGTCGGGGCGCGAACGTGTCGAAGTGCGTTGCTGGGAAGCGCTGGGCGACGGCGTGCTGGATGCGGCCGTGGCGATTCGTCTCGAATACACGCTGCGCGACGAAGCGCAGCGCAGCGCGAGCTGGATCGCGCGTCAGCAACGCAAGATCGACGACGCGCTCGTCGCGATGTCGCAGGGCCTCGGCGGCAAGACGTGGTGCGTCGGTAATCATTACACGCTCGCCGATATCGCACTCGGCTGCGCGCTCGGCTATCTGGACTTCCGGATGCCCGAACTCAACTGGCGCGATCGCCATCCGAACCTCGACAAGCATTTCGCGAAGCTGTCGCAGCGGCAGACGTTCGTCGACACGCTGCCGCAAGGTTGAGCGGCCGCCGGCGGCGGATCTGGCAGACGAAGAAAAAGCGCCCCGCGGGGCGCTTTTCTTTATGCGAGACGCGGCGGCGCGCGATCGCGCGTTATTCGATCGATGCGTAAACGGTTTCGCCGAGCACGAACGAATCGCTGCGCGCGATCGGCCACCACTTGTCGTACAGCGTATAGCCGCAGGTCTGGCCGTCGAGCAGCGCGCCCGGCTTCAGGTACTTCAGCAATTGCGACATCAGCCGCACCTCGTGCGGCGCGACGCGCTGCACGATGTGATGCGCGCGCAACTCCGACGGATGGCCGAGGCCGGCCGCCTGCACGAGTTCCTGCAGCGCATGCAGCGTGTTGCGGTGGAAGTTGTACACGCGTTCGGCCTTGTCGGGCACGACGATGGCGCGCTGGCGCACCGGATCCTGCGTGGCGACGCCGGTCGGGCAGCGGTCGGTGTGGCAGTGCTGCGCCTGGATGCAGCCGACCGCGAACATGAAGCCGCGCGCCGAGTTCACCCAGTCCGCGCCGATCGCGAGCGTGCGCGCGATGTCGAACGCGGTGATGATCTTGCCGCTCGCGCCGATCTTCACGCGGTCGCGCACGCCGATCCCGACGAGCGTGTTGTGCACGAGCAGCAGCCCTTCCTGCAGCGGCACGCCGACGTGGTCGGTGAATTCGAGCGGCGCCGCGCCGGTGCCGCCTTCCGCGCCGTCGACGACGATGAAGTCCGGCACGATGCCCGTCTCGATCATCGCCTTCGCGATCCCGAAGAATTCCCACGGATGGCCGATACACAGCTTGAAGCCGGTCGGCTTGCCGCCCGACAGCGTGCGCAGCCGTTCGACGAATTCGAGCAGGCCGCGCGGTGTCGAGAATTCCGAGTGTGTCGCGGGCGAGATGCAGTCCTTGCCCATCGGCACGCCGCGCGTCTCGGCGATCTCGGGCGTGATCTTCGCGGCCGGCAGCACGCCGCCGTGGCCCGGCTTCGCGCCTTGCGACAGCTTGATCTCGATCATCTTCACCTGCGGATCGGCCGCCTGCTTCGCGAACGTGTCCGGGTTGAACGTGCCGTCGTCGTTGCGGCAGCCGAAGTAGCCGGACGCGATTTCCCAGATGATGTCGCCGCCGTGCTCGCGGTGGTACTTCGACAGCGAGCCTTCGCCGGTGTCGTGCGCGAAGCCGCCTTTCTTCGCGCCGAGGTTCAGCGAGCGGATCGCATTCGCGGACAGCGAGCCGAAGCTCATCGCCGAGATGTTGAAGATCGAAATGTCGTACGGCTGCGCGCGACTCGCGCCGACCCGGATCCGGAAGTCGTGGCTCGGCAGTTTGGTCGGCGCGAGCGAGTGGCTGATCCACTCGTGCGCGACGGCCTTCACGTTCAGCTCGGTGCCGTACGGGCGGTTGTCGGCGACGTTCTTCGCGCGCTGATAGACGAGGCTGCGCTGCGCGCGCGAGAACGGCTTCTCGTCGGTGTCGTCCTCGACGAAATACTGGCGGATCTCGGGGCGGATGAACTCGAACAGGAACCGGAAATGGCCCCAGAGCGGATAATTGCGCAGGATCGCGTGACGATCCTGGTTCAGGTCGTACAGGCCGACGGCGACGAGCACGACGGGGATGACGATCCACAACCAGGAAAGCACGTGGAGCGATGCGAGGGCAGCCGCCGCAACGAGCAGCAGCACGGCGCACCACATCGCGAGGTAGCGTCTGGAAAGCATGGGGACTCCGTAAGAATCTTGAAATGCCGCCATGCGTACGCTGCGCGGCGGCGCACCGGCCGCGGCGGAATCGTGTTCCGCCGGGCGCGGCGTGCCGCAAGTCTAAACCGAATGGTTGTCAGCGTGCTTCGGCGAGCACGCCTTGGGCGACTGCCGGCGCCGTCTGGCCGGGCTGGCCGGTGGCCGCGAACTCGATGATGCCGCCGCCGAGGCAGATCTCGCCGTCGTACAGCACGGCCGACTGGCCGGGCGTGACCGCCCATTGCGGGTCGTCGAACGCGAGCGAGAAGTGCTCGCCGTCGGCTTGGCCGACCGCGGCCCGACCGAACGTGCACGCCGCATCGGCCTGCCGGTAGCGCGTCTTCGCCCCGCACGAGAAGCCTTCGGCCGGCGGCTCGCCCGCGACCCAGCTCACGTTGCCGGCGACGAGCTCGCGCGACAGCAGCCATGGATGATCGTGGCCCTGCACGACGTACAGCGTGTTCGACGCGATGTCCTTCGCCGCGACGAACCACGGGTCGCCGTTGCCGTCCTTGCTGCCGCCGAGGCCGATGCCCTTGCGCTGGCCGAACGTGTAGAACGCGAGGCCGATGTGTTCGCCGACCACCTTGCCGTCGGGCGTCTTCATCGGGCCGGGTTTCGTCGGAAGATAGCGGTTCAGGAAGTCGCGGAACGGCCGTTCGCCGATGAAGCAGATGCCGGTCGAATCCTTCTTCTTCGCGTTCGGCAAGCCGATCTGCGCGGCGATCTCGCGCACTTTGGTTTTCGGGATCTCGCCGAGCGGGAACATCGTCTTCGACAGCTGCGCCTGGTTCAGCCGGTGCAGGAAGTACGACTGGTCTTTCGTATGATCGAAAGCCTTCAGCAGTTCGAAGCGACCGTCGCGCTCGCGCACGCGCGCGTAGTGGCCGGTCGCGATCATTTCCGCGTCGAGCGACATCGCGTGGTCGAGGAACGCCTTGAACTTGATCTCGGCGTTGCACAGCACGTCGGGGTTCGGCGTGCGGCCGGCCGAGTATTCGCGCAGGAATTCGGCGAACACGCGGTCCTTGTATTCGGCCGCGAAGTTCACGGCTTCCACGTCGATGCCGATCAGGTCGGCCACCGACACCACGTCGATCCAGTCCTGGCGCGTCGAGCAGTATTCGCCGTCGTCGTCGTCTTCCCAGTTCTTCATGAACAGGCCGACCACGTCGTAACCCTGTTCCTTCAGCAGCCACGCGGTCACCGACGAATCGACGCCGCCCGACATGCCCACTACCACACGGCGCTTGCTCATTTGTTTACCGCCTGACGGTCGAATGCCTCCGGGCGCGGCGCGACCGAATGCGTGTGCACGAAATCGAGCGGAATGCGCCGCCCGGCGAGATAGTCGTCGACGCAGCGCATCACCGCCGGCGAGCGATGGCGCTCGCTGCACGCGCGCAGCTCGTCGGCGCTCATCCACAGCACGCGGACGATGCCGTCGTCGAGCAGGTGGCCCGGCAGCGGCTCGCCGGCCGTGCCGCAGAACGTGAAGCGCAGGTAGGTCGCGCCGGCGCTGCCCGGGCGCTCGTAGTGCGCGAGATAGACGCCGACGAGCGCGTGGGGCACGAACGGATGCGCGGTTTCCTCGAGCGTCTCGCGGATCACGGCGTCGGCGAGCGTCTCGCCAGCCTCGAGATGGCCGGCCGGCTGGTTGATGCGCAGGCCCGTCGAGGTTTCTTCCTCGATCACGAGAAAGCGACCGGCACGCTCGACGAGCGCCGCGACGGTCACATGCGGGGTCCAGATTTCGGGTTTCATGGTTCGGCATTTTACCGGTTGCGCCCGGACGCTGCCGGCCGGCAGGTTGAACGGATCCGACCCCGATCGGTCTTGCGGAGGTGACGCGCGCCCGGCGCCCGGCGCCCGTGGTGCGCATGGGCGGCGCCGCGAGGTCCGATCCGCGCCGGCCGGAATGACGGTCACCAGTGGAATCGCATCTCGTTCATCACGGAGTGACGATGGTCGCGACGCAGGCGGCGATCGTGTCGCGCACGCGCATGATCGCCGGGTCGCGCTGTGTGCTCGTGCGCCAGCCGATTTCCACCGGGTAGCGCGGCAACTCGACCGGGCACGCCAGCGCGCGCAGCGACGTCGACTGCGCGATCGCGCGAGCCGCGTGCGCCGGAATCGTCGCCACCGCGTCGGAGCCCGCGAGCAGGTAGGGCAGCGCCGCGAAATGCGTGGTCGACGCCGCGACGCGTCGCTTGTGACCGAGTGCGGCCAGCGCTTCGTCGACGATCCCGATCACGCCGCCCGACGACACGAGCAGGTGATCGCGCTGCACGAAATCGGCAAGCGCGAGCGCGTGCGGCTCTTGCGCGCGGCCGGACGGATCGATCAGGCACGCGTAGCCGCCCGTCGCGACTGCGCGTCGGCTGAGCCCGTTTGCCGAGAAACCGCCCGACGCGATCGCGAGATCGACGCCGTGCCGCAGCAGCGCGTCGCCCGCGATACCGCTGTGCGTCTGCCGAAAGATCAGCCGGATGCCCGTGGCTTCGCGTGCGACCGCGTCGATCAGCGCGCGGCCGAGCGCGATCTCGAAGTCGTCCGACAGCCCGATCGCGATCGTGCGGCCGACCCGTTCGCCGCCGTCCGCCGCGATCGCGAGGCTGGCGCGACAGCGGTCCAGCGCATCGGACAGGATCGGCTTCAGTTCGTCCGCGCGCGGCGTCGGCGCGAGCCCGCGGCCGGTGCGCGCGAACAGCGGATCGGCATAAATCACGCGCAGCCGCGCGAGCGCCGCGCTGACCGCCGATTGCGTGAGGCCGAGCCGCAACGCCGCGCGGCTCGCGCCGCCTTCCTCGTACAGCGCCTCGAACACCTTCAGCAGGTTCAGGTCGAGCCCTGCGATATCATCCACATTCATATCAGTTATCGTTTTATCGATTTGATCGATGAAATGATATCGACAAAGATGGCGTCTCCACTCATCGGAGACGCCTTCATGTCCACTTCAGTCATCGCCGCGCTGCAGATCGGCGCATCGCCCGTCGGCACGCGCGCCACGCTCGACACGATCCTCGGCTACGAAGCCGCGATCCGCGACAGCGGTGCGTCGCTCGTCGTGCTGCCCGAGGCCGTGCTCGGCGGCTATCCGAAAGGCGAGATCTTCGGCACGCGGCTCGGCTACCGGCTTCCCGAGGGCCGTGACGCGTACGCGCGCTACGCCGCGCAGGCGATCGACGTGCCGGGCCCCGAGACCGACGAACTGGCCGCGCTGTCGCAGCGCACCGGCGCGAGCCTCGTGGTCGGCGCGATCGAGCGGGGCGGCAGCACGCTGTACTGCACCGCGCTGTTCTTCGATCCGCGCGACGGGCTCGTCGCGAAGCACCGCAAGCTGATGCCGACCGGCACCGAACGGCTGATCTGGGGGCAGGGCGACGGCTCGACGCTGCCGGTGGTCGACACGGCGGCGGGTCGCGCGGGTGCCGCGATCTGCTGGGAGAACCACATGCCGCTGCTGCGCTGCGCGATGTATGCAAAAGGCGTGCAGATCTGGTGCGCGCCGACCGTGGACGAACGCGACCTGTGGCAAAGCTCGATGCGGCACATCGCGCACGAAGGGCGCTGCTTCGTCGTGAGCGCGTGCCAGGTGCAGCCGTCGCCGCGCGCGCTTGGCATCGACGTGCCGGGCTGGGATCCCGAGCGGCCGCTGATCCGCGGCGGCAGCGTGATCGTCGGGCCGCTCGGCGACCTGCTCACGGAGCCGCTCATCGGCGAGGCCGGGCTCGTGACCGCGCGCATCGATACGGACGAGCTCGTGCGGGCGCGTTACGACTTCGACGTGGTCGGACACTACGCGCGCGCCGACGTGTTTTCGCTGCACGTCGACGAGCGGCCGAAGCGATCGGTGGTGTTCGGGGAATGACGGGCGCTGCCGGGGCGCGGGCGCCCCGGCACGCGCATGGCGGCGACGCGCGTCAGCGCATCGGCGCTTCCGCGATTCGCATGTAGTCGGCGATGCGCCGGCCTTCCATGTCCGGAAACTGCTCGTGCACGGTGATGTCGCCCATTCGCGCGATGTCGAAGGTGCGGAAGTCGTCGCGCAGCTCGCACCACGCGCCGATCGTCCAGCGTCCGCCCCAGTAGACGAGCCCGAGCGGCCACACGCGGCGCTTCGTGTGCGCGCCGAGCCGGTCGCGGTAGTCGAAGCTGACGACGTGACGCGTGTCGACCGCCTGGTGAATCGCGTCGACCTTCGCGCAGAACGTCTCGTCGATGTGGAACGACGGCGCGAACACCGGCAGGCGGTCGAGCGCGGTGCGCTTGTCGGCCGGCATCGCCGACGCGATTTTGGCGAGCGCCGAACGCGCGCCGCCCGCGAAGCGCGCGCCGCCCCAGGTCTCGAGCATCCGCGCGCCGGCTGCGAGCGCCGCGAGCTCCTCGGCGGTGAACGTGAGCGGCGGCAGGCTCGCGTTGCGGTTCAGCCGGTAGCCGATGCCGGCTTCGCCTTCGATCGGCACCCCTGACAGTTGCAGGTCGCGCACGTCGCGATAGACCGTGCGCGGCGACACCGACAGCCAGTCGGCGAGCTGCTGCGCGGTCGTGAGACGGCGCCCGCGCAGCAGCTCGGCGATCTGGAACAGGCGGTCGGCACGGCGCGTCATGGCTGAACCTCGACTCCAACGGCTACGGGGACTTCGCGATGATAGCGCCGCCCCGGCCGGATCGTGGACGCGCTCAGTGGCATTTCGGTGCGTGCAGGCCGACGCGGTTGCCTTCGGTATCGATCAGGTAGCCGATGTAGCCGTAGTTGTTCGGCAACTCGACGACCGAGCCCTGCACGACGCCGCCCGCGCGCTTCGCGCGTTCGAGTGCCGCGACGACCGATTCGCCGGCGTTCAGGTACACGAGCACGCCGTTCGCGCTCGGCTTCATCTGCTGCGGAGCGAACACGATGCTGCCGCCCGTGGCCGACGCTTCGTGATCGAACATGGCCATCGGCACGCCGCCGATGACTTCGCGCTGCAGCGTCGTTTGCAGCACGGTTTCATAGAAACGGATCGCCCGGTCGAAATCGAGGGACGGGATGTCGAACCACGCGATCGCGCGTTCCAGGGTTGCGGCTTCGGTTGCAGTTGCGGTTGCGGACGTCATGACGAGCTCCTTGTTGTTTGGATTCTTGATGGAAACCAGCCGTGCATTGCGCCGGGATTGCAGTGTGATCGGGGGCTGCTGACAGCGTGCTGTCAGTAGTCGTGGCGGTACTGACAAAAAGGGGAGGCCCCTCGGCTTCGAGGGTCAAAGGCGTGCGGGAACCGAAGCGGCGCGAGGGCGGCGTGGCGTCATGCGGGACGGGCTTGTCCCGCGCGCGTGCGCTGGAAATAAAACGCCCGGCTCGGGCCGGGCGTCGTGGGGATGTCGGCAGGCGGCCGCGGCGGCCGTCGCGCGTGTCAGGCGTCGCCTTCCGGCGCGGCCGGGCGTGGCTTCACGCTGCCGGCGATCAGGTCGAAGCGGAACAGCCGGCATTCGAGCGCGCCGTTGAACAGCGGCGTTTTCGCCGATTCGCGCAGGCGCAGCTGGCCCGGCAGCGAGCGGTCCGACGTCAGCAGGAATGCCTGCCAGCCGGTGAAGCGCTGCTTGAGCGCATCGCCGAGCGCGTTGAAGAATTCGCTGTCCGGCGCATCGGTGTGCGTGCGGCGGAATGCGTCGTCGTTGCCGCGATTGCGGCCCGTCTCGCGCACCTCGCCGCGCGCGCTGCGGCCGCGCACCTCGATCCGCTCGCCGTACGGCGGGTTCGCGAGGATGATGCCCGGCCCGTCGCACGGCGGCGTCATCCCGCGCGCGTCGACCTGCTTGAGCCACACCGACGGCACGCCCGCGCGCTCGAGGTTCGCGCGCGCCTTCTCGAGCATGTCGCCCGAGATGTCGCTGCCGTACACGCCGAGCGAATCGCGCTTGCCGCGCGCCGCGCGTTTCGCGTCGATCGCCGCGACCTTCAGGCCCTGCCATGCGGTGATGTCGTACTGCTTGAGCTTTTCGAAGCCGAACCGGCGCTCGACGCCCGGTGCGACGCCAAGCGCGATCTGCGCGGCTTCCGCGAGGAAGGTGCCGCTGCCGCACATCGGGTCGTACAGCGGCGTGCCGGGCGTCCAGCCCGTCAGGCGCAGGATGCCGGCCGCGAGGTTCTCGCGCAGCGGTGCCGCACCCTTGTCGAGGCGCCAGCCGCGCTTGAACAGCGGCTCGCCCGACGTATCGAGGTACAGCGTGCACTCGGTGGCCGTCAGGAACGCGAACACGCGCACGTCCGGCGCGCCGGTGTCGATGCTCGGGCGTGCGCCCGTCTTGTCGCGCATCCGGTCGCAGATCGCATCCTTCACGCGCAGCGTCGCGAATTCGAGGCTCTTCAGCGGCGACTTGATCGCGGTGATGTCGACGCGCAGCGTCTGCGTCGACGCGAACCAGCGTTCCCACGGCTGCTCGAGCGCGAGCGCGTAGACATCCTGTTCGTTGCGGTACGGGCGGTGCGCGATCTTCAGCAGGATCCGGCTCGCGATGCGCGAATGGAGGTTCGCGGCCATGCCGGCGGCCCAGCCGCCGCGGAAATGAACGCCGCCCGGCACCTGCGCGCCCGCGGTGAACGGCGCGCCGTCCAGGTGTCGGCCGGCGATTTCGGCCAGCTCGGCGGCAAGCGCCGCTTCGAGGCCGCGCGGGCAGGGAGCGAAGAATTCGTACAGGGTGGGCGAGGACATAAGGCGGGTGAGGACGTGCAAAAGTCCACTATTGTACGCGGCGCGGACGGCCGGAGCCGGCGTCGCATCCGATTCGGGATGCCGGCGCCGATGCGCCGGCCGTGACGTCGAGCCGGCCGGCCCGCGCGTCGGCGCCCGCCCGCGCGGCGCGCCGACGCTGGAAGTTCAATGCGAGCCCGGCTGCCCGGCGCGGGCGGCCGGCGTGCCGGCCGGCCAGAACAGCGCGGACGGCTTCGCCAGTACCGTGCGCACGATCGCGCCGATCAGCGCGCGCACCTTGGTGCGGCGCAGGCTGCGCGAGCGCACGGCCATCGTGAACGCGAGCGCGAAGCTCACGAGCACGTTGAGGATCGCCATGCTCAGCACGCCGGCGCAGGCCCACCACAGCTCGGGCGTGCGCAGCGCGTCCTTGCCGAGCACGCCGAGCGCGACCCCGATCGAGCCGGCCGACAGCGTCACGTGGCGCACCTCGAACGGGAACAGGAACACGGTGACGATCGCCGGAATCAGGCCGAGCATCAGGCCCAGGCCGACGTTGGCGACCACGCCCGCGACGTTCGAGCGGCAGAAGTGCGCGAGCTTCGCGGCGCCTGCCGCGCCGAGCGTGAGCCGCAGCCGCCGGTTGTACGCGAGCGCGTCGCCGACCCGGTGCAGCACGAACCAGTTGTCGGCCCAGCCCGCGAGCAGGCTCGACGCCCACAGCAGCACGCCCGTGAGCGCCGCGTAGAACGGCGTCGGCCCCAGCAGCGAGAATGAATGCAGCGTCGCATGCGCCTTGCCCGGCGAAATCAGGTTCGCATGCAGCAGGTTGCCCGCGAACAGCTGCACGAGCAGGCACACGGGCAGCACGACGAGCACGTTGCCGGAAATCGCCGCGGCCTGCGTGCGGATCAGCGCGATCACCGACGCGACGAACGCCTTCACGCCTTCCTCGTGACCCGTGTCGTCGAGCTCGCGCGCGAGCGTCGGCGCGGTCATCGCGGGCTGCTTGGTCGCGAGCGTGAAATGCAGGAAGTGCATCAGCATGAAGCTCGCCGCGTAGTTGATGCCCGCGAGCAGCCCTTCGAGCATCGACTGCAGGTGCGCGCCGGTGATCGCGAACTTCACGCACACGGTCACGACGGTGACGAGCCCGCCGCCCGCGGCCATCCGCAGCATCTTCAGGTACTCCGCGCGGCCGCGCGAGATGTAGTGCTCGCCGGTGTCCGCGTTGGTCTCGACGAGCTTGCGCGCGAACAGCGAGAAGTTGCTGCGCACGAGGTGCGACACGCTCTGGCTGTTCTGGTTCGCGTCGACGAGCTCGGCGGTCAGGCGCGCCATCCCGCGCAGGTCGTCGCGTGCCATCCATGCATTGAGCAGCATTTCCGCGCGCAGGATGCGCATGCGCATGCGTTCGACCTGGAACACGATGTCGACCGACACGCCGTTGCGGTACAAGTGCGCGAACACGTCGTCGACGGCGATCCGGCATTCGTCGAGCAGCACGCGCAGGTAATTCACCTCGTGCAGCAGCTTGCTCGCGTCGCCGCCGTCCTCGACGGCCGCGTGCGCGGTCTCGACCGCGAGCATCGCGCGCGTGAGCCGGTAGAACGGCTGCGTTTCGAGGGGCTGGCGCGCGTCGTCGTCGGACAGGCGGCTGCGCACCGTCTGCGACAGGCCGGTCGAGCTGATCTGACAGGTCAGGTTGTGCAGCGCGGCGAGCAGGTCGCGCGAGAACGAGCCGGGCTCGTGGCGCTCCTCGTCGGTGACGTCGAACGAGATCAGCTCGGCTAAGCGGGCGAGCAGGTCGTCGGGCAACGCGTCGATCCATTGCGCGTCTTCCGGCGTCGGGAACATCAGCGTGAACAGCGCCGTCAGTTCGCGACGGTTCGGCGCGGGCGGAATCAGCGACGCGTCGATGCGCTCGAACAGCGCGTCGAAGAAGCCGGAATGCACGGGCATCCCCGCGTCGCACAGCAGCGAGATGCCGTCGCATTCGCGCAGGATCCCGCGCAGGATGCGCGCGGCGTGCGATTTCCACGCGGGATTGCGGTCGAGCACGTGGAACAGGTAGCGCAGCCGCGCGTGCGCCGGATACGCGCGTGCGTCGGCGTCGGCATCGCGTTCGGCCGGCGTGTCGTGCGCGACCTGCATCGCGCCGTTGCGGCGCAGCCAGTGCGCGAGCTCGATCAGCCATTCGCTGCGCTCGGCGTACGACGCGTCCGCGTCTGCGTGCGCGAGCAGCGCGTCGAGCTGGTGGCCCGCACTGCGCGACGCGCGCCACTTCTTGATCAGGGTCGTCAGGGAACGAAACATAAACGGAATAGCGAAAGCCCTGGACGGGCGGGTTCGGGATGCCGGCCGGAACACGGCGCGGCACCGGGGAGAACGGTGAGGCTGGTTGGGGGCCGGACGATGCGCGGCGCCCCGCGATGCGGACTGCCCCGATGCGACGCACGCGGACACGCGTGCGCGCCCCGGCAGACGCGGCGATCGGACCGGACACGACGGGCGGATCGCCGCCGGCGCGCGCGCACGACGAGCGGCGCGAGCCGGAAAGTGCGTAGGATCGTCAATCGGGCGTGAAAACGCAAGCCGACCGTGTCGACTCGTGCCGGTTCCGGCGGATTTTTCAAACAATGCAAAACCGCCGTTTGGCCGATGGACGGCCAGCGGCGCCCGGGCGGCGAGGGCGGCAGGTTCGCGTGTGCGGTTGCGCGCGCACCCAGGCCGACGATGATTATCGGCGGCGTGTGCCGAGTGCAGCGGCACCGCGCGCATGCGCCGGCCGCCGGCCCGCGCGTCGCGCTTACGCGCCGGACTTGCCGGTCGCGCCCGCATCGTCGCGGGGCGTCGGATTGGCCGGGCAGGGCACGACGGGCGCGGTGGCCGCCGACTTGCCGGACGCGGTCGTCGCGGTGGTCGACGCAGCGGCGGCGCCACGCCGCGCGGCCATCGCGCGCACGCCGGACGCGGCCTGCGATGCGATGACGTCGAGCGCGCGGCGGTGGCCGGCGACGAGCGCGTCGTAACCGTCGGCGACCGGTTCCGCGACGCTCGTGCGACACGTCATCACGGCCTGCGTGCCGAGCGCGCGCACGCTCCACACCGCATCGATCGCCGCGCGCTTGCCGGGCCACGACTCGAAGCGCTGCACGTTCACGCTGATCCGATAGACCGGCACGCCGGCCGGATACGCGGAATTCGCGACGTCGATCGTGCCGAGCTGCGCGGCGAGATCGTCGGACAACGCGCGGCGGATTTCGTCGGCGGGCGGCGCGGCCCAGCGCTCCTGCTCGAGCACGTCGACCTGCGCGGCGTTCTTCTGCACGACGAGCTGGTTCTTCGCGACCTGCTCGGGCACGCCGACGGACGGCACCTCGATCAGGAACGACGGGTTGGCGGGCGCGCTGCGCACGGGCGCGGCCGCGTCGGCCGGGCTCAGCGTGTAGAACCGCGCGGGCGGCGAGCTGCACGCGGCGAGCGCGAGCGCGGCGAAGACTGCCGCCGCGCCGCTCGCGACGATGTTCGCGCGTGTCGTCGTCATTGTTGATCTCCTGGCTTGCCCTTGAGCAGCGATTCGGGATGGCGCTCCAGATAATCGGCGAGCGCGTTCAGCGATTGCAGCGTGCGCGTGAGCTCCTTCAGCGCGCCGCGCACGTCGGACTGCAGCGGCGAATCCTGCTGCAGCGTCGCCTCGGCGGTCGAGAAGGTCTGCTTCGCGGCCGACAGCGTGTCGCGCGCTTCCGGCGCGACCTGCGTGTCGAGCTGCTTGAACAGCTTGTCGGCATTCGACAGCGCGCTGTTCAGGTTCGCGCCGATCTGGTCGAACGGCACCTTGTCGAGTTTCTTCGCGATGTCGGCGACCTGCAGCTGCAGTTCGTCGAGCGTGTTCGGCACGGTCGGCAGCTCGAGCGGCTGGCGGGCAGCGTCGATCTTCACGACCGGCGCCTTCGGGAAGAAGTCGAGCGCGACGTACAACTGGCTCGTCAGCAGGTTGCCGGTGCGCAGCTGGCCGCGCAGCCCGTGCGTGACGAGGCGCTCGACGATCTCGCGGCGGGCCGCTTCGCCCTTGCTCTCGATCGTCTCGCGGAAGCGCGGGCCGAGCCGCTCCGGATACACGTTCATCGTCACCGGCATCAGGAAGTTCTTGGTCTTCGGATCGAAGTCGATGCCGATGTTCGTCACCTCGCCGAGCACGATGCCGCGGAAGTCGACCGGCGCGCCGACCGCGAGCCCGCGCAGCGACTGGTTGAAGTTCATCACGACCTGCAGCGGCTGGCCGTCCGGATCGCGCATCGCGTCCGCTTCGTCGGAGCCGAGGCGGAACGTCGTGTTGTTCGGCGCGGTCGCGCCGCTGTCCTGGTTCGGCGGCGTCTGGAACGCGATGCCGCCGAGGATCACCGTCGCGAGCGACTGCGTGTTCAGCTTCAGGCCGCTCGAATCGAGCCGCAGGTCGACGCCGCTCGCCTGCCACCAGCGCGAGTTCACGCCGACGTACTGGTCGTACGGCGCATTCACGAACACGTTGAACGTGACGCCCGTGCCGTCCTTGTCGAGCGAGAAGCCGACCACCTGGCCGACCTGCACGCGGCGGTAGTAGACGGGCGAGCCGATGTCGACCGAGCCGAGCGAATCGCCGCGCAGTACGTATTGCGTGCCCTTCTGGTCGCCGGTCACGGCCGGTGGTGTCTCGAGGCCCGTGAAGTCGGTCTGCGTGTCCTGCCCGTGGCCCGCATCGACGCCGATGTACGCGCCCGACAGCAGCGTGCCGAGCCCCGACACGCCGGTCGCGCCGACGCGCGGACGCACGATCCAGAAACGCGAGCCCTTGACCGCGAAGTCCTCGGCTTCCTTCTTCAACTGCACCTGGACGAGCACGCGCGACAGGTCCTTCGACAGCTTGATCGTCTTGACCATGCCGATTTCGACGTCCTTGTACTTGACCTGCGTTTTGCCGGGCTCGAGCCCTTCCGCGCTGTGAAAGCTGATCGTGACTTCCGGGCCGCGCTCGCGCACGGACTTGATCACGAGGCCGATGCCGATCAGCGCGGCGATCAGCGGCACGAGCCAGACGAGCGACGGCAGCCAGCCGCTTTTCGTCGAGATCGCCGGATCGGGCGGCCGGGGCGCGTCTTGCTGCGGGCCTTGCGGACTATTCATGGTGTTTCCCTGAGGTTTCGACTGGATCCCAGATCAGGCGGGGATCGAACTGCATCGACGCAAGCATCGTCAGGATCACGACCGAGCCGAACGCGAGCGCGCCGGGGCCGGCCGTGATGACGGCGAGCGAACGAAAATGGACGAGCGCGACGGTCAGCGTCACGACGAAGATGTCGAGCATCGACCAGCGGCCGATCCGCTCGACGATCCGGTACAGGCGCGTGCGTTGCAGCGGCCGCCACGCGGTGCGCCGCTGCGCGGTGCCCACGAGGATCGTCAGCACGCCGAGCTTGAGCATCGGCACGAGGATGCTGGCGACGAACACGACCACCGCGAGCGGCCAGTCGCCGGACGTCCAGAAATAGATGACGCCGCTCATGATCGTGTCTTCCTGCGAGCCGACGATCGACGACGTGCGCATGATCGGCAGCAGGTTCGCCGGAATGTAGAGGATCGCGGCCGCGATCAGCAGCGCCCACGCGCGCATGATGCTGTTCGGCGTGCGAAAGTGCAGCGCGCTGCCGCAGCGCGCGCAATGCGCGTGCGGATGGTCGATCGTCTGCACGAGCCCGCAGGCATGGCAGCTGGCGTAGCCCTCCCGGGCGGCGGTCGGCATCGTCATCGGCGGGGCGCTTCCGGCAGCGGCGCTTTGCCGTCGGGCGGCGCCGGCGTGCGCCGGGCGCGCAGCTCGTCGGCGATGTCCCACAGCGTGCGCGGATCGAACATCAGCACGACGGCGGTCATCAGTGTGAGCGCGCCGAACGCGAACAGCGCCGCGTCGGGCACGACGCGCGCGAGGCTCACCATCTTCACGATCGTCACGACGATTCCGAGCATGAACACCTCGATCATCCCCCACGGGCGCACGAGCTGGATCGTGCGCAGCACGAGATCGAGGCCCGGCGGCACGACGCCGCGGCGGATCGGCAACAGCACGTAAAGGAGCGCGGCCATCTCGACGAGCGGGAACAGCACGGTCGAGCAGAACACCATCACCGCGACGATCTCCATGTCCTGATGCCAAAGCGCATCGATCGCGCCGATCAGGGTCGTCTGCACGCGGGTGCCGTTCAGGTCCATCTCGAGGATCGGGAACGCTTGCGCGATGACGAACGTGACGAGTGCCGCGACCGCAAGCGCGCTGATGCGCTCGATCTGCGTCGTGCTGTTGCGATAGAGCAGCGCGTCGCAGCGCGGGCAGCGCGCGATTTCGCGGCCGCTCAGGCGCGGTTTATGCAACAGTGCGTCGCATTCGTGGCAGGCAATCAGGTCGTATCGTTGCATGGAAAAGGCGGTGCTGCGACGGCTGGGGGAACGCGTCGACGGGGCCGGAACCCGCGCCAATCTTACCAAAACGCCTTTTTCGGCGTGTCAACGCCCCGTGTGCGCGTGACCGATCGGTAACGTGGCGCGGACATGGCAGCGGGCTGGCGAGCCTGTCTTGAGAGTCCGCGCGTGACAAAAGGTTGCGGTAGCATGGCGCCCTTGACAAGCGTCGGATGAATTTACCGGCGCGGCCGTTCGCTCAACTGAGGAAATCCAAGATGGCATCGAAATCGCCGCCGGCTCAGCCGGCACGCTACGCGCACACCGCGATCGCGCTGCACTGGCTGATCGCGCTGCTGATCGTCTGCGGCTTCGCGCTCGGCTGGGTGATGACCGACATCCCCGGCTTCACGCCGACGAAGCTCAAGTATTTCTCGTGGCACAAATGGATCGGCGTGACGGTGTTCGCGCTGGCCGTCGTGCGCGTGCTGTGGCGCGCGACCCACGTGCCGCCGCCGCTGCCGGGCAGCACGCCGGCGTGGCAGCGCGCGGTGTCGCACGGCGTGCACATGCTGCTGTACGTGCTGATGATCGTGATTCCGGCGACGGGCTACCTGTACAGCTCCGCGTCGAACATTCCGGTCGTCTACCTCGGCATCGTGCCGCTGCCGCGCCTGATCGATCCCGATCCGGCGCTGAAGGAAACCTTCAAGACGCTGCACGTGTCTTTGAATTACATTCTGCTTGCGCTGGTCGCCATGCATGTACTCGCGGCGCTCAAGCACCAGTTGTTGGACCGCGACGGCCTGCTGTCGCGGATGCTTCCCTCCGCCAAATGAAGGATCCCATGAAAGTGTCTTTCTCCCGCTCCATGCTGGCCGCGTTCGCCGCGGTGTCACTCGTCGCGTCGGCTGCGGCGCATGCCGACGTCGATCTCGCGAAGAGCAAGGTGTCCGCCGTGTCGAAGCAGATGAACGTGCCGACCGAAGGCGCATTCAAGAAGTTTTCCGCGCAGGTGAAGTTCGACCCGGCGAAGGCCGCGCAGGGCAGCGCGCAAATGACGATCGATATCGCGAGCTTCGACCTCGGCGACAAGATGTACAACGACCAGGTCGCGGGCAAGGACTGGTTCGACGCGAAGGCGTATCCGCAGGCGACCTTCGCGTCGACGGCGATCGCGCCGGCCGGCGGCAACAAGTACAACGTGACCGGCAAGCTGACGATCAAGGGCAAGTCCGAGACCGTCACCGTGCCCGTCACGGTCACGCAGAGCGGCGCGACCCAGACCTTCGACGGCGTGTTGCCGATCAAGCGTTCGACGTTCAACGTCGGCACCGGCGAGTGGAAGGACACGTCGATCGTCGCCGACGAAGTGCAGATCAAGTTCCATCTCGTCGCCACGAAGTAAGCGGCGGGCTGTCGCATCACCCCGAATGCCGCGCGAGGGCGCGGCGCTGTTCCAAGGAGAAAGCGTTTGAAAAAGCATCTGATCATCGCCGCCGGCGCGCTGGCTGCTTCGCTGTCGTTCTCGGCATTCGCCGACAGCGCGACGTACCAGTTCGACCCGAGCCACACGTACCCGAGCTTCGAGGCCGACCACTTCGGCGGCCTGTCGGTCTGGCGCGGCAAGTTCGACAAGTCGAGCGGCACCGTGACGCTCGATCGCGCGGCGAAGACCGGCACGGTCGACGTGACGACCGACATCGCGTCGATCCACACGGGCAGCGCGAAGCTCGACGAGCACCTGCAGACGGCCGAGTTCTTCGACGTCTCCAAGTTCCCGCAGGCGAACTACAAGGGCACCATCAAGTTCGACGGCGACAAGCCGGTGTCGGTGGTCGGTAACCTGACGCTGCACGGCGTCACGAAGCCGGTCACGCTGAAGATCGATTCGTTCAAGTGCATGCCGCATCCGATGCTCAAGCGCGAAGTGTGCGGCGTCGACGCGGTCGGCGAATTCAGCCGCGACGATTTCGGCCTCGACTACGGCAAGCAGTACGGCTTCAAGATGAAGACGAAGCTGCTGATCACGGCCGAAGCCGTCAAGCAGCAGTAACGCGCCCGGTCGGGCCGGCCGCCGCGTCGCGCCGCCGGCCCTCGCGAGCCAGCCGCCGCGCTCCCGTTTCCCCGGGGGCGCGGCGGTTTTTTTTGCGCGCCTATAATCGTCGGCGCAGCGCAGCGCGGCGCGAGAACCGGCGCGCCGGACACAACGTACAACGACAAGGAGATCGCCGATGCATGCCGTCACGCAGTCCAGCTCCATCGCCTCGTCACCGCGCGTGTGGCGCGCGGTGATCGCCGCATCGATCGGCAATGCGCTCGAGTGGTTCGACCTCGTCGTCTACGGTTTCTTCGCGGTGACGATCTCGAAGCTGTTCTTTCCGGCCGGCAACGACACCGTGTCGCTGTTGCTCACGCTCGGCACGTTCGGCGTGTCGTTCTTCATGCGCCCGCTCGGCGCGATCGTGCTCGGCGCATACGCGGACCGCGCGGGCCGCAAGGCCGCGCTCACGTTGTCGATCATGCTGATGATGGCCGGCACGCTGGTGATCGCGGTGCTGCCGACCTACCAGACGATCGGCGTCGCCGCGCCGCTGATCCTCGTCGCCGCGCGGCTGATGCAAGGCTTTTCGGCCGGCGGGGAATTCGGCAGCGCGACCGCGTTCCTGGCCGAGCACGTGCCGGGCCGGCGCGGCTTCTTCGCGAGCTGGCAGGTCGCGAGCCAGGGCCTCACGACGCTGCTCGCCGCCGGCTTCGGCACCGTGCTGAACGCGCAGCTCACGGCCGACCAGATGGCCGCCTGGGGGTGGCGCATTCCGTTCTTCTTCGGGCTGCTGCTCGGGCCTGTCGCGTACTACATCCGCTCGAAGGTCGAGGAGACGCCCGAATTCCTCGCGGCCGAAAGCACCGCGAGCCCGTTGCGCGACACGTTCGCGTCGCACAAGGCGCGGCTCGTTGCCGCGATTGGCGCGGTGGTGCTCGGCACCGTCGCGACCTATCTCGTGCTGTTCATGCCGACCTACGGCGTGAAGCAGCTCGGCCTTGCACCGTCGGCCGCGTTCGCCGCGATCCTCGTCGTCGGCGTGATCCAGATGGCGTTCGCGCCGCTCGTCGGCCACTGGTCCGATCGTTACGGACGCGTGCGCGTGATGCTTGCCCCGGCCATCGGCATCCTCGTGCTGATCTACCCGGCGTTCGCGTACCTGGTCGCGCATCCGGGCTTCGGCACGCTGATCGCGCTGCAGGCACTGCTCGCGTTCCTGATGACCGGTTACTTCGCTGCGCTGCCCGGGCTGCTGTCCGAAGTGTTTCCGGTGCAGACGCGCACGACCGGAATGTCGCTCGCGTATAACGTCGCGGTGACGATCTTCGGCGGCTTCGGGCCGTTCATCATCGCGTGGCTGATCCGCGCGACCGGGATGAAGACCGCGCCGAGCTTCTACCTGATGTTCGCGGCCGTGCTGAGCCTCGTCGCGCTGATCGTGTTGCGCCGGCGATTCGGCTTCCGGTGACGCGCAGCGCGCGGTGCGCGGCGCCGCGTCAGTCGCCGACGCGCTCGCATGCCGGCTGCGCCGGCATCAGTTGCGCGGGCGCGGCGACGGTCTGCACCGGCCGACCGGCGAGCGCGTCGAGCGCCTGCCGGAGCTGCCAGTCGGCGGCCGTGCCGAATTCCCGCTGCGGCAGCGCCGCGCTCTTCGACGTATCGATTTTGTCGCGCACGCGTGCGTCGCGTAGTGCTTGCCGTGCCTTGCGTACCTGCGCGAACGGATCGGGCGCCAGCCGGTCCGCATATGGCGCGCGGGCGAGATCGACTTCGCGGTACCACAGCAGCACGCCGTCGACGTCCGCGTCGCGACGCGGCGGCACGAGCCAGTCCGGCACGACGCCGTAGCCGTCCATCGGGCAGCCGTTCGGCCGCAGATTGCGCGCGAACGTGAAATTGATGCGCGTGCCGTCGATCAGGTCGACGCCGGTCTGCGCGAGTCCCTTGCCGTAGGTCGGCATCCCGAGCAGGCGCGCGCGGCCGAGATCCTTCAGTGCGGCCGCGGTCGCTTCGGCTGCCGACGCGCTCTGTCCGTCGACCAGCACGACGAGCGGCACGGTGCGCCACCAGTCGTCCGCCTGCAGCGGCGCGAGCGGATCCTGGCCGTGCATGACGGGCAGTTCGTAGTCGGGCCAGTTGGTCGTGAAGCGGCGGCGCTTCGTGCCGTCGCGCTCGAGCGTCACCATCACGGTGCGGTCGCGCCCGGCGAAGAGGGCGGTGATGCCGATCGCCGCATTCAGCGCGCCGCCGCCGTTGATGCGCAGGTCGAGGATCACGCCTTTCACGGGCGGCCCCGCGCGGCGCGCGGCCTGCATTGCGTCGATATAGTTGCCGACCGCCGGCTCCGGGAAGCTCGACAGTCGCGTGTACAGGATGTCGCCGGCGAGCCGCTTTGCCGTTGCCGGGTGCGGGTGGACGATCGCGCGGACCGGCGCGAAGGTCAGCGTCGCACGGTTCGCGCCACGCCGGACCGTGAGCTTCAGCGGCACGCCCGCTTCGCCCTTCGCGAGTTTGACGACCTCGCTGCTGTCGATGCCGACCACGCTCCGGTCGTTCATCGCGACGACGAGATCGTCGGGCCGCACGCCGGCGCGTTCGGCGGGCGCATCGGGGATCACGTCGATGATGTGCAGTCCGTCGGGCCGCGTCTCGAACACGATGCCGATGCCCGGCGTGCCGTCGCGCGCGCGGCGCTCGTCGTCGCGCCGTTCCTGTTCCTCCGTCGCGTTGAAGAACCGCGCGTACGGCAGTGTCTTGATGCCGTCGTGCACGGTGGCGTCGAGCAACGCGCCGATGTCGACGTCGGTCAGGTGCTGCTTCTTCAGCACTTCGACCGCGGCCTTCAGTTCGCAGAGCTGGCGTTCCCAGTCGGGCGGGCAGGGTGACGGTTGTGACGCCGCGACAGCAGCGGCGGCAGCGGGCGGTGCGGACGCCGATTGCGCACGGGCGCCGGCCGATGCGCATGCAACGAACGCAGCCGCGGCGGCGGCACCGGTGCTCCAGGCGACGATACGATGAACGACACGCGAGGCAGGCATCATGAGGACCGCGGCTTCGACGGGTGGCGGGGCGGGATGGTGAAGCGATTGTAGCCGACGGCCCGTGCGCCGCACCGCAGGAAGCGGGCGAGGCGCGCGCATGAAAAAAGGCCGGTCCAACAGGACCGGCCTTCGGGTATCCGCCGAAACGGCGCGATGCGTTAAACCTGCGCGCCCGCGTTCGGATCGTCCGGATCGTGCGCGGTCTTCTTTTCCTTGATCAGGTCTTCGCGCTTGATGCCGAGCCACATCGCGAGCGAGCCCGCGACGAACACCGACGAGTAGATGCCGAACATGATGCCGACCGTCAGCGCGAGCGCGAAGTAGTGCAGCGTCGGGCCGCCGAAGAAGAACATCGACAGCACCATCATTTCCGTCGACGTGTGCGTGATGATCGTGCGCGACATCGTGGTCGTGATCGCGTGGTTGATCACTTCCGGCACGCTCATCTTGCGCTCGCGGCGGAAGGTTTCGCGGATCCGGTCGAAGATGACGACCGACTCGTTGACCGAGTAGCCGAGCACCGCGAGGATCGCGGCGAGCACCGCCAGCGAGAACTCCCACTGGAAGAACGCGAAGAAGCCGAGAATGATCACGACGTCGTGCAGGTTCGCGATGATGCCGGCGACCGCGTACTTCCATTCGAAGCGGATCGACAGGTAGATCACGATGCCGATCACCACGCACGCGAGCGCGAGCAGACCGTCGGTCGCGAGCTCGCGGCCCACCTGCGGCCCGACGAACTCGACGCGCTGCAGCGTGACGTCGGGGCTCTGCGCCTTCAGCGCGGACATCACCTGGTCGCTCTGCTGCGCGGACGTGAGGCCTTCCTTCAGCTGCAGGCGGATCAGCACGTTGCGCGACGTGCCGAAGTTCTGCACCTGCGCGTCGGCGTAGCCGAGCTTGCCGAGCGTGTTGCGCACGGGTTCGAGCTGCGCGGCCTGCTGATACTGCACCTCGATCACCGTGCCGCCGGTGAATTCGACGGACAGGTGCAGCCCGCGGTGGAACAGGAAGAACACGGCGGCGAGGAACGTGACCAGCGAGATCACGTTGAACACCAGCGCGTGCCGCATGAACGGAATGTCTTTACGGATGCGGAAAAATTCCATGGCTTCGTCTCCGGGGCCTTATTGGGTCGAGCCCGGTTTCTTCGGCGACACGCGTTGCTGCGCGCGGTTGCGCAGCTGCGGCTTGCCGGCGCGCGGCGCGTTGCCGTTGGCAGGCGCGGCGAGCTTCGCGGCGCGCGCGGTGTCGGTCGATTCGTCGGCCGCGGCGAACGCTGCACCCGCGGCACCGGCCGTGGCGCCTTCCGGCTTCCACACCTGGCCGATCGCGAGCGACTTCAGCTTCTTGCGGCCGCCGTACCAGAGGTTGACGATCCCGCGCGAGAAGAACACCGCGGAGAACATCGACGTCAGGATGCCGAGGCAGTGCACGATCGCGAACGCGCGAACCGGGCCCGAGCCGAATGCGAGCAGCGCGAGGCCGGCGATCAGCGTCGTGACGTTCGAGTCGAGAATCGTCGCCCACGCGTGCGCGTAGCCGGCCTGGATCGCGATCTGCGGCGGCTGGCCCGCGCGCAGTTCCTCACGCACGCGCTCGTTGATCAGCACGTTCGAGTCGATCGCCATGCCGAGCGCAAGCGCGATTGCCGCGATACCCGGCAGCGTCAGCGTGGCCTGCATCAGCGACAGCACCGCGACGAGCAGCAGCAGGTTCACCGACAGGCCGATCACCGAGATCACGCCGAACAGCATGTAGTACGCGATCATGAACACGGCGATCGCGCAGAAGCCCCAGATCACCGAGTGCACGCCCATCTTGATGTTGTCGGCGCCGAGGCTCGGGCCGATCGTGCGTTCCTCGATGATGTCCATCGGCGCGGCGAGCGAACCGGCGCGCAGCAGCAGCGCGAGATCGGCCGCGGCCTGCGGCGTCGGCTGGCCCGTGATCTGGAAGCGGTCGCCGAGTTCGGACTGGATCGTCGCGACCGTCAGCACCTCGCCCTTGCCCTTCTCGAACAGCACCATTGCCATCGGCTTGCCGATGTTCTCGCGCGACACCGCACGCACCGAGCGGCCGCCCGCCGAGTCGAGGCGGATGTTGACCGACGGACGCTGGTGTTCGTCGAAGCCGGCCGACGCATCGATGATGCGGTCGCCGGTGAAGATCACGTCCTTCTTCAGCAGCACGGGCGCCTGGTTGCCCTGCGTGAACAGCTCCTCGCCGGGCGGCACCGGGTCGTTCGGGTTCGGGTGCGTGTTGATCGGATCGGCGAGGCGCGCCTCGAGCGTCGCGGTGCGGCCGATGATGTCCTTCGCCTTCGCGGTGTCCTGCACGCCCGGCAGTTCGACGACGATGCGGTCGCTGCCTTGCTGTTGCAGGATCGGCTCGGACACGCCGAGTTCGTTCACGCGGTTGTGGAGCGTCGTCAGGTTCTGCTTGAGCGCGGCATCCTCGACGGCCTTCTGCACGGCCGGCGTGAACGTGCCGACGACTTGCGTGCCGCCGCCGCCGGGCTGGGTCGCCCATTGCAGTTCGGTGAGCGACGCGGCGAGCAGCTTGCGGGCGTCTTCCGCCGTCTGTGCATCGCTGAAGTTCACGACGACCGACTGGTCGACGCGGCTGACGCCGCCGTCGCGGATGTTCTTGTCGCGCAGCAGCGTGCGCGCGTCGGACGCGTCGGAGTCGAGCTTCTTCGTGAGCGCGCCCGTCATGTCGACCTGGAGCAGGAAGTGGACACCGCCGCGCAGGTCGAGGCCGAGATACATCGGCAGTGCGTGCAGCGCGGTCAGCCAGCGCGGCGACGCGCTTTGCAGGTTCAGTGCGACGACGTATTGCGGATCGTTCGGATCGGCGTTCAGCGACTTCTGCAGCAGGTCCTTGACGCGCAGCTGCGTATCGGTGTCCTTCAGGCGCACGCGGATGTTCGCGTTGGACGCCGTGTTCTCGAAGGTGACGTCGTCCGGCGTGATCTGCGCGGAGGCGAGCGCGGATTCGACCTCGGTCAGCGTGGTCGAGTCGAGCTTGACCGTGGCCTTGCCGCTCGACACCTGCACCGCCGGCGCTTCGCCGAAGAAGTTGGGCAATGTGTACAGAAGGCCGATGGCGAGCGCCACGACCATCACGACATATTTCCAGAGTGGATAACGATTCATGAGGGGGCCGAACGGGTGGTTGGCGTGAAAGCGTCGCGTCCGGCGCCGCGGCGGCCCGCTCTCTCAGGCGGGCACGACGCGGGGAGCCGGACGCTCGGTGAAAGCCTTACAGCGACTTGATCGTGCCCTTCGGCAGAATGGTCGTGACGGCAGCCTTCTGCACGGTGATTTCGGTGCCTTCGGCGATTTCGACGCCGATGTAGCCTTCGGTGACCTTCGTCACCTTGCCGACGAGGCCGCCGCTCGTGACGACTTCGTCGCCCTTCGCCATGGCCGCGAGCATGTTGCGGTGTTCCTTCTGGCGCTTCATCTGCGGACGGATCATGATGAAGTACAGCACCGCGAACATCAGGATGAGCGGCAGGAAGCTCATCAGGCTCGATTCGGCGCCACCGGCACCTTGCGCGAAGGCATTGGAAATGAACGGCACGTTGGTCTCTCCGTAGGGGAAGATCGAAAAATAAGCCGGTTATTCTACCACCGGCCCCTTGTGCAAACGGCGCGGCAAATGCGCTTTCGGATCAAGCTGTTAAAGCACGAACCGGCAGCGAGGCCGCGCGTCTGGAAAGGTAATTGTAATGTTTGGCGGTCGCGACCGGTGTCGGGACCGCTCAACTTGATACACGTTGCATGTGACGGTGGGCGGCGCGGGCGCGCCGGACCGTCAGTCGACCCCTCGCGCGCGATCCTCCGCGAAGCGCTGGCGGAACGCGTCGAACGTGTGGGTTTCGATCGCGTCGCGGATCTCGCTCATCAGCTGCAGGTAGTAGTGCAGGTTGTGGATCGTGTTGAGCTGCGCGCCGAGGATTTCGCCGACGCGGTGCAGGTGATGCAGGTAGCCGCGCGAGAAATTCCGGCACGTGTAGCACGCGCAGCTCGCGTCGAGCGGCTTCAGCGAATTCTTGTGCGTCGCGTTGCGGATCTTCACGTCGCCGAAGCGCGTGAACAGCCAGCCGTTGCGCGCGTTGCGGGTCGGCATCACGCAGTCGAACATGTCGACGCCGTTCGCGACGCCCTCGACCAGATCCTCCGGCGTGCCGACGCCCATCAGGTAATGCGGCTTGTCGGCCGGCAGCTTCGGGCCGACGTGCCGCAGCACGCGCATCATGTCTTCCTTCGGCTCGCCGACCGACAGCCCGCCGATCGCGAGGCCGTGGAAGCCGAGCTCCGACAGGCCCGCGAGCGACTCGTCGCGCAGGTCCTCGAACATCCCGCCCTGGACGATCCCGAACAGCGCGTTCGGGTTGCCGAGCCGGTCGAATTCGTCCAGCGAGCGCTTCGCCCATCGCAGCGACATGCGCATCGAGTCGGCCGCTTCCTTGTGCGTGGTCGGCACGCCGTTGGTCGCGTACGGCGTGCATTCGTCGAACTGCATCACGATGTCCGAGTTCAGCACCTTCTGGATCTGCATCGACACTTCCGGCGACAGGAACAGCTTGTCGCCGTTGATCGGCGACGCGAACGTCACGCCGTCCTCGGTGATCTTGCGCAGGTCGCCGAGCGAGAACACCTGGAAGCCACCCGAGTCGGTCAGGATCGGCTTGTTCCAGCCCATGAAGCCGTGCAGGCCGCCGTGCGCGTCGATCGTGTCGAGGCCGGGGCGCAGCCACAGGTGGAACGTGTTGCCGAGGATGATCTGCGCGTTGATCTCGTGCAGCTCGCGCGGCTGAATCGCCTTCACGGTGCCGTAGGTGCCGACCGGCATGAAGATCGGCGTTTCGACCACGCCGTGGTTGAGCTTCACGCGGCCGCGGCGCGCATGGCCGTCGGTCGTCAGCAGTTCGAATTCGAGCCCGTTGGCGGGGCGCTCGTGCACGGGAGCGTGCGTATCGTGGGATGAACCTTCGGTCATCGCGTCATTCTCCTTGCCACCGGAAAACAGTCCGGCGCATGTTGGAAACGCCGCCGGCAAGCCGGCGGTCGGAAAAGCAGGCGCGCGCCTTCGAAGCGCGCAGCCGGAACACGGATGCGGCCACCGCCGCGCTTACGCGCGCGGCGCCTCCGGCGTGTCGCGCCGCGTGAGCAGCATCGCATCGCCGTAGCTGAAGAAGCGGTAGCGTTCGTCGATCGCGTGCCGGTACGCGGCGCGGATCGTCTCGACGCCCGCGAACGCGGACACCAGCATCAGCAGCGTCGACTTCGGCAGGTGGAAGTTCGTGACGAGCCGGTCGACGACGCGGAAGCGGTAGCCCGGCGTGATGAAGATGTCGGTCTCGGCCTGCATCGCCGCGAGCGGTTGGCCCGCTTCCTCGGCGCTGCGCGCCGCGGCTTCGAGCGCGCGCATCGACGTCGTGCCGACCGCGATCACCTTGCCGCCGCGCGCGCGGGTCGCGGCGATCTTGTCGACGAGCGACTGCGGCAGGTCGTACCACTCGCTGTGCATCTTGTGCTCGGCGATGTTCTCGACGCGCACCGGCTGGAACGTGCCGGCGCCCACGTGCAGCGTCAGCGTCGCGCGCTCGACGCCCATCGCATCGAGCTTCTCGAGCAGCGGCTGGTCGAAATGCAGCCCGGCCGTGGGAGCCGCGACCGCGCCCGGGTTGGCCGCGTAGACCGTCTGGTAGCGCGTCTCGTCGTTCGCGTCGGCGTCGTGCTCGATGTACGGCGGCAGCGGCAGGCGGCCGTGCTGCTCGATCAGGTCGAGGCACGGCGCGGGGAAATGCAGCGTGAAGAACGGCTCGACGCGCTCGCCGACCGTGACGTCGAACGCGTCGGCCAGGCGCAGCGTCGTGCCGGCGCCCGGCGACTTGCTCGCGCGGATCTGCGCGAGCGCGGTGTGCGTGCCGGTCACGCGCTCGATCAGCACCTCGATCTTGCCGCCGCTGGCCTTCTGGCCGAAGAAACGCGCCTTCAGCACCTTGGTATCGTTGAACACGAGCAGGTCGCCGGGCGCGATGCACGACGGCAGCTCGGTGAAGCGGCGGTCGACGAGGCGCGCGGGCTCGACGGTGCCGTCGACCTCGAGCAGGCGGCTCGCGGTGCGGTCGGGCAGAGCGGTTTGCGCAATCAGCTCGGGGGGCAGATTGAAATCGAAATCGGAAAGCGTGAACATGCGGGCTGGTTCGAAACGGCCGGCGGGCGCCGCCGACAGGGCGGAAACGCATGAATGGAGCGCGCGAGCCGCTATGATGGCGGGATGCGCGGCCTGGCCGGCGTCGTTCGTTCGGACGACGTGAAAGCCGCTATTGTACTTGCCTTGCGAAGCACCCAGACGATCCGATGCCTGTGTCACCACGCCGTTCCTCCGCCGCCATGGCCGATTCCGCCGATCCGTTCGACGCGGACGATGCAGCGTCAGCCGCGCAAAGCGCGGAGCCGCGCGGTGCCGCGCCGCGCCGTGCGGGCCCGAAGCGCGGCGCCGACGGGCGGCTCGCGCGGCCGGCCGCCGCCGCGTCCGACGTCGAACCGGGCGCCGGCGGCGACGACGCAGCGGCGGCCGATACGTCCGGCGCGAAGCGCAAGAAGAAGGCGGCCGCCGACAAACCCGTGAAGACCGCCGACAAGCTCGCGAAGCTCGGCCTCACGCGCTCGATCGATCTCGTGCTGCATTTGCCGATGCGCTACGAGGACGAAACCACGCTCACGCCGATCGGGGAACTGCTGCCGGGCGGCATCGCGCAGACCGACGGCGTGGTGTTCGACAACGAAGTCGCCTACCGGCCGCGGCGCCAGCTGGTCGTGAAGATCCGGGACGACGACGGCGAGCAGCTCGTGCTGCGCTTTCTCAATTTCTACGGCTCGCAGGTCAAGCAGATGGCCGTCGGCCAGCGGCTGCGCGTGCGGGGGGACGTGCGCGGCGGCTTCTTCGGGATGGAGATGGTGCATCCGGCCGTGCGCGTCGTCGAAGCCGACGCGCCGCTGCCGCAGGTGCTCACGCCGGTCTACCCGAGCACGGCCGGCGTGTCGCAGGCGTATTTGCGCAAGGCGATCGAGAACGCGGTCGAGCGCACGCCGCTGCCCGAGCTGCTGCCGCCCGAGATCGAACGCGACTACCTGAAGCCGCTCGGCGTGCCGACGCTCGCGCAGGCCGTGCGGATCCTGCACCACCCCGGCGTCGATTCCGACGAGGCCGCGCTGATGGACGGCTCGCATCCGGCGTGGACGCGCATCAAGTTCGAGGAGTTGCTCGCGCAGCAGCTGTCGCTCAAGCGCGCGCACGAGGAGCGCCGCACGCGCGCGGCGCCCGCGATGCCGCGCCGCGCCGCGACCGACGCCGATTCGCTGACGGCCCGCCTCTACGCGGCGCTGCCGTTCACGCTGACGGGCGCGCAGTCGCGCGTCGTCGACGAGATCGCGCACGACCTCACGCTCGCGCACCCGATGCAGCGGCTGCTGCAGGGCGACGTCGGCAGCGGCAAGACGGTCGTCGCGGCGCTGGCGGCCACGCAGGCGATCGACGCCGGCTACCAGGCCGCGCTGATGGCGCCGACCGAAATCCTCGCGGAGCAGCACGCGCGCAAGCTGCGCGCGTGGCTCGAACCGCTCGGCGTATCGGTCGCGTGGCTCGCGGGCAGCCTGAAGGCGAAGGAGAAGCGCGCGGCGATCGAGGCGGCGGCGCTGGGCACCGCGCAGCTCGTGATCGGCACGCACGCGATCATCCAGGACACGGTCGAATTCGCGCGGCTCGGCCTCGTGATCGTCGACGAGCAGCACCGCTTCGGCGTCGAGCAGCGTCTCGCGCTGCGCGCGAAGGCCGCGAATGCGGCCAACGGCGCGCGCGACTTCCAGCCGCACCAGCTGATGATGTCGGCCACGCCGATTCCGCGCACGCTCGCGATGACGTATTACGCGGATCTCGAAGTGTCGACGATCGACGAATTGCCGCCGGGCCGCACGCCGGTGCTGACGCGCCTCGTCGGCGATGCGCGACGCGAAGAGGTGATCGCCCGCGTGCGCGAGGCCGCGCTGACGGGCCGCCAGGTGTACTGGGTATGCCCGCTGATCGAGGAGAGCGAGACGCTGCAGCTGCAGACGGCCGTCGAAACCTACGAGACGCTCGCCGCGGCGCTGCCCGAGCTGAAGGTCGGGCTCGTGCACGGGCGGCTGTCGCCGGCCGACAAGGCGGCCGTGATGGACGCGTTCACGCGCAACGAAGTTCAGCTGCTCGTCGCGACGACCGTGATCGAGGTTGGCGTCGACGTGCCGAACGCGTCGCTGATGGTGATCGAGCACGCGGAGCGTTTCGGCCTCGCGCAGTTGCATCAGTTGCGCGGCCGCGTCGGGCGCGGCACCGCGGCGTCGGTGTGCGTGCTGCTGTACACGGGCCCGTTGTCGATCGCCGGCCGCGAGCGGCTGAAGACGATGCGCGAGACGACCGACGGCTTCGAAATCGCGCGGCGCGACCTCGAAATCCGCGGCCCGGGCGAATTTCTCGGCGCACGCCAGTCCGGCGCGGCGATGCTGCGCTTCGCGAACCTCGAGACGGACGGCTGGCTGATCGACCCGGCACGCGAGGCAGCGGCGCGGTTGATCGCCGCGTATCCCGACGTGGTCACGCAGCATCTCGCGCGCTGGCTGGGGGCGCGGGAGCAGTATCTGAAGGCCTGATCCGCGTATTCAGGGCCGGATTTAAAACCGCCATTCGGCCGCGATCGGGTGCATCGCGATGCACAGAAACTTGGCGAACCGATGCCAACAGGTGTATAAATTAAACCTATCGCCTGTATATCCCTGATTGACCCACAATGACCCTCACTGAATTGAAGTACATCGTCGCGGTCGCGCGCGAGCGGCATTTCGGTCGCGCGGCCGAAGCATGCTTCGTGAGCCAGCCGACGCTATCGGTGGCGATCAAGAAGCTGGAAGACGAGCTGAACGTGCAGATTTTCGAGCGCGGCGCGAGCGAAGTGAGCGTGACCCCGATCGGCGACCAGATCGTCACGCAGGCGCAGCGCGTACTCGAGCAGACCTTCGCGATCAAGGAGATCGCGAAACAGGGCAAGGATCCGCTCGTCGGCCCGTTCCGGCTCGGCGTGATCTACACGATCGGGCCGTACCTGCTGCCGACGCTCGTCAAGCAGATGATCCAGCGCGTGCCGCAGATGCCGCTGATGCTGCAGGAGAACTACACGCTGAAGTTGCTCGAGCTGCTGAAGCAGGGCGAGATCGACGCCGCGATCATGGCGCTGCCGTTTCCCGAGACCGGCCTGATGGTGCGGCCGCTGTACGACGAGCCGTTCGTCGTCGCGCTGCCGGCCGGCCATCCATGGGAGAAGCGCGACGAGATCGACGCCGAGGACCTGAAGCAGGAAACCATGCTGCTGCTCGGCAATGGCCATTGCTTCCGCGACCACGTGCTCGGCGTGTGCCCGGAGCTGATGCGCTTTTCGCAGACGGCCGACGGTATCCAGAAGACCTTCGAAGGCTCGTCCCTCGAAACGATTCGTCATATGGTCGCGAGCGGTGTCGGCATCACGGTGCTGCCGCGGATGTCGGTTGCCGAAGTCGGCCCGCGCGCGAACGGTCCCGACGCCGAGCTGCTGTCGTACGTGCCGTTCAACGAACCGGTGCCGGACCGCCGCGTCGTGCTGGTGTGGCGCAAGAGCTTCACGCGGATGCCGGCGATCGACGCGATCAGCGAGGCGATCGCCGCGTGCGATCTGCCGGGCGTCGCGAAGCTCGACATGCCGACGACGATGAACTGAGCGGGGCAGCATGCATCCAGGGAGACCGGTGAACGGGGCCACGTGGTCCCGTTTATTTTTGCCTATCGCATAGATGAAATTTATTAAATTCAAATAATCAATAGAAATTACTAGAATCGACTCCATGAACTGCAACGGATCGGCGGCCGGTTTGCACGCTGAATGCAGCTGTCAAAGGAGGATGTCATGATGCGGTCGATACTGCAGCACGCGCAGCGGAACATCCCGTTGCGCGACGAGGTCGTAAATCGCGCGAGGGCCGCGGCCCGCAGCCTGCGTCCGATTGCGTTCGCGTATCTGGCGGACCGTGTGTATGGTGGATGAGTGCCGCGGCATGCCGGTTCCGTGTTCCCAGCCTCACCGCCAACCAGCCATGAGGGACCATCGCATGTCCGAACTTCCGCAGCCCGCATCGGAAGCCACGCCGCCTGGCACCCCGTAGCACGACGGGACCAACCGTTCCGTTTCATCCCCCCGCAATGCTCCACGAACCGCGCCCGGCAAGTGGGGGCTCACGAGCAAGTAAAGGAGAAAAAAAGCATGTCGACCGAATCGAAATGTCCGTTCAACCATACGGCGGCCGGCGGCACGTCGAACAAGGACTGGTGGCCGAACCAGCTCAATCTCGACATCCTGCATCGACACTCGGCGCTGTCCGATCCGATGGACAAGGATTTCGACTACGCGCAAGCGTTCAAGAAGCTCGACCTCGCTGCGGTGAAGCGCGACCTGCAGGCGCTGATGACGACGTCGCAGGACTGGTGGCCGGCCGACTTCGGCCACTACGGCGGCCTGTTCATCCGGATGGCCTGGCACAGCGCCGGCACATACCGGATCGCCGACGGCCGCGGCGGCGCGGGCGGCGGGCAGCAGCGCTTCGCGCCGCTGAACAGCTGGCCGGACAACGGCAACCTCGACAAGGCGCGCCGGCTGCTGTGGCCGATCAAGCAGAAGTACGGCCGCAACATCTCGTGGGCTGACCTGATGATCCTGACCGGCAACGTCGCGCTCGAATCGATGGGCTTCAAGACCTTCGGCTTCGCCGGCGGCCGTGTCGACACATGGGAACCGGACGACGTCTACTGGGGTTCGGAAAAGATCTGGCTGGAACTGAGCGGCGGCCCGAACAGCCGTTACTCCGGCGACCGTGAACTCGAGAATCCGCTCGCGGCCGTGCAGATGGGCCTCATCTACGTGAACCCGGAAGGTCCGGACGGCAATCCCGACCCGGTCGCGGCGGCGCGCGACATCCGCGAGACGTTCGCGCGGATGGCGATGAACGACGAAGAGACGGTCGCGCTGATCGCCGGTGGCCACACGTTCGGCAAGACGCACGGCGCGGGTCCCGCATCGAACGTCGGCCCGGAACCGGAAGCGGCCGGCATCGAGCAGCAGGGTCTCGGCTGGAAGAGCACGTACGCATCGGGCAAGGGCCGCGACGCGATCACGAGCGGCCTCGAGGTCACGTGGACGTCGACGCCGACGAAGTGGAGCAACGATTTCTTCAAGCACCTGTTCAGCTACGAATGGGAACTGACGAAGAGCCCGGCCGGCGCGCATCAGTGGGTCGCGAAGGGCGCCGACGAGGTGATTCCGGATGCATTCGATCCGGCGAAGAAGCATCGCCCGACGATGCTCACGACCGACCTGTCGCTGCGTTTCGACCCGGCCTACGAAAAGATCTCGCGCCGCTTCTACGAGAATCCGGCCGAATTCGCCGACGCGTTCGCGCGCGCCTGGTTCAAGCTCACGCACCGCGACATGGGCCCGCGCGCCCGCTACCTCGGCCCGGAAGTGCCGGCCGAGGAACTGCTGTGGCAGGACCCGATTCCGGCCGTCGATCACAAGCTGATCGACGACGCCGACGTCGCGGCGCTGAAGGCGAAGGTGCTTGCATCGGGCCTGTCGGTCGCGCAGCTCGTGTCGACCGCCTGGGCATCGGCTTCGACGTTCCGCGGTTCCGACAAGCGCGGCGGCGCGAACGGTGCGCGCATCCGCCTGGCGCCGCAGAAGGACTGGGAAGTGAACCAGCCGGCCGCGCTCGCGACGGTGCTCGAGACGCTGGAAGGCGTGCGCAAGGCGTTCAACGATGCGCAGACGGGGGGCAAGAAGGTGTCGCTCGCCGACCTCATCGTGCTGGCCGGCGCGGCCGGCGTCGAACAGGCCGCGAAGAACGCGGGTGTCGCGGTGACGGTGCCGTTCGCGCCGGGCCGGATGGACGCGTCGCAGGAGCAGACCGACATCGAAGCGATGGCCGTGCTCGAGCCGGTCGCGGACGGCTTCCGCAACTACCTGAAGCGCGCGTACAAGATCCCGGCCGAGGCGCTGCTCGTCGACAAGGCGCAGTTGCTGACGCTGAGCGCGCCCGAGATGACGGTGCTCGTCGGCGGCCTGCGCGTGCTCGGCGCGAACGTCGGTGACGCCAAGCACGGCGTGTTCACCGATCGTCCGGGCTCGCTGACCAACGACTTCTTCGTGAACCTGCTCGACATGGGCACGGAGTGGACGCCGGCGTCGGCCGCGCACGACGTTTTCGAGGGGCGCGATCGGGCGACCGGCCAGGTCAAGTGGACCGGTACGCGCGTCGACCTGATCTTCGGTTCGCACTCGCAGTTGCGCGCGCTTGCCGAGGTGTACGGCAGCGCGGACGCGCACGAGAAGTTCGTGCGCGATTTCGTCGCGGCCTGGAACAAGGTGATGAACCTCGATCGCTTCGACCTCGCATGAATGTCGCGATGCGGTAACGCAGTCACGTTGTAACGTGAAACGGCCGGTCGCACGACCGGCCGTTTTTTCTCCAGAACCTTGTCGAAGGAGTGACGACCATGATGCAAATGATGCTGAACATGCGCACCGCGTTCACGCCGGCCGAGTGGGCGCGGCGCATCGTCGGTTTCGCGATCGTCGTCGGCGGCGCGGCCGAGCTGGCCGCGCAGGCGCTGCACGCGCTCGCGCCGCTCGTGTCGAGCGCGGGTGCCTGAATGCAGCGAATCGCGCGTCCGCGCTAGACTTGCATGTCGAGGACGGATGCCGCGCAATACGGCATGCGGTTTGCTCGACACATTTTCGCCGGTTCAACATTTCGAACGAGGAGTCCCGAAGATGGCCAAGAAAGGCAACGCCACGCAGATCAACATCGGCATCAGCGACAAGGACCGCAGGAAGATCGCGGACGGCCTGTCGCGTCTGCTTGCCGATACGTTCTCGCTGTACCTGAAGACCCACAACTTTCACTGGAACGTCACCGGGCCGATGTTCAACACGCTGCACCTGATGTTCGAAGAGCAGTACAACGAACTGTGGCTCGCGGTCGACTCGGTCGCCGAGCGCATTCGTACGCTCGGCGTCGTCGCCCCGGGCACGTTCGCGGATTTCGCGAAGCTGTCGTCGGTGCCGGAAGCGAACGGGGTGCCGGCCGCCGAAGAAATGATCCGTCAGCTCGTCGAAGGGCACGAGACGGTCGTGCGCACCGCGCGCGAGATTTTCCCGATCGCCGATGCGGCGAGCGACGAACCGACCGCCGACCTGCTGACGCAGCGCCTGCAGACGCACGAAAAGACCGCGTGGATGCTGCGCTCGCTGCTCGCGTAGGTTCGTTGCGGCCGGTCGGCCGCCATGCGGCACGCATCGGCGGGCAGCACGGCCCGAATCGGGGCCAGGTCGCCTGCATCGGCGCGAATTCCGCCCGGCCGCCGATGCCTGCCTCGCGCAGGTCCATCTGTCGATTGGCGAGCGGCCCCGCCCGAGCTGCTTGCGCCGGGCCGAAGCGGCCGACGCGCGGCGCGCCGCATGCGCTCGCGGGCGATCCCGACATGACGCGAAGCGCGGCTCGGCTCTAAAATGCCGGGATTATCTTCCCGGTAGTTCGCCATGCTTGCCCGCTTTCCCCTGTATCTGCGGCTCGTCCGGATGGACAAGCCGATCGGCAGCCTGCTGCTGCTCTGGCCGACGCTCAACGCACTGTGGATCGCATCGGACGGCCATCCGCGCTGGCCGCTGATCGTGATCTTCGCGCTCGGCACGCTGCTGATGCGCTCGGCCGGCTGCGCGATGAACGACTATGCCGACCGCGATTTCGATCGCCACGTGAAGCGCACCGCCGACCGGCCGCTGACGTCCGGCAAGATCCGCGCATGGGAAGCCGTCGCGATCGCGGTGGTGCTGTCGTTCCTCGCGTTCTTGCTGATCCTGCCGCTCAACACGCTGACGAAGGAGCTGTCGGTCGTCGCGTTGTTCGTCGCCGGTTCGTATCCGTTCATGAAACGATTCTTCGCGATTCCGCAGGCGTATCTCGGCATCGCGTTCGGCTTCGGCATTCCGATGGCGTTCGCGGCCGTGCAGGACACGGTGCCGATGCTCGCGTGGGTGATGCTGATCGCGAATATTTTCTGGTCGGTCGCGTACGACACCGAATACGCGATGGTCGATCGCGACGACGACATCAAGATCGGCATCCGCACGTCCGCGCTGACGTTCGGCCGCTTCGACGTCGCGGCCGTGATGGCCTGCTATGCGGCGACGCTCGGCATCTACGCATGGATCGGCGTGACGCTCGGCTTCGGCCTCGCGTACTGGGCCGGCTGGGCGGCGGCCGTCGGCTGCGCGCTGTATCACTACACGCTAATCAAGGGGCGCGAGCGGATGCCGTGCTTCGCGGCGTTCCGGCACAACAACTGGCTCGGCGGCGTGTTGTTCGCGGGAATCGCCGCGCATTACCTGCTGGCGGGTGCGACGGGCAACTGAAGCGGCCGCGCACTGCGCCCGATGCCAACAAAAAAGCGGCCGAGGCCGCTTTTTTGTTGGCGGTGCCGGGCGTGCACCGCGTGGGCCGCTGCGCTTACGCGCGGCCGAGCTCGTCGCCCATTTCCTTCGCGCGCGCCTCGGCTGCAAGCGCACCGCGCACGATCGCTTCCTTCACGCCCTGCGCATCGAACGACGCGAGCGCGGCGGCCGTCGTGCCGCCCTTCGACGTCACGCGCTCGCGCAGCACGCTCGCCGGCTCGCCCGATTGCGCGGCCAGTTGCGCGGCGCCCGCGAACGTGGCGACCGCGAGCGCGCGGCCCTGTTCGTCGTTCATGCCGAGGCGGCGCGCGGCTTCCTGCAGCGCTTCGATGAAATAGAACACGTAGGCCGGGCCGCTGCCCGAGATCGCCGTGACGGCGTCGAGCTGCGCTTCGTCGTCGAACCACACGATTTCGCCGACCGCGCCGAGCACGTTCGACGCGAGCTCGCGACCGGCGGCGTCGACGCCCGGCAGCGCGGCGAGGCCCGTCACGCCCATGCCGACCAGCGCGGGCGTGTTCGGCATCGTGCGCACGACGCGTGCGTAGTCGCCGAGCCAGCGGGCGAGGTCGGTGCCGCGGATGCCCGCCGCGATGCTGATCACGAGCTGCGATTTCAGATGCGGCGCGAGTGCCTGCGCGACGTCCTTCAGCACCTGCGGTTTCACCGCGAGCACGATCGCGTCGTAGTCGGCGAGCGTCGCGTCGATGGCAGCACCGGTGCGGATGCCGAACTGCTGCGCCGCGCGTGCGCGGACGTCCTCGTTGACGTCGATGGCATACAGGCCGTCAGCGGCAACGCCGCGCTTGATCAGGCCGCCGATGAGGGCCGCGGCCATGTTGCCGCCGCCGATGAATGCGATTTTCATGATGTCCGATTGAGCAGGTGAGTGAACGGAAAGGCGAAAAAGGGCCGCGCTCAGTGCGAATAGTCGCGCGCGCCGAAGATCGCGGTACCGACGCGCACGATCGTCGCGCCTTCGAGCACGGCGGCTTCGAGATCGGCGGACATGCCCATCGACAACGTGTCGAGCGGCAGGCCGTCGGCGCGCAATGCATCGAACAGCGCGCGCAGCGCACGATGCGGCACGCGTTGCGAATCGGTATCGCCGGCCGGCTCGGGAATCGCCATCAGGCCGCGCAGGCGGAGTGCCGGCAGCGCGGCGACCGCGCGCGCGAACTCGGCCACGTCGGCCGGCGCGACGCCGCTCTTCGATGCCTCGCCGCTGATGTTCACCTGCACGCACACGTTGAGCGGCGGCAGGTGCGCGGGGCGTTGTTCGGCAAGGCGCTGCGCGATCTTCAGCCGGTCGACCGAATGGACCCAGTCGAACCGTTCGGCGACCGGGCGTGTCTTGTTCGATTGCAGCGGCCCGATGAAATGCCATTCGAGATCCGCGCGCAGATCGGCGAGCGCGTCGATCTTGTCGATCGATTCCTGCACGTAGTTCTCGCCGAATGCGCGTTGCCCTGCCGCATGCGCGGCGCGCACGTCGTCGGCGGGAAAAGTCTTCGATACGGCGAGCAACGAGACGGTGGCGGGATCGCGGCCGGCGGCGCGGGCGGCATCGGCGATGCGGCGGTGAACGGAGTCGAGACGGGCGGCGAAGTCGGACATGACGGGCACGGAAGCAGGCACGGGAAGCGAGTACGGTGACGAACGCGGCACGGCACGCGCCGCGTCGACTCGCCCATTATACGGACGCCCGCGCGCACGCCGCGCGAGTGCCCGTTCGCGCCGATAGCGGGAACGCGCGTTACCCGTACAGCAGATGCTCGACCAGCTGAATCCAGTGCGTGACCGGTATCTGCGTGCCGCTTTGCAGATGCGCGATGCAGCCGACGTTGCCGGACACGATCATCTGCGGCTCGAGCGCCTGCAGCTTCAGCAGCTTCTGCTTGCGCAGCCGGTACGACAGCGACGGCTGCGTCAGCGAATAGGTGCCGGCCGACCCGCAGCACAGATGGCTGTCGGCAGGCAGCCGCACGTCGATGCCGAGCGTCTCGAGCAGGCGCTCGACCTTGCCGCGCGACTGCTGGCCGTGCTGCAGCGTGCACGGCGGGTGATACGCGACGGTATGGATCGCGCGGCGCCGCGCGAGCGTCGAGAGCTCGGCCTCGAACGCGAGCAGCACGTCCGAGATGTCGCGCGTCAGCGCGACGATGCGCTGCGCCTTCTCCGCATAGGCCGGATCGTCGCGCAGCAGGTGCGCGTATTCGAGCACCGTCGCGCCGCAGCCCGATGCATTCATCACGATCGCCTCGGCGCCTTGCTCGACGTACGGCCACCACGCGTCGATGTTGCGGCGTGCGTCGTCGAGCGCTTCGTCGTGATAGTTCAGGTGCAGGCGGATCGCGCCGCAGCAGCCCGCGTCGGGCGCGACGACCGCCTCCACGCCGAGCGCGTCGAGCACGCGCGCGGTCGCGATGTTGATGTTCGGCAGCATCGACGGCTGCACGCAGCCGGCGAGCATCAGCATCTTGCGCGGATGCGTGCGCTGCGGCCATTCGAGCAGCCGCGTGCGCGGCGGCACCTTGTCGCGCAGCCGCTTCGGCAACAGCGGCCGCACGTGCTGGCCGAGCCGCATGACCGGCGAGAACAGCGCCGCGTTCGGCACGAGGCTCGCGAGCATGCGGCGCACGAGCCGCTGCTGCACCGGACGCTGCACTTGCGCTTCGACGTGCTTGCGGCCGATCTCGACGAGCCGGCCGTACTGGACGCCCGACGGGCAGGTCGTCTCGCAACTGCGGCAGGTGAGGCAGCGGTCCAGATGCTGCTGCGTGCTGCGCGTGACCGGCGCGCCTTCGACCATCTGCTTGATCAGGTAGATGCGGCCGCGCGGGCCGTCGAGTTCGTCGCCGAGCAGTTGGTAGGTCGGGCACGTCGCGGTGCAGAAGCCGCAATGCACGCACTTGCGCAGGATCGCGTCGGCCTCGTCGCCGTCGGGCGTATTGCGGATGAAATCGGCGAGGTTCGTTTGCATCGAGCCCTCAGAGATCGGGGTAGAGCCGGCCGCGATTGAAGATGCGCGCGGGATCGAACGCAGTCTTCAGCCCGCGGTGAATCTTCATCAGCGGCGCGGGCAGCGGCGTGAACACGCCCGCGCTGCGGTCGTAGGAATCGCCCGCGCGGAACAGCGTCGCATGGCCGCCGGCCTGCTTCGCGCTCATGCGCACCGTTTGCGCGTCGGCGTCGGTGATCCACCAGCGCTGCGCGCCGCCCCATTCCATCAGCTGCGTGCCGGGCAGGTGCATCGGTTCGGTGATCGACGGCAGCGCGAGGCGCCACAGCGCATAGCCGGGCGGAATGCCGTTGAAGAACGGATCGGTGTGCTCGCGCAGGCCGGCCCAGAAGCGCTCGGCCTCGACCGCGTCGACGACTTCGCCGCCGAGCAGCGTCTTCGCCGATTTCACGGCGGCTTCCGCGCCCGACAGCCGCAGCACCAGCGTGCCGTTGCGCCATGCGCTCGCGCTGACGGGCAGCGGATGGCCGCCCCATTCGTTGAGCTTGCGCACCGCGTCGGTCGCGGTCATCTCGAACTTCAGCGTGACTTCGGCGACCGGCACCGGCAGTACCTTGATCGACAGGTCGAGCATCAGCCCGAGCGTGCCGAGCGAGCCGGCCATCAGCCGCGACACGTCGTAGCCGGCGACGTTCTTCACGACCTGTCCGCCGAAGCGCAGCACTTCGCCGCGCCCGTTCATCAGCGTGACGCCGAGCACGAAATCGCGCGGCGCGCCGCAGGTCGCGCGGCGCGGGCCCGCGAGGCCCGCCGCGATGCAGCCGCCGACGGTGGCCGCGCGGCCGAAATGCGGCGGTTCGAACGGCAGCATCTGGCCGCGCTCGGCGAGGACGGTTTCAAGCTGCGCGAGCGGCGTGCCCGCGCGGACCGTGACGACGAGCTCGGCCGGGTCGTACGACACGACGCCCTGAAACGCGCGCGTGTCGAGTATTTCGCCGTCCAGCGCCTGGCCGTACCAGTCCTTGGTGCCGCCGCCGCGAATCCGCAGCGGCCGGCCGTCTGCACTGGCGGCACGGATGCGCTCGGCCCATCCGGCGACGATGTCGTCCTCTTCCATGTTCCGTTGCTGCCTCGTTGTTGTCCGGTCGATTGTACCGGGGTGGCGCGAATCCACATCGCGACTATCCCTAAGCGCGGTATCGCGAAGGCATGCAGCCGCCGCCGCGCGCATGGCTGGCGCGAGCGGGGTGCGCATCGCGGCCCGCGCGTCGACACGCGCCGCGCAACCGCGCGGCGCTCAGAAGCGCGGCAGGTCGGGGTGCGGCAGCAGCCCCCCGCGTACGTGCTGGCGGCCGTATTCGGCGCAACGCGCGCGGGTCGGGATGCCCTTGTCGGGATTGAGCAGCCCGGCCGGATCGAATGCGCGCTTGACCGCGAAGAACGCATCGCGCTCCTGCGGCGAGAACTGTACGCACATCGAATTGAGCTTTTCGATGCCGACGCCGTGCTCGCCCGTCACGCTGCCGCCGAATTCCACGCAGCACTCGAGGATTTCCGCACCGAACTGCTCGGCGCGGTGCAGCTCGTCCGGATCGTTCGCGTTGTAGAGGATCAGCGGATGCATGTTGCCGTCGCCCGCATGGAACACGTTGATGCAGCGCAGCCCGTAGCGCGTCTCGAGTTGCTCGATGCGCGCGAGCAGCGGGCCGATCGCGCGGCGCGGCACGGTGCCGTCCATGCAGTAATAGTCGGCGGAAATGCGCCCGGCGGCCGGAAACGCATTTTTGCGGCCGGACCAGAAGCGCAGCCGCTCGCTTTCGTTGCGCGACACCTGGATGCGCGTCGCGCCATGTTCGCGCAGCACGGCCGTCATGCGGACGATTTCCTCCGCGACCTCCTCGGGCGTGCCGTCCGATTCGCACAGCAGGATCGCCTTCGCGTCGACGTCGTAACCCGCGTGCGTGAACGCCTCGACGGCCTGCGTGGCCGGCTTGTCCATCATTTCCAGCCCGGCCGGGATGATGCCCGACGCGATGATCGCGGCGACCGCCTCGCCGCCCTTCACGACATCGTCGAAGCTCGCCATCACGAGCTGCGCGGTCTGCGGTTTCGGGATCAGCTTCACCGTGACCTCGGTGACGATCGCGAACATCCCTTCGCTGCCGATCATCACCGCGAGCAGGTCGAGGCCCGGCGTGTCGAGGCCGAGCGAGCCGAATTCGACGATCTCGCCGTCGATCGTGACCGCGCGCACGCGCATCACGTTGTGCACCGTCAGCCCGTATTTGAGGCAGTGGACGCCGCCCGAATTTTCCGCGACGTTGCCGCCGATCGTGCAGGCGATCTGCGACGACGGATCGGGCGCGTAATACAGCCCGTAAGGCGCGGCGGCTTCCGAAATCGCGAGGTTGCGTACGCCGGGCTGCACGGTGGCCGTGCGCGCGTACGGGTCGACCTCGACGATGCGCGTGAAGCGCGCGAGCGACAGCACCACGCCGTTGGCGATCGGCAGCGCGCCGCCGGACAGGCTCGTGCCCGCCCCGCGCGGCACGATCGGCACTTCCATGCGCCGGCAGATCTGCACGATCCGCTGCACCTGCGATTCGGTTTCGGGCAGCGCGACCGCCAGCGGCAGCCGGCGATATGCGGACAGGCCGTCGCATTCGTACGGGGCGGTGTCCTCGTCGCGGAACAGCAGGCAATGCGTCGGCAGCACGGCCATCAGCGCCTGCACGACTTCGCGCTGGCGCTGCGCGCGCATCGCGCTCGACAGTTCGACGGAAGCGTTCATCGGGTCTCCTGCGGGCGGCGCGGCGGCGCGCCGCCGTGTCAGCACGTGAAGATCTTGCCGGGATTCATCAGGTTGCGCGGATCGAGCGCGAGCTTGATGGCGCGCATTGCGTCGATCGCGTTGTCGCCGTGCTCCTTCGGCAGGAAGCGCATCTTGTGCAGGCCGACGCCGTGCTCGCCGGTGCAGGTGCCGCCGAGGCGCAGCGCGCGCTCGACGATCCGGTCGTTGATGCGTTCGGCTTCGTCGATTTCGTCGGGCTTGTCGGGGTCGATCAGGATCGCGACGTGGAAATTGCCGTCGCCGACGTGGCCGACGATCGGGCAGGGCAGCGACGATGCGCACAGGTCGGCTTCGGTTTCCTCGACGCACGCGGCGAGTTGCGAGATCGGCACGCATACGTCGGTCGTCACCGCGCGGCAGCCGGGTTTGAGCTGCAGCATCGCGAAGTACGCGTTATGGCGCGCGGCCCAGAGCCGCGAGCGATCCTCGGGGCGGGTCGCCCATTCGAAGCCCTGGCCGTTGTTCTGGCCCGCGAGCGTCTGCACGAGCTCGGCCTGTTCCTTCACGCCGGCCTCGGTGCCGTGGAATTCGAAGAACAGCGTCGGCGCTTCGGTGAGCGTCAGGTTCGAGTGGCGATTGATCGAGCGCACCGCGAGCGAGTCGACGAACTCGACGCGCGCGATCGGCACGCCGATCTGGATCGTCTCGATCACGGTGCGCACCGCGTCGCCCATCGACGGGAACGTGCAGATCGCGGCCGACACGGCTTCGGGCAGCGGATGCAGGCGCAGCGTGATCTCGGTGATCACGCCGAGCGTGCCTTCGGAGCCGACGAACAGCCGCGTGAGGTCATAGCCGGCCGACGACTTGCGCGCGCGCGAGCCCGTCTTCACGACGCGGCCGTCGGCCAGCACGGCCGTGAGGCCCAGCACGTTCTCGCGCATGGTTCCATAGCGCACGGCGTTGGTGCCCGACGCGCGGGTCGCGGTCATCCCGCCGATGCTGGCGTCGGCGCCCGGATCGATCGGGAAGAACAGGCCGGTGTCGCGCAGCGCTTCGTTGAGCGCCTTGCGCGTGATGCCCGGCTCGACCGTGACGGTCAGGTCTTCCGCGTTGATCGACAGCACGCGGTTCATTTCCGACAGGTCGAGCGAGACGCCGCCGCGCACGGCGAGCAGGTGGCCTTCGAGCGACGAGCCCGCGCCATACGGGATCAGCGGCACGCTGTAGAGCGCGCACAGCGACACGACTTCGCGTACTTCATCGGCGTTGTGCGCGAATACGACGGCGTCGGGCAATTGCGGATCGAACGGCGACTCGTCGCGGCCGTGGTGGGCGCGCACGGCATCGGCGGTCGACACGCGCTCGCCGAAGGCGGCGCGCAGCGCATCGAGCATGGCGGGGGGCAGCGGGCGGCGCGCGGTGGCCGGCGGGGCAGGGTGATTCACGAATGTCTCCTGGCGACTGCTTGTCGAACTTTCGGCCCATTCTACGCTGTAACGCCCGCTGCGCCCGCCGCCGCGGGCTGCGATAATCGCGTTCCTACGCAACCGGGCCGCATCGCGGCCGCGCACGAGAGGACATTCGGATGGGCAACCGCTTGAGCAAGATCGCGACGCGCACGGGCGACGACGGCACCACGGGCCTCGGCGACGGGCGGCGCGTCGGCAAGGACGACGCGCGGATCGCCGCGATCGGCGACGTCGACGAACTGAACTCGAACCTCGGCGTGCTGCTCGCCGAGCCGCTGCCGGACGACGTGCGCACCGCGCTGGTCACGATCCAGCACGACCTGTTCGATCTCGGCGGCGAGCTGTGCATTCCCGGCCATGCGGTACTCGACGACACGCACCTCGCCCGGCTCGACCGGTGGCTCGCCGACTACAACGCGACGCTGCCGCCGCTGAAGGAATTCATCCTGCCGGCCGGCTCGCGCGCGGCGTCGCTCGCGCACGTGTGCCGCACGGTATGCCGGCGCGCCGAGCGCTCGATCGTCGCGCTCGGGCGCACCGACACGCTCAACGATGCGCCGCGGCGCTACGTGAACCGGCTGTCGGACCTGCTGTTCGTGCTGGCGCGCGTGCTGAACCGCACGGACGGTGGGTCGGACGTGCTGTGGGAGCGCGGCCGGATCCGCTGACGCGCGGCAGCGTTTTTGCTCGATGCGACAATTTGCCAGAGGGGCGGCGTTTTTTTAAACATGTATCGTATGTGCATGTTTAACGGAGAACGAACATGACCCACATCACCGCTGACCAGATGGCCCGAGTGAAGGCCACCGCCCCCGTCCTGGCCGAGCATGGCGCGACGATCACGAAGCATTTCTATCAGCGCATGTTCGCGCGTCATCCGGAACTGAAGAACTTGTTCAACCAGACGCACCAGAAGACGGGCAGCCAGCCGGAAACGCTCGCGAAGGCCGTCTATGCGTATGCGGCGAACATCGACAATCTCGGCGCACTGGGCGGCGCGGTGTCGCATATCGCGCACAAGCACGCGAGCCTGAACATCCGTCCCGAGCATTACCCGATCGTCGGCGAGAACCTGCTCGCGTCGATCGTCGAGGTGCTCGGCGAGGCGGTCGATGCGCAGACGCTCGACGCATGGCGCGTCGCGTACGGCCAGCTCGCGCAGATCCTGATCGGCGCCGAGGCCGACCTCTATGCAGGCGCCGCGTGGAGCGGTTTCCGTCCGTTCAGAGTCGCCCGCAAGGTGCGTGAAAGCGACGAGATCACGTCGTTCTACCTGACACCCGCCGACGGCGGCGACGCGCCGACCTTCGAGCCGGGCCAGTACGTCACGGTGAAGCGTTTCGTCGGCGAGCTTGGCGTCGACCAGCCGCGCCAGTACAGCCTGTCCGATGCGCCGCACGGCAAGTGGCTGCGCATCTCGGTGAAGCGCGAGGCCGGCCAGCCTGAAGCCATCCCGCCCGGCAAGGTGTCGACGCTGATGCACGACGGTGTGGAGGAGGGCGCGATCGTCGAAGTGACCGCGCCGATGGGCGAATTTTCGCTCAAGCGCGGCGTCGATACGCCGGTCGTGCTGATCTCCGGCGGGGTCGGCCTGACGCCGATGGTGTCGATGGCATCGACGCTCGTCGGCGAAGGCAGCACGCGCGACGTGCGGTTCGTTCACGCATGCCGGTCGGGCGCGGTGCACGCGTTCCGCGACTGGTTGAACGATACGGTGCGCGACCATGCGAACGTGAAGCGCACGGTGCTGTACGAGCAGGTCGGCCCGAACGACCGCGGCGGCGTCGATCACGACCTCGAAGGGCGTCTGACGCCGGAACGCGTGAAGCAATACGCGCTGGTGCCGGATGCCGACTACTATGTGTGCGGCCCGGTCGCGTTCATGAAGGCGCAACGCGACGCGCTGGTCGCGCTGGGCGTCGAGCCGGCACGCATCAAGACCGAGATCTTCGGTTCGGGTGCGCTCGAGTGAGGACCTGACGGCGGTTCCCCCAAACGAACAGGCCCGGCGCGAGCCGGGCCTTATCGTTGCAGCGCGAGGCGCAGGCCGCCAGCCCGCAGGCGGCAGGCGCCGCCTCGGGCCTGCCGGCGCTCAGTTGCCGCTGCCGCGCGCGACGCGCCGTGCCTTCACCGATTCCGCGAGGCCTTCGAGCACCTTCACGCTGTCGTCCCACGCGATGCACGCGTCGGTGATGCTCTGGCCGTAGGTCAGCGGGCAGCCTTCCTTCAGGTCCTGGCGCCCTTCGACCAGGTGCGACTCGATCATCACGCCGACGATGCGCTCGTCGCCGGCCGCGACCTGGCGGCCGATGTCCGCGCACACGGGGATCTGGTTCTCGTGCTTCTTCGAGCTGTTCGCGTGGCTCGCATCGATCATCAAGCGCGCGGCGAGGCCGGCCTTGCCGATGTCGGCGCATGCGGCGTTCACGCTGTCCGCATCGTAGTTCGGCGTCTTGCCGCCGCGCAGAATCACGTGGCAGTCCTCGTTGCCGGCCGTCGACACGATCGCCGAGTGACCGCCCTTGGTCACCGACAGGAAATGGTGCGGCTGCGAGGCGGCCTTGATCGCGTCGACCGCGATCTTCACGTTGCCGTCGGTGCCGTTCTTGAAACCGACCGGGCACGACAGCCCCGACGCAAGCTCGCGGTGCACCTGCGACTCGGTCGTGCGCGCGCCGATCGCGCCCCACGAGATCAGGTCGGCGATGTACTGCGGGCTGATCATGTCGAGGTATTCGGTCGCGGCCGGCAGGCCCATCTCGTTGATCTGCAGCAGCAGTTCGCGCGCGGTGCGCAGCCCTTCGTTGATCTTGAAGCTGTTGTCGAGGTGCGGATCGTTGATGAGGCCTTTCCAGCCGACCGTCGTGCGCGGCTTCTCGAAGTACACGCGCATCACGATTTCCAGCTCGCCCTTGAAGCGCTCGCGCTCCTTCACGAGCCGCCCCGCGTACTCGATCGCCGCCTTCGTATCGTGGATCGAGCACGGCCCGATCACCACGATCAGCCGGTCGTCCATCCCGTGCAGGATGCGGTGCATCGACTGGCGCGAGTTGTAGATCAGCTCGGACGCGGCCTCGGAGCATGCGAATTCGCGGATCAGGTGGGCGGGCGGCGTCAGTTCCTTGAGTTCGCGAATGCGGACGTCGTCGGTGTTGTGCGGGGGCATGCTGTTTCTCCTAATTTTGCGGGCGCCGTTCGGTCAGTGCGCGTGCGGCAGATTCATCAATTCAAGCGATTCAGTGATTTCGGTCGGGGCCGCGGGATCCGCTGCGGCGGCGACCGGGTGGCGAAGGGCGAAAAAAAACCGCCGGGTTCGCCGGCGGTTTTTTCGGGAATTTCGGTTGCGCTTTACGCGCCATCAACCCTCTCGATCCGCCAGCGGTCTGAGATACCAAAAAAAGTAAAAGTAAAACTTGGCGGACATGACGGAGATTCGGTTCGTCAAAAAAGTTGATTCGGAATTTATACCCGGTCGCCGGGCGGCTGGCAACCGGGGATGCTCGAAAATGCGGACAATCCGCGCGTTTTAGTCAAAATGCGCGGATTGTCTGCGTCGCGATGCGGTTATGCCGTACCGCCGACCGTCATCTTGTCGATCCGCAAGGTCGGCTGGCCGACACCGACCGGCACGCTCTGGCCTTCCTTGCCGCACACGCCGACGCCCGAGTCGAGCGACATGTCGTTGCCGATCATGCTCACGTACTTCAGCGATTCCGGGCCGCTGCCGATCAGCGTCGCGCCCTTCACCGGGTACGTGATCTTGCCGTTCTCGATCATGTACGCCTCGGACGCCGAGAACACGAACTTGCCGTTCGTGATGTCGACCTGGCCGCCGCCGAAGTTCACCGCGTACAGGCCGTTCTTCACCGACGCGATGATTTCCTGCGGATCCTTGTCGCCGTTCAGCATGTACGTGTTGGTCATGCGCGGCATCGGCAGCGCCGCATACGACTCGCGCCGTGCGTTGCCGGTGACGGGCATCTTCATCAGGCGCGCGTTCAGCGTGTCCTGGATGTAGCCCTTCAGGATGCCGTCCTCGATCAGCGTCGTGCACTGCGTCGGGTTGCCTTCGTCGTCGATGTTCAGCGAACCGCGGCGATTCGGCAGCGTGCCGTCGTCGACCACCGTCACGCCCTTCGCGGCGACCTGTTCGCCGATGCGCCCGGCGAACGCCGACGAGCCCTTGCGGTTGAAGTCGCCCTCGAGGCCATGGCCGATCGCCTCGTGCAGCAGCACGCCCGGCCAGCCCGGCCCGAGCACGACCGTCATCGCGCCGGCCGGGGCGGGGCGCGCGTCGAGGTTCACGAGCGCCGCGTGCACGGCGTCGTCGACGTAGCGCGACAGCACCTCGTCGGTGAAGTAGCCGTAGTCGAAGCGGCCGCCGCCGCCGCCGGAGCCGATTTCGCGGCGACCGTTCTGTTCGGCGATCACCGTGACCGACACGCGCACGAGCGGGCGGATGTCGGCCGCGAGCGCGCCGTCGCTGCGCGCGACCAGCACGACGTCGTATTCGCCGGCGAGGCCCGCCATCACCTGCGTGACGCGCGGATCGCGCCCGCGCGCCATCTGCTCGATGCGCTCGAGCAACTTGACCTTGGCCGTCGCGTCGAGCGACGCGAGCGGATCGGACGGCAGGTACAGGTCGCGGCCCGAGATGCCCTTCAGCGACGTCGCCGCCTTGATCTTCTGGCGGCCGCCGCCGGCCGCCGCGATCGCCTTGGTGGCCGCGGCCGCCTGGGCGATGGCCTCCGGCGACAGGTCGTCCGAGTACGCGAACGCGGTGCGGTCGCCCGCGACCGCACGCACGCCGACGCCCTGGTCGATGCTGAAGCTGCCCGACTTCACGATGCCTTCCTCGAGGCTCCACGCTTCGCTGCGGGTTGCCTGGAAGTACAGGTCCGCGTAGTCGACGCGATGCGTGAAGATGTCGGCGATCGTGCGCGTGAGCAGGCTCTCGTCGAGGCCGTACGGCGTGAGGAGGATGTCCTTCGCCAGCGCAAGATTGCGGATGCCGGGTTCGATGATGTTCATGCGGGTATCGAGGGTTCTCAAAAAGTTGTCGGGTGCGTTCTGGGCAGATGGGTTGGCCGGGCGACGTTTCAAGCGCCGGGGGCAGCGGTTCAGGTCAGCACGCGATGCCGCCACGCGGGCAGGCTCTGGCGCACGTCGGCGATGCGCTGCGGATCGAGCGCGCCGATCACGACGCTCGCGCCTTCGTCGCGAACCGCGACGATCTCGCCCCACGGGTCGATCAGCATGCTGTGGCCCCAGGTGCGCCGGCCGTTCTCGTGCTTGCCGCCTTGCGCGGCCGCGAGCACGTAACACTGGTTCTCGACGGCCCGCGCGCGCAGCAGCATCTCCCAGTGCGCGCGGCCCGTCGTATACGTAAACGCCGACGGCACGACGATCAGCGCGCAGTCGCCCATCCTGCGATACAGCTCCGGAAAGCGCAGATCGTAACAGACCGACAGGCCGACCCGGCCGAACGGCGCGTCGAACGCGACGACGGTGTCGCCCGCGCGGATCGTGCGCGCCTCGTCGAACGATTCGTCGCCTTTCTCGAAGTTGAACAGGTGGATCTTGTCGTAGCGCGCCGCTTCGTGGCCGCTCGGGTCGAACACGAGCGTCGTGTTCAGCACGCGATCGGGTTCGGGCGCCTTCAGCGGCAGCGTGCCGCCGATCACCCAGACGCCGTGACGCTGCGCGGCCTCCGAAAGAAAGCGCTGGATCGGGCCGTCGCGGTAGGGTTCGGCGAGCGCGAGCTTGTCGGTGTCGCGATGGCCCATGAAGCAGAAATACTCGGGCAGCAGCACGAGCTGCGCGCCCTCGCCGGCCGCTTCCGCGATCAGGCGGCCGGCTTCGGCGAGATTGCGTGCGACGTCCGGCGTGCTCACCATCTGCAGCGCGGCGACCCGAAAGGGTGTGGCTAAACGGGTGTGATCGGTCATCGCTGGATCGGTTGCGTCATAAATGGGGTGCGGCCCGACCGAGCGCATCAGTGGCTCGCCGCATCGGCCGGACCGTGGTTCATCTTACCCTGATCGCCCCGCACCCGCTCGATGTGCGGATGCGCCCACGAGCCGGTGATCGCGTAGTCGAGCGCGAACGCGTGCGACAGCGTCTCCGACAGCGCGTAGTTCGCCGCCAGCACGCCGACGCCGAGCAGCGGATTGATGATCGCGGCGGCGATCGCGGCTGTGCCGGCGCCGATCTTCGGCGCGACGTGCGCGTGCAGGTCCTGCGTCTCGGTGCCGAGGTCGACCGCGCCGCGCACGGTCACGTTTGCCGGCGCGGTCGTCATCGAGAAGTCGTCGGTGCGGGCGATGCCGTTCGAGATGCGGCTGGTGCCCGTGATCTTGTCGAACGGCAGTCCCTTGCCGATCACGTCGCGGAAATTGAGCGTCAGGAAGCGCGCGAGGCTCTGCAGGCTGAGCACGCCGAGCAGTTTCGCGGCGCCCGGATCGACCTTCAGGATCTGGCCGTGTTCCAGGTCGAGCGCGACCTGGCCGCCGAGCGACGGGAGGTCGACCGCGGTCGGGCCGCCGCGCCAGCCGACCTTGCCGGTCACCGTGCCGTGGCCGTCCGCCAGCGTGCGCGGCAGGCCGACGAGGTCGAGCAGCGCGCCCGCGTTGCCGACGTCGAGCTTGAAGTCGAACACGCTGCGGCGCGGCGCATCGTTTTCGTCGACGCCGCGGGCCAGCGCGCGGCGCGACGTGCGCCAGTTGCCGGTTGCCGTCAGCTTCGCGGCCGGGTTCGACAGCTCCAGCTTGTCGAGCTGCCACACCGGCGTGCCGGCTTCGTCGATGTTGCGCGCGTTGACGACGAGGCGGCCGATGTCGTGGTTGCGCGCGACGACCTGGTCGACGATCAGGTCGACCGACGGCATCGGCCGGTCGGTCGGCGTCGGCAGGTTCATCGCGCGGCCGACGAGGTCGTGCTGCGCGCTGTCCGGAATCACGAGCTTCGCGAGCCGCGCGTTTAGCACCCCCGCGCCGTTGTGGCCGCCGCCCGGCGCCCAGGACAGGTAGCCCGATACCTGGTTCGACGCGATGTTCGCCTGCCACAGCTCGTCGATGTGCGACGCGCCGATGATCACGTTCTCCCAGTTGCGCTTGAGCAGCTTCAGCGTGCCGAAGTGAAGCGCGAAGCGCTTCGGCGTGAAGCTCGCGACGTCGATGCGCGGCGCGGCTTGCGGTTCCGGCGCGCGCGGCGCGTCGTGCTGCAGCGTGCGGGCCAGTGCGAGCCAGGCGTCGGCGTCGAGTTCGTCGACGTCGACGGCGGCGCTTACGCCCTCCTGCGGCAGGTCGGGCATCCGGTGGATGCCCATCGCGCCGCGCACCGCGCGCAGCGGCTGGCCGGCCGTCGCGTCGAGCAGGTAGGTCGCGGACACGGGGCCGAGCGTCAGGTCGGCATGCTCGAGGCGCTTGCCGCCCGCCTGGCTGGCCGGCTGCAGCGTGAAGCGGAACGGCATCGGCGTGCCGGCCGGTTTCGCGAACGGCGCGGGGAAGTTGAGCGCGACGCCCGTCAGGTCGGAACGCGCGGTGACCTCCGGCAGCCGGCCCGGCGCGCCGCGTACGGCGAGCTGGTACGGCGCGTCGCCGACCACGTGCTCGAGCAGCGCCGCGGCCGTGCCGCGCAGGTTCAGGCCGCGCGTGGCGTCGAGCGCGAGCTTGCCGTCGACGTCGACGGCGTACGGGCCGTGCGACTGGAAGTTGCCGTTCGCGCGCACCGGACCGCCGAGGAAGCGCCCCGACAGGTCGTGCAGCGATGCACCGGCCTCGGTGAAGCGCACGCTGCCGCGCAGCGCGGACAGCGGCGGCACGCCGTCGGTCGACAGCGTGTTGCCGCCGAACGCCAGTGCGCCTTCGACGTGCGTATGCGGATGCGGAACGTGCTGCGGAATCGTGATCTTGAGCGCGAGCGCCGCGGGCCCCTGCGCATCGATCCGCTGGCCGATGTGTCCGCTCATCGCGCCGAGCGAGCTGTTGTCGGCGTAGTCGATCAGGTCCGCGAGCGGGCCTTGCGCGTGGCCGTCGATGACGAGCGGCGACTTCGACGGGTTGCCGAGATCGTCGATCCGGCCGGCGACCTTCGTCAGCGCGACGCGCTTGTAGTGCGCGCGTGCGATGTCGAAGCGCAGCTTGTTCTGCGCGAGCTCGAACACGCCGTCGATTCCGTCGAGCGCGGGCCAGACGCTCGGCGTGCCGTTCGCGAGCTTGCGCGGCGGATACGGCGTCGGCTCGAAGCGCCCGCCGGTAAATGGCGCGACGATGTGGAACACGCCGGCATCCGGCTCGTGTTCGAACGGGAATTTTTCGAGCGGGCCGCGCGCGACGATCGACGCGCCCTTGGACACCTGGCCATCCTGCAGCGCATGGCCGAGGTACGTGCGCAGGTGCTCGGACATCCCGGTCGGCAGGTAGCGCGGAATGCGCGCCACCGACGCACGCGCGAAATCCGCGCGCAGGTCGAGCGAGCCGCGGCCGTGGCCTGGGTTCGTGTACGAGCCCGACACCGCGATTTCCGCATCGGGGTTCGCGACGAACAGGTCGGGCAACGTCACCTCGACGCGCGCGTGCTTTTCGCCCGGCGCCGGCGTGATCGCCCATTTGGCGTTGCCGCGCAGCCGGTCGAAGGTGAGGCGCGGCTCGTCGAATTCACCGGGCACCGTGACCGCCGCATTGACCGCGTCGAAGTGCGCGGCGCCGCCCGTCTCGTTCGCGTCGACGTGGCCCCACAGGTTCTCGACGCCCGGCCAGCCGGCGCGCGGATGGCCGCGCGGCGAGAGGCCCGGCGGCGGCTCCTGCGCGGCGAAGCTGATGCCCTGCAGGTCGCCCAGGAAGCGGTAGCGAACGATCGGCGCGGCGCCGGTGCGGCGCTCCTCGTCGGCGAGCTCGGCCCGCGCCGGCTTCGCGCGTTCGACCTCGATGTGATAGTTCGACACCATCCCGCGCGGGTCGAGCTTGATCAGTTCGTTGCGCAGCCGCGCCGGCAGCGGCAACCCGCGGATGAATTCGCTCAGGATGCCGAGATCGACGCGGTCGCCCACGACGCTCAGGAGTTGCCCCTGGTCGGCGGCCGGCACGCGGTAGCGGGCGGTCAGCGTCGACAGCGCGAGCGAGCGGGCGAGCGGCGTGCCGTCCGGCAGCGGCGTCTGCCCGAGCTCCGCGTTGAAGCGCGTCAGATGCAGCGTGTAGTCGCGGCCGGCGTCGAGCGCCATGTCCCAGCCGAAGCCGACCGTCGGCACGTCGAGGCGCGGCTGGGTCGGCCGCACGCGCAGCACGACGTCGGCGCCCTGCAGGTCGCCGCCGGCGGAGCGCAGGTGGCCGTTCTCGAAGGTCGCCCAGATGGCGTTGTCGATCCGGCCCGCGTGGATCGTGAGCGGAATGTCGAGATAGCGGCCGAGCGTCTGCAGATCGACCGGGCCGGTCGACAGATACGCGTCGCCGGTCCAGTTCGTGGGCTTGCCGATCGGTGCGAGCGGCTTGTGCCGGAAGCGCGCGCGGAAATCGAGCGGGCCGAGCAGCAGCGTGCCGTTCGCGGGCGCCTGCAGCGCGGCCCGGTGCTCGCGGCCGTCGTTGAGCACCGCCAGGCGGATGCCCGCCAGCGCGAGCTCCGGCGCGTCGTGCTGCGCGTCGCGCCAGCGCAGCGTGCCGTTGCGCAGCACGATCGCTTCCTGCTTCAGCAGCCAGGTGCCGAACGTGTCGTTTCCGCCATGGGTGGTCGCGACGCCGACGCCCGCGATGCTCAGCGAGCCGTCGGCCGTGCGCGCGACGACGAGGTCCGGATGGTCGACGATCAGGCTCGACAGCGCGGGCGACAGCCGCAGCAGCGACATCCACGACAGCGCGGCCGTCGCGTGCGGAACGGACAGCGCGACCTGGCCGTCACGACCGCGAATGGTGAGGTTGGCGACTTCGACGCCCGGCTGCATGCCGGACCAGTGAGGAGACAGTTTGCCGATCGAAAGCTGCGCGTGGAGCTTGTCGGACACCGCGCGCTCGATGCGCGGGCGAAATTCGTCGATGCGCGGCAGCAGCACATAGCGCAGCCCGAGGAACGCGCCGGCCGCGACGAAGTACGTGCCGATCCCGACTGCCAGCGTCACCCTGAACACGCGACGCAGGACGGGATGATCGTGCTTCGGAGGTCCCGCTTCGGGCTTGGCTAACGCGGATTCCTGACGGTCGGACATGCGGCGGAAGGGCGGCGATATGGTAGTTTTGCAGACTGACGTTGAAATGTATCACAGGGGTTCGTGCCGGCGGCCTTCGCGGCAGTGCGGCACGGGCCTTCCGGCGCGCGGTTGTCGCGGCGGCGCATCCGCGTCGCGACAACCGCGCCGAGTCCACGGGGCCTGTCGGCGGCGGGGCGCGCAAGCGTGCTCGCGCAGCGGCAGGCCTTACCGCCAGGCCGCTTTTCGATGACCGACGCTTCCGCCCTGATCAGCCCGTCCTTCTCCCGCTATATCGCCCGCGCGGCCGCCGCCCGTCCCGCGCTGCGCGACCAGATCGCCGCGTGGGCCGCCGCGCCGCTCGTGCGCGCGCAGCTCGACGCGCGCCTGACCGAGCTGCTCGCATCGCCCACCGGCGCGCTCGCGCAGGGCGACGAGCAACTGAAGCGCGCGCTGCGGCAGTTGCGGGTCGAGGTGTTCGGCGCGGTCGCGGAGCGCGACCTGCGCGGCGTCGCGGACGTCGCCGAGGTGACGTCCGCGATGACCGATCTCGCCGAGGTGGCCGTGCAGCGCTCGCTCGCGCTGCTGTCGGCCGAACTCGAGGCGATGTACGGCGAGCCGCGCGGCGCCGACGGCCAGCGCGTCGTGCTGGGCGTGGTCGGGATGGGCAAGCTCGGCGGCCGCGAGCTGAACGTGTCGTCGGACATCGACCTGATCTTCGTCTACGAGGACGACGGCGAGACGGCCGGCGGCACGCGCTCGCCGCTGTCCACCCAGGAATACTTCACGCGGCTCGGCCGGCGCCTGATCGGCGTGCTGTCCGAGGTCACCGCCGACGGTTACGTGTTTCGCGTCGACATGCGGCTGCGCCCGAACGGTGATTCGGGGCCGCTCGTCTGCAGTCTCGGGATGCTCGAGGAATATTTCTACGTGCAGGGGCGCGAATGGGAGCGCTATGCGTGGATCAAGGGGCGGCTCGTGTCGGAAGGCGACAGCGACGCCGCGCGGCGGCTCGCGACGCAGCTCGAATCGATCGTCAAGCCGTTCGTGTACCGCCGCTATCTCGACTTCGGCGTGATCGGCGCGATCCGTTCGCTGCACCAGCAGATCCGCCAGGAAGCCGCGCGCCGCGCATCGATGCGGCCCGACAAGGCCGACGACATCAAGCTCGGGCGCGGCGGCATCCGCGAGATCGAGTTCAGCGCGCAGGTGTTCCAGCTGATTCGCGGCGGCCAGGATGCGGAATTCCGCGTGCGGCCGACGCTCGCGGTGCTGCGCCATGCGCAGGCGCGCGGGCTGATCGGCGAGGACGTGCGCGAGCGCCTGACCGACGCGTACAACTTCCTGCGCACGCTCGAGCACCGGCTGCAGTACCGCGACGACGCGCAGACGCACGCGATGCCGGTCGATCCTCACGAGCGCGCGGCGCTGGCCGCATCGCTCGGCTTTGCCGACTACGCGGCGCTGATGCAGGTGCTCGACGGCCACCGCACCTTCGTCGAGGCGCAGTTCGATCAGATCTTTGCCGACAAGGCGAACGGCGGCCCCTGCGCGGCGGGGGAGGACACCGCCGCATCGTGGATCTGGAGCGGGGCGCTCGCCGACGACGGTGAAGACGACGCGCTGCGCGCGCGCCTCGACGGGCTGGGCTTCACCGATCCGGCGACCGTGCTCGCGCGGCTGCGCGCGATCTGGCAATCGTCGCGCTACGCGGGCCTGCCGGAAAAGAGCCGGCAACGCTTCGACAGCGTCGCGCAACGCGCGCTCGAGGCGGCGCCGCGGATCGACGCCGCGCGCCGCGACGAGACCATCGTGCGGCTGTTCGACCTGCTCGAGACGGTCAGCCGGCGCGGCGTCTATCTGGCGCTGCTGACCGAGTATCCGGCCGCGCTCGATCGCGTGCTGTCGGTGCTCGGCGCGACGCGCTGGGGCGGCGGTTACCTGATCCGCCATCCGCAACTGCTCGACGAACTGCTCGATGACGAAGCGATCGCCAGCCCGTTCGACTGGCCCGCGTTCAAGGACGCGTTGCGTGCGCGTCTCGCGGCCGCCGACGGCCCCGAGCAGCAGATGGACCTGCTGCGGCACGCGCAGCACGCCGAGGTGTTCCGGATTCTGCTGATCGACCTGGCAGGGCAGCTGTCGGTCGAGCACGTGAGCGATCGCCTGTCGGAGCTCGCCGACGCGGTGCTCGACGTGACGATCGAGGTCGTCTGGTCGCAGCTCGCGAAACGTCACCGCGACGTGCCGAAGTTCGCGGTGATCGCGTACGGCAAGCTCGGCGGCAAGGAACTCGGCTATGCATCGGATCTCGACCTGATCTTCCTGTACGACGACCCCGACGAGCGCTCGGCGGACGTCTACACGACGTTTACGCGACGGCTGATCACGTGGCTCACGACCGCGACCGGCGCGGGCGCGCTGTTCGACATCGACTTGCGGCTGCGGCCGAACGGCGAGGCCGGGCTGCTCGTGACCGATCTCGACGCGTTCCGCCGCTATCAGCTGCGCGAGGGCGACGCGGCGAATACCGCGTGGGTGTGGGAGCACCAGGCGCTCACGCGGGCCCGCTACAGCGCGGGCGACACGCAGATCGGCGCGGACTTCGAGGCGATCCGCCAGCAGGTGCTGACGACGCCGCGCGACGGGGCGGTGCTGGCGAAGGAGATCGTCGACATGCGCGGTAAGGTGTTCGCCGGCCACCCGAACCAGACCGAGCTGTTCGACCTGAAGCACGATCGCGGCGGGATGGTCGACATCGAGTTCATCGTTCAGTACTGGGTGCTGCTGCATGCATCGAGCGATGCCGAGCTGATCCGCAACACCGGCAACATCGCGCTGCTGCGCGAGGTCGCGCGGTTCGGGCTGATGGGCGAGGACGAAGCCGAGCGCGTCGGAGCCGCGTACCGCAAGTACCGGAAGCTGCAGCACAAGCTGCGGCTCGACGGGATGGAAAAGGCTCGCGTCGATCCGGCGCTGGTGGCCGACGAGCGAGCGGCCGTGACGGCGCTCTGGGAGCGGGTGTTCGGGGCGGTCGAAACGGGCGTTTGAGGCGGGCGTTCGAATCGACTGTTCGAATCGTCGGGGCTGGCTGGGTGCGGTCGGGTGGCCGCTGCCGTTCGTCGGGAAAGGCCGGCGCGGGCGCCGGCCTTGTCGCATGCGGCGACCGGTGCCCGCGTCAGGCCGCCAGCATTTCCTTCGCGTGCTTGCGCGTCGTCGCGGTGATCTCGAGGCCGCCGAGCATCCGGGCGATTTCCTCGACCCGGCTCGCCTTGTCGAGCGCGACGACCGATGAGACGGTGCCGCCGCGCTCGTCGGCGCCCTTCGCGACCTGGAAGTGATGGTCGCCACGCGCGGCGACCTGCGGCAGGTGCGTCACGCATAGTACCTGGCGGTCACGCCCGAGCTGGTGCAGCAGCCGGCCGACCACCTCGGCGACGCCGCCGCCGATGCCCGTGTCGACTTCGTCGAAAATCAGCGTCGGCGTCGGGCTCGCGGCACTCGCGATTACCGCGAGCGCAAGGCTGATCCGTGCGAGTTCGCCGCCCGACGCGACTTTCGCGAGCGGGCGCAGCGGCACGCCGGGGTGTCCGGCGACCCGGAATTCGACCTGCTCGAGCCCGTGCGGGCCGCCATCGGCGAGCGGCACGAGCGCGACTTCGAAGCTGCCGCCCGCCATCGACAGCTCCTGCATGCCGGCCGTGACGGCCGCGCCGAGCGCCTTCGCGGCCTGCGCGCGTGACTTCGACAGGCGTTTCGCGTCGGTGAGATAGGCTTCCCACGCCTTGGCTTGCGCGGCTTCCAGCGCGCCGAGATCGGCCGCTGCGTCGAGCGCGGCGAGCTGCGCGCGGCGTGCCGCATGCTCCTCGTGCAGCGTGTCGGGCGGCAGCCTGAACTTGCGGGCGGTCGAGTGCAGCGCGTCGAGGCGCGTTTCGACCTGCGCGAGCCGGGCCGGGTCGAGATCGAGGCGCTGCGCATAGTGCGACAGCGAATAGACGGCTTCCTGCAGCTGGATCTCGGCCGGTTCGAGCGAGGCGAGCGCATCGCCGAGCCCGGAGTCGTAATCGGCCAGGCTGCGCAGTTTCGACACGATCGCGCCGAGCTGCGGGAGCATCGCGTCGTCGGCCTCGGACAGCGCGTTGAGCGCACCCTGCACGCCGGCGATCAGGTTCGCCGAATGCGACAGGCGCTTGTGCTCGCTGCCGACTTCGTCCCATTCGCCCGGTTGCGGCGCGAGCTTGTCGAGCTCGGCGAGCTGCCATGCGAGCTTCTCGCGTTCGAGCTGCAGTTCCCGTTCGTGCGCCTTCGCGGCGTCGATCGCCTGCGTCGCGTCGCGCCAGACGCGCCACGCGCGTGCGACGTTCGCGGCATCGGCGACGAGCCCCGCGTGCGTATCGAACAGTTCGCGCTGCGCATCGGGGCGCATCAACAGCTGATGCGCGTGCTGGCCGTGGATGTCGACCAGCATCTCGCCAAGCTCGCGCAATTGCGCGAGCGTCGCGCTGGTGCCGTTGATGAACGCACGCGAGCGGCCGTTCGCGTCGATCACGCGGCGCAGCATCACGGTGTCCTCGGCGTCGAACGCGTGTTCGTCGAGCCAGCGCGCGACGCGGTCGTGCGGCGTGAATTCGGCGGTGATGTCGGCGCGGCCGCAGCCGGTGCGCACGACGCTTGCGTCGGCGCGCTCGCCGAGCGCGAGGGCCAGCGCGTCGATCAGGATCGACTTGCCGGCGCCGGTTTCGCCGGAAAAGACGGTAAAGCCGCTGTCGAATTCGAGATCGAGCGCGGCGACGATGACGAAGTCGCGGATCGAGAGGTGGCGAAGCATGGTGTCGGGCTCGGGTGCGTCAGGACGCCTTGTCGTCTTCGTTCGATGCGTGCTCGTTCCAGTGCAGCTTCTTGCGCAGCGTCGCGTAATAGCTGTAGCCGACCGGATGCAGGAACGGCACCGTGTGCTTCGAGCGGCGCACCTCGATCGTGTCGTTCAGCTCCAGCGAGGTAAACGACTGCATGTCGAAGTTCACGTTGACGTCACGGCCGCCGACGATCTGGATCGCGATCTTCGAATCGTCGGGCAGCACGATCGGCCTGTTCGACAGCGCATGCGGCGCGATCGGCACGAGCACGATGCCCTGGAGTTGCGGGTGCAGGATCGGCCCGGCCGACGACAGCGCGTATGCGGTCGAGCCGGTCGGCGTGGCGACGATCAGGCCGTCCGAGCGCTGGTTGTACATATACCGGCCGTCGACCGACGCGCGCAGCTCGACCATCCCTGAAAAGCCGCTGCGGTTCACGACGACATCGTTGAACGCGAGTGCGTGGTAGATCGGCTCACCGTCGCGCACGATCCGGGCCTCGAGCAGCGAGCGCTCCTCGCGCTCGAACTTGCCCGACAGGATCACCGGCACGAGCGCCTGCATGTCGGCCGCCGCGATGTCCGTGATGAAGCCGAGCCGCCCGTGGTTGATCCCGATCAGCGGTGTCTTGTACGGCGCGAGCTGCCGGCCGATGCCGAGCATCGTGCCGTCGCCGCCGAGCACGACCGCCACGTCCGCGCGCGCACCGATTTCCGCCGGAGTGAGCGCCGGATAGCCGGAGATGCCGATTTCGCGGGCCGTTTCGGCTTCGAACACGACCTCGAAGCCCAGCTTCGCGATGCAGCCAGCCAGCGTGGCGAGCGGCTCGGCGATGCCGGGCGTGTTGCTCCGGCCCACGAGCGCAACAGTATTGAACTGATTACCGGTTTTCATGCCGGCATTACACCATAGCTCGTTGACGAAAAGAACCGGCTGTGTGAAGACAGGGCCGGATCGATCGGCCCGTGCGACAGTGGTCGCGGCCACTCGCCGTGCTCGCGCGGTTGCGCTAAAATTTTCCACCATGCTAGATCCTCGCGCACGAACCCTCCTGAAAACCCTGATCGAACGGTATATCGCCGACGGTCAGCCGGTCGGCTCGCGCACGTTGTCCCGTTATTCCGGGCTCGAGCTGAGCCCGGCAACGATCCGCAACGTGATGTCCGACCTGGAGGAGCTCGGCCTCGTGTCGAGCCCGCATACGTCGGCCGGCCGCGTGCCGACGCCGCGCGGCTATCGGCTGTTCGTCGATACGATGCTGACGGTCGAGGCGCCGATCGACGCCGAGGCCGTCGCGCGCCAGGTGCAGAACACGCTGCAGGCGGGCGAACCGCAGCAACGCGTGGTGGCAGCCGCGGCGAGCGTGCTGTCCAACCTGTCGCAGTTCGCGGGCGTCGTGCTGACGCCGCGCCGCAGCCATGTATTCAAGCAGATCGAGTTCATGCGCCTGTCGGACAAGCGCATCCTGCTGATCATCGTCACGCCCGAGGGCGACGTGCAGAACCGCATGCTCGCGACGCCGCGCGACTATTCGCCGTCGCAGCTCACCGAGGCATCCAACTACATCAATGCGCACTTCGCCGGGCTGTCCTTCGACGAGGTGCGCCGCCGCCTGCGCGACGAGATCGACCAGCTGCGCGGCGACATGACCACGCTGATGCACGCGGCCGTGACGGCCAGCACCGAGGTGCCCGACACCGAGGACACCGTGCTCATTTCCGGCGAGCGCAACCTGCTCGAGGTGGCGGATCTGTCGTCCGACATGGCGCGGCTGCGCAAGTTGTTCGACGTATTCGACCAAAAGACGGGCCTCCTTCAATTGCTCGACGTGTCGAGCCACGCGCAGGGCGTGCAGATATTTATCGGCGGCGAATCGACGCTGGTGCCGATCGAGGAAATGAGCGTCGTGACGGCGCCCTACGAGGTGAACGGCAAGATCGTCGGCACGCTCGGCGTGATCGGCCCGACCCGCATGGCGTATAACCGCGTGATCCCGATCGTCGACATCACCGCGCGGCTGCTGTCGCTCACGCTGAGCCAGCAGTAACCCGAACCGATACCGTTTCGCCATCGTGCCGCGACGCCGCGTGCATCGCCAGTCGGCCGAACGGCCAGCCGACCCGAGCAAGGCGGCCCGCTATAATTGAGGGCCGTCCGACTGCGTGCCCCGAGCACGTTTCTGCCCATGCGTTTCGATCTCGAGCCGCCTTCGAGTGTTGCCGCCTCCCATCGCATCGGCGTGCTGCTGATCAATCTCGGCACGCCCGACGCCCCGACGCCGCGCGCGGTGCGGCGCTATCTGGCCGAATTCCTGTCGGATCCCCGCGTCGTCGAAATCCCGCAGGCGATCTGGCAGGTCCTGCTGCGCACGTTGATCCTGCCGCTGCGCGGCCGCGCGTCCGCGAAGAAATACGCTGCCGTCTGGATGCCAGAGGGCTCGCCGCTGCGCGTGTACACCGAGCGGCAGACCGAAGGCGTGCGCCATCTGCTCGCATCGAACGGCTACCAGGTAACGGTCGACTACGCGATGCGCTACGGCAGTCCGGGCATTGCGCAGGCCCTCGCGCAGTTCAAGCGGGCGGGCGTCGAGCGCGTGCTGCTGATGCCGATGTATCCGCAATACTCGGCGTCCACCACCGCCACCGCATTCGATGCCGCGTTCGCCGCGCTCGCGCGGATGCGCAACCAGCCGGAGGTGCGCACGGTGCGGCAATATGCCGACCATCCGGCCTACATCCATGCACTCGCGGAGCAGGTGCGCCATTACTGGGCGCAGCACGGCCGGCCCGACTTCGCGGCCGGCGACAAGCTCGTGCTGAGTTTTCACGGGGTGCCGAAACGCACGCTCGACCTGGGCGATCCCTATCACGACCAGTGCCAGCAAACGGGCGCGCTGCTGATGGCCGCGCTCGGGCTGTCGACGCTCGAATGCCGTGTGACGTTCCAGTCGCGCTTCGGCAAGGCCGAGTGGCTGCAGCCATACACGGCGCCGACGCTGCGCGAGCTCGGGGAGGCCGGCGTGCGGCGGGCCGACGTGTTCTGTCCCGGGTTTACGGCCGATTGTCTGGAGACGATCGAGGAGATCGGGATGGAGGTGCGCGACGAGTTCATCGCGGGCGGCGGCCAGGCCTTCCACCGGATTCCGTGCCTGAACGGCGCGCCGGCCTGGATCGGCGCGCTGGGCGAGATCGTCGCCGAGAATCTGCAGGGCTGGCCGGTGAAGGCCGCCCAGCCCGAAACGGTGAGTTGAACACGATGAACTACAAGATTTCGACGGAACCCGGCGCCAGGCTGCGCATCGACAAATGGCTGTGGGCAGCGCGCTTCTTCAAGACGCGCTCGCTCGCGTCCGACGCGGTCGACAAGGGCCACGTGAAGATCGGCGGGGCGGCCGTCAAGCCGGCGAAGGACGTGCGCGTCGGCGACGAGGTCGAGATTGCGATCGACGGTGTCGTCTGGCACATTGCCGTGCTCGGCATCTGCGACGTGCGCGGGCCCGCGAGCATCGCGCAGACGCTTTACGAGGAAACGGAAGCGGGGCGCGTGGCGCGGCTCGCCGAACTGGAGCGGCGCCGCACGTATCGCGAGCCGGCGGCGGAACTGCACGGCCGGCCGACCAAGCGCGACCGGCGCATCATCGACAGATTTTCTGGTGGGAGCTGAACATCTGGTCGAAGGTAGCCCGCGCGCTTCCGTATTCGGTCGTGCGGTCGGTCACGGCTCCGGACAGGCAGATGGTGGTGGTGCCGGCAATCAGTACCAGCGCGACCACCGATATGGCAAAGGTCAATTTCACGGTACTCGCCTCGCTCGGACGGTGAATGCAGCGCCAGGTGGATGTCAGGCGGCGGTAAGCTAGGGTAAACGCGCTTTCTCGACGCTTGAATGGAGTGTAGTGCAGCCCCCTGTGGCGAGCTAGTACTTGCCTGGTAAGCGTTGTTACCGGCCGTTTCGTCTGATCTGACGACAAATGCGCGCAATCGGGCAGCGCGCGGTGCGGTTGTTTCGCGGTATTGGCGAATACCGGCGAATAGCCCTCTTGAAATCGCAGTTTTCGCCCTTATTTGCACCAACAATGTGCGGTGCCGCCGGCATACGGTCCGGCGGTTGCCGATTTGGCTTCAACCTCTAATCGACTTTCAGCGACATGGAAAACACGCAAGAGAACCCGGCTACCCAATCGGCCGAAGAGATCGGCAGCGAGAAGCAGGCGGCGCAAGGCGCTGCTCCCGCCGCCGAAGCAGCCGACGCGGCGCTCGCGGAGGCTCAAGCCAAGGTCGCCGAGCTGCAGGAGAGCTTCCTCCGGGCGAAGGCCGAGACCGAGAACGTGCGCCGTCGTGCGCAGGAAGATGTGTCGAAGGCGCACAAGTTTGCGATCGAGGGCTTCGCGGAGCACCTGCTGCCCGTGCTGGACAGCCTCGAGGCTGCCGTCAGCGACACATCCGGCGACATCGCGAAGGTGCGTGAAGGCGTCGAGCTGACGCTGCGCCAACTGACGAGCGCGCTCGAGAAGGGCCGCGTCGTCGCGATCAACCCGGTCGGCGAGAAGTTCGATCCGCACCAGCACCAGGCGATTTCGATGGTGCCGGCCGATCAGGAGCCGAACACCGTGGTGGCCGTGCTGCAAAAGGGCTACATGATCGCGGACCGCGTGCTGCGCCCGGCGCTCGTCACGGTCGCCCAGCCGAAGTAAGGCTGCCGCGATGATTCCCGCCGGCGTCGATCCGGCCGCGTTCGAAGCGTTCGACATGCAGGCGCTGGCGGCCGACACGTTCGACGCCGCTGTCGTCGGCGCCGGCGACGCACTCGCCGTGGTGTTCTTCTGGGGCGTCGATTGCTTCAACTGCGAGATTGCGAAGAAGGCGATGCTCGCCCGGCCGGACGCGATCCGCGCGCTGGATCTGAAGTGGTTCCACTGCAACGTATACGAACATCATGAGCTGGGGCGCCGCTTCGGCCTGCACGGCGTGCCGACGTGGTTCTTTTTTCATCGCGGCAAGCGGCTCGGCCGCGCGACCGGCTGGCATGGCCTGGGACAGTTCCAGGCGGCGGTGTCGGCGGCGCGCGCGAAGATCGCCGCGGCGGCCGGTGCGCCGTCGGAGCGCGACGGCGGTCCGCACGATCCGGCTACCGGCGGCGATTGAAAAAATTTAATATCCGCATCGCTTGGCGGGTCTTGAAAACGGATCGGCCGGACGCATTTCGGGAACAGAGTTGAATTCTGGCGCGCGAAACCGCCCAAAAAAGCGGCGTTTCGCGCAGCAAACAAGCATTTCTGGAGATTAGGAAAAATGGGAAAGATCATCGGTATTGACCTCGGCACCACGAACTCGTGCGTCGCCATCATGGAAGGCAACCAGGTCAAGGTCATCGAGAACTCGGAAGGCGCGCGCACCACGCCGTCGATCATCGCCTACATGGACGATAACGAAGTGCTCGTCGGCGCGCCGGCCAAGCGTCAGTCCGTGACCAACCCGAAGAACACGCTGTTCGCGGTGAAGCGCCTGATCGGCCGCCGCTTCGAAGAGAAGGAAGTCCAGAAGGACATCGGCCTGATGCCGTACGCGATCATCAAGGCCGACAACGGCGACGCATGGGTCGAAGCGCACGGCGAGAAGCTGGCGCCGCCGCAGGTTTCGGCGGAAGTGCTGCGCAAGATGAAGAAGACGGCCGAAGACTACCTCGGCGAGCCGGTCACGGAAGCCGTGATCACGGTGCCGGCTTACTTCAACGACAGCCAGCGTCAGGCGACCAAGGACGCCGGCCGCATCGCGGGCCTCGAAGTCAAGCGGATCATCAACGAGCCGACCGCGGCTGCGCTCGCATTCGGCCTCGACAAGGCCGAGAAGGGCGACCGCAAGATCGCCGTGTATGACCTCGGCGGCGGCACGTTCGACGTGTCGATCATCGAGATCGCGGACGTCGACGGCGAAATGCAGTTCGAAGTGCTGTCGACCAACGGCGACACGTTCCTCGGCGGCGAGGACTTCGACCAGCGCATCATCGATTACATCATCGGCGAATTCAAGAAGGAGCAGGGCGTCGACCTGTCGAAGGACGTGCTCGCGCTGCAGCGCCTGAAGGAAGCGGCCGAAAAGGCGAAGATCGAGCTGTCGTCGAGCCAGCAGACCGAAATCAACCTGCCGTACATCACGGCCGACGCATCGGGTCCGAAGCACCTGAACCTCAAGATCACCCGCGCGAAGCTGGAAGCGCTGGTCGAGGACCTGGTCGAGCGCACGATCGAACCGTGCCGCATCGCGATCAAGGACGCCGGCGTCAAGGTGTCGGATATCGACGACGTGATCCTGGTCGGCGGCCAGACCCGCATGCCGAAGGTGCAGGAGAAGGTGAAGGAGTTCTTCGGCAAGGATCCGCGCCGTGACGTGAACCCGGACGAAGCCGTCGCAGTCGGCGCGGCGATCCAGGGCCAGGTGCTGTCGGGCGATCGCAAGGACGTGCTGCTGCTCGACGTGACCCCGCTGTCGCTCGGCATCGAAACGCTCGGCGGCGTGATGACGAAGATGATCAACAAGAACACGACGATCCCGACGAAGCACGCACAGGTGTATTCGACGGCGGACGACAACCAGTCGGCCGTGACGATCAAGGTGTTCCAGGGCGAACGCGAGATGGCGGCAGGCAACAAGCTGCTCGGCGAGTTCAACCTCGAAGGCATCCCGCCCGCACCGCGCGGCGTGCCGCAGATCGAAGTGACCTTCGACATCGACGCGAACGGCATCCTGCACGTCGGCGCGAAGGACAAGGCGACCGGCAAGGAAAACAAGATCACGATCAAGGCGAACTCGGGTCTGTCCGACGCCGAAATCGACCAGATGATCAAGGACGCGGAAGCGAACGCAGCGGAAGACCACAAGCTGCGCGAGCTGGCCGATTCGCGCAACCAGGGCGACGCGCTGGTCCACAGCACGAAGAAGGCGCTCACCGAGTACGGCGACAAGCTGGACGCGGGCGAGAAGGAAAAGATCGAAGCGGCGCTGAAGTCGCTCGAGGACGTGCTGAAGGATACGTCGGCCGACAAGGCGGCGATCGACGCGAAGGTCGAGGAGCTCGGCAAGGCTTCGCAGAAGCTCGGCGAAAAGATGTACGCCGACATGCAGGCGCAGCAGGCTGGTGCGGCCGGCGCGGCGGGTGCAGCGGAAGGCGCGGCCCACGCGGGTGCGCAGCAGGCTGCGGACGACGTCGTCGACGCCGAGTTCAAGGAAGTGAAGAAGGACTGAGCCGGGTTGCCATGGCACCGCACGCCGCGCGCGACACGCGCGCGGCGCGGCTGAACAGCGGTCTGTCTTTCCTTCCGGATGGCCGGATCGACTCCACGCCTGGCGGGCTTCGCGGCCCTCCGGGCACATTTGTTTTTTGGCGGGTGCTGCGCGAGCCGTCCGCGGACGGCGCAGCGCCAGACGAGTCGAGAGACTTTACTGCGGGCGAAAGGAGCCGCCGCGTGCATGACGCGCGTCGGCACAGCGAATCGATATGGCGAAACGGGATTACTACGAGGTTCTGGGCGTCGCGAAGAATGCGAGCGACGACGAAATCAAGAAGGCGTATCGCAAGCTTGCGATGAAGTATCACCCTGACCGCAATCCGGACAGCAAGGATGCGGAAGAGCATTTCAAGGAAGCGAAGGAAGCCTATGAAATGCTGTCGGACGACCAGAAGCGCGCGGCGTACGATCAGTACGGCCACGCGGGCGTCGATCCGAACATGGGCGGTGCGGGCGGACAGGGTTTCGGCGGTTTCGCGGACGCGTTCGGCGACATCTTCGGCGACATCTTCGGTCAGGCCGCGGGCGGTGCCGCGCGCGGCGGCCGCGGCGGGCCGCAGGTGTATCGCGGCGCCGACCTGCGCTACAGCATGGAAATCACGCTCGAGCAGGCCGCGCACGGCTACGACACGCAGATCCGCGTGCCGAGCTGGGTGTCGTGCGAAGTCTGTCACGGATCGGGCGCGAAGCCGGGCACGAAGCCGGAAACCTGCCCGACGTGCCACGGCCAGGGCACGGTGCGCATGTCGCAGGGTTTCTTCAGCATCCAGCAGACCTGCCCGAAGTGTCACGGCACCGGCACCTACATCCCCGAACCGTGCGTGCACTGCCATGGCTCGGGCAAGGTGAAGGAAACCAAGACGCTCGAAGTGAAGATCCCGGCCGGCATCGACGACGGGATGCGGATCCGCTCGGCCGGCAACGGCGAGCCGGGCATCAACGGCGGGCCGCCGGGCGACCTGTACGTCGAGATCCACATCAAGCCGCACTCGGTGTTCGAGCGCGACGGCGACGATCTGCACTGCCAGATGCCGATTCCGTTCACGACCGCCGCACTCGGCGGCGAGATCGAGGTGCCGACGCTGGCCGGCCGTGCGTCGTTCCCGGTGCCGGAAGGCACGCAGTCGTGCAAGACGTTCCGCCTGCGCGGCAAGGGCATCAAGGGTCTGCGTTCGAGCATCGCGGGCGATCTGTACGTCCACGTGCAGGTCGAGACGCCCGTGAAGCTGACCGAGCAGCAGCGGGACCTGCTCAAGCAGTTCGAGAAGTCGCTGGCCGAGGGCGGTGCGCGTCACAGCCCGCAGAGCAAGAGCTGGTTCGACCGGGTCAAGAGCTTCTTCGAGTAACGGCATGACTGAAGGCAACGAGAGCGCGTCGTTCGCGCTCTTGGACGATTGCGACTCGACCGCGTCCGCGCGGTCGAGTCGTTTGTATTCCGGTTTCGTGCGCGAACGCGTGTGCACGGATCCGGCACGGCTCGACGAACTCGATGCGGCGGTGATGCAGGATCTGCGCGACGGGCTGCATGCGGTCGTCGTCGGCGATTACGAATTCGGACGCAATCTCGAAAGAGCGCAGCCGGGCCATGCCCCGCTGCGCTTTTTGCTGTATGCGCGCTGCGAGCGCCTGTCGCGCGACGAAGTCGACGCGTGGCTCGCGCAGCAGGACGGCGGCGGTGCGCCGACGATCGCGGGCGTCGCGCACGTCGCGAAGAGCGTGTCGCGCGATGCGTTCGACGCGGCGATTGCCGCCGTGCACGACGCGCTGCGCGCGGGCGATTCGTATCAGATCAACTACACGTACCGGCTGAATTTCGACATGTTCGGCACACCGCTCGCGCTGTACCGGCGGTTGCGCGCGCGACAGCCCGTGCGTTACGGCGCGCTGATCGCGCTGCCCGACGGTACGTGGGTCGTGTCGTGCTCGCCCGAGCTGTTCGTCGAGAAGCACGGCGACGTGCTGCGCGCGCGGCCGATGAAGGGCACCGCGCCGCGCTCGGCCGATCCGCGCGACGACGCGGCCGCCGCCGCGTTCCTCGCCAGCGATCCGAAGAACCGCGCGGAAAACGTGATGATCGTCGACTTGCTGCGCAACGACGTGTCGCGGATCGCCCGCACGGGCACGGTGAGGGTGCCGGCGCTGTTCTCGGTCGAACCGTACGCGTCGGTCTGGCAGATGACGTCGACGGTCGAAGCCGGCTGGCGCGACGGCACCACGTTCGCGCAGATGCTGCGTGCGCTGTTTCCATGCGGATCGATCACCGGCGCGCCGAAGCACAAGACGATGGAACTGATCGACGCGATCGAGTCGACGCCGCGCGGGCTCTATACGGGCGCGATCGGCTGGCTCGACGCGCCGAGGAACGGGGCGTCGGCAGACGATGCGGGCGGCTGCGGCGATTTCTGCCTGTCGGTCGCGATCCGGACGCTGACGCTCGAGACGGTCGATGCCGAGGGCGCCGCAACGATCGCTACGCGTGACGCGGCAACGGCCGCTGCCGGCCGGCGACGCGGCACGATGGGTGTCGGCGCGGGCATCGTGCTCGACAGCGTCGCCGCCGACGAATATGCGGAGTGCGAATTGAAGGCGCGATTCCTGACCGACGCCGATCCCGGCTTCCAGCTGTTCGAGACCACCGCCGCGACGCGAGCGGACGGCATCCGGAATCTCGAGCGCCATCTCGCGCGGCTGCGGCGCAGCGCAGATGCATTCGGCTTCCGCCTCGATGCCGATGCGTTGCGCCGCGAGATCGACGCGCGCTGCGCGGCGCTCGACGGCGACGGCCCGTACCGGATGAAGCTCGCGCTCGCGAAGGACGGCGCGGTCGACATCACGGCCGCGCCGCTGAAGCCGCTGCCCGCGGGGCCGGTCGGCGTGATGCTCGCGTCCGCGCACGGCTTCGCACCGACGCGCACGGACGACGCGCTGCTGGTGCACAAGACGACGCGCCGTGCCGAATACGACCGTGCATGGCAAGCGGCGGAGGCGCTGGGCGGCTTCGACATGCTGTTCGTCAACGAGCGCGGCGAGGTGACGGAAGGCGGCCGCTCGAATCTGTTCGTCAAGCTCGACGGACGATGGGTGACTCCACCGCTGTCGAGCGGCGTGCTGCCGGGCGTGATGCGCGGCGTGCTGCTCGACGATCGCACGTTCGGCGCCGAGGAGCGCATCGTCACGCTCGACGACCTGGCGCGCGCCGACGCGCTGCTGCTGACCAATGCACTGCGCGGTGCGCTCGATGCGGTATTGAAATGACGCGATGAGCGCCCGGGCCGCGTGCCCGAAGTACCGGCACCGCCGAGCTTCGGCAATGCGGCGCCGCCCAAAGAAAAAGCGCGGCACCCTTTGCAGGGTGCCGCGCTTTTTTATCGAACGGGTGCTAACCGCGCGTCAGAACGAGTGTTCCGGGCCCGGGAACGAGCCGTCCTTCACGGCGCTCACGTACGCTTCGACGGCCGCCTGGATGTTCGGCTGGCCCTGCATGAAATCCTTTACGAAACGCGGGCGCTTGCCGGGGAAAATGCCGAGCATGTCGTGCAGCACCAGCACCTGGCCCGAGCAATCGAGGCCCGCGCCGATGCCGATCGTCGGAATCTTCAGCATGTGCGTGACCTCGGACGCGACGAGCGTCGGCACCGCTTCGAGCACGACGAGCTGGGCGCCGGCATCTTCGATCGCGCGCGCATCGCGCAGCAGCTGCGCGGCACCGGCTTCGGTGCGGCCCTGCACCTTGAAGCCGCCGAACGCATGCACCGACTGCGGCGTGAGGCCGAGGTGCGCGCACACCGGCACCGAGCGTTCGACGAGGAAGCGGATCGTGTCGGCGAGCCATTCGCCGCCTTCGAGCTTGACCATCTGCGCGCCGGCGCGCATCAGCGTCACCGCGTTCGCGAACGCCTCCGCCGGCGTGCCGTACGTGCCGAACGGCAGATCGGCGACGACGAGCGCGCGCGGTTGCACACGCGCGACGCATGCGGTGTGGTAGGCGATGTCGTCGATCGACACGGGGAGCGTAGTGGTGTGGCCCTGCAGCACGTTGCCGAGCGAGTCGCCGATCAGCAGCACATCGGTGCCGGCGCGATCGAGCAGCGCGGAAAAGCTCGCGTCGTAGCAGGTGAGCATCGCGATCTTCTCGCCGGCCTCGCGCATTGCCTGCAGCTTGGGCACGGTGACGGCAGGCCGGCTCGATTCCTGGAGATAGGTCATGGGAAATCCGGTTCGATAGGGAGGAACGACCAGGCGAGGACGCGTCAGCGCGTCGTCTCGCCCTTGACGAAGAATTCCTTGCGGCCGCGCATCGTGTCGATGCGCTCGATCAGCAGCGCGAGGTCGTCGGGGGAGTCTTGCGGGTTCAGATGTTCGGCTGCGACCGTGAGCACCGGCGTGCGGTTGTAGTGGTAGAAGAATTCGTTGTACGCATCGACGAGCGAGCGCAGGTACGCGTCGCTGATCTGCAGCTCCATCGGCAGCCCGCGCTTCTGGATGCGCGAGAACAGCACCTCGGGGCTCGCCTGCAGATAGATGACGAGATCGGGCGCGGGGGCTTGCGGCACGTCCACGTGCGTCGCGATCGACCGGTACAGCTGCCATTCGTCTTCCGGCAGGTTCAGCCGCGCGAAGATGTCGTTCTTCTGCGGCATGAAATCGGCGACGACGGGCCGGCCCGTATCGAGCGCGCCGATCAGTTCGCGTGCCTGCTGCGCGCGCTGCAGCGCGAACGACAACTGCGCGGGCAGCGCGTAGCGCGCGGTGTCGCGATAGAAGCGTTCGAGAAACGGGTTGTCCTGCGGGCGCTCGAGCAGCGTCTGCATCGACCAGCGCTCGGCGAACAGGCGCGCGAGCGTCGTCTTGCCGACGCCGATGGGCCCTTCGATCACCAGATAGCGATGCGGGGCGCGCAGGTCGGGCGCGGTGACGGTCAGCGGATTGATGTTCATCGGCAGCGGTTCTTGTCGGCGTCAGCGCCGGCGGCAAGGGCCTTCTGCATCAGGCATTGGCAGGTCTGCACCTTCTCGACGCGCTGATCCGCGACGGAGGCGAGGTACGCATCGGCGCGGCCGCGCGCGGGGATGTCGAGCGCCGGCTCGATCTCGACGAGCGGCACGAGCGCGAATGCGCGATCGGTGAGGCGCGGATGCGGGACGATCAGGTCGGGCTCGTCGATCGAATCGGAGCCGAACAGCAGGATATCGAGGTCGAGCGTGCGCGGCGCGTTGCGATACGGGCGCTCGCGCCCGAAGTGATGTTCGATCTTCTGGCAAAGCGCGAGCAGCTCCCGGGCCGACAGCGTCGTGTCGATCTTGACGACGCAGTTGTAGTAGTCGTCGCCGCCCGCTTCGAAGGGCGCCGTGCGATACAGGCTCGATTTGCCGAGGATCGAGATGGTGCGCTGCTGCGCGAGGCACACCACCGCGTCCTTCAGGGTCTGGCGCGCATCGCCGAGATTCGCCCCCAGTCCGATATATGCAACCGTCATGGCATCACTTCCTACGTCGTTCGCCGGCGTGCGCGTCAGTCGTCGGAACCGCCCGCGGTGTCCGGCGCCTGCTCGGCGGCGCCTTCGCCCGGCTTGCGGTTTCGCGCACCGCCGCGGCGCCGCCGCTTGCGGGGCGATTTCTCCTTCGAGCCGCCCTGCGTGAGGAGTGCCTCGCGCGCGGCCGCGTCGCCTTCGATGAAATCCGTCCACCACTGTCCGACTTGCGCATCGAGCTCGCCGGATTCGCAGCGTAACAGGAGGAAATCATACCCCGCTCTAAACCTTTGGTGTTCCAGCAGCCGCATCGCGCTGCGGCCCGAGCGTTTTTCGAGGCGCAGCTGCAGGCCCCAGATCTCGCGCATGTCGGCCGAGTAACGCTTGTGGATCGCGAGTTTCTCGGTCTGCATGTCGATCACGTCGTCCATCGCGCGATGGAGCGCCGGCACCGGGAATTCGCCTTCCGCCGTGTATTGCTCGAAGCGCTGGCGCATGTCGTGCCACAGCAGCGTCGCGAACAGGAAACCCGGCGACACCGGCTTGCCGGCGCGCACGCGCGCGTCGGTGTTGTTCAGCGCGAGCGTGATGAACTTCTCGCCCTGCGGCTGTTCGAGCACGACGTCGAGGAGCGGCAGCAGCCCGTGGTGCAGCCCTTCCTTGCGCAGCCGCTGCAGGCATGCGAGCGCGTGGCCCGACAGCAGCAGCTTCAGCATTTCGTCGAACAGGCGCGCGGCCGGCACGTTGTTGACGAGATCGGCGAGCGCGTTGATCGGCTCGCGCGTGTGCGGCTCGATCTCGAAGCCGAGCTTCGCCGCGAAACGCACGACGCGCAGCATCCGCACCGGATCCTCGCGATAGCGCGTGGCCGGGTCGCCGATCATCCGCAACAGGCGGGCGCGCATGTCGGCCATCCCGTCGTGGTAGTCGAGCACCGTCTGCGTCGACGGGTCGTAGTACATCGCGTTGATCGTGAAGTCGCGGCGCGCGGCGTCTTCGTGCTGCTCGCCCCACACGTTGTCGCGCAGCACGCGGCCGCTGGCGTCCACCGCATGCGTGCGGCGGTCGAGCTCGTCGCGCTTCAGGCGCTTCGGCGGCTCGGCCGCGGCGGCTTCGGGCGGCGCGTCGACCAGTGCGCGGAACGTCGACACCTCGATCAGTTCCTGGCCGAACTGGACGTGGACGATCTGGAAGCGGCGGCCGATCAGGCGCGCGCGGCGGAACAGCCGCTGCACCTCGGTCGGCGTTGCGTCGGTCGCGACGTCGAAGTCCTTCGGCGCGATGCCGAGCAACAGGTCGCGCACCGCGCCGCCGACGATGAACGCGCGAAAGCCCGCCTGCTGCAGCGTGTCGGTCACGCGTACGGCATTGCGCGAGATCAGCGACGGATCGATCTGGTGCACGCTGGCCGGCACGACGGTCGGCTCATGATTGCTGCGCGGCTTCTTCGCGGCGCCGCCGCGGCTGCCCTTCGCGGGGCGCTGCGCAGCGGCCGTGTCGGCGGCGGGTGCCTCGGCGGGCGATGTTTGTTCGGCGCCGTCCTGGCCGAGCAGCTTGCGAATGAATTTTTTGATCACGACGTTCAGAAGAGATCGAGGATGCGCCAGCCGCGGTTGCTTGCATGCGCACGCAGCGTGTCGTCGGGGTTGGTCGCGATCGGGTCGGTGACTTTCTCGAGCAACGGGATGTCGTTGTGCGAGTCGCTGTAGAAATAGCTGTGTTCGAAGTCGTCCCAGTGCTTGCCGAGCGACGCGAGCCACGCTTCGGTGCGCACGATCTTGCCTTCGCGATAGCTCGGCGTGCCGGTCGGCCGGCCCGTGTACGGCGAGTCGGGATGCCCGTCGGTCGTTTCGACCTCGCACGCGATCAGCGTGTCGACGCCGAACGCGGTCGCGATCGGGCGCGTGATGAACTCGTTGGTCGCGGTCACGACGCAGCACAGGTCGCCGGCATCGAGGTGCTTGCGCACGAGCTCGAGCGCGGCGGGCGTCATCGCGGGGCGAATCACCTCGTGCATGTACTGCTCGTGCCATTCGGCGAGCTGCGCGCGCGAATACTTCGCGAGCGGCGTGAGCATCGCGCACAGGTACGCATGGATGTCGAGCTTGCCGGCCTTGTAGTCGGCGAAGAACTGATCGTTCTGACGCGAGAAGCTTTCCGCGTCGACGATGCCGAGCTTCACCATGAAGCGGCCCCATTCGTGGTCGCTATCGGTCGGGATCAGCGTGTGATCGAGGTCAAAGAGTGCCAGATTAGTCATGGATGCGCATTTTACTCGAAGCGGTTCGGGCCTGTGCCCGGCGGCGCGATGTCGTCGCCCGGGCGGGCCAGCATCCGGCGCAACAGCGGCAGCGTGACGGCGCGTTTCTGCTCGAGCGAGAAGCGGTCGAGCGCGTCGAGCAGCGCCATCAGGCTCGGCATGTCGCGGCGGAAATGGGTCAGCAGATAGGCGGCGATGTCGTCGGTGAGCGCGATCCCGCGCTCCTTCGCCGCGAGCTTCAGCACGGCGATCTTGCCGGCGTCGGACGGCGGCGACAGGTGAAACACGAGCCCCCAGCCGAGCCGCGTGCGCAGATCCTCGCGCACGTCGAGCGCGAGCGGCGCCGCGGGCCCCGCCGCGACGAACGCGCTCGACGGGTGCGCGCGGACCTCGTTGAACAGGTTGAACAGCGCGACCTGCTGGGTATCGCTCATCTTGTCGCAGTCGTCGATCGCATAGATGCCGATGCGCGGGTCGAACGTGAACGCGCCGAGCGGGCTTTGCGGCGTCAGGTAGCGCGCGTAGCCGTACGACGCGTCGCTCACGAGCGCCTGCAGCAGATGGGTGCGGCCGCTGCCGGGCTCGCCCCAGATGTAGAACGACCGGTCCGGCACGGGCCCTGCCGCGAGCGCGAGGTCGAGCTTCTGGAGCCGCGAGATGAGCTCGTCGTTCTCCTCATTCATGATGAAGTTGTCGAACGTGGCGGGCGGCGGCGTGCCGAGATCGAGCGTCAGTTGACGGGACACAACAGTCACAATGCGGGTCGGTTGATGAAACGCGCGCCGTACGCCGGGCACGCGCGGGGGGCTGCTCCGGTGCCTGCACACGCGGCCGCACGCACGGCGGCGCGCGGGTTTCGGCGCGGCTCGCGTGGCGATGAAAACGGGGACGTGTCGACCAAGATGCAATCCCTGACGATTCGGTGCTGGGAATTCCGGCCAACGGGCCGGCTTCGGGTAAAATCGCATTTTACCGACCTTCTCGCATTCCCCCATGAATCCTCCGAAATCCGCTCCCGACGCTCAGGGTCTGTCCTACCGCGACGCAGGCGTCGACATCGACGCGGGCGACGCCCTCATCGACAAGATCAAGCCTTTTGCGAAGAAAACCCTGCGCGACGGCGTGCTCGGCGGCATCGGCGGGTTCGGCGCGCTGTTCGAAGTGCCGAAGAAGTACAAGGAGCCGGTGCTCGTGTCGGGCACCGACGGCGTGGGCACCAAGCTCAAGCTGGCCTTTCATCTGAACAAACACGACACCGTCGGCCAGGATCTGGTGGCGATGAGCGTGAACGACATCCTCGTGCAGGGCGCCGAGCCGCTGTTCTTCCTCGACTACTTCGCGTGCGGCAAGCTCGACGTCGACACGGCCGCCACGGTCGTCAAGGGCATCGCGCACGGCTGCGAGCTGTCCGGCTGCGCGCTGATCGGCGGCGAGACCGCCGAAATGCCGGGCATGTACCCGGACGGCGAATACGACCTGGCCGGCTTCGCGGTCGGCGCGGTCGAGAAGAGCAAGATCATCGACGGCAGCACGATCGCCGAAGGCGACGTGGTGCTCGGCCTTGCGTCGAGCGGCATCCACTCGAACGGCTTCTCGCTCGTGCGCAAGATCATCGAGCGCGCGAATCCCGACCTGTCGGCTGATTTCCACGGCCGCTCGCTGGCCGACACGCTGATGGCGCCCACGCGCATCTACGTGAAGCCGCTGCTCGCGCTGATGCAGAAGCTGTCGGTGAAGGGCATGGCCCACATCACCGGTGGCGGCCTCGTCGAGAACATTCCGCGCGTGCTGCGCGAAGGCCTGACGGCCGAGCTCGACCAGAACGCTTGGCCGCTGCCGCCGCTGTTCAAGTGGCTGCAGGAGCACGGCGGCGTCGCCGACGCGGAAATGCACCGCGTGTTCAACTGCGGGATCGGGATGGCCGTGATCGTCGCGGCGGCCGATGCCGACGCCGCGATCGCCGACCTGACGGCCGCCGGCGAACAGGTGTGGAAGATCGGCACCGTGCGTGCGAGCCGCGAAGGCGAGGCGCAGACGGTCGTGGTCTGACGCACCGCACGCAGGATGCAGCAAGCAAAGCCGCCCGGAGTCGATCCGGGCGGCTTTTTTTCTGGCGTGGCCCCGCGTGTCGGCGGGGCCGCCGCAGGAGGAACGACGATGACCGAGGACGAACGCGCGATTCGCGATCTGGTGGAAATCTGGTTCGTGTCGAGCCGGCGCGGCGATCTGGCGACCGTGCTCGACCTGATCGCCGACGACGCGATTTTCATGGTGGCCGGCCAGCCGCCGTTCGACAAGGCAGCATTCGCGGCCGCGTCGTGCGATGCAAACGCGGCGGCGGGCAATGGGCCGAAGGTCGACGGCCGTTACCGGATCGACGAACTGCGCGTGATGGGCGACTGGGCGTACATGCGCAATTTCATCGAGATCGAGGCGACGCCCCCGGCCGGCGAGACGGTGCGCCGCGCCGGCCATACACTGACGATCTTCCGCAAGTCGGATGGCCGATGGCAGCTCGTGCGGGACGCGAATCTCGTGATGCTCGTGCACTGAGCGCGAGAAGCATCGCTGCCGGCCAGGATCGATGCGTATCGATCCGGCCCCGTCAGCGATCCTCGATACGGCCGTCCAGCACGCGCTCGAGCGCGTCGACGGCCCGGCCGGTCGAATCCGGCGCGATGCAGTCGACGACGACGCGCTCGGGCATCGCGCGCAGCCACGTGATCTGTCGCTTGCAGAGCTGGCGCGTCGCGAAGATGCCCTTGTCGCGCATCGTCCGGTAATCGGTGTCGCCGTCGAGGAATTCCCACACTTGCCGATAGCCGACGCAACGCATCGACGGCAGGCCGGGATGGAGATCGTCGCGGCGGCGCAGTCGCTCGACTTCGTCAATGAAGCCGGCGTCGAGCATCGCGTCGAAGCGTTGCGCGATGCGCGCGTGCAACACCGCGCGATCCGACGGTTCGAGCGCGACCGGCACGAAGCGGTAAGCGGCCGCCGCGTCGTCGATGCGCGTCGGCGCGGCGAGCAGTGCCGACATCGGCTGCCCGCTCAGCATGAACACTTCCAGCGCGCGCTGGATCCGCTGCGAGTCGTTCGGGGCGAGCCGCGCGGCCGTGGCCGGGTCGACCTGCGCGAGCCGCGCGTGCAGCGCGGGCCAGCCGTCGCGTGCGGCGTCGGCGTCCAGTTCCGCGCGCACGGCCGGGTCGGCCGTCGGCAGGTCGTTGAGGCCCTGCGTCAGCGCCCTGTAGTACAGCATCGTGCCGCCCGCGAGCAGCGGCGTGCGGCCGCGCGCGGCGATCTCGCCGATCACGCGCAGCGCATCCGCGCGGAAACTGGCGGCCGAATAGGCGTCGGCCGGGTCGATGATGTCGATGAGGTGGTGCGGCACGCTCGCGCGCTCGTCGCGCGTCGGTTTCGCGGTGCCGATATCCATGTCGCGGTAGACGAGCGCCGAATCGACGCTGACGATCTCGATCGGGCGGCGCGCGGCGAGCGCCAGCGCGGCCGCCGTCTTGCCGGAGGCGGTCGGGCCGAGCAGACAGGCGATCGTCGTAGGGCGGGGCTGCGATGAAGCGCTCATTGGCCGCGCATGAAGAGACGGTCGAGGTCGTTCAGCGTGAGCTGGTACCAGGTCGGCCGGCCGTGATTGCATTGGTCCGCGCGTTCGGTCGCTTCCATCTGGCGCAGCAGCGCGTTCATCTCGTCGAGCGTCAGACGCCGGTTCGCGCGCACCGCGTGGTGGCACGCGAGCGTGCCGAGCAGCTCGTGCTGGCGCTCGGTGAGCACGCGCGAGCCGCCGAACGCGTGCAGGTCGGCGAGCACTGCGCGCGCGAGCGACTGCAGGTCGGCGTCCTTCAGCAGTGCGGGCACGGCGCGGATCGCGAGCGTCGTCGGCGACAGCACCGCGAGGTCGAAGCCGAGCGATTCGAGCGTGTCGCGTTCTTCCTCGACCGTGCCGATTTCGACCGGCGTCGCCGTCATCGATATCGGCAGCAGCAGCGATTGCACGGCGACCGTGCGGTCGGCCAGCGCGTTCTTGAACTGTTCGTACAGGATCCGCTCGTGTGCGGCGTGCATGTCGACGATCACGAGGCCGTGCGCGTTCTGCGCGAGCACGTAGATTCCGTGGATCTGGCCGAGCGCGAACCCGAGCGGCTGCTCGTCATGCACGCTCGCGGCAGCGGGCGATGTGGCGAAGCCCGGCAGCGGCGCGACGGGCGCATTGGCCGCGTCCGCCGAATCGCGCGCGAGGGTCGTCGTGCCGTCCGGTGTACCCGCACCCGTGTCCTTGCGGCCGAACAGCGCATCGTAGAGCGCGAGCGGTTGCGCGACCGGCAGCGTGCCCTGCGTCATGCGTGCCTGACGCATCCACGTGTTGCCCGACGACGATAACCGCGCCGCCGAGAAGCCGCTACTGCCGCCCGTGCCGGTGGCCGTGCCCTGGCCGAGCGGCGTATTCAGGAACGATGCGGGGCTGCTTGGCGCCGGCGCGAGTTGCGCGGCATGGCCGCCCGCGGTGGTTTCCGGCGACGCGCCCGCATGACGCGCGAGTGCGCGCTGCACCGCGTGGAACACGTATTGGTGGATCGAGCGCGAATCGCGGAATCGCACCTCGATCTTCGACGGGTGCACGTTCACGTCGACGGCTTCCGGCGGCAGGTCGAGGAAGAGCACGTACGACGGATAGCGGTCGCCGTGGAGGACGTCCTCGTATGCCGCGCGCACCGCGTGCGTGAGCAGCTTGTCGCGCACGAAGCGGCCATTGACGAAGAAGTATTGCTGGTCGGCGCGGCCGCGGCTCGCCGTCGGCAGGCCCGCGCAGCCATAGACGGCCAGCGGCCCCGCCTGCTCGTCGAGCGGCAGGTGCGCGGTCGCGAAGCCGTCGCCGAGAATCTTCGCGACCCGCACCGCGGGCTCCGTCGCATTCCAGTGCTCGACGGCCTTGCCGTTGTGCAGCACCGAGATTGCGACGTCCGGCCGTGCGAGCGCTGCGCGGCGGATCATCTCGAGGCAGTGGCCGAACTCGGTCTGCTCGCTTTTCAGGAACTTGCGGCGCGCGGGCGTGTTGAAGTACAGCTCGCGCACCTCGATCGTCGTGCCGACCGCGCCGGCAGCCGGCGACAGCGCGCCGGTGGTCGCGTCGATCTTCGTCGCATGCGCGGCGTCGGCCGTGCGGCTCGTGATCGACATCTCGGCCACCGACGCGATCGACGCGAGCGCTTCGCCGCGAAACCCCAGCGTCGCGACGGCCTCCAGCTCCTCGAGCGAGCGGATCTTGCTCGTCGCGTGGCGCATCAGTGCGAGCGGCAGTTCGGCGGGCGGGATGCCGCAGCCGTCGTCGGTGATCGAGATGCGCTTGACGCCGCCTTCCTCGAGCACGATGCGCAGCGTCGTCGCGCCAGCGTCCATCGCGTTCTCGAGCAGCTCCTTGACGACCGACGCCGGGCGTTCGACGACCTCGCCGGCAGCGATCTGGCTGATCAACTGGTCGGGCAGGGGCTGGATCGCGCGCAGCGGGCGCGGAGCGGGGGCGGGCGCGGCGCCCGCGGCCGTTTCGGTGATTTCGGACATGGCCGAATTATAGCGAGGCGGCGCGGGCCTGCCGGGGGGCGGTGCCGGTTACGTTTTTTCACGGAGCCTTAAGGTAGTTTCGGTATGATGGCTCCGTTCCGCGCGCCGCCTTCTCCGGCGGGCATATCCGCATTTTGGCCGTTCGGGCCCTTTCGCCTTCGAGGAATCGCATTTGGATACGCTGCTTCATTTCGTCAACCTGGTCCTGCATATCGACGCGTTCCTCGGCGACTTCATCCGGCAGTACGGTGCGTGGGTGTATCTGGTGCTGTTCCTGATCGTGTTCTGCGAGACGGGCCTCGTCGTGCTGCCGTTCCTGCCGGGCGATTCGCTGCTGTTCATCGGCGGCGCGTTCGCGGCGACGGGCGACATGAACGTCGCCGCGCTCATCGTGTTGCTGCTCGTTGCGGCGACGGCCGGCAATACCGTCAACTACATGATCGGCCGCTGGATCGGGCCGAAGGTCTTCAATACGCATATTCCGGTGCTCGAGCGCTTCCTCGATCGCGCGGCGCTGCAGAAGACGCATACCTTCTACGACAAGCACGGCGGCAAGACGATCGTGCTCGCGCGCTTCATCCCGGTGGTGCGCACGTTCGCGCCGTTCGTTGCCGGCGCGTCGTCGATGAGCGTCGCGCGCTTCCAGCTGTTCAACGTAATCGGCGCGCTGGTCTGGGTGCTGCTGCTGGTGCTGCTCGGCTACTTCTTCGGCAATATTCCGTTCATCCGCCAGTATCTGAACGTGATTGTGCTCGCGGGGATCGGTGCGGCGATCGTGCCGGTTGCGCTCGGCGCGCTGTGGAAGCTGGTGCGCGGGCGGCGATCGGACAGCACGCCGAACGCGGGCGGGAACTGAGCCGGACGATTTCGCTTCGGCGCAGTGAAAGAGCGTGGCGGTTGCCACGCTTTTTTTTCGTCCGTGCGGGTCGCACCGTTTCGTCAGTTCGTGCGATGGAAGATCGGCGTTTCGGGCGTCGGGTATTGCGCGTCGCGGAACGTCTCGAGAATCACGCGGTTGGTATCGCAGTACACCTGCCAGTAATTCTCCGGTTGCGTCGACGGACGCACGAACAGGAGCGGACCTTCCGGCGTGAACTGCAGCACGCCGACATCCGGCGCCGGCACTTTCAGCACGTTCGGGATCAACTGGATCTGCGTCTTCAGGCGATTGATCGCATCGGCCGCGTCGACGCCGTTCGCGATCTTGGCGGTCAGGTCGACGCGGCGATGTGGCGTCGCGCTGTAGTTCGCGATGTTGTCCGAGAAGATCTTGTTGTTGCCGACGATCGTCACGACGTTGTCGGCGGTGACGATCGTCGTGCCGAACAGGCCGAGCTCCTTCACCGTGCCCGTGACGCCGCCCGCGCTGATCACGTCGCCGATCTTGAACGGACGCAGCACCTGCATGAACACGCCGGCGGCGAAGTGGGCAAGCAGCCCGCCCCAGGCGGTGCCGATCGCGAGGCCGAGGCCGGCGAGCAGCGCGGCGAACGACGTCGTCTGCACACCGAAGATCTGCAGGATCGCGAGGATCAGCAGGATCGTCAGCAGCACGCTGACGACCGAGGTCAGGTAGTCGGTAAGCGTCGGATCGACCTTGCCGCTACGGCGCACGACCTTGCCGAGCAGGCGCGTGGCGATGCGGATCGCCCAGCGGCCGACGAACCACAAGACGATCGCGGCGAGGAAGTTGAGGCCGAAGTCGAGGCCGCGGGTCATCAGGAATTGTTGGGCGGATTCCAAGGTTGGCATGGTGGCTCCGGGGTTCGATGAATCTGGCAGTTTAAAGCCGAATTTGGTCTGATTATTACTGCATTTTACGAGATGCTCATCCATGGCACCCGAGGGATGCGTTGCGCCACAACGAAGAGGTAGTTTTTACTGAAACACATTGATGCGTCATGTGAATCGAAAGCATGTATAGAAGAGTTAACAGGTTTAAACGCAAGGAAGTTTTCTTGCATGTAAGCTGGTACAATGCGGCGCCTCGGTAGTTTGAGGCGATTCAAGAATTCAGGAGCGCGGGAAAATATTCACCGCGCACGGGGCGCAAACGATAAACGTGGGACCGGGGTTGGGTATGGCAGAACCGCCAAACGGGGATTCCAGGCTAGGCGAAGCATTTGCTATTCAGCAAAGAGTAGTTTATGCATTGTTTTTGCGCGAACTGAAGACCCGGTTCGGCAAGCATCGGCTCGGGTATCTATGGGTGTTTCTCGAGCCTATCGTTCACATGCTCGTATTGTTCGCAATCCTAGGCTTGATCGCGAAACATACGATGCCCGGTATTTCGTTTCCGGTATTTCTCATCTGTGGCCTGGTCCCTTACTTCATGTTCATCAACATCGCGTTGCGATCGTTGAACGCACTGGAAGCGAATCTGGGATTGTTGAGCTACCGCCCGGTGCATCCGCTGGATACGCTAATAGCGCGCGCGGCGCTCGAGTGCATTATCAGCGCAGTTGTCCTGGTTGTATTGCTGGTTATTCTCGGCCTTGGCGGTCAGCCGGTTCAATTGGGCGATATTCCCGAGCTCGCGGCGATTTGGATGGTTCTTGTGCTTCTGGGACTGGGTATCGGGATCATGTTCATGGTTATAGGCCACGAATTTCCGGTCAGCGAGAAGGTTATCCCATTGTTCATGCGCCCGCTCTATTTCACCAGTGCGGTGATGTACCCGCTGACGACCATTCCGCCGGAATACCGTGGCTGGGTATTGTGGAATCCTCTCGTTCATATTCTTGAGCTGTTGCGGCATACGATCGTGCCTGCATACGCGGTCGAAAACGTCGGTCTCGCCTACCCCGCGTTCTGCTCGCTTGTCGTTCTGTTCGCTGGTATGGCCCTTTACAAAGCGCGTGAACCGTCCCTGCTGCGATCATGATTCGACTCGAGAATCTCACGAAATCGTATAAGACGCCGTCAGGCCGACACTACGTCTTCAAGGACGTCAATATCGAAGTGCCGTCGGGGAAGAGTATTGGCCTGATCGGGCGTAATGGCGCCGGCAAGAGCACGTTGCTCAGCATCATAGGCGGTATCGATCGACCCGATCGCGGCCGGGTCGTGACGAACAGGCGGATCTCGTGGCCAGTCGGTCTCGCGAATGGATTCCAAAGCAGCATGACGGGGCGCGAGAACGTCAAGTTTGTCGCGCGCCTGTACGCGAGCAAAGGCGAGCTGGCGGAGAAGGTGCAGTTTGTGGCGGATTTCTGCGAACTCGGCAAATTCTTCGACATGCCGATCCGTAGTTATTCGACCGGCATGCGAGCTCGACTGGGTTTTGGACTCTCGATGGCGTTCGACTTCGATTACTACGTGATCGACGAGGTGACGGCGGTCGGCGATGCCGTGTTCAGAAAGAAAAGCGAGGCGCTGATGATGGCCAGGCGTGCCGTCAGTCAGTTCATTTTTGTGTCGCACGGCCTCGATGAGGTGAGTCGAGTCTGCGATGTCGGATTGCTGATCGGCAACGGGAAAGTCACGTACTACCCCGATGTGAATGAGGCGATCGAAGTTTACAAGCAAGAAAACAATGTCTGATTGGTTGGGGAAGCTGCGCGGGCATCGGCTGCAGATATCGCTTGTCGCGGTACCGCTTGTCGTTTGCGGGTTGTATCTCGGTCTGGTTTCGCGGGATCGGTACGTCAGTGAATCGCAGGTGCTGGTGAAGGACTCGGGGCGTTCTGTCGGGACGGGGCTGAATATTCAGGCACTGCTTGGCGGCGGGGGAGATGCGTCGGCGCGGGACGACGCTGTTGTCCTCAAGCAGTACATCGAATCGCCGGACATGCTGGCGAAGGTGGATGCACGGCTGAAGCTGAAGGAGGCATTCGGCCATGTCGGATTCGATTTGCTCAACCGTCTTTCGCCAAACGCAACGCGCGAGGAAACGCTGAAGTACTACCTGCGGCGTGTCAGCGTGGAAGTAGACGACAAGACGGGGTTGTTGACGATTCGGACACAAGGTATGTCGCCGGCGTTCGCGCAGACGTTTAACCGAACGTTGCTGACTGAAAGCGAGACCTTCCTGAACGAGTTGTCGCACCGGATTTCGCGCAACGACATGAATTTCGCGCGCGAAGAAATCGATCGTTCGTATGAGGAAGTCAAGGCGGCGCGAGATTCCGTGATTGCATTCGAAAACAAGACCGGCATGCTTGACCCGACTGCCAGCGCGGAGGCGGGCGGCCGCATGGTAGTCGAAATGCAATCGAAGCAGGCAGAACTCGAAGCGGAACTGCGCAACCTGCAGACGTACATGAATGACGATGCGCCGCCGGTCGTAGCGAAGCGTAACGCGCTATCGGCGCTCGTCGCGCAGATTGCCGTCGAGCGAGCCAAGCTCAGTGCGCCTGGCGATGGAAAGATGAACCGTACGGCCGCGCAGTACGCGGAACTGAAGTCCCGGCTCCAGTTTGCGACCGATCTCTACAAGGTATCGCTGTCGACGTTTGAAAAGGCTCGAATTGAATCGGGACACAAGGCAAAGAGCCTGTCCGTGATCGTAACGCCCAGCCTGCCGGAAGAGGCCGAGTATCCGCGCAAGCTTCACATCATGATGTCGCTCGTTGTCGGATTGTTGTTGTTGTTCGGTGTCGTGAGGCTTGCGCAGGCGATTATCGAAGATCACCGGACGTAACGGATACAGCTGCTGCCGGAGTCACATCGGGAGGCGGTTCGCACCAACTTGAATGGCTGGTACAGCGTCGTTGCCGGTGACCGGGTAGCGAATGCAAGCAGGCATCGACGAACGAAAACATTGAGATGACCAATCTATCAAGAAGCCGAAAGGCATTGATTGCCCTGATGCTGGGCGCCTCGAGCACCACGGGTTGGGCCGGAATCAGCGACACGCTGTTCGGGCTCTCGGGGACCGAGAGCGACAGCAGTGCGATCTCGTCGAAGGCTGCAGGTGACGGTGGGCAGCGTGGCGCTGCTCCGACGGGTTTCGGCTACAACCCCGATGACACGGGGGCAGCGGCGATGATGCTTCAAGGCGGCAGGGTCTTGCGTCAGCAAGGCGGACCCGGCGGTGCGGCACCGAGCCCTGTCGATATGAGCGTCGCACCGCAGGCGCCGAACAGCATGTTCGGCTCGCAGCTGTTCGGCGGAACGTTTCACAATAGTCGCGGGACCGGATTCAACCCGGGTTATCAGGTCAGCATCGGAGATACCGTCACGCTGAGAATGTGGGGCGCTTTTGCATTCGACGGACAACTGACCGTCGATCCGCAAGGGAATATCTTTGTGCCGAACGTCGGGCCCGTTACGGTCGCCGGTATTCGGAATGCCGATCTGAATGGACGTGTGCTGAATGAAGTGCGCAAAGTCTACAAGGCGAACGTGAATGTGTACGCAAGCCTCGACGTCGCGCAGCCGGTGAAGGTGTTCGTCACCGGGTATGTCAAGCAACCGGGCATGTATGGAGGCATCGCGTCGGAGAGCATCCTCTCCTACCTCGACAAGGCCGGCGGCGTCGACGTAGACCGAGGCAGCTATGTGGACGTCGTCGTCAAACGCGGCGGGGCGGTGCGAAAGCGTTTCAACCTGTACGACTTCTTGCTGAACGGCGAGATTGACCAGTTGCAACTGGCCGACGGCGACGTGATCGTCGTCGGGCCGCGCGAACATGTCTTCACGGTGCGAGGCGAGGTCTACAACGCGTACGACTTCGAATTTGCGACGCCTGTCATTACGCTTCAGCAGGCGCTTGCGGTCGCGCGGCCGAAGCCCGGCGCAACGCATGTCAGCATCGTGCGCCGTCAGGGCACCGAGCGGACCACCGAGTATTACTCGATCTCGAACGCATCGAACGTCAGACTCAACGACGGTGATCAGCTCACGGTCACCTCCGATCGCTACGCCGGCACGATCCAGGTGCGCGTGGAGGGGGCGCATTCCGGACAGCATGCATTGGTGCTGCCGTATGGATCGACGATGGCCCAGGTCCTGAGCCAGATCCACGCCAATCCGCTGTCACGTGTGGACGAGGCCCAGTTGTTCCGCAAGTCGGTGGCCGACCGGCAAAAGGAAATGCTGGGTGTCGAATTGCAGAAGCTTCAGGAGGCGGCATTGTCGGCTCCGTCCGCCACGAGCGAGGAGGCGAATCTGCGCTCGAAGGAAGCGGAGAACATCACAAAGTTTGCCGCGCTCGCGAGCAAGACCGAGTTCAAGGGGCAGGTCGTGCTCAACGAGCGGACGATGGGCAACGTCATTCTCGAGGATGGCGATGTCATCAACATCCCGGAGAGAACCAGCGTCGTCATGGTGCATGGAGAGGTGCTTTTCCCGAACGCAGTTGAATGGCAATCGGGCATGACGGCAAGTGACTATGTGGCTCACGTCGGCGGTTATACGCAGAAGGCCGACAACAGCAAGATCATCGTGATTCATCAGAACGGCAAAGCAGAACTGGCCGATAGCGGTACGAGAGTCGAGGCCGGCGATGAACTCATGGTGTTGCCGAAGGTGAAGTCGAAGAGTATCGAGATCACGCGCGGGATTACGCAGATCCTGTATCAGATGGCAGTGGCCGCGAAGCTGATCTTCTGGTGATGTCGCAGCATGTCACATGACGCGCAGAGCGCGCGTCGTGTGACACCGAGAGGGCCGCGGGCGGTTCGTTGGCACGAGCGCACCGGCAGATTGCTCCTTCGGGGGCCCGTAAAATAATAGCAACGATAAATATCATGAAAATTCTGACCGTGTTTGGCACGCGGCCGGAGGCGATCAAGATGGCGCCGCTGGTACACGCGCTGAGGGGGAAGCCGGATGTGGAGTGTCGCGTATGCGTCACCGCACAACACCGGCAAATGCTGGATCAGGTACTCGAACTTTTTGAGTTAAAGCCGGATTACGACCTTAACCTGATGAAGGCGGGTCAAACGCTTCAGTCCATTACCTGCGATATCGTGAACGAGATCACGCCCGTTCTCGCGTCGTATCGACCGGACTACATGCTCGTGCATGGCGATACGACGACTACGTTCGCGAGCGCGCTTGCAGCGTTCTACCTGAAGATCAAGGTGGGGCACGTCGAAGCTGGGCTGCGTAGCGGAGACATGTATTCGCCTTGGCCCGAAGAAGGCAATCGGAAGCTGACAGGGCAATTGGCCGACATTCATTTCGCGCCGACCGAGGCATCGCGTGAGAACCTCATCGCAGAACGGGTGCGCGATGCGGACATCATAGTGACGGGCAATACGGTGATCGATGCGTTGTTGACGGTCACACGTAGGCTCGAACACGATCAAATTCTGCGCCGCCAGATGCGCGATGCATTTCCGGCGCTGGAAGACGATCGCCGCATGGTGCTGGTCACGGCTCATCGCAGAGAGAACTTCGGAGAAGGGATCCGGAATATCTGCCAGGCGATCCGGGAACTAGCTGCGCACTATGCGGACGTCGATTTCGTTTATCCGGTTCATCTGAATCCGCAGGTCAAGCAACCCGCCGAGGAAATACTGTCCGGCGTGCCCAACGTCCATCTGCTCGATCCGCAGGATTACCTGCCGTTCGTCTATCTGATGTCGCGTTCGACGCTGATCCTGACCGATTCGGGCGGGATTCAGGAGGAGGCGCCGTCGTTGGGCAAGCCCGTGCTTGTCATGCGTGATACGACGGAGCGGCCCGAAGCGGTCGCTGCCGGCACGGTTCGCCTCGTGGGCTCCGACACGGGGAGGATCGTCGCATCCTGCCGTGAACTGCTTGATGACGCCGAACGCTACGGGGAAATGGCGCGCGCACACAATCCGTATGGCGACGGCCGGGCATGCGAGCGCATTGTTCGCCATCTTGCCGGCGAAAGCCGTCGCAATGATCTGCAGCCGTTCTCGTCGGCCGTCGATACGGTCCGGGCGTTTGCCGGCTAATGCCGCACGCACCGACAGTGTTAGATCAGTTCTGATCCGCGCGGTACGCCGAACAGGCGCCGCACCCCCGTACATCATCAGGGACGTTCCGTGAAAAACACCATTCAATCGATATCCGTCATCGGACTCGGGTACATCGGCCTTCCGACCGCGGCCGTACTCGCATCGCGCAAGATCAAGGTCATCGGTGTCGACATCGATCAGCACGCTGTCGACACGATCAATCGTGGCGAGATTCATATCGTGGAGCCCGAACTGGACATCGTCGTACATGCAGCCGTGAAGGAAGGATGGCTGCGCGCGACGACTCGTCCCGAGCCCGCGGATGCTTTCATGATCGCTGTGCCAACGCCGTTTCATGGCGCATTCGAACCGGATCTGTCGTATGTCAAGGCCGCGAGCGAATCGATCGCGCCGGTTCTGAAGAAAGGCGACATCGTCATCCTCGAGTCGACCTCGCCCGTCGGTACGACAGAGCAGATGGTCGAGTGGCTGGCGCGCGCGCGGCCGGATCTGGTGTTTCCCGAGAAGGAACGGGGCGAGTGCGACGTCTACGTTGCCTACTGCCCCGAGCGTGTTCTTCCCGGGCAGGTCATTCGTGAACTGATCGAAAACGATCGCGTGATCGGCGGTGTGAATCCGCTTTCCGCCGTTCATGCGCAGGAGGTCTACCGCACTTTCGTCAGTGGCCAGTTGCTGGTGACGGACGCTCGGACGGCCGAAATGTCGAAGTTGACCGAGAACGCATTCCGCGACGTCAATATCGCGTTCGCCAACGAGCTTTCGCTCATTTGCGACAAGCTCGACATCAACGTGTGGGAGCTGATCGATATTGCGAATCACCATCCGCGGGTCAATATCCTGCAGCCCGGACCGGGCGTCGGAGGCCACTGCATCGCGGTGGATCCGTGGTTCATCGTTAACAGGACGCCGGATCAAGCGAAGTTGATTCGTCAGGCTCGCGAAGTGAACGATTCGAAACCGCACTGGGTGATCGACAAGGTGCGGGCCGCAGTCGATTCGCTGTGCGAAGCAGGAAAAAACCGGCACGACGTTCGAATCGCATGCTTTGGACTCGCGTTCAAGCCGAACATCGACGACTTGCGGGAAAGCCCGTCACTCGATATTGCGCACAAGCTTTCCGACGCGTATCCGGAGCAGGTGATCGTTGTCGAACCCCATATCGACGCCATTCCGGAAAAGCTTGAGTTGCGCGGCGCACGGTTGATGGACCTGGACGAAGCGCTCGCACGCGCGGATGTCCTTGTCATGCTGGTCGATCACGCGCAGTTCAAGGCGTTGAAACCCGAATTGCGCGAGACACAACGACTCGTCGACACCAAGGGCGTCTGGGATTGAATTGCTCATGTCGGCGCTTCGCGCATGACGCGGGAACGCAAAGACAATTTGAAAAGACGGGGAAGTCGGGATGAGCATGAAGGTCGATATCGGGGCAGGTGAAGGTCGCGACGAGGTGGCCGCTTTGCGACGCGAGCGCGATCGGTATGCGGCACTATGCGCGGCACTACGGGCCGAACGCGCCGCGCAGGACGAGCTTGTATCGCGGCTCGAGGCCGAAGCCGCGCAGTTGCGCAAGGCGCAGGCAAGTGCGGCAGGTGTCGACGCAGCACTGGAATCGATGAGTGCCGAAGGCGCCACCGCGACGACACGGTATCAACAGGCCATCAGCGATCTCACCAGCAGATTCGACGGTTTGAAGGCGTTGCGCGATCGGGAGGAGGAGACTTTTCGGCAGTACCGAACCGACTCGGACATCACGATTGAATCTCTCGCAGCCGAGCTTTCGCGATACGGCCGGACGATCGGCGACTTGACCAGTGAGATCGATGCGGCGAAGGAGGTCGCACGCAAACACGAGCTATTGCACGCTGCCGGCATCGCCGCCCTCGAACAACAAGTCGCGGCCTTGGAGGCCGAACGCGAGGCCCGCGCGATCGAGAGGCAGGAAATGGGATCGATGCTGTCCGTGCTGCGCTCGGAAAGCAAGGCGTCGTCCGCGAATCTCGAGAGAATGAAGCTGGATGCCGTTCGAAACAGGATGGCGCTCACCGAGGCGAACGCGCAGATCGAGCGGCTGCGCCAGCAGTTGATCGCGGCAAATCAGCAGGTGCTCCGGACGAAGAACACCCTGTCATTTCAGCTCGGGCACGCGCTGATATTCGGCACCAAGTCGTGGCGCGGCTTCTTCGCTATCCCGGGCAAACTGCTGGCGATCCATCGTCTGTCGAAGCAGCGTCGCGATGACAAGCAGGCAAGAGCGCTGAAGAGCGCCAGCGCTCGCCCCATGCTCCAGGCCGTACCGGCGTCATCGCGCCCGGACGCTGTCGAGCCCGTGGCGGTCGCCGCACGTGCGCGATTGAAGGGCTTGCTCGAGGACGATGGTCAGCAACTTGCTCACCGGATGAAGCAACTCAAGGTCGCGGCCATCATGGACGAATTCACGTTCGGCTCGTACGACCCGGAGTGCAATCTGTTGCAATTGACGCCCGCTCACTGGCACACCGAACTCGGCGCGTTCAATCCGGACATGCTGTTCATCGAATCGGCATGGCGCGGCAAGGATGATCTGTGGGGAAGCAAGGTCGGCCACCTGAGTCAGGAAGTCGTCGGCATCGTCCAATGGTGCCGCGATCATCAGGTTCCGACGATCTTCTGGAACAAGGAAGATCCGGTTCATTTCGAGACGTTTCTCACAACGGCGAAATTATTTGATTTCGTCTTCACGACGGATATCGACTGCATTCACCGCTACAAGGCCGCGTTGGGTCACGATCGGGTGTATCTGCTGCCGTTCGCGGCTCAACCGCTTGTCAACAACCCCGTCGAGAAGTACGAGCGGAAGGATGCGTTCTGCTTTGCCGGGGCCTATTACGTGCGTTATCCGGAGCGAACGAGGGATCTGGGAAATTTCATCGTCAACCTGCCCGAATTCCGGCCGCTGGAAATCTACGACAGAAACTACGGGAAAAGCGATGCGAATTACCAGTTTCCGGAGGAGTACCAACCCTTCGTCGTCGGCAACTTGCCGTATGCGGAGATCGACAAGGCGTACAAGGGTTATCGGTACGCGATCAATCTCAATTCGATAAAGCAATCCCAGTCGATGTTCGCGCGCCGCGTCTATGAGCTCCTGGCGTCGAATACGATCACGATCAGCAACTTCTCGCGCGGTGTGCGGCTGATGTTCGGTGATCTCGTCGTAACGAGCGATAGCGGCGCAGAGATCCGGCGACGTCTCGATGCTTTGGCCGCCGATGGAACGAGCGCAAGGAAGCTCCGCCTTGCCGCTCTTCGCAAGGTGATGCTCGAGCATACGTATCAGGACCGACTCGCTTACGTTATCTCTAAAGTCAGCGAGGAGACTTTGCCATCGCTGCTTCCGCAGATCATCGTGGTCGCTCACGCGAAGGACCAGACGCAAGCCGACTGCGTGCTCCATTCGTTCGCGCGCCAGCAATATCAGGCAAAGATGCTCGTGCTCGTCGTACCGGACCAGTTCCAACCCGCAGGCGTGCCGGAAGGCGATACGGTACGCGTACTGTCGGCGCTTGAATCCGATGCGGTAATGTTGCAGACGTTGGCATCGCCTGCCGCGTGGCTATCCGTGATGGTCGCGGACGATTACTACGGCATTCACTATCTCACTGATCTCGCACTCGCGACGCGATACTCGCAGGCGCTTGCGATCGGCAAGGTTGCCCAGCATGTGTGGTCGAGCAGCAAGGGCTTGTCCCTGCTTCGCGAGGATGCAGCATACACATCTGTTGACGCGGTGGACGCGCGATCGGGTATCGCTCGTTTCGATACATTGCCGGCAGTTTCGTTGCGTGCGTGGGTGAGGGGACTGTACACCGCGCGGTTCGAGCATCAATCATGTTTCGCGGTCGACGAGTTCAACTATTGCCGAAGCGGTGTTGCGCTGGACGAAACTGGCCGCGCGGCTGTGGACGACGCCGTTCTCGCCGATCACGGGCTAACGCTCGGCGAAATACAGCGCAGAGCGGAATCGGTTGCTCCGGAGCGACTCGATAGCAATGCCCTTCCGCAACTGCGCGGTAGCGACCTGGCGTCGCTGCTCGCGAAGGCGCCGGTGAACAGCCGCGTGTCGATGGTCGAACGCGGCGGCTGCCTGCAAGTCGATTCGGCGTTGCCGGATGGGGCGCACGAATACTGGTATGCCGATCGCGATTTTTCACCATCCGACCTGTCGGTCGAAAACGGGAAGCTGCAGTTCCATCTCGACGTTTCGCCAGGGTTGAACATTCAGATCGTCGTATTGTTTCTCGATCGTGAGAAGGCGCGGATCGGCCATGTCGTGAAAGCGTCGAATCGCAATCACGATGTCGAGGTGCCGGCAGGCACCGCTTTGCTGCGGATCGGCTTGCGGGTATACGCCAGTGGATCCGCGCGCGTTCAGTCGCTGCTGCTCGGCCATCGTTCTCTTCTGCCGGCGGACGTATTTTCTCAGGGACAGCATCTTGTACTGACGAACCACTATCCGGCGTACGACGATCTGTATCGAAACGCATTCGTTCACAGCCGCGTTCGCGCCTATCGGGAAAATGGCGTGCGATGCGATGTTTTCCGATTCCGTGATGAACAGACGGTGGAGTACCAGGAGTTCGAAAATGTCGACGTGATGACAGGTGGCGCGGAGGTGCTGGAGCGATTGCTCGAGACTGGGCGATACCAGTCGGTGCTAGTCCACTTCCTTGATGAGGCGATGTGGCGTGCGCTGAAACCATACGCCGATCGGTTGAAGATCGTCGTCTGGGTTCATGGTGCCGACATCCAGCGCTTCGAGCGCCGCGCATTTCTCTATGACGATGCGGAGCAACGTTCCGCTGCTGCGTTGAAGAGCGAACGGCGTGTGCAATTCTGGCGAAGCGTGCTGACGGACAGGCCGCGATCACTTCATTTGGTCTTTGTCTCGAAGTATCTCGCGGTTACCGCAATGGAAGACCTCGGACTGATGCTGCCGGACGATGCGTACAGCGTTATCCACAATCCGATCGATACCGCGCGATTCGATTACGTCGAGAAAGATGCCGAGTTGCGCTGGAAGGTGCTGTCCATCCGACCATACGCATCGAAGGTCTATGCCAATGACCTGAGCGTCGGCGCGATTCTCGCGTTGTCGGCCAGGCCGGAATTCGACTGCATGCAGTTCCACTTGATCGGAGACGGTGCGCTATTCGATGAAACCGTCGCGCCATTGCGTGGATTCTCGAATGTGCGGATCGAGCGGCGTTTCTTGACGCAACGCGAGATCGCCGACCTGCACAAGGAGTACGGCGTGTTCCTGTGCCCGTCGAGAATGGATACTCAGGGCGTTTCACGCGACGAAGCAATGGCATCGGGCCTTGTCCCCGTCACGAATGGGATTGCTGCCATTCCGGAGTTCGTCGACGAAACGTGCGGTGTACTCGTACCCGCGGAGGATACGAAGGCACTCGTGAACGGATTGCTCAAGCTCGTCCGGGACCCGCGACTGTTTGCAGAGATGAGCGCGAATGCGGCGCGGCGCGTTAGACGGCAGAGTGCTCAGGACGTGGTGATTCGACGCGAGCTCGCATGCTTTGCGGGCGACCGGGCCGCGGTCCGGCAATGATTCCCGGTGCTATATCGGGTACCACGCATGCCCAGACCGGGCGAGGCCAAGAGAGATACAGGTGCGTGACGTTGGCGACTGGAGCCGCACCGTCGACAGGAACAGCAGCGGGGAAAGATGGCTGACCAATACATGGATCGCGTCGTATTGAGCGAACGCAACTCGGTGATCTACTGCGCCGCGAGCGTCGGGGCGAAGACGTCGGTCGAACTCGGCGCAACGATTGCCGGAGGATTGCCGGACGGCACGAACCTGATTCTGCTCGTCAACGGTGACGCGTTAACGGAGCAACACGCGACGGACATCGGATTCGTGCCGACAAGGGGCGGCTATTACCAGTACCTGAAGCCGTCGGTGAACAAAGAGCGACTGTGCCACGTGTTCGATATCGTGCCGGAAGTCACCACGGTCAGCATTCGACTGTGGGGTATTGGCGTACCGCCCGTCGTGCTGGACGACATTCGCTTGACTGGCGTCGAATCGGGCGACGTCCGATTCTTGTCCGCTCGCCCGCGGCGTATCGTCAAGAAGTGGGAGTCGTTTGGCGGACATCAGCACGGACTGGTTGCCGCGAACCTATTGCTCGCTAAGCATGCATGCGGCCCGACATGTATCGTGCATTGCAACAAATGGTTCGACTCGATGGATGGCTATGAGCAGCGGACGAAGCGCTCAGAGTTCGGGCGCGACGACGTTTATGTCGAACGAAACACTGGCGAGCTGATTCCTGCGAGTATCCTGCGTGCGCAGCCCGCAATGCTTGAAATTCCCGCATCGATCGACTTGTATTGGTCCGGCATCGACGACAAGTCACGCAATATGGTGCGCAAGGCGAGGAGGCTCGGTTACGAGTATCGGGCAGTCGATCCTGGCGAATACGGGCAGGACATTTACGAAATTCGGACGTCGGATCCCATGCGGCAGGGCCGACCGATTCCCGAGTATTACTACAAGAATCCACCCGAGAATGTCTTGACATCGAGTGCCGTCGGTTGCCGGTTGCATACCGAGCGTTTCTACGGCGTATTCAAGGGCGATCGGCTGGTCGCATACATCACGCTCTTTCTCTTCGGCGAGCTTGCACAGATCAATCATTTGCTGTGCCATCGAGATCACGCCAGCAGCGGAGCGATGAATCTCACTGTGTTTCACGTCGTCGACGAGCTCATTCGGTATCACTCCGAGGTGCGGGTCGTCAACTATCTCTACATTGGTCAATCCTCCGGCGGGATCAATCATTTCAAGAAGAGTGTCGGCTTTCGCGATACGGCCTTCATGACCTACGACAGCGTGATCGAGATGTATCCTCGGCGTCGGCCGGATCCGTTGCCGACTGTCGAATCGACGCCAGCATCGGCGCAATCGTCCAAGCCGAAGGTCAAAGATGCCAGCTGGACGTTTGTGCGCGAACAGGTCGGCGGCGAGATCATGCAGGCGATCGAGAGCCGTATCGGCCGTCGTGTTGCGCGTCTACCGATGCCCGTCTATCAGGAATTCGAACGCTACTTGTCCCGCGGATTGAGCGAGACGGTAATCGACTGGATGGAGGGAAGTTGCTTCGCGGTACCTTTCCCCGATCGGATTCCGGATACCGACGATCGCCTCTGCAACTACATGCGACGGCGGTTCAAGCAAAGCCCGATATCGGACGACGGTTTCGAAACGGCGTTCAAGGGCAGCGATTTTCGCGCGCTGGGCTACTTCCTGGTCAGCGATGACGATGCATTGTTTTTCCGGGGTTTACTGGTGGTCGAGAAACTGACGCCAGTAGGAAACAGCCATGTCCGCGGTCTGACCGAAGCGTTCGAGAAGTTCGGAAAGGGCGGTTTGCGTGCGGATTCGATCGTGCGCAACAAGCCGCAGGGAACATTCCTGGCGCGAGATCGCTTCATGGCTTCCGTTCCGACCGATATATCGTCGCTGGATCGCGTCTGTCTCACCGACGACTATCAGCCATTGCCCGAAGGGTGGCGCGTCGGAAACATCGCGAAGATGTCATTTCCGTATTCGACGGCAATCGTTGATGTCGAACTGGACGAGAAGTTCGCATGGAATTCGGAACTGCCGAACAACTCGGTGCGCATGTGGTACTACTCGTTGATCTATATCGGGCGTCTGCTCGCGACATACCGGCAGTCCGGCGATTCCGCACCCCTGGATCTGGCCTTGTCATTGATGTCGGACTATCTCGATTATGTGACCGTCGCCGAGCATCGTGCAGCGGTTAACGGGATTGCGTCCGCGGATCATGCTACGGCCGAACGGTTGAAGGTAATGCTGGCGCTGCATCAGATCATCAGGCGTTCAGAGGATCCTCGTTCCGTCGCCCTGGTGCCGCGACTGCTTGCCGAAATGCATTACTGCGCCGAATGGCTGACCGAGGAGGCCAATCTGGGTGTTGGCAACCATCAACTTATGGGCTGCATGTCGCTGATGTACATGTATTCGCTGCTGTCGAACGAGGCGGGCGCGATATATCTCGACACCGCGCTGCGCCGTGTGCGCTCGCTGCTGGAGGAGTCATTCGACAAGGACGGCTTGTGTAACGAGAATACGATCGGTTACCACAATTTCAACCTGTCGTTGTACACGAAGATTCACGAAGCGCTCGGAAAGCTGGGAATCGCGGCGGAGATGCGAGCCGACATCGAACCGTTGCTCGACAAAGCAATGCGTGCGCTACGGCTCGCAATTTTTCCCAACGGCCTGATTCCGCCCATCGGAGACTCCCCTCGATACGACTCGCGCGTCACTTCGGTCAATGAATCGTTCTGCTTCTTCGAGTCCGGGTTTGCGGTGGTCAAGCGTGACGACTTCTATTTGTCCTTGATCTGCGGCGGCCGGACGAATTGGCACAAGCACATGGACGACACGGCGATATATCTGCAGTACCGGGGCGAAGACGTGTTTATCGATGGTGGAAGCTATTCTTACGATCAGCGCAATCCGCACACTCGGTGCATTACCTCTTCGGCGGGTCATACCGGCGTGTTTCTCTCCCAGTTCGACGGGCTGCCGCGATACGAACTGATCGCGAAGTATGGACCGGTATCGGGGCGCATCGAGCGGTTCGAGGAGAGTAATGACGGCGTGCGCATCGAGTGCACATACTCCGTTCCCGGATGCTGGACGAGTTTCCGGAGATTCTTGTTCGTCCACTGGCTAGGCGAGGTTGTCATCGTGGACAGGATCAAGACACCGAATCCCTCGGATGGCGTGCAGCGCTTTCTTTTGGCGCCGCAGGTTTCCGCACACGCTGAGCAAGGAATCATTCGACTGCAGGGTGAAACGTTTAACGGAGCGATCATCCACTCGTCGCAGCACGTGGACTTCTACCGAGGCGAGCAGGACAGGCAAGTCCGAGGATGGAGTACGTACGATTTCGGCGAAATCGCGCCGACTACCGGTATCGACCTGAGCAGAGGCCGGATCGAAGGTGAATTTTCGTCGATCGTCGTGCTGAACGGTACGGATCCCGAAGAATGCTCGGATCGCGCACGAGCATTTGCGAATAAATCGGATCCGTTCTTCGCGGATTGACCGGTCGTTACCGATCTTCGCATTGTGCTTACCCGGTTTACGGTCTCCATTTATGAACGATACTTCCAACTGCTATCACTCGATTGATGGCATCCAGCTATCCGATGCAGGTGTTCAGTTCTCGCTCGACATCGCGGGTGTGCAACGGTTCTCCGTTTGCATGGATCTCGCGTGCGGACCGGAGATCGCGACCAATAGCGCATTGGTCCAGGTCGAGTTCAGCGATCCGCCGAGCGCCCCTGAAAAACTCGGGCTCGTACGCTCCCATCACGGTTGGTGGTACCGATACGTGCCCACTCGGGCCGGACGTGTATCGCTCGACTGGGAGTTTTTCCAATCCACTCCATTTGCCGGCACGGTCCGCTTCAAGGTCGTGACATGGGGGGCGCGAGATTCCGTCCGTCTGCATTCCTTCGTTGCCCTCACGAGCCCCGACACCGAACTCCTGACGGCGCGATACGCAAGCGCGCGCGATGCCGGGCGATATCCGCCGAAGATATGGGCCAGCATAAGCGAGTTCCGGGCCGCGACAGCGCTGCCGAATTGCGCGCATATCATTCCGGTCAATGATCTGCTGATCGAGTTCCTCCTCGTCGATCGACGCACCCCGGCGCTGTTTTGCTTTCTTCACGGCAATGCACCGCGATCCGAGGTCTTCAAGCTGCCGGTGTTCAGCGGCGTATCGATGATGAACGACGTGAACAGCTCCGTTCTCATATTCTCGGATCCGGCGTTGCTGCTCGATCCGGGTTTGACGCTTGCATGGCATGTCGGCACGGCCACCACACCCCTTCAATACCTGTATGAGCTGATCACGGAGAAGGTTCGTTCGGTTCTGGCTCCGGAGCGGCTGGTCTTCTGGGGAGGATCCGGCGGAGGATTTGCATCATTGTATTTATCGACGAGATTTGCGGATTCGACCGCATTCGTCTGGAATCCGCAGACTTCGATTCTTGCGTTCGAGGAAACGGCCGTGCGGAATTTCGGTCGCGTTTGCTTTGGCACGGAAGATCTCGCGACGCTTCGCGAGCGGCTCGAGAACGTGGCTGTTGCAGATTTGTGGCGCGTCTATCCGAGCGATGGCAATCGCGTGATTTATCTGCAGAACTTTACGGATTGGCATACCGACTATCACCTGAAACCATTCCTGTCGCATTCGAGTTTTCGCGGTGTCCGGGGAACGCAGTTTTGGGGTTGGCTGGAAGATCGATTCTTTCTGCACCTCGGCAGCCTCGCGCAAGGGCACGAGCCGCCGCCGAAAGAGGTCATCAATGCGTTTCTGGTCAGGCTCGCGCATTCGGGGCCGGATTCGATTGAATCGGTCAACATACAGCCGGATCGAATGCCGAACCAAGTCGGGGTGCTACCCGATTCGCAAGTGAATGAAGAAGGGCCGCGTGCCTGAGAACGATGAGCAAGATGGGATGTCGCTATGCATGAAGCATGGATTGATCGAGTCGTACTGAATCGCGGGCGTGCGGTGCTCGACGGTGTGTTCACGGTCGAACGCAGGAGCTCGGCTCGTCTCTCCGCGACTGTCGGGTGGACACTGCCTGAAAAGGGCAACCTCCTGTTCGTGATTACGGGCGAGCAACTGACCGAAGCAAAGGCAGCGGAGGTCGGCTTCATCAAGACATCTTCCGGCTTCTATCGGTACTTGTTGCCGTTCATCAAGGAAGGCCAGCTCACGTTTGATTTCGAGGTGATTCCGGAGGCAACTGGATTTCAGATTCGGCCGTGGAACATGACAACGCCTGTTGTACTCGAGGACGTCGTGCTGACGAGCGAAGATGCCGTTCCCGCCTTTCCCGGCGCATCGCGCAAGGTTGTGAAGCGCTGGCATCCGCTCACCGAGGACGGCAGTCGGCCGCTGACGGCCAATTTCCTGATTCGCAAGAACAACTGCGGGTTCCATTGCGTGGCGCACTGCAATCGTTGGTTCGAATCGATGGACGAGTTTGCGATCCGGGCACGTAGCACCGCGTTCGGTCGCGACGAAGTGTATGTCGAGACGAGTACGGCGGAACTGGTTCCGGCCTCATTGCAGCGGGCGCAACCGGCCTTTCTCGAAATCCCGGCGTCGCTCGACGCCTATCTGAAATCGATCGGCGACAAATCCCGGAACATGATTCGGAAAGCCCGGCGGCTGGGATACGAATTCAGGAATGTCGCACCCGAGACGCTGGGCCAGGACATCTACGAGATCAGAACGTCCGATCCAATGCGTCAGGGGCGCCCGATTCCGGAATATTTCCATACGAACCCTCCACAGTATGTCGTTGCGCCGAGCCCGGTGGGATGCGAGCTTCATACCGAGAAATTTGTCGGGGTCTTTCTCGGTGACCGGCTGGTGTCGTATATCACCGTATTCCTGTTCGGAGAGGTGGCTCAGATCAATCATATTCTTTGCCACAAGACGCACGCCGCGAACGGCGTGATGAATCTCAACGTCCTGCACCTGGTCGATGAGTTGATCACGCATCATCGTCACGTGAAGGCGGTGAACTACATGTACATCGCAGGGCAGGACAACGGTATCGACACATTCCGGCGCAGCGTCGGATTTTCTCCTCGCGCATTCCTGACGTACGACGGTGCACCGGTGAAGTTTGCCGACACGCATGTGGGATCGGTGTCCGACGACGCAGACGCCGTGCGGAGCGCGCCGCAGGCGAGCAAAGGTAAGGAAAGATTCCGGCTGCCGCAGTGGACGTTCATCCGCGAGTCGATCGAGGAGGAAGGCGCGCTTGCACACATCGCCGGCCGAATCGGCCGCGCGATCGTGGAGATGCCGCCACCGGTGCCCGAGCAATTCGTCGAATACATCGGCAAGGGCTTGATGCGGTCTGTTGCGGTTCAGTCGGCTGGAGCGATCATTGCCGTCCCGTTCCCCGGGCGGATCGACGCGGACATCGGTTACGGTATTGCCGACTATCTGAGACGGCGCTTCAAAGGGAGTCCGGTCGACAACGCCGGTTTTCAGGCCGGTTTCAAGGGCGGCGCATTGCGGGCGCTTGCCTTCTTCGAAATCACCGACTGGGCCGAACGGTTCTGTAACGGCATCCTAGTGCTCGAGAAGTTGACCGATGCGCCCGGCGGCGCATCGGCAGCCGGCGAAACGACGGACGTGCAGGTAATGTCCGAAGCCGACTTCCTCGCCGCGACGGCAGTTCGCCCCTCACGGCTTGAACAGGTGCGTCTGATCGACGATTATCAGCCACTTGCGGCGGATTGGCTGACGGACGGTACCGCTCAAATGTCATTCATGACAGGGGCGACGCGCATCGAAGTCAGAGTCGGCACGCGCTTTGAGTGGAATCACACATTCGCGCTGAATGCCGACCGGATGTGGTACTACTCGCTCGCCTACGTAGGGCGTCTACTCGCGACGTGGGTGCAGCGCAACGACGCCGATGCACGCAAGCTGGCGATCGAACTCGTCTCCAGCTTCATGGATTTCACGGCGATTGCCGGGAATCGGCTCGCGATCGGACGAATTCCGTCAGCTGATCATTCGGCGAGCGAGCGGCTGAAGGTGTTGCTTGCCTGCCATCAGGCTCTGGACGGGAGTGACGTGTCGATTCCGCTGCGGGTGCGTCTCCTGCGGGAAATTCACCGTTGGGCCGAGTGGCTGGCCGACGACCGGAATCTTGGCGTCGGCAATCACAAGCTGATGGGCGCGACGTCGCTGATCTACGTATGGGCATTATTGGCTGAAGACGAAGGGCGCGGTTACCTGGAAATTGCGACCGACCGGATTCTGTCGCTTGCCGCGCAATCCTTCGACAAGGATGGTCTGTGCAATGAGAACACGATCGGGTATCACAACTTCAACTTGTCGCTGTACCGCAAGCTTCGAGCCATACTCGCGAATCTCGGGGTCGCCGGCGCTCTGCGGGAAGAAATCGACGCATTGATCGCGAGAGCATCCGATGCGCTCGAACTATGCGTGCTGCCCGACGGTAAAATTCCGCCGATCGGTGATTCGCCCCGCTACGATCTCGGACTGCCATCGCGTGATGGTGCGTTTTGCTTCTTCGATTCGGGATTTGCCGTCGTTAAGCGTGACGGGCTGTACTTTTCGCTCGTGTGCGGCGGCCGGACGGAGTGGCACAAGCAGATGGACGATGCATCGATCTACGTCCAGTACAACGGAATCGACGTGGTAGTCGACGCCGGCAGCTACTCGTACGATCAGGGCGATCCATATTCGCGCTGCATTACCTCTACCACCGGGCATAGTGCTATCGTTCCGGCGGCGCTCGACGGCTTGCCGCGACACGAGGTCCAGTCGAAATTCGGGCCGGTGTCGGGCTGCATCGAGCAGTTTGAAGAGTCGGATGATGGTGTCCGGATTGCCTGCCGATATACGGTGCCCGGATGTGACGCGACGTTCACTCGCTACGTGTTCGTAGGGCGGTCCGATGAAGTCGTCGTCGTGGATACATTTGACGCCCCGGATAGCGCCGACGTGGTGCAGCGCTTTCTCCTCGGTCCGGAGATCCAGGCGGCGAATGAAGACGATTGCATTCGGCTCACTGCAGAAAAATTCGTCGGCACCCTCATTCATCGGGGTGCAAATGCCGATATATACAGGGGCCAGAACGACGGCAAGATTCGTGGTTGGACGGCCTTCGAGTTCGGTAAGATCCAGCCGACCACTGGCGTCGATCTGCGCTCGCGACGCGGAGAAGCGGCATACTCGACGATCATTTGCCTTGGCGGTGCCGAATTGACCGAGTGCTCATCTGCCGCGACGAACTTCGCAGCGCGCATGGACCCTTTCTTCGAGACGGGCGCCGCGCGACTGCATGACGACAACTAAAAACAAGTACGAGGAAAAATGGATGGCGCGCAGTAAACCGAAGCTTCTGATTCATGGAAGTTGCGTGAGCCGAGACGCCTTTACCGACCGATTCCCGCAAGCGGAGCGCTACGAGCTTGCCGGCTACCTTGCGCGCAGTTCGCTGGGGACTGCATTTTCGTCGGGCGTCGTGGAGAACGTCGATTTCGACGCGATCGCGTCGCCGTTTCAGCGCAGGATGGTGCAATCGGACGTCGAACACGGCTTGACTGCAGTACTGGATGGTGGTCAATTCGACTTCTTGCTGGTCGACCTGATCGACGAGAGATTCAACGTGTTCGTTGATGAGCATGGTGCGTGCTGTACGGTATCGGGCGAACTGCTTTCGTCAGGATTCGATGCCGGGAAGCGTCGCGGTACGGTCATCAAGCCGTTTACCGACGCATTCTTCGAACGCTGGGAGGCCGGCTGGCGCCAGCTTGTCGCGAAGTTGAGCGCGCAGGGGCGTCTGGACAGGCTCATCGTGAACGAAGTGTACTGGAGCTCGGCCTGTTCCGACGGCACCGATTTCTCGCCAGCATATTCGCACGACGACATTGCGCAGGCGAACGCCTTTCTGTCGCGACAATATGCGCGGATGCGCGAGGATCTCGATGACGCGCAATTCCTGCATTTCGAGTCGGCTTTGCTCGTCGGCGCCGTCGACCATCAATGGGGGAAAAGTCCGTTCCACTATGTAACGGGTTATTACACACACTTGCTCGAATGCCTCGATCGGTGTGTGGCGCGCACCGGGGCGCCAGCCGCCGGAGCTTCTGACAAGCAGGGGAGCAGCGTGGGTTTCGTAAGCTATGTCCGGGACAAGCTGCGGCTGGCGGGAAGCCGGTTTCGCCATGACGAGTCAACGCCGGTGGCTGCCTGGCACGGCGATCGCGTGACGTTGCAGAAATCCATGCAAGGTCTCGAGGTCTCGGTGCGCGCGTCGGCAGCGGCGCGCATTCGCATGAGCGCGACCGTCAACGGCGATCTGTCGGGCAACCGAAATTTGTTGCTCGTCGTCGCCGGCGAGAATCTCGTCGATGCCGACATGCACGCGATGGGGTACATGAAGTCTTGGGTCGGCTACTTCCGGTACCTCAAGAGCGATATGCGTGAAGAACGGCTGACGACCGATATTGCCGTCGACGCGCGAATCAAGTCTCTCAAGATTTTGACGTGGAACTTCGACGGCCCGGTCGTCCTGTCGGATGTCGGCTTCGAATCAGCAGGGGCAGTACTCGAAAGCCCGGCGCTCACGGCGAAACGCAAGGATGGCAATCAGTCGGTCAAGATCACGCGCGAGCCGGCGCTTCGCGCGAATTTTCTGCTCAAACGGCACCGCTGCGGCCCGGAATGTATTGTCCATTGCGATAAATGGTTTACGTCGATGGACGCCTATGCATCGCGGCACGATGTCGAACGCTTCGGTCGGGAACCCGTGTTCGTCGAGGCAGAGGGCGGCGAACTGATGCCGGCGAGCATGCAAAAGGCGAGGCCCGCCTTTCTGACGATTCCCGATTCGATCGAAGCGTACCTCCGGTCGATCGGCGACAAGTCACGGAACATGATCCACAAGGCAAATCGCCTTGGATACCGGTTCCATGAAGGTAGTCACGCGGGTTTCGACCAGGACATCTACGAAATCCGCACGTCCGATCCGATGCGCCAGGGGAGGCCAATTCCCGAGTACTACTATTCGAACCCGCCGGTTTATGTGCTGAACCCAAGTGCTTCAGGGTGCGAATACCACACCGAACGATTCTTCGGTATCGTGCACGAAGGCCGACTGGTTTCCTACATCACGCTCTTCATGTTCGGCGAGTTCGCGCAGATCAACCATATTCTGTGCCACAAGGAGCACGTGAAGAACGGGGTCATGAACCTGAATGTATTTCACGTCGTAAAGGAACTGATCGAGAAGTATTCGTGGGTGAGATCGATCAATTACCTGTATGTCGTGGACGACGGAATGGGGATCAATCTGTTCAAGCGCAGCGTCGGTTTTCGTTCGCAGCATTTCATCGCATACGACAGCACGCTGGATGCGATCGCGTACAACGAGGCCGAACAACAGGACGAACGTGGCTCCGACGCGACGCAGGCCGCTGCGCGCGAGAGTCAAAAGCCGCGCGTAAAGCTCAAGAAGTGGAACTTTGTGCGCGAGGCGGTACGCCGCGAATCGCTTGCCGCAAAGCTCGATTCGCTCCTGGGGAGGCCGTGGGTCGACTTGACGTATCCGGCTGACGGCGACTTTGCGAGGTTCTGTTCCGTGGGTTTGGTCGAAAGCACGGACGCACATCCTGTAGGCGCATGCTTTCTCGTTCCTTTTCCGAGCCGCGCGGTAGAAGACAGTCATCCCGACGTCGCACAATATTTAGCCAAACGTTTCAAAGGAAATCCGATTCCGGATGACGGTTTCTCGGTTGGGTTCCGTGGTGGCAATTTGCGCGCACTCGCCTATTTGAGCATTGAAGAGGATGCGGCTCATCTGCTCGATGGTGTGCTTGTGCTGGAGAAGGTGGCGTGATGTGGAATCGAACCGCTTCGGCCGTGCGTGGCGCTTTACCGCGCGTCCGTCGTTGGGAGTGGACTTGAGTATCCGAAAACAACCGACTATCGCTCTGGTTGCAGACGGCTTGACATCGTCGAGCCTCGTTTTCGATAGTCGCGTGATTCCGTTGGGCCCCGGCGGATTTCGCTGGCGGTTGGCGTTTTCGCGTCCGGACTATCTGTTGGTCGAGTCGGCGTGGTCAGGCCTGCGCGACCGCTGGAAGTACAAGATCGCCGCATATCCGGGACATCCGCAGCGCACCAATCACGCGTTGATTCGGCTGGTCGAAGCCGCGAGAGATCGCGGTATTCCGACGGTGTTCTGGAACAAGGAAGACTCGGTGCACTTCGATCGCTTCGTGAACAGTGCGAAGCTGTTCGATCACGTCTTTACGGTCGACGCCAATGCCGTGCCGCGCTACAAGGCAGTCATGGGCGAGCACGCGTCGGTCCATACCTTGATGTTCGCGATCCAGCCGCGTACGCACGGTTTCACGGGTTTCGACTTCAAGTTCCGTCGCGCGAATTTCGTCGGCAGCTATAGCAGCGAGAACCACGCACGTCGGCGTGCGTGGCAGGATGCATTGTTCGGAGCAGCATGCGGTAGCGGTCTGGGTCTGACCGTCGTCGATCGCAATTCGGACCGCAAGGCATCGCATTATCGCTTCCCGCCGCTTGACGATCTGGACGTGCAGCATGCAGTCCGACATGATCAGACGGCACAGGTGTATCGCGACTATGTCGTGTCCTTGAACGTGAACACGGTCGAGGACTCGCCGACCATGTTTTCTCGGCGGCTGGTCGAGATTCTGGGTTGCGGCGGAATTGCAGTAACAACGCCAGCGCGTTCGGTCGATGCAATGTTCGCGGACTTCTGTCATGTCGTGCGCAGCGGCGACGAGGCGCGTGAACTGTTCGCGCGTTTGCGCAATGGTCCCTCCACTCGAGATCTCGAGCGGGCACGTGCGGGGGCGGAATACGTGGCGAAGCACCACACTTGGCAGCATCGACTTCGCCAGATTGCCGAGGTGTTGGGCCAGTGAGTGCGATCATGCAACGCGTGCGCGATCATCTGTTATTGCGCGGGTGGCGCCGATGCGCGGCGCTTGCCAACGGCCGGCCGCCGCAGTGCGTGCTGGTTCTCGGGGATTCTCACGTTCGCGTGTTCGAGCACACGTGGTTCGCAATTCGATTGCCGCATGTGCAGTTCGACATCGAATACGTGCCGGGCGCGACGGCGATCGGCATCGACAACCGCCACTCGACGACGTCCGCATTACTGCGCTTCACGGATCGGCTTCAGTCTTCAAGACACGATTGGGTGCTGCTCAATCTCGGAGAAGTCGATACGGCCTATTCGCTGTGGAAGCTCGTGGAATTCCGATCGTGTCCGATATCGGTATTGCTCGACGAGGCGGTTCGCAACTACTGCGATTTCATTGCCGAGGTAGGTTCGGCCCATCGGGTCGCCGTACTCAGCGCGCCACTGCCGACTCTGGCGGATCAGGCCGCACCGCGCGATGAAACGGCTGCAGTACGTCAGCAGGTATCGGCGACGCAACGCGAGCGGACCGAGCTGGCACAGGAATTCAACGCTCGTATCGAAGAATTTTGCCGTGCTCACGGCATTCCATACCTCGATTCAAGTCCGCACGCACTCGGAGCGGACGGCTTGGTCAAGCGCTCGTGGCATCATCCGCGCCGGTTCGATCATCACTATGCGCGCCGCCCGTATGCGCGTTGTCTCGTTCAGCAGTTGAAGATTCTGTTTGCACGGCCGCTCGCCGGCCCCGAACGTTCCACCGGTCACGGTGCGACGCGTGGCGGGGTGAAAACGTGACCCGCTCGCGACGCTGGATTGTCCCGATTCAAAGCGTGGGTTTGTGGGCGTGGTGCGGCACAACCCCGTGGCTCGACGGTATCGTTTCGTGCGGGTTTCCTTGGCAGAGGTCCGGCATCGACGGCATTCTGGGCTGGGGGCTGCGCGAAAGCGGTTTGCGTGCGCAGGCATGGGCGCGGCGTGCCGGCGTGGAAGTGCTGCGCATCGAAGACGGCTTCCTCCGCTCCGTCTCCCTAGGCGTGCTTGGCGATGCGGCGCTGTCGATCATCGTCGACGATCTCGGCATCTACTACGACGCAAGCCGGCCGTCCCGTCTCGAGATGCTCGTCAAGGAAGCCGCCGTGCGCGAGGGCGATCATGCCGACGGTGTTCGTAGCGAAGCCCGCCGCGCGATGTCCCTGATCGTCCGCCACGGCCTGTCGAAATACAACCACGCGCCGGATTTCGTCGCGCCCGCCGATTGGCGAGACGACGCAATCCTGGTCATCGACCAGACGCGCGGCGATGTCGCGGTCCGTCTGGGCGGGGCCGACGAATCGTCGTTCCGTGCGATGCTTGCCGCTGCGCTGGCCGAAAACCCCGGCAAGCCAGTCTGGATCAAGACGCATCCGGACGTGACGTGCGGCAAGAAGGCCGGCTATCTCGTCGATGCCGCATTCGCCGATCCGCGCGTGCGCCTGCTGCCCGCCGACGTCAGTCCACCGTCGCTGCTGAAGCGGGTCGGCAAGGTCTACGCCGTATCCTCGCAGATGGGCTTCGAGGCGATGCTGTGCGGCAGGCCGGTCGTGACGTTCGGCTTGCCGTGGTACGCAGGCTGGGGCCTGACCGATGACCGCCACGAGGACGCCGTGCGTGTCGCCGATCGTCGCGGCAGCGCAACGCTGCATCAGTTGTTCGACGCGGCGTATCTTCGCTATTGCCGTTACGTGGATCCCGAAACCGGCAGCCGTGGCACGATCTTCGACGTGATCGACCATCTCGCGAGGCAGCGCCGGCTGAGCGAAGTAACACGAGGCGAACTCGTATGCGTCGGTCTCAGCCTGTGGAAGCGCAGCGTGGTCGCGCCATTCCTGCGGCAGGGCGGCGCGTGCGTGCGCTACGTTGCCAACCCGGAAGCGTTGCGGCGTCTTCCGCGCAACCCGTCGCGCTCCGTCGTTCTGTGGGGCGCACGGCATCCCGAGGTCGAGGCCGTTGCCCGCGATCTGAACTTGCCGGTGCTTCGCATGGAAGACGGATTCATCCGCTCCGTCGGTCTCGGCTCGAACCTGATCGCGCCGCTCTCGCTCGTGATCGACGATCTCGGCATCTATTTCGATCCGCGCACGCCGTCGCGGCTCGAGGCGATCCTCGAGCGCGGTGGCTTCGACGATGCGGAACTCGCCGAGGCGCGCACCGTGCGTGCGGCGTTGGTCGATGCCCGCATCGGCAAGTACAACGTCGGCAGCGGCGGCGTGGCGCTGCCTTCGCCTCGCCCTGCGAAGGTAATCCTGGTGCCCGGACAAGTGGAGGACGATGCGTCGATCCGGACCGGCTCGCCGTGGATCTCCACCAATCTCGGGTTGCTGTCGAGCGTGCGGGCCGCCCATCCCGACGCGTTCATCGTCTTCAAGCCGCATCCGGATGTCGTCAGCGGTAATCGCGCGGGTGCGGTGCCGCTGTCCGACGCACGCCGGCTCGCGGATGCCGTGGCACCGGAATCCGACGTGATCGCATGCGTCGAGCAGGCCGACGAAGTGCATACGATGACGTCGTTGACCGGCTTCGAGGCGCTGCTGCGCGGCAAGCGGGTCGTCTGCTACGGCGCGCCGTTTTATGCCGGCTGGGGGCTCACGCATGACATCTTCGCAAACGTATCGTCGAACACCGAACGCATGCCCGGCGTCGGCGGCGGGACGGACATCCATCCGGTCTGGTCGCGTCGTACTCGCCGGCTGACGCTTGATGAACTGGTTGCCGGAACGCTGCTGCGCTATCCGCGGTATGTCCATCCGGTATCGCGCGCGGTCATCGACGCGCGACTCGCGATTGCGTTGCTGAACGCGCAGCGCGAGTCATCGGGGCAGGGCAAGCTGACGCGAAACCGATTGAAGCAGCAGGCGGGAAAAGTCAAGATGTGGGTGCTGACGACTTACTCGGAATATCGGTTATCGGCACGCAAGAGACTCTACATGTCGCTGCAGCGCTGGCTTGCAAAGCTTTAGCCGGAGACAGTTGGCTAATGGCGCGAATGGCGTCCGGTCACGCAACTCTGCTATAGCGCTTTTCGGGCAACCGAGGTTGTATCGTTATCTCGTAAAACGATACAATTGTTCATCTATAAATCCGGGGTCAAAAATCGGGGCAGGAGTGGCTATTTCACTGCCGGCGCATTCGGCGTTTTAATTCGTGTGTGTGCGTAAAAATATTGAAAAATGATAAATCATATTAATAATGCGACGCTCTTTTCTGATTCTGCAAGGCACGGCATCGCCGTTCTTTAGCCGATTAGCCGATGCGTTGCGGGGTCGCGGCCATCGTGTTCGCAGGATCAATTTCTGTGGGGGAGACCTGATCTATTCCGGAAATGATGCTGCGACCGATTACACCGCGCATCCGGACGAGCTTGCCGCGTGGTATGCGGCAACGCTGCGGACCGGCGACGTGACGGATGTGGTCCTGTTCGGCGACTGCCGGGCCATTCATCGGCCTGTGCATCCTGTCGCCCGCGATCAGGATGTTGCCGTGCATGTGTTCGAAGAAGGGTACGTGCGCCCGCATTGGCTGACGCTCGAGCGTCACGGCGTCAATGGCCGCTCATTGCTGCCGCGCGATCCGGCGTGGTATCGGGAGCAACGCAGCGTCACGCCGCCACGCGATCTGGGGCGCGCGACCGGATATCGGCTCGCCGTTCGCGCCTATCACGACATCCGCTATCGCGCGGCCAATACACTCTACGGACACCGTTTCCCGAATTACCGCAGTCATCGTCCGCGCAACGGCCTGATCGAATACGCCGGCCTGGCGGCGCGTGCATTGAAGCAACCGATATTCGATCGGGAATCCGAACGCGTCACGCAGCGTCTGCTTGCTGGTCGGCCGTACTTCCTGTTTCCGCTTCAGGTCAATGCGGACGCGCAAATCGTTCACCATTCGCCCTTCGGCAGCGTGCGAGAATCGATCGGCACCGTCATGCAGTCATTCGCGCAGCACGCACCCGCTGGCCACGATCTGCTGATCAAGAATCATCCGCTCGATACCGGTGCGTTCGATTATCGCGGTCACGTCCGGCGACTTGCACGCGAACTCGGAATTGCCGATCGCGTGTCGTTCATCGATTCCGGCCATCTGCCGACGCTGCTCGATCACACGAACGGCGTGGTGCTGGTCAACAGTACGACCGGCATGTCGGCGCTCTACCACCATTGCCCGCTGATCGCGCTGGGCGTTGCAATCTATGACATGCCGGGGCTGACGTGGCAAGGTGGACTCGACAGCTTCTGGCGGCATGCCGAGCGACCCGACGAGGAGTTGTTCCACGCATTCCTGGATTACGTGATTCATCACACGCAGATCAACGGCGATTTCTACACGGATACCGGTATCGGCATGGCCGTGGAAGGCGCCGTGCGAAGACTGGAGGCAGCCAGCGTGGAGGTCGATCATGCGTTCGCCTGAGCCGCGTCATGTCGTGATCACCGGGGCGACGGCCGGGCTCGGACGCGCGCTCGCGCTGGCCTATGCGTCGCCCGGCGCCGTCGTCGGGCTGATCGGCCGGGATGCTGCGCGCCTCGACGACGTCGCGGTCGCTTGCCGGGCGCGTGGCGCGGCCGTCGAATGCGGTCGCGTGGACGTCTGCGATGCCGACGCGATGCGCACGTGGCTCGACGCGTTCGACGATGCGCATCCGATCGATTTGCTGATCGCGAACGCAGGCGTTGCGAGTACGCTCGCGCACGCCGGCGACTGGGAGGAACTTGAGCGCACGAGCGCCGTGATCGACACGAATCTGTACGGCGCACTGCATGCCGTGCTGCCGGTGATCGCGCGCATGCGCGGGCGCCGTCGCGGTCATGTCGCGATGGTGAGTTCGCTCGCGGCGCTGCGCGGCATGGCGATTTCGCCGGCATATTGCGCGAGCAAGGCTGCGATCAAGGCCTATGGCGACTCCGTGCGACCGGTGCTCGCGCGCGACGGCATCAGGATGTCGATCGTACTGCCAGGATTCGTGAAGACCGCGATGAGCGACGTATTTCCCGGCGAGAAGCCATTCATGTGGTCGGCCGATCGTGCTGCCGGGTATATTCGCCGCAAGCTGCAAGCAGGCCGCGCGGAGATCGCGTTTCCGGGCACGCTCGCGCTCGGAATGCGGTTGTTGACGCTGTTGCCCGCGCTGCTGGCCGATGCGATTCTCGGCAAACTCTCTTACTTGCCGCGCGAGGGCCGCTAGCATGTCGAGCACGCTGCTACTCGCGTTCGCCACGGCATTGGCTGCGTCGTTCGGCTTCGATGCCGTGGCGGTGCCGCGCGCGCCGTTGCGCAGGCCTGCACGTGCGGTGGTTTTGCATACGTTGGCCGTGATCTTCGCGGTAGCATGCGTTCTGGCCGCCACGTCGCGGCCGCTGTTTTCCGCCGCCATTGCTGCGGTGCTCGTCGGGCTGCTGGCTGCCATCAGCAATGCGAAATTCGAGTCGCTGCGCGAGCCATTCGTCTTCACCGACCTGAGCCTGTTTAGCCAGTTGTTTGCTCATCCACGTCTTTATTTGCCGTTCGTGAGCGTCGGCAAGGTCGCGGCGATCGCAGGCGGCGTGATGCTGCTCGTCGCCGGTTGCCTGCTCGACCATGTGGAGGCGCCGCCGCGCACGGCAGTCGCTGCTGTCGCGCTGGCCAGCCTGCTGGTCGGTGCACGGGTGGCCGCACGCCTGCCGTTGACGCTCGATGCGGCGGTGGATCAACGACGCCATGGCTTCTTCGCGGTGTTCGTCGCGTATCTGCTTAATGGCCTGCGGCCTGCGACGCTGAAGACGTTCGACGCGGCGGTCGCAACGAGCCGGTACGCATCGGGCTCGCCGTCGCGCAGGCCGGACGTCGTCGTGATCCAGAGCGAATCGTTCTTCGATATCCGGCGTGCGACCCCCGCGGTCGCGCCGTCGCTGCTGGCGGCGTTCGACCGGGCCCGCCGCGAAGCCATCGCGCACGGCGAACTGACCGTGCCCGCATGGGGCGCGAATACGATGCGTACGGAGTTCGCCGTCCTCACGGGCATGCCGGCAGAGCGGCTCGGATATGCGCGCTTCTACCCGTATGCGTTTCTGCGCAACGCATGTCCATCGCTTGCGGGGTGGTTCAGGCGCGGCGGCTACGAGACGCTCGCGATTCACCCGTACCACGCGGACTTTTTTGGGCGCGATCGCGTGTTTCCGCTGATGCAGTTCGATTCGTTCATGGACATCAGCAGCTTCGACGCTTGCCCGCGTGCCGGGCACTACGTCGCGGACGCCGCGCTCGCCGACGCGATCATCGACGTACTCGACGCACCTCGCGAAAATCCGGCCTTCATCTTCGCGATGACGATGGAGAACCATGGGCCGCTGCATCTCGAAACTGTCGCCGCGGGCGAAGCTGCCCGATACCATTCGCTCGGTGAAGACGACGGGTGGCATGACCTGACGGCATACCTGCGTCACCTGGACAACGCAAACCGGATGATCGAGCGGCTGCTCGACCATCTGAGGCAGCGCAACCGCGAGACGATCGTCTGTTTCTACGGTGACCACGTACCGGCATTGCGGCGCGTGTTCGACAGGCTCGGTGTCCTGCCCGAGCGCAGCGATTATTTCGTCTGGAAAAATGATGCGAATGCCGGTGGCTGCGCACAGGACATCCGGGCAGAAGAACTGGGCCGAACGCTGATGTCGGCCATCAATCATTCGAACGAGCCTCGCGCGTGCGATCGCGATGCGCTGGCCAAAGCAGAAAAAGCATGAACAAGCAAATAGCGATCATCGGAATGGCGTGCCGGTTTCCCGGTGGTGTCCAGGGCCCCGACGACTTCTGGCAACTGCTGTGTGACGAGCGCGATGCCGTAACGACCATTCCACCGGACCGATTCGGCACGGCGTTCCACCAGCACCCGTCGAAGCGCGAGCCGGGAAAGAGCTATACCTTCGCGGCCGGCGTCGTCGACGACGTTGCGGGCTTCGACGCCGAATTCTTCGGCATCTCGCCGCGCGAGGCGACGCAAATGGACCCGCAGCAGCGGCTGCTGCTCGAACTCGCGTGGGAGACATTCGAAGACGCCGGTGTGCGCCCGGTCGCGATGCGCGGGCGCGACTGTGGCGTGTTCGTCGGCGTGGCGGGGACGGACTACGGCAACCGAAGCATGGACGACCTGAACACGATCGATCCATATTCGGCAACCGGCAACACGCTCAGCATTGCATCGAACCGCGTGTCCTACCTGTTCGACCTGCGCGGCCCGAGCATGTCGGTCGATACCGCATGCTCGTCGTCTCTCGTCGCGCTTCATCAGGCAGTTCAGGCATTGCAGTCCGGCGAGACCGCGATGGCGCTTGCCGGCGGGGTCAACCTGCTGCTGCACCCGTTCGGCTTCGTCAGTTTCTCGAAGGCGTCGATGCTGTCGCCGCGCGGCCGCTGCCGCGCGTTCGACGCGACAGGCGACGGTTACGTGCGTGCGGAAGGCGGCGCGTTTGTCCTGCTCAAGCCGCTCGACCAGGCGCTGGCCGACGGCGATACGATCCATGCGGTCATCGCCGGGTCGGGCGTGAATTCCGATGGTCATTCGCACGGCGGCATCAACGTGCCGGCGGCGGCGACGCAAGCGGACCTTCTGCGCGCGGTGTACCGGCGCGCGGGCATCGACCCACGCAAGCTCGCCTACCTGGAGGCGCATGGAACCGGCACCGCGGTCGGCGATCCCATCGAGGCGCGCGCGCTGATCGATGCGGTGTCGGGCGGCCGGCCAGAGTCGGACCCGTTGCTGATCGGATCGGTCAAGACCAACATCGGGCACCTCGAAACGGCATCGGGCATGGCCGGCCTGCTGAAGGCCGTACTGTGCGTGAAGCACCGCGCGGTGCCGCGCTCGCTGCATTTCGACGCGCCGAATCCCGGCATCGATTTCGAAGGCGGCCGCTTGCGCGTGGTCGACCGGTTCACACCGCTCGCGCGCGGAGACGAGCCGCTGGCGATTGGCATCAACTCGTTCGGTTTTGGCGGCACGAACGCGCACGTCGTCATTACCGAAGCCGTGTCAACGGCGCGCGCCGCGCAACCGGCGGCGACGAGCGATGCGCCGCTGCCGCCGCTCGTTCTGACCGCACGTTCGTCGGCCGCGCTGGCTGCACTGGCCGCACGCTATCTCGAGCGCCTGAAAGAGGGCGCATCCTGGCACGCGCTGGCGGCGGCTGCCGCGCGGCGACGCCAGTGGCTCGATCATCGGTCGGTCGTCGCGCCAACGAATGTGGCCGAAGGGCTTGCCGCGCTCACTGCGCTTGCCGAGCCAGCCGAGCAGGCGCTGCCGGCGTATGCCGTGCAGGGGCAAGCCGTCGAAGGCGATACGTCGGTCGCGTTCGTCTATGCGGGCAACGGCTGTCAATGGGCCGGGATGGGCAAGCGACTCTACGGCGAGGATGCAGTGTTCCGCGCGGCACTCGACGAGGTCGATGCGCTCTGGCGTGCAGACGGCGACGAATCCCTGGTCGAAGCCATGTGCGAAGGCGTCGATGCCGAATGGCTCGCCGCGACCGAGAACGCGCAGCCCCTGTTGTTCGCGATTCAGGTCGGCATCACGCGCGTGCTGAGCGCGCGTGGCATCCGCTTCGACGCGGCCGTCGGCCATAGCGTCGGCGAGATTGCCGCGGCCTGGGCATCGGGCGCGCTCACGCTCGCGGAAGCCGTGCGCGTGATCCGGATCCGCAGCAGTGCCCAAGGCCTCACGCGCGGCGCGGGCAGGATGGCGGCGGCCGGTATCGGCGAAGCCGCGGCCCGCGGCTGGATCGAGCGCCTCGAACTCGACGCCGACATTGAAATCGCGGGCGCCAACAGCCCGGATTCGGTGACGCTCGCCGGTTCGCAGGCTGCACTCGACGCAATCGGCGCGGTGCTGGCGGACGCCGGCCACTTCTACCAGATGCTCGATCTCGACTACGCTTTCCACAGCAGCCGCATGGATGCAATCGAGCACGTCGTGCGCGAGGGGCTTGCCGATCTCGCACCGCGCGACACGCATACGCGATTCGTGTCGACGGTAAGGGGCGACACGTTGCCGGGCACCGCGCTCGATGCCGGTTACTGGTGGCGCAACATTCGCGAGCCGGTTCGTTTCGGTGACGCGATTGCGCGACTGGCCGAAGACGGCGTGCGCATGTTCGTCGAGATTGCACCGCACTCGATCCTGCGTACGTACGTGAAGCAGACGCTTGCCGCGCGCGGCGCGCCGGGCGTCGTCGTCCCGACGCTCAAGCGCCAGCACGACAGCGCCGAAATGCTCGCTCATGCGATCCTGTCGGCGGTTGCGCAAGGCGCGGCCGTCGATCTGGACCGTTTCGTTCCCGATGCACCGCACACCGCGCTGCCGACCTATCCGTGGCAGCGCGAGCGTTATTGGCTCGCGACGAGCGTCGAGGGTTACGGGCTCGTGAACCGGCGTGTCGATCATCCACTGCTTGGCTATCGGTTGCACGAGCATGCGTTCGCGTGGGAGAACCAGCTCGATCCGCAGCGCGTGCCGATGCTCGCGGATCACGTTGTCGACGGCGGCGTCGCGTTCCCTGGCGCCGGCTACATCGAAATGGCGCTCGCGGCGGCGCGCACGTTCTTCGGCACGCGCGATGCGGCCGTCGAAAACATCGAGATTCGCATGCCGGTCGTGTTTCAGCCTCAGCATGCGAAGCTGTTCCGGTTCGTCGTCGACGTGCGGACCGCGTCGTTTACGATTGAGACGCGCGACCGGATGACGGACGGTCCGTGGAACTTGAACGTGACGGGACGCCTGCTCGAAAGCGGCAATACGCTCGATGCGAACAGCGTGCCGGATGAATCGGTCGTCGCGAATCTGGAGTCGCGTCCTGCGCTATCCGGCGACGCGCTCTATGCAGGTGCGACGTCGATCGGCCTGAGCTACGGGCCTGCGTTCCGTTGGGTTCGTTCGTTATCCGTATCGGACGAAACCGCGCTGGCCGAACTGGACGTCCCTTCGGTGCTCGCCGATGCACCCGATCGGTCGGACTACCTGCTGCATCCGGCCCTGATGGACAGCGGTTTCCATCCGTTGTTCGCGATGCTCGGGCAGGCCGGCGCGGCCCCGGAAGACGGACGTGCCGCGTTTGTTCCGGTCCATGTCGGGCGTGTCGATTTCCTGGGCGGCGAAGCGATTTGCCGCGTGCTGGCACGCATTCACCGTCGCAGCCCGCATTCGATCGTTGCGTCGTTCGAATTCATCGATGCAGACGGCAAGATCGTCGCACGCCTTCGCGCATGCCGCTTCCGGCGCGTCGATCTCGCCGGCCGCCGTCACGGTGCACCGGCGCGCTTTGCTTATGTACTCGAGGCACGACCGCTGCCCGGCGGTTGCATCGCCGACTCGCTTCCCGCGCCCGGCGTGCTCGTCGAACGCGCGAACGCACAGGTTGCTGCGCGCGAGGACCGCGCACGCCGCACGCAGCATCTGACCGAGATGCTGCCGTTGCTGGACGTGCTCGCCGGCCTGTACGCGCTCGAAACACTGGACGCGCTTGGCGCGTTCGGTCAGCCATCCACGTTCGGGACCGCACACGGGCAACTGGTCGCGCGCCTCGCGCGGATCGTGGTCGAGGACGGGCTGGCGCGTGTCGAAGGCGATCGCCTGGTTCGCGATGACGCCGCTTGCGCGGCGCTGCCCGCGCGCGATGCGCTGTGGCGCGACGTGTTGTCCGCATCGCCCGCCCACGTCGCGGAACTGACGTTGCTCGCGCACGTCGGCGAGTCGCTGCCGCGCGTGCTGCACGACGTGCCGCCAGGCGGCGCGGTGCTGTCGTCGACAGGGCGGAGCCTGGTCGAACAGTTCTTCGACGGATCGCCGACGTGGGCGCATGCGCGCGCGTTGCTCGCCGCATGCGTGACGCAGGCTGTCGCGGCGTGGCCTGACGCACGCCGCGTGCGTGTAATGGAAATCGGCCCTGCGAAGGGCGATGTGCTGCAACCGCTCGACGTCGACGTGCCGCCCGGCCGCTGCGAGTACGTGCTGGCGGGGACGCAACAACAACTCGCCGGATTCGACAGAGAAGCCCGCGCGCATGTGCAGACGCTTCCGTATTCGACCGACGCACAGCTGTTTTCGCAATGCCGCGATGCGGCGCCGTTCGACGTCGTGGTCGTCAACCGGATGCTCGGCGATCACCAGGATCCGCGTGCTGCGCTGGCGGAAATCGCCGAACGGATTGCGCCGGGCGGGGTGGTCGTCATCGCCGAGGCGCGGCGCAGCCGGTTCTCCGACATCGTGTTCGGCGCGGTCGGTGACGAAGTCGCCGCCAGCGAATACGGCGCGTTGACGCCCGCCGCGATCGAATCGATGTGCGAAGCCGCGGGGCTGGTCGACGTGGTGCGCGATATCGAACAAGACATCGATCTCGAGGGCATGCCGACGCTCGTCGTCGCGCGCAAGCCGGTTGCCCGCGAGCAAACGGCATGCGGGTCGCGGAGCGAGGATCGGGCGCGTAGGCTCGCGGAAAGCGACGGCTCGCACTGGCTGATCGTGCAGGAAGATGACGATGCATTCGGCATTGCCGTGGCTGGCGAGCTGGAGCGGCTTGGATGTCGCGTCGAATCGGCATCGGTTCGTGACGCCGCCGCATGGTCGGTGCGCCAGCCGGCGGAGCAGCCAGCCCACATCGTGTTCGTCGCGCCGCTTGCGTCCGTCGACGCGGCCGACGGTGCGGTGATGATGCGCGCGCAGCGCGGCGGTGCGCTCGCGCTGGCATCGCTCGTGCGCGATCTCGATGCGGCGGGTGCGACGGAACGCGGCCGACTGTGCGTAGTGACGCGCGGCGGTGCACCATTCGCCGACGGCGCCGCGTCGCACCCCGAGCATGGCACGTTGTGGGGTCTCGGGCGCGTGATGGCGAACGAATATCCGACGTTGCCGATGCGTTTGATAGACGTCGATCAAGCCGTCGAGCAACCGGCACTGCAGCTTGCCATGGCGCTGCTCGGCGACGACGGTGAGGAGGAAGTGCTGCTTGCGCCGCAGGGGCGCTACGTGCCACGCATGCTGCTCGCCGCGCAGGCGGCCGAGCGTGACGCAGCGCAATCGAGCGCATCGGAGTACTCGGGCGCCAGGCTCGCATTCGACATGCCGGGTTCATTGCGCAATCTCGCATGGTTCGCGATGGCGGCGCGCGATCTCGCCGCCGGCGAGGTCGAGATCGAGCCGATGGCGACGGGGCTCAATTTCCGCGATGTGATGTACGCGATGGGACTGCTGTCCGACGAGGCCGTCGAGACGGGGTTCGCCGGCGCGACGATCGGCATGGAGCTGTCAGGGCGCGTCACACGCGTTGGCCCGGATGTCGACGGCTTCGTTCCGGGCGACGCGGTGCTGGGCTTTGCACCCGCATCGTTCGCGACGCGCGTGGTCACGCGCGCAACCGCGATTGCACGCAAGCCCGACGCGATGTCGTTCGAAGAGGCCGCCACGGTTCCGACCACGTTCTTCACCGCTTACTACGCATTGTGCGAGCTGGCGCGGCTGCGACGCGGCGAGCGCGTGCTCGTGCACGGCGGCGCGGGCGGAGTCGGTATCGCGGCGATTCAGATCGCGCGACACCTCGGCGCGGAAGTCTTCGCCACCGCCGGCAGTGACGAGAAACGCGAGTTCATTCGCCTGCTGGGCGTCGATCACGTGTTCGATTCGCGCAGTCTTGCGTTCGCCGACGAGATCCTTGCGCGCACGCACGGCGAAGGTGTCGACATCGTGCTCAACTCGCTCGCCGGCGAAGCGATGGTGCGCAGCATCGACACGCTGCGTCCATTCGGCCGCTTCCTCGAACTCGGCAAGCGCGACTTCTACGAGAACAGCCAGATCGGCCTGCGGCCGTTCCGCAACAACATCAGCTATTTCGGCATCGACGCGGATCAGTTGATGGGCGTGCTGCCGTCGCTGACGACGCGGCTGTTCGGCGAAGTGATGGGCCTGTTCTCGGACGGCGTGCTGCATCCGTTGCCGTACCGCGCGTTCCCGGCCTCGCGTGCGGAGGAAGCGTTCCGCTACATGCAACAGGCCCGTCAGATCGGCAAGGTGCTGGTCACTTATCCGTACGGCACGCCTGTGCCCACGCGTGGCCTCGCGCCGCACGCGCTGCAGCTCGACCCGCATGCGGCGTACCTGATCGTCGGCGGCACCGGCGGCCTGGGATTCGCAACCGCACGCTGGATGATCGAGCGTGGCGCGAGGCAGCTCACGCTCGCGAGTCGCGGCGGCGCGTTGGATGCCGCAATGCAGGCGGAAGTCGATCGCTGGCGCGACGTGCTCGGGGCGAATGTGTCGATCGCGCGATGCGACGTGACCGACAGCGAGGCGCTCGGCAGCCTTGTCGACGCGATCGAGCGTCGCGGCACGCCGCTCAAGGGCGTGTTTCATTCGGCGATGCGGATCGACGACGGGCTGTTGCGCAACGTCGATGATGCACGTTTCGCGGCGGTGCTCGAACCGAAGGTCGCGGGCGCATGGAACTTGCATCGCGCCACCCAACGTTGCGCGCTCGATTTCTTCGTCGTGTATTCGTCGGCGACCACCTATCTCGGCAACCCCGGGCAGGGCGCGTATGTGGCCGCCAACGGATTCCTCGAGGCGCTGGTCGCGCATCGCCGGGCAGCGGGCCTGCCGGCGATGTTCATGGCGTGGGGGCCGATCGAGGACGTCGGCTTTCTCGCGCGCAATGTCGGCACGCGCGAGGCGTTGCAGTCGCGCATCGGCGGTGCGTCGATCACGTCGGACGAGGCGATGGCCGCGCTCGAACGCGCGCTGGCCCGAGGGGGCGCCGGCGAAGCCGTCGTGCGCCTGGACTGGGGCGCCGTCTCGCGCGGCATGCCGGCCGCGCACGCGCGGCGTTACGTGGCGTTGCAGAGGAGCGGCGCGGCCGAGACCTCGAGCGAGGATCGTGCGCTGCTGGAGCAAGTGCGCGCATTGCCGGCTGCCGAGGCAGTGGCGCTCGTCGAGACGGCGCTGCGCGGCCAGATCGCGCGGATCCTGCACATGTCGCCGGAGCGCGTCGATGCCGGCCGTTCGGTGCTCGAGCTGGGAATGGATTCACTGATGGGCATGGAACTCGGGATGGCCGTCGAGGAAACCTTCGGCGTCAAGCTGTCGATCATGGCGATCGCGGAGGGCGCGACCGTGCATACGTTGGCCGGGCGCATCGTCGAACTGGTCGATGCGCAGGACGGCGGCGATAAGGGCGCGGCAGCGAACGAGCTGGCGCAAGCGCTGGTCGCGCGACATGCGCTGGGCGACGAAGCGCGAGCCGAACTCGAGCGAGGTTCAAATTGAGCGCACCGGGGAGCGCAAGCGTGTCGGCACACGAGCAGACCGGTCGGATTACGCTGCCGTCGGGCTGGCAGTCGAACGAGGGTACGCTGGGGCGGCCGCTCGAATTCTCTGGTCATGGTCTGCATACCGGCCGGCGCGTGCGGGTGCGGATCCATCCGGTCACGCCGACGGGCGGCCGGCACGGCATCGTGTTTCGAAGGATGCGCAATGGCCGCGAAATTGGGGTGCTCGAAGTGGATCCCGCTCTGCGACGTGCCCAGCCGCTTTGCACGATGCTGCGCAATGCCGACGGTGTCGGCGTACGTACAGTCGAGCATTTGCTCGCTTCGTTGCTGGCGTGTGAAATCGACCACGCGATCGTCGAGCTCGATGAGGAGGAAGTGCCGATTCTCGACGGCAGCGCCGCGCCGTGGGTCGATGCGATCCGCGCGTGCGGCCGTGTCGCGCTCGATGCGCCCAAGCGCTTCATCCGGGTGCTGCGGCCCGTCGTGGTCGCGCAGGGCAGCGGCGCTCAGCGACGCGAAATGCGGATCGAGCCGGCTGCGCACTACGAATTGAGCGTGCGAAACGACTTGCGCGGGTTCGGCGACATGCATTGGGAGGGCGCGCTGACACCGGACACGTTTGCGACCGAAATCGCACCGTCGCGTTCGTACGGGCGCGTGAAATGGGCCGTGCCGGCAATCATCGCCGGCTATGCGCGTGGGGTGCCGATTCTGCGCGGCGCGCGGCCGTCGTGCACGGCGTCGATCGTCGGCAAGCGCGTGCTCGGCGGCATGCGGCTGCCCGACGAGTTCGTCCGGCACCGGGTGCTCGACCTGATCGGCGACCTCGCGCTGGCCGGTGCGCCGCTGCTCGCACGCGTGAGCGCATGGCGGCCGAGCCACGAAATGAATTTCCGACTGATCGATGCGCTGCTCGCCGACCGGGATGCCTGGCGGTTGATCGAGTTCGGTGAAGCCTGAACCGGCGCCTGTCAACGCGACAGGCGATACCTCATACCTGGTAACGGATTCGCGACAGACCGCGAACGAAGCAATGGCACTCGGAGAACACCTTCGCCAGCAACTGGCGGCGAAAGCCCTCAAACGGCAACTCGAGCGCGCGACGGAAGCCGCCGCGGCCCCCGGCGTGCCCGCTGCACCGGCGGCACACGCCGTGTCGGCGCGCAGCCGTTTCGAGTCGATGCCGCAGTATCAGCAGGTCAGGATCATGCGCGAGATGGGCGAGAAGCTGCGCGTCGATTCACCGTTCTTCCGCGTACACGATGGCGTTGCCGGCGCGACCACCCGGATCGGCGGCCGCGAATACGTGAACTTCGCGAACTACAACTACCTCGGCCTCGCCGGCGACGCGACCGTGTCCGAACGCGCGAAGGCCGCGATCGACCGCTACGGCACGTCGGCGTCCGCGAGCCGGATGGTTGCGGGCGAGCGTCCGGTGCAGCGCGCTCTCGAGCGGGCGCTGGCCGCGTTCTACGAGACCGACGATTGCGTCGCGTTCGTGAGCGGCCATGCGACCAACGTGACGGTGATCGGCGCGCTGTTCGGCCCCGGCGACCTGATCGTCCACGACGCGCTCGCGCACAACAGCATCGTGCAGGGCGCGCAGCTGAGCGGCGCGAAACGGCTGAGCTTCGCGCACAACGACTGGCAGGCGCTCGACGAGCTGCTGTCGCGCGTGCGTCGCGAATACCGGCACGTGCTGATCGCGATCGAGGGGCTGTACAGCATGGACGGCGACCTCCCGGACCTTCAGCGTTTCGTCGACGTGAAGGCGCGTCACGGCGCGTTCCTGCTGGTCGACGAAGCGCATTCGCTCGGCGTGCTCGGCGAGACGGGCAAGGGCATTCGCGAACATTGCGCGGTCGCGCCCGACCAGGTCGACATATGGATGGGCACGATGAGCAAGACGCTGGCCGGTTGCGGCGGTTTCATCGCCGGCTGTCAGCCGCTCGTGGACATGCTGCGCCATCTGGCGCCGGGCTTTCTCTATAGCGTCGGGCTTGCGCCGACGCTCGCCGAGGCATCGCTGGCCGCGCTCGAACGCCTGCAGGCCGAACCGGCGCGCGTTGCGCAACTGCAGGCGCGCGGGCGGCAGTTCCTGACCGAGGCACGCGCGGCGGGGCTCAACACCGGCACGAGCGCCGGGTATGCGGTCGTGCCGGTGATCACCGGAAGTTCGCTGAAAGCCGCGCAGTGGGCCAACGCGATGTTCGACGAAGGGATCAACGTGCAGCCGATCTTCTATCCGGCCGTCGAGGAGAAGGCCGCGCGCCTGCGGTTCTTCATCTGCTCGACGCACGAGCCGGAGCAGATCAGCCGGACGGTTGGCGTGCTGGCACGGCTGGCGAGGGCAGCATGATGCCGGCCGTCGCGCTCGCGCCATCCTTCGACGTGCCGCATGCCGGTGCGTCGACGCCGTTTCGCGCCGCGTGCGCGGACGATGCGGCAGCGTGCGCGCCGCTTGTGTTCGCATCCGGTGTCGGCGAATTCGGCTTCTTCCTCGGTGAAAGCGACGCGCGGTGCATCGCGTTCCTGCAACAGGCGTTCCGGTCGCGTCACGGCCGGTTCTCTTGGCGCAGGCATCGGGTCGCGGTCGATGCCGATGGCACGGTGCTCGCGGTGATGGCGATTCATGACGGACGGTGCACGACGCTCGACGACGTTTACGTCATGTGGGCATTGACGCGTTTTTTCGGACTACGTCGTACGATCGGCCAGTTGCTGCGCGGTCTGGTGCTCGAAACGGAAATCCCTGCGCCCAGGCGTTCGCAGATCCTCGTCGCGCATTGCGCGACCGACGAGCGCCAGCGCGGCACCGGCGTCTTCACCGCGTTGTTTCGCCACGCGCTTGAAACGGGGGCGTTGCCGGACGACGGCAGCCGTGACATCGTGCTGGACGTACTGACCCGAAACGTGCAGGCCCGCGCCCTGTACGAGCGGCTCGGATTCACCGCGCTGACGCGCACGCGCCGACGTTCGCGCCGCCTGCCCGCCGAACTGGATTCAGTGCGCATGCGGCTCACGCGGCGCGGCTAGAAACTCGCGTCATTCTCCTGGCTACTTATGCCTCGGATTGAACACCCGCTGCTGCACATCCGCGCCATGCGCGACGATCGCCGTGCTTTCGGGCACCTCCTCCCATGCACCACGCAGATCGACGAGCGGTTCCGACACGACCATGAACGCGTCGTCGCCCGCTTCGACGATGCGCGGATTGTGCGGATAAAGCTCGTGCAGATGCTTGAACGACGTGCTGTGGAACAGCGAGCGCGATTGCCGTTCGCTCGAATAGCGCACCGCGATGATCCGGTCGCCGTCCGTCGCGCAGATCGTCATGTTGAGCGGCTCGGCGACGCGGTATCGCACGGCGGTTTCCTCGATCACGCCGACCATGCGTTCGAGCGCGGGCAGCGGCGTCTGCTCGAGGCCTTAGGTCAACGCGAGACGGAACATCAGTTCGGAGTCGGTCGATCCTTCGAGTGTCGGAAACAGCGCCGGGTCGACCTTCATCGTCAGGTCGCGGCGCAGCTTGTGGAAGTCGCGAATCAGCCCGTTGTGCACGAACAGCCAGCGGCCATGGCGGAACGGGTGGCAGTTGGTTTCCTGGACGGGCGTATCGGTCGCCGCACGGATGTGCGCGATGAACATCCGCGAGCGAATCGCGCGCGCGGCCTCGCGCAGGTTGCGGTCGTTCCACGCGGGGTGCACGGAGCGGTAGCGGAACGGCAGTTCATCGGGATGGCCATACCAGCCGATGCCGAAGCCGTCGCCATTGGTCGTCGTGGCGCCCAGTTCCGAATGCAGGCTCTGGTCGATCAGCGAATGCTTCGCGCGAAACAGCACGGTCTCGAGATGGATCGGATTACCCGTATAGGCGAGCCAGCGGCACATGGAGCGCTCCTTCGCGATGAATCCTCTCGCGCATGGTAGCCGACTTCGCTTGCGCCGTTATGCGCGGCCGCCGCACGCTCGCTCGCGGGCTCCGCGTCGGCGACAGTCGACGAAGGATGCGGCGGGTGCCGCATCCTTCGGGCGCGCGTCAGTCGCCGAGCGCGTCCATCACGCGGGCCGAGTAGACGAGCGCCGCGCCCGCATTCAGCGCGATCGCGACGCCGAGCGCTTCGGCCACTTCCTCCTTGGTCGCGCCATGCTTCGCGGCTTCCGCCGTGTGCACGGCGATACAGCCGTCGCAGCGCGTCGTGACGGCCACCGCGAGCGCGATCAGTTCGCGCGTCTTCGCGTCGAGATGACCCGTCTTGGCGCCGGCACCGGACAGCGCCTTGTAGCCGGCCAGCGTGTCGGGCGAGAGCTTCGCGATATCGCCGATGCGCGTCGTGAGTTCCTTCCGGTATTCGTTCCAGTTCAGCATGATGCGTCCTTTTCGAGAAGAAGTTGATCGGGCGGCGGATGCCGCGATCTCGGGCGATGCAGGGCCTATTCTGATCGTTCACGCTGAGGGCTTCGATACGTTAGAGTGTCAATTTTTAGCGCAAACGTCTCATGGACGCATTGAGTCAATTGCTGTCGCTGGGCCGCAGTCATGTCGAACTCGATGTGCGGTGCCTGCTCGACGGCCCATTCGCGATGCCGCACGATGCGCTGCCGCCGGGCGAGGCGGCGTTTCACTTGCTGCTCTCCGGTACGTGCGAGCTGCGCACGGCCGACGGGCGCCCGCTGCGGCTGGTCGACGGCGATTTCGTGCTGTTGCCGGCTGGCGACGCGCACGACCTGTTCGATGTCGAAGGCGGCAGCGTGCGGTCGGTCGCGTCGCTGCGGGAGCCCGGCGCGGCCGGCGGCGTGGTGCTGCCGGTCAAGTCGAATCGCGATCTCGCGGCTCCGGCCGATGCGAGTGTCGACCTGCTCTGCGGGCGCTTCGTCTATGCGCGCGGCGCCGGTGACTTGTTGATGCGCACGCTGCCGCGCGTGCTGCATGTCGGGCTGCGCGACGCGTCGGGCCCGGCGTCGCTGCAACTGCTGACGAGCGTGTTGCGCGCGGAGGCATCGAACGCGCAGCCGGGCGCGCGTGCGATCGTGAATGCGCTCGGGCAGGCGCTGCTCGCCTATGCGTTGCGCGCGTACGGCCGCGATGCGCGCGTGCCGGCCGGCTGGCTCGCGCTGGCGGCCGACGCGCGGCTCGGTCCGTCGGTCCAGGCCGTGCTGCAGGCGCCGGCGCAACCGTGGACGGTCGAGTCGCTCGGCGCGGCGTCCGCGATGTCGCGCGCGACCTATGCGCGGCATTTCCGGGAGAAGGCCGGGATGAGCGTCGGCGAATTCGTCGCGCGGATCCGGATGATGCACGCATGCGCATTGCTGCAGGACACGCAGCGCGGTCAGGCGGAGATCGGACAGGCGGTCGGCTATCAGTCGGAGGCGGCGTTCGGCAAGGCGTTTCGCGCGGTGCTCGGCACGACGCCGGGGCGCTGGCGGCGCGCGCAGCGCGGCACGTGAGGTGGCAGGTGCGAGCGTCGTGTTCGACGCACGCATCGTGGCGGCGGGAATGCGGCAGGGGAGGGATGTCTGGCCGGCGCGCATTTGCTTGCGCGACAGCAACAATGAAAAAGGGGCTTCCGGTTTCCCGGAAGCCCCTTCTTGACATCTTGGTAGGCCGTGCGTGACTCGAACACGCGACCAACGGATTAAAAGTCCGCTGCTCTACCAACTGAGCTAACGACCCAAAGAGCAAAAAATTATAGCGGCGGATCGTTGGCCTGTCAACAACCCGTCACGATAATTTATTTGATGCTTTCGATCTTGCCCTGTGCCGTCTGCGCAGCGTTCGATCCGGCGTATTGCGACACGACCTGCTCGAACGTTTTCTTCGCGGCCGCCTTCTGGCCTTGCTCGAGCTGGTTCGTGCCGATCGCGACGAGCGCATCGGCCGCGCGCGGATGCTGCGGATACTTGCTCACGATCGCCTGCCACGTCGCGGTCGAGCCGCGGTAGTCGCGCAGCGCGTATTGCGCGTTGCCGAGCCAGTACTGCGCGGTCGGCTGGTACGGGCTCTGCGGATACTTCGCGATGAAGCTGCGAAACGACGCAGCGGCAGCCTTGAAATTGCCGTTGCGGAATTGCTGCTGCGCCGCGCTGAGCGCATCCGTTTCACCCGGCTGCACGGTACCTTCGACACCATCGATCGTCGCCTGCTGCGGCTCGAACTTCTTGAGCCGCGTGTCGAGATCCTGGTAGTACTCCTTCTGCTGCCGCTCGAGCGTTGTCAGCCGGTTCGTCAGATCCTCGTTCTCGCCGCGCAGCGTCGCGACCTGCTGGTTCAACTGGTCGATACGGCCGGATTGATCGAGGATCGTACGCTGGGCGGCCGACAACTGGCTGGCCAGGTTGTCGCTCTTGCTGCGCAGATCGAGCACGGCGCGGCGCGCCTCGTTGTCGTCGAACATGCCTGCGTGCGCCGGCGCGGCCGACCACGCCGCGCCGACGACGCAGAACGCTGCGGCCATGCGCAGCCAGGATTCACGGTGCGTCATACGGCAATTCTTCCGTTACTTACGGTTGGTAGACGAGGTCGGCGCGACGGTTCTGCGCCCACGATGCTTCGTCGTGGCCCGATGCTTGCGGCTTTTCCTTGCCGAGGCTCACGGCTTCCATCTGCGAGTCGTTCACGCCGAGCAGTGCCATCGCGCGACGGACAGCCTCCGCACGCTTCTGGCCCAGCGCGAGGTTGTACTCGCTCGTGCCGCGTTCGTCGGTGTTGCCCTGGATCAGCACGTGGCGCTGCGGGTGGCTCTTCAGGTACTGCGCGTGTTGCTGCAGCAGCGGCTGGTACTCGTCCTTCACCGAATAGCTGTCGAAGTCGAAGTAGATGCTGCGCTTCGCGAGCGGGCTGTTCGGGTCGTTCAGCGGATCGACGTTCACCTGCGCGACGTTGTCGGCGCTCGGTTGCGTGCTCATCGCGCCCGCGTTGGCCTTGTCGTCGAGCTTCACGCCCGACTTGCACGCTGCGAGCGCGCTGATCATCATCACGGCCAGGGCCAGACGAGCTTTATTCGACATCATGGTTACTCTCCTTGTGGTCATTGCATGAAGGGCCCCCACGACGGCTCACGAACGGAGCCGCCCTGGACGGACAGGATCTGCGGCGGCGCGCTGCCGTCGGAGGGCACTGCTGCCAGCACGTTGCGACCACCCGACTGGGTAGCGTAGAGAAGGTACTGGCCGTTTGCCGCGAAGCTCGGCGATTCGTCGCGATTGGTGTTCGTGATGGCGTTCGCCGCGCCGGTTTGCAGATCCTGGACGTACAGCTTGAACCCCCCACCCGTGCGGGAGATGTAGGCGAGCAGCTTGCCGTCCGGGCTGACGCGCGGGCTGGTGTTGTAGCTGCCGGTGAAGGTCACGCGTTGCGCGGCGCCGGCGCTTTCGCCTTGCGCGGGCATCCGGTAGATCTGCGGCGCGCCGCCGCGATCGCTCGTGAAATAGATCCAGCGGCCGTCCGGCGAGTAGAACGGCTCGGTGTCGATCGAGCTGCTCTGCGTGAGCCGGCGCAGACCGCCGCCGTTTGCATTGACCGAATAGATTTGCGTATTGCCCGTCAGCGACAGCGCAACGGCCAGCGTGTTGCTGTCCGGCGACCACGCCGGCGCGCTGTTGTTGCCCTTCTGGTCGGAGACCATGTAGCGGCGGCCCGTCGGCAGGTCGTGAATGTAGACGATCGGCTTCTTGCGCTCGAACGACACGTACGCAACCTTCGTCCCGCTCGGCGACCACGCCGGCGAGATGATCGGCTCGGTGCTCGACAGCGCGATGCGCGCGTTCTGGCCGTCCGAGTCCGAAATCTGCAGCTGGTAGCGGTTGCCCGTCTTGATCACGTACGACAGACGCGTGGCGAACACGCCGCGCACGCCGAGCAACTTCTGGTAGATGTAGTCGGCGATCTTGTGGCCGGCCGTGCGCAGCGTGTTGTCGTTTGCCGTCAGCGACAGGCCGCCGAGGCTTTGCTGCTTCACGGTGTCGTACAGGATGAAGTTCACCTTGTACTGCCCGTTCGCTTCGCGGTTCACGCTGCCGGCGACGAACGCGTTCGCGCCCTTGGCCTTCCATGCGCCGAGATCGACCGAAGCGGTCTCGGGCACGGGCGTGCTGCCCGCGTCGATATTGGTGAATTTGCCGCTGCGGGCGAGGTCGGCTCGCACGATCGACGTGACCTGCTGCGGCAGGCCCGCCTCGTTCGCGAAGTTCGCGGTGGCGATGGGGAACTGGGTCGAACCGACGCCGGTGATCAGCACGTTGACCTGCGCGTTAGCGGCGCCGCCGGCCGCAATGAGACACGAGGCCACGAGTGCCCTGAAACCTAGTTTCGTCATCAAACTCATGCTTCTTGCTTCCCATGTGACTTGGATCGCTGCGCAACCGCAGAGACAGTAAAAATACCCGATTCGTTCCCGTCCGGCAGCGACGCTCGGAGTGTAAGCGCATTTGCGCTCACTCCGCCGCCTTGAAGGTAATCGTAATGTCGGACGGGGTACGACCGTTAGAATCGGGCGGCAATGGAACCGACGCCTGAATCGCATTGACCACGGCTTGATCCCACCCCGAATTTCCGCTCGAACGGCGGATCGAAACGCTCAGCACGTCGCCCGACGGCGTGCAGCGGATCGCGACGACCGTCGTCAGGCCCGCGCGCTCGCCGCCCCAGACGATGTTCGGCTTCACGCGACGACGCACCTTGTCGGGATAGCCGGGCGATGCGGCGTTGCCGCCGGAGCCCGTGCCGGTACCGCTTTTCGCGAGGCCTTCACCGCCGCCTTCGCCGGCGCCGGACATCCCTTGCAACTGCGCGAGACGCGCGCTGCGCTCGCGGTCGAGCTTCGCCTTCGCCGCCGCATCGGCCTTCGCGCGCGCCGCCGCTTCGGCCTTCGCCTTGGCCTGCGCTTCCGCCTTCGCCTTCGCGGCCGCGTCGGCCTTGGCCTTCGCCGCCTGCTGCGCTTCCTGCTGCGCCTGCTTCTGTTGCTGCAATTTCTGCTGCTGGAGCTTCTGCTGTTCGAGCTTCTGCTGCTCCACGAGCTGCTGTTGCCTGAGTTTCTCCGCCTGCTTCTGCCTTTCGCGCTCGGCGGCCTTTTGCGCGGCGAGGGCGGCAGCCTGCTGGGCCGCGAGTTGCTCGCGCCGGGCTTCTTCCTGCTGGGCCTTCAGTTGCTGCGCGCGGCGCTGCTGCTCGAGCAGCGCTTCCCGGGCGGCCGCTTCCTGTTGCCGTTTCTTCTGCTGCAGCGCGATGTCCGCCTGCTCGTCCCGGACCGGAGGAGGCGGCGGTGCCAGCTTCGCCGGCGGCGTGGGTGCGACGACGGGCCGCGGTGCGGGCACGTCGGGCACCTCGGTCCACAGCTCGGCCTCGGCGCCGGCCGGCGTGCTGTTCTGCCACTGCACGCCGTGATAGAGGAACAGCGCGAGCAGCACGTGCATCAGCGCGGCGAGCGCGAACGCGCGCCAGGTGCCGCGCTCGCGAGGGGGCTGAGACGGATAGGTGCCGTGCGTGGATTGCTGCCGGTTCATTGCGATTTGACGAGGAGGCCGACGCGCTTGACGCCGCGCGCCTTCAGGTCCGACATCACGGTCATGACGGCATCGTACTGCACGGTCTTGTCGGCCGCGATCACGACCGGCTGGTCGGGATGGTCGGCCTGCCGGGCCGAGATGAAGCTGTCGAGCTCGGCCTTCGTCATCGTGTCTTCCTGCGTCGCGCCGGAGTCGCCCTTGTACTTGACGCTCATCGTGCGATCGGCCTTGATGTTGACGACGACCGGCGGCGTCTGTTCCTGCGGAGCCGCATTGCCGACGGTGGGCAGATTGATGATCGACGGGGCCACGAGCGGTGCCGTGACCATGAAGATCACGAGCAGCACCAGCATCACGTCGATGTACGGCACGACGTTGATGTCGGCCATCGCGCGGCGCGAGCGGCCGCCGCGCATGCTGGATCGAATGGGACTTCCTGCCATGGCGCGCTCCTTACTGGGCCTGACGCTGCAGGATGTTCGAGAACTCTTCGATGAAGGTCTCGAAGCGGATCGCGAGGCGGTCGATGTCGTGCGCGTAGCGGTTGTACGCGACCACCGCCGGAATCGCGGCGAACAGGCCGATCGCGGTGGCGACGAGTGCCTCGGCGATGCCGGGTGCGACGTTCGCGAGCGTCGCCTGCTGCACGTTCGCCAGGCCACGGAACGAGTTCATGATCCCCCAGACGGTGCCGAACAGACCGATGTACGGACTGACCGAGCCGACCGACGCGAGGAACGCGAGGTTCGCTTCGAGCACGTCCATTTCGCGCTGGAACGACGCGCGCATCGCGCGGCGCGCGCCATCGAGCACGAGGCCCGGGTCGCTGATGCGCTTTTCCTTTGCCTTCAGGAACTCACGCATCCCCGACTCGAAGATCCGCTCCAGCGCGCCGATCGTGTGGCGATTGTTGGCCGCGCTCTGATACAGCGCCTGCAGGTCGCCGCCCGACCAGAAATCCCGTTCGAAGCGTTCGGTCTGCGCGCGTGCGCGGCGGATCGCGAACCACTTGCGGAAGATGAAGGTCCACGACATCAGCGACAGCAGCAGCAGCAGCCCCATCACGGCCTGGGCCAGCACGCTCGCGTTGAGAACGAGGGAAATGATCGACAGGTCTTGAGAAGTGTTCATAGAGGTTTGAGTAACGTCCCTTCGGGGGTGTCCGGCGAGGGCGCACGGTATGCGTGTGGCGCGGCGCGCCGGCCTGGCCTGGCGCCGAACCTTGCTTAGTATCGATTCAGGAAGGCAAGTTCATAGGCTTTGTCTAAACGGTGCTCATCCGAGCTTCGTTGACAGTACGGCCTGCCCGGCGTCGACGACGGGCCCGCGGTGCAGCGCGTCGAGCACGACCGGCGGGATTGCCGCGGGCCGGATGCCGGTTCGGTCGACGCAGCCGAGACGGATGTGTCCGGCCACGAGCAGCGTGTCGTCACGCCACGCTTCCTGAGTGAATTCCACCGATGCGCGGCCGATGCGCCCGGGCCGGCTCGTGATCGTCAGCGCGTCGTCGAGTCGCGCTGGCGCGCGGTAGTCGAGCGATGTGCTGCGGACGATGAAGATCGCGCCCGTGTCGTCGGCGAGCCGACGCTGGTCGATGCCGCACGCGCGCAGCCATTCGGTACGGGCGCGCTCGAAGAATTTCAGGTAATTGGCATAGAAGACGATGCCGCCTGCGTCGGTGTCCTCGTAGTACACGCGTACCGGCCAGATGAAGCCGGAGTGCGCGTCCGGGGAGCGGGTAGGCTGAGTCATGGCGCGCATTCTACCGGAAGGCCGAGGCCGGATTCGTAACCGATTCGTAACGGAATGTAGTATGGCGCAGCATGCCGCGGGCCGGCCGGAGCCGGCCCCGCGGCTGCGCCAGCCGTGTCAGCCGCGATGGATCGCGAGGCCAGCCGGAGCTTGGGCGACCGGCATCATTTCGATCGTGTTGATGTTGACGTGCGCGGGGCGCGTCGCGATCCAGTAGATCGTGTCGGCGATGTCCTCTGCCGTGAGCGGCTGGACGTTCTGGTACACATTCGCCGCCTTCGCATCGTCGCCGCGGAAGCGGACGTTCGAGAATTCCGTGCCGCCGCACAGGCCCGGCTCGATGTCGGTGACGCGCAGCGGAGTGCCGATCAGGTCGGCGCGCAGGTTCAGACTGAATTGTCTGACGAAAGCCTTGGTCGCACCATATACGTTCCCGCCCGGATACGGATAGGTGCCGGCCACCGAACCCAGGTTGAAGATATGGCCGCGTCCGCGCTCGATCATGCCCGGCAGCAACGCATGGGTGACGGTCACCAGCCCGGAGCAGTTCGTGTCGATCATGGTCTGCCACTCGTCGAGGCTGGCCTTGTGGGCGGGCTCGACGCCGAGCGCGAGGCCGGCGTTGTTGACGAGCACGTCGAGCGCCGCGAATTCGGCGGGAAGGGCCGCCGGCACCGCCTCGACGGCGGCGCGGTCGCGCACGTCGAGCTCGAGCGGCAGCAGTGCATCGCCGAGCTCGGCCGCGAGCGCATCGAGACGATCCTTGCGGCGGGCGGTTGCGACGACGCGGTGGCCGCCCTTGACGAAGGCACGGGCGATGGCGGCGCCGAAGCCGGCGGACGCGCCTGTGACGAACACGATCATTGCTGCTCCTGGTCGGTAACAAAGTAGCGGATGGTATCCCGCAAGCCTACTGAGATTGCGGCACCGCGGCAAGGCGCCGAAGCGCGTCGGCATGGGCGCGTAAAGTCCGACCCTTATTGTTTCGGGGCTGCTGCCGCGCGGTTGCCTATTCATGACGCATCCAATAAACTAACGCGCTCATCACCCCTGCGTGACTGGCGATAGAACCCTTCGGGTTCAAGGTGGAGCATCCCACCGTGAAGCGCGGGGCGCCGTTTTTGCCGTTCGCCTGGGCAGCCGTTGTGCGCCGTCGCGTGCATCGCCGGTGGCTGTCCTGCCTCGCGTCATACGGATTCTTCCGCCACGTCGGGCTGGTTCCGCCAGCAGCGCAATGTACTCGGCCACTCCGGTCAACCTGTACACACTTAACGGAAACCGTATGTTTGACAGAGCCCAAAGCACCATCGCGAACGTCGATCCCGAAATCTTTGCAGCGATCGAGCAGGAAAACCGCCGCCAGGAAGAGCACATCGAGCTGATCGCGTCGGAAAACTACACGAGCCCGGCCGTGATGGCCGCACAGGGCTCGCAGCTCACGAACAAGTACGCGGAAGGGTATCCGGGCAAGCGTTACTACGGCGGCTGCGAGTACGTCGACGTGGTGGAGCAACTGGCGATCGACCGCGTGAAGCAGCTGTTCGGCGCGGAAGCCGCGAACGTGCAGCCGAACTCGGGTTCGCAGGCGAACCAGGGCGTGTTCTTCGCGATGCTCAAGCCGGGCGACACGATCATGGGCATGAGCCTCGCGCACGGCGGGCACCTGACGCACGGCTCCCCGGTGAACATGTCGGGCAAGTGGTTCAACGTCGTGAGCTACGGCCTGAACGAAAACGAAGACATCGACTACGACGCGGCCGAGAAACTGGCGAACGAACACAAGCCGAAGCTGATCGTGGCGGGCGCGTCGGCATTCGCGCTGAAGATCGACTTCGAGCGTCTGGCGAAGATCGCGAAGTCGGTCGGTGCGTACCTGATGGTCGACATGGCGCACTACGCGGGCCTGATCGCGGCGGGCGTGTATCCGAACCCGGTGCCGCACGCGGACTTCGTGACGACGACGACGCACAAGAGCCTGCGCGGGCCGCGCGGCGGCGTGATCCTGATGAAGGCGGAGTACGAGAAGCAGATCAACTCGGCGATCTTCCCGGGCATCCAGGGCGGGCCGCTGATGCACGTGATCGCGGCGAAGGCGGTGGCGTTCAAGGAAGCGCTGTCGCCGGAATTCAAGGCTTACCAGGCAAAGGTGGTCGAGAACGCGCGGGTGCTGGCCGAGACGCTGGTCAAGCGCGGGCTGCGGATCGTGTCGGGGCGTACGGAAAGCCACGTGATGCTGGTGGACCTGCGCGCGAAGCACATCACGGGCAAGGCAGCGGAAGCGGCGCTGGGCGCGGCACACATCACGGTGAACAAGAACGCGATCCCGAACGATCCGGAAAAGCCGTTCGTGACGAGCGGGATCCGCCTGGGCTCGCCGGCGATGACGACGCGCGGCTTCGGCCCGGCGGAAGCGGAGCAGGTCGGCAACCTGATCGCCGATGTGCTCGAGAACCCGGAAGATGCGGCGACGATCGAGCGCGTGCGCGCGCAAGTGGCCGAGCTGACGAAGCGCTTCCCGGTTTATCGCTGATCCGGCATGCGCTGCCCGTTCTGCCGGCACGAGGACACGCAGGTCGTCGACTCGCGCGTGTCCGAAGATGGCGCCGCGATTCGTCGGCGCCGTCGCTGCTCGGCTTGCGACAAGCGCTTCACGACGTACGAGCGGGTCGAGCTGAACCTGCCGGCCGTCGTGAAGAAGGACGGCAGCCGCACGGAGTTCGACCGTCGCAAGATCGTCGCCAGCATGCAACTCGCGCTGCGCAAGCGGCCGGTTGCGGCTGACGCGATCGACGCGGCGGTTGCCCGCATCGAATATCAATTGCTCGCGACCGGCGAGCGTGAAGTGCGTAGCGAGAAGCTCGGCGAACTCGTGATGAACGAGTTGCGCGGCCTCGATACGATTGCCTATGTCCGTTTCGCATCGGTTTATCGCCGGTTCGAGGATGTTTCCGAATTTGCCGACGTGATCGAAGAGTTCCGTCGCGCGTCCCCCTCCAAGCCTCCGCGTAAGCGCTGACGCGCTGCGTCCGTTCATCGTCTTCTCCGTGGGTTCAGTTCGCGCCGATTGTGTCGGCCGCGATCGCATGTCGCCAGTCGGCCGTTCGGCCAATGGCGCGTAGTCGCTTGCGTCGATACAGTCGTCTCATCACGTTGACGGAGGGCGATGGCGATGGGACGGCACCGATCGTGCGTTGAACGATGCATGCAATGCAGCGGCGGCTTTACGCTCGTCGAGCTGATGATCGCGATCGCGCTGGCGGCCGCGATCGGACTATACGCAGTGCCCGCATTCGATCAGTGGCACATGCGCGAACGTGTGGATGCACGCGCGCGCGCGTTGCTCGGCGCGCTGTCGTTCGCGCGCACCGAGGCGACACGTCTCGGCGTGCGCGTGACGCTGTGCAGGGCCGGGCGCGACGGCGACTGCATGCATTCCGGCGAGCGGTGTGACCTCGCGGGATGGTCGTGCGGCTGGCTCGTCAGCGGGCATTTCGACGGACGATCGCGGGTGCTGCGGCGCTATCCGCGCGATGCAGACATTGCGGTCGCGGGGGCGGCGCACGATCTGGCATTTGCTCCGCCGGCGGGCCAGGTGCTTGGCGGGATCAGGCGTTTCGAGCTGCGTCCTCAGCGCATGCTGTCCGGTGACGACGCACGCGTGTCGCGCTGCATCCGGATCGCGGCGGGCGGCCGCGCGCGCGTCGTCACCGGTCGTTGCGAAGCGGCATGACGCGCGCACGCAAGTCGATGCACGGCACGTCGCTGCTCGAAGCGGTGCTCGCCGTCGCGCTGCTCGCGGCGGTGATGCTGGCCGTGACCGGCAGCCAGCTTGCGATGACGCGCGCGCAGCGGGCGACGATCTGGCGTGAACGCGCGCTGTGGCTGGCCGATGCTCGCATTGAGAGCCGGCGCGCAATGGCAGGCGCTGACGATGGCATCGCGGCGCTCGCGTCCGCATCATTGCCCGGCGGCACGAGCGCGCTCGACAATGGGCCGGCGGGAATCCGCTACGTGACGGTCGGCTGGCGTGGGCTCCGCGCTCATGCCGATGCGCCGCCATCGGCGCGCTGCGAAAGTGCACGCTCGGCGGTCGGGCCGCCGTCGTGCGTGCGGATGCCGTTTCGGGAGGCCGGGGCCGATGCCGATGAACGCTGATCGCCGCAGTCACGCGCATACGCTGCTCGAAGTGCTGATCGCGATGACGGTCGGTCTGCTCGTGCTAGCCGCTGCCGGTGCGCTGTACCACGCCCAGCGCGTCGCGCAGCGGCGAGCGGAAGACGGGTTCCGGATGCGCGACGCGGCCGCGACCGCACTGATGCTGATCGGCCAGCAGATCCAGATGGCCGGATTTCGCCCGCTCGATGTGGCAGGGCCGGCGTCGTTGCCGCCGGTGTTCGGCTGTTCCGCGGGGCGTGTGCGAGGTAATGGAGCACAGGTGCACTGCGAAGCCACGCGCGCAGCATCGGACGCATTGCTCGTTCGGTATGTCGGCGATGCGGTGTCGACGTGGCCGACTATTGGGGCGCAGCTGTCGGATTGTCTCGGGCAGGGTGTCGGTGCTGCCGGTGAGCGGGCGCTCGTGGAAAACCGCTTCGACGCGCACGTCAGTCCGTCGACGGGCGAGCCCGAGTTGTACTGCGAGGGAAGCGGGCGCCCGGGCACGCCGCAACCCGTCGTGTCCGGCATCGACCAACTGCGCGTGCGCTACCTGCGTCGCGAAACCGCGCGGTTCGTCGACGCGGGAGCGATGGGCAGTGGCGACTGGCGCAATGTCGTTGCCTTGCATGTGTGCGTCCGTGCGCGTGGCGAACCGATCCACGAGCCGGCGCGTCATGTCGATTGCGACGGCCGCTCGGCCGTTTCGTCGGACGGCCGCGCGCATCTGGTGCTGCATCGAATCGTCGCGCTGCGCAATGACGCGGCCGCATTCACCGATCCCGGCGTTGACGCGGTGCTGGATCCTGGGGTGTTGCAATGATCTGCGCAAGCCGATTCGTAGACGAGCTTGCGACGCGAATCGCGGCAGGCAACGCAACGCAAGGCAGCACAACGCACCTCAACGCGGCGTGCCGCGCTGTCCCGCGACCTGCGACACGCGGTGATGCACCCATGCTGAGCGGAACGCGTTCCCGTATAGGCGTTCCGTCCACGGGCCGCGGCTGGCGTCGCGACGCCGGCCTGGCACTGCCTGCCGTGATCGCGGTCGGCGCGGCAGTCGCCGCGCTGACCGGCACATGGTTCGAATCCGCACTGACGGAATCGCGCCGCACGCGTGCATTGTCGGATCGGCTGATCGCATTTCACGCAGCCGATGCAGCACTGGCAGCCTGCACGGCGCGATTGCTCCGAGGCGGCGCGCCGTACATCGACGAATCCGCGTCAACCGTCGAACCGGACGCATGGCGGCGTGCGCCCGCGCTGAATGTCGCCGAAGCATTCGCACCATTCGCCTCATGGCCGATGGCGAGCGAGCCGCCGCGTTGCCTGATCGAAGCCTGGCGAGGTGTCGGTCCTCGAGGGAGTCGCGCTTATCTCATCACCGCGCGTGGAGTCGGTGGCCATGCGTCAAGCGCGGTCTGGCTGCAGAGCCAGACCGCGCTGCGAGACGGCCGCATCGTCGCGCAACGCTGGCGTCGCGTCGCGGCGGTTCCTCGATGAAACGGCCTGCATCGATGCGCCGGTCGGCAGCGTTCACGTTGCTCGAACTGATGGTCGTGCTTGCGATCGTTGCCGTGCTGGCCGGGTGGGGTATCCCGTCGTATCGCGAGCATGTCGCGCGCACGCATCGCGCATCCGCGGTCGCCGCACTCTATCGCGCGGCGCAGTATCTCGAAACGCTTGATGGCGCGCCGCCACGCACGCTGCCACACGCATATTCGCACGCGCCCCCGGACGGGCAGGCGGTCTACGACGTGGCCCTGCGGCTAGCAGACGGCAACGGTGCGCCGGTGGCCTACGAACTCGTTGCCCGCCCGCTCGATGCAGGCCCGATGCGCGACGACGCATGCGGCGCGTTCACGCTGCGTGCTGATGGCACCAAAGGCAACGCGGGATCGAAAGCTGCAGAAGCCGATTCGCTGCAGCGGACATGCTGGGGCGTGCGTTGATCACACGATCACACACGGAAAACGCACATCGGCGCGAGGCCGTGCGCGCTGGTCGTAGCTCGTCAGTCGCCGTTCGCGGCGGTTTCGCGCTCGTCGCGCGACTGTTTCCAGATCCGGTAGACCTCCCACGCTGCGAAGCCGACGGTGCCCCACTTCAACGCCGGGCCCGCGCTCGCGCGCAGCAGCGAGCGAACGGGTTTCGCCAGCACGAGCGACGCGAGCGAACTCAACATCGGGTACTGGTTGACGAGGTGGCCGAGGCTCGCATTCAGGTTCTTGGCGGACTGGCTGAACCTGGTGCCGGACAGGCCGGGGACGAACACCTTGAGCCAACTGAAGCGCGTGACGGCGTGGCGCACTTCGGCTGCGGCTTCGGCAAGCTCGAGCCGCTCGACCTCGGATCGCAGGATCAGCAATTCCTTGCGGAGCGCGCGATGCTGCGATGCGCTCCAGTTCGATCGCGACGAATGGGGGCGGGCGGAATGGCCCGTGACGTTCTGGCTCATGGCGCGTCGGCGAAGTAGGTGAGAGAGGGGAACGCGGTTGCGTTCACGGCTTGCCGCGGAAAATTTCGCGGTCTTTCTCGAGCTCGGCGAGCGTCGCCTCGAACACGGTCGGCGCGTCGCGCAGGCCCGAACGCGCCTTCCACGCACAGGCGATGGCCGCGATTGCGTACAGCGCGGTGATGGCGGCGAGCGACTGCCAGCGATAGGTATCCCAGAATGCAATCGCGACGAGCACGGTCAGGCTGATGAGCGCCATCGTCGCGAGCATCATGGCCGCGAGCCCGAGGAACAGCACGCCCATCAGGCGTTCCTTCTCCTCGGCGAGCTCGATGCCGACCAGTTCGAGGCGCGTTTGCAGCAGGCCGATCGCGGAGCCGACGAGGCGGCGCAGCGGTCCTTGGCCGGACGGCTGCGGGTGGGTGTCTGTCGTCATGGATGAGGCGCTTGTGCGCGCAATGAGCGGCTAGGGCAATGCCAGCCGGCGGCGAACCGCCGGCTAGCCTCGGCACTCACGCGCCGCACGGGGCGGCGCATGAGGAGCAACGGCGCTGCGCGCGTTACTTGCGGTTGATCAGCAGGCCGATCAGCACACCGACGCCCGCGGCGACGCCGATCGACGTCCACGGATGCTCATGCACGTAGTCGTCGGTCGCGCGCGCGGCCTTCTTGCCTTTCTCGACCACCACGACCTGGACGTCGGTTGCCTTTTCCTTGGCCTGCTTCAGGCGCGACATGGCTTTCTCGCGCAGCTCGGCCGCACGGTCGCCCGTGCTGCTCGCTGCCTGCTTGAGCAGATCCTCGGCGTCCGCGAGAACGGTTTTGATATCCGACATCAGTTTCTCCTTGTTGATTTCCGACATTGCAACTCCCTTCATGCTGTCATGCTGCAGGTTCACATCGTAGCGAAACCCCTGCCTGCTGGCGAGCCGGGAAGACACGCGGCGGCGGTGCAAGACCACATGGTAAATGACTCGTCAGCATTGACAGAGCCGCAAATGCTGCGAAAAGTTTCCGTTGCGGACGTCCGGACTGCCCGGATACCGGGTAAAAATGACAAAAAAGTATGAATATCAAACGGAATAATCGTTCGCACGGCCCATTGCTTCCCGTAAGCTGATGGACTGTCCCGCGCCGTCCGGCGCGCGGTTTCAACCAGCATCGTTCGAGGAGGGAACATCATGAGTCTGCGTCTTGGTGACATCGCACCGGATTTCGAGCAGGAATCGAGCCTGGGCCCGATCAAGTTTCACGAGTGGCTGGGCGACAGCTGGGGCGTCCTGTTCTCGCACCCGGCCGACTACACGCCGGTATGCACGACCGAACTCGGGCTGACCGCGAAGCTGAAGGGCGAATTCGAGAAGCGCAACGTGAAGGTGATCGCGCTGTCGGTCGACGGCGTCGAATCGCACAAGGGCTGGATCAACGACATCAACGAAACGCAGTCGACCGTCGTCGGCTTCCCGATCATCGCCGACGCGGACCGCAAGGTGTCGCAGCTGTACGACATGATCCATCCGAACGCGAACGAAACGCTGACGGTGCGCTCGCTGTTCGTGATCGATCCGAACAAGAAGGTGCGGCTCATCATCACCTATCCGGCGAGCACCGGCCGTAACTTCGACGAAGTGCTGCGCGTGATCGACTCGCTGCAGCTGACGGACAACTACAAGGTCGCGACGCCCGGCAACTGGAAGGACGGCGACGACGTCGTGATCGTGCCGTCGCTGCAGGATCCGGAAGAGCTGAAGAAGCGCTTCCCGAAGGGCTTCAACGCGGTGCGTCCGTACCTGCGCCTCACGCCGCAGCCGAACAAGTAAGCAGCGTCTGTCGCATCGGCGGCGCGTGACGAACGCGTGCCGATGAAAACGGCCCGCCGGGCAGCGATGCCGGGCGGGCCGTGTCGTTTTCGGCGGCGCCCCTATGACGAGACGGATGCCGCGTATCGCGCCGGAATGATCAGAAGAAAGCCTGGATGCCCGTCTGCGCGCGGCCGAGGATCAGTGCGTGGATGTCGTGCGTGCCTTCGTACGTGTTCACCACTTCGAGGTTCACGAGATGGCGCGCGACGCCGAATTCGTCCGAGATGCCGTTGCCGCCGAGCATGTCGCGCGCGAGCCGCGCGATGTCGAGCGCCTTGCCGCACGAGTTGCGCTTCATGATCGACGTGATCTCGACGGCCGCCGTGCCTTCGTCCTTCATCCGGCCGAGACGCAGCACGCCCTGCAGGCCGAGCGTGATCTCGGTCTGCATGTCGGCGAGCTTCTTCTGGATCAGCTGGTTCGCGGCGAGCGGCCGGCCGAACTGCTTGCGATCGAGCACGTACTGGCGCGCGGTGTGCCAGCACGATTCGGCCGCGCCGAGCGCGCCCCAGGCGATCCCGTAGCGCGCCGAGTTCAGGCACGTGAACGGGCCGCGCAGGCCGCTCACGTTCGGCATCAGGTTCTCTTCGGGCACGAACACTTCATCGAGGACGATCTCGCCGGTGATCGACGCGCGCAGCCCGACCTTGCCGTGAATCGCGGGCGCCGACAGGCCCTTCCAGCCTTTTTCGAGAATGAAGCCGCGGATCGCGTCCTTGCCGTTTTCTTCCAGTTTCGCCCACACGACGAAGACATCGGCGATCGGCGAGTTGGTGATCCACATCTTCGCGCCGGACAGCGAGTAACCGCCGGGCACCTTCTTCGCGCGCGTGACCATGCTGCCCGGGTCGGAGCCGTGGTTCGGCTCGGTCAGCCCGAAGCAGCCGATCCATTCGCCGCTCGCGAGCTTCGGCAGGTATTTCTGCTTCTGTGCGTCGGAGCCGAATTCATGGATCGGCACCATCACGAGCGACGACTGCACGGACATCATCGAGCGGTAGCCGGAGTCGACGCGCTCGACTTCGCGCGCGATCAGCCCGTAACTCACGTAATTGAGACCGGGGCCACCGTATTCTTCCGGAATCGTCGGGCCGAGCAGGCCGATCTCGCCCATCTCGCGGAAGATCTCGGCGTCGGTGCGTTCATGGCGGAACGCCTCCGTGACGCGCGGCGCGAGCTTGTCGCGCGCGTATGCGTGCGCGGCATCGCGCACCATGCGTTCTTCCTCGGTCAGTTGCTGGTCGAGCAACAGCGGATCATCCCAATGAAAAGTTGCAGCAGTCATCGTGTCATCTCCTGTCGGCCAGAGTTAGCGCTTTAGCGCTTACTCTGGCCCCATGCTTCGCGGTCGGCCAGAGTTTGGCACTTCAGCGCTTGCTCTGGCCCCATGCTTCGCCGTCGGCCAGAGTTGGCGCTTTCAGCGCTTGCCCTGATCCCATCGTTTATGGTCGGTCCCGGGGTGTGGCGATTCGCTGCCTCGCCCGATGTCAAAAGTTCGCTTGACTAGAGTTCCGCTGTGCGGAACAATGTTTTGCAAAACGAACCCAGTGTAGCATCACATGGCGCTTTCAACCATCGACGAAACCACGATCGACGAACGCAAGTTCGTCGTTGCGCTCGCGCGCGGCCTCGACCTGCTGCGCGCATTCCGGCCCGGCGAGACGATGCTCGGCAATCGCGACTTCGCCGAGCGCACCGGCCTGCCCAAGGCGACGGTGAACCGGCTTGCCTATACGCTGACCGTGCTCGGTTACCTGCGTTATGACGAGACGCTCGGAAAGTATGCGCTCGACGCCGGCGTGCTGTCGCTCGGCTACGCGCTGCTGTCCGGCTCGGGGACGCTCGATCTCGCCCGCCCGCACATGCAGGCGCTCGCGCGCGAAATCGGCGCGGCCGTGTCGCTCGGCTGCCGCGACGGGCTCGACATGATCTATCTGGAAACGATCCGCAGCGAAACCGCGCTGACGCTCGGGCTTGCGCCCGGCTCGCGGCTGTCGATGCTGACGAGTTCGATGGGCCGTGCGTACCTGGCCGCGCAGCCGGAGGACGTGCGCCGCGCGCTCTATGCGGATCTGCACCGGGCGGCCGGCGGCGCGGCCGACGCGGATGCGCTCGTCGCGGCCGCGCAACAGGCGGTGGCCGAGTTCTCCGCGGGCGGATGCTGCTATTCGTTCCGCGCGTGGCACATGGACGTGAACGCGGCGGCCGTGCCGTTTCGCGAGCCGCGCGAGGGGCGCTGGCTGATCCTGAGCTGCAGCGGGCCCGCGTCGTCGATGGACGAGGACGTGTTCCGCACGCAGATCGGGCCGAAGCTGAAGGCGCTCGCGCAGCGACTCGGGCAGACAGTCTGAACCGGGCATCGCGAGCGGCGCGCCGCGTCGCGCCGCGCCGGCCGCCCGTCGGATGGGCGCCGCCGCCGGTTGCGCCGCGCGCGAACCGCGCTCATCATCGTCTACGGATTGCGCGACGACGACGAGGCTCGGGATGTCCCACCTGGAAACCATGGAAGGCGGTTGTGCATGCGGGGCGATCCGCTACCGGATCGCCGGCATTCCGGCCGATGCAGGCTTTTGCCATTGCCGGCTCTGTCAGCGCACGACGGGTGCGGCGGTCGTTGCGTCGGCATCGGTCCCGCTCGACGCATTCGAATACCTGCGGGGCGAGCCGACGGTCTATGCGTCGAGCGCCTGGGGCGAGCGGCGCTTTTGCGGCCGCTGCGGTGCGCAGCTGGAGTATCGTCTGGCCGATGCGCCGAAGACCGTGGAAATCAACTATGCGACGCTCGACGAACCGGCGCTGCTGCGTCCCGCGTGGCACGTCTGGTACGGGGATCGCTTCCCGGGCATCGAGATCGACGACGATCTGCCGAAATTCGACGACGGTGGAAGGGCATAGGCGGCGGTTGTCGATGCTGCCGGCGTCGACACGTTGCGCAAGCGTGTTGGACCTTCCACGGATGAGCAGAAGCAGAAGCAGAAGCGGAAGCGGAACCGGAACCGGAACCGGCCGGCATCGCGCAACGATGCACGCCACCCCCGATTCCCGACGCAATCACCGCCCGCGGACTGCGCCATCGGACGCTTCGCACCCAGCGCGGGCCGACGATTACCCGTTCACGCCGGGACGACCTTCGCGAACACCGGCCCCTGCATGAACCGCACGTCGTGCTGGCGCAGCAGCTCGCACTGCGTCTCGTCGACGACGCCATCGAAAATCAGCGGAATCCGCACGCGCTGCGCATACGCGACCAGCGCCTTCACCATCCCGTCACGCAGCGCGATGCCCGCATCCATCTTGATGTAGTCGGGCCGCGCCATCTCCGATTCGACCGCGAGGATCCGGCCCGGGTCGGGCAGCTTGTCCGCAACCTTGAAGCCGTGATGCTGGTAGCTGCGCGTCAGGTAACCGAGGAAGGTCTTGTGCGCGACGGCGGCCGCCGGCAGCTCGATCACGATCCGCTCGGCCGGCAGCCCGAAACGCTGCAGAACCGACGAGAAATGCTTGCCGTGGTCGTACTTCACGCTCTTGAGCAACCGTTCGTGCACGCGCAGGAACAGCAGCCCGTGGCGTTGCGCGCCGAAGAAGTTGATCGCGTGCAGCGCGCGCGACAGCCGGTCGATCGCGACGAGCGTCTGGTCGTCGACGGCCGAGTCGACCGGATCGTGCGCCGAACCCGTGACCAGCGTGACCGCCTGGAAGCCGAGTTCGTCGCCGTAACGCTCGATCGCGTCGGCGAACGACGTCGACTGCGGCGCGCCGGGCATCGTCACGTCGTAGATCGGCTCATAGGCGCTCGCGAGCGTGCGCTCCGGCAGCGTTGCGCACGCGGTGCCGCCCTCGGCAAGCGCAAGGTGTTCGCGCAGATACGGCAATTGCCCGGCACGGACGACCAGCTCGGGAATGTTGGGCGGAATCATCGGCGTAGGAAGGAAAAATGGCGGCCGAAAGGGCCGCCTCATGTCTTGATATTAGCAGCGCGCGCCCGGCTCGGCTTGGCGTTTCGCTCATATCGTTATCCCGTCCTCGCGTCGATGGCTAGGGTTTACGTTGATTTCACTATTCGTAATTGGTTTTACTATTCGTAAATCCAAGGATTTGTCGCCGATCAAGAAAAGCGGCGTTCGGCGCCCGGAGCGGCGCCGTGTCCCGAATCGGATCAACAGGAAGCAAGGAGCGAGACGTGGCGGTTGACAGCAGGTGGGCGAGGCAGGGCGGGCCGCGGCAGCGGCGGGCAACGGGCACGAGCGGGACGAAGCCGTGCGCGTCGGCGAGCGCACGGCGGGGCTGAGGAGCGGATGGCGACCATGAGCATCGATTACCAGACGCTGAAGTTCGACTACAAGCCGCGCGCGACGCGGGCCGGCGGCGGCGACGCGGCGATCCACCCGGTGATCGTCGTCGGCGCGGGCCCGGTGGGCCTGTCGGCCGCGATCGACCTCGCGCAGCAGGGCGTGCCGGTCGTGCTGCTCGACGACGACGACACGCTGTCGACGGGCTCGCGCGCGATCTGCTTCGCGAAGCGCACGCTCGAGATTTTCGACCGGCTCGGCTGCGGCGAGCGCTTCGTCGACAAGGGCGTGAGCTGGCACGTCGGCAAGGTGTTCCTGCAGGACGAGCAGCTGTATGCGTTCGACCTGCTGCCGGAGGAAGGCCACGCGCGTCCGGCATTCATCAACCTGCAGCAGTACTACGTCGAAGGCTATCTGGCCGAGCGTGCGTTCGCGCTGCCGAACATCGACATCCGCTGGAAGCACAAGGTAACCGGTGTCGCGCAAGCGGCCGAACACGCGACGCTCACGGTCGAGACGCCGGAAGGCATCGAGACGCTGCGCGCGCAATACGTGATCGCGGCCGACGGCTCGCGCAGCCCGATACGCGCGGCCATGGGCCTCGAGAGCCGCGGCCGCACGTTCAAGGACCGTTTCCTGATCGCCGACGTGAAGATGAAGGCGGAATTCCCGACCGAGCGCTGGTTCTGGTTCGATCCGCCGTTCCACCGCAACCAGTCGGTGCTGCTGCATCGTCAACCCGACAACGTGTGGCGCATCGACTTCCAGCTCGGCTGGGACGCCGATCCGGTCGCGGAGAAGCAGCCGGAGCGGGTCATTCCGCGCGTGCGCGCGCTGCTCGGGCCGGACGTCGAGTTCGAGCTCGAATGGGTGAGCGTCTATACGTTCCGCTGCCAGCGGATGGATACGTTCCGGCACGGCCGCGTGCTGTTCGCGGGCGATTCCGCGCACGGCGTGTCGCCGTTCGGCGCGCGCGGCGCGAACAGCGGCGTGCAGGACGCGGACAACCTCGCGTGGAAGCTGAAGCTCGTGCTCGACGGCCGCGCGGACGACCGCCTGCTCGACACGTATGCGAGCGAACGCGAATTCGCGGCCGACGAGAACATCCGCAACTCGACGCGCTCGACCGATTTCATCACGCCGAAGAGCGCGGTGTCGCGCGTGTTCCGCGACGCGACGCTGAAGCTTGCACGCGACTGCGAATTCGCGCGCAAGCTCGTGAACAGCGGCCGTCTGTCGGTGCCGGCCGTACTCGCCGATTCGCCGCTGAATACGCCGGACCGCGCTGGCGACGCGTTCGCGTGCGCGATGCGCCCGGGCGCGGCGGCGGCCGATGCGCCGGTGCGCGCGCAGGGCGTGCCGGGCTGGCTGCTGCGGCACCTGGGCGACGGTTTCACGGGCGTGCTGTTCGGGCTGCCGGGCGACGCCGCCGCGCTCGCGCAGGCGCTCGACGGCCTGGCGCTGCCGGTGCGGCCGGTGCTGGTCGTGCCGGCCGGGCATGCGCAACCGGTGGCCGGGGTCGACGTCGTGGAGGACGTCGACGGCCTCGCCGCGCAACGCTACGACGCGAAGCCGGGCACGTTCTACCTGCTGCGCCCCGACCAGCACGTCTGCGCGCGGATGCGCTCGCTCGAGCGCCACGCGATCGCCGACGCGCTGGCGCGCGCGACGTGCGCGCGCGCAACACCGCATTGAACACGACAACGATAACGGAGACACCCGTCATGCCCCGACTCGACACCCGCCCGCGCCTGGCCGATCCGGATGCGTTCTACGAAGCGCTGATCGACATGCATCGCGATTTGTCCGACGCCGACAGCCAGCTCGTCAACGCGAAGCTGATCCTGCTGCTCGCGAACCATATCGGCGATGCCGACGTGCTGCGCGAAGCGATGGCGCTCGCGCGCCAGGGCGTGACGCCGCCCGTGCATCCGACGGCCGAGGTGGCGCAATGAGCGCGGCGCCGGCCGACACGCGCGTGCTCGAGGTCGAGCGCGTGATCGACGAGACCCACCGCCCGGGTTTTCACTGGATGCTGCTCGCGTTGTGCGGGCTGTGTCTCGTGATCGACGGCTTCGATGCGCAGGCGATGGGCTATGTCGCGCCCAGCGTGATCGCCGAATGGGGCGTGCCGAAGCAGGCGCTCGGGCCGGTGTTCAGCGCGAGCCTGTTCGGGATGCTGCTCGGCGCGCTCGGGCTGTCGGTGCTGGCCGACCGGATCGGGCGGCGCCCGGTGCTGATCGGCTCGACGCTGTTCTTCGCGGCGACGATGCTCGCGACGCCGTTCGCGGGTTCGATCCCGGTGCTGATGGCGCTGCGCTTCGTCACGGGCCTCGGCCTCGGCTGCATCATGCCGAACGCGATGGCGCTGGTCGGCGAATTCAGCCCGGCCGCGCATCGCGTGAAGCGGATGATGATCGTGTCGTGCGGCTTCACGCTCGGCGCCGCGATCGGCGGCTTCATCAGTGCGGCGTTGATTCCGGCGCTCGGCTGGCGCTCGGTGTTCTTCGTCGGCGGCGCGGTGCCGCTCGTGCTGACCGTCGCGATGCTCGCGCGGCTGCCCGAGTCGCTGCAGTTCCTGGTGCTGAAGGGGCGCGACGCGCACGCGCGCGCGTGGCTCGCGCGCTTCGCGCCGCAGGCCGGTATCGATGCGAACACGCGCATCGTCGTGCGCGAGCGTGCGACGAGCGGCGCGCCGGTCGCCGAGCTGTTCCGCGAAGGCCGCTTGCCGGTCACGCTGCTGCTGTGGGCCATCAGCTTCATGAACCTGATCGACCTGTACTTCCTGTCGAACTGGCTGCCGACGGTGATGCGCGACGCGGGCTATTCGCCGGGCACGGCCGTGATCGTCGGCACGGTGCTGCAGACGGGCGGCGTGATCGGCACGCTGTCGCTCGGCTGGTTCATCGAACGCTACGGCTTCGTGCGCGTGCTGTTCGCGTGCTTCGCGTGCGCGGCCGTCTCGGTCGGGCTGATCGGCTCGGTCGCGCATGCGCTGCCGTGGCTGCTGATCGTCGTGTTCGCGGGCGGATTCTGCGTGGTCGGCGGGCAGCCGGCCGTGAATGCGCTCGCGGGCCAGTATTACCCGACGTCGCTGCGCTCGACCGGCATCGGCTGGAGCCTCGGCATCGGCCGGATCGGCTCGGTGCTCGGGCCGCTCGTCGGTGGACAACTGATTGCGCTCAACTGGACCAACGGCGCGTTGTTCCACGCGGCCGCGGTGCCCGTGCTGTGCTCGGCGCTGTTCGTGCTGGGACTGGCCGCCGTCGCGCGGCGCAGCGGTGCGCAGGCGCCGAACGCCGCCATGAATTGATGGAGAAAGGAAACGATGACGCTTGACCTGTCGACACCGGCGCGAGCCGGCTACCTGAGCGGTTTCGCGAACGAATTCGCGACGGAGGCACTGCCCGGCGCGCTGCCGCACGGGCGCAACTCGCCGCAGCGCGCGCCGTACGGGCTGTATGCGGAGCAACTGTCGGGCACCGCGTTTACCGCGCCGCGCAGCCACAATCGCCGCTCGTGGCTGTACCGGATCCGGCCGGCGGCCGTGCACCGGCCGTTCGAACCGTTCGCGAGCCCGCAACGGCTCGTGTCGGAATTCGGCGACTCGGCCGACGTGCCGCCGACGCCGCCGAACCAGCTGCGCTGGGATCCGCTGCCGATGCCGGTGGAGCCGACCGATTTCGTCGAAGGGCTCGTGACGATGGCCGGCAACGGCTCGGCGGCTGCGATGAACGGCTGCGCGATCCACCTGTACGCGGCGAACCGCTCGATGCAGGACCGCTTCTTCTACAGCGCCGACGGCGAACTGCTGATCGTGCCGCAACAGGGCCGGCTCTTCATCGCGACCGAATTCGGCCGGCTCGATGTCGAGCCGTTCGAGATCGCGGTGATCCCGCGCGGCGTGCGTTTTTCCGTCGCGCTGCCGGACGGCGACGCGCGCGGCTATATCTGCGAGAACTTCGGCGCGCTGCTGCGACTGCCCGACCTTGGGCCGATCGGTTCGAACGGGCTCGCGAACCCGCGCGATTTCCTCACGCCGCAGGCCGCGTACGAGGATCGCGAAGGCGCGTTCGAGCTGATCGCGAAGCTGAACGGGCGCCTGTGGCGCGCGGATATCGGACATTCGCCGTTCGACGTCGTCGCGTGGCACGGCAACTACGCGCCGTACAAATACGACCTGCGCCTGTTCAACACGATCGGCTCGATCAGCTACGACCATCCCGATCCGTCGATCTTCCTCGTGCTGCAGTCGCCGAGCGACACGCCCGGTGTCGACACGATCGACTTCGTGATTTTTCCGCCGCGTTGGCTCGCGGCCGAGGATACGTTCCGCCCGCCGTGGTTCCACCGCAACGTCGCGAGCGAGTTCATGGGCCTCGTGCACGGCGCGTACGACGCCAAGGCCGAAGGGTTCGTGCCGGGCGGCGCGAGCCTGCACAACTGCATGTCGGGCCACGGGCCGGATGCGGACACGTTCGAGAAGGCGTCGGCGAGCGACACGACGAAGCCGCACAAGGTCGACGCGACGATGGCGTTCATGTTCGAAACCCGCACGTTGATCCGTCCGACGCGCTTCGCGCTCGACACCGCGCAGCTGCAGGCCGACTACTTCGAATGCTGGCAAGGCATCAAGAAACACTTCAATCCGGAGCAAAGATGAGCGACACCCAAGACTGGCGCGCGACGCTCGACCCCGCCCGCAAGAGCTGGGTCGACACGGCGAACGATCCCGCCTGCGATTTCCCGATCCAGAACCTGCCGTTCGGGATCTTCAGCGATCCGAATCAACCGGCGCGCCGCGCGGGCGTCGCGCTCGGCGACCGCATTGTCGACCTCGCCGCGCTCGCGCGTGCGGGCCTCGTGACGCTGCCGGCCAGCGCCGACGTGTTTGCCGCGCCGACGCTCAATCCGTTCATCGCGCTCGGTCGCGACGCGTGGCGCAGCGTGCGCGTGCAGCTGTCGCAGCTGTTCTCGCGCGACGACGCGCGACTGCGCGATGACGCCGCGCTGCGCGCGCAAGTGCTCGTCGCGCAGCGCGATGCGACGCTGCACCTGCCGGTCGACATTCCCGGCTACACCGATTTCTATTCGTCGAAAGAGCATGCGACCAACGTCGGCTCGATGTTTCGCGATCCGAAGAATGCGTTGCTGCCGAACTGGTCCGAGATGCCGATCGGCTACAACGGCCGCGCGTCGTCGGTGGTCGTGAGCGGCACGCCGGTGCGGCGCCCCAACGGGCAACTGAAGCTGCCCGACCAGGAGCGCCCGGTGTTCGGCGCATGCCGCAAGCTCGACATCGAGCTGGAGACCGGGTTCATCGTCGGCAAGGGCAACGCGCTCGGCGAGCCGATCGCATGCGAGGATGCCGAAGCGCACATCTTCGGGATGGTGCTGCTGAACGACTGGAGCGCGCGCGACATCCAGCAGTGGGAATACGTGCCGCTCGGCCCGTTCAATGCGAAAACCTTCGCGACGACGATCTCGCCATGGATCGTCACGCTCGATGCGCTCGAACCGTTTCGCGTCGCGCAGCCCGAGCAGTCGCCGCAGCCGCTCGAATATCTGCGGCACGCCGGCAAGCACGCGTTCGACATCGCGCTGGAAGTAACGCTGCGCCCCGAAGGCGCCGCCGAGGCGACGTCGATCTGCCGCACCAACTTCCGTTACATGTACTGGACGATGGCGCAGCAGCTCGCGCATCACACGGTCGCGGGCTGCAACACGCGCGTCGGCGATCTGATGGGTTCGGGCACGATCAGCGGGCCGACGAAGGACTCGTTCGGCAGCCTGCTCGAACTCACGTGGAACGGCAAGGAACCGCTCGCGCTGAACGGCGGCGGCAGCCGCGCGTTCATTGAGGACGGCGACGAACTGACGCTCGCGGGCTGGTGCCAGGGCGACGGCTATCGCGTCGGCTTCGGCGCGTGTGCCGGCAAGATCCTGCCGGCGCACGGCGCGTGACGGACTGCACCGCGACTCGCGACGCGTAGTAGCAAGGAGAAGGCGGCCCGCATCGCGCGGGCCGTTTTCGTTGTGGCGAAGGATGGCGATGCGCCTGTGCCGGTGTGCGGCGCTGCGCACGAGCGTCGGCGCTTGCGCCAGCGACAGTGCCAGCGTCAGACCGCGCGCTGCAACGCGGCGCGCCGCTCCCACAGCGCGGCCGCGACGAACGCGGCGACGCACACGACCAGCACGCCGATTAGCGCGTGGCTGCCCAGTTGCTCCATCAATGCGCCCGCAACCAGTGGGCCGCCGAAGCTCGCGGCGCTCCACGATGCCGACACGAGCGAGCTCGCGGTGACGAGCGCCGCGCCGCGGAAGCGTTCGCCGCACGCGACGAGCGACAGCGTGTAGATGCTGCCGGCCGCCGCGCCCAGCACGAACAGCAACGGCCAGCACAGCCACGGGTTCGCGATCACGAGCGGCAACAGTGGCAGGCCCGCGAGCACGATCCAGCCGGCGCCGAGGTGCACGCGTTCGCGGCCGAGCTTGTCGGCGAGCCAGCCGATCGGGAACTGCATCGCGGTGTCGCCGAACAGCATGATCGACGCGAGCAGCACGGCGGTCGCGCTCGCGACGCCGTGATCCATCGCATAGAGCGGCAGCAACGACAGCGCGAGCGTATCGAACAGCGCGAAGAAGCCTGTGCCGATGATCAGCGCGGGCATGCGCGGCAGCACGGCAAGCCAGCTGTCGTGCGCCGCGTGATGCGCGTCGTCGCCGGCGAGCGGCGCGCGCCGGATCGTCGCGAGCGTCGGCAGCGCGAGCAGGAACAGCGCGCCGCACAGCGCGAAGCGGATGCTCGTCGCGCCGGCGATCTGGCTGACCAGCACGGGCCCCGCCATCTGGAACAGCGTGAAATTGGTCGCGTAGATCGCGACCACGCGGCCGCGCGTCGAATCGTCGGCGAGCTGGTTGACCCACGCCTCGCCGATCGTGAACAGCAGCATCAGCGCCGCACCGCACAGCACGCGCAGCACGCCCCAGACGATCAGGTTCGACGTGAACTGCATGAGTGCCGTGGCCGCCGCGAGCAGCACGACCGACACGACGATCGCGCGGCGTGCGCCGATGCGCCGCGCGAGCGCGGTGACGAACGGGACGATCGCGAGGCCGCCCAGCGCCTGCGCGGCCGTCAGCATGCCGACGACGTTGGTGCCGTGCCCGGCTTCGGTCAGCGCGAGCGCGGTAAGCGGCATCGTGGCGCCGGTGCCGAGACCGACGACCGCCACGCTGAGGATCAGTGCGAGGAAATCGCGATTGAGAATGGCTTTCATCGGCCGCGATGCTACACCGCGAACCCTGAAAGGTCCATGAAGGCCATCAGGTTCGCATGGCGTTGCGTGCGCAACGAATGCGGCGGGCCGCGGCGGGCCGCCGCACCGGCGCGCGTCATACGTATCCGGCCGGCCCGCTCACCGGACGGCGTTCGAGCGACGCCGACCACAGCGTGAGCGCGAGCGCGGCGAGCGCCATCGCCGCGCCGACCCACGGCAGGTTCACGAGCGACACGCCGGAGCCGATCGCCATGCCGCCGAGCCATGCGCCCGTCGCGTTGCCGAGGTTGAACGCGCCCTGGTTCAGCGTCGACGCGAGGTTCGGTGCGTCGCTCGCGCGATCGACGATCAGGATCTGCAGCGGCGGCACGATCGCGAACGCGAGGATGCCCCACACGAAGATCGTCGCGAGCGCGGCGAACGGCACGTGCATCGTGCCCGCGAACAGCGCGAGGACGATGCCGATCAGCGCGAGCGTCGCGATCAGCGACGGCATGCGGCGCCAGTCGGCGAGCTTGCCGCCGAGCGTGCCGCCGACCGTCAGGCCGAGACCGAACAGCAGCAGCACGTAGGTGACCTGGCGCGGCGAGAAGCCCGTCACGTCCTCGAGGATCGGCGTGATGTACGTGAACACGCTGAACAGGCTCGCGGACGCAAGCACGCTGATGCCGAGCACCATCAACACCTGCGGGTGCTTGAGCACGCCGAATTCGCGCGTGATGCTGGCCTCGGGCATCGCGAGGTTCTTCGGCAGGCACACCGCGAGCGCGGCGGCCGCGGCAACGCCGATGCCGGTGACGGCCCAGAACGTCGCGCGCCAGCCATATGCCTGGCCGAGCGCGGTGCCGAGCGGCACGCCGAGCACGTTCGCGAGCGTGAGGCCGGTAAACATCAGCGCAATCGCCTGCGCACGCCGGTTCGGCGCGACGAGGTTGCTCGCGACCACCGAGCCGATGCCGAAGAACGCGCCATGACAGAACGCGGTGACCACGCGCGCGGCCATCAGCACCGCGTAGCCGGGCGCGATCGCGCAGAACAGGTTGCCCGCGATGAACAGCCCGATCAGGCCCATCAGCGCGCGCTTGCGCGGCATCTTCGCGGTGACGACCGCGAGGATCGGCGCGCCGATCGTCACGCCGAGCGCGTAGCCCGACACGAGCATGCCGGCCGCCGGAATCGACACGCCGAGGTCGCGGGCGACGTTGGGCAGCAGCCCCATGATCACGAACTCGGTGGTACCGATTCCAAATGCGGCGACGGCAAGGGCGAAAAGAGGTAATGGCATCGCGGTGGGCTGCGGAAAAGGTCGCGGCCCGGGAGCCGGCGCGGGATGCGCGGGACGGGCAGGGCGGGAGAGGTCAGCCACGATTCTACTTCAGTGAAAACCCCTATGCTTGGGGCCAAAACAGGTGTTGCCGGCGTGCGACGCGGTCACGGCCGCGTGCACCACAGTGTGGGATTGCGTGCGGGTTCGGCCGCAAATTCGGGGCGCAACGAAGCCGGGGGCGCGGCCATTGCGCGCGTCTTGCCTTCGGGGAGCCCGGCCGACCGGCGATTCGGTCAGCGCTGCGGCGGGGCGCCGCCTGCCGTCGAGCCGGAGTGGTCATCCGGTTCGGCGACGGCGGGCGATGGCGATGACGGCGATGACGATTCGGCCGTCATGCCGGCGTGTGCCATCGTGCAATCGGCGGCCTGCGTCGCCGGCGCGTCCCAGCCGTTTTCGAACAGGCAGGCCTCGATCGGCATCCGCGCGGCCCAGCGCTCCTGCTCGAGCATCGGCTTCGCATAGAACGCATCGACGTGCCCGACGCACAGCACGGCGATCGGCTTCGCGCCGGCCGGCATGCCGAGCAGCGTGCGCAGCGCGTCGACGTCGAACAGCGACACCCAGCCCATCCCGAGCCCTTCCGCGCGCGCGGCAAGCCACATGTTCTGGATCGCGCACGCGGCGGACGCGAGGTCCATCTCCGGCAGCGTGCGGCGGCCGAATACATGGCGCTCGCGATCGTCGGTCAGCGCGACGACGAGCAACTCGCCACATTCGCGCACGCCTTCGACCTTCAGCCGCATGAATTCGTCCTGCCGCTCGCCGAGTGCGTCGGCGGTGGCGCGACGCTCGGTCTCGACCAGCGCATGGATCGCGGTGCGCAGCGCGGGGTCGGTGATGCGGATGAAGCGCCATGGCTGCATGAAGCCGACGCTCGGCGCGTGGTGCGCGGCGCGCAGCAGCCGCGCGAGCGTGGCCGGATCGACGGGCGCCGGCGTGAAGTGGCGCATGTCGCGCCGTTCGAAGATGGCGCGGTAGACCGCGGCGATGGCGGAGTCGTCGAAACGCATGAGCGGCGCAAGCAAGGAGGAGTCGGCGCAACGATAGCAGACGCCGGGCATGCGGCGTTACATCAGTCGAAACAAAATGATGAACCGTTGACGGATTGCGTGCGCCGGGCGCCCGCGCTCAGCGCCCCGTCGTGACGACGTTGGTCGGCGTGCCGGCGTGCCATGCCTCGATGTTTCGCAACGTCGTGTGCGCGATCTCGGCGAGCGCCTCGCGCGTGAAGAACGCCTGGTGCGACGTGACGATGACGTTCGGGAACGTCAGCAGGCGCGCGAGTACGTCGTCCTGCAGCGGCAGGTCGGAGTGATCCTCGAAGAACAGGCCGCTTTCCTCCTCGTACACGTCGAGCCCGAGATGGCCGAGCTGGCCGCTCTTGAGCGCGTCGACCAGCGCCTGCGCGTCGACGAGGCCGCCGCGGCCGGTATTGATCAGCATCGCGCCGTGCTTCATCCGCGCGAGCGTCTGCGCGTTGATCAGATGGTGCGTCGACGGCAGCAGCGGGCAGTGCAGGCTGACGATGTCCGCGTGGTGCAGCAGCTCGTCGAGTTCGACGTAGCGCGCGCCGAACGCGATCAATTCGTCGTCGTACGGTGGCATCGAGTGCGCGAGCACGTGCATGCCGAAGCCCATCATGATCTTCGCGAACACGCTGCCGATCAGGCCGGTGCCGATCACGCCGACGGTCTTGCCGTGCAGGTCGAAGCCGAGCAGGCCGTTCAGCGAGAAGTCGCCTTCGCGCGTGCGTGCGACCGCGCGCGGCAGCCGGCGGTTGAGCGCGAGGATCAGCGCGACCGCATGTTCGGCAACCGCATGCGGTGAATACGCGGGCACGCGCACGACGGCGATGCCGAGCCGCTCGGCGGCTGCCAGGTCGACATGGTTGAAACCCGCCGAGCGCAGCGCGATCAGTCGCGTGCCGCCGTCGGCGAGCCGTTCGAGCACGGCCGCGTCGACGGTGTCGTTGACGAACGGACAGACGAACTCGTAGCCGTGCGCGAGGATCGCGGTTTCCGCGTCGAGGTGCGACGGCTGGAAGTGCAGCCGATAGCCGAATTGCCGGTTGGCGGCGGTAAACGATTCGTTGTCGTACTGCCGGCTGCTGAACAGGATCACGCGCACGCTGCACCTCCGATGGCTGACGCGTGCAGTTTACTGCAGGCCCGTTTGCCGGCCGGTGACGATGTCGGCGCGATCGGGCGTGCGCAGGAAACCGTAGCCGGCGCGCTCGCGGGCCGTCTGCGCGCCGAAATGCTCGAGCACGTGCTCGACGAAGCTGCGCGTGCGGGCCGGCACGTACTGGCGGTTCGGGTAGACGACGGAGAGCTGCGCGTCCGGGTCGTCGATCCGGAAGGTGGGCAACAGCCGAACGAGCGCGCCGGTGGCCAGCGCATCGGCGATGCTCGGCTCGGGCAGCACCGCGATGCCTGAGCCGGCGACGGCTGCCGCCTGCACGAGCGCCAACTGGTTGACCGTGCAGGTCGGGCGCACCGTGATCGAATGCGTGGCGCCGTCGTGGCCGACCAGCCGCCACGTGGGCGCATGCTGGTGCGGCGCGAGCGTGACCCAGTCGTGGCCCGGCAGGTCCTCGGGGGCGCGCGGCTCGCCGCGCCGTTCGAGATACGCGGGCGCCGCGCACGCGACGAACGGGTTCGGCGCGAGTGCGTGGCCGATCAGCGTCGGGTTGCCGTCGAGCCGGTCGCCCGTCGCGATGCCGACGTCGTAGCCGGAATCGAGCACGTCGAGCGGCCCTTCGGCGACGGTGAGCTGCACGCGCAGTTCGGGGTAGCGGTGCCGGAAGCTGTTGACGAGCGGCGTGAGCGCGAGCGGCGACAGCAGCCCCGACGCGACGACCCGCAGCGTGCCGGCCGGCTCGCGCACGGCGTGCGTGACGGACGCCTCGAGATGGTCGAATTCCTCGAGCAGCGCCCGGCAGCCGTCGAGGTAGCGCAGGCCGGCCTCGGTCAGCGACAGGTTGCGCGTGGTGCGGTGAATCAACCGCGTGTTCAGGTGAGACTCGAGCATCGCGATCGAGCGCGTGACGAGCGCGTTGGAGACGCCTAGATGGTGCGCGGCGCGCCGGAAGCTCTGCTGTTCGGCGACGCAGACGAACACACGCATGGTCTGAATCTGGTTCATGGCTCGCGAATTTCTGGCCCGGTTGATTGATTTTGGTTGTGATTTTTCGTTGTACGACCTGGAAAGCCGTCGCGTGACACCAGGTTCTGGCCCGTATCGAAAAATCCGTTTTCGATTCTGCAGACGATTGTTCAATACGGAACCGATATCCGTCAACCTGAGAAAACGGGCGGGTTGCGTGAAATCGAAATCGCGGGTATCGATTTAGCGGATCGATGCTGTGTGCGGGTGCCGGGAATAGCGGGAAGTGTATTAGACGAAACTCCGCGTGATTCGAATATTTCCCATATGAATCAATGCATTGTTCGCGGTCATGGGTGGCCGGGCGAGCTAATGGGGGAAATCGGTCACCAATAGATGCTGCGATAGTGGATGTTTTTGCACAGGTCCGGTTTTCGTCGACCGATTCCACTCTACGCGATTTTTATCGTGATGAACCGGTATTCCGGTCGATACATGTATCGCGCAGAACGAGCGCATCGGGAGTGCCTCGCATTACCGTCCGAGAAAATCGCGGACATCGAACTGCCGATGGAACCGTTTCGCATGCGCATCGCAATGGCGCGGCATTGCGAAACCCGCTCGTGCGGCGCACGCGCGGCCGGCTGGCCCGGTCCGTCAACCGGGCCAGCGTCTCGCTGTCCGGCCGCGCGTGCCTCTTGCGCGCGGGCGCGGAACGCGGAATGATCGATCAGTTCGCCGTGCCGTGCGGCGAACGACGTCCAAGCGTTTTCTTCCTTCCTCCTTTACCAGCCATGTCCATCGATTACTCGCCGATTCCCTGTCCCGTCGTCGTGCCGCTCGACGCGATCCTGCCCGAAGAACCGCTGCTGATGATGGGGGCCGGCCCGGTCCCGATCCCGGCCGCCGTCGCGAAGGCGAACACGATCGTGATCAACCACCTCGGCGCGACGATGGCGAAGATCATCGAGCAGGTGAAGGAGATGGCGCGCTACGTGTTCCAGACCCGCACGAAATGGGTGCTCGGCGTGGCCGGCCCCGGCTCCGCCGCGATGGAAATGGCGATTTCGAACCTCGCGTGGCGCGGCACGCGCGTGCTGTCGATCCGCAACGGCTTCTTCAGCGCGCGGATGGCCGAGATGGCCACGCGCGTCGGCGCCGACGTCGCCACGCTCGAGGTGGCCGACCGCTCGGTCGCGAGCCTCGACGAGATCGCCGACGCGATCGCGCGCGAGCGGCCCGAGATCGTCACGATCGTGCAGGGCGAGACATCGAACACCGTGTGGAACCGCGATCTGCGCGACATCGCGGCGCTCGCGAAGGCGGCCGGCGCGCTGGTCGTGGTCGACGCGGTGTGCACGCTGTCGACGATGCCGCTCGAGATGGACGCATGGGGCATCGACGCGGTGATCACCGGCGGCCAGAAAGGGCTGTCGTCGATTCCGGGCGTGTCGCTGATCGCATTCTCCGACGCCGCGTGGGAGCGGATGAAGCAGCGTCCGGAACCGAATGCGCACTGGTGCCTGGACATGGCGCTCGCGGAGAACTTCTGGCACAACGCGGGGTATCACTACACGGCGCCGGTGTCGGGCGTGCTCGCGCTGCACGAGGCGCTGCGGCTCGTGTGCGCGGAGACGCTCGAAAGCCGCTTCGCGCGCCACCTGCGGTGCTCGCTCGCGCTGCAGGCCGGCGTCGAGGCGATGGGGCTCTCGCTCTATGCGCCGAAGGACTGCCGGCTCAATTCGGTGGTCGGGATCGAGACGCCCGAAGGGCTCACGCCGGGCATGGTGTGCGGTCACATCTCGAAGCAGTACCAGGTCGAGATCTCGGGCTCGTTCGGCTTGCCGATCGTGCGGATCGGGCAGATGGGCGAACAGTGCCGCGAACACAACCTGTTCCGCACGCTGCACGCGTTCGGCCGCACGATGGTCGACCTGAAGGTGCCGGTCGATTTGCCGGCCGGCGTGGCCGCGCTCGAGCAGGAACTGTCGCGGCGCGGGACGTAAGCGCGGAGAGGCGAGGCGGGTGCGCTCCACGAAACCGCCTCGTGGGCAGCCGGGCCGCGGCGCCTAGCCGCCCTGCATCGCGCGCCGGTACGCGTTCGGCGTCGTGCCGTGCGCGTCGCGAAAGCGGTGGCTGAAGTGGCCGGCGTTCGCGTAGCCGCATTCGGCCGCGACCTGCGCGAGCGGTAGCGCCGTCGTGCGCAGCAGCAGTCGCGCCCGCGCGAGCCGCTGCTCGGCCACCCACGCGTGCGGCGCACGGCCGAACGACAGCCTGAACATCCGCGAAAAATGGTATTCCGATAGCGCGGCCACGTTCGCCAGTTCGCCGAGCGTCAGCGGCTGCGACAGGTAGCTGTCGATATAGTCGCGCACGCGGCGGCGCACGGCCGGCCCCAGCCCGCCGCGGAACGGCACGTCGGTGCGTGTCGTGCTCTGGCCGCGTAGCAGCAGGCTCAGCACGTCGTGCGCGGCTTCGTTCACGCGCAGCCGTCCGTCCGCATCGTCCCAGCGCTCGAGCGCGAGCGCACGGAACTGCGCCGCGACGCGCGCATCCTCGAAATAGGTGCGATCGGCGAGCGTGAGTTCGCGCGGCTCGCGATCGAGTTCGCGGATCGCGCGCTGCGTGAAGTGCTCGGGCAGGAAGTACAGGTGGATGAAGTGCATCTCGCCGCGCACCCACCAGCGCGATTCATGGTCGCCCGGCAGCGCGCACAGCAGGCTCGGCGCGCCGTAGCGCGGCACGCGCTCGCGCTCCGTCCGGTAGCCGCCGTCCAGATAGCACGACAGCGTGTGGTGGCCGGGCCGTTCGTAGATCGTCTCGCTTTCGTCGGTGATGCGCGTCCATTCGGCGATCGCGAGATGGTCGCCGAGCCACGCGAAGCGCTCGAGCGTCGCGTTCGCCTCGGCGAGCGTGCGGCACACCGACTGCAGGCCGAACGGCATCGCGCCGCCGGCAAGGGCGGCCGCGTGGTCGACGGGCGGAGCGTACAGGGGCGAACTCATGATGCAGCGAGTATAAGCGCGCGCGAAGCGCGCCGTGCGGCCGCCGGAAAAAGACCGCAATTCCGGACAATCGCCGCGCGCACGGCGGCGGCACAGTCGAAGTCCGTTTCACTCGTTCCGCTTCGTTGCCGCCATGAACCTGTCGCTCTATTTCGTCACCGTGCTGATCTGGGGCACCACCTGGATCGCGATCAAATGGCAGCTCGGCGCCGTGCCGCCGCCCGTGTCGATCGCGTGGCGCTTCTGGCTCGCCGCCGCCGTGCTGTTCGCGCTGCTGCGCGTGATGCGCCGGCCGGTGCGCCCGCCGCGCGAGGCGTGGCGCTACCTGGTCGCGCAGGGCTTCGCGCTGTTCTGCCTGAATTTCCTGTGCTTCTACTATTCGGAGCAGGTCGTGCCGAGCGGCCTCGTCGCCGTGATCTTCTCGACCGCGCCGCTGCTGAACTCGATCAACGGCCGGCTGTTCATGGGCCGCCCGCTGCGGCCGTCCGCGGTCGCCGGCGCGCTGCTCGGGCTGACCGGCATCGCATGCCTGTTCTGGCAGCAGATGGCCGGCCACCTCGACGACCACGCCACGTGGACGGGCCTCGCGATCGCGTTCGCGGGCACGATGTGCTTCTCGGCCGGCAACCTGTTGTCGAGCCGGATGCAGTCGATGGGCCTGCACCCGCTCGCGACCAACGGCTGGGCGATGCTGATCGGTGCGGCGATCCTGACGGTCGGCAGTGCGGTGGCCGGGCTGCCGTTCATGATCGATCCGAGCCCGCGCTATCTCGGCGCGCTCGTCTATCTGGCCGTGCCGGGCTCGGTGATCGGGTTCACGGCCTACCTGACGCTCGTCGGCCGGATCGGGCCCGAGCGCGCCGCGTACTGCACGGTGCTGTTCCCGATCGTCGCGCTCGCCGTGTCGACGGTCTTCGAGGGCTACCAGTGGTCGCCGCTCGCGGTGTTCGGGTTGCTGCTCGTGCTCGGGGGCAATCTCGTCGCGTTCGACCTGACGCGCCGGTTGTTCCTGCGCACGGCCTGACCGGAGCGGCCGTCGCGTTGGCCGCCGCAAACGAAAAGAAAAACGCCCGCGCGATGCGGGCGTTTTGCGTTGAATGCCAGTGCAGCGGCCGCCCGGCGGCCGGCGCGCGGCTCGGTCAAGCCGCCGCGCCGCTCCCCGCGACCCGCGCCTGCCGCTGGTACAGCACCATCGACAGCGCGACACCCGCCGCGGCGGCCACCGCCGCGAACAGGAACACCTGCGGATAGCCGAACGCGCCTGCCACATAGCCCGCGAGCGGGCCGGTGATGCCGAGCGACAGGTCCAGGAACACCGAATACGCGGACAGCGCCGCGCCGCGGCTCGCCGGCGGCACGAGCGCGACGGCTTCGACGCCGAGCGCCGGGAAGATCAGCGCGAAGCCGAAGCCGGTCAGCGCGGCGCCGACGAGCGCGACGTGCGGTACGGGCGCGAGCCACAGCAGCACGAGGCCCGCGCATTCGAACGCGAACGACACGATCGCGACACGGAAGCCGCCATGCGTCTTGATCGTGTTCGCGAACAGCAGGCGCGCGCCGATGAACAGCGTGCCGAACACGGTCAGCGATAGCGCGGCGTTCGGCCAGTGGCGTGCCGCGTAGTACAGCGTGACGAACGTGGCGATCGAGCCGAAGCCCGCGGAGCCGAGCGCGAGCCCGAGGCCGTGCGGCAGCACGCGCGTGAACACGCTCGCATACGACATCCGTTCGCCGTGCACGAGCGGCACGGAATCGATCAGGCGTGCGAGATAGAAACCGGTCGCGGCCAGCGCGATCACGATCACGCCGATCAGCGCCGGATTGAGCGTATGCGCGATCGCGACGCCGATCGGCGCGCCGAGCGCGAGCGCGCCGTAGGTCGCGATCCCGTTCCACGAGATCACCTTCGCGTTGTGCGCGACGCCGACCCGCCCGATGCCCCACAGGATCGCGCCGGTGCCGCACAGGCTCTCGCCGACGCCGAGCACCAGCCGGCTCGCGACCAGCAGCACGAGGCTCGCGACCGGCCAGTGGGCCAGCAGCAGCGCGACGAGCAGCAGCACGCCCGACACGCCGCAGCCGATCAGTCCGCGCAGCACCGTCTGCTTCGGCCCGAGCGTATCGGCGAAGCGTCCGGCGAGCGGGCGCGACGCGAGCGTCGCGAAATACTGGACGCTGATCGCTGCGCCCGCGACGATCGCGGAAAAGCCGAGATCGTCGTGGACGAAGCCCGGCAGCACGGCGAGCGGCAGGCCGATGGTCAGGTAGCAGATGAACGTGAAGCAGACGACGGACACGATTTGCAGCGTGACGGCAACGCCGCTGCGCGGCGGTGTGGCGGAATCGGTTGACATGGGGTCGGAACGAATGAGCGAAACGGAACGGAAGGCGGCGAAAAACGGAATCGGGATTTTCCCATGGAACCGGTTTTCCCGCAGGTACCACTTAGTTAATCGCGCCCCGTTTCCGATGCCGACGAATCGCCGACGAAATGGTGCTGGCTGGCCCGAAACCCTGACGGGGCAACGCGCGAGCCGTCCGTCGGGCAGGCCGCGGCGCTCATATCGCGGCAGTTATATGGGCCGCATGCGCGCTGGGCTATGGGTTGCGGAATTTGATGGTGATAGCGTGCAAACTGTCAGAGAAACGTCGGTCGAGCGCCCCGCGCAGGCCGCCTTGCCCCCACTTGAAGAACGATAGAGACATGAGTGAGCCGATCCGCTTCTACCATCGTCACGCGGTCCGCGAAGTCAGCGGCGCGGACGTCACCCGCACCGTGCTGCAGTATCTGCGCGAGGATGCGCACTGCACCGGCACCAAGGAAGGTTGCGCGGAAGGCGACTGTGGCGCGTGCACGGTCGTCGTCGGCGAGCTGACCGACGCGGGCACCGTCGCGTTCAAGGCCGTCAACGCGTGCATCCAGTTCCTGCCGACGCTCGACGGCAAGGCGCTGCTGACGGTGGAAGACCTGCGCCAGCCCGACGGTTCGCTGCACCCGGTGCAGCAGGCGATGGTCGATTGCCATGGCTCGCAGTGCGGGTTCTGCACGCCCGGTTTCGTGATGTCGATGTGGGCGCTGTACGAGAAGCATGGCCACGAAGGCTGCGGCAGCGCGTGCGCGAAGGCGAAGGATGTGCCGACGCGCACCGAGATCGCCGATGCGCTGACGGGCAACCTGTGCCGCTGCACCGGCTACCGGCCGATCGTCGATGCGGCCGTGCGGATGTTCGATGTGGCCGGCGAAGGCGCGACCGGCGACGGTGCGCCCGCGCATTGCGCGCCGGTCGACCCGGCCGCGCTGGCCCGCACGCTCGCCTCGCTCGCGCGCGACGGCACGTTCGACTACACGACGCCCGACGGCGCGCGCTTTGCCGCGCCGCGCACGCTCGACGCGCTGGCCGCGCTGAAGGTCGAGCGTCCCGCCGCGCGGATCCTCGCCGGCAGCACGGACATCGGCTTGTGGGTCACCAAGCAGATGCGCCGGCTGGACGACCTGATCTACGTCGGCCAGATCGCCGAACTGCAGCGCGTCGCGCACGGCGACGACTGGATCGAGATCGGCGCGGGCGTGACGGTCGAGAACGCGTATGCGGCGCTCGCCGGCACGTATCCGGAACTGACCGAAATGTGGAAGCGCTTCGCGTCGCTGCCGATCCGCAACGCGGGGACGCTCGGCGGCAACGTCGCGAACGGCTCGCCGATCGGCGACTCGATGCCGGGCCTGATCGCGCTGGGCGCACGCGTCGTGCTGCGCGGCGGCGACACGGTGCGCGAGCTGCCGCTCGAGGCGCTCTACACCGGTTACCAGCAAAAGGACATGGCGCCGCACGAATTCGTCGTCGGCCTGAAGGTGCCGACCCGCACCGGCGCGCGCGCGAAGCTGCAGTTCCGCACGTACAAGCTGTCGAAGCGGTTCGACTCCGACATTTCGGCGGTGTGCGCGGCGTTCGCGTTCATCGCGGACGGCGAGTTGATCCGCGAGCCGCGCATCGCATTCGGCGGGATGGCCGCGACGCCGAAGCGCGCGACGCATGCCGAAAGCGTGCTCGACGGCGCGCAGTGGCACGAAGCCACCGCGCAGGCCGCGATGCAGGCGCTCGAGCGCGACTACCAGCCGCTCACCGACATGCGTGCGACGAGCGCGTATCGCCTCGATACCGCGAAGAACCTGATGTACCGATTCTGGCTGGAGACGCGCCCGCACGACCCGCTGCCGCCGCAAGCGCTGAACGTGCGTGAAGTGGCCGCCGAAGCCGGCGCCGATGTTGCCGATGCGCCGGCGCGCGTCTGAAGACGGAGAACACGAACATGAACCAGCAAGCAGAACCGTTCCTGAACACCCTCGACCCGCAGGCCGACGCCGCGCAGGTGCACGTGTCGCGCGCGCACGAATCTGCGCACCTGCACGTCAGCGGGCGCGCGACCTACACCGACGACATTCCGCTCGTCGCGGGCACGCTGCACGCGGCGCTCGGGTTGTCCGCGAAGCCGCACGCGAAGATCGTGTCGATGAACTTCGACGCGGTGCGCGCGACGCCCGGCGTGGTCGCCGTCTTCACGGCCGACGACATCCCCGGCGTGAACGACTGCGGGCCGATCATCCACGACGACCCGGTGCTCGCGAAGGGCATCGTGCAGTACGTCGGCCAGCCGATGTTCATCGTCGTCGCGACGTCGCACGAAATCGCGCGGCTTGCCGCGCGCCGCGCGCAGGTCGACTACGAGGAGCTGCCCGCGATCCTGACCGCGCAGGACGCGCGCAAGGCCGAGACCTACGTGATCTCGCCGCTGAAGCTCGCGCGCGGCGACGCGGCCGCGCGGCTGGCTGCCGCGCCGCATCGCGAGTCGGGCGAGATGACGCTCGGCGGCCAGGAGCAGTTCTACCTGGAAGGGCAGATCGCATACGCGGTGCCGAAGGACGACGACGGGATGCACGTGTATTGCTCGACGCAGCACCCGAGCGAGATGCAGCATCTGGTCGCGCACGTGCTCGGCGTCGCGTCGCACAACGTGCTGGTCGAATGCCGGCGGATGGGCGGCGGGTTCGGCGGCAAGGAATCGCAGTCGGGCCTGTTCGCGTGCTGCGCGGCGCTCGCCGCATGGAAGCTGCTGTGCCCGGTGAAGCTGCGTCCGGACCGCGACGACGACATGATGATCACCGGCAAGCGGCACGACTTCCATTACCGCTTCGACGTCGGCTACGACGACGACGGCCGCCTCGACGGCGTCGCACTCGACATGACGTCGCGCTGCGGCTTCTCGGCGGATCTGTCGGGCCCGGTGATGACGCGCGCGGTGTGCCACTTCGACAACGCTTACTGGCTCGGCGACGTGGACATCGCCGGCTACTGCGGCAAGACCAACACGCAGTCGAACACCGCGTTCCGCGGTTTCGGCGGCCCGCAGGGCGCATTCGCGATCGAGTACATTCTCGACGACATCGCACGCTCGCTCGGCCGCGATCCGCTCGACGTGCGTTACGCGAACCTGTACGGCAAGACCGAACGCAACGTCACGCCTTACGGGCAGACGGTCGAGGACAACGTGCTGCACGAGCTGCTCGGCGAACTCGAGACGACGAGCGACTATCGCGCGCGGCGCGCGGGCGTGCGCGAATTCAATGCACGCAACGCGGTGCTCAAGAAGGGCATCGCGCTCACGCCGGTGAAGTTCGGCATCGCGTTCAACGTTACCCATTTCAACCAGGCCGGCGCGCTGGTGCACATCTACACCGACGGCTCGGTGCTGGTGAACCACGGCGGCACGGAGATGGGGCAGGGGCTCAACACGAAGGTCGCGCAGGTCGTCGCGCACGAGCTCGGCATCCGCTTCGGCCGCATCCGCGTGACGGCGACCGACACGAGCAAGGTCGCAAACACGTCCGCGACGGCCGCGTCGACGGGCTCCGACCTGAACGGCAAGGCCGCGCAGGACGCGGCGCGCCAGTTGCGCGAGCGCCTCGCGGCATTCGCGGCGAAGCAGTTCGGCGACGGCACGGTCGACGCGGCCGACGTGAAATTCGCCAACGACTTCGTGTGGATCGGCGGCGCGAGCGTGCCGTTCGGCGAGGTGATCGCGAAGGCGTATCTCGCGCGCGTGCAGTTGTGGTCCGACGGTTTCTACGCGACGCCGAAACTGTACTGGGACCAGTCGAAGCTGCAGGGGCGTCCGTTCTACTACTACTCGTACGGCGCGGCCGTGTCGGAAGTCGTGATCGACACGCTGACGGGCGAGATGCGCACGTTGCGCGTCGACGCGCTGCACGACGTCGGCGCGTCGCTGAACCCGGCGCTCGACATCGGCCAGGTGGAGGGCGCGTTCATCCAGGGCATGGGCTGGCTCACGACCGAGGAGCTTTGGTGGAACGCGGGCGGCAAGCTGATGACGCATGCGCCGTCCACGTACAAGATTCCGACCGTCAACGACACGCCGCCCGAGTTCAACGTGCGGCTGTTCCAGAACCGCAACGTGGAGGACAGCATCCATCGGTCGAAGGCCGTCGGCGAGCCGCCGTTGCTGCTGCCGTTCTCGGTGTTCTTCGCGGTGCGCGACGCGATTGCGGCGGTCGGCGACTACCGGGTGAATCCGCCGCTCGACGCACCGGCCACCGGCGAGTCGATCCTGCGCGCGGTGAATGCGGTGCGTGCAAGCGCCGCGCGGGCAGGTTGAGATGAAGCAGCTCCCGGGCTCACCGCGCTCGCTGCAACGCGCGTCTGATGCGAGTGCCGCCGGTTGCGACGGCGCGTGCGGCAACGCGCCGTCGCCGATGCAGCCGTTCGCGCCAGGCACCGGCATGCGCCCCCGCGCGCGCGCGGCGCAGCCGCCGATGCACATCGTGCTGTTCGGCGCGGGGCACGTCGGCCATGCGCTCGTCACGCTGCTCGGCGCACTGCCGTGCGTCGTGCAGTGGGTCGATACGCGCGACGAGCTGTTCCCGGACGAATGTCCGCCGAACGTGCAGCCGGAGCCGACCGACACGCCGGAGGCCGTGGTCGACGCGGCGCCGCCCGGCGCGTACTTCCTCGTGATGACGCACAACCACGCGCTCGATTTCTCGCTGGCCGCGCAGATCATGCGGCGGCGTGACTTCGCGTATTTCGGGATGATCGGCTCGCGCACCAAGCGCGTGAAATTCGAGCGCCGGCTCGCGGCGCGCGGCGTCGATCCGGCGCGGCTCACGGAGATGGTGTGCCCGATCGGCATCGCGGGCATAGTCGACAAGGCGCCCGGCGCGATCGCGGTGGCCGTCTGCGCGGAACTGCTGCAGGCCCGCTCGGGGATGCCGGTGGCCGATACGAAGGCGGCCGCGGCGGCGCGCCTGCGCGACGACGCGAGCTGCGCGCGATAACGACGCGAGCCGGCACGCACGACGCACGTCCGGCCGTTTTTGCCTACACTGCACGAATCGCGCGGCATCGGGCCGCGCGTCCTTTCATGCAGGCATCATGTTCGATCCCCAGGTCTACCTCGACGCACTCGATGCAAGCATCGCCGACATCGAGCGCTGGCTGTCCGGCACCGATACTGCACCTGCGGCGCTCGATGCGCTGCTCGCCGCTTTTTCCGCCGATTTCACGATGATCATGACCGACGGCCGCGTGCTCGACCGCGCCGGCATGCGCGCGCTGTTCGCGACGCTCGGCGGCGCGAAGCCGGGGCTGCGGATCGCGCTGTCGGACATCCGCGTGCGCGTGGCCGATGCATCGCATGCGGTGCTCACCTATCTCGAGGCGCAGCATGCGGCGTCGGGCCAACTGCCCGCGCGTCGCGCGACCGCCGTGTTCGCGCGCGACGCGGCAGGCAGCGTGCGCTGGAGCCATCTGCAGGAAACTTTCTGTACGGCGTGAGCGCTGGCCGATGCAGCCCGCCGCGCAGGCAATGCGGCGTCAGCGCTTGCGGCCGCGCGCGGCCGTCAGCTCGTCGGACACGCTCTGCATCAGCGCGCACAGCCACGCGATGTCGGTCGGGCGGTCGGGCTGCGGGTGCGTGAGCAGGTAGCTCTTGATGCGCGGGAACGGCACGGGCGGCGCCACGACGACGAGCGGCAGCAATCGCGCATAGTGCGTTGCGAAGCGGCGCGTCGTCGTGAAGATCAGGTCGGACTGCAGCAGCACCTGCGGCACGATCCCGAAGTACGGCAGCGTCGTCACGATCCGCCGCGTAAGGCGCGCGCGTGCGAGGCCGATCTCGATCGCATTGCGCTTGTCGCCGGTGTACGGCGTCGGCGCGACGTGCGCGGCCGACGCGTACGCTTCGCGCGTGAGCGGCTCGTGCGCGAGCGGATGCGCGTCGCGCATCAGGCACACGATCGTGTCGGAGAACAGGTCCTGGCGCGCGAACTGCGGGTCGGGTTTCGGCCAGTTGCCGATCACGAGATCGAGCGCGCCCGATTCGAGCGCCTCCGCGTGATCGAGCGCCGGGTTCAGCGAATCGATTTCCAGATGCGCATGCGGCGCCGCGTCGCGAAAGCGCTCGATCAGCGTCGGCATGAAGAAGTCGTTCAGGTAGTCGGGCGCGGCGACGCGAAACGTGCGACGCGCCGACGACGGATCGAAGTCGCCGTGCGGCGTCGCGATGAAGTCGACCTCGCGCAGCGCGCGCGACGCGGCGCCGAGCAGCGACGCGCCATACTCGGTCGGCACCATCCCGGACTTGCCGCGTACGAGAATCGGGTCGTTCAGCGTCTCGCGCAGCTTGCGCAGCGCGGTGCTGATCGCGGGCTGCGTCTGGTTCAGCCGCAGCGCGGCCTGCGTGACGCTGCGCTCGAGCAGCAGCGTGCGCAATACGCGCACGAGCCAGATATCGAGCGAGGCGGTACGGTCGTCGTCTTCCATCGGTGCGCGGTGATTCGGGAGAAGCGTAACCTTACCGCAGCCACGCGTCGCGGTGCGTGATACCGGCCATCACGCGCGGCCCTTCGGCAGCGTGCTGATCCGCTTGACCTCGCGCGAGTCGAGCCAGTTCGGCGTGCGCGCGCAGTACAGCACCATCGGCAGCGCGTCCTCGCCCCAGAACAGCTGCTGGTTCATCCAGAACGTCGGTACGCCGAACACGCCGAGCGCGATCGCGTCGTCGGTGTTACGGCGCAACTGCGCGCTGGTTTCCTCGAATTCGATCAGCTCGTCGCCGTGCCCGACGCCGACGCGCTCGCACAGCGCGGCGAATCCGTCCGGCGTCGACGGATCGTTGCCGTCGTGCCAGATGAAGCGGAACATTTCCAGCACGGTCGCGATGTCGGCGCGCAGCGCGATCGCGAGGCGCAGCACCTTGTCGGAGTCGAACGGATGCGCGGGCGGCATCTTGAAGCGGATGCCGAGCTGTTCGGCGCGAAACAGCGCATGGCGGTACGTGAACACGCGCTTGGCCGGCACGTCGGCGCTCGAACGCTGTCCCCAGTGGCGCTGCAGGTCGGGCAGCGACACGGCGACGGGGTCGAACGGCACGTCCGGCCACTTGTCATGCTGTTCGAGCAGCAGGTAGGAGAACGGCGACACGAAGTCGAAGAACCAGGCGGGCTGGGCAGTGTCGAGGCCGGTTGTCATGGAGATCTCCAGAGAATGGGGCGTGTGCGCCTCGCGGCGGCCTTCATGTTACGCGGCGGCGCGCGGATGCGGTCGCGCGGATGCAGCAATGATCGCGGATCGGCCGCTCATGCGGAACCGGGAGTCGCCCGGGGGGCCTCGCCGGCGGGTGGCGTCGCGATGCCGCCGGCGCCGGGCCTGGACGGTGTGCCCGGTGCGGCGTCGTGGTCGTGCGCGGTGAGGCGCTCGCGCACGAAGCCAATGTGCTCGCGCAGCACGTAAAACTGCCCCGCATACGCGAGCGGCATCTTCATCCGGTTCACGGCTTCCTCGATGTCGTCGAGCTCGTCGAGCAGATGGATGCGCTCCTCCGCCGTATGCTCGCCGAGCGCGCGGCGCTCGAGCGCGATCAGCGCGCCGTACCAGCGGTAGATGCGCGAACGCACGCGCCAGCCGTACAGCGACGGCACCAGCCGCAGCCCGGGAATCAGCACGACGATCAGCGGCACCACGACGACCAGCAGCCGGTCGACGAGACTCGCGACCCAGAACGGCAGCCGCCGGTACAGGAAGGTCTTGCCCGACTTGTAGTAACGCGCCGCGTCGTCGGACAGCGGGAAGCCGCGCGTGACGGCCGACGGGAATTCGCCCGCGTGCTGGAGGATCGTCGCGTGACCGTGCACTTCGCGCGCGGCCTCGATCAGCAGGTCGGACAGCGCGGGGTGCAACGAGTCGCGCGCGACCAGCTCGATCGTCGGCGCGACCGTATGGATGTCGGCGGGCGGCAGGTTGCGGCCGAGATCGTAGACGCCCATCGGCAGCGTGATCGCGGTCAGGTACGGAAAGCGCCGCGCGTACGCCTCGGCCTGCGTGAACGAGTACACATGCACGCCGGGCGCGCGGAACAGCTTCGCCATTACCGGGATCTGCGTCGAGTCGCCGGACAGGAAGGCGGCGTCGATCCTGCCGTCGAGCAGCGCGGTCGCCGCATCCTCGCCGGCCGTGGGCAGCAGCTCCGTCGAGCCGCCCGGCACGATGCCGTTCATCTTCAGCAGCGCGAGGCTCAGTTCGCGCGCGCCGCTGCCTTCCGCGCCGAGCGCGAGCCGCTTGCCCTTGAAGTCGGACAGGCGCTCGACCACCGGGCCGCGATACATGATCGCGAGCGGCACGTAGCCGATGCTGCCGAGCGACACCAGATGCTCGTCGCGCTCCTTCGGGCCGATGCCGCTTTGCACGAAGCCGACGTCGACCGGCGCGTTCGGGTTCGACAGGCGCGCGAGGTTCTGCGCGGATCCTTCCGACGACTCCACGTCGAGCGTGACGCCGTTCTTCGCGAGGATCGCCTTGTATTTCTGCGCGGCGTTCCAGTACGTGCTGCCGGGCGGGCCGGACGAAATCACGAGCGTGGACGGCGGCGCCGGCTGGATCAGCCTGACCGCGAGCCATACCGCCGCGGCCGCAAGCAGCACGGTCGGGCCGATCGACAGCGCGAGGTCGCGCCACGACACCGCGACGAAGCGGGCAAGGATGCGGCGGGGCGGGCGAGGGCGGGCAGGCTTCATTGAATTGGTGGATGACACGGGCGTGACGCGTCGATGACGGGCGTCACGAACGATGTACGCGATGCAGGTTCTCGCGGCGATGGTACCCGGTTTCGCCCGGCATGCGCGAGTCCGGCGCCGTGGCGCGGCGGCCGATGCGGGCGGCCCTGACGGCGGCTGCCGGGAGGCCGCGCGTCAAAAGCTTTGCGCTTCGGCGGGCGCTGGATTACATTGTGCGTCGCAGCCGCGACCGAATCGCGCGCGACCCGGCACGCAATGAGACCGGGCGCGTCCGGCCGGCGGCTGTCCAGCCCGGCCGGCCCGCATTCGCGTGCGCCGGTCGCCGGCCCGTGTCGCCTCTCTCGCATCGCCGTGGAAATCATCGGCCGTCCCGCCCGTTCGCGCGCGGGTTGGCCGCCTTTGGGGGTATCCGGCCGTACTGTGCACGGCCGTTCCGAAGTCATAAAAGGAGATAGCATGAAGTCGATCGTGTTGAGAGCGTTGGGTGTTGCGGCCGTGGCGGCCTGTCTGTCGGGCAGCGTGTATGCGCAGTCGAGCGACGCGGCGGCAACCGAGGCGCCGGCTGCGGCAGCGAGCTCGCCGAAGGCCGCGGCCAAGACCGCGAAGAAGGCGAACCGCAAGCTCGGCTACGCGGTGCGCAAGGCAATTACGAAGGCAGGCGGCATCGACGTGGCGAACATCGTCGTGCGCTCGAAGGGCGGCGCGATCTCGCTGGAGGGCACGGTGCCCGACCAGGCACAGATCGACAAGGCGGAAGAGGCAGCGAAGAGCGTCAAGGGCGTGACGTCGGTCACGAACAAGCTGACGGTCCAGCAGCAATGATGCCGGGCGGCGGCGCGCCAGCGCCGCGCGCCCGTTTGCGGCGGGTCCCGGTGTACCGGGGCCCGTTTGCGCTGTGAGCCCCGGGCCTGCCGCGTTGCGTCAGGCCCCCGAATGAGTATCCCCGAGGCGACGTCCTGCGGGGCGGAAAACGCCGGGCGACCCTGCGTTTCCATCAGAGGTCGTCAGCCGCGCGCGACACGGCGGCGGACCGATAACGATATCGAGAGGGCGGCAATGACGACGCACGGGTGGGGCAGTCGGATTCTCTTGGGCGCGGTGCTGGTCGCGGTCGCGATGCTCGGCGCCTGCAACGGCGACGATTCGGGCGAGCGCAACCGGTTGCCCGGCTTCGTGTCCGGCAGCGTGCGCACGACCGCCTATGACGGCACCAGCGACGATCTGCTGACGGCCGGCCTCGGCAAGACCGGCCTCGCTGCCGCCACCGCGCCTTCGTTCGCGAATCCGTCCCGGCCGAGCAGCGCCGAACTGCGCCGGCTCGCGATCTGGTCGAACTACCGCGCGCTCGTCGACATGAGCGCCAACGGCGGCTATGGCCGTTTCTGGGGGCCGAACGTCGACCTCGACGGAAACGACACGCTCGGCGAAGGCAAGATCCCCGGCACCGAGTACCTCGCGTATTCCGACGACGGCAGCGGCCGCAAGAACGTGACGCTGCTCGTGCAGGTGCCGGCGAGCTTCGATCCGGCGCAGCCGTGCATCGTCACGGCGACGTCGTCCGGTTCGCGCGGCGTGTACGGCGCGATTTCGGCGGCCGGCGAGTGGGGCCTCAAGCGCGGTTGCGCGGTCGCATACAACGACAAGGGCGGCGGCAACGGCGCCCACGAGCTTGGCTCCGACACGATCACGCTGATCGACGGCACGCTCGCCAACGCGGTGCTCGCCGGCAATGCCAGCCTCTTCACCGCCAACGTGACGAGCGGCGAGCTTGCCGCGTTCAACAGCCGGTTCCCGAACCGCTACGCGTTCAAGCATGCGCATTCGCAGCAGAACCCCGAGCAGGACTGGGGGCACGTGACGCTGCAGGCGGTCGAATTCGCCTACTGGGCACTCAACGAGCAGTTCGGGCCGCTGCTCGACGGCTCGCATCACGGCGTGCGCTACCACCCGGGCGACATCACGACGATCGCCGCGTCCGTCAGCAACGGCGGCGGCGCGGCGCTCGCGGCGGCCGAGCAGGACACGCGTCGCTGGATCACCGCGGTCGTGGTCGGCGAGCCGCAGGTCAACGTGCGGATGGCGCCGAACGCGGTCGTGCGCGAGGGCGGCCAGCCGGTGCCGTCGTTCGGCCGGCCGCTGGCCGACTACGCGACGCTCGCGAACCTGCTGGAACCGTGCGCGGCCGCGGCGGCGTCGCTCGCGGACGCGCCGTACCTGAGCGCGCTGCCCGCCGCCACCACGCAGTCGATCCGCACGCAGCGCTGCGCGACGCTCGCGGCTGCCGGGCTCGTATCCGGCGCCGATACGCAGAGCCAGGCCGCCGATGCGCTTGCGCAGCTGCATGCGGCCGGCTATCTCGCCGATTCCGATCTGCTGCAGGCGCCGATGTGGGATTCGCAGGCGATTCCCGCGATCGCGGTCACCTATGCGAACGCGTACACGCGCTCGCGCGTGACCGACAATCTGTGCAATTTCAGCTTCGCGACGACGAGCGCTGCGACGGGCGCGGTCGCGCCGCCCGCCGCGTCGCCGATGCCGGCCGTGTTCGGCCTCGGCAACGGCGTGCCGCCGACGGCGGGCGTCAATCTCGTGTTCAACACCGGCGCGGGCGTCGACCACCGGCTCGCGACGCCCGACGCGAGCTTCGCGGGCGCGCTGTGCCTGCGGCAGCTGTGGACCAACGGGATGCTCGACATGCCGGCGAACGTCGACGCGGTGCGCGTGAACGCGAACCTGCAGGGCAAGCCCGCGATCATCGTGCAGGGCCGCAGCGATGCGCTCGTGCCCGTGAATCACGCGTCGCGCGCATACGTCGCGCAGAACGGCGTCAGTGAGGGCGGGCGCAGCCAGCTCGTGTTCTACGAGGTGACGAACGGGCAGCACTTCGATGCGTTCCTGCCGGTCGCGGGCTTCGACACGCGCTTCGTGCCGGTTCACTACTACAACCTGCAAGCGCTGAACCTGATGTGGCGGCACCTGAAGAGCGGTGCCGCGCTGCCGCCGTCGCAGGTGATCCGCACGGTGCCGCGCGGCGGCACACCGGGCGCCGCACCGGCGCTGACGAGCGCGAACCTGCCGCCGATTTCGGCGTCCCCCGGCGCCAACGCGATCACGACCGGCGCCGGCGCGATCGACGTGCCGCTCTGACGGCGCCCGCCGCGCCGCGATACGGAAGCCGGACGGTCGTCCGGCTTTTTCTTTTTCGCACCTGGAATCGGTCCCGCACTGCTCCTTATCGGAGCTGCACGCGCTGTAACAAATTATTACTTTACGACGGAAAACCCGGAATCTATTATGCGCCGATATTTTCACTTAATTTAATAAATTACCGTAAAGACAATATTCCTTTCCATATAGTTAATCGATCCTTTCGAATTTATTAAATCGCTCGAAATGCGGTTGGTCGCCGTTTTGCGATTGATCGGCATTTCGCCGAGAGGGATTGTTCGTCTGTTCGAAGCGAAGGCGCCTTGCAGGGCGGGCTTCGCGGGGAAGGTTATTGCCTGGCGGTTTCGCGCATGCGGATGACGGGGGCTGAATCCGCATTGCCGCGCATTATCGAATCGTCGTTTGCAATGGAATTGATTCCAGTGCGTTCGCGGAATATGGGTGGGGTAAATCGTGCCGATCGGTATTCGCCGATCCGGTAAAAAACTCGGAGTGCATCGCAAAACGAATGCGCTCCCGGTGCGGAGCGCCGGCGCAAATGATCCTTTGCGAGCGGCGGTATTTATCGTTCTGTTCGAGAGGCAATAATGACGACACTGAAGTCCTTGAAAGACGGTTTCGCGCTATTTGGAACGACCCTTGGCGTGCCGCTCGCCGCAGCCGCGACCGCGGCGCTGCTCGTCACGGGATGCGGCGGCGACGACGGGTCCGGCCCGACCGCCGCCACCGCGGCGGCCGCGACGACGTCGAACGGCAGCACGGCGGCCAGCACCAATGCAACGGCCGCCGTCCCGGCCGACCAGCCGTACGTCGACAACGACGTGTACGGCACCGGGCCGAACGACGCGGTCACGGATTCGACCGAAGGGGCCGCGGTCGTGCACCGCCAGGTCACGATCGGCGGCAAGACCATCCAGTACACGGCCACCACGGGCCACCTGACCACGATCGATCCGATCACGTCGGCGCCCAACGCGAAGATGTTCTATGTCGCGTACACGCAGGACAACCCGGACCCGTCGAAGCCGCGCCCGGTCACGTTCTTCTACAACGGCGGCCCCGGCTCGTCGTCGGTCTACCTGCTGCTCGGCTCGTACGGGCCGAAGCGCCTGCAGTCGTCGTTCCCGAACTTCACGCCGCCGGCTCCGTACAAGCTGCTCGACAACCCGGACAGCCTGCTCGACCGCACCGACCTCGTGTTCATCAACCCGGTCGGCACCGGCTACTCGGCGGCGATCGCCCCGGCGAAGAACAAGGACTTCTGGGGTACCGACCAGGACGCGCGCTCGATCGATCGCTTCATCCAGCGCTACCTGACGAAGTACTCGCGCTGGAACTCGCCGAAGTTCCTGTATGGCGAGTCGTACGGCACGGCGCGCAGCGCGGTCGTGTCGTGGGTGCTGCATGAGGATGGCATCGATCTGAACGGGATCACGCTGCAATCGTCGATCCTCGACTATGCGAATGCACTGTCGGCGCCCGGCACGTTCCCGACGCTCGCGGCCGACGCGTTCTACTGGAAGAAGACGACGCTCAACCCGACGCCGACCGATCTCGACGCGTACATGGTGCAGGCCCGCAACTACGCGGACAACACGCTCGCGCCGCTCGCGCAGAAGCCGAACCCGCAGGACGGCGGCTTCGTGAACGTGCGGCTGAACCTGAACCTGCAGACCGCGCAGCAGATGGGCTCGTACATCGGCACGGATCCGACCTCGCTGATCCAGACGTTCGGCAATCCGGCCGCGCTCGGCAACGTGCCGTCGTCGGACGACAACCCGCCGTACACGTTCTTCCTGACGCTCGTGCCGGGCACGCAGATCGGCCAGTACGACGGTCGCGCGAACTTCACGGGCAAGGGCATCGCGCCGTACATCCTGCCGAACTCGGGCAGCAACGATCCGTCGATCACGAACGTCGGCGGCGCGTACACGGTGCTGTGGAACAGCTACATCAACACCGACCTCAAGTACACGTCGACGTCGTCGTTCGTGGACCTGAACGACCAGGTCTTCAACAACTGGGACTTCAGCCACACGGACCCGACCGGCGCGAACAAGGGTGGCGGCAATACGCTGTACACGGCCGGCGACCTGGCGGCGACGATGAGCGTGAACCCGGACCTGAAGGTGCTGTCGGCGAACGGCTATTTCGATGCGGTCACGCCGTTCCACCAGACGGAGCTGACGCTCGCGCAGATGCCGCTCGATCCGACGCTCAAGGCGCAGAACCTGACGATCAAGAACTACCCGTCGGGCCACATGATCTACCTGAACGACGCGTCCCGGACCGCGCTGAAGGGCGATCTGGCCAACTTCTACGACGGCGTGCTCGCGAACCGTGCGGCGCTGCAGCGTGTGCTGAAGTTGCAGATGCGCACGCAGCAGCTCAAGCAGCAGCAACTGAAGCAGCAGGGGCAGTAAGCGCGGCGGGCGGCGTGCGCGCCGCCCGTGGCAACGCGATTCGCGTCACCCGGTTCGCCGTCGGGCCGTGCGTGAATCGCACCGCTCCGGATGGACGACAGCCCGATCGGCATAGGCCGGTCGGGCTGTTTTTCTTGTGCGCCGGGACGCCGGGCCCGGGGCGCCGCGCACCGGCCGGACAGCGGATTTTTCTGCGGAGGGAAAGGCGCCCGTGCCGCTTACGCGAGCACGAGCCGCACGCCGACCGCGACGAGCGTCGCGGCGAGCAGGTTGCGCAGCAGCCGTTCGGGCGCGCGCGCGGACAGCAGGCTGCCGAGCACGATGCCGGGCAGCGAGCCGAGCAGCAGCGACAGCAGCATCGACCAGTCGACCGAGCCGAGCAGCCAGTGGCCCATGCCGGCGACGAGCGTGAGCGGCACCGCGTGCGCGATGTCGGAGCCGACGATGCGCGTGGTCGCGAGCGCCGGATACAACAGCAGCAGCACGGTCACGCCGATCGCGCCTGCGCCGACCGACGTCATCGACACGAGCACGCCGAGCACGGCGCCTGTCAGCACCGTCGACCACAGCGTGCGCGCCGGGCTCGGCGCGAGCGGATTGCGCGCGGCGAACGCGGTCAATTGCGGCCGAAAGATCAGCGCCAGCGACGTGAGCAGCAGCGCAACGCCGAGCACCAGCTGGATCAGCCGCGCGGTGCCGGGCGAATTCATCCCGTGCGTATGCAGCACCCACAGCGTGACAGCGGCGGCCGGGACGCTGCCTGCCGCGAGCCGGCCGGTGATGCGCCAGTCGACCGACCCCTTCAGCCCGTGCACGAGCGTGCCGGTGGCCTTGGTCGCGGCCGCGTACAGCAGGTCGGTGCCGACCGCCGTCGCGGGGTGGACGCCGAACAGCAGCACGAGGATCGGCGTCATCAGCGAACCGCCGCCGACGCCCGTCAGGCCGACGAGGATGCCGACGAACAGGCCGGACAGGGAGTACAGCAGATCGATATGGGGAAGCGACATCGGAAGCAGGCGGTTATGCGGCGTTCGGCGGCGGCGCGCGGCCGCGGCGCGCGCATCAAAGTCCGCCATTGTCGCAAAAGTGGCGCGTCGGTGTACGACTACGTTAAAAATCGGCCGGCATGGCCGGCCGGAAGGGCAGCTCGCGGTGAGTGAAACGATCGTTTGAACGGATGCCGGACCTGATGGTGCCGTGCGTCGGCGTCGGCGGGCGCGCGATCGCCGCCCGGTTACCGCGCGTGGAGAAGGACGGGGCGACGCGCGCCCCGCTGCGTCGTCAATGCATCGCTGGACCGACGCCGGCAACCGCGTCCTGGCGGCGGATGCGCAGCGCGAGGCCGAGCAGCCCGGCCGCGGCCGCGAATGCCGCACCGACCGCGAATGCGACGTGGTAGCCGCCGTTCAGTGCATCGAGCGGGCCGGCGTGCGCGGCCGCGAGCGCATCGGTGCGCGCGGCGGCGAGGCTCGCGAGCACGGCGAGGCCGAGCGCGCCGCCCATCATGAACGCGGTGTTGACGATGCCCGACGCAAGCCCCGAATCGGCCGGGTCGACATCGCTCATCGCGGCGAGCAGCACCGGATTGAACGCGACGCCGGCGCCGATGCCGAGCAGCGTCATGCCCGGCAGCACGTGCCAGACGAAGCTGCCGTCCGCCGGCGCGCGCGAGAACAGCGCGAGGCCGCACGCGGCGATCAGCAGGCCGGCCGCGATCGGGCCGCGGATGCCGAAGCGCATCACGATCCGCGCGGACAGCCCGAGCGAGAACGCGGCCATGATCAGGTTCGCCGGCAGGAACGCAAGCCCGACCTGCAACGGACCGTAGCCGAGCACGCGCTGCATGTAGAGCGCAGACAGGAAAAACCACGCGAACATGGCCGCCGCCCACAGTACGCCGATCACGTTCGCGAGCGCGACGTTGCGCGCGGCGAACAGCGTGAGCGGCATCAGCGGATGCGCGACGCGTGCCTCGATCGCAATGAACACCGCGAGCAGCGCCACGGCCGCGCCGATCAGCACGACGGTCTGCGTCGACAGCCAGCCGGCCTCGTTGCCGCCGACGATCCCGTAGACCGCGAGCATCAGCGACGCGGTCACGGTGATCGCGCCCGCGACGTCGAGCCGCGCGGCGCCGGCCGGCGCGCGCATGCGCGGCAGCAGCGCGACGCACATCGCATAGACCGCGATGCCGATCGGCAAGTTGACGAGAAAGATCCAGTGCCACGACAGCGTGCTCGTCAGGAGCCCGCCGAGCAGCACGCCGATGCTGCCGCCGCCCGCGCAGACGAAGCCGTAGACGCCCATCGCGCGCGCCCGTTCGCCCGGTTCGGTGAAGAGATTCATGATCAGCGACAGCGACACGGCCGACACGACCGCGCCGCCGAAGCCCTGCACCGCGCGCGCGGCGATCAGCATCGTCTGCGACTGCGCGAGGCCGCAGGCGAGCGACGCGAACGTGAATACGACGAGGCCCGCGAGGAACATGCGCCGCTGGCCGTACAGGTCGCCGAGCCGGCCGCCGAGCAGCAGGCAGCCGCCGAATGTCAGCAGGTAGGCGTTGACGACCCATACGAGGGCCGTCTCGGTGAAATGGAGGTCGGTACTGATCGAAGGCAGCGCAACGTTCACGATCGTGCTGTCGAGCACGATCATCAGCACGCCGAGGCAAAGGACGATCAACGCGTACCAGCGCTTCTCGCCGTGGATACCGTGGGTCATGGGCCGGCCGCCTTCTCTCTGATAGTTATTTGAAAGGCTGCATTGTAGACGTCATTCGCGCGCGCTTCCTGCCGGTTTGTGGCAGGAGCGACGCGTAGCGGCGGCGCGCGTCGCGCGGCGCCGGAGATTATTCGCGCGGCGGCAGCTCGCAGCCGTCGGGGCCGCATGCGGCGCCGTCGCCGCCGGCGGATTCGACGACGGCGCCGTCGCGCCACGCCTGTTCGAGCGCCTGCGCGAACACGTCGGCCGGCTGTGCGCCCGATACCGCGTAGCGGCCGCCGAACACGAACAGCGGCACGCCGCGTCCGCCGATCTGCGCCGCGCGCGCGATGTCGGCTTCGACTTCGTCGCGGTATGCGTCGCTGCGCAGCACGGCTTCGACGGCCGAGCGCTCGAGGCCCGCTTCGACCGCGAAGTCGATCAGCGCCGCGTGGTCGAACAGCGAACCGTGCTCGCAGAAATACGCGCGGTACAGCCGCTCGGTCAGCGCGTGCGCACGGCCGGTCGTTTCCGCGAGCTTCACGAGCCGGTGACCGTCGAGCGTGTCGCCGACGAACGTGCCGGGCAGATCGTAGTCGAGCCCGACGCTCGCGGCCGCGTCGGTCACCTGGCGCAGCATCTGGTCGACCTGAGCGGGCGACATCCGATACTTGCCGGCGAGCATTGCCTCGACCGGCTCGACCGGCTGGCCCGGCATCAGCCGATACGCGCGCAGCGCGACGTCGACGTGCTCGGCGTGCGCGAACGCGGCGAGCGCCTCGTCGAAGCGGCGCTTGCCGATCCAGCACCAGGGGCAGATCAGGTCCGACCAGATTTCGACGGTCAGGCTCGGGCGGGTAGTCGGGGCAGGGAGGGTTGTCATGGGGAATCCGAGGCGGCAAATAAATGTAACCGAGACTATATCATTTATGCTTCGATGCCTCGGCGGGTTCCGCCCGGGCGCAACGGGCCGCGCCGCGCGATTCACGAAGGATCGACACGACGGCGCGTGCCGGTTGTGATTGCCGATGCCGGAGGTGAACCCGCGACCGATCCCGCTGCACGCGCCGCTTACGCGTCGCCCTGTGTTTCCTTCAGATGCTTCAGGTGCTTGTAGACGGTCGCGCGTCCCATCCCGAGCACGTTCGCGACGTAGTTCGCGGCGCTCTTGCCGCGGAACGCGCCTTCCGCGTACAGCGCTTCGACGAGCTCGCGCCGGTGCTCGCGCGTGAGCCCGTTCAGGCCAACCTGCCGCTCGCGCAGCCAGCCGTGCAGGAACGTGTTGATGCGCTCCTGCCAGTCGTCGCGGAACAGCTCGTCCGGCTGCGCGACGATGCCCGCGCCCTTGATGAACACGTCGAGCGTCGCGCGCACGTCGTCGAACACCGCGATGTTGAAGTTGATGCACATCATCCCGGCCGGGCGGCCTTCGTCGTCGAACAGCACGTTGCTCACGCAACGCATGCGCCGGCCATCCCAGTTCAGCTTCTCGTACGGGCCGATCACGCGCTCGCGCGCCGAATGATCGATTTCCTCGAGTGCCGAGTCGTCGCCGACTTCACGCTTGGACAGGTTGTTCGCGAGGTAGAGCACGGTCTGGTCGTGCAGGTCGTGGATCACCACTTCCGCATACGGGAAGAACAGCGCCGCGATGCCGTCGGCGATCGGTGCGTAGCGGGTGAGCAGCAGGTCTTTGACGGGGGATTGCTTCTTGCGCATCGGAATCGCCATCTCGGGTGAGCGGGGGCCGGGCGGTGCGTCGGCGCGGCGCGCCGGCATGCCGCTGACCGGCTGGGCCGTGCGCCCGCGCGCCGCCGCCACGGCGGTTGCGCCATTGTATCGGCCCCGCGTGCGCATGCTGCTCATGCGCGCGTCAGATGCATGTACAGCGCATGCGCGATCGCGATGTCCTCGAGGCCGAGGCCGATCGAGCGGAAGAACGCATGACGCGTGCGCGACGGCGCCGCGCAGGTGCCGGCGACGAGCGCCGGCAGGTCGCCGACGATCCGCTCGGGCGTCCAGCCGTGCGCGGCCGCCGCGATCTGCATCTCGCCCGCGCTCGCGGGCGTCGTGTGCCGGTAGTCGCAATACACGTCCATGTCGGGCAGCCACGCGGGCGGAATCTCGTGCGCGCGCGCGACGTTGGTGCTGATCGACGTGACGAGCGCCGCACGCGTGAGCATGCCGTCGGCGAGCACCGGCGTGCCCGATGACGTGCACAGCATCACGACGTCCGCGTCGCGCACGCATGCGTCGACGCTGGCGGCCGCACGGGCCCGCGGATCGATCCGCGCGAGCGTCGCCTGCAGCGCCGCATCGTCGGCGAGCGTCGGCGAATGGACGCTGATCGACGCCCAGTCGCGCAACGCCGCGGTGTGGCGCAGATGCGCGAGGCCGACCGCGCCCGTGCCGATCACGGCGAGCCGGCGCGCGTCGCGCGGCGCGAGGCAGTCGACCGCGAGCGCCGTCGTGCCGGCCGTGCGCTCGACCGTCAGCAACCCCGCGTCGCACCACATCAGCGGCTGGCCGGTGCGCATCGACATCAGCGCGGTCCATGCGGTGACGATCGGCTTCGCGCCCGTCACGACGTACGGCGACAGCTTGGCGCCGAACACCTGCTCGTCGGCGAGTGCGCCGAGATACGTGATGAAATCGCCGGCCTGCTCGGGAAACAGCGTGAGGGTCTGCGGCGGCTGCACCGCGCGGGCCGACGCGAGCGACGCGAACATGCGGCGCAGCGTGCCGAGCACGTCCAGCGACGGCAGCGCTGCGCGTACCGCGGCTTCGTCGACGGTCAGCGGCAGGGTCGGGGCGGGTTGCGTCATGGAACTTCTCCGGTCGGGGCCGGACAGGACAGTCTCGAAAACAGGTGTCCGGCGATGTTCGTGATGGATTAAAAGTCTAATATAGACAAAAACGGTCGCGTGAATTTTTCTTTTCGACGCGCGACTGGCGTGCGCATCTTCGGAAAAACATCCACAAATCAACGGCGTTTCGTGTGATTGGTGGAACCTCTCCGGACGAACGGGCCGCCGCGATTATCGTATCCCCTATAGTCTATAGTAGACTAAGAGTCTATATTTCGCGTGCAGGCCGTCGTGTCGTCGCACGATGACCGCTCTTCATCGCCTCAATCCGGAATCGAAGGACATCCGTCATGAACTGGAAGCTTTCCCTCTGCGCCGTCGCGGCGCTTGCGTGCGCGGCCGTCACGGCCCACGCGGAACAGACCACGTTGCGCTTCGGGATCGAAGCCGCGTATCCGCCGTTCGAGAGCAAGACGCCGGCCGGTCAGTTGCAGGGTTTCGACGTCGACATCGGCAACGCGGTGTGCGCGAAGCTGAACATGAAGTGCGTGTGGGTCGAGAATGCGTTCGACGGGCTGATCCCGGCGCTGCAGGCGCGCAAGTTCGACGCGATCAATTCGGCGATGAACATCACCGCGAAGCGCAAGCAGAGCATCGACTTCACGCCGGCGATCTACGTGGTGCCGATCGTGATGGTCGCGCATCGCGGCTCGCCGCTGCGCCCCGATGCCGCGAGCCTGCGCGGCAAGCACGTCGGCGTGCTGCAGGGCTCGTCGCAGGAGGATTTCCTGAAGGCGCACTGGGCCAATGCGGGCGTGGCCGTCGTCTCGTACCAGGATCAGGACCAGATCTATGCCGATCTCGTCGCCGGACGTCTCGACGCGGCCGTGCAGGAAGCGCAGACCGCGCAGGACGGTTTCCTCGACAAGCCGGCCGGTCGCGACTACCAGATCGTCGGCGATGCGCTGAAGGATCCCGCGACGCTCGGCGAAGGCACCGGTTTCGGGATGCGCAAGGGCGACAAGGCGCTGCAGGCGAAGCTCGTCGGCGCGCTCGACGCGCTGAAGAAGGACGGCACGCTGAGCGCGCTGTCGCAGAAGTACTTCAAGCGCGACATCATCGCGAAGTAAGCGTGGCCGCGCGCCGGACGCGGTACCGGCGCGCGTCGCATCGAATCTCGACGCAGTACGGGGAAGCATGGATTTCGACGTCATCGTTCTGGGGGCCGGCATCGTCGGCGTGTCGTCGGCGCTGCATCTGCAGGATCGCGGGCTGCGCGTCGCTCTCGTCGACCGGCGCGATCCCGGCGAGGAAACGAGTCACGGCAATGCCGGGCTGATCGAGCGCTCGTCCGTCGTGCCGTACGCATTCCCGCGCCGTCTCGGCACGCTGCTGCGCTACGCGCGCAACCGCTCGGTCGATCTCTACTGGGACTACAAGGCATTGCCCGCGTATGCGGGGTGGCTCGCGCGCTTCTGGCGCGAATCGTCGCCGCAGCGGCTCGCAGCCGCCGCGCGCGACATGCTGCCCCTTGTCGCGGCGAGCGTCGTCGAGCACGACGCGCTGCTCGCGCGCACCGATGCGCAACCGCTCGTGCATGACGGCGGGTGGATCGAGGCGTTCCGGTCGCCTGCGCTGTTCGACGCGGAAGCGCGGGCGCAGCAGCGGATGGCCGACGCGCACGGGTTGCGGATGAGCGTGCTCGACGCGCGCGCGTTGCGCGAACGCGAGCCCGGCATCGGCGATGCATTCTGCGGCGCATTCCACTGGCAGGACCCGAAGACCGTGTCGAGCCCCGGCGGTCTGACGAAGGCGTACGCGCGGTTGTTCGAGCGCGACGGCGGCACGTTTGTGCGCGGCGACGCAACGACGCTCGCGCAGGTGCGCGATGGCTGGCAGGTCGATACCGGACATGGGCCGATCGCGGCGCGCTCGGCGGTGGTCGCGCTCGGGCCGTGGTCCGATCACGTGTTCGCGCCGCTCGGCTACCGGATTCCGCTGCGCGCCAAACGTGGTTACCACATGCATTACCGGCCGACCCGCGCGCCGCTGAACGTGCCCGTGTGCGATACCGAGGAGGGCTTCGTCGTCGCGCCGATGGACGGCGGCCGCCTGCGGCTCACGACCGGCGTCGAGATCGCGTTGCGCGGCGCGCCGCCGACCGGCGTGCAGCTCGCGCGCGCCGAGCCGCTGGCGCGCGACGCGTTCGGCATCGGCGAACGGCTCGATCCGGCGCCGTGGCTCGGGATGCGGCCGTGCACGCCCGACATGCGGCCGGTGATCGGGCCTGCGCCGCGCCATCGTCATCTGTGGTTCGCGTTCGGCCATTGCCATCACGGACTCACGCTCGGCCCTGCAACCGGCCGCCTGCTCGCCGAGATGATGACGGGCGAGCCCACCTACATCGATCCCCGTCCGTATCGCCCCGCGCGCTTCGGTTGAGCCGTTTCGATACGGCGGCCGCCCCGAGTGCGGCCGTCACATTTTTTCGATTGGCTATCCGGATAATCCGGGGCCCGCGAAAATGGAAATGATCTGCGTAATCGATCGGAAAGAAATCGCGAAATAAGAAAATAGGCAAACGCGCGATTTATTAATGCATTTTCATGAAAATGAAATGCAAATCAGGCGAGCCGGCCGGGCAATCCGGCGGCGCTTTCGTAACGGACGTTCCGATGCGGCACCCAATGTACCGGAACACGTTACTTCGGGCCTCGCAAACGTTACGTTACATCCGCCCGTTGGACGCCTTATTCATCAGATGATTATGGCGATCTGATCGATTCATTTGCCCGGAAATCCATATAAGACCGTTATTGCCTTGAAATAGGCCGACGAATCGATCCGTTTTATCCGGATGGCACGCTTCGTGCAATCCGTCCCCATGCTTTATCAACGTAGTGCCAACCGAGATGAGGTAAATAACGATGGGACAAAGTCTTAAATTGACGGGTGTGGCGCTGTCGGTCGCGACGGTGTTCGGGGTGCTGGCTTCCGGTTCGGCTATCGCGGGGACGCTCGATGCGCTGCCGCTTCCGCAGGTAATCGTGAATCCGCCGACGAACAGCGTCTCGGTTGGGCTGGCCGCGACCGGCACGTCGCCGCTGGGTTCGGTCACCGTGGCGGCGGGCGGGTCGGGCGCGATTCAGACGTCGCTCGGCGATCCCGCGCAGGCATTGTCGGGCGCGGTGAACGCGCTGCAAGGCGCGCTCGGTGGCGCGGGCGGCACGGTGAGCCCGCTCGCGCCGGTGCAAGGCGTGGTGAACGGGGTGACGGGTGCGCTTGGCGGTGGCAATCCGGCGGGTGCGCTGACCGGTGCGCTGGGTACGGTCACGGGGGCACTCGGCAGTGTTGGCGGCGGTTCGAACCCGCTCGCTCCGGTTCAAGGTGTCGTCAATCAAGTGACGGGGGCGCTTGGTGGCGGCAATCCGGCAGGTGCGTTGACGGGTGTGCTGGGCACGGTGACGGGTGCACTGGGTAGCGTGGGTGGCGGTGCGAATCCGCTCGCGCCGGTTCAAGGCGTCGTCAATCAAGTGACGGGTGCACTGGGCGGCGGTAATCCGGCCGGTGCGTTGACGGGGGCGTTGGGCACGGTCACGGGCGCACTGGGTAACGTGGGTGGCGGTTCGAACCCGCTTGCTCCGGTTCAAGGTGTGGTCAATCAAGTGACGGGTGCGCTGGGCGGCGGCAATCCGGCCGGTGCGCTGACGGGTGCGCTGGGCACGGTCACGGGCGCACTGGGTAACGTGGGTGGCGGTTCGAACCCGCTCGCTCCGGTTCAAGGCGTCGTCAATCAAGTGACGGGTGCACTGGGCGGTGGTAATCCGGCCGGTGCGTTGACGGGGGCGTTGGGCACGGTCACGGGGGCACTCGGCAGTGTTGGCGGCGGTTCGAACCCGCTCGCTCCGGTTCAAGGTGTCGTCAATCAAGTGACGGGGGCGCTTGGTGGCGGCAATCCGGCAGGTGCGTTGACGGGTGTGCTGGGCACGGTGACGGGTGCACTGGGTAGCGTGGGTGGCGGCACGAACCCGCTCGCTCCGGTTCAAGGCGTCGTCAATCAAGTGACCGGTGCACTGGGCACCGGCAACCCGGCGGGTGCATTGACCGGTGCGCTCGGCACGGTGACGGGTGCTCTAGGCGGCGTTGGCGGCACGAACCCGCTTGCTCCGGTTCAAGGCGTCGTCAACCAAGTGACGGGTGCACTGGGTGGCGGCAATCCGGCCGGCGCATTGACCGGCGCGTTGGGCACGGTGACTGGCGCACTGGGTAACGTGGCTGGGGGCTCGAATCCGCTGGCTCCGGTTCAAGGCGTCGTCAACCAAGTGACGGGTGCACTGGGCGGCGGCAATCCGGCCGGTGCATTGACCGGCGCGCTGGGCACGGTCACGGGTGCTCTGGGCAACGTGGGTGGCGGCTCGAATCCGCTTGCTCCGGTTCAAGGTGTCGTCAATCAAGTGACGGGTGCGCTGGGCGGTGGCAATCCGGCCGGTGCATTGACCGGCGCGCTGGGCACGGTGACGGGCGCACTGGGCAGCGTTGGCGGCGGTGCGAATCCGTTGGCTCCGGTTCAAGGCGTCGTCAATCAAGTGACGGGTGCACTGGGCGGCAATCCGGCCGGTGCATTGACCGGTGCGCTCGGCACGGTGACGGGTGCACTGGGCGGCAATCCGGCCGGTGCATTGACCGGTGCGCTCGGCACGGTGACGGGTGCTCTGGGCGGCGTTGGCGGCACGAACCCGCTGGCACCGATCCAGAACGTCGTCGACCAGGTTACGGGCACGCTGGGCAGCGGCAATCCTGCCGGTGCACTGAGCAACGCGGTCAACACGATCACGGGGACGCTCGGCAACATCGGCGGCGCGTCCAGCCCGCTGGCACCGGTGCAAGGCGCCGTCACGCAGCTCGCCGGCACGCTCGGCAACGGCAACCCGGCCGGTGCACTGACGGACGCAGTGAACTCGGTGACGGGCGCACTCGGCAATCTCGGCGGCACGAATCCGCTGGCGCCGGTGCAGGGTGTCGTGAACCAGGTCGTCGGCACGCTTTCGGGCGCAGGCGGCGGCAGCCCGATCGCGCCGATCACGAACCTCGTCAGCGGCCTGCAGAACGCACTCCCGACGGCTGGCAATGCGGCGGGCGCGCTGACCGGTGCGCTCGGGTCGGTCACGAGCACCCTTGGCAATCTCGGCAGCTCGAACCCGCTGGCGCCGGTGCAGGGTGTCGTGAACCAGGTCGTCGGCACGCTCGGCAGCGGCAACCCGGCAGGCGCACTGAGCAATGCAGTCAGCTCGGTGACCGGCGCGCTGGGCAACCTCGGCGGCTCGAACCCGCTGGCGCCGGTGCAGGGCGTCGTGAACCAGGTCGTCGGCACGCTTGGCAGCGGCAATCCGGCAGGCGCGCTGAGCAATGCGGTCAGCTCGGTGACGGGCGCGCTGGGCAACCTCGGCGGCACGAACCCGCTGGCGCCGGTGCAGGGCGTCGTGAACCAGGTCGTCGGCACGCTGTCGGGCGCGGGCGGCAGCCCGATCGCGCCGATCACGAACCTCGTCAGCGGCCTGACCGGCGGCAGCAATCCGGCCGGCGCACTGACCGGTGCGCTCGGTTCGGTGACGGGCGCCCTCGCGAACGGTCCGGCAGCCCTCGGGCAGGCGGCCGGCGCGCTGTCGGGCGTGGCCGGTTCGGCAGCGGCGGCGGGCGGCAGCCTGCTCGGCTCCGGCGCGGGCGCGGCCGGCAGCACGGCGGGCGCTACCGGTTCGCTGGTGTCGACGACCGGCAACGCGACGGCGACGATCGTCAATGCTGTCGGCACGACGGTCGGCACGGCGCTGGGCTCCACGCCGAGCCTGTCGGTCACGCCGCACTCGGGCAACGGCTCCGCGAACAATCCGCTCGCACCGGTGTCGACGCTGCTGCAGGCGGTGACTGGCGCATTGCCGAGGTAATCGGCGGAAACGCGCGGCGGCGGTTCATTGCTCGCCGCGCGCAAAGGGTCGAACGACGCGGCATGACAGCAATGTCATGCCGCGTTTTCTTTGGGTTCCCGAAGTTTTCCCTGTGCGGGCACGCATGGCCGCCGCGTTGCGGGCGGCACGGAATAACTTGCCGGATTCGTCCGTTTACATACCGAGTCTCGATGCGGCCGGACGGCGGGATAATGACCATGATGGAGTCGACGTCCCGTCCGACGCCGCCGTGCCGCAATGCCACGCCAAGGAGAACGGGAATGAAGACGATGCTGTTCGCCATCGCGCTGACGGCCGCGATCGCGCGGCCCGCGGCCGCCGAGCCGCCGCAGGCCGGCGACGGAAAACTGGTCGACGAAGATCACATGACGCTGTACGTGTTCGATCGCGACGCGCCGGGCAAGAGTACCTGCACCGGCACCTGCGCGACCAACTGGCCGCCGGCGCTCGCCGACGGATACGACAAGGCGTCGGGTGCGCTGAGTCTCGTCGCGCGCGACGACGGCCGTAAGCAATGGGCTTACCACGGCCGTCCGCTGTATCGCTGGAAGATGGACGGCAAGCCCGGCGATGCGGGCGGCGACGGGATCGGCGGCATGTGGCACGTCGCGCGTCCCTGAGGATCGACCGACGGACGGCGGCGCGGCGACGCGCGAGGCATCCGGATGAGCTACGAATCGGACCTGCTGGTGTGGCTGCCGCATCTCACGCGATATGCGCGCGCGCTGACGGGCGACCGGGCGTGGGCGGACGATCTCGTGCAGGACACGCTCGAGCGCGCGCTGAACCGGCCGCCGCGCGACGGCGGCAACCTGCGTGCGTGGCTGCTGACGCTGCTGCGCCACCGCTTCATCGACCAATTGCGCGCACGGCACGAGATCGCGGTCGACGATGCGACCGCGCCATGGCAGACGATGGCCGCACCGACCGACGAGATCGGCGGCCTGCTGCTGCGCGACGTGCAGCGCGCGTTGTACCGGCTGCCCGTCGAGCAGCGCGAGGTGCTGCTGCTGGTCGCGCTCGAGGAGTTGAGTTACCGCGATGCCGCCCAGGTGCTCGGCGTGCCGGTCGGGACGGTGATGTCGCGCCTGTCGCGCGCGCGTGAACAGATGCGTGCGCTGTTGTCCGGCGAGCCGCCGGCGCGTGGCGCGGCCGCGTTACGGGTGATCGGGAAGACATGATGGACGACGATCCGCGCAAAACCTCGAACGATCGGGACGACAATGCCGACGCATCGGCGCAACTGCTGTCGGCGCTGCTCGACGGCGAGCTGTCCGGGCAGGAGCGCCGCGAGGTGCTCGAACGGCTGGCGTCCGATCCGCGGGAAGCCGACCGGTTCGCGCATTACGGCGCGCAGCGCGCCGCGTTGCAAGCGCTGTTCCCGCTGCCGGCCGCCACGCCGGCGCTGTTCGTGCAGCGGCGCGCGCCGCGCTGGCGCGGCGTCGCGTATGCGTTCGCGGGGCTGGCGGCCGGGCTCGTGATCGGCGTGGCGCTGCACGCGGGCTGGACGACGTTCGGCGCCGAGCCGGCCTTCGCCGCGCGCGCGTCCGTCGCGTACGCCGTGTACGCGGCCGACCGGGAGCATCCGGTCGAGGTCGACGCGCGCGATCCGGCGCGCCTTGCCGCGTGGCTGTCCGCGCGTCTCGGGCGGCCCGTGCGCGCGCCGTCGCTCGACGAATACGGCTATGCATTGCTGGGCGGCCGGCTGTTGGCGGACGACGCGGGGCCGGCCGCGCAACTGATGTACCAGCGTGCGGACGGCGAGCGCGTGACGCTCTACATGACCGCCTACGATGCGCGGCGCTTTGCGCCCCGGGCGATATCGGCCGGCGGCCGCGACACGTATTTCTGGTCCGATCGCGGCATGGGTTTTGCGCTCTCGGGACGTGCCGACGAACGACGCCTGCGCGAGCTCGCGATCGAAGCATGCGGCGCGCTTGGCGGGCCGACCGACGCGTGGAGGGGATGACGCGGCGACATCGGCAGGGAGTCGACGATGAACACGATGGCGGCGATGGTGATGATTGCACTCGTGGCGGGCGCCGGGCCCGCGCGGGCGGACGGCGATGCGCCGGTGCGCGTGCCGGTCGACGCCGACGGCGTGCAGCGGGTGGCGATCGTCGGCGGCAGTTATTTCTTTCGTCCGAATCACGTGATCGTCCGCGCGCAGGTGCCGGTCGAGCTGACCGTGTCGGCCGAATCGGGCGTCGTGCCGCACAGTTTCGAGATCGACTCGCCGCAGGCCGGCATCGCGGTGCATACCGAGCTCGGCGCGACGCCGCGCACGTTTCGCTTCACGCCGACCGCCCCCGGCCGCTTCGCCTACTATTGCACGCATCGGCTGCTGTTCCTGCGCAGCCATCGCGAGCGCGGCATGGAAGGTGTGCTCGACGTCGAGGCGGCGCCGTGATCGCCGCGTTGCTGGCCGCCGGCCTGATAGGAGCGAGCATGACAGCCGATCCCGTGACCATTGCTCAGACGCATTTCGACCAGGTCCAGTCGTACCGCGCGACGATCCGCTCGTCGGCGCGCAGCGGCGAGCACGCCGAATTCCGCTACGCGTACTGCAAACCCGGTTTCGTCCGAATGGACTTCGTGTCGCCGCATCACGGCGCGGTGCTCGCATACGACCCCGGCGACGGCAAGGTGCGTCTGCGCCCGTTCGGCGAGCATGCGCTGCCCGCGCTGACGCTGTCGCCGTCCAATCCGCTGCTGCGCGACCGCAGCGGGCATCGCGTCGACCGCTCGGACGTCGGCGTGCTGCTGCGCAACGTGCATGCGCTGCAGCAGGGCGGTGTGACCGTGACCGAAGGCCAGGAGACGATCGGCGGGCACACCACACTGCGCGTGTCAGTGACGGGCGCGCCCGCGCACGTGGTCGACGGCGTGCATCGCTATCGTCTGTGGCTGGACACCGAGGACGGCTTTCCGCTGAAGGTGGTGAGCTTCGCGGACGACGACGACGCGCCGCTCGAAACGGTGACGCTCGACGACGTCGAGATCGACGTCGCGTTTCCCGCCCGCTTTTTCGCGCCCTGATTCCGATTCTGATTCGCGCCGGAGGCAGCATGGCGGAATACCGGTTTTCGACGACGTGGCGCGTGGACGCGCCGCTCGCGGCTGTCTGGGACGCGATCTACCAGGTCGATCGCTGGCCCGACTGGTGGAAGAGTGCAGTGCGGACCGTCGAGCTCGAGCGCGGCGACGCACGCGGCGTCGGCGCGCTGCAGCGATACACATGGAAAGGCGCGTTGCCGTACCGGCTGACCTTCGACATGCGCGTGCTGCGCGTCGAGCGCCCGCATGTGCTCGAAGGTCGCGCGAGCGGCGCGATCGAAGGCGACGGCCGCTGGTCGTTCGCCGGCGACGGCACGCGCACGGTCGTGCGCTACGACTGGCACATCCGCACGCGCGAGCGCTGGATGAACTGGCTGGAGCCGGTCGCGCGACCGCTGTTCGCGTGGAATCACGACGTCGTGATGCGCGAAGGCGCGAAAGGCCTCGCGCGTCTGCTGGGCGCGACGGTCGAGGCGGACGGCCGGACGTTCCAGCCGGTCGCGGGCTGTCCGGACATGTGACGTTCCACGGCGGGCGTTTGGGCCGGTCGGATGCCCCAGCAGGCGTTTTCATGCGATGCCGGACGACCGCGGGAACTCGGCGCTCGACCCGTGTCAAATTGGGGCGGGGGTCGGGAAATCCCGTATCCCGGTCGCTCGCAGTCTTCGGTCTGGATGGTTATGTAATTGTTTTAAATGGATTTTTTCAATTTGCCCACGTCTTTTGGCCGTTCGTCGCCGCGCAAAAAAACCTCCGGCTTCCCTTCTTGAATTTGTCAAAACCCGTCCATATAATTAGCACTCGCTGCACGAGAGTGCTAACAATTCTCTGCCGGGCAACCTGCCGGGCAGATTCCCTAAGCGTTCTTCAATCTCAGTCAAGAGAGGAGTGAATATGAACCTTCGTCCTTTGCACGATCGCGTGATCGTCAAGCGCCTGGATCAGGAAACCAAGACCGCCTCGGGCATCGTGATTCCCGACGCGGCAGCTGAGAAGCCGGATCAAGGCGAAGTCCTGGCCATCGGCCCGGGCAAGCGCGACGACAAGGGCGCGCCGATCGCGCTCGACGTGAAGGTCGGCGATCGTGTGCTGTTCGGCAAGTACGCTGGTCAGACCGTCAAGGTCGACGGCCAGGAACTGCTGGTCATGCGCGAAGAAGACATCATGGCCGTGGTCAACGCCAAGTAAGCGTCCACTGTCCGCACATATTCTCGAGAATTCAAGGAGTTAGAAGATGGCAGCTAAAGACGTCGTATTCGGCGATTCCGCCCGTTCGAAGATGGTCGAAGGCGTGAACATTCTCGCCAACGCAGTCAAGGTCACGCTGGGTCCGAAGGGCCGCAACGTCGTGCTCGAGCGCAGCTTCGGCGGCCCGACGGTCACCAAGGACGGTGTGTCGGTCGCGAAGGAAATCGAGCTGAAGGACAAGCTCCAGAACATGGGCGCGCAAATGGTCAAGGAAGTTGCTTCCAAGACCAGCGACAACGCAGGCGACGGCACGACGACGGCTACCGTCCTCGCGCAATCGATCGTCCGCGAAGGCATGAAGTACGTCGCATCGGGCATGAACCCGATGGACCTGAAGCGCGGCATCGACAAGGCAGTCGCAGCGGCTGTCGAAGAGCTGAAGAAGATCAGCAAGCCGTGCACGACGAACAAGGAAATCGCACAGGTCGGCTCGATCTCGGCGAACAGCGACTCGTCGATCGGCGATCGCATCGCTGAAGCGATGGACAAGGTCGGCAAGGAAGGCGTGATCACCGTCGAAGACGGCAAGTCGCTGGCTGACGAGCTCGACGTCGTCGAAGGCATGCAGTTCGACCGCGGCTACCTGTCGCCGTACTTCATCAACAACCCGGACAAGCAAGTCGCCGTCCTCGAAAACCCGTTCGTGCTGCTGCACGACAAGAAGGTGTCGAACATCCGCGATCTGCTGCCGGTGCTCGAGCAAGTCGCGAAGGCTGGCCGTCCGCTGCTGATCATCGCTGAAGACGTCGAAGGCGAAGCGCTCGCAACGCTGGTCGTCAACAACATCCGCGGCATCCTGAAGACCGTTGCGGTCAAGGCGCCGGGCTTCGGCGATCGCCGCAAGGCCATGCTGGAAGACATCGCGATCCTGACCGGCGGTCAAGTCATCGCGGAAGAAACCGGCCTGACGCTCGAGAAGGCAACGCTGGCAGAACTGGGCCAGGCGAAGCGCATCGAAGTGGGCAAGGAAAACACGACGATCATCGACGGCGCAGGCGAAGCCGTGAACATCGAAGCGCGCGTCAAGCAAATCCGCACGCAAATCGAAGAAGCGACGTCGGACTACGACCGTGAAAAGCTGCAAGAGCGCGTGGCCAAGCTGGCCGGCGGCGTTGCAGTGATCAAGGTCGGTGCTGCGACCGAAGTCGAAATGAAGGAAAAGAAGGCACGCGTCGAAGACGCGCTGCACGCAACCCGCGCTGCCGTTGAAGAAGGCATCGTCCCGGGCGGCGGCGTTGCGCTGATCCGTGCACGTACCGCGATCGCCGAACTGACCGGCTCGAACGCCGACCAGAACGCCGGCATCAAGATCGTGCTGCGCGCAATGGAAGAGCCGCTGCGCCAGATCGTCACGAACGGCGGCGAAGAAGCAAGCGTCGTGGTGGCGGCAGTTGCTGCAGGCAAGGGCAACTACGGCTACAACGCAGCAACGGGCGAGTACGTCGACATGGTTGAAGCCGGCGTCGTCGACCCGACCAAGGTCACGCGCACCGCGCTGCAGAACGCAGCTTCGGTTGCAGGCCTGCTGCTGACGACGGACGCAGCTGTCGCAGAACTGCCGAAGGAAGATGCACCGATGCCGGGCGGCATGCCGGGCGGCATGGGCGGCATGGGCATGGACATGTAATCGACTTCGGTCGATGATGTCCGGGGCGCGCAGCGATGCGCGTTCCAGCCAAAGAAAAAGACCCGCAGCGATGCGGGTCTTTTTTTATGCGCACGTAAAAAGGGGCGGTCATGCCGCCCCGAAGCGAGCGCAGTTTGCGCGCAATGGCGGCGCGAGGCCGCCCCGCACGCGTCAGTGCCGGGCGATCCGCGGCGAGGCCTTGCTGCTTTCCGTCACCGGACGCCCGCCTTCCTCGTCGTTGCTGCGTGCCCAGAAGAACCGGTCGGGCAGATATGCGCCCATGCCGGGCCGGAACGCGTCGCGCACGGCCTGGTACAGGTATTCCTGCGCCTCGCGCACCGCTTCGGGCGGTTCCTGGCCATTGGCGAGCAGCGCCGCGATCGCCGCGCCGAGCGTGTCGGTGATGCCCATCAGCCGGTGCGGCGAGCGATCCCACATGTCCTCGCGAAGCTGGCCTTCCTCGCCGTACAGCGTATTGACGAGCCGGTGCGAGCCCGTTTCCGACGACAGGATGTACTCGCAGCCCTGCGACAGCAGGTGCGACACGGCGGCATCGAGATTCGGCGCTTCGGCATCGCCGTCCGGCTGCGCGAGTGCGATCAGCGTCGCGTGGTCGGCGACCAGCAGCGTCGTCTGCGGTGCGAGCAGGTCGGCGATCGATTCGCGCAGGTCGTCGGCGGCAAGCACGTGCTCGTCGTCGAGCGTGAAGTCCGGTGCGAGCACGAGCGGCACGCCGTCGTAGTCGGCGACCACCTCCGCGATCGCGCTCACGACTTCCGCGCGCGTCGCGGCGCCGATCTTGAACGCCGCGACCGGCATGTCCTCGAGCAGCATGCGCGCCTGGGCGGCGACGACATCGGGATCGAGGCCGGTCACTTCGTCGCAGGCGGCGGAGTCCCGCACGGTGTAGCCCGTCAGGACGGACACACCGTGACAGCCCATGCTCGCCAGGGTCATCAGATCGGCTTGGAGGCCGGAGCCGCCGGTGGGATCGGACAGGCCGAAGGTGAGGACGATCGGAGGGGCGTTGCTGGACATGTAGAAATGGGGCAAGAAAAAAACGGGGAAGCGACAGAACTGCGGACGGCGAGGCGAAGTGGGCATTTGGCCCCCGTGTTGCCCGGCAGGCCGCACTTTTCAGCCATTATGCGGCGGAATTTGGCCCGCACGTCGGAATTTTTAGCGCAGCGCAACGTAGTCGCCGTACTCCAGCGCGATTGCTAGGCAGTCCGGCCCCGACACGGTACCATCATGGCTCCCGAATTTACCGACTTTTCCCGACGCGGCTTAAGATGGAATACAAGAGCTGGATGTGCCTGATTTGTGGCTGGATTTATGACGAAGAAGCCGGGCTGCCCGAAGAGGGCATCGCCCCGGGCACGCGCTGGGAAGACGTCCCGATCAACTGGACGTGCCCCGAATGCGGCGCCCGCAAGGAAGACTTCGAGATGGTCCAGATCTGACCGGACCCTTGGCCCCCGGACACACCGCTTCGGCCTCGCGATTGCCCGGCGCTTGCGCGCCGCGGCCGACGCGAGCGACTTGACGATGACAGGCGCGCGTGTCCATGACGTCCGATCCGGCGAACCCTCCCCACCCTGACGCACTGCCCAACCCGCGTGGCGGGGCCGTGCGCGCGGCCGACGCGTGGCTCGCGGCGGCCGCCGACGCATTCGCGCACCGAGACGACGCGGCTGCACCGCTGTCGGCCGCTGCCGCCGTGCTGGCGGAGGCCGGCTGGCTGCCGGCCGCGCGTTTCGCGGGGCAGCTGGCGGCCGCGGTGCCGCTCGTCGCCGCCGAACCGACTTCCGCGACCTGGCGCGCCGCGCTGCGCGATTTCCGCGCGGCGGTCGGACGTCACAATCTGCGCGAGCTGGCCTGCTCGCCCGTCCTGTTCGACCATTTCCGTGCGCTGCGCGCGCAAGGCGCGGCCGACCTGCACGCGAGCGTGCCGTTCGACGTGCTGGCGCTCGTCGGGCGCGCGATCCCGCCGGCGACGCTGCGCGTGCTGCCCGACGCCTTCGCAAGCCGCGCGCGCGCCCGCTACGAGCAGGCTTTGCTCGGCGTGCTGCGTGCGTCGCAACGCGCGCCTGACGCGACGCTCGACGAACTCGACGCGATCCTGACCGCGCTGGCCGATGGCGTGCCGTACGACTTCTGGCGGCTCGCCGCCGCATGCCTGCGCGCGCTGCGCGCCAGCGCCGCGCCCGAACTGAAGCGTTTCCTCGCGCGAACCAACCTGCTGCTCGGCGAGCACGCGCAAGGCAGGCGCAGTGCACCGCCGGCGCTCGTGCGCGAGACGGTTGCGCTGCTGTGGCGCGATTTCGCGCTGTTCGGCGCAGCCGCGGAAGACGTCGCGCTCGTCGACGTGCTGCACGACTACGGGCTGACCGTGGACTGGCACGTCGCCGGCACGCCCGCGTCCGAGGCGCTGTGGGAAGCCGACGCCGCGCGCGCCGAGCGCGATGCCGTCGCCGTGGCGCCCACGCGCATGCTGGGGGTCGTGACCGTCAATGCGCATGCGTATGAGGATTTCCTGCAGACGGCCGACGCGTCGATGGCCGATCTGGCCGCCGATCCGGCTGCGGCCGATGCGGGGGCGGCATGGCGCGCATCCGCGGCGGCCTACCGGGTCGGCACCGCTGCGTGCGCGCTCGGGCTCGGTCATGCGGCGCTGCTGGCCGACACGCTCGGGCTCGCGTGGCGCCGCGCCGCGCACGGTCTGCCGCTCGCCGACGGCGGGCTCGACGCTCACACCCGTGCATCCGACATGCTGCGTGCCGCGCTGCTGAAGATTGCCGCGGGCGTGGCGCCGCCGGACCTGACCGCGGCGTGCGGGGCGCTCGGCGCGGCGCTCGGCCGCGCCAGATGCGCCAGATGCGCCTGATGCGCCTGATGCGCAACGGGCGCGACCTTGGCGGCAGCCCTTGTCGCGCGGGCCGCAACACGCTGCCGACAGCACCCGCGCGCGTGTTAGAGTGCCGTGTGATCCGCGCGCGTCGTTGCCAGCGCCGCGCGGCGTTGCTTGTTGATCGCGGCCCGGTCAGGTCGCGGCGTCTTTGCTAAAATTCAAACCATGTCAAAGCCTTCCGATCGCATCAATCTCACCAACCAGTTCCTGATCGCCATGCCGAACATGGCGGATCCGACGTTTTCGGGAACGGTGGTCTATCTTTGCGATCACAGCGAGCGCGGTGCGCTCGGCCTCGTCATCAATCGTCCCACCGACATCGACCTCGAATCGCTGTTCAACCGCATCGACCTGAAGCTCGACATCGAGCCGCTGCTGCACATTCCCGTGTACTTCGGCGGCCCGGTCCAGACCGAGCGCGGCTTCGTACTGCACGAGCCGGTCGAAGGCGCGAACTACAACTCGTCCATGTCGGTCGAGGGCGGGCTCGAGATGACGACGTCGAAGGACGTGCTCGAGGCGGTCGCGACGGGCACCGGCCCGAAACGTTTCCTGCTGACGCTCGGCCATGCAGGCTGGGGCGCCGGGCAGCTCGAGGAAGAGATTTCCCGCAACGGCTGGCTGACCGTGGCCGCCGATCCCCGCATCGTGTTCGACACGCCGGCCGAGGAGCGCTTCGAGGCCGCGCTCGGCCTGCTCGGCGTCAGCTCGTCGATGCTGTCCGGCGAAGCAGGGCACGCATGAGCGGCGCGAGCGCGCGCGATGCAACGCTGCTGGCGTTCGATTATGGCGAGAAGCGGATCGGCGTCGCGATCGGCAACGCGCTGACGCGCTCGGCCCGCGCCCTCGTCGTGATTCCCAACCTGAACCGCGAGCACCGCTTCAAGGCGGTCGGCGAATTGCTGGCCGAATGGCGGCCGGACGCGCTCGTCGTCGGGCTGCCCATGCATCCCGACGGCACGCCGCACGAGATGACGCAGCAGGCGAAGCGTTTCGGCAACCAGTTGAACGGCCGTTTCGGGCTGCCCGTCACGTGGGTCGACGAACGTTATTCGTCGGTCGAGGCCGAGGCCGGGATGCGCGAGCGCAACGTGCGCGGCCGCGCGCGCGCCGAGATGCTCGATGCCGAAGCCGCGCGCGTGATCCTTCAACAGTATCTCGATCAATTGTCCGACCATGAGCTCCATTGACGCCGACGCGCTCTACCGCGTCCTGCTCGAGCAGATCCGCGATGCATACGGCACGGCCTTCGCCGAGCCGGGCGGGCCGCGGCTCGCCGGCATACACAGCGGCGGCGCCTGGCTCGCCGAGCGCCTTGCGCGCGATCTCGGCGCGCCGGCGTTCGGCGTCGTGAACGTCGCGCTGCATCGCGACGACTACGCGAAGAAGGGACTGCACAGCCAGGCGAGCCCGACGTCGCTGCCGTTCGAGGTCGACGGCGCGCGCATCGTGCTCGTTGACGATGTGCTGTACACCGGCCGCACCGTGCGCGCCGCGCTCAACGAACTGTTCGACTACGGCCGTCCGGCGGCCGTCGAGCTTGCGGTGCTCGCCGATCGCGGGGGCCGCGAGCTGCCGGTCGCGGCGCGCTTCGCGGGCGGCACGCTCGACGTGCCGGCCGATGCGACGCTCGTGCTCGCCCGCGACGAAGCCGCGCAGCTCACGCTGCGCATCGAGGCGCACGGCGCCTGACCGAGCCGCGAAATCGTATCCCGGGCCGCCGGTTCGCGCCGCGGCCCGTTTGCATAGTTGGAATCACGCACACCATGACCACCGACACCACTGGCCGCACCGGCAATCCCGCTGCGGCCGCGAGCCCCGAACGGTTCCGCTACGGTTTCCTGAAGGGCAACCCGCAGCTCACGAAAAACGGCGAGCTGAAACACCTGCTGTCGATCGAGGGCCTGCCGCGCTCGATCGTCAACCATATCCTCGATACGGCCGAGCAGTTCGTCAGCGTGACGGATCGCGAGGTGAAGAAGGTGCCGCTGTTGCGCGGCAAGTCGGTGTTCAACCTGTTCTTCGAGAACTCGACGCGCACGCGCACGACCTTCGAGATCGCCGCCACGCGCCTGTCGGCCGACGTGCTGAACCTGAACATCAACGCGTCGTCGACGAGCAAGGGCGAGTCGCTGCTCGACACGATCAACAACCTGTCGGCGATGCATGCCGACCTGTTCGTCGTGCGCCACGCATCGAGCGGCGCGCCGTACCTGATCGCCGAGCACTGCGCGCCGCACGTGCACGTGATCAATGCCGGCGACGGCCGGCATGCGCACCCGACGCAGGGCCTGCTCGACATGTACACGATTCGTCACTACAAGCGCGACTTCACGAAGCTGCGCGTGGCGATCGTCGGGGACATCCTGCATTCGCGCGTCGCGCGCTCGGACATCCACGCGCTCACCACGCTCGGCGTGCCCGAAGTGCGCGCGATCGGCCCGCGCACGCTGCTGCCCGGCGGCCTCGAGCAGATGGGCGTAAAGGTGTTCCACAACCTCGACGAAGGGCTCAAGGGCGTCGACGTGATCATCATGCTGCGCCTGCAGAACGAGCGGATGAGCGGCGCGCTGCTGCCGTCCGCGCAGGAGTACTTCAAGACCTGGGGGCTGACGCCCGAGCGCCTCGCGCTTGCCGCGCCCGACGCGATCGTGATGCACCCGGGCCCGATGAACCGCGGCGTCGAGATCGACTCGCAGGTCGCCGACGGCCCGCAGTCGGTGATCCTCAACCAGGTCACGTTCGGCATCGCCGTGCGGATGGCGGTGATGGGCATCGTCGCCGGCAACAGCGACTGAGCCCGCTCTCGCGCATCCTTATTCACGCAATCAACGCATTCACAGACAGCGCATGAAGATTCATATCCAAGGCGGCACGCTGATCGATCCGGTCGCCGGCACCGAACGGCAGGCCGACGTATTCGTCGCGGACGGCAAGATCGCCGCGCTCGGCGCCGTGCCGGCCGGTTTCAACGCGGACAGGACGATCGATGCGTCGGGCCTGATCGTCGCACCCGGCCTCGTCGACCTGTGCGCGCGGCTGCGCGAGCCCGGCTACGAGCACAAGGCGACGCTCGCGTCCGAGATGGCCGCGGCCGTCGCGGGCGGCGTCACGACCCTCGTGTGCCCGCCGGACACCGATCCCGTGCTCGACGAGCCGGGCCTCGTCGAGATGCTCAAGTTCCGCGCCCGCAACCTGCGCCAGGCCAACGTTCATCCGCTCGGCGCGCTCACCGTCGGCCTCAAGGGCGAAGTGATCACCGAGATGGTCGCGCTGACCGAATCGGGCTGCGTCGGCTTCACGCACGCCAACGTGCCGGTGCGCGACACGCAGGTGCTGCTGCGTGCGCTGCAGTACGCAAGCACCTACGGCTACACGACGTGGCTGCGTCCGCTCGACGCATTCATCGGCCGCGGCGGCGTCGCCGCGAGCGGCGCGCTCGCGTCGCGGCTCGGCCTGTCCGGCGTGCCGGTCGCGGCCGAGACGATCGCGCTGCACACGATCTTCGAACTGATGCGCGTGACGGGCGCGCGCGTGCACCTCGCCCGGCTGTCGTCGGCGGCCGGCCTCGCGCTCGTGCGCGCGGCGAAGGCCGAGGGGCTGCCCGTGACGTGCGACGTCGGCGTGAACCACCTGCACCTGATCGACGTCGACATCGGCTACTTCGATTCGCAGTTCCGGCTCGACCCGCCGCTGCGCGGCGAGCGCGATCGCGAAGCGATCCGCGCGGCGCTCGCCGACGGCACGATCGACGCGATCTGTTCCGATCACACGCCGGTCGACGACGACGAGAAGCTGCTGCCGTTCGCCGAAGCGACGCCGGGCGCGACCGGGCTCGAGCTGCTGCTGTCGCTGACGGTGAAATGGGCCGATGAAACCAACACGCCGCTCGCGCAGGCGCTGCGCCGCATCACGGCGGCGCCGGCCGACGTGCTGCAGTTGCCGGCAGGCCGTCTCGCCGAAGGCGGCGCGGCCGATCTGTGCGTGTTCGACCCGCGCGCGCACTGGCGCGTCGAGCCGCGCGCGCTGAAGAGCCAGGGCCACAACTCGCCGTTCCTCGGCTACGAACTGCCTGCCTGCGTGCGCGCGACGCTCGTGGCGGGCCAGGTCGCTTTCGAGCGCCACTGAACCACGCCGGATCCTCGCCATGACCGCTCTTCGCAAGCTGCGTCTCGTCTTTCACCTGTTGCGCGGCATGGCGATCGTCGCGCTGCGCTTTTCGCATGTCACGCCCGCGCATCGCGCGGAGCTGACGCGCCGCTGGTCGCTCAAGATGCTGCGCATCTGCGGGATGCGTCTCGTCGTGCACAACGACGGCGCACGCCTCGACGCGGGAGCGCTCGTTGTCGGCAACCACGTGTCGTGGCTCGACATCTACGCGGTCAACGCGTGGCGGCCGACGCCGTTCGTGTCGAAGGCCGAGGTGCGGCAATGGCCGGTGGTCGGCTGGCTGGCGGAGAAGCTCGACACCGTGTTCCTGCAGCGCGAGAAGCGCACCGAGGCGATGCGGGTCATGCACGAGATGGCCGAGCGGTTGCGCAACGGCGGCGTGATGTGCGTGTTTCCGGAGGGCACGACGTCGGACGGGCAGGGGCTGCTGCCGTTCCACGCGAACCTGTTCCAGGCCGCGGTGTCGGCCGGCTGCGCGGTGCAGCCGATCTGCCTGATGTACGAGGATGCGCAGGGGCGCCAGTCGGTCGCGCCGGCTTACACGGGCGAGTTGTCGCTCGGGATGTCGCTCGACATGGTGCTGCGCGGCGGCCCGCTCGTCGCGCACCTTTACGTCTGTGAGCCGATCGCGCCGGGCGGCGACCGCCGCACGACTTCCGCGGCGGCGCGCGATGCGATCGCGACCGCGCTCGAGACGCTGCAGGCGAAGGTCGGCAAGCCGTCGCCCGAGGCGCTGGCGGCGCTGGAGAAACATGCGTATCCGGCAACGGAAGTCGGCGGCGGCGCGGCCGGCGATGCGGCGGCCGACGAGCCGGTGCCGGGACGCGAGGGCTGATCCTTCATTGCGCCCGCGCCTGTCGCGCGCGTGCTACTCGCCGCCCGGTGTGCGGCACGCTTCGCACCGCACCTGCGTGACCGTTCGCTGTGCCGGGTCGGCCGTCAGTCGCACGGCCGACAGCTGATTTCCCCATACGCACCCCGAATCGAGCGCGACGACGTTGTCGCGCAGCATCAGGCCGAGCGCGGCCCAGTGGCCGAACACCATCGTGACGTTCCCGGTGCGGCGGCCCGGTACGTCGAACCACGGCAGATAGCCCGGCGGCGCACTTTCGGGGCCGCCGTTCGTCTTGAATTCCATCGCGCCGTCGGGCGTGCAGAACCGCAGGCGCGTGAAGGCGTTGAATGCGACGCGCATCCGGTCGCGTTTTTTGAGGTTCGGACTCCATTGGTTCGGCTCGTTGCCGTAGAGCCCTTGTAGCGTGTCGCGCCAGTCCGGGGCGCGCAGCGCGCGCTGGAGTTCGTCCGCGAGTTCCAGCGCGAGCGTGGCGTCCCATTGCGGCAACACGCCGGCGTGGACGAGCAGCATCCCGTGTTCGAAGTGCGCGAACGGGCGGTGGCGCACCCAGTCGAGCAGGGCGTCGGCGTCGGGCGCGTCGAGGATCTCGCCAATCGTGTCTCCCGGGCGTTCCGTGCGGATGCCGGCCGATACCGCGAGCAGGTGGAGATCGTGATTGCCGAGCACGACGGTGGCGCGTGGGCCGAGGTCGACCAGCGCGCGCAGTGCGGCTAGGGAGGCGGGCCCGCGGTTGACGATGTCGCCGGCGATCCAGAGCGGGGTGTCGGCGGGGGCTGAAAGCTTTTCGAGCAGCGATTCGAAAGCTGAATGACAGCCTTGGATGTCGCCGATGGCGATGGGGGGAGGCGGCATGGCAGTTGTTACAAGTTTTGATACCGGGTGGAGGAAGGCGCGACGGCGCAAAGCGCGCGCTCATCCGCGACATTGTGCCAGTTTAACGTATTGATTTAAAACGCGATTTCATTCGTCCTGCCGACCGCGGCGCACTGTTTCAAGTTGTTAGCAACATGGCTTTTGGGGGGGCTTGCTTCCTATAATTGCCGCTTCCTCGACAAAATTAGCATTTCATGACTTTGACGGTCACGGTGAGAAGTTAGAATTCCCGCCTTGAGCGACGCGTACGTTGATGCCGTCGCTGTTCGAAATGATGGCGGCTCGTGCTTGAGGCCTGCCGCGTATGACTAGAGGGAGCCTCATGATCCTGGTGACGGGTGGCGCGGGTTTTATCGGCGCCAATTTTGTACTCGACTGGCTGCGTCAATCCGACGAGGCCGTGCTCAACGTCGACAAGTTGACCTACGCCGGCAACCGTCGCACGCTGCAGTCGCTGGACGGGAACCCGAAACACGTGTTCGTACGCGCCGACATTTGCGACCGCGCTGCGCTGGATGCAATGTTCGCGCAATACAAGCCTCGCGCACTCGTGCACTTCGCGGCGGAAAGTCACGTCGATCGCTCGATTCACGGGCCGGCGGACTTTGTTCAGACCAATGTCGTCGGAACCTTCACGCTGCTCGAGGCCGCGCGGACATACTGGAGCGGCCTGAGTGAAGCGGACAAATCGGCGTTTCGCTTTCTGCACGTATCGACCGATGAGGTATTCGGCTCACTGTCGGCGACCGATCCGCAGTTCTCGGAAAACACGCCGTATGCCCCCAACAGTCCGTATTCGGCAACCAAGGCCGGCTCCGATCATCTGGTGCGCGCCTACCACCATACGTACGGCCTGCCCACGCTGACCACGAACTGCTCGAACAACTACGGCCCGTACCAGTTCCCCGAGAAACTCATTCCGCTGATGATCGCCAACGCGCTCGCCGGCAAGCCGCTGCCCATCTATGGCGATGGACAGAACGTGCGCGACTGGTTGTACGTCGGCGATCACTGCAGCGCGATTCGTGAAGTACTCGCGCGCGGCGTGCCCGGCGAGACGTACAACATCGGCGGGTGGAACGAGAAGAAGAACCTCGAAGTCGTGCATACGTTGTGCGATTTGCTGGACCAGGCGCGCCCGAAGGCAGCCGGTTCGTATCGCGATCAAATCGCGTATGTGACGGACCGTCCGGGCCACGATCGCCGTTATGCAATCGATGCACGCAAGCTCGAGCGCGAACTCGGCTGGAAGCCGGCCGAAACGTTCGAAACCGGCCTCGCGAAAACGGTGCGCTGGTATCTCGACAACCAGGTGTGGGTCGATGAGGTGGCCTCGGGCGAATACCTCAAGTGGGTCGAAACCAACTACGCGGAACGCGCTTGAGGAGTCGATCGATGGCACGTAAGGGCATCATTCTCGCTGGCGGCTCCGGCACACGGCTCTATCCGATCACGCACGTCGTATCGAAGCAGCTCCTGCCGGTGTACGACAAGCCGATGATCTACTACCCGCTCTCGACGCTGATGGTCGCGGGCATTCGCGACGTCCTGATCATTTCGACGCCGCAGGACACCCCGCGCTTCGAGTCGATGCTCGGCGACGGCGGCCAGTGGGGGATGAACATCCAGTATGCGGTGCAACCGTCGCCCGACGGTCTTGCGCAGGCGTTCATCATCGGTCGCGAATTCGTCGGCAACGATCCGTCGGCGCTCATCCTCGGCGACAACATTTTTTACGGGCACGATCTTGCAAAGCAACTCGAGCGCGCATATGCACTGGAGGACGGTGCGACCGTGTTCGCGTATCACGTGCAGGATCCCGAACGTTATGGCGTCGTTGAATTCGACGCGTCGTTCCGCGCGCTGTCGATCGAGGAGAAGCCTGCGAAGCCGCGTTCGAACTATGCGGTCACGGGGCTGTATTTCTACGACAACCGCGTGTGCGACATCGCGGCCGATATCAAGCCGTCGCCGCGCGGCGAGCTCGAAATCACCGACGTCAATTCCCGCTATCTCGAGGACGGCGCGTTGAACGTCGAGATCATGGGCCGCGGTTATGCATGGCTCGACACGGGCACTCACGATTCGTTGATCGAGGCGGCAAGTTTCATCGCGACATTGCAGAAGCGGCAAGGGCTCGTCGTCGCTTGTCCCGAAGAAATCGCGTATCGGCGGCAGTGGATCGACGCGGAACAGGTGCTGAAACTGGCGCAACCGTTGTCGAAGAACGCGTATGGGCAGTACCTCCGAAACCTTCTCACGCACCAGGTCGCATGGCAATCCAAGTAACGGCAACGGCACTGCCAGAAGTCAAGGTCATCGAACCGAAGGTGTTCGGCGATGCGCGCGGGTATTTCTACGAGAGTTTCAACGCGCGCGAGTTTGCTGCGCAGGTGGAGCCGGGCATTGTGTTCGTGCAGGACAATCACTCTCGTTCGTCGAAGGGCGTGCTGCGCGGGCTCCATTACCAGATCGAGCACGCACAGGGCAAGCTCGTGCGCGTGGTGGAAGGCGAGGTGTTCGATGTCGCTGTCGACATTCGACGCGCTTCCCCGAACTTCGGAAAGTGGGTCGGGGTAACGCTGTCGCAGGATAATCACCGGCAGCTATGGGTGCCCCCAGGATTTGCACACGGTTTCGTCGTGCTTTCGGAGGCAGCGCAGTTCCTGTACAAGACGACTGACTACTGGTTCCCGGAACATGAGCGCTGCATCGCGTGGAACGATCGCGAAATCGGGATCGAATGGCCGTTCGAGGGCCAACCGGTGCTGGCGGCGAAAGATGCGGCGGGCAAATCCTTGAGCGAGGCCGAAGTCTATGCGTGAGGATCGCCCCGGTCTTGCCCCGACGATTCTCGTGACGGGCGTCAACGGCCAAGTGGGATTCGAACTGTTGCGTACGCTGCAGGGGCTCGGACGCGTAGTAGCGTGTGACCGAACGATGCTCGATTTGTCCGATCTGGATCAAGTGCGGGCAGTGGTGCGTGATTTGAAGCCGGCGATCGTTGTGAATCCTGCGGCTTATACCGCCGTTGACAAGGCGGAATCGGACATCGATACCGCACGGCGCCTGAATACCGATGTGCCGCGCGTGTTTGCCGAGGAGGCATTGCGGCTGAATGCACTGCTCGTTCATTACTCGACAGATTATGTGTTCGATGGCATGAAGGAGGGCGCCTATGTCGAAACGGACGAGACCAATCCGCAAAATGTGTATGGCCTGACGAAGCTTGAGGGCGAGCGAGCCATTGCAGCGACAGGTTGTGATCACTTGATACTACGTACGAGCTGGGTTTATGGGCGTCGCGGGAAGAACTTCCTGCTCACGATGCTCAAGCTCGCCGCCGAGCGATCCGAGCTACGGATCGTGGCCGATCAACTCGGGGCTCCCACCTGGTCGAATTCGATCGCTGCTGCGACCGCGCATATTTTGGCGCAGTATCTGGCACCGAACGTCGGCAACAGGCGGGCGCTGCACTCGGGTGTCTACCATCTCGCGGCGGGCGGGGAAACATCGTGGCATGGTTTCGCGCAGGAGATTTTCCGAGTGACGCTAGGCGACAACGCGCCACGTGTGCTGCCGATCGCCGCGAGCGAATACCCGGCGCCAGCGCGGCGCCCCAAAAACTCGCGCCTGTCCGGGGCAAAACTGGCCAGTACGTTCGGCGTACGGATGCCGGCATGGGATGAAGCGCTGCGATTGTGTCTGGATTCCTGAATGGCGATGATCTCATTGCGGTTGGGCCGGGCAACCGCTGCGATAAACTCGTTGGCCCCTGCATGTTGCCTCGCCGATCCGCCGGTAAGTGCGCCGCAGTTGCGTGCGATCGTCCCCGGGGGGCGGAGGCGGCGGCATTGTCGATCGGAGACAATGCCTGACGAATCGATTCAATGGATGGTGCTGTAGCGATGGACTCAACGTCACAAAATTTTGCTCCTGGTGAGCCGGTTCAGTCCGCCGATGCTCTCGCCACGCTGCAGGCCCGCGTAGAGGCGCTCGAGGCCCAACTCGTCGAAGCGCGGGCGCAAGCGCGCGAGGCGACGATGCATGCGCGTCGGAACAGCTATCAGGCCACTGCCGCTCAGGCGCAGGCGGATGCGGCAGAGCGTCAACTGACTGCAATTTTGTCCAGTTCGTCCTGGCGCATTACCGCTCCGGTCCGCGCTGTCGGGCAGGTCGCGAAATCAGCCATCCGGTTCGCGCGTGATCCATCGTGGCCGGTATTGAAGCGACGCAGCATTTCGCTTCTTCGCGAAACTGCTCGCCGAAGCGCAGTGGCGCGCGCGATGGTGTTTTGGGTGCGCGATCGCCATCCGCGAATTTGGGCGCGGCTTGCGCCGCTCGCGGCTCCTCGCTTTGCCGGGGCACAATCCATTTCGGTTACGCGCTGGAAGGAGGGAAGCCTGTCTCGCCGGAACTACGCGGAGCTGGTTGCGGCGCGCACGTCGCAATGTGATCAAGCCACGATCGATGGTTTTCTCGACGCGGATGTGAAAGGCGTCGACTCCGGGAAGCTTGCAGGACGCCTTGTCGAGATCTGTACTGCTACCATGCCAGGCCGTAACGGCAGGACGGCTGCGCGTTGACAGCGACGGAACCGGATAGCAGTTCTTACATCATGCACAACGGAGTAACACGCGCAGTGGGTTCATCAGACACCGTATCACGAACCATGGCCAACATCGAGGGTAAGTCGCTCCCTGCGCAGTCACGGAGAACGGGTGCGATCCATCAGTTTCACTCCGGAAGCGCGGTTGCGGATGCCGTGACCAACAGTATGTTCATGATCCAGGCGCTGCTGCATGAGCTGGGTTTTGAATCCGAGATATTTGCCGAACACGTTGCGCCGGAATTGACGGGCAAGATCCGCTATTTCAGGGAATACATCGGGTCCGAAGAAGACGTGATGCTGTTGCATCATTCGATGGGGCATGATCAGGACGAGTGGGTCACGAATCTGCCGTGCACAACCATCCTGATCTATCACAACATTACGCCCGAATCGTTTTTCGACGAACGCTCCCCGCTCAGACACTACTCGGCCAAGGGCCGTGCCCAACTCGGTGCATTTCGTGAGCACTTCGCGGCTGCAATCGCGGTGTCTGATCTCAACGCGCGTGAGCTGAGCGAGCGCGGCTACGAAAGGGTTACGACGATTCCGCTCCTGATCGATGCGGCAAAGATCCGCTCGGCGCAATGGAACGATGTGCTCGTTCAGGAGCAGTCACAGGTGATGACGGTCTTGTTTGTCGGCCGAATCTCGCCGAACAAGGCGCATCGCGATCTCGTGGAAGCGGCGGCTCAGCTGAGAGCAATGATGCCCCGGCCGTTCCAGTTCGTGTTTGTCGGCGGGTACGGAGAAGAGGAGCCGTACTATCTCGAACTGCAGCAATTGATCAATGAGCTTGAACTGAGCGAAATCGTTCGCTTTGCGGGGAAAGTTCCTGACGAGGATCTCTACGGCTGGTACCGGGCGGCAAGTGTATTCCTGTGTCTCAGCGATCATGAGGGTTTCGGCGTTCCGCTGATCGAGGCGATGACTTTCGATGTGCCGGTGATCGCGTATGCGAGCAGCAATATCGAGTCGACGCTAGGCGGTGCCGGACTGCTCATTCACGACAAGCACCCGCAAGCCGTAGCGGCGCTGTTGCGCGCCGTATCGGAAGATCGCGCGTTGCGTCGCGCGATAGTTGTCGAACAGCGCAAACGAGTCCGACAATTCGAACGCCCAGCGCTGCTGGAACAGTTACAGCAGTTCCTGCGTCAGCAAGGTATAGAGATTCCCCAGCCGATCGACACGCGCACTCGTATCGATGGGGAGTGTCCGCCGCACTATCAGGTCGAGGGACCATTCGAGACGTCATACAGCCTCGCTCTGACCAATCGCGAATTGGCTTTTGCACTTGACCGTGCAAATCGCGGTGAGGTGAGCTTGTTTGCGACCGAGGGGCCGGGCGACTATGTGCCTGACGATCGAAAAATCAGCTCGATTCGCGGACTCCCCGAGCTCGTGGCGCGCGGCGGAAAGCGTAGCGGTGCGGACGTTGTTGTCCGCGATCTCTATCCGCCGCGCGTTCATGACATGGACGGCCTGTACAATTTCCTTCATTTTGCATGGGAGGAATCGGAGCTGCCCGCTGCCTGGATCGGTGCATTCAACGCGCATCTCGACGGAGTGGCGGCAATCTCGACGTTCGTGGCGAAGGTCATGCGAGACAACGGCTATGCAGGGATGATTGCTCCGGTTGGCAACGGCGTCGATCATGTCGCCCGTGCCGAGCGGATCGAATATCGCGGCTCGCTCGGAAAGGGTTTTCGTTTTCTGCACATATCGTCATGCTTTCCGCGCAAGGGTGTCGACGTACTGCTCGATGCATTCGCCAAGGCATTCACCGCGCGCGACGATGTCTCACTGGTCATCAAAACGTTTCCCAATCCGCACAACACGGTTTCTGCCCAAATCCATGCGTTGCGCCGGCGCTATCCCGAGTGTCCGGAGATTGTGCTCATCGAGGAAGATCTGGACGCAGGCGCGATCGTGGACCTTTACCACCGGTGCCACGCATTCGTGGCGCCGTCCCGGGGAGAGGGCTTCGGCTTGCCGATGGGCGAGGCAATGTGGTTCGGGCTGCCCGTGATCACGACGGCGTTCGGTGGGCAGGCCGACTTCTGCACGAACGAGACTGCGTGGCTGGTCGACTTTACGTTCGAACGCGCCAAAACGCACCTCGGGTTGTTCGACTCCGTCTGGGCCGAACCTGATGTCGACAGCCTCGTCACGCAACTGAAGGCGGTTCGCGAAGCGACGGCGGAAGCGCGCGCCGAAAAAGCAGAGCGCGGTCGTGCGTTGCTCGAATCGCGCTTTACGTGGGACCGGTGCGCAGAGCGACTGATCGGGCTGGAAGCGTCGGTCCGGCGTTTGGAGCCCGCATCCGCTCGACGGACTCGGCTCGCATGGATTTCGTCGTGGAACACGAAATGCGGCATCGCGACCTATTCTTCATTCCTGGTCGGTAGTCTCGATCCGGCATGGTTCGATGTCAGGATTTTCGCATCACGCGATCCTGCCGTTGTCATCGATGATGGTCCAGAAGTCACGCGGTGCTGGACGGATCAGCGCGGCCGTATCGATGAGTTGCTCGCTGAGCTCGATCGATGCCGGCCTGACGCGATCATGCTGCAGCACAACTTTGGCTTCTTCAGCATGCCTTCAACGGCGCGAATCGTCGAGTATGCGAACGCACACGACATCCCGATCGTGATTACGTTCCACTCGACCAAGGATGTCGATACGCCGGACTATCGAGCCTCGTTGTCGGAGATCGCCGACGCGCTGCGTGGCGCCGACCGCCTGCTTGTGCATAGTGTCGACGACCTGAATCGGCTCCGGATATTGGGCCTCGTCGACAATGCAACGCTATTTCCCCATGGCGTTCATGCGCGCGAGTCGTCCGACCGACTCGCGTCTCGAACGGCGCTGAACATTCCAGTCGAGGCTCCGGTCATTGCTACGTATGGCTTCCTACTTCCGCACAAAGGGTTGGAGGAAGTCATCGAAGCGTTTTCGATGATATCGAAAGAGCTGCCGCAGGCGCGCCTGTTGATGGTCAACGCGCTGTATCCGGTTCGCGATTCGGAGTTGACCGCCGATCGATGCAGAAATCTGATCAAGACGTTCAACCTCGAAGACCGCGTGCAGATGATTACCGACTTCCTGCCTGATCGCGAGAGCTTTGCATATCTGGATGCGGCCGATCTTGTCGTGTTTGCGTATCAGGACACGGCCGAATCGGCGAGCGGTGCCGTGCGGTACGGAGTCGCAGCCAATCGACCCGTTGCCTGTACACCGATTCCGATCTTCGACGATCTCGGAGAACTCGTGCATCGGTTTTCCGGTACCGATGCGCGCGCGATTTCTGCTGATCTGGCCACGTTGCTCGGCGATGCCTCGCTGTTGAGCAGCAAGGCCGACGCTCAGGCGGCGTGGATTCAGGCTCGGTCATGGGACGAGATGTCGTCGCGGTTGGGCGGCATTGTCCGTGGGCTCGTCGGAGAGCGGTCATCTGTCAGGCGAGACGGCTGATAAAATGATGGGTTTGCCGAGCGGAAGTAGCGCACGGCGCGTGTGTCACTACCGTCGACTGCCGCCCCGTCGGCGCAGTGCAAGAGAACTGAATGGCGCCTGAGTTCGTCGCGCAGCACATCGATCAGGCGCGTGTCATTCGAGTCCGCCGTCCAAGGGACGCAAATTAATTGGGTAACGAAAACCGATGCAGGACAAAGCACATCACTCCGTCGGGAGTTCACTGAGGTTGGCGTGGATGCTTGCGAAGCGAGACCTGAAGAACCGCTACGCCAGCTCGTACGCAGGTACGGCGTGGAACGTCGGCGTACCGCTTCTCTACTCCCTCATCAACGTGGTCGTGTTCTCGATCCTGATGCGGGGGCGAATGGGGGCGCAGTACGGTGACATTCCGTTTGCGCTTTTCTATTTCGTACCATTCTCGCTGTGGACCGTCTTTACCGAAGTGACAGGGCGCAGCACCGGCATCTTGCGGGAATACAGCTATCTCATCAGCAAGATCGCATTTCCGGTCTGGGTCTTGCCGTTGATTCCGCTCACGTCGGCGCTCATCAGCCAGGGCATCATTTTCGTTTTCGTGATCGGCCTGTTGATCATCAAGGGCGTCGTGCCGGGAACCATGATTTGGATGTTTCCCGTTATCTGGGCGCTTTCGCTTGCGATTTCGATCGGCTTTGCCTATGGCATCTCCGCCATTTCGGTCTATGTCCCCGACATGGTGCCGATCGTGCCGCTGTGTACGAATATCATTTTCTGGCTCACGCCGATTCTCTATCCGGCGACGATGGTAGAGGCGTCGCGCATGATCTGGATGCGTAATATCGTCATGACGCTCAACCCTTTCTACTACATGGTGGAGGCGTCTCGGCAGGCCGTGTTCCCAGGAATTCCATTCAATTGGGAATACATTGGCATCCTGATTGTCGTGGCAGCGGCTACCGTTGCGATCGGTGCATACATTTTTCGCAAGCTGAAGCCCGGCTTCGCAGACGTCCTTTAAGGATCAGAGTTAGTTCATGACGACACAAGATCCCTCCAACGTTATCGAGCTGAGCAATATCAGCAAGATCTACCGTTCGTATTCCTCGCCGCGACATCGCCTGCTCGAGTTGATGTCGGCGGGGAAGAAGCAATATTTTCGCGAAACCCGTGCGCTGGACGACGTTTCCTTCTCACTCGAGAAAGGCGATCGATTCGGCGTGGTGGGGGAAAACGGCAGTGGCAAAAGTACGCTTCTGAAAATCCTGGCAGGCGTACTCAATCCGAGTTCCGGTCTGGTGAACGTCTCCGGGCGCGTATCGGCGTTGCTCGAATTGGGGGCCGGGTTCAATCCGGAGCTGTCCGGTCGAGAAAACATCGTTCAGTTCTGCATGCTGCATGGCATGCTACAGGAGCAGGCCATTGCGGCTCAGCCGGAAATAATCAGGTTCAGCGAACTTGGCGATGCTGTCGATCATCCCGTCAAGACATACAGCAGCGGTATGGCGGTGCGGCTCGGGTTTGCCTGCGCGGTCTACGTGCAGCCGGACATTCTGATCGTTGACGAGGCGCTGAGTGTCGGGGATGCGTACTTTCAGAACAAGTGCCTGCACAAGATTCGCACGATGCTTGATGAAGGAACGACGTTCATTTACGTGACGCACGCTGCGGACTCGGTGCGCGCACTGTGCAATCGGGGCCTCTGGCTCGAGAAAGGGCGCGTTCGACTGCTTGGCAGTTCGAAGCAGGTCGGTGCTGCCTACCAGAGCGAAGTGTTCAGCAGGATGGTGCGAGCCGGCATCGACGTTACCGAGGTCGACGACGAAGATGAAGTTACGACGCAAACGCAAGTCGCGGCCGGCGAAGCAGTGACGACGCATACACGTGTGCGCCCTGACAAGGCTCGGACTCGCGCATTTTCCTCGCGTGTCGAACCGTTGCGTACCGGGACCGGCGAGATCCGGATCGACGATATCAGCGTGATCGATCCTGAGGGCAATGAGTGCGATACGGTCGATATCGAGAAGAAGATTCGCGTTCGCGTTTTCTTTCATGTCGTATCGCCTCCTCCCGAACGCAGTTCGCTTGCGCTCGGCATCACCGATTCATCGGGACGACAAATCCTGCATTTCAGTTCTGCCGTCCGAGACGTGTTCCCGTCGGAGGCCGCGCCGCATATTCAGCATATGCTGGAGTTCACCTTCGCGAACCCCTTGTGTCCCGGTGAATACGGATTGATCGCAGGGGTTGGCGTGACTACGGAGCATCCCGAGAATCGTGGGCAGAGTCTCGTCACGAACGTGATCGATTACTGCGTGGGTGGCGCACGGTTCGCAGTGCGCTTCCCCGATGAAGTCGTGAAGCGGGATCTGTGGGGTGTTGTGCACGTGGACTACGATGTTTCGATGCATTCGCTTGACTGAGCGATTGCGTTTCTCAATCGGAAATGCACATGTTTCAGCGCCTTAGAGCAAGAATCCGGGAGCGACTGATTGAAGCCGTGACTGATCGCGTGGTTTCGCGTCTTGCCGAATCGTCGGAGTTCACGACCCGGGTTGCTCGGTGCGTGGCGACGGAGCGGGCGACCCAAACGCCGCAATCCGTTCCATGGGAGTCCGATTCTGTTGTCGAGCGACTCGCCGAGCGAATGACGCCTGGAATCGCTCAGCGGCTCGTCATGACACCGGTCGTGTTCGGGGGGGGATGGGATCGCATCTCGCTCGGAGAGGGCGTGCAGTTGGTGAACACGCTGATGAACGTGTCGTCGGGGCACATCGTCATTGGCGACCAGACGTTCTTCGGTCATAACGTCAGTCTGATTACCGGCACGCATCCGTTGACTGAGCAGATGTCCGCGCGGCACGACTATCCGCGGGAGGGGCGCGATATCGTGATTGGGCGAGGGGTCTGGATTGCATCCAATGCGGTCGTCATGGGCCCCTGTACGATCGGCGACCACGCGGTGATTGCGGCGGGCGCGATCGTGACGTGTGACGAAGTCGAGGCGGGATGGCTGTACGGTGGGGTACCCGCGCGCAAGATCCGGAAGTTGATTTGAGTAAACGCACGCAGTTCCATGGCGTCCTCGATGCTGCAGACTTTTCGCACCGTCAAAGGGAAGTCGAGGATGGAAACTCCGTGAGCACCGCGCTTAGATCGCGGCAGAGAATCATTGAGCGCATTTTGAGAGTTGATTGAATATGAAGGCTGAAATTAGAAAGGTGGTGCGAGTCGTCGCGAATTGGCCGGTAGTGGGCCGACTCGTACGCATCGTTGTGGCCGCGATTCGGCTCCCTGAGTTCCGAGCGGACGTCATGCGTCGTCAGGATGTGTATGAAAGAGATCAGTTGCCGATGCTCTTGCGCACGTTGTCGGAACTGAACGATCGTCAGCGATTGATTGATAACGACCAAGACAATCTCGTGCGATCGGTGCCCGTCGCATTGCGACGGCTTCACGGGGACGTCAAGCAATTGAAGGCCGTGCTCGAACAGCGCGAGGCGTCAGACCACGCGGCATGGGTGAAGCAGCGCGAACATGCGGACGGCCGTCTGTCGGAAGTCGAGGCACTTACACGTCGCCTGGAGGAGCGCTTGGGCGGCTTGGACGACTCTGTCCGGTATCTGCTTGGTCGTGTCGAATTCGTTCGCCGGGAATTGATGTTCGAAATGCGCTATGGCGCTTCGTCGCCGGGCGAGAACGAAGACACGCTGAAGGCGAAAACGGAAATCATCGCGAAGGAAAAGGTGGCTGCGGCAGCCAGCAACGGCCAATTGAGACTTAACCTCGGTTGCGGACACATTGCGCTGGACGGCTATCTGAACGTCGACCGCCGAGCATTGCCCGGTGTCGATATCGTCTCGGAGGTCGATGAGCTGCCGTTCAAGAACGGCGAGTTGACTGAAATCTTCTCCGCGCACTTGCTTGAGCATTTTCCCCAGGAGCAGATGGCTCGCGAGCTGCTGCCCTACTGGTTCAGCCTTCTGAAACCGGGCGGCGAATTCCATGCGGTCGTCCCCGATGCACAAGCGATGATGAAGAACTACATCGACGGTGACTACCCGTACGCGTATCTGCGCGAAGTCACGTTCGGTGGCCAGGACTACGACGGTGACTTCCACTTCAACATGTTCACCCCTGAATCCCTGTCGGCCACTCTGAAGGAGGCCGGGTTTGTCGATATTTCGGTGATCGAGACCGGCCGACGCAACGGAAACTGCTACGAATTCGAGATCGTGGCGAAACGCGCGACGTCGGCCTGACGCAACGCATGCGATCGAGCGCAGTCGTCGCCCGCCTTCGTTCTGTCAGGCCCTCGGTGGTCGTGGCGAAACGGCAAGCATTGGGAGCCGTCGAATGGGCGACCGACGCGGCTCCATCGAGTATCACCATCAAACACAGTACCGAAAGATCGAGGTAACCCATGTTGAGCTTTTCGATTGTCATAAATACGCTCAATCGTGCCGCATTGCTCCAGAAGACGTTGGAGAGTTTTCGCTGGATCCGGTACGCTGGTGACTTCGAAGTCATCGTAGTTAACGGGCCGTCGACTGACGGGTCGGCGGAAGTGATTTCGTCCTGGTCATCGTTCATCCGCGCTGGTACGTGCCCGGTCGCGAATCTATCGGTGTCGCGAAACGTCGGCATCTGCATGGCGGAAGGTGACGTTGTTGCCTTCATCGATGACGATGCAATCCCGGAGCCGGAATGGCTAACGCAGCTCGCGGCTGCATATGACTCTCCGGAGATTGGCGGTGCGGGGGGGCTCGTGTTCGATCAAACGGGTTACACGTTCCAGTATGAGTATAGTACTGCCAATCGCCTGGGGAATTCGAACTGGGCCGCCAAGAAGAGTGCCGAGCATCTGTGTTTCCCTGGATCTTATGAGTTTCCGTACCTTCAAGGGACAAACGCATCGTTTCGTCGGTCAGCCCTGATGGAAGTGGGCGGCTTCGACGAGGAGATCGAGTACTACCTCGACGAAACGGAGCTGTGCTGCCGACTGGTCGATGCCGGATATGTCATTCGTCAGTTGCCGAACGCATACGTGCATCACAAATTTGCACCGAGCCATGTTCGCGATGATCACAAGATCACGCGTTACCGATATCCGGTAATCAAGAACAAGATCTATTTCTCGTTGAAGCACGCGCGCAAATATTTGCCGCTGGACGAGATTTTCGACGATAACCGGAAGTTTTCGCAAGGGCACGAAAACGATATTCGCTTTCATATAGACGGCGGCCGTCTCGACAAGTCGGAACTCGATAAATTCAAGGAAGAGAATGCCCGGGCGTGGAACACGGGCGTTGAACATGGGCTGCACGGGCACGCGGAATTGATCACCGCAGAAAAGAAGGCGCGCGTCGCCGGAGAGTTCAAGAAATTCGAGATATTTGGCGATCCCAGTCAAGACGCAATTGTGCTTATCGCGCGCGATTATCCGCCGGCACAAACGGGCGGAATCGCTACCTTTAACAAGGATCTCGCGGAAGGGCTTGGCTCGCAGGGCCGAATTGTCCACGTGATTACACAGAGCCCGGATTTCAATCGCGTCGATTTCGAAAATGGTGCATGGATTCACCGTATCGTGACGAAAGAGATGGCGCGTTCCAGCGAGGCCGTCGAGCGGAATATTCCAGCCCACATCTGGAACTGGTCGGCAACAGCGCTGGAGGAAGTCGAGCGCATTGCATCGCATCGCAAGATCGGTGTGGTTGAAGCGCCGATCTGGGACTGCGAAGGATGCGCATTCCTGTTCGATGGTCGTTGGCCAGTCGTGACGAGTCTGCACACGACACTACATTTCTGGATTGAGACGCATCCTGAGTATGCTGCAGATGCCGCGTGGATGAAGTCGTTCGGCAAGCCTATGCTAGAGCTGGAACAGGAGATGATGACGCGCGCGGATGCGGTGCGCGCCAATAGTAGAGCGATCGTGACCGAGATCGAGGCTGCTTACGGATTCAAATTCGATCAACAGAAAACGATCGTCGTGCCGCACGGCCTCGCGGCAAATGTGGCCGCGTCGAACGGGAAGCGCACGTCGAACTCCGATGATGTCACGTTGCTGTTTGTTGGCCGACTTGAGCCGCGCAAAGGAATCGACGTATTGTTGGAGGCGCTCCCGGACGTGTTCGCGGAAATGCCAAACGTGAAGGTGCGTGTGATTGGTGATGATACGTTGCCGGGGCCGACCGGACGTCCTATCAAGGACGTTTTTATCGACTCGGCGGCTGGGCGCAAGTGGGGTGACCGTTTGTCGTTCGAAGGCCGTGTGCCGGATGATGTGGTGCGCGCAGCTTATGCGGAATGTGATGTCTTTGTCGCCCCGAGCCGGTTCGAATCGTTTGGCCTCGTGTTCCTGGAGGCCATGCGCGAAGGAAAGCCTGTCATTGGTTGCGCAGCGGGCGGGATGCCGGAAGTGGTTTCGCACGAAGTAACTGGGTTGCTGGTGACGCCTGGCGACGCGAAGTCGCTGGCGCAAGCAATTCGGCAACTTGTCGACTCGTCCGAATTGCGTGAGCGCATGGGGAATGCCGGAAGACGCCTGTTCGCGGAGCGGTTCACGGCGAAGCGGATGGCATCCGAGAGCGGCGCGCTTTATTCGCTTGCGATCAACAACCATCTCAATTCGGTTGCGCAATGAAAGTCTCATACGTGAACGGAATTTGCGTAAAGAACGACGCGATTTCCAACAGCATCCGTGACGAGGTACGTGCGCTGCGCAAGAGCGGTGTCGATGACGTTCGCTTGTACGCATACGCATGCGAGTATGACGACATTCCGTCGACGGTCGTATCCGAGGTCAGGGATATTGCGTTCGATCCACACTTTCTCGCGAGCGATGTCGTCATCTTTCACTTCGGCATCTACTATCCGCTATTCGATCTGTTGTCGATCGTTCCGGCGCGCGCGCGACGTCTGGTCGTGTTTCATAACGTCACGCCGCGAGAGTTCGTCAAACCGGAAAGTCGTGCACTGATCGATCAGTCCTTTTCGCAAATGTCGAATATTGCGTGGGCTGATCACGTTATCTGCGTTAGCGACACGAATCTCGAGGTGCTTCGCAAGGCTGGTATCGATACGCCTGCCACCGTGTTGCCTCTCGCCATTCACTCGATGTCGCATCCTCCATCGAGAAAACCGAGCGTTGTGGACAACATCGTGCGCATCGCATTCATCGGCAGGTTTGTGAAGTCGAAGGGGCCACATGAGTTGCTGATGGCGCTCAGCAACGTGTTGGCATCGAATCCGACATGTGCGGTAAAGCTGGATATGGTTGGTAATCTGCTGTTTTCCGACCCCGAGCTACTGGCACAGATCGAGACGATCATTGCCACGTTGGCGCGTCAATATGGTCGACGCGTCGAGATCAAAATTCATGGCAATGCTTCAGAAGAGCAGAAGCATGAAATTCTGCAGGATGCGGATTTGTTCGTCCTGCCGACCTATCATGAAGGATTCGGTGTACCGATTGTCGAGGCGATCTCCAACGGATGCTACGTCATCGCCTACGACAATTCCAACGTTCCGTCGGTAACGAACGGCTTCGGTCGACTCGTCAACACGGGCTGCATCGACAGTCTCTCCGCGGAACTTGCTCAGGCTGTGGAGAAAGTGGTGTCGGCTGCTTGGCGTGGTTCCGGTGATGAGAGTTATCAGACGTTTGTCACACACGCGACCCGGTACGCGGAAGAGTTTTCTCCGGGCAGGGTAGCAAGGAATTTCGTCAATCTTGTAAGCAAGATCCAATAATTCAAGGCGGCCTGCCTGGGATGACGCCCAGGCGGTGATGAAGGGCGTCTAATTTTCAAGATAACTAGCAATGGCGAGTGCGAAGACAGCCTATTTTCCATATATCGACGGCCTGCGTGCGTTGGCGGTGTTGTCCGTCATGCTGTTCCATCTGAACGCACATTGGCTTCCTGGTGGGTTTTCGGGAGTCGATATCTTTTTCGTGATCTCCGGATTCGTGGTCAGTTCCTCGGTCGCGAATCTCGGTTCGGTCTCGATTGGGCGATTTTTGCTGCTGTTCTACGCACGGCGGATGCGACGAATCTTGCCCGCATTGATTGTCGTGTTGCTTGTGACGGGGCTGGTTTCAGCACTGTTCATCCCGTCGTCGTACCTAAGTGATAAGAGTCAAAAGACCGGGCTCTACGCGTTCTTCGGCCTGAGCAATTTCATTTTGGGCTCGGTCGGCAACGACTACTTTTCTCCGACCGCTGAATTCAATCCGTACACGCATACCTGGTCGCTTGGCGTTGAAGAGCAATTCTATCTCGCCTTTCCATTTTTATTCTGGGCCTGGCTTGCCCGAAAAAACTGGCGACATCTGTCTGTCATTCTGATTGCTGCGGGATTAGGTGCATCGCTGGTATGGGGGCACTGGCTCGGGCAGGCAAACCAAACGCAGGCGTTTTACTTTATTTTCGGTCGATTTTGGGAATTGGCCGCCGGCGTTTTGCTGTACCAATGTTTCATACTCTCTGGGTTCTTCACGGACGAATCGAGTCGAGCGCCTGCTACCGTGGGCACCAAGATTGGGGCATGGGTGTCATTGGCGATCGTGATGGTTGGGCTCGTGATTTCGAAGTCGGATCACTATCCATTCCCGGGTGCGATCATTCCAGTGGTCGGCACGGTCGGCTTGCTGGGATTCTTGTATCGTCGCGAGCATGCAGGCTTCATCTCGACGGTCCTTGAGAGTGGTCCGGCTCGCTTCGTCGGACGGATTTCCTATTCGCTCTATTTGTGGCACTGGCCAATTTACGTGGTCCTGCGCTGGACGGCCGGGCTTGAGTCCGTGCTCACGATCGTTTGCGCCATCGTGCTGACGTTTGCACTTGCGATGGCCTCGTACCGTTTCATTGAGGAACCGTTCCGCCACGGATTGTCGGCAACGCGAATTCCACGGCTCGTCATCGTCGGATGCGGACTTTGCTTGATGATCGGCGGCGCGGGCCTGTCGTCTATGATGGCTGAAGCTCAGCCCAAATTTTCCTTGAGCACGGTGACGAGACACGGAGACGATTGGTATCCGTACGGGACAGATACGAATCCTGCTTTCCCCGGTTGTCATACCGACGTTGCGCCTCAGGACGTGCAGGGCGGACAGCTCTGGGTTTATGCGCGGAAGAACTGTGATCTTCCTGCGAAGAGTGCGCATCGGATCTTCGTGATTGGCGATTCTCACGCGATGGCCTATTCGGGCATGTTCAAGCAGTTCGTCGTGCAGACGGGTGTCACGGTTTACGCTTACAACAACGCCGGTTGCCCGTTTCTTAGTTTGCAGCCGTGGCGCGAGGATGGAAACCCGGTTTGCCATCAATACGGCGATTCGGCATTGAAGGACATGTTGACGAAGCTGCAGCCCGGTGACGTAGTTTTCTTGCCTTCGTTGCGTTTGCCCCGAATGATCGATCAGTGGGCGTACTTTGGCGACGAAACTGCACGGAATCAGTTGTTTGGTGACGAGGCAGTGAAAGGTCGAAATCGGTCAGTCGAAGAGGCCATTCCGATACTGCAAGAGATAGAGAGGCATGGTGGAAAAGTTGTGCTGGAAGCGCCAAAGCCGATCTTCCGCATGGTTCCATATCGTTGCTCGGATTGGTTCAATCGACACAATCCAATTTGCGAGCGCGGTCCGTTGATCGACCGCAGCGAAATCGACGAGATGCGAGCGCCGATTCTTCAATCGTATGCACAGATGGAAGCGAAGGTGCCGAATGTATATACGTGGGATCCGTTGCCGACGCTGTGTTCGGATAGAACGTGCTCGGCGTATGACGGCAAGAAACCGCTGTTCTTCGACGGCGATCACATCAGCGGATATGGCAATTTGCGTGTGCTGCCCAGCTTCGAATCACTTATGTTGAAGTTGTTGTAATAAGATCGAGGCGGCGAATTTGGGTCACGCATATTGCAGATACATGCAATATGCGTGACGTAGCGACAAAGGGCGATCGACGAAAACCATGGCCGCTGTTTCTGAGCACCGAGTTGAAATCTCTCGCGTGGCCGAGCTCAACGGACTACGCGGAATTGCCATTCTTGCAGTGGTCTGGCATCACTTGAGCTTTGTTCTTGTTCCGGCGCCGCCAAGCCTATTTGGTATGCCCACCGAAGCGATACTGTGGAATGGATGGATGGGTGTCAACCTGTTCTTCATCCTTTCCGGTTTCGTGCTTTATTTGCCGTATGCGGCAGGCAAACGGCGCTTCACCCGGCGCGAAGAGATCGTTCACTTCTACAGGCATCGTTTTCTTCGCCTGATGCCGCTTTATTTTTTTGTCGTGGTGGCGACGTTTGCTCTGAGCGGACAATTCGCCAATGCAAACGAACATGCGATCCACGAGATCGTACGGTGTCTGACTTTTACGTTTCCGTTTTTCCCGGATACATTTTCGCCATCTTCGAACTGGGCGCTCTGGTCCGTCGGAGCGGAAGTCATGTTCAGTCTGATATTTCCACTCCTGGTCGCGATTGCGGAGCGGGTCGGGTTGACGCGACTGCTCGGCCTTACAATTTTTCTCTCGTTGTGCGTCAGGTTGCTCCGGAGAATTTACTACCCGGTGTTTTTCGGACCAGATTGGGTCATCGATGCGCTTCTCATCGGTCGACTCGATGAGTTTGTTATTGGCATGTGGCTCGCGCGTTCTTATGTGGACGGACGATGGCTGAGTGGTTGCCGCATTCTGCCCCTCGCTGCGACTGCATTGCTTGCCGTGGCGTCCTGGGGTTTTGCCGGATGCTTCGACAAGCGGATTCCCGCCGAATGGACGGCCCTCCTGAACAACGTACTCGACATCGCGTTGGCGTTGTTCGTGGTTACCGCACTGAGCCATGGGTCACTGTTTGCAAGACTTCTGCGTTCCCGCCTACTGCAGGTCCTCGGCATGGGATGCTACAGCGTCTATCTTTGGCATCTGCCGATATTGCGCGCGTTGCAGATCGATGTCGGCGGAGCAGGTGCGGTACGTATCGCGTGCTTTATTGGGGCGACGGTATTTCTTTCCGCGATGACGTATCGTTTCGTGGAGTTCAGGAGTGTCGATTCATGGCGGCAACTCTTTCTTGCCGAGCCACCCATGGACCGGACGCGGTCGATGGTCAATGGTGCGAGAGGGTGAGCATAGACAGGTATCGTGTCTACCGCGGAATAACCACGCACCAGCAGATATTTCGCTTTTAAGAGTCATCGGTGCGCCAACGCTGGTTGCCGAAGAAATCGACCCAGCGATCTAGGCCGGCGCCGAGCTTCGCTCGGTTATCGCGACGTCCGATATCGAGAAAATCTTCCGTAAATCGTTCACGTATGTCTCGATACACGTCACTCATCCGGTCGGATATCTTGCTCAGCCCCCCATTGCGGCTCAAATGGGCGCTGGCTATCGCGTCGGCAGGAACGCCGAGATGATCGGCCAATTCCGTGAAGAACTGGGACGGCGAAGCTATCAGCGATTCGTACGTCATACGCAGCGGCCGAATGCCTGTCTTATCGAAATAGGCTTCCCAGTTGGCTTCATGCGACAAAAGCATCATCAGCTTCGTCAGAATCGCGAAGAAGTCGTATCGAACTTTCGGTGTAGATGTATCCGAGTCACTGCATGTCGGCATGTGCCATACACCCGTTTCATCCGCAATGTAGAGGGATACGGCTTGCTTGATCGAATTTTCTCGCCGGATATAAATCCATCTGTGATTGGGCAAAATATCGTCCAACGTCGCGTAGCCGGGAACGCTGGTTGCCAACCAGTCATCGAGATGCGCACGATGATCGTGCATGATTTTTGAACCGAAAATACCATTGATACTTCGATCGAGTATCAGCGTTTCAAAATCTTCTTCGAATCGTTCCCCGGGCGTGATGCCAAATGGCGACTGTTCGGAGTAGGGGTACTGGAAATACTCGGTCGGCCGCCCAAGGTGAGCACTGGTCAACGCATTAGACAAGACCGTGCTGCCACAGCGGGGAGTAAACGCAATCGTAAAGGTTCGATTTATGCCGGCTTGTTCCAGCCGGCTCAGGAGCGTCGTTTTATCAATGCGCTGCGACATCGTTTGCGTGCTTGCAAGAGAAATGATCATCACAAGGCGACTCGGCCGCAGCGGAATTTCCGTCGTCGCCTGTCGCGCCGTTACCGGGACAATCGATGGTAAAGATCGACGTAGCGATCGATCATCTGTCCGGCAGTCAGATTTTGCTCGAATCGCTCGCGTGCATGTTTACCAAGTGTTGCAGCTAAGTCGGAATCGTTCCAGAGCGTGGTCATTGCAGCGCGCAGGGCTGCGGGATCGCTTGGAGGAACAACGAGTCCTGTCCTGCCAGCGATATTCACGTACGAGGTGCCGGTGCCAATCTCGGTGGAAATCAATGCCTTGCCGAACATTGCGCCTTCGACGAGCGAGATGCCGAATGCCTCTGCTCGGAGGTGCGACGGAAACGTGAGTCCGTGGCACATGCTCAGAAGGGCAACCTTGTCTTCGTCAGATACGGCGCCAACAAATACTGCGCGGTCGCCTAGCCCAAGCCGCGCGGCTTGGGCCTTGAGTTCAGCTTCGACAGGCCCGGCTCCGACAATCACCACCTTCATCGACGTATTGACGAGCGCGTCCAGCAGGATGTGCAGACCCTTGTAGTAGCGCAAATTGCCGACAAACAGGAAAAATTTCAATCCTACGCGGTTGCGCCAGTAGGCGACTCGTTCGGGATCGATCGCAGGGTAGAGAGTTTCATCGAGGCCAATAGGAATAACGTCAACCTTGTCCTTGAATTGACGCAATACGGGGCTTGTCTCAAGGTAGTTGGGCGACGTCGCAACAATCCGATCGACGTCACGCAGAAAGCGTCCCTGCAGGGGTTTGTAAGCCTGGAGCAGAACCTTCTGCCGTGTGATGTCAGCGTGGTATGTGACGACCGATGGTTTCCGGCACCGCGTGGCGAAATGCACGACATCCATGAAAGGCCACGGAAAGTGGTAATGGATGACATCGGCTCGTCGAGCCAGTTCGGCAAAGCGCTGGAATGCCGCAATCGAGAAAGGAGACGAGGCAATCTGGATGTTCACCTTGGCTCGATGGTGAACATGGTCGCCAAAGTCCACAGAAGTCGTGTCCGTGCTAACGGTCAGGACTTCACTGGTGATTCCCTGCTTACTGGCGCCCGAGCATACCTGGCCGATTAGTTCTTCTACCCCTCCCATCGAGTCGGGGCGGTAGGTTTTGTAGAAATGTAAAACGTGCATATCGCGTCAGGTCACCACAGGAGCGCAAACGACAGGGGGCGACTTCATATCGCCCCCTTGAGCATTGCACCATTTGGTGTCAGGTTGCAGGCGCCCGTCCGTAGACGTCCTCGAAGCGGACGATATCGTCTTCTCCGAGATATTCGCCGCACTGCACTTCGATGAGTACGAGATCGACGACCCCCGGGTTAATCAGACGATGCTTGTGCCCGGCCGGAATGTATGTCGACTCGTTAGGTTGCAGCGAAATAACGCGTTCACCATTGACGACGTCTGCACATCCGCGCACAACGATCCAGTGCTCGCTGCGATGGTGATGCATCTGCAACGACAGCGACGCGCCGGGTTTGACGACGATGCGCTTCATCTTGAAGCGGTCGCCCTCTTCGAGCACTGTATACGTGCCCCACGGTCGATGAACCGTCCGATGAATCCGATAGGCGTCGTGGTTGGACTGCTTCAGTTGGGAAACAATCTGTTTGACGTCTTGTGCGCGGTCGCGCCGGGCGATCAGCAGTGCGTCCGGCGTGTCCACGACCACTAGATCCTCGACGCCCACGGCGCCGATCAAGCGGTCTTCGGAGCGGAAATAGCAGTTCGACGTGTCGTGCAGAAGGGCGGCACCGTCGATCCGGTTTCCTCGATCGTCTGGTTGGCTCAGGTCGCTGATAGCAAGCCAGGATCCAATGTCGCTCCACCCGATGTCGCACGGCACGACCGCTGCCTTGTTCGTGCGCTCCATCACGGCGTAGTCGATAGAGATGTCCTTTGCTGTCTCGAACGCGGTGCGCGTGAGTTCCACGACGTAATCCTCGTCGGTCGACGCCCAGCTTCCGTCGGGAATGGCCTCCCGGACCGGCTCGGCAACGTCGGGCGCCAGCGTTTCCATTTCGTCGAGCATCGTCTGGGCAGCGAAACAGAAAATGCCCGCGTTCCACGCGTGCTGACCGTCGCTTGCCAGCCTTGCGGCCACTTCGGCGTTTGGTTTTTCGACGAAGCTGACGATGTCGCGCGCGCTGGTGTCTTCATGTGCGCCGCGTTCGTATTGGATATAGCCGAAGCCTGTTTCAGCGCGGGTCGGCTTGACGCCGAACGCCACGACCTTGCCGGTGCCTGCTGCGTCCGATGCCTGTTGGACCGCCGCATTGAAGGCTGCGAGATCGTTGATCAGATGGTCCGCCGGCATCACGAGCATGATCGCCTCCGGACCATGGCGCTCACGCACGACCAACGCTGCTGCCTCGATCGCCGCCGCCGTGTTGCGCGACACCGGTTCGAGTACGAACCCCATCTTGACGGCTTCGTGGCGAACTTCAGCGCATTCGTCCTTGGTCAGGAAGTATGTATCGCGATTCGTGACGAAGACGATTTCCTCGACCCCAGGGATGCCGCACGCGCGAAGGTAGGTCTTTTGCAGGAGTGATTGACCGTCCGCCAGCTTGAGCAGAGGTTTTGGAAACGCTTCACGCGAGACCGGCCAAAGACGGGTGCCCGCGCCACCGCAGATAATGATGGGAACTATGCTCATGTGAACTTAAGCGGCAGAAATCTATGGTGCAATGAGCGATTCTAGCCGAGATTCTTGTGCTCCCCGCTCCATCCAGGACAATAGGTTACAAATTTTGTTGCCCGCCAACAGCGGCGAGCCTGGTCCGGCCCCCCCAGTGAGCCACACCGAATCGCCTTGTCGGCTTCGGCGTCAGCGTTTGACCAGGACGTGCACCCTCGCGATCATTGACTCCATTTGACGAACAATCGCGCCGTTTCAAGCCTGAACCGGCACGGTGCGTAAGCCCAGGTGTCACCGCGCGATGACTCGGGCCCGGCGTGGCGCGGGAGGTAAGGGTGGTGAGGCGCGTAGGCCGATCGTCGGGCGCGCGTTTCAGGACAGTCGAATGGTAAGCTATCGCCCCCCGTCCGTGGCTCGGGTACCTTGATATGGCATCCGTATTGCAGATGCTCTGGTTCCCTCGCGGCAGAATCCATTGTGGGCTGCGGTGCGACGAGGATCTCGCGATCGAGGAGCGCGGCCGGTAGTCCAAGTGCCGCCCCAGACAGAACCCAAACAGTCTTACCAATCGTTAGTGGACCGCATGAAGCTCGTTTTTGATCTCAATTCGCTGCGGCCTCCGAGAAGCGGTGTCGGCTACTACACCCAGCATTTGCTGGAAGGACTGCGAACGCAACGGGACGTCGAAGCTCTGGCAGGATGGATCGGCGCGAAGGTATACGAGGGCGGTCGTCTCGACGAATTGGTGTGCGACCACGCCGCGCTAAGAAAGGCGGCTCGGATCACTCGCGGGCCGCTGGCATCAGCGATTCGTGCGGGACGGAATGTCCCTGGCGCCTATGAAATGCGCACATTGCTCAGAGGATTGGCTTCGGCGCGGCCGCGTGATGACTTCGCCGCGCGTGGCTACATCTACCACGAGACGAATTTCATCGCGTCCCGGTATCGCGGACCGACCGTAGTGACGATTCACGATCTATCGCATTGCCGGTATCCGGAATTTCATCCCAAAGTCGCCATTAAATACTTGGACGACGGAATCCCCCGGACTCTGGAGCAGGCGCAGGCCGTGATTGCAGTGAGCCACTACACGAAGCAGGCGATTCACGAGATATACGGTCTGCCGGACGACAAGGTGACCGCGATCCATCTTGGTGTGGAGTCCTGTTTTAAGCCTCGGGGCGAGGATGAATGCGGGCCAGCGCTATCACGTTTTGGATTGCGCTACCGGGGCTTCGTCCTGTCGGTGTGCACGCTTCAGCCGCGGAAAAACCTTCACCGTCTTGTTGAGGCGTTCTCGCGCCTGCCGGTTGCGTTCCGTCAAGCGTTCCCTCTTGTGTTGATTGGTGCCGACGGTTGGATGAATTCTGCGTTGATGCGCGAAATTGAGCCACTGGCAAAGGCGGGTCAATTGGTCGCGCCCGGCTATGTGTCGCGTAGCGATCTCGTGCAGTTGTTTGCATCGGCGGCGATATTTGCTTACCCATCGCTTTACGAAGGATTCGGGCTACCGGTCGCGGAAGCGATGGCGAGCGGTGTGCCAGTGCTGACGTCGAACGTCACTTCGTTGCCCGAGGTTGCCGGCGGAGCGGCATGGGAAGTCGATCCATATGCTGTCGACGCCATTGCGGACGGTCTCGAGCGCATGTTGGACGGCGAGTCTCTGCGTAGCGAGCTGGTCGCCAAGGGGTTGTGCCGGGCGGCCGAATTTACGTGGTCCGCAACGGTCGAGAAAACTTGCGCCGTATACCGCTCGGTGTCGGCGTGAAACTGCAATGGTGCGACATCCGGTCGTGCCGTTCGTTGGAAGGTATGCAAGATGCGAATTGCGATTAGCGGTGCAAACGGATTCGTGGGTCGCGCCGTCAGCTCACGCGCACACTCACAAGGCAATCATGTGATCGGAATCGTACGTCGGCCCGGAGTGTGCGAACCGTACGTTCACGAATGTGTGATTGACGACGACAACTTTGCCAGTGTCGCGAATGGTTCCCGCCAACTCGACCCTTGCGACGTCGTTATTCATTTGGCCGCTCGCGTTCATGTAATGCGCGATCGAGCGGCCGATCCGCTTGCTGCCTTCAGAGCGGTAAACGTCGACGGTTCCCTGAACATCGCAAGAGCAGCGTTGCGAGCTGGCGCTCGCCGCTTGGTGTTGGTAAGCAGTATCAAGGCCCTTGGAGAGGGCGAACCGGGACGGCCATGGCGCGAGAACGACGAGCCTATGCCGACAGATCCGTATGGCATATCAAAACTCGAGTCCGAACTGGAGGTCCGCAAATTCGGGAAAGCGCAAGGTCTCGAAGTCGTCGTTGTGCGACCGCCACTGGTCTACGGCAGAGGCGTCGGTGCGAATTTTCTGGGGCTGATGAAAGCGATCGACAAGGGAATTCCACTTCCGCTCGCAAGCGTCACCGCTCGTCGCAGCCTCGTTTATATCGAAAATCTGGCCGATAGTCTGCTGCGGTGCGCAAGCGATCCACGCGCTGCCGGCGAATGCTTTCACGTCGCTGACGACGACGCCCTTTCGATCGTCGAGCTATTGCGCTCGCTAGGCCATGGACTCGACCGGCCAGCGAAGCTGTTTCCGGTGCCGGTCGCGGTGTTGCAGGCACTTGGCAAGCTGGCAGGTCGAGCGGCTGTGGTCGACCGCCTCACATCTAATTTGCGGCTCGATACCACCCACGTGAGACGGACATTGAATTGGCAGCCTCCGTATACGGCCCAGCAGGGACTCGAAGCGACCGCCGCGTGGTATCGTTCCCGCAGTATCCAAAAATAAACACATGCTTCTTCCAACTTCCTCCTGGATCACTGCGGTTTTGGTGGCCTTGGCGACCACATTTGCTTCGACGGCCATCCTGCGTCTGCTGCTCGTGACCGGCCTCGCGTGGCATCTCGCCACCGACATTCCGAACGACCGTTCGCTTCATACTTTGCCGACGCCTCGCGTCGGCGGCTGGGGCATCGTCCCGGTGTGCGTCATTGCGCTGCTGGTGCTGGCGCCGCAGCTGTGGCTGATCGCTGCCGCGGCAGCCGGTCTCGCCGCGATGTCCCAGGTCGACGATCGGCGTGGGCTGCCGGCTCGCGTGCGGTTCTCCGCGCATCTCGCGGCGGTCGTGGCGCTGATCGCCGTCTATCCGGCCGATGCACCCGTGTGGCTGCTGGCCGGCGTGGGCTTCATCATGGTCTGGCTGACGAACCTGTACAACTTCATGGATGGCGCGGATGGCCTCGCTGGCGGCATGGCGCTGTTCGGCTTCGGGGCATACGCGATCGCGGCGCTGGGCGGCGCGACACCGTCGCCCGATCTCGCCGTTGCGGGCGCCGCGGTTGCCGGCGCGGCGCTCGGCTTCCTGCTGCTCAACTTCCACCCGGCCAAGCTGTTCCTCGGCGACGCCGGATCGATTCCGCTTGGCTTTCTAGCCGGTGCGCTGGGCTACTGGGGGTGGCGTACGGGCGTCTGGCCTATCTGGTTCCCGGCTTTGGTGTTCGCGCCCTTTATCGCCGATGCGTCTGTAACACTTTTGAGACGTCTGTTACGTGGCGAAAAGTTCTGGGAAGCACACCGGGAGCATTATTATCAAAGGATGGTTCGAGCGGGCCTAGGTCACCGCCGGACCGCTCTTTATTGGTACCTCATCATGCTCGCAGGCATAATCGTCGCCTTGTGGGCAAAGGGCCGCCCGGAACCGCAGCAGTGGCTGTCGTTCTTCGCCTGGTACGGCGTCCTGGCATGCATCGGACTGGCCACTGACAGGCGCTGGCGCCGGTTTCAGTCGGCCGCTGAAAAATAACTCTTGAGGTTTCCTGCCGATGTTGCGATCCAAAGCATCATGGCTTTCGCTGAGCGCTTTCCTGTTCGACCTGACGGCGGTCAGCGCCGCGTGGTTGTTCGCTTATCTCGTCCGGTTCAACGGGAGTGTTCCGCCTGATTTCATGGGCGGCGCGCTCATGGCGCTAGTCTGGGTGCTGCCGGTCTACGCGTTGATGTTCCACGTGTTCGGCCTCTACCGCGGTCTGTGGGTATTTGCGAGCCTTCCGGACCTGGTTCGGATCTCCAAGGCGGTGATCGGCGGCGGCGTGATCGTGATGATCGGAGCCGTGATGTTCCAGCCGGCGCCAATCATTCCGCGCTCGGTGCTGCTCGTTTCGCCACTGATGCTGTTCCTTGCGATGGGCGGCGCCCGCGCGCTGTACCGCGCGACGAAGGAATTTTACCTGTATGGCGGACTGGTCGGGCAGGGCAAGCCGGTGCTCGTGCTAGGTGCCGGCACGGCGGGCGCGAGTCTCGCGCGCGAACTGTCGCGTTCGGGAGAATGGCGTCTGGTCGGCTTGCTCGACGACGACGTCACCAAACAAGGCCGCGAAATCTACGGCTACAAGGTGCTCGGCTCGTTCAACGATCTGAAGCACTGGACCGATGCGATGAAGGTCGAATACGCGATCATCGCAATTCCATCGGCATCCGTCGAAACGCAGCGCCGTGTCGCGACACTGTGCGTGCGCGCCGGCGTCAAGGCAATGGTGTTGCCGTCGCTGACTGCATTGATGCCAGGGCAGGGATTCCTGTCGCAGGTTCGGAACATCGACCTGGAGGACCTGCTCGGCCGCGATGCGGTGACGATCGACACGCCACACGTCGAGGCGCTACTGCGCGGCCGCGTCGTGATGGTGACCGGCGCGGGAGGCTCGATCGGTTCCGAGCTGTGTCGGCAGATTCTCCGGTTCAAGCCGGCGCAACTGGTGGCTTTCGATCTCTCCGAGTACGCGATGTACCGGCTCGCCGAGGAGTTGCGCGAGCGATTTCCGGACCAGCCTGTCGTGCCGATCATCGGCGACGCGAAGGATTCGCTGCTGCTCGACCAGGTGATGTCGCGCTATGCACCGCATATTGTTTTCCACGCGGCCGCGTACAAGCACGTGCCGCTGATGGAGGAGCACAACGCGTGGCAGGCACTGCGCAACAACGTGCTGGGCACCTACCGCGTCGCACGCTCGGCGATCCGCCACAACGTACGCCATTTCGTGCTGATCTCGACAGACAAGGCAGTCAATCCGACCAACGTGATGGGTGCCAGCAAGCGGCTCGCCGAGATGGCGTGCCAGGCGTTGCAGCAGACGAGCGAGCGCACGCAGTTCGAGACCGTGCGTTTCGGTAACGTGCTCGGCAGCGCGGGCAGCGTGATCCCGAAGTTCCAGCAGCAGATCGCGAAAGGTGGCCCGGTGACGGTCACGCATCCCGAGATCACGCGGTTCTTCATGACGATTCCGGAAGCATCGCAACTTGTGCTGCAGGCGTCGAGCATGGGCCGCGGCGGCGAGATCTTCATTCTCGATATGGGCGAGCCCGTCAAGATCGTCGACCTCGCGCGCGACCTGATTCGCCTGTACGGTTTCTCGGAAGGGCAGATCCGGATCGACTTTACGGGGCTGCGGCCCGGCGAGAAGCTCTACGAGGAACTGCTCGCGGATGACGAGACAACCACCCGCACGCCTCATCCGAAGCTGCGGATCGCGCGTGCGCGGGAAGTGCCGGATCATCTTCTCGACGAACTCTTGCCTTGGCTGATGCAGCATCGCGTGCTGAGTGACGACGAGGTGCGACGCGATTTGAGGCGTTGGGTGCCGGAATATCAGACGACCGTCGCGCCGATGCTGCAGAGCGTGCCGGCGGTGCGTGCAGTGTCGAATGAATGACGGCGGTTCCGGTCAAGTGGAATAAAAAAGCGCCCGAGGGCGCTTTTTTATTGTCCGGCGCCGGCGTGGCGGCGCTTCAGTGGCTGCGCCGTTGCTTGCGCACCACCATCCACCGCGGCGCCCTGAACCTGACGATGCTGATGTAAAGCCACACATAGGTCAGCGCGAACAGCACGACGAACACGAACAAATGCACCGTGTGCCGCCAGAACAGCGTCGCCGGAATCACCGCGACGAGGCACAGCAGCCACAGATACGGCGAAGTGAGCGAATTCCGCCGCGTGAGGTCATGCGCGTGCTTCGTTCCGACCGCCCATCGCATCAGCCGCTTGTACACGAGCATGTGCAGGTGCACGCCGTCCGGAATCCCCGGCGACATCCCGCGAATGAACTTCTTCCGGTAGATCGAGAAGCAGGTCTCGAAGATCGGATACATAAAGAGCAGCACCGGATACCACGCCGACACTTCGTGATTGCGCATCACCAGCATGATCGCGAGCTCGGCGAGCATGAACCCGATGAAATACGCGCCGCCGTCGCCGAGGAAGATCAGGCCGGCCGGAAAATTCCACAGGAAGAAGCCGAGCACGGCGCCCATCATGATGATCGACGCGGACATCACGACCGCGTCGTTGACGTGGAATGCGACGTAGGCAAGCGACGCGAACATCATGAAGCTGACCATCGACGCCAGGCCGTTGAAGCCGTCGATGATGTTGATCGCATTGGCCAGCGCCGCGACCGCGAGCACCGTGATGAACGCCGAGATGGCCACATACCCGAGCAGGAAATCGAGCGGCGGCACGCTGATCCGCTTGACCGCGATGCCCAGCAGCCAGAACGCCAGCGCGGCGGCGCCCATCGTGCATAGCAGCCGTGCGCGCGGCGACACGCGCTTGGTCAGGTCCTCGACGAGCCCGGACAGGAATGCCGGCATCCCGCACGCGACGATGCCGAGAATGCTGCCGGCGACCGTCGGATAGCGCCGCGACACGAGCAGCGCGGCAATGACGACGCCGGCGAGGATCCCGATGCCCCCGACGCGCGGCACCGGCCGCACGTGGAATTTCTGCACGCCCGCCAGATCGCTGTCGATCGAGAATTTCTCGTGCAGATGCGCATAGCGCACGATGAACAACGTGACGAGCAGGGAGACGATGAAGCCGGACGCGAAGCTGAGCATGGGATCGCTCGAAAAATGGACAGCGGATTATACAAAACCGCGGGGGTTCCCCTCCTGCCATTTCCAGTGGTCCGCGCACATCTCGTCGATTCCGAGCGTCGCGCGCCAGCCGATGATGTCGGCGGCAGCCTGCGGATTCGCGTAGCACTCGGCGATGTCGCCCGGGCGGCGCGCGACGAGTTCGTACGGCACCGGGCGGCCCGAAGCCTTCTCGAACGCGCGCACGACCTCGAGCACGCTGTAGCCCTGGCCCGTGCCGAGGTTCACGACGAAGCTCGCATCGCGCTTCGCGAGCGCGTCGAGCGCGGCGATGTGCCCCTTCGCGAGATCGACGACGTGGATGTAGTCGCGCACGCCGGTGCCGTCCGGCGTCGGGTAGTCGGAGCCGAACACGCGCAGCTTCTCGAGCTTGCCGACCGCGACCTGCGCGACGTACGGCATCAGGTTGTTCGGGATGCCGGCCGGATCCTCGCCGATCAGCCCGCTCGAATGCGCGCCGACCGGGTTGAAGTAGCGCAGCGTCGCGATGCGCCACGACGGGTCCGATACCTCGAGATCGCGCAGGATCTGCTCGGCGATCAGCTTCGACTGGCCGTACGGGTTGGTCGCGGACAACGGGAACGATTCGTCGATCGGCGAGCGCTCCGGCACGCCGTACACGGTCGCCGACGAGCTGAACACGAACTGCCGCAGGTTGCGCTCGCGCATTACTTTCAATACGGTCAGCAGGCCGCCAAGGTTGTTCCGGTAGTACTCGAGCGGTTTCTCGACCGATTCGCCAACGGCCTTGAGTGCCGCAAAGTGGATCGTAGCGGTGATCGGGTGCGCGTCGAACACCTCGGCGAGTGCGGCCTCGTCGCAAACGTCGACCTGATGGAATGCCGGAGTCTTGCCGGTGATGCGTTCAATCCGGCGCACGGACTCGACTTTACTGTTGACCAGGTTGTCGACGATCACGACGTCATAGCCGTTCTCGAGCAGTTCGACTGTCGTGTGCGAGCCGATGTAGCCCGCACCGCCGGTGACGAGGATGGTGCCTTTAGCGCTCATTGCTCATGTGCTCCTTCAAAATGTGATGCCGGTGAACGTATGGATGGTACGCCTGTAACGTTCGACGACCTGCTGCTCGTCGAATTCAGCGGCCACCTTGCCGCGGCCGCGCGCACCCATCGCATCGCGCCCGGCGCTCCCGAGTTCGATCATGCGGATCAGCTGCTCGGCGAGGCTCGCGCTGTCGCGCACGCGGCACAGGAAGCCGGTTTCGCCGTCGGCCACGACGTCGCGGCAGCCCGGCACGTCGGTCGCGACGATCGGGCGGCCCATCGCGGACGCCTCCATTAGCGTACGCGGCACGCCCTCGCGGTACGACGGCAGCACGACGCAGTCGGCCGCCGCGATGTGCGGGCGCACGTCGTGCGCCTCGCCGAGATACTCGACGACGCCTTCGCCGACCCACGCGTCGACGTCCGCGCGACCGATCGCGCTCGGATTGTCGACGCCGAGCGGCCCGAGCAGCTGGAAGCGCGCGTCCGGGTAGCGGGCCCGCACGACGCGCGCGGCCTCGACGTATTCGCGCACGCCCTTGTCCCACAGCAGCCGGCCGATCAGGATGAACACCGGGCCGCGCCCGGCGGGCAGCGGCACCGGCGCGAACTGTTCGAGATCGACGCCTTCGCCGTGCAGCAGCCGCGCGCGGTCGGGATGCGCGAGCAACCGCTCGTCGGTGAAGGTCGCGAGATCGTCGCGGTTCAGGAACCAGACTTCACGCGGAAAGCGGAACGCGAACCGGTACAGGCGCTTCGCGACACTGGCCGCGCGGCTTTTCTGGATGAACACGTAGCCGAGGCCCGTGGTCACCGCGATCGACGGCACGCGCGCGAGCCACGCCGCGATCGACCCGTAGATGTTCGGCTTGATCGTGTAATGGAACACGAGATCGGGCTTGAGCGCGCGGTAATGGCGTACCAGCGCGGCAAGCGTGCCGAGATCCTCGCGTGGGCTCGTGCCCTTCGACGCCACGGCGAGCGCGACGTAGCGGCAGCCCATCTGCTCGAGCAGCGGCACCGTGCGGTCGTGCGGCGCGATCACGACGACCTCGGCGCCGCGCGCGACGAGTGCGCGGATCAGCCCGTGGCGGTACGTGTAGATCGCCCAGGCCGTGTTGCAGACGAGCGCGATGCGCAGCGAGGAAGTAGCGGACATGAAAAAAAAGAAAAAATAAAGCGTCGAAAATGCCGGATGCGCGCTACGCGGACCGGCGCGCCGCGAACAGCGTCCGCTTGATCCGCTGCAGCGTGCGGTACGGCGTGACGAAATGCAGCAGGTTCTTGGCGAGGCCGGCCCAGTCGTACGGGTTCAGAACGTTGAAGTGCCGCAGCAGCAGCGATAGCGTCGATATCAGCTGGCGGCGGCGCTTGGTCGCGCTGATCCCGCCCTCGTTGAGCTCGTAGTAGAGGCCGAGCTCGGGCAGGTTCGCGCAATCGTAGCGTTGCATTAACCGTAAAAAAAGATCGAGATCCTCGGCCGCGCGGTACTTCGCCCGATAGTTGCCGACTTCGCGCACCGCGTCGATGCGCAACATGACCGACGGATGCACGAGCGGCGAGCGCAGGAAGCGCATGCGGCGCAGTGTGCGTGGATCGGCGGGCGGCGTCAGCATGAAGCGCGGCTCCCCGGCGCGCGACACGACCTGGGTCCACATGCCGACGCAGGCCACGCGCGGGTGGGCGTCGAGATACGCGCGCTGCTTCGCGAGGCGCTGCGGCGCGGCGAGGTCGCCGGCGTCGATGCGCGCCGCATAGCGGAAACCGCGCGCCGCGAGCGCGTCGATGCCGGCCTCGAGCGCGCGCTCGATGCCGCCGTTGCGCGGCATGCGCAGCACCTCGATCGCGAGGCCGGGCAGGTCGGGCGCCACGATCGGCGGCGTGCTGCCGTCGTCGACGATCAGCACGTGCACCGGCGCGTCCTCTCGAAACGATGCGAGGGTACGGACGACGTCGTCGTGGCCGTTGTAGGCCGGCATCAGCACGGCCACGTCGTCGAGCGGGGGCGGGCAATCGGGAGACGTCATGGGCGCAGCTTGAAACGAATGTAATAAAAATTGACGGCGGCGGCGGCAACGTAGCCGGCCGCCAGCCCGACGAGCGCGCCGTACAGGCCGAGCCGGGGGATGGCGAACACGTTGACGAGCGCGGCGATCGCGAGCGCGAGCACCCATTTCGCCAGCAACACGAATTTTGCTTGATATTTGAGAACGATAAGATTGCCTATCGCCTCGATGCCGGCCGGCACGGACAGCCAGACGGCCCAGCGGAAGATGTCGACCGACGCCTCGTAGCCGCGGCCGAACACCTTGCCGACGATGAGCGGCGCGGCCGCGTCCAGCACCAGTGCGCCGGCCGTCATCAGGCCGGCGGTCATCGCGATCAGCCGCACGATGTTGCGCCGCAACCGCGCGACGTCCTGCACGCGGTACACGAACGCGGGCGCGATGGTCTGCGCGAGCATCAGCGCGAGCGTGATCCAGTTCTCGTTGAGCTGCTGGGCCGCCGAATAGCGGCCGAGGTCGGCGAACGACACGTGGCGCTCGAGCATCAGGCGGTCGAGCTTCAGGAACAGATACATGCAGATCAGGCCGAGCCAGAACACGGTGCCGGCGGTGGCAAAGTGCCCGAACAGCGGTTTGTCGAACGTCCAGCCGAGCGTGCCGCCGTTACGATGGCGGTAGTAGAGCAGCAGCACGAAACCGATCGCGGCGGCTTCCAGCGCCCACAGCCATGCGAAGCGGGCGGGGCCGGCGGCCGCGCGCACCAGCAGCCAGACGGCGAGCGCCTTGGCCAGCGCGGTGAGCATGCTGGTCACGAGCTGCGGCTTGCTGTAGGTCATGCTCTGCAGCCACGCGTTGATCACGCCGACGAACGGCTCGCGGAACACCATCGTGACCGCGAGGCCCGCGAGCATCGCGCCGACGAGCGGATCGAACGCGCCGGCGCCGATCGCGACCCAGGTCGCGACGAGCGCGGCGGCGGACACGCCGATGCGCAGCGCGAATGCGCTGCCGAGCACCGCGCCGAGTTGCGCGGGCGGGCGCTGGACGATGGTCGGAACCAGGATTTCGGCACCGCACACCCAGGTGAGCGGTGCCAGTACGAGGAGAAGCGTATTCGCATACTGCCATTTGCCGAACACGTCCGGCCCGAAATAACGGGCCAGAAGACCGCTGATCGCGATCGCGACGCCGATCTGCGTGAGCCGTTCGAGCCCCAGCCAGACGAGGTTCGCGACGGCTTTCGCGACGTCCGGGTTGCCGAATCGCTTCAGCATGCGGGGCAGCCGCATGCGCGCGAGGCGGCCGGCAGGGCGCCCGCAGGCGGCAGGGTGGCGGCGGCGGAACGGCTAGGCATTAAAATGGACGGAATCCGCGTCATCAAAACCCGCGATTATAAGTGGGATCGGGGCCGCGCCAGCCGTCCCGTTCCTTGCAACGCCGGGCCGGCATGTATGATGCCGGGCACGCGCGAAGGCGGCCAGATTATTTTCCATGCACGCAACCGAGAGAGAATCGATGATCTCCCAATCCATCTTCAAGGCATATGACATTCGCGGTGTGGTCGGCAAGACGCTCGACGCCGACACGGCGCGCGGGATCGGCCGGGCATTCGGCAGCGAAGTGCGCGCTCAGGGTGGCGACGCGGTCGTCGTCGCGCGCGACGGCCGCCTGTCGGGTCCCGAGCTCGTCGGCGCACTCGCCGAGGGCCTGCGTGCGGCGGGCGTCGACGTCGTCGACGTCGGCATGGTGCCCACGCCGGTCGGCTATTTCGCGGCGAGCGTGCCGCTTGCGCTGAAGGGCGGCGAGCGCCGCGTCGATTCGTGCATCGTCGTCACCGGCAGCCACAACCCGCCCGACTACAACGGCTTCAAGATGGTGCTGCGCGGCGCGGCGATCTACGGCGAGCAGATCCAGGCGCTGTACCGCCGCATCGTCGACGAGCGCTTCGAGACGGGCAGCGGCTCGTACGAGGCATTCGACGTCGCCGACCAGTACATCGAGCGCATCGTCGGCGACGTGAAGCTCGCGCGTCCGCTGAAGCTCGTCGTCGATGCCGGCAACGGCGTCGCGGGCCCGCTCGCGACGCGTCTGTTCAAGGCGCTCGGCTGCGAACTCGTCGAGCGCTTCACCGACATCGACGGCACGTTCCCGAACCACCACCCCGATCCCGCGCACCCGGAAAACCTGCAGGACGTGATCCAGGCGCTCAAGGACACCGACGCCGAGCTCGGCTTCGCATTCGACGGCGACGGCGACCGCCTGGGCGTCGTCACGAAGGACGGCCAGATCATCTACCCGGATCGCCAGCTGATGCTGTTCGCGGAGGAAGTGCTGTCGCGCAACCCGGGCGCGCAGATCATCTACGACGTGAAGTGCACGCGCCATCTCGCGCAGTGGGTGAAGGCGAAGGGCGGCCAGCCGCTGATGTGGAAGACGGGCCATTCGCTCGTGAAGGCGAAGCTGCGCGAGACGGGCGCACCGCTCGCGGGCGAGATGAGCGGCCACGTGTTCTTCAAGGATCGCTGGTACGGTTTCGACGACGGTCTCTACACGGGCGCGCGCCTGCTCGAGATCCTCGCGAAGACGGCCGATCCGAGCGCGCTGCTGAACGCGCTGCCGGACGCGATGAGCACGCCCGAACTGCAGCTCTGGCTCGACGAAGGCGAGAACTTCCGCCTGATCGAGAAGCTGCAGAAGGAAGCGAAATTCGAAGGTGCGGACCAGGTCGTGACGATCGACGGCCTGCGCGTCGAATACCCGGACGGCTTCGGCCTCGCGCGTTCGTCGAACACGACGCCGGTCGTCGTGATGCGGTTCGAATCCGAGACCGAGGAAGGGCTCAAGCGCATCCAGGACGACTTCCGCCGTGTGCTGACGGCCGCGAAGCCGGACGTCAAGCTGCCGTTCTGAGCGCCGCGAACCCGGCGCTTCGCGCCAGGCCCCCGACGGAGGCGGGAACACTCGGGACGGCCCGGCGTTTGCTCGAGAACCCGGCGGCCTGCGGGCCGCCGCCGGCGCGGCGATGATCGAAGGATCGTCGCGCCATCCCCGAAAAGCGGTGCACGCCGACGGCGTGCGGCCGCTTTTTGCCTGTGTGCTCTCCCGGGCGCGATAAAATCGCGTCTTTATGCCTGTCGCCGGCCGTCCGCCGGCGTTTTCTCAGCGTGCAAAAGATCCTGATCGTGCGCGTGTCGTCGCTGGGCGACGTCGTGCACAACATGCCGGTGATCGCCGATATCCGGCGTCGCCATCCCGACGCGCAGATCGACTGGCTCGTCGAGGAGAGCTTCGTCGACCTCGTGCGGCTCGTCGACGGCGTGCGCGACGTGCTGCCGTTCTCGCTGCGCCGCTGGCGCAAGAAGCCGTTCTCGGGTGCGACGTGGCGCGAGATCCGCGCGTTCCGCAAGCGCCTCGCGGCCGAGCAGTACGACCTCGTGATCGACTGCCAGGGGCTCATCAAGACGGCCTGGGTCGCGAGCTGGGCGCGCGGCCCGCTCGCGGGCCTCGGCAACCGCACCGACGGCGCGGGCTACGAATGGCCGGTGCGCTTCTTCTATCGCAAGCGCGTGCCGATCGAGCCGCGCACGCACGTGGTCGAGCGTTCGCGCCAGCTGGTCGCGGCCGCGCTGGGCGACCCGGCGCCGACGCCGGCCGATCCGGTCGACTTCGGCCTCGATACGCGCGCGGCGGCGCTCGCGGTCGCGGCGCTCGGCCTGAACCTGCCGGTGCCGTACGTCGTCTTCGTGCATGCGACGTCGCGCGCCGACAAGCAGTGGCCGGACGCCGCCTGGATCGAGCTCGGCCAGGCGCTCGTGCGGCGCGGTGCGTCGCTCGTGCTGCCGTGGGGCAACGATGCGGAGCGCGCGACCAGCGAGCGGCTCGCGAAGGAATTCGGCGCGGCGGCGATCGTGCCGCCGAAACTGTCGCTGCCCGCCGTCGTCGGTCTGATCGACGGCGCGGCCGCGACGGTCGGGGTTGATACAGGTCTGGTTCACATCGCGGCCGCGCTGAAGCGTCCGACGGTCGAACTGTACAATTTCGCGACGGCCTGGCGTACCGGCGGCTACTGGTCGCCGAACGTCGTCAATCTCGGCACGGCGGGGCAACCGCCGTCGATCTCGCAGGTGAAGGCGGCGCTCGCGGGCTTCGGTCTGCTGTGACGCCCGTCACGCCTGCCCTGCCAGTCACGCACGCGAACCGATCATGAGCGAATCCCAGATCATCGAAGTCCCGTCCGCCGACTGGAGCGGACACAACCTGTCGACGCCGCGCGAGCAACTGCTCGCCGCGGTCGAGGAAGGCAAGGTGCTGTATTTCCCGAACCTGCGCTTCGCGATCGAAGGCGGCGAGGAAGCGCTGCTCGATCCGGCGCTCGCCGATCCGAAACGCAAGAACATCAGCCTCGCGCCGAATGGCGGCGCGCTCGCCGGCGTGCTCGGCGACAGCGTCACGCAGTCGGCCGTGCGCGCACTGGTCGCGCGTTTCCAGCAGCAGGCCGGCACGCTCGTCGACGGCCTCTTTCCCGAATACCGCGGCAAGCTGCGCGTCGCGCCGACGAGCCTGCGGCTGATGCAGGTCGAAACGCGCCAGACTTCATGGCGCAAGGACGACAGCCGGCTGCACGTCGATGCGTTCCCGTCGCGGCCGAACTACGGCGAGCGGATCCTGCGCGTGTTCACGAACGTGAACCCGGCCGGGCAGCCGCGCGTGTGGCGCGTGGGCGAACCGTTCGAGGACGTCGCGAAGCGTTTCCTGCCGAAGATCCGGCCGCAGTTCCCCGGCTCTGCATGGCTGCTGAACCTGCTGCACGTGACGAAGTCGCCGCGCAGCGCGTACGACCATCTGATGCTGAACCTGCACGACGGGATGAAGGCCGACCTCGACTACCAGAAGACGTGCCCACAGCAAACGATGCCGTTTCCGCCGGGCAGCGTGTGGATATGTTTCTCGGATCAGACTTCGCACGCTGTGATGTCCGGCCAGTTCATGCTCGAGCAGACCTTCTTCCTGTCCGTCGACGCGATGGTGCGCCGCGACTGCGCGCCGCTCGGCATTCTCGAGCGCCTGACCGGCAGGACGCTGGTTTGAGCGCGCGCCTGTTTCCACGCAAGCCGGGGGCCGGCTCATGCTGAGGGCGATCTATCGCGCGCTGTGGTGGCTGGTCGCGCCGATCGCCGTGATCCGGCTGTTCGTGCGTTCGCGCAAGGAACGCGGCTATCGCGAGCACATCGGCGAGCGCTTTGGTCACGTCGCGGGCCGTTCGCCGGACGATCGCGCGCCGCTGATCTGGGTGCATGCGGTATCGGTGGGCGAGACGCGTGCCGCGCAGCCGCTGATCGACGCGTTGATGCGCGCGCGCCCCGACGCGCGGATCCTGCTTACCCACATGACGCCGAGCGGCCGCGCGACCGGCGAGCAGATCTTCGGCGATCGCGTGCTGCGCTGCTATCTGCCGTACGACATGCCGGGCGCGGTGCGGCGCTTCCTGCACGCATGGCGGCCAACGCTTGGGCTCGTGATGGAAACCGAAGTGTGGCCGACGCTGATCGACGAATGCCGTCGCGCGGACGTGCCGCTCGTGCTGACCAACGCGCGGATGTCCGCGCGTTCGCATCGGCGCGCCGCGAAATTCGGCGCGGCGACGCGCGACGTGTTCGGCGGATTCTCGCGCGTGCTCGCGCAGAGCCCGGCCGACGCAGAGCGTCTGACGTCGCTTGGCGCGCGCAACGTGACGGTGCTCGGCAACCTGAAGTTCGACATGACGACGCCGCCGGAGCTGGCCGCGCGCGGCCATGCGTGGCGTGACGCGATCGGCGCGCGGCCCGTGTGGGTCGCGGCAAGCACGCGCGAGAACGAAGAGGCGCTGGTGCTGCAGGCGTTCGCCGCGATGAAGACGCCCGGCGCGCTGCTGATTCTCGTGCCGCGTCATCCGCAGCGTTTCGCGGAAGTCGAGGCGCTGGTCGCGCGCAACGGCTTCAAGTGCGTGCGCCGTTCGGTGTGGGGGGCCGATGCGGCCGCGCTTGCGGCGGGGCGCGCGGCCGCCGCCGAACCGCTGGCGGACGACGTGACGGTGCTGCTCGGCGACTCGATGGGCGAGCTCGGCGCGTATTACGCGGCGAGCGACGTCGCGTTCATCGGCGGCAGTTTGCTGCCGCTCGGCGGACAGAACCTGATCGAAGCCTGCGCGGTTGGCGTGCCGGTGCTGATCGGCCCGCACGTGTTCAACTTCACGCAGGCGACCGCCGACGCGGTCGCGGCCGGCGCGGCGACGCAGGTCGCGGATCCGCTCGATCTCGCGCACGTGCTCGACGCGCTGTTCGCCGACAACGCGCGGCGTATCGCGATGGGCGCGGCCGGTGCGGCGTTCGCGGCGCGCCATCGCGGTGCGACCGCGCGCTCGGTGGATGTGCTCGCGGCGCTGCTGCCGCCGGTGGAGCGGGGCGGGCGTGCGATGCAGGACGGGCGGGACGCTCAGGGCGACGACGTGTAGCGATTTGCATTCGAGCGCGTTGCGCTCGAATGCGCTGCAACGGGTTGAAGGTCGACGGCTGTGTCCCACGAACCTCGAGACGAGTAAGGGCGCGGCGTTGGTTCTGGTGCGGTCATCCTTGGTCGCTATTTTTCAACATGCATTTTTCGGTGGTGCCGCCACAGCCGCGTGATCGCTATATGAGCGAGCATGGCCACGATCACTTCGATAGTTGCCCACACCACAAAATACAAATCTTCGGGATCGCGAATGCCCAGTGCCTGCGATGTATCAGCCATGCGCGCATCTGGCTTTCTGTCCATTCATAGGGATATGGGCGAACATACCGAAGTGACAGGGGCAAACAGGCCAAAAAACAGCGCGACCTTTAATAGCCTGCGGACAGGAGGGGGCATTCTCGGCTCTATTTCTTAACTTGTTTTTTGCCGCGATAGTATCGCCCCAACCTCATGATCGCCATATACGCAAATGTTGCCACGATAATGTTGGTCAGCAGAACGAGCGGAATATATAAATCATCGGGATCGCGAATACCGAGTCGATTTGCAACGCGTAGCCAGGCGAGTGCCTGACTTTCTGGCATCGGTACAGGATATGTGTGGACGAACGGTACGGAGAGGCAGAACAGACCGACGAACAGTGCGACCTTAAATATTCTACGGACGAGAGTGGTCATTCTCGGGCATTATTTCTCAACGCGGCGTTTTTGCTACGATTATGCTTCCATAGCTTCGTGATTGTCATATATGCAAGCGTTGCTACAAGCAGATCAAGAGTTAGCATCACCAGGATATAGGCATCATCTGCTTCGTGCAGACCAAGGTTTTGCGCGATGCTCAACCATCTAAGTGCTACGCTTTCCGGCATCGCTCCATTTCGACCAATACAGCGCACGGATAGAAGAAACAAGCCGATAAACAGCGTCATTTTGAAAAATCTACGGGCAAGTGTTGCCATACGCGACGACCTCAATTGTTCCGTATGCATCAAGCCCTGAATTGCCAGCTGCAATTTTGTCTGTGGTCAAAAGTGCTGTTCGGATTCTCAGAAAATCCGTACGGCTCGGCAGAGTAATGCAGCCTAGCGAAATCCCATCGCCGCCCGTCGGATGCAGCCGAAACTGACCGCGCTGGAGACCGTTGATCCAAGTAAAATCGTCGATTAAGCCGTCGCTCCGATATAGTGCAAACCATTCGGAATGGTAAGACGGTCTGCCCTTTAAGGCGTTATATGCGTCCTTGATCGAGGTCCAAGCTCGAGACCCGACACCGCCTGTAGGACGATCGACGATCCAGTATTTACCGGCAGGAATCGGGCCGTTGTCGGGTACCGCCGTACAGCCCCCCCGATTCCGATAGATGCCGTTGCCAGAAAACGCATCGAACGTACCCAGACCATCGATTGTAAGGGGCGACAAAAAGTCGTTATTCACCAGAAATCTACCGGTATAAGCCATTGACCACCTCCGCTTATCCGATGTCATTCCATGAATCCGTGTATTTGACATTGCCGTCGAGATAATGCCAGGTGATGCGCTCATACATCATCGAGACAGCTTCCAGATGATTGAGCGCGGACACCTGCGACAGTCGGGTATTCGCCATGCCGGGGTTGATGCCGCAGACTTTGACGCCTTCGAGCAGCATCACGAAATACGCTTCTTCCCTTCCTGCATCGTTGATGCGATACCACTTGATTTCGGCCGATTTCAGCGTCTGCCCTGTCGCCACGGCCTTGTAGAGATACGGTGTCGCCGCGTCGAATTCCTTTTCGAACGCAACCGGTGAATGTGTACGCTTGCCGGTGATCTTGCCGTTGGCGCCATCGACCGGCAGATTCACACCGTGGCCGAAACTGATGATTTCAATGCTGCCTTCACGGTCCTGGACGGTTGACGAGCCTCTGATCTCTGCGCCGCCATCATCCTTGAGCCACATATGCGCGGGAATCGGCATTTCGAAATCCTTACAGGTGAATGTAAGGGACCGATCCTAGCCCAGGGGCAACCGAATGCACAATGTCGCCAAGGGACCTTTCGGCAGCGCACGCGCCTCTGCGCCCGCAATGGCCTTGCAGTGCCTGCCCGGACAGTTATTCAAACCGTCAACAATCCCTTCTTCTCGATGAACGCGATCACGTCCGCGACGCCTTCAAGCGCCTTCAGGTTCGTCATCACGTAAGGCCGCTCGCCGCGCATCTTCTTCGTGTCGGACGCCATCACGTCGAGGTTCGCGCCGACGAGCGGCGCGAGGTCCGTCTTGTTGATCACGAGCAGGTCGGACTTCGTGATGCCGGGGCCGCCCTTGCGCGGAATCTTCTCGCCGCCCGCGACGTCGATCACGTAGATCGTCAGGTCCGACAGCTCGGGGCTGAACGTCGCCGCGAGATTGTCGCCGCCCGATTCGATGAACACGATGTCAGCGTCGGGGAAGCGCGACAGCATCCGGTCGACGGCCTCGAGGTTGATCGACGCATCCTCCCGGATCGCCGTGTGCGGGCAGCCGCCCGTCTCGACGCCCATGATGCGTTCCTCGGGCAGTGCGCCCGCGACCGTCAGCAGGCGCTGGTCTTCCTTCGTATAGATGTCGTTGGTGATCGCGACGAGGTCGTACTTGTCGCGCATCGCCTTGCACAGCATTTCGAGCAGCGTGGTCTTGCCGGAGCCGACCGGGCCGCCGATGCCGACACGCAGCGGCGGCAGTTTCTTCGTGCGGCGGGTGGGGGAGAGAGCAGGTGCATTCATGGCGTGGATCTTGTTCAGGAGCGGAACAACCGCGAATACTGGGATTCGTGCCGCGCCGACAGGATGCCGAGCTGCGGCGCGAACGTGTTGATGGCGTCGGGCGGCGTGGCGAGCGCGCGGCGCACGGCGGCGTCGATCGCGCCGCGCAGCGCGACGATGATGCGCTGGCCGGCGAGCTGGCCGAGCGGCACCGCTTTCAGCGCGGCGGACGTCTGGTTCTCGACCCAGCCGAATGCGTAGGCGGCGAGCGTCGCGTCGGCGCCCGCGTCTTGCGCGGCCGCCGCATAGGCGAACGCCGTCGGCAGCGCGATCGGCGACAGCGACGCGAGCGTCGCGCGGCGCTCGGCATCGCCCCATTCGAGCGACGCGCAAAGTTGCGCGAGCGACCAGCCCATCTGTTCGGTTTCGCGACGCAGTTCCGACGATTCGCGGCTCGCGACGAACCACGCGTTCTCGCGCACGAGCGCATCGGCGTCGTGCGCGTGCCAGCGCGCGAGCTGGTGCGCGAGGAACGGCAGCTCGCCGTGCGCGAGCACGTCGGTCAGTCCGCTCGCGATCCAGTCGCGCGCGGTGTTGGCGTCGCGGACCAGGTTCGCGTCGAGCGCGGCTTCGAGTCCCTGCGAATAGCTGAACGCGCCGATCGGCAGCGCCGGCGACGCGAGATGCAGCAGCGCGACGAGTTCAGTGGTGGTCATGCCCGTGGTGGCCGTGCGAGCAGCCCGGACCATGCTGATGATCGTGATCGTGCGAGTGCGAGTGCGAGTGGCCGTGATGTTCGCCGAATACCTGCTGCGCGAGCGCGTAATCCTCCGCGAACGTCGCGTCGTGCCCGTGCTTGTGACCACCGCCGTATGCACCGGCTTCCGGCTGGAACGGTGCGCTGGTTTCTTCGACTTGCGTGCCGAGCCGGCGCAGCATGTCCGCAAGCACTGGATCGGCTTCGAGCTTCAGATAGCCGTCGCCGATCTCGACCGGCGTGTGACGGTTGCCGAGGTGATACGCGGCGCGCATCAGCGTGAGCGCATCGGCGGCACGCACGAGCAGCACGGTCTCGTGCGCCGCGGCGACGCGCACGAGTGCGCCGTCGTCGGCGACGAGCACGTCGCCGTCGCGCAGCACGGTGCCGCGCGGCAGCAGGACCGCGACGTCCTCGCCGGTGTCGAGCGTCGCCGCGAGGCGGCTCTTGCAGCGGGCGTCATACGCGAGCGTGAGCGCCGGCGCGCGCGCGACGAGCGACGCGGCGAGCTTCACGTTCGGGGCAATGCGTTTGTCGAGGGTGCGCATGGAACGAAAAACCGGAAATCAGAACAGGAAATAGCGCTGCGCCATCGGCAGCACCGTGGCCGGCTCGCAGGTGAGCAACTGGCCGTCGGCGATCACGTCGTAGGTCTCGGGATCGACGCTGATCGATGGACGCCATGCGTTGTGGATCATGTCGGCCTTCGTCACGTTGCGGCAGTTGCGCACCGGCACGACGCGCTTCGCGAGGCCGTAGCGTTCGGCGATGCCCGCATCGGCCGCCATCTGCGACACGAAGGTCAGCGACGTGCGGGCGAGCGCGCCGCCGCGCGTGGCGAACATCTCGCGGTAGTGGACGGGCTGCGGCGTCGGGATCGAGGCGTTCGGATCGCCCATCTGTGCGATGGCGATCATCCCGCCCTTCAGGATCATCGACGGCTTGATCCCGAAGAACGCGGGCTCCCACAGCACGAGGTCGGCCCACTTGCCCGGTTCGATCGAACCGACTTCGTGTGCGATGCCATGCGTGATCGCCGGGTTGATCGTGTACTTCGCGACGTAGCGTTTCGCGCGGAAGTTGTCGTTGCGCGTGCCGTCTTCCGGCAGTGCGCCGCGCTGCACCTTCATCTTGTGCGCGGTCTGCCAGGTGCGGATGATCACTTCGCCGACGCGGCCCATCGCCTGCGAGTCGGACGACAGCATCGACAGCGCGCCGAGATCGTGCAGGATGTCCTCGGCCGCGATGGTCTCGCGGCGGATCCGCGATTCGGCGAACGCGAGATCCTCGGCGATCGACGGATCGAGGTGGTGGCACACCATCAGCATGTCGAGGTGTTCGTCGAGCGTGTTGATCGTGTACGGGCGTGTCGGGTTGGTCGACGACGGCAACACGTTCGCCTCGCCGCACACCTTCAGGATGTCGGGTGCGTGGCCGCCGCCCGCGCCTTCGGTGTGGTACGTGTGGATCGTGCGGCCCTTGAACGCGGCAACCGTCGATTCGACGAAACCGCCTTCGTTCAGCGTGTCGGTGTGGATCGCCACCTGCGTGTCGGTGTCGTCGGCGACCGACAGGCAGTTGTCGATCGCGGCGGGCGTCGTGCCCCAGTCTTCATGCAGCTTCAGGCCGATCGCGCCGGCCGCGATCTGCTCGACGAGCGGCTGCGGCAGGCTCGCGTTGCCCTTGCCGAGGAAGCCGAGATTGATCGGCCAGCCGTCGGCGGCCTGCAGCATCCGCTCCATGTGCCACGGGCCCGGCGTGCAGGTCGTCGCGTTGGTGCCGGTGGCCGGCCCGGTGCCGCCGCCGAGCATCGTCGTGACGCCCGACGCGAGCGCCTCGTCGATCTGCTGCGGGCTGATGAAGTGGATGTGCGTGTCGATGCCGCCGGCCGTCACGATCAGCCCTTCGCCGGCGATCACTTCGGTCGCCGCACCGATCGCGATCGTCACGCCCGGCTGGATGTCGGGATTGCCGGCCTTGCCGATCGCGGCGATGCGGCCATGCTTGATCGCGATGTCGGCCTTCACGATGCCCCAGTGATCGAGGATCACGGCGTTCGTGATGATCGTGTCGGGCACGTCGGCGGCGACCCGCTGCGACTGGCCCATCCCGTCGCGGATCACCTTCCCGCCGCCGAATTTCACTTCCTCGCCGTAGGTCGTGAAGTCGCGTTCGATCTCGATCAGCAGTTCGGTATCGGCGAGCCGCACGCGGTCGCCCGTCGTCGGCCCGAACATTTCCGCGTATGCGCGGCGGCTCAAGCGTAATGTCATGTGCTGTTCCTGAAGAGCGGGGCGCCGCTTACAGCGGCCCCATCACCTTGCCCTGAAAACCGTAGACGGCGCGCTCGCCGGCCAGCTCGACGAGCTCGACGGTGCGCGTCTGGCCCGGCTCGAAGCGCACGGCCGTGCCGGCCGCGATGTTGAGCCGGAAGCCGCGCGCCACCGCTCGGTCGAACGACAGCGCGTCGTTGACTTCGAAGAAGTGGTAATGCGAGCCGACTTGCACCGGGCGGTCGCCGGTGTTCGCGACGACGAGCGAGGCCGTCGCGCGGCCCGCGTTCAGTTCGTGCTCGCCGTCGTCGGTGAGGATTTCGCCGGGGATCATGCGTGCTACCTCGTCACGGAATCGGGTGGTGGACGGTGACGAGCTTGGTGCCGTCCGGGAAGGTCGCCTCGACCTGGATGTCGGGGATCATCTCCGGCACACCTTCCATCACGTCGTCGCGCGTGAGCAGCGTCGTGCCGTAGTGCATCACCTCGGCGACGGTCTTGCCGTCGCGCGCGGCTTCCATCAGCGCGGCGGTGATGAACGCGACCGCTTCGGGATAGTTGAGCTTCAGCCCGCGCGCGCGGCGGCGTTCGGCCAACAGCGCCGCCGTGAAGATCAGCAGCTTGTCCTTTTCTCGGGGAGTCAGTTTCATGAAGGCAGTCGTTCAGGAAAACGTAATTTTTATCGGTGCGCGCGGTTTTCGGCCGAGGCGCGGGTCATCGTAGCACCGCGCCGTTTCTTGTGCGTCGTGTAGCCGTTATGTAAGCAGCAAGGTGCGTGCCATGCCGGAGGAACGGGCATCGATGCGCGATCGTGGTGCGCGATGCATGGATCATGGGCAACGCGGGCGGCGCCGCCGCGCCGAAACGGTGCGTGCGCGCCGCGCGCTCAGGTCTGCCAGAGGCGCAGCGGCCGCGCGTCGACGCCGTGCACGAGCGGACGCAGGTAAAGCCAGCAGTCGGTGAAGTGACGCTGCAGCGTTTCCATCGACGTCGATACCGCGCGCACCAGCACGACGCCCGGCGTCACGCAGGTCGCGCCCGCGCGCAGTGTGTCGTCGAACGGCATCCGCGCGGCGAGGGCCTCCGCGAGCGCGGCATCGCACGCGGCACCGGCCGCCCACAGCGTGCCGTACACGGGAAAGCCGGCGAGGCCCTGCAGCGCGTCGCGCAGCGGATCGTGCGCGTCGAGCAGCGCGCGCTCGGTCCATAGCGGCCGTCCGTCGGCATCGACCAATGCCGAACCCGATGCAATGCGCCCCGCCGACCACGTTTCGCCGGCCGCCTGACGGCCGAGCTGCGTCGTATCCCAGCCAATCGCGCTCGCGCCGTCGCCGAGCCTTACCGTGAAGTCGAGCGAGGCGTGCGCCGCGTCGAAGAACAGGTTGTTCTGCGGCAGCCAGTCGAGCTTTGCGTGCTCGCCGACCGTGATGCCGATGCGCTGCGTCGCGTCGAGGCCGTTCGACTTGTACCACTTGGTCGCGCCGGGCGTCGTCAGCACCGCGTGCGTGCCGCCGCCGAGCGTAATGTCGATGTCGAGGCGGTCGCCGCCCGCGACGCCGCCCGGCGGGTGAACGATGACGGCGTGGCAGATCGCGTCGCCTTCCGGATACAGCGGCCGCTGCACGCGCAGCGGGCCGTCGTGCAGCCGGTGGACGAGCGTCGTGCGCGCGCCGTGCCGTTCGAAGCCGAGTTCGAGACGGCCGCGCCACGACTTGGCGACGGCGGGGCGGGACAGCGGAGCGTGGGAATCGAGGGCAGACATCGACGGGAAGCAGCAGAGGGGCGCGGTGATCATGGATGCTACCGCAACACGGCACGCTCGGGGTGTGCGGGGTGCCGAACGTAGCGACAGCGAGGGCAGCCGCGATGCCGGAGTTCATCCGGCATGCGTCGATCGACGGCGCCGTGCGGCGACGTCATCGCGTGCCGTATGCGCCGCTACACCGCGATCAGCTCGCGCACGCCGTTCGTCTCCATGTCGTGTGCGTCGCCGCCCGCTATGACCTCGCCGCGGCTCATCACCCAGTAACGGTCCGCGATCGAGCGCGCGAAGTCGTAATACTGCTCGACGAGCAGCACGGTCATCCTCGATTCGTCGACGAGCTGGCGCAGCGTGCGGCCGATGTCCTGGATGATCGACGGCTGGATGCCCTCGGTGGGCTCGTCGAGGATCAGCAACTGCGGCTCGCTCATCAGCGCGCGGCCGATCGCGAGCTGCTGCTGCTGGCCGCCCGACAGGTCGCCGCCACGCCGTGCACGCATGTCCTTCAGCACCGGGAACAGGTCGTAGATGCGGTCGGGCACTTTCGACGGCGCCTTGCGGCTTGCCGCGCCGACGAGCAGGTTCTCCTCGACGGTGAGGCGCGGAAAGATGTCGCGGCCCTGCGGCACGTACGCGAGGCCGGCCGCGACGCGCGCATACGGCGGCAACGTGCCGAGCGCCGTGCCGCGCCACGACACGCTGCCGCTCTTCGCGGCGACGACACCCATCAGGCAACGCAGCAACGTGCTCTTGCCGACGCCGTTGCGGCCGAGCAGCACGGTGAGCTTTCCTTCGTCGGCGGCCAGCGTGACGTTGCGCAGGATGTGGCTGCCGCCGTAGTACTGGTTCAGTGCATCGATCTTCAGCATGGGATTACCGTCCGAGGTAAGACTCGATCACCGCGTCGTCGCGCTTGACCTGGTCGAGCGTGCCTTGCGCGAGCACCGCGCCTTCGGCCATCACCGTCACGCGGCCGGTGTCGCCGGCGAGCGCCGCGACGAACTCCATGTCGTGCTCGACGACCATCATCGAGCAGGTGCCGCGCAGCGTGTTCAGCAGCTTCGCGAGTTCCATCGTTTCGTGATCCGTCATCCCGGCCGCCGGCTCGTCGAGCAGCAGCAGCGCCGGGCGCTGCATCAGCAGCATGCCGATCTCGAGCCGCTGTTTCTGCCCGTGCGACAGCTCGCCGGCCGCGCGATAAGCGTCGCTCTCGAGGCCGATGAGCGCGAGCGTCTCCTCGATCTTCGCCTGCGCGGTGCGGTCGAGCCGCGCGCGCAGCGACGCGAGCCAGCCCTTGTCGGTCTGCATCGCCAGTTCGAGGTTTTCCCAAACCGGGTGCTGCTCGAACACGGTCGGCTTCTGGAACTTGCGGCCGATGCCCGCGCGTGCGATCTCGGGTTCGCTCATCCGCGCGAGATCGATGGTCTGGCCGAGAAACACCTTGCCCGCATCGGGGCGCGTCTTGCCGGTGATTACGTCCATCATCGTCGTCTTGCCCGCGCCGTTCGGGCCGATCACGCAGCGCAGCTCGCCCGCGTCGATCGCGAGCGACAGCTTGTTCAGCGCGCGAAAGCCGTCGAAGCTCACCTCGATGTCCTCGAGGTAGAGGATCGTGCCGTGCGACGTGTCGATGCCGGGTGGCACCACGCGGCTCATCGATGCGGTGCCGCTGACGGTCAGCAGCTCGTCCTCGGCCGGCGGCGTGAACTGGTAGAGGGCCGTGCCGTTCATGCGCGTTTTCCTTTTGCGAGCAGCGTGTCGACGAGGCCCATGATGCCGCGCGGCAACAGCAGCGGCACGAGCACGAAGATCAGGCCGAGAAAGAACAGCCAGTATTCGGCGAAGTACGCGGTAAAGAGGCTCTTCGCGCCGTTCACCGCGAACGCGCCGACGATCGGCCCGATCAGCGTGCCGCGCCCGCCCACCGCGACCCAGATCGCCATCTCGATCGAGTTGCCGGGCGACATCTCGCCAGGGTTGATGATGCCGACCTGCGGCACGTACAACGCGCCCGCGATCGCGCACAGCACGGCCGACAGCGTCCATACGAACAGCTTGTACGCGAGCGGGCTGTAGCCGAGGAACATCAGCCGCGTCTCGCCGTCGCGCACCGCGGTGACCACGCGCCCGAGCTTGCTGGTGACGATCGCGCGCGCGGCGATGAACGCGAGCACGAGCGTCGCGAAGGTCAGCAGCAACAGCACGGTGCGCGTGCCGGGCGACGTGATCGGAAATCCGGCGATGCGCTTGAAATCGGTGAAGCCGTTGTTGCCGCCGAAGCCCGTCTCGTTGCGAAAGAACAGCAGCATCGCGGCGAACGTCAGCGCCTGCGTGATGATCGACAGGTACACGCCCTTCACGCGCGAGCGGAACGTGAAGAAGCCGAACACCCACGCGAGCACGGCCGGCACGAGCACGACCAGCGCGAGCGCCCAGGCGAGATGCTGCGTGCCGCTCCAGTACCAGGGCAGTTGATGCCAGTCGAGAAATACCATGAAGTCGGGCAGGTCGCTGCCGTACTTGCCGTCGCGGCCGATCTCGCGCATCAGGTACATGCCGATCGCATAACCGCCGAGCGCGAAGAAGAGGCCATGGCCGAGACTCAGGATTCCGCAATAACCCCAGACGAGATCGAGCGCGAGCGCGGCGATGGCGTAGCACATCAGCTTGCCGGCGAGCGTCATCGCATATGCGGACAGATGGAACGCGCTCGCTTCGGGCGCAACCAGCGCGGCGAGCGGCACGCCGATGCCGATCGCAAGGCACAGCGCGACGAGCGCGAGCCACGCGCGGCGCGACAGCAGCGCGGGGCGGGGCGGCAGGCCGAGCGCGAAACCGTCTGCCGCACGTGCGGCGGCCGCGGGCTTCGGCGCGTCGGCGACCGGGTTCGGCAACGAATCGGTGATTGAAGTCATGTCAGGCCTCCGCGCTGCGTCCCTTCGGGGCGAACATGCCCTGCGGACGTTTCTGGATGAACAGCACGATCATCACGAGCACCGCGATCTTCGCGAGCACGGCGCCCCAGAACGGCTCGATCGCCTTGCTGACGAGGCCGAGCCCGAAGCCGCCGAGCACGGTGCCGGCAATCTGGCCGACGCCGCCGAGCACGACCGCCATGAATGAATCGATGATGTAGTTTTGCCCGAGGTCCGGGCCCACGTTGCCGATCTGCGACAGCGCGCAGCCGCCCAGGCCCGCGATGCCCGCGCCGAACGCGAACGCATACGCGTCGACGCGCGCGGTCTTCACGCCGACACAGGCGGCCATCCGGCGGTTCTGCGTGACCGCTCGCACGAACAGGCCTAGCCGCGTCTTCGTCAGCACGCCCCACGCGACACACACGACCGCGAGCGCGAACGCGAGGATCGCGAGCCGGTTGTACGGCAGGATCAGGTTCTGCATCACGGTCACGCCGCCGCTCATCCACGACGGGTTCACGACCTGCACGTTCTGCGCGCCGAACAGCATGCGCGTCGCCTGGATCAGGATCAGGCTCACGCCGAAGGTCGCAAGCAGCGTTTCGAGCGGGCGGCCATACAGGTGCCGAAGCACGAGCCGCTCGAGCACGATGCCGACCAATGCGGCCGCCGCGAACGACACCGGCACGGCGATCAGCGGATACCAGTCGAACGCCGCCGGCACGTAGCGCTGGATCAGCGTCTGCACGACATAGGTTGCGTACGCACCGATCATCAGGAATTCGCCGTGCGCCATGTTGATCACGCCGATCAGCCCGTACGTGATCGCGAGGCCGAGCGCCGCGAGCAGCAGCACGCTGCCGAGCGACAGGCCCGCGAACACGGTGCCGGCGATCTCGCCGCGGCGCTGCAGCGCGTGCAATGCGTCGAGCCCCTGTTGCGCGGCTTCGCGCACGCGCGCATCGGGCTCGGCGAAGCTGCCGTCGGTATTCGTTGCGACGAGCGGGCGCAACTGTTCGATCATGTCGAGGTCGCGGCGCGCGGCCACCACCTGCACGGCTTCGAGGCGCTTTGCCGGATCGGCATCGTGCAGCGCGGCGATCGCCCATAGCGCGTCGAGGCGGCGCTTCAATGCCGGATCGGTTTCCTTCGCGCGTGCGCGATCGATCATCGGCTTGAGTGCCGGGTCGGGCGACTTCAGCAGCGCGTCGATCGCATCGCGGCGCGCGGCGACGTCGGGCGACGCGAGCGCGAGGCCCGACAGCGCGCCGGCGATCTTCGTGCGCAGCAGATTGTTCAGCATCACGGGCTGCGCGTCACCTGCCGGCGTCGCGGCCTGCGTGAGCGCATCGTGCGCGCTGTCGCCGGTCTGGATCAGCAGGCGTCCGTCGCCGGTCGCGAGTGCGTCGCCGCTCGACAGCGCATTGAGCAACGCGACGGCGCGCGGGTCGGCATCGGCGGCGAGATGGTCGATCGCGGCCGCCTTGGCGTCGAAGTCGTCGCCGGCGAGCGCGGCGGTATCGGCCGCCGTCAGCGCGAATGCGGCACGCGGCAGCGTAGCCGCCAGCGCGGCACAGGCGACGATCGCGACGGCGGCGCGGCGAAAGCGTGTAGGCATCGGGAAATCCTGTGGGGCGTGGGAAAGCGAATGCATGCGGCAGTGGGGGCCGGTGCGTGACCGAACGCGTGCCGCAAGCCTGCGCTTAACGGAGCGCCACGCCGGTGCGCGGCGCTCCTCGTCGCGTCAGGCCAGCGCCGCGCGCTGCCGGCGCAGGAACGCCGGGATCGAGCTGACGATGTCCGGCTTGCCCTGGTTGCCGGCGATGAACGGGCTCCACGGCTGCGCGCGCACCGCCGTCTTCGTCTTCCACACGACGTTGAATTGCCCGTCGCCGCGGATCTCGCCGATCATCACCGGTTTGTGCAGGTGGTGATTGCCGTCCATCGAGAGCGTGAAGCCCGACGGCGCGGCGACCGTCTGGCCGATCATCGCGACGCGCACCTTGTCGACATCGGTGCTCTTCGCCTTCTCGACCGCCTGCTTCCACATGTGGATGCCGACATAGGTCGCTTCCATCGGATCGTTGGTCACGCGCTTCGCGCCGCCCGGCAGGTTGTTCGCCTTCACCCACGCGGCGAACTGGTCCTTGAACTTCGTGTTCGTCGGGTTCTTCACCGACATGAAGTAGTTCCACGCGGCGAGGTGGCCGACGAGCGGCTTCGTGTCGATCCCGCGCAGTTCTTCCTCGCCGACCGAGAACGCGACCACCGGCACGTCCGTCGCCTTGATCCCCTGGTTGCCGAGCTCCTTGTAGAAGGGCACGTTCGAGTCGCCGTTGATCGTCGAGATGACGGTCGTCTTGCCGCCCTGCGCGAAGTTCTTGATGTTCGCGACGATCGTCTGGTAATCGCTGTGGCCGAACGGCGTGTAGACCTCCTGAATGTCGGCTTCCTTTACGCCCTTCGACTTGAGGAACGCGCGCAGGATCTTGTTGGTCGTGCGCGGATACACATAGTCGGTGCCGAGCAGGAAGAAGCGCTTCGCGCCGCCGCCTTCCGCGCTCATCAGGTACTCGACGGCGGGGATCGCCTGCTGGTTCGGAGCTGCGCCCGTGTAGAACACGTTGCGCGACATTTCCTCGCCTTCATATTGCACCGGGTAGTAGAGCAGGCCGTTCAGTTCCTCGAACACCGGCAGCACCGACTTGCGCGACACCGACGTCCAGCAGCCGAACACGCACGCGACCTTGTCCTGCGTGAGCAGCTGGCGCGCCTTCTCCGCGAACAGCGGCCAGTTCGACGCGGGGTCGACGACCACCGGCTCGAGCTTGCGCCCCATCACACCGCCGCTCTTGTTGATGTCGGCGATCGTCATCAGCGCCGTATCCTTCAGCGACGTTTCGGAGATGGCCATCGTGCCCGACAGCGAATGCAGGATGCCGACTTTGATCGGACCCGTGCCCGCATCGGCCGCATGCGCGAACGGGCTCTTGCCCGCCAGCGCGAGTGCACCGGCCATCGAACCGAACTTCAGCAGACTGCGACGTTTCATCGAGTTCCCCTTGACGTGTTGGATTGGCGTGCGCCGTGACGGCGCCGGCATCGAACTAACGCAAGGCATGTGCCAGTCGCGCGGATGCACGCCGGGCGTGCCTGTGAGCGGCGGCGCGACGCGTTTGCGTGGTGCGCGTGACGCGTCGTGCAGCATCCGCGACCCGTTGCGGTGCAGTCGCGCGGGCGCAAATGGTGCATGGTGTGCGCCGGCGTGCGAGCGCGAACGTCACTGGCTGACGGAAATGCGGAATCGATCGATGCGCGTGCATCGAGCCGCGTCGTGGCGGCGCCGCCGTGCACAAGGGGAGTGAAGCGCGAAGGGAATGACGAAGCGATTCCGTCGACGGCGGCGATGCCCGGATGCTCGCCGTCGCTCGCTATCGAACCGGCGCGGACGGTCGACGCGCCGAAGCAATCGGAGGAGGAAAGAGAATGGAGAAGCAGAAACGCAAACGGGCGCGCCATGTGCGCCCGTTCGGCGGAGCGGTGCGATCGGCTGCGGCGCAGCCGGTCGCCATGGCGGCGCGTGATGCACCGCCGGGAACGTCAGTAACGCGGCACGGACGGATCGACGTCGCGCGACCACGCGTCGATCCCGCCTTGCAGGTTGTACAGCTTCGTGAAGCCGCGCGATTCGAGGAACATCGCGACCTGCGCGCTGCGCATTCCGTGATGGCACACGCAGACGATTTCCGCTTCGTCGTCGAGCTCCTCGCTGCGCGCGGGGATCTGCTGCATCGGGATCGACACGCTGCCGGCGATCTGCGCGGTCGAGATTTCCCACGGTTCGCGCACGTCGAGCACGACCGGCGCGGGACGCGCCGGGTCGCGCAGCCATTCCGCGAGCATCGCGGGTGTCAGGATCTGCATGGAGGCTCCGCCGCTCAGAACTTGAAGCGCGACGGCTCGATCGCGTTGACGAGGTGATCGACGTAGGTTTCGAACACGTCGGCGACACGGTACTGCTTGTCGTCGATGCGCGTGATGATCTGCGCCTTCATCACCGGACGGCCGCCGACGAACGCCGACAGGCGGCCGCCGACCTTCAGCTGCTCGAGCATCTGCTGCGGCACGACCGGCAGGCCGCCCGCGACGCAGATCACGTCGTACGGCGCCTTGTCGGGCCAGCCGAGCGAGCCGTCGCCGAGCACGACTTCCGCGTTCGTCACGCCGTCGTTGCGCAGGTTGTCCGCCGCGAACCTGGCGATGGCCGGATCGATATCGACGGCCGTCACGTGCTGCGCGCGATGCGCGAACAGCGCGGTCAGATAACCCGAACCCGCGCCGACGACGAGCACGTTCTCGTGCTTCTTGACCGCCAGTTCCTGCAGCACGCGCGCTTCGACGCGCGGGAACAGCATCTTGCTGCTGCCGCCGGGCAGCGGCAGTTCGAGGTCGGCGAACGCGAGAGCGCGGTGTTCGGGCAACACGTAGTTTTCGCGCTTGACGATCGACAGCAGGCCCAGGACGTCCAGATCCAGCACATCCCACGGCCGGATCTGTTGTTCGATCATGTTGAAACGCGCGTTTTCGATATTCATGGTGTGGTCACGCAGCCAGGTCGGCCATCAGCGGGGATAGAGAAACTTCGTGATTGTACCAAACGGGGCGCCGGCAAAGCCTTCAGACGGCCTGCAACAGACCTTTACCCCTTGCTCTTCTTGATCTGTGCCTCGAATGCGAGGTCGAGCTTGCTGGCCTTGCGCGGTTTTTTGGGGCCAAATTCGTCGACGAACCTGACGAATTCGTCGAGGGGCAGCGGCTCGCTGCGCTTCTCGGCGGTGCCGCCGGAGCGGTCGACCAGATAGAACAGGCCGCCCGCCATCGCGACGGCCGCGAACTGCGGGTTGCCGGAACGGGTCTTCAGGCGTTCGACCGCGTTGGTTGCTTTGGTGGTGCGCATCGTGCGGATTCTTGCAGGGGCGTTGAACCCCTTACTTTATCAAACCGGCCGCCCGCATGCGGCCGTGCGGCTTCAGACGGTGCGCGAGTAGCTTTGCCGCGGCGTCCGGCCGAGATAGGCGTCGAACGCCATCGCGATGTTGCGCACGACCATCCGGCCAGGCGGATGGATCGTCAGGCGATCGCCGCCGATGGTCAGCAGCCCGTCCTGCTCGAACGCGCGCAGCGCGTCGAGCTCGCGCGCGAAATGATCGGCGAAGCGCACGCCGTGCGCGGCCTCGATATGCGAGAACGGCAGTTCGAGATTGCACATCAGCTGGGTGATCACGTCGCGGCGCAGCCGGTCGTCGGGCGTGAGCCGCACACCGCGCGCGATCGGCAGCCGCCCGCCGTCCAGCGCGGCGCCGTACGCCGGCAGGTCCTTCGCGTTCTGCGCATAGACGTCGCCGACCTTCCCGATCGACGACACGCCGAAGCCGACCAGATCCGTATCCGCGCGCGTGCTGTAGCCCTGGAAGTTGCGCTGCAGCGTGCCGTTGCGCTGCGCGCGCACGAGTTCGTCGGTCGGCCGCGCGAAGTGATCCATCCCGATGTACACGTAGCCGGCCTGCGTCAGCATGTCGATCGCGAGGCCGAGCAGCGCGACGCGCGTCGCGGGCGCCGGCAGCGTCGCGTCGTCGATCTGGCGCTGCATCTTGAACAGGTGCGGCATGTGCGCGTAGCCGAATACGGAGAGGCGGTCGGGCGCGAGTTCGATGATCGTCTCGAGCGTGCGCGCGAACACGGCGACCGTCTGGTGCGGCAGCCCGTAGATCAGGTCGACGCTGACCGAATGGAAGCCCGTCGTGCGTGCGGCCGACAGCAGGTCGGCCGTCATCTCGAGCGGCTGGACGCGATTGATCGCCTGCTGCACGACCGGATCGAAATCCTGCACGCCGAGGCTCAGCCGGTTGAAACCGATGTTGCGCAGGTGGACGAGCGTCGCGGGCGTGACCGTGCGCGGGTCGATCTCGATCGAGAATTCCGCGTCGGTGTCCGGCGCGAGCGCGAAATGTTCGCGGGTGGCCACCATCAGCTCCGCCGTTTCGTCGTCGGACAGGAAGGTCGGCGTGCCGCCGCCCCAATGCAGCTGCGTGACCGGGCGCGCGGGATCGAACAGCGCGGCCTGCAGCGCCAGTTCGCGCTTCAGTTGATCGAGATACGGGCGCGCGCGGCGGCGGTTGTTGGTCGCGATCTTGTTGCAGCCGCAATAGAAGCAGGCCGTATTGCAGAACGGAATGTGGAAGTACAGCGACAGGTCGCTCGACGACGCGCCCGGATCGCCGGCCGCGCGGACATAGTCGGCCGGGTCGAAATCGTCGCGGAACTGCAGCGCGGTAGGGTAGGACGTATAGCGCGGCCCGTTCGTGCCGTACTTCGCGAGCAAATCGGGACGGAACAGTGAGTCGGCAGAACCGGAACGCATGATGGTCTCGCGCTTTTTAGATGCTTTCGAGTATATAAACGCGCGTTCCGCCTGCATTGTGTAATAACGTCGCAGCCGACGGTGGCACAATGCGCGGTGGGCGGCCGCGCGCTGCGTCCGGTTGCCGCACCGTTTTTCGTTGTTCGTGAGAGAGTCGAGTGTCCGTCGAAATGCCTGTCCGTCCGGCGCCCGCCGATGTCCCGCCGCCGCATGCGTGCCGCGAGCGGTGCGGCGCGTGTTGCATCGCGCCGTCGATTTCGTCGCCGATTCCGGGGATGCCTGACGGCAAGCCGGCCGGCGTGCGCTGCGTGCAGCTCGGCGACGACCTGCGCTGCCGAATCTTCGGCCGGCCCGAGCGGCCCGCGTGCTGTTCGGGGCTGCAGCCGTCGGACGAGATGTGCGGTGCGTCGCGCGACGACGCGCTCGCGTGGCTGACGCGCCTCGAGGTCGCGACGCAGCCGTCGCCCGGTGCCAGCGCCGCCCGCTGACGCATTGCCCGCGCTGCCGTTCATCGGCCCGCCCATGGAACCGGCCACGTGCGCCGAAGCACTAACGTCGGTCCCCGGCCTTGCTGGCGGCCGGGCCGGTAAGCCGGCCGCCGCTGCCCCCGATACAGGAGATTGTTCAGCATGACCGCATCTTGCACGCCCGGCCGGCGCCGCTTTCTCGCCGCCTGCGCCGGCGCCATCGGCGTGTCGGTATCGCTCGCCGCCTGCGCGTCGACGTTCCCGTTCATCCCCGATCACTACACGTTCTCGCGCGCCGACGTGCAGAAAGCCGTCGCGCGCAAGTTTCCGTACCAGAAGACGGTCGCGCAGGTCGTCGACGTGTCGCTCGCCAACCCGGCCGTCAACCTGCTGCCCGACCAGAACCGTGTCGCCGTGCAGCTCGACGCGCATTTCGCGAGTCCGTTCCTGCGCGAACCGGTGAGCGGCAAGTTCATCGTGTCGGGCCAGCTGGCTTACGACGCGCCGAGCCGTTCGGTCGTGCTGAAGGCGCCGGCCGTCGACAGCCTCGTACTCGACGGCAACGCGCAGATGTACGCGCAACAGGTCGGTGCGGCCGCGGGCCTGCTCGCGACGCAGTTGCTGACCAACTATCCGATCTACACGTTCAAGCCCGAGCAGCTTCAATTTGCCGGCGTGAACTACGAACCCGGTACAATTACGATCCTTACAAACGGCATACGCGTCGCGATCGTCGAAAAGTGACGGCGCACCGCGCGCGGCCGGGCGGGCCGCGGCGGTGACGCGGCCCTTTCTTTCGACTACTTCGGAGTTGGGCCACGGATGGACTGGATCCTGATCTGCAAGGCATTGATCCTCGGCGTCGTCGAGGGGCTGACGGAATTCCTGCCGGTGTCGAGCACCGGCCACCTGATCGTCGCGGGCAGCTTCCTGAATTTCAACGATGCGCACGCGAAGACCTTCGATGTCGTGATCCAGTTCGGCGCGATCCTCGCGGTCTGCTGGGAATACCGGCAACGAATCGCGTCCGTCGTGTCCGGGCTGCCGAGCCGGCCCGACGCGCAGCGCTTCACGCTGAACGTCGTGATCGCGACGATCCCCGCGATCGCGCTCGGCCTGCTGTTCGAGAAGAAGATCAAGGCCGTGCTGTTCTCGCCGGTGCCGGTCGCGTTCGCGCTCGTGGTCGGCGGCGCGATCATCCTGTGGGCCGAGGCGCGGCAGCGCGAACGCAGGGAGCCGCCGCGCGTGCAGTCGATCGATGCGCTCACGCCGCTCGACGCGCTGAAGGTCGGCATCGCGCAATGTTTCGCGCTGGTGCCGGGCATGTCGCGCTCGGGCTCGACGATCATCGGCGGGATGCTGTTCGGCCTCGAGCGGCGCGTCGCGACCGAATTCTCGTTCTTCCTCGCGATTCCGATCATCTTCGGCGCGACGCTGTATGAAACCGTCAAGGACTGGCAGGCGTTCACCGTCGATTCGCTCGGCTTGTTCGCGCTCGGGCTCGTTGCCGCGTTCGTCAGCGCGTTCGTGTGCGTGCGCTGGCTGCTGCGTTTCGTCGCGACGCACGACTTCACCGTGTTCGCGTGGTATCGCATTGCGTTCGGCCTGTTCGTGCTGTTAGTGGGTTACAGCGGATGGCTGAACTGGGCGTGACGCCGGGGCGGGGGCAACGGCGCTTCCAATAGCAAACGGCCCGATCGGCAGCAGATGCCGGTCGGGCCGTTCGTCATTGTGCGGGGGCAGCGTGCGTTGTGCGCGCTGCGTGTTGTATCAGCCGGCGCGCTTGCGGAACACCAGGTCCCACACGCCGTGGCCGAGCCGCAGCCCGCGCCGCTCGAACTTCGTGACGGGGCGATAGTCGGGGCGCGGCGCGTAGTCGGCGGCCGTGTTTTCGAGCGTCGGTTCGGCGCCGAGCACTTCCAGCATCTGCTCCGCGTAGTTTTGCCAGTCGGTCGCGCAGTGCAGGTACGCGCCGGGCTTCAGGCGCGATGCGAGGTGCGCGACGAGCGGCGGCTGGATCAGCCGGCGCTTGTGGTGGCGCGCCTTGTGCCACGGATCCGGGAAGAAGATGTGCACGCCGTCGAGGCTTTCCGGCGCGAGCATGTGCTCGAGCACCTCGACCGCGTCGTGCTGGATGATGCGGATGTTCGTCAGGTCCTGCTCGCCGATCAGTTTCAGCAGCGCGCCGACACCCGGTTCGTGCACTTCGACGCCGAGGAAGTCGTCGCCCGGGCGATGCGCGGCGATTTCCGCGGTCGATGCGCCCATCCCGAAGCCGATCTCCAGGATGCGCGGCGCGCGGCGGCCGAACACGGCGTCCCAGTCCGGGATCTCCGCCGCATACGGGACGACGAAGCGCGGACCGAGCTCGTCGAGCGCGCGGCGCTGGCCGGTCGACACGCGGCCGGCACGCGTCACGAAGCTGCGGATGCGGCGGCGGTGCAGCGGGTTGACTTCGTCGGCGCCGTCGGCGGCTTCGTCGGGAAGGGCGGCGTCGTCCGGCGGCAGGCCGGCTTCGTTCGGATCGTCGTGCATCATCGGTGACAGAGAAAGGCTCGGTTCGGGCGTGGGCCCGTCATGCGCAGCGGTGCTGCCGGATGAACCGGCAGATGGTACAAAAAAGCCGCCTTCGACGAGGCGGCTCTTGCGCAGGCTGCCGGGCAGCCGAAGGTGGAGCGGGCGATGGGAATCGAACCCACGTCATCAGCTTGGGAAGCTGAGGTAATGGCCATTATACGACGCCCGCAGAACGCGTAATCATACAGGGTTTGCGGTGGGGATGGCAAGCGGGCCTTTTTGGGGCATCGATACTTGCATCGCTCAATGGTTGAGCGGCAGCGTCGAGTGAGTCCTCCAACCATTCACGGAATCCACCGTCCACCCTGAAGGCGCATCCCGTCGGCACGCTGTAGTATCGGGGCCGAATTTCAACGGCCCGGCGGATGTGCCGCATTCGCGTCTTGGGCGATGCGTGTTTAAGCTCCCGTTCGATATTTTGCTTGCGTTACGCGCGGAGAGCGCTAGCCGATGGTGGCAAACAATCGACGGACGAACAGGTTCCATGATGCTGAATACTTTGACCATGACCCCCGAGCAGGAGCAGGATGCGCGAGCAAAGGCGTTTTATCTGCTCAAGAAATGGACGAGTTTCACGTTCCTGGAATACGCCGTTGGACTATATCGGGACTTTCTCGGCGCGTACGCAAAACAACTGGATACACCCAGCCCAAATCAGGTGGAGCTTGAGGAAGCCTATACACATGATTTCCTGGGGGCACTCGTGCACATGGATCTGGGCATCGATGCACTGCGCCGAGGCCTTGACAAACGGGCCGCATTCGACGCGCTGGTCGTCGGAAGCGAGCAAGGTGGCGACCTGTTGTTTGGTCGGAGTGCGCTTGAAATCGGTCGTAAATACGATCCGTTTTTTCATTCACTGGGACTGAAGGACACCAACTTTTCGGACCCGGTGTATGCCACCGGGTTCGCGGAGGGGGTATGGATCGAGAGATTGATTTGCTACGCGCTCAAGTGCACGGTTGGATTCGGTTATGTCGGGATGCTTGCATACGGAACACGTGAAGATGGCGGGACCCGCGTATTTGAGCACTGGACCTATGAATCCATGTTCGAAAATGCGCCGCTTCCGGCTTGGCGGTATTGGCCACCGGGTCGCACCTATCCGGCATCGCTTCCTCCCTGTCCGCCGAAGAACGAATCCCCAGGCGGTGAGATTTATAGCGATCAGGAGATCCCTGTCGAGGGCATCTGGGAGCCGTGGTTTCCGTCCGGCAAGGTGGGCTGTCCGAGCTACTTCCTCAAAGGCAGTATTGCCCACAAGTACCTGTTGGAAGGTACGAACGACGAACATGTGGTGCGCTGGCGGCTGCTGTGGGAGGACAAGCGTTATCGGGACGGCAGCATTCCGGCGGAGGAGCAATCTTACTTGCCCAAGCCTGTCGCGCAACCGAGACTACGGGTTCTGCCGGGGGAACCTTGTCCGCGTACCGGCTACTGGCAAAGCCCGGCCATGAAGGACCCGGTTCACGTCGAGGCGGGAGCACCGATGCCTGGGCCGCAGCGCACGGCGTGGGGGATGGTCATTTGGCACTATGCAGATCCTCAACCGGACAATTGAATAGCTACCGAGCCGCGAGGGTACCGGCGCACTCCGAGATGCGCCGGGGGCCGGGACTTCTGGACGAGCCGGCAGGAAACTCCGAATGCTTGTCGACGAGTGCGTAAAGCAGTCCTGGCCAGTCGGCTTTAACCGGCTTTCGGTGACGTTCAATCGACGTGTGTCCGTCATCGCAACACCGACCGGAACCCGCAACCCGCGCCCCCCAACACAAGCCTCTTGTCGAAAATAGACGAGTCGGTGTCGGACGCATACAAGCCGCGGCGCAGCTTTCGAACTAACGTGACAGACCTCTTACCCGATCGTTAGTCTGGAGCCGACATGTCCGATTTCATCACCGTTCTGCGCAAAACCTGCCCGACCCCGGTCGTCGACGCGACCAAGTGGAAGCGCATCGGCGGCGATCCGCATACCGTGAACCTCAACGCCTACGTGTCGAAGGATGGCAGCAAGATCATGGGCACCTGGATCTGCACGCCCGGCAAGTTCGAGGTGAATTACAAGAAATGGGAGTACTGCCACTTCCTCGACGGCTATTGCATCATCACGCCGGAAGGCGAGGAGCCGGTGCACCTGAAGGCCGGCGACGTGTTCGTGATCGAACCCGGCATGAAAGGCACATGGGAAGTGGTCGAGACGGTGCGCAAGTATTTCGTCTTCGCGTGAGCGGGCCTGACGGTTCGACTCGCGCCCCGGCGTCGGTTGATTCGATGCGTTGAAACGCATCCGTACCCGTGCCAACGCGCACGGGTTTCAGCCGGGATCGCGAAATAACGCGCCGAGCGTGGTCGCGCATCCGCGCCACGCTGACCGTCACGACGCGATCCGACATCGTCGAGCGCCGCTCACTGCTCGATGCTCAGCGCCTTTTCGATCGCGGCAATCAATCGGAATGCATCGTCCCGGCCGATCAGGAGGCCGCGACTGGTGTACTCGCAGCCGAACGCGTAGAAACTCGGCAGAAGCGTGATCGCATCGTTCTGTCGATCGAAATCGACCTCGCATTTCGTCAACGGGAAGAATGGACGGTCCTCGACGGTCGGCTGGTACACGGCGTTCTCCTAATAGAGCTTGCGAGGCGGCAGCATGCGTTTCGCGCGCAGGCGCTGTCTCGCGACGGCGCTGGCTTTCTTGCGCTTGCGCTCGGTGGTCGGCTTTTCATAGCCGGTGCGACTGCGCAGTTCGCGGATCAGGCCCGTCTTCTCGATGTCTCGCCGGAAGCGCCGGAGCGCGACATCGACAGGTTCGTTGGGCTTGAGGATGATCGTCGTCATGTAGGTCCTGTTTCAAGACGTGCGTGGAGAAAAGCTAGCCGAGCCGGGTCATTACGGCGCTCGCGATCCCGTCGGATTCGAATTCGGAATATCCGGCACGAATCGACAGTGCGCGCACGGCAGCGAACATTTGCAACTCGGGTTGATGTCGCAACGCGGAACCGACGAGACCATCGTGCGGGACTGCGTCTGTCGCGGAGATTTCGCGCCGTTCGATCAGGCGCAGGAGTTCGTCGATGATCATTTCGTCGTCCGAATCAGAATGTCGCCGTAGTGCGGCGGCAGGAAGCGTCAATGGGAATCGGCGAAGAGCGGCTGCTTGTCGCCATTGCCATCGATGATCTCCTCCGCGTAGCGAACGGACGCCCGACGGGCTTCGCCTGCCGATTCGAACGGCGCGTTCTCGAGGAGCCGGAATGTTTCGCTGCGGGTCAGCGTGTCAGTGGTGCCGCGCAGGCAGATCTTCACGGCCGCGTCGAAGCCGCCGGCGTAGTTGTGCGGATTGCCGTTCTGCGACGGAATGTGCGGGTAGATCAGCGGGTAGATTTCGAAGCCGCGATAGAGATGCATGCTCATGATGAACTCCTGGGTTCGGCCGCGACGAATCGCGTGGACGAACGCATCCGACCGGTATCACCGCAGTGCGGCGTGACGGGTGGGGTGAAAAGGGCAGCAATGCGTGCGGGTAACGGCGCGACGCAGCGAGAGGGCAGACGGCGGGGCGAGCGGCGAGTTGAGTGACGCAGGCTCGGACAAAATTCATCATACGCGCTTCGCGTCGGATGTCCATCTAATTCGCGGTGGCGCCACCAGGGCGCGAGAGCGGGCGTCGACGCACGGCGCGCCCCGCGCATGACGCAGAATTCATCCGCACTCCGATGCGGTGCGGCGCGATTCGCACGATCTCGATCGACCCGGATCGCTTCACCGCATCGCGACGGCCGCGAGCCTGCACGACATCGCGCAAGCGCCTATGATGCAGCGATCCGCCGGTCGCGCCGGCATGCGATGCGCGCATGGCCCGCGAACGCCGCACGTTTTCCCGGAACCCCGACCATGCGCATCACCGACATCCGCGAGCAAGCGATCCCGGTTTCCCGTTATGCCGATCCGGCGATTCCGTCGGGCGGCCTGACGACGAGCGTCGTCGCGATCGTCACCGACGTCGTGCGCGATGGCCGGCCGGTCACGGGTTACGGCTACGCGTCGGTCGGCCGTCATGCGCAGGGCGGGCTGATTCGCGAACGGTTCGCGCCGCGTCTGCTGGCCGCCGCGCACGCCATCGCGGACGACCCCGGCACGAACCTCGATCCATTTCGCGCATGGCGCGCGATGATGGCGGGCGAGAAGCCCGGCGGGCACGGCGAACGGTGCGTCGCGGTCGGCGTGCTCGACATGGCGATCTGGGATGCCGCCGCGAAGATCGCGGGCCTGCCGCTCCATCGCTTCGTCGCCGACCGGCTCGCGCGCCATGCCACGCCTCGCGTGCGTGTCTATGCGGGCGGCGGCTACCGTTATCCGCACGACGATCTCGCGCGCCTGTCGGACGAGATGCGCCGCATCGCCGATCTCGGCTACACGCACGCGAAGATCAAGATCGGCGGCGCGGATGTCGACGACGACCAAAAGCGCATCGAAGCCGCCGCGGCGTGCCTGGCGGACAGCTCGCATCTCGCGGTCGACGCGATGAACATGTACGACGCGACGAGCGGCCGCGCGGCCGCCGCGATGCTGGCACCGTTCGACCTCTGGTGGTTCGAGGACCTTTGCGATCCGCTCGACTTCCCGCTTCACGCGGAGCTTGCCGCGCAATACGCGCCGCCGGTCGCGGCCGGCGAGGCATTGTTCTCGCTCGCCGAAGCGAAGCTGCTCGAATGCTACGGCGGCCTGCGCCCGGACCGCGACTTCCTCGTGTTCGATCCGGTGCATTGCTACGGCCTGCCGGGCTACCTGCAGATCGTCGATCATTTCGTGTCGAACGGATGGCGGCGCGACGCATTCTGGCCGCACGGCGGCCATCTGTTCTCGCTGCACGTCGTGTCGGCGCTCGGGCTCGGCGGAGCAGAAGTCAGCCCGTTCGCGTTCCACCCGTTCAACGGGCTGGCGGACGGCGAATCGGTCGATGCCGGTTACGCGGCCGTGCCGCAGGCGCCGGGCATCGGCTTCGAGCTTCATGCCGCTGCGTACCGCACGTTTCGTGCGGTAGCCGGCTCGTGATCGGCGCGGCCGGCTTTCAGCGCGCGCCGAACGCCAAGCGGGCCGCAAACCCGGGCATCCTCGCCGCGACGAACCCGTCGAGCGTACGCCGCGCGAGCGCGCGCTCGAACCCTGCGCGGGAGGTCCGTGCGCCGCAGGCGATCCGCCGCTACCCGATCGCGTGCACGCCGACCAGCAGCAACGCGCCGACGACGATCAGCATCAGCGCGTGGATGCGCGTGACCATCACGCATACCGTCGACGCGATCGCGATCGCCCGCGCGGGCCAGCCGCCGTCGAGCGCCTGCAGCAGCACCCAGACCGACGCGAGGATCATGCCGGCCGCGACCGGGCGCAGGCCGGCCTCGAGCGCGACCTGCCAGCGCGCGCCCTGGTGGCGGCGCCACAGATGCGCGATGCCGTAGATCAGGAACGCGGTCGGTCCGAAGAGCGCGAGCGTCGCGATGACCGCGCCCCAGAAGCCCGCCACCTGCCAGCCGATCAGCGTCGCGAGCAACGAGCCGGGGCCCGGCGCCATTCGCGCGATCGCGAAGTCGTTCACGAATTGCGTGGCCGTCATCCAGTGATGCACGTCGACGACCTGCCGCTGGATATCGGCGATGATCGCCTGCCCGCCGCCGATCGTCGCGATCGACAGCGGCGCGAACACGCCGAACAGCGCGGCGTAGCGTGACGGGGCCGTCATCGTTCGTCGCCGCCGACCGTGGCGCCTGCGCGGCGATATTCGAGCGCGACGCTCAGCGTGCCGCCGATCAGCACGGTCCACACGAGCGGCCAGTGCAGTACCGCCACCGACACGAACGTGAGCGCCGTCACCGCGAACGGCAGCGTGCGGCGCGGCAGGCGTCGCACCGCGGTGATCGCCATCGAGATCGACAGCCCGATCGCCGCGGCGGCCGCGCCCGCGAGCGCGACGTGCGTGAGCGTGAAGCGCGTCAGCGTCGAGAACGCGACGCCGAACAGCACGATCAGCACGGCCGGCGGCGCGATGATGCCGGTGAAGCCGGCCACCGCGCCGCGCCATCCGGCCAGCCGGTAGCCGATCCAGATCGCGAGATTCTTCACGTTGACACCCGGCAGCGCCTGCGACAGCGCAAGGCCGTTGAGGAACGCTTCCTCGTCGAGCCAGCGCCGCTCGTGCACGAACTCGCGCAGCATGCGCCCGCTCAGCCCGCCGCCGAAGCTGGTCAGGCCGATCTGCGTAAACGCGACGAACAATGCGAGGACGCCGGGTGGCGCGGCTGTGGGCGGGGCGGAGGATGACGGCATCGGCGAGCGGGACGTGGCAGGTGGGCAGTCGCCCATCGTAGCAAGCGTCACCTGTCGGCACGCTGACATCACGCCGGCGGCGATGTCGGTGCCGCCCATCGCGTGCAGACCTCGAAGCCGCCGCCCGGCTAAGCGCGCACGACGGTCACGCCCGCGGCCTCGATCGGCTCGGTCAGCGCTGCATCGGTTTCACGTTCGACCACGATCGCCTGCGCGAGCGCGAGCTCGCCGATCACGAACTGCGACGCCGCTCGCAGTTTGGATTGCGAAGCCAGCACGACGGTCTCGCCGGCGCGCCCGGCCAGTGCGCGCTTGATCGCGGCTTCCTCGAAATCGCCGGTGCTCAGGCCGGCGACCGGATGAACGCCGGTCACGCCCATGAAATACAGGTCCGCGTGGATGCGCGAGATGCCTTCCATCGCCGCGGCGCCAACCGCGACGATCGAATGCTTGTACAGCCGTCCGCCGATGAGGATCACATCGATCGACGGATGCGCGGCCAACGCGACCGCGACGCTCGGGCTGTGCGTGACGATCGTCGCACGCAGATCGGGCGGCAACTGGCTGACGAGCAGCGCCGACGTCGTGCCGCCGTCGACGATCACGACCTGCCCGGGCGCGATCATCTGCGCGGCCCGGCGCGCGATGCGCCGCTTTTCGGCGGTTTCGAGCATTTCGCGTTGCGCGAACGGCGCAACTGCCGGCGACGCCGGCAGCGCGCCGCCGTGCACGCGCTGCAGCAGGCCCTCGGCCGCCAGCTCGCGCAGGTCGCGCCGGATCGTGTCCTCGGACACGCCGAATTGCGCGCTCAGCTCGACGGCCAGCACCTGGCCGTCGCGGGCGAGCGCATCGAGGATCGCCTTCTTGCGTTGGGTGGTCAGCATCGGGTTTGCACGAAATTTCTTGAAATTGCACGAAACTGCACGTTACCATGAGCGCCGTCACTTGTCGAATGGGAGACCATCATGGCTGCAACGCGGGAGCGCGTCCGCATCGTCGATACGACGGTGCTGTCCGACGACTGGTATGTGCTGAAGAAGGTAACGTTCGATTTCCAGCGCCGCGACGGCACGTGGCAGCGCCTGAGCCGCGAAACGTACGATCGCGGCAACGGCGCGACCATCCTGCTGCGCAACGCGGCGACGGGCGACGTGCTGCTCACGCGGCAGTTCCGGATGCCGGCGTTCGTCAACGGGCACGACGGGATGCTGCTCGAAGCCGCCGCCGGCCTGCTCGACGACGCGACGCCCGAAGCACGCATCCGCGCGGAAGCCGAGGAGGAAACCGGCTATCGCGTGCGCAACGTGCGCAAGGTGTTCGAGGCGTTCATGAGTCCGGGCTCGGTGACGGAAAAGCTGCATTTCTTCGTCGGCGAATACGATGCGTCGCTGCGCACCGGCGACGGCGGCGGCATCGCGGAAGAGGGCGAGGATCTCGAGGTCGTCGAGATGCCGCTGCGCGCGGCGCTGGATGCCGTCGAGCGTGGCGAGATCGTCGACGCGAAGACGATCATGCTGCTGCAGTACGTCGCGCTGCGCGAACCTGCGGCCGGGCGCACCGCGACTGCGTGATAGCGCGGCGCGGCGCCCGAACCGGCGTATGATCGCGCGACGCCACTCGCGCACCGTTCGACGCTCCCGCTGCTTCATCATGCCGATTTCAGATTCGTCCGCTTCCGCCGGTTCCACCGATTCCAGCACCGCCGCCGCATCGCTGCCGGCCCATCTGCTCGCGGCCGCCGTCGAGGCGCTCGCGCGCGCCGACGCGTTGCTCGTGACGGCCGGCGCCGGCATCGGCGTCGATTCGGGGCTGCCCGATTTTCGCGGCACGGACGGCTTCTGGCGCGCGTATCCGGCACTGCGCCACGAGCGTTTCGAATTCCACGAGATCGCTTCCCCGCAGGCGTTTCGCGCGCATCCGCAGCTTGCGTGGGGCTTTTACGGCCACCGTCTCGGACTCTACCGGCAGACGGTGCCGCACGCGGGCTTCGCGATCCTGCGGCGCTGGATGGACGCGATGCCGAACGGCGGCTTCGTGCTGACGAGCAACGTCGACGGCCAGTTCCAGAAGGCCGGTTTCGACCCGGCACGCATCGTCGAGATTCACGGGTCGATTCATGCGATGCAGTGCCTGCGCCCGTGCTCGGACGACACCTGGGACGCCGCGTCGTTCCTGCCCGACGTCGACGCGGCCGCGTGCCGGCTGGTCGGCGAGCTGCCGCGCTGCCCGCGCTGCGGCGGCCTCGCGCGGCCGAACATCCTGATGTTCGGCGACAACGGCTGGCTCGGCGAACGCTACGACGCGCAGGAGCGCGCGCTGCAGGACTGGATCGCGCAGGCGGGATGGGTGACCGTCGTCGAGATCGGCGCGGGCACCGCGATTCCGACCGTGCGTCTGTCGAGCGAACGGCTCGGTGCCGACGTGATCCGCATCAACGCGCGCGAAGCGCACGCGCGTCGCGCGGACGTGATCGGGTTGCAGGGCGGCGCGCTCGCGACGCTCGCCGAGCTCGACCGCGCATGGCGCGGCGGCTGAGCGGCGCGGGACGAATCGTCCGGCCGCGCGCTCACGGCTGCGCGACGAGTGCCGGCGCGATCGGCGAGCCGAGGCCCGTCACGTAGTCGTAGCCGCCCGCCGCGACCACGCACGGCGACGCCGTCGGGTACCGGGCGCCGGTGCCGCGCGCTGGACGAACGCTACGAATGTGACGCCCGTCGCGGCGCGATTACGCTTACAGTTCTGCATGGACCGCATCCGCCATGCGGCCTCGTCAGCGAGGAGCTCCCTTGTTCTATTCGATCGTCGCGATCTTCGTCGGCGCCGGGCTCGGCGCATTGCTGCGCTGGTTCCTGAGCCTTGCGCTCAACGCGTTCTTTCCCGCCGTGCCGCTCGGTACGCTCGCCGCGAACCTGATCGGCGGCTACCTGATCGGCATCGCGGCCGTCGCGTTCACCACCCGTGTCGGTCTGCCGCCCGAATGGCGACTGTTCGTGATCACCGGCTTTCTCGGCGGCCTCACGACCTTCTCGACCTATTCGGTCGAAGTGATGACCCACGCGGTGCAGGGCGAATTGGGATGGGCGTTCGCGGTGGCTGCCCTACACTTGACTGGATCGTTCACGCTGACGGCGCTCGGCATGTGGACCGCGCGTGCGTGGTTCGCGACGGCCTGAGCGCGCCGGCATCGGGAGGACGCGATGGACAAGGTCTTCTTGCGCTTCTATGTGCACGAGCAGCACCGGCTGCACTGGAAGCCGCTGTGGGAGTGGTTGCTGGAGGAGGGTAGCCGGATGGGCGTCGCGGGCGGTTCCGCGTTTCGTGCAATGGCCGGCTTCGGCCGGCATCGCGTGCTGCACGAGGACCGCTTCTTCGAGCTGCAGGGTTCGCTGACGATCGAGGTCGAGTTCATCGTCACCGAGGACGAGGCGCAACGGCTGATCGAGCGGGTGGCGCGCGAGAAGGTGCGCGTGTGCTACGGGATGATTCCGGCGCGCTTCGGGGTGATCGACACGCTCGAGGCGCCGCCGGCGCAGGGGCCGGCGGCGTAGCGCAACACGTCAGATGCCGAACATCGTCAGCGACACGGCCGCGCGCGTGACGATCATCAGCAGCACTTGCACGATCACGAACAGCAGGATCGGCGACAGGTCGATGCCGCCCAGGTTCGGGATCACGCGGCGCAGCGGGTTCAGGAACGGCGCGGTGAGCTGGTAGAGGATCGGCATTGCCGGCGAGCGCGGATTGAGCCACGACAGCAGCGCCATCAGGATCGTCATCCAGATCACGAGATTGAGCGCCCACTTCACGACGGTGAGCAGCGCGACCACGACGAGCGTCGCGATTACCGAGGCCGGATCGAAGCCGGCCATCACGACCATCAGCACCACATAGACGAGCGCGGTGAGAAGGGCGGCGACGACGCTTGCCCAGTCGATGCCGCGCACGCCCGCGATCACGCGGCGCAGCGGCAGCACGAGCCAGTTGGTCGCCTGCAGAACGGCCTGCGTGACAGGGTTGTACGGCGGCACGCGAACGGCCTGCATCCAGACACGCAGGATCAGTGCGGCGCCGAACAGCGTGAAGACGGTATTGAGCAGAAAACGGGCGATCTCGCCGAACATCGTTGGCATCCTTTTTATACAGTCGAGTAGCGTGCGGCCGCCAACGCCGGATGGCGGCGCATCGGCCGACACCTTATCACGCCTCGTCTCGCGGCGGGGAGGGGTGCCCGGTCGTGCGCGCGACGAACGTTTCGACGGCCTGCGCAAGCGCCGGCAGCGCGGCCGGCGGCGCCGTGCGCTTCGCCGCGAGCGCGACCGCGCGGCGGGTCATCAGCGCATACAGCGTTGCGTGGTCGCCGCCGCGCGCCTCGAGCAGCGCGAGCTGGCGCTCGACGATGCCGGTGTCGCCCCGCGAGACCGGGCCCGCCAGCGCGTTCGCGAGCCCCCTGTCGCGCGCGGTCTCGATCGTGCCGGCGAGCATCGGCAGCAGCGCGCGCAACGCGGCTTCCTCGTCGAAGCCGAGGCCGCGCCACAGCTCGACGGCTTCCGACAGCCCGCACAGCGCGAAGCTCGCCGCGTAATGCGCGGCCGCGTGATACAGCATTCGGCCGCCGGCCGGAATCGACAGCGGATGGCACCCGAGTGCGGCAGCAAGTCGCAGCAGCGTCGCGTGCAGCGCGCCATCGGCTTCGAGCGTGACCGAGCAGCCGTCGATGCGGGCGAGATCGGCGTCCGTGCCGCCGAACAGGTAGAGCGGATGGAAGCCGCCCGTGGCCACGCCTTGGCGCTTTGCCGGGTCGAGCAGTTCGATGGACGACGCGCCGCTGCAATGAACGATCGCCTGGCCCGTCGCGCGCGCCGCGTCGAACCGCAGCGCCGCGGCGGTCGACGCGAGATGGTCGTCGGGTACGGTCAGGAAGAGCAGGTCGGCGGCGTCGACGACCTGCTGCGGCGTGTCGACTGCCCGGCAGCCGTCGATGCGCGCCGCGAGTCCCGTGGCCGATTCCGCCGTGCGGCTCGCGATCGCGACGACCGGAAAGCCGGCCGCGGCGAAACGCCGCGCGAGGCAGCGCGCGAGGCGGCCGGCGCCGATGAAGCCGAGGCGGGGAACGTCGGGAAGAGACATGGCGGGTCGTGAAGCGAAAATGGAGCAGCCGCCAGTATCGCAGGAATGATGCTGCGGTCGCGGATGCGCATTGGCGTCGCCGAAGAGCGGCCCGGGCTCTGGTGTCCGATGCGGGCACAACCGATGACGAACATGCGCGGCAGTTCACCACAAGAAAGGACGGTTCAATCCGGCCCCCAATCTTGCGAGCGCGATGTCCCGCCTGATTTGTCGGCGACTTGTCTCGAATTTGTAATCGTTCATTACGGAAGCGTGCGCGCCGCGCTTGCCGGATCCGGTAAGACTGACCGATCGGCATGTCGCGATATCGCTGGTCCGACGGAATCGCGGCATCCGCACGGGAGAGCGCCGGGCGGCGCGGCGCAGCCGCCCGGTGGCGACAGGCGCGTGGAATTGCAATTTGCAACAAATGCACGATACGCGAGCGCCGGGTTTTCGCTACATTGCATCCATGCGACGTGCATGCCCGCCGTTGCCGACAGGAGCGCACAAATTACCGCTCCAGCAGGAGAATCGAAGTGAAAAAGCTCATTCCGTTCATCGCCGCCGCCGCGCTGGCCCTCGGTGCCGCAAGCGCCGCGCAGGCTCACGTGTCGATCGGGGTCGGCATCGGTATTCCGGTCGCGCCCGCGTATCCCGTCTATGCGCCGCCGCCGCCCGTGTACTACGCACCGCCGCCGCCCGTGTATTACGCGCCGGCGCCGGCTTACTATGCACCGCCGGCCGTGGTCGTCGGCGGTTACGGCGGCTATTACGGCCGTCCGTACTGGCGTCACGGCTACGGCGGCTGGCACCACGGCTGGCGTCGTTGACGCATTCCGCGCGGCGGCCCGACCGCGCGCGGCAAAACGGCGCAACGTCCCTCGCGGGGCGTTGCGCCGTTTTTCATTTCGGGCGCGTGGCGGCGCGGCGTGCGGCGGTCACGCCGCGTGGACGATCAGGTCGCGATAGCCGCCGACGATCACGCTGTACGAGAAATACGCGAACAGCAGCGCCGACGCGACGTGGCACGCGCGCATCATCCCGGCGCCTGCGTGCTTGCGGCCCTGGCTCGCGAGCGTGCACATGAAGAGCGTCCACGCGAGGCCGCCGAGGAAAAAGCCGGACAGGAACACCGACGCCGTCGCCGGCGTGGTCGCGCCGGCTTTCGCAATCAGCGCGCCGCCGACGGCCGCGAACCACAGGATCGCGCTCGGCGACGACATCGCGAGCAGCATCCCGCGCACGAAGCTGCGCCGCGCGCTGGCACGCGGCTGCGGCGTGTCGTTTGCCGCGCCGTCGTTGGCGCCGCCGGCCGGCGCGAGCGCTTCACGCGCCATCTTCCACGTGAGGAACAGCAGCACCGCACCGCCGCCGATCCAGACGATCCAGCGCACGGCCTCGAACTGCAGCAGCACGGCCATGCCGGCGAGCGCGAGCGCCGCGTAGACGAGATCGCCGACGCACGAGCCCACGCCGAGCCAGAAGCCCGGCGGGAAGCCGTGCGACAGCGTCAGCGACAGCATCGCGACATTGACGAGGCCGATATCGAGACACAGCGACAGCGACAGGAAGAATCCGTCGGACAGCATCGAGGCGGGGGGAAAGCTCATCGTCGTTCGTAGCGGGTGTTCGAGGCGTGGACTTACAGTCCGATTTCCTGCCAGAGGCGATCGACGCGCGCCTTCACGGCGGCATCCATCTCGATCGGGCGACCCCATTCGCGATTCGTCTCGCCGGGCCACTTGTTGGTCGCATCGAGGCCCATCTTCGAGCCCAGGCCCGCGACGGGCGACGCGAAATCGAGATAGTCGATCGGCGTGCTGTCGACCATCACGGTGTCGCGCACGGGGTCGACGCGCGTCGTGATCGCCCAGATCACCTCGTTCCAGTCGCGGATGTTCACGTCCTCGTCGACGACCACGATGAACTTCGTATACATGAACTGCCGCAGGAAGCTCCACACGCCGAACATCACGCGCTTCGCATGGCCCGCGTAGCTCTTCTTCATCTGGACGATGGCCATCCGGTAGCTGCAGCCTTCCGGCGGCAGGTAGAAGTCGGTGATCTCGGTGAACTGCTTCTGCAGCAGCGGCACGAACACCTCGTTGAGCGCGACGCCGAGCACGGCCGGCTCGTCGGGCGGTTTGCCCGTGTAGGTCGAGTGATAGATCGCGTCGCGGCGCATCGTGATCCGCTCGACGGTGAACACCGGAAACCACTCCTGCTCGTTGTAATAGCCGGTGTGGTCACCGTACGGGCCTTCGAGCGCGTGCTCGTAGGCGGCAGCCGCGTTGCCGGCCGGCCGCGGCGGTGCGCCGGCCGGGGCAGGGGCGGGCGTGCCTTCCTGCGGATGGATGAAGCCCTCGAGCACGATCTCCGCGCGGGCCGGCACCTGCAGCGTGTCAACGCCGGGTGTCAGGCACTTCGCGAGCTCGGTGCGGCTGCCGCGCAGCAGGCCGGCGAACTGATATTCGGACAGCGAATCGGGTACCGGCGTCACCGCGCCGAGCGTCGTGGCCGGATCGGCGCCGAGCACGACCGCGACCGGATACGGCTTGCCGGGGTTCTTCAGCGCGAATTCGCGGAAGTCCAGCGCCCCGCCGCGATGCGCGAGCCAGCGCATGATCAGCTTGTTGCGGCCGATCAATTGCTGGCGATAGATGCCGAGGTTCTGGCGCGGCTTGTTCGGCCCGCGCGTGACCGTGAGGCCCCACGTGACGAGCGGCCCCGCGTCGCCGGGCCAGCAGGTCTGGATCGGCAGCTTGTTCAGGTCGACGTCGGCGCCTTCCCAGACGATCTCCTGGCACGGCGGCGACGACACCGATTTCGGTGCCATGTCCCATACGGCCTTCGCGAGCGACAGCAACTTGCCGGCGTCTTTGAGGCTCTTCGGCGGATCCGGTTCCTTCAGTGCCGACAGCAGCCGCCCGAGGTCTCGCAGCGAGCCGAGCGCGGCGTCGTCGCCCGCATCGACGCCCATGCCGAGCGCCACGCGGCGCGGCGTGCCGAACAGGTTGCCGAGCACCGGGAACGTGTTGCCGGGTGGTGCGTCGAACAGCAGCGCCGGGCCGCCGGCGCGCAGCACGCGGTCGCACAGTTCGGTCATTTCGAGCACGGGCGACACGGGCTGCGTGACGCGTCGCAGTTCGCCGAGCGCCTCGAGGCGCTGGATGAAATCGCGTAAGTCTTTGTATTTCATGAAGAAGGTCCGGGCTGCCCGCAATGCGGGCAGCGATGGGCGGGTGCAGCGGCCGGCTGCGACCCCGAATCGACCGCCGATTTTACCCGGGTGGCCGCTCGCACGCCCGGTTCAGAAAAAAGTCGACCGCGCGCGGAACCTTTACGGCAGGGGGCTCGCGATCTGAAGGGCGATTCAAAATTACTTTTTGTTATAATTTGAAGGTTTTGTAGTGTTGACGATCTATAAAACCCTGCTAGAATCCGCTCACATTGGTTGCAGGGTAAAAGGCTTCGAGCCGCCAATCACCGATCTTTGACGCAGCGCGTCACCGTCCGCCGAAACCTGCACGGCGTATTCGACGGCCTTTGTCGTAGTCCCAGCCAGCGCCACCAGACGCTGGTTTTTTGCGTGGGTGCCACCGCGTATGCCCGCCTCGCCCATTGTGCGAAGGTGCCGGCCCTCTTACACCGTGGCCTCGAACGGTACTTATACCGTTTCCCCGATGCTTGCGCGTCCCAACCAAGGCGTGCGGCGTCGTGATTCCGCGGCGCGTTTTCCGTCTCGCCATCGAGCTGAGCGAGCCGCACGAGTCATGTTCATGGGAGATGATCTGAATGAACGCTTGGTTATCGTGGCGTCCCAGTGAGCAGCATGCACAAATCGTGCGCAACATGCTGCGTCGCGGGACGCGTGTCAGTCACCATTTATTCAGCGTTGTCGGCTGTCTCGCTGTCGCGGTCGCGCTTGCCCTGTGGCTGCTGCCGACCGTGCGCGGGAACCTCGCCGCGAAGCTGATGCCGGTCGTATCCGCGGCCGTGCAGGCCGGTCCGGCCCGTTTGCTGACCGGTCATCCGCTGCCCAACTTCGCGCCCGCTGGCGCGCAGCCGCAGCAGGAAGACGCGCCCGAAACGGATGCGCTTGCCGTCGGTCTCGACGTCGCACCGGAAACTGCCGCGCAGAACGATGCGTCCGATCCGGCCCGTAACGGCCCGTCGCCCGTCGCGCTGGCCAAACTGATTCCGACCCAGCGGGTCCCGGCCGATGCGCGCGACGATCGTGCACTCGCGTCGAACCGCGAACAGGCGCTCGTCGCCACCTACCTGTCGCGCCGTTACCGCGTCGCGCAGGAGCCGCTCGGCCAGCTCGTCAAGGCTGCGTTCCAGACCGGCCGCGACGTCGGTCTCGATCCGCTGCTGCTGCTGTCCGTGATGGCGATCGAATCGGGCTTCAACCCGTACGCGGAAAGCGGCGTCGGCGCGCAAGGCCTGATGCAGGTCATGTCGAAGGTTCATTCCGACAAGTTCGAATATTTCGGCGGTACCGACACCGCGCTGCAGCCGCTCGCGAACCTGCAGGTCGGCGCGCTCGTGCTGAAGGACTGCATCGCCCGCGGCGGCTCGCTCGCGAACGGCCTGCGCCTGTACAACGGCTCGACCAACCCGGACGACACCGCCTACGGCTCGAAGGTCATGGCCGAGCGCAGCCGCCTGCGCGACGTCGCGCATGGCCGCAGCGTGCCGATCAATGCGCCGCAGGCGCCGGCCCAGCCGTCGAAGCCGATCGTGACCGCCGCCGTGACGGCGGCAGCCGGCGGCGCCAAGCGCGTGCACGCGACGCTCGACGGCGCGCAGCCGATCACCGCGAAGGCGGCTGCCGCACCGAAGGGCGCACCGCAGCAGGACGACGCGAGCGTCGACACCGCGAAGCAGTCGCACGGCGAGCACTCGGAACTCGGCGCGTAACGTCGCGCGGTTTCAAGCAGGCCGCAGCAAAAAGGCACCCGATCCGGGTGCCTTTTCTTTTTTGCGCGGACGGCCGGCGTGCCGGCCGGGAAGGCCGATTGACCGTCAGCGCTGGCCGAACAATGTCGCAAGCCGCTCAACGGCCTCTTCGAGGCGCGAGTACGCGGTCGCATAGGACAGCCGGATGTAGTCGCGCGGCGCATGCACGCCGAAATCCATGCCCGGCACCAGCACGACACCCGCGTCATGCAGCATCGCCTGCGTGAGCGCCGCGCTGTCGCCGGCCGCGGGATGGGCAACGCCGCCGCAATTCGCATAGACGTAGAATGCGCCGTCCGGCATCACGGGCACCGTGAAGCCGAGCTTCTCGAGCGCCGGTGCGATGAAGTCGCGGCGGCGCTTGAATTCGAGGCGGCGCGCCTCGTAGATGTCGAGTGTCTCCGGTTCGAAGCATGCGAGCGCCGCATGCTGCGCGAGCGCGGACGGGCAGATGAACAGATTCTGCGACAGCTTTTCGAAGGTGCCGACGAGCGTGGGCGGCACGACGAGCCAGCCGAGCCGCCAGCCGGTCATGCTGAAGTACTTCGAGAAGCTGTTCACGGTGACGACATCGTCGCCGAACGACAGCGCCGACACGGGCGCGGCGTCGTAGCTGAGCCCCTGGTAGATTTCGTCGACGATCGTGAAGCCGCCGCGTGCCCGCACGGCTTCGACGATTCGCTTCAGCTCGTCCGGCTCGAGCGACGTGCCGGTCGGGTTCGACGGCGACGCGAGCAGCACGCCGCGCGTGCGGTTGCCCCAGCGCGTGCGCACGTCGTCTGCGGTCAGCTGGAAGCGCGCTTCCGGTCCGCTCGGCACGAGCACCGGGCGGCCCTCGGCCGCCGCGACGAAGTGCCGGTTGCACGGATACGACGGATCGGGCATCAGCACTTCGTCGTCACGGCCGACGAGCGCCAGGCATGCGAGCAGCAGTGCGGCAGACGCGCCGGCCGTCACGACGATCCGCTCGGGGCTGATCGCGAGGCCGTAGGCGCGCGCATAGTGCGCGGCGATCGCTTCGCGCAGCGGCGCGATCCCGAGCGCGCTCGTGTACTGCGTGACGCCGCGGCGCAACGCGGCCGCTGCCGCCTCGACGACGGGCTCCGGCGCGGTGAAGTCCGGTTCGCCGATGCCCATGTGGATAACGTCGCGCCCGGAGGACTCGAGCCGCTGTGCCTCCTTCATCAGTTCCATCACGTAGAAGGGCTGGATCGCGTCGACGCGTGCGGCGAGCGTGATGAGCGAGTCGGCGGTGGTATTCATGGGTCGGGCGAAGCGGGGACGGGAGGGAGAACGAAAAACGGGCGCTTGCGCGCCCGTCTGCCTGCGGAATCAGCCGTTGCGGCGCGCCTGCGTTTCGGCGGGGCGCAGCTTCGCGGCGAGCTTGTCGAGCACGCCGTTGACGTACTTGTAGCCGTCGGAGCCGCCGAACGTCTTCGCGAGTTCGACCGCTTCGTTGATGATCACGCGATACGGCGTCTCGACATGGTGCGTGAGCTCGAACGTCGCGATCAGCAGCACCGCGCGTTCGACCGGCGACAGCTGGTCGATCGGACGGTCCAGCGACGGCGTGAGCGCTTCGACGAGCGTTGCATGCTCGCGAATCACGCCGTGCAGGATCGCGTCGAGCAGCTCCTTGTCGGCCTTGTCGTAACCGAGCGCGCCGCGCAGTTGCGCGTCGATCTCGCCGGAGGCCGCGTTCGACAGCAGCCACTGATACAGGCCCTGCGTCGCCAGCTCGCGCGATTGTCGGCGGGCGCTCTTCTTCATGCGCGCTCCTCTTCGTCGTCTTCGTCTTCTTCTTCGTCCTCGTCGTCGCCGAGCTGGTCGAGTGCCATCGTCAGGTTGGCCATCTCGACCGCGACGCGCGCGGCGTCACGACCCTTTTCGGTCATGCGCGCGACGGCCTGCTCGTCGTTTTCGGTCGTGAGGACCGCGTTGGCGATCGGCAGGTTGAAGTCGAGGCCGATGCGGGTGATGCCCGCGCCGCTTTCGTTCGACACGAGTTCGAAGTGGTACGTCTCGCCGCGGATCACCGCGCCGAGCGCGATCAGTGCGTCGAACTGGCCGCTTTCCGCGAGCTTCTGCAGTGCGAGCGGGATTTCCAGCGCGCCGGGTACCGACACGAGCAGCACGTCTTCACCGGAGACGCCGAGGCGCTCGAGTTCCTCGACGCACGCATCGGCGAGGCCGTTGCAGACGGGTTCGTTGAAGCGGGATTGCACGATGCCGATACGCAGGCCGTCGCCTTCGAGATTCGGTTGGTATTGTCCGATTTCCATGATCTGGTCCGTGGTGTGGATGAACGGTTATAGGGCGAAAGCGCCGTGGCGGGTTACGCGTGGGACGCCGGGCAGGACTTGGCTTCGCCGCCGGGCATCGGAATGAAGCCCGTGACTTCGAGGCCGTAGCCGGACATGCTGCCCAGCTTGCGCGGATTCGACAGCACCTGCATCTTGCCGACGCCGACGTCGCGCAGGATCTGCGCGCCGATGCCGAACGTCTTGAAATCGACCGGCCGGCGCTTCAGCGCAGCGGCCTTTTCTTCCTCGTCGAACGCCTTGAAGACATCGATCAGATGTTCCTTCGTGTCGCCGCAGTTGAGCAGCACGATCACGCCGAGGTCGCGTTCCGCGATGTCGCGCATCGCCGCGTCGAGCGTCCACGAGTGCGTCGAGATGCTCGTCTCGAGCAGATCGAGGACCGACAGCGGCTCGTGCACGCGCACCGGCGTATCGATGTCGGGCGACGGCGTGCCGCGCACCAGCGCGATGTGCGGCGAGCCGCTCGGCTGGTCGCGGTACAGCACCGCGCGGAACGTGCCGTGCGCGGTCTGCATCGTGCGCTCGGCGATCCGCTCGATGATCGATTCGGTGCGGCTGCGGTACTGGATCAGGTCGGCGATCGTGCCGATCTTCAGATCGTGTTCCTTCGCGAACTCGATCAGGTCGGGCAGGCGCGCCATCGTGCCGTCGTCCTTGATGATCTCGCAGATCACCGCGGCCGGCGTGAGCCCGGCGAGCGCGGTGAAGTCGCATCCCGCCTCGGTATGGCCGGCGCGCACGAGCACGCCGCCCGGCTGCGCCATGATCGGAAACACGTGGCCCGGCTGCACGATGTGCTCGGGGCGCACGTCGTGCGCGACCGCCGTGGCGATCGTGTGCGCGCGGTCGGCGGCCGAGATGCCGGTCGTCACGCCTTCGGCCGCTTCGATGCTGACCGTGAACGCGGTGCCGTATTGCGTGCCGTTGCGGTAGGTCATCAGCGGCAGGTGCAGCTGCTTGCAGCGTTCCTGCGTCAACGTCAGACAAATCAGGCCGCGGCCGTACCTGGCCATGAAGTTGATCGCTTCCGGCGTGACGAATTCGGCGGCGATCACGAGGTCGCCTTCGTTTTCGCGGTCTTCTTCGTCGACCAGGATCACCATCCGGCCGGCTTTCAACTCCGCGATGATGTCGAGCGTGGAGGCGAGCGTCATAAAGGGGCGAGAAAGAGGAAAGTGCGTATTTTACGCCAGCCGGAGCGCGTTTCGGCCGGCACCGGCCGCGCGCGGCTGGCGGGCACGCCGGAAAGCGGCGCGACCGGCCGTCGGAACGGGCCTGCCCGGGCCGCGGCGGCCGACCCGCAGACGGGCCGCCGCAGGCCGGGCGCGGCACGGCCGTGCGTCACCCTTGCTCGTTGCGGCCGCCGAGGTAGTCGAGCTTGCCGAGTTCGACGCCGCTGTGGCGCAGGATGTCGTAAGCCGTCGTCACATGGAAGAAGAAGTTCGGCAGCACGAAGTTCAGCAGATACGACTGGCCGGTGAATTCGATCGGGCCGACGCGCATCTTCAGCACGATCTGACGCGCCTCGCTGCCGTCGATCTGTGCGGCATCGAAGCCTTTCAGATAGTCGATCGTCTTCTGGATGCGCGCGTGCAGTTCGTCGAAGGTCTGCTCGACGTCGGGATAGCTCGGGATGTCGACGCCGGCGAGGCGCGCAGCGCAGCCCTTGGCCGTGTCGGTCGCGATGTACACCTGGCGGACGAGCGGCAGCATGTCCGGATAGAGGCGTGCGCCGATGAACACCGACGGGTCGATCTGCTTCTCGGCCGCGTGCGCCTGCGCCTTGCCGAGGATGTGCTGCAGGTTGGTGAGGCCGCGGATCAGGACGGGCAGCGAAGCCTGGTACATCGAGATGGACATGGGACGACTCCTGGAGGAAAGGGGGCAGCCGGCATGCGGCGCACCGTGCGCCGCGGCGCCGAAAACGCTGCCGTTGCATCTTAGCGCGACGGGATGACCCGTGCGCGTCGTTGGCCATCGGGCCAGGTGCCGGAGCGCACTGCCGGCCGCCATCCTCGTGCGGCGGGCGCAACTGCGTCGTCAGTCCTGATGCACGCCTTGCGATGCCGACATCATCCGCTCCACATACCGCGCGATCATGTCGATTTCGAGATTGACCTTGTCGCCGGCCTTTACGTGACGCAGTGTCGTCACCTCGACCGTGTGCGGGATCAGGTTGATCGAGAATTCGCAGCCGTCGGCGCGATCGTCGACCGAGTTGACGGTCAGGCTAACGCCGTTGACCGTGATCGAGCCCTTGTACGCGAGATAGCGGCCGAGCTCGCGCGGCGCGACGATCCGCAGCTCGTGCGATTCGCCGACCGGCGCGAAGCGCGTGACGGTGCCGAGACCGTCGACGTGGCCCGACACGATGTGCCCGCCGAGGCGGTCGTGCGCGCGCAGCGCCTTCTCGAGGTTCACTTCGCCCGGCTGCGCGAGGCCGACCGTGCGGTTCAGGCTTTCGCGCGACACGTCGACGTCGAACCCGGTGTCGGTCTTTTCGATCACCGTCATGCACGCGCCCTGGATCGCGATGCTGTCGCCGAGCGCGACATCGGCCAGGTCGAGCCCGCCGGCCTGCACGGTCAGCCGCACGCCTGCGTCGGGCGATGTGCCGAGCGGGGTGATCGCCTCGATGCGGCCGACGGCCGCGACAATTCCGGTAAACATCGTGACGACTCCGTTCAAGGTGTGGCGGCGGGCGGCGCGATGCGCGCGAGGATCCGCAGATCGTCGCCAATCCGCTCGACGCTGTGGAATGCGAGTCGCGTCCGGGCGTCGAGGCTCGCGGGCGCGGCGATGTCGAACATGCCGGCCGCGTCGCTGCCGAGCAGGCTCGGCGCGAGATAGACGAGCAGTTCGTCGACGCATTGCTCGCGCAACAGCGAGCCGTTCAGCTTGTGGCCGGCCTCGACGTGCAGCTCGTTGACGCCGCGCGCGCCGAGCGCGGCCAGCATCGCGGGCAGGTCGACCTTGCCGTGCGCGTTCGCGAGCGGCACGATTTCCGCGCCGCGCGACTTCAGCACGTTCGCGCGTACTTCGCCGGCGGCATCGAGCCGGCCGCAGAAGATCAGCAGTGGCGCGCCTTCGAGCAGGCGCGCATCGAGCGGCAGGTCGAGGCGGCTGTCGACCAGCACGCGTTGCGGCTGGCGCGGCGTGTCGATGCCGCGCACGGTCAGGAGCGGGTTGTCCTCGCGCACGGTGCCGATGCCGGTGAGGATCGCGCACGCGCGCGCACGCCATGCGTGGCCGTCGAGGCGCGCGGCCTCGCCGGTGATCCACTGGCTTTCGCCGGACGGCAGCGCGGTGCGCGCATCGAGCGACGCGGCCGTCTTCATCCGCACCCACGGGCGGCCGCGCGTCATCCGCGACACGAAGCCGATGTTCAGTTCGCCCGCCTCGTTCGCGAGCAGCCCGCAGCGCACGTCGATGCCCGCGTCGCGCAGCATCCCGAGGCCGCGCCCCGAGACCTGCGGATTCGGGTCCTCCATTGCCGCGACGACCTTCGCGACGCGCGCGTCGATCAGCGCATTCGCGCACGGCGGCGTGCGGCCGAAGTGACTGCACGGCTCGAGCGTCACGTACACGGTCGAGCCGGCGACGTCATGGCCGCGCGCGCGCGCGTCCTTCAGCGCCTGCACTTCCGCGTGATCCTGGCCGGCCGGCTGCGTGAAGCCTTCGCCGATCACGTCGCCGTCCTTGACGATCACGCAGCCGACGCGCGGGTTCGGCGCCGTCGTGTACATGCCGAGCGCCGCGAGCGCGAGCGCGCGCTGCATGTGGGCGAAATCGGTATCCGAGAACATGCGCGCGGACCCGGTCAGGCGGCGAGGGCCGCGAACGCGCGGCGCGCGGCCGCGAGCGTCGCGTCGATCACCGCGTCGTCGTGCGTGCTCGACACGAAGCCGGCCTCGTACGCGGACGGTGCGAAATACACGCCTTCGTCGAGCATCAGGTGGAAGAAGCGGTTGAAGCGCTCGATGTTGCTCTGCGTGACTTCCGCGAAGCTGGCGGGCACGCGCTCGGCGAAGTACAGGCCGAACATCGCGCCGATCGAGTCGGCCGCGAATGGCACGCCGGCGGCGCGCGCTTCGGCCGCGAGGCCGTCGGCGAGGCGCCTGGTCTGCGCGGTCAGCGCATCGTAGAAGCCGGGGGCCTGGATCAGCTGCAGCGTCTTCAGGCCCGCCGCGACCGCGATCGGGTTGCCCGACAGCGTGCCGGCCTGGTACACGCCGCCGAGCGGCGCGAGATGGGCCATGATGTCGCGGCGTCCGCCGAACGCGGCAGCCGGCATCCCGCCGCCGATCACCTTGCCGAGGCAGGTGAGGTCGGCCGCGATCCCGTAGTACGCCTGCGCGCCGCCCAGCGCGACGCGGAAACCGCACATCACCTCGTCGAAGATCAGCACGGCGCCGTGCTTCGTGCACAGCGCGCGCAGCGCATTGAGGAACTCGGGCGTGCCGCGCACGAGGTTCATGTTGCCCGCGACGGGCTCGACGATCACCGCCGCGATCTCGTCGCCGAACGCGCCGAACGCTTCTTCGAGCCCGGCGACGTTGTTGTATTCGAGGACGGTCGTGTGTTTCGCGATGTCGGCGGGCACGCCGGCCGACGTCGGGTTGCCGAACGTCAGCAGGCCGGAGCCGGCCTTGACCAGCAGGCTGTCCGCGTGGCCGTGGTAGCAGCCCTCGAACTTCACGATGCGGCTGCGGCCGGTGAAGCCGCGCGCGAGACGCAGCGCGCTCATCGTGGCCTCGGTGCCGCTCGACACCATGCGCACCTGCTCGATCGACGGCACGAGCTTGCAGATTTCCTCGGCGATCTCGATTTCCGCCTCGGTCGGCGCGCCGAACGAGAAGCCGTCGGCGAGCACGTTCTGCACGGCCGACAGCACTTCCGGATGAACGTGGCCGACGATCATCGGGCCCCACGAGCCGATGTAGTCGATGTACTGCTTGCCGTCGGCATCCCAGAAGTACGGGCCTTGTGCGCGCGCGACGAAGCGCGGCGTGCCGCCGACCGAACGGAAGGCGCGCACCGGCGAGTTGACGCCGCCCGGAATGGTCTTCTGGGCGCGTTCGAAGAGGATCTGATTGTTGGACATGTGCGAAACCTGCGAGAGAAGGGCGCGGGGGCCGCGTGCACGGGCCGCGGCGCCTGGGCGGAACGATCGTCCGATTGTACCGGAGACGCGCATGACAGGCCGCCGGGCCGATCTGCGGCGTTTCGGCGCGCGCGGGAGCGGCCGTCGCCCGGCTGCGCGAGATCCGGCCCGTTTATCGCGGCGGCTTGCGCTTGCCCGTCAGTTCCGCCCAGCGTTTCTCGAGCGGGCCTTCGACCATCGGCTTGATCGACGTGCCGGAGGACTGCGCGTCCCAGGTCTGCACCGAGTACGGATGCACGCGCAGCGCGTCGCGCGGGATCACGACGTCCTGATGGGCGTCGACCAGCCAGTCGTAGACGAAATCGATGCACAGCCGGTAGCCGCGCTTCGTCGCCGGATCGGGCACCTCGTACGGTGCGCGGGTCACGTAGCCCGAGCCGAACACGCCCTTCGGCTCCTTCGCGACGCGGTGCAGGAACACGCGATCGCCCGGCAGGATGCCGCGCGCGAAGCCGCAGCCCCACACGTCGTGCACGGCCTCGCCGGCCTTCACGCGCGCGGCGACGTCGGGCAGCTCGGGCCACGGCCATTTCTTGGGGCTCCAGATCAGCAGGAAGGCGGTCATCGGTCGGGACGTGCGTCGATCGGGTCGGACAATGGAAGCGGGAAGCCGCAAGCTTAATCGAATCCGCGCGCGGCCACGTGCGGTCTCGTGCGGTCTCATGCGATGTCGGCGATCGCCCGCGCGGCGCCCGGCCGACGGCACGCGAAAAAGTTGCGCGTACAATCATGGGTCCGAGCGCCGTTCGCGGCGCAGCCTCCCGTCTTTACCGCCACGCGCGCCCGGATGCGCGCGGGCTCCATTCCGGATACCCATGTCCCACGTCGTCCGGCGCCGGCCCGATGCCCGGCTGATCCTGTTGCTTGGCGCGCTCGCCGCTTGCGGGCCGATCGCCACCGACATGTACCTTCCGAGCCTGCCGTCGATCGCCGCCGGCTTTTCCGTGAGCCCGGGCGCCGCGCAGCGCACGCTGACGAGCTTCATGGCCGGCTTCTCGATCGGCATGCTGCTGTACGGCCCGCTGTCCGACACGTGGGGCCGCCGGCCCGTGCTGCTCGGCGGCATCGCGCTGTTCACGCTCGCGAGCGTCGGCTGTTTCATCTCGAACTCGATCGACATGCTGATCCTCGTGCGGTTCCTGCAGGCACTCGGCGCCGGCGCGGCGTCGGTGCTGTCGCGTGCAATCGCGCGCGACGCGCACGAGCCGACCGATGCGGCGAAGGTGCTGTCGATGGTGGCGATCGTCACGGCGGTCGGGCCGCTGCTCGCGCCGCTGATCGGCGGGCAGATCCTGCGCTTCTCCGGCTGGCGCGGCGTGTTCGTCGTGCTGGCCGTGTTCGGCGCGGTGTGCGCGGCGACCGCGTACCTGCGCGTGCCGGAAACGTGGCCGAAGGAGCGGCGCAAGAGCGCGGCCGTGCTCGCGTCGTTCGCATCGTACGGGCGCATCCTGTCGGATCCGGTCGCGTGGGGGCACATGCTGTGCGGCGGGATGGCGTTCGCGTCGATGTTCTCGTACATCACCGCGACGCCGTTCGTGTACATCGAGTACTTCCACGTGTCGCCGCAGCACTACGGGCTGCTGTTCGGCCTGAACGTGGTCGGCATCATGATCGGCAACTTCACGAACACGCGGCTCGTCGGCCGCATCGGCTCGCTGCGCATCATCGCGGCCGCATCGCTGGTGAGCTGCATCGCGTCGCTCGCGGTCGCGCTCGTCGCGCTGACCGGCTGGGGCGGGTTGTGGTCGATCGTCGTGTGCCTGTTCTTCGTGGTCGGCGTGGTCGGCATCCTTTCCGCGAACTGCACGACCGACCTGATGCATCGCTATCCGCACAACGCGGGCGCATCCGCGGCCGTGTTCGGCGCGATGCAGCTCGCACTCGGCGCGCTCGCGAGCGTCGCGATCGGCGCACTCGCGGACGGCACGCCGTTCGCGATGGGCGTGACGATCGGCGTCACCGGCGTGCTGTGTTTCGTCGGCCGCTGCCTCGTGCTGCGCTGGCATGGCCGGCCGGTGAAAGCCGGCGCCTGACGCAGCGCGGCGGCCGCCGCCTCGACATGAAAAAACGCCACCGCGCGATATGCGTCGGTGGCGTTTTTTTCGGGCGGCCGAAAAGCGGCCGCTGCCGTGCCCTGCCGTGTCGGGCGTCAGTCGCGCGCGACGTCCTTCGCCGCCGGCGATGCGCCGTGGCTCAGCCAGTCGAGCACGTCGGCCGTTTCGTCGTCGCTCGCGCGTGCGCGTGCCTGCGCGACGGCCTCCGGCAGCTCGCCGTTGGTGGACGCGCGACGGATCGCGACGCCGACCGCGAGGATGTCGATCATCAGCAGATGCAGGATGCGCGAGATCATCGACAGCTGCGATTCGCGCATCTCGATGTGATCGGTCTCGAGCGCGACGGTCGCGCGCTTCGCGAGCGGCGTATTGCTCGACGTGATCGCGATCACCTTCGCGCCGGCCTGCATCGCGACGTCGAGCACGCGCAGCAATTCCGGCGCGCGTCCCGATTTCGACACCGCGACGATCACGTCGCCCTTGCCGAGCAGCGCGGCCGATGCGGCCTGCATGTACAGGTCGCCGTACGCGATCGTCGGGATCCCGAAGCGGAAGAACTTGTAATGCGCGTCCTGCGCGACGATGTTCGAGTTGCCGAGCCCGTAGAACTCGATGCGACGCGCGCCGTTCAGGATCTCGATCGCGTTCTCGACGTGCTCGAAGTTCAGGTGTTCGCGCAGTTGCAGGATCGCGGATACCGTGTTGTCGAGCACCTTCGCGCCGAAGTCGGTGGCCGTGTCGCCGAGATGCACCTGGCTGTGGCTCATCGGAATCGTGCCGGTGAGGCCGGTCGCGAGCTTCAGCTTGAAATCCGACAGCCCCTGGCAGCCGAGCGAGCGGCAGAAGCGGATCACCGTCGGCTGGCTCACGTCCGCCTTGCGTGCGATGTCGACGATCGGGTCGTTGATGATCGAGCGCGGATGATTCAGCGCGAGATCGGCGACGCGGCGCTCGGCCGGCGTCAGCGCGTCGCGCATCTGGCGGATCCGCTCGAACACGGCCGACGATGCGCCGCCCGAGCGGTTCGACAACTGTTCCGCGAGGATCGCCGACACGCCGAGGAACGCCGGATATTCGGCGGTGATCAGGTAGGTCGGGATGTTCTGCAGATAATGCGCGAAGCGGCCCTTCGCCTCGAAGCGCGCGCGGAACGACGAGCGCGTGAACAGCTCGCCGAGCTTCAGCGCGACGCCGCCGCCGATGTACACGCCGCCGAGCGCGCCGAGCGTCAGCGCCAGGCTGCCGGCGAACGAGCCGAGGATCCCGCAGAAGCATTCGACCGCCTCGAGCGCGAGATCGTCGCCCGCATGCGCGCGCTCGACGATCTCCGCGGTGTCGACGGTCGCGGCCACGCGCTTCTTGTCGCGCGCGGCGAGCGCGCGATAGATGACCTCGATGCCGGGGCCCGCGCACACGCGTTCGAACGATACGTGCGGAAACTTCTTGCGTGCGTACTGCAGCACGAGATCCTCGCGCTCGTCCTGCGGCGCGAACGATGCATGACCGCCTTCGCTGCCGAGCGCGATCCAGCGGTCGTCCGCGGGAATCAGGCCGGACACGCCGAGCCCGGTGCCGGGCCCGAGCAGCCCGATCACGCTGTTCTGGCGGCGCGCGCCGCCGCCGATCTGCACGCGCTGCGCATCGGTGAGGCCCGGCAGCGCCATCGCGAGCGCGGTGAAGTCGTTCACGACGAGCAGCGTGTCGAAGCCGAGCGCGCGGCGCGTGGCTTCGATCGAGAAACTCCAGTCGTGATTGGTCATCGTGACCTGGTCGCCGTCGACCGGGTTCGCGATCGCGATCGCCGCGTGGTTCACGCGGCTGATCTTGACGTCCTTCAGATACTTGCGGATCGCGTCGGTAAGCGTCGGATAGTCGGCGCCGGGGTAGACGCGGATCTGCGTGATCTCGCCGGGGCCGGTTTCCAGCGCGAAACGCGCGTTGGTGCCGCCGACGTCCGCGAGCAGGCGCGGGCCGTCGGCATGCTGGCCCGCGACGACGGCCTTACTTTGCGCACCAGTAGACATCGAGCTTGGTCCCCTTGTCGTTGGCCAGTTGGGAAATCGCGTTCTTCTGCAGCGATGCGGCTGCCGCGTCGAGCACCGCGCGTTTGCGTTCGCCCGCGATCAGCAGGAACAACCGGTCGACGCGCTTGAGCGCATCGAGCGAGAAGCTCACGCGCGCATGCGGCGCGGCGGCCGGATGCACGGCGACGAAGCGCTCGGGCGTCGCGATCGCGTGATCCCATTCGGGCGCGTCCGCGAAGATCGACGCGGTGTGGCCGTCCTCGCCCATGCCGAGCACGGCGACGTTCGGTATGCGGTAGTCGGCGTTCGCGTTGAGCGCGGCGACGTGCGCGTCGAGCGACACGCGCGTGTCGACGAGCGGCAGGAAGCGGGCAGGGGCTGCCGCGTGCTGCAGCAGCGTGTCGCGCACGAGGTGCGCGTTGCTGGCCGCATCGTCTTCCGGCACCCAGCGGTCGTCGACCAGCGTGACGTCGACGCCCGCCCAGTCGAGCGCCGCGTGCGACAGCGTTTGCAGGAACGGGCGCGGGCTCGTGCCGCCGGACACCGCGAGCGTCGGGCGCGCGGGGCCGACGAGCGCGGCACGCAGCGCGTCGCCGACGGCGCGCGCGAGCGCTTCACTTTGCGCTTCCTGGGTGTCGAAAGCGTGGATCTCGATCACATCTCCTCCGGACTGCTTTGTCTGTTCAATTCGTGCGAATCATGGGGCACGTTGCCGCGCGCTTGCATGCGCGACAACGGCTTGCATCAGTTTTCTTCCTCGAGCCAGCAGGTGCCGTGCTGCGCGAGCATCGCGCTCGCCGCGGCCGGCCCCCACGTGCCCGCCGCATACGGCTTCGGCGGCTTCAGCGAGCGGGCCCATTCGTTCAGGATCGGCTCGACCCAGCGCCACGCGGCTTCCTGCTCGTCGCGACGCACGAACAGTGCGAGGCGGCCGTTGATCACGTCGAGCAACAGGCGCTGGTACGCCTCCATCTGCCCTTCCTTGAAGAACCGGTCGAACGCGAGGTCGAGGTGCACGCTCGCGAGGTTCATCCCTTCGCCGGGCTGCTTCGCGAGGCAGTACAGGCGAATCGTCTCGTTCGGCTGCAGCCGGATCACGAGGCGGTTCGAACCGGCGCGCAGCGCGGTCGGCCCGAGGGCCGAGTGCGGCACCGGCCGGAAGTTGACGACGATCTCCGCGACGCGATCGGCAAGACGCTTGCCGGTGCGCAGGAAGAACGGCACGCCGGCCCAGCGCCAGTTCTCGATCTCGACCTTCAGCGCGACGAAGGTTTCGGTCGCGCTGTCCGGCTTCACGCCGGGCTCCGTTGCATAGGCCGGCACCTGCACGCCCTTGATCACGCCCGCATGATACTGGCCGCGCACCGCGACCTTGCCGATGTCGCGCGAATCGACGGGCTTCAGCGCGCGCAGCACGCGCAGCTTCTCGTCGCGCACCGAGTCGGAGTCCATCGAATGCGGCGGCTCCATCGCGACGATCGACAGCAGCTGCAGCAGGTGGTTCTGCACCATGTCGCGCAGCGCGCCCGTATTGTCGTAGAAATCGCCGCGCGCCTCGACGCCGAGTTCCTCGGCGATCGTGATCTGGATGCTCTCGACCCATTCGCGGCGCCACAGCGGCTCGAACAGCGCATTGCCGAAGCGCAGCGCGAGCAGGTTCTGCACCGGTTCTTTCCCGAGGTAGTGGTCGATCCGGTAGATCTGGTCTTCCGCGAAGATCTCGCCGACCGCGTCGTTGATCGCGTTCGACGAACGCAGGTCGTAGCCGAGCGGCTTCTCGAGCACGATGCGCGCGCCTTCGTTCAGCCCGACCGATGCGAGCGCCTTGCAGATCGGCACGAACAGCGACGGCCCCGTCGCGAGATAGAACACGCGGATGCCCGGCAACTGCGCGACCGCGTCGCGCAGCACGACGTAGTCCTCCGCGCGGCCGAGGTCGAGCTTCACGTATTCGATGCGTTCCAGGAAGGATTGCCACGCGGTTTCGTCGAAGGCCTTGCCGGCCGCCTTCACCGCGTGCGGTTTCACATGCGTGTCGACCCACTCGAGATAGCCCGCCCGATCCGATTCGTGCCGCGCGACGGCAACGATCCGGCCGCTTTCCGCGAGCATGCTGCCGCGGTGCGCTTCGAACAGCGCGGGCAGGATCTTGCGCATCGACAGGTCGCCGGTGCCGCCGAAAAGTACGAAGGTAAAGCTGGAATCGGTATGCATGTGTCTCCGCCGGTTGGGGTGCTGGGAAGCGATCCGTAGTGCGATAAAAATATTTTTGACACTGAATTGTAGTTTAACTACAATCCGCCGCAAGGGGTAGCACCTGGGTGAGGAAAAAAAAGAAGTGCGGTCGATGAACTGCGCGAGCTTCGCCTTCGGGAACGCCTTGTGCCGAATGTTATCGGACATTGGCGGTGCGCATCGTCCGCGCGCCGTCGCCCCCGGGCTTGCGCCGCGGCATCGCGGCGGGCCAGAAACACAAAGAGGAGACACGCCGTTGAATCTCGATTCACGCTTTCTGTAAGAGCCCGGCCGGTCATCGGCCCCGTACGCTGCATGCGTCCCGCGGCTCGATTTCCCCGTCGTTTATCAAGAAGCCGGTTCCCCGTCGGGGAACTTCACGAGTTGATTCAGTCTGGAGGAGATAAGTAATGAAAGTTCGCTCGATCATGGGCGCGCTCTGCGCCGCGGGTCTGATGGCTGGCGCCGTGGCGGCGCAGGCGGCCGAGAACGTAACCGTGCTGCACTGGTGGACCTCGGGCGGCGAGTCGAAGGCCGTTGGCGTGCTGAAGGACGACTTGCAGAAGCAGGGCTACGTGTGGAAGGACTTCGCGGTCGCGGGCGGCGCCGGCGCCGCGGCGATGACCGCGCTGAAGACCAAGGTGATCAGCGGCGACTCACCGTCGGCCGCGCAGATCAAGGGCCCGCTGATCCAGGACTGGGCCGACCAGGGCGTGCTCGTCAACATCGATTCTGCCGCCGGCGACTGGAAGCAGAACCTGCCGCCGGAAATCGACAAGATCATCAAGTACAAGGGCCACACCGTCGCCGCGCCGTTCTCGGTGCACCGCGTGAACTGGCTCTATATCAACAAGGCCGCGCTCGACAAGATCGGCGCGAAAGTGCCGACCACCTGGCCCGAATTCTTCGCGGTGGCCGACAAGCTGAAGGCCGCGGGCATCCAGCCGGTCGCGATGGGCGGCCAGCCGTGGCAGGACCTGACGCTGTGGGAAGACGTCGTGCTGTCGCAGGGCCCGGCGTTCTACAAGAAGGCGCTGGTCGATCTCGACCAGGCGACGCTCACGTCGCCGCAGATGGTGTCGGTGTTCGACACGGTGCGCAAGATCCAGGGTTACTTCGACACCGGCCGCAACGGCCGCGACTGGAACCTCGCGACCGCGATGGTCATCAACGGCAAGGCCGGCATGCAGTTCATGGGCGACTGGGCGAAGGGCGAGTTCGAGAACGCCGGCAAGAAGGCGGGCAAGGACTACATCTGCGCGCCGGTGCCGGGCACCGCGAACTCGTACACGTTCAACGTCGACTCGTTCGTGTTCTTCCAGCAGAAGGGCCAGAAGGATGCGACGCCCGGCCAGATCGCACTGGCGAAGACGATCATGACGCCAGGCTTCCAGGAGCAGTTCAGCCTGCTGAAGGGCTCGGTGCCGGTGCGCCTCGGCGTGAAGATGGACAAGTTCGACGACTGCGCGAAGAAGTCGTATGCCGACGAGCAGACCGCGATCAAGTCGGGCGGCTTCGTGCCGTCGCTCGCGCACGGGATGGCGCAGGGCGACGCAACGGCCGGCGCGATCACCGACGTCGTGACGAAGTTCATGAACTCGCAGCAGGATTCGAAGAGCGCGGTCGCCGCGCTCGCGAAAGCCGCGAAGGTGAAGTAAAGCGCGACAGGCGTCCGGCCGGAAACGCTTCGTCGGCCGGGCGTTTTTGCAAGTGCAGCAAACGGGCGCGCCCGCGGGCCCGTGCCGTACCCGGCGCCGGCCCGGCCTGCGTCACCCTCGTTCCAGGAGTCGAATCAAGTGGCTGCCCCTCTTAGCGGAAACGGATCCGGCGCTGCCGTCGCGCGGCGCACGTCGCCGATGTCGGCCTTCGCCGATCGCTGGATCCCGAAGCTCGTGCTCGCGCCGAGCCTCGCGATCGCCGTGGTGTTCATCTACGGCTTCATCCTGATTACCGGCTATCTGTCGCTGACCAACTCGCGGCTGTTGCCGAACTACGAATTCGACGGCTTCGGCCGTTACACGGACCTGTTCCAGAACGACGTGTGGTGGACCTCCGCCGCGAACCTCGGCTGGTTCGGGATTCCGTTCATCGCGATCTGCGTCGGGCTCGGGCTGTTCCTCGCGATCCTGCTCGACCAGCGGATCCGCAACGAAGGCGCGCTGCGCGCGATCTTCCTGTATCCGATGGCGCTGTCGTTCATCGTCACGGGCACCGCATGGCAGTGGATCCTGAACCCGGGCCTCGGCCTGGAGAAGGTGATGCACGACTGGGGCTGGACGAGCTTCTCGTTCGGCTGGCTCGACGATCCGGACAAGGCGATCTTCTGTATCGTGATCGCCGCCGTGTGGCAGTCGACCGGCTTCGTGATGGCGCTGTTCCTCGCCGGGCTGCGCGGCGTCGACGCCGAGATCTTCAAGGCCGCGCAGGTCGACGGTGCGACGCTGCCGACCATCTACCGCAAGATCGTGATCCCGAGCATGCGACCGGTGTTCTTCTCGGTGCTGCTGATTCTCTGCCACATCACGATCAAGACGTTCGACCTGGTGGTCGCGTTGACGGCGGGCGGCCCCGGCACGTCGTCGTCGTTGCCGGCCATGTTCATGTACACGTTTTCGTTCAACCGCGGCCAGCTCGGGCTCGGCGCGGCGTCGTCGGTGATGATGCTCGCGACCGTGGTCGCGGTGCTGGTGCCGCTGATGTATATGGAATCGAGGAGCACCCGCAATGCAGCCTAAGATGACGATCAGCCGGGCAGTGATCTATGCGGCGCTGATCCTGTTCGCGCTGTATTTCCTGTTCCCGATCTACGTGATGCTGTCGACGTCCTTCAAGGATCTCGACCAGCTGCGCACCGGCAACCTGCTGACGCCGCCGACGCACTGGACCGTCGATCCGTGGGTGAAGGCGTGGAGCGGCGCGTGTACCGGCGTGCGCTGCGACGGCATGAAGCCGTTCTTCCTGAACTCGCTGCAGATGGTGATCCCGGCCGTGCTGATCTCGTCGCTGATCGGCGCGTTCAACGGCTATGTGCTCACGCACTGGCGCTTTCGCGGCGCGGATGCGCTGTTCACGATGATGCTGGTCGGCTGCTTCATTCCGTTCCAGGTGATCCTGCTGCCGATGGCGCGCCTGCAGGGGATGCTCGGTCTCGCCAACACGATTCCGGGCCTGGTGTTCGTGCACGTCGTGTACGGGATCGCGTTCACGACGATGTTCTTCCGCAACTTCTACGTGAGCGTGCCGGCCGAGCTCGTGAAGGCCGCGCGCATCGACGGCGCGGGCTTCTTCACGATCTTCACGAAGATCCTGCTGCCCGTGTCGCTGCCGATCTTCATGGTGTGCCTGATCTGGCAATTCACGCAGATCTGGAACGACTTCCTGTTCGGGATCGTGTTCTCCGGCGTCGACTCGATGCCGATCACGGTCGCGCTGAACAACCTGGTCAACACGTCGACGGGCGTGAAGGAATACAACGTCGACATGGCGGGCGCCATCATCGCCGCGCTGCCGACGCTGCTCGTCTACGTGGTCGCCGGCCGCTACTTCGTGCGCGGGCTGACGGCGGGCGCGGTGAAGGGGTAAGCGCGGTTTCATCCGATACGACGAACCGGCCGCGCACGACGCGCGGCGCATCGAAACGAACCGACGCGGCGCCGCAGTGCGCCGCGCGAGACGAGACAGAGGATTCACAGCATGGCAAGCCTTTCCATCCGTGACGTGTACAAGACCTACCCGAACGGGGTGCCGGTCCTGAAGGGTGTCGACATCGAGATCGAGGACGGACAGTTCCTGATCCTGGTCGGCGGGTCGGGCTGCGGGAAGTCGACGCTGCTCAACATGATCGCCGGCCTCGAGACCGTGACGAGCGGCGAGATCTGCATCGACGGCAAGGTCGTGAACGACCTGTCGCCGAAGGATCGCGACATCGCGATGGTGTTCCAGTCGTACGCGCTGTATCCGTCGATGACGGTGCGCGAGAACATCTCGTTCGGCCTGAACATTCGCAAGGTGCCGAAGAGCGAGCAGCAGCAGATCGTCGAGCGCGTGTCGGCGATGCTGCAGATCCAGCATCTGCTCGACCGCAAGCCGGGCCAGCTGTCGGGCGGCCAGCGCCAGCGTGTCGCGATGGGCCGTGCGCTCGCGCGCGATCCGTCGCTGTTCCTGTTCGACGAACCGCTGTCGAACCTCGACGCGAAGCTGCGCATCGAAATGCGCGCGGAAATCAAGCTGCTGCACCAGCGCCTCGGCACGACGATCGTGTACGTGACGCACGACCAGATCGAGGCGATGACGCTCGGCGACCGGATCGCGGTGATGAAGGATGGCGTGGTCCAGCAGTTCGGCGCACCGCAGGACATCTACGATTCCCCGTCGAACCTGTTCGTCGCCGGCTTCATCGGCGCGCCGCCGATGAACTTCATCAACGGCAAGCTGGTCGAGCAGGGCAGCGGGGTCGCGCTCGAAATCGATACGGGCCTTGCGCGCGGCGCGCTGAACCTGCCGTTCGACGCGAAGCGGATGAACGGCCACGTGGGCCGCGAGGTGATCCTCGGCCTGCGCCCGGAGCGCATCACCGACGTGCGCAATGCGCACCACGGCGAGACGTCGCAGTTGCAGCCGATCGACGTGCGCGTCGACGTCACGGAGCCGACCGGCCCGGACACGCACGTGTTCGCGCAGGTCAACGGCAAGCGGATCGTGAGCCGCGTGCATCCGGCCGCGAATCCGCAGCCGGGGCAGACGCAGTCGCTGCTGTTCGACGTGTCGAAGGCGGTGCTGTTCGATCCGGCGTCGGAAGAGCGGATCGCGTGAGGTGGAGTAAGCGCTGAACGAAAGAGAAGGGGCCGTGTCGATGAACGGCCCCTTTCGTTTTGGCGTGCCGGCGACGCGGCATGGCAGCGCGGTCGCTTTAGTGCGGCAACCGCACGTCGAACTTGAACGTCGCGAGCCGCGCGACGAGGATGAAAGCGGTCGCGAGCAGCACGCTATAGACCGAATCGAACTGCAGCCACGCGAGCAGCAGGTAGAACCAGCAGCCGACGAACGCGCAGGTCGCGTACGGCCGCGAATCGCGCAGGATCAGCGGGATGTCGTTGCACAGCACGTCGCGGATGATCCCGCCGACCACGCCCGTGATCACGCCCATCATCACCGCGATGAAGCGCGGCATCTCGGCATCGAGCGCGATCGCGGTGCCGGAGATGCTGAAGATGCCGAGCCCGATCGCATCGGCCACCAGCAGCAGCCGCTCGGCCGATAGCCGCGACAGCATCCGCAGCACGAACGGCGCGAACAGCGCGAGCACGAAGATCGCGATCACGTAGTCGTCGTGCACGACCCAGTAGAACGGCCGGCGCTCGAGCAGGATGTCGCGCAGCGTGCCGCCGCCGAACGCGGTGGCGAGCGCGACGACGAACGTGCCGACCGAGTCGAGCCGGTTCTTGCGTGCCTCGATGAAGCCCGAGATCGCGAACGCCAGCGTCGCGATCGCTTCCAGCACCGCGATCGCGAGCGTCAGCCTAGGATGCGGCACGCGGCCCCCGGTCGGCGGGCGCCGCGAGCGGCTGAAGCAGCACGAGCACCGCGCCCGCGCCGCCGTCGTGGCTGCGCGCCTCGCAGAACGCGATCACTTCTTCCTTCTGCACGAGCCACGCGCGCACCTTGCCCTTCAGCACGGGCTCCTTGCCGATCGAGCCGAGCCCCTTGCCGTGAATCACGCGCAGGCAGCGCAGCCCTTTCTTGCCGGCCTCGCGGATGAATTCCGCGAGTGCGTCGCGCGCTTCGTCGCGCCGCATTCCGTGCAGGTCGAGCTGCGCCTGCACGATCCATGCGCCGCTCCTCAGCTTGCGCACGACGTCGCGGCTGATGCCTGGACGGTGGTAGTACAGCGACTCGTCGCTGTCGAGCAGCGTCTCGGGATCGAATTCGTCGGACAGCGTCGCATTCAGCACGGCTTCCTCGTCGCGCTGCGTCTGCTTCGGCACCGGATCGGGCGGCGTGCGGCCGGACTTCGCGCGCGGCGGTGCGTTCAGCGGCTGGATCGCGCCGATTTCGTTGCGGAACAGGTTCGCGTCGGCTTCCGCCTGGCGGGCGGCCTTCGCGGTTTCGACGCGGGCGCGCTCGCGCCGGTCGGCTTCGCCTTGCAGCGACTTGCGCAATGCGCCGAGACCGGCCAGCCCCTGGCCGCGCAGGGCGGCGGCATCGGGGGCGGGCGGCGGCGCGGCGGGCGCCGGATTCGCGGGACGGGCGGCGATCTGCCGCTTCGCGGGATCGCTCGGATGAGGCTGGTTCTTCGCCATGATTCGGTAACCGGGCAGGCGCGTTCGCACGCGCGGGCACAAAAAAGCCGCTGCGCGGCGGCAGCGGCTTTCCGGTCAAGCCCGCTTCGCGGCAGCGGACGCCATTGTAGCGCCCGGCGCACGAATGCCTGGTGCTTACTTCTTGTCGTGCAGGCTTTCGAGGTAGCGCTGCGCGTCGAGCGCGGCCATGCAGCCCGTGCCGGCGCTCGTGATCGCCTGGCGATACACGTTGTCCTGCACGTCGCCGGCGGCGAACACGCCCGGCACGCTCGTCGACGTCGCGTTGCCCTGCAGGCCGCTCTTCGTCAGGATGTAGCCGTCCTTCATCTCGAGCTGGCCCTGGAACAGGTCGGTGTTCGGCTTGTGGCCGATCGCGACGAACACGCCCTGCACGCTGAGGTCCTGCGTTTCGCCGGTCTTCACGTTCTTGATGCGCAGGCCCGTGACGCCCGACTCCTCGCCCGTCACTTCGTCGAGCACGTGATCCCACTTGATGTCGACGACGCCTTCCTTTTCCTTCTCCAGCAGGCGGTCGATCAGGATCGGCTCGGCGCGGAACTTGTCGCGGCGGTGGATCACCGTGACCTTCTTCGCGATGCCCGTCAGGTAGAGTGCTTCCTCGACGGCCGTGTTGCCGCCGCCGATCACCGCGACTTCCTGGTTGCGATAGAAGAAACCGTCACAGGTCGCGCAGGCCGACACGCCCTTGCCCATGAACGCTTCTTCCGAAGCCAGGCCGAGATACTGCGCGGAAGCGCCGGTCGCGATGATCAGCGAGTCGCACGTGTATTCGCCCGAGTCGCCGATCAGCCGGATCGGCTTTTCGTGCAGTTTCGCGGTGTGGATGTGGTCGAATACGATTTCGGTGTTGAAACGCTCGGCGTGCTCCTGGAAGCGCGCCATCAGTTCCGGGCCTTGCACGCCCTTCGCGTCCGCCGGCCAGTTTTCGACGTCGGTCGTCGTCATCAGCTGGCCGCCCTGCGCGATGCCGGTGATCAGCACCGGGGACAGGTTGGCGCGTGCCGCATAGACGGCAGCCGTGTAGCCGGCTGGGCCGGAACCGAGAATCAGGACTTTGGCGTGTTTGGGCGTGGACATGTGCGAATCCGTAAAAGGCGGCCGCGGCGGGCGGGGTAAGGCTCGCCGTACGATCCGGGTTGACCGGGATGCCGTCATAGATGGGTATCAGACGGGCATTATAAAGGCCCCGTTGCTGCGGTGCCGAACGAGAGTTTCAATCGCGGCGATAGCGTTGCCGCGATCGCTTCGGGCGCCCCGGCCCTCTTATGTAACCGTCATTTACACTTGACGGCCCGGTGCAGCGTTTACAATAAGCGCGATCGAACGACAGGCGGGCGTGCGGCCCGTCCTCTTTATACGGATTCATGGCAAAAGCTCCTTATTCCGCCCAGGCACAGGCGTTGCCGCACCGGATGTCGAAGCTCCTCACGGAGATCCGCTGGATTCTCCAGGTCGCGCTCTGCGCTTTTCTGGTGATGGCCCTGCTGAGCTACAGCCGGCGCGATCCGAGCTGGACGCACGCCGCGCAGGTGGACCACATCTCGAACTGGGCCGGCCGCGTCGGCGCATGGACGGCCGACATCATCCTGCTGCTGTTCGGCCTGTCGGCCTACTGGCTGATCGTGCCGCTCGGGCGGCGCATCGCGGTCAACTACCGGCGCATCACGCGTCACGAGGCGGTCGCCGACGAACCCGAGCGGCCGATCGGCTGGCTCACCGAGATCTTCGCGTTCGTGCTCGTCGTCCTCGCGTGCGACGGCATCGAGGCGCTGCGCATGTGGTCGCTGAAGGTGCAGCTGCCGCGCGCGCCGGGCGGTGTGATCGGCGAGGCGGTGGCGGGCGCGATGTCGCATGCGTTTGGCTTCACCGGCGGCACGCTGCTGTTGCTGATCCTGCTCGCGATCGGCCTGTCGCTGTATTTCCGTTTCTCGTGGCTGTCGGTCGCCGAGCGCGTCGGCGGCGCGATCCTGTCCGCCGTCAACGTCGCGAAGCTGCGCCGCGAGGCCGAACGCGACCGCAAGCTCGGCGAAGCCGCGGCCGTGCGCCGCGAAGGGAAGGTTGAAGAGGAGCGCGTGCGCATCGAGGATCACGAGCCGGTGACGATCGTGCCGCCGGTCGTCACGCCGGCGAAGTCCGAGCGCGTCGAGCGCGAGCGCCAGGTCCCGCTGTTTACCGACCTGCCGGGCGATTCGACGCTGCCGCCGGTGTCGCTGCTCGATCCCGCGCCGAAGACGCAGGAAGCGATTTCCGCCGACACGCTCGAATTCACGTCGCGCCTGATCGAGAAGAAGCTGAAGGACTTCGGTGTCGAGGCGAGCGTCGTCGCCGCGTACCCGGGGCCGGTCGTCACGCGCTATGAAATCGAGCCGGCCACCGGCGTGAAGGGCAGCCAGATCGTCAACCTCGCGAAGGATCTCGCGCGTTCGCTGTCGCTCGTGTCGATCCGCGTGGTCGAGACGATCCCGGGCAAGAACTACATGGCGCTCGAGTTGCCGAACCAGCGCCGCCAGACGGTCCATCTGTCCGAAATCATCGGCTCGGAAGTCTATGCGGCCGCGTCGTCGGCGCTGACCTTGAGCCTCGGCAAGGACATCGGCGGCAAGCCGGTGTGCGCGGATCTCGCGAAAATGCCGCACCTGCTGGTCGCCGGCACGACCGGTTCGGGCAAGTCGGTCGGGATCAACGCGATGATCCTGTCGCTGCTCTACAAGGCCACCGCCGAGCAGGTGCGCCTGATCCTGATTGATCCGAAGATGCTCGAAATGAGCGTCTACGAGGGCATTCCGCACCTGCTGTGCCCGGTCGTCACCGACATGCGCCAGGCGGGCCACGCGCTGAACTGGACGGTCGCGGAGATGGAGCGCCGCTACAAGCTGATGAGCAAGCTCGGCGTGCGCAACCTCGCGGGCTACAACAACAAGATCGACGAAGCGGCGAAGCGCGAGGAAAAGATTCCGAATCCGTTCAGCCTGACGCCGGACGATCCCGAACCGCTCGGCCGTCTGCCGAACATCGTCGTCGTGATCGACGAGCTGGCCGACCTGATGATGGTCGTCGGCAAGAAGGTCGAGGAACTGATCGCGCGGATCGCGCAGAAGGCGCGCGCGGCCGGCATCCACCTGATCCTCGCGACGCAGCGTCCGTCGGTCGACGTGATCACCGGCCTGATCAAGGCGAACGTGCCGACGCGGATCGCGTTCCAGGTGTCGTCGAAGATCGACTCGCGCACGATTCTCGACCAGATGGGCGCCGAATCGCTGCTCGGGATGGGCGACATGCTGTACCTGCCGCCGGGCACCGGATTGCCGGTGCGCGTGCACGGCGCGTTCGTCGCCGACGACGAAGTGCATCGCGTCGTCGAGAAGCTCAAGGAGCAGGGCGAGCCGAACTACGTCGAAGGGCTGCTCGAGGGCGGCACCGCCGACGGCGACGAGGGTTCGGCCGGCGCGGGAACCGGCGAAGGCGGCGGCGAGTCTGATCCGCTGTACGATCAGGCGGTCGAGATCGTCATCAAGAACCGCCGCGCGTCGATTTCGCTCGTGCAGCGCCATTTGCGGATCGGCTACAACCGCGCGGCGCGGCTGCTCGAACAGATGGAACAATCGGGGCTCGTGTCGGCGATGTCGTCGAGCGGCAACCGCGAAATTCTTGTGCCGGCGCGCGACGCGGAATGAGTCCGCGGCGCCCGCAGCGCCGGCCACCCAGGGAGAAAACCGCAACATGCAGCAACTTTCGTTCGTTCCTTCCCTTCGTTCGACGCGGCGCTGGCTCGGCGCGGCGCTCGCCGGCGCATCGCTGATGCTCGCGGCGACGCATGCGTTCGCGGGCGGCACCGAGCAACTGAAGGCCTTCGTGTCGCAGGTGCGTTCGGCGAAAGGCGATTTCACGCAGCAGATCGTCAAGGCGCCGGCCAAGGGCGCGAGCGCCGCACAGGCCGCACCGAAGCCGAACGACAACTCGAGCGGCACGTTCGTGTTCTCGCGTCCGGGCAAGTTCATCTGGACGTACCAGAAGCCGTATCAGCAGGTGCTGCAGGCCGACGGCGACAAGCTCTACGTGTACGACCGCGACCTCAATCAGGTCACCGAGCGCAAGCTGAACGGCGCGCTGGGCGCGAGCCCGGCCGCGATCCTGTTCGGCAGCAACGATCTCGACAAGAACTACACGCTGCGCGATGCGGGCGAGAAGGGCGGCATCGAGTGGCTGGAGATGCTGCCGAAGGCGCAGGACACGCAATTCCAGCGGATCGGCATCGGCTTCCGCAACGGCACGCTCGCCGCGATGGAACTGCACGACGTGTTCGGCAACGTCACGCTGCTCACCTTCACGAACATCCAGACGAATCCGCCGCTGAAGAGCGATGCGTTCAAGTTCGTCGTGCCGAAGGGCGCGGATGTGATCACAGGCTGATCTGCACTGCACGCTTTCGCGACACGGGCCTGCCGGCGACGGCAGGCCCGTGTTGTTTGGGGGCGCGGGCACCGGACGCGGGTACCGGACGCGGGTACCAGGCGCGGGCACCGGACGCGGGCACCAGGCGCGGGCACCGGACGCGGGCACCAAGCGCAGGCCCCGGGCGCGATCACCGGCCTCGCCTGCGGCGGCCCGCACCGGCGGTGCCGTCGTGCGGCTGTCATAATGTCGGGTCCGGCGGCCGGTTCGGCCGCCATCGTTTGATCTGGAGCGAGGGTTCATGTCCGACCTGTTTCAAGTCGAGCCGCGCCGGCCGCTCGCCGAGGCGCTGCGGCCGAAGACGCTCGCCGAGGTAATTGGCCAGACGCATCTGCTCGGCGAAGGCAAGCCGCTGCGGCTCGCGTTCGAGTCCGGCAAGCCGCATTCGATGATCCTTTGGGGGCCGCCCGGCGTCGGCAAGACGACGCTTGCGCGCCTCACCGCGCTCGCGTTCGACTGCGAGTTCATCGCGCTGTCGGCGGTGCTCGGCGGCGTGAAGGACATCCGCGAGGCGATGGAGCAGGCGAAGGACACGCTGAACCGCACCGGCCGCCATACGATCCTGTTCGTCGATGAAATCCACCGCTTCAACAAGGGGCAGCAGGATGCGCTGCTGCCGTTCGTCGAGTCGGGGCTCGTGACCTTCATCGGCGCGACGACCGAAAACCCGAGCTTCGAAGTCAACTCGGCGTTGCTGTCGCGCGCGCAGGTGTACGTGCTGCAGTCGCTGAACGACGACGAGATGCGTCAGCTGCTCAAGCGCGCGCAGGACATCGCGCTCGACGGCCTCGCGTTCGACGACAAGGCGATCGATACGCTCATCGGTTACGCCGACGGCGACGCGCGGCGCTTCCTGAACCTGCTCGAGCAGGCGCAGACGGCCGCATCGTCCGCCGGGGTCACGACCATCGACGCCGATTTCGTCAGCAGCGCGATGACGCTGAACGCGCGGCGCTTCGACAAGGGCGGCGACAATTTCTACGATCAGATCTCGGCGCTGCACAAGTCGGTGCGCGGTTCGAGCCCGGACGGCGCGCTGTACTGGTTCTGCCGGATGCTCGACGGCGGCGCGGATCCGAAATATCTCGCGCGCCGGATCGTGCGGATGGCGTGGGAAGACATCGGCCTCGCCGACCCGCGCGCGCTGCAGGTGGCGAACGACGCGGCCGAGACCTACGAGCGGCTGGGCTCGCCCGAAGGCGAGCTCGCGCTCGGGCAGGCGGTGATCTATCTCGCGTGCGCGGCGAAGAGCAACGCGGGCTACAACGCGTTCAACCAGGCGATGGCGTTCGTGAAGCAGGACAAGTCGCGCGAGGTCCCCGTGCATCTGCGCAATGCGCCGACCAAGCTGATGAAGGAACTCGGCTACGGTCACGCGTATCGCTACGCGCACGACGAGCCGAATGCCTATGCGGCCGGCGAGTCGTACCTGCCGGAAGGAATGCGCGAGCCGCGCTGGTACAAGCCGGTGCCGCGCGGGCTCGAATCGAAGATCGCCGACAAGCTCGCGTGGCTGCGCGAGCTCGATCGCGAGGCCGGCAAGAAGGACTGACCGGCCGTTGGCTGCCCGCGGGTGCTCAGCGCCTGCGGCCCGGCTGTTTCTTCCAGTACTCGAACGGCTCCGCGTGGCAGTCGATGTCGAGTTCGGCGACTCGTGCGTGCAGGCGCTCCTGTGCGTCGGCAATCGCGAGGTTGTAGACGGCCGGCGCGATTTCCTCGACGAAGAAGTGCAGCAGCGCGCCGGCCTGGATGTTGCCGATCGGCTCGTCCATGTTCTCCGTGAAATAGCGTTGCAGCGACGCGATCGCGCGGTCGCGGACATCCTTGTCCAGTTCGATGGCCATCGGGTTCCCTCGGGTGATGGTGATGCGGCGCGGGTGCGTCGCCCGCCGGGACGTGCACGGCCTGGTCGGCTTCCGCTCGCTGTTCAGCCGCGCCGCGCAATGCGTTTCGCCGTCTGCCGACATGCGGCCCGGCAATGCGATACTGCCACGCGCGTCGCGCATTTGCGGCGCTGTCCGTTCGGCCAATGCCGTGGCGGCCCCGCGGTGCGTTAGAATTCCCGTCTTACACAACGATTTTCCAAGTCCTCCCATGCTCGACATCCAGTTGCTGCGCAAAGACCTCGACGGCGTCGCCAAGCGCCTCGCCGATCGCGGCTACACCCTCGACGTCGCCGCGTTCTCCGCCCTCGAAGCGGAACGCCGCGCGATCCAGACCCGTACCGAAGAGCTCCAGGCGCGCCGCAACAGCCTGTCGAAGCAGATCGGCGCGATGAAGGGCAAGGGCGAGGATACGTCGGCCGTCATGGCCGAAGTCGGCGGAATCGGCGACGAGATGAAGGCGTCGGAGGCCAAGCTCGGCGAGATCCAGGCGCGCCTGTCCGACCTGATGCTGGGCATGCCGAACATCGCGCACGAGAGCGTGCCGGTCGGCAAGGACGAAGCCGACAACGTGGAAGTGCGCCGCTGGGGCACGCCGCGCCAGTTCGACTTCGAGGTGAAGGATCACGTCGACGTCGGCACGCCGCTCGGCCTCGATTTCGAAACCGGCGCGAAGCTCGCCGGCGCGCGCTTCACGATGCTGCGCGGCCCGATCGCACGGCTGCACCGCGCGCTCGCGCAGTTCATGATCGACACGCACACGCTGCAGCACGGCTACACCGAGGCGTACACGCCGTACATCGTGAACCCGGAAATCCTGTACGGCACCGGCCAGCTGCCGAAGTTCGCCGACGACATGTTCCGTGTCGAGAAGGGCGGCGCCGAAAACACGATCACGCAGTATCTGATCTCGACGTCCGAAATTTCGCTGACGAACACCGTGCGCGAATCGATCGTCGAAGGCACCGCGCTGCCGATCAAGCTGACCGCGCATTCGCCGTGCTTCCGCTCGGAAGCCGGTTCGTACGGCCGCGACACGCGCGGCATGATCCGCCAGCACCAGTTCGACAAGGTCGAGATGGTGCAGGTCGTCGCGCCGGACGCTTCGTATGCGGCACTCGACGAAATGGTCGGCCACGCGGAAGCGATCCTGCAGAAGCTCGGCCTGCCGTACCGCGTGATCACGCTTTGCACGGGCGACATGGGCTTTTCGGCCGCGAAGACGTTCGACCTTGAAGTATGGCTGCCCGCGCAGAACACTTATCGCGAGATCTCGAGCTGCTCGAACACCGAGGCGTTCCAGGCGCGCCGCATGCAGGCACGCTTCCGCAACGCGCAGGGCAAGCCTGAGCTCGTGCATACGCTGAACGGTTCCGGCCTCGCGGTCGGCCGCACGCTCGTCGCCGTGCTGGAGAACTACCAGAATGCCGACGGGTCGGTCACCGTGCCGGAGGCACTGCGCCCGTACATGGGCGGCATGGAGCGAATCGAAGCGCCTGCACAGGCGTCGTGAGGTCGCTCCGCGATCGGTCTCCGAAGGCTCCGCAAAAAAATTTGCAAAAAGGGCTTGTGAGTTTCAAAGAGATCGTTCTATAATCTTTTCTTTCCCGGACACGACCAACCGGGAAATGAAGCAGGAAGGAAGGAGAGGTGGCAGAGTGGTCGAATGTACCTGACTCGAAATCAGGCGTACGGTTTCCCCGTACCGTGGGTTCGAATCCCACCCTCTCCGCCAAAATACGAAGCCCCGTGATTCGCAAGGATCACGGGGTTTTTCGTTTGGGTCGCGCGCAAGTGAACGCTGCTGCTTCTACGACGATGTACGATAGCGTGCAGGCGCAGGAGCCGGCCACACGAACCGCAAAAAAACCACGATGAAAGCGACCACGCGAATCTGGGCGATGCTGACCGCGGTTGTATTGCTGACAGCGCTTGCCGCCGGCATGTGCGTGATGCAAACGGACTGGGTCGTGAATCGGGAAAGCGTCGTCGAATTCGCGCAGCGCGTTGCGTTCGGGTTCGGCGCAAGCTCGGTCCTCGCCATGCTGTCCCGCGTGGGCCGCTATCGCGACATCACGCGCGCGCTGCGCTGCCGCGAATTCGCGTTCGCGCTGCTGAGCGTGGCGCTGCTCGCAACGCTCTGCGCGGCCGTCGCCGTGCTCGACTATCTTTGCGTGGCGATCGGGCCGCCTTCGATCGAAAGCCATCTCGTCCGCCTCGATGCGATGCTCGGTTTCCATTGGCCGGATGTGTATCGATGGGTGACGGCGCGCCCCGGCCTGCACCGTGTGCTCGATCTCGCGTATCGCAGCGGCATGCCGCAACTGCTCGCGGTGCCGTTCATCCTCGCGGCGGTCCGTCGCGTCGACGATCTTGCCGAGTTCGTCGTGCAATTCATGTTCGCGGTGATCGTGGTCGTGCTCGTCTCCACGCCGTTGCCCGCCGTCAGCGCATTCGTCCATTTCGGCATCACCGATCCGGGCACCGCGTCGACGGTGACGCACTACGGCCTGTTGCGCAGCGGGCAGTTCCGTCAACTGAATCTGGCCGATGTGCAGGGGCTCGTGTCGTTGCCGTCGTTTCACGTGATGCTGGCGCTGCTGTTCGCCTACGCGCTGCGGCATGTCCGCTACGTGTTCGCGGCCGCGATCGTGCTGAATGCGGCGATGATCGCGTCGACGCCGACCCAGGGCGGTCACTACCTCGCCGACGTGATCGCCGGAATCGTGTGCGGCGCGCTGTCGATCGCCGCGGTGCGTCGCTGGACGGCCGCGCGGCGCCCGGCCGAGGCGGCCGGACCGCACGCGGCAAGCCCGACCTGATTGCGCGACGCCAGAGTCGCAACGTACCTGCCGGCATTCGCTTGCGGGCGCTCCGGTTCTCGTCGTTGTCGGATCGCCGTCTGCGTCGCGGCCCCCCGCCGGATTCCCGCTACCGTCGTCCTGCTTCAGCCTTCGCTTCGCGCGCCGTTAACAGTGAGCGGCGGCAAGCGCGTTTTGCGCTGTCGTCGTTTCCCGTCGATTCAAGGTCCCATGAAGCTGAGCTACAAGATTCCCCTCGCATTCGCCCTCGCGCTGCTGCTGATGTTCTGCGGCGCGCTGTACGGCATCCGCATCCTCAACCGCTCGATCGACACGTTCGCGAACGACGTGCAGACCCGTGTCGCCGACGAACGGCTCGTGTCGGCGACGCTGGTGCAGTTCAAGCTGCAGGTCCAGGAATGGAAGGACACGCTGCTGCGCGGCAAGCAGCCCGACAAGCTCGACAAGTACTGGCAGGCATTCCAGACGCGCGAGCGCACGGTCGATACGCTCGCCGCGCAACTCGTGAACCAGTTGCCGCCCGGCGAGAGCCGTACGCTCGTCGAGCAGTTCATGCGCGCGCATGCGGCGATGGGTGACGGCTACCGGCGCGGGTTCGACGCGTTCAAGGCCGCCGGCTTCGAGCCGACGGCCGGGGATGCGGCCGTCGCGGGCGTCGACCGCGCACCCGCCGCGCTGCTCGAGCGCGCGGCGAAGCGCATCGCCGACGAGAGCGCCGGCGTGTCGGCGCAAGCGAGCCGCGATGCGAGCCACGCCACCGCGGCGAGCGTCGTGCTGATGCTGATCGTGCTCGGCATCGCGATGATCGGCGCGTTCCTGTTCAGCCGCGCGATCCTGCGGCCGCTCGATCGCGCGGTGGCCTGTGCGCAGGCGGTAGCCGGCGGCGACCTCACGCGCGACGTCGACGCGGCCGGTCGCGACGAGATCGCCGACCTGCTGCGCGCGCTGCGGACGATGCAGGCGAGCCTGTCGGGCGTCGTACTCGAGGTGCGCACGCACGCCGAAGCCGTCGCGACCGCGAGTGCGCAGATCGCGGCGGGCAATCACGACCTGTCGTCGCGCACCGAGGCACAGGCCGCGTCGATCGAGGAAACCGCGGCGAGCATGACCGAACTGACGGGTATCGTGCGCCAGTCGGCCGAACACGCGCAGCACGCGGCGCAACTGGCGCGGGACGCATCGGACATCGCGTCCGTGGGCGGCGGCGTGATGACCGACGCCGTCGACACGATGAACGGGATTGCCTCCAGCTCGGCGAAGGTCGGCGAGATCATCGCGGTCATCGACAGCATCGCGTTCCAGACCAACATCCTCGCGCTGAACGCGGCCGTCGAGGCGGCGCGTGCGGGCGAGCAGGGGCGCGGCTTCGCGGTGGTCGCGTCGGAGGTGCGCACGCTCGCGCAGCGCAGCGCGGCCGCCGCGAAGGAGATCAAGGCGCTGATCGAGCAATCGACGCGGCGGGTCGACGAAGGTGCCGTGCTGATCGCGCGCGCGGGCGAGTCGATCCACGAGATCGTCGGTGCGGTGCAGCGGGTCACGTCGATCGTCGGTGAGATTTCGTCCGCATCGCAGGAGCAGAGCGGCGGCATCCAGCAGGTGAATGTCGCGGTCTCCCAGATGGACGAAGCGACGCAGCGCAACGCGGCGCTGGTCGAGCAGGCGTCGGCCGCGACGCAGGCGCTGGCGGAGCAGGCGAGCGCGTTGCGCAACGCGGTCGCCGTGTTCAGGCTGCCGCAGGCCGCGTGACGATATTGCCGACCGCGACCGCGACCGCGACCGCGACCGCGACCGCGACCGCGACCGCGACCGCACTGTGCAGCATCACGCCGCGGCGGGATATTGCGCGAGCACGCGAGCGCGAATCGACGGCTTGATGTTCGATTGCGCCATGTTGCCGCCGTAATGCGCGACGACGCGCGGATTCATCACGCGATACCAGAGCGGGGGCACATACGCGAACAGGATCATCGTCGCGTAGCCGGCCGGCAGTTGCGGCGAGTCGTCGAAGTGGCGCAGCGCCTGGTACGAGCGCGTCGGGTTCGCGTGGTGGTCGGCGTGCCGTTGCAACTGGTACAGGAACAGGTTGGTGACGACGTGATTGCTGTTCCACGAATGCTGCGGCGTGCAGCGTTCGTAGCGGCCGCTTGGCAGCTTGCGGCGCCCGAGCCCGTAGTGTTCGACGTAGTTGACGACTTCGAGCAGCGACGCGCCGTACGCGGCCTGGATCACGAGGAACGGAATCACGACCTTGCCGGCCATCGCGATCGCGACGCCCCATACGACGACGGTCATCGCCCATGCGTGCAGCACTTCGTTACGCCAGGTCCATGGCGAATGTCCGAGGCGCTCGAGGCGAGCCTTCTCGAGACGCCACGCCGAGCGGATGCTGCCCGTCACCGTGCGCGGCAGGAATGCCCAGAACGATTCGCCGTAGCGCGCACTCGCCGGATCCTCGGCCGTCGCGACGCGCACGTGATGGCCGCGGTTGTGCTCGACGAAGAAGTGCCCGTACGCGACCGGCGCGAGCGTGACTTTCGCGAGCCAGCGCTCGAAGCGGCTGGTCTTGTGGCCGAGTTCGTGCGCGGTGTTGATCGAGATGCCCGTCGCGGCGCCGAGCGACAGCGCGAAGCCGACGTAGTCGTACCACGCGAGCGCATGCGTGCCGACGATCCACACGCACATGAAGAACGCGACGTATTCGACGAGCGTCGCGAGATAGACGATGTAGCGGTAGTAGCGCTCGCGTTCGAGTTGCGGAACGACGGCTTCGGGCGGATTGTCGCGATCGTCGCCGATCAGCGTATCGAGGATCGGGATCACGCCGAACGCGAACAGCGGGCCGAACCACCAGAACACGTGAAGGCCCGTCGACAGTGCGAGCTGGGCCGACAGGATCGGCAGCGTGATCGTCACCGCGCCGAGCAGCCACAGATAACGTTTGCCATCCGACCAGCCCGAGGCCGATGCGTCGGTCATTGCCATTGTCTTCCTCCTTGTTGGGGCCAGCGCCCGCGCGTGCGGGCGCGGCGGCCGGGTGACGCGTTTGTCGTCGTTCGAATCGTCGCGGGTCCGCGGCACCGGATCGGTCGTCCGGTTGTGCCAGTTATACGACCGTCGCGCACGCTTTCCAAACCCGCGCGCTAGGCGCGCAACTCCAAACGGTCGGCTGCCCATGACGCCGGTCGGGAAGGGCTGGCACGCGGTGATTGAAACAGGGCACGCTCGCGCCGATCCGCCTGTCGGGCGGGCGTTGTTGTCAGATGAATGGCCGGGATGACACATGCGTGCATCCGTCGGCGAAACTCGCAACGAATGTTGCGATGCAGCAGGTTGGGGGCGACGCCGTGCGGCTGCGCGGTTCTTTCGCATCCATATGTAACGAACCATTACGGTGTCGAAGGCGAAATGCAGCACGCTTGCCGCGTGAGGGCGCATGAACGGCAAGGCGGGGCGGGGCTGCGCGTCGGATCGTGCAGGCCGCGTTGCATGCGCAGTCCACGGTCGACGCATCGATGCTGCACCTGCACACCGGCGCATGCGCGACATCGGTTGCCTTTCGATCGGCGCCGCCATTTGAAAATAACGATTTGACTCATGCCCCGCTTTCGGTTGAAGCTAATAGCTTGCTGTCCGAAGGGGGCTGTGCCTGCATGAGTTCGACCTTGACCGTTCGTCGTATCGCTGCCGACCAGGGCGGCGTGTATCGCGAACTCCGCGCCGCATCGCTGCGCGAGCCCTACGCGCCCGGCGAAGCGCCGGAGGCCGAATTGCTGAACGTCGATTCCGACGCGGCGGCGGCCGTCGCCGCGCTGCGCGCCGAATCCGACGAGTCGACGACTTTCCTGCTGTACACCGAGGGGCATCCGGCCGGCATGATCGGCGCATATTTCGACAATACGCCCGAGCGGCGCGCGTTCGTCAGCGAGCTGTGGGTCGCGCATGCGGTCCGCCACCTGCGCGGCGGCGTGCTGCTGCTCGAGACCGCCACCGCGTGGCTGGCCGAACGCGGCGCGCAGGACGTCTATGCGTGGATCGCCGATGCGAACCGCAACGCGATCCGGTTTTACGAACGCGCGGGTTTCGGCAACACGGGCGAGCATGCGCCGATCGCACGGATGCCCGGCGCGATGAAGTCGTTGTTCGTGTCGCACGTCGACACGCCCTGAGCATGCATGCGCGGGCCGCACGGCGCGATCGTGGCCCGTCGGCCGTCCGGCCACCCGCCCGCCGGCGTGCGCTCGCCACGCCCGTCGCCGCCCGGTTCCCCAAAAATAATGGCCGCACGCGTGGACGCCTGTAAAATACGCAAAAAATTTTTGCAGAGTGTCCATGTCGCTTAAAAAATCGCCATTCTTCGAGCTGCGCAGCGGATCGGTCGATACGTTGCTGTTCACCGTGAAGACGACCGATCTCGATGCGTTGCGTGCCGAACTGGTCAAGCGCTTCGAAGCGACTCCCGAGTTTTTTGCCGATGATGTCGTCGCGATCGACGTCCGCCGCCTCGAGGGCGACGAACGCGTCGCACTTGCCGACATCCGCCAGATGCTGAACGACGTGCGGATGCGCCCGGTGGGCGTCGTCGCGCTCGCCACGCAGGGCTGGGCGGCGGAAGCCGGCCTGCCGCTGCTCGAGGCGCGCGACCGCCGCGCGCCGGCCGCGAAGCCGGCCGAGGACGCAGAGCAGGCGCCGGCCGCTGCCGCAGCTGCGGCCGTGGCGGCCGAACCGGCACCGGAGCCAGCGGCGCCGACGCCGGTTGCGGCCGGCGGCCAGACGCTGGTGATCGATCGGCCGCTGCGTTCGGGGCAGCAGATTTACGCGAAAGGAGACCTCGTGGTGCTGGCGCCGGTCAGTCACGGCGCCGAGATCATCGCGGAAGGCAACATCCACATCTACGCGCCGTTGCGCGGCCGCGCACTCGCGGGTGTGCACGGCAATCACGACGCGCGCATTTTCTGCACGTGTCTGGAGCCGGAACTGATTTCGATCGCGGGTATCTATCGAACGACCGAGAACCCGTTGCCCGCCGACATACTGGGCAAATCGGTGCAGATCCGGCTCGAAGAGGAAAAACTGATGATCGAACCGCTGCGCCTGACGTGATTCACGCGGTACGCTCCGGATCGATCGGCTCTCATTGACGAACACAGGGTATTGGGTAAATGGCAAAAATCATCGTGGTGACTTCGGGCAAGGGCGGCGTGGGCAAGACGACGACCAGCGCGAGCTTCGCGTCCGGCCTCGCGCTGCGCGGCCACAAGACGGCCGTGATCGACTTCGACGTCGGCCTGCGCAACCTCGATCTCATCATGGGCTGCGAGCGTCGCGTGGTGTACGACCTCGTCAACGTGATCCAGGGCGAAGCGAACCTGAACCAGGCGCTGATCAAGGACAAGAAGTGCGAGAACCTGTTCATCCTGCCGGCGTCGCAGACGCGCGACAAGGATGCGCTCACGCGTGAAGGCGTCGAGAAGGTGCTGAACGACCTGGTTGCGATGGACTTCGAATACATCGTCTGCGATTCGCCGGCCGGTATCGAGGCGGGCGCGCTGCACGCGATGTACTTCGCGGACGAAGCGCTGATCGTCACGAACCCGGAAGTGTCGTCGGTGCGCGACTCGGACCGCATTCTCGGCATCCTGTCGTCGAAGACCAAGCGCGCGACCGAAGGCAAGGAGCCGATCAAGGAACACCTGCTGATCACGCGCTACAGCCCGAAGCGCGTGAGCGAAGGCGAAATGCTCTCGCTCGAGGACATCAGCGAGATCCTGCGCATCAAGCTGATCGGCGTGGTGCCGGAGTCGGAAGCCGTGCTGCACGCATCGAACCAGGGGCTGCCGGCCGTGCATATCGACGGCACCGACGTTGCGGAAGCGTACAAGGACGTCGTCGCCCGTTTCCTCGGCGAGGACAAGCCGCTGCGCTTCACCGATTACCAGAAGCCGGGCCTGCTGCAGCGCCTCTTCGGCAGCAAGTAACGGAGGCCGCCCATGTCCATCCTTTCGTTTCTCCTCGGCGAGAAGAAGAAGTCCGCATCGGTCGCGAAGGAGCGCCTGCAGCTCATCATCGCGCACGAGCGGGTCGGCGGCCGGCCGCCGGCCGATTATCTGCCGGCGCTGCAGAAGGAACTCGTCGCGGTCATCTCGAAGTACGTGCATATTTCGAACGATGACATCCGCGTGAGCCTCGAGCGCCAGGACGATCTCGAAGTCCTCGAAGTGAAGATCGAGATTCCGCAAGCCTGATTCCTGGTTGTCCCTCCGCACGACGGCGCATGCCGTCGTGCGCGTCTTACGCCCTGTTGCACTTTCGGGCTCGCCGTAACACGGCGTCTGTCGGCCGTTGGCCGACCTCCCGCATTGAACGAATACGCTCGCGTCATTTGTCAATCAGGAGGTTGTCATGGCTGTCTCTACCGTTCGACGTCGTATCGTTTCGCTCGCGCTGCTCGCCGCGGGCTTGTCGGCCGTCGTCGCGCCGCTTGCCGCACGCGCGGACGAGATTCTCGTCGGTGCGCCGATGATGGTGCAGTCGGGCCGCATGGTCGTCGCCGAACCGGTGGCCGCGCCGGTCGAGGAAGTCGTCGTCATTGCGCCGAATGCGCCGCCGCCCGTGCGCTACGAGGTCGTGCCCGCCGCGCGCGTGGGTTATGTGTGGGAGCGCGGGCACTGGCACTGGGATCATGGACGCTACGTGTGGATCGGCGGCCACTGGGAAACCGAGCGCATCGGCATGCACTGGGTGCCGGGCCACTGGGATCAGCGCGGCCCGAACTGGTTCTGGACACGTGGCCACTGGGCCTGACGGGAGGCGTGCGATGAAGCGAACCGCCATTGCCATCGCGCTCGTCGCGATCACGCTCGCCGGCTGTGTCGTGGTGCCGGCCCGGCCCGTCTACTACCGGCCGGCGCCGGTGGTGATCTACTGAGGATCACGCGGGTCCGTGTGCGCCGTGCCGCTCGCACCGGCTCCTGACGGGCCGCGCTCGTTCGGCGTCGCCGGCGCGTGCGTGGCGACGTTGCCGGCCGCCGCGGCTTCCGGCTCGCCATCGTCCTGCTCGCGCAGCGTGTCGAGCGGATCGGCGGGTGCGGCCGCCGCATCCTGCGGCGCCACGACACCGGCCGCGGCAGCCGGTGCCGCTGCGGGCTCGGCGGCAGCCGCGGGCGGCGCGAGATAGCGCTCGGCGAGTGTTTCGTAGAGCGGCGGCGCGAAGAAACGCGCCATGCGGCTCGACACCAGAGCGGTTGCCATCAGCGAAATCACGAGCGCGTGACCGTTGATCATCTCCATCACGATCACGAACGACGTGATCGGCGACTGCGTGACCGCCGCGAGGTAGCCGACCATCGCGAGCGCGATCAGTATCGGCAGGCTCAGGTCGCCGAACACGAGATGCAGCAGGTTGCCGAACCCGGCGCCGATCGACAGCGAAGGCGCGAAGATCCCGCCCGGGATGCCCGGCAGGTAAGACGCGACCATCGACACCATCTTCAGGAACGGATAAAGCACCGACAGCCGCTCATGGCCGTCGAGCAGGCCGCGCGCTTCCGCGTAGCCGCTGCCGAACGTCGTCCCGCCCGATACGAGGCCGACGAGCGCGATCACGAAGCCGCACAGCGCCGCGAACGCGATCGGGCGTTCGCGATACAGGCCGAGCAGGCGCGCGGGCAGCCAACGGCCCGTATTGAGCAGCAGCCAGCTGAACAGGCCGCCCGCGATGCCCGTCACGATCGCGGTGACGAGCACGGCGACCGCAAGCATCTTCGGAAAATGCTTGCCGGCGTCGATCGTGCCGAAGTACGTGTAGTTGCCGTTCAGGCCCAATGCGACGACACCGGCGAGAATGATCGCGGTGATCAGCACGCCGCTGGCGCGGGCGGAGAAGCTGCGGGTCAGCTCCTCGATCGCGAACACGATCCCGGCGAGCGGCGTATTGAATGCCGCCGACAGGCCGGCCGCCGCGCCGGCGAGCACGAGTTGCCGTTCGATCTGCGCGTTCGAGCGCGGGTAGAAGCGCCGCAGATTGAACATCAGCGCCGCGCCGACCTGCACGGTCGGGCCTTCGCGGCCGATCGTGAAGCCGCCGAGGATTCCCAGGAACGAAATCAGGACCTTGCCGAACAGGATGCGCAACGTCAGCAACCGCGCGCCGAATGCGCTCGGGCTCGCATGCAGTGTCGCGATCACCTGCGGGATCCCGCTGCCCTCGGCGCCGCGGAAGAAACGGCGTGTGAGCCATACCGACGCCGCGGCGATCGACGGCGTGAGCAGCAGCGGCAGCCACGCGGCGTGCTCGCGCATCGTGCGGAAGGTATCGTAGCCCCAGTCGATCAGCCGCGCGTACAGCACGGCCGCGAGACCGACGGCGATCGCGCCGAGCCAGAATACGCCGTACTGGCGCCAGATCCGCAGCGAGCGGCGGGTGAGGGCGGGAAACAGCGCAGGGAGTGCGGGGAGGGCGGGGCGGGGCATCGGCAGCGGGCCGGGAGGGCAAAGGAAGCATTATAAAAAGAACCGGCTGTGTCCGGGGCTCGACAAATATCTACACAAGCGTCGCATTTTGTTGCAAATGTAATGTTGACGTAATGTTTGCGCACCACAAGCATCGTTAGCATGGCGAAATGGCCAGCCATTCATCAGAACGAACGTGAAACGCATCCTCATCGTGAAAGTGACGTCGCTCGGCGACGTCGTCCAGACGCTGCCCGTCGTCGCGGACCTCCATCGCGCCTTCCCGGGCGTGAAGGTCGACTGGGCCGTGGACGAATCTTGCGCGGAGGTCGTGCGTTGGCATCCGGGCGTGAGCCAGGTGCTCTGCGCGCCGCTGCGGCGGTTCAAGAAGCTGCGCAACGGCGGCGACCTGAAGGCGATCTCCGCGTCGATCGGCGCGCTGCGCGCGCATCGCTACGATGCCGTCATCGATCTGCACGGCGTCTACAAGAGCGCGATCATCTCTGCACTCGCGCGCGCCGCACGCCGCGTCGGTTATCAGACGCAGGATCTCGGCGAGACGGGCGCCCGTTTCGCGTACTCCCATCGCTTCGGCCCGCGACCGGACTGCGACGCCTGGCACGGGATGCGCGTGAGCGCCGGCGAGGCGCTGGGCTATGTGCCCGAAGGCATCGCCGCGTACGGGATCGTCCCGCCGCAGGTTGCGAGCCTGCCGCCGGCCGTGACCGACGGCGCGCCGTTCATGCTGCTGTTCCACGCAACGTCCAATCCGGACAAGAAATGGCCGACCGATGACTGGGCCGCGCTGGCCATCCGGATGATGGCGCGCGGCGTGCGCGTGCTGTTGCCGTGGGGATCGCCGGCCGAACACGACGACGCGCAGGACATAGCCGCGCGCGCGCCAGGCGCGATCGTGCTGCCCGCGATGTCGGTGCGCGAACTCGGCGCGGCCATCGGCCGGGCGGCGCTCGTCGTGGGCGTGGACACCGGGTTCGTGCACATGGCGCACGCGCTGCAGCGGCCGACCGTGATGATTTTCGTCGCGACCTCGCGCCACCATTGCGGCATCGGCGGCGCACCGAATGCACTGTCGATCGGCGAGCCGGGCGCGCCACCCTCGGTGGCGCAGGCGCTCGACGCAATCGACGCGGTCGGGCCGGCCTATGGCGCGCAGCGCGAGCGGCTGACGGCCTAGCGCGTGGACAGGCCCGCTATCGACTTGAACGGGCTCCCCCGCGAAGGCGCGGCTGGCGGGTTCAGGCGAGCAGCGCTTCGACCGTGACCACCGCGGCGATGGCGGCCAGGTTGGCGAGCAGCGCCTCGAACAGGAGGCCGCGCCACGTTTTCGGGCGGAAGCGTGCCGCGAGCAGCAGGGCGCTACCCAGCGCGAGCGCCAGGATCATGACGAGGTCGGCGTTGCCGAGGTGGATATTCATCGCGGCGGCTCCTTCGGGGAGGGATCCGGGGGCACGCGAGCGCGCCCCCGGATCGAGTATAGGCAGCGCCGGCCGCCGCACAACCCGGGGCGCCCCGGAGGCTCAGAGGAGCGATGCGTCGCGGGTCTCGCGCATCAGCAGCACGCCGATCAGGCTGATCGCCGCCGCGACCGACACGTAGCCGCCGACCCACGACAGGCCGCCGCGCGCGGCGAGCAACTGTGCGATGTACGGTGCGATCGACGCGCCGAGGATCCCTCCGAGGTTGTACGCGACGCCTGCGCCCGTATAACGGACGTTGGTCGGGAACAACTCGGGCAGCAGCGCGCCCATCGGCGCGAACGTCACGCCCATCAGGAACAGCTCGAGCGTCAGGAACAGCGCGACGAGCGGCATCGATCCGCTGCCGAGCAGCGGCTCCATCGCGAAGCCGGAGAGCAGTGCGGCGATCGCGCCGACGACCAGCACCGGCTTGCGGCCGAAGCGATCCGACGCCCACGCCGACAGCGGCGTCGCGAGCCCCATGAACACGACGGCGAAGCACAGCAGGCCGAGGAAGCTCTGGCGCGGAATATGCAGCGTCGCCACGCCGTACGACAGCGAGAACACCGTCGAGATGTAGAACAGCGTGTAGCAGACCACCATCGCGAGCGCGCCGAGCAACGTGGGCTGCCAGTGTTGCGAGACGAGCGTCGCGACCGGCACGCGCACACGTTCGTTGCGCTCGAGTGCGGCCTGGAACGCCGGTGTCTCGGTGATCTTCAACCGCACGTACAGGCCGAGCGCGACGAGTACCGCGCTGACGAGGAACGGGATGCGCCAGCCCCAGCTGCGGAATTGTTCGTCGGACAGCGACAGCGCGAGCGCGAAGAACAGCCCGTTCGACATCAGGAAGCCGACCGACGGGCCGAGCTGCGGGAACATCCCGAACCAGCCGCGCTTGCCTTGTGGCGCATGCTCGGTCGCGAGCAGCGCCGCGCCGCCCCATTCGCCGCCGAGGCCGATGCCCTGGCCGAAGCGCAACACGCAGAGCAGCACTGGCGCGAGTGCGCCGATCGTGTCGTAGCCGGGCACGAAGCCGATCGCGGTGGTGGATACACCCATGACGAGCAGCGATGCGACGAGCGTCGACTTGCGGCCGATGCGGTCGCCGAAGTGGCCGAACAGGAACGAGCCGATCGGCCGCGCGATGAACGCGATGCCGAACGTGACGAAGGCGGACAGCGCCTGTGCGGTCGCGGAGCCGTGCGGGAAGAACACGGGGCCGATGACGAGTGCCGCGGCGGTTGCGTACACATAGAAGTCGTAGAACTCGATCGCGGTGCCGATGAAGCTCGCGAACACGATGCGCCGGTGGCTGACGGCGCCGGCCGAACCGGTTGCGTGTGCAACGGCCGGGGGGGATGCGGACATGGATGTCTCCGTTTTGTCGTTGGGGCATTCGACCGGGCGTGCGCTCCGGCGGGCAGGTGGACGCCTGCCGAAAGAGAGCAGCCGGCGGATGATGCGGTGGCGGCGTCGACGCATCTTGGCACGAACGTCGCTCGCCGGTCGACGAGGCAGCGGACAGGTCGCCGCGGCCCGGTGTCGGCGTGGTCGATTCGCATGCCGGGTGCGGCGCGCGAACGCGCGCGCGGGCGGGTAGCCGCGCGATTGCGGAAAATTATAGCCAGCGCCGCGACATAGCGACAATCGCGGGCGGGCCCGGGCTCAGTCGATCGATTGCGCCTGCGCGGATGCGGTGCTTTGCAGCTGGAAACGGCCGTCGTCGTTGAACAGCCAGCCTTCCATCATTTCGAGCCGGCCATTGCCGTCCAGCAGTTTCGACGGTGGCGGCGGCAGCGGCGCGGAGCGGCGCAGCGATGCGAGCGCGAGCCCTTCCGCTTCGCTGTCGCCGTTGCTGCGATAGACGGAAGCGTTGACGAGGCGGCCGCTGCCATCGACGGTGAATGCGACGACGACGAGCGAGCGCAGCATCGCCTGCGGCGTGCCGTGCGAGACGCCGGACGGATTGTGCTCGGCGACGCACCGCGCGACTTCCACGCGGTACTGATCGCGATTCGCACTGCGGATGGCGGACGGGATCGTCAGCACCGAGCGTAGCGACGGCGGCGGCGTGATGGTGCAGGCGGCAAGCAACGAGGCGACGATCAGCGCGGCAACACGCAGCCGGCTCGCGCCCGGGTGGGGAACAGGGGACATGGGGAAGTGCCGGAGGGTGACTATAAAAAAATGATAGGCGTCCGGGCGCGACCTGTTATCGGGAGAAACGCATAGTGCGCGATGCGCGACGTGGCGATTCGCGGATGATGGCGATCGGCGGCCCGCTCGACACGTGTCGCGATGTGACGTGACATGTGACGGCGCGCCATGCGCAATGGCGGGTCGAGGTGACCCGACCGGCCCGCTCAGTAGCCGTGCGTCACGAGCGACAGAACGGACAGGTCCGGATGCGTGCCGTCGATGATCGTCTTGCCGATGTGCACGGCTTCCCGAACCGCTTCGTCGACGCTCGCGAAGCTTTCCTCCCCGTCGGCGTGGAAGGGCACCGCATGATCGGGCAGCGCGGGATTCACGCCGGGATGGCACACATATCCGGTATAGGTGTAACGCGATTCGCTGCCGGGCACGAGACCCGGCACCACATGGATCTCGAAGCCTTCGTAATCGACGTGATCCGTCGCTGTCGACAGTTCGGTCATGGCGGTCTCCGTGTGCCGCGCGCAAGGATGGTGCGCGCGGCATCGAGTCGCGGCGGCGGTCGTGTCGCCGTGCTGATCGAATTCTAGGCGATGGCGAGCCCGCTCGTGAGGCTCGCGCGCGCCGTGGGTGTGCGCGGCGGGCGTACCGTATCGAGCGTTACCGCGTGCAGCGCGCGTCCTTGCGCTGCACCACGAGGATCACGGGATATTTCTCGCCATGCTCGAGCTCCACCGGCGCGACCACCGTCAGCGTCGCCGGGTCGGAATCGTCGTACACGCTGACCTGTTCGTTGCGGATGTAGGTCACGCCGGTGCAGTTCGATGCGCGCCCGTCATCCGACACCTTGCACTGGATCTCGTTTTCCTTCAGGTAGTTGTACGGCGTTGGGCTCGCGAGATATTCGCGCAGGCTGCGCGGCGAGCCGCCGACGCCCTTCACGTACGCGATCGCGCACGAAGGCGTTTGCGCGTCGGTGCCGGAGGCGGAATCGGCGGCCGCCGCGTGCGTGCCGACGGCGGCCAGCAGGGCGACGAGCGACGAGGCGATGAAGGGCTTCATGACGTGGTTTCCCGTTTCGCGAATCGGAGCGCCGGATTGTAACGGCATCGCGCGAGATGCGTCGGCCCGTTGGGCGGGCACCGTGCGTGGCGCGCGGCGGACAAACAAAAACCCCGTCATTCGATGAATGGACGGGGTTTGGCGAACTTCCTGGCGGAAGCGGTGAGATTCGAACTCACGGACAGTTTCCCGTCGCCGGTTTTCAAGACCGGTGCCTTAAACCGCTCGGCCACGCTTCCACACGAGGCGGCATTGTAACCGAAATGCCGCCTCGTTCGGCTTCAATCGTCGCGCAGGAACAATTCCTGCAAGTCGTTGAGGAACCGTTGGCCAAGCGGCGTCGGCGCGATCTGCGCAAAATCGCGCGTGATCAGTCCGCGCCGCTCCGCTTCCCTGAGTGCCGGCTCGATCGTGCTGATCGGCAAACCCGTGCGTTCGACAAAGCTGTGCACGGGGAAGCCTTCGACGAGCCGCAGCGTGTTCAGCATGAACTCGAACGGCAGGTCGCGTGCACCGACTTCACGCTCTTCCTGCACCGGCGTGCCGGCCATCGCCTGTTCGATGAAGGTGGCCGGATGCTTGTAGCGTGCCTGGCGCAGGATCCGGTTCGGGAACGACAGCTTCGTGTGCGCACCCGCGCCGATCCCGAGATAGTCGCCGAAGCGCCAGTAGTTCAGGTTGTGCTTGCACTGATGATTCGGCTTCGCGTACGCGGACACTTCGTAGCGGCCGTAACCGGCCTCGGCCGTGCGCGCGTGGATCCATTCCTGCATGTCGGCCGACGCGTCGTCGTCCGGCACCGCGGGTGGAAACTTCGCGAACAGCGTGTTCGGTTCGAGCGTCAGGTGATACAGCGACAGATGCGGCGGTGCGAACGACAGCGCCGTCTCGATGTCGGCCCGGCATTCGTCGAGTGTCTGGTTCGGCAGCGCGAACATCAGGTCGAGGTTGAAGTTGTCGAACGTCTTCGCGGCGATCTCGACGGCCGCGCGTGCCTGCGCGGTGTCGTGAATGCGGCCGAGCGCTTTCAGATGTCCTTCGTTGAAGCTCTGGATGCCGACCGACAGGCGATTCACGCCGCTCGCACGAAACTGCGCGAACTTCGCGGCCTCGAACGTGCCCGGGTTCGCTTCGAGCGTGATCTCGGCGTCGGCATCGAGCGGCAGCAGTGCGCGCACGTCGGACAGCAGCCGGTCGAGACCGGCCGCGGACAGCAGGCTCGGCGTGCCGCCGCCGATGAACACCGTATGCACCTGCCGCCCCCAGACGAGCGGCAGCGCCTGTTCGAGATCGGCACGCAGCGCGTCGAGGTACTCGGTTTCCGGAAACCGCTCGCCTTTCCACTCGTGCGAGTTGAAATCGCAGTACGGGCACTTGCGCACGCACCACGGAAAATGCACGTACAGCGCGAGCGGCGGCAGCGACGTGAGCTTTACCTGCCCGGGCGACGTGAAGGTCGCGACGACGCGCGCGCCGGTTTCCGCCGCCTGGCTCATGCGGCCTCCGGTTGCGAATGCATGACGAGGACGATCATGCCGGTTCCTCCGCGAGCCGCGCGAGCAACGCCTTCAATGCGAGCGCGCGATGGCTGTGCGTGTTCTTCACGGCCGGCTCGAGTTCGGCCGCCGTCGCGCCGAGCGACGGCAGGTAAAAATACGGGTCGTAGCCGAATCCGTGCTCGCCGCGCGGCGTGTCGACGATCTCGCCTTCCCAGCGGCCTTCGGCAAACAGCGGCTCGGGATCGTTCGCATGGCGCACCAGCGCCAGCACGCAGCAATAGTATGCGCGCCGGTCGTGGACGCCGCGCAGCTGCTCGACGAGGTACGCGTTGTTCGCCGCGTCGCCCTTGGCGCCGCCCGCGCGCTGGGCGTAGCGCGCCGAATAGACGCCCGGCGCGCCGCGCAGCGCGCGCACGCACAGGCCCGAATCGTCGGCGATCGCCGGCAGCCCGGTGAGCCGCGACGCATGGCGCGCTTTCGTCAGCGCGTTCTCGATGAACGTGCCGAACGGCTCTTCCGCCTCCGGCACGGCCAGCTCGCCCTGCGGCACGATCTCGATGCCGACCGTCGAGAACAGCGCGGTGAACTCGCGCAGCTTGCCCGCGTTGTTCGACGCGAGCACGATGCGCGACAGCGGTGCGACGGTGCGATCGTCAGACATGGCCGGCGCCCAGCACGTCTTTCTGCAGCTGCACGAGCTGGCCGATCCCGCTTTGCGCGAGGTCGAGCAGCGCGTTCATCTCGTCGCGCGAGAACGGCACGCCCTCGGCGGTGCCCTGGACTTCGACGAAGCCGCCGGCGCCCGTCATCACGACGTTCATGTCGGTGTCGCAGCGCGAATCTTCCGCGTAGTCGAGGTCGAGCACCGGCGCGCCTTCGTACACGCCGACCGAGATCGCGGCGACGTGATCGGTGATCGGCGAGCGCGCGAGCTTGCCGGCCGCGATCAGCTTCGACACGGCGTCGTGCGCGGCGACGAACGCGCCGGTGATGCTGGCCGTGCGCGTGCCGCCGTCGGCCTGGATCACGTCGCAGTCGATGTGAATCGTGCGCGGGCCGAGCGCCTCGAGATCGAACACCGCGCGCAGCGCGCGGCCGATCAGGCGCTGAATTTCCTGCGTGCGGCCCGTCTGCTTGCCGCGCGCGGCTTCACGGTCGCTGCGCGTGTGCGTCGCGCGCGGCAGCATCCCGTATTCCGCGGTCAGCCAGCCCTGGCCGCGATCACGCAGGAATTCGGGCACGCGTTCGGCAACGCTCGCGGTGCAGATCACCTTGGTATCGCCGAATTCGACGAGTACCGAGCCTTCGGCATGTTTCGTGTAATGGCGCGTGAGGGCGACCTTGCGCAGTTCGTCGGCGCGGCGGCCGCTCGGGCGGGACAGGGAAGACGTCATGGGGAATCGTGGACGGAAGAGGAAACCCCGATTTTAGCGCCGAACGGCAGCCTTGCCCGGCGGGGTGGCGCGCAAAAATGGGATAATGCGCGCTTCCCGCCCCGCGCCTTGCAATGCGCCGGGCGCCTCGACATTTTCCCGCCCGCCAAGGGCACCCAGACGGCGAGACGAACCATGATCTACAGCATGACGGGCTATGCGAGCGCGACGCGCGAACTCGCCACGGCCACCGGCAACGGCGGCACCAGCGTGTCGGTCGAACTGCGCACCGTGAACTCGCGCTTCCTCGACCTGAATTTCCGCATGCCGGACGACGTGCGCGCGTGCGAGCCCGCGCTGCGCGAAATGCTGATGAACAAGCTCTCGCGCGGCAAGGTCGACGTGCGCATCAACCTGCAGCGCGGCGAGCAGAGCATCGGCGCCGGCGCGCTGAACCAGACGGCCCTCGGCCAGCTCGCGGAGCTCGAGCGCTCGGTGCTCGATTCGTTTCCGGGCGTCGGCCGCCTGCGGGCGGGCGAGATCCTGCGCTGGCCGGGCGTGCTCGCCGAGAGCGGCGTGTCGGCCGACGCGATCCGCGATGCGGTGCTCGCGTGCGGCAAGGAAGCGATCGGCGAGCTCGTCGTCGTGCGTTCGCGCGAAGGCGCGCAACTGGCGACGATGCTGCTGTCGAACGTCACCGAAATGGAGGCGATCGTCGCGCGCATCACGCCGCTCGTGCCGGAGCTGATCGCGAAGCATCAGCAGAAGATCGTCGAGCGGCTGCAGGAAGCGCTCGGCCTCGCGGCGCCCGAAGGCAGCGCGCCGATCGTCACGCGCGAGGAAGCCGCGGAACGCATTCGTCAGGAAGTGACGATGTACGGCATCCGGATCGACATCGCGGAAGAGCTGTCGCGACTCACCGCGCACCTGAACGAAACGCGTCACGTGATCGAGAAGGGCGGCCGCGTCGGCAAGCGTCTCGACTTCATGATGCAGGAACTGAATCGAGAAGCAAACACGCTCGGCTCGAAGGCGGCGGCGAAGGAACTGGCCGACGCATCGATGGCGCTCAAGCTGTTGATCGAGCAGATGCGCGAGCAAGTGCAAAACCTGGAGTAACGCAACATGACCCATCCCACTCACGACGGCCACGCGTCGCATGCGCTGCACGGCGGCGTGTATCCCGGCAACCTGTTCATGGTCATCGCGCCGTCGGGCGCCGGCAAGTCGACGCTCGTGAACGCGCTGCTGTCGAAGGATCGCGACATCTGCCTGTCGATTTCGTACACGACGCGCAAGCCGCGCCCGGGCGAGCAGGACGGCCAGCACTACCACTTCACGACCGTCGAGGATTTCCGCGCGCGCCACGCCGCGCACGAATTCCTCGAAAGCGCGGAAGTGCACGGCAACTATTACGGCACGTCGCGCGTCTGGATCGAAGAGCAGATGATGAGCGGCCACGACGTGCTGCTCGAGATCGACTGGCAGGGCGCGCAGCAGGTGAAGAAGCAGTTCCGCAACGCGGTCGGCATCTTCATTCTGCCGCCGTCGCTCGATGCGCTCGAGGAGCGTCTGAAGAAGCGCGGCCAGGACGAGCCGAACGTGATCACGCGACGCCTGCTCGCCGCGGGCAGCGAGATGGCGCACGCGTCCGAAGCGGAATACGTCGTGATCAACGAGAATTTCGATCGTGCGCTGGCCGAGCTCGAATGCATCGTCGCGGCGACGCGTCTGCGCTTTGCTTCGCAGTACGCGCGACATGCCGAGCTGTTCATCGAGCTCGGCATCCATTTGCCCCACGCGGAATGACGCGGGGGTAGAGGGACATAAGGTAGAATAGGGACTATATTCAGAAGGAATTACCAACATGGCTCGCATTACCGTCGAAGACTGCCTGAAGCAAATCCCCAACCGCTTCGAACTGGCGCTCGCCGCCACTTACCGCGCGCGGCAGCTCGCGCAAGGCCATACGCCGAAGATCGAGAGCCGCGACAAGCCGACCGTCGTCGCGCTGCGCGAGATCGCTGCCGGCCAGGTCGGCGTCGAGATGCTGAAGAAGGTGCCGGTGTAACGCGCATCCGGCCCGTTCCAGCCATGTAGTCCACGCGCGCAACGACTCGACCACCTGGAGGCGAATATGAGCACCACCCCATCGTCCGCCTCCGCGGATTCGACCACCGAAGCCACGGCCCAGTCGCCTGCGCGCCAGTACATCGACGCGGTCCTCGAACAGTCCTTCCGGCATCTGTTCGGGCCGACCGCCACACCGGAACAGCCGCGCAAGCACGGCGTCGTTTCGATCGCGAATCTGACGGCCGCGCTTGCCGAGTATCTCCCTCCGGAAGAAATCAAAGAGGTCAAGGCGGCGTTCCACTTCAGCGACGAAGCCCACCTCGGTCAATATCGCCAGAGCGGCGAACCCTACATCACCCATCCCGTCGCCGTCGCCGAAATCTGCGCCGGCTGGAAGCTCGACGCGCAAGCCGTGATGGCCGCGCTCCTGCACGACGTGATGGAAGACCAGGGCGTGACCAAGAGCGAACTGGCCGAACGGTTCGGCCCGAAGGTCGCCGAACTGGTCGACGGCTTGTCGAAACTCGACAAGATGGAGTTCCGCAGCCGCGAGGAAGCGCAGGCCGAGAACTTCCGCAAGATGCTGCTCGCGATGGCGCGCGACGTGCGGGTCATCCTCGTGAAGCTCGCCGACCGTCTGCACAACATGCGCACGCTGGGCGCGGTGCCGATGGAAAAGCGCCGCCGCGTCGCACGCGAGACGCTCGACATCTACGCGCCGATCGCGCACCGCCTCGGGTTGAACAACACGTATCGCGAGCTGCAGGACATGAGCTTCGCGAACTTCAACCCGCATCGCTACGCGACGCTCGAGAAGGCCGTGAAGGCCGCGCGCGGCAACCGCCGCGAGGTGATCAGCAAGATCCTCGAGGCGGCTCAGCGTGTGATGGCCGACGCGAAGCTCGACGTCGAGATCACCGGCCGCGAAAAGACGATCTACAGCATCTATCGCAAGATGCGCGACAAGCAGCTGTCGTTCTCGCAGGTGCTCGACGTGTACGGCTTTCGCGTCGTCGTCGACAATCCGCTCGACTGCTACACGTGCATCGGCGCGTTGCACTCGCTGTACAAGCCCGTGCCCGGCAAGTTCAAGGACTACATCGCGATCCCGAAGATCAACGGCTATCAGTCGCTGCACACGACGCTCGTCGGTCCGTTCGGCGCGCCGATCGAGTTCCAGGTGCGCACGCGCAAGATGCACGAGATCGCCGAGGCCGGCGTGGCCGCGCACTGGCTGTACAAGAATGGCGGCGCGGATCTGAACGACGTGCAGAAGCGCGCGCACCAGTGGCTGAAGTCGCTGCTCGACATCCAGAGCGAAGCGGGCGATTCGAGCGAATTCCTCGAACACGTGAAGATCGACCTGTTCCCGGATGCGGTCTACGTGTTCACGCCGAAGTCCAAGATCATGGCGCTGCCGCGCGGCGCGACGGCGCTCGATTTCGCGTATTCGATCCACAGCGATCTCGGCAACCAGTGTGTGGCCGTGAAGATCAACAACGAGTTGCTGCCGCTGCGTACCGAGCTGAAGAGCGGCGACATCGTCGAGGTGATCACCGCGCCGTATTCGAAGCCGAACCCCGCGTGGCTCGGTTTCGTGCGCACCGGCAAGGCGCGTTCGGCGATCCGCCACTACCTGAAGACGATGCGCCTGAACGAGTCGGTGCAGCTCGGCGAGCGGCTCGTCGACCAGAGCCTCAAGGGTTACGGCCTCGCGCTCGCCGACGTCGGCCCGGAGGTGTGGGAGAAGCTGGTCCAGTGGACGGGCAACAAGAGCCGCCAGGAAATCTTCGCGGACATCGGCCTCGGCCGCCGCGTCGCCGCGGTGATGGCCAAGCGCATCGAGGTGCTGATGAGCGGCCGCGACGCGGACGACGATCTGCCGAAGTCCGAGCGGCATCCCGCGCACAATGCGCCGCCGGTCGTGATTACCGGCACCGAAGGGATGTCCGTGCAACTGTCGGCGTGCTGCCGGCCGATTCCGGGCGATGCGATCATGGGCTATATCGGCATCGGCCTCGGGATGGCGATTCATACGACCGATTGCCGGGTCGCGCAGCGCATTCATCGGCGCGATCCGGGGCGCTGGATCGACGTCGAGTGGGCGCCGCAGCCCGGTCGCCTGTTCGACGTCGCGGTGAAGGCGCTCGTGAAGAACACGAAGGGCATTTTCGCGCGCGTCGCCGCGGACATCACATCGGCCGACGCGAACATCGTTCACATCGCGATGGACGAGGATTTGACGCACGAATCGACGGTGCTGCGGTTCGTGATCCAGGTCAGCGATCGCGTGCATCTCGCGAACGTGATGCGGCGCGTGCGGACCAATCCGGACGTAATGCGGATCATGCGCGAGCGCTCGACCGACGACAGCGTCCATGCGCGTCACGACGGCGGCATGCGAATCGAGCGCGAGCGACAGGATTACTGATGCCGCACGGGGCGTTTGCGGCGCGATGCGACGGCGGCCATGGGCCGCCGTTTTCATTTGTGTCGCGGGGCGGGCGATGTCGTGCAGCGGCGAGCCGATTCGAGCGGAATGAACGCTGGCCGAAGAGAGGGAGGGGCGAGAAAAGAAAAAAGGGCCTTCCCGGAGGAAGGCCCTTCTGAGGTGGCGCGGCTGGCAGGATTCGAACCCACGACCCCTTGGTTCGTAGCCAAGTACTCTATCCAACTGAGCTACAGCCGCACGCAAAGCGGTACTACTTCAACTGTCGGAACCTTCTGCGATGGGAAGGCCCCCAAAAAGGTGGCGCGGCTGGCAGGATTCGAACCCACGACCCCTTGGTTCGTAGCCAAGTACTCTATCCAACTGAGCTACAGCCGCACGCAACAACAAAACGCTACAACATCGAACTGAAAGGGCCTTCGGTTTGGAAGGCCCTTGAAAAAGGTGGCGCGGCTGGCAGGATTCGAACCCACGACCCCTTGGTTCGTAGCCAAGTACTCTATCCAACTGAGCTACAGCCGCACGCAGAAGCGGAAGTATAGCAGGGTTGTATAAAAAGGGAAGCCTTATTCGCAAAAAATGTCACCCGATCTTGGGTGGCCCGCGTTCGTGTACCCTTGATGCATCAGTCATCCATGTATTGAATCTGCATCATGAACAAGGCGTTTGTCAAAGAGTCGGACAGCGACGACGACGATCTCGACCCGGGTCAACCCGCGATTCCGGCGGGCACGAAGAACTACATCACCCCGGCCGGTCACAAGCGGCTCAGGGACGAACTCCTGAACCTGATCGACGTCGAGCGCCCCGAGGTCGTGCGGTTGGTATCGTGGGCCGCGTCGAACGGCGACCGGTCCGAGAACGGCGATTACATCTACGGCAAGCGGCGACTGCGGGAGATCGACCGCCGGATCCGCTTCCTGACGAAGCGGCTCGATCTCGCCGAAGTCGTCGACGCGAGCCGGCAGGAGAATGTCGACCAGGTGTTCTTCGGCGCGACCGTCGATTACGCAACGCCGGACGGTGAGGATCACACGGTCACGATCGTCGGGATCGACGAGGTCGATCTCGATCGCGGTTGCGTCAGCTGGATCTCGCCGATCGCGCGGGCGCTCATCAAGGCGAGGATCGGCGACACCGTCACGCTGATGACGCCGGCCGGTCCCCAGCCGATCGACGTGCTCGACGTTCGTTATCCGGCACCGGGCAGCGCGTGAGCAGCAAGCGTTGTCGAGCCGAATACGACGAGCGCCCCGTAGGGCGCTTCGTCATGATGGTCCCGGCCCGGCGGGGGCCGGGACCATCGCTCAGAATCGGTGGCGCATGCCGGCCGTGACGGCGATCTGCTTGTTCGTCGACGACGCGGTGCCGAGCCCGTTGATGTTCGCGCCGAGCGCCAGGCCGTCCGCGTTGACTCGCTGGTACTCGCCCTGCAGATACACGTCGGTGCGCTTGGACAGCGCATAGTCGGCCTGCAGGTTGAACTGGTGCCAGCTCGGCGTCTGGCCGTCGAGTCGGCCGTCGGTGTACGTGTAGGAGCCGGCGAGCGAGAATGCCGGCGTCAGCGCGTAGCGGCCGTTCACTTCGTAATTGTTGAAGCGCGTGCCGCCGGCGAGCGGGATGCCGCCCGTCACACCGGACTGCCCGGCGCTGATCCGGGCCGAATCGGTCAGGCGCGTCTGCGTGAACACGAAGCCGGCCGTCGCGGGCCCGAACGCGTAATTGAGACCCGCGCCCCAGGTGCGCTGCCGGCTGGCGGCGAACGTCCAGTCGCCGGCCACCGCGCCCGGATCGCTTGCCGCGAGCGACAGTGCGTTGATGTTGTTGTTCAGCTGCATGTACGCGGCCGCGACGTTGAAACCCATGAAGCTGTACGACGCGCCCACGCTGTATGCGCGGTTGTTCGAGAAATCGCTGGAATTCGAGAAGCCGTACAGCGCGCCGAACTTCAGGCCGCCATAGTTGGCACTCTGATACTTGACCGAGTTGTTGATCCGGAACGAATTGTTCAGGTTATCGTTGTCGAACGGGTGCGCGAACTGCGTACCGCCGTATTGAGTGCCGGTCAGCGACAGCGGGCCGAGGAAATCGACGACGCTGTCGTATTGGCGGCCGAGCGTGAGCGAGCCGTAGCTCTCGTGTGCAAGCCCGACGAAGGCCTGACGACCGAATTCGCGGCCGTTCTGCTTGAGTGTGCCGTTGTTGATCCCGAAACCGTTTTCCAGCGTGAAGATCGCTTTCAGTCCGCCGCCGAGATCCTCGGTGCCGCGCAGCCCCCAGCGGCTGCCGTTGATCGAGCCGCTCGTCTCCTGCCACGCGCTGTGACCACCCTGGTTGTTCGTATAGGTAATGCCGGCATCGATCAGGCCGTACAGCGTGACGCTGCTTTGCGCATGGGCGGCGGTGGCACACACGCCGGTCAATGCGGCGACGATCAGGGGCTTTTTCATGATCTGTCTCCAAACAGGATGGTATCGATCGAACCTGCTGCGGGCATCGGCGGCATCGCGGGTTGGCGACGCCGTGCGCGTAGAGCGCGGCACCCTCGTCGGAAATCCATTTGCAGTGTACGGATTCGCGCGGGGGCAGAAGAAAATTGCTTCTGGCAATACAGTATTTTGAATCTCGCAAGAATGGCTGGGTGGGCGGAGAGGCCCGGCCATCAAGGCTTTGCCGCAACGCAGCAGATCAAGAAGGTGCTCAGGACTGCGTAACGGATGTCAGCGACGTTGCGCGATCGCGACAGGCGGCCAGCGGCGGCCGAGAGCGGCCGTAGCGCCATTATTGACACATCGGCAATAGAGGTTTGTGTGGAGCATGGATAATGAAAGGATGTTCTCTCGCTATACTGCGATCTCTGCTTTCCGAAGCAGACTTTTTCGTTGACGGAAAAGATCTCCAAACCTTTGTCGGCGCGACTTCCCAGTCGCGCTTTTTTTTGCCTGCGTTCCTGCCGGATTCCCTATTGCGCGTACGAGCGTCGCTTGCGCTTGCCCGTTGGCGGCGTGTCGTGGGCATCGGCCTGCGGTGGCGTGTACGTCCAGTCTTCCATCACGTAGTGGCGAGCGTCCAGCGGTGACGCCAGCAGGTTCTGCCAATGATCGCCGTGCCAGGTCGGGTCGAACTCGGTGTCGCACGGCTTTTCACGGGACTCGGCCAGCGCGCGGGACTTGCGGCGTACGCGTGCGAGCCGACTCGCGAAGCGTTTGATTCCGTCCAGCCACATGACCTTCTCCTTCCATTGCATTGCCCCAGCATCGCAACGTCCGACGCTCTTAGCAATCCGGAAAAAACCCGAGGATTTTACCGCTCCGATTTGTCCCCGGTAGGTTTTTCATCATTTCGATTATGCGTGATTGACATCCCGGTAACATTGACAGGTTTTTGATGCGGATCAATTAATAAAAGGCGATGGTGTACCGATTCCAGCGGTATTGACGTTTTTTTGATAAAGAAACCGCCAAAAATTTCCTTGACGCACCCGGATTGTCCAATTTATAAAGTCAGCACTCCGTCCCCGGGCGGAGCGCTGGGGGGAGTATCGGCGCGCCGTTGCGGGATGTCGGGAGGCGGCTATAAACAGTAGCTTTTTTGATCTAAACGAGTGGGGAACGAAGGTATGGATACCGGTATCGTAAAATGGTTTAACGATGCTAAAGGTTTCGGTTTTATTACGTCCGACAATGGCGGCGAAGATTTGTTTGCGCACTTTTCCGAAATCCGGATGGAAGGTTTCAAAACGCTGAAGGAGAACCAGCGCGTTTCCTTCGACGTGAAAATCGGGCCGAAAGGCAAGCAGGCAGCGAATATCCAGGCGGTGTGACGCGCCACGCATTGCCGATCACGTCCGGCCCCCGCAGCGCGGGGGCTTTTTGTTTTTCCGGGGCACGAAAACCCGTGACCGGCGAATCGAATCCGTTTCGGACTGTCGCGAACACGCGTGCCGGTGCATACTCACGGAAGCATCGCTTCTCCGTCCTTTCATGTCCGACTTCAGTCCGTCCGATCCCGCCTGCGAACAGCCGCTCGTCTTCGTCGACCTCGAAACCACCGGCGGCTCGTCCGCCGAGCACCGCATTACCGAAATCGGCGTGGTCGAAATCAGTCCGCTCGGCGTATCGACATGGACGACGCTGGTCAATCCGGGGCAATCGATTCCGCCGTTCATCCAGCAACTGACGGGCATTTCCGACGAGATGGTGCGCGACGCGCCGTCGTTCGCGTCGCTCGCGCCCGGGTTGTTCGAGCGGCTCGACGGCAAGCTGTTCGTCGCGCACAACGCGAGCTTCGACCGGGGCTTCCTGCGTGCCGAATTCGAACGCGCCGGCTTCGCATTCAATCCGGACGTACTCTGCACGGTGCGGCTGTCGCGCGCGCTGTTTCCGCGGGAGGCGCGACACGGACTCGATGCGCTGATCGAACGCCACGGTCTCGTCCCCGCCGCCCGCCATCGCGCGCTCGCGGATGCCGATCTCCTCTGGCAGTTCTGGCGGCAATTGCACGAGATCGTGCCGCTCGAGCGTCTGCGCGACCAGATTGCACGCACCACGCGCCACTTCCGCCTCGCGGGCGGCATGACCGAAGCGTGGCTCGATACCGCGCCGGCCGGATGCGGCGTGTACGCGCTGTTCGGGGAGGGCGACGAAGCGCTGTACGTCGGCCGCAGCGTGCGCGTGCGGCAGCGCTTGCGCGCGCTGCTGACCGGCGAGCGGCGCTCGTCGAAGGAAATGCGCATCGCGCAGCAGGTGCGGCGCGTCGAATGGCGGGAGACCGGCAACGAACTCGGCGCAATGCTTGCGGAAGCGCAGTGGATCGCTCGCCTGCGTCCGTCATACAACCGGCGTCCGGCCGCCGAAAGCGCCCGTGCGGGCCATGCACCCTGGCCGTTCGGCGGCCCGGTAACGTTCGAGGCGAGTGGCGAGCGCCGGCTGTTTCACGTGATCGACGGCTGGCGCTATCTGGGCGTGGCCGAGTCGCTCGATGCGGCGGCCCAGCTTGCGGCTGACGGCGCGGACGGCGCGTTCGAGCCGCATACGCATCGCTTGCTGCAGACGCATCTCGCGCGCGGCCTGCAACTGGTTCCGCTAGCGGCACTCACGCCCGCCGACTGAGCATCCCGGCCGCAGCGTGCAATGGCCGTGCGCCGTCAGCCGATCGCGCTGGCGCCGCCGGCCGAGCAGACGTGCGACAGCGCGACGCCGAGCGCCTGCGTCTGGCTCGGGTCGTAGCGGGTGAGCGTCTTCCAGTTTGCGATGCTGCGTGCAAGCCGCGCCTGGCAGTCGGGCGCGTCGCGCAGCGGGGCGACTTGTGCGAGGCCGGCCAGCATTTTCTGCGTGAGCCGGTCGAGCGCCGGGCGCGTGCTGGTCGCGAGATCGGGCGGTGCGCCTTCCGGCGGCCGCGTCGCGCGCCACGCGGCAAAGAGCGCGTTCTGCACGTCCTTGCTGGCGGCGATCTGATCCTCGAAGAACGTACGCGCGAATGCCGGATCCACGCCGGACTCTCCGGCGCGTTTCTCGACGGACGCAAGCAATGCCGCTTCGCGCGGCCGGTCTTCGATTGCCTTGTGGTTCGCCCATTTCCATCTCGCGACGGGTTCGGCAAGCGCGAGCCGCTGCGATGCGAGCGCGACGAGGTTGGTGAGTGCGGTATCGTCGCCGTCCGCGCGCGCGACGTGCGGCGACGAAAGAAGGGCGACACCGAGCGCGGCGACAGCGACGCTGGCACGAATGGCTTGTTTCATCGGAACGATCGGGAGAACCGGGCGGGCCGGAAGTGGAAAACCAGAAGAATAGACGAAGATAGTCGCGCGGCGGAACGACGCGACAGAAGAATCAGCGGACGCGCCGATCCGGCACCGTCAGGCCGTTGCAGCCCGGGTGCGAAGCGATCTGCGCCGAAAACGCAGCGATGAACCGCACGATATCGATCGACACGCGGCGGTTACGGAACGGAACGCAGGTTCACTTCGGCGAGTACAGCTTGTGCTGCTCGTCGAAGAATGCCCGCACATGCTCGGGCAATTCGGCGAGGAATTCCACGCCGACAGGTTCCGGATCCGGGCTCATCACTTGCTCGGGCGGGGGCATGCGGGTTGGTCTTTCGTCCATGGTCATTTCTCCAGCAGGTTCAATGATTATCAACCTCGTGCTTGGATTTATGCCAGTGGCGAATCGTTAGATTTTGTCTCTGTTGTATTAACGGCACATGCGCTGCGGCGCGCCGTGCGATGCCGGCTATTGCATCACGCGCATCGCAACAATCGGACCGCTTGTTATACTTGCGCGCACTTTTTCCTGGACCGCAATGAAACGAACGACGCGATGGATCGGCCTCGTATGGTTGGCGCTCGTACTGAACGTACTGTCGCCCGTCATCGGCTATGCGCGTCTCGCATCGACCGGTTCCGGCGAGCTCACGCTCGAATTGTGCAGTGCGGCAGGCGCGCGTCAGATCGTCCTCGCGCAGCCGGACGACGACCGCGGCACGTCATCGTTCGACCATGCCGGCGTGCCGCACTGCGTGTACTGTCCCGGCTTCGCGGCGAACGTGGCGCTCGGTGCGAGCCTGCCTGCGTTGCCGGGCTTCGTGCGCGCGTTCGCGTACCGTGCGGCCACCCCGGTCGTTCCTGTTTTTCCCCGCAAGGGCATCCGTCTCGCGCAGCCGCGCGGCCCGCCTGAAAACGTCCCGACCTGATTGATATCGTTCGCGCGCCCCGGTGGCGCGCGTGCCGCCCGCGGCCCGGTCCGCGCGCCGCGCCGCATGCGCGCGGCGCGTCGACTCGTGCCCGGCGGCGTCCAGTCACGTTTTCAGGAATTCATCCATGTCGTTCACCTTCGCCGCGCGCCCGCCGCGCGGCCGGCTCGCACTCGCGTGCGCGGCCGCTTTTGCGTGGCCGGCCGCGCACGCGGCCACGCTCGATGTCGCATCCGCCGACCCGCTGCCGGCAGGCGCCGGCGCCCCGGCCGATCATGCCGCCCCGGTTGCCGCGGTCACGCCCGCGTCGACGGGCGACACGCTGACGGCCGTCAGCGTCACCGCCCGGCGGCAACCCGTCGATCCCGATACGCCGGCCGTCGTCGAATCGGTCACGCGCGAGCAGATCGACGCGCACACCAACGTCACCACCGAGGACGCGCTGAAATACGCCCCGAACCTGATGGTTCGCAAGCGCTACATCGGCGACCGCAACAGCGTGTTCGCCGGCCGCGACTTCAACGAATTGCAGAGTGCGCGCGGGCTCGTCTACGCCGACGGCCTGTTGTTGTCGAACCTGCTGGGCTCGAGCTATGCGTATCCGCCGCGCTGGTCGCTGATCGCGCCCGACGATATCGCGCGCGTCGACGTGCTGTATGGTCCGTTTTCCGCGCTTTACCCCGGCAATGCGATCGGCTCGACCGTGCTGCTGACGACGCGACGCCCCGATGCGCTCGAGGCATCGCTGTCGACGCAGTTCTTCACGCAGCGCTATCACGATGGCTACGGGTTCGCGGACAGCTTCGGCGGCAATCACCAGACTGCGCGAATCGCGAACCGCGTCGGCAAGTTCTGGTTTTCGTTGTCGCTCGATCGGCTCGAGAACGACGGCCAGCCGATGCAGTATGCGAGCCCCAATTCCGCCTACAACCCGAAGCTCGGCGCCGCGGTGCCCGTATCGGGGGCGGCTGCCGACATCGGACCGAACGGCAAGCCGCGCACGATCGTCGGCGCGCAGAACATCGAACGGACCGAGCAGATCAACGAGACGGTCCGGATGGGCTACGCGTTCACGGACCACGTCGACGCGACGCTGACGCTCGGGCATTGGGAAAACCATTACCGGCAGCACGGCGAAACCTTCCTGCGCGATGCGGCCGGCAATCCCGTCTACGGCGGCAACGTGTCGATCGGCGGCCGCAACATGACCGTCGCGCCGAACGCGTTCGCGCCACAGCGCGGCGACCAGGAGAACTGGCTGTACGCGCTCGGCCTGAACGGCCGGCTCGACTCGGGCTGGCGGCTGTCGGGCGTGGCGTCCGCGTACGACGTGTCGCGCGACGTGCTGCGCGCGGCATCGACCGTGCAGGGCGGTGCGGGTACGCTGTTCCAGGGCGACGGCACGGGCTGGCGCACGTTCGACCTGAAGGCCGAGGCGCCGGAAGTGAAGGGCCACGCGTTCACGTTCGGCTATCACTACGACAACTATTTCCTGCGCAACGTCACGTACAACACGGCCGACTGGCTGGCCGGGCCGACGACGTCGCTCGCGAGCGTGTACCAGGGCGACACGCGCACGCAGGCGCTGTTCGCGCAGGACGCGTGGCGCTTCGCGCCCGGCTGGCTCGCGACCCTCGGCGTGCGCTACGAACGCTGGGATGCATACGGCGGCGCGCTCGGCAACGCCACCGGCACGCTCGGCTACGCAGGCCGCAGCGCGAATGCGCTGTCGCCGAAAGTCGCGCTGCAATGGGACGCGACGGACGTCTGGCGCTTGCGCGTATCGTTCGCGACCGGCACGCGCTTCCCGACGGTCGGCGAGCTGTTCCAGGGGACGATCTCGAACAACGCGATCGTCAACAACAACCCGAACCTGCGGCCGGAAAAGGCAATCGACTGGGACTTCACGGCCGAGCGCGACGTGGGCGTCGGCGTCGTGCGCGCGAGCGTGTTCCAGAGCGACCTGCGCGATTCGATCTACAGCCAGACGACGGTGTCGGGCGCGTCGAGCATCACCAACATCTCGAACGTCGATCGCGTGCGCGTACGCGGCGTCGAGCTCGCATTCAGCGGCCAGAACGTCGTGCTGCGCGGGCTCGACATCGACGCGAACGTGTCGGCAGGCAATGCGCAGATCCTGGCCGACACCGCGAATCCGGCATACGTCGGCTCGCGCTTTCCGCGCATCCCGCGCATGCGCGCGAACCTGCTCGCGTCGTATCGCTTCGATGAACACTGGCTCGCGAGCGTCGGGGTCCGCTACTCGGGCCGCCAGTTCAATACGCTCGACAACAGCGACGTGAATCCGGACGTGTACGGCGGCACGAGCATCTTCACGGTCGTCGACCTGAAGGCGCGCTACCGCTTCGACCGTCACTGGACCGCGTCTGTCGGCATCGACAACGTGACGGACCGCCGCTACTACGTGTTCCATCCGTATCCGGGCCGCACTTTCTTCGGAGAACTGAAATGGTCGCTGTGAAATCGTTCGCGGCGGGCTGCGTGTTGTGGGTCGCGGCGTTGTCGACTGCCGCCGCGCACGACGCTCCGGGTGCCGCCGATCCGCATGCCGCGCACATGGGCATGCACGCCGCGCCGGCGCAGCAGAAGCAGCCGCTGGCGACCGGCGCCGCATTCGACGTGCGGCATCGGCTGTGGGTCGCGTGGGTCGAAGGCGCGCATGTCGTCGTCGCGCACTCGGATGACGCGGGCCGCACGCTGTCCGCACCCGCGACCGTCAACGCGATGCCCGAGCCGATCTACACGAGCGCGGAGAATCGCCCGAAGATCGCGACGAGCCCGGATGGTCGCGCGGTGTACGTATCGTGGTCGATGCCGCTCGATGCGCCGTACACCGGCATGGTGCGCTTCTCGCGTTCGCTCGACGGTGGCGCGACCTGGAGCGTGCCCGTCACCGTGCATCGCGACCGGCAGGCGATCACGCACCGCTTCGACATGATGGCGGTCGATCCGGCCGGCAACGTCGTTATCGCGTGGATCGACAAGCGCGATCTCGTCGCGGCGAAGGCAGCGGGGCAGGCGTACGAAGGTGCAGCCGTCTACTACGCGGTGTCGCGCGACGGCGGTGCGTCCTTCGAGCCCGAGCGCAAGGTGACCGATCACACGTGCGAATGCTGCCGGCTCGCGATGGCGATCGATCCGGCGGGACACATCGAAGCCGTGTGGCGCAACGTGTTCCCGGGGCAGATCCGCGACCATGCGCTCGCGGCGTTGCCCGTGTCTGCGTCGGAGCCTGTCGTGCCGATGCGCGCGACGTTTTCGAACTGGCATGTCGAAGCGTGCCCCGAGCATGGGCCGGCGCTCGCGATCACGCCGGACGGCACGCGGCACATCGCGTGGTTCGGCGTGGTCGACGGGCGAGCGGACGTGTTCTATTCGCGCATCGACCGCGATGGCCGGCCGCTCGGCACGCCCTGGGCGTTCGGCGCGAATCCGGCGGTGCCGGCCGAGCAGGCGTCGCATGCGGCGCTCGTCGCACGCGGCGATGTGGTCTGGCTCGCATGGAAGGCGTTCGACGGCGACACGATGCACATCAAGCTGCGCCGCTCGGACGATCGTGGCGAGCATTGGTCGGCGCCGCGCGAGATCGCGTCGACGTCGGGCGCGAGCGACAACCCGCAGCTGCTCGACGATGCGGGGCGCATCTACCTGTCGTGGCGCACGCGTAACGACGGCTACCGGCTGATTCCCGTGGAGGGCGTGCAATGAAGCGATGGATGATTCTGCTCGGCGCGATGCTCGCGGGCGTGCCGGCGTGGGCCGGCGAACTGCAGCCGCTGCGCGCGGCCGAGGTCCGGCAGTTGTACGCGACGGCGCACGAACGGCCGCTCGCGGTCGAGATCTGGTCGCTCGATTGCGGCTACTGCCGCGAGAACGCCGCGCATCTGGTCGCGTGGCAGCGCCGACATCCGGACGTGCGGCTCGCGATGGTTTCGATGGACGCGTTCGACGACAGCGGCGCTGCCATCGCACAGGCGCTCGCGCACATGAACCTGCCGCCGCAGGTCGCGCAATACGCGAACGCGGAGCCGATGCCCGAGCGTCTGCGCGCGGCTCTCGACGAGAAATGGCGGGGAGAAATGCCGCGTACCGTATGGATCGGCAGCGATGGCGCACGCGACGCGCGCAGCGGATTGCTGACGACCGACGTGCTCGACGGCTGGTTGCAAAGCGGCAAGCGCCGGTAAAACCGGAAGGCGGCACGCGGCGCAATGCCGCGTGCCGCTTCGATGCAATTGCGAAACGAAAACGCGCCCGAAGGCGCGTGAGAAGATCGTCAGGCCGCGCGCCTGAACAGCCGGATCACGAACAGCAGGATCACGGCGCCGATGACCGCGACGACCACCGAGCCGATGAAGCCGCTGCCGATGCTGATGCCGAGCAACCCGGCAAGCCAGCCGCCGATCACCGCGCCGACGATACCGACGATGATGTCGACGATCAGGCCGAACCCGCCGCCCTTGACGAGCAGGCCCGCCAGCCAGCCGGCGATCGCGCCGATGATGAGCCACATAATCAAGCCATGAGTCATGGTGATCCTCTCCTTGTGTTGAGTCGAAATGACCGGACGTCGGCTGTTTCACCGCAAGCTGCGTGAAAGCGGTATGCGACCCGCCGCGCCGCCCACGCAATGTAACGCGATAGACGGGTCGGAATCGTTAAGTAATGTTATGCACCCTTAACGGGTTTTTCCAGAGGATTCGTCCGGCTTCGAAATGAATTTGTAAGGAAGGCGTGGTCGCCGCGAGCGGAGCGTCATGTGTCATTGTCCGTGCGTCGGCGCCGGTGCACCCGTGTCGGGCAGGCCGTCGCCGGCGTCGGCGATCAGGCGGGTGACGGTCGCCGCATCGCCGATCGCCTCGATCGCGAGCAGCGCGAAGCGGGCGAGGAAGAGCGACGCATCGGTTTCGCCGATGCGGGTCATCGTGCGGCACAGGTCGGTATAGAGGATGTCGCGTTCGGTGTCGGTCATCATGCGTTTTCCTGAAGATCGGCTGACGGGTGCGGATGGAGCGCGCGCGTGAGCGCTGCCCTCAGGTCGGCGGGGCGTGCATCGTGCCAGCGGCCGAGCACGTGTCCGTCCGGACGCACGAGATAGACGGTGCCGTCGCGCGCGCCGTACATGTCGAACAGCCGGCCGTCGGCATCGTGGCCGCCACATCCCGCGTGTTGCGGCACCGCGTGCCGCGCAAGCGTGACCAGCGCGAACGGTATGCCGGCGTCGTGCAGTCGTTGCTCGAGATCGGAGAACGCCGGATCGGGCGCACCATCGTGCGTGAAGCGGAACGCGGTGAAGCCCGAGCCGACGAGATCGGTCAGGTGGCCGCGACGCGCGCCGTCGTCGTTGCCGATGTGCAGCATCAGCGGACACTCCGCGAGCACCGAGCCGGGCGGCGGCCCGGCCGAGAACGCATCGCGTTCGTCCGCATTGAGCGGCGACGCCGTGTACGCGATGGCCGACGTCTGACGCGGATTGATCAGCGAACGCAACGCCGGATGCCGCACCGCGAGCGTCAGCACGGCCTTGCGCATCAGCTCGAACGCGAACGACGGCGGCGCCATGAACTCGGTGCTCTTGGTGCCGTAGCGCAGATTCTCGTGCGTGGCGAACACACGTTCGTCCGAGTAGCTGTCGAGCAGCGCGTCCGACGCGAGGCCGCGTATCACGTACGCCAGTTTCCACGCGACATTGTCGGCGTCGTCGATGCCCGAGTTCGCGCCGCGCACGCCGAAGATCGGCACGAGGTGCGCTGCGTCGCCGCAGAACAGCACGCGGCCGTGGCGGTAGCGCTCGAGCGTCAGCGCGTTCGCCTTGTAGATCGTGATCCAGATCGGCGACCAGTCGCCGCGCTCGCCCATCATGTCGAGCAGGCTCTGCACGCGCGGAATCACGTTCTCGGGCCGCACGGCCGCTTCGGGATCCTCATCGTCGCGCAACTGGTAGTCGATCCGCCATACGTTGTCGGGTTGCTTGTGGACGAGCACCGTCGAGCCCGGGTTCGATGGCGGGTCGAAGTAGGCGAGCCGTTCGGTCGGCCGATCGCTGTCGAGCGCGATGTCGACGATCACGTAACGGCCTTCATAGCGGGTGCCGTGCAGCGACAGGCCGAGCGCGTCGCGCATCGTGCTTCGGCCGCCGTCGCATGCGACGATCCAGTCGGCATCGAGCGCATAGCCGCCGAGCGGCGTATCGACGTCGACGCGCACGCCGTCAGTGTGCCGCGTGACGCCCGCGACCTTCGTCTGCCAGCGGATTTCGATGAATTCGGGGCGGCGCAACGCGGCATCGAGCAGGAACTGCTCGATGTGATACTGCGCGAGGTTCACCATCGGCGGCAGCTTCTGGTTTTCGTCCTGCGGCATCGTGAAATGCAGCACTTCCTCGTGACGATAGAAGCTGCGTCCGCCGCTCCACGGCAGGCCGACGCCGAGAAATCCGTCGAGTGCGCCGAGCCGCTCGATGATCTCGAGACTGCGTCGCGAGATGCAGATCGCGCGGCTGCCGTGACAGACCGAATCATCGGCTTCGAGCAGCACGCTGCGGATGCCATGATTGGCGAGGCCGAGCGCGACGGCGAGGCCGACCGGCCCGCCGCCGACGATCGCGACGCGGTGCCGCTGCACGTCGACACCGTCGCGGCAGGCCGGCAGCTGCGCGGGATGGCGCGCGGCGACGAACGGATATGGCTTGAATTCGATGCCCATCGTTGGCTTCCAGGTTGCACGGGTTGAATGCGCACGCGCGACGGCGCGATGCGTGCGGCAGGCTGGATGCAGTATGGAAGCCGGACCGGGCACCGCTGTCCCCATTCCGGGTACAAGGCGAGGCTGGCGGTGGGGCAGGACATACCCTGACGCGGTCAGGGGCGGCGCGCGCGGCTCAGGGTTGCAGGCACAGCGCGAACAGCTGGCGCTGGCTCGAGATGCCGAGGCGCCGATACGCGCGTTTCTGGTAGGTGACGACGCTCGATGCCTTCACGCCGATCGTTTCGCCGATCTCCTGGGCGGTCTGGCCTTCGAGCACGCCGCGCAGCACGTCGAGTTCGCGCTTGGAGAGCGCCGGGCACGCGCTGCGCAGCCGCGCGAGCATCAGTTGCGGGATGCCGACCTGTGCCGCGCCGGCGAGCGCGTAGTGATGTTGCGCGGCCTGCGCGATCAGCGGAGCGAGCGTTTCGATCACCGCGATCTCGCGCGGCTGGAACGCGCCGCTGCGCTGCGCGCGATACAGGTTGATCGACAGCCAGGTCGAGTCGTTCGGCTGCATCAGCAACGCGAGGCGATCGGACACGTCGGGGTCGCGGTAGCACGCCGCGCGATAGGCGTCGTGGCGGATCTCGTCGCCGGCCTGCTGATGCAGCATCACGCCGCGATGGTGCGTGCCGCGACCGGCGGCCGAGACGATCTTCTGGTTGCCGTCGAGCGCATAGAAATGTCGCGCATAGGTGTCGGCGACGTCACGCAGGTAGCGGCCGCCGCGATGATCGGCGACCGACAGGGTGCGTGGCCGATTGCCGAACTCGTACGCGAAGATCGTGCACTGCGTGACGGACAGCGCATCGTCGAACAGCTTCAGGATTTCCGCGGCGAACGCATTCGGCTCGCCGCCGCCGATCGCGGTGACGAGACCGGTTGCGCGCGACACGTCCAGGTGTCCGCCGAGGTTCGGTCGTTCGAGGCGCCAGATGCGCATGATGCGGGGAAGGGCCGGTGGTTCGGCGATTGTAATCGGCGGCGCGCGGGGCGGGAGTCGGGGGATGCCCGCAAGCGGACATGACGGGGAGGGGGCGCACGGCCTTGTGTATCGCAATCGTGGCCGGAAAAGAGAAAAGGCCTGATAAGCGATGCTTATCAGGCCTTTATATCTTGGTGCCGGAGATAGGAGTCGAACCTACGACCTTCGCATTACGAATGCGCTGCTCTACCAACTGAGCTACACCGGCAGCAGAGAAGTGAAATTATATGGTGAAATCCGAGATCTTGGCAATAGGTTTTGCGAAATTTTTTCAGCTTGCTGCTGCTGCTTCGCGACACCTTCGATCCGGCGGACTTCCCGCTTTCACTTCACTGCGATGCAGCCTGTCAGGGCCACATCGCGAAGGCGCGATTGTACTGATGTCTCGCACCTCCGTCTAGTGCTGCAGTGCAAATTTATTTGCCTTCGTTGTGATAGGCGGTCACGCGCTCGACTTCGTTCTTCGAACCGAGGAATACCGGCACGCGCTGGTGCAGGCCGGTCGGCTGCACTTCCATGATGCGCTGCGTGCCCGTCGTTGCCGCGCCGCCCGCCTGTTCGACGATGAACGACATCGGGTTCGCTTCGTACATCAGGCGCAGCTTGCCCGGACGATCGGGCGTGCGCTTGTCGGCCGGGTACATGAAGATGCCGCCGCGGTTCAGGATCCGATGCACGTCGGCGACCATCGACGCGATCCAGCGCATGTTGAAGTTGTCGCCGCGCGGGCCTTCCTTGCCGGCGTTCAGCTCGTTGACGTAGCGCTGGACCGGTTCGTACCAGTGGCGTGCGTTCGAGGCGTTGATCGCGTATTCGCGCGTATCCGCCGGAATCTGCATGTTGCTTTGCGTGAGCACCCACGAACCGACTTCGCGATCGAGCGTGAAGCAGTTCACGCCGTTGCCGGTCGTCAGCACGAACACGGTTTGCGGGCCATACACCGCGTAGCCCGCCGCGACCTGCTCGGTGCCCGGCTGCAGGAACGATTCCTCGGTGGCCTGCTTGCCGTCCGGGCAGCGCAGCACCGAGAAAATCGTGCCGATCGACACGTTCACGTCGATGTTCGACGAGCCGTCGAGCGGGTCGAACACGAGCAGGTATTCGCCGCGCGGGTAGTTCGCCGGGATCGGGAAGAACGTTTCCATTTCCTCCGACGCCATCGCGGCGAGGTTGCCGCCCCATTCGTTCGCGTCGAGCAGGATCTCGTTCGACAGGATGTCGAGCTTCTTCTGCACTTCGCCCTGGACGTTTTCGCTGCCGGCGGTGCCGAGCGCATCGCCGAGCGCGCCCTTCGACACGTTGTAGCTGATCGCCTTGCATGCACGGGCGACGACTTCGATCAGCAGGCGGAGGTCGGCGGGGAGGTTGTTGGTCTCACGCTGCTGCTCGATCAGGAACTTGGACAGCGTGGTGCGGCGGGCAATGGACATGACAGACTCCGAAAGGCCAAAGAATCCTTGAATTGCCGCAATTTTACCCGGCGCGCCTTGCGGCCCGCCGCCTTTTTTCGTCCGGTTACATGACCGCGCGACCGCGCCCGGCCGGATTGCGGCGCGCGCTGTGCGCCGGGGCGATCGCCGGCGACGGGAAGCGAGGTGCGCCAATGCGCGATCCGGCTCCGACCCCGCCAACCTTCAGGCGACAAAAAAGCCGGCGCCGCCATGGGGCGGTGCCGGCTTCGTCGCACGGGCGCGGCGCGAATCGCGTGCGCGAGGTTACACGAGCGGTTACGCGAGCGCCTTCTCGACGATCTCGCGCACGTCGCGCGATTTCGCGCCGACGGCGACCCGTTCGAGCGCTTCGCGCATCCGGTCGCGCAGCGCCGGCGTGAAGCGGCGCCACAGTTCAAGCGAGCGGGCGAGGCGCGCGGCGACCTGCGGGTTGATCGCATCGAGCGCAAGCACCTGTTCGGCCCAGAACGCATAGCCCGAGCCGTCCGCGGCGTGGAATTGCGCGGGGTTCGCCGCGCAGAAGCTGAAGATCAGCGAGCGTGCGCGGTTCGGGTTCTTCAGGTTGAACGCGGGATGCGCCATCAGCTTGCGGACCTTCGCGAGCGTCGGCTGCTCTGGCGTGCCGCGTTGCGCGGCCTGCATCGCGAACCACTTGTCGATCACGAGCGCTTCCTTCTCGAAGCGACGGTAGAAGTCGTCGAGTGCGCGCGCGGCCGCGTCGTTCGCGCCCGACGCCGCGGCGGACAACAGGGCGCCGAGTGCGGCGGCACGATCGGTCATGTTGTTCGCCGCGTCGTACTGCGCGGTCGCGATGCGCACGGCGTCGGCCGGATCCTCGAGTTCGGCGAGATACGCGAGCGCGAGATTCTTCAGCGCACGTCGGCCGGATGCGTCGGGCGTCGGCTCGTACGCGCCCGGCGTCTGGTGCTGCTCGTACGCGGCGAGCCACTCCGCGCGCAGCGCGGTCGCGAGCTGGCGGCGCACGAACTGGCGCGCGCGATGCACGGCAGCCGGATCGGCTTCGGCCATCTGGTCGGCCAGATAGGTTTCCGACGGCAGCGTCAACGCGAGCTCGCGGAACGCGGGCGACAGGTTTTCATCCGTCAGCACGCGGCGGAACGCGGCGACGAAGTTCTCGCCGAGCGTGAGCGGCTCGTTCGCGGCGGCGCGTGCGGCGAGCGTCAGCAGCGCGCGCGTCGCGAGGCGCTGGCCGGCTTCCCAGCGGTTGAACGGATCGCTGTCGTGCGCGAGCAGGAACGCGAGGTCGTCGTCGCTGTAGTCGTACTCGACGATCACGGGTGCCGAGAAATTGCGCAGCAGCGACGGCAGCGGTTGTTCGGGCACGTCGACGAACGTGAACGTCTGCTCGGTGTCGGTGAACTCGAGCACGCGCGTCGTGCCCGACGCGGCGGCTTCGCCGTCGACGCGCAACGGCAGGTCGCGGCCGTCGCGGCCGATCAGGCCGATCGCGAACGGAATCAGCAGCGGCCCCTGCTGGGTCTCGCGCGCGGCCGGCGACGCATCGCCGTAGCCTTGCGCGAGCGTGACCGTGTAGCGGCGCGCGGCTGCGTCGTACGCGGGGCGCACCGACACGCGCGGCGTGCCGGCCTGGCTGTACCAGCGCTCGAATTGCGCGAGATCGCGTCCGTTCGCGTCGGCCATCGCGTGACGGAAGTCGTCGCACGTCACGGCGTGACCGTCGTGGCGCTTGAAGTACAGGTCCATGCCCTTGCGGAAGCCGTCGCGGCCGAACAGCGTCTGGTACATCCGCACGACTTCCGAGCCCTTCTCGTAGACGGTCATCGTGTAGAAGTTGTTGATCTCGACGTAGCTTTCCGGACGCACCGGATGGGCCATCGGGCCCGCGTCCTCGGCGAACTGCAGCTGGCGCAGCACGCGCACGTCCTCGATGCGCTTGACCGCGCGGGCCGCGGATTCGACGTCGTCGCCCGCCGCCATGTCGGCCGAGAATTCCTGGTCGCGGAACACCGTCAGCCCTTCCTTCAGGCTCAGCTGGAACCAGTCGCGGCAGGTCACGCGGTTGCCGGTCCAGTTGTGGAAGTACTCGTGGCCGACCACGGATTCGATGTTCGCGAAGTCGGTGTCGGTCGCGGTCTCGGGGTTCGCTAGCACGTATTTCGTGTTGAAAATGTTGAGCCCCTTGTTCTCCATCGCGCCCATGTTGAAGTCGCCTACGGCGACGATCATGAAGCGGTCGAGATCGAGCTCGAGGCCGAAGCGCTTCTCGTCCCAGCGGATCGAGTGGATCAGCGAATCCATCGCGTGGCGGGTCTTGTCGAGATCGGCCGGTTCCACCCAGACCTGCAGCAGCTTTTCCTTGCCGGAGGCGGACGTGATCTTCTCCTCGATCGCGACGAGCTTGCCCGCGACCAGCGCGAACAGGTAGCTCGGCTTGCGGAACGGGTCTTCCCATTTCGCGAAGTGGCGGCCGTCGGGCAGCTCGCCCGAGTCGACGAGGTTGCCGTTCGACAGCAGCACCGGATACGCGGCCTTGTCCGCGCGCAGCGTGACCGTATACGACGCCATCACGTCGGGGCGGTCGAGGAAGTAGGTGATGCGGCGAAAGCCTTCGGCCTCGCACTGCGTGAAGAAGTTGCCGCTCGACACGTACAGGCCGGACAGCGTCGTGTTCTGGTCCGGCGCGCACGCGCTTTCGAGCGTGAGCTCGAATGCGTCGGGCACGTTTTCCACGGTCAGCCCGTGTTCGTGCGCACGCACCGCGCCGTACGGCGCGCCGTCGAGCGCCGTACCGAGGAATTCGAGCGCTTCGCTCATCAGCTCCAGGTGCGGCGTCGGTGCCGCGTCCGGATTGCGGCGCACGCGCATCGTATTCCTGACGATCGTGCGGGCCGGCGCGAGATCGAATTCGAGCGCGACGGTATCGATGAGGAAGGCCGGCGGCGTGTAGTCGGCGCGGCGGATCACGGTGGAAGAGGCGTTGTCGGACATGGTCGTCGAGATCGGTGGAGTGGGTATCGGGCCCGCGGCGCGAGCCGGGCGAACCGGGCCATTGTACAAAGGCTTGCGGCTGCGTGCCGGGCGAACTTTTTACCGGTTCCGGCAGTCCGCGTATTATCGGCATCCCGTGCAGTTCGCGCGGTGCGACGAACGGGTGACGGATCGACGAGGATCAAAATGAAACGCGAATGGATTCAACGCGGTGCGGGCTGGGCGGCGGTGCTGTGCGTGGCGCTGCTGACGGGCTGCACCAGCTACGTGACGACGCAGGTCACGGCCTTCTCCGACTGGAGCGGCAGCGACGCGACACGCACTTACGCCTTCACGCGCACCGATGCGCAGAAGCACAGCATCGAGCAGTCGACCTACGAGCCGATCGTCGCGAACGAACTGTCCGCGTACGCATTCCGGCAGGTGCCGGCCGCGCAGGCGCGCTATCTGGTCGGGCTGGCCTACGGGGTCGGCAGCGACCTGGTGACGGTGCCGCAGCCGGTGTACTACGACCCGTGGTTCATCGGGCCGGGGCCTTACTGGCGAGGCGGGCCGTGGGGACCGTGGGGGCCCTGGGGGCCGATGCCGGCGGGCTACGTCGCGCAGACTTATCAGGTCTTCGACTACACGCTAGGCATCCGGATCACCGAGCGCGCGACCGGCAAGGAAGTCTATAACGTGACCGCGCGCACCACCGGCGACAACGGTGCGCTGCTGTATGCGATGCCGTTTCTCGCGCGCAGCGCGCTCGCGGATTTCCCGTTGGCGAACGGTGCGATCCGCACCGTGCGACTGCCCGTCGACAAGCGCGGCGGGCCGGCCGCGCCGGCCGCCAACGAGCGCGCGGTACCGGCGGTGCCCGCATCGGGCGCGGCCGTCGCGAAGTAACGCGGTAGCGACACCGGCGCGGCAGCCTTGCCGCGCCGTCTGCCCGCGTGCGTCAGGCCCCGACGCCCAGCAGTGCCAGCGCGCCGAGCACGACGAACAACACGGCCGCGATGCCGTGCACCAGCTTCGTCGGCAGGCGGTGCGCGAAACGATCGCCCAGCAGGATCGCGGGCACGTTCGCCAGCATCATTCCGAAGGTCGTGCCGGCCACCACGCCGATGTAATCCTGGAAGCGCGCGGCGAGCGCGACGGTCGCGATCTGCGTCTTGTCGCCCATTTCAGCGAGGAAGAACGCGACGAGCGTCGCGCCGAACACACCGAGCCGCGAGCGGTTCGCATTGGCTTCGTCCGCATCGAGCTTGTCCGGCACCAGGATCCACAACCCCATCGCGATGAACGAGAACGCGAGCGCCCAGCGCATGATCGACGGCGTGACGAGCGCGCCGAGCCATTCGCCGAGCGCACCGGCGAAGCCGTGGTTCACGAGCGTCGCGACGAGCACGCCGAGAATGATCGGCACGGGCTTGCGATAGCGCGCGGCCAGCACGAGGGACAGCAGTTGGGTCTTGTCGCCGATTTCAGCGAGGGCGACGGCGCCGGTGGAGATCAGGAAGGCTTGAGACACGTACGGGGTTCCACGGGCCGATGTTGTGCGTGCGAGCGACGATCCGCCGCGCGCCGGGCCCTGATGCGGCGCGCAGTGAACCATCGGTCTCGCCAGGCCTCGGTGGCTGCGCCCGCCATGGCCGAACGGCCAAGTCTGTTGACGGACGCCTCCGTCACGATTCGCGCCGGGGGCGGGACATCGAGCGGAGCGGCTACTCCCCAATGAGCGGCGAATTCTAGCACGGCGCGTGGCGCGCGCGGCGCGAATCCGGTTGCGCCGGCATGCGCCGTGGCGCACGCCGGAGCGGGCATGGGCGAGTGCGAGTAAGTTACGCGGCGGCGCGGCGTGCGGCACCGCGCTCGTGCACGAGCCGGCCGGCCGCATACGTGCGGTAGACGGCACGGTCGTCGCCGAGCAGCGCGAACGCGAACAGCAGCTCCTCGAGCGACTCCGCGCGTTTCGTGCGGCGCGCGAGCAGCGGCGTGGCCTGCGGGTCGAGCACGACGAAATCGGCTTCGGTGCGCGGCGCGAGCGTGCCGACCGTGTCGGCAAGATCGAGCGCCTGCGCGGCGCCGGCCGTCGCGAGCCAGAACATCCGCGTCGCGCTCAGGTGATGGCCCGACAGCCGTGCGACCTTGTGTGCCTCGTTCATCGTCTGCAGCATCGAGAACGACGTACCGCCGCCGACGTCGGTGGCGAGCGTCACGGGCACGTCGAATTCGCCGGCCTTGTCGAAGTCGAACAAGCCGCTGCCGAGGAAGAAGTTCGACGTCGGGCAGTGCGCGACGACGGTGCGCGTCTCCGCCATCCGGCGGCGGTCCTCGTCGTCGAGATGAATGCAGTGGCCGTACACCGCGCGCGGGCGCAGCAGTCCGTAGCGATCGTAGATGTCGAGATAGCTGCGGTGCCCGGGGAACAGCTCGGCCACCCATTTCACTTCGTCGACGTTTTCCGCGACGTGACTCTGCACGAACACGTCCGGATGGCGCCGCGCGAGTTCGCCGCACGCCTCGAGCTGCGCCTCGGTGGACGTCGGCGCGAAGCGCGGCGTGAGCGCATACAGCTGGCGGCCCTTGCCGTGCCAGCGGTCGATCAGCTCCGCGCTGTCGTCGTAGCCCGATTGCGCGGTGTCGCGCAGGAACTCGGGGCAGTTGCGGTCCATCAGCACCTTGCCCGCGATCATCCGCACGTCGCGGGCGTCGCTGGCCGCGAACAGCGCGTCTGCCGACTGCTTGTGCACGGTGCAATAGACGAGCGCGCTCGTCGTGCCGCAGGCGAGCAGCTCGTCGACGAAGAAGTCGGCGACCTCGCGCGCATGTTCCGGATCGCCGAACTGGCGCTCCGTCGGAAACGTGTATTTGTCGAGCCACGGCAGTAGGCCGGGCGCCGGCGACGCGATCATGTCCGTCTGCGGATAGTGAATGTGCGTGTCGATGAAGCCGGGCACGATCAGCTTGTCGCGCAGGTCATGGACGACCGCGTCGCGGGCGAGCGTCGGGGCGAGCCGCGCATGCGGGCCGGCCGCGACGACCTTGCCGTCGTCGACGATCAGCAGGCCGTCGGTCTCGTAATTCGCGGCCTGGCTCGATTGCGCCGGGTCGCCGTTGAAGGTCAGCAGTTGGGAACGGAAAGCGGTTTGCGTCATGACGAATGGTCCTGCATCAAGGTAAGGCGAACAGAAGAAAGCAGTCGGCGCCGCGCGGGCGACGGCATGGCGGTCGCGGCCCTGGCATGCGCGATGCAGCGAAGCACGAAGGCCGGGCGCCGCGGATGGCGATCGCGCCCGCGAGCAGGGCGTCCGTCATCGCCGGGTTGCCGGCTGACGGCATTGCGGTCGCGGCCGCGATCGTGGCCGCATCCGCATCCGCATCCGCATCCGCATCCGCATCCGCATCCGCATCCGCATCCGCATCCGCATCCGCGACCGGCGGGCTGCATCGCGTGCCGCCACGACAGGCTTCGGTGCGCGACTTCGCCCGGTGCCGCCGCCACGTGGGCGACGCGCGCGACGCCCGCGCGCGTGCGCGGTGCATGCACGCGGCCGGTGTGGCGCAGGGCCGAACCGGTCGCCACCAAGCGGACGTCGTCGATGTGTTTCATCTGTCCGGGAGCCTCGATGCCGGCCGTCACGCGGCGTGCCAGTACGAATCGAGACGCGCGATCAGCGCATCACGCTGCGCGGCGTCGACGAACGACGCCTCGAAGCCGTTGCGGATCACCGTATGCACTTCGGCGTCCGTCAGTTGCAGCCCGTCGACCGTCGCGAAGTAGTTGTCGTTCACGTAGCCGCCGAAATAGGCCGGATCGTCCGAGTTGATCGTCACCGCGACGCCGCGATCGAGCAGCGCCTTCAGCGTGTGCTTCGCCATGTCGTCGAACACGCACAGCTTCAGGTTCGACAGCGGGCAGACGGTCAGCGCCGTGCGCGTGCGCGCGAGGCGCTCGACGAGCGCCGCGTCCTCGATGCTGCGCACGCCATGATCGATCCGGTCGACCTTCAGCACGTCGAGCGCTTCGTAGATGTAGGCGGGCGGGCCTTCCTCGCCCGCGTGTGCGACGAGCTTCAGCCCGAGCGCGCGCGCCTTCTCGAACACGCGCGCGAACTTCGTCGGCGGATGGCCGAGCTCGGAAGAATCGAGACCGACGCCGATCAGCCGGTGGCGGTAGCGTTCGAACAGCGGCAACGCGGATTCGAACGTCGCGAGCGCATCGTCCTCGGACAGATGGCGCAGGAAGCACAGGATGAGCTTGCTCGACAGCCCGCGCGGTTCGGCATCGGCGAGCGCGCGATCGATGCCGGCAACGACCGTCTCGATCGGCACGCCGCGTTCGGTGTGCGTCTGCGGGTCGAAGAACAGCTCCGTGTGGACGACGTTGTCGGCGAGTGCGCGTTCGCAGTACGCGGCCGTCATGTCGTAGAAATCCTGCTCGGTCAGCAATACGCTCGCGCCGGCGTAATAGATGTCGAGGAACGACTGCAGATCGGTGAACGCATACGCGGCGCGCAGTGCGTCGATCGATTCGTACGCGAGTTTCACGCCGTTGCGCTGCGCGAGCGCGAAGATCAGTTCGGGCTCGAGCGAGCCTTCGATATGGATGTGCAGCTCGGCTTTCGGAGCGCGGGCAATCTTTTCCTTGAATGTCGGGGTCATGGCGTTGTTCTTGGTCGGTCAGAATGTAGGGGAAGCCTGCGTGTGCGCGTTTGCCTCGACGGCCTGCAGCAACTGCGCGGCCACCGAGATCGCGATGACTTCGGGTGCCTTGTCGACGATGCCTTCGACGCCGATCGGGCATCGCATCCGCGCGAGCTGGGCAGGATCGATGCCGATCGCCGCCAGCCGATGATCGAACTGCGCGCGCTTGGTCTGCGAGCCCGTCATCCCGAAGTACGCATAGTCGCCGCGGCGCAGGATGCGTTCGGCCAGCATGAAATCGAGTGCGTGGTCGTGCGTCATCACGACGAAGTACGCGTGCGGCGGCGCCGTATCGACGGCATCGGCCGGGCTGGGTACTGCGTCGATCGCGAGATTGCCGATCCCGGCGAGTGCGTCGGCAGGCGGGAACACCGCGTCGGGCCCGTCGATCCAGTGCACGTGGCACGGCAATGTCGCCAGCACCTTCACGAGCGCGGTGCCGATGTGTCCCGCGCCGAACAGCACGACGGGGAACGCATGCGGCGCGATCGTTTCGGTCATCAGCGACACGCCGCCGGTTTCCCACAGCAGGCAGTCGGCGCGCGCCGCGGCCGATTCGGGCTCGCTCAGCAGCGGCGCACCCGGCGAGGGGCCGAATGATACGCTACGCACGGTCGCGGCGCCCGCCGCGACGCGCTTCGCGAGCGACATGATCCAGCCGAGGTCGCCGACGTCGAGCCGCTCGAACGCGAGCACGACCGCGCCGCCGCAGCACTGGCCGAGGCTCGGGCCGAGCGCGAGCCGTTCGAGCCGGCGCGCGTGGGGCACGTGCGCGCCGTCCTTCAGCAGGTGCCGCGCGATCTCGATCGCCTTCCATTCCAGATGACCGCCGCCGATCGTATGGCGGGCCATGTCGCGTGTGACGAGCATCTTCGTGCCGGCCTCGCGCGGCGCGGAACCGTCGGTATGCGCGACCGTCACGAGGACGGCCGCTTCGCCGTGCGCGAGCAGTTGCTGCAGATCGCCGAGCCAGGCTTCCATCAGCACGCTCCGGTCGGGACGACGCGGCACGACGCGCGGCGCGGGCTGGCAGGCGCGGCGGCAACGAAGATGGGCGAGAGGAACGCGGGCCGGCTGCGCGGCCGATTCGATGCGGGTGCGGTGCGCCGAGGACGCGCGCGGACACCGCCGCGCGACATGCGGACGCCATGAGGGTGACGGATGCGGATGGTTTGCGTTGTCATGATGAATCCAGTCGACATTGCGGATCGGGCGCGCGTTACGCAGGAGGTGAGACCGCTGGCCTCGCGCACGTAGATCGCCATCCAGTCGCGAAGATAGCACCGCAACGCGGCGGAAACATTGCCGGGCGGTGATCCGGGCTATCAGACGGCGATCATGTCGATCATAGGCCCGCCGCGCGGAATCGGGGCGCCGATGCGCGGGCATCGCGCCGGAACGCATGCGGGGCGGGCGTGCGCGCGAATGTCGTGCGCGGCGCGTTCGCCCGGAAAGGCGGGTTGCGGCCGGGGTAGGTGTTTACGAGCGGCCGGCAGGACGCGGCCGCCCTCGAGCCGCGCCGGTGCAGCCGGGCGAGCCGCACGCAGCGCCGCGCGCGGCCTCGGCCGAACGGCCGGCGCGCGGCGCGTGCTGTCAGCCAGCCAGCTTGCGACGATGGCGCCAGAGGCTCGCGGCGACGGCGATCAGGATCGCGGCGAAGCCGATCAGTGCCCAGCCCGGCAGCAGGATGCCGAAGATCGGCGGGTAGACGGTCTCGCACAGGCCGGCGACCTTGAACATGCCGGGGAACCACTGGGCGGGCGGCAGGCTGTCGACGATCGGCTGCAACGTGTCGAAGCCACAGCTGAAGCCCGGATTCATCTGGATCGACAGGTGCCGCGCGGCCGTGCCGACACCGCCGGCCGCCGCGATCGCGATCAGCAGTTCGAGCACCCAGATGCCGCGCCAGTTGCGCATCCCGGCCGCCAGGAACGCGAAGATCCCGATCGCCGCGAAGAAGTAGCGCTGGATGATGCACAGCGGGCACGGATCTTCGTTCTTCACGTACTGCAGGTACAGCGCGCCGGCCAGCAGGGCGATGCACACCCATCCGAGCAGCATCAGCAGGCGGCGTTCACGGCGGAGTGCGAGCGTGGAGTCGTTCATGTCGGCGGGATTCCTGTCGTTGGTCGGTCCGATAAACAATCGCGCGATTTTAGCGCGAACGATCTGGCACGAAACTGACAGCGCGCGTGCGGCAACCTGCCGCAGCCGCTTCGCGCGGGATCTCCCGCCGCCATTGCACCCGGGCGCTCACCGGATCGTGTTCAGCACGGCTTCGACCGCCTGGCCGATCGCGAGCAGCGCGTCGTCGCGATGCGGCGCGGCCGCGAGCATCAGGCCGACCGGTGCCGCGTCGCGCGGATGGCACGGCAGCGACAGCGCGCACGCGTCGAGGAAATTGAACGCGCTCGGGTTGCGAAGGATCAGCGCGTTGGTGCGCGTGAAGGCGGCGTCGTCCGCCTCGAGTTCGGCGATGCGCGGCGGCACGATCGGCACCGTCGGCGCGACGAGTGCGTCGAAGCGCGACCAGACCGTGTGCGCCGCTTCGTCCAGCATCGCCTGGCGGGCGGCGAGCAGGTCGAGATAGTCGGCCGCGCTCGCCGGCTCGCCCTTCAGGATGCGCGAAAGCACGCGCGGGTCGTATTGGTCGCGGTGCTGCGCGAGCAGCGGGCGATGCCACGCATATGCCTCGATCGGCGAGAAGCCGAAGCGGTTGATGTCCGGCAACCGGTCGAGCGCGGAAAAGCGTACTTCCGTGACGATCGCGCCGGCGGCCTCGAGGTGTTTCAGCGATGCGTCGAGCGCGGCGGCGACGTCGGCATCGACGCCGTCCGTCACATAGTTGGTCAGCACGCCGAGCCGCACGCCTTCGAGCGGCCGCGCGGCCGGCACGTGCGGTTCGAGCCCCGCGAGCATCCGGTCGACGAGTGCGCAGCAGGCCACCGTCAAGCCGATCGGGCCGAACGAGTCGAGCGTGGTCGACAGCGGCACGCCGCCTTGCGTCGGGATCCGGCTCGCGGTCGGCTTGAAGCCCGTGAGCCCGCACAGCGCGGCCGGAATGCGGATCGAGCCGCCGGTGTCGGTGCCGAGCGCGACGGCCGCCATCCCGTCGGCGACGGACGCCGCCGCGCCCGACGACGAGCCGCCGGCAATGCGCGCGTCGCCCGGCACGTCGCGGCGGTACGGCGAGCGCGGCGTGCCGAAGTGCGGATTCAGGCCGAGCCCCGAGAACGCGAACTCGCTCATGTTGGTGCGGCCGACCAGCACCGCGCCCGCACGCTTGAGCCGCGCGACGGCGACCGCATCGGCCTTGGCGGGCGGCGCACCGTCGAGCACGCGCGAGCCGGCGCGCGTCACCTGGCCCGCGACGTCGAACAGATCCTTCACCGACACGGGAATGCCGGCGAGCGGCGACAGCACGGTGCCCGCGGCACGCAGGCGGTCGTGGGCATCGGCGGCCGCGCGCGCGTTGTCGGCGTCGACTTCGGTGAAGACGGCCGCACCCTGGCCGGCCGGATCGGCGATCCGTTCGAGCGCGACGTCGACGAGCACGCGGCTCGTGGTCCTGCCCGCGGCGAGGTCGGCGGCGATCTGGGCGAGCGGGGGGAAGGGCGTGAAGGCGGTCATGGGCGGCTCAGGGACGAAGATGTTGGACAAGGGTGGCGCGAAACGAATCGATATGGCGTTCGACGGCCGTGCGCGCGCCGGCTGCATCGCGCGCGGACAGCCGCTCGAACAGTTCGCGGTGCTCGCGCTGGACGTCGGACAAGTGGTGCGGCTCGGACAGCGTGACGAACCAGAAGCGCAGCGAGCGTTCGTGCAGCGCGCGCAGGATTTCCGCGAGCACGGTATTGCGTGCCGCCGCGGCCACGGCCTGATGAAACGCGCGGTCGAGCGCCATCATGCCCTCGACGTCGTGCGTGTCGACGCACGCCTGCCCGTCGTCGAGCAGCGCGGCCATGCGCGCGAGATCGTCGGGCGTCGCATGGCGGGCGGCGAGTTCGACGCAATGCGCTTCGTTGATGCGGCGCACGTCGGTCACCGCGACGATGTCGTCGAGCGACAGCGGCTGCACCATGAGGCCCTTGCGCGGCATCACGGACAGCAGCCCTTCGAGCACCAGCCGGTGAACGGCCTGATGCACGGGCGTGCGGCCGATGCCGGTGCGTGCGACGAGGTCGGCTTCATTGAGCGCGGCGCCGGGCTTCAGGCGCATCGTGATGATGTCGCGCTGGATCAGCGCATACGCGCGATCGGCGAGGCTGACCGCCGATGCGGCAGGCGGGTCGCGCGGGGCGTCGGTCAGGGCGTTCATCCAGGCGGCGGCGCGGTGGCCGGACAGGGCGCGATCATGGTGCGGGCGAGCGGGGAGCATGGGCAATGCATGAATATTATTGTGATATATCACTGCTGTCCAGTTTGCCCGGGCGACTATCGAATCCATGAAATGGGTCCGGCGACATGCCATGCGATCGATGCGACGAGTTGCAACAATATCGACAGGATGTTGCTCGTTTACCGCGCGATCGAGCACTGAAGCATAATGAATCCTCGTCAATCCACACGCGCGAGCGACGTACCAGCCCATCGTCATGAGCGAAAACACGCCTTCCCCGGCCGGTCTGCCCGGCACCTCGTCCGCTTCCACCGATTCCCCCCGTTCCGGTCCCGCGCATACGCCGGAGACGCCCGCCGCTCAGGCCGCCGCCGCGCAGGTCGTCGCGGCGGACGGCGCATCGCCCGCCACGGCGGCGTCCGAACCGGGCGCTGCCGGCACGACAGGCGCCGCTGCCGACGGCAGTGCAGTGCCGCCGAAGCCCGGTGCCGCACCGCCCGGTTTCGGCGCGCAGCCCGATTTCGACACGCCGCGCCCGCCGCCCGCGAGCGCGCAGAACGCGCCGCCCGCATACCTGAAGCAAAGCGACACGCCGTGGTCGGTGTTCGGGCGGATCGTCGCGGCACGCGCGCGCCGGATCTTCGATCGCGCCGGCCAGCGGATCACGCAGCGTACGCTGCGCATCGGCGTGTCGGCGCGGATCTTCCATCCGGAGCCGGGCGCGAAGGGGCTGCGCGGCAAGACGCTGCAGTATCTCGAGGAATCGATCGCGCATTGGGTGATGTCACGCGACGTGCTCGTGTTCATGATTCCGACTGTCGGTCACCAGGGCATGCTGCATCCGAGCAACATCCGTTTGCGCGACTACGCGAAGCATCTCGACGGCTTGCTGCTGCAAGGCGGCGCCGATGTGTCGCCGCAAACTTACGCGGCGTCGGATGCGCGTCCCGAATGGCCGGGCGACCGCGTGCGCGACATGTACGAGCTCGAGCTGTTTCACGAGTTCGTCGAGTCCGGCAAGCCGGTGCTCGGCGTGTGCCGCGGCTGCCAGTTGATCAACGTCGCGTTCGGCGGATCGCTGTACCAGGACATCGCGACGGATGTGCCGACCGCGAATCCGCACGTGAGCGAGCATTACGACCAGCATCGCCACGCGATCCGCTTCCCCGACTCGTCCACACTCGCCAGCATGTTCCCGGGACGCAGCGAAGCGATCGTCAACTCGATCCACCATCAGGCGATTCGCGATCTCGGCCGCGATCTGAACATCGAAGCCGTGTCGGCCGGCGACGGAATCATCGAAGGCATTCGCTACCGGCGTGCGCCCTTCGTCGTGGGCGTGCAATGGCACCCGGAGTTTCATCGTGCCGGCGGCGCCGAGCTGCTCGACTGCACGCCGCTGCTCGATGCATTCCTGCGCGCGGCACGCGAAACCCGCCTTTGATCCGCTTTTCCATTGCCGCGCAGGAGGGCCGGCCGCATCGCGATATTTTCGAGATGCGGTCGTTCCGTTTTGAACGATAATCGCGACTCCCGATTCGTTCGCCGGAGTCTGACGTTGGCCTTCCGAGATTTTTCCCCTGCACGATGCGCAACGTGGATCGTTGCGCTGGCCGCCTGCGCGCACGCTGGCGCCGCGTGGTCCGAGGCGACCGCGCCGGTCGCTGGCACGCGTCCCGCGATGACGAGCCTGAGCGGCGATGCGGCGGCTGCGGCGTCGGCCTCCGCCGCCTCCGCCCCGGAGGCCGGCGCACAAGGCAACGTCGCCGAACTCACGCAGATGCTGCACGACGGACGCATCGTCGAGATGCGCACGACCTACAACGGCAGCTATGGCGCGAGCTTGATGTTCGATCCACGCGAGATGACGTATTACGTCGCGCTGTTTCAGGACAAGCATCTGTGGCGCGTGATCAGATCGCAGGAGAAGAGCCGCGCGGAGATGGTGTACGCGAATTTCGTCCAGCAGACGGTGCAGCTCGCGGACGTCGAAATTCGTCGCACGGAACTCGAGGCGCAGAAGACTTTCCTCGAACGCGTGATTGCGCTGCAAGCGAATCGTGCGCAGCAGTTGCAGGCTGATCTGAATGTCGCGCGCGGTCAGCAAGCCGAGGTTGCGCAGCGGCAGAAGGCGGCGCAGGAGCAGGCGCAGGCGCTGCAGATCGAAAAGCGGGCGGCACAGGTGCAGTTGCGCGATCTGCAGGAGCAGGTGCGGCAACTCGAGCGGCAATCCGAATCGGGGCTGCCCGTGCACAAGTGACGATTTGGTCCGATGGATCGTCGCACGAACGAAAACCCGGCGAAGACTGCTTCGCCGGGTTTTTTATTGGGTGCGTCAGCGGGTGAGCGTGCCCGGTGCGTCGGTGAGGCGGCGGTGGGACAGTTGCGCCGTCCAGTCGAAACCGGCGCCGGGCGCTTCGGCCGCGGGTGCGGGGCGATCGGCGTGCAGCGCGTTCGCCATCGCGATGAGCGTGAGCGGATCGTCGAGCGAGTCGAGCGGGGCGCCGGGATGCACGGGCGAACCGACGCGATCCGACGTCGGCGTGCGCGACGCGTGCTGCGTGACAGCCGGGCGGGCGGCGAATCGCGGCGCGGAAGGTGCGTGCACGCGTGCCGTTGTCGTGCGCCTGTCGTCCGGCCGATGCGGCGCTGGCGGCGCTGCGGCAGCGACGCGCTGAGCCTGCGATGTCGTGTCGACGTGTCGCGATGCTGGATGAACCGTCGCACCGCGTGCGACGGGCGACGCTGCGGAAGGCGTCGCAACCGGTCGCGCCGCGATGGTCGACGTCGGCGCGACGTTCGGCGGGGCGGGGGCCACCGCGGCGGTTTGAACGGCATGTTCCGGCGCGACGTCGGCGATCTGCACCGCCGGCGCGAAACCCGGGAACGGCTCGTGCGCGGCGATCAGCCAGCCGATGATGCCGAGTGCGCCGATGCTCCAGCAGGCGGCGTACCGCGCACGCCGGTCCTGCGTGCGACCGGCGGCGTGCTCGAAGGGCTGGCCGACCGCCCGGGCCGCAACGGCCGGTGCGCGGGCGGGCACCGGCCGCGTTGCGGGCGGCGATTGCCAGTGGCACGTGCGATGCGGCGCTTCGACGTCGATGCATGAGGTCTTCAGGACGGCAACGCAGCGCGGGCCGCGCCGCGTACCGGGCGCGCCGCGGAATGTCCATTCGCGGCCGAACGGCGGCACGCCGTCGAGCGGCGCGACACGAGGGCGGGCAAGCCGGCCTTCGACGGAAACGAGGGGCATCGGGATCATGAGGGCGGTACGCGGTGCGACACGGGCAACGATGCCGGCCGCGGCGCGAATAGCGTGGCAAGTCCTGACATTGTGGTCAGTCGACGGCGACCGGTCGATCAGATCAATCTGATTTTGATGCGTTTTTTGAGGCGATTCGTACGAGACACGCGTGGCGGCGGCGATCGCGGCCCCGGCCCAAGGCAATTGTCGGCTCCGCGTGGCATCATTGGCCGACCATGCCGGTGCGCGCATCGTCGCGCGGTGTGCCGCCGGCTGGCAGCGACGTTCGTGCGCGCCGGTCCGGTGCCGCGCGCATCGTCCGATCCACGCGGCGCCGATGTCGCGCCACCCGCACCGGGAGAACGACATGTCAACAGCAGCACACGCCGTCACGCAGGAATCGAAGGTTCGAACCGTGTTCCGGGTCGTCAGCGGCAACTTCCTCGAAATGTACGATTTCATGGTCTACGGGTATTACGCGTCGGCCATCGCGAAGACCTATTTTCCGAGCGGCAACGCGTTCGCGTCGCTGATGCTGTCGCTATCGGTGTTCGGCGCGGGCTTCCTGATGCGCCCGGTCGGCGCGATCGTGCTCGGCGCGTACATCGACCACCACGGCCGCCGCAAGGGATTGATCCTGACGCTCGGACTGATGGCGCTCGGCACGCTCGCGGTGGCCGCGATACCCGGCTATGCGACGATCGGCGTGCTCGCGCCGGTGCTCGTGCTGCTCGGCCGGTTGCTGCAGGGCTTTTCGGCGGGCGTCGAGCTGGGCGGCGTATCGGTCTACCTGTCGGAGATCGCGACGAGGGGCCACAAGGGTTTCTATACGTCGTGGCAATCGGGCAGCCAGCAGGTGGCGGTCGTGTTCGCCGCGTTCGTCGGCGTGCTGCTGAACCGCGCGCTGCCGGTCGAGGACATGACCGCGTGGGGTTGGCGCATTCCGTTTCTGATCGGCTGTCTGATCGTCCCGTTCCTGTTCCTGATTCGTCGTTCGCTGAAGGAGACCGACGAATTCCTCGCGAAGCGCCACCGTCCGACGATGGGCGAGATCATGCGTTCGATGCTCGCGAACTGGGGCGTCGTGATCGCCGGCATGGGGATGGTGATCATGACGACGGTGTCGTTCTACATGATCACCGCGTACACGCCGACGTTCGGCAAGGAAGTGCTGCACCTGTCGTCGCTCGACGCACTCGTGGTGACCGTCTGCGTCGGCCTGTCCAATCTCGTCTGGTTGCCGCTGTCGGGCGCGCTGTCGGATCGCATCGGCCGCCGCCCGGTGCTGATCGCATTCACGGTGCTCACGCTGCTGTCGGCCTACCCGGCCGTGCTGTGGCTCGTGGCCGATCCGTCGTTCCTGCGGCTGCTGGCGGTCGAGCTTTGGCTGTCGTTCCTGTATGGCTCGTACAACGGCGCGATGGTCGTCGCGCTGACCGAAGTCATGCCGGCCGACGTGCGCACGGCCGGCTTCTCGCTCGCTTACAGCCTCGCGACGACGATCGGCGGTTTCACGCCGGCGATCTCGACGTTGCTGATCCACCAGACGGGCAACAAGGCGGCGCCGGGGCTGTGGCTCAGCGTCGCCGCGATCTGCGGATTGATCGCGACGCTCGTGCTGTATCGCACGCCCGAGTCGCGCAACCAGTACAAGGCGACCTGACGCCGCCCGTGTTGCATCGCGTCGACTGAACAACGGGAGCGCATTGCGCTCCCGTTGTTCATCTGCGTGCGGCCGCGCTCAGGCGTCGCGTAGCGCGGCGGCGACCGCTGCCGCCACGTCGAGCCATTGCCCGGTGGCGGACTGGCGGACGAGCCTCGCGTGCGGATACCACGGGCAATCGTCGCCGGTGAACCAGCGCCAGTCGGCCGCGAACGGCAGCATGATCCACAGCGGCTTGCCGAGCGCGCCCGCGAGGTGCGCGACCGCGGTGTCGATCGTGACGACGCCGTCGAGCCGTTCGATCAATGCGGCCGTTTCGGCGAAGTCGTTCAGTCGCCCGTCGAGGCGATGCACGCGCGGATGCGCGTCGACGCGCGCGCGTTCGTCTTCGTCGAGCGCCGGTTGCAGCACGATCCAGTCGATGTCGGACAGTGCGAGCAGCGGCGCGAGCGCGTCGAACGGCATCGAGCGGTTCTCCTGCGCCTGCCGGCGCCCTGACCACGCGAGCCCGAACTTGCGCTTCGACTGGCCGCCGAGCGAGCCGCGAAAGCGCCGGCGTGCGCTGTCCGGCACGTCGAGGTAGCGCCTGCCCGCGACGATGTCGGCCGGCTGCAGGCCGAGCAGGAACGGCAGGCTCATCAGCGTGCATGCGATGTCCGCCGCGGGCGGCTTCGCGGCACCCTGTGCGACGAGCGTCACGCGCCAGCGTGCCGCGGCCGGCGTGAGCAGCGTGACGAGTTCCGGCTGCACTTCGAGCACGACGCGCGCGCAGCGCTCGCGCACGAGCGGCACGAAGCGGACGAACTGCAGCGTGTCGCCGAAGCCCTGTTCCGCGCGGATCAGCAGCGTGCGCGACGTGATCGGCTCGCCTTGCCAGCGCGGCAGCGTGCCAAGCGGCGTTGCGCCCGGCGTGTCGTGACGCGCTTCGTACGCGGGCAGGCCGCGGGTGAAGTCGCGCAGCGTCAGCAGTGTGACGGCGCGATGCAGGTGCGCGAGTTTGAGGTCGGGCGCGACGCGCAGCGCCTGGTCGAACGCGCGCAGTGCCATCTCGTGCGCGCCGAGTGCGTGATGCGCGTTGCCGAGGTTCAGCCACGCGAGACCGAACGACGGATCGAGGCCGACCGCGCGTTCGTAGTACGGCAGCGCTTCGCGATGGCGTGCCTGTGCGCACAGCGCGTTCGCGAGCCCGAACAGGGCGAGCGGGAACGGCGGGTGCAGCGCCAGCGCGGCTTCGAATGCGGCAGCGGCGTCGCCGTGACGGCCGAGCGCCTCGAACGTGTTGCCGAGATTGAAATGCGCGGCGACGAAACGCGGCTGCGCGGCGATCGCGGCCTGGAAGTGCGCGATCGCGTCGTCGGCCCGGCCGATCGCGTTCAGGGCCATCGCCAGATTGTTGTGCGCACCGGCATGCCCGGGCCGCAGTTCCAGGGCGCGACGGAATGCGGCGATCGCGTCGTCGTGGCGGCCGAGCGCATTCAGCGCGTTGCCGAGATTGTTGTGGATCGATGCGTCGTCGGGCGTGAGCTCAAGTGCGCGGCCGAACGCGTCGAGCGCATCCTCGTGGCGCTGCAGCGCCGCATACGCGTTGCCGAGGTTGTAGTGTGCAAGCGGAAATTCGGGCGCGAGCGTCAACGCGTTGCGAAAGCGATCGATTGCTTCGTCGAGTCGGCCGAGCGCTTTCAGTGCGTTGCCGAGATTGAGTTGCAGCGCCGCATCGTTCGGGCGCAGCTCGACCGCGCGCCCGACGAGGTCGGCCGCCTCGGCGTGCTGGCCCTGCTGATGCCGCAGCACGCCGAACAGATGCAGTGCGTCGGCGTCGGCCGGATTGGTGGCGAGTGCGGCGCGATAGCCGTGCTCGGCCTCGGCGAGGTGGCCCGCGCGATGCGCGGCATACGCTCGGTCGAATGCGGAATCCATGACGCGAAAACTGACGGAAAACACGTATTTTCCCACACTGCGCGCGGGCGGCCCGGATCGGCCGATCGGCATATGGCCCCGTCACGCGGAGCGGCGTAGACTTGCACAATCGCGTGTCATCGAGGTTCTCATGGCTGACACACTGCTCGATATCCCGCCCGTGCTGATCGTCGGCGCGGGCCCGACCGGCCTTGCCGCCGCAATGGCGCTCGCGCGTGCCCGCGTTCCGGTGCGCATCATCGACCGGCTCGCCACGCCCGCGCCGTATTCGCGCGCGATCGGCATCCAGGCGCGCACGCTCGAACTGCTGGAGCAGCATCGCGCGGTCGAACCGTTTCTCGCGTTGGGTCATCGCGCGCATGCCGCCGCACTGCATGCCGACGGCCGCGTGATCGCACGGCTCGATTTCGATCCGCTGCAAACGCGTTATCCGTATCTGCTGTTTCTCGACCAGAGCATCACCGAACGGCTGCTCGCCGAGCACCTGGCCGGGTTCGGCGTGACGGTCGAGCGCGGTGTCACGCTGACCGCGTGCGATGCCGGCGCTACGTCGCTCGACGTGACGCTTCGCGGCGCCGACGGCCGCGAACAGGCGTTCGCGCCGTCGTACCTGATCGCTGCCGACGGCGCGCACAGCACGGTGCGCCACCTGCTTGGGCTGGGCTTCGCCGGTCATGCGTTCGAACAGACCTTCCTGCTCGCCGATTTTGCCGCGATACCCGGCTGGCCGGACGAGGAGATCCACCTGTTCACGACGCCCGACGGCATCGCGGGGCTGTTTCCAATGGGCGGCGGCCGCTACCGGCTCGTCGCCGACCGGCCGCCCGGCGATAGCGCATCGCCCGATGCGCCGCCCCCGACGCTCGAGGAATGCGATGCGATCGTGCGCGCTCGCGTCGGTGCGTCGATCGCGCCGAGCGATCTCGCGTGGTCGGCGTATTTCCGCCTGCACAGCCGGATGGTCGACCGGCTGCGTCACGGGCGCGTGTTCTTCGCGGGCGACGCCGCGCACGTGCACAGTCCGGCGGGCGCGCAGGGCATGAATACGGGCATCCAGGAAGCGCTCAATCTCGGCTGGAAGCTCGCGCGCGTGCTGGGCGCGGGCACGCCGGAGCGGCTGCTCGACACGTATCACGCGGAGCGCCACCCGATCGAGCGTGACGTATTGCGGCAGACGGGCTTCATCACGCAGATCGTCGAAGCCGACCACGGCGCGATGAAGCTGCTGCGCGATCACGTCGTGCCGCTGCTGGCGTCGTTCGGGCCGGTGCGCGATGCGGTGCGCCGCACCGTCAGCGAGCTCGGCGTGCAATACCGGAAAAGTCCGCTCACGCTCGAACGCGTGCTCGATGGCGGGCCGCGCGCAGGCGAGCGTGCGCCCGACGCGCTCGTGCACGTGATCGACGGGCCGCTCGGACGGGCACCCGGGACGGCGCGACTATACGACTTGCACGACCCGGCGAGCTTCACGCTGCTGCTGCTCGAGGAGCCGCCAGATGCCGACGCGGGCGATACGGGCGACGTTCCGCCAATGCCCGCGGACGCGCGTGCGCTCGCCGAAGGCCTGGAGCGGATCATGCCGGGAGCCGTGCGAACCTGGCGCGTCGCCGATGCCGAAAGCGACGGCGCCGACGGGCTCGCGCAGGTATATGGCCGTTCGAGGCCGTCGTTCTACCTGCTGCGTCCCGATGGCTACATCGCGGTGCGCGGCCGCACCGCTACCGACGCAAACGCGCTGCTGCGCCATTGCGAAAGCTGGTTCGCGGGCATGCCGGTGCCCGCGTAGCGGGGCACTCAGGCGGGGGCCGCAGCCGGCGTGAGCGACGCGCGGTGCGCGGCGATCGCGTCGCGCACGATCGGCGCGGCGCGTTGCGCGGCTTCGTTCGACGGATCGTCGAGCGCGGCCAGCAACGCGCGCCGCATCCGCGGCTCCCAGAAGCGCCGGATGTGTTCGGCGATTCCGGCCAGCGCTTCTTCGCGATCGGGCATCGATTCGAAGAACGCGCCGATCTGGTTGGCCATGTCGATCAGGTGTCCGTTGTCCATCGCGTCCTCACTTGCCCGTCGTCGCGGCGCGGCGCTCGAGCAGGTCGAGCTGCTCCGAGTTGAAGCGTGCATACGCGCGCTGCCAGTCCGACGGCTGCGCAACCGGCATCACCTGCACGGCCGTGACCTTGTATTCCGGGCAGTTCGTGGCCCAGTCGGAGCTGTCCGTCGTGATCACGTTCGCCCCCGACTCGGGGAAGTGGAACGTCGTGTACACGACACCGGGCTGCATGCGGTCGGACACGAGCGCACGCAGCACCGTCTGGCCGGCCCGCGATTCGATGCCGACCCAGTCGCCGGTCCGGATCCCCCGATCCTGCGCATCGTGCGGATGAATCTCGAGGCGGTCTTCTTCGTGCCACCGCACGTTCTCGGTCCGGCGCGTCTGCGCGCCGACGTTGTATTGCGACAGGATGCGGCCCGTGGTCAGGATCAGCGGATAGCGCTGCGTGACCTTTTCCGGCGTCGGAATGAACTGCGTGATCACGAACCGGCCCTTGCCGCGCACGAACGCGTCGATGTGCATCGTCGGCGTGCCGTCCGGTGCCTGTTCATTGCACGGCCACTGGATGCTGCCGAGCGCGTCGAGCTTCTCGTACGACACGCCCGAGAAGGTCGGCGTGAGCCGCGCGATCTCGTCCATGATTTCCGACGGATGCGTGTAGTGCATGTCGTATCCGAGCGCCTGCGACAGCAGCAGCGTGACTTCCCAGTCGGCGTAACCCGCAAGCGGCGGCATCACCTTGCGCACCCGCGAGATGCGGCGTTCCGCGTTCGTGAACGTGCCGTCCTTCTCGAGGAACGTCGAACCCGGCAGCAGCACATGCGCGTACTTCGCGGTTTCGTTCAGGAAGATGTCCTGCACGACGATGCATTCCATCGACGACAGCGCGGCCGCCACGTGTTGCGTGTTCGGGTCCGACTGGACGATGTCCTCGCCCTGGCAGTAAAGCCCCTTGAAGCTGCCGTCGAGCGCCGCGTCGAACATGTTCGGGATGCGCAGTCCCGGTTCCGGTTGCAGCGTGGCCGACCACGCCGCCTCGAACTGGCTGCGCACGGTTGCGTCGCTGATGTGCCGGTAGCCCGGCAGCTCGTGCGGGAACGAACCCATGTCGCACGAGCCTTGCACGTTGTTCTGTCCGCGCAGCGGATTGACGCCCACGCCTTCGCGGCCGATGTTGCCCGTCGCCATCGCGAGGTTCGCGATGCCCATCACCGTCGTCGAGCCTTGCGCGTGTTCGGTCACGCCGAGGCCGTAGTAGATCGCGGCGTTGCCGCCCGTCGCGTAAAGGCGCGCGGCCTCGCGCACCAGCGCGGCCGGCACGCCCGTCACGTCCGCCGTCGCTTCCGGCGAATTTTCGGCACGCGACACGAAATCGCGCCATTGCTCGAACGCGCGCGTGTCGCAACGCTCGGCGACGAACGAATCGGCGACCAGCCCTTCGGTGACGATCACGTGCGCGAGCGCGTTGACCATCGCGACGTTGGTGCCGGGGCGCAACTGCAGGTGGTACGTGGCCTTCACGTGCGGGCCGTCGACCACATCGATACGGCGCGGGTCGATCACGATCAGCTTCGCGCCTTCGCGGATGCGCCGCTTCATGCGCGAGCCGAACACCGGGTGGCCGTCGGTCGGATTCGCGCCCATCACGACGATCACGTCGGCCTGGCCGACCGACGCGAAAGTCTGCGTGCCGGCCGATTCACCGAGCGTCGTCTTCAGGCCGTAGCCGGTCGGCGAGTGGCACACGCGTGCGCAGGTGTCGACGTTGTTGTTGCCGAACGCGGCGCGCACGAGCTTCTGCACGAGGTAGGTTTCCTCGTTCGTGCAGCGCGACGACGTGATGCCGCCGATCGAATCGCGGCCGTACTTCTGCTGCAGCTTGCGGAACTGCGTCGCCGCGTACGTGAGTGCCTCTTCCCAGCTGACTTCGCGCCACGGGGCGGTGATCTTCTCGCGGATCATCGGCTTCGTGATGCGGTCCTTGTGCGTCGCGTAGCCCCACGCGAAGCGGCCCTTCACGCACGCATGGCCTTCGTTCGCGAGGCCGTTCTTGTGCGGTGTCATGCGCACGACCTGCGTGCCCTTCATTTCGGCCTTGAACGAGCACCCGACGCCGCAGTACGCGCAGGTCGTGACGACCGAGTGCTCGGCCTGGCCGAGCTGGACGACGGACTTTTCCTGCAGCGTCGCGGTCGGGCACGCGGCGACGCAGGCGCCGCACGATACGCATTCCGATGCCATGAACGATTCGCTTTCGCCGGCGGCGACGCGCGATTCGAAACCGCGCGCGGCGATCGTCAGCGCGAACGTGCCCTGCGTTTCCTCGCATGCGCGCACACAGCGGTTGCAGACGATGCACTTCGACGGATCGTACGTGAAGTACGGATTCGATTCGTCCTTCTGCTCGCGCAGGTGATTCGCGCCGTCGAAACCGTAGCGCACTTCGCGCAGCCCGACCACGCCCGCCATGTCCTGCAACTCGCAGTCGCCGTTGGCGGGGCAGGTGAGGCAGTCGAGCGGGTGATCGGAGATGTACAGCTCCATCACGTTGCGGCGCAGGGACTGCAGCCGGTCCGACTGGGTGCGAACCTTCATCCCGGCTTCGGCGGGCGTCGTGCACGATGCCGGATAGCCGCGCCGGCCTTCGATCTCGACCAGGCACAGACGGCACGAGCCGAACGGTTCGAGCGAATCGGTCGCGCAGAGCTTGGGCACGTTGATGCCGGCTTCGATCGCGGCGCGCATCACCGACGTGCCGGCCGGCACCGTCACCGGCTGGCCGTCGATTTCGAGCGTGACGTCGGTATCGGCATGCCGCTGCGGCGTGCCGTAGTCGGTTTCGTCGAACGGATCGCGCACGCGCGCCTGGGCGGCGCTCTTGCACGCGCATTGGCCCGAGCCGCAGCCGCCTTGGCGGACGTTGTTCGTGTCGAGGGACATTCAGGGCTCCTTCTGGGTCAGGCCGCGGCCTTGACCGGACCCGACGCGGCTTGCTTGCCGGCGGCGAGCCCGAAATCTTCGGGGAAATGGTCGAGCGCGGACAGCACCGGGTACGGCGTCATCCCGCCCATCGCGCACAGCGAGCCGGCGAGCATCGTGTCGCACAGATCGCGCAGCAGCGTGACCTGTCGTTCCGACGTATCGCCCTGGCGAATGCGCGCGATCGTCTCGACGCCGCGCGTCGAGCCGATTCGGCACGGCGTGCACTTGCCGCACGATTCGATCGCGCAGAACTTCATTGCATATTCGGCGAGCTCGGCGAGATTCGACGTGTCGTCGTGCAGCACGATGCCGCCGTGACCGACGACCGCGCCGATCGCCGTGTATGCCTCGTAGTCGAGCGGCACGTCCCACTGGTGTTCGGGCAAATAGGTGCCGAGCGGGCCGCCGACCTGCGCCGCGCGCGCCGGCCGGCCGCTCGCCGTGCCGCCGCCGTAGTCGAACAGCAGCTCGCGCAGCGTGACGCCGAACGCGAGCTCGACGAGGCCGCCATGGCGGATGTTGCCCGCGAGCTGGAACGGCAGCGTGCCGCGCGAGCGGCCCATCCCGTAGTCGCGATAGAACGCGGCGCCGCGCGCGAAGATCACCGGCGCGGTCGCGAGCGTGATCACGTTGTTGATCACGGTCGGCTGGCCGAACAAACCGGCGAGCGCGGGCAGCGGCGGCTTCGCGCGCACGACCCCGCGCTTGCCCTCGAGCGATTCGAGCAGCGCCGTTTCCTCGCCGCACACGTATGAGCCGGCCCCCTTCGCGACGTGCAGGTCGAATGCGTGCGCGGAGCCGAGCACGTGTTCGCCGAGCCAGCCGGCTTCACGGGCGCGCGCGATCGCGGTTTCGAGTGCCGCGATCGCGTGCGGGTACTCGCTGCGCACGTAGATGTAGCCGAGCGTCGCGCCCGTCGCGATGCCCGCGATGATCATTCCTTCGATCAGGCAGTACGGATCGCTTTCCATGATCAGGCGATCGGAGAACGTACCCGAATCGCCTTCGTCCGCGTTGCAGACGATGTACTTCTGCGTCGCGCTGGCCTGCCGGACCGTGCGCCACTTGATGCCGGCCGGGAAGGCCGCGCCGCCGCGGCCGCGCAGCCCCGATTCGATCAGCAATTCGCATGCGGCGCCGCCGTCGAGCGACAGCGCGTTCTTCAGCCCGGCGAGGCCGTCATGCTTCAGGTAATCGTCGATCGACAGCGGATCGGTCAGGCCGATGCGCGCGAACGTGAGGCGCTGCTGGCGCGCGAGATAGGGCAGGGCGTCGACGAGTCCGATGCCGCTCGGATGCGCGCCGCCGTCGAGCCAGTTCGCGTCGAACAGGGCGGGCACGTCCGCGGCCGACAGGTTCGCATAGCCGACGCGCCCGGCGGCCGTGCCGACCTCGACGAGCGGCTCCAGCCAGAGCAGCCCGCGCGAGCCGTTGCGGATCAGTTCGATCGCGACGCCGCGCCGCTCGGCCTCGGCCACGATCGCGGCGGCCAGGGCGTCGGCGCCGAGCGCCAGCGCGGAAGAATCGCGCGGAACGTAGATGCGGGTCGTCATGCGGCCTCCGGGGCGTGGGCGGTCGCGTCGGCCAGCAGGCGGTCGAACTTTTCCGGCGTGACCTTTGCGTGCAGCACGCCGTTGATCGTCATCGACGGCGATTGCGCGCACAGCCCGAGGCAGTAGACCGATTCGAGCGCGACGTCGGCCGGCGCATGCGTGTCGGCGCCATCGCCGTGCGCCGCGTCGAACCGGCAACCCGTGCGCGCTTGCGCATGCTCGGCCAGCGCTTCGCAGCCCATGCTGCGGCACGCCTCGGCGCGGCACATCTGGATCGTCACGCGCGCGGGCGGCGTGGTACGGAAGTGGTGATAGTAGGTGAGCACGCCGTGCACTTCCGCGCGCGACAGATTCAACGCCTTCGCGAGCGGTGCGACGCAGCCTGCCGGCACGTAGCCTGCATCGTCCTGGATCGCGTGGAGAATCGCGACGAGCGAGCGGCCGGCACGCGCGTGGCGCTCGACGAGCGCGTCGGGCGCGGGGGAATTCGGGGACATCGGTTATGCTCCTCCAAAGCCTCATATGTGCTTCTGATTCATATAGTGCACATCGGGACTTCGTCCTGATTGATTTTGAGCAACGATAAGCGGAAGATTTCGCAGTCGCAATAGGAAATCGGAGTACATAATTGGTTCGAATCGAATGCGACGCGTATCTGACCGTGCGCGACACGGAGGGTCGGACGGCGAGCCTGTCCGACGTCGCACCGTTGCTGGAGCTCGTGGCGGACACGGGCAGCATCGCGCAGGCCGCGCAGGCGAAGGGTCTGTCGTATCGGCACGCGTGGGGCATGCTGCGGGCGCTGGAGGCGTGCATCGGCGGCGAATTGATCGAGACCGCGCGCGGCAAGGGATCGACGTTGTCGGAGCTTGGGCAGGCCGTCGTCGACGCGCAGCGGCTCGCGCGCAGCCGTCTTGACGGGAATCTCCGCGCGCTGGCAGCCGAGGTGGCGAGCGACCTGAACCGGCGGCTCGCACAGCGCGACGGTGCCGTGCGCATCCATGCATCGCACGGCTACGCGGTCGCGACGCTGGTGTCCGCGCTCGTCGATGCGCAGTCAGCCGTCGACATCAGGTATCGCGGGAGCGTCGAAGCCGTGCAGGCACTCGCGCGCGGCGAATGCGAACTGGCCGGTTTTCATCTACCTCGCGGCGCGTTCCGCGAACAGTGCGCGCAGATCTATCGACCGTGGCTCGACGACACGCGCCACGTGCTGATTCACCTGACGCGTCGCCAGCAGGGCTTGTTCGTGCCGCGCGGCAACCCGAAGCAGGTCGGCGGGCTCGCCGATCTCGCCCGCCACGACATCCGCTTCGTCAACCGGCAGCCGGGCTCGGGCACGCGAATGCTGCTCGATCTTGCATTGCGCGCGATCGGCATCGATCCCGAGCGTATCGACGGTTATGCGTCGGCCGAACTCACGCACTCGGCGATCGCCGCGTTCGTCGCAAGCGGGATGGCGGATCTCGGCTTCGGCGTCGAGCCGGCCGCCCATCACTTCGGGCTCGACTTCATCCCCGTCGTCGACGAAGACTATTACTTTGCGTGCGAACGCGCGCAGCTCGACTCGCGACCGCTGGCCGGCGTGCTCGCGTTGCTGCGCGATGCGCGCTTCGTCGAGCGCGTCGCGCATCTCGACGGCTACGATCCGGCCGCGTGCGGGACGCTCGCCAGCGTCGCGGAAGGATTCGCCGGCACCGCCGCGCACGGCATGCCGGACGGCAACGCACGGTAACGAGGGCGCGTGCGAACCGCGCTGCAGCAGTGAGGGATTTGCGCTACGCTTGCCGTTTGATCAACGTTCCAACAAGCACGCCGTTCAGGCGTCATCCCGCCATGAAACTTTCCGTTCCCTTCGCCGCGGCAGCGTTGGCCGCAGGGCTTCTCGTCGCCGTTTCGCCGTTGGCGCTCGCGCAGAATTCACCCGGCGTGCCCGGCGGGATCCTGAGCGAGCAGTTCCGCCTGAACGAGCATCCGCAGATGCCGTTCGCGGCGTCGGCGCCGTCGCAGAAATACCAGAGCGGCAAGAAGTCGGCATTGCGCCGCAAGGGCGACATGGGGGACCCGAACGGCTGCAATCTGAAGTGCCCGATGGACACTCAATGAGCGAGCGCTGACGCGCCGCGTTGTCGCGGCCGCGATCGTTTGTCCGGGCCGCGCCGATGCCGCGCGGTTCGTTTCGAGCCCCGCAGGGCGAGCTGCCCTGCGGGGCTCATGCTTTGTGGCTGTGCATCGCGTGGTGCGAGCGCGCAGTGCCGGAGCGGGGTGCATACACCATGCTAGGGTTAACCCTTGTTTCAGGAAGGATGCCTTCCTGAAACCTGCCTTATTCTTAAGCACGCGCCTACATAAACTTCGGTTTGTCAGCGATGAACGGGTGTTCACCGCGAAATCAGACAAATCTGGAGGTAGGTCATCATGAAGTCGCTCGTTCAAGCCGTTGTCGTTGCTGCCGCTCTCGTCGCCCCGGTCGTGTCCTTCGCGCAGTCCGGCTCGGCACTCACCCGCGCGCAGGTTCGCGCCGAACTGGTTCAGCTCCAGCAGGCCGGTTACAACACCGCCCGCGGCGAAGATCCGCACTATCCGGAAGCGATCCAGGCCGCCACGGCGCGTGTCGCGGAGCAACAGCGCAGCGCGCTCGCCCAGGCGCAGCGCACCGACGCCAGCGGTTACGGCGCGCAAGGGCAGGGCGCGTCGGCATCGGGTTCGCGCGCGATCGGCGTGCGCCCGGCCAGTGAAGAAGAAATGAAGTCGCTGTATCGCGGCAGCTGAGCAACGTATCGCCCGGTGACGCGTGTTGCGGGCGCAATGACGCGTCGCGAGGCCCGACACGAGGCCGCCCGCCGCGTTTGAGCGCCGTGCGGGCGACGCCGGCCATCCGATACCTCCTGCCGCTCGAATACCGGCGGCATTCCGTCCGGCCCGTTCAGGGCCGGGCGCTTTTTCGGAAGGCGCGGGACGTTCGGCTTCCTGTGCAACAAAAAACCCCGCAGACTCGCGTCGTGCGGGGTTCGTGCGTCTAAGCGCGGAATTTGGTGGAGGCGGCGGGAATCGAACCCGCGTCCAGAAGCGCTCCACGACTAGTTCTACATGTTTAGTTCAGTCATTTGATTTAACCGCAGCGACGCGGACGAACACGCTGCGCTACGGCGATTCGCTAGGTTTTCGACCCTGGCGTCGCGACGCCGACAGGGCTTAACTGACGTAAATGACCTCTGGCGGTATTGCTACCGGTCTTGCGACACTAGCCCGTCAGTGAACTAGGCAGAGGACGGCGGCCCTTAGGCTGCCAGTGCGAACGTATCGTCGTTTGCAGTTACGATTTTCCCATTGATTAACGAGGTGACGGGTCCTCGACATGCCCTAGCCGCTTCACAACCCCTGTCGAAACCAGGTCGCCCCCGCGGATAAGATCGATCATTATAGCCCAACATCGCGCAGCAGTTCGCGCAGTTCCTGCGTCGTGCCGACGAGATGCTGCGCCTGCCAGTCGGCCGGCGCGACGCCGTCGCCGCAGTAGCCGTACGCGGCCGCGACCGTCGCCATCCCCGCCGCGCTACCGGCCTGGATGTCGCGAAGATCGTCGCCGACGTAGACGATGCGCTCCGGCGCGAGCGTCATTTGTTCCGCCGCATGCAACAGCGGGGCCGGATGCGGCTTCGAGTGCGGCGTTGTGTCGCCCCCGACGATGCACGCCGCGCGCGCCGTGAGGCCGAGCAGGTCGGCGAGCGGCGCGGTGAGGCGCATCGCCTTGTTCGTGACGATGCCCCAGCGCACGCCCCGTGCATCGAGTTCGTCGAGCACATCGTCGATCCCGGGGAACAGAATCGTATGCACGCAGATGTCGGTCGCGTAATTCGCCAGGAATTCGTCGCGCATCGCTTCATAGCCCGGCGATTGCGGGTCGATGCCGAATGCGCCGCCGAGCAGGCCGCGCGCACCGGCCGATGCCAGCGGTCGCAGCACGTCGAGCGGCGTTTCGGGCAGGCCGCGCACGCGCTGCATCTTGTGAACGGCAGCCGCGAGATCGGGCGCGGTGTCGGCGAGCGTGCCGTCGAGGTCGAACAGCACGGCGTCGCAGTGCAGCAGGCGCGGCGCGTCAACTGCAGGCCGCCCGTTCGAAAGGGTAATCGTCATGCGAGTCGGAGGGTCACGCGCCGCGGCGGCACGCGACGAGATAATTGATGTCGGTATCGTTCGACAGCGCGAAGCGCTTGCCGATCGGATGATAGGTGATGCCCTTGATCTCCACGATGTGCAGATCGGTCGCGCGCACGAAGCTCGCCAGTTCCGACGGGCGGATGAAGCGCGCGTAGTCGTGGGTGCCCTTCGGCAGCATCTGCGCGATGTACTCGGCGCCGATCACCGCGAACAGGTAGGACTTCAGGTTGCGGTTCAGCGTGGAGAAGAACACCCAGCCGCCCGGCTTCACGAGCGTTGCGCATGCGGCGACGACGCCGGCCGGCGACGGCACGTGCTCGAGCATCTCCATGCAGGTGACGACGTCGTAAGTGCCCGGCTCGCGTTCGGCGATCGCTTCGGCGGCGATCGCCTCGTAATCCACGGTGATGCCGCTTTCGAGACTGTGCAGGTCGGCGACGCCGAGCGCTTCGGTCGACAGGTCGATGCCCTTCACCTGGGCACCGAGGCCGGCCATCGATTCGGACAGGATGCCGCCGCCGCAACCGATATCGAGTGCGCGCTTGCCGGCGAGATGCGCATGCGAATCGATCCAGCCGAGCCGGACCGGGTTCAGGTCGTGCAAGGGCTTGAATTCGGCATTCGGATCCCACCACCGATGGGCGAGGTCGCTGAATTTCTGGAGTTCGTGCGGATCGGCGTTGGTCATGTCGGCAAACGGGCTACGGAAGGAGGGCGGTGCGTTGGTACATCAAGCCCCGAGTATATAAGCGGGCGCACGACGAGGCCAGCGAGCGCCTGGGCGGGCGTCAAAGAAAAAGCCCCGCCGGAGCGGGGCTTTGAGCAGTCGAAAACCGCGGCTTACTGCGCCGGAACGGTCGTCTTCTGGACTTCTTGCGTACCGACCACTTCCACTTCCACGCGGCGATCCGGTGCGAGGCAGGCGATCAGTTGCTTGCGGTTCTTCTGGTTGCAGCCGGTCGTGACCGGGTTGCGCTTGCCCTTGCCTTCCGTGTAGATCTTGTTGGCCGGGACACCCTTGCTGACCAGGTACGACTTGACGGCTTGCGCACGGCGCAGCGACAGGCGGTCGTTGTACTTGTCCGAACCGATGCGGTCCGTGTAGCCCGTTGCAACGACCACTTCCGTGTTCATGCCCTGGATCTTCGAAGCCAGTTCGTCCAGCTTCTGCTTGCCCAGCGGCTTGAGCGTTGCCTTGTCGAAGTCGAACAGTGCGTCGGCTTGGTACGTGATCTTCTGGCTGGTGATGGCCGGAGCAACCGGTGCGACCGGTGCCGGTGCCGGTGCCTGGGCGACCAGTGCGCCATCGCACTTCGCGTTGGCGGTGGCCGGCGTCCAGAACGCGTCACGCCAGCAGAGCTCGTTCGTGCCGTTCATCCACACCCATTCGCCCGTGCCGTTCACCCAGTTGTCGTTGACGGCTTGACGCGACGCCGGCACCGACTGTGCCGAAGCGGATGCAGCCATAACTGCGGTAGCTGCAATGAACGCGAGCTTTGAAAGTTTATTCATATTTCTCCTCTCGAAATTGAGATTACCGCAGGTTTACTGCGAGCCTGTTGACGGTGACAAGTCATACATTGCTCGAAGTATAACATTGGTGCGGCACAAAAAACGCGGCACCGCTCTGTGTAGACTTCGAGCAGCGTCTAACTTTCAGTGCGTTGGCATTTTGCCATATCGTTCCCTTCCTACGAAAAAAAATCCTCCCCACCCCAAGATCGCTTCAACTTTGTGGTGCATGCGCAACACCCGCCTGCCGTAACTTTTAGGGATTGTCAAGAGCGTGCCCGCGAAATTGCATGAAAGCCCGCAAGGGTTTACGCGCGGGCGTGTCAAGGATCCAGTCGCCACCGCCGAACGCTCGAGGGGTGCGACCCGGACCGCTCCGGCGCGCCTTTTCCATGGGCCGCGATTTTTGCTGTTTACATATAGAGGGGCGGCGAATTGGCGGCCGATGGGCGCATGTTAGAATCTCGCGTTGCGTTGCGCATGCAGCGCCCACGCGAAAGGCGTTCGCCGTCTTCGCTCCGAAACGATACGGATACATGGATCAATTCGCCAAAGAGACCCTGCCCACCTCCCTAGAGGAGGAAATGCGCCGTTCGTATCTCGATTACGCGATGAGCGTGATCGTCGGACGTGCCCTTCCGGATGTCCGCGATGGCCTGAAGCCCGTGCACCGGCGCGTACTGTTCGCGATGCACGAACTGAACAACGACTGGAACCGCGCGTACAAGAAATCGGCGCGTATCGTCGGTGACGTGATCGGTAAGTATCACCCTCACGGCGATACCGCGGTGTACGACACGATCGTGCGGATGGCGCAGGACTTCTCGCTGCGCTACATGCTGATCGACGGACAGGGCAACTTCGGCTCGATCGACGGCGACAATGCCGCGGCGATGCGTTACACCGAAATTCGCATGGCGAAGATCGGTCATGAACTGCTCGCCGACATCGACAAGGAAACGGTCGACTTCGAGCCGAACTACGACGGCAACGAAACGCAGCCGTCGGTCCTGCCGTCGCGCATCCCGAACCTGCTGATCAACGGCTCGTCGGGCATCGCGGTCGGCATGGCGACCAACATCCCGCCGCACAACCTGAACGAAGTCGTCGACGCGTGCCAGCACCTGCTGAACAACCCGGAAGCGACGATCGACGAGTTGATCGAGATCATCCCGGCGCCGGACTTCCCGACGGCCGGCATCATCTACGGTGTCGCCGGCGTGCGCGACGGCTATCGCACCGGGCGCGGCCGCGTCGTGATGCGCGCGGCCACGCACTTCGAGGAAATCGACCGCGGCCAGCGGATGGCGATCATCGTCGACGAACTGCCGTACCAGGTGAACAAGCGCTCGCTGCTCGAGCGCATCGCCGAACTGGTCAACGAGAAGAAGCTCGAGGGCATCTCCGACATCCGCGACGAGTCCGACAAGAGCGGCATGCGCGTCGTGATCGAGCTCAAGCGCGGCGAAGTGCCCGAAGTGGTGCTGAACAACCTGTACAAGGCGACGCAGCTGCAGGACACGTTCGGCATGAACATGGTCGCGCTGGTCGACGGCCAGCCGAAGCTGCTGAACCTGAAGGAAATCCTGCAGTGCTTCCTGTCGCATCGACGCGAAGTGCTGACGCGCCGCACGATCTACGAACTGCGCAAGGCCCGCGAACGCGGCCACGTGCTCGAAGGTCTCGCGGTCGCGCTCGCGAACATCGACGAGTTCATCGCGATCATCAAGGCAGCGCCGACGCCGCCGATCGCGAAGCAGGAACTGATGGCCAAGCCGTGGGATTCGTCGCTCGTGCGCGAGATGCTGACGCGCGCCGAGACGGAGAACGCGTCGGCGGGCGGCCGCTCCGCGTACCGTCCGGAAGGTCTGAACCCGGCGTTCGGGATGCAGGTCGACGGGCTGTACCGTCTGTCCGACACGCAGGCGCAGGAAATCCTGCAGATGCGTCTGCAGCGCCTGACCGGTCTCGAGCAGGACAAGATCATCGGCGAGTACCGCGAAGTGATGGCGCAGATCGCCGACTTGCTGGACATCCTCGCGCGCCCCGAGCGGATCACGACGATGATCGGCGAGGAGCTGACGACGGTGAAGGCCGAATTCGGCGACGCACGCCGCTCGAAGATCGAGCTGAACGCGACCGAGCTGAATACCGAAGACCTGATCACGCCGCAGGACATGGTCGTCACGATGTCGCACGCGGGCTACGTGAAGTCGCAGCCGCTGTCCGAGTATCGCGCGCAGAAGCGCGGCGGCCGCGGCAAGCAGGCGACGCAGATGAAGGAAGACGACTGGATCGAGACGCTGTTCATCGCGAACACGCACGATTACATTCTGTGCTTCTCGAACCGCGGCCGCGTGTACTGGGTCAAGGTTTATGAAGTGCCGCAGGGCTCGCGCAACTCGCGCGGCCGCCCGATCGTCAACATGTTCCCGTTGCAGGACGGCGAGAAGATCAACGTCGTGCTGCCGGTCAAGGAATTCTCGGCCGACAAGTTCGTGTTCATGGCGACATCGCTCGGTACCGTGAAGAAGACGCCGCTCGAGGCATTCAGCCGTCCGATGAAGAAGGGCATCATCGCGGTCGGTCTCGACGAAGGCGACTATCTGATCGGCGCATCGATCACCGACGGCGCGCACGACGTGATGCTCTTCTCCGACGCCGGCAAGGCCGTGCGCTTCGACGAGAACGACGTGCGCCCGATGGGCCGGGAAGCGCGCGGCGTGCGCGGCATGCAGCTCGAGGACGGGCAGCAGGTCATCGCGCTGCTGGTTGCGGGCAGCGAGGAGCAGACCGTGCTCACCGCGACCGAGAACGGCTACGGCAAGCGCACGCCGATCACCGAGTACACGCGTCACGGCCGCGGCACGAAGGGGATGATCGCGATCCAGACGTCGGAGCGCAACGGCAAGGTCGTCGCGGCGACGCTCGTCGACGCCGAGGATCAGATCATGCTGATCACGACTGCCGGCGTATTGATTCGTACGCGCGTGTCCGAGATTCGCGAGATGGGACGCGCCACGCAAGGTGTTACACTCATCAGTCTCGATGAGGGTACGAAGCTCTCCGGCCTGCAGCAGATCGCAGAAGCGGAGGAGGGCGACGGCGAGGCCGACGAGGCGTCGGACGGCGAAGCCTGAGAACGGATGAGACTCGAGCCGCCGCGGGCGTAACGCGCCGCGGTCGGCGAGCAACCATTCATATTTCCAAGAGGGAGTGATGATGCAAAAGCAATTCAAGCAACTGGTTCTGCTGGCTGCACTGGTGCCGACGTTCGCGATGGCGCAAGCGCTGTCGAATTCCGCACCGGCCGCAACGGCAGCAGCTGCGCCGATCGACGCCGACAAGAAGGCTGCGATCAAGGATCTGCTCGACGCGATCGACGCGCCGAAGCTCGTGTCGGCAATCGGCAACAGCGCCGAGATGCAGGCAAAGCAGCTCGTGCCGGCGATCCTGTCGGACGCGCTGTCGGAAAACAAGACGCTGAACGACAAGCAAAAGCAAGCCGCCGTGCCGACGCTGCAGAAGAACGCGGTGCCGAAGCTGGTTGACGGCGCGGGCAAGGTGTTCGGCACGCAGCAGTTCCAGAGCGACGCGATGTCGGCTCAGTACGACGCATACGCGAAGTACTACAGCACGTCGGAGATCAAGGATCTGACGACGTTCTACAAGAGCCCGACGGGCCGCAAGTTCATCCAGGTCCAGGATCAGGTCGGCCGCGACGTGGTCAACGGTCTGATGCAGAAGTACATGCCGCAAGCGATCCAGGCAACGCGCGCGCAGGCTGACAAGGAAGTCGCGGCAGTCAAGCCGGGCAAGTAAGCCGTCCGGGCACGCCGCCCGGCCGTTCGGCCGGGTTTGGCGGGAGCCTGATGACAGTGCGATAATGGCCGTTTGCGCGCGAGCGCAAGCGGCCATTCCTTTTCTGGCGCGGTTCTTTCTGCCGGCGGCAAGCCGGTCGCGTCCCTCCCGAGGTTTTCACGATGCGCGTCTTTAATTTCTCCGCCGGTCCTGCGGCGCTGCCCGAGGAAGTGCTGCGGCAGGCCGCCGACGAAATGCTCGACTGGCACGGCAGCGGCATGAGCGTGATGGAGATGAGCCATCGCGGCAAGGAGTTCATGTCGATCCACGAGGCAGCGCTTGCCGACCTGCGCGAACTGCTCGATGTGCCGGCCAGCCATCGGATCCTGTTCCTGCAGGGGGGCGGCATCGCCGAGAACGCGATCGTGCCGATGAACCTGCTCGGTTCGCGCAAGACCGCCGATTTCGTCGTGACGGGCTCGTGGTCGCAGAAGTCGTTCAACGAAGCGAAGAAATACGGCACCCCGCATCTGGCCGCATCCGGCAAGACGGCCGACGGTTTCACGCGCGCGCCCGCCCGTGCCGAATGGCAGCTGTCGGACGATCCGGCTTACGTGCATCTGTGCACGAACGAGACGATCGACGGCGTCGAGACGTTCGAAATTCCCGACCTCGGCGACGTGCCGCTCGTCGCCGACGTGTCGTCGCACATCCTGTCGCGTCCGATGGACGTCGCGAAGTACGGCGTGCTGTTCGGCGGCGCGCAGAAGAACATCGGGATGGCCGGCGTGACGGTCGTGATCGTTCGCGAGGATCTGCTTGATCGTGCGCTGTCGATCTGCCCGTCCGCATTCGAATGGAAAACCGTCGCCGCGAACAATTCGCTGTACAACACGCCGCCCACCTATGCGATCTACATCGCAGGGCTCGTGTTCCAGTGGCTGAAGCGGCAGGGCGGCCTCGAGGCGATCGAGGCGCGCAATGTCGAGAAGGCGAAGCTGCTCTACGACACGATCGATGCGAGCAGCTTCTATCTGAACAAGGTCGAGCCGGCGGCGCGTTCGCGTATGAACGTGCCCTTTTTCCTGGCCGACGAAACGCGCAATGAAGACTTCCTTGCCGGCGCAAAGGCGCGCGGGCTGCTGCAGCTGAAGGGCCACAAGTCCGTCGGCGGCATGCGGGCGTCGATCTACAACGCGGTGCCGCTCGAGGGCGTGAAAGCGCTCGTCGAGTACATGAAGGACTTCGAACAGCGCGGCGCCTGAGCGCGGCGCTGTTCAAACAGCACGGCAACTACGCATGGACGACGAACTGAATTCCCGCCTGAAACCGCTGCGCGACCGCATCGACGCGATCGACGCGCAGCTGATCGCGCTCCTCAACCAGCGCGCCGCGGTGGCGCTCGAGGTGGGCGAGGTCAAGAAGCATTTCAACGCGCCGGTGTTCCGGCCGGAGCGCGAGCTGCAGGTGATCGCGCGCCTGCAGGACATGAGCGCGGGGCCGCTTGCGAGCGAGCACATCAGCGCCATCTGGCGCGAGATCATGGCCGCGAGCCGCGCGCTCGAACAGACGATCCACGTCGCGTTCCTCGGGCCGGTCGGCACGTACAGCGAACAGGCAATGTTCGAGTATTTCGGCCAGTCGATCGAAGGCCTGCCGTGTCCGTCGATCGACGAGGTGTTCCGCTCGGTCGAGGCCGGCGCGTCCGCATTCGGCATCGCACCGGTCGAGAACTCGACCGAAGGCGCGGTATCGCGCACGCTCGACCTGTTGCTGCAGACGCAGTTACTGATCAGCGGCGAACTCGCACTGCCGATCCATCACAACCTGCTCACGCAGAGCGGCACGCTCGACGGTGTGACGCGCGTCTGCGCGCATGCGCAGGCGCTCGCGCAATGCCAGCAGTGGCTTGCTGCGAACGCGCCGCACCTGGAGCGGCAGGCGGTGGCGAGCAATGCGGAGGCCGCGCGTCTCGCGGCGGCGGATCCGAGTGTCGCGGCGATCGCCGGCGACCGCGCGGCTGCGCACTACGGCCTGCAGATCGCGTTCTCGCTAATCCAGGACGACCCGCATAACCGCACGCGCTTCGTGATCGTCGGCAAGCAGGCGGCCGGGCAGAGCGGTCACGACCAGACGTCGCTGATCGTGTCGGTGAAGAACGAGCCGGGCGCGGTGTTCAAGCTGCTCGAACCGCTCGCGCGGCACGGCGTGTCAATGACGCGCTTCGAGTCGCGCCCGGCGCGGGTCGGCACGTGGGAGTATTACTTCTACATCGACATCGAAGGGCACCGGGACGAACCAGCCGTGGCAGCCGCGCTCGCGGAGCTCGGCCAGAAGGCCGCGTTCCTGAAGATACTCGGTTCGTATCCGCGCGCGCGCTAACGCGTAACGGCCGGTCGCCGGCAGCGAAGGGGCGGCGCGGGCAGCGTGCAGGGCAGGCCTGGCGGCGCTGCCCAAGGCGGGTTCGGGCGGTATCCGGTGCACATCGCGCCGGATCGGGCCCGTTGCCCGGAATCTGGATTTCCGTGCGCGGGGCGACGTTCCGCGTGCGTCACTTGGCTCTAGTCGTGTCAGGCTTTGCATTCAACAAACTTGTGATCTTCGGCGTCGGCCTGATCGGCGGATCGCTGGCGCGCGCGCTGCGCGAGCGCGCACCGGGTGGTGCGGGCGAAGTCGTCGGCGTCGGTCGTTCGCGTGCATCGGTCGAGCGCGCGCTCGCGCTGGGCGTGATCGATGGTGCGGTGGCGCTCGATGACGATGCGCAACTGCGCGATGCGCTCGCCGGCGCCGATCTCGTGCTGCTGGCCGCCCCCGTCGCGCAAACGGGCCCGTTGCTCGCACGCATTGCGCCGTGGCTCGACGCAACGGCGCTCGTCACGGACGCCGGCAGCACCAAGTCGGACGTCGTCGCGGCCGCACGCGATGCGCTCGGCGCGCGGATCGCGCAATTCGTTCCGGGCCATCCGATCGCCGGGCGCGAATCGAGCGGCGTCGAAGCTGCGCTGCCGGATCTGTACGTCGGGCGCAACGTCGTGCTGTGTCCGCTGCCGGAGAACGCGCCGGAATCGGTCGCGCGGATCGAAGCGATGTGGCGGGCGACCGGCGCCGACGTGCGCACGATGAGCACGGCGCAGCACGATCGCGTGTTCGCGTCGATCAGTCATCTGCCGCACGTGCTGTCGTTCGCGCTCGTCGAGCAGATTCTCGGCGAGGCGGACGCCGAACTGAAATTCTCGTACGCGGCGGGCGGCTTCCGCGACTTCACGCGAATTGCAGCATCGAGCCCGGAAATGTGGCGCGACGTATGTATCGCGAATCGTGCGGCGCTGCTCGATGAGCTCGACGGCTACACGCGCGTGCTCGCCCGGCTGCGTGCGGCGATAGACGCCGGCGATGGCGCGGCGCTCGAAGTTGTGTTCACGCGCTCGCGCGCCGCACGCAAGGCATGGCAGGAACGTGGCGCGCAGCCCGCTGCCGAACCGGTCAAGAAATAACAGGAAACAGGACGATTCCCATGGACTACCTCGATCTCGGTCCGTATTCCAGCGCATCGGGCACCGTGCGCCTGCCCGGTTCGAAAAGCATCTCGAACCGCGTGCTGCTGCTCGCGGCGCTTGCCGAAGGCGATACGACGATCACCAACCTGCTGGATTCCGACGACACGCGCGTGATGCTCGACGCGCTTGGCAAGCTCGGTGTGAAGCTCGCGCGCGAGGGCGACACCTGTGTCGTCACCGGCACGCGCGGCGCGTTCACCGCGAAGACCGCCGATCTGTTCCTCGGCAATGCAGGCACCGCGGTGCGACCGTTGACGGCGGCGCTCGCGGTCAACGGCGGCGACTATCGCGTGCACGGCGTGCCGCGCATGCACGAGCGGCCGATCGGCGACCTCGTCGACGGCCTGCGGCAGATCGGCGCGCAGATCGACTACGAGCAGAACGAAGGCTTTCCGCCGCTGCGGATCAAGCCCGCGGCGATCGCGGTCGATGCGCCGATCCGCGTGCGCGGCGACGTGTCGAGCCAGTTCCTCACCGCGCTGCTGATGACGCTGCCGCTCGTGAAGGCGAAGGACGGCAGGATCGTCGTCGAAGTCGACGGCGAACTGATCTCGAAGCCATACATCGACATCACGATCCGGCTGATGGCGCGCTTCGGCGTGACCGTCGAGCGCGACGGCTGGCAGCGCTTCGTCGTGCCGGCCGGGGTTCGCTACCGCTCGCCGGGGCGCATCATGGTCGAGGGCGATGCGTCGTCGGCCTCGTACTTCCTCGCGGCCGGTGCGCTCGGCGGCGGCCCGCTGCGCGTCGAGGGCGTGGGGCGCGCGAGCATCCAGGGCGACGTCGGCTTCGCGAACGCGCTGATGCAGATGGGCGCGAACGTTTCGATGGGCGACGACTGGATCGAGGTGCGCGGCATCGGCCATGACCACGGCAAGCTCGAGCCGATCGACATGGACTTCAACCTGATTCCCGACGCGGCGATGACGATCGCGGTCGCGGCGCTGTTCGCGAGCGGCACGAGCACGCTGCGCAACATCGCGAGCTGGCGCGTGAAGGAAACCGACCGCATCGCCGCGATGGCGACCGAACTGCGCAAGGTCGGCGCGACCGTCGAGGAAGGCCCCGACTACCTGGTCGTCACGCCGCCGCAACGGCTCACGCCGAACGCGGCGATCGACACGTACGACGATCACCGGATGGCGATGTGCTTCTCGCTCGTCAGCCTGGGCGGCGTGCCCGTGCGGATCAACGATCCGAAGTGCGTCGGCAAGACGTTCCCCGACTATTTCGACCGCTTCGCCGCGCTCGCCAAAGCCTGACCCGACAGTTCCGATGAAATCCACCCGACCCTTTCACCCGACCCCCGTCATCACGATCGACGGTCCGACTGCCTCCGGCAAGGGGACCGTGGCGGCGCTTGTCGCCGCGCATCTCGGCTTCCACCTGCTCGACAGCGGTGCGCTGTACCGTCTCGCGGCGCTCGCGAGCGTGCGCTACGGCATTGCGGCCGAGGACATCGACGCACTCGTGAAGCTGATCGACGATCTTCACATCACGTTCCGCGAGGGGTGCGCGCAACTCGACGGCGTTGACGTGTCGAACGACATCCGCGCCGAAGCGGTCGGCAACCGTGCGTCGGCGATCGCGGTGCACGGGCCGGTGCGTAGCGCGCTCGTCGCACGTCAGCGCGCGTTCCGCAAGACGCCCGGCCTCGTCGCGGACGGCCGCGACATGGGCACCGTGATCTTCCCGGACGCCGTGCTGAAGGTGTTCCTGACGGCCAGCGCCGAGGCGCGCGCGGCCAGACGGCATAAGCAATTGATGCAAAAAGGTTTTTCTGCTAATATAGATGACTTGCTCCGGGATCTTCGTGAACGTGACGCGCGCGACAGCAATCGCGCGGCCGCGCCGCTGAAGCCTGCGGCAGATGCCAAGCTGCTCGACACGTCGGCGCTTTCGGTCGATGAAGCAGTCGACCAGGTGCTGCAGTGGTACCGGGCGCTCGGTCAGCCCGCCTGAGAAGGCGGGCAACAGTAGGTGCTTCGCGCGAGGAGTGCGGAGCGTGTTTCGAACCCTTAACCCCGTATGGTTTCGATCTGGCCCTTTCAGCCTGCCATTCCGGCCGGCGTGGCACAGCGATCCATGCACAATCAGATTTTTATGTCCGACCTGCAAACCTCCACCCCGAATACCGAATCCTTTGCGGCTCTGTTCGAAGAGTCGCTGACCCGCCAAGACATGCGCGCCGGCGAAGTGATTTCCGCCGAAGTCGTGCGCGTCGACCACAACTTCGTGGTCGTCAATGCAGGCCTGAAGTCCGAGGCTTACATTCCGATCGAGGAATTCCTGAACGATCAGGGCGAGGTTGAGGTGCAGTCGGGCGATTTCGTGTCCGTCGCGATCGACGCACTCGAAAACGGCTACGGCGACACGATCCTGTCGCGCGACAAGGCGAAGCGCCTCGCATCGTGGCTGTCGCTGGAAAAGGCCCTCGACAACAACGAACTCGTCACCGGCACGATCACCGGCAAGGTGAAGGGCGGCATGACCGTGATGGTCAACGGCATCCGCGCGTTCCTGCCGGGTTCGCTGGTCGACACGCGTCCGGTCAAGGACACGACCCCGTACGAAGGCAAGACGCTCGAGTTCCGCGTGATCAAGCTCGATCGCAAGCGTAATAACGTCGTGCTGTCGCGTCGTGCAGTGATCGAGGCAACGCAAGGCGAAGAGCGCGCGAAGCTGCTCGAGACGCTGAAGGAAGGCGCGATCGTCAACGGCGTGGTCAAGAACATCACCGACTACGGTGCGTTCGTCGACCTCGGCGGCATCGACGGCCTGCTGCACATCACCGACATCGCATGGCGTCGTGTGCGTCACCCGAGCGAAGTCCTGTCGGTTGGCCAGGAAGTCACCGCGAAGATCCTCAAGTTTGACCAAGAGAAGAACCGCGTCTCGCTGGGCATCAAGCAACTGGGCGACGATCCGTGGGAAGGCATCTCGCGCCGTTACCCGTCGGGCACGCGCCTGTTCGGCAAGGTCACGAACATCACCGACTACGGCGCATTCGTCGAAGTGGAATCGGGCATCGAAGGCCTCGTCCACGTGTCGGAAATGGACTGGACCAACAAGAACGTTGCTCCGTCGAAGGTTGTCCAGCTGGGCGACGAAGTCGAAGTCATGGTCCTCGAGATCGACGAAGACCGTCGTCGTATCAGCCTCGGCATGAAGCAGTGCAAGCCGAACCCGTGGGATGACTTCAGCCGCAACTTCAAGAAGGGCGACAAGATCACGGGCGCAATCAAGTCGATCACCGACTTCGGCGTGTTCATCGGTCTGCCGGGCGGCATCGACGGCCTGGTCCACCTGTCGGACCTGTCGTGGAGCGAAGCTGGCGAAGAAGCCGTTCGCAAGTACAAGAAGGGCGACGAAGTCGAAGCGATCGTGCTCGGTATCGACGTCGAGAAGGAGCGTATTTCGCTCGGCATCAAGCAGCTCGAAGGCGACCCGTTCAGCAACTACGTTGCAATGAACGACAAGGGTTCGATCGTCGACGGCGTGGTGAAGTCGGTCGATGCGAAGGGCGCTGTCATCACGCTGACGGGCGACGTCGAAGGCTATCTGCGTGCATCGGAAATCTCGCAGGATCGCGTCGAAGACGCACGCAACGTGCTGAAGGAAGGCGACAAGGTCAACGCGATGGTGATCAACATCGATCGCAAGTCGCGTGGCATCAACCTGTCGATCAAGGCGAAGGATTCGGCTGAACAACAGGAAGCGATCCGCGGCCTGCAGTCGGACACGAGCGCTGCCGCGACCGGTACGACCAACCTCGGCGCGCTGCTGAAGGCGAAGCTCGACGGCCAGAACCAGTAAGCCTCACGAGGTCTGCTGAAGTATGACCAAATCCGAGTTGGTCGCGCAGCTGGCACTGCGATTTCCGCAACTTGTCCTCAAGGATGCGGATTTCGCGGTGAAAACGATGCTCGATGCGATGTCCGACGCCTTGTCGAAAGGGCATCGCATCGAAATTCGGGGTTTCGGCAGCTTCGGCCTCAACCGTCGCCCGGCGCGCGTCGGACGCAACCCGAAGTCGGGGGAGAAAGTGCAGGTGCCCGAGAAGTTCGTGCCTCACTTCAAGCCCGGCAAGGAATTGCGTGAACGCGTCGACGGCCGCGCCGGCGAGCCGCTGAAAGCTGATGATCCGGACGACGAGCGTTGAGCGTCGTTCGGTTTGCCCGGAATCCGTCCGGCGAAGGCTGAAAAAAAAGCGCCCCTTGCGGGCGCTTTTTTCATTTCCGGCAACCGCGTGACAGGATGCATCCGCAGGATGTGCAGTGACGCGCAAACGCATCCTTTACAATACGGGTCGATTCGGCGCCGCGAAGGGGAGTCGCGCGCCACGGCAAACCTCAACAAAGAGAGGGCTTCATGAAGTTTATCGTCTGGCTGATCCGGGTATTGGTGTTCGTGCTGCTGCTGGTGCTTGCACTGGCCAATACGCAAACCGCGACGCTGAATTTCGTTGCCGGATACGCATGGCAAGCGCCGCTGATCCTGATCGGCCTCGCGTTCTTCGTCGTGGGTCTGCTGGCCGGCCTGCTGTCCGCGCTGCCGGCGATCTTTCGCATGCGCCTCGAGAACGGGCGCCTGAAACGCGATCTGCGTGCGGCGCGCGAAACCCCGGCCGTCATCGATCAGCCGCCGATGCCGCCCGTCATTTAACACCGACGCCGCGCGATCTTCGCGCGGTTTTCGTCTCTGCTTCGATATTTCGCATGGATCTGGATTTCTGGTGGTTGCTCGCGATTCCCGTGGCGTTCGCGCTCGGCTGGGCGGCGTCACGCTATGACCTGAAGAACCTTCTGTCGGAGAGCGCCAACCTGCCGCGATCGTATTTCCGCGGCCTGAACTTTCTGTTGAACGAACAACCGGACAAGGCGATCGACGCGTTCATCGAGGTCGCGAAGCTCGACCCCGAGACGGTCGAACTGCACTTCGCGCTCGGCAACCTGTTTCGCCGTCGCGGCGAGACGGACCGTGCGATCCGCGTGCACCAGAACCTGCTGAGCCGCACTGACCTGCCGGTGAACGAGCGCGATCACGCGCTGTACGAGCTCGGTCAGGATTTCCTGAAGGCCGGCCTGCTCGATCGTGCGGAGGAAGCCTTCCACCGGCTCGCCGATGGCGATTACGCGTTGGGCGCGCAGCGGGCGCTGCTGACGATCTACGAGATCGAGAAGGACTGGAACAAGTCGATCGATACCGCGAAGCGGATCGAATCGATGAGCGACAAGCCGCTCGGCATCGAAATCGCGCAGTTCCATTGCGAACTCGCGCAGGACGCGCTGCAACGCAAGAACGCCGCGGCCGCGGCCGAGCAGCTGACGCTTGCGCTTGCAGCGAACCCGCAGAACGTCCGCGCGACGATCCTGTCCGGCGATGCCGCGCAGGCGGCGGGCGACCACACGGCCGCGATCGAGCACTGGAAGCGTGTCGAAGCGCAGAATCCGGCGTATCTGCCGCTCGTCGCCGACAAGCTGATGAAGGCGTACGTCGCGCTCGGCAAGCCGGTCGAGGGCGCGGAGCTGCTGATGGGCTACGTCGATCGCTATCCGTCGAACGACTTGCTCGATATTGCCTATCAGCACATTGCCGGTTTGCGCGGCCAGGAAGCGGCCCATACGCTCGCGCGCACGCAGATGGAGAAGTCGCCGAACCTGTCGGGCATGTTGCACCTGCTGGATGCACAGATCGCGGCCGCCGACGAGCCGCGCCGTAAGGAACTTGAAATGATGCGTGCGCTGATCAAGCAGCGCACCAAGAATCTGCCACGCTATACGTGCCAGAATTGCGGTTTCCGGGCACGACTCTTCTACTGGCAGTGCCCCGGATGCAGCGGGTGGGAAACCTATGCGCCGCGCCGCGTCGAACCGGCGATGCCGGGCTGATCCAGGCGTTCGGCGAGCGCGCGCTGCGGTTGTCGCCGGGCCTGGCCCGGCGGCCAAGTTAGTCAATTACCGGGACGTACCGGAACATCTATGAAAATCACCATCATCGGCACTGGCTATGTCGGTCTCGTCACGGGCTCCTGTCTCGCCGAGATCGGTCACGACGTCTTCTGTCTGGATGTCGATCCGCGCAAGATCGAGATCCTGAACAACGGCGGGATGCCGATTCACGAACCGGGCCTGCTCGACATCATCGCACGCAACCGCGCGGCAGGGCGCTTGCGCTTCTCGACCGACATCGAGGCGAGCGTCGCGCACGGCGAGATCCAGTTCATCGCGGTCGGCACGCCGCCCGACGAGGACGGTTCGGCCGACCTGCAATACGTGCTCGAGGCCGCGCGCAACATCGGCCGTTACATGACCGGCTTCAAGGTGATCGTCGACAAGTCGACCGTGCCGGTCGGCACCGCGCAGCGCGTGCGTGCGGTCGTCGACGAGGCGCTCGGCGCACGCGGCCTCGCGGGCAGCGTCGCGCACCGTTTCTCGGTCGTGTCCAATCCGGAATTCCTGAAGGAAGGTGCGGCGGTCGAGGACTTCATGCGTCCGGATCGAATCATCATCGGCGTTGACGACGACGAGACGGGCACCGTGGCGCGCGAGAAGATGAAGAAGCTGTACGCGCCGTTCAACCGTAATCACGAGCGTACGATCTACATGGACGTGCGTTCGGCGGAATTCGCGAAATACGCGGCGAACGCGATGCTCGCGACGCGCATTTCGTTCATGAACGAAATGTCGAATCTCGCCGACAAAGTGGGCGCCGACATCGAAGCCGTGCGTCGCGGGATCGGTTCCGATCCGCGCATCGGCTATCACTTCCTGTACGCCGGCGTCGGTTACGGCGGCTCGTGCTTCCCGAAGGACGTGCAGGCGTTGATTCGCACCGCGAGCGAAAACGGTCAGCCGCTGCGCATCCTGGAGGCGGTCGAAGCGGCCAACTCCGCGCAGAAGGACGTGCTGATCGGCAAGATCGAGCAGCGCTTCGGCGCGGACCTGAGCGGTCGCGAATTCGCGGTCTGGGGCCTCGCGTTCAAGCCGAACACGGACGACATGCGCGAGGCGCCGAGCCGTCGGCTGATCGCCGCGCTGCTCGCGCGTGGCGCGATCGTGCGCGCGTACGATCCGGTCGCGATCGACGAGGCACGCCGTGTGTTCGCGCTCGATCTGGGCGACGGTTCCGACGCGCTTGCGCGCCTGCACTTCGTCGATTCCCAGGACGCGGCCGTGACCGCCGCGGATGCGCTCGTGATCGTCACCGAATGGAAGGAATTCAGGAGCCCGGATTTCGCGCGCCTGAAGGCCGAACTGAAGGCGCCGGTGATCTTCGACGGGCGCAACCTCTACGAGCCGGACGCGATGGCCGAACTCGGCATCGACTACCATGCGATCGGGCGCCCGCATGTCGCCCCCCAGTCCTCTTCCCGTGGATGAGCGCACGATGACTACCCTTCGCGAAGTGGTGCCGGTACCGCGCGCGCAGCTCGCGCGCTCGCGCGTGCTCGTGGTCGGTGACGTGATGCTCGACCGCTACTGGTTCGGCAACGTCGAGCGCATTTCTCCGGAAGCGCCGGTTCCGGTCGTCCACGTGCAGCGCCAGGAAGAGCGGCTCGGCGGCGCGGCCAACGTCGCGCGCAACGCGGTGACGCTCGGCGCCCAGGCCGGGCTGCTGTGCGTGGTCGGCTGCGACGAGCCTGGCGAGCGCATCGTCGAGTTGCTCGACGGCAGCGGCGTGACATCCCATCTCGAACGCGATGCGGCATTGCCGACGACGATCAAGCTGCGCGTGCTCGCGCGCCAGCAACAGTTGCTGCGCGTCGATTTCGAGGCGATGCCGACCCACGAGGTGCTGCTTGCCGGGCTCGCGCGTTTCGATGCGCTGCTGCCGCAGCACGACGTCGTGCTGATGTCGGATTACGCGAAAGGCGGTCTGACGCACGTGACGACGATGATCGAGAAGGCGCGTGCGGCCGGCAAGCCGGTGCTCGTCGATCCGAAAGGCGACGACTGGGCGCGCTATCGCGGCGCGTCGCTGATCACGCCGAACCGTGCGGAGTTGCGCGAGGTCATCGGTCAGTGGCAGTCGGAAGACGACCTGCGCGAGCGTGTCGCGACGCTGCGTGCGGAGCTCGATCTCGATGCGTTGCTGCTCACGCGTTCGGAAGAGGGCATGACGCTCTTTTCCGCCGCGGGCGAACTGCACGCGCCGGCGCTCGCGCGCGAAGTGTACGACGTGTCCGGTGCGGGCGATACCGTGATCGCGACGGTTGCGTCGATGCTCGGCGCGGGCGTGCCGCTCGTCGATGCCGTCGTGCTCGCGAACCGTGCGGCGGGCATCGTGGTCGGCAAGCTGGGTACGGCCACTGTGGACTACGACGAACTGTTTCACTGAGCGCATTCGGCGGTGCTCCGCACGTATGTCTTGCAATTTTTCAGGCAGAACGACCATGACCATCATCGTCACCGGCGCGGCCGGTTTTATCGGCGCGAACATCGTCAAGGCGCTCAACGAGCGCGGCGAGTCGCGCATCATCGCGGTCGACAATCTGACGCGCGCGGACAAGTTCCGCAATCTCGTCGATTGCGAGATCGACGACTATCTCGACAAAACGGAATTCGTCGAGCGCTTCGCGCGCGGCGATTTCGGCAAGGTGCGCGCGGTGTTCCATGAAGGCGCCTGTTCGGACACGATGGAAACCGACGGCCGCTACATGATGGACAACAACTTCCGCTACAGCCGCGCGGTGCTCGATGCGTGCCTCGCGCAGGGTGCGCAGTTCCTGTACGCGTCGTCGGCCGCGATCTACGGCGGCTCGACGCGTTTCGTCGAGGAGCGCGAGGTCGAGGCGCCGCTGAACGTCTACGGCTACTCGAAGTTCCTGTTCGACCAGGTGATCCGCCGCGTGCTGCCGAGCGCGAAGAGCCAGATCGCCGGGTTCCGTTACTTCAACGTGTACGGGCCGCGCGAGACGCACAAGGGGCGCATGGCGTCGGTCGCGTTCCACAACTTCAACCAGTTCCGCGCGGAAGGCAAGGTCAAGCTGTTCGGCGAGTACAACGGTTATGCGCCGGGCGAGCAGACGCGCGACTTCGTGTCGGTCGAGGACGTCGCGAAGGTGAACCTGTTCTTCTTCGATCATCCGGAGAAATCGGGCATCTTCAACCTCGGCACCGGCCGGGCGCAACCGTTCAACGACATCGCATCGACGGTCGTCAACACGCTGCGCGCGCTCGACAACCTGCCGCCGCTGACGCTCGCACAGCAGGTCGAGCAGGGGCTGATCGAATACGTGCCGTTCCCGGACGCACTGCGCGGCAAGTACCAGTGCTTCACGCAGGCCGATCAGACGAAACTGCGTGCTGCCGGCTACGATGCGCCGTTCCTGACGGTGCAGGAAGGCGTCGATCGCTACGTGCGTTGGCTATCCGGCCAGGTTTAAACCCGCGCGTCGCATCGCTAGACTGGGTCTCACGGTCGGCAGTCGCCGACCGTTTTCATCGGAGATCCAGCACATGATCAGGAAGTGGTTTGCCGCCGCCGCGATGTTCGGCGCGATCGCATCGGCCTGGGCGGCCGTCGACGTCAACTCCGCCAACGAGGATGCACTCGTCGGCATCAAGGGCATCGGTCCCGCGCGGGCAAAGGCGATTCTCGACGAGCGCGGCGCACACGGGCCGTTCAGGAATGCAGAAGATCTCGCATCACGCGTGAAGGGCATGGGCGGCCATACGGTCGAGCGCCTCCAGCGGGAAGGGCTGACGATCGGTGCGACCGGCGCAGGCGCGGCCGGCATAGGTGCGACCGGCGTAGGCGCGGCCGGCTCAAGTGCGTCGGCACTGGCGGCGAGCAAGCCTGCCGCACCGAAGCCTGCCGCCGCACCTGCCCGCACCGCGCAGAAGTAACGCACACGAGACAAAAGGCTCCTTCAGCCGCCGTCGTTGCGACGGCTTCCCGCGGCATGCCGCGGGTTTTTTGCGTGCATCGTGCAAAGACACACGCGTGAAGCGTGACGCGCCTCTATTCCATCGCCGCAATGGGGTTGCCGGCGCGAGCCGCAGTGCTGGTTTACAATCAACCGATTGATCGGCCTCGCACTCACGGTATCTCCATGGCTTACAAAACTATCGAAGACACGATCGGCAACACACCGCTCGTGCAACTGGTCCGCCTGCCGGACGACGAGATTCGCGCACGTAACAACGTGCTGCTCGCGAAGCTGGAAGGCAACAATCCTGCCGGTTCCGTGAAGGATCGCCCGGCGCTGTCGATGATCAGCAAGGCCGAGGCACGCGGTCGCATCAAGCCGGGCGATACGCTGATCGAGGCGACGAGCGGCAACACGGGCATCGCGCTCGCAATGGCAGCGGCGATCCGCGGCTACAAGATGGTGCTGATCATGCCGGAGGATCTGTCGGTCGAGCGTCGCCAGAGCATGGCCGCTTACGGCGCAGAAATCATCCTGACGCCGGTAAAGGGCGGGATGGAACTGGCGCGCGATCTCGCGCAGCAGATGCAGCGCGAAGGCAAGGGTGTGATCCTCGATCAGTTCGGGAACCCTGACAATCCGATCGCGCACTACGAAGGAACGGGCCCGGAGATCTGGCGCGATACCGAAGGGCGCGTCACGCATTTCGTGTCGGCGATGGGCACGACGGGTACGATCATGGGCACGTCGCGCTTTCTGAAGGAACAGAATCCGGCGATCGAGATCGTCGGCGCGCAGCCTGAAGAAGGGTCGCGCATTCCGGGCATTCGCAAGTGGCCGGAAGCATATATGCCGACGATCTTCGATCGCAGCCGCGTCGATCGCGTCGAGAGCGTGAGCCAGGCCGCGTCCGAAACGATGGCGCGCCGACTCGCGGCTGTCGAAGGCATCTTCGCCGGCATCTCGTCGGGCGGCGCATGCGAAGTCGCGATGCGCATCGCGCGTCAGGTGGAGAACGCGACGATCGTGTTCATCGTCTGCGATCGCGGCGACCGCTACCTGTCGACCGGCGTATTTCCCGCGTGAGCCCGAACGGCATCAGCAGCGTCACGCGATAAAAAAGCGCCGCACGAGCGGCGCTTTTTCGTTGGGCGCACTGCGCTCACTGCGCTGGCGCTTCCGTGTCCGCGGGAGGTAACGGCAGCGCACCATCCGCCTCCATCTGTGCCTTCACGGCTTCGCCGAGCTGGTAGACGGCGAGTGCATAGAAGAAGCTGCGGTTGTAGCGTGTCAGCACGTAGAAGTTCTTCAGGCCGAGCATGTATTCGGTCGGCCGTCCCGGGGACGGCAGATCGACCACGGTAACCGGCGTGCCGGCTTCGGTGGTGATGTTGACCATCGGCTCGTTGAGCGTCATGCCGGCGCGCAGCAGTTGCGACAGTGCCCAGTGCGGTTCCGGCTGGCCGTCCGCGGCCGCCTGGGCGATGCCGAGGCTGCCCGTGTCGGGCGTGATCCGCCAGACTACCGGGCGATCGGTTTCCCAGCCGTGCTGCTTCAGGTAGTTCGCGACGCTGCCGATCGCGTCCGCGGGGCTGCTGCGCAGATCGACGTGGCCGCCGCCGTCGTAGTCGACCGCATACTCGCGGATGCTGCTCGGCAGGAACTGCGGGATGCCGATCGCGCCCGTGTACGAGCCGAGCACGGTGGTCGGGTCGAGCTGGTTATCGCGGGTCCAGACGAGGAAGTCCTCGAGATTCTTGCGGAACGTTGCCTGACGACTGTCGCGATTCGGCGTGTCGGGGTAGTCGAACGTGAGCGTCGTCAGTGCATCGAGCACGCGGAAGTTGCCCATGTAGCGGCCGTAGATCGTCTCGACGCCGATGATGCCGACGATCACTTCGGGCGGCACGCCGAATTCCGCGGACGCGCGCTGCAGTGTCGCCTGGTTCGCTTTCCAGAATTTCACGCCCGCGTTGATGCGGATCGGTTCGATGAAACGCGAACGATAGACGCGCCAGTTCTTCACCGAAGGCGTGGGCGCCGGCTTGACGAGCTTGACGGCGGTGGCCGAGTAGCTGATGCGCGAGAACAGCGCATGCAGGCTCGCGGAATCGAAGCCGTTGCGGCTCACCATCTCGTCGATGAACGCATCGACCTGCGCGTTGTTCGCGTAACGCTGCGGAACGATTTCCTCTTCGAAGGTCTGGCCTTGCGGCGCCGGCTGCTGCGGTTGCGCCTGCGCGACGCGCGTGCCTGCGGACTTCGCAGGCTGCGTCTGCGCGACGGCGGGCGCGGCGGCCACGCTCGCGGCGACGGCGGCGGCAACGAGCGGGGCGCGAACGCGGAACAGTGCGGAGAGAAGGACGGCAGGATTGCTGGAATTCATGTCGAAGCGGGCGGACAGGGCGATGGGGTTCGGCGCAGTATACCCGACGCATCCTGCGTGCCGGGGCGTGGCTGCGCACCGTTGTGGTAAGTTAGCGGCGAATTCGCGGCAGACGATGGACATCATTGATGGAGACCTGCGGCGCACCGCGCGTCGCGGATGACAGATTATGGCAACCGCCTTCTATACGCACCCCGACTGCCTGTTGCACGAGATGGGGGAGTGGCATCCGGAATGCCCGGCCCGCCTGTCGGCGATCCAGGATCAGTTGATCGCGAGCCGCATCGACGACCTGATCGTGCACGAAACCGCGCCGTTCGCGAGCGAGGTGGCGCTGGGCCGCGTGCATACGCAGGCTCACATCGACTACATCCGCAGCATGACGCCCGTCGACGGCTACGTCGAGATCGATCCCGACACGATGATGAATCGCGACACGTGGCGTGCCGCGCTGCGTGCGGCCGGCGCGGCGATCGCGGCGACCGACGCCGTAATCGAGGGCCGCTACGCGAATGCATTCTGCAGCGTGCGGCCGCCGGGTCATCATGCGGAACCCGCGCGCGCGATGGGATTCTGCTTTTTCAACAACGTCGCGATCGCCGCGCGGCATGCGCTCGACGTCCATGGCCTCGAGCGCGTCGCGATCGTCGATTTCGACGTGCACCACGGCAATGGCACCGAAGCCGCATTCGCGAACGACGAGCGCGTGCTGATGTGCAGTTTCTTCCAGCATCCGCTGTACCCGTTCTCGGGCGTCGATCACCAGGCGCCGAACATGGTCAACCTGCCGATGCCTGCGCGCAGCAACGGGATGGCGATCCGCGAAGCGGTCGACATGTTCTGGCTGCCGCGTCTCGATGCGTTCAAGCCGCAGATGCTGTTCGTGTCGGCCGGGTTCGACGCGCATCGGGAGGACGACATCGGCAACCTCGGTCTCGTCGAGGCGGATTTCGAATGGCTCACCGCGCAGGTCGTCGACGTCGCGCGCCGGCATGCGCAGGGCCGCATCGTGAGCTGTCTCGAGGGCGGCTACAACCTGTCCGCGCTCGGCCGCAGCGTCGTCGCGCACTTGCGCGTGCTGGCCGGCATCTGACCGGCGGCGGCTCGGCGCGCGCTCAGCGCGCCGGTGCGCGCGCGTGAATCCACGCGATCAGTGCATCGATCACGCGATCGCGCTCGAGATCGTTCATCGTTTCGTGGAATCCGCCCTCGTACAGCGTCAGCGTGCGATCGGGCGAGCCGACGCGTGAACCGAACGCCCGGCTGCCGTCCGGTTCGGTCAGTTTGTCCTCGGTGCCGTGATAGACGAGCACCGGCACGCGAAGCGCGCCGCGACCGCGCTCGATGCGCGCCATCGCGTCGAGGATCTCGGCGCCGGTGCGCGCCGGCACTGCGCCGTGATGGACCAGCGGATCGGCGCGATTGGCCGCGACGACTGCCGGATCGCGCGACAGCAGCGCCGCGTCGATCTTGATCGCGGGGAAGCTCGGCCATACGCGGCTGATGAAGCGGCTCATCGCAAGCATCCAGCGCGGCACGTCGCGTCCCGGTGCGAGCGCCGGGCTCGACAGCACGAGGCCCGCCAGCGTGTGGCCGCGAACCGGCGCGCGTTCGATCGCATGCAGCGCCGCGATGGCGCCGCCCATGCTGTGCCCCATCAGGAAGAGCGGCGTATCGTCGCGGGCGGCTTCGGCAACGAGGGCGTCCGCGTCGTTCAGGTAATCGTCGAAACGCTCGATCCACGCGCGTTTGCCCGGCGATTGGCCGTGCCCGCGCAGATCGATCACCAGCACGCCGATGCCGGCCGCATTCAGTCTGGCCGCGAGCGCCGCATAACGGCCCGCGTGCTCGGCGAGACCATGCACGAGCGCGACCGTCGCGCGCGCAGGCCGGGTGCCGTCGCCCGCCGGCCAGCGATACGACGCCAGTTCGAGCCCGTCCGCGGTACGCAGCCGGCCCATTCGCGGGGCGGGAGGCGCTGCCGTGTCCGGCGCGGCGGTGGCGGCGGGGGCGGCAGCCTGCGTGGTGGTGGCGGTCATCGGGCGGGTCTCCTGTGTCGTTGGCAGCGGTGTTTCCGGATCATAGTCGCGGCGCCCAAGCGGCGGGCCAGCAGCGCTCCTCTAATTTCGTGCGGTTATGAAAAGATCGAAATCGATTATTAAGTGGAATGAGGGGTTTGCGGTAAAATCGCCGGCTATTCCAGATGCATCGGCGGCCGACTGGCGAGCCTCGCCTGTCGGCCGCCGTTTTGTTTACATGATCGAATTACGCAATCTGTCGCAGCGTTTCCCCGGGCCGACCGGCTGGGTCGACGCATTGCACAACGTCAATCTGACGATCCCGCAGGGCGAGGTGTTCGGCATCATCGGCCGAAGCGGCGCCGGCAAGAGCACGCTCGTGCGCACCATCAACCTGCTCACGCGGCCGACCGAAGGCAACGTCGTCGTCGGCGGGCGCGATCTCACGATGCTGTCGGCCGGCGCACTGCGCGAAGCACGCCGCGACATCGGCATGATCTTCCAGCACTTCAACCTGCTGTCGTCGCGCACCGTGTTCGACAACGTCGCGCTGCCGCTCGAGCTTGCAGGCGCGAGCCGTGCCGACATCGAGGCAGCCGTGCTGCCGCTGCTCGACCTCGTCGGGCTGTCCGCGCAGAAGGATCGCTACCCGGCGCAGATCAGCGGCGGCCAGAAGCAGCGTGTCGGCATTGCCCGCGCGCTCGCGAGCAAGCCGAAGGTGCTGCTGTCGGACGAAGCGACGTCGGCGCTCGATCCCGAGACCACGCGCGCGATCCTCGACCTGCTGAAACGCATCAACCGCGAACTCGGCCTGACGATCGTGCTGATCACGCACCAGATGGAAGTGATCAAGCAGGTGTGCGATCGCGTGGCCGTGCTCGACGCGGGTCGCGTGGTCGAGGAAGGCCGCGTGATCGACGTGTTCCTGCAGCCGCATCACGAAGTGACGCGCGCGCTGATCGGCGACGTGATCGCGCAGGAATTGCCGCCCGCGCTGAAGGCGCGCGTGGCCGAGCGGCTGAAGGCGGGCAGCGGGCATTTGCTGCGTCTCGCGTTCACCGGCTCGGGGGTGGACCAGCCGATCCTGTCGGAGACGATTCGCCGCTACGAACTCGATTTCAACATCCTGCATGGCCAGATCGACGAGATCCAGGGGCAGGCGTTCGGGTCGCTCGCGGTGCTCGCGGGCGGCGAACCGGGCAAGGTCGGGCAGGCGCTCGCGTTCCTGCGCGAGCAAGGTGTGGTGGTAGAGGAGCTTTCGTATGTTGAGTGAGATGTTCGATATGTTCGTGCAGTCGTTCTGGGAGACGCTGATCATGGTCGGCATCTCGGGAGCGGTCGGCGCGCTCGTCGGGCTGCCGCTCGGCGTGCTGCTCTACCTGACGGATCGCCAGGGCGTGCTGCAGAACCTCGGTGTGAATCGCGTGCTCGGCGGCATCGTGAACGCGGTGCGCTCGACGCCGTTCATCATCCTGCTGGTCGCGGTCATTCCATTCACGCGGCTCGTCACGGGGTCGTCGATCGGCACGGCCGCGGCGGTCGTGCCGCTGACGCTCGCGGCCGCGCCGTTCGTCGCGCGGCTGGTCGAGACCGCGCTGCGCGAAGTCGACCGCGGGCTGATCGAGGCCGCGCAGTCGATGGGCGCGACGACGTCGCAGATCGTCTTCAAGGTGCTGCTGCCGGAATCGCTGCCCGGCATCGTCGCGGGCCTGACGATCACGTTTGTGTCGCTCGTCGGCTACTCGGCGATGGCCGGTGCGATCGGCGGCGGCGGGCTCGGCGATCTCGGGATCCGTTACGGCTACCAGCGTTATCTGCCGGAAGTGATGTGGACGGTCGTCGCGATCCTGATCGTGTTCGTGCAGATCGTGCAATCGTTCGGCGACTGGCTCGTGCGCCGGCTGAGCCACAAGTAAAAACGACATTCACAGGTAGGGGAGACGATGCAACGACGTTTCATGCTGAAATTCGCGGCCGCACTCGGCGCGGCCGCGCTGTTCGCGAGCGCGCACGCGCAGGCCGAAACCATCAAGGTGGGCGTGACGGGCGGTCCGCACGCTCAGATCATGGACGTGGTGAAGAAGGTCGCGGCCAGAAGCGGCCTCGACATCCGCATCGTCGAATTCTCCGATTACGTGCAGCCGAACGCGGCGCTCGCGTCGGGCGATCTCGACGCGAACAGCTACCAGCACGATCCTTATCTGCAGGCGCAGGTGAAGGATCGCGGCTACAAGCTGATCAAGGTCGCGGATACCGTCACGTTCCCGATGGGCATCTATTCGAAGCGGGTAAAGTCGCTTGCCGAGTTGAAGCCGGGCGCGCGCATCGCCGTGCCGAACGATCCGACCAATGGCGGCCGCGCGCTGCTGTTGCTGCAGAAGCAGGGGCTGCTGAAGCTGCGTGCGGATGCGGGGCTGAAGGCGACGCCGCTCGACATCGTCGACAATCCGCGCAAGCTGAAGATCGTCGAACTCGATGCGGCGCAGATTCCGCGCTCGCTCGGCGACGTCGACGCTGCGGCCATCAATACCAATTACGCAATGGAAGCGGGGTTGAAACCGAAGCAGGACGCGATCGCGATCGAGGGTCCGAACGGCCCCTACGCGAACATCCTTGCGATTCGCGAGGCCGACCGGAGCAAGCCGTGGGTCGCGAAGCTGGTGGCGGCTTACCACTCCGCGGACGTAAAGCAGTTCATCGAACAGAAGTTCGGCGGCGCGGTCATCGCCGCCTGGTGACACTTGGTGCTGGGCGCGCCCGGTGACGATTAGAGTCGATGATCGAAAACCCGGGCTTTGCGTCCGGGTTTTTTCTCTTTTAAAATAGAACGACCGTTCGCTATTGCCGGCGCGCCGCAGAGGAGCGCTATCCTCGATAGCCACGATGGATTGGTCCGCTTGGCCGCGCAGTCATGAGGCCTCGCTATAGAATGGCCTCTGGTCGTATTCGTAACTTTGGAGCGTGTGCATGAAAATCCTGGTGCCAGTGAAAAGAGTGGTCGATTACAACGTGAAGGTCCGCGTGAAGTCGGACAACACGGGCGTCGACATCGCGAACGTGAAGATGTCGATGAACCCGTTCGACGAAATCGCCGTTGAAGAAGCCGTGCGCCTGAAGGAAGCCGGTGTGGCGACTGAAGTGATCGCCGTGTCGGTCGGTGTCGCGCAAGCGCAGGAAACGCTGCGCACGGCACTGGCGATCGGCGCGGATCGCGCGATCCTGGTCGAGTCGAACGATGGCGTCGAGCCGCTGGCCGTCGCGAAGATCCTCAAGGCGCTGGTCGACAAGGAGCAGCCGCAACTCGTGATCCTCGGCAAGCAAGCGATCGACGACGATTCGAACCAGACGGGCCAGATGCTCGCTGCGCTGGCTGGTCTGCCGCAAGCGACGTTCGCGTCGAAGGTGACGATCGCCGACGGCAAGGCAACGGTTGCACGCGAAGTCGACGGTGGCGCGGAAACGCTGTCGCTGTCGCTGCCGGCGGTCGTGACGACCGACCTGCGCCTGAACGAGCCGCGCTACGTGACGCTGCCGAACATCATGAAGGCGAAGAAGAAGCCGCTGGAAACGGTGAAACCCGAAGACCTGGGCGTGGACGTTACGCCGCGTCTGAAGACGCTGAAGGTGGCCGAGCCGCCGAAGCGCGCGGCCGGCGTGAAGGTGCCGGACGTGAAGACGCTGGTCGAGAAGCTGAAGACCGAAGCCAAGGTGCTGTAAAGGGAGCGGAAAGAAATGACGATTCTGGTGATTGCAGAACATGACAACGCGTCGATCAAGGCCGCGACGCTGAACACGGTGGCGGCGGCTGCGAAGATCGGCGGTGACATTCACGTGCTGGTCGCGGGGCACAACGCGCAGGGCGCGGCCGACGCGGCAGCAAAGATCGCGGGTGTGTCGAAGGTGCTGCTGGCCGACGCGCCGCAGCTGGCCGAAGGCCTGGCGGAAAACGTCGAGGCGACCGCGCTGAACATCGCGAAGGACTACTCGCACATCCTCGCGCCGGCCACTGCCTATGGCAAGAACGTTGCACCGCGTATCGCCGCGAAGCTGGACGTCGCGCAGATCTCGGACATCACGGCAGTCGATTCGGCCGACACGTTCGAGCGCCCGATCTATGCAGGCAACGCGATCGCGACGGTGCAGTCGAGCGACCCGATCAAGGTCATCACGGTGCGCGCGACCGGTTTCGATCCGGTGGCAGCGGAAGGCGGCAGCGCATCGGTCGAGAAGATCGAAGCAGCGGCCGATGCAGGCAAGTCGCAGTTCGTCAGCCGTGAAGTGACGAAGCTGGACCGTCCGGAGCTGACCAGCGCGAGCATCATCGTGTCGGGCGGCCGCGGTCTGGGCAGCGGCGAGAACTACACGAAGGTGCTGGAGCCGCTGGCCGACAAGCTGTCGGCGGCGCTCGGCGCATCGCGCGCGGCAGTGGATGCCGGCTACGTGCCGAACGACTACCAGGTCGGCCAGACCGGCAAGATCGTCGCACCGCAGTTGTACATCGCGGTCGGCATCTCGGGTGCGATCCAGCACCTGGCCGGCATGAAGGATTCGAAGGTGATCGTCGCGATCAACAAGGATCCGGAAGCGCCGATCTTCAGCGTGGCCGATTACGGCCTCGTCGGCGATCTGTTTGCCCTCGTGCCGGAACTGGTCAACGAACTGGGCTGACACGACGTGGCTTGACGCTCCGGCGGCAGGTACACAATACGAGGGGCGCGATGAGCGCCCCTTTTTTTCGTGCAATGACGGAAGCGATCGGGCGTTTTGCCGGGCAGCGAGCCGTGCTCGCTCGGTTCTGCATCGTACATGTCGCCGTACGGGCAGGGCGGCCGGAAGCGTCGATCGTCGGCGTGCAACGGCGAGAACCACGCGCGCGATGCCGCAAGCGCTGTTGAGAGCGGGCAACGCATTCGCCGCAACGAAAAAAAGGCGCCCGCGGGGCGCCTTTTTCGTCGATGCGGACCGGCCCGTGTCGTGGCCGGCCGTTTCGCTTATGCGTATGCCGGGCGCGTCTGGCCGGCCACGTCCTTCAGGTAGCGATGCACCGACAGGTCGTCGGCCTGGATTGCCGGCTTCTTGCCCGAGATCAGATCGGCGAGCAACTGGCCCGACCCGCACGACATCGTCCAGCCGAGCGTGCCGTGGCCGGTGTTCAGGAACAGGTTCGACACCGGCGTGCGGCCGACGATCGGCGTGCCGTCCGGCGTCATCGGGCGCAGGCCCGTCCAGAACGTTGCCTTCGATGTGTCGCCGCCGCCCGGGAACAGGTCGTTCACGCACATTTCGAGCGTTTCGCGCCGTGCGGCGCGCAGGTTCTTGTCGAAGCCGACGATCTCCGCCATGCCGCCGACGCGGATGCGCTGATCGAAACGCGTGATCGCGATCTTGTACGTTTCGTCGAGCACCGTCGACACGGGCGCGGCCGCCTCGTTCACGATCGGCGCGGTGATCGAATAACCCTTCAGCGGATAGACGGGGATCTTCATCAGGTTCGAGATGAAGTTGGTCGAATACGACCCGAGTGCGACGACGTATGCATCGGCGCGCACCGTCTCGCTGCCGCACTGCACGCCGGCGATCTTGCCGCCGGCGATCGCCAGTGCATCGATCGGCGTGTTGTAGCGGAACTTCACGCCCAGCGATTCAGCGAGCGCCGCGAGGCGCGTCGTGAACAGCTGGCAATCGCCCGTTTCGTCGCCCGGCAGCCGCAGGCCGCCCGTCAGCTTGTGCGACACGGCGGCGAGCGCCGGCTCGGCATTCCGGAGTTCTGCCGGCGACAGCAGTTCGAACGGCACGTTCGCTTCCTGGAGCACCGCGATGTCCTTGGCTGCGCCGTCGAGTTGCTGTTGCGTGCGGAACAGCTGCAGCGTGCCGCCCGTGCGGCCTTCGTACTGGATGCCCGTGTCGGCGCGCAGCGCCTGCAGGCAATCGCGGCTGTATTCGGCGAGACGGACCATGCGGCCCTTGTTGACGGCATAGCGCTCGGCCGTGCAGTTGCGCAGCATCTGCCACATCCACTGCAGCTGGAAACGCGTACCGTCAAGGCGGATCGCGAGCGGCGCGTGCTTCTCGAACATCCACTTGACGGCCTTCAGCGGCACGCCGGGCGCCGCCCACGGCGCCGCATAACCGGGCGAGATCTGGCCTGCGTTCGCGAAGCTCGTCTCCAGCGCCGGGCCTGCTTCCCGGTCGATCACCGTGACTTCATGACCGGCGCGCGCGAGGTAATACGCGCTTGCCACGCCCACCACACCGCTGCCCAGAATGACGACTCGCATAGCTGCTCCAGATGGAAGGATCAGGGCGAGGCCGGGCGCACGTGCGGCTCCGTGTAACCTCTAGCTGATCTAGTTTTTTGCGCTATGGTATTGTCGAATGTGTAGGTTTTGTTATCGTATTTTTCAGGTTTTCAGCATAAACAAATGAGAACGCAACGTCAGCCAGTACGCTCGCTCGACAAGCTCGACCGCCGCATCCTCAAACTGCTGCAGGACGACGGCCGGATGGCGATGAAGGACCTCGCCGAACAGGTCGGGCTGACCGTCACGCCATGCATCGAACGCGTGCGGCGCATGGAGCGCGACGGTGTGATCACCGGCTATCACGCGCGCGTGGATCCGGCGCAGCTGGGCGCGGCCTTGCTGGTGTTCGTCGAGATCACGCTCGGCCACAAGGGCGGCAACATGTTCGAGCAGTTCCGGCGCGAAGTGATGAAGATCGACGAAGTGCTCGAATGCCATCTCGTGTCCGGCGACTTCGACTACCTGATCAAGGCGCGGATCGGCGAAATGGCCGACTATCGCAAGCTGCTGGGCGATATCCTGCTGCAGCTGCCCGGCGCGGTGCAGTCGAAGAGCTACGTCGTGATGGAAGAAATCAAGGAGACGCTGACGATCTCGGTTGGCGAATGACCGTGGCTGCGGCCTGCATCCCGTCCCTCTATTCGGCGCTTGGCATGAGGCATCCAATACTGTATAAACATACAGTATTGGATGCCTGCAAATGGGTGAGCGCATGGACGGCCGGTCCGACAACGAATTTCCGATAGCGCCGCCGGCGCCCCGCAAGGGGCGCGGTGCGGTCGACAACCTCCAGGGGCGATACGAAACGGCGCTGCGCGAAGCGGTCGACGACGGCTGGACGCACGAATCGGAAGACGCCGATCTGCCCGCTCCGCTGCGCACGCAGGTGTTCGAGGAGCGTGCGAAGAGCATCCTCACGCGCAACCAGTCGCCGGACATACCGTTCAGCGTGTCGCTCAATCCGTATCGCGGCTGCGAGCACGGCTGCATCTACTGCTTTGCGCGGCCGACCCATAGTTATCTCGGCCTGTCTCCGGGGCTCGATTTCGAGAGCCGCATCTATGCGAAGGTCAACGCGGCCGAATTGCTCGAACGCGAGATTTCGCGCAAGCGCTACGTGCCGGAGCCAATAGCGCTCGGCGTCAACACCGATGCATACCAGCCGGTCGAGCGCGATCTGCGCATCACGCGCAGCGTGATCCAGGTGATGCACGACCACGGGCTGCCGTTCGCCGCGATCACGAAATCGTCGCTGATCGAGCGCGATCTGGATCTGCTGGCGCCGATGGCCGAGCGCGGGCAGTTGATGGCCGCGGTCACGATCACGACGCTCGACGCCGATCTCGCACGCACGCTCGAGCCGCGTGCGGCCACGCCGGCGCGCCGGCTGCGCACGATCCGCGCGCTGCGCGACGCGGGCGTGCCGGTGGGCGTCAGCATTGCGCCGGTGATCCCGTTCGTCACCGAGCCGGACATGGAGCGCGTGCTGGAAGCCTGTGCGGAAGCCGGCGCGACGCACGCGAGTTACATCATCCTGCGGTTGCCGTGGGAGGTTGCGCCGCTGTTCAAGAACTGGCTCTGCGCGCATTTCCCCGATCGCGCGGAGCGCGTGATGAACCGCGTGCGCGACATGCGTGGCGGGAAGGATTACGACTCGGATTTCTCGAAGCGGATGAAGGGCGAGGGAATCTGGGCCGACCTGTTGCGGCAGCGGTTCCGTCAGGCCGTGAAGCGGCTCGGATTGAACGAGCGTGCGAACGGGATCCTGGATCTGTCCCAGTTTCGCGGTGCGCCGCAGGCCGCGGCGGCAGCGCAGCGCCCGCTGGCGGGCGCAAACGGCGCGAAATCGCGTGACGACCTTCAGCTGAGTCTGTTCTGATCCGGCCGATGCACGTCGACGCTTACTGCGAGATTTGCTTCGCCGCTTCGACTTGCGATTCGAAGTATGTCTGGAACGACAGCGCGAGCGCCGTCATCAGCAGGAACGCACCGATCAGCAGCGAGAAGATCACGATGAAGATCACCGTCCAGCCTGACTGGCTGTGCCTGCCGGTGTCGGCATTGAATTGCGCGTCCCATTTCTCGTCGGGGCGCAGGCCGTAGACGAGCGCGGCGAGGAACGCTGCCAGAAGCGAAACCGCACCCGGCACGGCAAGCCACCAGCCGAGGCTGGCACTGCGCTGGGTGGCGGCGAGCAGCAGGAAACCCGGGATTCCGACGATCGTCGCCAGCAGGTGCGCCCAGCCGTACACGTCGCGAAAGCCGTACAGGTAGAAGCGGTGCGCACCGAGCGAACCAAGGAGGAACGCGAGGCCGGCGGTGAGCGTCTTGGAGCGGAAGCGGCGGGTCGATGCAGTGCTGCTGGACATGAATGGCGGCGGATTGTCGTTGGCATGGGCGGCCGGCAGGCCGGCGCGGGGCGCTCGGCCCGGCTCGCATTCTACGATGCCCGATCGGGCCCGGTCATCCCTGGCCTGCGTCAAGGTGCCGCATAGGTGATGCGGTAGATGGTGCCTGCGTAGTCGTCGCTGACGAGCAGCGAGCCGTCCGGCAGCGGCAGGACATCGGCCGGGCGCCCCCAAACGGTGCCGTCCGCGCGCAGCCAGCCGGTGATGAACGGTGTCTGGCTTGCATGGCTGCCGTCGGCCGACACGACGGCGCGCATCACGCGATAACCGACCTTCGTGCTGCGATTCCACGAGCCGTGCTCGGCAATGAAGATGTTGTTGCGATATGACGCCGGAAACATCGGGCCCGTATAGAAGCGCATACCGAGTGCCGCGACGTGCGCGCCGAGTTTCAACACGGGCGGCGCGTAGCGGCGGCATATGTCGGCGCTTCCGAATTCCGGGTCGGGCGTGTCGCCGGCGTGGCAGTATGGAAAACCGAAATCGAGGCCGGCGCGCGGCGCACGGTTCAGCGTGTCGTCGGGCACGTCGTCGCCCATCAAGTCGCGTCCGTTGTCGGTAAACCACAGCTCGCGCGTATCGGGGTGCCAGGCGAAGCCGACGGTATTGCGTATGCCGCGGGCGAATACTTCCCGGCCGCTGCCGTCCACGTTCATGCGTGCGATGATCGCGTATCGACCGCGGTCGGCGAGGCACACGTTGCACGGCGCACCGACCGGCACGTAGAGTTTGCCGTCGGGGCCGAATGCGATGAATTTCCAGCCGTGATGATGATCGGTCGGCAGCGCGTCCGTCACGACCGCCGGTGCCGGCGGCTTGGCGAGCCGGTCGTCGATGTGGTCGAGACGCAGAATGCGCGACACGGCGGAGATATAGAGCGCGCCGTCGCGATACGCGACGCCGACGGGCATATCGAGCCCCGATGCGATCACGTAACGGGCCGTGATCCGACCCTCCCGCATCACGAATGCATGCACGCGGCCTTCCCGCGAGCCGACATACAGGATTCCGCGCGGCGACCATGCCATTTCGCGGGCGGTCGGCACGGCATCGGTCAGCACGTCGACGTGGAAGCCGGGTGGCACGACGAGCTTGTCTGCCGGCGGTGCGGCACCAGCCGCGGTTGCTGCAAACCAGGTGACGAGGCCGGCCAGCAAGCCCGCGAGGCGGTGTTGCCCGCGGCACGCGCGGGTGACGCAAAATAGCGGCATGGCGGCGGTAAGCGTCGTGGACACGACGATTGTATGCCCGGCGTGCCGGGTGCCCGTGGAATTTTTGCGCGTAAGTGTTTGTTGTGGCTTTGGTTTCCGGCTATAATCGCATGTTTCAGTAGTTTCGAACCCGGTTTTCCCGAAGGATTTCATATGGTTATCATCCGTCTGGCTCGCGGCGGCTCGAAGAAGCGCCCGTTCTACAACATCGTTGCTACCGATTCGCGCAACCGTCGTGACGGCCGCTTCATCGAGCGCGTCGGCTTCTACAACCCGGTCGCCACGAAGGGCGAATCGCTGCGTATCGCTCAGGATCGCCTGACGTACTGGCAAGGCGTTGGCGCGCAACTGTCGCCGACCGTCCAGCGTCTCGTGAAGGAAGCGCAAAAGGCGCAACCGGCTGCCTAACATGGCGCGGTGTGCCGGTCGTGCCGGCTGCAAGGAGCATTGATGTCCGGTCACGATTCCGGTAACGCAAGGCGCGGGCGAGCATCGTTTGGTGCATTCGTCCGCAAGCCGGTCGAGCGCGACACTGTCGCGAGCGCCGGTGCGGCTGCCGAGCAGGGCAGTCTCGAAGCGGCGCAAACCTGGCCCGACGATGCTGTCGAGGTCGGGGCGGTCGTCGACGCCTACGGCCTGAAAGGCTGGGTCAAGGTGGCGACGCATGCCGACGCCGGTCGCGGCGGCGATGCGCTGCTCAAGGCGCGCCGCTGGTGGCTGGAACGGGGTGACGAGCGGTTGTCCGCCCGCATCCTGCAATCGAAGACGCACGGCGACACCGTCGTCGCGCACACCGCGGGTGTCAGCGACCGCGATGCCGCACTGGCTTTGCGCGGCTTTCGCGTGTTCGTGCGCCGGGAAGATTTCCCGGCATTGGCCGCGGACGAATTCTATTGGGTCGACCTGATCGGCCTCGAAGTCGTCAACGAGCAATCGGTGGCGCTCGGGACGGTGAGCGGGATGATCGACAACGGCGTGCATTCGATCATGCGCGTCGAGTATCCGGCAGTCGGCAAGGATGGACGGCCGACCACCGACGAACGGCTGATTCCGTTCGTCGGCGTCTACGTCAAAACGGTGGATCAGGCGGCACGTCGCATCGTCGTCGACTGGGAAGCCGATTACTAATGAACCAGGTTACGGAGAGCGCGGTGCAGTTCGACGTCGTCACGCTCTTTCCCGAAATGTTCCGCGCGCTGACCGACTGGGGGATCACCAGTCGGGCCGTGAAGCAGGGGCGCTTCGGATTGCGTACCTGGAATCCGCGTGATTTCACGACGGACAACTACCGTACGGTTGACGATCGTCCGTACGGCGGCGGTCCGGGCATGGTGATGCTGGCCAGGCCGCTCGAGGCCGCGATCGGTGCTGCGAAAGCAGCGCAGGCGGAGCAGGGCGTCGCGAGCACGCGGGTGGTGATGATGTCGCCGCAGGGCGCGCCGTTCACGCACGAACGTGCGGTGCGGATGGCGCAGGAGCCCGGCGTCATCGTGCTGTGCGGCCGCTACGAGGCGATCGATCAGCGTCTGCTCGACCGTTGCGTCGACGAGGAAATCAGTCTCGGCGATTTCGTTCTGTCCGGTGGCGAACTGCCGGCGATGGCGATGATGGATGCCGTCGTGCGTCTTTTGCCAGGGGTGCTGAACGATGCGCAGTCGGCCGTGCAGGACAGCTTCGCCGACGGGCTGCTCGATTGTCCGCATTACACGCGCCCCGAGGAATACGAGGGGATGCGCGTGCCGGACGTGTTGCTCGGCGGCCATCATGCCGAGATCGAGCGGTGGCGGCGCCAGGAAGCATTGAGGAATACGTTGCGGAAGCGGCCGGACCTGATCGTCCGGGCGCGCCGCGAGAAGTTGTTGAGCCGTGCCGACGAGGCGTGGCTCGCGAACCTCGCACGCGAAGCGAAGAACGCCTCCTGAGGCAGTGTCGCGTGCGGGAAATGGCGGTGCCGTGCATGCGTGCGCGGTGCCTGATGTGAATCCATCCTCTATCGGGGCCAGGCCTGGAAGCAGGCGGGCGCAAACGCCGACAAGATGGCTTTAGGAGTCAGTGATGAATCTGATTGCAAAACTTGAGCAGGAAGAGATCGAGCGCGCGCTCGCCGGCAAGACGATCCCCGAATTCGCCCCGGGCGACACGGTGATCGTGAACGTGAACGTGGTTGAAGGTAACCGCAAGCGCGTTCAGGCATACGAAGGCGTCGTGATCGCGATTCGCAACCGTGGCCTGAACTCGAACTTCATCGTCCGCAAGATCTCGTCGGGCGAAGGCGTCGAGCGTACGTTCCAGACCTACTCGCCGCTGCTGGCGAGCATCGTCGTGAAGCGTCGCGGTGATGTGCGTCGTGCCAAGCTGTACTACCTGCGCGAGCGTTCGGGCAAGTCGGCTCGAATCAAGGAAAAGCTGGTGTCGAAGGATCGCGCCGCAGCAGCTGCCCAAGAGTAAGAGCTGTAAGGAAAAAGCACCCACCCGGGTGCTTTTTTCATTCTGGCGCGACAATATGTTCGATACGTCACGAACTCGAGACCGCCATTGAATCGCCGCCCCATCATTGATCCCGAAGTGTTGCCGGTCGAAGGCACCGGCGCCGGCCTGCCATCCATCGAATCCCGTCTGATGACGCCGCCCGGGCTGCGCGAGCGTTTCGCGCGCACGCTCGAATGGAGCGTCGAGCCCGCCGAGGTACGGCTGCAGGAGGGCGTCGACCCGCGCAGCGCCGCCGTCCTCATCCCGCTCGTCGTTCGCGAGAGCGGCCTCACCGTGCTGCTGACCCAGCGCGCCGATCACCTGAACGACCATGCCGGGCAGATCAGCTTCCCCGGAGGCCGTCGCGAGCCGTTCGATCGCGATGCGACGGCCACCGCGTTGCGAGAGGCGAAGGAAGAAATCGGGCTGGCCGCCGAACCGGTGGAGATTCTCGGCGCGCTGCCCGACTACCTGACGGGGACCGGCTTCTGCGTGACGCCCGTCGTGGGCCTCGTGCATCCGCCATTCACCGTGCAGGCCGATTCGTTTGAAGTTGCCGAGATTTTCGAGGTGCCGCTCGCGTTCCTGATGAGCCCGGCGAACCACCAGGTTCGCGTGTTCCGTTGGGAAGGGGGCGAGCGTCGTTTTTTTGCGATGCCTTATCCGAACGGCGAATCGGCCGGGCATTACTTCATCTGGGGCGCAACTGCCGGCATGTTGCGCAATCTGTACCGCTTCTTGGCAGCCGGATAGCATCCCGCCCGAACCTGCGTGCGCGGCCGGCTGCCGGCCCGTCGCGTCGGCAGCCATCCGCTGCTTACGCTGTGCTATCGTTATGCAAAAAATGACATAACTCCGAAGACGGCGCCACGCATGACTTTCTTTTCGGTTCTTCTCGCCCTCATCATCGAACAGGTCCGCGCGTTGTCGCCGAACAATCCGGTGTTCGCGCTGTTTCAGTTTCATGCGGAAACCGTCGCGCATGGCCTCGACGCCGGCAAGCAAAAACATGGTGTGCTCGCATGGCTCGCAGTCGTGCTGCCGTGGGTGCTGATCGTCGCGCTGATCTACTTTCTGCTGTTCAAGGTGAGCTTCGTGCTCGCGTTCATCTGGAACGTCGTCGTCGTGTACTTCACGCTCGGCTTCCGCCAGTTCAGCCATTACTTCACCGATATCCATCTCGCGCTCAACAACGACGACGTGCCGCGCGCGCGTGAGATCCTGCACGAGTGGACGGGCCTCGACACGGTCGACATGCCGGTCGGTGAAATCGTCCGCCATACGCTGATTCATGCGGTCGTTGCGTCGCATCGCCACGTGTTCGGCGTGTTCTTCTGGTACGTGCTGCCGCTCGGTCCGGCCGGCGCCGTGCTGTATCGCATCTCGGAATATCTCGCGCGCAGCTGGTCGACGCCGGGTGACGATCGCACCGCCGCGTTCTCGACGTTCGCGCAGCGTGCGTTCTTCGTGATCGACTGGATTCCGTCGCGACTGACCGCGCTCGGCTTCGCGATCGTCGGCAACTTCGAGGATGCGATCTACGCGTGGCGCAATCACACGCGCCAGTGGCCCGACCCGAACGACGGCGTGCTGCTCGCGGCCGGCAGCGGCGCGCTCGGTGCGCGCCTCGCAGGGCCGCTCGCGGAACCGTCGAGTCTCGACGCGTTGGCGGTCGGCGACAGCGGCCCGTTGACGGTCGGTGATGATTGCACGCCGCGCACGCTGCAGTCGGCGGTCGGCCTGGTGTGGCGCGCGGTGATCCTGTGGATGATCCTGCTGTTGATGCTGACGTTGGCGGTCTGGATTTCGTGACGCGCTCGCGCAGCACGCGATGAAACGAAAAGGCCGGCTCGATGCCGGCCTTTTCGCTGTGCGTCCGGTCGGCGCGTTCAGTCGTCGAGCGGATCGCGCACGGTGCCGCATTGCCAGCAAGCCGTGAACTGCGCCTCGAGCGCCTCGCCGCACCGGCGACACCGCCACGGGGCCGCACCGGCCGACGGGCCGTGTGATGCAGCGTCGATCAGCCGCCGCGCGAGCGCATCGTCGCGCTCGTCATCGAGCCACAGCTCGGGCGCGCATGCGTCGGCCGGCAGGCCGCCGAGCGCGCCGGTCGCGTAGCAGTTGTGCAGTTCGCAGCCGATGCCGGCCACCTGCAGCACGTTCGCCCAGTGCTGCGCGGTGGCCAGGTCGGGGGCCTTGAAACGCATCGCGGCTCCTGTCGGTGAAGGGCGGCTTCGGCCCGGCGCATGCCGTCCGCCGGAACTCAGCGAACGACCTGGCTTGCCTCGTGCACGAGCTGCGCGTAAAGCGCATGGCGGGACGGCGCGATGCGGCCGTCCGCGACGGCTTCGAGAATCGCGCAGCCCGGCTCGTGCAGATGATGGCAATTATAGAAACGGCAGTCCGCGAGCAGCGGGCGGAATTCCGGGAACGCGCGCTCGAGGCGGCCTTCCGTCAGGTGGTAGAGGCCGAATTCCTGGAAGCCCGGCGAATCGATCAGCGCGCCGCCGCCTTCGAGCGGGTAAAGGCGCGTGAACGTCGTCGTGTGGCGGCCGCTGTTGAGCGCGGCCGAGATTTCACGGGTCGCGGCTTCGGCATCGGGTACGAGCAGGTTCACGAGCGTCGACTTGCCCATCCCCGACTGGCCGAGCAGGATCGTCGAATGCCCGGCCAGATGCGGCATCAGTTGCGCGCGCGCATCGTCGGGCGCGCCCTTCACCGACAGCTCGAGCACGTCGTAGCCGAGCGCGCGGTAGGGCGCGAGCCGCTCGCGGGCGACCGGCAGCGCGGCCTCGACGTCGATCTTGTTCAGCACGACGAGCGGCTTCAGTTCGTTCGCTTCTGCCGCGATCAGCGCGCGGCCGAGCAGGTCCTCGCTGAAATAGGGTTCGGTCGCGAGCACGATCAGCAACTGGTCGAGGTTCGCCGCGAACAGCTTCGACTTGAACTGGTCGGAACGGTACAGCAGGTTGCGCCGCTCGCCGATCTCGACGATCACGCCCTGGTCGGCCGACGCCTGTTCGTACACGACGCGGTCGCCGACCGCGATCTCGCTTTTCTTGCCGCGCGGGAAGCACTGCAGCATCGGGCCGCCGTCGTCGGGCGCGACGATGTAGTGCCGGCCGTGCGCCGCGATCACGCGGCCTTCGACTCGCGGCGCGCCGGATGCGCGCGGGGCCGGCTTGCGGGAGGTCGGCCGGCTCATGCGTGCTGCATCAGGCGGTCGATCCGCTGCGACGCGGGCGGATGCGAGTAGTAGAAGGCCGTGTAGACCGGGTCCGGCGTGAGCGTCGACGCGTTGTCCTCGTACAGCTTCACGAGTGCGCTGACGAGGTCCTGCGCATCGGTCTGGCTGGCCGCGAACGCATCGGCTTCGAATTCATGCTTGCGCGACGTGAGGCTGCTGACCGGCGTGGCGAAGAACAGGAACACGGGGATTGCGAGGAAGAACAGCACGAGCGCGGCGCCCGCGTTGCTCGTGTCGAGCGACGGCGTGACGCCGAGACCCGTGTAGAACCACGTGCGCTGCGCGAGCCAGCCGAGCAGCGCGAGCAGCACGAGGCTCAGCACGAACGACACGAGCATCCGCTTCATCACGTGGCGGCGCTTGAAATGACCGAGTTCGTGCGCGAGCACGGCCTCGATTTCCTGGCCGGACAGCCGTGCGAGGAGCGTGTCGAAGAATACGATCCGCTTCGACGCACCGAAGCCCGTGAAGTACGCGTTGCCGTGCGCGGAACGGCGGCTGCCGTCCATCACGAACAGGCCCTTCGCCGCGAAGCCGCACCGTTTCATCAGCGACTCGATGCGCGTGCGCAGCGCTTCGTCCTTCAGCGGCTCGAACTTGTTGAAGATCGGCGCGATGAAGGTCGGGTAGATCAGCAGCACGAGCATCTGGAATGCGACCCAGACGATCCAGGTCCACAGCCACCAGAGGCTGCCGGCCTGATTCATCAGCCACAGCACGACGAACAGCAGCGGCAGGCCGAGCACGGCGCCGAGCAGCGTGTTCTTCAGCATGTCGGTGAAGAACAGGCGCTTGGTCATCCGGTTGAAGCCGAACCGCTGTTCGATCCCGAACTGGCGGTAATACTCGAACGGCACGTCGATCACGCCCGTGATCGCGAGCACGGCGGCGACGAGCGCGACCTGCTGCGCGTAGCCGCGGCCGAGCCAGCCCGTCAGCAGCGTGTCCAGCGCGCCGACGCCGCCGAGCAGCGTGAGGCCGACCAGCACGGCCGCGCTGACGACGATCTCGAACATCGCCAGCCGGGTGCGCTCGACCGTGTAGTCGGCCGCGCGTTGATGGGCGGTCAGCGGAATGGTGGCGCTGAACTGCGCGGGCACGCCGTTGCGGTGGGCGGCGACGAAGCGGATCTGCCGCGACGCGAGCCACAGCTTGGTGACGACCATCGCGAGCACGGCGATCGCGAACAGCAGGGTGAACGAAAAGGGTGACATCGAAGGCGCCAAAGGGTTCTATGCGAGAATTATATGTTCTTGCGGACCGGGCCCGCTCATGCAATGCCCGCCGCCCGGGCGGCGCCGCGCGCCGCCCGCCATTTTCCAGGATGACTCATGACCGATACCGCCGCTTCCGCCAGCCAGCCCGCGCTCGTGCGCAACGAGTTGAACCTCGTCTGGCTCGACATGGAGATGACGGGCCTCGACCCGGATAACGACCGCATCATCGAGATCGCGGTCGTCGTGACCAATTCCACGCTCGACATCGCGGTGGAAGGTCCCGTGTTCGCGATCCACCAGAGCGACGAGACGCTCGCGAAGATGGACGACTGGAACAAGTCGACGCACGGCCGCTCGGGCCTCATCGACCGCGTGCGCGCGTCGACCGTGACCGAGGCCGACGCCGCCGCGCAGCTGCAGGCGTTCCTCGCGCAGTACGTATCGCCCGGCAAGTCGCCGATGTGCGGCAATTCGATCTGCCAGGACCGCCGTTTCATGGCGCGCTGGATGCCCGAATTCGAGCGGTTCTTCCACTACCGCAACCTGGACGTCAGCACGCTCAAGGAGCTGTGCCGCCGCTGGCAGCCCGCGATCTACAAGGGCTTCCAGAAGCGCGCGATGCACACGGCGCTCGCGGACATCCACGAGTCGATCGACGAGCTGAAGTACTACCGCCAGCATTTCCTGATTCCGGCGGCATCGGCGCCGGCGGGCGAGTCCGCGCCGGCCGTCTGAGCGGGCCGGCACGCGCTCAGCGCGGCGCGCGTTGTGCGCTCTTCGGCCGGAACGCCGCGACCACCGCGGCATCGGTCTCGATGTACGGGCCGCCGATCAGGTCGATGCAGTAGGGCACCGCTGCGAAGATGCCCGGCACGGTCGACTTGCCGTCGGCGTCGCGCAGCCCTTCGAGCGTTTCCCGGATCGACTTCGGCTGGCCGGGCAGGTTGATGATCAGCGCCGCATGGTCGGCCGTCTCGCGGATCACCGCGACCTGCCGCGACAGGATCGCGGTCGGCACGAAATTCAGGCTGATCTGCCGCATCTGTTCGCCGAATCCCGGCATTTCCTTCGTCGCAACGGCCAGCGTCGCTTCCGGCGTCACGTCGCGCCGGGCCGGGCCGGTGCCGCCGGTCGTCAGCACGAGGTCACAGCCCGCGACGTCGACGAGTTCCGTCAGCGTGGCGGAGATCGTCGGCGCGTCGTCCTGGATCAGCCGGGTTTCGGCGCGCCACGGCGAGCGCAATGCGCCGGCGAGCCATTCCTGCAGCGCCGGAATGCCCTTGTCCTCGTAGACGCCCGTGCTGGCGCGGTCGCTGATCGAAACGAGGCCGACCACGAGCTCGTCCGGGTGGTTACGCTTCGTCGTCATGGTCGTCTCCGGCTTCGTCCGGCGCTTCGTCTGCGTCGGTCTCGTCCGTGCCGCTCGCGGTCTTGATCCACTGGAACAGCTCGCGGAAATAGCGCGGCGGCTTGCCTTGCTGCGCTTCCTTGCGCGCGTTGCGGATCAGCGTGCGGCCTTCCTGGATGTCGGCTTCGGGATGCTGGCGCAGGAACTCGGTCAGCGCGTCGTCGCTGGCGAGCAGCTGTTCGCGCGTGTGCTCGATCCAGTGCAGGCGGGCCGTCGCGGCCTTGTTCACGCCTCGCTGGGCATCCAGCGCGGTGCGCAGGGCGGCGGTTTCTTCGTCGGTCAGCGAGCGCATCACGCGGCCGACGTACTGGAGCTGGCGGCGCTTGCCTTCGTGATCGGTGATACGGCGCGCCTCGCGCACGGCGTCGGCCAGATCCTCGGGCATCGGCATGCGTTTGAGCGCGTCCTTCGGCAGGTCGACCAGGGCCTGGCCGAGCTCCTGCAGCGCGTGCATCTCGCGTTTCAACTGGGATTTGCTGGGGCGATCGTAGCCATTGCCGGTGTCGTCGTCGGCATGCTCGATCGGCTGGATTCGGGTTTTGCGTGTCATGGGCGGCATTGTATCGCGGCGCGGACACCCCAAGCTTGTCGGTATGTGGCCCCGGACCTTGCTATGATCGCGGGATACGCAACATTTTGAACATGCGGGCGGCACGCCCGCCACCGGATATCACGACGATGGCAGCCAATCTCGACGTACAAGCGCGCTATTTCCCGCACACGCAGGACCAGCTCAAGGAAATTGCCTCCGACATCCTTCGCCATGCGAAGGCACTCGGCGCGACGGACGCCGCGACCGAAATCTCCGAAGGCGACGGCCTGTCGGTGTCGGTGCGTCGCGGCGAGGTGGAGACGATCGAACACAACCGCGACAAGATGGTCGGCGTGACGGTGTTCATCGGCAAGAAGCGCGGCAACGCGAGCACGTCGGACTTCTCGCCGGCCGCGATCAAGGATACCGTCGCCGCCGCGTACAACATCGCGCGCTTCACGGCCGAGGACGACGCGGCCGGCCTTGCCGAGGCCGAGCTGCTCGAAACCGACCCGCGCGACCTCGATCTCTACCACCCGTGGGCGCTCACCGCCGACGACGCCGTCGAGCTCGCCCGCCGCGCGGAGGACGCCGCGTTCGCGGTCAGCCCGCAGATCCGCAACTCGGAAGGCGCGAGCGTGTCGGCGCAGCATTCGCAGTTCGTGCTCGCGACGTCGCGCGGCTTCCTCGCCGGCTACCCGTACTCGCGCCACTACATCGCGTGTGCGCCGATCGCGGGCACCGGCCGCCACATGCAGCGCGACGACTGGTATTCGTCGAAGCGCAGCGCGGTCGATCTCGCGGCGCCGGAAGCCGTCGGGCGCTATGCGGCCGAGCGCGCGCTGGCGCGCATGGGCGCGCGCCGTCTCGACACGCGCAAGGTGCCCGTGCTGTTCGAGGCGCCGCTCGCGGCCGGCCTGCTCGGCGCATTCGTGCAGGCCGTCAGCGGCGGCGCGCTGTACCGCAAGACGTCGTTCCTCGTCGACAGTCTCGGCAAGCCGGTGTTCGCGCCGCACGTGCAGGTCGTCGAGGATCCGCACGTGCCGCGTGCGATGGGCAGCGCGCCGTTCGACGAGGAAGGCGTGCGCACACGTGCGCGCAGCGTCGTCAACGACGGTGTCGTCGAAGGCTACTTCCTGTCGACCTATTCGGCGCGCAAGCTCGGCACGCAGACGACCGGCAACGCGGGCGGCTCGCACAACCTCGCGCTGCGCAGCTCGAACACGCAGCCGGGCGACGATTTCGACGCGATGCTGAAGAAGCTGGGCACGGGCCTGCTGCTGACCGAGCTGATGGGGCAGGGCGTGAACTACGTGACCGGCGACTATTCGCGCGGCGCGGCCGGCTTCTGGGTCGAGAACGGCGTGATCCAGTATCCGGTCGAGGAAATCACGGTCGCGAGCATGTTGCAGGAGATGTTCCGGCACATCGTCGCGATCGGCGCGGATTCGATCGTGCGCGGTACGAAGGAAACCGGCTCGGTGCTGATCGAGCAGATGACGATCGCCGGGCAGTAAGCGGCGCGGCGTCGGCCGCCAGGAAACGTAAAAGCCCGACCGGCGCGCGTGCGCCGGCCGGGCTTTTTGTCGTGTGCCGCGTGTCAGTCGCGTTTGCGCGCGTAGACGACGAACGCATAGCCGAACGTGTTCGGCGCGGCGGCCTGATGCGGCTCGCGCGACACTTCCTGCCAGTGCGCGGGATCGGGCGCCGGGAACGACGCATCGCCGTCGAAGTCCGCGTCGATTTCGGTGACGATCAGCTTGTCGGCGAGTTGCAGGCCTTCCGCATAGAGCTGTGCGCCGCCGATCAGGAAGGCTTCGGCGACGCCGTCGCGCGCGGCGAGCGCGAGCGCATCGGCGAGCGACGTGACGGTGTCGCAGCCGTCGAAGCGGCGCGCCGCGTCGCGCGTCACGACGATGTTGCGCCGGCCCGGCAGCGGCCGGCCGATCGACTCGTGAGTCTTGCGGCCCATCACGATCGGTGCGCCCATCGTCGTGCGTTTGAAGAACGCGAGGTCCTCGGGAAGTTTCCAGGGCAACTGGTTGTCGCGGCCGATGATGCCGTTGCGGGCGCGCGCGACGATCAGGGTCAACGTCGTCATGAAGGTCGGGAAAGAGGAGAGCGGGAATGGCGCCGATTCTACCGGAATGGCGGCGCGCGGCCGCACCGCTGCGGATGCGCCGGCGCGTTGGCGGCCTCCGGTCGGCAGCGCGTCGCCTGCGAAGACGAGGTGCTGCCTTCGCGCCGTTACCTTCCGAATAAAAAGAGTGCCCGCCGGGGGACGGACACAAAAAAGCTTCGCGTCGCGATATCGACGCTGCAGCAAACGACCTCGCTCATTCCACTCAATCTGGAATCCTCAACGATCGGGCGGCATCTGCGTCGTGTGCGGATTATTGATGCATGCGGTTTCCGGCGTTTCCCTCCATTGCATGCTGCGCATTGCCGGGAAGCGGAACAGGAATCGGTATCGGCAATGGAGCAGACGGGGCGAGCTCGTCCCAGAGCGTCACCGATGTCTTGCCCGACGAACGCGGCCGAGGTGCGGCGACCGGCACGATACCGATGCGGTTGTTCGGTTGCATGCGCGGCGCGTTACCGGCAAGCAGCATCGCGCGTTCGGGCTGCACGCTTTCATCCGCGCGTGCCGGCATGAACGCGCACGCGAGCGCAAACGCAGTCGTCATCTGCACGCAAGACCGTGAAAAAAGTGTTCGCATGGCCGCCTTCTCCGATCCGTTGCACATTCAGCGAAATGCATGCCATCGGGCGAAGAGCGTTGTCTCGTCTGCGATCCGCGGGAGAGCGTCGCGAATCGCAATCGAAAACGCCGGGAAATGTTTCAGGCGTGAAACGACGGGGCTCGGGAATACTGCGGATTCAATCGATACGCTTCAAGGATGAAAATTTGTGCGTGTGTCGATGCAGGCACGCGTCACTGCGCATGTGCTATGTGCAGATGATTGATGAACGTCGACCATTGAGCGATTCGGCCGCTCGCCCGTCTGCGCTGCAACTGGATTGTCGTATTCAGCGCCTATAACTAAGCCGTCGTGACCAAAAAATAACTGGACGCGAAACAAGCGCCATCATGCGAGGCCGGTTGTTGTCGCGCATCGGCATGGCGAATCGAGCCGCTTCGGCTGACCCGGTTCGATCCTTTTGCACGCGACTTGGCGTGCGCGGCAATCGTTAGACGGTTGATGAACGGGGTGGGCATATGGGAGCCGAGCAGCGGCATGTGATCTATTTCTCGCGCGAGCCGAACGATGCGTTGCGCGGGCATTTCGACGAATGCGGGTGGCGCGTCGATCTTGCGGAAAGCGCGCGCGACGTGCGGCGTGTCGTGCAGCACGGCGTGGCAACCGCCGGCCTGCTCGATTTCTCGCCGGGCTTTCGGCCCGCCGATTTGCGCGAACTCGAGACGTGTCTGAGCATCCAGCACATCGGCTGGATCGCGGCGACCCGGCGCGGGCAGTTGCAGGACGCCACGCTGCGGCATCTCATTCGCGACTATTGCTTCGACTACGTGACGATGCCGTATGAGGCGTCGCGCATCGTCGAGACCATCGGCCATGCGCACGGCATGGTCGCACTGACCGACCCGGTGGCGTCGCCGGTCGGCGCCGGGCGCACCGAAGGCGAGATGGTCGGCACCTGCGACGCGATGCTCGGGTTGTTCAGGACGATCCGGCGCGTCGCGACGACCGATGCACCGGTGTTCATCTCCGGGGAATCGGGTACCGGCAAGGAACTGACGGCCGTTGCGATCCACGAGCGCTCGGCGCGCGCGCAGGCGCCGTTCGTCGCGATCAATTGCGGCGCGATTCCGTCGACACTGCTGCAAGCCGAACTGTTCGGCTATGAGCGCGGCGCCTTTACGGGCGCGAACCAGCGCAAGATCGGTCGTGTCGAGGCCGCGAATGGCGGCACGCTGTTTCTCGACGAAATCGGCGACCTGCCGCTCGAGAGCCAGGCGAGCCTGCTGCGATTCCTGCAGGAAGGCAAGATCGAGCGGCTCGGCGCGCATGTATCGGTGCCGGTCGACGTGCGCGTGATCTGCGCGACGCACGTGGACATGGAAGCGGCGCTGCGCGACGGGCGGTTTCGCGAGGACCTGTTCCACCGGCTGTGCGTGCTGAAGATCGAGGAGCCGCCGCTGCGCGCGCGCGGCAAGGATATCGAGCTGCTGGCGCGCCACATGCTCGAACGCTTCAAGGGCGACGCGCATCGCCGCTTGCGCGGCTTTTCGCCGGACGCGATCGCCGCGCTGTACGGCTATTCGTGGCCCGGCAACGTGCGCGAGCTGATCAATCGCGTGCGCCGGGCGATCGTGATGTCGGAGGGCCGGATGATCACCGCGGCCGATCTCGAACTCAACGAATTCGCGACGCTGGCGCCCGTGTCGCTCACCGAGGCGCGAGAAGCGGCCGAACGGCAGGCGATCGAGCAGGCGCTGCTGCGCCACCGTGGCCGTTTTGCCGATGCGGCGCGCGAACTCGGCGTGTCGCGCGTCACGCTGTACCGGCTGATGTGCGCGCATGGCATGCGCGATCGCGGCGACCCGCTGGCAGGGTTTTCGGCGCCGTTGCCGGAGATTCGGCATCACGCTTGCTAAAATTGGCGGGTGACGGCCGCCCTCGCGGCCGAAGGAACCCGCATGAAACAGTATCTCGACCTCGTTCGCACCATCCTCGACACCGGCACCTGGCAGGAGAACCGCACGGGCATCCGCACCATCAGCATGCCCGGTGCGATGCTGCGGTTCGACCTGCAGCAAGGTTTCCCGGCCGTGACGACCAAGAAGCTCGCGTTCAAGTCCGCGATCGGCGAACTGGTCGGCTTCCTGCGGGCATCGCGAAGCGCGGCCGATTTCCGCGCGCTCGGCTGCAAGGTGTGGGATGCGAACGCGAACGACAATGCGCAGTGGCTCGCGAATCCGTACCGCCAGGGCGTCGACGACCTGGGCGACGTGTACGGCGTGCAATGGCGTCAGTGGCCCGGCTACAAGGTGCTCGACGCGGGCGCCGACGCGCAGATCGCCGACGCGACGCGCCGCGGTTTCCGGATCGTCACGCGCTTCGACGAGGACGGTGCGCCGAAAGTGTTGCTCTACAAGGCGATCGACCAGTTGCGCCAGTGCCTCGACACGATCATGGAGAACCCGGCCGATCGCCGCATCCTGTTTCACGCGTGGAATCCGGCCGTGCTCGACCAGATCGCGCTGCCCGCGTGCCATCTGCTGTATCAGTTCCTGCCGAACGTCACGAAGCGCGAGATTTCGCTGTGCCTGTACATCCGCAGCAACGACGTCGGGCTCGGCACGCCGTTCAATCTGACGGAAGGCGCTGCACTGCTGTCGCTCGTCGGTCGGCTGACGGGTTATACGCCGCGCTGGTTCACGTACTTCATCGGTGACGCGCACATCTACGAAAACCAGCTGGACATGCTGCAGCAGCAGCTCACGCGCGAGCCTTACGACAGCCCGCGGCTCGAAATTGCCGAGCGCGTGCCCGACTATGCGAAGACGGGCGTTTATGCGCCCGAATGGCTCGAGCGGATCGAGCCGTCCGACTTCTCGCTCGTCGGCTACCGGCATCATGAGCCGCTGACGGCGCCGATGGCGGTCTGAGCCCCGGCGTTCGATGACGGCGCGGGTTGCGCGACCCGCGTCACGCAGAATGAAGAAGGACCGACCGGCACGTGCCGGTCGGTCCTTTTTGCTTCATCGGCCGCGGTTACTGGCGATGCCGCTCGTCGTGGCCGCCGGGCGGCGGATTGCTCGGGCGCGGCGCCTCGACGTGCGGAGCCGGTTGCGGCCGTGGTTCCACGTGCGGTGCGGGCATCGACGGCCGCGGTTCCATGCGCGGCGCTTGCGGCTGCGGTCGCGGCATTTCATGCACGGCCGGCGCGGGCGGGCGGTACTCATTCACGTGCGGCGGCGCGACTTCGCGTCGCGGTGCCGGTTGCGCGAATTCGGGGCGCGGTTGCGGCGCCGGGGCGGCCCGCTCGGGGCGCGGCTGCGCATGCTGGGCCGGCGCAGCGAAATCGGGGCGCGGACGCGGCTGCGCAATCTGCGCGGTCGTATCGAGTCGTGGTTGCGGCAGCGCGCGCGGGGTTTCCTGCCGCCCGCCGAGCGGCGCGCCGGGCGTGGCTTCCGGATGCGGAACGGGGGCCGCGCCCCGCACGGGCGGCAGCGCATTCTGTCCCGCTGCGTGGAGCGCCGTCGGCGGCGTCGCGCGCTGACGCTCCATCGGCGTGTGCGGCTGCATCCACGCGGGCGCGGGTGCGGCGACTGCATGCGCGCTGTCGCGCCCGGTCGGCGCGTTGACGGCCATCGGCGGGTGCGGGACGCCATTTCCGACGCCGGGCGCCTGATGTGCAGCCGGATTGCCCGGCGCCTGCGGCGTGGCGCCGTTCGCAAAGCGCGGCGCGTTGGGAGCCTCGCCGTTCATCGGCCGTGCGCCATTCGGCCCGATCGGCATCGGCGCGCCAGGCCTGGCGACGAGTGCCTGTGCCGGGGCCGGCTGCCCGTCGCGCGACGCATGCGCCGGTTGCACGACGGGACCGTGCGGATTCACGAGCTGCACGTTGCGCATCGCCCACGTACCGGCTTTCGGATTGCCCGGCACGCGGACGGGGCGAGCCGCATAGTCGGCCGGCACGTTCGTCCTCGCGACGGGCGCACCGGCGCCCGGCACGCGCGCGCCTTGCCGGGCGAGATGCGCGGCCGCCTGGTCGCGATACGCGGCCGGTATCGCCGGATTGCGTGTGGCAACGAACGTGTGCCGTCCGATCGCTGCCGGCGGCCGGTAGCTGGCCGTGCGCAGGCCGCCGGTAAAGCTCTGGCGCACCGGGGCAATGCCGGGGGTGCCCGGCATCACGTGCGCGTTGCGCCATTGCTGCGGGTCGACGTGCTGCGCGAAGTGCGCGACCGGCTGACCGTGCACGAACGCGGACGCCGGCACGGCCGTGATCGCGTGCGGTGCGCGGAAGTTCACGTACGTCTTGTTGATGTTCGTGATGTTGGTGATGTTCGTCACGTTCACGGTCTTGTTGACCGTCACGTTGTTGACCACGATGTTCCGGTTCACGCGGTCGTAGTAATGCGGGCTCCAGCCGCCCCAGCCGGGATGCCAGGGCTCGCCCGGGCCGAGCGCGAACCACGCGCAGCCGGCCGCGGCGACGCCGCCGACCGTCAGCGCGACGCTCCAGTCGGGACCGCCGCCACCGCCCACGAACGCGACGAGTGCGGGCGCGTAGACGGGCGGCTGGCTGACGACCATCGGGCCGGGCACCCACGCCCAGCTGTCGTCGACATAGGCCCAGCGGCCGTAGTGATAGGGCGCGAAGCCCCACGGGGCATCGTCGACCCATGTCCAGCCCCAGGGCGCTTGCCAGATCCAGTGGCCGTCGTGATACGGCGCCCAGTCGGCCGGCGTGTCGTTCGGCACCCAGACCTCGCCGTAATTCGGGGTTTCGCGCCACGTACCGTTCGCATCGAGGTCCTGGTAGCCGGGAATGTCGCGCGATACGTAGCGGGCCGACACCGAGCGCTGCTCGGCCGCATCGCGGCTCGCTGCCCACTGGTCGAGCGCATCGGGGGCCGGCGCGGCCGATTGCTGCGCGACCTGCAGGTCGGTGCCGGTGAACACGACCTGTTGCCCGGGCGACAGCGGATACTGCCCGTTGCTGCCGTAGACGGTGGCGCTGCCACTGCGGACGGTGACTGTCGTGGTCGCGCCGTTCGGCGCGACATCCACGCGATAGTCGCCGGGGCCCGTGATCCCGAGCGCAAGATTGGGCGTGTCGATTTCGTAGGTCCCGCCGGGCGGCAGACCGCGCACGTGTGTCGACACGGTGCCGAGCCCGACCTTCAACTGCGTCGTGTTGTCGTCGAGATTCAGGACCGACATGCTCGTCGATTCGCCGAGACGCACCGCGGTCGAGCCGATGTGCAGCTCCGAGCGTGCGCCGGCATCGTTCCACAGCTGGTCGCCGGTCGTCAGCGGCCGGTTCACGGCGGCGTATGACCACGTGTCGGTGCCGGCCGGCTCCGTCGTCACGGCACCCGACATGTAGTTGAGCCGGGCCACGCGGCCCGGCGGATCGCCGCCCGGCTGTTGGGCGGCGGCGTACGCCGCCGCCTGTGTCACTTGCGCGAATGCGCAGGGCAGGGTCGTCAGCGTGGCGAACGCGAGCAGCGTGCAGTGGGCGGTTCGCTTGAGCGTGAACAGGGAGGCCATGATGAGCGTCTTCGTCGTTATCGCGGCGCGTCGATTCGTGCCGTTGAGTTCACAATATCCGCTCGGCCTGTTTCAGTGCTCGGTGTTTTGTAAGTCGAATGGCACGCGATGTAACAAAACCTGTCCAACGCGCGCCGTTGTCGCCCGCTCGCAATGCGCGCGTCAAGCGGACGTAAGCCAGTCGTCGAAAATCTGCTGTCCGGGCACGGTGACGCGCAGCACACGCGGCCGCGCGGTGCGCTCGATCCAGCCGCGCGCGCAGAAGCTGTCGAGCAGTGCCGCGCCCAGCGCGCCGCCGAGATGCGGTCGGCGCTCGCTCCAGTCGAGACAGCCGCATGCGAAACGGCGGCGGCGCGTGCGCTGCTGCTCGACGTCGATGCCCCAGCGCGCGAGCGCGTGCGTGCCGAGTTCCGTGGCTTCGATCGCGTCGCCGTCGGCCTGCAGCCAGCCGCGCGCGGTGAGTCCGTCGAAGATGCGGACCGCGAGCTCGCCGGCCATGTGGTCATAGCAGGTGCGCGCATAGCGCAGTTCGGCCGGCACCGTGCGTGACGGTGGCGGCACCGGACGGTTCGGCGCGGCCGCGCGGGCCACGTTCGCGAGTGCCTCGAGCGACGCCGCGATATCGGCGGATGCGAGCCGGTAGTAGCGGTGCCGGCCACGCACGTCGAGCGCGAGCAGCCCGCCTTCGGTCAGGCGCGCGAGGTGCGCGCTCGCCGCGGACGGCGACAGCCCCGCGATCATCGTCAGTTCGCCGGCCGGCCGTGCGCTGCCGTCCATCAGCACCCACAGCATCGCGGCGCGTCCGGGATCGGCGATCAGCGCGCCGATCCGGCTCAGGCCTGGAAAATGGTGGTCGTCTTGATCGGTCATCATCGTGTCTCGTCAGGCGGAATGACTGCAGTGTAGGCGCCCGCGCACATTCGATGTTTCGTGTTCGGTTGAAATGTCGGATGCGGCGGGGCGGTGCGCGACCCGCGGTCGCCGGCGGCGCGCGCGTAGAATGACCGGACGCGGTGGCAGTGGGCCGCCGCATGTGACACGATGCAACGATGAAGACGATTTTCTGCGTGTTGGCGGCCGCGTTCGTTTGCGCAGCCTGTGCGGACGGCGGCGCGGGCACCGGCGAGCGCGGCGGCAGCCTGGAGATGTACGGAACGATCGACCAGGGCATCACGGTGCGCCGCTGACGGCCGCCGATTTCCGGTGCCGATGCCGGCCTGGCGCACCGGCGCGCGTGCCGTCGCCGCTGCGCGGCGGGCGCCGCGACGGCTTGCCGCAGTGCAACGTATAATGCGCCGATTGCAGCGCCCCCGCCGCCTGGAGCTATCACGATGTCCCAACCGTCCCCCGTACCGGCCGCCCTCGACCGCACCGAAACCGTATTCCGCTTCCTCGCCGAGCCGTCGTCCGTGAACTTCGGCGGCAAGGTACACGGCGGCGCGCTGATGAAGTGGATCGACGAGGTCGCGTATGCGTGTGCGGCGGTCTGGTCAAGCCGCTATTGCGTGACGGTCAGCGTCGGCAACATCCGCTTCCAGCGTCCGATTCTCGTCGGCAACCTGGTGGAATTGAAGGCACGCGTCGTCGCGACCGGGCGCACCAGCATGCACATTCATGTGTCCGTGCACGCCGGCGATCCGAAGGGCGGCGTACTGCGCCAGACCACCGACTGCCTCGTCGTATTCGTCGCGGTCGACGAGAACGGCAACCCGGTGCCGGTGCCGCCGTTCGTGCCCGAAACCGACGAGCAGAAGGTGCTCGCAAAATATGCGGCCGACGTGCGCGCCGCGCTCGACAAGATCGTCGAGATGAAGCCCGAGGAAGTGGCGAAGGGCACCGTCTGACGGCAACGGGCGCCGCGTAAGCGGCTCGCCCGCCCCGTCCGTCATTGCGTCAACTGCGCGATTACCGCGAGCCGATCATTTGCTCGGGTCGCACCCACGCGTCGAATTCCGCTTCGGTCAGGTAGCCGAGCGCGAGCGCGGCGGCCTTCAGCGTCGTGCCTTCCTTGTGCGCCTTCTTCGCGATCTGCGCGGCCTTGTCGTAGCCGATGTGGGGGTTGAGCGCCGTCACGAGCATCAGCGATTCGTTCAGCAGCATGTCGATGCGCGCGCGGTTCGGCTCGATGCCCACCGCGCAGTGGTCGTTGAAGCTCTGCGCGCCGTCCGCGAGCAGCCGCACCGACTGCAGCACGTTGTGCGCGATCATCGGCCGGAACACGTTGAGCTCGAAATTGCCGCTGGCGCCGCCCACGTTGACCGCGACGTCGTTGCCGAACACCTGGCAGCACAGCATCGTCACGGCTTCGGACTGCGTCGGGTTCACCTTGCCGGGCATGATCGAGCTGCCCGGTTCGTTTTCCGGAATCGACAGTTCGCCGAGCCCGCAGCGCGGCCCGCTCGCGAGCCAGCGGATGTCGTTGGCGATCTTCATCAGGCCGGCCGCGACCGTCTTCAGCGCGCCATGCGCGAACACCAGCGCGTCGGCGGCGGCCATCACCTCGAACTTGCTCGGCGCGGTCACGAACGGCAGCTTCGTCAACCGGCCGATCTCGTCGGCCACGCGCACTGCGAACTCCGGATGCGCGTTCAGCCCGGTGCCGACTGCGGTGCCGCCGAGCGCGAGCTCGTACAGGTGCGGCAGCGCCGATTCGACGTGCCGGACGCCCTGGTCGAGCTGCGCGACGTAGCCGGAGAATTCCTGGCCGAGCGTGAGCGGCGTCGCGTCCTGCAGATGCGTGCGGCCGATCTTCACGATGTCGGCGAAGGCCTTCGACTTCGCGTCCAGCGTCGCGCGCAGCGTGCGCAGCGCGGGCAGCAGATGGTTGACGATCGCGTAGGCGGCCGCGACATGCATCGCGGTCGGGAACACGTCGTTCGACGACTGGCCGCGGTTCACGTCGTCGTTCGGGTGGACCTTGCGTGCTTCGCCGCGCTCGCCGCCGAGCAGCTCGCTCGCGCGATTCGCGATCACCTCGTTGAGGTTCATGTTGGTCTGCGTGCCGGAGCCCGTCTGCCAGACCGCGAGCGGGAATTCGCGCGGGTGCTTGCCCGCGATGATCTCGTCGGAGGCGTCGATGATCGCGCGCGCCTTGTCGTCGGCCAGCACGCCGAGCGACTGGTTCACGGCGGCCGCGGCGCGCTTGACGATCGCGAGCGCGTGGATCAGCTCGGGCGACTGCTTCTCCGTCGAGATCCGGAAATTCTGCAGCGAGCGTTCCGTTTGCGCGCCCCAGAGCCGGTCGGCCGGCACGGCGATCTCGCCGAACGTGTCGCGTTCCATCCGAACTGCTTCGTTCATGATGCACTCCTCCTGGAAAGGGGAAAGGCCGCGCGTCGCGCGGCGCCTGGCGTATCGTGAGGCAGTCGCGCCGCTGGCGCGGCGTCCTGGTCTTCAGCCGACAAGCATAGCGCCGCCCGAGATTTCGCGTCGTGCCGAGCTCAACGCGGCGACGCGACGAGCGACGAAGTCTTCCGGTGAAAGCGCCAGGCCATCAGCACGGCCACGCTCGCGAGGCCGGCGGCGAGCCCCCACCAGAGGCCGCGAGCGCCGAGGCCGGCATGGAACGCCAGCCAGTAGCCGGTCGGGAACCCGATGCCCCAGTAGCCGAAGGTCGCAGCGAGCATCGGGATGCGCGTGTCGCGCAGCCCGCGCAGTGCGCCCGACCCGACCGTCTGCATGCCGTCGACGATCTGGAACACCGCGGCGATGCCGAGCAGCGACGCGGCAAGCGAAACGGTCGGCGCGTTGGCCGGGTCGTCGAGTTGCAGATACAGGCCGACGATCGCATGCGGCGCGACGATCAGCACGAGCCCCGACAGCGACATGAACGCGATGCCCAGGCCAAGCGCGACGAAGCCCGCATGCCGCGCGGCGACCGGCTGGCCGGCGCCGACCCAGTAGCCGACCCGCACGTTGGCGGCCTGGCCGATCGCGAGCGGCACCATGAACGCGACCGACGCGACGTTCAGCGCGATCTGGTGCGCGGCGAGCGACGTCGCGCCGAGCACGCCGATCGTGAGACCGGTGGCGAGAAAGAGCGTCGATTCGACCCCGTACGTGATCGCCACCGGCCAGCCGATGCCGATCAGCTCGCCCATCACGGGCAGTTTCGGACGGGCGGCCGTCACGAAATGGCGAAACCGCTGGCGGCCGTGCAGCAGCCAGATCAGCGCGAGCGCGGTGAGCCAGATGGTGATGGTCGTCGCGACCGCCGAGCCGAGGAAGCCGAGCCGCGGCAAGCCGAATGCACCGTGAATCAGCCCGTAGTTCAGCACGCCGTTGACGCCGACGCCTCCAATCGACACCCACAGCAGGCGTCGCGCGGCGCCGATCGCCGGCAGGAACGCGCGCATCAGTCCGACGCCGATCAGGCTGCCGAGCGCCGCGAACCGCAGGATGCCGGTGTACTCGCCGACGTGATGCGCGAGCGTCGGCGGCTCGTGGAACATCAGCAGGATCGGTTCGGACAGCGACAGCGCAATGATTGCCGGAATCGCGAGCAACATGGACAGCGCGAAGCCGGTCCAGTAGATGTGCGGCACGCGATGTTCCGCCTGCGCGCCGCGCGCATGCGCGACGCTCACGCTGACGGACGACAGCACGCCCTGCAGCACGGTCACGATGACGAAGAAGAAGTTCGCGCCGAGGCCGCCGGCCGCGAGCGAATCGGGGCCGAGCGAGCCGAGCAGCACCGTGTCGGTGACGCTCATCGCCATCTGCGAAAGCTGCGCGATCGCGAGCGGCGCGGCGAGGCGCGCGGTATCGGCGGCATGACTGGACAGGGACGGCGGCGCGGCGGCCGTCCGCGTAAGACCGGAATGCGACATGGAATGAGCGCTCGCGCGGATGCGGGCCCGCGCTGTCTGTATTTATTTTGAGAGACGGCTAGCTTACGGCTTTATTCGAACGGTGTCGAACGCGCGCACCGATGGCCATGTCACGGTCAGGGGGAAGCGCTACGCGTCGTGAACCGCGATCCGCGTGTCGCCGAACAGCACGACCTGGCCCGCGCGGATCTTGCACGTCTTGCGCAGTTCGACCACGCCGTCGACTTTCACCGCGCCGGACGCGACGAACATCTTCGCGGTGCCGCCGCTGTCCGCGAGGCCGGTGATCTTGAGAAGGTTGTGCAGCTCGACGTATTCGCCGGTCAGCGTGAAATCCAGGTTGGGCATGACGAAGGAAGCGCGCGGTGCGCGGGAGGGAGGAGTCGCCCCGCATCATACGGCAGCGAGGGCCCGCGCGCGAGTGCGCACGCTCGCGCGGGCCCGCGCGCCGCAGTTGTTAAGGACTGTGAGCGATTCGTCAGCAAATGAAACGGTGGGTAACAGTCTGAGAGATTGGAGAACCGCAAGTGAGGCGGGCGGGTCTTTCCTCGTACTTGCCGCGTGTTGCGGCAGGGGACGCGACGGATCGCATCGACGCGGTCCGCGCCCACAACTTCTTGAGGAGGATTGTCATGTCCAAGATTCGTACGATGCTGATCGGTGCCGCGCTGACGGCGTTCGCCACTTCGGCCGCGTTCGCGCAAACGGGCGTCGCGGCACAGGGCACCGCAGGTGCCGGCGTGCAGACGCAGGCGCCGGCAGCAGGCGCAGACGCAGGCATGCAGGGCGGTGCCGGCGCGAATGCGTCCGGCAATGCGGTCGGCGGCGCGACCGACGCGGCCGGCGCGGCAGCCGACGGCGCGAAGGATACGGCGTCGTCGTCGGTCCACTCGGCCAAGAAGCACGCGAAGCATGCGACGAAGTCGGCCAAGCATCGTGCCGGCACCGCAAAGTCGAAGGTGGGCGACGAGGCCGTCGAGGGCGGCGCGTCGACAGGCGTGCAGGGCGGCGCATCGGCCTCGGGCGCCGCGCAGTAAGCGGTCCCGCGACGTCGCACGACGTTCGCCCCGGACGGCGCGTCGTAACGGCGATCGATCGGCGGCCCGGTTCGCTTCGCGCGAACCGGGCCGTTCTTCATGCGGGCACGCGTGCCGTCATGGCCGGTGCTGTTCCGGCCCCGGCCCGTGGGCCGGTCGCGCGGCGGAAGGCGTGAATACGCTGCGCAGCCACGCGGCGAGCCGCGCGAATACGTCGTACGGCTCGTCCACGAAGATCTCCGGCTTCAGCAGCCGCAGATACTCCATGATCTGCTGCGCTTCCTGCTTCTGGAACGAACCGTGCGCAAGCCCGAGCCGCAGCAGGCCGCGCAGCTCGCCGAGCTTGTCGCGCGCGGCGCTGCCGACGCTCATCTCGCACGCGAGCTTCGCCTCGTAGACACGCTGCCGCAGCGATTCCGCGAGCCGCCATGCGGGAGTCTGCATCATTTCCTCGAGCGCCTGGATGTCCTGCACGGCGCCCTTGATCTGCGCGGCGAGCGGATCGACCAGCGACGCGTCGCCCTGCGCTTCGGCGACGATCGCCTTGGCCCAGTCGCGGCACGCCTTCGCGAGTTCGTCGGGCGTCCATTCGGAGCGCGACGCGAAGCCGAAGCCGAATTCGCCGGCCTGTCGCATCAGGATCGCGACGACATCCGGAAATTCCTTGTCGAGCGTGCGCTTCGCCCACGCGTACTGGCCGCCCTCGAGCATCCGCTGCACGGCGTGCTCGGTCAGCGGCACCATGTTGTCGAGCAACTTGGCGCGCAGGAAATCCTCGAACGACGGCGTCGCGAACTGCGGGTCGAGTTTCAGCGACACACGCACGAACGCGTCGTAGTCCTTGCGCAGGGACGCAAGCGTGTCGTCCTTGAGGGAAAGGGTGATCTGGCCCATGAATCGTCTCGATGGCGGCCCGCGCGGGCCGGCGGCCGACGTCGTGCACCGGTGCGGGCGCAGCGTCGACGGACCGGTTCGCGCCGAGGCTGATGGCGGGTCTTCATACCCGATATCGGCGCGCCGGGCGAAAACTTGAGCGCCGCCGTCGACGTTCGCTCAGGCCGACAGCCAGTGCGGTATCACGATCCCTTGCCAGACAAAGAACACCGCGAGCCCGACCGCGATCGTCACGAGCGGCCGGCGTGTCGTCGCCGACACGAGCACGGCGGCGAGCGCGCCGACGAGCTGCGGATTGCGCCAGGTCAGCTCGGCCGTGCCGCCGTGCGGCGAGACGGTCATCGGCACGATGATCGCGGTCAGCACGGTGACGGGCACGAAGCCGAGCGCGGTCCGGACCAGCGGCGGGAAAGTCAGCCGCTCGCCGAACAGGAACAGCGTCGTGCGGATCGCATAGGTGATCACGGCCATTCCGAGGATCAGCAGCGCGTAGCTCACGAGGCGGTCTCCGTGCGTGAAGCGGTGCGCGAACGCGCGTGCCGCAACGTCAGCGCGACGCCGACCGCGACGCCGGCGGCGACCGCGCCCAGCAGCCCGAGCTTGTACGGCCAGCCTTGCCAGAAGTACGCGAGCGTGCCGGCTGTCGCGGCGGCCGCGAAATAGCGCAGCGTGCCGAGCTGCGGAACGACGATCGCGATGAAGGTCGCCGCCATCGCGAAATCGAGGCCGAGCGACTGCAGGCCGGGGAAAGCCGCGCCGAAGCCGATGCCCGCCAGCGTCCAGACCTGCCAGTTCAGGTACATCGCGAGGCCGGAGCCGAAGAAGTAGTGGGGGCCGATCGTACCGGGCGGGAAGTGCCGGTAGTGCGCGTAGGCGACCGCGAACACCTCGTCGGTCATCAACGCACCGAGGGTCGCGCGCCAGCGCAGCGGCAGGTGCGCGACGTACGGCGCGAGCGTCGCGCTGTACAACAGGTGACGCAGGTTCACGATCAGCGTCGTCGCGAGCACGACGACGAAGCTCGCGCTGCCGGCGATCAGGCCGAGCGCGATGAATTGGGCGGAGCCGGCGAACACCGCAAGCGACATCAGCGCACCGTGCCATGCGGCGAGCGGGCCGCCGCCGACCAGCGTGCCGAAGATCACGCCGAACGGTGCCGCGCCGATCATCATCGGGATCGTGTCGCGTGCGCCGTCGAACCATTCGTTGAGCGGGCGGCGGGGCGGCGGTGAATTCGAGTGTGCGGGTTTCAAGGGGCGCGTTTCCATGAATTGCAGGATAGCGGTGCGCAGCCGTGACGGCTTGTACGTTCTTGCGCCCGCGGTGCCGGCGGCGCAAGCTGCGTGCCGGATGCCGCTCGCTGTCGATTGCAGGCCGGAAAGTATGCGTCAGCGCGCTTGCCAGCGGCCGGGCGGCACGCCGAACATTCGTTTGAAATGCCGTGAGAAGTGACTCTGGTCGACGAAGCCGCTGGCCGCGGCGACATCGGCGATCGGCACGCCGGCGCGCAACGGCGCAAGCGCGCGCTGCAGCCGCAACTGATTGCGCCATGCGTGCGGCGGCATTCCGATCGTCCGGGTGAACAGCCGGGCCGCGTGAAACGGCGACAGGCCGGCGGCCTGCGCGACGTCGTCAAGCGTGACCGTGCCCGTGAGATCGGCGGCGAGCCGCTCGCGCATCGCGTCGACGCGCGGCTCGTCGGCCGCGAGCGCCGCCGGCTGCAGCCGCGCGTCGGCATGGCGCACGATCAGTGTCGACAACGCATCGAGCATCGCCGTTTCGGCGGCGAGCGGATCGTAGACGCGCGGCGCCGCGGCGGCCGGCGCCTCGGCAGCCGGCTGCTCTTGCGGGTGAAACGGCGTCATGGATTCGCTGCCGGCCTCCATCATCCGATGGGCCAGCGCGAGCCGCGCCGCGAGATCGGCGTCGCGGATCACGTCGGACGGGAACCATGGCGCATCGTGCGGGCGCCCCGCGATCGCACGCGCGAGCGCGCGGATGTAGTCGACCGGCACATAGCTCACGCGATAGCACCAGCCTTCGTCGGTCGCGCGCGAGCCCGTGTGCACTTCGCCGGGATTGATCACGGGCACGGTGCCCGTTTCGGCGACATGGCCGCTGCCGCGGCAGGTGTAGCGCTCCGCGCCCTCGAGGATCACGGGGATCGTGTACGCGTCGTGCCAGTGCGGCGCGAACGTGTGGTTGCGATAGGTGGCCGTGAGCAGATCCGCGTCCGGCAGCAGCGGCGTGCGCCAGTAACGTGCGGAGTCCGGAAGAAGGCGGGTGGCGGACATGTTCGGGCGCGCGGGCGGTCGAATCGACAGTGTATCGCTCCGGCGCCCGGCCGGCGCGCGCTTACTTGACCGGAATCGTCGTGCCGGCCGGCATCGGCACGGCAGTGACGGCGTTCTTCGGGCTGCCGCTGACGATGCGGTCGCTGTAGGTCAGATAGACGAGCGTGTTGCGCTTCTTGTCGACCACGCGCACGACGTGCAGCGTCTTGAAGATGAACGACATCCGCTCGCTGAACACGTCGGTCTGCTGCTTGAGCGGCTCCTTGAAGCTGAGCGGGCCGACCTGCCGGCACGCGATCGACGCTTCGCTCGGATCCTCCGCGACGCCGAGCGTGCCCTTGATCCCGCCGGTGCGCGCGCGCGACACGTAGCAGGTGACGCCCGTCACGAGCGGATCGTCGTACGCTTCGACGACCACGCGATCGGAGCCCGTCACGCGGAAATGGGTGTTGACGCTGCCGACTTCCTCCGCGTGCGCGAATGGCGCGGCGGCAACGGCGGAGAGCAGAAGGGCGAACGGCGCGGCGGAAAGGAGGCGGTGCTTCATCGACGGAACCGGATGCGAATGCGGGACACAGACTCTAGCACGCGCGGCGGTGGCCGATGGGCGCCGGAAAAACTAAAGGCCCGTCGAATGACGGGCCTTTTGCTGTCTGGCTCCCCGACCTGGGCTCGAACCAGGGACCTACGGATTAACAGTCCGGCGCTCTACCGACTGAGCTATCGGGGAATAAATCGGTACATCTGCTTCGTTGTTCGGTAACCAACAAAAAACCCGTCTACTTTCAACGGGCTCTTGCATTTTTGGCTCCCCGACCTGGGCTCGAACCAGGGACCTACGGATTAACAGTCCGGCGCTCTACCGACTGAGCTATCGGGGAACAAACAACAACAGCAGAGAAACGAGATTGTATGGAGCGTTCGCTAACCTGTCAACACTTTTGAGCGGCGACGCACAAAAATTTTTTTGCGGCGCCGCTGCGCGATCAGCGCTCGAGCAGGTGCAGCTTTTCCTGCACGTCCTTCCACTCGTCCGCGTCGGCCGGTGCCGGCTTCGTCTTCGTGATCGACGGCCAGTTCTTGGCGAGTTCCGCGTTCAGCGCGGTGAACTGCTGCTGGTCGCCCGGAACGTCTTCTTCGGCATAGATCGCATTGGTCGGGCACTCGGCGACGCACACGGCGCAGTCGATGCACTCGTCCGGATCGATGGCGAGAAAGTTGGGACCTTCACGGAAGCAATCCACCGGGCACACATCCACGCAATCCGTGTATTTGCACTTGATGCAGCCTTCGGTCACAACGTGAGTCATTAAAACGCTCCTGCTTGGCGGTATATATGGGGTGGCGTTTGCGCCAAAAGCGGCATTGTAACTGAAGCGCAAAACCCGCATCGCGTGGTCGGCTTTCCGGCTTATATCGTTTCGTGATTAGTTTATGGCGGCAACCTCGCTGCTCGCGCATGCGGCATTCGCGCGACGCGCCCGGGCAGTGCGCGGGCGGTTTCGCGATGGTCGGGCCCGCATTCGGGTAACATGGCCGCAGACCGGGCGGCGCGCGGTGCGCCGGGCCGTGTCACGATATTGGCGGTGCCGTAATCATGATCATCACTTCGCTGCTCGACACGGATCTCTACAAGTTCACGATGATGCAGGTCGTCCTGCATCACTTTCCTGCCGCAAACGTCGAGTACCGGTTCCGGTGCCGCACGCCCGGCGTCGATCTCGTCCCGTACATCGACGAGATCCGCGACGAGGTGCGCGGCCTTTGTTCGCTGCGCTTCACCGACGTCGAGCTCGACTACCTGCGGCGCATGCGCTTCATCAAGAGCGATTTCGTCGACTTCCTCGCGCTGTTCCACCTGAACGAGAAATACATTTCGATCATGCCTTCGCCGAAGGGCAACGGCGAGATCGACATCGTGATCGAGGGGCCGTGGCTGCACACGATCCTGTTCGAGATTCCGGTGCTCGCGATCGTCAACGAAGTCTATTTCCGCAACACGCAGCGCGAGCCCGACTATCGCGAAGGCCGCGAGCGGCTGCGCGAGAAGATCAAGCTGCTCGGCGCGAAGCCCGAGTTCGCCGACTGCAAGATCGCCGACTACGGCACGCGCCGGCGCTTCTCGAAGGTGTGGCACGAGGAGGTCGCGCTCACGCTGCGCGACGGGCTCGGCGCGCAGTTCGCGGGCACGAGCAACGTGTTGTACGCGATGAAGCACGGCCTGACGCCGCTCGGCACGATGGCCCACGAATACCTGCAGGCCTGCCAGGCGCTCGGCCCGCGGCTGCGCGATTCGCAAACCTACGGTTTCGAGATGTGGGCGAAGGAGTATCGCGGCGACCTCGGGATCGCGCTGTCGGACGTCTACGGGATGGACGCGTTCCTGAACGACTTCGACATGTACTTCTGCAAGCTGTTCGACGGCGCGCGCCACGATTCGGGCGACCCGTTCGAGTGGGGCGAGCGCATGCTGCGCCACTACGAGGCGAACCGCTGCGATCCGCGTACCAAGGTGCTCGTGTTCTCCGACGCGCTCGACATCCCGAAGGTCATGCAGCTGTACGAACGGTTCCGCGGCCGCTGCAAGCTCGCGTTCGGCGTCGGCACCAACCTCACGAACGATCTCGGCTACGTGCCGCTGCAGATCGTGATCAAGATGGTCCGCTGCAACGGGCAGCCGGTCGCGAAGCTATCGGATTCGCCCGGCAAGAGCATGTGCGACGACAAGGCGTATCTAGCGTACCTGCGCCAGGTGTTCGGCATCGCGCAGCCGGTCGACGAGGACGCATCGCAGTAAGCGTCGGCCATGCGGCCAGGTGCGTCGCGGCGAGGGCGGCCGGTATAATCCGACGGTATCGCACGCCAACGTCACGAGGACCGTTCATGGACACTTCCGCTGCCCGTCGCCAGATCCTCGCACGCATTCGCGCGGCGCAAGGACGCGCACCCGAGCCCGATGCAGTGGAGCGCGACGGCGTCGCCGACTATCTCGCCCGCCATCCCGAGGGGCCGCGCCCGCCGATGCCGGCGGATCTTGTCGCGGCATTCGTCGACGAAGCGGCGCGCCTGTCGACGACGGTCGACGAAGTCGCGACCCTCGCCGACGCGCCGGCCGCCGCGGCCCGCTATCTTTCCGCGCACGGCCTGCCGTTGCAGGCCGTTGCATGGCGCACGCTGGCCGAGCTCGACTGGGCCGGCGCGGGCCTGTCGGTCGAATGCCGCAAGCCGCGCGACGGCGATCTCGTCGGCCTCACGGGCTGCTTCTGCGCAACCGCCGAAACGGGTTCGCTGGTGCTGCTGTCCGGGCCGGACACCTATGCATCGGCCGCGCTGCTGCCGGAGACGCACATCGCGATCGTGCCGGCGTCGCGGATCGTCGCCGGTCATGAAGACGCATTCGCGCTGATTCGCGCGGAGCGCGGCGAATTGCCGCGCGCGGTCAATTTCGTATCGGGCCCGTCGCGCACGGGCGATATCGAGCAGACCATCGTGCTGGGCGCGCACGGCCCGTACCGCGTTCACGCGATCGTCGTACGCGGCGCATGACGTGCGCGCCTGATCCATCCTCACTCGACTCATTCGCACAAGGAAGTTCTGCATGAAACGACATGCCGCCTGGGCGGGCATGGCGTCGGGAGCCGCGCTTGGCGCCGTTCCCGCGCTTGCATCGGCCGCCACGCTCGACGGTGCCACGCTGTCCGCACTCTGGGGCATCCCGTTCGCCGGGATCCTGCTGTCCATCGCGATGTTCCCGCTCGTCGCGCCGGTGTTCTGGCATCACCACTTCGGCAAGATCGCCGCGGCATGGGCGATCGTGTTCCTGGTCCCGTTCGCCTTCGCGTTCGGCGCCGGCACGGCGTTCGGCACGCTCGTGCATGCGCTGCTCGAGGAATACATCCCGTTCATTGTGCTGTTGACGGCGCTCTATACGGTCGCCGGCGGCATTTGCGTCAACGGCAACCTGCACGGCACGCCGAAGCTGAACACCGCGATTCTCGCGCTGGGCACGCTGCTCGCGAGCGTGATGGGCACGACCGGCGCGGCGATGCTGCTGATCCGGCCGCTGCTGCGCGCGAACGATAACCGCAAGCACGTCGTGCACGTCGTGATCTTCTTCATCTTCCTCGTCGCGAACGCGGGCGGCTCGCTGTCGCCGCTCGGCGATCCGCCGCTGTTCCTCGGTTTCCTGAATGGCGTGAGCTTCTTCTGGACGACCACGCATCTCGCGCTGCCGATGCTGTTCATCTGCGCGGTGCTGCTGACGATGTTCTTCGTGCTCGACACGTACTTCTACCGGAAGGCCGGCGAAGAGCGGCCGGCCGCGCTCGACCCGACGCCCGACGGCGGCGCGCTGTCGATCGACGGCAAGATCAACTTCGTGCTGCTCGCGGCCGTGATCGGCCTCGTGCTGATGAGCGGCATCTGGAAGCCGGACGTCACGTTCGACGTGTGGGGCACGCACGTCGCGCTGCAGAATCTCGTGCGCGACGCGGCGCTGGCCGTCGTGGCGCTCGCGTCGCTCGCGCTGACGCCGCGCTCGGCGCGCGAAGGCAACGCGTTCAACTGGGCGCCGATCGAGGAGGTCGCGAAGCTGTTCGCGGGGATCTTCGTGACGATCGCGCCCGTGATCGTGATCCTGCGCGCGGGTGCGGACGGCGCGTTCGCACCGATCGTCCATCTGGTCACGGGGCCGGACGGCAAGCCGATCGACGCGATGTACTTCTGGGCGACCGGACTGCTGTCGTCGTTCCTCGACAACGCGCCGACCTACCTGGTGTTCTTCAACCTCGCGGGCGGCGATGCGCAATCGCTGATGACGACGGGCGCGACGACGCTCGCCGCGATTTCCGCGGGGGCGGTGTTCATGGGCGCGAACAGCTACATCGGCAATGCGCCGAACTTCATGGTGAAGGCGATCGCGGAATCGCGCGGCGTGAAGATGCCGAGCTTCTTTGCCTATCTCGGCTGGGCGCTCGTGATCCTGGTACCTGTATTCCTGCTGACGTCGTGGATCTTCTTCCCGGCGTAGGCTGACGATTTTCAACCTAGCGCGGACGGCCTGGGCGGCGCACGATGTGCCGCGTGCCGGCCGCGGCATGCGGAGATGGCGATGCAGAAGATCCTGGTCGCACGTCCGATCTTCCCGGACGTGATCGAACGGCTCGAGCAGTACTTTGAAGTCGACTGGAACAACGGCGACGCGCTCGCGCCCGACGCGCTTGCCGCGCGCCTCGCGGACAAGGACGGTGCGCTGACGGCCGGTGATCCGGTCGGCGCGGCCGTGCTCGCGGCGGCGCCGCGCCTGCGCGTCGTGTCGAACATGGCGGTCGGCTACAACAATTTCGACATGGCCGCGTTCAACGCCGCGAACGTGCTCGGCACCAACACGCCCGACGTGCTGAACGAATCGACCGCGGATTTCGGCTGGGCGCTGATGATGGCCGCCGCGCGGCGGATTGCCGAATCCGAACACTGGTTGCGCGCCGGGCACTGGCAGAAGTGGGCGTACGACGGTTTCCTCGGTAGCGACATCTACGGCTCGACGCTCGGCGTGATCGGCATGGGACGTATCGGTCAGGCACTCGCACGGCGCGCGCGCGGCTTCGGGATGCAGGTGATCTATCACAACCGGTCACGGGTCGCGCCCGAGATCGAGGCCGAGCTGAATGCCGAATACGTATCGAAGGACGACTTGCTGGCACGTGCCGATCACGTCGTGCTCGTGCTGCCGTACACGAAGGAGAACCACCACACGATCGGCGCGGCCGAACTCGCGAAGATGAAGCGCACGGCGACGCTGACCAACATTGCGCGCGGCGGCATCGTCGACGACGCGGCGCTGGCCGCCGCGCTGCGCGACGGGACGATCGCCGCGGCCGGCCTCGACGTCTACGAAGGCGAACCGAGCGTCCATCCGGCGCTGCTCGAGGTGCCGAACGTCGTGCTGACGCCGCACATCGCGAGCGCGACCGAGAAGACGCGCCGCGCGATGGCGAACCTCGCGGCCGACAATTTGATCGCCGCGCTCGGCGAAGGGCCGCGCGCGGGCCGGCCGCCGAACCCGATCAACCCTGACGTGATCGGGAAGCCGCGCGCATGACGACGACGTTGTTGCTGGCGGCGGTCGTCGTGCTGGCCGTCGCGCTCGCGGTGGCGATCGTCGCGCTCGTGCGTGGCGGCGGCCGCCACGACGATGCGGCCGTGCTCGGCGACCGGATCGAGGACGCCGCGCACGCACAGGCGCTTGCAGTGGAGCGGCTCGAGCGCGAGCTGCGCGGGGAGATCGTCGAGAACGCGCGCGGCTCGCGCACCGAGCTGGCTGGCAGTTTCTCGCAACTTCAGCAGACGCTCGCGACCCAGCTGACGAGCATCGCGACCGTGCAGAACAATCAGATCGAGGGTTTCGCGCAACAACTGGGCAAGCTTGTCGCGGGCAACGCGCAGCAGTTCGACGCGATGCGCGAGAGCGTGCAGCGCCAGGCGCAGCAGGCGCGCGAAGAGCAGACGGTTGCGCTGCGGCTGTTCGGCGACACGCTGAACCGTCAGCTCACGCAACTGACCGAGGCCAACGATCGCCGGATCGGCGAAGTGCGTGCGACGCTCGAGCAGCGGCTGAAGGAAATCGAGACGAACAATGCGGCGAAGCTCGAGGAGATGCGCCGCACCGTCGACGAGAAGCTGCATGCGACGCTCGAACAGCGGCTCGGCGAATCGTTCAAGCTCGTGTCCGACCGTCTCGAGCAGGTGCACCGCGGGCTCGGCGAGATGCAGACGCTCGCGGCCGGCGTCGGGGACCTGAAGAAGGTGCTGACCAACGTGAAGACGCGCGGCACGTGGGGCGAGGTGCAGCTCGAGGCCCTGCTCGAGCAGATGCTCACGCCCGACCAGTACGCGAAGAACGTCGCGACGGTGCCGAAGAGCAGCGAACGCGTCGAGTTCGCGATCCGGCTGCCGGGGCGCGAAGCCGGCACGCGCGATGCGCCGCCGGTGTGGCTGCCGATCGACGCGAAATTCCCGCGCGAGGACTACGAGCGGCTGATCGACGCGCAGGAGCGCGCCGATTCGGTGGCGGTCGAGGACGCGGCCCGCGCGCTCGAGGCGCGCGTGCGGATGGAGGCGCGCACGATTGCCGAGAAGTACGTCGCGCCGCCGCATACGACCGACTTCGCGCTGCTGTTCCTGCCGACCGAGGGGCTCTATGCGGAGATCCTGCGTCGCCCGGGGCTGACCGATCTGCTGCAGCGCGACTATCGTGTGACGGTAGCTGGGCCGACGACGCTCACCGCGCTGTTGAACAGCCTGCAGATGGGTTTCCGCACGCTCGCGATCGAACAGCGCTCGAGCGAGGTGTGGCAGGTGCTCGGCGCCGTGAAGACCGAATTCGGCAAGTTCGGCGATGTGCTCGCGCGCACGAAGGCGCAGCTCGAAACGGTCACGCGCTCGATCGAGGCCGCCGAGCAGCGTACCCGCGTGATGAACCGCAAGCTGAAGCAGGTCGAGGCGTTGCCGGGCGAGACGGCGGCCGGGCTGCTCGGCGCGGAAGCGGCCGACGGTGCCGATGCCGACGATGCATGACGCATCGCACGCAAGGCCGAAGCCGGCCGGAACGAAGAACGGGCGCCGCGGCGCCCGTTTCCTTTGCAGCAACAACCGGCGCGTGGCCGGTTTGCATTCAACGTGCGGCGAGCATGTTCAGCGCATCCCCGGTGACGCGCACGATGCGCCATTCCGGCAGCACGGTCGCGCCCATCTTCTCGTAGAAGTCGATCGCCGGCTGGTTCCAGTCGAGCACTGACCATTCGAAGCGGGCGCAACGGCGCTCGACGGCGAGTGCGGCGAGGTGTTGCAGCATCGCCGTGCCGAGGCCCGTGCCGCGCTGCGACGGTTGGACGTACAGATCCTCGAGATACAGGCCGCGCCGGCCAAGGAACGTCGAATAATTGTGAAAGAACAGCGCGTACGCGACGATCGCACCATCGCGCTCGGCCACCAGCGCCTCGGCGGCCGGGCGCTCGCCGAACAGCGCGTCGGCCAGATCGGCATCGCTCGCGACGAACAGGTGCGTGAGCTTCTCGAATTCGGCCAGCTCTCGCATCAGCGCGAGGATCGCGCCGACGTCGCGCGTTTCGGCAGCGCGGATCAGCGGCGTGACGCTCACGCTTCCTCCGGCGGATCGGACAGCACGATCTCGATGCCGCCGAAGCGCGACGCGACCCAGTTGTACGCGTGGCAGGCGATCCACAGCAGCACGAAACCGAGGATCGCGTTCAGCAGCAGCGCGCTCAGGATCGTGCTCAGTTCGACCATCCCGTAACGGATGTACGCGACCAGGATACCGAGCAGCACGATCGGCACGCTGAACGTCAGGTAGACGAGGATCAGCGCCTTTGCGGTCTGCCCCGCGGCGATCGACGAGATTTGTTTCTTCATGTGCGGATTGCCCCCGTAGAGATATACCGATTGGAATTCAGATCGAGCCGTCGAGCGGCAGGATGTCGACCGGGGCGCCCGCGTCGACTGTCGCGCAATCGTGGCCCAGGACGATGAAACAGTTGGCGGCCGCGAGGCCGCTCAGCGATGCGGAACTCTGCGAACCGGCCGGCGCGACAAGCCACTGGCCGTCGGCGTCGCGCGTCGCGATCGCGCGCAGGTATTCGGTGCGGCCCGGGCGCTTTTTCAGCGCCTGCGTGCTGCGTGCCGTGTACATCGCCGGCGGCGGCACATGCGCGCCAGCCAGCGTCAGCAGCGCGGGGCGCACGATCGCATGGAACGTCACGGCGGAGGCGACCGGATTACCGGGCAGCCCGAAGAACAGCACGTGGCCCGCGCCGCCGCCGTCGCGCGCGAGCGTGCCGCACGCGAGCGGCCGGCCGGGGCGCAGCGCGAGACTCGCGAAGGTCACGTCGCCCAGCCGCGCCATCACGTCGCGCGTGAAATCGGCTTCGCCGACCGACACACCGCCCGACGTGATCACCGCGTCTGCGTGAGCGGCGGCGGCATTGCGCAACGCGCGTTCGAGCGCCGCCGGATCGTCGCGGACGATGCCGAGATCGAGCGCATCGATGTGCAGCTTTTCGAGCATCGCGACCAGCATCGCGCGATTGCTGTCGTACAGCGTGCCGCGGGCGGGCGGCTCGCCGGGTTCGCGCAGTTCGTCGCCAGTCGAGAACACGGCGACGCGCACGCGGCGACGCACCCTGACTTCGCCCAATCCGAACGACGCGAGCAGGCCGAGATCGGACGGGCGCAGGACGCGGCCGGCGGCAAGCGCGCGGGCGCCGCGCGCCAGATCCTCGCCGGCGCGGCGGCAGTTTGCGCCGCGTGTGATGTCGCGCGCGGCGAAGCGGATGACATCGCCGTCGACGCGCACGTGTTCCTGCGCAATGACCGTGTCGCATCCGGCCGGCATCGGCGCGCCGGTCATGATGCGGATGCATGCACCGGGCGCCACGGCTCCATCGAACGGATGGCCGGCCAACGCCGTGCCGGCGACTGTCAGCGCGATGTCGGCGGCCGAAGCGGGCGCGTATGCGCTGCCGTCGAATGCATAGCCGTCCATCGCCGAGTTGTCGTACGCGGGAATGTCGAACGGCGCAATCACGTCGGCTGCCAGCACGCGGTCGAGCGCGTCATGCAGCCTCACCGTGTCGCACGCGGCGACCGGCACCGCGAACCGGCACGCGAGCGCCTGCGCATCGGCGAGCGACAACGGGGCAGCGGAATCGGGTGCGGTTCGGGAGGCGGGCGAGGATTGCGTGATCATCAGTCTGACTGCGCCGCAAGGCGTATCGGGTTCGTGGCCGGTGGCGCGCGCAGGGCGCCGGAGCGCGAAGGCGCATGCGGCGGGCGGGAACGGATGCCGGCGCCGTCAGCGGCGGGCAAGCGCGGCTAGTTCCTGCCAGGAGTTGGCATTGTAAAACGCACGCTCGTCGCAAAACTCGACTTCGACCGTCTTGTGGCGTGCGTACCACGCACGCACCTTGCGCTCGCCGGCCGCGAGTCCGGCCGCGAGATCGTCGGCGAGCGACGTGCGCAGCAGCGCGCACGTCGGCTGCGGCGAACGTGCCTGTTGCGCGTCGACGGTCACCGCCATCGCGATGTCGGCCTGATGCGCGTCGAGTGCCGCGAGCAGCCGCGCGACGAGGTCGGTCGGCAAATAGGGCGTATCGCACGGCGAGCACGCGACGAGCGGTGCGCGCGCCGCCCGCATGCCGGCAAGCAGACCGGCGAGCGGGCCGGGAAAATCGGGTGTGTCGTCCGGCACGATGCGCGCGTCGAACGGCGCACCGAGCTCGGCATAGCGATCGGCGTTGCGATTCGCGCTGATCAGCATCTCGTCGACCTGCGGCGAAAGCCGGCGCAGCACGTGCAGCGCAAGCGGCGTACCGTCGAGCAGTTGCAGGCCCTTGTCGGCGCCGTCCATGCGCGTCGCGCGGCCGCCAGCGAGCAGCAGGCCGGTGACGGAAGGCGACGCGGAAGCGGACATCACGGGGAATCGAGGAAGGCGGGCGCGCGTCATCCGCCGATATACGACATTTCGACGCGCTTGCCGGCACCGTCGGGTGCCGCGTCGGCGGACGCGCTGCCGCGCAGCTGCGAATAGCGGTCGGTGCGCGCCTGCCAGATCCGGGCGATCGCGGTCGCGATTTCCGCGTCGCTCGCGCCGCCGCGCACTAAGGCGCGCAGGTCATGGCCGGTCGACGCGAACAGGCACAGGTACAGCTTGCCTTCGGTCGACAACCGCGCGCGCGTGCAGTCGCCGCAGAATGCCTGCGTGACGCTCGAGATCACGCCGATTTCGCCGCTGCCGTCCGCATAGCCCCAGCGCTGCGCGGTTTCCGCCGCCGTGTGCGGCTCGAGCGGCACGAGCGGAAACCGTTCGGCGATGCGTGCGACGACGTCCGCGGACGGCAGCACTTCGGTCATGTTCCAGCCGTTCGACGTGCCGACGTCCATGTATTCGATGAAACGCAGGATCACGCCGGTGCCGCGGAAGCGCTCGGCCATCGGCAGGATTTCGCCATCGTTGGTGCCGCGCTTCACGACCATGTTGACCTTGACCGGCGCGAGGCCCGCGGCCTGCGCGGCGAAGATGCCGTCGAGCACGTCGGCGCTCGCGAAGTCGGCATCGTTCATGCGCTTGAACAGCGTATCGTCGAGCGCGTCGAGGCTCACCGTCACGCGCGTGAGGCCGGCGTCCTTCAGTGCGCGCGCCTTGCGCGCGAGCAGCGAGCCATTGGTGGTCAGCGTCAGGTCGAGCGGGCGGCCGTCATGGGTCGTCAGGCGCGCGAGGCGCTCGATCAGGAATTCGAGGTTCTTGCGCAGTAGCGGTTCGCCGCCGGTGATCCGGATCTTTTCGACGCCGTGGGCGACGAACAGCCGCGCCACGCGCTCGATCTCCTCGTGCGCGAGCAGCGCGCTGTGCGGCAGGAACGGGTAATTCTTGTCGAACACGTCTCGCGGCATGCAATACACGCAGCGGAAGTTGCAGCGGTCCGTCACCGAGATGCGCAGGTCGCGCAACGGCCTGGCGAACCTGTCGGCCAAGGCGCCGTCGGGGAGATGCGCGACACCGGAGATATCCGGCATCCCGCTGACGTCGGCGAGAGGAATGATGCGTCGGGACATGTTCAAAGAAGTGCGAGCCAAGCTTCTATTTTAGCCGCAAGCGGCTGGCCGGGCCGGTGGGCGGAAACCCGCAGCGCGGAAATGGAAAAGCCCGCCGGAGGCGGGCTTTTCCTGGTCGGGCGATCCGCCGCTTAATGCCGCGACGTTTCGACCTGCTGCATCGGTGTCGTGTCGACCGGCGGCAGCGGCTTGCGTTCGCGCGGGACGCGGACCGCGCGCGGCAGGCGCGACGCGGCTTCCTGGGCCGCGCGGAACTTGTCGGCGTCGGTGTTCACCCACACGAGGCCGGCTTGTTGCAGCACGACATCGAGGCTCGTCGAAGCGGGCGACGCGACCGGTTGCACGGGCGCCGGTGCCGGTGCGGCAACGGCCTCGGCCGGCGCAGTTTCGACACGCGCCGGTTCGACGTGAGCCGGTTCGACGGCGGACGGAGCCGCTTCGGCTGCGACGACCGGTGCCGGGGCGGCTTGCTCGACGGGCGCGGACTGCGGCGCTTCGACGACGGCCGGCGCGGCCGGCACTTCGAACGCATCGGTCGGCGACACCGCGACGGGAGCCGGGCCGGCTTCCTGAGCGACAGCCGGCACGACCGGTGCCGATTCGGCTGCCGGTGCGACGACGGCGGGCTCGAGCGGCGCGACCGGCGTCGCTTCGACGCGAACCGGTGCCGGCTGCGGCTCGGCCGCGACCGGTGCGGTTGCTTCAGCCACGGCTGCTTCGGCAACGGCGGCGCCGGCAGCGGCGACGGCTGCCACCGCGACCGGTGCGGCCGTATGAACCGGCTCGGCAGCGCTCGGGGCTTCCGTCGTCACGGCCTGCACGACGGCTTCGCCGTCCGCGCCTTGCTCGGCGTGGTCGACCACTGCGCCTTCGTCCTCGCGCTCGCGGCGGCCGCCACGGCGACCGCGGCGGCGGCGACGACGTTCCTCGCCGTCACGTGCGCCGGCTTCCGCGTCGGCTGCTGCATCGGCGCCCGGCAGGGCGACGGCTGCGGCCTGGGCGGTTTCCGCCTCCGGATGGTTCTCGCCACGGGTGACGGTTTCGAGCGTTGCCGCGTGTTGCGTCGGCTTGCGGCGCTCGCCGCGCTCGCGACGCTCGCCGCGTTCCTGGCGCTCGCCGCTGCCGGCTGCCTCGACGGCTTCCGGCTGCTCGGTGCGTTCGCGCGGTTCGCGGTTCTGGCGCGGTTCACGCGGCTCGCGGGCTTCACGCGGTTCGCGGCCTTCGCGCGGACCGCGGCCCTCGCGACCTTCGCGGCTTTCGCGGCTTTCGCGGCTTTCGCGCGGCTCGCGGCCTTCACGCGGTTCGCGACCCTCGCGCGGTTCACGCGGCTCGCGCGCTTCCTTGCCTTCGCGTTCCTGGCGTTGCGACTGGCCACGGCCGGCCGCTACCTGGTCGCGGCCGCCCTGAGCCTGCTGGGCGCCGCCACGGCGGTTGCGATTGCGATCGCCGCCGCGCTGCTCGGTCTTCTCGGTCCGCTCGCGCGCCGGGCGGGCGGCCTGTTCCTTCGCCGGTGCCGGTGCGACCGGCGCGGGCGCCGGAGCCGGCGACATGCCGAACAGACCCTTCAGCCAGCCGATGAAACCGCCGCTCGCCGCGGCGACCGGTGCCGGCGCCGCAACCGGCTCGACCGGACGCTGCGGTGCCGGGCTCGGTGCCGGACGCTCGGGCGTGATGCCCTTGACCGCGGCTTCCTGCTTCGGCTTCACGTCCGCCGCACGCTTGCTGTAGCCGGTTTCCGACTCCAGTTCGCGGGCGGCTTCCTCGGCCATCTTCCAGGATGCACGCGGATCGTCGAGGCGTGCGTCGTCATGGCGCAGGCGCTCGAGCTTGTAGTGCGGCGTATCGAGGTGCTTGTTCGGGATCAGCACGATGCCGACCTTGAAGCGCGACTCGATCTTGTTGATTTCCTGACGCTTTTCGTTGAGCAGGAAGGCGGTCACCTCGACCGGCACCTGGCAGTGGATCGCCGCGGTGTTTTCCTTCATCGCTTCTTCCTGAATGATCCGCAGCACCTGCAGCGCGGACGATTCGGTATCGCGGATGTGGCCGGTGCCGTTACAGCGCGGGCACGTCACGTGGCTGCCTTCCGACAGGGCCGGGCGCAGGCGCTGGCGCGACAGTTCCATCAGGCCGAAGCGGGAGATCTTGCCCATCTGCACGCGCGCACGGTCGTGCTTGAGCGCGTCCTTCAGGCGTTGCTCGACTTCGCGCTGGCTCTTTGCCGACTCCATGTCGATGAAGTCGATCACGATCAGGCCGCCGAGGTCGCGCAGGCGCAGCTGGCGGGCCACTTCGTCCGCCGCTTCGAGGTTCGTGCGGGTCGCCGTTTCCTCGATGTCCGCGCCCTTGGTCGCACGCGCCGAGTTCACGTCGATCGCGACGAGCGCTTCGGTGTGGTCGATCACGATCGCGCCGCCCGACGGCAGCGGCACCGTGCGGGAATATGCGGTCTCGATCTGGTGCTCGATCTGGAAGCGCGAGAAGAGCGGCACGTCGTCGTGGTAGCGCTTCACCTTCGACACGTTGTCCGGCATCACGATGTCCATGAACGCACGGGCCTGATCGTAGATCTCGGTCGTGTCGATCAGGATTTCGCCGATATCGGGCTGGAAATAGTCCCGGATCGCGCGGATCACGAGGCTCGATTCCAGATAGATCAGCATCGGCTGGCCGGCGTTGCCGCTTTGCGATGCCGCTTCGATCGCGCGCCACAGCTGCAGCAGGTAGTTCAGGTCCCACTGCAGTTCCTCGGCGCTGCGGCCGATGCCCGCGGTGCGGGCGATCATGCTCATGCCGTCCGGAATCTGCAGCTGCGCCATCGTTTCGCGCAATTCCTGACGCTCGTCGCCTTCGATCCGGCGCGACACGCCGCCGCCGCGCGGGTTGTTCGGCATCAGCACGAGGTAGCGGCCGGCGAGCGAGATGAAGGTCGTGAGGGCGGCGCCCTTGTTGCCGCGCTCCTCCTTCTCGACCTGGACGATCAGCTCCTGGCCTTCGCGCAGGGCATCCTGGATGCGCGCGGAGCGCATGTCGATGCCTTCCTTGAAGTATTGACGGGCGACTTCCTTGAACGGCAGGAAGCCGTGGCGGTCTTCGCCGTAGTTGACGAAGCACGCTTCGAGCGACGGCTCGATGCGGGTCACGACACCTTTGTAGATATTGCCTTTGCGCTGTTCGCGCCCGGCTGTTTCGATGTCGATGTCGATGAGCTTTTGCCCATCGACGATGGCGACGCGCAGCTCCTCCTGCTGCGTCGCATTGAACAGCATGCGTTTCATGAACGACTCCAGGCGGCTCTGCTGCCGGCGCCTCGCGGTTGTCAGTCGCGAGGGCGGGAACGACGGCAGGCCGCGCCTTGTTGTGTTGTCACGAGCACGCTGGAGCGGGAAGGATGGCGGGGAGAATTGCCTGAAGAGGCGCTTGGGCCCGAAACACGGGGCCGGCGGCCATAGGGCACTTGCGAACACGGCTTCAAAGCACGGCGTCCACACACCGCACGCTGCGAAAGCGCGCTAAGCCTGAGACCGGGGCACTGCCACGGGGCGCGCGCAATGCGTCGCGCGCGCCGACGGGCGGCAGATGCTGCGGCTTGGGCCGCAGCGGGGAGTATCGAATCCAGCCCGACTTTCCCGCCTGGGGTGTACTTCCCTGGTTTGACGTCGCCAAGCCCCGCACGCTTCGCGGGGCCAAATCGGGCGCAACGCCGTAATTTTCGCAACCGGCAGCCTGCGGACGTACTTCACGCCGCCGGGCTGCCGATCAAATTCTTTTCAACCAACTTTCCGTTACCGCGGCGCCTTGCCGACCGAATCCGCCTGTGGGCGCGATCCTTGCCGACGGGCGGCGCCGTGCGTGCAACTTGCTGCATCTCTTTGATTAGGGGCGAGCAGCAGACCCCCGGCGCAAGTAAAATAGCAGTTTGCGCTTGCGCCTTGCCCGATTCCGTCGGGGCCGGCCTGTCAGGCCACCCTCAACGTCAGGCTGGGCAAAATTATATTCAGTATGAATGAGTTAGGCAAAATATCCCAGAATTCAGTCGCAAGCGGCCAGGTATCGATGATCCAGATCGACGAAAACTCGGCCGGTCAGCGGATCGACAACTTCCTGTTGCGCGTCTGTAAAGGCGTGCCCAAAAGCCATATTTACCGGATCCTGCGCAGCGGGGAAGTGCGCGTAAACAAGGGTCGGGTCGACGCCCAGTATCGCCTCGCGTTCGGCGACGTCGTGCGCGTGCCGCCCGTGCGCGTGGCGGCAGCCGACCTCGCGCGTGCCGACACGCCTGTCGTGCCGCCCGCGCAGTTCGACGTGCTGTACGAAGACGATGCGATGCTCGTCATCAACAAGCCGGCCGGCGTCGCGGTGCACGGCGGCAGCGGTGTCGCGTTCGGCGTGATCGAGCAGATGCGCCAGGCGCGTCCGCGCGCGAAATTCCTCGAACTCGTGCATCGGCTCGACCGCGAGACCTCCGGGATCCTGATGCTCGCCAAGAAGCGCTCGGCGCTCGTCGGCCTGCACGAGCAGATCCGCGAGAACCGGATGGACAAGCGCTACTTCGCGTGCGGGCATGGCGAATGGCAGCCCGACTGGGGGCGTCGGCGTGCGGTGAAGGCGCCGCTGTTCAAGTATTCGACCCCGGAAGGCGAGCGGCGCGTGCGCGTGCAGGACGACGGCCTGCCGTCGCATACGGTGTTCAACCTGATCGAGCGCTGGCCGGACTATGCGCTGGTCGAGGCGGAACTCAAGACGGGTCGGACCCATCAGATTCGTGTGCATCTCGCGCATCTCGGCCTGCCGATCGCCGGCGACGCCAAGTACGGCGACTTCGCACTGAACAAGGCGCTGGCGCGCGCGAACGCACAGCCGTCGCTCAAACGGATGTTCCTGCATGCGTACCGGCTGAAGCTCGCGCATCCGCTGACCGGCGAGGCGCTGCAGTTCGACGCGCCGCTGCCGGACGAATGCCGGCGCTTCCTCGATCAACTCCGCGCTCTGCGCGATACCGCCTGACTCGCATGGCCCGACAGCAATTTGACCTGATCGTCTTCGACTGGGACGGCACGCTGATGGATTCGACTGCGCACATCGCGCACAGCATCCAGGCCGCGTGCCGCGATCTCGGCCTGCCCGCGCCGTCGGACGAGGCGTCCCGCTACGTGATCGGCCTCGGCCTGCGCGATGCGTTGCAGATTACGGCACCGACCCTCGATCCTTCCGATTATTCGCGGCTTGCCGAACGCTACCGCTATCACTATTTGCTGGACGATCAGCGCATCGAGCTGTTCGCCGGCGTGCGCGAACTGCTCGCGGAATTGCGCGACACGGGTTATCTGCTCGCGGTCGCGACCGGCAAGGGCCGGGTCGGGCTGAACCGCGTGCTCGACCAGTCGAAGCTGACGAGCCTGTTCGATGCGACGCGCTGCGCGGACGAGACGTTCTCCAAGCCGCACCCGGCGATGCTGCATGAACTGTCCCGCGAATTGGGGCAGGATCTTGCGCGTACCGTGATGATCGGCGACACCACGCACGACCTGCAGATGGCCGCCAGCGCCGGGGCCGCGGGCATCGGCGTGTCGTACGGCGCGCACACGGCCGATGCGCTGGCCGCGCTGACGCCGCGCTTCGTCGCGCCGGACGTCGGCGCGCTGGCGGCGTGGCTGCGGGAGCACGCATGAGCACGGCGCCGGAAGCCGTGCGTGTGTGCGCATCGGATGCGCTGGCCGACGGCGGCGCCGGCGTGCGTGTCGACGCGTCGTTGCGCGGCGAGCAGGCGGTCGTGTTCTTCGTGCGCTACGAGGGTCGTGCGTACGGTTACCTGAACCGCTGCGCGCACGTGCCGATGGAGCTCGACTGGGCAGAAGGGCAGTTCTTCGAGTCGTCGGGCCTGTACCTGATGTGCGCGACGCACGGCGCGATCTACGCGCCCGATACCGGAAAGTGTGTCGGCGGCCCGTGCCGCGGCGGCCGCCTGCGGGCGGTCGAGGTGGACGAGCGCGACACGCCGGACGGGCGTGCGGTATTCTGGGTACCGGATGCCGACCTGGGGCCTGCCGCTGCGCCCCCTTCCGCCACGACCGACTGAAGACATTACTGCATGGCCGACCAACCGAACATCCCCGATTCCTCGTCCCGTCCCGACAGCCGCGAACCGAACTGGGAGCGTGCAGCGCTCGAGCGGATCGCGCTGGCGGCCGTCAAGGAACAGCGCGCCGCGCGACGCTGGAAGATCTTCTTCCGCTTTGCGTTCCTCGGCGTATTCGTGCTGCTCGCGTTCGCGCTGATCGATTTCTCGAGCGACTCGAAGTTCGCGTCGAGCGGGCGCCATACGGCGCTGGTGACGATCGACGGCGAGATCGCGGCGGGCACCAACGCGAACGCCGACGACATCAATACGGCGCTGGACGCCGCTTTCGACGACAGCGGCACGGCCGGCGTCGTGCTGCGGATCAACAGCCCGGGCGGCAGCCCGGTGCAGGCGGGAATGGTCTATGACGAGATCCGCCGGCTGCGCAAGAAGTATCCGGACAAGCCGTTGTACGTCGTCGTGACCGACATGTGCGCATCGGGCGGCTATTACATTGCGTCCGCCGCCGACAAGATCTTCGTCGACAAGGCGAGTATCGTCGGCTCGATCGGCGTGCTGATGGACGGGTTCGGCTTCACGGGCCTGATGGGCAAGCTGGGCATCGATCGCCGCCTGCACACGTCGGGCGAAAACAAGGGCTTCTACGACCCGTTCTCGCCCGAGACGCCGAAGATGGACGCCCATGCGCAGGCGCTGCTCGACCAGGTTCATGCGCAGTTCATCAAGGCGGTGAAGGATGGCCGCGGCAAGCGGCTGCACGAGACGCCCGACATGTTCTCGGGCCTGTTCTGGACGGGCGAGAAGAGCGTCGAACTCGGGCTGGCCGACGGCTATGGCACGACCGACACGGTTGCCCGCGACGTGCTGAAGGCGCCGGATCTCGTCGACTACACGGTGAAGGAAAGCCTGACGAATCGCGTTGCGCGCAAGTTCGGCGCGGCGGTCGGCGGTGCCGCGATGAAGGCGCTGACCGCAGGCGGCGCCTCGTTCGGCCTGCGCTGAGCGGCGGCCGGCCGCCACCGCGGCGATCGGGGCACGACGCCCCGTGCCGCCAGCGCTGCGACCGGTGCGGAGCTCAGTTCGCGAGCAGCAGGAAGATGGCGGGGCGCTTGTGCAGATTCGGCGCAGGCGCCTTTTTCCAGTCGGCCACCGAGCGGCTGGCGATGGTCTCGGTCTCGAGGGTCAGATCGGCCGCGACGCAGATCTGCGTCGACGGCGCACAGGTGGCGACGAGCGTATCGAGCATCGAGTGATTCCGGTACGGCGTCTCGATGAAGATCTGCGTCTGGCGTGCCTTGCGCGACAATTGCTCGAGTTCGCGCAGGCGTTTCGCGCGCGCGGCCGCATCGACCGGCAGATAGCCGTTGAACGCGAAACTCTGGCCGTTCAGGCCCGAGGCCATCAGCGCGAGCAGGATCGAGCTCGGCCCGACGAGCGGCACGACCTTCACGCCGCGCTCGTGCGCGCGGCGGACCAGCAGCGCGCCAGGATCGGCAACGGCGGGGCAGCCGGCCTCGGACACGAGCCCGGCGTCCGCGCCTGCGAGCACCGGTGCGAGCAGCCGGTCGATCTCGCCGGCCGGCGTATTGACGTTCAGTTCCCGGATCTCGATTTCCTGGATCGGCCGCGTCGTGCCGATCTTCTTCAGGAACGCGCGGGTCGTTTTCGCGTTTTCGCCGATGTAATAGCCGAGCGTGCCGGCGCGCGCCTGCACGGCGGCGGGCAGCACGGCGGCGAGCATCGATGCATCGCCTTCGCCGAGCGTGTTCGGGACGAGGTAGAGCGTGCCGGCGGTCATGCGCGGTCTCCGTGGGTGGCAAAGAGCGGATAGCCCGCGTCGCGCAGCATCCGCGTGAGCGCGATCAGCGGCAGGCCGACGAGCGCCGTCGGGTCGTTCGAGTCGATGGCATCCAGCAGCGCGATGCCGAGCCCTTCGGACTTCGCGCTGCCGGCGACGTCGTACGGCGTTTCCGCGCGCAAGTACGCGTCGAGTTCGGCTTCGGGCAGCGAGCGGAAGCGCACGTGCGTGACGACGTCCTCGCTCCAGCTTTCGCCCGTGCGGCTGTCATACAGGCTGAGCGCGCTGTGGAATTCGACGTCGCGACCCTGCATCGACAGGAGCTGAGCGAGCGCGCGCTCGTGCGTGCCGGGCTTGCCGATCTGGCGGCCGTCGAACGTCGCGACCTGGTCCGACCCGATCACGAGCACGCCGTCCGGCGCATCGATCGTCGCGGCGACCGCGCGCGCCTTCGCGCCGGCGAGACGCAGCGCGGTCGCGGCCGGCGTTTCGCCTGCGAGCGGGGTTTCGTCGAGGTCGGGCGACATGACGTCGAACGGCAGGCCGAGGCGCTCGAGGAGCGCGCGGCGGTAGCGGGAACTGGAGGCGAGAATCAGCCGCGGCGGGCGGCAAACGGTATCCGGCATGGTCGATTGGGTCGATGAGTCGTCAGGTGTGGCGCGGTGTTGCGAGGGCGCAAGCATAAGTGATTGACCGCAAAAGGTAAAACAGGTATGCTTTCCCGCTTTTCGTCGGCAGGCTTTCACCGCGGTGGCGCCTGCCGGGTCTTCGGAAGTAAAGTACGTAATCGTACGCGGCGTAGATCGCGCACGTGCGCGGCGCCGAAAGTGCGGCGCCACAAGCCGGATCCCGCAGTCAGCCTGTAGGCAGGAGCGCAACATGAACACTTCTTCTGGCAAACCTGCGGCATCGCTTGATCCGCACGCAGTCGACCTGTTCGAATTCGCCCGCAGCGGGCGGCAGGCAGCCGGTGCCGTGCGCCTGTCGCAGCTGCCGCGCATGCTGAACGAAGTGCCGGCTGACGCGCCCGATCGCGACACGGTCTTCACGTGGCAGGCCGAAGGGTTCACCCAGAAGGAGTTGCAGGACGACGGCGCCGATGGGCAGCAGCCGTATCTGCGCCTCGCGGTGCACGGCCATGCGTGGCTCACGTGCCAGCGCTGCATGACCCCGTACGACCAGACGTTCGACGTCGACATGACGTACCGGGTCGTTACGACCGAAGAAGAAGCTGAAGAATTTCCGCTCGACGACGATGAAGCCGATGTGATCGTGGGCTCGCGCCAGTTCGATCTCGTCGACTTGATCGAAGAGGAGTTGCTGCTTTCGTTGCCGCTCGTGCCCAAGCACGAGGTTTGCCCGGCAGTTCACGAAAGCCTCGTGTCGGGTGCGAGCGGTCCTTCGGAAGACGCGGACGACGAGTCCGCCGAAGACGAGGACGAAGGCAAACGGCCGAATCCGTTCGCGGCGCTGCAAGCGCTGAAGAAGGACGGGGACGGCGGCAAGAAACACTAAGCAGTTGTGGCGCGGGAAGGCGTAAGGGCTTTGGGCCAGGGTAGTTAAGCGCCGGATCGGGCTGTGTTAGAATCCGGAAAATTATTTAGGAGTTAGTCATGGCAGTCCAGCAAAACAAGAAGTCGCCGTCGAAGCGCGGCATGCATCGTTCGCACGATTTCCTGACGGCAGCGCCGCTGGCAGTCGAGCCGAGCACGGGTGAAGTGCACCTGCGTCACCACGTCAGCCCGAACGGCTACTATCGCGGCAAGAAAGTCGTCAAGACGAAGAACGACTAAGCGTCAAGTCACGCGTTGCGCGCTACGATCGCCGTTCGCGTGACAACTGGTTCGCTTGACACTTTCCTGGCTCAACAAAAAGGCGGCATTCAACTGCCGCTTTTTTGTGCCTGAAATTCGTCGCATTCCATGACCGTAAAGCTCACAATCGATTGCATGGGAGGCGACCACGGCCCGTCCGTGACCGTTCCCGCGGCAGTCAAGTTCGTTCGCGCGCATTCCGATGCGCACCTGATGCTCGTCGGCATCGACAGCGCGATCCGCGCTCAGCTGAAAAAGCTGAAAGCCCTCGACGATCCCGCGCTGACCATCGTGCCCGCCACCGAAGTCGTGGCGATGGACGACCCTGTCGAAGTGGCGCTGCGCAAGAAGAAGGATTCTTCGATGCGTGTCGCGCTCAACCACGTCAAGGAAGGCGCGGCCCAGGCCTGTATCTCCGCCGGCAACACCGGCGCACTGATGGCCGTTTCCCGTTATGTGCTCAAGACGCTGCCCGGCATCGAGCGGCCCGCGATCGCGTTCGCACTGCCGAACCCGACCGGCTACACGATGATGCTGGACCTCGGCGCGAACGTCGACTGCGAGCCGCAGCACCTGCTGCAGTTCGCGGAGATGGGGCATGCGCTCGTCGCCGCGCTCGAGGGCAAGGAGCGTCCGACGATCGGCCTGCTGAACATCGGCGAAGAGGTCATCAAGGGCAACGAGACGATCAAGCGCGCGGGTGAACTGCTGCGCGCCAGCACGCTGAATTTCCGCGGCAACGTGGAAGGCAACGACATCTACAAGGGCACCGTCGACGTGATCGTCTGCGACGGCTTCGTCGGCAACGTCGCGCTGAAGACGTCCGAAGGGCTCGCGCAGATGCTGTCCGACATCATCCGCGAAGAGTTCGGCCGCTCGCTGATGTCGAAGCTGATGGCGCTGCTCGCACTGCCGGTGCTGATGCGCTTCAAGAAGCGCGTCGATCACCGTCAGTACAACGGCGCGGCGCTGCTGGGACTGAAGAGCCTGGTGATCAAAAGCCACGGTTCGGCCGACGCGTACGCGTTTGAGTGGGCGATCAAACGCGGGTATGATGCCGTCAAAAACGGCGTGCTGGAGCGCCTCACGCGCGCGATGGCAGACAATTCGGCGTCGCTCGGCGACGGCGAACACGACGCGGGCGGCGCGGGCCAGACGAGCCCGGCCGCAGGCCATCACGCCGAACCTTCCGCTGCGCAATCCTCTAAAGCATAAATGGCCCAATCGACTCTCTATTCCCGCGTGCTCGGCACGGGCAGCTACCTGCCGCCCGACCGCGTCACGAACCAGCAGCTCGCCGATCGTCTCGCGAAGGAAGGCATCGAGACGAGCGACGAGTGGATCGTTGCGCGCACGGGCATCCATGCGCGTCACTTCGCCGCACCGGACGTCACGACGAGCGATCTCGCGCTCGAAGCGTCGCGTCGAGCGATCGAGGCGGCCGACATCGATCCGCAGTCGATCGACCTGATCATCGTCGCGACTTCGACCCCCGATTTCGTGTTCCCCAGCACGGCGTGCCTGCTGCAGAACAAGCTCGGCATCAAGAACGGCGGCGCGGCATTCGACGTGCAGGCCGTGTGCTCGGGCTTCGCGTATGCGATGGCGACGGCCGACAGCTTCATTCGCAGCGGCCAGCATCGCACGGCGCTCATCGTCGGCGCGGAGACGTTCTCGCGCATTCTCGATTTCAAGGACCGCACGACCTGCGTGCTGTTCGGTGACGGCGCGGGCGCGGTGATCCTGTCCGCGTCGGACGAGCCGGGCGTGCTCGGCAGCGCGCTGCACGCGGACGGCAGCTATTCGAACATCCTCTGCACGCCGGGCAACGTCAATCGCGGCGTGATCGACGGCAGCGCGTTCCTGCACATGGACGGGCAGGCCGTGTTCAAGCTCGCGGTGAACGTGCTCGAAAAGGTCGCGATCGAGGCGCTCGCCAAGGCGAATCTCGCGCCCGAGCAGATCGACTGGCTGATTCCGCACCAGGCCAACATCCGCATCATGACCAGCACCTGCCGCAAGCTCGGCCTGCCGCAGGAGCGCATGGTCGTGACGGTCGATCAGCACGGCAACACGTCGGCTGCATCGATCCCGCTCGCGCTCGACGCCGCGGTGCGCGACGGCCGCATCCAGCGCGGTCAGCACGTGCTGATCGAGGGCGTCGGCGGCGGTTTCACGTGGGGCGCATCCGTCTTCCGCTACTGATCCGCGGCGCGCACTTGCTGCGCGCGGATCCCGAACCGGCGCGCCGTTCGCGCGCGCCGTCCGAATCGATTCAATTGGGGACGATATGAAATTTGCATTCGTTTTTCCGGGGCAGGGCTCGCAATCGGTCGGCATGCTCAACGCATTCGCCGATCTGGCCGTCGTGCGCGAGACGCTCCAGGAAGCATCCGATGCACTCAATCAGGATCTCGGCAAACTGATCGCCGAAGGTCCGGCCGAAGAACTGAATCTGACCACGAACACGCAGCCCGTGATGCTGACGGCTGCCTACGCGTGCTATCGCGCATGGCAGCAGGCCGGCGGCTCGGCACCGTCGATCGTCGCGGGTCACAGCCTCGGCGAATACACGGCGCTCGTCGCCGCGGGCGCGATCGCGTTCAAGGACGCGGTGCCGCTCGTGCGCTTTCGCGCGCAGGCGATGCAGACGGCCGTGCCGGTCGGCGAGGGCGGCATGGCCGCGATCCTGGGTCTCGACGACGACACGGTGCGCGCGGTGTGTGCCGAAGCCGCGCAGGCGGGCGTCGTCGAAGCCGTGAACTTCAACGCGCCGGCGCAGGTCGTGATCGCGGGCGCGAAGGCGGCCGTCGAGAAGGCCTGCGAGATCGCGAAGGCAAAGGGCGCGAAGCGCGCGCTGCCGCTGCCCGTGTCGGCTCCGTTCCATTCGTCGCTGCTCAAGCCGGCGTCGGACCAGCTGCGCGACTATCTCGCGAGCGTCGACGTGAAGGCGCCGCAGATTCCGGTGGTCAACAACATCGACGTCGCGGTGGTCAGCGATCCGGCCGCGATCAAGGACGCGTTGGTGCGCCAGGCCGCGGGCCCGGTGCGCTGGGTCGAGTGCGTGCAACACATCGCGGGCACGGGCGTCACGCACGTGATCGAGTGCGGCCCGGGCAAGGTGCTGGCGGGCCTGACCAAGCGCATCGACGGCAACCTGGTCGGCGCATCGGTGTTCGATCCGGCTTCGCTCGACGAAGCACTGAAGCTGGCGGCCGCCTGACGCGGCGCCTTTCCTCAAGAGACGGATATTCGATTCATGGAAAAGACTCTCGATAAACAGGTCGCGATCGTGACCGGCGCGTCGCGCGGCATCGGCCGGGCGATCGCGCTCGAACTCGCGCGCCTGGGCGCGACGGTGATCGGCACGGCGACGAGCGAATCGGGCGCCGCCGCGATTACCGCGGGGTTCGAGCAAGCAGGCGTGACCGGGCGCGGCGCGGTGCTGAACGTCAACGACGCGGCGGCAGCCGAAGCGCTGATCGACGCGACCGTGAAGGAATTCGGCGCGCTGCACGTGCTCGTCAACAACGCCGGGATCACGCAGGACCAGCTCGCGATGCGGATGAAGGACGAGGACTGGGACGCGGTGATCGACACCAACCTGAAGTCGGTGTTCCGGCTGTCGCGCGCAGTGCTGCGTCCGATGATGAAGGCCCGCGGCGGGCGCATCATCAACATCACGTCGGTGGTCGGCTCGGCCGGCAACCCGGGGCAGGCCAACTACGCGGCCGCGAAGGCCGGCGTCGCGGGCATGACGCGCGCGCTCGCGCGCGAGATCGGCAGCCGCGGCATCACGGTGAACTGTGTCGCGCCGGGCTTCATCGATACCGACATGACGAAGACGCTGCCGGAAGAACAGCAGGCCGCGCTCAAGACCCAGATTCCGCTCGGCCGCCTCGGCAGCCCGGAAGACATCGCCCATGCCGTTGCGTTCCTCGCATCGCCGCAGGCCGGTTACATCACCGGCACGACGCTGCACGTGAACGGCGGCATGTACATGTCGTAACGGTTTTCGTTTACCATCCGCGCCGTATCCCGTTTTTCAGGCGGATCGGCGCTTGATCGACCATCAAGCCAACGCGCGTTTTGGCGTCAGCAAACCTGATAAAATGCGCGCACTTGTAAATCTGAACTTTCCCTCGGAGGGGTAATGGATAACATCGAACAACGTGTCAAGAAGATCGTCGCTGAGCAACTGGGCGTCGCAGAAGCCGAGATCAAGAACGAAGCATCGTTCGTGAACGATCTGGGCGCGGACTCGCTCGACACGGTTGAACTGGTGATGGCGCTCGAAGACGAGTTCGGCATGGAAATCCCGGACGAAGAAGCAGAGAAGATCACGACCGTTCAGCAAGCGATCGACTACGCTCGCGCAAACGTCAAGGCGTAAGCGCCTTTCGCGCTTGTCTGCCACGTCGCCGCGATCTTCGCGTTTGACGCGCCATCCTGCCGGCAACCGCGCCGGACGGACTAACAGCCGCAGGGCTCGCAGGGCTGGTTCCTGTGGCCACTGTGGCTTTTGCTTTTGTCATCCAATGGAAAAGAGGTTACCGTGAGCCGCCGTCGTGTTGTCGTTACAGGCCTGGGGCTGATTTCGCCTGTTGGCAATAATGTTGCCGACGGCTGGGCCAATCTCGTCGCCGGCAAGTCCGGCATCGCCACCGTCACCAAGTTCGATGCGTCGAACCTCGCGTGCCATTTCGCGGGCGAAGTGAAGGGTTTCAACGCCGAGGAGTACATCCCGGCGAAGGAAGCCCGGAACATGGATACGTTCATCCATTACGGCATCGCAGCCGGTGTCCAGGCGATGCGCGACAGCGGCCTCGAAGTGAACGAAGCCAATGCGGAACGCATCGGCGTGCTGGTCGGCTCCGGCATCGGCGGCCTGCCGATGATCGAAGACACGCACCAGACGTACGTCGATCGCGGCGCACGTCGCATTTCGCCGTTCTTCGTGCCGGGTTCGATCATCAACATGATCTCGGGCCACCTGAGCATCATGTTCGGCCTGAAGGGCCCGAACCTCGCGGCCGTGACGGCCTGCACGACCGGTCTGCACAGCATCGGCCTCGCGGCGCGCCTGATCCAGGCCGGCGACGCCGACGTGATGGTCGCCGGCGGCGCGGAGTCGACGGTGTCTCCGTTGGGCATCGGCGGTTTCGCGGCAGCGCGTGCGCTGTCGACCCGCAATGACGATCCGGCCACCGCGTCCCGTCCGTGGGACAAGGACCGCGACGGCTTCGTGCTGGGCGAAGGCGCGGGCGTGATGGTGCTCGAGGAGTACGAAGCGGCGAAGGCGCGCGGCGCGAAGATCTATGCGGAAGTCTCGGGCTTCGGCATGACGGGCGACGCGTATCACATGACCGCGCCGAACATGGACGGCCCGCGCCGCTGCATGGTCGCGGCACTGCGCGATGCCGGCGTGAATCCGGACGAGGTCCAGTACCTGAACGCGCACGGCACGTCGACGCCGCTCGGCGACAAGAACGAGTCCGATGCGGTGAAGGCGGCCTTCGGCGAGCACGCGTACAAGATGGTCGTGAACTCGACGAAGTCGATGACGGGCCACCTGCTCGGTGGCGCGGGTGGTCTCGAGTCGGTGTTCACGGTGCTCGCGCTGCACAACAACGTGTCGCCGCCGACCATCAACATCTTCAACCAGGACCCCGAGTGCGATCTCGATTACTGCGCAAACACCGCGCGTGACATGAAGATCGACGTTGCCGTGAAGAACAACTTCGGCTTCGGCGGTACCAACGGCACGCTGGTGTTCAAGCGCGTCTGACGCTGAAATCGCTTGACGAGTCCATTCGATGCTCCGGCCGGGCGTCCGCAGCGTTTTGCGTTGCGGGCCTCGGCCGTGTCGTATGTCGTGCTGGCCGTGTTCGTCGCGGCGGCCGCCGCGTCCGCGTACCTGTTCTGGGCGCCGCGGGCCGGTGCCGCCGCCGGCGCATGCGTGTCCGCGGTGACGGCTGCACTGCTTGCCGTGTGTGCCGCACGGGCCTGTGCCCGCCGGCTGCCTGCCGAGCTGCAGATCGATGCATTCGGGGAGATTGCGGCGTTTGGCCGCACCGGGCGCTTGCTGGCCCGGGGCCGCGTGACCGGCCATGCACACTGGAGCAGCGTGCTGCTCGTGCTGTCGGTCGGGCAGGGCGCCCGGCGTGCGCGGCCGCTGCTGATTCCTGCCGACGCGCTCGACGCCGCGTCGTTCAGCGCGCTGTCCGTGCTGGCGCGTACCGCGGGCGCGGCGGCGCGGGCATGACGGCGACACGGTTACCGACCGTAACCAGCGGCCGGCGCCGGAACGCTACAATAACGCTCCGCGTTGCATCCCTAGTTAACGGATTTGTCAGGTGAGTGAAAAAGAAATCGATCAGGCTCTGGTCGAGCGCGTACAGAAGGGCGACAAGGCAGCGTTCGAACTCCTGGTCTCCAAATACCACCGCAAGATCATTCGGCTGATCTCGCGCCTCGTGCGGGATCCCGCCGAGGTCGAGGATGTGGCCCAGGACGCGTTCATCAAGGCGTATCGTGCGCTGCCGCAATTTCGCGGCGAGTCCGCGTTCTACACGTGGTTGTACCGGATTGCCGTCAATACGGCGAAGAACTACCTTGCGACGCAGGGCCGCCGGGCACCGACCTCCACCGAGGCCGATGCCGAGGAAGCGGAAACTTTCTCCGACGCAGACCAACTAAGGGATATCAACACGCCTGAGTCGATGTTGATGAGCAAGCAGATTGCCGAGACGGTCAACGCTGCAATGGCCGTCCTGCCCGAAGAGCTGCGCCAGGCGATCACGCTGCGCGAGATCGAGGGCCTGAGCTACGAAGAGATCGCGGAAATGATGGATTGCCCGATCGGGACGGTCCGGTCGCGGATCTTCCGGGCACGCGAGGCAATCGCTGCGAAATTGCGTCCGCTGCTCGATACACCCGAAGGCAAGCGCTGGTAAGCGCGACGGGTGCAACGACGCGGGTCGGGGTCTAGTTACGGATAGAGTCGTGAAGTCACGACGGGGTGTGTGCAAGATGGGGAGCATCATGGGGTCGGTCAATACGCAGTCGCAAGCGTGCTCGCGCGGCGAGCGCCTTTCCGCTCTGGTCGACGGTGAACTGTTCGACGGCCCGGATCACGGGCAGTTTCTGGCTGAGCTCGACCGCGCGGATCGCGCTGCGTGGGCCCATTACCACCTGATCGGCGATGCGCTGCGCTCGGACGAGCTCGCGCTGTCGCCCGCGCTGAGTGCCGCGTTCACCGCGCGCATGTCGGCCGCGCTCGAAAGCGAGCCGCACCTGCTCGCGCCGGCCGCCGCGCCGGTCGCGCGCAAGCTGCTGTCGCTGCGCCGGCGGGTCGTGCCCGCGTTCGCGGTGGCCGCCGCGGCCGCCACGCTGACGTGGATCGTCGTTCCGCAGATGCAGACGGCCGGTGCGCCGGGCGCCGTCCAGGTCGCATCGACAGGCGCACCGCAGAGCGGCAACCTGCAGCGCGTGACGGTTGCGCAGGCATCGGCGCAGCCGGGCCTGCAGGATGTCAACATCATCCGCGACGCAAGTCTCGACCAATACCTTGAAGCGCACCAGCAATTCGCGCAGCAGCCCGTCGTCACGGGCTCGATGCCGCTGATCCGCGCTGCCGTGACCACCACGCCAGGCCAATAAACCCGATGCGGACATTGCAGTTGAATCACGCCATCTCCGGATGGAAGCGGCTGCCGGCCCTCCTGCTTTGCGCAGCCGCCCTGTTGTCCGTTCAATCCCTCCCAGCCAGCGCGCAGCAACCGGACGATCCCGTCGCGACCCGCAAGGGTGCGGCGGACTGGCTCGATCGCATCCAGCAGGCGGCCCAGCAGCAGAGCTACGAGGGTACGTTCGTTTACCAGCGCGGCGGCTATGTCCAGTCGTCGCGTATCGCGCACGTGGCGTCCCGCGACGGCGAGTTCGAGCGGATCGAGTCGCTCGACGGCAAGCCGCGCAAGGTTCTGCGGCACAACGACGAGTTGTACACGTTCGTTCCCGAGCGCAAGTTGTGCGTGGTCGAGCGCCGCCAGACGCGCGATTCGTTCCCTGCGTTGCTCGGCGCGGGCGGCGAGCAGGTGATGTCCGTTTATGACGCGAAGCTGCTCGGCAAGGACCGCGTGGCCGGGGTCGACGCGCAAGTGGTCGAGCTCGTGCCGAAGGATGCGTACCGGTTCACGTACAAGCTGTGGGCCGATACCCGCACCGGGCTGCTGCTGCGTTCGCAGACGCTCGATGCGAGCGATCACGTGCTCGAACAGGTCGCGTTTTCGCAAATCCAGACGGGCGGCACGGCAGGCGACAAATCCGCGATCGCGGCCGGCATGCGCAACTTGAACGGCTGGACGGTCGTTCGCCCGCCGGTCGCGGCGGTCGACATGGAAGCGCAGGGCTGGCAGATCGCACCGACCATCGCCGGGTTCCGGAAGATTCGCGAGGTGCGCCGGCCGATGGCCGCGCGCGACGCGGGCGATCCGCCGATTCCGGTCGATCAGGCGGTGTTCACCGACGGCCTCGCGACGATCTCCGTCTTCATCGAGCCGGCCGAAAAGAACACGCGCAAGGAAGGCGCGGGCAGCACGGGCGCGACCCACGTTCTCGTGAAGCGTCGCGGCGACTACTGGATCACCGTGCTCGGCGAAGTGCCGCCGGCCACGTTGCAGCAGTTCGCGTCTGCCATAGAATACAAGGCTTCCAAGTAACGCTACGGCTTCCGACATGACGAAACTCACGCTGCGCAAAGTGCTCGCGGCGGCGGCGCTGTGTGCCTGCCTGCCGCTCGTCCCGCAACCCGCGGCGGCTGTCACGCCTCCCGCTGCCAGCCTGCCCGACTTCGCCGATCTGGTCGAGAAGGTCGGGCCGGCGGTCGTGAACATCCGGACCACCGCGAACGTGCCGACGCCCGGGCCGCGCGGCGTGCTGCCGCCGGGCTTCGACAACGGCGACATGTCGGAATTCTTCCGCCGCTTCTTCGGCATTCCGCTGCCGCAGGCGCCCGGCAACGGTGGCGGCAACGGCAACCCGAAGAACGCGCCGGCGCCGGACAACCCGCCCGACACCGAGCAGAACCGCGGCGTCGGTTCGGGCTTCATCGTGTCGGCGGACGGCTACGTGATGACCAACGCGCACGTCGTCGACGACGCGGACACCATCTACGTGACGCTGACCGACAAGCGGGAATTCAAGGCCAAGCTGGTCGGCGTGGATGACCGCACGGACGTCGCGGTCGTCAAGATCCAGGCATCGAATCTGCCGGTCGTCGCGATCGGCGATTCGAACAAGGTGCGCGTCGGCGAGTGGGTCGTCGCGATCGGTTCGCCGTTCGGCCTCGACAACACCGTGACGGCCGGCATCGTGAGCTCGAAGAGCCGCAACACGGGCGATTACCTGCCGTTCATCCAGACCGACGTCGCGGTCAACCCCGGCAACTCGGGCGGCCCGCTGATCAACATGCAGGGCGAGGTGATCGGCATCAACTCGCAGATCTACAGCCGCACCGGCGGTTTCATGGGCATTTCGTTCGCGATCCCGATCGACGAGGCGATGCGCGTGGCAGACCAGCTGAAGGCGACCGGCAAGGTCACGCGCGGCCGCATCGCGGTGGCAATCGGCGAGGTGACGAAGGACGTGGCCGACTCGATCGGGCTGCCGAAGGCGGAAGGCGCGCTCGTCAGCAGCGTCGAGCCGGGCGGTCCGGCCGACAAGGCGGGCATCCAGCCGGGCGACATCATCCTGAAGTTCAACGGCCGCCCGGTCGATGCGGCGTCGGACCTGCCGCGCATGGTGGGCGACACCAAGCCGGGAACGAAGGCGACCGTCAGCGTGTGGCGCAAGGGCCAGGCGCGCGAGGTGCCGATCACGATCGCCGAGACGCCGGCGGAGACGACGGCGAAGGCCGAGCAGCGCAAGAATGTGCCGCAGAAGCCGCGCCAGGCCAATTCACTCGGCTTGACGGTCAGTGACCTTTCGGCTGACCAGATGAAGTCGCTGAAGCTGAAGAACGGCGTGCAGATCGACGGCGTCGACGGTCCGGCGGCCCGCGCGGGCCTGCAGCGCGGCGACATCGTGCTGCGCGTCGGCGACACCGACATCACGAGCGCGAAGCAGTTCGCCGACGTGACCGCGCAGCTCGATCCGCAGAAGGCGGTCGCGGTGCTCGTGCGGCGCGGCGACAACACGCAGTTCGTGCCGGTGCGCCCGCGCCCGGTCCAGAAGTAACGCGCCGATGTTCACGCTCTACGGCCGCGGCTGGTGCCACCTGTGCGACGACATGCGCGACGCGCTGGCACCGGTGGCGGCCGAATTCGGCATTGCCGTCGACTACGTCGACATCGATGCCGATCCGGCGCTCGTTGCCCGTTACGACGAGGACGTGCCGGTTCTGCTGCTGGACGGCACGGAAGTGTGCCGCCACCGGTTCGACGAGACGAGGGTGCGCGGCGCGCTGACGGCGCGCCGCTGAACCTGGCCCCGTGGCCGGCCGCGCCGTCCGGGCGACCGGTTGCGGTGGCGAGCTGCCCGCCGAGGTCGGCGGCACGGCGCCCTGACCGGGCGTGCTCGACCAGGCGCCCCAAATTACCGCCCGGCAAAGGCCTTTTCGGCTAAAATAAGCCGTTTTTTCACCGACTTACAAGGCGTGCTCCGCAGTCGTCGAGCGCGCCTTTTTCGCTTGATCGGCACTGAATGGATCATATTCGCAATTTCTCGATCATCGCGCACATCGACCATGGCAAGTCGACGCTCGCGGATCGCATCATCCAGGTATGCGGCGGCCTCGCCGACCGTGAAATGGAAGCGCAGGTGCTCGATTCGATGGATATCGAGCGCGAACGCGGCATCACGATCAAGGCGCAGACGGCAGCACTGTCCTATCGCGCCCGCGACGGCAAGGTCTACAACCTCAACCTGATCGATACGCCGGGGCACGTCGACTTCTCGTACGAAGTCAGCCGCTCGCTGTCCGCGTGCGAAGGTGCGCTGCTCGTGGTCGACGCGAGCCAGGGCGTCGAGGCGCAGACGGTCGCGAACTGCTACACGGCGATCGAGCTCGGCGTCGAGGTCGTGCCGGTGCTGAACAAGATCGACCTGCCGGCCGCGAACCCCGAGAACGCGATCGAGGAGATCGAGGACGTGATCGGCATCGACGCGACCGACGCGACGCGCTGCAGCGCGAAGACGGGTCTCGGCGTCGAGGATGTGCTCGAAGCGCTGATCGCGAAGGTGCCGCCGCCGAAGGGCGATCCGGCCGCGCCGCTGCAGGCGTTGATCATCGACTCGTGGTTCGACAACTACGTCGGCGTCGTGATGCTCGTGCGAATCGTCAACGGCACGCTGCGCCCGAAGGACAAGATCAAGCTGATGGCGACGGGCGCGCAATACCCGGTCGAGCATATCGGCGTGTTTACGCCGAAGTCGCGCAATCTCGAATCGCTGTCGGCCGGGCAGGTGGGCTTCATCATCGCCGGCATCAAGGAACTGACGGCCGCGAAGGTCGGCGATACCGTCACGCACGCGACCAAGGCCGCCACCGAGCCGCTGCCGGGCTTCAAGGAAGTGAAGCCGCAGGTGTTCGCGGGCCTCTATCCGGTCGAGGCGAACCAGTACGACGCGCTGCGCGAGTCGCTCGAGAAGCTCAAGCTGAACGACGCATCGCTGCAGTACGAGCCGGAAGTGTCGCAGGCGCTCGGCTTCGGTTTCCGCTGCGGCTTCCTCGGGCTGCTGCACATGGAAATCGTGCAGGAGCGGCTCGAGCGCGAGTTCGACATGGATCTCATCACGACCGCACCCACGGTCGTCTATGAGGTGGTGCAGAGCGACGGTTCGACGATCATGGTCGAGAACCCGGCGAAGATGCCGGAACCCGCGCGCATCGCCGAGATCCGCGAGCCGATCGTCACCGTGAACCTGTACATGCCGCAGGACTACGTCGGCTCCGTGATCACGCTGTGCGAGCAGAAGCGCGGCTCGCAGATCAACATGCAGTATCACGGTCGGCAAGTGCAGCTCACGTACGAAATCCCGATGGCCGAAATCGTGCTCGACTTCTTCGATCGCCTGAAGTCGGTGTCGCGCGGTTATGCGTCGATGGATTACGAGTTCAAGGAATACCGCACGTCGGACGTGGTGAAGGTCGACATGCTGATCAACGGCGACAAGGTCGATGCGCTGTCGATCATCGTGCACCGCTCGCAGTCGCAGTATCGCGGCCGCGAAGTGGCCGCGAAGATGCGCGAGATCATTCCGCGCCAGATGTACGACGTGGCGATCCAGGCCGCGATCGGCGCGCACATCGTCGCGCGCGAGAACATCAAGGCGCTGCGCAAGAACGTGCTCGCGAAGTGCTACGGCGGCGACATCACGCGAAAGAAGAAGCTGCTCGAGAAGCAGAAAGAAGGTAAGAAACGCATGAAGCAGGTGGGTTCGGTCGAGATCCCGCAGGAAGCGTTCCTCGCGATCTTGCGCGTCGAAGACAAATAACAGGACTGATCCTTTTATGAATTTTGCGCTGATTCTTTTTGTGCTCGTCGTCGTGACGGGCGTAGCGTGGGTGTTGGACAAACTGGTGTTCCTGCCGCGGCGACGCAAGGCGGCCGACGCGGCGATCGAGGAGTTCGATCGCCAGCAGTCGCGTATCGACAAGCGTTTCGCGGACGAAAACGCAGGGCAGACGCGTTCGAAGCTGCGCGACGAGAAGCTGCGCCAGCCGTGGTGGCTCGAGTACACCGCGAGCTTCTTCCCGGTGATCCTGGCCGTGTTCGTCGTGCGTTCGTTCGTCGTCGAGCCGTTCAAGATCCCGTCGGGCTCGATGGTGCCGACGCTGCTGGTCGGCGACTTCATCCTCGTCAACAAGTTCGAGTACGGCCTGCGCATGCCGATCACGAACACGAAGATCACGCAGGGCAGCCCGCTGTCGCGCGGCGACGTCGTCGTGTTCCGCTATCCGAAGGACGAGTCGGTCGACTACATCAAGCGCGTGATCGGCCTGCCGGGCGACACGGTCGCCTACCAGGACAAGCAACTGACGATCAACGGCCAGCCGGTGCCCGAAACGCCGCTGCCGGATTTCTTCGACGACGAGCGCCAGAACTACGCGAAGCAGTTCGAGGAGACGATCGGCACGAAGAAGAACGCGATCCTCAACAATCCGGCCGTGCCGCCGTTCGTGATGGGCGCCTACGATTATCCGTATCGCGACAACTGCACGTACAACAGCCGCGGCGTGATCTGCAAGGTGCCGCCGGGCCACTACTTCATGATGGGCGACAACCGCGACAACAGCGCGGACAGCCGCTACTGGGGTTTCGTGCCGGACAACAACATCGTCGGCCGCGCGTTCTTCATCTGGATGAACTTCGGCGACCTGAAGCGCATCGGTTCCTTCAACTGATCGCGTTCGACTCGCACGCAATGCGCGACGCACGGGCCGCGTCGCGTATTGCAGAACTACTTTAAGAACCGGCGGTAACACCGCCTCGTCACGCCTTTTCGCGTCCGGCCGTGCCGTTTCGGCCCGACCGGCGCCCGCGTTATACTCCTGCACATGCCCCTATCCCAGTTGGAAAGCCGGCTGCGCTACGAATTTCGCAATGCGGAATTGCTGCGCCAGGCTTTGACCCATCGCAGTCACAGTGCCACGCACAATGAACGGCTCGAGTTTCTCGGCGATTCCGTTCTGAATTGCGCGGTGGCTGCCCTTTTGTTCCAGCGTTTCAGCAAGCTGGACGAAGGCGACCTGTCGCGCGTGCGCGCCAATCTCGTCAAGCAACAGTCGCTCTACGAAATCGCTCAGGCCCTCAATATTTCGGAAGGATTGCGGCTGGGCGAGGGCGAATTGCGCAGCGGCGGCTTCCGTCGCCCGTCGATCCTCGCGGACGCGTTCGAAGCCATCATCGGGGCGGTATTCCTCGATGGCGGCTTCGAAGCCGCCCAAGGGGTCATCAAGCGCCTCTATATCCCGATTCTCGACCACATCGACCCGCGCACGCTCGGCAAGGATGCGAAGACGCTGCTACAGGAGTACCTGCAGGGGCACAAGATCGCGCTGCCGACCTACACGGTCGTCGCGACGCATGGTGCGGCGCACAATCAGCAGTTCGAAGTCGAATGCACGGTGCCGAAGCTCGACGTGAAGGTGTCGGGATCCGGCGCGAGCCGGCGCGCGGCCGAGCAGGCTGCCGCGAAGAAGGCGCTCGACGAGGTGCTGGTGGCCGCCCCGATGCTGGCCGCGAAGCCGAAGCGTTCGAAGAACGCACGCGGGTCGAAGCACGCCGAGCCCGAAATCGTGCCGGGCGTGAAGGGCGTGCAGGAAGCGCTCGATCTGCGTTCGCCGGAACGGAAGGAGCGCGCCGCGGCGCGTGACGCGAAGGCGGCGGCCGCGGCCGACGCCGGTGCGAACGCGGGCGAGCGGCCGACGCAGGCGCCGATGGCCGCGATTCGCGCGGCGCATGTGGAAACGGGCGCGGACAAGGCCGACCGGCCCGCGAAGCCGACGGCCGAGAAGGCGCCAGAGAAACCGTCGGATCGCAACGAAGCCGGCTCGCGCGCGGCGGACAAGTCGGGCGATCGCGCCGACAAGCCAGCGGAAGCCGCGCCCCGTGCAGCCGACAAGCAGGCGGGCCAGGCGGGCCAGGCGGTCGATCCTGCCGCGTCCGCCGACAAGCCTGCCGCCGGTTCCGACGCCGCTTCACGCGCGACGTCGCGCGCGCGCGACACAGCGGCGCCCGGCGCCGACGCGCCGCAGGGCGGCGCGAGCCTCGCTGCCGCGCAGGCGCGCGTGGCCGATGCCGATCACTGAATTGCCCATCGATCGTGCCGCGCGCCGCGCGGCCGTTTCCGAACCTGTCTCCCAAACGATATGAACACTCCCGCTCCTACCGGTTTCCGTTGCGGCATGATCGCGATCGTGGGCCGTCCGAACGTCGGCAAGTCGACGTTGATGAACGCACTCGTCGGCCAGAAGATCAGCATCACGTCGCGCAAGGCGCAAACGACCCGCCATCGCATCACCGGCATCAACACGTTCGACGACGCGCAATTCGTGTTCGTCGACACGCCCGGGTTCCAGACTCGTCACAGCACCGCGCTGAACCGCTCGCTGAACCGCGCGGTCACGTCGACGCTCACGTCGGTCGACGTGATCCTGTTCGTGATCGAGGCCGGCCGCTTCGGGCCCGACGACCAGAAGGTGCTCGACCTGATCCCGCCCGGCATGCCGACGCTGCTGATCGCGAACAAGATCGATCGCGTCGCCGACAAGGCGACGCTGTTCCCGTTCATGCAGCAGATGAGCGGGTTGCGCGAATTCACCGAGCTCGTGCCGTTGTCGGCACAGCGGCCGGAAGACATCAAGCGACTGCTGGACACAATCAAGCCGTACCTGCCGGAAGGCGAGCCGATCTACGGCGAGGACGAACTGACCGACCGCAGCTCGCGCTTCCTCGCGGCCGAAATCCTGCGCGAGAAAGTGTTCCGCTGGACCGGCGACGAGCTGCCGTATACGAGCACCGTGCTGATCGACAAGTTCGAGGAGGAAGGGCGTCTGAAGCGTATCTTCGCGACGATTCTCGTCGAGCGCGATTCGCACAAGGCGATGGTGATCGGCAAGAAGGGCGAGAAGCTCAAGCAGATCAGCACCGAGGCGCGGATGGACATGGAGAAACTGTTCGACGGCCCCGTGTACCTCGAGACCTTCGTGAAGGTGAAGAGCGGGTGGGCCGACAACGAGGCAGGGCTGCGCGCCTATGGGTACGAATGACGCACTGACGTCGACCGAAGACGCGGTGACCGCCGGCGCGAACGACGCGCCGTTGCCGGCACCGCCCGAACCGCCGCGTCGCAAGGCGCGGCGCGCGACGTCTCGCACGTCCGATTTCCGCGTCTCCGAGCAGCCGGCATTCGTGCTGCACAGCTATCCGTATCGGGAAACGAGCCTGATCATCGACGTGCTCACGCGCGACCACGGCCGGCTCGCGCTCGTCGCGAAGGGTGCGAAGCGCCCGCACTCCGCGCTGCGCGGCGTGCTGCAGACGTTCCAGCCGCTGCTGCTGTCCTGGTCGGGCAAATCCGAAGTACGCACGCTGACGGGTGCCGAATGGGTCGGCGGGATGCTCCCGCTCGGCGGCGACGGGCTTCTATGCGGCTTCTACGCGAACGAGCTGCTCGTGAAATTCTGCGCGCGCGAGGATCCGCAGCCGCCGCTCTTCAATCATTACGTGCTGACGCTCACGCGCCTTGCGCACGGCGAACCCGCGGTGCAAGTGCTGCGTTCGTTCGAGCGTGTGCTGCTGCGCGAGACGGGCTATGCGATGGCGCTGAACCGCACGGTCGCGCGCCGTGCGGTCGAGCCGGATCGCCATTACGTGTTCGATCCCGAGCGCGGCGTGCGCAATGCGGACGACGACGTACCGTCGCACTGGCCGGTGATTACCGGACAAACGTTGCTCGACATGGAGCAGGACGATTACCATCGAGCCCAGACGGTCGCGCAAAGCAAGACGCTGATGCGCTTCCTGCTGAACACCTATCTCGGCGGTACGCCGCTTGCCACGCGTCAGATCCTGATCGACCTGCAAAACCTATGAGTTTCTTCCTGACAACGCCCACCGCCATCGATCTCGGCGTGAACATCGACCACGTCGCGACGCTGCGCAATGCGCGCGGCACGACCTATCCCGATCCGATCCGCGCGGCGCTCGCCGCAGAAGAGGCCGGCGCGGATGCGATCACGCTGCATCTGCGCGAAGACCGCCGCCACATCGTCGATGCCGACGTGCGCAAGCTTCGTCCGCTGCTGAAGACGCGGATGAACCTCGAATGCGCGGTGACGGCCGAGATGCTCGACATCGCATGCGAAGTGCGCCCGCACGACGCGTGCCTCGTGCCCGAGAAGCGCGAGGAGCTGACGACCGAAGGCGGTCTCGACGTGGCCGGCCGCTTCGAGGCCGTGCGCGCGGCATGCAGGCAGCTCGCCGACGCCGGCGTGCGCGTGTCGCTGTTCATCGATCCGGACGAGACGCAGATCCGCGCCGCGCACGAAGCCGGCGCGCCCGTGGTCGAACTACACACCGGACGCTATGCCGATGCGCACGACGAGGCCGAGCAGCAACGCGAATACGAACGCATCGTCGCGGGCGTGCAGGCGGGCGCGCAACTGGGCCTGAAGGTCAATGCCGGCCACGGCCTGCATTACACGAACGTGCAGCAGATCGCCGCGATCGACGGCATCGTCGAGCTGAACATCGGCCATGCGATCGTCGCGCACGCGATCTTCGCCGGCTGGGACAACGCGGTGCGCGAGATGAAGGCGATCATGGTCGCCGCACGCGTCGCCGCGCTGCACGGCGGCGCGCGTTGACGATGCGTGGCATGCGCGCGTGCGTCGCTTGCTGCCCGGCACCGTTCGCGCATCACGGCGGGCGGTGAAATGGCGATCTACGGCATCGGCACCGACATCGTGCAGGTGAGCCGCATCGCGGCCGTGCTCGAGCGCACGGGCGGCCGGTTCGCCGAAAAGGTGCTCGGCCCCGACGAGCTGCGCGTGTTCCATGCGCGCCGTGCGCGCTCGGAGGCGCGCGGCATCGCGTTTCTCGCGACGCGCTTTTCCGCGAAGGAAGCGTTCTCGAAGGCGATCGGGCTCGGCATGCACTGGCCGATGACATGGCGCGCGCTGCAGACGCTCAACCAGCGCAGCGGCGAACCGTACGTCGTCGCGTCGGGCGAGCTCGCCGACTGGCTTGCCGCGCGCGGCATCACGGCGCGCGTGACGGTCAGCGACGAACGCGACTACGCAGTGTCGTTCGTGGTCGCCGAGACCGATGCCGCGCCGCCGCCTGCACCCGCAGCTGTTTCCCGAACCACTCCCTGACGGACTTCCCGATTCGATGAAAACGACTCCCGGCCCGGTCATGCTCGACGTCGTCGGCACGGCCCTGTCGCGCGATGACGCGCGCCGCCTCGCGCATCCGAACACCGGCGGCGTGATCCTGTTCGCGCGGCATTTCCAGAACCGCGCGCAACTGACCGCGCTGACCGATTCGATCCGCGCGGTGCGCGAGGACATCCTGATCGCCGTCGATCATGAAGGCGGCCGCGTGCAGCGCTTCCGCACCGACGGCTTCACCGTGCTGCCGGCGATGCGCCGTCTCGGCGAGCTGTGGGACCGCGACGTGCTGCTCGCGACGAAAGTCGCGACCGCTGTCGGCTACATCCTGGCCGCCGAGTTGCGCGCATGCGGGATCGACATGAGCTTCACGCCGGTGCTCGATCTCGATTACGGGCACTCGAAGGTGATCGGTGATCGCGCGTTCCACCGCGACCCGCGCGTCGTCACGCTGCTCGCGAAAAGCCTGAACCACGGGCTGTCGCTCGCTGGAATGGCGAACTGCGGCAAGCATTTTCCCGGGCACGGCTTCGCGGAAGCCGATTCGCACGTCGCACTGCCGACCGACGACCGGCCGCTCGACGCGATCCTCGAACAGGACGTCGCCCCGTATGACTGGCTTGGCCTGTCGCTGTCCGCGGTGATCCCCGCGCACGTGATCTACACGCAGGTCGACAAGCAGCCCGCGGGCTTCTCGCGCGTGTGGCTGCAGGACATCCTGCGCGGACGGCTCGGCTTCACCGGTGCGATCTTCAGCGACGATCTGTCGATGGAGGCAGCGCGCGAAGGCGGCACGCTCACGCAAGCGGCCGACGCAGCACTCGCCGCCGGCTGCGACATGGTCCTGGTGTGCAACCAGCCGGACGCCGCCGAGGTCGTGCTGAACGGGTTGAAGGCACAGGCGTCGGCCGATTCGGTGCGGCGCATCAAGCGGATGCGGGCACGCGGCAAGCCGCTCAAGTGGGACAAGCTGATCGTGCAACCCGAGTATCTGCAGGCGCAGGCACTGCTGCGCAGCGCACTGGCTTGAATGGAGAAGGGCGGCTCGATGTCGCCGTTCCCGGGGCCGAAAACAAAAAGCCGCGCTTCTGCGCGGCTTTTTGTTTTTCCATCGGTGCAGTGCGGAGCGACGCGACGTGATTTTACGCAACTAACCGTCAAATCTCGCCGATACCCCGAACAACTGCGGCGGTCAGTTCACCTTCATCCGCTGCAGCTTGTTGTACAGCGTCTTGGGGCTGATGCCGAGCAGCGTCGCCGCCCGATGGCGCGTGCCGCCGACTGCGTCGAGCGTCGCACGGATCAGGAGGTCCTCGACGTCGGACAGCGGCGTGCCGACCTTGATCTGCACGCTGCTGCCGTTCAACGCGGCGCCGGCCGCGAAGCTCGCTTCGCCCGCGCGCAGCGTTTCGACGAAATCGCCTGACGCGTCGTAGGCGAAACGCACGCGCTCCTGCAATTCGCGCACGTTGCCGGGCCATTCGTAGGACAGGCATTCGCGCACGAAGCCCGGTGCCGCCCGCTTGTCGGTCGTGCTGCGGCCGGTGGCGCGCGCTTCGCGGTTGAGTTCGTCGATGAGCGCGTCCGCGATGGCGAGCGCATCGCCGTCGCGCTCGCGCAGCGGCGGCATCGTAATCGATGCCGCATCGAGGCGCAGCCACAGATCCTCGCGCAGCGTGCCGTTCGCGACGGCCTCGCGGGCCGGGCGGCGCGTGGTCGCGATCAGCCGGAAGTCGCTCGCGATCGAGCTCGTACCGCCGATGCGCATGAAGTTCTGCGAATCGAGCGCATGCAGCAGTGCCTCCTGCAGCACGAGCGGCAGCGCGGTGATCTCGTCGAGGAACAGCGTGCCGCCGCCGGCCTGTTCGAACAGGCCCGATTCGCGCCGCTCGGCGCCGTCGAACGCGCCGCGTTCATGGCCGAACAGCACGCTGTCGAGCGACGCGCCGTGGCGCCCGGCATGCGCGATCGTACGGCAGTCGAACGACACGAACGGCCCCTTGCGGCGCCGGCTCAGGTCGTGCAGCGTGCGCGCGGCGAGTTTCTTGCCGGTGCCGGCTTCGCCGGTGAACAGGACGGCCGTCTCGGTGCCGGCATTGTGCTCGATCATGTCGTACACGTGCTGCATCGCCTCGCTGCGGCCCACCAGTGCGCCGAAACGGCCCAGTTGGCGCAGCGACGCGCGCAGCGTCCGCACTTGATCGATCAGTTCGTACGGACGTGGAATCCGGGCCAGCAGGCTGCGCAGGCGCGGGATGTTGATCGGCTTCAGCAGGTAGTCCCAGATGCCGTGACGCAGGCCTTCGATCGCGCTTTCGACCGTCGCGTTGCCCGTCAACACGATCACCGGCAGCGAGCCGTTCGGCTGCTGCTGCGGCAGATGCTGGAGCAGGTCGAATCCACTGCCGTCCGGCAGGTTCAGGTCGACCAGGACGACATCGGGAATCGAGCGGCCGAGCGCCGTGCGCGCTTCGGCGAGCGATGTGGCCGTGTCGACCGAGAAGCCGTCCGCGGCGAGCAGGGCGGTCAGGCCGGACAGACTGTTGGGATCGTCTTCGACAATCAGGGCGTGTGGCATGGTGGACGCGAGTCGAGTCAGGAGAGGCGGGCTGTCGGCCATCGAGCCCGCCGCAGCCGCATGTCAGTGTCAGATTAAAAACTGATTTTATGCCCCGCCGAACGCCTGACGTGCATTATTTCTCTGCCGATATAAAACAGTTACCGATGATACAAATTGAATACCTTTAGTGCTGGATTTTGTGTTGTTCATGGTGGCGGCACACCGGCGCTGTTGGCCGCAGGCAAACAAAAAGCGCCCCGAAGGGCGCTTTGTTCGATCCGCAAATCGCAGGCGATTACGCGCGGCTGCGATATTCGTTCGTACGCGTATCGATTTCGATCTTGTCGCCGGTATTGCAGAACAGCGGCACTTGCAGTTCGAAGCCCGTTGCGAGCTTGGCGTTCTTCAGGACCTTGCCCGACGACGTGTCGCCCTTGACGGCCGGTTCCGTGTAGGTGATCTCGCGAACCAGGATCGTCGGCAGTTCGACCGAGATCGCCTTCTCGTTGTAGAACACGACTTCGCAAGCCATGCCGTCTTCGAGGTAGTTCAGCGCTTCGCCCATCATTTCCGCTTCGACTTCGTACTGGTTGTAGTCGGCATCCATGAACACGTACATCGGATCTGCGAAGTACGAGTACGTCACTTCCTTGCGGTCGAGCACGACGACGTCGAACTTGTCGTCAGCCTTGTAGACCGATTCCTGGCCTGCGTTCGTCAGCAGGTTCTTCATCTTCATCTTGACGACGGCGGCGTTACGGCCCGACTTGTTGTATTCCGTCTTTGCGATGACCCATGCGTCGCTGCCGATCTGCACGACGTTGCCTACGCGGAGTTCCTGTGCGGTCTTCATAAAAAACTGTCCTGATCCAATCAAATAAATAGGTGCCTGAGCGTTGCACAACGGCTGACGGCGCAAGCGCGGGGGCGTTCCGGTGGGTGCCAGGTGCCCTGAACGCGAGCGCTTGCGTGGTCAGCCGTCGGATAACCGCTTATTTTAACTGAGATTTTGCGTATTCCGCCAGCTTTCCGGCGAGATCGCCGACGCCCGCCAGCGCGTCGGCCCAGCATGCCGCGTTGGCGTCCAGCGCGGCACGGTGTTGCAGCAAATCGGCCCAGTCGGGCGTGCCGCGCCCGTTCCACGCGTGCCAGAAGCGCGCGAGCGCCGCCCGCGGCGCGTCGGCGAGGCCAGCCGACAGGTGCGCGAGCGCGGCGTCGAGCTTCGGCAGGTGGGCATCGTCGGCCTGCGGATAGATGTGCCACACGAATGGCTTGCGCGCCCATTGCGCGCGGACGAACGAATCCTCGCCGCGCACGAAGTTGACGTCGGCCACCCACAGCAGCGCGTCATAGTCGGCCTGCGGGACGAACGCGAGCCCGTAAGCGGTCAGGTTGCCGGTGTGCGCGCGCGCGCCGGCGCCGAACGCTTCGACCCCGAAGAAACGGGCGACGGCCGGCGATATGCGGCCGGCAGGTACGAGCGCGACGACGGGCGACGGGCCGTCGCGCCACTGAGTGAGCAGCGCGTCGACGACCGGATTCTCGTAGGCGAACAGGCTGACGACCGTCGTGCCGGGCGCCGGCGGCGCATCGCCCGTTGCCTGCCGCCACCACGCGGCGCGTGCTGCCGCGTCGGTTTCGAAGGCCGTGCGGCGTGCGTCGAGGTCGCGTTCCTTGAGTACCCCGCCCGTGCCGGCCGACAGCCCGGGGAAGAAGAACGTCTTCAGCAGCGGGTAGCGCGGATGCGGCGACGGTCGCAAATGGAAATCGGCGACCCAGTCCTCGGCGCTCAGGTATTCGAGATTGATCCACACGGGGCGGCGCGCGCGGCGCGCCATCGCCGCGAGATACGCGCCCGGCAGCTCGCACGCGAATGCCTCGATCACGACGTCGGCGATCTCCAGCGCATCGCCGACTTTCGCGTGCCAGTGTTCGATCACGATGCCATCGAGCGTCTGCCGCGCGGCACCGGGATCGACCGCCGGCAACAGTCGCGCGAACGTGCGCAGGTCGTCGATGAAAAGGCGTACCTGCCAGCCGTGCTCGTGCGAAAGCTGGCGCGCGAGGCGCCAGCACACGCCGATGTCGCCGAAGTTGTCGATCACGGTGCAGAAGAGGTCGCACGCGATCGGTTCGTCGGGGGCGAGCGGTGCAGGGGAGGCGGGGGCAGTGCGGGGCATCGAAGCGGGCCGGTGAATGCTCTAAACTGACGATTCTAATGGACCCGTTCCGCGCCACAAGGCACCCGGATCACGCATGACATCCCCAGAAGCCGCCGACATCCCGTTCGAACCCAAGAAGATCCTCGCGCAATTGCCGCACATGCCGGGCGTCTACCGCTACTACGACGCGGCGGGCGCCGTGCTTTACGTCGGCAAGGCGCGCGACCTCAAGAAGCGCGTATCGAGCTATTTCACGAAGACGCAGTTGTCGCCGCGCATCGCGATGATGGTCACGCGCATCGCACGCATCGAGACCACCGTCACGCGCTCGGAGGCCGAGGCGCTGCTGCTCGAGAACAATCTGATCAAGGCGCTCGCGCCGCGCTACAACATCCTGTTTCGCGACGACAAGTCGTATCCGTACCTGAAGCTCACCGCGCACCGTTTTCCGCGCATGGCGTATTACCGCGGCTCGGTCGACAAGCAGAACCAGTACTTCGGGCCATTCCCGAGTGCATGGGCCGTGCGCGAGAGCATCCAGATCCTGCAGCGCGTGTTCCAGCTGCGCACCTGCGAGGATTCGGTGTTCAACAACCGCACGCGGCCCTGCCTGCTGCATCAGATCGGGCGCTGCACGGCGCCGTGCGTCGGCGCGATTTCCGAGGACGACTACGCGATCGACGTGTCGAATGCGGCGCGGTTTCTGCTCGGCCGGCAGTCGGAGGTGATGAAGGAGCTCGAGCAGAAGATGCACGCGTTCGCGGCCGAGCTGAAGTTCGAGCAGGCGGCCGCGGTGCGCAACCAGATGAGCTCGCTCGCGACGGTGCTGCATCAGCAGGCGATCGAGGTCGGCAGCGACAGCGACGTCGACATCCTGGCGGTCGTCGCGCAGGGCGGACGCGTGTGCGTGAACCTGGCGATGGTGCGCGGCGGCCGCCATCTCGGCGACAAGGCCTATTTCCCGACGCACGTCGAAAGTGCGCTGACGCTTGCCGAAGGCGGGCTCGGCGACGAAGCCGATGTGCAGGACGTTGCCGACGAAGCCGCCGCGGCGTTGCCCGATCGGCCGGCGGAGGACGCTGCTGCCGCGCGCGATGCGGTGGCGTCGGTGGAGGCCGAGGTGCTCGATGCATTCATCGCGCAGCACTATCTCGGCAATCGCGTGCCGCCCGTGCTGGTCGTGAGCCATGCGCCCGCGAGCCGCGACCTGCTCGAATTGCTGTCCGAGCAGGCCGGTCACAAGGTGTCGCTGGTACGGCAGCCGCAGGGGCAGCGGCGCGCGTGGCTGTCGATGGCCGAGCAGAACGCGCAGATCGCGCTCGCACGGCTGCTGTCCGAGCAGGGCTCGCAGCAGGCGCGCACGCGCGCGCTCGCGGAGACGCTCGGCTTCGAAGGCGACGACCTTGCAACGCTGCGGATCGAATGTTTCGACATCAGCCACACGATGGGCGAGGCGACACAGGCGTCGTGCGTCGTCTATCACCATCACAAGATGCAGTCGGGCGAATATCGTCGCTACAACATCACGGGCATCACGCCGGGCGACGATTACGCGGCCATGCGGCAGGTGCTGACGCGCCGCTACGAGAAGATGGTCGAGCAGGCCGCGCAGGCGGCGGCCGCCGACGACGCGGCCGGCATCGACGGCGAATCCGCGCGCAAGGCCGAAGCATCGAGCCTGCTGCCGACTATCGTGCTGATCGACGGCGGCAAGGGGCAGGTCGAGATCGCGCGGCAGGTGTTCACCGAACTCGGGCTCGACACGTCGATGCTGGTCGGCGTCGCGAAGGGCGAGGGGCGCAAGGTCGGCCTCGAGACGCTCGTATTCGCGGACGGCCGCGCGCCGCTCGAACTCGGCAAAGAGAGTGCCGCGCTGATGCTCGTCGCGCAGATCCGCGACGAAGCGCACCGTTTCGCGATCACCGGAATGCGCGCGAAGCGGGCGAAGGCGCGCCAGACCTCGCGGCTCGAGGAACTCGAAGGGGTCGGTGCGAAACGTCGGCAGCGATTGCTCGCGCGGTTCGGCGGGCTGCGCGGCGTGGTTGCCGCGAGCGTGGAGGAACTGGCGAGCGTCGAGGGCATCTCGCACGCACTCGCCGAGCAGATCTACAAGCAGCTGCACTGAAGCGGCCGTGCGGTCGGTGGCTCATGCACGCGGTTCTCGCGTTCTTGTGGCAGGCCGGTCGACACGGCACAATTGCGAATCCTTTACTGACCCGCATGCCATGCCGTTCAATTTCCCGATTTTCCTGACGTGGGTACGGATCGTGCTGATTCCGCTCGTCGTCGGCGTGTTCTATCTGCCGGACACGGTGATGGGCGGCGCGCACCGCAACCTCGCGGCGGCGGCGATCTTCATTCTCGCGGCGCTCACCGACTGGTTCGACGGGTTTCTCGCCCGCAAGTGGAACCAGACGTCGTCGTTCGGCGCGTTCCTCGATCCGGTCGCGGACAAGCTGATGGTGACCGCCGCGTTGCTGATCCTCGTGCAGATCGCGCGGGTCGATGCGGCGATCGCGCTCGTGATCGTCGGCCGCGAGATCGCGATCTCGGCGCTGCGCGAGTGGATGGCGCAGATCGGGGCGTCGAAGAGCGTCGCGGTGAACCAGCTCGGCAAGTTCAAGACCGCGTGCCAGATGGTCGCGATTCCGATGCTGCTGTACTACGGCCCGCTGCCGCTCGGCATCGCGACGATCGACACGCGCGTGTGGGGCGAGTGGCTGATGTATCTCGCGGCGGTGCTGACGATCTGGTCGATGCTGTACTACATGAAGCTCGCGTGGCCGCAGATTCGCGAGCGCGGCGGCGCGTGACCGCCTCGGCACGGTGGGCAGCGCAGGTTTTTGGAAAAAGGGCTGGAAAAGCCCTTGACATACGAATGTGCCTTCGACATAATCTCGCTTCTCCGCTGCACGACGAAGTAAGTGTGTGACGGGGAAGCAGTAGCGTAGCAATACGCGGGAGTAGCTCAGTTGGTAGAGCGCAACCTTGCCAAGGTTGAGGTCGCGAGTTCGAGACTCGTCTCCCGCTCCAGATTTTTTCTGGCAGCGTGTTGTACGGCAAAGCGCTGCAGATGCAGGACGATGCGGGAGTAGCTCAGTTGGTAGAGCGCAACCTTGCCAAGGTTGAGGTCGCGAGTTCGAGACTCGTCTCCCGCTCCAGATTTTTCTGGCAGCGTGTTGTATGGCAAAGCGCTGCAGATGCAGGACGATGCGGGAGTAGCTCAGTTGGTAGAGCGCAACCTTGCCAAGGTTGAGGTCGCGAGTTCGAGACTCGTCTCCCGCTCCAAGTCATGGGGAAGCCGCGCTTCCCTTTTTATTTGATGGGCCGACGGTCCTCGAATAAACGAATCTGTCACTTGCCTCCGTGGCATCCGGACAGTCCGCTTTTGGCGCGATAGCAAAGCGGTTATGCAGCGGCCTGCAAAGCCGTTTAGGCCGGTTCGACTCCGGCTCGCGCCTCCAGGTAGGAAAAGAAAAGCCCCGCTTCGGCGGGGCTTTTCTTTTTTGCGGCTCGTCCTGGAAATTCGATCTGCTGGCGCCACTCAGATGACCCGCCAGAAAATTGTGATCGGCCAGCTATTCTCACCCTCGCCCAACGTGATGGTGTCTTCCTCGAAAGCGTGATTGCGCATCGATTCCGCGGCTTCGACGCTGAAGCAAACTGCGATCACCATCTTGATCGCATCGGCATATTGCGGCTTCACCCAACGAAGCTTTTCGATGTCGTCGCCAACTTCGTCGAAGAATTTGTGGGGTACAGTCTGTCGCCCCTGTAGTGCGGAGTGGAAGAGGGATTCCGCCTTCAGTTCGATGCAAATCGCTTTGCCAAGCGGAGGGCGGATCAGGATGTCGACGTTTTGATGCGGATCCTGGTAGATCGCCTGTTCGCACTCCACGGTCGGGGTGCCGGGAAGCTCGCGAAATTTGCTCGACAGCCAGAGCTTCAGTACGTTCTCCCAGCCGCCTTTTTCGAGAAAGTAATCCACGGGCTCGGGCGTCCGGCGGTATTGAGTGAGCGTGCTTCTTTCAACAAGCGCGCCTTCCGCCCAACCGATGATCGTTTTGGGCGCGATATCCTGAGGCTGGTACATGGCCGTTCTCCTTCATTGAATGTGACGAATGAAGCGGTTGACCGGGGGATGCGGTCATGCCCGCTCGCACATTCTCGGAATGTCGCTGAGGGAGAGCCATAGAGCAGAAGTCACCCCGCGAACGTCATGCTCGTGGCGACTCCCTGTCCGATCGCGGAGAGGACAGTGGCGGAAGGAGACGGTGCGACAGGTCAGCTGCCCGAACGGCACCGCCGGTCAGCCGTCGACCGGCTGCGACGGCGTGTCGAGCGTCAACTGATAGAACGCCGCATCGAGCCAGCGGCCGAACTTGAAGCCCGCCTCGGTGATCGTGCCGGAGTGCACGAAGCCGAGCCGCGTATGCAGCGCGACACTGCCGCCGTTGGTCGCGTCGATGCAGCCGACCAGCACGTGCACGCCAGCTTCGCGCGCACGCCGGATCAACTCGCGCAGCAGCAACTCGCCGAGGCCGCGGCCGCGATGGTCGCGATGGACGTAGACGCTGTGTTCGACCGTGTACTTGAACGCCGGGAACGCGCGGAACGTGCCCCAGCTCGCGAAGCCGACCAGCGTGCCCGATTCGTCGACCGCGCCGACGACCGGAAACCCGTTGGCGCGCTTCGTCGCGAACCACGTGACCATCGCTTCCGGCGGCCGCGGCCGGTAGTCGTACAGCGCGGTCGAGTTCACGATCGCGTCGTTCAGGATCTCGAGGATGGCCGCCGCATGCTCGGCCTCGCTGCAATCGATCAGGCGCACGTCGTCGCGCGGTGTCGGGGGATTCATGCGGGCTCCTGCGCCTGTCGGCCTTGAATGGATGGCACACCTCGCGCGCCGACGGCGGCGGGGGCGTCGCAGATCGCGACGACATAGCGCGCGGCGTGCGACGAAGGGTTGCTGAAAACAAGCGGCTGATCGACGCGCATGGCCAGACAGTCGCCTTCGTGCAGTTCGTGACGTTGCTCGCCGAACGTGATGTCGACGCGCCCGCTGACGACCCACACCTGTTGATGCAGCGCGCTTTCGCGCCCGCCGGAGTCGTATGCGACGCGCGCGCCGGCCGGGAAATCGACCTCGACGAGCTGGATCGGCGACGGCCAGCCCGGCGGCGACAGATTGCGCCGCACGTACCCGGACGCCGGATCGCGCCATTCCGCCTGCTGCGCACGCCGCACCAGCGGCTGGGCGGGCGCGTCGTCGCGATCGCCGGCGAACAGCGCGGCCAGCGATACACCGAGACCGGCCGCGAGCTTGTCGAGCACGACGGCGGTCGGGCTTGCCGACGCGCGCTCGATGAGCGAGATCATCGAACGGCTGACGCCGGAACGCGCGGCGAGCGCATCGAGCGTGTAGCCTCGCAGCATGCGCAGATCGCGCACGCGCCGGGCGATGCGTTCATTGATGCCGGTATCGTCGGCGGGGGCGCGAGCTGATTCTTGCATGATGGATTTATTGTCCAGCAAGCTGGAATTCGATGTCAACGGGGAAACCGTCCTGTCGCGGTCCCGGCTCGATGATTCCGAGCGCGCTCAGATGCTTGCCCAGCGCTCCGTGCGAGCGTAATATACGAAACGACTACATTTCGTTTAATTAGAGACATATGGGAATCATCAAGATATCCGAGCACATGCACGAACGGCTGCGCTCGACCAGTACCGCGCTGAGCCGTTCGATCAACGCGCAGGCGGAGCACTGGCTGCGCGTCGGGATGCTGGCGGAGCTCAATCCGTCGCTGTCCTACGGCGATATCTGCCGGATGCTGATCGAGAGTGAAGCGCGGGGCAGCGATGCCGGTCCGACGGAGTCGGTCGCCCACGGCATCGAGCAGGTGGCGTGATGGCAAGACGCGAAATCCCGATCCGCGGTGCCGCGGAAATCGCCCGCTCGCGCGAAGCCGCGAAGCTCGCGTCCCAGGTGCTCACGATGATCGCCGAGCACGTGAAGCCGGGCGTCACGACGGATGAACTGGACGCGCGCTGCCGCGAATACATCGTCGACGAACTCGGCGCCATTCCGGCGAACATCGGCTACCACGGTTATCCGAAAACGCTGTGCACGTCGGTCAACCACGTGGTCTGTCACGGCATTCCGTCGTCGCGCCCGATGCGCGACGGCGATATCGTGAATCTCGACATCGCGGTGATCAAGGACGGCTGGTTCGGCGACACGAGCCGCATGTACTTCGTCGGCGAGCCGGGCGAACTGGCGCGGCGCCTCGTCGCGACGACCTACGAGGCGATGCACGCGGGCATCGGCGCGGTTCGTCCGGGCGCGACGCTCGGCGACGTCGGCTATGCGATCCAGCAGGTCGCGCACCGTGAGGGGTTCAGCGTGGTCCGCGAGTACTGCGGCCACGGGATCGGCGACGTCTATCACGACGAGCCGCAGGTGCTGCACTATGGCCGCCCGGGCACCGGCGTGCCGCTGCGACCGGGGATGATCTTCACGATCGAGCCGATGCTGAATGCGGGCAAGCGCGATACGCGCGTGCTGGCCGATGGCTGGACGGTCGTCACGAAGGATCACTCGTTGTCGGCGCAATGGGAGCACATGGTCGTCGTGACGGAGCAGGGCGTCGAGATCCTGTCGGACGACGTGAAGCCGCCGGCGTTCGCGCCGCTGTCCGGCACGCACGCGGCCTGACAGGCGGCGTGCCGCCCAGGGCGGCGCAATGAAATGAAAAGGCGCCGTCATGGCGCCTTTTTCATCCGGAGTCGCGCGGCCGACCCGCGACGTCACGCGGCCCGATCACGGTTCAATCACGGCTCAACCGCGCGCCTTCTGCCACGCATGTTCGACGAATACGCGGCACAGCGCTTCCATCCCGTTGCGGTCTTCGTCATCGAAGCGGGCGGCCACGGGGCTGTCGACGTCCCACACGCCGATCAGCGTGCCGTCGGCGGCTACCAGCGGTACGACGATTTCCGATTCCGACGCGGCATCGCAGGCGATATGGCCGGGGAATGCGTGCACGTCGCGCACGACCTGCGTCTCGCGGGTCTGCGCCGCCGTGCCGCACACGCCCTTGCCGAGCGCGATCCGCACGCACGCGGGCTTGCCCTGGAACGGCCCGACCACGAGTTCCGTCCCGTCGAAGAAATAGAAGCCGGCCCAGTTCAGGCGGTCGAGCGAGTGATAGACGAGCGCCGAGAAGTTCGCGGCGTTCGCGATCAGGTCGCGTTCCGATTCGACGAGCGCGCGTGCTTGCTCGACGAGCGTCGCATAGAGTTCGGCCTTGGAGGCGTGAGGGTCGGTGGACAGCGTGAACATGGCTGAAATGCGAAAAGGGTTGTGAAGGGCGGGTTGTGAAAAGCGCGATGCGCGTCCCGCAGTCTACGGCACGCGCGGCGCGTTTGCAGCGCGTGGCGCGCGCGCCGTCGCTCAATCGGGCTCCAGTCCGGCGAACCGCTCGGCCAGGAAATCGAGCAGCGCGCGTACCGCGGGCAGCAACCCGCGCCGCGAGGCAAACACCGCGTGCACGATTTCGCGGCGCGGCGCCCAGTCCGGCAGCACGGTCGCCAGTTCGCCGCGCGCGACTTCATCGCGCACCATCATCGTCGGCAACTGCACGATGCCCACGCCCGCGACAGCCGCTGCGCGCAGCGCGAGCATGCCGCCCGTCACGAGCCGGGGCTGGTGGTGGATTTCCGCCTGCGCGCCGTCGGGGCCGCGCAGCCGCCACACGTGCGCGGCTTGCGGCACGCCGTGATCGAGGCTCGGCAAGCGTGTCAGGTCGGCGGGCACGGCCGGCACACCATGCTCGCGCAGCAACGCGGGGCTGGCGACGAGACACTGCCCGCGCTCGGCCAGCACGCGCAGCGCGAGATCGCTGTCCTCGAGCGGTGGCGGCCGTACGCGGATCGCGACGTCGATGCCTTCGCCCACCACGTCGACGCGCCGGTTGGTCGCTTCCAGATGAATCTCGACACGCGGGCACGCGACCATGAACGCGGCGATCATCGCGCCGACCAATGAATCGAGCAGCACGACCGGGCAACTGACCCGCACGATGCCGCGCGGCTCCTCGTGCAGCAGCGCGATCGCCTCGTCGGCGGCGTCCGCTTCGACGAGCATCGCGCGGCAATGCGCGTAATAGGTCTGGCCGACGTCCGTGACCGTGAAGCGGCGTGTCGAGCGCTGGATCAGCCGCATGCCGAGCCGCGCTTCGAGCAGCGCGATGCGGCGGCTCAGCTTCGATTTCGGCATGTTGAGCGCGCGCCCGGCCGGCGCGAAGCCTCCGTGCTCGACCACCTGCACGAAGTAGTAGAGATCGTTCAGATCCCGGTCGTTATCGTTCATGAAATAGAACGCTGAGTGCGATTTTGGCAGTCTACCGGATCGATCGTTCCACCTCTATATTCCTCCTCAGGATGCGAAACACGTGTTTCGCCGCAATTCGGAGAAGGCAAAATGAAGAAGATCCAGGGTGTGTACAGTGCGCCGCGCGGCCATTGGGTCGGCGACGGTTTCCCGGTGCGTTCGATGTTCAGCTATCAGTCTCATGGCACGCACCTGAGCCCGTTCCTGCTGCTCGACTACGCCGGTCCCGTGAACTTCGAGCCGGCTTCGACGCCGCGCGGCGTGGGGCAGCACCCGCACCGCGGCTTCGAAACGGTGACGATCGTCTATGACGGCGAGGTCGCACACCGCGACTCGACCGGCGCGGGCGGCGTGATCGGCCCGGGCGACGTGCAATGGATGACGGCCGCGAGCGGGATCCTGCACGAGGAATTCCACTCGGAAGCGTTCACGAAGCGCGGCGGTCCGCTCGAGATGGTGCAGCTGTGGGTGAACCTGCCCGCCGCCGACAAGATGGGCGCGCCCGGTTACCAGACGCTGCTGGACGCGGACATCCCGGTGGTCGAACTGCCGGACGGCGCAGGCCGCGCGCGGATCATCGCGGGCGAGTTCGACGGGCGGCGCGGGCCGGCCCGCACCCACACGCCGATCGACGTGTGGGACGTGCGGCTTGCGGCAGGCGGCCGTGCACGGTTCCCGATCGCCGAAGGCCGGACGCTCGCGGTGGTCGTGCTGAGCGGGACATTGCTCGTGAACGGCGAGACGGTGGCCCGCGAAGCGCAGTTCGTGCAACTGAGCCGCGACGGCCGCGACGTCGAGATCGAAGCGAACGGCGACGCGAAGCTGCTGATTTTGAGCGGCGAGCCGATCGATGAGCCGGTGGTCGGTTACGGGCCGTTCGTGATGAACTCGCAAGAGGAGATCCGCACCGCGATCGACGATTTCAACGGCGGCCGCTTCGGCCGGATGCCGGCGTAACGGAAGGCCCCGCGCAATGCGGGGCTTTTTTTCGTGTACGGAGCGGCGGCACGCGTGCCGCGTGCGCTTCGAGGCATAATCGACGGTTGCCGCGCGCCGGCCGGCGCGCTCGAATCAGGACCGACCATGAACGCTTCCGCACCTGCCGCCTCCGTGCGCGCCGACGATCTCGACTGGCGCTGGAAATTCTTCGACGCGCTGACCGCGCGTGAACTCTATTCGATCCTCGACGCGCGCAGCGCCGTGTTCGTCGTCGAGCAGAACTGCGTGTATCGCGACATCGATGGCGCGGATCACGACGCGTGGCACCTGGCCGCGTACGATCCGGAGGGCCGCCTCGCCGGCTATCTGCGCGTACTGCTACCGGATGCGCAGCACACCGACGTGCGCATCGGCCGCGTGCTGACGACCGCGCCGTTTCGCGGCGCGGGCCTCGGCAACGCGCTGCTGTCGCGCGCGCTCGAGCACATCCGTGCGCAGTGGCCGGACGCGCAGGTGAGCCTGCATGCGCAGGCCCATCTGCAGCGCTTCTACGGGGCGTTCGGTTTCACGCCGAGCTCGGACGTGCACGACGAGGACGGGATCCCGCACGTGTGGATGACCGGCACGCGCGGTTGACGCGCCGCGCGGTCAGTGGGCGGCGCGCGTCGCCGGCCGGTTTTGCGCACGCCGGGCGGCCGCCCGTTCGTCGATCAGACGGCCGCGCGCCGACAGCCTTAGCCAATGCCGCAGCGCGATCAGCGCGCCGATCACGCTCATCATCGAACCGGGAATCCACAGCAGCAGGCCGCCGATCTGCTGGTCGCGCAGCGGGCTGAGCCACGTGAATGCGCGCCCGCAGATCGAGTAGATCGGATACAGCTCGTGCGGCGTGAAGAAGATCAGCGCGCCGAGCGCGATCTGCGGCGGGATCGCCGCGACGACGATCAGGATCCGGCGCCCCGGTGAGAGCCGCGCCGGCGGCGCGGGGCGCGGATCGACGACGAGCCACCAGAACAGCAACCCGTCGATCACCATGCTCCAGTTCATCACGCGATACAGGCGCCAGTCGAGCATCGCGATGAAGTGGATCGGCGACAGCAGCCAGAAATAGATCAGCCCGACGAACAGCACGACCGCGACGACCGGATGGAACACCACGTCCAGCGTCGCGCGCACGGGCGCCCACGCGAGCGCGGGGCGCACGAAGCGCTGCCGCCAGCGAAACGGTATGCCCGCGCGGATCGCCGCGCCCGGATAGGCCAGCGCGATGAAGAACGGCCCGAGGTGATGCAGCACGAGATGCTGCGCGCGGTGCATGAAGAACTCGTGTTCGAAGAAGTAGTCGAGCCGCGTATGCAGCGCGATGTAGAGCGCCGTCAGCCCGAGCCAGAACGAGAACTGCCGCAGCGGCGACACCTTCGCCTTCTTCACGCCGCGCGCGAACAGCACGGCGGCCGCCAGCACCGCGATGACGACGGTCGGCGACGGTTCCCACGGATCGAGCCAGTACAGGACGTTCATCGCGCGCGCATCACTTCGCCTGGGCCGGCGACTTCACGGCGAACGGCGTGTCGACCGTCTCGCCGTCGGAGAACTTCAGACGCAGGCGCACGGTGTCGCCGGGCTTGATCGCGTGCTTCGGCTCCTCGAGCATGAAGTGATAGCCGCCCGGCGCGATATCGACCTTGCCGCGCGCGGGAATCGTCAGCTTGTCGACCATCTCCATCTTCTGCGTCGAGCCGTTCGACACGGTCTGGTGCAGCATTGCCATTCCGTAGTCGGGGCTGTCGACGTCGACGAGATCGATCGGCTTGTCGCTCGTGTTGACGAGCGTCACGTAGCCGCCCGCGGGCAGCTTGTTCGGCAGCCAGCGCACCCATGCATTCTGCGCGGTGATCGCGCCGGCGGCATAGGCGTGCGCGCCGGTGCACAGCGCGGCGAGGAGGGCGAATGTCTTGAGGGTCGTCTTCATGTCGGAGTTCAGGTGGGGGAGGCAGTGTCGATGATGCGGCGCACGTCGGCGGCGATGGCATCGGGCGAATCGCGGTCGGTGGCGAGCAGGCGCGCGCGGCCGTTCGCATCGAAGATGTAGACGGCCGAGCTGTGCGTCACCTCGTAGCCGCCGGACGGATCGCGTTTTTCCATCTGGTACGCGACGCGATAGCGCTTCGCGAGCGATTCGATCTGCCCGTCGGTGCCGGTCAGGCCGCGCGCGTGCGCGGCGTCGAACGCGGCGACGTACGACTGCATCGCCTGCGGCGTGTCGCGCGCCGGATCGACCGACACGAACAGGATGCGCGCGTCGTTCGCCTGCGGGCCGAGCTTCGCGAGCACCTCCATCAGCCGGGCCATCGTTTCGGGGCAGACGTCCGGGCAGTGCGTATAGCCGAAGTAGACGAGCGCGACGCGGCCGCGAAACGCGTTCGCGTCGACCGGATGGCCGTCGCCGCCGGTGAGTGTGAACGACAGGTCGGGCAGGTGGCCGGTGACGTTGGTCAGGTGCCAGCTCGGCTCGTCGTGCGTGCATGCGGCGAGCGCGACGGCGGCGCTCAGCGCCGCGGCGGTGCGGACGAAGCGGGTCAGGCTGAAGAGGCGCCGGTGCGGCGCGGGACGGGCAGACGACATCCAGGGGCTCGATCGGACGGAACGGTCGTCGGCCGGCGCGGCGCCATGCGTCGCGCGGCCGGCGGTTGCCGACTGTAGCGCAATTCCCGCGCCTGCGTCCTTTCGAAACCCGTACGGCACGGGCGAACGGGGCAATATGTCGCAGTCGACGCGCGTGGCCGCGCGCGGCCCGCCCTCCGCCGGTTTCGCCCATCTCGATACGCAGGCGCGGTAAGATGCGCACAATTCCATTCTCGAAGCGGCGGCCGCGCGTTTGCCGGCCGCTCCTCAGACCATCGAATCGATGCAATCCGTTCCGGCTTCCCTGTCCCTGACCGATACCGCGTTCTTTTTCGACTTCGACGGCACGCTCGTCGAGCTGGCGCCGACGCCGGACAGCATTCACGTGCCGCCGTCGCTGCTGACGCTGCTCGACGAACTGCGGCGCCGCACGCACGGTGCGGTCGCTGTCGTGTCGGGTCGCGGCATCGACAATCTCGACACGTTCCTGAAAATGCCCGATCTGCCGATCGCGGGCCTGCACGGCGCCGAACGTCGCGATGCGAACGGCGACACGCAGCGTATCGGCTTCAACGACGAACGGCTGCTGCGCATCGAGCGCGAACTCGCGGCCATCGTCGACCGTCATCCGGGCATGCTGCTCGAGATCAAGGGCGCGGCCGTCGCGCTGCACTACCGCAACGCGCCCGAGCGCGAGCCGGTCGCGCGCGAAGCGGCCGAGCGCCTCGTCGCCGAATATGCGGATGCGTACGTGCTGCAACCCGGCAAGATGGTATTCGAGATCAAGCCGAAGGGCGTCGACAAGGGGCGCGCGCTGGCCGCGTTTCTCGACGAGCCGCCGTTCGCGGGCCGCATGCCGCTGTTCGCGGGCGACGACCTGACCGACGAGAAGGGCTTCGCGGTGGTCAATGCGCGCGGCGGCCTGTCGATCAAGGTCGGCGCGGGCGAGACGTCGGCCCGCACGCGGCTCGACTCGGTCGACGCATTGCACGAGCAGATCGCCCGCTGGCTTCACGCGGAGCAGCAAGGCGCATGAGTCGACTCATCATCGTTTCGAACCGCGTCGCCCCGATTTCGGAAGGCGAGCCGGCGGCGGGTGGTCTCGCGATCGGTGTGTACGACGCGCTGAAGGAGACGGGCGGCATGTGGTTCGGGTGGAGCGGCGAGGTGGTCGCGTCCGGTGCGCCGCAGATCCACATCGAGGAGCGCGGCCCCGTGACGTTCGCGACCGTCGGGTTGTCGCGCCGCGATTACGACCAGTACTACCGCGGTTTCTCGAACGCGACGCTGTGGCCCGCGTTTCATTACCGGGCGGACCTGATCCAGTACGATCGCCACGAGTTCGAAGGCTACGGCCGCGTGAACGTGTGGCTCGCGCAGCAGCTCGTGCCGCTGCTGCAGGACGACGACGTGATCTGGGTGCACGACTATCACCTGATCCCGTTCGCACGTGCGCTGCGCGCGGCCGGCGTGAAGAACCGCATCGGCTTTTTCCTGCACATCCCGTTTCCGGCCGCGCAGGTGCTCGTCAACGTGCCGCCGCATCGCGAGCTCGTCGAGTCGCTGTGCGCGTTCGACCTGCTCGGCTTCCAGACCGAGCCGGACCTGCGCGCGTTCTGCGACTACATCGAATTCGAGGCCGGCGGCGAAGTGGCGCGCGAAGGGCGCACGATGCGCGTCAGCGCGTTCGGCAACACGCTGCGTGCGGCCGCGTATCCGATCGGCGTGTATCCGGACGAGATCGCGTCGCTCGCGCAGGCCGGCGAGCACGGCAAGGCCGCGCGCATGGCCACGTCGCTGCGCGGGCGCCAGCTGATCATGAGCGTCGACCGGCTCGACTATTCGAAAGGGCTCGTCGAGCGGTTCCGCGCATTCGAGAAGCTGCTGGAGCATCAGGCGTCGATCCGCAACCGCGTGTCGTTCCTGCAGATCGCGCCGTCGACGCGGGCCGACCTGCGCGCGTACCAGGACATCCGCCTGCAGCTCGAGGCGGAGTCGGGGCGTATCAACGGCCGCTACGCGGAGCTCGACTGGGCGCCGATCCTCTACATTCACCGCCAGTACGACCGGCAGGTGCTGGCCGCGCTGTATCGCCTCGCGCGCGTGGGCTTCGTGACGCCGCTGCGCGACGGCATGAACCTCGTCGCGAAGGAGTACGTGTCCGCGCAGAATCCGGAGGATCCGGGCGTGCTCGTGCTGTCGCGTTTCGCGGGTGCCGCGCGCGAACTTACGGGCGCGCTGATCGTCAATCCGATCGACATCGACGGGATGGCCGATGCGCTGTCGCAGGCGCTGACGATGCCGCTTGCCGAGCGGCGCGCGCGTTATGCGGACATGATCGCGCAGCTGCGCGAGAACAACGTGTCGGTGTGGCGCGACAACTTCCTGCGCGACCTGCAGCGCGTGTAACGCGCGCGCCGCGCGGCGGCGCTCGCGTGACGCCATGAAAAAAAGCCGCCGTGCCCGGTGCACGGCGGCTTTTTTTGTCGGCTGCGCGTCGCGGCGTCAGGCCACGCGTGCGCCGGTCGGTGTGGTGCCGTCGGGCACGTGATGGCGGCCGTGCTGCTTCGCGAGCAGGTCGCGGTACAGGCCCGGGCGGTTGCGCAGCACGTCGGGGCTGCCGTCGTCGATCACCTTGCCGTTGCTCATCACGATGATCCGGTCGAAGTTGCGCAGCGTCGACAGGCGGTGCGCGATCGCGATCACCGTGCGGCCGACCATCAGGCGGTCGAGTGCGCTCTGGATCGCTTCCTCGGATGCGCTGTCGAGTGCGGAGGTCGCCTCGTCGAGCAGCAGGATCGGCGCGTCCTTCAGGATTGCGCGCGCGATCGCGATGCGCTGGCGCTGGCCGCCCGACAGCTTCACGCCACGGTCGCCGACGATGGTGTCATAGCCTTCCGGCATCGCCTCGATGAACTCCGCGCAGCGGGCATCGCGCGCGGCCGCGAGCACTTCCTCGCGGGTCGCATCGGGGCGGCCGTACGCGATGTTGTCGTAGATGGTCCGGTGCAGCAGCGAGATGTCCTGCGGCACGAGCGCGATCGCGTGGCGCAGGCTGTCCTGCGTGATGGTCTTCACGTCCTGACCGTCGACCTTCACGGCGCCGTCCTGCGTATCGTAGAAGCGCTGCAGCAGCGCGAGCACGGTCGACTTGCCGGCGCCCGACTTGCCGATCAGGCCGACGCGCTGGCCCGGCTCGATATGAAGATCGAAGTGATCGAGGATCGCGCGGCGGTGCGGATAAGCGAACGTCACGCGCTCGAAATCGACGCGCCCGCCCTTGGCCGACAGCGGCTGCGCGTCGGAGCGGTCGGGCATTCCGTGCGGCTCGAGCAGCGTCTTCACGGCTTCGGACAGGCGTGCGACGTGCTGCGTGACGTCGACGAGCGCGACCGCCAGATCGCGCGTGCCGTGCAGGATCGTGAAGCCGAGCGAGCTGACGAGCACGATGTCGCCGGAGGTCGCGCGGCCCTGGTCCCACAGCCACAGCGCCCAGCCGAGCAGGCCGGCGGACAGCATCGCGGTGATCACCGCGTGCAGCAGCCGCAGTTTCTCGAGATACAGCAGGCTTTGCTGGCGCGCGTCCATCTCGGCCTTCACCGTCGCGCTGAAGCGCTTCTGTTCGCGCAGCGTCATCCCGAACGCACGCACGAGGCCCATGTTGCCGATCACGTCGACGAGCTCGCCGTCGACCGCGGCGGCTTTCGCCGCGAACGCGTGATGGCGCGCGGAGCCGCGCCCGGCGAGCTTGAACAGCACGACCGAGAGCACGGCCGAACAGCCGAGCAGGCCGGCAGCCATCAGCGGGTTCACGACGATGATCATCAGGATCGCGCCCATCACCGCGATGCACGGCGGCAGCACGTTCCAGGCCATCGTGTTCTCGGACGTGTAGACGGCGTTCGACGTGGCCGTGATGCGGCTCGCGAGCGTGCCCGGCTGCTTTTCCGAGTAATAGGTCGGCGAATGGCCGATCAGGTACTGGAACAGGTCGCGCCGCAGGTCGCCGGTGACCGCGACGAACGTGTGCGCGGCGACCCAGCCGCCGACGCGCCACAGCAGGTTGTCGGCCGCGATCAGCCCGACGAGCAGCGCGAATGCGCTCCACAGCGGGCCCGGATGATGGCGCCCGGTCGCGAGCACGTCGATCAGGTGCTTGATCGCATATTGCGAGCCGAGCGCGCAGCCGACGGCGGCCAGCACACTGCAGAGCACGATCAGGTGCGCGACGGGATGCAGGCGGATGTAGCGGAACAGGAACGCGATCGGCCGATGCGCGTAGCTCGACAGCTTCGCGTTGTGGGCGTTGCGCTGGGCAGGGGTGAGAGATTCCAAAATATGCGTGCGGTGATTCGGTGATTGAGCGGTTCGGCTGGATCGCAGCCCACGGGGCGCTCGGACTGAATAATCCGGCATTGTAAACAAGGCCGTGCATTGCGCTGCGCGAATTCTTGCGCTGGCCAGGGGCGCACGGCCAATTTTGAGATAAAATCCGGCATCCTCATCCTGCCTGCCGCATGCGCCGGAATTGCGACACCGGCAGCGACGGGAGGACCCGGAACGCCAAAAGGGCCTTCCACTCTAGAACGGACGCCCAAGTCCGCGGGTTGCAAAGTGTTGCGCCTTTGTAACAAAGTAAAGTGTTTGAAATGTTGTCCGCCGTATCGGGATTAACCCTAGATAATCGGCTCCGGGTTCGAGTCCAGGTTTTTACGAACCCCTGTCAACGGGTCTTCGTTTCAAACGTTCTATGCCTGTCGCGTCGCCGACGCTCCTTGTGCAGCGCGGGTTCGACGCCCCCGGCAGGCTGATTCGTCCGATCTTCGGACGAAATGCATCCAGCCCGGACCGCCGGCAGGTTGCCGACCCATACCTGGTTTTTAGCCGATTTTTTAGGAGTTACGCATGCGAATCGCCCAAATCGCTCCGTTGCACGAAGCGGTGCCCCCGAAACTGTACGGTGGTACCGAGCGAGTGGTGTCCTATCTCACCGAAGCGCTCGTCGAGATGGGCCATGACGTCACGCTCTTCGCGAGCGGCGATTCGCAAACGTCGGCGAAGCTCGAAGCGTGCTGGCCGCAGGCGCTGCGCCTCGACCCGACGATCCGCGACGTGATGGCCCCGCACATGCTGCTGCTCGAGCAGGTGCGCCGCCGTGCGGAAGAGTTCGACGTCCTGCACTGCCATATCGACTACTACCCGTTCTCGCTGTTCTCGCGCCAGCCGGTCCCGCATCTGACGACGATGCACGGCCGTCTCGACCTGCCGGAACTGCAGCCGATCTTCAACGCGTTCAGCGACGTGCCGGTCGTGTCGATCTCCGACAACCAGCGCATTCCGCTGCCGCAGGCGAACTGGCTGTCGACCGTGTACCACGGCCTGCCGGAAAACCTGCTGACGCCGATCCCGAACGTGAAGCCGAGCTACCTCGCATTCCTCGGCCGCATCTCGCCGGAGAAGCGCGTCGACACCGCGATTCGCATCGCCGAGCAGGCCGGCCTGCCGATCAAGATCGCCGCGAAGCTCGACAAGGCCGACCGCGCGTACTACGAAGAGAAGATCAAGCCGCTGTTCGCGCTGCCGCACGTCGAGTACATCGGCGAAATCAGCGAGTCGGAAAAGACCGAATTCCTGGGCAACGCGCACGCGCTGCTGTTCCCGATCGACTGGCCGGAGCCGTTCGGCCTGGTGATGATCGAGGCGATGGCGTGCGGCACGCCGGTGATCGCGTTCAAGCGCGGTTCGGTGCCGGAAGTGATCGAGAACGGCGTGTCGGGCTTCGTCGTCGAAGACGAACTGTCGGCCGTCGCGGCGCTCAAGCGTCTCGATACGCTGCCGCGCGAGAAGGTGCGCGCCGCGTTCGAGGCACGCTTCTCGTCGAAGGTGATGGCGCAGAACTACGTGAAGGGCTACGAGGAACTGCTGCGCCAGAAGCGCCGCACGGTGCTGCGCGAAGTCAACGCAGGCTGATGCCGGCGCGCCGGCCGCGCAGCGGCTGAAGCCGTCATCGACGCCCCGTCCGGGTCCCCGGCGGGGCGTTGTCACATCTGCGGCGCGGATCTGTTGTATTCTCGCCGCGCCCGGCGCCGCGAACGGCCCCGGAACCGGGACGGCACGCCATCCGGGCGTCTGTCCAGACGGTAATGTCCCTATAATGGCCGTGCCGTGAAATCCGGCCCCGCACGAACATCGAGAGGAGAGCAGTCTTGGCGAGATCGAAAACCACGCGCGCAGCGCCGGCCCCCGGCGCCGGCGTGATCTTCGCGTTGCGCGCGATCGGTCTCGTGCTGCTCGCGCGCTGGCTGTTCTCGATGTCCCAGATGGGCTATCGCGCGTCGCTGTCGGCGATGGTGTCGTCGCCCTGGGCGTTCGTCTATCTCGTGCTGATCTTCCTGCTGCTCGCGCTGCCGGGCGCTGCTGCGCGCGCCGAGCGGCCGTTCCATCCGCTGCCGCAATGGCTGCGTCAGGCGCTGCGCGTTTTCGCGCTGATCGGTTTCCTGTTTGCCGTGTGGTCGATCGGCGCGTTCGCATGGGCGGCCGGCTGGCGCCGTGCGCTGCACGCGGTGACGGCGACCAACGGCTGGCTCCTCGCGGCGCCGGCGCTGTATGCGGCGATCGTGTGGATGTGCCGCCCGCGGCCGCTGTGGCGCACCAATGTTGCCGCGCGCCGCTTCGCGGTCGGCCGCTACGCCATCTCGCTCGATACGCTTACGCGCACCGCGATCGTGTGGATGGAGAGCCGCAAGGTCGGCCAGTACGACGCGCGCGAACTGTCGGTACGCTGGCCGGGCCGCGGCGCGGCCGGCGCGGTCGAGCAGGCGGCGCCGGCGGCTGCTGTGCCGCCGCGTCGCGGCAGCTTGTTTCGGCGGCCGCAGGTGGAACTGCTGTGGGATTCGCCGGCGGCCGTCGGCCATAACCGGCAGATCGTGATGCGCGCACCGCTCGCGACCGAAGGCGACCGCGTTGCGGTGCTCGCGCTCGACGCCGCGCTCAAACAGATCGTCTGACAAGGCCTGCGCGGCGCGCGGGCGACACGGAGGCACAATGATCGTTCGCTGGTTGCTGGCAGCCGTTCACCTGATGGCGTTCGGCGTCGCGTTCGCCGCGATCGCGGGGCGCAACCGCGCGCTGCGCCGGGTCATCGCATCGGCGCAGGCCGCCGACCTGCCCGGCGTGTTCAAGGCCGACGCGGCCTGGGGATTGTCCGCGCTGGTGCTGATCGCAACCGGGCTCACACGCGCGTTCGGCGGCTTCGAGAAGGGCGCCGCATATTACCTTCACGAGCCGCTCTTTCACGTCAAGATGACCGCGCTCGTGTTGATCCTGCTGCTCGAGATCGTGCCGATGCTCGGGCTGATCCGCTGGCGCATCGCCGCGCGGCAACGGCAAATGCCCGATCTGGGCCGCGCACGAACCTATGTGCGGATCGGCCACTGGCAGGCCATGCTCGTGATGGTCATCGTGTTCGCCGCGTCGGGAATGGCGCGGGGGATCGGGCTGGCCGGATAGGCTCAGCCGGCCAGGACTTTCGACCGGGCGGGCCGCCGCCCGGCGCGTCCCGCGCTCAGCGCACGAGGCACGGGCGCTTGTTGTTGAACGTCCATCCCGGAATCAGATACTGCATCGCGGCTGCATCGTCGCGCGCGCCGAGCGCATGTTGCTTGTACAGCTCGTGCGCGCGCGCGACCGCATCCATGTCGATGTCGACGCCGAGGCCCGGACGCCTCGGCACTTCCACGAGCCCGTTCTCGATCTTCAGCGGCTCGCGCGTCAGCCGTTCGCCGTCCTGCCAGATCCAGTGCGTGTCGATCGCGGTAACCTGGCCGGGCGCGGCGGCCGCGACGTGCGTGAACATCGCGAGCGACACGTCGAAGTGATTGTTCGAATGCGAACCCCACGTGAGGCCCCAGTCGCGGCACATCTGCGCGACGCGCACCGAGCCCTGCATCGTCCAGAAGTGCGGATCGGCCAGCGGGATGTCGACCGCCTGCAACTGCACCGCGTGGCCCATCTGCCGCCAGTCGGTCGCGATCATGTTGGTCGCCGTCGGCAGCCCGGTCGCGCGGCGGAATTCGGCCATCACCTCGCGGCCCGAGTAGCCGTTTTCCGCACCGCACGGATCTTCCGCATACGCGAGCACGTGATGCAGGTCGCGGCACAGCCGCACGGCCTCGTCGAGCGACCATGCGCCGTTCGGATCGAGCGTCACGCGCGCGTCGGGGAAGCGCTCGGCGAGCGCCGTCACGGCTTCGACCTCGCGTGCGCCTTCGAACACGCCGCCCTTCAGCTTGAAATCGTTGAACCCGTAGCGCGCATGCGCGGCTTCGGCGAGGCGCACGACCGCCTCGGGCGTGAGCGCGGCCTCGTCGCGTACGCGTGTCCAGTCGTCGGTCGCGTCGCGCCCGTCGCGATAGGGCAGCGCGGTTTGCTTGCGGTCGCCGATGTAGAACAGGTACCCGAGCATTTCGACGCGCTCGCGCTGCTGTCCCTCGCCGAGCAGGGCGGCCACGGGCACGCCGAGATGCTGGCCGAGCAGGTCGAGCAGCGCGGCTTCGAGCGCGGTGACCGCGTGGATCGTGGTGCGCAGGTCGAAGGTCTGCAGCCCGCGGCCGCTCGCGTCGCGGTCGGCAAAGGTGCGCCGCACGTCGTTGAGCACCGCATGGTAGTTGCCGACCGGCTGGCCGACGACGAGCGCGCGTGCATCGTCGAGCGTGCGGCGGATGCTTTCGCCGCCCGGCACCTCGCCGACGCCGGTGCGGCCCGCGCTGTCCTTCAGGATCACGAGGTTGCGGGTGAAGAACGGGCCGTGCGCGCCGCTCAGGTTGAGCAGCATGCTGTCGTGGCCGGCGACCGGAATGGCTTGCAGCTCGACGATGCGTGGCGTGTCGTGGGTAGGCGAGGCAGTGACGGCGTTCATGGCGGCGATGGCGAAAGAGTGGGCGATGCCGTGCGGCAAAAGCTTTGCCGCGCGCGGCGGGAGGTGCGATCATTCGACAACCGACGTGCGCGGCACGCAAGCCCGCATGTCGACGGCAACCCGACAGGGTGAGGGCGACCCGCTCGATGCCGGCGTCGCGGCAGACCAGAGCAAGCGCGGATGGCGTGCTTCGGCCGACCGTGAAACCGGACGCCGGCAGCCGCGCGCAAGCGCGAATGCCGGCCGATCGCGAACCACGGGACCCGGCAGGCGCTGGTGCGCCGGCCGCGGTCAACAGGAGATCCGTGTCGCGATCATCAGTCGTCGGATGACTTGTGACGCAGTATAATGAATCATCGGCGTTCGCTCAAACCCCGCGTAAACCCTCGGCTCACATTACGATCATTCAAAAAGGAACCGGCCTCATGTCCGTGCCCACGCTTCCCGCAGCGCCGCGCCGTCGCGCACGCAGCCTCGCACAAGATGTCGTCGACGCGCTGACCGCGCAGATCGAAAACGGCACGCTGCGTCCCGGCGACAAGCTGCCGACCGAAACCGAAGTCATGGCGGCGCAGGGCGTCAGCCGCACGGTCGTGCGCGAAGCGATCTCGCGGATGCAGGCGAGCGGCCTCATCGAGACGCGCCACGGCATCGGCAGCTTCGTGCTCGAACCGACGCGCCGTCAGACGCTCGGCATCGATCCGGCGACCATCACGACGCTGCGCGACGTGCTTGCCGTGCTCGAACTGCGTATCAGCCTCGAAAGCGAATGCGCGAGCCTCGCCGCGCAGCGCGCGAACGATACCGACCTGGCCGCGCTGCGGCGTGCGCTCGATGCGATCGCGTCGGGGGCGGGCGGCGGCCGCGACACCGCGCAGCTCGATTTCCAGTTCCATCTGCAGATCGCGCAGTCCACCGGCAACCGCTACTTCGTCGACATCATGACGCAGCTGGGCGCGTCGATCATTCCGCGCACGCGCGTGAATTCCGCGCGTTTTGCCGGTGACGACCTCGAGCGCTATGTCGGCCGGCTCAATCACGAGCATGAAGACATTTACGAAGCGATCGCGCGTCACGACCCGGAAGCCGCGCGCGCCGCGATGCGCACGCACCTGACCAACAGCCGCGAACGGCTGCGCCGTGCGCACGAGGCGGCCGAGGCGGAGCGCGACACGCAGGCGGGCTGACGAGACGCTCCCCCGCGCGGCCCGCGCATCGCCGCGGGTCAAGGTGAATATCGTCGAAACATCAGTCGTCGTATGAGGTCGGCGCCAATTGTGCCGATCGTTTTATTGCCGGCTGCGCATCCGCCGGTACGCGCATCATCCAAAGAGGGCGAGGCGGTGTCGCGCCATCGCCCGCGCCGGGGCGGCGGCCCGGCTACCCGGGCCGCCGCTCCGCCCGATCAGCCTCCCTTCGTCACGATGGTCTTCCACGCACCGTTCTTCACCTGATAAAGCGTCGACATCCCGCTCTTGAGCGAGCCATCATTCGCGAACGAGATGCGGCCGGTGACACCTTCGAAGTCGATCTTCTTCAACGCCGGGCGATAGACCTTCGGATCGGTCGAGTTGGCCGCCTGCATCGCCTTGATCGCCGCCCACGCCGCGTCGTAGCCGAACTGCGCATACGACAGCACGTCGACACCGAAGCGCTTCTTGAACCGCTGCTCGAAATCCTTGCCCTGCGGCAGCTCGTCGAGCGGCCGTCCGTATTCCCACGCCATCGCGCCTTCCGCGGCCGGGCCCGCGATCTTGATGAACTCGTTGTCCTTCACGCCGCCGCCGCCGACGAACTGCGCATTCAATCCGAGCTGGCGCATCTGCTTGATGAAGTTCGCGGCGAGCGAGTCGAGCCCGCCGAAGAAGATCAGGTCGGGGTTCTTGCCCTTCAGGCTCGTGATCTGCGCGCGGAAGTCGACCGCCTGGTTGCTGGTGAACTCGCGGCCGATGATGTTGCCGCCGGCTGCCTTCACCGCCTTCTCGAACTCGTCGGCCTCGCCCTGCCCGAACGCGGTGCGATCGTCGATGATCGCGATGCGCTTCGCCTTGGTCACGTCCACGGCGTACTTGCCGGCGTTGCCGGCGTTCTGGCCGTCGGTCGCGATCACCATGAACATGTTCGCGAGCCCGCGCGACGTGAGCGTCGGGTTGGTGGCGGCCGGATCGATCACCGGAATGCCGGCCTTGTCGTAGACCACCGACGCCGGGATCGTCGTGCCCGAGTTGAAGTGGCCGACCACCACCGACACGTTCTGGTCGACGAGCGCCTGCGCGGCCTGCACGCCGATACGCGGGTCGGCCTGGTCGTCCTGCACGACGAGGTTGAAGTGCGCGGGCTTGCCGGCGATCTGGATCTTCTGCGCGGCCGCGTCGTCGAGCGCGAGCTGCACGCCGTTCTGGAGATCCTTGCCGTAACCGGCGTTCACGCCGGTGAGCGGCGCGGCGAAGCCGATCTTGACGTCGGTCGAGTCGGCCGCCTGGGCGACCTGTTGCGAGAGGAGAGCTACCGCGGATACGACCGATACCGACAACAGGGAATGACGGAATTTCATCTTCGTTCCTCTTGTTCTTACACCAGCGGGTGGGTACCGCACGCAGCCGGCGGGCCGGATGCGTGCGACGGGCGGGCGGTTCGACCGCTTCTCGGAATCGGGCGGGGAGGTCGGCATGTTGGTGCTTCCCGGAAGAATCTCCCGTCAGGCTCTGCGAGGAGCCCCGATCGCCTCGATATATAGGTCGCCGATATGTGCGGGTCTTGGCGATTTGCCGCGCATTCGATGCGGATTTGCGCATAGCTTCCACGCGAGCGCGGGCGGCCGGTATCGGGAGTTTCCCGTCGCGGGCGCGGCGGGCAGGGAGGCGGGACAACGGCGGCGGTGCGGGTACGGGCACGGCGCGGCCCGCCGGGGCCGCGCCGCGTCATGAGGGCCGTCAGTCGGACAGCGCGTCCGATGCGGCTTCGGCGTCGTCGTGCGCCGCGGTCGTGCGGATCAGCGGGTCGCTGGTGCTGGGGCGGCCGGTTTCGACGTGGCCGGCGAAGCGGCGCTGGAAGCCGAGCGGCTTGCCGTCGGTGACGGTCAGGTCGTACCAGCCGTTGCTGCCGCGCAGGTCCCAGTAGTCGTCGACGTGCGTTCCCGGCTTGAGCTCGAACTCACGCGCATGGCCGTGACCGTATGCGTTCGTCACCTTGAGCCGCACGGTCTTGTGGCCGCGGTTCATCAGGCGCAGCGTGATGTTGCCGTTCGCGACGTCGTAGCCGTAGATCACCTCGGGATTGACGCTCGCGGGGCCGACCGCCGACGCGGCGGGGCTGCGGAAGTGGCAATAGAAGCCGTTCGGGCCGTACACGTCGAGGTCGTACAGGCCGAGCGACGGCGCCGGGCTCCACGTGTCCGAGAGCCGCTTGCCGGCCTCGACCGTGTAGGTCCACGGGCCGTCGACGCGATTGCGCGCCTGAACCTGGAACGCCGCACCCGCGGTGCCGGTGTTCGCGAAGGTCAGCCGGAACTGGCCGCTCGCGTTGTCGATCCGGCCATGCACGAACAGTTCGTACGGCAGCGCGCGCGCCGGACGCAGGCCGGCCTCCTGCTTCGGCAGGTGCTGGACGACCGGCGGCACCGGGATGTAGTCGGGGTGACGGTTGCGGTCGGGCGGCGCGTAGCCGCTCGTGTCCGGGAGCTGCGGCCAGCTTGCGTCGGGGCTCGCGAAGTCGAACGCAGACGTCAGGTTGCCGCACACCGCGCGGCGCCACGGCGACACGTTCGCCGCGGTGACCGCGTATTGCCCGCCGAAGCGCGCTTCGATGAATTGCAGCAGCGACGTGTGATCGAAGGTCTGCGAGCAAACCCAGCCGCCCTTGGTCCACGGCGACACCACCAGCATCGGCACACGCGGCCCGAGCCCGTACGGGCCGGCCATGTGCGATGCGTCGCCGGCGAATACCTCGTTGGTCGTCGCGACCGTCGACAGCCCGTTGTCGCGCGACTGCGGCGCGAACGGCGGCTGTACGTGGTCGAAGAAGCCGTCGTTCTCGTCGTAGGTGATGAACAGCGCGGTCTTGCTCCACACGTCGGGATTCGACACGAGCGCCTTCAGCACCTGCTCGATGTACCACGCGCCGTAGTTCGCCGGCCAGTTCGGGTGTTCCGAGTACGCTTCCGGCGCGCAGATCCACGACACCTGCGGCAGCGTGCCGTTCTTCACGTCCTGCTGCAGGATGTCGAACAGCGTGCCGCCGGCGCTGATGTTGGTGCCGGTGCGCGCCTTGTCGTACAGCGGCGTGCCGGGCAGCGCGGTGCGGTACTGGTTGAAGTAGAGCAGCGCGTTGTCGCCGTAGTTGCCGATGTACGGGTTCTGCGTCCAGCCCCAGGAGCCGTTCGCGTCGAGCCCCGTGCCGACGTCCTGGTAGATCTTCCACGACACGCCGGCCTGCTCGAGCACTTCCGGATAGGTCGTCCAGCCGTAGCCCTTTTCCTCGTTGCCGAGCACGGGGCCGCCGCCCGTGCCGTCGTTGCCGACGTAGCCGGTCCACATGTAGTAGCGGTTCGGGTCGGTCGAGCTCGGGATCGCGCAGTGGTACGCGTCGCAGATCGTGAATGCGTCGGCGAGCTGGTAGTGGAACGGGATGTCGTCGCGCTTCAGGTACGCCATCGTCGTGGTGCCCTTGTTCGGCACCCACTGGTCGTAGCGGCCCTTGTTCCATGCGGCGTGCATGTCCTGCCAGCCGTGCGGGAGGTCCTGCAGGAACTGCAGGCCGAGCTTGTCGGCGCCCGGGTGGAACGGCAGCAGCTCGGCCGGGCCGACCGGCTGATGGAACACCGACTTGCCGTTCGCGAGGCGTAGCGGGCGCGGGTCACCGAAGCCGCGGACACCGCGCATCGTGCCGAAGTAATGGTCGAACGAACGATTCTCCTGCATCAGGATCACGATGTGTTCGATATCGCGGATCGTGCCGGTACGGCGGTTCGCGGGAATGGCGAGCGCATCGCGGATCACGGGCGGGAACAGGTTCAGCGCGGCGGCGCCGGCGGTGCCGGCGGCAACGCGCAGGAAGTCACGACGGTTCGATCGGGTCATGGTCGTTATCGTGCGTTAAAGGGGGAGCCGGTTGGCGGGACATGCGGAAAAAAGCGGGCGCGTCAACGGTGCAGGATGCGGCTGCGCCGGTCGTGCCGCCGCGAGCATAGCGGGGATTCGGTGTCATTCATGTGAAGTCCGAAAACGTTTGCACGGCAATCGGACGGAACGCACACGGCGCGGCGCCGACGATCGGGTTGCGGAGAGCGACGCGAGAGGCAGGGGCGGCGCGGGGGAAAGGCCCGAGAAGCGGGCCGGCGGCGATGCGCGGGCGTCAGGCGTCCGTGACCCACGCGCCGAACCATTCGCTCGGGCGGGCGATTTCATCCTGCGCGGCGACGAGTTCGAGCTCGTAGCGGCGCGCATCGTAGGTCGCCTTCACGACCGCGTGCACGGCCGCGAGCGTGTGCTCGAACGCGGCGCGCACCGAGTCGCCGCGCAGCCGGCGCGCGACGAAGATCGCGCTGGTGAGGTCGCCGACGCCGACCGGATGGCGCGGAAACGCATACAGCGGGCGCTGGCCGATCCACGCTTCGGTCTCGGTGACGGCGAGCATGTTGAAGCGGTCGGCCGGGCTGTTGCGGTCGTGCAGATGCTTGACGAGGATGATCTTCGGGCCGCGGCGGATCAGCGCGCGGCACGCGTCGACGGCTTCGGCGACGGTCTCGATGCGCCGCCCGGCGAGCTTCTGCAGCTCGGTGTGGTTCGGCGACATGCCGTCCGCGAGCGCCGGCATCTCCTGGACGATGAATTCCTCGACGCCCGGCTCGGGCCGGATGCCGCCCGTCTGGCCGAGCGCCGGATCGCAGAAGTACCACGCGTTCGGGTTCATCGCCTTCACCGAGCGCACGATCTCGACGGTTGCGCGCGCCTGCGCCGGCGAGCCGACGAAGCCGGACAGCACCGCATCGCAGCGCTTGAGCGCGCCGATCGCCGCGACGCCGTCGACGAGCTGCTCCATCTTCGCGGCGTCGATCGCGCTGCCGGCCCAGTGACCGTACTGCATGTGATTCGACAGCTGGACGGTGTTGAGCGGCCAGACGTTGACGCCGAGGCGCTGCATCGGGAACACGGCCGCGCTGTTGCCGGCGTGCCCGTAGATGACGTGCGACTGAATGCTGAGGACGTTTTTCATGTGCGTTCGCCTGCAGGCGTTTCAGGGTCACGTCACAAGATACCCGAGATCGTCGCATGCGCGAAAGTCGCGCGGCGATCGACTGTTGCGCGCCGTCGTCAGCCTGACCGCGTAGAATCGCGGGGCGCGCAGCCGTCTGGCTGCCCGCGTGCATTTCCCCTTACCGTGAGCGCCATGCCTTCGATTTGCAAGATGTTGTCCCTCGCGCGCGCCGCCGTGCTCGGCGCGGGTGCCGTCGCCGCATGCGTGACGGCGGCCGCGGCTGCCGCACCGGCGCCGGCCGGTAACGACGGGCCCGCGTACGGCCCCCGCCTGGAAGGCTTCGCGTATCCCGAGCCGGTGCACCGCTACGCGTTCGTGTCCCAGCGCGAAACCCTCGAGATGATGTACATGGACGTGCAGCCGGCGCACCCGAACGGGCGCACCGTCGTGCTGCTGCACGGGAAGAACTTCTGCGCGGCGACGTGGGAGGACACGATCGGCGTGCTGAGCCGCGCCGGCTATCGCGTGATCGCGCCGGACCAGATCGGCTTCTGCAAGTCGTCGAAGCCCGAGCGCTACCAGTTCAGCTTCCAGCAGCTCGCGCGCAACACGCATGCGCTGCTCGAATCGATCGGCGTGAAGTCGGCGACGATCGTCGGCCATTCGACGGGCGGGATGCTCGCGATGCGCTACGCGCTGACGTACCCGAAGGCGACCGAGCAGCTCGTGCTGGTGAACCCGATCGGCCTCGAGGACTGGAAGGCGCTCGGCGTGCCGCCGCTGTCGGTCGATTACTGGTATGCACGCGAGCAGAAGACGACGGCCGACGGAATCCGCCGCTACGAGCAGGCGACCTACTACGCGGGCAAGTGGGCGCCGTCCTACGAGCGCTGGGTGCAGATGCTCGCCGGCATGTATCGCGGCCCGGGGCGCGACGCGGTCGCGTGGAATTCCGCGCTGATCTACGACATGATCCTCACGCAGCCGGTGGTGTACGAACTCGGCGCGATCCGCGTGCCGACGCTGCTGCTGATCGGCGACAAGGACACGACCGCGATCGGCAAGGACGTGGCGCCGCCCGACGTGCACGCGAAGCTCGGTCGTTATCCGGAACTCGCCAAGCGCACGCAGGCGGCGATCCCCGGCGCGCAACTCGTCGAATTTCCCGCGCTCGGGCACGCGCCGCAGATCCAGGATCCGGACGCGTTCCACAAGGCGCTGCTCGACGGGCTGGCTGCGGTGCACCCGCAGTGACGCCTGCGCGGGCGGGCCGCGCCGGTCAGCGGGTTTCGGTCGCGAGTTCGTCGCGAATCTGCGCGGCCAGTTCGAACGAGCGCACCCGCGCCGCGTGATCGTAGATCTGCGCGGTGATGATGACTTCGTCCGCGCCCGTCTGCGCGATCCGGTCGCGCAGCTTGTCGCGCACCGTGTCGCGTGAGCCGACCGCCGCGAACGACAGCGCGTGCGCGACGTTCGCGAGTTCGAACTCGGTCGCCTCGAGCACGTCGACCGGCGGCGGCAGCTTGCCCGGCGTGCCGCGGCGCAGGTTGATGAACTGCTGCTGCAGCGACGTGAACAGGCGCCGGGCCTCGTCGTCGGTATCGGCCGCGAACACGTTGATCCCGACCATCGCATGCGGCTTCGGCCACGCGGCCGACGGCCGGTACTGCGCGCGATAGAGCTCGAGCGCGCGCATCAGGTAGTCCGGCGCGAAGTGCGACGCGAACGCGAACGGCAGCCCCAGCATCGCGGCGAGCTGCGCGCTGAAGAGGCTCGAACCCAGCAGCCACACGGGCACGTCCAGCCCCGCGCCGGGCACCGCGCGCACGCGCTGGCCGGGCACCGGTTCCGCGAAGTAGCGCTGTAGCTCTGCGACGTCGTCGGGAAACGAGTCGGCGCTGCCGATCAGGTCGCGGCGCAGCGCGCGCGACGTGGTCTGGTCGGTGCCCGGCGCGCGGCCGAGCCCGAGGTCGATGCGGCCCGGATACAGCGACGCGAGCGTGCCGAACTGCTCGGCGATCACGAGCGGTGCATGGTTCGGCAGCATGATCCCGCCCGAGCCGACGCGGATCGTCTTCGTCGCGCCCGCCACATGACCGATCACGACGGCGGTCGCCGCGCTCGCGATGCCCGGCATGTTGTGGTGTTCGGCGAGCCAGTAGCGCCGGTAGCCGAGGCGCTCCGCGTGCTGCGCGAGATCGACGGTGTTGCGGAACGCCTGGGCGGCGTCGGCGCCGGCGGGAATGGGGGCGAGGTCGAGTACGGAAAACGGAATCATCGGATGGCCTTCGAAGGGGAGGGGCGCGGTGATGCGCATGCGCAACAGATGCCGACGATTTTGCCAAAGGGTTCCGGAACGCGCTGGCGACGCGTCGATACCCATGCGCCTTTCAGGGGTGCAAGGTCGGGCCCGACGATCGTTGCAAGAATCGATGTAATCGCCGAATAATTACCAATCTTTACGGCGATTGGGCATGTCTTTGCATCGACGTACAAAATTCCACGAAACGTTTGATTTTCAAGACTGCAATATGCCTGCAAAGCGCTTACGCTAGCGTGAACGAGGTCGCACCGGAATGGTTCGTCGGCCGCGCAGCTTTGCCGAAATCGCACCAGTCCGTTTCGCGAGGCATCCGAGCGCGGGTGGGCGCGGGCTGTTAAAATCCGGCGCCTGTCCATGTTGTGCCGATGGTAGCCATTCGAATCTTCCCGCATCCCGTCCGGGCATCGCGCGAGGATGTGCGACGCGAAGCCGGGCATGGCCGCCTTCAGGGAATGGGCCGTGCCTCCCCATTACACAGACGCTGCTGGAACAAGGAGTCGGGTCGTGCCCGCGTTCGTTGCTGTCGGAATACCCAATCACGTTCAACCCGGTTCGATCGATCGGCAGCGCGCGCGCGTGGCCGGAGGGCGTCGCGCATGACGCCGGCCGTCACGTTGCTGGACTGGCTCCTGACCGTGTTCACGCTGGCCGCGGCCGGCTATGCGCTCGTGGCGGCGTTCGCGCCGCGTCCGCGCACGCCGCGCACCGCCGCGCGCGACGGCTTCGAGCCCGTCAGCGTGCTCAAGCCGCTGTGCGGCGCGGAGCCGCACCTGTACGAAAACCTCGCGACGTTCTGCGAGCAGCGCCACCCGCGCCATGAAGTGCTGTTCGGCGTCGCGTCGGCGGCCGATCCGGCGATCGCCGTGGTCGAGCGGCTGCGCGCCGATTATCCGGAATGCGACATCACGCTCGTGGTCGATGCGCGCGTGCACGGCAAGAACCTGAAGGTCAGCAACCTGATCAATCTGGCCGCACGCGCGAAATATGGCCGCATCGTGATCGCGGACAGCGACATTGCCGTGAAGCCGGATTACCTGGAGCGCGTGACGGCGCCGCTCGCCGATGCATCGGTCGGGGTCGTCACGTGCCTGTATCATGCGCGCAGCGTCGGCGGGTTCTGGACGCGGATCGGCGCGCAGTTCGTCGATGCGTGGTTCGCGCCGTCGGTGCGGATTACGCACCTCGGCCGCTCGAGCCGCTTCGGCTTCGGCGCGACGCTCGCCCTCACGCGCGACACGCTCGACCGGATCGGCGGCTTCGCCGCGCTGAAGGACGAGTTGGCCGACGATTTCTGGCTCGCCGAGCTGCCGCGCCGCCTCGGGCGGCGCACCGTGCTGTCGGAGGTCGAGGTCGCGACCGACGTGATCGAGCCGTCGTTCGGGCCGCTCTGGCACCGCGAAACGCGCTGGCTGCGCACGATCCGTTCGCTGAATCCGGCCGGCTTCGCGTTCCTGTTCATTACGTTTACCGCACCGTGGCTCGCGATCGGCGCGGCACTGGCGCTGCGCCTCGACGGCACGGTCGCCGGCACGCTCGCGGGTGGCGCGGCCGTCGTCGGCGCGTTCGGGCGGCTAGTGCTGCACGCGCGCGGCGAGGACGGCTGGCGTGCATTCTGGCGCGACCTGCCGCTCGTCGCGGTGCGCGACACGCTGCTCGCGCTCGAATGGCTCGCGGCCGTGTTCGGTACCCACGTCGTGTGGCGCGGCGCGAGGATGACGGTCGTCGGCGGCGAACGCGCCGCTGCGGCCGTGGAAGGCGGGGACGGCCGCTGACGTGCGTTCCCGACGGAACCGGCCACGTGCGCGGTTCCGATCGAATCCGGCCCGAAGGCCGAGACGCGCCGCGCGGCCACGCCGGGCGACGCGACATGACAGAGAGGCGGGCGCCGGCAGGGCGGCCCGCGGTTGATTGACTGAATCGTTGAAACGAATCGAACTATGCAGGCTACCGGAGCATTCATGAAAACGCTGTTCTTGCAGGCCCCTTCGTATGACGGCTTCGACGGCGGAGCCGGCTCGCGCTATCAGGCGAAGCGCGAAATCCGTTCCTTCTGGTACCCGACGTGGCTCGCGCAGCCGGCCGCGCTCGTGCCGGGCAGCCGCGTCGTCGACGCGCCGGCCGACGGCCTGTCGGTCGAAGAGACGCTGAAGATCGCGAACGACTACGACCTCGTGATCATCCACACGAGCACGCCGTCGTTCCCGACCGACGCGATGTTCGCGCAGGATCTGAAGAAGATGAAGCCGTCGATGCTGGTCGGCATGGTCGGCGCGAAGGTGATGGTCGATCCGCACAACTCGCTCACGGCGAGCGAGGCCATCGACTTCGTGTGCCGCGAGGAATTCGACTACACCTGCAAGGAACTCGCGGAAGGCAAGCCGTTCGCCGAGATCAAGGGCTTGAGCTGGCGCGCGAAGGACGGCTCGATCGAGCACAACGAAGCGCGCCCGATCCTCGAGAACATGGACGAGCTGCCGTTCGTCGCGCCCGTCTACAAGCGCGACCTGAAGATCGACAACTACTTCATCGGCTACCTGAACTATCCGTACGTGTCGATCTACACGGGCCGCGGCTGCAAGTCGCGCTGCACGTTCTGCCTGTGGCCGCAGACGGTCAGCGGCCATCGCTATCGCACGCGCTCGGTCGAGAACGTGCTGGCGGAAGCGAAGTGGATCCGCGACAACATGCCGGAAGTGAAGGAGCTGATGTTCGACGACGACACCTTCACCGACGACCTGCCGCGCGCCGAAGCGATCGCCATCGGTCTGGGCAAGCTCGGCATGACGTGGTCGTGCAACGCGAAGGCGAACGTGCCGTACAAGACGCTGAAGGTCATGAAGGAAAACGGCCTGCGCCTGCTGCTGGTCGGCTTCGAATCCGGCGACGACCAGATCCTCGTGAACATCAAGAAGGGCGTGCGCACCGATTTCGCGCGCCGCTTCAGCGCGGACTGCAAGAAGCTCGGCATCAAGATCCACGGCACCTTCATTCTCGGCCTGCCGGGCGAGACGCAGGAAACGATCAAGAAGACGATCGAGTACGCGAAGGAAATCAATCCGCACACGATCCAGGTGTCGCTCGCCGCGCCGTATCCGGGCACGACGCTCTACAAGCAGGCCGTCGAAAACGGCTGGATGGAAGAGAACAAGACCATCAACCTGGTGAGCAAGGAAGGCGTGCAGCTCGCGGCGATCGGCTACGCGCACCTGTCGCGCGACGAGATCTATCACCACCTCGAGCAGTTCTATCGCGAGTTCTACTTCCGTCCGTCGAAGATCTGGGAGATCGTCCGCGAGATGCTGACCAGCTGGGACATGATGAAGCGCCGTCTGCGCGAAGGCGTCGAGTTCTTCCGCTTCCTGCGCGCGCACGAGGCCTGATTCGTGACGACACAGCGGGCGGCGCGGGCGCTGATCTTCACCGCGGACGACTTCGGGCTGCACCCGCGCGTCAACGCGGCGGTCGAGCGCGCGCATCGCGACGGCGTGCTCAACGCCGCGAGCCTGATGGTCGGCGCGCCCGCGGCGCAGGATGCGATCGAGCGCGCGCGGCGGCTGCCGTCGCTCGCGGTCGGCCTGCATCTCGTTCTCGCGGACGGCCCGGCCACGCTGCCCGCGCATGAAATACCCGCGCTCGTCGGCCCCGACGGGCGATTCGGCGACGCGATGGCGAAGGACGGCTGCCGCTTCTTCTTCCTGCCGCACGTGCGGGCGCAGTTGCGCCGCGAGATCCGCGCGCAGTTCGACGCGTTCGCGGCGAGCGGCCTGCCGCTCGACCACGTGAACGCGCACAAGCATTTCCACCTGCATCCGACTGTGCTGTCGATGATCATCGAGATCGGCCGCGACTACGGATTGCGCGCGGTGCGGCTGCCGTACGAAACGAGCGCGCCCGCGCTGCTCAAGCCGTGGATCGCGCTGGTGCGCGCGCGGCTCGACCGCGCCGGGCTCGCGCACAACGACTATGTGGTCGGGATCGAGCATACGGGCGCGATGGACGAGGCCGTGCTGCTCGACGCGCTCGCGGCGCTGCCGCCCGGCGTCGGCGAGATCTACTGTCATCCGGCGGAAGCGGGCGACGGCCCGATCACGCCGACGATGGCCGATTACCGTCCGGTCGACGAGCTGGACGCGCTGCTGTCGCCGCGTGTCGCGGCCGCGCTGAAGGCCGCGGGCGTCGCGACCGGCGGTTTCGCGGACGTGTTCGGCCAGCCCTCGGCGCGGCGCGGTACGCGCGCGTCGCGCGCAGCGGGGGTGCAGCCGTCATGACCCGATGGATCAAATGGCTCGGCTGGCCGATCGGCATCGGCATCCTGCTTGCGCTGGGGCTGCACGAAGGCATCGGCGACGTGACGCAGATGCTCGAGCGTGCCGGTTTCGCGCTGCTCTGGCTGGTGCCGTTTCACGCGCTGCCGCTGCTGCTCGACGCGTATGCGTGGCACCAGCTGCTCGACCGGCGTGCGTCGCTGCCGTTTCTGTGGTGGATCGCGACCGTGCGCGAAGCGGTGAACCGGCTGCTGCCCGTGGTCGGCATCGGCGGCGAGCTGGTCGGGATCCGGATGGCGCGCTGGCAGGTGCCCGACGCCAGCCGCGTGACCGCATCGGTGATCGTCGAGGTGCTGGTGACGATCGTCGTCCAGTATGCGTTCGCGGCGCTCGGTCTCGTGCTGCTGCTCGCGACGACGCACGACATGGGCGGCGGCACGATCGGCCTTGCGCTGCTGCTGACGCTGCCGTTGCCGGTGCTCGGCGTCGTGCTGATGCGGCGCGGCGGAATCTTCCATGCGATCGAGCGGTTCGCGGGGCGTCTGCTCGGCGATTCGCACCGGTTGCTGCAGGGCGTCGACGGCCGCCGTCTCGATGGCGACATCGACGCGCTGATGTCGCGCACGACGCTGCTGTTCAGCGCATTCTTCTGGCAACTGGCCGGTTATGTGCTCGGCGCGCTCGAGATCTACTGGGCGCTCGCGCTGCTCGGCCATCCGGTGTCGATCGGCGGCGCGATCGCGATCGAGGCGATGACGCAGGCCGTGCGTCATGCGGCGTTCATGGTGCCGGGCGGCCTCGGCGTGCAGGAAGCGACCGTCGTGCTGCTCGCGCAGATGTTCGGCGTCGATCGCGAGACGGCGCTGTCGCTGGCGCTGGTCAAGCGCGGCCGCGAGGTGCTGTTCGGCTGCGTCGCGCTCGGTTCGTGGCAGCTTGCCGAACTCGTGCGCACGCGGCGCCGGATCGGCGGTGCGCGGGCGGTGGCGCAGGCGCCGCAAGCGGTGCGCCGCGAAGCCGAGACGCACACCGAAACCATGCATTGAACACGAGACGGGCCACGCGCCCGTCTCGCGCTTTTGGCGTTGCGCGGGTATCCTTGCCGCGTGTTTTCTCGACGCGCATTTCTTCCGATGATTTTTCGTTTCCGGCTGCTTCCCGTGACGCTGCTGGCCGCCGCGCTGGTACTGACCGGCTGCGACGACAAGCAAGGCAATCTCGACGTGCAACGTATCAGGGACTTTTTCAACGCGATCAAGCCGGCGCCGCTGCTGCTCAAGGGGCTGAAGGCCGGCGTATCGACCGAAGCCGACGTGCGCGCCACGATGGGCAAGCCCGAGACCGAGCGCACGTTCACCGACGGCTCGAAGCGCCTCGAATATCCGCGCGGCCCGATGGGCAACCAGACCTGGTTCGTCGACCTCGACGCGAGCGGGCACTACACGGGCGCGACGCAGGTGCTGACCGCCGAGAATTTCGCGAAGGTGCGTCCCGGTATGAACGAGGACGAGGTGCGGCGCCTGCTCGGCAAGCCGGGCGACATCGCGCAGTACCCGCTGAAACCGGAGACGGTGTGGCGCTGGCGCTGGCTCGAGGACGGCGTGAACACCGACGCGTTCTTCAACGTTCATTTCGGCCCGGACGGGCTTGTCTATACGACTTCGCGCTCCGACATCCTGAAGGGGCGGTGAGAACGCCCGCGGCGCTATATCGAAAAAGCGACCGGAAAATTGCAAAAAGTCCGCTTCCCTGCATGTCATCCGACTGTCAGGAAGCGGCTTTTTTCCTTTTGAAACAGCGGCGTAGGCCGTGCCGGCAAATGGTGGGACGAATTGCTGCGACGCAGCAATCGCGCGCACGGTGATTTGAGGCAATCAATTTCGCTTGCGACTATCCGCGTCAGCCCGGCGCGGGAAGGCATGCGCGCCGGTGTTCATATCAACACTGGAGACGCGCGTGTTCCTTTACGGCTTTGGTCCCGTCCTCTGGGCCGGCACCGTGCAGACCATCGAGCTGTCGGTGCTGTCCCTTGCCACCGCGGTGGCGCTGGGGCTGATCGGCGCGGTGGCGAAGCTGTCGCACAACCGGGTGTTGCGAGCGATCGCGACCGGTTATACGACGCTGATCCGCTCGGTGCCCGATCTTGTCCTGATGCTGCTGCTGTTCTACAGCATCCAGATCTGGCTGAACCAGTTCACCGACCTCGTCGGCTGGGACCAGATCGACATCGATCCGTTCGTCGCCGGCGTGCTGACGCTCGGCTTCATCTACGGTGCGTACTTCACCGAGACGTTTCGCGGAGCCTTCCTGTCGGTGCCGCGCGGCCAGCTCGAGGCGGGCGCGGCGTACGGGATGAGCGGGATGCGCGTGTTCGTGCGGATCATGTTTCCGCAGATGATGCGTTTTGCGCTGCCGGGCATCGGCAACAACTGGCAGGTGCTCGTCAAGGCGACCGCGCTGGTGTCGATCATCGGTCTCGCGGACGTCGTGAAGGCCGCGCAGGACGCCGGCAAGAGCACGTTCAACATGTTCTTCTTCATCCTCGTCGCGGCGCTGATCTACCTTGCGATCACGACCGTTTCCAACCTCGTGCTGATCCAGCTCGAGAAGCGTTATTCCATGGGCGTGCGGCACGCAGAACTATGATCGAGATCCTCCAGGAATTCGGCCAGGCGTTCCTTTACTGGGACGGCCAGCGCCTCTCCGGCCTTGCGGTGACGCTGTGGCTGCTCGTCGCGTCGATCTCGCTCGGCTTCGTGTGCGCGGTGCCGCTCGCGGTCGCGCGCGTGTCGAAGAAGAAATGGCTGTCGATGCCGGTGCGGTTCTACACGTACGTGTTCCGCGGCACGCCGCTCTACGTGCAGCTGCTGCTGATGTACACGGGCATGTACAGCCTCGAGTTCGTGCGATCGCACTCGTTGCTCGACGCGTTTTTCCGCAGCGGCTTCAATTGCGCGATCCTCGCGTTCGCGCTGAACACCTGCGCGTACACGACCGAGATCTTCGCCGGCGCGATTCGCGCGATTCCGCACGGCGAGGTCGAGGCGGCGCGCGCTTACGGGATGTCGCCGTTCACGATGTACCGCCGCGTGATCCTGCCGTCGGCGCTGCGCCGCGCGCTGCCGCTGTACAGCAACGAGGTGATCCTGATGCTGCACGCGACCACCGTCGCGTTCACGGCGACCGTGCCCGACATCCTGAAGGTCGCGCGCGACGCCAATTCCGCGACCTACATGGCGTTCCAGTCGTTCGGAATCGCCGCGCTGATCTATCTTGCGGTATCGTTCGCACTCGTCGCGGCATTTCGCCGGGCGGAGCGCCACTGGCTCGCGTATCTCGCGGCCGGCCGTCATTGATTTCACTTCGAGGAGAGCCAGTTGGCCGAGATCACTCAAACGAGCGCGTCCGCTTCCGTCAAGCTTGCCGCGGTCGACATTCACAAGCGCTACGGCGACAACGAGGTGCTCAAGGGCGTGTCGCTGAACGCGAAGGCGGGCGACGTCATCAGCATCATCGGCGCGAGCGGGTCGGGCAAGAGCACGTTCCTGCGCTGCATCAATTTTCTCGAGCGGCCGAATGCGGGGCAGATCGTCGTCGACGGCGAGGCCGTGCGCACGAAGACTGACCGTGCCGGCGCGCTCGAGGTTGCCGATCACAAGCAGTTGCAGCGCATCCGCACGAAGCTCGCGATGGTGTTCCAGCACTTCAATCTGTGGGCGCACATGAACGTGCTCGAGAACGTGATGGAAGCGCCGGTGCACGTGCTCGGCATTTCGAAGAAGGAAGCCGAGGAGCGTGCGCGGGAGTACCTGGAGAAGGTCGGTTTGCCGCCGCGCGTCGAGAAGCAGTATCCGTCGCATCTGTCGGGCGGGCAGCAGCAGCGTGTGGCGATCGCGCGGGCGCTGGCGATGCATCCCGACGTGATGCTGTTCGACGAGCCGACCTCCGCGCTGGATCCGGAACTGGTCGGTGAAGTGCTGAAGGTGATGCAGAAGCTGGCCGAGGAAGGGCGCACGATGATCGTCGTCACGCACGAGATGGGCTTTGCGCGCAACGTGTCGAACCACGTGATGTTCCTGCATCAGGGGCGGACCGAGGAAGAGGGCGATCCGAAGGAGGTGCTGATGCGTCCGCAGAGCGAGCGTCTGAAGCAGTTCCTGTCGGGCAGTCTCAAGTAACGCGAAGGGCGGGTTTCATACGTGGTACCGGTGTCTCGTCCCGCAGGCGCCACCCGCACGACGCAGGTGGCGATCGTTGCATTGCCGCCCGTGTCGATGTCGGGCGTGGGTCCGATCGTCGATGCGTTGCATCTCGCGAACGAGATCGACGGTCGCTTGCTGTATCGCTGGCAGGTGTGTTCGTGGGACGGGCGGCCGGTGCCGCTCGCCGGCGGTGCGCAGTGGCATGCCGATGCGGCGTTCAACGATGCGATCGCGTGCGACTGGTTGATCGTCGTATCGGAGCGGTTTCAGCAGTTTGCGGACTATCGGCTGTTTCTCGCGAGTCTCGCGCGGGTCGGGCAGCGCACGCCGGTGGTGACCGGGATTCACCACGGCGTGTGGTGGCTCGCGATGGCCGGGCAGCTTTCCGGCTATCGCGTGAGCGTGAACTGGGAGACGTATCAGCAGTTCGCCGAGCAGTTCGAGCGGTCGATCGTCACGCAGCAGATCTTCGAGATCGATCGCGATCGGGCGACGTGCGCGGGCGGCCAGGCGACCGTCGATTTCATGCTGGCCATGATCGGCCGGGAGCACGGCGCGGATCTGGGCGAGCGCATTGCCGATGCGCTCGGGGCCGGCACGCTGCGCAGCGGCGAGGAGCGGCAACGGATTCCTTTCGTGACCGCGCCGGGCGAGCGGCATCCGCGGCTGAACGATGCGTTGCTGTTGATGGAGGCCAATGTCGAGGATCCGTTGACGACCGACGAGATCGCCGGACTCGTGGGCGTTTCACGGCGGCAGTTGGAGCGGCTCTTTCGACAGTATCTCGGGGCGATGCCCTCCAAGTATTACCTCAATCTCCGGTTGCTCAAGGCAAGGACCCAGTTGCAGCGGACCAGCAAGTCGGTGGTTCAGGTCAGTCTCGCATGCGGGTTTTCTTCTGCTGCGCATTTTTCGAATGCTTATCGCGAGCGGTTTGGGGTTACGCCTCGGGAAGATCGTCGGGCATGGCTCGAGAAGCAGACCGGCGGTGGGGGCGAGCCGAGAGGGGGGGCGCTCGTTGAGAGGGGGAAGGATTGAGGTTTTTTTGTCTTGCCGTTTTTTGTTGGCGTGAAAGACCTGGGATCGTGTCGGTCTATTAGTGTCGCCCCTGCGCGGGGCGGCGGTTACTTTTCTTTGTCTTGCCAAAGAAAAGTAACCAAAAGAAAGGCGCTCGGACAACGCATGACTTCCCGGTGCCATGGCCATCTGAGTGGCCCTCGCCTAAGTGTCGGCGCCAGTCAGGAACCCGGAGTGGTTCGAGCAATGGTTCTGACATCACTCACCGCCACACGGAGCGGTATACCGCCCGCTAGCTCCGTCCTCGCTTCGCTCGGCCGACCGGTCCACCCGCCCCCCCAACTTTCTCAACGCGATCGGACGAATATCTTTCCGACTCGCGGTGGAAGCACATCAATTCAGTAAATCGAATTTGCCGTTACCTGCACCGGGCGCCTGACTGGATCGAGGAAACCGATCAGTGGACGTTCGCAGAAGTGGCACGGGCGCATGAATTGCGGCCGAAGAACCTTGCAGCCGAGCGAAGCGAGGATGGAGCTAGCGGGCGGTATACCGCTCCGTGGGGTGGTGAGTGATGTCAGAACCATTGCTCGAACCACTCCGGTGTCCTGACTGGCGCGGACACTTAGGCGAGGGCCACTTGGATGACCATGGCACCGGGAAGTCATGCGTTGTCCGAGCGCCTTTCTTTTGGTTACTTTTCTTTGGCAAGACAAAGAAAAGTAACCGCCGCCCCGCGCAGGGGCGACGCTAATGGACCGACACGATCCCAGGTGCTTCACGTCACCGAATGCGCACCCCCCAACCGACCCCAAAATAAAGCGACACCAAAAACCCCCACCAAAAAAGGTCAAACAAACCCGAACCCACCGCTTCCGATAGAACCCGTCGCAAATCCGCAAGACGCTTGCGTCACCCTTACCTAAACTTGATCCTGTTGAACCCTCTTACGAAACCGAAAGGAACGACCATGACGACCTCGACCGTGACCCGCCAGACATTCGACGAAGTGATGGTGCCGGTATTTTCTCCCGCGCCGTTCGTGCCGGACCGTGCAGAGGGCTCGCGCGTATGGGACACGGCCGGCCGCGAATACGTGGATTTCGCCTGCGGCATCGCGGTGACGTCGCTGGGCCACGGCCATCCGGAACTGCTGAAGGTCCTGGACGAACAGGGCCGCAAGCTCTGGCACATCGGCAACGGCTATACGAACGAGCCGGTGCTGCGCCTCGCGAAGCGCCTCGAATCGCTGACCTTCGCCGACCGCGCATTCTTCGCGAACTCGGGCGCCGAAGCGAACGAAGCCGCGCTGAAACTGGCCCGCCGCGTCGCGTTCGACCGCCACGGCGCCGACAAATACGAAATCGTCTCGTTCGTCCAGTCGTTCCACGGCCGCACGTTCTTCACGGTCAGCGTCGGCGGCCAGCCGAAATATTCGGAAGGCTTCGGCCCGGTGCCGGCCGGCATCAAGCACCTGCCGTTCAACGACATCGAAGCCGCGAAGGCCGCGATCGGCCCGCAAACGTGCGCGGTGATCGTCGAGCCGGTGCAGGGCGAAGGCGGCGTGATCCCGGCCGATCCGGCGTTCCTGAAGGCACTGCGCGAAGCCTGCGACGCCAACGACGCACTGCTGATCTTCGACGAAGTGCAAACGGGCGTCGGCCGCACGGGCCAGTTCTACGCGTACATGGACACGGGCGTCACGCCGGACATCCTCACGACCGCGAAGGCACTCGGCAACGGTTTCCCGATCGGCGCGATGCTGACGACGAACGAACTGGCCGCGCACTTCAAGGTCGGCGTGCACGGCACGACGTACGGCGGCAACCCGCTCGCGTCGGCGATCGCGGACAAGGTCGTCGAACTGATCGCCGACCCGGCCCTGCTCGAAGGCGTGCGCGAACGCAGCGTGCGACTGAAGGGCGCGCTGGAACGCATCAACGCACGCTTCGGCATCTTCAAGGACGTCCGCGGCAAGGGCCTGCTGGTCGGCGCGGAACTCACCGCCGCATTCGACGGCCGTGCGAAGGACTTCGTCACCGCCGCTGCCGAGAACGGCCTGATCATGCTGATCGCGGGCCCGAACGTGCTGCGCTTCGTCCCGTCGCTCGTGATTCCGTTCGACCTGCTCGACGAAGGCGTGAAGCGCTTCGAGAAGGCGGTCGAGCAGGTGCTCGCGGCCCAGGAAGCCACCGCGCGCTGATCGGCGCCCCCACCGCAGACAGGAACGACGATGCTATTTGTTCGCCCCGGCAAACTCACGGATCTCGATGCGCTCGCGCACATGGCGCGCACCGCGCAGCCGGTCCTGCACTCGCTGCCGCACGACCGCGCGGCGCTCGAAGCGCGCGTGGCGCTCTCCGAGGATTCGTTTCGCGCGGACGTCGACTTCGCCGGCGAGGAGTTCTACCTGTTCGTGCTCGAGGATTCGTCGACGGGCAAGCTGCTCGGCACGGCGAGCATCGTGGCCGCGGCCGGCTACTCGGAGCCGTTCTACGCATTCCGCAACGACGCACTGATCCACGCGTCGCGCGAGCTGCACGTGAACCGCAAGATCCACGCGCTCACGATGTCGCACGAGCTGACCGGCAAGAGCCGGCTGGCCGGCTTCTACGTCGATCCGTCGCTGCGCGGCGACGCGGCCGCGCACCTGATCTCGCGCGCTCGGATGATGTACATCGCCGCGAACCGCCGCCGCTTCACGCCGGAAGTGTTCACGCTGCTGCTCGGCGTGAGCGACGCCACGGGCGCATCGCCGTTCTGGGAAGCGGTGGGCCGCAAGTTCTTCGGCCGCGACTTCACCGACGTCGATATCGCGTCGGGCGGCCGCAGCCGCACGTTCATCGCGGAAGTGATGCCCGCGTATCCGCTCTACGTGCCGCTGCTGCCGGAAGCCGCGCAGCGCGTGCTCGGCGAGCCGAACGAATCGGCACTGCTCGCGTACGACATTCATCTCGAGGAAGGCTTCGAGCCGGACCGCTTCGTCGACATCTTCGACGCGGGCCCGGTGCTGACCGCGCAGGTCGACCGCACCGCATGCGTGAAGCACGGCGCGGAGCGCACCGTGCGCGAAGCGGCGCGGCAGCAGGGCGATGTCGCATACATGGTGTCGACGGGCAGCGGCGAGTCGTTCCGCTGCGTGCTGGCCGACCTGCCGGGCGGCACGGCCGAGGCGCGGGGCGCCCATGCGCCACTCGCCGGTGACGTGCGCGCGGCACTCGATGTGAAGGAAGGTGACGTCGTGCGCTGCGTGCCGCTGCACCGCCGCGACGATGAAGACATGAAGGGAGACGCAGCATGATCGTCGTTCGGGTCGTACAAACGGGCGACGTCGACGCGCTCGTGTCGCTCGCGAAGGAAACCGGGCCGGGCCTGACCACGTTCAAGCCCGATCGCGACGCGCTCGCCGCGCGCATCGAACGCACGCGCCGCACGCTCGCGGGCGAAGCCGCGCCGGGCGAAGCCGGCTACTTCTTCGTGATGGAAGAATCGAAGACGGGCGACATCGCGGGCGTGTGCGGGATCGAGTCGCAGGTCGGCCTCGAGCAGCCGTTCTACAACTATCGCGTGAGCACGGTCGTGCATGCGAGCCAGGAGCTCGGCGTGTGGACGCGGATGCACGCGCTGAACATCTCGCACGACCTGACGGGCTACGCGGAAGTGTGCTCGCTGTTCCTGAGCCCGCGCTATCGCACGGGCGGCGTCGGCGGCCTGCTGTCGCGTTCGCGCTTCATGTTCATCGCGCAGTTCCGCGAGCGCTTTCCGGAACGTATCTGCGCGGAGCTGCGCGGCCACTTCGACGAGGACGGCACGTCGCCGTTCTGGCGCGCGGTCGGTTCGCACTTCTATCAGATCGACTTCAACGCGGCGGACTACCTGAGCTCGCACGGCCGCAAGTCGTTCCTGGCGGAACTGATGCCGCGCTATCCGGTGTACGTCGACCTGCTGCCGCAGGACGCGCAGGACGCGGTCGGCCTCACGCACCGCGACACGCTGCCGGCCCGCAAGATGCTCGAGGCGGAAGGGCTGCGCTATCAGAACCACGTCGACATCTTCGACGCGGGCCCGGTGCTCGAATGCCACGTCAACGACCTGCGCACGGTGCGCGAGAGCGTCGTCGTGCCCGTTGCGATCGGCGTGCCCGACGCCAGCGAAAACGCACCGAAGTCGCTCGTGTCGAATACGTCGCTCGGCGATTTCCGCGTCGGCGTCGCGCCGGGCGTGGTCGCGAACGGCGCGTTCGTGCTGTCGGCCGACGATGCCGCCGCGCTCGACGTGAAGGCCGGCGACCCGGTCCGCGTGCTGCCGCTCAAAGTCAAACAGGGATAAACGAATCATGACGGAACTCTTCATCGACGGCGCCTGGGTCGCAGGCTCGGGCCCCGTCTTCGCTTCGCGCAACCCGGGCACCGATGCGGTCGCTTGGCAGGGCGGCAGTGCATCGGCGGCCGACGTCGATCGCGCGGTCGCGAGCGCGCGTCGCGCATTCGCCGGCTGGTCGGCACTCGACTTCGAATCGCGCTGCGCGATCGTCAAGCGCTTCGCGGCGCTGCTCACCGAGCGCAAGGAAGCGATCGCCACCGCGATCGGCCGCGAGACGGGCAAGCCGCTGTGGGAAGCGCGCACCGAAGTCGCGGCGATGGCCGCGAAGGTCGGCATCTCGATCCAGGCGTACCAGGAACGCACCGGCGAGAAGCGCCAGGAGATGGTCGACGGCATCGCGGTGCTGCGCCATCGTCCGCACGGCGTCGTCGCGGTGTTCGGCCCGTACAACTTCCCCGGCCACTTGCCGAACGGCCATATCGTGCCGGCGCTGATCGCGGGCAACACGGTCGTGTTCAAGCCGTCGGAGCTCGCGCCGGGCGTCGCGCGCGCGACGGTCGAGGTGTGGCAGGAAGCCGGGCTGCCGGCCGGCGTGCTCAACCTCGTGCAGGGCGAAAAGGATACGGGCATCGCGCTCGCGAATCATCGGCAGATCGACGGGTTGTTCTTCACCGGCAGCTCGGACACCGGCACGCTGCTGCACAAGCAGTTCGGCGGGCGTCCGGAAATCGTGCTGGCGCTCGAGATGGGCGGCAACAATCCGCTCGTGATCGGCGAAGTCGAGGACATCGACGCGGCCGTGCATCACACGATCCAGTCGGCGTTCCTGTCGGCCGGCCAGCGCTGTACGTGCGCACGCCGCATCTTCGTGCCGCAGGGCGCGTTCGGCGACCGCTTCCTCGCACGTTTCGCCGACGTCACGTCGAAGATCACGGCCGACGTGTTCGACGCCGATCCGCAGCCGTTCATGGGCGCGGTGATCTCGGCACGCGCGGCTGCCAGGCTCGTCGACGCGCAGTCGCGCCTGATCGAGCAGGGCGCGAAGCCGGTCATCGCAATGACGCAGCGCGATCCGCGCCTTGGTTTCGTGAATGCGTCGATCATCGACGTGACCGGCGTGGCGAACCTGCCCGACGAAGAGCATTTCGGCCCGCTCGCGCAGATCGTCCGCTACGCGACGTTTGACGAAGCGATCGAGCGCGCGAACGACACGGCGTTCGGCTTGTCCGCCGGGCTGCTGGCCGACGACGCGAAGGCGTGGGACCACTTCCGCCGCACGATCCGTGCGGGGATCGTCAACTGGAACCGCCCGACCAACGGCGCGTCGTCCGCCGCACCGTTCGGCGGCACGGGCCGCTCGGGCAATCATCGGCCGAGCGCGTACTACGCGGCCGACTATTGCGCGTATCCGATGGCGTCGGTGGAGAGCACCGAATTGACCTTGCCCGCGAGCCTGTCGCCGGGCCTGCATTTCTGATCGAGGGAACGACGATGAACGCACAAGAAGCCAATTTCGACGGACTCGTCGGCCCGACCCACAACTACGCCGGGCTGTCGTTCGGCAACGTGGCGTCGCTCAACAACGAGAAGTCGGCCGCGAATCCGAAGGCCGCCGCGAAGCAGGGGCTGCGCAAGATGAAGCAGCTCGCGGATCTCGGTTTCGCGCAAGGCGTGCTGCCGCCGCAGGAGCGCCCGTCGCTGCGCCTGCTGCGCGAGCTCGGCTTCACCGGCAAGGATGCGGACGTGATCGCGAAGGCCGCGAAGCAGGCGCCCGAACTGCTCGCCGCGGCGAGCTCGGCGTCGGCGATGTGGACCGCGAACGCGGCGACCGTCAGTCCGTCGGCCGACACCAGCGACGGCCGCGTGCACTTCACGCCGGCCAACCTGTGCAGCAAGCTGCATCGCGCGATCGAGCACGAGGCGACGCGCCGCACGTTGTCGACGCTGTTCGCCGATCCCGCGCACTTCGCGGTGCACGAGGCACTGACCGGCACGCCCGCACTCGGCGACGAAGGCGCCGCGAACCACACGCGCTTTTGTGCCGAATACGGCAAGCCGGGCGTGGAGTTCTTCGTGTACGGTCGCGCGGAATACCGCCGCGGCCCGGAGCCGAAGCGCTTCCCGGCACGCCAGACCTTCGAGGCGAGCCGCGCGGTCGCGCATCGCCACGGTCTTGCCGAAACGGCGACGGTCTATGCGCAGCAGGATCCGGACGTGATCGACGCAGGCGTGTTCCACAACGACGTGATCTCGGTCGGCAACCGCGACACGCTGTTCACGCACGAGCGCGCGTTCGTCAACAAGCAGGCGATCTACGACACGCTGACGGCCGCACTCGACGCGCGCGGCGCGCGGCTGAACGTGATCGAGGTGCCCGACGCGGCAGTGAGCGTGAACGACGCGGTGACGTCGTATCTGTTCAACAGCCAGCTGCTGTCGCGCGCGGACGGCTCGCAGGTGCTCGTCGTGCCGCAGGAGTGCCGCGAGAACGCGAACGTCGCCGCGTACCTGGATCAGCTCGCGGGCGGCAACGGCCCGATCCGCGACGTGCTCGTGTTCGACCTGCGCGAAAGCATGAAGAACGGCGGCGGCCCGGCGTGCCTGCGCCTGCGCGTCGTGCTGAACGAAGCCGAGCGTGCGGCCGTCACGTCGAACGTGTGGATCAACGACACGCTGTTCGCGTCGCTCGACGCGTGGATCGAAAAGCACTATCGCGATCGTCTCGCTCCGGAAGATCTCGCCGATCCGACGCTGCTCGACGAATCGCGCACGGCGCTCGACGAGCTCACGCAGATCCTGCGTGTCGGGTCGCTGTATGACTTTCAGCGCTGAGTCCCGCATGCCGGCTGCCGCGCTGCTCGACGATTTCCTCGCGTTCACGCTCGCGGGTGACGCACCGGCCGTGACGGACGGTGCGTGCGCAGGCGGTGCGGTGCGCTGGCAATGGCTCGGCGACGGGCTGCTCCAGCTCGAGCCGGCCCTGTCCAGGGTGGGCGGCGATGCGGCGAGCGTGCTCGTGTCGGCCGGCGTGCATGGCGACGAGACCGCACCGATCGAGCTGCTGTCGACGCTCGTGCGCGATCTCGCGGCGGGTACGCTGCCGCTCGCGTGCCGATTGCTCGTCGTGCTCGGCAACGTGCCGGCGATGCGCGCGGGCGAACGCTATCTCGACGACGACCTGAACCGCCTGTTCAGCGGTCGTCACGCGCAGGTGAGCGCGAGCCGCGAAGCGCCGCGCGCGGCGCAGCTCGAAGCGGCGGCCGCCGCGTTCTTCGCGGCCGCGCCGGCCCGCGGCGCGCGCTGGCACATCGACATGCACACGGCCATTCGCGCATCGGTGTTCGAACAGTTCGCGCTGCTGCCGCACACGGGCACGCCGCCTGCCCGCGCGATGGTCGAATGGCTCGGCGACGCGCGCATCGCGGCCGTGCTGCTGCATACCGCGAAGGGCAATACGTATTCGCATTACACGGCCGAGCATTGCGGCGCGCTCGCGTGCACGCTCGAGCTCGGCAAGGTGCGGCCGTTCGGCCAGAACGACCTGTCGCGCTTCGCGCCGGCCGATCGTGCGGTGCGCAAGCTCGTCGCGGGGGCGCCGCGCGACGCCGACGCGCCGCTGCCGCGCGTGTTCACCGTGATCGACCAGATCACGAAGCAGAGCGACGCGCTCGAGCTGTTCGTCGCGGCCGACGTCGCCAACTTCACCGCGTTCGCGCGCGGCACCGTGCTCGCGCAGGACGGCGACTACCGCTACACGGTGAAGCACGACGAGGAGCGCATCGTCTTTCCGAATCCGACCGTGAAGCCGGGTTTGCGCGCGGGGCTGCTCGTCGTCGACACGACGCGCGAGACGCTCGCCGCACTCGTCTGACGAAAGACGGAAGCGCGCGACGACGGATCCGTCGCGCGCGCGTCGTCCCGCAGCATCCCCGAATTGCGTCGGCGCCCGCATGCCGCACGGACGGCCCGCGTGTCGCGCCTTGCGCATTTGCGACACCGTCTTGCAAGTTCGACGGCGCATTCGGGCGGCATCGCGCACGCAGCGCAGCATCGCGTGCCGGCGGCCGCTTTGCCGTATCGGGCTGCGCAGGTTGGTACAATCGCGGCCTTGCGGCTGTTGCGCCGCATCAAGGCGCGGCATCGCCGTTGTGGATGTCATCCGACCCTGCAATGATGCATGCGCCCGTAGTTCCGGAACATTCGAGTATCGAGGAGAACACCTGATGAAGTTGGATTGGCGTAAAGTGGCCGCGCATGCGGTAGTGGCGGCATCGGCCGTGGCGGCAGGCAGCGCGATGGCTGCGGATCTGAAGGAGATCCGGTTCGGCGTCGAGGCCTCGTACGCGCCGTTCGAATACAAGACGCCCGACGGCAAGCTGACCGGCTTCGACATCGATATCGGCAACGCGGTGTGCGCGAAGCTGAAGACGAAGTGCGTGTGGGTCGAGAACGACTTCGACGGCCTGATCCCCGCGCTGCAGGCGCGCAAGTTCGACGTGATCAACTCGGACATGACGATCACCGAGCAGCGCAAGCACGCGATCGCGTTCACCGATCCGATCTACACGATCCCGAACCAGCTGATCGCGAAGCAGGGCAGCGGCCTGCTGCCGACTCCGCAATCGCTGAAAGGCAAGCGCGTCGGCGTGCTGCAGGGCACGATCCAGGAAGCGTACGCGAAGAAGAAGTGGGCGCCGGCCGGCGTCGACGTCGTGCCGTATCAGACGCAGGACCTCGCCTACGCCGACCTGAAGTCGGGCCGCCTGGACGCGACGTTCCAGGATTCGGAAGCGGGCTCGAAGGGTTTCCTGACGAAGCCGCAAGGCCAGGGCTTCGGCTTCGCGGGCGGCACGGTCAGCGATGCGGAAATCCTCGGCTCGGGCGTCGGTTTCGGCCTGCGCAAGAACGATGCGGCGCTGAAGACGGCGCTCGATCAGGCGCTGAAGGAACTGAAGGCCGACGGCACGATCGACAACCTCGCGAAGAAGTACTTCAGCGTGCCGGTCACGCTCAAGTAAGCGTTTCGATCCGTCGCACGATGCAGCCGGCCGCTTTTGCGGCCGGTTTGCTTTTGGGGTGCCGCGTGCGTTATGCGGGGAAGAACCGCCCGAGTTCGCGCGCAAGCTCGTTGAGCACGCTCATCTCCTGCTGCGTGATCTTGCGTGCCGGCTGCGCACCGGCCCAGTCGCCGTACAGCAGGCCGACCGTCTTCGTGCCGACGCGTACCGGCAGCAGCACGAACGCACGCGTGTCGGGGAGCGCCTCGAGATACCACGCGGGCAGGCGCTTCAACATCTTCGGGTCCTGCGCCTGCTCGATGAAGATGCCGACCGAGTTCGTGATCGCGAGATGGAACACGTCCGGCTCGAAGCGCTCGTCGAAGCTGAGCCGCTCGAGCGCCGCATCGACGTCCGGGCCGAAGCCGAGCCGCGCGGCGAACGCACCGTCTTCACGACGCACGAACATCACGGTGCGCGTGAACGCGAGGCCCGCCAGCAGGCTCTCGGACGCGAGCGCGAGCACCGGTGTCAGCACGTGCTCGGACGGCAGCGCGCGCAGGTCCGCGAGGCCGGCTTCGAGGCATGCCTCGGGTTCGGGCTGCGCCCGCGCGATCGCGTCGGCGTTCGCGCGCAGCTCGACGATCTCGCGCATCACGGTGTCGCTCGCTTCCTCGCGGGCGAGCCGCTCGGCGATTTCCACCAGCGCGTCGGCGTCGATGTCCAGCTCCTGCCCGTAGTGCTGCGCGAGCACCGCGATACGCGCATCGCGCTGCGGGCCCGCGGGCATCGCGAGCGCACCGGCGACGTCGGTCGAGCAGCGGCTCACCGCGCGCAGCCAGCGCACGCGCTCGGCGCTGTCGTCGGCGCAGGCATCGCGCGGCCGCGGGCGGTCCGCGTCGATGTCGTCCTCGTCGCCGCCGGCGGCGTGTGTGCTGCCGCCGTCGCCGTCGGCCATGCCGGCGCGGATCACGTCCGGCAGCCGCCAGCTCGCGGCGGCCTCGAGACCGATTTCGTCGAAGCCGACGCCCAGCACGTCGACGCACGCGGCTGCTTCGTCGCCGTTCAGCTCGGCCGCGCGGCGGCGGATGCGATCCCATTCGCTGTCGAGATAGCAGACCACCAGCAGCTTGCCGACCTGGCGCATCAGCGTGCAGACGACGGCTTCCTCCCCGCCGCGCAATTCGGCGTGCTCGGTCAGCTTGCGGGCGACGCAGCCGGACAGCAGCGCGCGGTTCAGCTCGAGCTTCGCATCGATGCGGCGCGGCGTGCTGTGATGGAAATGGTCGACGAGCTTGAGCCCGACGACGAGATGGCCGACGGTGTCCATGCCGAGCACCATCAACGCGCGCGTGACGGTCGTGATGTTGCCGCCGAACGCCATGTACATCGCGGAGTTGGCGAGCCGCAGGACTTTCTGCGTGAGTGCGAAATCCGACAGCACGACGCGCACGAGCGCGGTGAAATCGAGGTCGTCGTTCTTCATCGCGGCCATCGTCGCGCGCAGCGATTCCGACAGCAGCGGGAAGTCGCCCCGTTCGTTCATCCGGGCCCACAGCTTGTCGAGCAGCGCGGTGCGGGGCAGGTGTGCGGTGATTGACATACGGATCTATCCGGTTCGCCGCGCGCGTCAGGCGGCGTGCAGGCGCAGCTGCTGCGCCTCGAAGCGCCGCGCGAGCTCCTCGGACGGCAGCGCCTGACAGACGAGCCAGCCCTGAATGTGGTTGCAGCCCATCTCGGTCAGCAGTTCCCGCTGCGCCTCGGTCTCGACGCCTTCCGCGACGAGTTCGAGATCGAGCGTCTGCGCGAGGCCGACCACCGCCGACACGATTGCGCGATCGTTGCGCGACGTCAGCAGGTTCTCGACGAAGCTGCGGTCGATCTTCAGCTTCGCGAGCGGGAAGCGCTGCAGGTAGGCGAGGCTCGAATAGCCGGTACCGAAATCGTCGATCGCGAAACGGATGCCCAGCGCGGTCAGCTCCTCGAGCAGCCCCTTCGCCTGCACCGGATCGTGCATCAGCAGGCTTTCGGTGATTTCCAGCACGATGCGGCGGGGGTCGATGCCCGTCAGCGCGATCGCCTCGCGCACGCTTTGCGTGAAGCGCGGGTCGCGGAACTGCTGCGGCGACACGTTGACCGCCACGTACTGCAGCGCGAGCCCCTGGCGATCCCACGCGACGAGCTGCATGCACGCCGCCTTGAGCACCCAGTTGCCGAGGTAGTTGATGAGGCCGATCGATTCGGCGAGCGGAATGAAAGTCGCCGGCGGCACGAGGCCATGCACCGGATGGCGCCAGCGGATCAGCGCCTCGACGCCGTCCACCGCGCCCGACTGGCTGCGCGTGATCGGCTGGAAGTGCAGCGAGAACTCGCCGTTGCGCACGCCGTCGTACAGGTCGGCCTCGAGCTTGAGTCGTTCCGCGTCGGCCGGATCGTCGACCGGCTCATGGAACGCGAGCGCATTGCCGCCCGACGCCTTGGCCTGCGCGAGCGCATGGTCGGCGCGGCGCAGCAGCGGGCTGTGATGCTGCGCGCGATGCGGCGCGGCGCGTTCGTCCGGGTACAGCGCGATACCGATGCTCGCGGACAGGTGGACGGTCTGCCCCTGGTATACGTAAGGTTCGCGCACCGCGGCCTGCAGCCGGCGCGCGAGTGCGTCCGCGGCGTTGCTCGCGCGCGCGCGGTCCGGCGCGGTCAGCACGACCGCGAACTTGTCGCTCGCGACGCGCGCGAGCTGCTCGTCGGGCGCGACGAGCGCCTGCAGCCGCTGCGCGGTGTCGCGCAGCAGCGTGTCGCCGGCGTCGTAGCCGAGCGCGCGGTTGATGCGCTGATAGTCGTCGAGGTCGAGCAGCAGCAGCGCCGCGCAGGTGCCGGTCTCGTCGGCGGCCTGTTGCGCGCGCATCAGCGCGGGCACGAGCGCGGACAGGTTGTCGAGCCCGGTCATCGGGTCGTGGTGCATTTCGTACGTCAGGCGCGCCTCGAGCGCACGCCAGGCCGACACGTCGAACGCCGCGATCGCGAAGCCGTCCACGCCGTGGTGGCGGCTCTTGAACGCGCGAATCTCGACGTCGAGCGGATAGGTGAGCGACTTGACGATGCACATCGTCGCCTTCTCGACCTGGCCGGAACGCGCGGCGCGCGCAAGCAGGCCTTCGAGCGCCGCGGTATCCTGTTCCGCGATCAGGTCGCGCAGCGTCAGCGTGTGCAGGTAATCGCGGTGATAACCGATGAAGCGCAGGCTCGCGTCGGACACGTAGAGAAAGCGCAACTCGCGGTCGACATGAGCGAGGAAATCGACCGTGCCGACTGTCTGTTCCAGCCAGTTGCGCACGGTGTCGTCGCGGCGCGGCGCGCCGGCGCGCGCAGGCATCAGCGCGCCGCCCGACCAGGCGAAGCGGCGCAGCGTATGCAAGGCATTGCGCCAGGAGCCCTTGCGTGGCGTCTGTTTCCTGTTGGCTTCCATGTATCTCGCTGACGTGAAGGGCTGGAACCGGCTGTCCGGAAGGAATAACGGCAGACTGCGCGGAATCTTTAACCGGTCGGTCGCGGCTGGCGCTGCCGCCTGACCGGATCGTACACACAGGTGTTCGGCAGGCGAACGCCGGTGTGGCCTACATCGAGGCTGACTTTATAAGAAATGAGGACGCAGATGAAGCGAAAACTGTTGGTGGGCGCCGCGGCGGCGCTGCTGGTGGCCGGTCATGCGCTGGTGGCGCACGCGCAGCTGAAGCCGGGCGCCACGGCGCCCGACTTCACGACGCAGGCGTCGCTGGGCGGCAAGACTTACACGTACTCGCTGGCCGATGCGCTGAAGCACGGGCCGGTCGTGCTGTACTTCTACCCGGCGGCGTTCACGAAGGGTTGCACGATCGAGGCGCATGCGTTCGCGGATGCGGTCGATCGTTACAAGGCTTACGGCGCGACGGTGATCGGCGTATCCGCGGACAACATCGACACGCTGACGAAGTTCTCGGTGAGCGAGTGCCGCAGCAAGTTCCCGGTCGCGGCCGACCCGGACGCGAAGATCATCCGCGAATACGACGCGAAGCTGCCCGCGCTCGATCGCGCGAATCGCGTGTCCTACGTGATTTCGCCGGAAGGGAAGGTGCTGTACGAATACACGAGCCTGTCGCCCGACAAGCATGTCGAGAACACGCTCGGCGCGGTGAAGGCGTGGGCCGACGCGCATCCGAAGCAGTAAGCCGCCGGCACCAAGCGTGTAGTCGGGCGGCCCGCCGCGGGCCGCCGGCACGATGATGAATCGCGCCCGGCCCGGGCGCGCGTTACGCGCGCAATGCCTGTTCGATCGGCACGCTGCCGCCGACGAAACCGATGACCTTGCGCGAAATGCCGAGCTTGATCGCCTCGATCGCGGCCCAGGCGACATCCTGGCGCGACACCGGGGGCGCCGGATCGAGCAGTTCCTCGGTCAGCGCGATCTTGCCGACGCCCGGGCCGTCCGCGAGCGGGCCGGGGCGCAGGATCACGTAGTCGATGCCCGACGCGATCACGCGCTCGTCGCCCTCGCGCTTCATCTGTGAATAATGGCGCAGCGCGTCGCCGCTGCGCTCCGGCGAGTACGCGCTCAGCGAACTGATCACGACCAGCTTCTGCACGTTGTACGCGAGCGCATGCTCGGCCGCGCGCGCGACCGCGTCGCGGTCGATCTGCTCTTCCTCGGCCGCACCTTCCGATTCCGCCGAGCCGGCCGCATAGATCACGTGCGTGATGCCCTGGAACGCGTGCGAGAAATCGCCCGCCAGATCGGCCTCGACGACCTTCGCGCCCGGCAGCGCATAGCCGTGCCGGCGCACCAGCGCAGTCACCTCGAATTCCGGCTGCTCGAGCAGCAGATCCGCGCAGGCCCGGCCCGTCCGGCCGGTGGCGCCAATCAGCAATACCTTCGTCGTCATGAAACCGCTCCTTGCGCGATGCGTCATCCTTCCAGATAGGGACGGACGACCGATACTCAAGTGTATGTCGATTTGGGGAGGCGGCGCGCGGGTAATTGGGGCGGTACCGCTCCGTGACGGCCGGCGCGGCGCCCGTTTTCCGCGCGCTCGCGCGCATGGATGGCGGAATCGACCCGCCGACCGGCTATCATGTGCGCGATGCATTTTTCGCCGCCAAGCAATACAACGCGGCGACCAACCGGTTGGAGTACACATGGCATTACCCCTGGACAACGTCAGCATGGCCGTGTTCTGCGACTTCGAGAACGTCGCGCTCGGCGTGCGCGACGCGAAGTACGAGAAATTCGACATCAAGCCCGTGCTGGAGCGGCTGCTGCTGAAAGGCAGCATCGTCGTGAAGAAGGCGTATTGCGACTGGGAGCGCTACAAGGGCTTCAAGGCGTCGATGCACGAGGCCAGCTTCGAACTGATCGAGATTCCGCACGTGCGCCAGTCCGGCAAGAATTCGGCCGACATCCGGCTCGTCGTGGACGCGCTCGACCTCTGCTACACCAAATCGCACGTCGATACGTTCGTGATCATCAGCGGCGATTCGGATTTCTCGCCGCTCGTGTCGAAGCTGCGCGAGAACGCGAAGAAGGTGATCGGGGTCGGCGTGAAGAAGTCGACGTCGGACCTGCTGGTCGCGAACTGCGACGAGTTCATTTTCTACGACGACCTCGTGCGCGAGCAGCAGCGCGCGCTGGCCAAACGCGAACAGCAGCGTACGGGCAACGGCGGCGCGAAGCGCGCCGACGAGCCGTCGCGCAAGCCGGAACTGGAAGTGCGCCGGAGCGAGGCGATCGCGCTCGCGGTCGAGACGTTCGATGCGCTGGCATCGGAACGCGACGACGTCGGCAAGATCTGGGCGTCGGTGCTCAAGAGCGCGATCAAGCGCCGCAAACCGGACTTCAACGAGTCGTATTACGGTTTCCGTGCGTTCGGCAACCTGCTCGACGAAGCGCAGGCGCGCGGCCTGCTCGAAGTGGGCCGCGACGACAAGTCGGGCGCGTTCGTGTCGCGGCCGCGCCAGCCCGCCGTTGTGGCCGAGCCGGTGGTGGCGGTGCGTGAAGCGGGCGGCACACAGCAAGGTCACGGCGGGCGCCACGGGGAAAGTGCCGCTGCCGAGCGCGAGTCGCGGCATCGCGGGCAGCGTAGGGAAGCGGCCGTTCAAGAGAGTGTGCAGATCGAGGCCGACGAGGCGGACATCGTCGACGTCGTGAACGACGCGGTGCCCGTGCCGGCAGCGACGGCCGACGCGAACGAAGCAGCCGAGACGCACGGCGACGCGACGCACGGCGACGCGAAGGACGGCCGCAAGCGCGCGCGCAAGAGCGCGGCGAAGAAGGCCGGCGCGAAGAAGGGGGGCGACGCGAAGGCCGCCGGCCGTCACGCGGCGGCGAAGCCGGACGACGCTGCGCACGACGGCGCCAAGCATGCCGAAGCGCGCGATCGTGACGCGGAACACGCTGAGGACCGCCACGTCGCGGCGCAACACGCGGCGCCGACGGCCGGCGAGCACGGTGGCGCGACCGCTGCCGCGCAGCCGTCGCACGAAGCAGCATCGGTCGCGGAATCGGCCGGTGAAGCGGCTGTCGAAGCCGCAACCGGCGCCAAGCCGAAGAAACCGGCCCGCAAGACGGCGACCCGCGCGCGGCGCCCGCGCAAGACGGCCGCTGCCGCCGAGTAACGGCGTCACCGCGTCACGGCAGGGCGGTGTCTGACGCAGGGCGCCGCCCGTGTCGCCACGTGGGCCGGTGCAATGCCGGCCGACGCTCCGTTATCCGTTCAGCACGTAAGGCTGTGTCATCACTTCGAGGAAGTGACCGTCCGGATCATCGAAATACACGCCGCGCCCGCCGTTGTGGCGGTAGATGTCGCCGGGCTGCCGCTTCGCAGGGTCGGCCCAGTGCGGCAGCCCGCGTGCGCGAATGCGTGCGAACACGCGATCGAAGCCGGCCTCGTCGGTCAGGAAAGCGTAGTGTTGGGGCGTGATCTCTCCCTCTTTTTCATAAAAATCGAGCGACACGCCGTTGTCGAGTTGCACGACCAGCATCGCGCCGAACGGCGTCGGCGCCGGCAACTCCAGCAGCTCGGTGAGGAAGCGGCTCGACGCGTGCTTGTCGCGGCACCAGACGATCGTGTGGTTCAACTGGACGTTCATGGCGGGTCCCGGAGATCGGCGCGAGGGTGGGCATGGACACACGATAGCCGATCGCGGCGGGCGCGCAAGCCTCGGCGACGCGGCCGCCCGATGCGGCCGCGTGCCGTTATCCGCTGATTCGCTTACCCGCTTATTCGCTTATTCGCCCGCCACCGCCGGCCCGCCCGAATTCCCGCGACGGTTGCGGCGCTTCTCGCCCCACACGCGCAACCGGTCCATGTACAGATAGACGACCGGCGTCGTATAGAGCGTCAGCACCTGCGACATGATCAGGCCGCCGGCGATCGCGATCCCGAGCGGCGCACGCAGCTCGGCGCCGTCGCCGTTGCCGAACGCGAGCGGCAGCGCGCCGAGCAGTGCCGCCATCGTCGTCATCATGATCGGCCGGAAGCGCAGCAGGCACGCCTCGTGGATCGCATCGAGCGACGACTTGTTGCCGTTGCGCGTCTGGTCGATCGCGAAGTCGACCATCATGATCGCGTTCTTCTTCACGATACCGATCAGCAGGATCACGCCGATCAGCGCAATGATGCTGAACTCGGTCTTGAACAGCAGCAGCGCGAGCAGCGCGCCGACGCCGGCCGACGGCAGCGTCGACAGGATCGTGATCGGATGGATGTAGCTCTCGTACAGGATCCCGAGCACGATGTAGACGGCCAGCAGCGCCGCGAGGATCAGGATCGGCTGGTTGTTCAGCGACTGCTGGAACGCCTGCGCGGTGCCCTGGAAGCTGCCGACGATCGTCGGCGGCACGCCGATCTGCGCCATCGTCTGGTAGATCACCTGCGTCGCCTGCGACAGCGACACGCCCGGCGGCAGGTTGAACGAGATCGTCGTCGCGACGAACAACCCCTGGTGGTTGACCGACAGCGGCGTCGTGCTCGGGCCGAAGGTCGCGATCGCGGACAGCGGGATCATCGTCGACTTCGACGTCGACACCGCCGCGCCCGACGACGCGCTCGACTTGCCGCTCGACGCGATCGAGTTCAGCGCCTGGTTGCGCGCGGAATCGGACGCGATCGCCGCGGCGCTGGTGGCGGCCGTGCCGGCGCTCGACGTGCCGGCCGAGGTCGCGACGAAGGTGCCGGCCGCGGCGTTGGTCGTCTGCGAGCCGTTCGCGCTGCCGCCCGACGTGCTGATCCATACCTGGTTCAGCATCTCGGGGCTCTGCCAGTATTTCGGCGCGACCTCCATCACAACGTGATACTGGTTCAGCGGGTTGTAGATCGTCGAGACCTGGCGCTGGCCGAACGCGTCGTACAGCGTGTTGTCGATCTGCGCGGGCTTGATGCCGAGCCGCGCGGCGGTCGCGCGATCGATCGTGACCATCGCCTCGAGGCCGCCTTGCTGCTGGTCGGAGTTCACGTCGGTCAGCTCGGCGCGCTTTTGCAGCGCCTCGGTCAACAGCGGCCCCCACTTGTACAGCTCGGCGCTCGAATCGCCGAGCAGCGTGAACTGATATTGCGCGCTGCTCTGCCGGCCGCCGACGCGAATGTCCTGCGCGGCCTGCAGGAACGTGCGCGCACCCGCGACGTCCGACAGCGGCTTGCGCAGTTGCTGGATCACCTGGTCGGCCGACAGCTTGCGCTCGGTGCGGTCCTTCAGCGTGACGAACATGAAGCCCGAGTTGGTCTGCGTGCCGCCGGTGAAGCCGGCGACGCTCTTCACGTTCGGATTCGACTGCACGATCCGCATCATTTCGGAGAACTTCAGCTTCATCGCCTGGAACGACGTCGACTGGTCGGCCTGGATGCCGCCGATCATCAACCCGGTGTCCTGCTGCGGGAAGAAGCCCTTCGGCACGACGATATACAGATAGACGTTCAGGCCGATCGTCGCGAACAGGATCAGCAGGACCAGCAGCGGGCGGCGCAGCGCCCACGACAGCGTGCGCTCGTAGCCCCGCTGCATCCGCGTGAAGAAGCGCTCGAGGAACCGGCCGAGGCGGCCTTCCTCGCGCACCTCGTGCGGCTCGCGTAGCAGCCGCGCGCACATCATCGGCGTGACCGTCAGCGAAACGGCCAGCGACACGCCGATCGCGAGCGACAGCGTCAGTGCGAATTCGCGGAACAGGCGCCCGACGATGCCGCCCATCAGCAGGATCGGCAGGAACACCGCGACGAGCGAAATGCTCATCGACAGCACGGTGAAGCCGACCTCGCGCGCACCGTCGAAGGCGGCCTGCAGCCGCGGCTTGCCGTTCTCGATGTGGCGCGTGATGTTCTCGAGCACGACGATCGCATCGTCGACGACGAAGCCGGTCGCGACGATCAGCGCCATCAGCGACAGGTTGTCGATCGAGAAGCCGAGCAGGTACATCGCGCCGAACGTGCCGATGATCGAGATCGGCACGGCGACGCTCGGAATCAGCGTCGCGCGCCAGTTGCGCAGGAACAGGAACACGACCATCACGACCAGGCTCACCGCGATCAGCAGCGTGTGCTCGGTGTCCTTCAGCGACGCGCGGATCGTCGTCGAACGATCGAGCACCGGCGTCACCGTGATGTCGGCCGGCAGCGACGCGGTGAGCTGCGGCAGCGCCGCGCGCACGCGGTCGATCGTCTCGATGATGTTCGCGCCGGGCGAGCGGTAGAGGATCACGAGCACCGCGCGCTTGCCGTTCGACAGGCCCAGGTTGCGGAGGTCCTCGACGCCGTCGACGACCTCGGACAGGTCGGACAGCCGCACGGCCGCGCCGTTGCGGTACGCGACGACCAGGTCGCTGTACTGCGACGCCTGCGACGCCTGGTCGTTCGTGTAGAGCTGGTAGCGCTTCGGGCCGAATTCGATCGCGCCTTTCGGGCTGTTCGCGTTCGCGGACGCGAGCGCGGCGCGCACGTCCTCGAGGCCGATCCCGTAGTGGAACAGCGCATGAGGCTCGAGCTCGACACGCACGGCCGGATTCGCGGAGCCGCTCACCGAGACCTGGCCGACGCCGTCGATCTGCGACAGCGACTGCTGCAGCACCGTCGACGCGGCGTCGTACAGCTTCGCGGGCGACGACGTTTCCGACGTGAGCGACACGACCATGATCGGCGAATCGGCCGGGTTGACCTTGCGGTACGTCGGGTTGCTCTTGAGCGACGCGGGCAGGTCGGCGCGCGCCGCATTGATCGCGGCCTGCACGTCGCGCGCGGCGCCGTCGATGTCGCGGTTCAGCCCGAACTGCAGGATGATCCGCGCGTTGCCGACGGTGCTGGTCGACGTCATTTCGCTGACGTCGGCGATCGAGCCGAGGTGCCGCTCGAGCGGGCTCGTCACGCTGGTCGCGACCGTCTCGGGGCTCGCGCCGGGCAGCGACGCCTGCACCGAAATGGTCGGGAAGTCGACCTGCGGCAGCGGCGACACCGGCAGCTTGATGAACGCGAACAGGCCGGCGAGCGCGACGCCGAGCGCGAGCAGCGTCGTCGCGACGGGGCGGGTGATGAAGGGGCGCGACAGGTTCATCGCTTACGCGCCCGTTTGCTTGCCTGCGTCGCGGCCGGGGCCGTGCCGCTCGAACCAGCCGCGTACGCGGCGCGCGAGGCTGTCGAAGCCGAGATAGATCACCGGCGTCGTAAACAGCGTGAGCACCTGCGACACGATCAGCCCGCCCGCGATCGCGATCCCGAGCGGCTGGCGCAGCTCGGAGCCGGCGCCCGCGCCGACGATCAGCGGCACCGCGCCGAGCAGCGCGGCGAGCGTGGTCATCAGGATCGGCCGGAAGCGCAGCAGGCACGCCTGATAGATCGCCTCGCGCGGCGGCTTGCCTTCGACGCGCTCGGCCTCGAGCGCGAAGTCGATCATCATGATCGCGTTCTTCTTCACGATGCCGATCAGCAGCACGATCCCGATGATCCCGATGATGTCGAGGTCGTGCCCGGTGATCATCAGCGCGAGCAGCGCGCCGACGCCGGCCGACGGCAGCGTCGACAGGATCGTGATCGGATGGATGTAGCTCTCGTACAGCACGCCGAGCACGATGTACATCGTGACGACCGCCGCGAGGATCAGGAACAGCTGGTTCGACAGCGACGCCTGGAACGCGAGCGCCGCGCCCTGGAAGCGCGTCTGGAACGAGCCGGGCAGGCCGATGTCCTTCTCGGCGGCCGCGATCGCCTTCACGGCCTCGCCGAGCGACGCGCCCGGTGCGAGGTTGAACGAGACCGTCGTCGACGGGAACTGCGACAGGTGCGCGACCAGCAGCGGCGACGGCCGTTCGTGGAACGACGCGATCGACGACAGCGGCACCTGGCCGCCGCCCGCCGACGGCAGGTAGATGTCGTTCAGCGATTCGGCGTAATGCTGCTCCTTCGGCTCCGACTCGAGAATCACGCGGTACTGGTTCGACTGCGTGAAGATGGTCGACACGATGCGCTGGCCGAACGCGTCGTACAGCGCATTGTCGACGGTCGCGGGCGTGATGCCGAAGCGCGCGGCGCTTGCGCGGTCGATCTCGATGTAGACCGACTGGCCGTTGCTCTGCAGGTCGGTCGCGACGTCGGCGAGCGACGGCTCCTTCTGCAGCCGCGTGACGAGCTTCGGCACCCAGGTCGCGAACTCGTCGGGGTTCGGGCTCGTCAGCATGAACTGATACTGCGTCGGGCTCACGGTCGAGTCGATCGTCAGGTCCTGCACCGACTGCATGAACAGCGTGATGCCGGTCACGTCCGCGACGCGCTGCTGCAGGTCGCGGATGATCTGCGCGGCCGACTCGGAGCGCTCGTCGCGTGCCTTCAGGTTGATTAGCATCCGGCCGCTGTTCAGCGTGATGTTGCTGCCGTCGACGCCGATGAACGACGTGAGGCTCTCGACGTTCGGATCCTTCAGGATCTCGGCCGCGAGCGCCTGCTGGCGTTCGGCCATCGCGCCGTACGAAATCGACTGCGGCGCCTGCGTGATCGCCTGGATCACGCCGGTATCCTGCGCGGGGAAGAAGCCTTTCGGCACGAATACGTAGAGCAGGGCAGTGAGTGCGAGCGTCAGCAGCGCGACGACGAGCGTCGAGCGCTGGCGGTTCAGCACCCATTCGAGCGCGACCGCGTAGCGCGCGATCACCCAGTCGATCGCGCGGTGCACGCGCGCCTCGAAGCGGTGGCTTTCGGGCGGCGGCGAATGGCGCAGCAGCTTCGCGCACATCATCGGCACGAGCGTGAGCGACACGATCGCCGAGATCACGATCGTCACCGCGAGCGTGATCGCGAATTCGTGGAACAGCCGGCCGACCACGTCGCCCATGAACAGCAGCGGAATCAGCACCGCGATCAGCGACACCGTCAGCGAGATGATCGTGAAGCCGATCTGCCGCGAGCCCTTCAACGCCGCCTCGAGACCGGAATCGCCTTCCTCGACGTAGCGCGCGATGTTCTCGATCATCACGATCGCATCGTCGACGACGAAGCCGGTCGCGATGGTGAGCGCCATCAACGACAGGTTGTTCAGCGAGAAACCGGCCATGTACATCACCGCGAGCGTACCGATCAGCGACAGCGGCACCGACAGGCTCGGGATGATCGTCGCATAGACGTTCGCGAGGAACAGGTACATCACCAGCACGACCAGCGCGACCGCGAGCAGCAGCTCGAACTGCACGTCGCGCACGGCCGCGCGGATCATCGTCGTGCGATCGGTGACGATCTGCACGTCGAGCGCGGCGGGCAGCGTCTCCTGCAGCTTCGGCAACTGCGCCTTGATCGCGTCGACGGTCGCGATCACGTTCGCGCCCGGCTGGCGCTGCACGTTCAGGATGATCGCGGGCTCCGAGTTCACCCACGCGCCGAGCTTGGTGTTCTCCGAGCCGGCGACGACCTTCGCGACGTCGGTCAGCATCACCGGACGGCCGCTCTTGTACGCGACGACCGCGTCGTTGTATTGGTCCGCGCTGGTGAGCTGGTCGTTCGCGTTGATCGTGTACGCGCGCGTCGGGCCGTCGAAGTTGCCCTTCGGCGTGTTCACGTTCAGGTTCGAGATCGTCGTGCGCAGATCGTCGAGGTTCATCCCGTATTTCGCGAGCGCGGTCGGGTTCGCCTGGATCCGCACGGCCGGCCGGTTGCCGCCCGACAGGCTGACGAGGCCGACACCGGCGATCTGCGAGATCTTCATCGCGAGGCGCGTGTCGGTCAGGTCCTGCACCTGCGTGAGCGGCAAGGTCTTCGACGTGATGGCGAGCGTCAGCACCGGCGCGTCGGCCGGGTTGACCTTTGCGTAGATCGGCGGGGCCGGCAGATCGGACGGCAACAGGTTGCCAGCCGCGTTGATCGCGGCCTGCACTTCCTGTTCGGCGACGTCGAGCGGCAGGTCGAGCGAGAACTGCAGCGTGATCACCGACGCGCCCGCCGAGCTTTGCGACGACATCTGGTTCAGCGACGGCATCTGGCCAAACTGCCGCTCGAGCGGCGCGGTGACCGACGACGTCATCACCTCCGGGCTCGCGCCCGGATAGAAGGTCTGGACCTGGATCGTCGGGTAGTCGACTTCGGGCAGCGCGGCGAGCGGCAGGAAGCGCAGCGCGACGAGGCCGGCCAGCATGATCGCCGCCATCAGGAGGGCGGTGCCGACCGGACGGAGAATGAAGAGGCGGGATGGATTCATCGAGCGGCCCGCGCGTTACTGGGCCGCGGGGGCCGCTGCCTGCGACGCGCCGTGCTTGTGTCCGCCGCGGTGGGCGGCCGTACCCGATGCGCCCGATGCGCCGGACGCCGCGCCGGCGCCATGCGCACCGGATGCGCCTTTCGGCTTGTCGGCCGGGATGGTGATCTTCGCGCCTTCGCGCAACCGGTCGGAGCCGTCGGTGACCACGCGCTCGCCGATCGCGACGCCGCTGACGATGCTCGTGCGCTCACCGTCGACCGGGCCGGTCGTGACCTTGCGCACCGTCACCGTGTTGTCGGGTTTCACGATGTATACGAACTGGCCGATCGAGCCCGTCAGCACGGCGGCGGTCGGCACGATCGTCGCATTGCGCATCACGTCGACCAGCAGCCGCGTGTTCACGAACTGATTCGGAAACAGCAGGCCTTCCTTGTTGTCGAAGGTCGCGCGCAGCTTGACGGTGCCGGTGCTCGTGTCGATCTGGTTGTCGAGCGTTTCGAGCGAACCCGTCTCGAGCGGCACCGTGTTGTTGCGGTTGTACGCGGTGACCGACAGTTTCCGGCCCGCGTTCACCTGCTTGAGGATTTGCGGCAGGTTGTCCTCCGAGGTCGTGAAGATCACGCTCATCGGCTGCAGTTGCGTGATCACGACGATGCCGTTCGTGTCGCCCGGCGTCACGTAGTTGCCGGGGTCGACCTGACGCAGGCCGACGCGGCCCGACACCGGCGCCGTGATGCGCGCATACGCGAGGTTCAGTTTCGCGGAATCGATCGCCGCCTGGTCGGTCTTGACCGTCCCTTCGTATTGCTTGACGAGCGACGCCTGGGTGTCGACCGTCTGCGACGCGATCGAGTCCTGCGACAGCAGGGTCTGATAGCGCTTCAGGTCGAGGCGGGCCGTCGCGAGCAGCGCGGAATCGCGCGCATGCGTGCCTTCGGCATTCTCGAGCGCGACCTGGTACGGGCGCGGGTCGATCTGCGCGAGCAGGTCGCCTTTCTTGACGATCTGGCCTTCCTGGAATGCGACCGACTGCAGATAACCCGACAACTGGGTCTTGACCGTCACGTTTGCGAGCGGCGTCACGGTGCCGAGCGCGGACAGCACGATCGGCATCTCGCCTTGTGTCGCGGTCGCGACCGCGACGGGTTGCGGAACGTTCGCCATGGCGGCGGGGCCGCCGCGGCCGCGATGGCCGCCGGCGGCACTTGCGCCGGAGGCCGCGCCGCCCGTGGCGGACGCGTCGGCCGGCGTGCGGTTCCACGGGTGCCACCACAGCAAGCCGCCGATGACGACGACCGCGAGCGTCCCGATCGCCAGCGTGCGGCGCGGGCGGCGCGCGGCAGGGGAGGCGGGATCCTTCGAAGGGGGCGTGGGCTTTTGTTGGTTGTCCATCGTGTTCTGTCAGGAAGACGGCGCGGCGGGCCGGGAGTCGGGCCCTGGGGCGGCGCGTGGGCATGCGGTGCCGGTGGGCCGGCTCGGTCCGGGCCCTGGCGATCCGCGCGGGAATTGAAAAGAGCGGTGCGCGCCGCGAATGCGGCGCGACGATGGGCATGATCCTACGTCCCGTCCCCGTTACAGTCCAGTGGCCTATCTTTCAACGGGTTACGGTCGTTACAGAACGCGACAGCGCGATGACGAATCGATTACGCGCCACTGCGCCGGGCCGGTGCGCCGCCGATCTCGCGGGTGATTTTGGCAATGCATTCGTGCAGCGCGGGCACGACGTGTTCCTGCAGCCATTCGGGCGGGCACTGACTGGAAGCGCCGCCGCAGTTCACCGAATAGCGCTGGCCGGACGGACCGACGAAACCGGCTGCGACCGCGTTCAGCCCTTCGCGCCATTCGCCGATCGCGATTGCGTGACCGGCGCGCATCGCGTCCTCGACGCCCGGGGTCAGGCGCGCCGATATGTGCGGCCAGTCGTCGCCGGCCGTCGCGCGCAGCGCGTCGAGCAGCGCGCGGCGCTCGTCGTCCTCCAGTGCCGCGAGATACGCGCGGCCGACCGCGGTGCGCGCGATGTCCATCCGCGAGCCGATCTCCAGGCGCGTGACGAGCACGGCCGAGCGCGGCCGGATCACGTCGATCGCGACCATGTCGAGGCGATCGCGCACCGCGAGGTGCACCGACAGCGACGTGCGCTCGGCGAGTTCGATCATGAACGGCCGCGAGCGCGCGCGGATGTCGAAGTTGCGCAGGAAGCCGTGGCTCAGCTCCAGCACCGATGCGGTCAGCACGAAGCGCTCGCTGTCCGGCAACTGGAACAGGAAACCGGCGCTCACGAGCGTTGCCGTGATGCGCGACACGGTCGGCTTCGGGATGCCCGTCAATTCGGTGAGCTCGCGGTTGCTGACCGGGGCGTCGGCGGCCGCGATGCGCCGCAGCACGGCGAGGCCGCGCGCGAGCGCGGTGATCTCGTCCGGCGACGATTCGCGATCTCGGGGCGCGGGAGGCGTTACAGGTGTCGACACGAGGGATTCTCTCTATTTCCGAAACTCGATTTCAATTTTGTTGGTATTGTAGGATGATTGTCAAAAGATGCATGTTCCATGGGTGAATCGTTCATCGGATGAGATTTTACGGGTTCACCCTTGGTTTATTAGGAAAGTATTCAAATGAGCATCGCCGGAAAGTGAACAGACCGGTGCAAATACCGCTTGACTTGTCGGGCGGAAACGGAAAGAATGTCTCACGTTTTCGAAACATCGTTTCAGGAGTTTAACCGGCGACGGTGTTTCGCGCAGTCTCTCAGGTTCTAGCACGGCCCTCGGAATGGCTAGAACTTTTTTAGCGCCACGGTCTCCGTGGCGCTTTTTTTTGCCCGTTGCCTTTCCTGCGCGGGCCGGCGAGCCCGCCACCCCGGCGCCAACGCCGTCGTTGCGCCACTGCGAAGTCTACCGCGTCACCCGTTATCCCGCCCCTTGCAGCCCCGCTGCGTCGTTCGGCGCCAGCCGGCGATTCCGTCGTTTCGATCCGCTTCGCGCGCCATCGCCGTGCGGCTGCCGCACGCCCGTCATTCAGCGCGAATGCGCGCCGGTCATACGGAAAACGATGCGTGCCATTCGCCGGGGACCCCCTATGCAAAAGTAGGAGGGTGACCCATCCCGGCCCGTCCTGCGTGTCTGCAGAATGCCGGTACGGGCCGTGAAAGCTTCGCGGCTCGCGTCTGCAGCAGAGCATGACGGCCAGCGCGTGTCGCTGGCGGACCCCTTGGATGGAGGTCATATGTTCAGTACCCGCGCGTGTTGCAGCAGTGCGGCGGCACTGTTGCTCCTGATGTGCGCCGTTCCATCGTTTGCACAAACGTTTCGCGTTCAATGTCCGTTCACCACGCCGTCTCATCCGACGGCGCTGCCGGCCGGCAGCGTGGAACCCGCCTACACCGGACCGTCCTTCACCGGGCAGACCTCCGTGCCGACCGGTATCGTCAACGGCGCCATCAAGTGTCAACAGATCTCCGGCGGCGACGGGTACGCCACCATGGCCGACGGCACGCAGACGTATCTGTTTGCCTTCGGCCCGTTGTCCGGCATTGCCGACATCCAGGCCGGCCGCGCCGGTACGGAGTTCGCGGCGGTGTTCAACACGGTCGGCGATCCGAGAACGGATCCGGCCTACAACGGAGCGGTCGGCCTCGTGCCCGACCCGGAATCGTCGCCGCCGGGCCAGTTGACCGGCCATGTGGATCCGCGGGCGATCATGGATATCGGCGTGATGAACGGCAACATGCCGGCGCCCGAGATGGCGATCGACGAGGACGACGAGTTCTTCCTGACGCTCACGAACGTCGGCATGATCATGCGCCCCGACTTGTTCGAGCAGCACACGGTGCACTTCCACGGTTATCCGAATGCGTCGTCGTTCTATGACGGCGTGCCGGATGCGTCGGTGGCGATCAACATCGGTGCCAGCTTCACCTATTACTATCTCGCGCCCGATGCGGGCACCTACTTCTGGCACTGCCACATCACGCCGCCGGAGCACCTCCAGATGGGGATGGTCGGCCAGGTCTTCGTGCGGCCGCGCCAGAACCGGGTGCCGTTCGGCAAGTCGCTATACGCCGCGCTGGTCGCGCAGCAAGGCGATCTTCGCACCCGGTGCGGCAACGACATTCTGTGCTCGACGCCCCTGCCGCCTTCGAACGGCGTGCTGCACGCCAACGACAAGAGCGGCAAGCCGACGCTCTACGCATACAACGACGGCGACGGGTCGACCGCGTACGACGTCGAGTATCCGGTGCAGATACACGGCTTCGATCCGAACTTCCATTTCGTGGGGATGACGTTCAATCCGGAACCGTTCACCGACATGAAGGACAAGTACTTCATGCTCAACGGGCGCAGCTATCCGGACACGGTGACCCCTGGGCCGATGCAGACGCCGGTGGCCGACGGCACGGCGCACGTTTCGCAACCGCTGCCGACCATCATCAACATCCCGGCCGGGGGCAGGGCGTTGCTCAGGATTTCCGATCTCGACGTCACCGAATTCCAGACGCTCGCGTCGCTGGGCGTGAGGATGCATGTGATCGGCGTCAACGCCCGGCTGTTGCGCGACATGGCCGGCAACGACATGACTTACTACACGAATTCGATCACGCTCGGCGGCGGTGAATCCATCGACGTGATTCTGGATGCGAGCGACACGACGATGTACGCGCCCGGGTCGGTCTACTACCTCTACACGCCGAATCTCGATCACCTGTCGAACGACGCCGAGAACTTCGGGGGACTGATGACGGAGGTCCGCATCTGTCCCGCCGCGCTCGACCCGGCTACGAAGTCCTGCATCTAGGAGAAATATCGTGGGCCACTTCACTCATGACATCCGGACCGCAATGCGTACGGGTGCCGGATTGCTCGTACGTCTCGCCGTCGCAATGCTTGCCGTATTGCTCTGCGGGCCGGTTCTGGCCGCCGCGCCGGGCATCACCGGCACGCATTTCGACCTGAGCGCGGAAGCGAGCCGGATCAGCCAGCCCGACGGATCGAGCGTCTATTCGTGGGGCTACGGCTGCCGCACGGCACCGGCGGGATTCTCGCCGGCGGGCATCACGGGCGCGAGTTGCCCCAGCATGCAGATTCCCGGCCCGACATTGATCGTGCGGCAGGGCGACGTGATCACGGTGACGCTCACGAACAACCTGCCCGCAGCGGCGGGCAACACGTCGATCCTGTTTCAGGGATTCCAGGTGTGCGCGGCGGCGCTCAATCCCGACGGCTCGTGTCCGGCCGCGCTCACCGGCGTGCCCGGACTGCTCACGCGCGAGGCGACGCATGGCAACACGGTCACCTACAGTTTCGTTGCGGCCACACCCGGCACGCATGCCTACTACAGTGGCACTCGGGGCGACCTTCAGATCGAGATGGGCCTCTACGGCGCGATCATCGTGTTGCCGACATCGGCGCCGGGCGTGCTTGCCGTGCCGGCAGGGTGCCGCGCCGTCGCCGCGACGCTGCCCGACGGCCAGCCGGACTACCGCAACGCGGCGGCGGCGTACAACCATGGCTCGGCCTGCTACGACCGCGAGTATCTCTTTCAGTTCTCCGAAATGGACCCGCGCATCCATGCGCAGGCCGAGCAGGAGGCCGCGAAGACGTGCGCGTTGCCGACGGGCTGCATGACCGTCGAGACGGAGCCTTATCACCCCGCGTACTTCATGATCAACGGCCGCTCGATGCCCGACGACATGGATCCGAACTACGCGATGCAGTATCCGCATCAGCCCTACAACGGCAATCCGCATATGCACCCCGGCGAGCTGGTGCTGTTGCGAATCATCGGCACGGGCCGCTGGCAGCATCCGTTCCACGAGCACGGCAATCACGTTCGCGTGCTCGCACGCGACGGGAACCTGCTGCTTTCCAAGTCGGACGCGACCAAGGTCGCGGGCCCGTTGCTGTTCACCACGACCACGACGCCCGGCGAAACCCTGGACGGCATCTTCTACTGGACCGGCAAGGGACTCAACTGGGACATCTACGGGCACAAGCCTGGCGACGGCAGCGTCTGCATTCCCGATGCGAACGGCTACTACACCGCCGACCCGAAGGCGCCGAACTATTACGAATGGTGCGCGGACCACAACAAGGCGCTCGAAGCGCATCCGTTCGGAAACGTCGGCAGCGGCGGACCGGTCACGCTGCCCGACTCGCACATCCTGACGAACGGTGCGTGGTATGGCGGCAGCCCCTATCTCGGCCCGGATGCGACGATTCGCGCGACTTCGCCGACCGGCACAACGCCGCCGAGCGGCACGATCGCGAATCCGCCGGGAAGCGAAGCGGGCTTTGCATTCATGTGGCATTCGCACAATGAACGCGAGATCACCACGAACAACATCTTCCCCGGCGGAATGATGATGATGATGCTCGTCGATCCACAAGTCTTCGTGATCAACGAAGGCAACTAGAGGCGGGGAGAACGGAAATGCCATTCATCCAGTTCAAGGCGATGTTCCTCCGCGTGGCGAAGGCGAGCCTCGCCGCGTTCATTCTGCTGGCAGCGAGCGAGGCATCGCTCGCCCAAACCGTGAACCTGACGGCGAAGGCCGTGTCGGCCACGATGCCCGACGGCGAGATCGTGCCGATGTGGGGCTACACGTGCTCGGCGGCAGCCGTGGCGCCGGCCACCTGTGCGGCGGCCAATCCCGGCGCCGGCGCGGGCTGGTCGCCGGTGGTGATCACCGTGCCGTCCGGCGCGACGCTGACGATCAACCTCACGAACAGTCTGCCCGCTTCCGTGCCGACGTCGCTCGTGATCGTCGGGCAGTTGGGCGGCGGCCTCGGCAAGACGGCGACGTCGACCCCGAGCCCGGTGCATCCGACACAGACCTCGACGACCTGGCCGATTGCCGGTACCGGCAGCGGTGCGACGTTTACGCCGCCCGCGCAAGGGCCACGGGTTCAGTCGTTCTCGACCGAAGTGCCTCATGGCGCGACAACAGCGCTGAAGTGGAACAACCTGCGGCCCGGCACCTACCTGATCGAATCGGGCTCGCATCCGTCGATCCAGGGGCCGATGGGTCTCTATGGCGTGCTCGTGGTGCGCACGCCGCCGGCGAGCGTGACGTCGCGACCGGTCGCCTATCCGGGCGTGCAGTACGACGCCGACATCCCGCTCGTACTGAGCGAGATCGATCCGCTGCAGAACGCGGCAGTCGCCGCGGCTGTCGCCACTGCCGGCTTCAGCGAAACCAAGGTCTGGTCCGGCCTTTCTGGTGGATGTGGCGATTCGCATTCCTCATCGTTCGGCACCTGCTATCCGCCGGCCGTGAACTACGATCCGCGTTATTACCTGATCAACGGCGTCGCGTTCGATCGTACGCATCCGGACCGGTCGTCGTTCCTCGCAACGGCGCCCGTGTCGACCGGCCAGGTTCTCCTGCGCTTCGTCAACGCGGGCCTGCGGATGCACGTGCCGTCCGTGGTCGGCGCGCAAAGCGGCAACCCGGCGGTCTCCGGCTTCACGCTCGTCGCCGAGGACGGCAATCCGTTGCCCGGCAATCCGCGCGTGCAATCGTCCGTGTTCATGGCGGCCGGCAAGACTTACGACGTGATGATGAACGCGCCGGGCGTGAATGCGCCCGCGCTGCCGGTGTTCGACCGGCAACTGAGCCTGTCGACCAACAACCAGCGCGACGGCGGCATGCAGGCGTATCTCAGCATCAACAACGGTGCGCTTCCGTCTGTCGGCGCGGCCGGCCAGAACGTGGTCGCCAATCCCGACAAGTACTTCCTTGTGGCAGGCAACACGCTGACCGTGGCGGACCCCGGCAAGGGCGTGATCGCCAACGACGTCGGCGTCTATGGCGTGCAGCTCCTGACCAAGCCGGCCAACGGCACGGTGACGCTGAACCCTGACGGCACGTTCAGCTACGTGCCCAAACCCGGTACGACTTCCGACAGCTTCGTGTATCAGGCGAACGGCAATCCCGCGGTCACCGCGACGGTGACGCTGGCCCCGTGCACGCAAGCTGCCGGCTGCCTGTCCGGTCCACCCGTCGCACACGACGACAGCTACACCAGCAACATCGCGTCGCGGCTGCAGATCGGCGCACCCGGCGTGCTCGTCAACGACACGGACCCGAGCGGCCTGCCGCTCGCGGCGGTCGTCGTGCCGAACAGCGCCAGCGGCGGCACGGTCGCGCTGAACGCGGACGGCTCATTCAGCGTGACGCCGGCCGTACCGCCGGTCGGCGGCGCGACCGCCGGCGTGACCTTCAAGTACACGGCCGTCAACTCGCAGAACACGGCGAGCGCGCCCGCGACCGTTACCGTCAGGTTCAACGGCGGCAGCGGACTCGCCGTCAAGGTCCTGGACGCGCCGAGCGCGGCCCCGGGAAAGACGCCCGTGCAGCTCACCGACTACCGCTGGATCATCGAGGAAGACCGCACGTTCCAGATCGACCCGGCCTGCCAGGTGAACACGACGCCGCGCCCCGCGAACTGCCCGCCGCTGCCGGTGCCGAGTCTGGGCACCAGCTTCCATTCGAGCTACATGCCGGTGGTCGCGGCGGGTTGTGTCGGCACGGTGGCGTGCGAGTCGGGGCAGACGGTGTTCGATCCTGCCACCAACACGCATGTGCCCGCGGTATGCGACGTCGGCGACGGCGCGTGCCGTACGAATGCCGCGCAGCAGGTGCCGGTCGACCCGAGCCAGGTTTCGCTCGATCCGACCAAGCATTACTACATCTCGATTCTGCCGGGCGACGCGGGCAACAGTTTCTCGAGCGGAGCGGGCGCTCCGCAGCCCGTCGACCCGAACAACCCGACCGGGGCGAAGCGGCAGTTCGACATTTCGAAGGATTGCCCGTCGGGCCCCGGCGGCGCGGATTTCGCGCCGGGCACGGGCACCTGCGGTCACACGATGGGTGGCGCGCCGATCGCGCCGGGACAGAAGAGCGTCAACGTGCTCGTGCAGGAGACGCCGTTGCAGACCGCGAAGATATCGGTATTCGTGTTCGAGGACGATGCACCCGTCAATGGCGAAGTGGACGTGAGCGGCGGCACCGACAGCTTCGGCACCGCGCATGAGCCGGGCCTCGGCGGGTTCGAGATCAAGCTGTTCGACGACGCCGGCGGCACCGGCGACGCCACCGGGCAGATGACCTACGACATGTTCAACATGCCGCTGTCGAATTCGCTGCAGGGCACCGTCGATCCCGCCACGGGCCTGAACGCCTGCCCGATTTCGACGACGTCGACCGACGGCCTCGTCGGCATGATCCCGACCTGCCCGAAGTACGAGTCCGACGGCAAGACGTTGTCGCCGCTGGTCGGCCAGGCAGTCATCGCGAACCTGATGCCGGGACGCTATGGCGTCGTCGCGACGCCGGGCGCGGATCGCACCGGCCGCGGCGAGGAATGGCTGCAGACCAACACGCTGGACGGACAGAAGGCGCACGACGCATTCATCAAGGTCGGCGGTCCTTCGTACTTCCAGGAGTTCGGGCCCGCCGGCTTCCACGTGTCGATCGGTTTCGCGAATCCGAAGATCATCAACGACCGGCTGCCGCTGGTGTGCGCCGGCGCGACCTGCAACAACTCGCTCGCGGGCCGGATCACGAATCTGCACTACAGCCGTCCGCCGAACGAGAACCTGTACGGCTCGGGCTCGCGCGATTCGCTCGGCTTCACGCAGTGCTACGTGAGCGTCGGCGACACCGACGGGGAGGACATCGCCTTCACCAAGTGCAATCCGGACGGCACGTTCAAGATCAGCGGCCTGCCGGACGGCACGTTCCGCATCACGGTCTTCGATCAATGGAACGACCAGATCGTCGACGGGCTGGCGACGGCGACGCAATTGAAGGGCGGACAGTCCAAGGACCTCGGCGACATCCCCGTGCTGCAATGGCATACGAATCTGTATACGCGGACCTTCTTCGACCAGAACGGCGACGGCGTCTCGCAGGACAACGAGCCCGGGCTCACGCTCGTGCCCACCAACATACGGTTCCGCGACGGCAGCTATTCGAACTTCAACAACACGGACCTGAACGGCTTCGCCGGATTCAACGAAGTGTTCCCGCTGTTCAACTGGTATGTGGCCGAAGCCGACACGACGCGCTACAAGCAGACGGGCGTGCACGTGGTGTATGACGCGGGCGGGCCGGTCGACGGCACGCCCGGCGGAGGCACCTCGAACATCGCGGCGAATTTCGCCAACACGGTCGAATCGCCGACGGCGCATCTGCCGACGAACCTGCGCGTGCCGGGCGCCCGCTACTGCAACGATGCGGACTGTACCGACCAATCGGGCACGAACCCGTCGACCGCGCGGATCGACCCGCCGTGGGTGACGACCGAAGGCTGGCAGGGCTTCTCCGGCCAGAATTCGTTCATCGAATTCGGCAAGAAGCCGTACGGCCCGACCGAGAACGGTGGCATCAAGGGCGAGGTGATCTACGCGTCGACGCGGCCGTTCGACGACCCGGCGCTGCTCATTCACACGAGCTGGACGCCGAACATTCCGAACGTGACGGTCAACCTGTACCGGGAAGACACGGCGCCGGACGGCACGACGACGCTCGCGCTCGTCGATACGACGAAGACGAGCAGCTGGGACGACTGGGCGCAGGGGTTCCGCACCGACGGCATTCCGAACATGAACTGCCCGGGCCAGGAGACGAGCGACCCGTTCTTCTTCACGCTGAAGGACAGCCCGCAGTGGCTGGATCCGACGCATCGCGCGTTGCCCGCGCATTCGCAATTCAAGTGCTATGACGGCATGCATGCGTTCAACCAGGTGCAGCCCGCGCCGTACGACGGGATGTACCAGTTCCCGAGCGTGACGACGCGCGATCCGTCGACGGGCCTGCCGACCGGCACGAACTGCAAGATCTGCGTGGCGAATCCGTCGGGCGACGGCACGCGGATGCTGCCGACCGGGAAATACGTCGTCGAGGTGGTGGTGCCGCCGGGCTACGAGCTCGTGAAGGAGGAGGACAAGAACATCCTGATCGGCGACAACTACATCGCCCCGGTGACGCAGCAGTTCGGCGGCCTCGGCAACATCTTCATCCTGCCCGACCAGGCGGCGATGAATTCGACCTTCAACCCGAACAACGCGCAGAACCCGACGACCGACCTCGGTTCGACGCCGCGGCACGAAGGCGATACGGGCAGCGTCGAGACGTTCTGGCCGTGCGTCGGCGCATTGCGCATCGTGCCGGACTACATCAGCCTGTTCCCGGGCTCGAAGGAGGTCGCGCCGTTCGCGGGCGCGTCGCGGCATCTCTGCGACCGCAAGGAGGTCACGCTCACGAACGAAATGTCGGTGCTCGCGAAGTTCTGGCTGTTCAGCTCGACCCATGTTGCCGCGCACTTCACCGGCTTCATGCTCGACGATTTCTCATCCGAGTTCGATCCGTACTCGCCGCAGTTCGGCGAGAAGTTCGCGGTGCCAAACGTGCCGATCTCGATGAAGGATTTCGGCGGCAATGAAGTCGCGCGCATCTATTCGGACTCCTGGGGCATCTTCAACGGGCTGAACTATTCGACGTGGCAGGTCAATCCGCCGAATCCGACCGGCTACGCGCCGACGATGATGGTCGCGTGCATGAACGATCCCGACATGCCCGACCCGGCGCATCCGGGCAAGACGATCCGCGATCCGTTGTTCAACCCGGCATACAGCCAGTTCTGCTACGAGATTCCGTTCATGCCCGGACAGACGCAGTACATGGACACGCCGGTGGTGCCGGTGCAGGCCTTCGCGTCCGGCTACAACCCGCCTGACTGCGCGTACCCGGACGGCACGCCCGCGATTGCCAGCGTGACCGGCGACGCGAGCGGCGGCGGCGCGGGCCCGTGGGTCAGCGCGGTCGGTCACCCGCTGACGATCAAGGCGCTCGGCGATCAGACCGTGGCGAACAACGCGTACAACGGGCCGGCCGCGACCGCCACGCCGTTCAACCAGAAGTTCGTCAAGCGCCATTACGGCTTCGGGGCGGCGCAAGGCAAGGTCACGATCGGCGGCAGGACGGCTGCGGTGCAGTCATGGACCGATTCGGAGATCCGCGTCGTCGTGCCGCCGCTCATCGGCTCGAGCTGCACGGTTCAGCAGCGCGGCGTGCTGACGCCGACGTCCTGCGGCGAACTGGTCGTCACGACCGCCAGCGGCAAGAACTCGATCGACACGGTCACCGTGACGGTGGGCGGCAAGGCGCCGACTTACGTGAACGGCGAGAACGCGACCAACGACGCGATCCAGACCGCGATCGACAAGGCGACCCCGGGCGACCTGATCATCGTCGGTCCGGGCACCTACAACGAAATGACCGTGATGTGGAAGCCGGTGCGGCTGCAAGGCGTCGGCGCGCCGTCGGTGGTGATCAATGCGAACACGCATCCGTCGGGCAAGATGGACGCGTGGCGCAGGAAGGTCGACTGCCTGTTCGGCGTCGCGATCAACGGCGCGATGATTTCGTCGTCGAACCCGTACGACCCGAGCGGCACGTACACGTGCCCGACGGCGATGCAGCGCAAGGTCGACCCGATCCCGCTCGAGCCGACCGTGGGGTGGGACTCGACCCTGAACGGCAATCTCGGCGAAATGCTGCTCGAGCCGTCGCTGATGGGCGCCTACGAAGGTGCCGGCATCACGGTGCTCGGCAAGGGCGTGCGCGACGTGCTGGTGGGCGGCGTGCCGCAGCCCGACCCGAACTGCGTCGCGAACGGCATCTGCGTGCCGCTCACGGGCCCGAGCGCATTGCGGCCGAATCCGCCGGACTGCGCGAATTATCCGAGCAACTTCCTGTGCAATCCATCGCGCATCGACGGCATCACGGTCACCAACAGCTCGCAAGGCGGCGGCGGGATTTTCCTGCACGGCTGGAACCACCTGATGGAGGTGTCGAACAACCGCGTGTATTCGAACGCCGGCACGCTGTCAGGCGGCATCTCGGTCGGCCAGGTCGAAGTGCCCGACGGCACGATCGCGGCCGACGGCATCACCGAGCTTCCGTTCGGCTTCAACAAGGCCGTGAACGTGCACCACAACTCGGTGACGTCGAACGCGTCGTACGGCGATGAAATCAATTCGAGCACACCGTCATCGGCCGGCGGCGTCGTGTTCTGCTCGGGCGCCGACAACTACCACTTCAACTACAACTGGGTGTGCGGCAACATCAGCAGCGGCGACGGCGGAGGCGTCGCGCACTTCGGCTTCAGCTATGCCGGCGACATTTCGCACAACTGGGTGCTGTTCAACCAGAGCAACAACCCGACACTGCCGACCTATGGCGGCGGCATCATCGCGCAGGGCGTGCCGCCGGACGGCACCTTCTGCGAGAACTCGACGGTCGACGTGGACTGCGCGCCGCAACTGTCCGACGGTATCGGGCCGCAACTGGTGATCGACGGCAACCTGATCATGGGCAACACGGCCGAGAGCGGCAAGGGCGGCGGGCTGCGGCTGCAGGCGGTGAACGGCACGGACGTGCAGCGCAGCCCGGGCAATGCGGCGAACTGGTACGCGGTCCGGGTGATCAACAACATCATCGCCAACAACGTCGCGGGCTGGGGCGGCGGCGGCGTGTCGCTGCAGGATGCGGTGCGCGTGAGCTTCGTCAACAACACCGTGATGTCGAACGACGCGACGGCGTCCGCCGGCGTGCTGTTCAACACGGACGCGGCGACCCAGGCGAACGTCGGGCCGCCGAACTGCACCACGGTCGGCTCGCAAACGACGTGCAACCCGATCACGACGTCGACATACCAGCCGGCCGGGCTCGAGACCGCGCGGCATACGGCGAACTTCGTGACGGCGTTCACCGCCGCCGGGGTGGCGTGTCCTGGGGGGCTGTCGAACTGCACGACGTTCTCGAACCCGGTGCTGACCAACAACGTGTTCTGGCAGAACCGCACGTTCTTCATCACGGTGTCCGGGAAGAACCCGAACATCCCCGGGATGCAGAACACGGTGACGTTGAACCCGACGTTGAACCAGGCGGGGCATGCGACAGGCTATTGCGATCCGCACGCGGTGTATTGGGATATCGGCGCGTATGGCGACACCGGCCCCGGCAACCATCAGTCGGGCCTTATGCTGAGCCCGCGGTATTCGATCCTGACGGATGCGGGTGACTACCCGGGCGCGAACAACAGCGGGGCCAACCCGGCCGTCGTGAGCCAGTATTGCAATGGCGCGCGCGTGCCGCCGGAAGGAGGCGGAAACGGGTTCGCGGTGCCGCCCGGCATCTCGGACACGGTCTTGCCGAACCCGCTGTTCTCGCTGCTGCCGTCGGCCGTGCCGGATGAGGGCAATCAGTGGATCAACATGTCGTACGGTCCGTTGTCGCTGTTCAACATGTCGATCGTGCCCGGCAGTACCGGTTACGGTGTATTGCTCGGCAACTACTCGCCGCGCGCAGGTTCGCCCGCGATCAACGCAGGAACGCCGACGGGTGCGCCGAATCATGACTTCTTCGGCACGACGCGTCCGCAACAGGGGAAGTACGACATCGGTGCGGTCGAATTCCTGCCGGCCGGCATCTTGGGCGGCCTTCCGATCGATCCGCTGGCGCTCGGCACGGCGCTGGCCGACGCCTTGGGCGGGCTGCCGATTCCGCCGCTGGCGGTGCCGACCGTGCCGACCGGCGCGGTGGGTGGCCTGCCGATCGCTCCGCCAGCGGCGCCGATCGCGCCGGCCGGCATCGTGGGCGGCCTGCCGATCGCTCCGCTCGGGCTCGGCACGGTGCCGAATCAACGTTGAAGGGGGGGCCATGAACCGTTCAACTTTGCTGTGCAGGCGAGCGGCGCGTTACGCCGCCGCCTGTCTTCTCGCCGCGGCCGTCGCAGAGCCGGCCGCTGCGCAGCAGGGCGCACCTGCTGCGCCCGGCGCGGGCGCGAGGCATTCGCCATACCGGCCGGGCCTCCCGCAGCGCGCGAGGACCTACTACATGATGACGCGGGGGATCGACAACCTGAAGGTGCACCGCATCACATCGGACAACCTGATCCGCTTCAGTTACCGCGTGACCGATCCCGACGCCGCGAAGCGGCTCGCGGACAGAAGCGCGACGCCGTATCTGTACGGGCAGACGAGTCACGCGCTGCTTGAAGTGCCGGTGATGGACAAGGTAGGCCAGTTGCGGCAAAGCGGCCGCCTCGAGGCCGGCCGCGAGTACTGGATGGTGTTTTCGAACAAGGGCAACGTCGTGAAGGTCGGCGAACGCGTGAACGTGATCATCGGATCGTTGCATATCGACGGGCTGCTGGTCGAATGACGATGCGGCCGCGATTCACGGCACAGGGACAGGAGAAGACTCATGACCCGGTTTCTTTCGGTAGTGATTGGGGCGGCCTCGCTGGCCGGTTTGCTCGCGTCGGCGCCCGATTCGATGGCGGCCTCGGCGGCAGGCACCGCCCAGGCCGGGGGCGCATCGGCGGGACGCGCGAGCGCCGCGCAGATCGTCGAGCGCAACGTGGCGGCGCGCGGCGGGCTGCAGGCCTGGCGCATGGTCAATACGCTGACGATGTCGGGGCTGATGGAGGCCGGCGGCAAGAAGAACACCGCGCTGCCATTCGTGATGACGATGAAGCGTCCGCACAAGAGCCGCGTCGAAGTCCGCTTCAACGGGCAGACGGCGTTCCAGGTCTATGACGGTGTGCAGGGCTGGAAAGTCCGACCGTTTCTCGGCCGTGACGAAGTCGAGCCCTATACGCCGGCCGAGGCGAAATCGGCGGCGCAGGCCGCGGAACTGGACGGGCCGCTCGTCGATTACGCGAGCAAGGGCAGCACGGTCCAGCTGATCGGCTCGGAGACGGTGGAAGGGCATCGCGCCTACGTGCTGAAAGTGACGACCAAAGAGCATGCGGAGCGTCGCGTGTGGATCGATGCGGCCACGTTCCTCGAGCTGAAGATCGACGGCGACCCGCGCGTGCTCGACGGCAGGATGCACGGCGTCTCCGTGTTCTTTCGCGACTTCCGCAAGGAGGGGGGAATCGTCGTGCCGCATACGCTCGAGACGGCCGTCGCGGGCGTGAAGGGAACGCACAAGTTGACGATCGATCACGTGGCCGTGAATCAGCCGGTGGACGATGCATCGTTCGGCAAGCCGCAGCTCGGTGCGACCAGGGTCACGAGCCGCTAGCCGCACGATCGCGCGAGGACCGAGGCCATGAAGCGAATCGAATCGTGGGTGCTCGCCGGCTGCATGGCGCTTGCCTTGTGCGCGTGCAAGCAGGTCGCGGGGCAGGATCTCACCGCGGAACAGATCGTCGAGAGGAATGTCGCCGCGCGCGGCGGGCTCGACGCATGGCGCAAGGTCCGGACGATGGTCTGGTTCGGTCATGTCGACAGTGCCAACGCTCCGGTGCGGGACTTGCCGTTCGTCCTCGCGATGAAGCGCCCGAACAAGACGCGCTTCGAGCTGACGGTATTGAACGAGAAGAGTGTGCGCGTGTTCGACGGCAGGGAAGGCTGGAAGCTCGGCGCGAGTCCGCGGCCGTATTCGATCGACGAGATCAGGTCGGCGCGTGACGAGCAGGTGATCGACGGGCCATTGATCGATCACGAAGCGAAGGGCGTCGGCGTGACGCTGGAAGGGATCGACCAGATCGGCGGGCACGATGCATACCGCCTCGCGGTGACGCTGCCTTCCGGCGCGGTTCGCCATGTGTGGATCGATGGCCGCACGTTCCTGGACGTGAAGTTCGACCGTCAGTTGCATGGCCCGCGCGGGCCGGTCACCGTCGAAGTGACCTACGGCGATTTCAAGCGTATCGACGGGCTGCAGATCCCGCTCAGGATCGAAAGCCATACGGCGACTTCCACGAACAAGGACACGCTGGTCATCGACAAGGTGACGCTGAATCCGCCGCTCGACGATGCAATCTTCACTCGGCCGACGTCGCCGGGTGGACGCCGTTCGGTCGCGATCGACGCGAGCGTGTCGCCGGCGCCGCCGCCTGCCGGCCTCCCGACGGCGCGGCCATGAGCGGCATCGGGCTGCTGCTGCGTGCCCTCGCGGCGGTGCGCACGCTTGCCGTGAACCGCCGGCTGGCGCGCTGGTTGTTGCTCGCCGCGCTGTGCGCGCCCACCGGTTACGCACGCTGCGACGAAGTGGCGGCTGCCGAGTCCGTCGCGTCCGCGCCCGTCGCGCCGGCGGACGCGGGCGAGGCAATCTTCCAGCGCGGCATCCTCGGCTCGGGCGCGCCGCTCGAAGCCGTGCATCAGGACGGCGTGCGCCTGCGGGGCGCGGCAGCCGCCTGCATCAATTGCCACCGGCGCAGCGGCCTCGGTTCGAAGGAAGGCAACAACACGGTGCCGCCGATCACGTGGCGCTATCTGGCGCATCCTCGCGCGCGAACCGGCGAGGATCTCGACATCCCGTACGTTTCCGGCATGCGTATCGATCGCGAACCGTACACGGAGGAACGTCTCGCCCGCGCCGTGCGCGACGGCATCGACGCGGACGGCAAGCCGCTCGGCAGGCTGATGCCGCAGTATGCGTTGAGCGATGCGGACATGGCGGCGCTGAGCGGGTACCTGAAACGGCTCGACGCGCGCAAACCGTCCGGCGTCACGGACACGGTGCTGCATTTCGCGACGATCATCACCCCCGACGCGGATCCGGTTAAGCGGGCGGGCATGCTCGATGTACTGCAGCATTACTTCGCGGACAAGAACGCGTTTCCGATCGGCGCGACGCCGCCGCTGCGCTCGACGCGCAAGATGATGTTCATGGTCAATCGCCGCTGGGAACTGCACGTCTGGCAGCTCACGGGGCCGCCCGAAACCTGGCGGGCGCAGCTCGCTCAATTTCTCGCACGGCAGCCGGTGCTGGCCGTCGTGTCGGGGCTCGGCGGCAGGAACTGGGCGCCCGTTCACGACTTCTGCGAAGAGGAGGCCGTGCCGTGCCTGTTTCCGAATGTCGAAGTCCCGGCAGGAACCGATCGCGATTTCTACTCGGTGTACTTCTCGCGAGGCGTGTTGCTCGAGTCGGACCTGATCGCGAAGCGGATCGAGGATGAGCGCGGCGCGCGGCCGACGTCGAAGACGATGAGTTCCGTATGGCAGGTCTATCGCGCGGGCGACAACGGCGAGCGCGGCGCGCAGGCGCTGGCGGCTGCGCTGAAGGCGCACGGCATCGCGGTGTCGAACCGCGTGCTCGCGCCGCGCGACGGCGTCGCGCAGGCGCTGCACGGAATATCGCGCGACGACGTGCTCGTGCTGTGGCTGCGGCCGCCCGACCTCGCGGCGCTCGAGCATGTGCCGCCCGCGTCGGACACGGTCTTCATGTCGGGGCTGCTCGGCGGGCTCGACAGCACGCCGCTGCCGGCCCGCTGGCGCGGCGTGACGCGCGTCGCCTATCCGTTCGACTTGCCCGAGGAGCGCCGCGTGCGCGTCGACTACGCGTTCGGCTGGTTCACCATCCGGCAGATTCCGATCGTCGCACCGCAGGTGCAGGCCGATACGTATCTCGCGTGCGGGCTGCTCGCCGAGACGCTGAGCCATCTGGTGGATGCGTTCGTGCGCGAGTATCTGGTCGAGCGCATCGAGGACATGCTCGAACGCCGCATCCTGACCGGCTACTACCCGCGCCTGACACTGGCGCCCGGGCAGCGCTTCGCGTCGAAGGGCGGGTATATCGTGCGGTTCGCCGGCGCGGATCGGACGACGGTTCGCGCGGACGGCGGCTGGATCGTTCCCTGAGCCGGGCCGCGCACGAATTGAGTAGATGTCTGACCGTGCAAGGAGGAGGGTGCCCCATGTCGGCTTGCAGCGCCGGATCGCACAATGAAGTCGTCACCCGCCGTTCGGCGTTTGCATCGGCGCGCGACGACACTCGGTGTGGGGGAAATCGCCATGAGTACCTCTCTGGCCGGCCATGACGCACATCATCGCCGGGTGCGCTTCACCTGGATGGCCCTGTGCGTGGCGCTCGTCCTGTTTCAGGCGTCCGTCGCGCGGGCGTTGCCGATCTTTGCCCGGCAGACCGGGCAGAGCTGCGTCGCATGCCATGCCGGCGGTCAGTTTCCCGAACTGACGCCGTACGGACGCATGTTCAAGCTGAACGGCTATACGTTCGGCGAGCGCACGATTCCGCTTGCCGCGATGGCCGTAGGCGACCTGACCAAGACGCGCTTCAACAGCGACGCAAGCGGCAATCCGGTCAGTCCGAAGGACGGCCTGCCGATCTTCGACTTCGCGAGCGTGTTCCTCGCCGGGAAGATCACCGACCATCTCGGCGGCTTCGCGCAGTTCACCTACGCGAACTACGATCATCAGGATGCCAACGCGAAATGGAAAGGATGGTGGGCATCGGACAACACCGACTTCCGCTTCGTCGACCGGATCATGTCGCCCACCAACGACCTGATTCTCGGGCTGACCTTGCACAACAACCCGACCGTGCAGGACGTCTTCAATACGGCGCCGGCGTGGAGCTATCCCTACATCGGCTCGGCGATCAGCCCGGTCGGCGGTGTGCCGGTCACGCCGATGATCGAGGGCGGGCTCGCGATGCAGGTCGTCGGCATGGGCGGGTATCTGTACTGGAACAAGACGGTCTATGCGGAGTTGACCGCCTACAGCACGGCCGACGGTATCTGGTCGTTCCTGAGCAAGGGCAACCACGCGGGCAATCCGGATCACCCGCAGGTCTACCTGCGCGGCTACAACCCGTATGCGCGCATCGCGTTGACGCGCGACTGGGGGCCGCACAGCCTGATGGTCGGCGCATTCGGGTTGAGCGTCGACATCTATCCGAACGACCCGAACAGCTTCCCGATCTTCGGCACGGGTGTGACGCGCTATCGGGATTACGGTTTCGACACGCAGTATCAGTACCTGCTCGAGCCGCATACGATTACCGCCCAGGCGCGCTACGTGCGCGAAAACATTCACGACCCGAACAACTTCGTCGTGAGCGACAACACGGCCGCGAACCTGAATTCGCTGCGGCTCAAGGCGTCGTACGTCTACCAGGCCAAGTACGGCATCAGCCTGTCGTTCTTCAATACGACCGGCACCGCCGACAGCGCGGCCTATGCGGCGAGCGCGAACTTCCATCCGAATACGCAGGGCTGGACGCCGGAAATATTCTGGATACCGGATCAACATGTTCGCGTCGGCATCCAGTACACGCACTTCACCAAATACCTCGGCGCGACGACCAATTACGACGGCAACGGACGCAATGCGAGGGACAACGACACGCTGTTCATCTATCTATGGATCGCGTCGTTCTGACGTCCGGCGGGGCGACTGGCGTTGCGGACGTCGCGGCAGGGAGAGCATTGAAATGATCAAGGTGACCCATTTCGCTTTGCTTGCGCTGGTGCTCGCGGCATCGGGTTGTCACGACCTCGAGCGGTCGAGGGAAGTCGACAATCCGGCCGTGTCGGGCAAGACCATTGCGCTGCAGGTGTGCTCGAACTGTCACGGCGCGACCGGCGTGTCGGTTTCTCCGATGTTTCCCAAGCTTGCCGGGCAGGGCAAGGAATACCTCGTCGACCAGCTGACGGATTTCAAGCGTCACGCGCGCGCCGATCCGAACGCGAAGCGGTTCATGTGGGGCTTCACGCATTTGACCGACGCGCAGATCGACGAGCTCGCGGCCTATTTCTCGAGCCAGCCGCCGACGCTGGGCTCGGCCGGCGATCCTGCGCTGGTCGACGCGGGCCGGGCGATCTTCATGTCGGGACTGCCGGACAAGGGCGTCGCCGCGTGCATCGGATGCCATGGGCAGCATGGCGAGGGGCTGGACCGGTTTCCGCGTCTTGCCGGCCAGCACGCGGACTACGTGATCAAGCAACTGCGGGTGTTCCGCGAGACCGATACGCGGCCACGCGGAGCCGTCATGAAGGCGGTGTGCGCGAACATGACCGACCAGGACATGCGCGCGGTCGCGGCTTTCGTCGAAGCGTTTCCGGACGCGCATGATGCACCGGCGAATACGTCGGCGCGTGAATGAGCTGACGCCGGTCGAGTTGCCGCGCGTGCGGACAGCCGAGCCGCACTGGCCGCAGCCGTGCGCGATGGACCGGCCGGCATCGTTTCGGTGCACCGTCTCCCTCGTGGCGGGGCGCCGCTTTTTATTCGAGAGGCGGGTTCGTACCCGAGCACCATGAAAGCCATCCGATTCACGCGCAACGACACGGTGCCGATCGCAAGCCGGCCGGACCTGCATCGACGCGGGTCGCGCGTCGACGTGCGCCGCATGCGCGTTGCATTCGCGGCCGGCCTGTCGATCATCGACTGGATCTTCGCTCTGGCACTCGTGGTCGGCGCGGGCTATGCGTTCGTGCATGACAACGAACACATGAATGACTACGACAAGGCGGTGATGATCGGCACCGTGCCGGCGCTTGTCGTGCTCGGCTGGCGCTGGAAGCCCGCGCGGCTGATGATGGCGTCGATCGCGGTGTTGTCGCTGCTGTCGATCCAGATCTACCAGGGCGATCTCGCGCGCGCCGATTCGGCGTTCTTCCTCAAGTATTTCCTGTCGAGCCAGTCCGCGATCCTGTGGATGAGCGCGCTGTTCGTGCTCGCGACGATCTTCTACTGGATCGGCTTGCTCGCGCGCTCGGAGTCGGGTTCGGCGATCGGCCAGAAACTGACGTGGGTCGCGGTGCTGATGGGCTTCACCGGCCTGATGGTGCGCTGGTACGAGTCCTACCTGATCGGTGCGGACGTCGGGCATATCCCGGTGTCGAATCTGTATGAAGTATTCGTGCTGTTCAGCCTGATAACCGCGCTGCTGTACCTGTATTACGAAGGCCACTACGGCACGCGCTCGCTCGGCGCGTTCGTGCTGCTGGTGATCAGCGCGGCCGTCGGCTTCCTGATGTGGTATTCGGTCGCGCGCGACGCGCAACAGATCCAGCCGCTCGTGCCGGCGCTGCAGAGCTGGTGGATGAAGATACACGTGCCGGCGAACTTCATCGGCTACGGCAGCTTCGCGCTGTCGGCGATGGTGTCGGTCGCGTACCTGATGAAGGAGCGCGGCGTGCTCGCCGATCGTCTGCCGACGCTCGAGGTGCTCGACGACGTGATGTACAAGTCGATCGCGGTCGGCTTCGCGTTCTTCACGATCGCGACGATCCTCGGTGCACTGTGGGCGGCCGAAGCCTGGGGCGGCTACTGGAGCTGGGATCCGAAGGAAACCTGGGCGCTGATCGTGTGGCTCAACTACGCGGCCTGGCTGCACATGCGCCTGATGAAGGGTCTGCGCGGCGCGGTCGCCGCGTGGTGGGCGCTCACCGGCCTGCTCGTGACGACATTCGCGTTCCTCGGCGTCAACATGTTCCTGTCGGGGCTGCACAGCTACGGGCAGCTCTAAAACCGCGCGGTCTCCTACCGTGTTCCACCCATGCATTTCGGCGGGCATTACCACTACAAGCCGGATACGCACCGAACGAGAATGTGAGAAGCGGGTATCGCCGCATTGCGCGGTGACGTAGGAGGAACTGCCATGAGAAGGGTCTATTTTCTGCTGCCGACGACGCAATGCGCGCAGTCGATCGTCGGCGAACTGTTGTCGATGCGCATCGAGTGGCGACGTATCCATTGCCTCGCCAATCATGACGTGATGCGCGACGGGCTGCCGGCGGCCACGCTCGCGCAGCGCAGCGACATGCTGCCGTCGCTCGCGCGTGGCACGGCGGTCGGCTTCGGGACGGGCATGTTGCTCGGGCTGCTCGTGCTGCTGTTCCCGCCCGACGGCTTGCCGATCGGCGGCGGCATCGTGGTGGCGATCACGCTGTTCGGCGCGGCCTTCGGCGCGTGGGTCGCGACGATGATCGGCGTGGACGTGCCGAGCACGCGCCTGAAGCGTTTCGAGGACGGCATCGAGCACGGCGAATTACTGATGATGATCGACGTTCCGACCGACCGCGTTCACGAGATCGAAGACGCGATCAGGCTTCGCCATTCGGATGCGCACCTGCAGGGCGAGGATCCGGCCATCCCGGCATTTCCCTGATCGTGCGTCGACGCGTCGGCCGGCGCGATGCCGGCCGACGTGCGCGGCCGCACGTCATCGCCCGACAGTGTCGGCGGCGAATCGCACGCGCGTCGCCGACGGCGTCACGCGGCGCATGGGCGTCAATTCGCGGCGAGGAGCCGCTTGTAGCGCGCAAGTACGCGCGGCACGTAGTCACGCGTCTGCGGCGACGACGGGATGCGATAACCGGCCCGAATCACGGCGTTCTCGCCGGCATTGTAGGCAGCGAGCGTGAGCTCGACGTTTTCCTTGAACAGGTTGAGCAGAAAGCGAAGATACCGCGCGCCGGTCAGCACGTTGTCGCGCGGATCGAACATGTCGCCGCCCGAGAAGCGGCGTGCCGTGTCCGGCATCAACTGCATGAGTCCGAGCGCGCCTTTGTCGGAGACCGCCTTCGGGTTGTAGCCCGATTCGACGTCGATCACCGCGCGAAGGAGCTCGGGCGGAACATTGAATGCGCGGCTTGCCTCGGCGATCACGTCGGCGAACGACGCCGCGACCGCCGATTTCGACGCGGCATGCTTCGCGGTCGACCGGGCCGACGCGGCCGGCTCGGCGGCCGCGACGATCACTTTCAGATTGGCCGTGCCGGGTTCGTTGGTCAGGACGATTACGCCATTGCTGGCCACCGTGCCGTAGATCTGCGCATGAGTCGGGCACGACCATGCCGAGCCGATTCCCACGCATGCGGCAACGAGCGCTGTTCCCAGTCCGGATGAAGGGCGGCGGTGCATCTGTCTGGCCTCCTGCACCTGCATTGTCGTGGTCGGTGCATCGGCTCGACAATGGGGCGACCTCCTACACTTCGATGCGTGAAGAGATACCCGGCTGCCGCGCTGCAAAACTGTTACACAAGTAATCGTCGGTAGTGCTCGGTAACCGGGCGAAGTTGACGATCCTTACGCGGAAAAGTTGTTTTCTGCTCAATGCGGCCGTCGTCGCGGAATGAATCGTTCCGCGCGGGGCGGAAGCGTTCGGATAGTCCCGCCATCCGTAGTCCTACCAATGCGGCACACGACGTCGAATCGATTCACGCCTGCAACATTCCAGCCGCTTTCACACGTTTTCTCAGGTGCTTGTCCGGCGCGTGCGCTCGCGCTTCGCGCGGTGGCGCGATCCTTGCTCGCAGCACGGGCGTGGCCCGTCGCTCGCGAGACGGGGCCGCCAGACCGGACAGCGCACAACAGCGAAAAAATCGTCCGGCACCGTGCAAACGAGGCGTCGAGAACCGGCGTGGTGCAAGCGCGGGAAAACTTGGGGGAAGTCGTGAACACACAATATCGCGTAATGATCGCAGAGGATCACGATCTGCTGAGAAACGGGCTACGGTCGATGCTTTCCGCTCAAGGCGATTACGAAGTCGTCGGCGAAGCACGGGACGGCAAGGAAGCATGTCACCTGGCGATGACGCTCGCGCCGGACCTGGTCCTGATGGATCTGTCGATGCGCGGGATGAACGGTATCGATGCGAGTGCAACGATCAAGCGGCGCGTACCGACGATCCGGATCGTCGTACTCACCGTGCATCAGAACGAAGAATACGTGCGCGAGGCGCTGCGTGCAGGTGTCGACGGCTACGTGCTCAAGGACGTTTCGTTCGACGAATTGCTGCTTGCGATGCGCATGGTCATGCAGGGAAAGCGGCACCTGAGCGCGGACGTGTATGGCTACATGGTCGACTCGTTCGTGACCGGCCGCGAGACGCCCGCGCCCAAGAAGGCGTGGGACGTCCTGACCGCGCGCGAACGCAGCGTACTGAAGCTGATCGCGGAAGGGCGCACGAACCGACAGGTCGGTCTGTATCTGAGCCTGAGCCCGAAGACGATCGAGAAGTACCGGGCGAGCATGATGCACAAGCTCCATCTCGCGAATCTGACGGAGCTGGTGCTCGTCGCGATGAACATGGGTCTCTTGACCACGCTCGCGGCGAAATGCGCGGAGCCGAACGTCGAGGACGTGCAGGCCAGCCCGGCCGGCGACGGCATGCACGCGCCCGACGCCGTCGCGCCGCTGGACGGCTATCCCGCCGGCGGTGCGAAGCGCTGAGCGCAGCCGGTGTCAGAGCGGCCAGGTCGCCGAGACGCGCGTGCCGGCCGTGGCGGACGACAGGATCGCGAACGTGCCGCCGTGCGACTCGACGCGATGCTGCATGCCGATCAGGCCGAGTCCCGCCGCGCGCGCGTCGTCCGTCGCAAGCGGATGGCGCTCGTAACCGACGCCGTTGTCGTCGATCGTCAGCAGCAACCCGCCCGCATCGCGCCGCAGGCCCAGCACGATTTCGGTGGCCTGCGCATGTTTGACGACGTTGTGCAGTGCCTCCTGCGCGACCCGGAACATGTCCGCCTTCAAGTGCTCGGGAATGTCGTCGTCGTCGACGTCGCACTCGAATGCGACCGACAGCGGGCCCGCGTCGCGCTCGATGCGGCGGCACAGCGACGCGAGCGAGGCCGGCAGGCCGAGCCGGTCGAGCATCGGCGGGTTCAGCTCGCCGCAAATCTGGCGCACTTCGGCGATCGTCTCGCGAATGCGCAGCACGCCGACGTCGAGCAGGTTCGTCGCGTCGGCGATCTCGCCACGACGAAGCCGCATCAGCGCGTCCTCGTTCATCAGCTTGATGAGCGTCAGCGCCTGGCCGAGCCCGTCGTGCAATTCCGCGGCGAGCCGATGTCGTTCCTTCTGCTGGCCCATCAGCAGATACGTGTGGTACGCGTGCACGCCCGCATCGTTCGCCGCGGCGCCGCGGCGAACGGGCTCCGGCGCCGGCGGTTCCTCGAACAGCGTCAGCGACAGCGAAGTACCGGGCACTGCCTGCTGATGTATGACGAATTGCGCGGGATGACCGGTTCGTCCGCTGAGCATCGCCGTGAATGAACGCGGCTGAAGCGCGGCGTGTGCGGACAGTTCGTGTGCCAGCGCGCCGCGCGCGTCGTCGGGTGCCATGTCGATCAACTGCCGGCCCGCGAGCTCGGCGCTCGTATAGCCGAACAGCGCAGCGGCGCTGCGATTGACCGATACGAAGGTGCCGTCATCGTCGAGAATGGCGAGCGCCGCGCCACGCGCATCGGTGACGACGGCCGCGCGCGGATCGTCGTGACGAAGCGCACTGCGCAGCCTGCGCATCGCATCGATCAGATCGAGCAGCCTGATCCGTGGTCCTTCGGGCTGGCGTTCAGTCATGGTGGCTCCCGAGGCGGCTCCCGACGCGCAGTTTTCAGGAAACCGTAAGGTTGCGGTCATTCTAGGACGTGACCGACGCGGGCCGCAACATGGGGATTTCGCGGGTTCTTCATAGGGAAATACCTGCCGCCCGCATCGGGAGATCGTGCAGGGCGGGCATGTCCTACCGGCCTTTGGGGAGCGTCATCCCATGACCTTCGCGAGCAAATTCATGACACTGCATTCGTGAGGCACGGAATCGTCTGTTGCCTGAATCGTGTCATGGAGGCTCGTATGAACAGGATCGCCAGATCGACGATGGGTGCATTCGTGGTCGCGGGTGTCGCGCTTGTCGCGGCGCCGGCCTGGTGTGCGTCCGATGGCGGCACGATGGACGATGCGGGCGGCGCGGCCGCCGAAAGCGCGGCGGCGAACGCGAGCGCCACGGAGAACACGGCGCCGGATGCCATCGAGAGTCTGATGGGAAAGGACATGCACAACGGTGCCGGCCATCCTGCCGAAAACGCGACGCAGAGCGTCGACGACAGCGCCGCCGGCAGCGCGCCGGCGCAGGCGGCCGAGCATGAAATGGATCATGCGATGGAGCCGGCGACCGCCGCTGCCGAGGAGCCCGCTGCCGCACCCGCGATGGCGCCCGCCACCGACGCGCCCGCCCAGCCCGCACCGACAGCGCCTGCCGATAACGCGACCGGCAAGGCCGGCATGCCCGAGACCGAGAGTGCGACGGAACCCGCCGGCATGCACATGCATCACGCGGTGATGCCGGGCACCGTGCACACGATGGTCCAGTACGCGGCGCCGGCGGTGCAGCTCGTGCGCGACGACGGCCGGACCGTCTCGCTGGTCAAGGAGCTCGACGACGGCAGGCCCGTGATTCTGACGTTCGTCTACACCAGCTGCACGACCATCTGCCCGATGATCAGCCAGACGCTCGAGCAGTTGCAGGGCGAACTCGGCGCCGACCGCGACAAGGTCCACATCATGTCGATCTCGATCGATCCGGAGGCGGACACGCCCGAGCGGCTCAGGAGCTACGCGGCACGCTTCGGCGCTGGCCCCGAATGGCAGCACTACACCGGGACCGTCGATGCGAGCGTGGCCGCGCAGCGCGCGTTCAACGTGTATCGCGGCGACAAGATGAACCACACGCCGGTGACGTTCGTGCGTGCCGCGCCGGGTCAGCCGTGGCTGCGGATCGACGGTTTCGCGACGCCCACCGAGCTGCTCGCCGCCTATCGCGACGTCGTCGCGTCGAACTAGGGGCCATGTCTTCGCGAGGGAGCGTCGAAATTGGACAACAAGCATCGCGTGCTGGTCGTCGAGGACCAGCATCTGTTGCGCGTCGGCCTGAGTCATCTGGTTTCCGAGCTGGCCGACTATTGCATCGTCGGCGCGGCGAGCGGCGGGGTCGAGGCCTGTCATCTCGCCGAGAAGACCCGGCCCGACCTGATCCTGATGGATCTGTCGATGCCGGGCGGCAGCGGCTTCGAAGCGATCGCGACGATCAAGCGCAACGTGCCGCATGCGCGGATCATCGTCCTCACGGTTCATCACAGCGAAGATGACGTGGGCGATGCCTTCGCCGCCGGTGCGGACGGCTACGTGGTCAAGGACTCGCCGTTCGCCGATCTGGTGCGCGAGATGCGCTTCGTGATGCAGGGCAAGTGCGTCGTCAGCCTCGACGCGTATCGCGCCCGTGCCGGCCTGCACGGGTCGCGCGACCCGAACGCGCACAACGCGCGCTTGTGGAGCGCGCTGACCAATCGCGAGCGCACGGTGTTGCGTCTGGTCGTGGAGGGGCACACGAGCCGGCAGGTCGGCGAGTGCCTGAAAGTCAGTCCGAAGACCGTGGACAAGCACCGCGCCAATCTCATGCGCAAGCTCGGTATCGCCAATCTGACCGGCCTGGTTCACTTCGCGATCGACATCGGCGTGCTCGCGCTGAACGACGACGACCGTGTGTAATTTCCCCCAATCCGCGCATGGTTCAACTGGGGGGGATTTACCCATTGGGATGGACGGCACTCCCTACTTCTGGTGCGTTCCGGCGTGAACAAGAATGCAGTCAACGGCCTCGGCAACACCGACGCCGCGGGTCGATACAGGGAGGTAAGCCGTGAGCCACGAATCGTCCTCGATACCGGCCGGCGGGCCGGGCCGGCGGCAGCGCGACGGACGAAGCGTGTGCCGCGCGTTCGCGAGCCGCGGCTTCACGTTGCTCGAACTGCTCGTCGTGATGGTCATCATCGGTTTGCTGGCGGGGCTGGTCGCGCCACGGTACTTCGAACAGGTCGGCAAGTCGAACGTGAAGATCGCGCGCGCGCAGATCGTGTCGCTGGGCCAGGCGCTGGATCAATACCGGCTCGACGTCGGTTCGTATCCGACCACCGAGGAAGGCCTCGATGCGCTCGTGAACAAGCCGCAAAACGCATCGCGGTGGAGCGGCCCGTATCTGCAGAAGTCCGTTCCGGTGGATCCGTGGGATCGCCCTTATCAGTATCGCTCGCCGGGCGAGCACGGCGACTACGACCTGTTTTCGCTCGGCAAGGACGGACGCGGCGGCGGTACCGGCGAGAACGTGACGATTTCTTCATGGTAGAGGCGCGGGTGCTGTTCACGACGTGAGCGGACCGCAAGGAGAGTCGACGTGAAATTCGTGCTGCGGGTATTCGATACGGGCGGCTCGGTGCAGACGCTGCGGATCGACAGCGATTCGCCGGCGAACGCCGCGTCGCTCGCTCGCGCGCGCGGCCTGCGCGTCGTGTCGGTCAGCGCGGACGCCGCGCGGCAGCGGCGCGGCGCGAACCGGTTCGGCATGCCCCGTGCGCGCTTGGACGTCGACATGTTCGCGCGCGAGCTGGCCGCGCTGCTGGATGCGGGCGTCGGCCTCGTCGACGCATTGCGCACGCTCGGCGGCAGCTCACGGCGCGAAGCGTCCGCACAGGTGTATCGCGATCTGCTGCGGCATCTCGAGGAAGGGCAGTCGCTGTCGATGGCGCTGGAGCACGCGAGCCCGATCTTTCCGCCGGTGCTGGTGGCGTGCGTGAAGGCCAGCGAGCAGACCGGCGGCCTGGCCGACAGCCTCACGCGTTATTCGGTCAACAGCGCGACGCTGCGCGAGCTGCGCGCACGGGTCGTGTCGGCGGCGATCTATCCGACGGTGCTCCTGTTCGTCGGCGCGGCCGTCGTGCTGTTCCTGCTCGGTTTCGTGGTGCCGCGCTTCGCGACGCTGCTCGAACACAGCGGACGCGAACTGCCGCTGATGTCGCGACTGCTGATGGCGTGGGGCAGCATGGTGCACGCGCACGGCGCCGGGCTCGCGTGCGGCCTCGCTGCACTTGCGGTAGCCGTGGGCGTCGCGCTGCGGCGGCCGGCGCTGCGCAACTGGCTTGCCGACCGTCTGCTGGCGCTGCCCGGCATCGGGCAACACTTCCGCGTGTTTCGTCAATCGCAGTTCTATCGCACGACCGCGATGCTGGTCGACGGCGGCATTCCCGCCATTCGCGCGTTCGACCTCGCGCGCGGTCTCGTCGGCCGCGCGGACCAGGCTGCGCTTGCCGCCGCGCTGCAGCAGATCCGCAACGGCGCGAAGGTGTCCGAAGCGTTTCAACAGGCCGGCCTCGCGGACGCGATCGGCTATCGCCTGCTGACGGTGGCCGAAAAGACCGGCGGGCTCGGGCCCGTCCTCGACCGGATCGCCGCGTTCCAGGAAGCGCAGGTGTCACGCACGATCGACCTGATTTCGCGACTGATCGAACCCGCGATGATGATCGTGATCGGCGTGGTGATCGGCGGCATCGTCGTGCTGATGTACATGCCGATCTTCGAGATCGCGTCGAGCATTCAGTAGACCGTCCTGGAGACGCGCGTGGACACCGTCACTTCTCCCCTCGAACCCGATCCCGGTCCCGGTCCCGACGCGGATGCCGGACTGCGCGACCTGCTTCGCACACTCGGCGAGCGCCACGGGTCCGGCATCCGCGCACTCGAGGCGTTGACGGCGCACACGGCGCTCGGCGCCGACGAAATGCGCGAGCGGCTTGCGACGCAGTTCCGGATGAAGGCGATCGGCATACGCGAGCTGAACCGGCTGGAGCCGGATTTCGAGCTCGTGCCGTTCGTCGAGGCGATGGCGCGTCTTTGCGTGTGCCTGCGCGATCCTGACGGCGGCGCGTTGCTGTTCGCGATCGCCGATCCGCTCGATGCCCGCACGCGCGGCTGGGTCGAACACCGGATGCGTGCGCATCCGGCGCTGCCGTACCAATGGGCGCTGGCGAGCGCGGGCGACCTGAGCGCGTATCTTGCGGTGCGCGAGAAGGACATCCGCGCGATGGATTCGCTCGCGTTCGACGATCCGGTCCAGTGCGTGCCCGATCCGGCGTCGCTCGCGTTGACGCTGCAGGGCATCAGCAGCGACGACAGCCCGGTGGTGCGCCTGCTCAATTCGACGATCTACGATGCGCTCAAGATGCTGGCGAGCGACATCCATCTCGAATGCAGGGCGACCGGCCTGATGATCAAGTGCCGCGTCGACGGCGTGTTGACGGTGGTGGGACGGGTGGAAGGCCGCGACGTCGCCGACCAGGTGCTGTCGCGCGTGAAGGTGATCTCGGAGCTCGATATCGCCGAGCGCCGCATACCGCAGGACGGGCGCTTCAAGGCGATGTACGCGGGACGCGAAATCGATTTTCGCGTGTCGATCATGCCGAATCAGTTCGGCGAGGACGCGGTGTTGCGCATTCTCGACCGCTATCAGCTGTCCCAGGCGTCGGGCGGCCTGACGCTCGAGGCACTGGGGTTCCAGCCGGCCGACACGCGCTTCATGCGGTCGGTCGCGTCGATGCCGTACGGGATGCTGCTCGTCACGGGCCCGACCGGCAGCGGCAAGACCACGACACTTTACGCAATCCTCACCGAAATCAACAACGGGCTCGAGAAGATCGTGACGATCGAGGATCCGGTCGAGTACCAGCTCGGCGAGATCCTGCAGATTCCGGTCAACGAGGCGAAGGGCCTGACGTTCGCGCGCGGCTTGCGCTCGATCCTGCGGCACGACCCGGACAAGATCATGGTCGGCGAAATCCGCGATCCCGAAACGGCACAGATCGCCGTGCAGGCCGCACTGACCGGCCATCAGGTGTTCACCACCGTGCATGCGAACAACGTGTTCGACGTGATCGGCCGGTTCACGAACATGGAGGTCGATCCGTACAGCTTCGTATCGGCGCTGAACGGGGTCATCGCGCAGCGGCTGTTGCGCCAGTGCTGCCCGGAGTGTCTCGACGACGACCCGGTGGATGCGGATGCGCTCGCCCGCTCGGGCATCGATCCGGATACGGCAGGCAGCTATCTGTTTCGCCGCGGCACCGGGTGTGCGATGTGCCGCGGCAGCGGCTATCGCGGCCGACGGGCGATCGCGGAGGCGCTGCGCATGAACGACGAACTGCGGCAGCTGCTGTCCGAGCGCGCGCCGCTCGGGCAGATCAAGGCCGCGGCGCTGCGCTACGGGATGACGACGTTGCGGGCGTCGGCGATCGACCTGGTGAGGCGCGGTGAAACGACGCTCGAGGAGATCAATCGTGTCACCATGGTCGAATGAACGTGTTGCCGTCGGCGTCGGCACGCGCGAGATCGTCGCCGGCATCCGGTCGCGCGCACCGTGGCGGCCGGGCCGCCGCGCGTTCGTCGCCGATCCGCTGAGCATCGTCATTCCCGACGAGCAGTTCGGCAGCGAGACGGCGATGCTCGATGCGCTGCAGGCCGCGCTTGCTGCGACGCGCGGTGCCGCTGGCGGCGCGAAGCGGGCACCGGCGCACGGCGCGCACGTCGTGCTCGACGATTTCTGGTGCTGTCATGCGATCCTGCGCGGAGACTTCCGCGCGCTGCACGCACGCGAGCTCGAGGAAATAGCGCTTGCGCATTTCGCCGACACGTGCGGTGTCGCCGCCGAGTCGCTGGTCGCGCGCGTCGACGTGCGGCAGGGCGGCCGCGCGCTCTTCGCCAGCGCGTTGCCGCGCACGCTGTACGACGGCATTCTCGACACGGGCGCATCCGGCGACGTGCGGATCCGCTGCCTGCGCGCGGCACTCCCCGAGACGCTCAACCGGTTCGCGGTGAAGCCGGACGGCGACGCGATGCTGCTCGTCGTCGGCGAAGCGCTGTTGCAGGCCGTCATGATCGAGCGCGGCGAGTGGGCCGCGTACGACACGCAGCGCCTCTTTCCGGGCGAGGCCGGCGACGCGTCGCGGCTTGCCGAGCTCGCCGAGCAACTGTTCGAGCGCTCGGCGATGCGCACGGGCCTGAAGTGCGACGTGTGCACGGTCTATCTGTCGGGCGCCGAGCTGGACGCCGGGCCGTTCGACGCGCGCTTCGCCGCGGCCGTCCTGCCGGGCCGCACGGCGCTCGACGGCTCGCCCGCGCGCCGGTTGCTGGAGTACGCGTCATGATCCGCACGCTCGACATCGATTTTTGCCGGCGCCGTGCGCGCATCGGCACGAGCGGGGCGATCCTGCTCGGCGTCGCCGCGTTGCTGTGGGCCATGTGCGCCGTCCGGCTCTGGCACGCGTATGCGGAAAACGATCGCGTCAGGGAGAGCCTCGCGGTCGTCCAGCATCGCGTGTTCGCGCAGCAGCACGTCGCGAAGCCGCCGCCGAGCGCGGCCGCGCGGCTCGCGGAAAAGCAGAGCCAGGCCGTGCTGCGCGAACTGACCGTGCCGTGGCAGACGCTCTTCTCGATCGTCGAGGACTACCCCGGCCACGACGTCGCGCTGATCGGCATCGACCAGAACCCGGCGCAGGGCCAGATTCGCATCACGGCCGAAGCGAAGGATCCTGACGCGATGATCGCGTACCTGAAGTACTTGCAGACGAGCGTCGTGTTGCGCGAGGCGACGCTCAACGGTCATCTGGTCGAGGAGAACGTGGCGGGCAAGCCGGTGCGTTTCCAGATCACGGCCGTCTGGAGAAAATCATGAAAGCCGATCGTTTCGCGGACCGCCTGCTCACGCTTCGCTTCGAGTGGCGGCGCGCATTCGGTGTGCCGGGGCTCGCCGGGGTCCTGATGCTTGGCGCGGCGGGTATCACGTACGCGGCAATCGCGGGCGTCGAGTCCGACACGCGCGCGATGCTCGCGCCATCCGGCGTCGTGCGCGCCGCGCGCGGGCATCATCCCGCCGAGGTGCGCGGCACGGCGGCGGATGCGGTGGCGCTCGACGCGCTGCCCGCGCTTTTTCCGCCTGCCTCGCAAAGCGCGGACGACATCGCATCGATCTTCGAACAGGCCCGCGACAGCCATCTGGCACTCGGGTCCGCCGAGTATCAGATGACGACCGAGTCGGGCGCACGCTTCTCGCGCTATCAGGTGCTGCTGCCGGTGAAGGACGAGTACGGCGCGATCCGGCATTTTCTCGCGTCGGTGCTGAATCACGTACCGAACGCGGCGCTGCAGGAAATCCACGTCGAGCGCCCGGCAGTGGGCAGCAGCATTCTCGATGCACGGGTGCGTTTCGAACTCGTTTATCGGAGCGCCCAGCCATGATTTCCGCCGTCATGAAGCCCGCTTCACGTACGCGGCTCGCGTTCGTGCTCGGTTGCCTGGTCGTCGCCGGTACCGGATATCGCGTGCTGGTGGCGGCGATGCAGCAGCCGGCGCCGGCCGCCGCACCCGGCATCGTTCATCGTGCCGGTGCGCGGCCGGCGTCCGCGCCGGCAAGCGCGCACGTCGCGCCGGCGTCGCGCGCCGCGTCGGCCGCGTCGGCGGCGTCCGCACCCGCGTCGGTGCCTGTGGCGCACGATGCGCCGCCGACGCCGCGGGAGCGGCTCGCCGCATTGCGTGCGCCCGTGTCGGTCGACGCGGCGCACGATCCGTTCACCGCGTCGTCGTGGCTGCCGCCGCCGCCCGTCGTGCCGCCGCCGCCCGAGACGCGGCCGGCGCCGCCGACCGCGCCGCCGGTGCCGTTCGTCTATCTCGGCCAGCAGGATCCCAAGGCGGCGAAGCCGCAGGTGTTTCTCGGCAACGGCGATCAGTTGCTGATCGTGTCGCCGGGCGATGTGATCGACGGTCAGTATCGCGTCGATTCGGTGTCCGAGTCGAATGTGATGCTCACCTATCTGCCGTTGAACCAGCCCCAGATGGTGCCCATTCCAGTAGAAGGAAAGTAAATGGAAACGCTACGTACACGGAATGCGCGCCGCACCGGGGAGGGCGGCCGGTCGACACGCCGTTGTTCCGCCGCCCCGGTCGACGCGCGACAGGCATTGCCGCACCGGTGCGCGACGAAACGCGCGCTGGCGATCGCCGTGGCGCTGCTTGCCTGCGGCGGCTGTGCGCATGTGCCGAATCTTCACGACGACCCCACCAACGCGCAGGTGAAGATCGACGCCATCCACGAGCGCAACGACGCGGTCGACCAACTGCTCGACAACGCCGACACGTTTCGCCAGCAGAACGAGTTCGACGACGCGGCGCGCTCGGTCTACATGGCGAAGCAGCTCGATCCGGCCAGCGAGCGCGCGCGGCGCATCGGCGCGATGATCGACCAGGACCGCAAGCATCTTGCGATCCTGCAGGAAGCCGATCGGATGATGAAGCGAGGTTCGTATGCGCAGGCGGCCGAACGCGTGCATCGCGTGCTGGTCGAGGATCCGGCCAATGCGATGGCGACGCGGATGCAGGCCGAACTCGACGAAAAGCGCCGCCAGCAGCACGCGGAGCGCGACGACAAGCTCGCGTCGTCGTCGATCATGCGCACCCCGGTGTCGCTGCAATTCCGCGACGCGAACGTGCGGATGGTATTCGAGGCGTTGTCGCGGACGTCCGGGCTGAACGTCATTTTCGATCGCGACGTGCGCGCCGACCTGAAGACGACGATCTTCGTGCAGAACGCATCGCTGCAGGACACGGTCGACATGATCCTGTTGCAGAACCAGCTCGACAAGAAGCAGATGAACGCGAATACGCTGTTCATCTACCCGGCGACGCCTGCTAAGGAGCTCGAGTACCAGGAGCTCAAGGTGCGCACGTTCCAGTTGTCGAACGTCGACGCGAAGCAGATCCAGTCGCTGCTGAAGAGCCTGTTGAAGGTGAAGGAGGCCGTGATCGACGAGCGCGCGAACACGGTGACGATCCGCGGCACGCCGGACATGATCAAGGTCGCCGAGGAGATGATTTCCGCCCAGGACTTGCCCGAGCCGGAGGTGATGCTCGAGGTCGAGGTGCTGGAGGTCTCGCATGACCGGATGTCGCAGCTCGGCATCAACTGGCCGAACTCGTTTACGGTGTCGACACCGAGCTCGGCCGATACGTGGGGCGTGCTGCACCATCTGCCCGTCAATGCGCTGAACGTCAGCGGGCTGTCGGCCACCGCGGACTTCAAGCTCACCGATACCGACGCGAACCTGCTTGCGAGCCCGCGCATCCGCGCGCGCAACAAGGAGAAGGCGCGCATCATGATCGGCGACAAGGTGCCGGTGATTTCGAGTTCGAGCACGCCGAGCACCAGCGGCCCGTCGTTTACGCAGATGATCCAGTACCTCGACGTGGGCATCAAGCTCGAGGTCGAGCCGCAGGTCTATCGCGACGGCGACGTCGGCATCAAGCTGAATCTCGAAGTCAGCAACATCACGAACACGATCTCGAGCGGCAACTCGCAGGGGCTGAGCTCGCTCGCCTATCAGATCGGCACGCGCAGTGCGTCGACCAGCCTGCGGCTTCGCGACGGCGAAACGCAGATCATGGGCGGCCTGATTTCGGACGAGGACCGCCGCAACGCGAACAAGGTGCCGGGTCTCGGGCAGTTGCCGGTGCTCGGCCGGCTGTTCTCGGATCACGGCGGCGATCACAAGAAGACCGAGATCGTGCTGCAGATCACGCCGCATATCGTCCGTCCGCAAGTGGCGGCCGATGCGGACACGCAGGAAGTGTGGTCGGGCACCGACGTCAACGTGCACGCCGACCAGTTGCGGCTCGATCCCGTGACGCTGAGCGCGGAGGCGGCGCCTGCGGCACCCACGGCGCCTGAGGCGAGGCCCGTTCCGGGCAGCGTCGGCGGCGGCACCTCGGGTGGCGCGGCGCCGTCGCCGCTGGAGGCCGCGGCGAACCGTGCGCAGCCGTCGCCGGCGAGCGGCGCGTTCGGGCAGCTGCCGGCCGCCCCGCGCACGACGCCGCCGCCCGACCCGTACGGCGGGCGGTTCTCGCGGCCTCAGCCGGCGTTGTCCGCGCCGGCCGCCGGGGCAGGCACGGCGGGCGGGGCAGCGGCGGCGGAGCAGCCGGCTGGCGGCGGCGCGCCCCCGCCGGGCGCACCGGCCGCCAATGAAGTCGCGCCCGCGCCGGGCACCACCGTGACGCCGGTTGCGTCGCCTGCGCCGGCCGAGCAGGCTGCCGCGACGGCCAACGCACCGGCAGCCGCGCCGACGGCCCCGCCCGCGACGCTGCAGATGCCCGCGGGCGACATCCCGAGCGAAAACCCGCTTCGCCCGGTCGGGAAGTGAGCCGTGGCCGCGCGCTACGCAGCGCCTCGGTACGGCCGTGTCGGCCGCATCGGCCTGCGCGGTTTCACGTTGATCGAGATGGTCGTCACGCTCGCGCTCGTGGCGATCCTCGCGCTCGCGATCATGCCGTTCTCCGAACTGCTCGTGCAGCGGCAGAAGGAGCAGGAGTTGAGCGCCGCGTTGCGCGAAATCCGCACGGCGCTCGATGCTTACAAGGAGGCGAGCGATGAGGGAAAGATCGAGAAGGAGGCCGAATCGTCCGGCTATCCGCCGTCGCTGATCGTGCTCGTGACGGGCGTGAAAGACGCCCGCGATCCGAAGGGCGGCCTGGTGATGTTCCTGCGCCGGGTGCCGCGCGATCCGTTCTTCACCGGAGACCCCGATACGCCGGACGCAGACACCTGGGACGTGCGTGCATACGGCACGCCGCCCGATCAGGCGGCCGACGGGCCGCCCGGCGGCATCGATCCGGGCAAGGACGTGTTCGACGTCACGTCGAAATCGGCGCGTATCGGCATCAACGGCATTCCGTACAAACAGTGGTGACGGTTCATCATGAAATCCGCTCGCATCCGCAGCACCCGCGGCTTTACGCTGATCGAAATCGTGGTCGTGATGGCCATCGTCGGCCTGCTTCTGACGTTGGCCGTGCCACGCTACATGCACAGCATCGAGCATGGCAAGGAGCAGGTGAGGCGGCAGAACCTCGCGGTGATGCGCAATGCGATCGACCAGTATTACGGCGACAACGGGCAGTATCCCGAGACGCTCGACGAACTGGTCGCGAAGCACTATTTGCGCGCGGTGCCGGTCGATCCCGTGAACGGCGACGACAAATGGGCGACGCTTGCATCGCCGGACGAGACCAAGCCGGGCGTGTACGACGTCGCGCCGGCGAGCAGCGCGCAGGGCGTGTCGCCGGGCATCGTGGCGACGGACGCGCCCGGAGCGCCGAAATGAGCGGGGCCGGGCGCCGCGTCGTGCGCGCGCCGCATGCCCGGCGCCGCGGCGGGCGACAGCGCGGGCTCGTGCTGCTTGCGCTGCTGATCGCGCTGATGCTGATGTCGATCGCGCTGGCCGGCGCGCTGGACGTCTGGTCGCTGCAGCGCCGCCGCGAGCAGGAGCGGCAACTGCTGTTCGTGGGCGACCAGTACCGGAAGGCCATCGTCAGCTATTACCGGCTCACGCGCGCGTATCCGCAAACGGTCGACGATCTGCTGGAAGACACCCGTTTCGCGAAGCCCATGCACCACCTGCGCCGCGCGTATCCGGATCCGGTCAGCGGCAAGAACGACTGGTCGTTCCTGTGGCGGGCCGACCGTTTCTACGGCCTGTACAGCAGCTCGGACGGCGCGACGGTCAAACGCGCCGGATTTCCCGATCGATACCGGGATTTCGAAGGCGCCGAGACCTATCGGCAATGGAAGTTCGTGTACCTCGCACCGGGGCTGTCCGCGCCGGTCGCCGACGCACCGGCGGTTGCACCGGCGATGCCGGCCAGTGCGGCGAGCCTGTCCGGCTTTCCGGGCGGCGCGCTGCCCGGCCAGCGCCCGGTCGGCCTGCATTGACGCGGCGGCCGCACGAAAAAAAGCGCGATGCCCGCAATGGGCATCGCGCGTAAAACGGCGTGGAGCGCCGACGAATGAAACGTGAAGAAGAAAGCGGTGCCCGGCCGACGCCGCCGGGCCGGAAGCTCAGCCCTTCGCGAGCTTGATGCTGGTCGGCTCGGCCGTCAGGTAGCCGACGCTCGCGCCGAAGCGGTCCTTGTAGTTCGCGCGCACGAGCGGATCGAGCGTCGGCTTGACCTTGTCGTGCAGCGGCGACTCCCAGTCGCCCGCGTGCTGGAAGTTGCTCATGATGTAGGTCCAGCCGTTGATCTCGTCGACCGCGTGCAGGCCCGTCGACTCGGCGCCGGCCGGGCACGACAGCACGCGCACGAGCGTTTTCGTGTCGACGTTGTACGCCCACAGGAAGTTGTTCACGTGCATGCCCGAGTCTTCGCCGATGAAGAGCGTGCGCAGCTTCTCGGAGAACTTCAGGTTGTCCGGGTTCGCGATCTTGTCCGGGTTCGCGAGGTTGCCGAGCGCATCGGCCGCGGCGAGGTCCTCGCCGACGAGCGCAGCCGGCGCGCTCATGTCGACCGGCACCCATTCGCTGTCGATCGCACCGCCCGACGTGTCGCGCTGGCCGGCCTTCAGGTTCAGCGCGTAGACGGCGCCCGCGGCGATCTTCTTGTCCACCGCGACGTCGCGCGACACCGCGTTGCCCTTGACCATCGACGTCTCGATCCGCGACATCGCCGTGTAGACGATCTTGTCCTTCGCGTTGACGGTCGTGCCTTCGAGCTTCGTGAACGCCATGCTGCCGCCGATCAGCGCCGCGTAGCGGTGCGTCTCGAGGAACGCGGCCGCCTTTTCCATCCCGGGCTTCACGCGGATCCAGTTGAACTTGCCGCCGAAGTGGATCTTCGTGTAGCTCGCGTCGTTCGGGTCGGTCGTCGTCAGGTCCATGATGTCGGACGCCTTCAGCGTGTTCGCGAGCGTCTCGATCTCGCTGCTCGTCGCGTGGCCGATCCGGATCCACGTGAGCGTCGCGCTGCCCGCGCCGACCGACGACGTCTGCGTCCACTTCGCGACGTACAGCGTGCCGGCCGACAGGTCGGCCGCCTTGTCCGCGACGAACATGAACAGGCCGCCGTTGGTCGCATCGTCACCCATCATCACCGTGCGCTGGTCCGGCATTACCTGGATCAGCTCGTGCGAGATGCGGCCGAGGCAGTAGTGCTTCTTCACCGAGCCGGTGCCGTCCGGGTTCACCGTGATCTCGGGCAGATGGCCGTAGTGATAGGGATTCGCCTTCGTCTCGTCGCCGAACGTGTTCTTGCTGAATGCCTTGAACTGCGCGTCGGTCGCGGCCTTCGTCGCGTCCGGCTCGTATTCCTCGCTCGACAGGTGCGTGCCCCACGGCGACAGGCTCGCGCCGCACGTGATCCACAGGCCGTGCGCCTTCGACGTATCGACGTTGTGATACTTGACGACCTTCAGCGCGCCGCTCGCCGGATCCTGGTCGAGCGTGATCACCGCGATCGGCGACGGCAGCTGGCCGTACTGCGACGCGCTCGCCTGGTCGCGCGTCGTGTACTCGAACTGCACGACCGCGAACACCGTGTTGCCCTTCACGCCGGCCACGTTCGCGTTCTTCAGCGTCAGCAGCGAGCTGCCGTCCGGGCAGTCCGAATAGAACTGGCGCTCCTTGCCCGCCACCGAGCGATCGATGATCGGCTGGTTGTTGATGTCGTAGTAGCCGCCCGCGAGCGTTGTGCCGCCGTTGCCGTCCGGCACCATGTCGCCCGTCACGAAGAACGGGCGGTACGCGAGCTTGAAGTTGCGCGACGAGCCGTCCGAGAACGACACCGACAGCGTCGAGCCGACCGTCGTCGTGGCCATCGCGGCCGCGTTGTCGAGCGTGGGTGCGGCCATGGCCGAGAACGCCGCCGACGTGTACGCGGCGGCGGCCGGCGTCGCCGCCGGATTGTCGTCGCCGCCGCAGCCCGTCAGCAGGGCCGGCAGCGCGAGGCCGGAGAGGGGCAGCATGGGCGCGCCGGCGAGGATCTTCAGGGCCTGACGACGGGAAGCATTGGGCAACGCGGGCATGTGGAGTCCAGTTTCGAATGTTGGAAGAATGGCCTGTCGCGACGCAGGGAATCAGCAAGCATGGCGAAGGCGAGATGAAAACTGGACCGAAGTTTAGGGACGCTAGATGAAAGTTTTTTGAATTGAAAACGTAATGATGCGTCGGGCGTCCGGCAGGCGGGCTGCCGGACGCCGGCCGGACGCGCGTTCGCGCTCAGTGGCGCTTGGTCACACTCAGTCGCGTTCGGGCGTCGCCGAGATGCGGTGGATCGACAGGTCGGCACCGTCGAATTCGGCTTCGCGCTCGAGGCGCAGGCCGACGGTCGCCTTCAGCACGCCGTACACGAGCGTGCCGCCGGCGGTGGCGATCGCGATGCCGCCGAGCGTGCCGATGAGCTGCGACACGAACGACACGCCGCCGAGGCCGCCGATCGCCGGTTGCCCGAACACGCCGGCCGCGATGCCGCCGAGCGCGCCGCACATCCCGTGCAGTGGCCACACGCCGAGCACGTCGTCGATGCGCCACTTGTTCTGCACGCAGGTGAACATCGCGACGAACAACGCGCCGGCGGCCGCCCCGGTGACGAGCGCACCGATCGGGTGCATCACGTCCGAGCCCGCGCAGACCGCGACGAGCCCCGCGAGCGGGCCGTTGTACGTGAAGCCCGGGTCATTGCGGCCGGCCATCCACGCGGCGAGCGTGCCGCCGACCATCGCCATCAGCGAGTTCACGGCGACGAGGCCGCTGATCTTGTCGAGCGTCTGCGCACTCATCACGTTGAAGCCGAACCAGCCGACCGCGAGCACCCACGCGCCGAGTGCGAGGAACGGGATGTTCGACGGCGGGTGCGCGGCGATCCGGCCGTCCTTCACATAACGGCCGTGGCGTGCGCCGAGCAGCAGCACGGCCGGCAGCGCGACCCAGCCGCCGAACGCGTGCACGACGACCGAGCCCGCGAAATCGTGGAACGGCGCGCCGAATGCCTGCGTGAGCCAGCCCTGCACGCCGAAGCGCTCGTTCCATGCGATCCCTTCGAAGAACGGATAGATGAAGCCGACGATGATCAGCGTCGCGACGAGCTGCGGATTGAATTTCGCGCGCTCGGCGATCCCGCCGGACACGATCGCGGGAATCGCCGCCGCGAACGTCAGCAGGAAGAAGAAGCGCACGAGTGCGTAGCCGCTGTGCTGCGACAGCGTGCCGATGTCGTCGAAGAACTCGACGCCGTACGCGATCGTGTAGCCGATGAAGAAGTACGCGAGCGTCGACACCGAGAAGTCGACCAGGATCTTCACGAGTGCGTTGACCTGGTTCTTCTTGCGAACCGTGCCGAGCTCGAGAAATGCAAAGCCCGCGTGCATCGCGAGCACCATGACGGCGCCGATCAACAGGAACAGTGTGTCGACGCCGGATTTCAGACCATCCATGCCGTGGCTTCCTTGCGCAAAAAACGGGCAAGGAATGCAAATATCGAGCCAAGTTGGTGAACGGGTGCGTACAAGTGGTGCGGAAGGCCGCGCGGTGCGCGATGCCGGCGATGCGTGCACGGTAGCGGGGCAGGCGGGACAAGACGTGAAGCCGTCCGGGTTGCACGCGCATGGTGCGATGCGTGCGTAACTGGTGCGTGCGATGCGCGACGTGGTGCGTCGCGATGCACCGGTCTGGCGCGTCAGCGGTAGGGGGACAGCATGCGCCAGCGCAGCCGCAGCGCGCACGCGCACCAGTAGATGGCAACGGCGGTGAGCCCGAGCGCGGCAAACGCGAGCGCGGCGAAGCCCGCGTGCGACTGGCCGTCGCCGTCGGGGCCAAGGATGCCTTGCGTGACGATCAGCGCGGCCGTCCAGAAGCCGATGACCGCTTGGGCGAGCAAGCGAGCGCACGCCCGGCGGCGCGAGCGCCCGGCCGCCCGCAGGCGCGATGCGGCCGGTGAGCGAAGGCCAAGGAACAGTGTGGCGGCGAGCGTGGCGGCCAGCGCGATGAACCAGTCGATGAGGAAAGCCATGAACGAACGGGAAGCGGACGGAGCGGATTGAAGTGTGCCCACTTTAGCGGCGGCAAGCTGGCGATTGAATCAGATAATTCTGAAATTGAAAGGCATTTTTAATCACGAGTGGTTCTTGGCCCGGTTCGACAGGCGGTATCATCGACGCTGGTTCAACCATTCAGGCCGTGCAGCGCACGGCCGGAGATCGCTGATGAAGATGAAGACCTGGCCGGCACGCCGCGTGCGAGGTTCGGTGCTGGCGGCCGCGGCCGCCGGTGCGGTGCTGTTGCTCGCAGGCTGCGAGAAGTCCGGCACGCCGGCCCCGCAACCCGATACGGCCGCGAGCGCGGCGGCCGATGCCGCGAACAGCGCGGCCAAGGCGCTCGACCAGGTGGCGAGCACCGTCAACCAGCAGATCAATGCCGCGAAGGCCGGCCTCGCGAGCGCGGCCTCGGCCGTGCCGCCGCTGTCCGCAAGCGGTCTCGCATCTGCTGCGCAGGCGCAGATCGATGCGGCCGCGTCCGCCGTCGTCGCACACGCGGCCTCGGAAGCGGGCGCGAAAATGGCGGAGGCCGGCAAGAAGCTCCAGCAGTGGAGCCAGCAGAACGCGCCGGGTGCGAAGCCGGCCAGCGGCGAGTAAGCGCACCGGGCACTTGCGGAATCCGCGAAATGTAATTATAGTGGTTACACATTGTCGCCGGCTGCCGTCCGGGCCGGCGTCACCGAGTGAGTAGGGAATGAATACCAGCAGCCGGTTCGCGTTTGCCGTACATGTGCTTGCCTTGCTGTCGATGCAGGAAGGTGTGCCGCTGTCGTCCGACATCATCGCGGGTAGCGTGAACACGAATCCGGCGCTGATTCGCCGTCTGCTGTCGATGGTGGCGGCCGCGGGGCTGACCACGTCGCAGCTCGGTGCGGGCGGCGGTGCGCTGCTGGCGCGCGAGCCCGGCGAGATCACCTTGCTCGACGTGTATCGCGCGGTCGACGATGCGCAGCTGTTCGCGCTGCATCGCGAGGCGCCGAACCCCGCGTGTCTCGTCGGGCGGCACATCCAGGGCGTGCTGATCGACTATATCGGCGACGCGCAGCGCGCGATGGAAGCCTCGCTTGCCACGCGCACGCTCGCTGACGTCACGGCCGACGTGCTCGAATCGGAGCAACGCAGCCGGCCGGCGGGCAGCACGGGCGGCTGATCCCGGGCAACGAATGAAGCAGCGCGGGACGCCGGGTGTCTCGCACGGCGCGACGGAGCATTGCTCCGTTTTTTTCGGTCTTATATGTAATTGCTGTAGTTACTTTTTATTTCTGGAGAAATCGACATGACGCAACGTACCTTGAACATCGCCCTGTTCGGCGCCACCGGGATGATCGGCTCGCGCATCGCCGCGGAGGCCGTGCGCCGCGGCCATCGCGTGACCGCGCTGTCGCGCCACCCGGGCGCGGCCGGCGACGGCATCACCGCGAAGGCGGCGGACCTGTTCGACGCGGCCAGCATCGCGGCCGCGCTGCCGGGCCATGACGTCGTCGCGAGCGCGTACAGCCAGAAGCAGGACGAGCCCGCGAAGATCGTCGCCGCGGCCAAGGCGCTGGTCGAAAGCACGCGGAAGGCGGGCTTGAAGCGGCTCGTGGTGGTGGGCGGCGCCGGTTCGCTCGAAGTCGCGCCGGGCAAGCAGCTGGTCGACACCGAAGGCTTCCCGGACGCGTACAAGGCGGTCGCGCTCGCGCACCGCGATGCGCTCGATTATCTGAAGACGGTCACCGATCTCGACTGGACGTTCTTCGCGCCGGCGGCCCTGATCGCGCCGGGCGAGCGTACGGGCACGTTCCGCACGGGCGCGGGCAAGCTGATCGTGGACGCGGAGGGCAACAGCAGGATCTCGGCGGAAGACTACGCGGTCGCGTTCGTCGATGCGCTCGAGCAACACGGCTTCGTGCGCGAGATCGCGACGGTCGCGTATTGAGCGATCTCACGGCAAGGCGGCGCGCGGGTGCCGCCCTTCGCCGTGAGCGGCCAGCCGGCAGCGCGGCTGCCGCGACTTCAGGCGATTCCACCTCGACCGGTGGAATCGCCTGTTTCGTTTGATGTGCCGATGATCGATGGACCGCCGCGCCGGGCGCGTGCGTGGCGCGGTTTCTTCCCGGCCGATTGGTATTTATCCCGGTCGACGCCGCGCGGCGGTTTCCATATTGTTCCCCGTCATGCAGGATGCATAGAAAAAATTTCTATCTACGAGGGACCTGGCAAATGGATGCCATCGATCGCAAGCTGCTGGAGCTGTTGCAGGCAGATGCCACATTGCCGATTGCGGAGCTCGCGCAGCGCGTGAACCTGTCGCAGACGCCGTGCTGGAAGCGCGTGCAGCGGCTCAAGGAAACCGGCGCGATCCGCGCGCAGGTCGCTCTGTGCGATCCGCGCAAGCTCGGTGTCGGCACGACGGTGTTCGTCGCGATCCGCACGAACCAGCACACGGAGGAATGGGCGCAGCGCTTCACGCAGGCGGTGCGCGACATGCCGGAAGTCGTCGAGGTCTACCGGATGAGCGGCGAGACCGACTATCTGCTGCGGGTCGTGGTGGCCGGCATCGACGATTACGATCGCGTGTACAAGCAGCTGATCCGCGCGGTGCCGCTGTTCGACGTGAGCTCGTCGTTCGCGATGGAGCAGATCAAGTATTCGACCGCGCTGCCGGTGCGCGACCTGTCCGAGCCGGCATAGCGCAAGGGACGGCAACGGATCGCGTCGGCGCGCAGCGGTGCCGCGCATGCGCGCCGGTGATACGCGCCGTCGTCGCCCGGTCAGCGGCCGCGCGACAGCGCGCGGGCGCGTTCGTCCGCCAGCGCGTCGCGGCGCACGAACTCCGCGACGAACGGGCTGGCCGGATGGTGGTGCAGCGCGTAGGGCGTGTCCCATTGCGCGAGTCGGCCGTCGTTCATCACGCCGATCCGGTCGGCGATCGCGAACGCTTCCGCCTGGTTGTGCGTGACGAGGATCGCGGTGTGACCCGTGCGCTTCAGGATGTCGCGCAGCTCGAACGCGAGACGCTCGCGCGTATCGACGTCGAGATTCGAGAACGGCTCGTCGAGCAGCAGCAGCTCCGGCGACGGCGCGAGCGCGCGGGCGAGGGCGACGCGCTGCTGCTGGCCGCCCGACAGCTCGTGCGGATATGCGCTGCCGGAAGCGGCGAGCCCGACGAGTTCGAGCATGTCCGCGACGCGCGCGCGTCGCTCGGCCTTCGGCAACCGTCGCAGCCCGAACGCGACGTTGTCGGCCGCGCTCAGGTGCGGGAACAGCGCGTAGTCCTGGAACATCATCCCGATGCGCCGCCGCTCGGGCGGCACGTCGAGCGACGGCGCCGCGACGGGCGTGCCGTCCAGTACGATGCGTCCCATGCGCACGGGCTCGAAGCCCGCGATCGCGCGCAGCACGGTGGTCTTGCCGCAGCCCGATGCGCCGAGCAGGCAGCCGATGTCGCCGCGTGGCAGTGCGAGGCTCAGCCCGTCGACCACCGTGCGGCGGCCGTGCGGCGTGTCATAGGCGATGCAGAGGTCGTCGAGTTCGAGAAGGTTCACGGTGTCAGGTTCCGATCTTGTGACGGGTGCGCGCGAGCAGGATCACGGGCACGAGCCCGGCCAGCACGATCGCGAGCGCGGCGACCGCGCCTTCCTCATAGGTGCCGCGCGCGGCCTCTGCATAGAGCCACGTCGCGAGCGTGTCGAAATTCAGCGGGCGCAGCAGCAGCGTTGCGGGCAGCTCCTTCATCGCATCGACGAAGACGAGCAGTGCGCTCGTCGTGAGCGCGGGCCGCAGCAGCGGCAGGTGCACGCGGCGCAGCGTGCCGCTGGCCGTCTCGCCGAGCGAGCGCGCGGCATGCTCGAGCGACGGCGGAATGCGCGCGAGACCGGCTTCGATGCTGCCGGCCGAGATCGCGAGAAAACGCACGGTGTACGCGATCACAAGTGCGGCCGCCGATCCCATCAGCAGCAGGCCGTCGCGGCCGAACGCCGCGCCGAGCAGCCGGTCGGCCGCCGCGAACGGGACCAGCAGGCCGATCGCGAGCACGGTGCCCGGCACTGCATAGCCGAGGCTCGCGATTCGCGCGCACACGCGAGCCGGGCCCGCACGCGCGCTGTCGCGCCGCGCGCGCGCCGCCCACGCGACGACGAGCCCGCATGCGAGCGTCGCGACGGTTGCGGCGGCGGCGATGGTCAGCGTGTTCGCGAGCCCGGTCATCAATTGAGCGGATACGCCGCCGACGAGATGCAGCCGCTTGCCGGTCTCGACCGCGAGGTACGCGGCCGGCGCGCCGAAGCCGAGCAGCACCGGCAACCAGCCGAGCATGGCGGCGCTCCACGCGGCCTTTCCCGTCAGCTTGCGCGGTGCGATCGGACGCATGCGCCGGCCGTGCGCGTAGCGCTGGCGTCGGCGCCCGTAGCGTTCGAGCACGATCATGCCGACGACGATCGCGAGCATCGCGAGCGCGATCTGCGCGGCGCCGGCGAGATCGGAGCGCGTGATCCAGGTCGTGTAGACCGACACGGTCAGCGTCTGCACACCGAGGAATTCCGATGCGCCGATGTCGTTCAGCGTTTCGAGCAGCGCAAGGCTCACGCCGACCGCGATCGCGGGCCGCGCGAGCGGCACGACGACACGCCAGAACGTCGTGACGCGCCCCGCGCCGAGGGTGCGCGCGGCTTCGAGCAGGCTCGCGGACTGCGTGACGAACATCGCGCGCGTGCTCAGGTACACGTACGGATACAGCACGAAGCCGAGCACGAAGATCGCACCGGGTAGCGAACGCAGGTCGGGCAGCCGGAACTGGCGCGGGCTGTCGAAGCCGAGCAGCCAGCGGATCGCGCCCTGCACCGGGCCGATCGGATGAAGCAGGTCGAGGTATGCGAACGCGACGATATAGGTGGGCACCGCAAGCGGCAGCAGCAGCGCCCAGGTCAGCATCCGGCGGCCGGGAAAATCGTACGCGGTGACGAGCCACGCGCAGCCCGTGCCGAGCACCGTGACGATCGTGCCGACGCCCGCGAGCAACAGCAGCGTGTTGACGAGTGCCTGCGGCAGCACGAATTCGGCGAGATGCTTCCAGTGCGCGAGATCCGCGCCGAACGACGCCGCGACCAGCACCGCGAGCGGCGCCGCGACCACCGCGGCGATCGCGACGGCCGCGCCGAGCCAGAGCGCGCCCGCGCGCGCATGGCGCCGCCGGCCTCGCGCGCGGACGATCGATGCATCAGTTGTCAAAGCCGACCTTGTCGACGAGCTGGCTGGCCGCCTTGCGGTGCTTCGCGATGTCGGTCAGCGGCAGCGAGTCGACCTTCAACGGGCCGAAGCTCGCGATCACCGGGTCGAGCTTCACGTTCGCGCGCACCGGATATTCGTAGTTCGCCTGCGCATACAGCGCCTGCGCTTCGGGCGACACGAGGTATTCGAGCAGCTTCACCGCGTTGGCCTTGTGCGGCGCGTGCTTCGCGACCGTCGCGCCGCTGATGTTCACGTGCGTGCCTCCGCTCTTCGCGTTCGCGAACGTCGGCCGCACGACCTTGATCGCGTCGCCCCACTTGCGCGCATCGGTGCCCGGCTCCGCGTTCTTCATGTGGCCGACGTAGTACGCATTGGCAAGACCGACGTCGCAGATGCCGCCGAGAATGTCGCGCGCGACGTCGCGGTCGCCGCCCGTCGCCTTGCGGGCGAGGTTCGCTTTCACGCCGCGCAGCCACTTTTCGGTCGCGGCTTCGCCGTCGTGCGCGATCATCGCCGCGACGAGAGCCGTGTTGTACGGATGCTGCCCCGAGCGGATGCAGACCTTGCCCTTCCATTTCGGATCGGCGAGATCCTCGTAGCGGAACGCGTCGACCTTCAGGTCCTTCTCCACGTACAGCACGCGATCGCGCAGCGACAGCGCGTACCAGTCGCCCTGCGCGCCGCGCAGGTTCGCGGGAATCGCATCGTCGAGCATCTTCGAGCGCACCGGTTGCGCGAGCCCGCCGTCGACAAGGTCGAGCAGGTTGCCGATGTCGACCGTCATCAGCACATCGGCCGGCGACTGCGTGCCTTCCGCCTTCACGCGCTCGAGCAGGCCGTCCTTCACGAACACCGTGTTGACCTTGATGCCGCTCTGTTTCGTGAACGCGTCGATCAGCGGCTGGATCAGCTTCGGTTCGCGGGTGGTGTACAGGCTCACTTCCTCGGCCGCGTGAGCCAGCGGCGCGAATGCGGCGGCGGCAAGGGCGAGGGCGCCGGCGAGCGGCAGCAGGCGGGTGCGCGGATTCGACATGGAGACTCCGATGAGGCAGGCGGACGAAGAAGCGTTCCGGGGCGTGCCTGCCGCCCGAGCAACCCGAAACATTACAAAGCGAAAGATTTCGGATTCTAGATCGGAATGGGAATGATTATCAAATGAAAGGTTGCGCGACGCGAGGACGAAGGCGAGAGGAGGGTGCTCCCGGCGCGCCGCAGCGCGGACGCAAGCGCGTAGAATGCCGGCTTCAACGAATTCGACGGAGCGGCACCGACCATGAACGATCAGCGCAAGAAGAACCCTGTCCGCAACGTGAGCATCCTGATCGTCGTCGTTGTGCTGCTCGTGATCGGGACGATCCTGTACAACGCGATCTCGCAGAAGCGCGCGTACGACGAAGCCCATCCGGCCGAGGCCGCGAGCGCCGCGTCGCACTGACGCACGCGCGCACGCGCACGATCGGGCCGCCAGCGATGCTCGGGAACGGCAGGAAGAATGGAAGCGGTGGGCAGCGCAGGGCGTCGCGCCGGGACGGACGCGGGCGCCGAAGCCGGCGCGCCGCGTGGATGGGTCAGCTATGCGTCAACGTGACGCAGGCGCAAACTTCGGGCGGATGCGTGCGTAGAACACGACCGCGAGCAGCGCGAGCCATGCCGCGCCGACGTAGAGCGCGACGCGCGTGTCCTCGAACCAGCCGAGCATCACGATCACGAAAGTCATGAACGCGATCGTCAGCGCGGGTGCGACGGGCCACAGCGGCACCTTGAACTTCAGCGCCGCGACTTCCGCGCGCGACAGGCGACGGCGCATCGCGACCTGCGACAGCAGGATCATCAGCCACACCCACACGGTCGCGAACGTCGCGATCGCCGCGACCACCAGGAATACGTCCTTCGGCATCAGGTAGTTGAGCAGCACGCCGACCAGCAGCGCGCCGGCCATCACGAGCACCGTGACCCACGGCACGCCGTGCCGCGATGTCGTCATCAGCACGCGCGGTGCCTGGCCCTGCCGCGCCATCCCGAACATCATCCGGCCCGCGCCGAAGATGTCGCTGTTGATCGCCGAGATCGCCGCGCTGATTACCACGAGGTTGAGAATCGTCGCCGCCGACTTCACACCGAGTGCCGAGAAGATCTGCACGAACGGGCTGCCGTCGCTGCCGACGCCGGTCCACGGGCTGATCGACATCAGCACGATCATCGTCAGCACGTAGAACAACAGGATGCGTGCGGGCACCGCGTTGATCGCGCGCGGAATCACGCGCTCCGGATCCTTCGCCTCGCCGGCGCTCATCCCGATCACCTCGATGCCGCCGTATGCGAAGATCACGACCGACAGCGACGCGACCAGCCCGCCGATCCCGTTCGGGAAGAAGCCGCCATGGTTCCACAGGTTGGCGAACGTCGGCACGTCGGCCGAATGGCCGAAGTGCATGCCGGTCAGCAGGATCGCGACGCCGCCGCCGACCATCGCGACGATCGCCCCGACCTTGATGATCGACAGCCAGAACTCGAGCTCGCCGAACACCTTCACATGGCACAGGTTCAGCCCGCAGATGACCGCGACGACGCCGAGCACCCAGATCCATTGCGGGACATCGGGAAACCAGAAGCCCATGTAGATGCCGAACGCGGTGATGTCGGCGATGGCGACGATCACCATTTCGAGCGTGTAGGTCCAGCCGGTGACGAAGCCGGCGAACGGGCCGAGGTTCTCGGTCGCGTAGTGACCGAACGAGCCGGCGACGGGCTCGCGCACGGCCATCTCGCCGAGCGCGCGCATCACCATGTAGACAGCCGCGCCGCCCAGGATATAGGCCAGGATCACCGCCGGGCCCGCAAGCTGGATCGCGGACGCCGAGCCGTAGAACAGCCCGGTGCCGATCGCCGAGCCCAGCGCGAGAAAGCGGATGTGCCGCGCGCTCAGATGGCGCTGCAAGTTCTTCATCGAGTCTCCGATATCGTTATGCGACGGACCGGGCGAGCGGAGCCGGCCCGGTTGGCTCAAGTTGTCTATACAACTTGAATGTGACGGAATGATAACAAGCCGGGCCATGTGACCGGAATCGGGTATTCCCTGAGTGGCGCAACCGGCGCAATCGGAGGTGGGGCCACCGCGTGGCAGGCGCGGGTGGCGTATCGGGCGTGCGGATCATGCTTGGGGAGGATGTTGCGGGGCGGCGAGCGCTGCCGGCCGGCCCGCTTGCGCAGGCAGCCGGTGGCGGAACGACTTCATCGCGTCATGCAGGCAGGCGAATGACGCTTGCGTCCTTGCGAATCAGCAGCGACGACGCGAGCATCTGCTTGCACTGGTGCGCGAGCACCTTCAGGTCGTGCGTGAGCTCGGCGCCCACCGCGTCGGATTTTTCCGCGGACACGACCATCGCGTCGAGGTCGCGGGTGATCTGCTTCGTCGCGTCGAGATGGTCGGCCGGCGGCGGCTCGCCGGCTTCCGCCTTCTCGAGATTCTCGAGCACGGCCGACAGGCCGCGGCGCAGCGCATCGTCGTGGACGAGGTTCGCGTCGGCCGCGCACGCGCTGCGGATCAGCGGCGCGGCGGCGGTGATCTGTGCGCCGAGCACGTGCGTCTGCACGAGCAGGTCGTTCAGCTCCGGCACGAAGCGCTGGTGCGCCTTCGGCTCGATCATCATCCGCTGGAACGCCTGTCCGAGGTTGGCGAACGCGATGTGCACGTCCTTGCGCGCGAGGCGGTAGCGGTAGTCGTCGTCGAGGGCGGTGGCCGGCGTCTCGATCGCCGCGGCCACGACCGGCACCACCGCCGCGCCGTCGGCGGTCGGCACCGGCGGTGGCGACACGCCGCGCCCGGCGCGCCACACGGCCTCGAAATACTTGCGGGTCGAAGTCAGCATGTCGGTGACGAGCTTGCCCATCAGCCGGTATTCCCAGTACGGGAACAGGCGGCTCGCTGCGATCGCGATCATGCAGCCGACCACCGTGTCGATCGCGCGCTCGCCGATGATGCGCATGCTGCCCGGCGCGAGCAGGTGGAACATCAGCAGCACGTAGGACGACGTGAACACGACGCTCGCCGCGTAGTTGAACAGCAGCAGGCTGTAGCTCATCACCATCGACCCGAACATGATGGCGATCAGCAGGTGCGGCTCCTTGACGGTGTAGATCAGCGCAATGCTCGCCGCGCAGCCGATCAGCGTGCCGACGATACGCTGCGCGTTGCGCTGCTTGGTGAGCGAGTAGCCGGGCTTCAGGATGATGATGGTCGTCATCACGATCCAGTAGGCGTTCGTCAGCGGCAGCAGCCGGCCGAGCCAGAAGCCGACCGCGACCGCGATCGTCACGCGCAGCGCATGGCGAAAGCTCGGCGAGCGCATGTTCAGGTTCGAGAAGATCAGCAGCGGCGACATCCGGCGCCGCTGCAGGAAGCGCGTGAGCGCCTTGTCGATCTTCAGTTCGGTCTGCTGCGGGTCGGCATGGCCCGACAGGTTGCGGCGCATCCGGTCGATCAGGCGCGTCGCGCTCCAGATGCGCCGGAACGTCGCGAGCACGGCGGCGTAGGCTTCCGCGTTGGTGGCCGGGAAGTTCTTCTTGCGCATCAGTTCGATCTCGTACTCGATCGCGCGCAGCTCGGCCTTTACGCTGATCCGCGAATGCGGCGCGCGATTCTCGAGCACCGCCAGGCCGATTTCCTCGAGGTCGCGGGCCGCCTTGCGAATCAGGTCGCGATAGAAAATGATCAGGTCGGAGCCGCCGAAGGTGTTGCGCACGAGCGGGTAGTCGGTGTGCGCGCCGACGAACAGCTCGTGCAGGTCGACGCTGTTGATGAACAGGTTGTACATCGTCGTGCGGCCGGGGTCGAGCTTGCCGCGGCGCAGCTTCGGCAAATTGCGCAGCACGATGTCCCGTGCCGTTTCCTGGGTTTCGACCGCGGTGATCTGCTTCGCGACGAGATTGCGATAGCACTCGTCGAGATCGGCATCGAGATCGTAGAACTGCGCACGCGCGAGCAGGTAGTCGGCGCACGCGAACAGGCTTTCGGCGAGCGCCTGCTGTTCGATCCGGCGCGCCTGCCATTGCGACACGAGCGTCGCCCAGTACGTGTACCAGAGGCCGCCCGCGAGAATCCAGCCGGCATTGACGAATGCCTGCAGCGGCGTGAACTTCTCCTCGAGCGTCATCACCATCATGAACAGCGTCGCGAAGCTGATCTGCGGCCAGCGGTTGCCGTAGACGACGATCAGCGACAGCACGAACGTGAGCGGCACGATCGTGAGCCACAGCGCGAAGATGTTCGGCGTGGCGAGGCCGGTCGCGAGCGCGGCCAGGAAACCGATCACGCTGCACGCAAGCATTTCGTTGTGCTTGTACTTCAGCGGGCCCGGCATGTCGACGACGCACGCGCCGAGCGCACCGGTCGAGATCGTGAAGCCGAGCTCCCGGTTGTGAAACACGATCAGGCACAGCACGGCCGGCAGCGATACGCCGACCGCGATCCGCAGGCCGCCGAAAAAGTACTGGCTGTAGAAAAACTTTCTGATTTCGACCGAATAGCGCATCGATGAGCTGAATGACAGACGAAGACGCCCGGGGCGGCGTATTGACTGGCGACGAGTCTATCGTATTTCGCGGTCCGCAAAACCTGGCCATTCGGACGAGGTCCGCCGCGACGGCCCTTTTGCTATCCTTGGTGCTCCTGTTCGCCCGGCCTGTCCGGCGCGAGGCTCCGACACCCGCCGCATGCTCCATCTCTTCTATTCGAACCGTCACGAAACGCTGGCCGACGCGCTGCTCGACGACCTGGCCGCGTTCCCGGCCCGCAACGGCCCGTGGGCGCCGCAACAGGTCATCGTGCCGAGCGCTGCGCTGCGCCGCCGTCTGGAACTCGACATCGCCGCGCGCCACGGCGTGTGCGCGAACGTCGAGTTCACGTATCTCGCGCAGTGGCTGTGGGCGCAGATCGGCCGCGTGCTGACGGTGCCGGCGCGCTCGCCGTTCGCGCCCGATCGCCTCGTGTGGCGCTGCTACCGGCTGTTCGCGCAAGGCGGCAGCGGCGCGCCGTGGCTCGCGTCGCCGCGGCTGGCCGCGTATCTGTCCGCGTCCGACGACGCGATGCGCTACGAGCTCGCGCAGCGTGTCGCGTCCGTGCTCGATCATTACCTGACCTATCGACCCGAATGGCTCGCCGCGTGGCAAGCCGGCGAGTCGGTGCTCGCGGGCGACGCCGCGCCGCGCGGAATCAGCGATGCCGCACGTGACGACGAGCACTGGCAGGCCGCGCTGTGGCGCGCGCTGCTCGCGGAGCTGAGCGACAGCGGCCCGCCGCCCGCGCATCGCTTCCTGGTGGAGGCGCGCAACCTCGATCTCGAAACCGTCGCGCGTGCCGACTGGCCGGAATCGGTGAGCGTGTTCGCGCTGCCGACGATGCCGCCGCTGCACGTCGCGCTGCTGCGCGAGCTGTCGCGCTGGATCGACGTGCGCGTCTATGCGCTCAACCCGTGCCGGGAATTCTGGTTCGACATCGTCACCGCCGCGCACGCCGAGGCGCTCGACGCGGCCGGCCGGCTCGACTATCAGGAAGTCGGCCATCCGCTGCTCGCGGAGTGGGGGCGGCAGACGCAGGCGCAGTTGCACATGCTGCACGAACTGACTGAAAGCGCCGCGTCGGGCGATGCGTCGCGTTTCGTCGAGAACCCCGCGCCGACCTGGCTCGCGCGTGTGCAGAACGCGATCCTCGAACTGCAACCGGAGGCCGAGCTCGGCGAAGCGCCGGCCGAGCGCGGGATCGAGGTGCACGTGTGCCATAGCCTCGCGCGCCAGCTCGAGGTGCTGCACGATCGTCTGCTCGCGTGGTTCGATGCGGACGCGACGCTGCAGCCGTCCGATGTGCTCGTGGCGGTCGCCGATCTCGCGGCGGCCGGGCCACTGATCGATGCCGTGTTTGGCACGGCGGGCGCCGGCGGCGCGCGCGTGCCTTATCGGATCACCGGCCTGCCGCCGTCGCAGGCGAACCCGGTCGCGCGCGTGCTGCTCGAATGGCTCGCGTTGCCGGAACGGCAGGTCGGCGCGCCCGAGCTGGTCGAATGGCTGCGCGTCGACGCGGTGGCGGCCCGTTACGGCATCGACGCAACCGCGCTCGAGACGGTTCAGACCTGGCTCGCGGCCGCCGGCGCGCGGCGCGGGCTGTCGCCGACGGTGAGCGACGATGCGGCGGTGCCCGCGCCGCGCCATACGTTTTCCGATGCGCTCGCGCGACTCTTCCTCGGCTATGCGATGCCCGAAGGCGCCGCGCCGGTCGGCGCATGGTTGCCGATCGAGGCGGCGACCGGCAGCGAGGCTGAACTGCTCGGCCGGCTCGCGCGCTTCACGGACGATCTCGACGGCTTCTCGCGACGGCTCGCCGACGCGCACACGCCGCGCGCATGGAGCGAACTGTTCGCCGATACGCTCGCGCGATTCTTCGACTCCGGTGCCGCGTATGCCGATGCGCTCGCGGGCGTGCGCGACGCGCTCGACGCGATGCTCGCCGCGATGACGGAGGGCGCCCCCGACGAGGCCTTGCCCGCGGCCGTCGTACGCGCTGGCCTGGCAGCCGCGCTCGACGATCCGGCGCGCGGCGGCGTGCCGTGGGGCGGCGTCACGTTCTCGTCGCTGACGAGCCTGCGCGGGCTGCCATACCGCGTCGTGTGTCTGCTCGGCATGGACGACGGCGTGCTGCCGAGCCTGGCTCGCGCGGACGAGTTCGACCTGATGGCCGTGCTGCCGAAGCTCGGCGACCGCCAGCGCCGCGACGACGAACGCAACCTGTTCCTCGACCTGCTGCTCGCCGCGCGCGACCGGCTGCTGATCGCCTATACGGGGCGCAGCATTCGCGACAACGCGCCATTGCCGCCGGCGGCCCTCGTCGACGAACTGCTCGACCATCTCGCGCTCGTCACGGCCGGCGAGGACGCCGCGCCGGATGCGGTCGATGCCGCACGGCGCGCGTTCATCGTCGAACACCCGCTGCAACCGTTCGCGGCCGAGTATTTCCGGCCCGGCAGCGATCTGGTGTCGTACGACGCCGAGCGCGCGACGCTCGCATCGCTGCTGGCAGCCGACGGCGCGCGCGATGCGACGCGCGAGCAGCCGTTCTTCGCGCAGCCGTTGCCGGCCGAGCCGGTCGAACCCGTCGCGTTCAGCGAATTCGAACGGTTCTGGCGGCATCCGGCTCGCGCGTTGCTGCGCGCACGGCTCGGCATCGTGCTTGCCGACGCGCAGGCCGAACTGCTCGACACGGAGCCGTTCGCGCTCGACTTCGCGGGCAGCGACGCGCTCGCCGAGCGCGTGCTGCCGCTTCTGATCGAATCGGATGAAGGCGGCGTGCACGATCACGCGCTGCGCATCGCGGATGCCAGCCCGGAACTGCCAGGCGGCGCGACGGGTGCCGTCTGGCGCGACCAGGCGCTCGGCTCGATGGCGCAGCTTGCGTCGAACGTGCGCCGTGCGCTGGCCGACGGCATGGAACGGCGGGCGTTTACGCTCGCGATCGCACCGGCATGGCCCGACACCGAGCAGACGCTGTTCGGTGCCGACGATGCGATGCTGTCGCGCGATGCGGTGGATGCGCCGCTCGAGCTGCACGGCACGCTGAACCGGTTGACGCCGGCGGGCCAGATCATCTATCGCTATGCACGGCCGAGCGCGCGCGATTACCTGTCCGCGTGGCTCGCACACCTCGTCTACTGCGCGGTGGCGCCCGACGGCCCGCGCCGCACGCTCTGGTTCGGCAGCGGCGGCGCATTCGAACTCACGCCGGTCGCGGCACCGCTCGATCGGCTCGCGCCGCTCGCCGCGCTGTTCCGCGCGGGGCGGCGCATGCCGCTGCGGTTCTTCCCGCGCAGTGCGTGGGCGCGCGTTTCCGACGGCGAGGCGAAGGCCGCGAGCGTCTGGATCAACGAGCGCGTGGTGAGCGAAGCCGACGATCCGGCGATCGCGATCGCGTGGCGCGGCGCGCATCCGTCGCTCGACGAGCCGTTCGGCACACTCGCGCGGCTGGTGTTCGAGCCGATGCTGGAACACCTGAAGGAGGTCGCATGAGCGCCGAATCCCAGCCGCAGGCGGCGCTCGAACTCGACGTGTTCGCATGCCCGCTTGACGGCGTCAACCAGATCGAGGCGTCGGCCGGTACCGGCAAGACGTGGAATATTTGCGCGCTTTACGTGCGCCTGCTGCTGGAGAAGGATCTCGGCGCGGACGAAATCCTCGTCGTGACCTTCACGAAGGCCGCGACGGCGGAGCTGCACGAGCGGATCCGCGGCCGGCTCGCGCAACTCGCACATGCACTCGATACCGGTGACGACGGCGGCGATCCGTTCGTTGCGCGCCTGCTCGAGACCACGCTCGGCGAAGGCGGCGCGCTCGACCCCGATACCGCCGCGAAGCGAATCCGGCGTGCGCTGCGCGCATTCGACCAGGCGGCGATCCACACGATCCACGCGTTCTGCCAGCGTGCGCTGCAGGAAGCGCCGTTCGCGGCCGCGATGCCGTTCGCATTCGACATGCAGGCCGACGATGCGGCACTGCGCTTCGAGCTCGCGGCCGACTTCTGGCGCACGCGCGTGGAGCCGATGGCCGCGCGCTGGCCGGGTTTCGCGACGTGGCTCGTCGATGCGGGCGCGGGCCCGGCCGCGCTCGACGCGCAGCTCGCACGGCGGCTGAAGAAGCCGCTCGCCGCGCTGCGCTGGGACGGCGTCGGCGAACCGGACGCAGCGGCGGAGGCCGCTGCCGCCGAATGCTTCGCGGAGGCCGCGCGGATGTGGGCCGACGAGCGGGATGCGATCGACGCGTTGCTGCGCACTGCGCAGCCCGTGCTCAATCAGCGCTCGCACAAGCCGGACGCGCTCGCCGACGCGCTCGAAGCGTGGTCCGCGCATTTCGCGCAAGGCAACGCCGCGGCCGCACTACCGAAGGCGGCGCTCAAGCTCACGCGCACCGCGCTCGCGAAGGCGACGAAAAAGGGCGGCGCGACGCCGGAACACCCGTTCTTCGACGTGGCCGACGCGCTCGAAGGGGCGGTGGCCGCCGTCGAGGCCACGCAGCGCGCACGCTGGCTCGCGCTGGTTGCCGACTGGCTCGACACCGCCCCGGGCGAGCTGGCCGAACGCAAGCGTACGCGGCGCGTCGTGTCGTTCGACGATCTGCTCGCCAATCTCCATCACGCGCTGCATGCGCATCCGTGGCTTGCCCAGACGCTGCGCGCACGCTATCCGGCTGCGCTGATCGACGAATTCCAGGACACGGACCCGCTGCAGTTCGCGATCTTCGACCGGATCTTCGCGCCGGGCGGGCCGCTCTTTCTCGTCGGCGATCCGAAACAGGCGATTTACAGTTTCCGCGCGGCGGACCTGCATACGTATCTCGCCGCACGGGCAAGCGCGAGCGCGTGCTACACGCTCGCGGTGAACCAGCGCTCGACACCGGCGATCGTCGATGCGTGCAACCGCTTCTTCATGTCGAACCCGCGCGCATTCGTGCTCGACGGGCTCGACTATTACGCGGTACGGGCCGGCACGCGCGTGCGTGCACCGTTCGTCGATGAATCCGATCAGGGGCCGGCCGGCGATTTTCGGATCTGGGCGCTACCGGCCGGCGACGGCACGCTGCTCAAGCGCGATGCGCAAGCCCAGGCCGCGCAGGCGTGTGCGGCCGAGATCGCGCGGCTGATGCGCGGTGCGCGCGAAGGCCATGTGCGGCTCGGCGATACGCCGCTGTCGCCGGGCGATATCGCGGTGCTGGTGCAGACGCACCGGCAAGGGAGCCTCGTGAAACGCGTGCTGGCCACGTGGGGCATCGGCAGTGTCGAGCTTGCGCAGGCCTCCGTATTTTCGACCGGCGATGCCGAGCAGCTCGAGCGCGTGCTCACGGCGATCGATGCGCCGGGCGATCTGCGACGCTTGCGTGCGGCGCTCGCCGCCGACTGGTTCGGCCTCGATGCGCAGGCGCTGTGGCGGATGGAGCAGGGCGACGGCGATGCGTCGCGCGCAGCCGCCGACACTGCGGACGCGATGAGCTGGGTCGAGCGCTTCTCGCGCTATCGGCTGTTGTGGCGCGAGCGCGGCTTCGCGGTGATGTGGCGTACGTTCACGCGCGAGCTGCGGATTGCCGAGCGGCTGATGGCCGGTGCGGACGGCGAACGGCGCGTGACCGACATCAACCATCTGGCCGAACTGACGCAGGCGCGTGCGTCCGCGCAGCCGGGCATCGCGCCGACGCTGCGCTGGCTCGCCGCGCAACGGCTCGACGGCGGCGGCGAGGAAGCGCAACTGCGTCTCGAATCCGATCGGAACCTCGTGCAGATCGTGACCGTGCACAAGTCGAAGGGCCTCGAATACGCGGTCGTGTTCTGTCCGTTCCTGAACGACGGCGCGCTGCGCGAAGCGCCCGCTTCGGCGCTGCCCGACGCGCGCGAATATCACGACGATGCAGGCGACGCCGTCCTCCATTACGGGTGCGACGACGAAGCTGCCGAACATGCCGCGCGCCAGGCGTTGCGCGAGCAGGCGGCGGAACGCGCGCGGCTCGTCTACGTGGCGCTCACGCGCGCGGTCTATCGGTGCTATCTCGTCGCAGGGCCATATCTGTCGTCGCGCTCGACCCGCGAGGCGCGGCGCAGCGTGCTGAACTGGCTCGTGGCCGGGGCCGGCCAGTCGTTCGACGCGTGGCTCGACGAGCCGCCCGACGAAGCGGTGCTCGATGCTGCGTGGCAGGCGCTAGCGGGCGGGCCCGTGAGCGTCGCACCGTTGCCGATGCCGGTGCGCCGCGAGCGGCTGGTGGCTGGCCACGATGCATCGCAGACCCTCGCCGCTCGCCATGCGACGCGCGTGCTGCGCGACGCGTGGCGGATAGCGAGCTTCAGTTCGCTGACCGCATCGATGGCGCGCGAGGAGGCGGGCGTCGCGGCCGTGCCGGACGACGAGCTGCGGCCCGATCACGACGCGCTTGCGGCCGTGCTGCCGGACGGTGCGCCTGGCGTGGGCGACGCCGTCGCGGTCGAGCCGCCGGACGACGACATCCTCATGTTCCCGCGCGGTGCGGCAGCGGGCGAGTGTCTGCACCGCCTGTTCGAGCTCAGCCGATTCGACGCGCCCGATTCGTGGCATCAGGCGGCACTCGGCGCGCTGCATGACCGGCCGGTCGAGGCAGAGCCGGAACTCGCAAAGCGCCTGCCCGCGATGATGGCGCGGCTCGTCGACGATGTCGTGCGCACGGAGCTCGTGCCGGGCATGCGGCTTGCGGATCTCGATCCCGCCCGGCGGCTCGACGAAATGGGTTTCCTGTTTCCGGCGCCTGCGCTCGAGCTCGGCGCGCTGCGCCGGCTGCTGGTCGCGCACGGCTATCCGGACGTTGCGCTGGACGCGGGCACGCTCGCCGGTTTCATCAAGGGTTTCATCGACATGATCGTCGAACACGACGGCCGCTTCTGGATCGTGGACTGGAAGTCGAACCATCTCGGCAATACGCCGGACGCCTACGGCCCGCGCGCGCTCGACGTCGCGATGGCCGATCACGCATATCACCTGCAGGCGCTGCTCTATACGGTCGCGCTGCATCGCTATTTGCGCGGCCGGCTGCCCGACTACGACTACGACACGCATGTCGCGGGCTACCTGTACCTGTTCGTGCGCGGCGTGCGGCCGCACTGGCGCAGCGCCGGCGAGCCGGCCGGCGTGCACGCGCGGCGGCCCGCGCGCGAACTCGTCGACGCGCTCGACCGGATGATGGAAGGGGGCCGCGCATGAACGTGTCCGACGATACGCTCGAATTCACCGGCGGCCTCGTCGCGCGCTTGCCCGAGCCGGCTGATTTCGGCATCGCGCTGGCGGAAGGGTTCGCGCGACGCATCGGCGACCTGTCGCGCCGCGCGGGTGCGCCCGCCGCGGCTGCGCGCTGGGCCGCGCGTGCCGCATTCGCAACGAGCCGGGCGACCGCGGGCGGCCACGTGTGCGTGTCGCTCGGCGCGCTCGCGCAGCGCTACGAGGAACCGCTCGACGACGTGCGCGCGGCACTTGCCGCGAGCGGCGTGGTGGCATTCGGCACGCTCGCGCGCGGCGACGAGCGGCCGCTGATCGTCGATCGGCACGACCATCTTTATCTGTCGCGCTATTTCGACTACGAGCGACGGCTCGCCGATGCACTCGTCGCGCAGGCAGGCGTCTCCGCGCCGGGCGACGCGCTGTCGCCCGACCGGTTGCGCGACAGTCTCGCGCGTTACTTCGGGCCGGCGACGGGCGAGGTGGACTGGCAACGCGTCGCGGCGATCGTGGCGCTGACGGGACGCGTGACGATCGTCAGCGGCGGCCCCGGCACCGGCAAGACGACGACCGTCGTCGGCGTGCTGGCTTGTCTGCTCGACGCGCATCCGGGGTTGCGCATCGCGCTGGCCGCACCGACGGGCAAGGCCGCGCAACGGATGCAGGAAGCGCTGCATGCGCGGGCGGGCGACCTGCCGCCGGAACTTGCCGCGCGCCTGCCCGACACGTCGTACACACTGCATCGCCTGCTGGGCGGTGGCGGTGGCGGTGGCGCGGGCTTCCGCCATCATCGCGACAATCCGTTGCCGTACGACCTGATCGTGGTCGACGAGGCGTCGATGATCGACGTCGCGCTCGCCGCCCATCTGCTCGACGCGCTCGCGCCGGGCGCGCGGCTCGTGCTGCTCGGCGACAAGGATCAGCTTGCCGCGGTCGAAGCCGGCGCCGTGTTTGCCGAACTCAGCGCGCGACCGACGTTTACCGCCGCCGCGCGCAAGCGCATCGCGGATGCGCTCGGGATCGACGAAGCGGCTTTCGTTGCCGCTTTGCCGGTACCGGACGGCGAGGCGGCGGTTGCCGTCGCGGCTCGAGCGCCGGCCCCGGCGCCTGCGCCGTTGTCGGCGAGTGCTGCGCGCAAGCCGTCGGCGCGGCGCAACGTCGATGCACGCCAGGCGTCGCTGTTCGACGACGGCCCGCAGGAAGAAGCGGTTTCCCCGGCCGCTTCGTCGTCGCCTGAACCGGCGAATCTCGATAACGCGTTCGCGGCCACCGATCCTGCGTGGATCGAGGCCGACGACCTCGCGTGGCTCGATGCGATCGAGCTCGCGCCGCTCGATCCGTCCGCTCCGGCGATCGCGCCGATCGACGCCACGCGAGCCGACGACATCGCCGCCGCGCCGCCCGCGCCCGCACCGCTCGCCGACTGCGTCGTGTGGCTCGAGCGCAATTACCGTTTCGGCCTCGATTCGCCGATCGGTCGCCTGTCGCTCGCGATCCGCCGTGGCGACGTGCAAGGCGCGCTCGATGCGTTGCCGGCCGACGATGCCGCTGCCGCATCGTTTCACGACGATGCGGGCGAGACGCTTGCGGCGTCGACGGTCGAGCGGCTTGCGCGCCGGTTCGGCGCGTACCTCGATGCGCTGCGCGCCGCGCTGTCCGAGCCGGAGCCCGATCCGTTGCCCTTGTTCGATGCGCTCAACCGCTTCCGGATCTTGTGCGCGACGCGCACGGGATCACGCGGTGCCGAACACGTCAATGCGCTGGTGGCGTCACATTTGCGGCATGCCGCGCGCGTGCCGCTCGCGGTCGGCGCACACTGGTTCACCGGTCGGCCGATCATGGTGACGCGCAACGACTATGCACTCGGCCTGTTCAACGGCGACATCGGCATCGCGCTGCCGGACGCGCACGGCGTGTTGCGCGTATGGTTCCGCCGCGCGGACGGCACCGCGCGCGCCGTGTCGCCCGCAGCGCTGCCGCCGCACGAAACGGCATTCGCGCTGACCGTCCACAAGTCGCAGGGCTCCGAATTCGACGAGGCCGCGCTCGTGCTGCCGGCGTCGTTCGGCCGGGTGCTCACGCGTGAACTCGTCTACACCGCCGTCACGCGCGCACGCACGCGCGTGCAGGTAATCGGCCCGCGGCGTGTGCTGGCCCAGGCGGTCGCGACACGTACGCAACGCGATTCGGGCCTTGCCGCCCGCGTCGACGAGGCGCTCGCGCGGCGCCGCAAGGAGACGTCGCGATGATGATCCGCTACACGCTCGATCCGGCCGAAGTCGAATGGACCGCCGTGCGCGCGCAGGGCGCCGGCGGCCAGAACGTCAACAAGGTGTCGAGCGCGATTCACCTGCGTTTCGACATTCGGGCGTCGTCGCTGCCGCCCGTCATCAAGGAACGGCTGCTCGCGCTGTCCGACCAGCGCATCACGCGCGACGGCATCGTCGTGATCAAGTCGCAGGAATACCGCACCCAGGAGAAAAACCGCGAGGCGGCACTCGCGCGGCTCGATGCGTTGATCGGCAGCGTCGCGTTCACGCCGCGGGCGCGGGTCGCGACACGGCCGACACGCGCATCGAAGGAGCGGCGGCTCGAACACAAGTCGCGCCGCAGCATGGTGAAGTCCGGAAGAGGCAAGGTGACCGACTGACGCCGGAACCGGTCGATGGGCCGCCATCGCGGCGCAGCCGTGCCGCGGCGTCAGCTAACGCATCACGGTGCCCGCACTGTCGAGCACGAAGTCGACGCAGAACACCACGAGGCGGCTTTGCGCGCGAATCGCGACGGCTGCCGTGTAGCAATCGCGGCCTTCGGTCAGCGAGAAGTGCGGGCCCATCAGCGCGACGCGCCCCGGTGCCGCGATCGCGCGCTGGAAGTACGGGCGCCGCGACCAGTTGCTGTGCGTCTCCGGAAACAGCGGCGAAAGCCGCGTGCCGGTCGTCTGGCCGTCCTCGGGACGCGCGCCGATCGACGGCAGGAACTGTTCGCCGATCTCGTCCGTGACGAACACCCGGCGCGCGGCCGGCACCGCGAATACGCGCTGAGCGGCGTCCTGCAGATTGCCGCTCGCGGAAAATGCGGCCGCGCCGGCGAGCACGAGCCGCTCGATCGCGTCGAAGCCAGGCTGCTCGGCGATCGCCGGGGCATGCCGGCGGGCGATGAAGCGTTGCCACGCGGCGTCGAGCATCGCGGGCGCCGCGGCACTCGCGTGCGCGATCGATGCGTCGGGCTGGCCGAACTGGAAACCCTGGACGAAATCGATGTCGGCCTCCATCAGCGTCTGCAGCGCGTCGTCGCTTTCGACGCCTTCGGCGAGCACCATCGCGCCGGCCTGGTGGAGCATCGATACCAGGTGGTGCATGATGCGACGGTCGTCGGCCGACGCGTTCGCGCGTTCGACCAGCGACCGATCGAGCTTCACGATATCGGGACGTGTGCGCCAAACACGGTCGAAATTCGAGAACCCGGTGCCGAAATCGTCGATCGCGATCAGGAAGTCCCGGTGCTGGATCATGTCGATCGTGCGGGCGAGCGCCGCTTCGTCGCGCGCGGGCTGCTCGACGACTTCCAGCACGATGCGGTTCGGCGGCAGCGCGAAATGACGGCACAGCGCTTCGACGAATTCGCGCTGCACGAGGCCCGAATCGAGCACGCGCGGCGTCACGTTCAGGAACAGCCAGCCGTCGCCGATGCCTTGCGCGACGAAGTTGGCCGTATGCAGGCAGCGGGCGAGCCGGTCGAGCAGCAACGCTTCGGCAGCGGCACGCGTCCTGTCGAACAGCGCGACCGGCGAAACCAGTGTGCCGTTCTCGTCCACGACGCGCAGCAACGCTTCATAGCCGACCACGCGCTTGTGCGTGATCGACAGCACGGGTTGAAACACGCTGCGCAGCGTCGTCTCGCGGTACGTGGCGGTCCAGCCGCTGGGCGTCGGCGTGAGGCGTTCGAGCAGGGAGTCGAGCGAGAGATCGCGGGAGGGCTTCATGTCAACGATGCCCGGGGGCGATCGGGGGGGCGGCATCGTACGCGCCACGCAGAAGCCGTCGCACGCACAGGTGGACGCGAAAGATCGTGGTGCATCGTAACCGCCTTCTGCGGATGGATATTTCGAGTGTAACGGCAATGGTGCCGCGCGCGTATCAGGGTAACTCCAGACGCAAACGCTACACCGACGGCTGGACGCGGCTGTGCGACCGGGAACACGACACGCGCGGCTCGCTGCTCGCGTATGCGGCGACAGCGCCGCGTGTGCCGCGCGCATCGCGTGCAAGGAATACGGGAGGGCCGGAAAGCCGCGCGGCTGCATTGCGTCACGCGAAACTCGACGCGCGCCGTCGCGCACCGGGCGACATGCGGCGCTCGAGGATCGGCGGCCGGTGCGGCGCGGGAAATCCGCACCGGCGGGGCACCGGCCGCATCCGCCGTTCAGGCCGCTTCGCCGCCGCGCGGGCGGAGCCCGGGAATCCGCTTGATCACGCCGGTCGCCAGCGCGGTGCCGACGAGCACGATCGCGCAGCCTTCGATCATCACGAGCGATACGTGTTCGCCGAGGAACAGCGCGCCCCACAGCAGGCCGAACACCGGGATCACGAACGTCACGGTAATCGCGCGGGCCGGGCCCACATGCGCGATCAGATGGAAGAAGATGAAATACGCGATGCCCGTGCAGGCGATGCCGAGCGCGAGCACGGCACCCCAGGCATGCATGCCGACGGCCGCCGTGGGCCACGTCGCGATCGCGAACGGCAGCAGCAGCACGGTCGATCCGATCATGCTGCCGGTCGCGTTGACGAGCGGGTCGACGCCGCTCAACGTGCGTTTCGTGTAGTTTGCCGCGATGCCATACAGCAGCGTCGCGCCGAGCGCGGCGACGGCGGCGAGCGCGGTCGCGCTGGCGCCGGTGCTGCCGTGTGCGTTCGCGATCTGGTCCCACACGAGCGTGAGGACGCCCGCAAACCCGATCACAAGGCCGAGCGCGCGCGGCAGCGACAGCTTGTCCTTCAGCCACAGATACGCGACGAGCGCGCCCCACAGCGGCGTCGTCGCGTTGATCACCGACGTCACGCCGGCAGACAGCGTCAGTTCCGCGAACGCGAACAGGCAGAACGGGATGCCCGAGTTCAGCGCGCCAACGACGAACAGCGGCCACGCGCGACGGCGCAGCTGTGCGCCGAGCTCTGCGGGCTTGAAGCGCGTCAGCGCGAAGCCTGCGAGAAACAGCGCGCCGATGCCCACGCGCAGCGCCATCAACGGCGCGACACCGAAATCGGCGACGCCGATCCGGATGAACAGGAACGACGCGCCCCACAGGGCGGCGAGGACGGTCAGCAGAAAGGCGTTTTTGGGCGACATCGAGCGTGGCGGCGAGGGGACGGGATGCGAAGAATCTTACATGTGTTCCCGTGCCGTCGTTTCACGATCGGATGAAATGACAAGAACCGGGAAGTCGGCCCGTCGGCGACGTGGCCCGGCCGGGTACCCGGCCGGCCGTTCAATGATGGTGCCAGCCGCCGTGTCCGCCGAAGCCGAAATTGAGCGACACCGCCGGGCCCCAGTAGCCGCCCCAGGCCGGCGCATACGCAGGGGCCGGGTAGTAGTACGCGGGGCCCGGATCGACGTATACCGGCGCGGGCTGAACCGGCGCCGCCGCGTAGTAACCGGACGGATAGTAGCCGTAAGGGTAGTAACAGCCGGCGAGCGTCGTGCACGCGAGCGCCGCGGCGACGAAGATCCTGTTCATGATGTCTCTCCGGCGGGGCCGGCAATCGGCAGATGCTTAAGCTTAGGCCGCGCGGCGATGACAAGGTGCGCTAAACGGTAACGGATCATTTCCGGGCCGCTACGGGATGTTGCGGCGCCGCATATGAAAAACGGCGCTCCCGCGTGGCGGAAACGCCGTCAGGCCGGCGCTTGCCGCGCGTAGCGCGGCAGCCGGGTAAGCCGGCCGGCTTATTTGCCGACCTGGTTGCCGATGATGCCGCCTGCTGCCGCACCGCCCAGCGTCGACAGCGCGTTGCCGCCGATCGCCGCGCCGGCGACGCCGCCGACACCGGCACCGATCGCGGTATCGCGCTGGCGTCGTGTCATCGAATCGCAGGCCGAGAGACTGGCCACCGTCGCGACGAGCAGCGCGCATACCCCAAAACGCCGAATCGAATGGTTCATGATCGTTGTCCTTGTGGTAGTGAACGGAGGTCGCGCGACCGCCTGACGGCCGCGCATGAATTCAATCTACGCGCGCTTCCGAGCGGCGGTTGTAAGGACTTGTTAAGGCTCTGGCGGTTTCGTAATCAATTGTTTCGCTCGCACCGGCGGGTACACCGCATGCGAGCGCGCAGAAAAAAGCCCGCCTGATGGCGGGCTTCGTGCCGTGCTTCACGAAGCGAAGCGGCCCGCGCGGGCCGCCGCGTTCGCTTGCAGATTTACTGGCGGTGATAGATCTCGGCGCCGGTCTTCACGAACTCGACCGCCTTCACTTCCATTCCCTTCTTCAGCGCCTCGGTTTCCGACACGCCCTGTTGCGCCGCGAACTCGCGCACGTCCTGCGTGATCTTCATCGAGCAGAAGTGCGGGCCGCACATCGAGCAGAAGTGCGCGACCTTCGCCGAATCCTTCGGCAGCGTCTCGTCGTGGAATTCGCGCGCCTTGTCGGGGTCGAGGCCGATGTTGAACTGGTCTTCCCAGCGGAACTCGAAACGCGCCTTCGACAGCGCGTTGTCGCGCACCTGCGCGCCGGGGTGGCCCTTGGCCAGGTCGGCCGCATGCGCGGCGAGCTTGTACGTGATGATGCCTTCCTTCACGTCGTCCTTGTTCGGCAGCCCGAGGTGCTCCTTGGGCGTCACGTAGCACAGCATCGCGGTGCCGAACCAGCCGATCATCGCGGCGCCGATGCCCGACGTGATGTGGTCGTAGCCGGGCGCGATGTCGGTGGTCAGCGGCCCGAGCGTGTAGAACGGCGCTTCCTTGCACCAGTCGAGCTGGAGATCCATGTTCTCCTTGATCAGCTGCATCGGCACGTGGCCGGGGCCTTCGATCATCACCTGCACGTCGTGCTCCCACGCGATCTGCGTGAGCTCGCCGAGCGTCTTCAGTTCGCCGAGCTGCGCCTCGTCGTTCGCGTCGTAGATCGAGCCGGGACGCAGGCCGTCGCCGAGCGAGAAGCTCACGTCGTACGCCTTCATGATCTCGCAGATCTCTTCGAAGTGTTCGTACAGGAAGCTTTCCTTGTGATGCGCGAGGCACCACTTCGCCATGATCGAGCCGCCGCGCGACACGATGCCCGTCATCCGGTTAGCGGTGAGCGGCACGTACTGCAGGCGCACGCCCGCGTGGATCGTGAAGTAGTCGACGCCTTGCTCGGCCTGCTCGATCAGCGTGTCGCGGAAGATTTCCCAGGTGAGGTCCTCGGCCTTGCCGTTGACCTTTTCGAGCGCCTGGTAGATCGGCACCGTGCCGATCGGCACCGGGCTGTTGCGGATGATCCACTCGCGCGTTTCATGGATGTGCTTGCCGGTCGACAGGTCCATCACCGTGTCGCCGCCCCAGCGGATCGCCCACGTCATCTTGTCGACTTCCTCGCCGATCGACGACGTGACGGCCGAGTTGCCGATGTTCGCGTTGATCTTCACGAGGAAGTTGCGGCCGATGATCATCGGCTCGGATTCCGGGTGGTTGATGTTCGCGGGAATGATCGCGCGGCCGCGCGCGACTTCGTCGCGGACGAACTCGGGCGTGATCTCGGCGAGCGCGTTCGCGCCGAAGGCCGCGGCGCCGAATGCCTGGCCCGGATGCTGGCGGCCCATCATCGCGGCGAGCTTCGCGCCGTTCGGGCCGCTCGACTTCAGGCTCTCGATGTACTCGGCGCGGCGCTGGTTCTCGCGGATCGCGATGTATTCCATTTCCGGCGTGATGATGCCCTGGCGCGCGTAGTGCATCTGCGTGACGTTCTTGCCGGCCTGCGCGCGGCGCGGGTTGCGGTGCAGGCCCGGGAAACGCAGGTCGGCGGTGGCCGGGTCGGCGGCTCGCTCGCGGCCGTACAGGCTCGACAGGCCGTCGAGCACCTCGGTGTCGCCGCGCGCTTCGATCCAGCGCTGGCGCAGTGCCGGCAGGCCTGCGCGGATGTCGATCTTCGCGTCCGGATCGGTGTACGGGCCCGACGTGTCGTACACGTAGATCGGCGGGTTCTTTTCGCCGCCGAAGCCGGTCGGCGTGTCGGACTGCGTGATCTCGCGCATCGGCACGCGGATGTCGGGCTGCGAGCCGGTTACATAAACCTTTCGCGAATTGGGCAGCGGGGCGACGGCGGCGGCGTCGACGTGCGCGTCCGCGGACAGAAATTTCGGATTGGCGTTCATGCAATCTCCTGTGTGAGCGCCGGACAGGCGCCACGGCGCTTGCCCGGAGCCCTTGACGAATGTGGGGCTCGAGCTAAGCAGGAGACGAGGCTTGGTGAGGCGGCGGATTTCGTCAGAAGGATGGCGGTGAAATCCGTACGCTTCCCTGCGCTGGCATTATCCAGATCAGGTTCAAAGGGTATTTCTCACCCGCAATGCCGGTTGTTTGACCGAACGCATTGCAGGACCCCCGCGTTAGCAGCGCACACGATACACTGGCTTCGCGGCGGTTTCAACCGGTGGCGGACCGGTGGCCGCGGTGCGCTTGCAGCAATGCGGGGCGAGCGCCCGCCGCGCAAGCCGCGCTCAATTGCACCGCCGCGCGGCCCTGCGGCCCCGCTGACAATGACGGCGCGGTGCAGCAATGCAGCGGTTTCGACGGTCCCTGAAAAAAAATTCTCGAAACGACTGTCATATCCCGCGACGTCCTCCGTCTATTCGGCTCCTCAAACCCATGTTTCGGAGAGATGTCATGAAAAAAGTACTGATCGCAGCCTGTGTCGCCGGTTTCGCCATGGTCGCAACGGGCGCATATGCGCAGAACGACGCGATGTCGAAGGAGGGCTCATCGATGTCGAAGGACGCAATGGGCCACGACGCGATGGCGAAGGACGGTGCGATGAAGAAAGACGCGATGAAGAAGCACGCGATGAAGAAGGACGCGATGTCGCACGACGCGATGGGCAAGTCGACGTCGGGCGACAAGATGGCGCCGTCGAACTGACCCACGCGGTGGCGCGCGGCCCGCGCATGCGGCACACGAGGCCGCGCGCGCGTCGCGCACCGCCGCTACGTTCCGGGAGTCTTCATCATGCAAACCGTTCCCGCTGCCGGGCACGCGGCTGCCACGCCGCCCGCGCGCACGATTCATCCGCTGTGGGTGCGCGTGAGCCACTGGCTCAACGCGCTCGCGGCGATCCTGATGGCACTGTCCGGCTGGCGCATCTACGATGCGTCGCCGATCTATCCGCCGTTCACGTTCGCGCACGGCATCACGCTCGGCGGCTGGCTGGGCGGCGCGCTCCAATGGCATTTCGCGGCGATGTGGCTGCTGGTCGGCAACGGGCTGTTCTACCTCGCGATGTCGATCGCGACGGGGCGCCTCGCGCGCAAGATGCTGCCGGTCACGCCGGCCTCGATAGGGCGCGACGTGCGCGCGGCACTGGGCGGCCGGTTGTCGCACGACGACCTGAGCGTCTACAACGCGGTGCAGCGGGCCGCGTACCTGACCGCGATCGTCGATTTGATCGTGCTGGTGCTGTCGGGGCTCACGATCTGGAAATCGGTGCAGTTTCCGCTGCTGCGCGAGCTGTTCGGCGGCTACGACAACGCGCGTGTCGTGCACTTCTGGGCGATGTCGCTGCTCGTTGCGTTTTTCGTCGTACACGTCGCGATGGCGCTGCTGGTGCCGCGCTCGCTGCTCGCGATGCTGCGCGGCCGCTGACCCGCATGCCGCGGGCGAAGGAATTCATCATGTCGGAATCCGGAAACAACCGTGGTCGGCCGGGCTGGACGCTCGACCGCAAGTCGCTCGAGCTCGACGTGCGCCGCGAACTCGAGATGCCGTCGCGGCGCCTGTTCAACCGGCGCGTGCTGACGCTCGGCGGCCTGACGATGCTGACCGGCTGCACGCTGCAGGACGACGCGTCGGTCAACGCGTTCCTCGAGAAGGTATCGCGCATGAACGATCGCGTGCAGGCGTGGCTGTTCAGCGGCGAGCGGCTCGCGCCGACCTATACGGAGGCCGACATCACGCGGCCGTTCCCGTTCAACGCGTATTACGGCATCGACGACGTGCCGCACGTCGACGCATCGACGTACCGGCTCGTGCTGTCGGGCCGGGTGACGGGCAAGCGCGTGTGGACGCTCGACGAGCTGTATGCGCTGCCGCACGCGGAGCAGATCACGCGGCACATCTGCGTGGAAGGGTGGAGCGCGATCGGCCGCTGGGGCGGCACGCCGTTTGGCGCGTTCCTTGCCCGCGTCGGCGCCGATACGCATGCGAAATACGTCGGCTTCAAATGCGCGGACGATTACTACGAGAGCATCGACATGCCGACCGCGCTGCATCCGCAGACGCTGCTCGCATTCGACTACGACGGCCGCCGCCTGCCGCCGGAGTTTGGCTTTCCGATGAAGCTGCGGATGCCGACCAAGCTCGGCTACAAGAATCCGAAGCACATCATGGAAATCTTCGTGACCGATACCTTTCCGGGCGGCTACTGGGTCGATCAGGGATACAACTGGTTCGGCGGATCGTGAGCGGCGGGGCGCGCCCGCGCCCGCCGTGCTTCACGGCTGCGTCACGCGGATTCGCTTACCTGCAGATCGACGCGCAGGCCGACCGCCGCCGCCATGTTCACGAGCGCGTCGAGCCCGAACAGATTGATCTTGCCGCGCAGCAGATCGGACACGCGCGGCTGCGTGACACCCAGCCGCTTAGCGGCTTCGGCCTGGCTGAGTTCGAGCTGTGCGATGCGCTGCTTGAGCGCGATCATCAGCGCGGAGCGCAGCTTCATGTTCTCGGCCTCGGCCGGCTGGCTCTCGATGGCGTCCCAGACATTCGTATAGCGTTCGTTACTCATCGTTTCCTCTCGATCGCCAGCGCGCGATAGCGCCGGGTGGCCAGTTCGATATCGGTCTTGCAGGTGCGCGCCGATTGCTTGCGAAAGCAGTGCAGCACGTAGATCGCGTCGACGAAGGTCGCGACGTAGACGATCCGGAATGCGCCGCTCGCATCGCGCAAGCGAATTTCCCGCACGCCGGCACCGATGGTGCGCATCGGCTTCCAGTCGTCAGGCGCCAGGCCACGCTGCACCTGGTCGATCTGGTGACCGGCTTCGCGGCGCGCGGGCATCGGAAAGCCGCGCAGCGCGTCCAGTGCGCTGCCGACGAAGACCACCGGCTTCGGCGGAAGGATGGTGGGATTATACAAAATTTTGTATGCGCAGTGCGCGGGTTGAACGAATGGAATGTCCGCCCGGACGGGCAGGCCGACCATCACCATAAGCGCGAAGCAACGCTCGCAGCGCATGACTGGCCGTCAGGCCGATGGATCGATCGCGATGGGCGCGGAAGGACTGCCGGTGATGTCCGCGGCGCCCCGCGCGGCGCGTGTCCGGCCCTGATCGCGTTGGTCCGGATCCCGAAAAATGTCGCGCCGAAACGTCAGTCGATATCCTTTCAGACAGGTCTGGCGATGCTTTCGAATCCTTGATGCCATAATGCCGAGCGTGCGCGGCCAAAGCGGTCCGCGCACGTTTTTCGACCCTCTGCCGCCGCTTGCCGGTTCTCTTCGTCGCCGTTCGCACTGCCATGTCGTTCCGCACGTTCGTCTCCGCCTTCCTCGTCCCGTCAGGGGCGTTTGCCGGCATCGCCGGCGTCTTGCAGCGGGGCACGCGGCACGCCGTGCAGGCGGGCTGAACGATGACACCGCTCGATCGCCTTCTCGATTTCCTCGCCCGCCTGCCGATCCGGATCCGCCTGCCGCAAAGCCGCGGCGGCCGTGTCGCACTGGCCCTGGTATTCATCTATTTCGTCTGGGGTTCGACCTACAGCGGCCTGCATTTCGCGCTGCAGTCGTTCCCGCCGTTGCTGCTGTCCGGGCTGCGCAACCTGCTCGGCGGGATCGGCCTGTTCATCTTCGCGCTGCGTCGCAAGCCCGAATGGCCGACGCTGCTGGAAATCCGCAACTCGGCGATCGTCGGCACGATGCTGGTTGCGCTTTCGTCCGGCACGATCGCGCTCGGGATGCGCACGGTCAGCAGCGGCTCGGCCGCCGTGATGGTCGCGACGGTGCCGCTGTTCGCGACAGTGATCGCGGCGGTCGCCGGGCGTCCGGTGACGAAGGGCGAGTGGGCGGCCGTCGCGCTCGGGATGGTCGGTATCGTCGTGCTGAATTCGGGTGGCGCGGCCGCCGCGAACTCGGCGCTCGGCACGATCTGCGTGCTTGCCGGCGCGCTGTTCTGGGCTGGCGGCGCGCATCTCGCGACGCGGCTCAAGCTGCCGTCCGACCTGTTCCTGTCGACGTCGCTACAGATTGGCCTCGGCGGGCTGATGTCCACGATGGCCGCGTGGCTGATGGGCGAGCGCATCGAGCAGGTCGCGGTCGGTCCGGTGTTCGCGTTCCTGTACCTGATGGTGTTCTGCACGATGGCCGCGTATGTCGCCTACGGCTACCTGATTCGCCATACGAGCCCGATCATCGCGAGCAGCTGCATGTACGTGAACCCGATCGTCGCGGTCGCGCTCGGCGCGCTGATGCTGGGCGAGCCCGTGACGACGGCGACCGTGATCGCGACGATCGCGATCCTCGGCAGTGTCGGGCTGTCGTTCGTGTTCGATCCGGCGCGCCGGCCCGCCGCGCGCGCGGCCGCCGATGCGTCATCGGTTGCGGCAACCGTGGCCGTCGAATCGTCAACGGGTGCGGCGGCACCGGCACCGGAACAGGCCGCAACGCCGGACGCGGCGCCGATCCTCACGCCTTCCGCGGTGCCGCTTGCGGTGCCGGCACCGGGCGCCGTCGTGGATCCGGCGGCCGTCATGGATCCCGCGCCGGCATTCACGCTTCCGCCCGCCGATGAACCGGCCGCGTCTCGCGCCGACGCGTGATGCCCGCGAGGCGCGGCGTTCAGCCGTGCCGTGCGCCGCGGTGGTGGAACCAGCCGGCGAGCGCGGTAAACAGCAGGCCGGCCGCGCACATGCCGAGCCAGCCGAACGCGTGCCACGCGGCGACGCCGGCCGACGAGCCGAGCGCGCCGCCGATGAAGTAGCACACCATGTAGACGGTGTTCACGCGGCTGCGTGCTTCGGGCTTCAACGCGTAGATGCGCGACTGGTTCGAGATCTGCGCGGCCTGCACGCCGACGTCCAGCACGATCACGCCGATCACGAGCCCGACGAGGCTCGTCCCCGACAGTGCGAAAATCACGAACGACACCGCGAGCAGTGCGATCGCGAGCGAGATGATCGCGCGCGGGCCGCGCTTGTCCGCGAAACGGCCCGCGTATGGCGCTGCCAGCGCACCGGCCGCGCCGACGATCCCGAAGAGGCCCGCGGCCTGCGGGCCGAGGTGGAATGGCGCGCCGGCGAGCAGCAGCGTAAGCACCGGCCAGAACGCGCTGAACGCGGCGAAGAGCGCGGCGCCCGTCAGCGATGCCTCGCGCAGCCCGCGCAGTTCGACCGCGAGGTGCCACATCGAGCCGAGCAGCTTGCCGTACGGCAGCGTCGACGTCGGCGAGCTGCGCGGCAGCCGCAGCACGATCACCGCGGCCAGCGCGACGAGCGCCGCGACCGAGGCACCGAACACCGCGCGCCAGCCGAAATATTCGGCGACGAAGCCGGCCGCCGTGCGCGCCAGCAGGATACCGAGCAGGAGGCCGCTCATCACGGTACCGACCGCATGCCCGCGCTCGGCCGGCGGCGCGATTTCGGCCGCGAACGGCACCGCCTGTTGCGCGATCGTCGCGAGCACGCCGATCGCGAGGCTCGCGCCGGCGAGCACGGCCAGCGACGGCGCCGTCGCGGCCACGATCAGCGCGAGCGACAGGCCCGCAATCTGCATCAGGATCAGCCCGCGACGATCGAAACGGTCGCCCAGCGGCGCGAGCAGGAACATGCCGGCCGCATAGCCGAGCTGCGTCGCGGTCGGCACCGCGCCGATCCATGACGCGCCGTCGGGAAAGGCCGAGCGGAAGCTGTCGAGCAGCGGCTGGTTGTAATAGATGTTCGCGACCGACACGCCCGCGATCGTCGCGAGCAGCAACAGCAGGCTGCGCGAGTAGTGGGGCGAGGCGGCGTCGGTCGGACGGTCGGTGGAAGCGGCGGACATGGCGGCAATGGAACGGAGTTGGGCGGGCGGCCCTGCATCGGTTGCGCAGGCGCCGGGTGCCGATCGAGGGTGCCGATCATACCGGAGCATGGCGAATCCTGCCGGCCGGGCCGCCACGGCCGGGCAGCAGGGCCGCGTGTGACGGGCCGCCGATCCGCCGCAATCCAACGGTCCGCAGCCGCGACCGCCCGCACCGGCCCGTCATCGCGCGCGACGCGCGCGTTTAGTCCACCAGTTCGCCGCTCGGTTCATAGAACGGATAAGGCCCGTCGCCTTCGTCCACGTACACGTGATGGGACACCACGCCCGCTTCCGGCGTATGGACGTGCACCGCGAACGCCGGCGGCTCGAGCCGGAACGCGGAAGGCGCGTCCGGCCGCAAGTCGAACGCGACCTGGTGCGCGGGCGCCGGCACGGCCGACGCAAGCGTGCCGCCGAAGCGCGTGAACATCGTCCGGTGCACGTGGCCGCACAGCACGCGTTCGACATTCGGATGGCCGCGCAGCAGCGCATCGAGTTTCGCGGCGGCGGCGGGCGCGAGGCGCAGCGCGTCCATGTGCCCGATTCCGGATGCGAACGGCGGATGGTGCAGCGCGACGATCACCGGCCGGTCGCGCGCGGCGTCGAGCTGCGCGGCGAGCCACGCGAGTCGCGCATCGCACAGGTCGCCGTGGCTCGCGCCGGGCACCTGCGAATCGAGCGCGAGCACGCGCACGGCGTCGATGTCGAGTGCGTACTGCACGAATTCGCCGTCCTGCAATTCGGCGCGATCGGCGAACGCGCGGCGCAGCCCCGTACGATCGTCGTGGTTGCCGACCATCAGGTAATACGGAATCTCGAGCGGCGCGAGCAAGTCGCGCAAATGGCGGTATTCGTCGTCGTGACCGAAGTCGGTCAGGTCGCCCGTGACGAGCACTGCGTCGGGGCGCGGCACCAGCGCGTTCAGCTTCGCGATGCAACGCGCGAGCGCGGCCGCGGTGTCGACGCGCCGGTACGCGAGCTGGCCCGGACGCTTGATGTGAAGATCGCTGATTTGAGCAAGCAGCATCGTTGTTCCTCGGAATATCTGATTATCGTGGGGCGTTGTCACGCGGCGAGTGCGATCAGGCCTTCCGCCGCAATCGCGAGGCCGACCGCCGTGCCGCGTGCGAGCTCGATGCGTCCCGGCACGTCGATCACGAGCGCGTCGGGCGCGGCGTGCTCGATCGTGAGCCGCGTGCGCTCGCCGAGGAATGCGCACGCGCCGATCGCGCCGCGCAGCGGCGCATGCGCGGGATCGGCGAGCTGTGCATCCTCCGGGCGGAAGAACCACTCGTCGGCGGCGTGCGGCGTGACGATCGAGCCTCCCGTCGTCACGAGCGCGCCATCGCGCCATTGTCCCGCAAGCCGGTTCAGCGTGCCGATGAACTGCGCGACCGTGCGGTTCGCCGGCCGGTAATAGATGTCGCGCGGCGTGCCGATCTGCTCGATGCGGCCCGCACCCATCACGACGATCCGGTCGCCGAGCTCCATCGCCTCGGCCTGGTCGTGGGTGACGTAGACGGTCGTCACGCCGAGCTCGCGCAGCAGCGCATTCATGTCGCGACGCAGCACGTCGCGCAGCTTCGCATCAAGCGCGGTCAATGGCTCGTCGAGCAGCAGCACGCGCGGGCGCACCGCGAGCGCGCGCGCGAGCGCGACACGCTGGCGCTGGCCGCCCGACAGCTGATCGACCGGCTTGTCCGCATGCGCGTCGAGCCGCATCATCGCGAGCAATTCGTCGACGCGTGCGCGCAGCGCGCGCGGCTCCGTCTTGCGGATCTTCAGCCCGTAGCCGACGTTGCCGCGCACCGTCAGGTTCGGGAACAGCGCGTAGTTCTGGAACACCATGCCGACCTGGCGGCGCTCGATCGGCAGCGCGGTCACGTCGTCGCCGCCGAACAGGATCGTGCCGCCGGCGTCCGGCGTGTCGAGGCCGGCGATCAGGCGCAGCGTCGTCGTCTTGCCGCAACCCGACGGGCCGAGCAGCACGAGCGTCTCGCCCGCGCCGATCGACAGGTCGAGCGGCTCGAGCACACGCGTGCCGCGGAACGTCTTCGCGCAGCGGGTCAGGGTGATGGAAGTGGATTCGAGTTTCATGGGAGCGGGAGGGTCAACGCAGGGTCAGCGCGGGCGACGCTTCAGCGCGCGCGTGCCGGACGGATCGACGCCCAGCCACTGCATCGCGACGAGAAGCGGCAGCGTCATCAGCAGGAACACGATCGTGTACGCGCTGCCGACTTCGAGGCGCAGCGATGCGTAGGTGTCGGCGAGCCCGACGGGCAGCGTCTTCGTATCGGGCGTGTGCAGCATCCACGTGAGGTTGAATTCGCCGATCGACAGCGTGAGCACAGCGAGCGCGCCCGCGACGATGCCGGGGCGCAGGTTCGGCAGCACGATCGTGACGAAGCGCGTGACGAACGACGCGCCGAGGCTCGCCGCGCCTTCCTCGAGCGTGCGCAGGTCGGCACCGGCGGCGACGGCCGCGACCGCGCGCACCATGAACGGCAGCGTGAACACGACGTGGCCGACGACGATGAACCAGAGGCTCATCCGGAACGCGGTGAAGCCGCCGTACACGACCAGCAGCGCGAGCGCGGACGCGAGGCCCGGCAGCGCGACCGGCAGCACGAGCGCTTCCTCGATCACACGGGCGACGCGATTCTTGCTGCGCGCGAGCGCATAGCCGGCCGGCACGCCGACGACGAGCACGATCGCGAGCGTCGCGAACGCGACGCCGAGCGACAGCACGACCGATCCCTGGTATTGCTGCCACACCTGTTCGAGCCAGCGCAGCGTGAGGCCGCTCGACAGTCCGCGGAAATAGTTGACGGTGAGGCCCGCGAGCACCGACATCACGACGGGCACGATCAGGAACGCGCACAGCAGCAGCGTGACGCCCCATTGCAGCGCGGCGATCGCACGCGCGCCCGACACGCGCGGTGCGCGGCGCGCGGCGCCGGTCGCGTGCGATGGGGCAGGCGCCGGCGACGGCGCGGACGAACCGGAAAGCGATTGCATGAAGGAATCCTCAGGCCGCGGCGGCGGCGGTGTGGCCGGTGAACCGGCGCGCGAGCGCGAGCACGGCCCACGTGACGATGCCGAGCACGATCGACAGGCCGGCGGCCGTCGCGATGTTCGCGTTCAGCGTGAATTCGGTGTAGATCGTCATCGGCAGCACGTTCAGGTCGGTGGCGAGCGTGAAGGCGGTGCCGAACGCGCCCATCGCGGTCGCGAAGCAGATCGCGCCGGCGGCGATCAGGCCCGGCGCGAGCGCCGGCAGCACGATGTCGGCGAAGATGCGCCACGGCGACGCGCCGAGCGAGCGCGCCGCTTCCTCGAGCGACGCGTCGAGCTTCGACGCGGCCGCGATCACCGTGACGATCACGCGCGGGATCGAGAAGTACAGGTAGCCGACGAACAGCCCGGCAACCGAATACGCGAACACCCACTTGTCGCCGGTCAGCTTCGCGGACAGCATCCCGATCAGCCCTTGCCGGCCGGCGAGCATGATCACCATGAAGCCGACCACGACGCCCGGGAACGCGAGCGGAAAGGTGAGCAGCGCGAGCAGCACGCGCTTGCCGGCGAATTCGCGACGTGCAAGCAGCAGGCCCGAGATCGTCGACAGCGCGAGCGTCGCGAGCGTGACGCCGGCCGACAACGCGACCGTTTCGCCGAGGCTCTTCATGTAGCGCGCGTTGCCGAGCAGTGCCGCGTACTGCGTGAAGAACGCGCCGTCGGCCGATACGTGCACGAGTGCCGCCATCGGCAGCAGCCAGAACGCGGCGAACACCGCCAGCGCCGGCGCGACGAGCGCGACGCGCCAGCGCAGCGGGAAAGTCAGGTCGAGCATGACGTGAATCCGGCGCTTACTGCATCACCTGCAGGTATTGTTGGCCGAACGCTTGCTGACCGGCCGCCATCTTGCCGAAGTCGACCGATTTCGCGCGCGCATATTCGCTCGCCGGCAGGAACTTCGCGGCGACGTCGGCGCCGAGCGTCTGCGCACGCACCGGCCGCAGGTATGCGTTGGCCCACAGCTTCTGGCCTTCGTCGGACAGCACGAAGTCGAGCACCTTCCGGCCGTTCGCATCGTGCGGCGCGCCCTTGACGAGGCTCATCACGTACGGCACCGCGATCGTGCCTTCCTTCGGAATCACGAACTCGACGTTCGCGTGATCCTTGTACTTCGCGCGATACGCGTCGAAGTCGTAGTCGAGCAGAATCGGAATCTCGCCGGACAGCACGCGTGCATACGCGGTCTGCTTCGGCACGATCGGCGCGTTCGCCTTCAGCTTGCGGAACCAGTCGAGCCCCGGCTTGAAGTTGTCGAGGCTGCCGCCGAGCGCCTGGTTGACGGCGACCGCGCCCGCGTAGCCGACGAACGCGCTGGACGGATCGAGATAGCCGACCATGCCCTTGTATTCGGGCTTCAGCAGGTCCGCCCACGAACGCGGGACGGGCTTGCCGTCGAGCGCATCCTTGTTCACGAAGAAGCCGAGCGTGCCCGAGTGGATCGCGAACCAGTAGCCTTGCGGATCCTTCAGGTTCGCCGGGATGTCGTTCCAGTGCGCGGGCTTGTACGGCGCGATCACGTCCTTGTCCTTCGCCTGGAACGCCGACGACACGCCGAGATAGACGACGTCGGCGACCGGGCTCTTCTGCTCCGCGATCAGCTGCGCGATCGCCTGGCCGGAGTTCTTGTTGTCGAACGGCACGCGGATGCCGGTCTTCTGCTTGATTGCCGCGATCTGCGCGGCCCAGTCCGCCCATTCGGGCGGGCAGTTGTAGCAGATCGCGGTTTCGTCGGCGTGGGCAGCGGGGGCGAGCGCGACGAGCGCGGCGCAGGCGACGGGTGCGGCGAGCACGCGCAGCAGCGAGGTCAGGCGAAAGGACACGGTGGGTCTCCGGGCGGGGTGAAGGTATGTCGCCGCGCCGCGCGCGGTGGCGCGGCGCGTGTTCAGGCTTGGTGCAGCTGAAGGTCGGCGGCCGGCGACGCGACCGTCGCGCCGTCGCGTACCGTATGCGGCAGGATCAGCGACGTGCGCTCGATCGTCGCGCCGCCGATGCATTCGACGAGACGCCGCCATGCATGGCGGCCGATGTCCTGGTTCGGCGTCGCGACGCTCGCAAGCGGCGGTGCGAGCAGCTCGCCGATCGCGATGCCGTCGAAGCCGAGCACCGACAGGTCGTCGGGAATCGAGAAGCCTGCTCGACGCAGGCCGCGCATCACGACCATCGCGAGCAGATCGTTGCTGCAGAAGAGGGCGGTCGGGCGCGTGGCTTGCGCGGTGAGGTGCGCGAGCACCGCGTCGGGAAGCTCGGCCGCGTTGAAGTCGACTTCCACCGGCGGCAGCGTCGCGACGCCGGCTTCCTCGAGTGCCTGCGCGTAGCCCAGATGGCGCTGGCGTGCGCGATCCGACGCGGCGAGCGAGCCGGCCAGCATTAGCACGCGACGATGGCCGCGCGCGGTCAGCAGACGGACGCCGTCATAGGAGGCGCGGCGGTTGTCGACCGACACCGACGGGCGGCGTTGCGTGTCGTTGTGCATCAGCACGTAATGCGGGCCGTCGCGGTCGAGCATGTCGAGCAGCGGATGCGTGTCCGCATCGGCGACGGTCAGGATCAGCCCTTCGACGCGTTGCTCGCGCAGCGTCTCGATCGCATGGCGTTCGCGCGCGGCGTCGTATTCGGTCGTCATCAGGATCAGCTTGAAGCCGGCTGCGGTCGCGAGTTCGTCGATGCCCTGCAGGCAGTCGGCGAACACCGGGTTCGACAGCGTCGGCACGACGACGCCGACCAGCCGCGTGCGCTCGCCGCGCAACTGCCGGCCGAGCGGGCTCGGGCGGAACTGCAGCGTGTCGATGGCGGTGCGGATCGTCGCCAGCGTGGCGGGGCTGACGGTGTGCGGCGCGTTGATCGCGCGCGAGACGGTAGCGATCGAGAAGCCGGCGAGTGCGGCGACGTCCTTGATGGTCGGGGTCATGGCGTGATGCGATGTAAACGTTTTCGGCGAGGAAATTATCGAAAACGTTTGTGACTTCGCGATGACGCATGAGACGTCTGTTTCGTCGACATTGCGATACAAACGTCAGATGTTTCAGCGCCCGGCGAGCGGGGCGGATTCGATTGTATCGGCGGATGCTGCGGTGCGGGGCGAAATCGACGACCGTGTCGCGTGGATGTCGAAGACGCCGGATGAATCCGGGCGTGCACGGTGCGCGCCGACATGCTGCATCGCGATGCAATACGCGTGAATCAGCTAATGCATGTGCAAGCAATGGTAGAATCGCGTCCGCCCTTTTGCCGGGGTGATGAAATTGGTAAACATAGCGGACTTAAATGATTGAGTGCCCGGCCGGAAACGGTCGGTGCAGAACCCTTCAAATTCGGCGAAACCCCTGATGCGCGACGCGCGTCGAGGCAACGCCGAGCCAAGCCTCGCGGTACAGCTCGAGCGAGGAAGGTGTAGAGACTAGACGGGGGGCGCCTAAGGCGCACGGGTGGCGATCACGCCCGCGCGCGACGGCGAAGGCATAGTCCAGCGCACGAACGGTGTCGTTTCGACGACGCCGGCTTTGAAAGAAGCAGTGTGACGAAAATCCGCCGCCTTGATTGGCTTGCCGGTTCGAGTCCGGTCCCCGGCACCATTTCGTATTTGCCGACACGCGTCCGCGTCATGCGGCGGCATGGACCGAGCCGTTGCGGCGTGCCGGCCGTTTCCTCTCCGGATCGATCTCTCGTCGACTCCACCATCCCGCTGCCGTTGAAGGCGGCTCGGCGTATCGCCAGGATGGCGCCTCGGCCCAATGCCGTTGCACACGGGACCGAGGCGCGACGCCTAACCGCGCGTGATCATCCATGCACCGCTGCCGCTCCCTTCTCGATCCACCAGCAACGAAGCCGAGACGTTGTACAGGAAGCCGGATTGTCCTTCGCCCCGCGTATCGAGGAATCCGGCGCCGTTATTGAACGAATTCAGCAAAAATAGCTGGTCTTCGGTAATCAGCTTCGGATCGTTCTGGGGATTCGAGCGAATGAAAATATGCCAGGCGACGGATCCGGTGCCGCCCAGGCCGCCCGATGTGGCGACGTCGAGATTTTGGCCGTTATTGGCATTGTTATTGAACAGGGCCAGATAGCTGTTGTCCTTGACGCTCTGAAGCAGAATCTGGTCGCAACTGACGACGTTTTGCCCTTTGGGTTTCTGATTGAGCGGCGAAACGATAATCCATTGCGTTGCCGTTTCATTTCCGCTGAGCGACGAGACGGTTCCCACATAATCCTGGCCGCCATCGACTCGGGCAGGGCCGCCCACGCACAGATAACCGCCTTTCCAGTTGCCCCCGTAGCCGTTGGTGAGTCGAATAACATCGCCGTACTTCACGTAGTCTGCCATCGTTGTTCTCCGAGTTGTCATACGATGCTCGACGTGGCCACGTCGGATCGAATTCTAGTCGAAAATTCTTCAGACGTAAGCGATGTTACGTGTCCGCACCAATTTATTCGCTTATCGAAAATATCGGGATGGTGATGCGATTATTTGAAACGGCGAACATCGATTTGGCGATGTTGAATTTATTCAATAAAAATAAGGGCCGGTATTTGACGTGAATCCGAAAATGGCTCAATGGCACCTGCCAATATCGACAGGTTGTTTCGCTCTAATGCGTGCGCCATTATTTGCGCGATTATTGCGAACCTGCGCCGTCTGCAATTGAAGAACCGTCGTTGCGCACCGAATGACATTTGCACCGGCGCAAGCGGCCAGGAGCCGGCGTTACTCGCAATGATTCCCTTCCGCAGTGCGACGACGAGGCGACGAACCATGACATCCAGCAAACTCGGGCAAATGCAGGTCAACCTCACGTTGGCCTATGTGCTGAACAACGCGGCCACGGACAAATTCGGACACGGCATCCAGCATCCGACAGCCCCGCAGGTGAAAAAGATCATCGTGGATCGCCTGAACGGATCGCGGATGACGCGGAACGATCAGTTTGCGATCGTTTGGGGGCCCGCCATCGTATCGGACCGGAATGGCTATGCCGCCAATATCACGGCCGTGTTGCAATCGACCGCCACCGGCGAATATTCGGTCGTGACGAGCGGCACCAATTTCGAATCGCCGCTCGATCTCATGGGCGACTTTTCGTTCGGAACGCTTGAACCGTTCAGCGCGTATGTGCGGGACTGCCCGTCCGACGCACGCATATCGGCGGGTACCAACGGGGCGTTGTTTTACGTGCTGGACACGCCGGATTCAAGTCGCGTGAAGCTTGCAGACTTTCTGAGGACCGTGCAGCCGTCGTCGGTCGTCAACGTCATCGGGCACAGCCTCGGCGGCGCGCTGGCATCCGCGATCGTGTTGTACCTGAAGAATCAGAATGGCTTGCAGGCCCACACGTACAACTGCCAGACATTCGCGGGCCCGACAGCAGGCAATGCGGCATTTGCCGACTATTTCAACCAGCAAATGCGGGACCGTGCGGTGCGCGTGTTCAATTCGCGGGATATCGTTCCGATGGCCTGGAATGCGGACACCATTCTGCAGGTGAAGGACGTCTACAGCGATGCGGGGCTGGATACTCCGCTCGATACGAAGATTGCCGTCGATGCGGTTTCCGCGGCTACCCGGCCCCTGGATTACGCGCAATGGGGAACGGCCGATCTTTCAGCGTCGGTGACGACGCCAATGCAATACCGGCTCGACGGTACGGTGAATGGACACATCCGTGATTTCCACACGCAGGTTGGCTATCAGCATATCTACGAGTACATGACCTGCCTCGATATGGCGCTGTCGGACATAGACATTCCCGGGCCGGGCCCCGGGCAAGTAGCGTCGCCAATTGTTCGCTGAGGGTCGCACGAGTCCTGGGCTGCGTATCAGCACGAACCAGGCCCGCACCAAGCGAAGCGCGCAAGCGGGAAGAAGCGCGAGGCAGAACGGCGCGGTGAAATGAATTGCGATGTCAAAGCCCGCTTCTGCGGGCTTTCTTGTTGACGGTGCCTGAGGAGCACGGCGGGCTGCACACGAGGACGGATGGCGCCACGCGCCGCACACGGAGGCGACTCGATGGAGGATGCCGTTACGAGCATGCCTGGCGGGACGTGGCGCCATCGCCGTGCGAGCGCGAAGGGCGGTTCGCGTTTACCATCGCAATACGATCTATCCGACCAGATGTTCCCGCCGCAACGTCACTCGCCATGACCGACTCCACCTACCACTATTACGAACCCGCACAAGGCCACGGCCTCCCGCACGATCCGCTGAACGCGATCATCGGCCCGCGCCCGATCGGCTGGATTTCCTCCCGAGGCGCCGACGGCACGGTCAATCTCGCGCCGTACAGCTTCTTCAACGCGTTCAACTATCGTCCGCCGATCATCGGCTTTTCGAGCATCGCCGCGAAGGACAGCCTGCGCAACGTGCAGGAAACCGGCGAGTTCGTGTGGAACCTCGCGACGCGCGACCTTGCCGAGCGGATGAACCAGACCTGCGCCGCGGTGCCGTACGGCGTCAACGAATTCGACCTCGGCGGCCTGACCGCGATTGCGTCGCGCGTCGTCGACGTGCCGCGCGTGGCGGAAAGCGGCGTGAACTTCGAATGCAAGGTGACCGACGTGATCCCGCTGCGCGATCACCGCGGCATCGAGACTCCGGCGACGCTGGTGCTCGGCGAGGTCATCGCCGTGCATATTCGGCATGACCTGCTGAAGGACGGCATCTTCGACACGTTCGGCGCGGGCATCATTCTGCGTGCGGGCGGCCCGTCGGCGTACGCGCACGTGAGACCCGACAGCCGCTTCGACATCGCGCGCCCCGACGCGTGATGCATCGCCCGCCGGGGCCACCCGGCGAGGCGGGAGCGCAAGCGCCCGACATACCAGGCCCCGCCCGGATCCAGGATTTCGCGGGGTCTTTTCCTTCGTATCGTCCGACATGCTCGACGTGTACCGATCGGTCCGGCCTCGATACGCACGCTTCACCGGCTGTTGACGCATCGCAGCACGGGCGGCGTGCGTTCGCTCCACCAGCCGCACCGATCGTCCATCCACATCCGCCATGGCAAATCTGCTCATCCGCAACGAGCGGGTTGGTCATCGACGTTTCGCGCCATAAGGCATAGATTTTCAAGGTTGGCGCGCTTATCCGTGCGCCATCCCGCGCGCGAGCCGGCAACCGGCCGCGCGCTTCCATCAGCGTGAGACACAATCGAGCGTGGAGACGACACGATGAGCCTGTCAGAGCCATTGCGTCTGCATGTGCCGGAGCCCACCGGGCGTCCGGGCTGCAAGACGGATTTTTCCTATCTGCATCTGTCGCCGGCCGGCGCGGTCCGCCGCCCGCCGATCGACGTTGCGCCGGCGGACACCGCCCATCTCGCCCGCAGCCTGGTGCGCGTGCTCGACGATCACGGCGAAGCCCTCGGCCCATGGGCGCCGGACCTCGACGATGCGCACCTGATCGCCGGGATGCGCGCGATGCTCAAGACGCGCATCTTCGACGCGCGCATGATGATCGCGCAGCGCCAGAAGAAGATTTCCTTCTACATGGTGAGCCTCGGCGAAGAGGCGATCGGCGCCGCGCACGCGATGGCGCTGCGCCATGGCGACATGTGCTTCCCGACCTACCGCCAGCAAAGCATCCTGATCGCGCGTGACGTGCGGCTCGAACGGATGATCTGCCAGTTGATGTCGAACGAGGGCGACCCGTTGAAGGGACGCCAGCTTCCGGTCATGTATTCGGACCGCGAAGCCGGCTTCTTCTCGATCTCGGGCAATCTCGCGACGCAATTCATCCAGGCGGTCGGCTGGGCGATGGCGTCGGCAATCAAGGGCGACACGAAGATCTCGTCCGCGTGGATCGGCGACGGCGCGACCGCGGAATCCGACTTCCACACCGCGCTCACGTTCGCGCACGTGTATCGCGCGCCGGTCGTTTTGAACGTGGTCAACAACCAGTGGGCGATCTCGACGTTCCAGGCGATCGCGGGCGGCGAGGGCACGACGTTCGCCGGGCGCGGCGTCGGCTGCGGCATCGCTTCGCTGCGCGTCGACGGCAACGACTTCCTCGCGATCTACGCGGCGTCGGCGTGGGCGGCCGAGCGCGCGCGCCGCAATCTCGGTCCGACGCTGATCGAGTGGGTGACCTATCGCGCCGGCGCGCACTCGACGTCGGACGATCCGTCGAAATACCGGCCGAGCGACGACTGGGCCCATTTCCCGCTCGGCGATCCGATCGCCCGCTTCAAGCAGCACCTGATCGCGAAGGGCATCTGGTCGGACAGCGCGCACGACGCGCTCACGGCCGAGCTGGAGGCGGAGGTGATCGCCGCGCAGAAGGAAGCGGAGAAGTTCGGGACGCTGGCCGACGACCGGATTCCGTCGCCGGCGTCGATGTTCGACGACGTGTACAAGGAGCTGCCCGCGCACCTGCGCCGTCAGCGCCAGGAACTGGGAGCGTGATCATGGCGCAACATGAAACGACGACGGCATCGGCGCAGCCGATGACGATGATCCAGGCGCTGCGCTCGGCAATGGACGTGATGCTCGCCCGCGACGACGACGTGGTGGTGTTCGGGCAGGACGTCGGCTACTTCGGCGGCGTGTTCCGCTGCACCGAGGGGCTGCAGGCGAAGTACGGCAAGTCGCGCGTGTTCGATGCGCCGATCTCGGAAGGCGGGATCGTCGGCGCCGCGGTCGGGATGGGCGCGTACGGATTGCGGCCGGTCTGCGAGATCCAGTTCGCGGACTACTTCTATCCGGCGTCCGACCAGATCGTGTCGGAAGGCGCGCGGCTGCGCTACCGCTCCGCGGGCCAGTTCACCGCGCCGATGACGATCCGGATGCCGTGTGGCGGCGGCATCTACGGCGGGCAGACGCACAGCCAGAGCCCGGAGGCGATGTTCACGCAGGTCTGCGGATTGCGCACGGTGATGCCGTCGAATCCGTACGACGCGAAAGGACTCCTGATCGCATCGATCGAGAACGACGATCCGGTGATCTTCCTCGAGCCGAAACGCCTGTACAACGGGCCGTTCGACGGCCATCACGAGCGTCCGGTCACGTCGTGGCTCAAGCATCCGGGCAGCGCGGTGCCGGAAGGCTATTACACGGTGCCGCTCGATACGGCCGCCGTCGTGCGACCCGGCAACGACCTGACGGTGCTGACGTACGGCACGACCGTGCACGTGTCGCTGGCGGCCGCCGAGGAAACCGGCATCGACGCGGAAGTGATCGACCTGCGCACGTTGTGGCCGGTCGATCTCGACACGATCGTCGCGTCGGTGCGCAAGACCGGCCGCTGCGTAGTGGTACACGAGGCGACGCGCACCTGCGGCTACGGCGCGGAGCTGGTGTCGCTCGTGCAGGAGCACTGCTTCTACCATCTCGAAGCGCCGATCGAGCGGACGACGGGCTGGGACACGCCGTATCCGCACGCGCAGGAATGGGCGTATTTCCCCGGGCCGGCCCGGGTCGGCGAAGCGTTGCGACGCGTGATGGAGGCCTGAGATGGGGATTCATGTCATCAAGATGCCGGATATCGGCGAAGGGATTGCCGAGGTCGAGCTGGTGGCCTGGCACGTGCAACCGGGGCAGACGATCGCCGAAGACCAGCCGCTCGCCGATGTGATGACCGACAAGGCGGCCGTGGAGATTCCGTCGCCGGTGGCCGGCAAGGTGCTGGAACTCGGCGGGCGGATCGGCGAGATGATGGCGGTCGGCAGCGAGTTGATCCGTCTCGAAGTCGAAGGCGACGGCAACCTGAAGCCTGGCGCGAAGGCGAGCGAGCCCGGCGCGGAGGTGGCGCAAGCTCCGGCGACGGCCGATGTGCGTGCCGAACCGTCTGATATCGATGAGGGATCCGAAGCACATGCGTCGTCGAAGGCGACGACGCACGCCGCGCCCCGCGTGCCGGCCGAGCCGCGCCGCGCGGAGCACGCGGTGCCGCCGCGAGCGGCACTTGCGCCGGGCGAACGGCCGATCGCGTCGCCGGCGGTACGCCAGCGCGCATGGGACATGGGCATCGAGCTGCGCTACGTGCGCGGCACGGGCGAAGCCGGGCGGATCCTGCATGCGGACCTCGATGCGTATGCACGCACTGGCGGCGGCGCTGCACGCGGATCGCAAGCGCGCGGCTACGACGAACGCAACGACGAAACCGACGTGCCGGTAATCGGCCTGCGCCGCGCGATCGCGCGCAAGATGCAGGAAGCGAAGCGCCGCATTCCGCACTTCACTTACGTCGAGGAGGTCGACGTCACCGAGCTCGAATCGCTGCGTGCCGAGTTGAACCGGCGTCACGGCGACACGCGCGGCCGCCTCACGCCGCTGCCGCTGCTGATCCGCGCGATGGTGATCGCGCTGCGCGAGTTCCCGCAGATCAACGCGCGCTACGACGACGAAGCCGGTGTCGTCACGCGCTACGGCGCGGTGCACATGGGCGTCGCGACGCAGACGGACGGCGGTCTCACGGTGCCGGTGCTGCGGCATGCGGAAGCGCGCGACGTGTGGTCGATCTCGGCGGAAATCGTGCGGCTCGCCGACGCGGTGCGCGCGAACCGCGCGCAGCGCGACGAGCTCACCGGCTCGACGATCACGATCTCGAGCCTCGGCGCGCTCGGCGGCATCGTGTCGACGCCGGTCATCAACCATCCCGAGGTCGGCATCGTCGGCGTGAACCGGATCGTCGAGCGGCCGATGATCCGCGACGGCGCGATCGTCGCGCGCAAGATGATGAACCTGTCGTCGTCGTTCGATCATCGCGTCGTCGACGGCGCGGACGCGGCCGAATTCATCCAGGCCGTGCGCGGATTGCTCGAGCGCCCGGCGCTGCTGTTCGTGGAGTGAGAACGATGAAGAACGAACACACCACGTTGCTCGTGATCGGCGGCGGACCGGGCGGTTACGTCGCCGCAATTCGCGCGGGACAGCTCGGTATTCCGACGGTGCTCGTCGAGCGCGAACGGCTCGGCGGCACGTGCCTGAACATCGGCTGCATTCCGTCGAAGGCGCTGATCCACGTCGCCGACGCGTTCGAGCAGGCATGCGGGCAGGCCGGCGACGGAATGCTCGGGATTCGCGTGCGCGCGCCGGAGATCGACATCGCGAAAAGCGTCGCGTGGAAGGACGGCATCGTCGAGCGGCTCACGCGCGGCGTCGGCGCGCTGCTGAAGAAGCACGGCGTGCACGTGCTGCACGGCGACGCGCGCGTGGTCGACGGCAAGACCGTCGACATCATCGCAGGCGACCACACGACGCGGATCGCCTGCGAGCACCTGGTGCTCGCGACCGGCTCGGAGCCGGTCGCGCTGCCGTCGATGCCGTTCGGCGGGCACGTCGTGTCGTCGACGGAGGCGCTGTCGCCCGCGTCGTTGCCGAAGCGGCTGGTCGTCGTCGGTGCCGGGTACATCGGACTGGAACTCGGATTCGTCTATCGCAAGCTCGGCGTCGACGTCACCATCGTCGAGGCGGCCGAGCGCGTGCTGCCCGCGTACGACGCGGAACTCGCGAAGCCGGTCGCCGATTCGCTCGCGCGGCTCGGCGTCGGGCTGCGACTCGGCCACACGGTGCTGGGTCTCGCGAGCGACGGCGCGGTGCGCGTACAGGCACCCGACGGCGCGCAGAGCACGCTGGCGGCCGATCGCGTGCTGGTCGCGGTGGGCCGACGGCCGCGCGTCGACGGCTTCGGGCTCGAATCGCTGCCGCTCGATCGCAATGGCCGCGCGCTGCGCATCGACGACGAATGCAGGACGTCGATGCGCAACGTATGGGCGATCGGCGACGTGGCCGGCGAGCCGATGCTCGCGCATCGCGCGATGGCGCAGGGCGAGATGGTGGCCGAGCTGATCGCCGGACGCCGCCGCAAGTTCACGCCGGCATCGATTCCGGCCGTGTGCTTCACCGATCCTGAAGTCGTCACGTCCGGCTGGTCGCCCGACGACGCGAAGGCGGCCGGCGTCGACTGCATCAGCGCGTCGTTTCCGTTCGCGGCGAACGGCCGCGCGATGACGCTGCAGGCGAACGACGGCTTCGTGCGCGTCGTCGCGCGGCGCGACACGCACCTGATCGTCGGTTGGCAGGCGGTCGGACGCGGCGTGTCGGAACTGGCCGCGGCGTTCTCGCAGTCGCTCGAGATGGGCGCGCGGCTCGAGGACATCGGCGGCACGATCCACGCGCATCCGACGCTCGGCGAAGCGATGCAGGAGGCGGCGTTGCGCGCGCTCGGGCATGCGCTGCACGTGTGAGCGCGCATGCTCGACAGAAGCCCCCCGCGGCGGGGCTCGTTGTTTGTGTCGACTGCCGGCGGCGGCTTCGGATTTCCCGCACCGGGTTCGACATTGCCTTCCGCGGACGGCTGCGGGAAGAGGGCGCGTGTTTCCGTGGCGTCTCGAACGGAATGCGCAAGACGCGCGCGTGGTCGCTGGTCGCTGAAGGGCGGCTGTCGATCGAGGAGATCGCGGAGGCGCCGCGGTTCAGCGACATGTCCTCTTTCGCGCAGGCGTACAAGCGCCAGGCCGGTGTCGCACCGTGCGTGTCGCGGCAGGCGGGAACGCGCTCGTGGCGGGCGTGATGCGGGTTGTGGTTGACCCTCCGGCGCGGAGCGTTCATCGTGTCGGTTCACGTCGATTCACCTGCGTCACACGGAATGACTGCCCATGAAACTGTTGCTCGTCGGCGCGACCGGACTCGTCGGGCGCCTCGTCCTTGATGCCGCGCTCGCCGACGCGCGGGTGGACCAGATCGTCGTGCTCGCGCGCCGGCCGTTGTCGCCGCATCCGAAAATGCGCGCGCTGGAAGTCGACTTCGATCACCTGCCCGAGGCGGCCGACTGGTGGCAGGCCGATGCGGTGATCTGCACGCTCGGCACCACGATGCGCGTCGCGGGCTCGCAGCCCGCATTCCGGCGCGTCGATCACGACTATCCGCTCGCGGTCGCGCGGCTCGCGCACCGGGCTGGCACGCCGACCTACGTACTCAATTCCGCGCTCGGTGCCGATCCGCGCTCGCGCATCTTCTACAACCGCGTGAAGGGCGAGGTCGAACGCGCGCTCGCGGGCGTCGGGTTCGCGTCGCTTACCTGCGTGCGGCCGGGCCTGATCGGTGGCAGCCGCGACGAATTCCGCTTCGGCGAACGGATGCTGGTGCTTGCATTGAGCGCCGCCGGTCCGCTGCTGCCGAGGAAGTGGCGCGTCAATCCCGCACCGCGCATTGCGCGCGCGCTGCTCGACGCCGCGCTCGACGCGCGTCCGGGCGTGCACGTGATCGGTTCGGAGCAGCTTGCCTGAACTGATACGCGCACCGACCCGGAGCCGATACCTCGGGCCGGCGCGCACGAACGAACCGCCCGAACCGGCTAGTCGCGCCCGACATCGTCAAGCGGTCCGAACTGTTCCGCGAGGGCATCGCAGAACGCGTCGAGCACTTCGCTGCCGTCGCTGTTGCGCGGCGTCGCGAGCTGGAATTCAACGGCGTGGCTCAACTTGCCCGGCAGCAGCCTGCGCATCTTGCCGGCCGCGACCCACGGCGCCGCGACATGGTCGGGCAGGAAGCCGACGTGCGCGCCGGACAGGATGAAGATCACGTCCGCATCGACGTTTTCGGAGAACGCCGTCGGCCGCGTATTGCGCAGCGCCGAGCCGGCGGTGCCGGTCTTGTAGAGCCGCGCGACGTTGCTCGCGCGTTCGACGTCGTTGACCGATACGGTTCGCTTGGCGGCCAGCGGATGCCGCGCGCCGCAATAGAGCGACTGCTGCTCGACGAACAGCGGCACATGGTTCAGGCCGGCCTGGTGCCCGGAGAAATACCCGATCGCGAGCTGCAGCTCGCCTTTCAGCAGCTTGCGCTCCAGTTCGTCGGGCGCGACCGCGAGCATTTCGACCAGCACGTCCGGCGCCTGCGCGCGAAAGCGGCCGACGGCCGTCGCGATCGCTTCGACGACGTCCGGCGCGAGCCGCTCGGACAAGCCGATGCGCAGCTCGCCGAGTAGCGTGCCCGACACGTGCTGCGTATCGCGCGTGAAGGCGTCCATCGCCTGCAGCAGGCGCCGCGTCGACTGCAGCACGCGTTCCCCCTTCGGCGTGAGCCGGAAGCCGCTTTTGCCGCGCTCGCACAGCCGGAAGCCGATGCGCGTCTCGAGCTTGGCCATCTGCGTGCTGATCGTCGACGGCGCCATTCCGAGCGTGCCTTGCGCCGCGCTGAAGCCGCCGCTCTCGACGATCGTGACGAAGAGCCGAAGCAACTGCACATCCATGTCTCTCAATCGGGTCAGCATGACGATACATCGCGTTTTGTGAAGTCAGCTTATGTTAGTTCATATTTTTCGTTGGATAACGCCACGGCAGAATCCGGCACGAGGTCGCGAGCCGCGCGACCGCGTTCTCCCCACGACAGGAATCCGACCATGACCCAGAACGATCTCGCGTTCACGCGCGACACCCTTTACGGCACGCAGGCCGAACCGACCTTCGCCGGTGCGACGAGCTTCATGCGCCGGCGCTTCAGCCGCGATCTCGACGGCGTCGATCTCGCGATCACCGGCGTGCCGTTCGATGCGGCCGCGTCGCACCGGCCCGGCACGCGCTTCGGTCCGCGCGGGCTGCGGATCGCGTCGACCGGCATCGCGTGGGAACGTCCGTGGCCGTGGGCATTCGATCCGTTCGACGTGCTCGCGGCGGTCGACTACGGCGACTGCGCGTTCGATCTCGGGCAGCCCGAATCGGTGCCGGGCGCGATCGAACGCCATGCGGACGCGATTCTCGCGCGCGGCTGCGCGATGCTGACGCTCGGCGGCGATCACTTCATCACGTATCCGTTGCTGAAGGCGCATGCGAAGGTGCACGGGCCGCTGTCGCTCGTGCATTTCGACGCGCACACCGACACGTGGCCCGATCTCGACGTGAAGCGCATCGATCACGGCACGATGTTCTATCACGCGGCGCGGGAGGGATGGGTCGTGCCCGAACGCTCGATGCAGGTCGGGATTCGCACGACCAACGACGAGCCGATGGGCTTCGAGATCCAGGATGCGCGCAGCGTGCATGCGTCGACGCCCGCGGCGGTCGCCGCGCGGATCCGCGAGCGCGTCGGCGATCATCCTGTGTACCTGACATTCGACATCGACTGTCTCGATCCGGCCTTCGCGCCCGGCACGGGCACGCCGGTGTCGGGCGGACTGTCGAGCCACCAGGCGCTCGAGATCCTGCGCGGGCTCGACGGCATCAACCTGGTCGGGATGGACGTGGTCGAAGTGTCGCCGCCGTACGATCATGCGGAAATCACGTCGCTGGCCGGTGCGACGATCGCGCTGGAACTCATCTGCCTGTATGCGTCGCGCCGTCGCGCCGCACGCTGACGGGAAGCGCAAGCGATCGACGCTGCATGAACCGCGCTACCGCCGCGCCGTGCCCGACGATGCGGCTGATGCATCGCGTTGCGCGGCACGGCGCGAGCGGCTGCTTCGGTACGTAATCGATGCGCTCGCGGCGAACGGCTTCGCGACGCTGTTCGTCGTTTGCTCGACGGATCCGGCCGCGCATTCATGCGATTTCTGCCGACGTCTCCGCCCGACGTCGACCGGCAAGCTGGACCACGCGGGCGACGAAATCGGCACGCGGCGGGACGGGCAGACGTAAGACTGTTTCGTCATACCACACGATGGCGAAACGTGGCGTGCGCGCTGACCTACGATGAAGACATTGCGTCCATCGCCCGCCCAACCGTGTGCACCCACTACCGCGCCCCTGATGAAGACCCGGGTATCAGCGAGCTGAGGATCGGCATCGGCGACCTGTTTCGTCGCGATCCTTGGGAGCCCGACGTATATCCGGATTACGCGGCGCCCATTGCGCGTGCCGACGGCGATGGTCTCGTGGTCGTTCGCGCGGTGTTCGGTTTCTGGCCGAAGTTCATGCAGCCAGAGCGGTTCGACGAGCACGGTCGCAAGCGGAAGAAACTCGATACGGTGAACGCGCGCGCGGAAACGGTCGGTTCTTCGCGGCTCTACGGCAACGCTTGGCGCAACGGCCAGCGCTGCCTGATTCCGGTACGCTGGATCTTCGAGCCCTGCTACGAAACGGGCCGCAACGTATGGCACCGGATCGGTGTCGACGGCTGGCAACCATGCTGCGTCGCCGGCCTCTGGCGACGTTACGAAACGGCCGACGGCCGCGAGTGCATCGGCATGACGATGCTCACGGTCAATGCCGACGACCATCCGGTGTTCGCGCGCATGCATCGGCCCGGCGACGAGAAGCGCGGTGTCGTGATCCTGCGCCGCGACGACTACGACGCGTGGCTGCACACGCGCGACATCGAGGCTGCGCGACACATGCTGTTTCTGCTGCCCGCCGGCGAGATGATTGCCGCACCCGATCAGGCGTCGCCCACCGGCACCTGAGGTTTCGTTTTCCCTGCGTTTTCCATACGCGTAACCAACATCCACGGTCGCCGGCTGTGCGCGATTTTTCGGGCGTTCGGCAAGACTGCGGGACACCGGGTAATCCCCGATATCGTCCGAGTTGTATATACAAGATCATCCGCTGGCATTGTCGGCGCGAATCGTACCGGCCGTGCGCGAGCGTGCAGCCGTGCGCCGCGCGTGCTTCGGCGATACACGGCGCACCGGCCCGCCGAGGCGAGAAGGGCGGCTCGGCACGTTTCCCGTCTCGCCGTCAAAATCATTTGCGATCCTCAGCATCTTGGAGATTTTCCCGTGTCAACGAATCCCAGTGGAAAGGCCGGTGGTCTGATCGAGGTACGCTCGATCGATTTCATTCCCGACGCGGAGCGCCACGGCGGGCTGCTGAGCCAGTTCACGTTGTGGCTGTCGGCGAACATGCAGATCACGGCCATCGTCACGGGCGCGCTGGCCGTCGTGCTCGGCGGCGACGTGTTCTGGTCGCTCATCGCGTTGCTGCTCGGCCAGCTCGTCGGCGGCGCGGTGATGGCGCTGCACGGCGCGCAGGGGCCGCAACTCGGCTTGCCGCAGATGATCTCGAGCCGCGTGCAGTTCGGCGTCTACGGCGCGATGATCCCGATCGTGCTCGTGTGCCTGATGTACGTCGGTTTTTCCGCCAGCGGCTCGGTGCTCGCCGGGCAGGCCGTCGCGCAACTGCTGCACGTCGACGACGCGGCCGGCATCCTGCTGTTCGCGGCCGTGATCGTCGTGCTGACGGTGTTCGGCTATCGCGCGATCCACTTCGTCGGACGCATCGCCAGCGTGATCGGCATCGTCGCGTTCGTCTACATGTTCGCGCAGTTGTTCGCGAACCACGACGTCGGCGCGCTGCTCGCGAACCGGCACTTTTCACTCGCGAGCTTCCTGCTGTCGATGTCGCTGTCCGCATCGTGGCAGATCGCGTTCGGCCCGTACGTCGCCGATTATTCGCGCTACCTGCCGCGCTCGACCTCGTCCGCTGCCACGTTCCTCGCGGTGGGCCTCGGCTCGGTGATCGGCGCGCAGGCGGCGATGGTGTTCGGCGTGTTCGCGGCCGCGCTGGCCGGCAGCCAGTTCGCGCACCACGAGGTGTCCTATATCGTCGGCCTCGGCTCGACGGGCGCGGTGGCTGCGTTGCTGTATTTCAGCATCGCATTCGGCAAGGTGACGGTGACCGCGCTCAACGCATACGGCAGCTTCATGTCGATGGCGACGATCGTCAGTGGGTTTCGCGGCAAGCGGGCGGTGTCGTCACGCAGCCGTCTCGTGTACATCTTCGGGATGATCTGCGTGTCGACGCTGATCGCGCTCGCCGGCCGCCATTCGTTCCTGAAGGAATTCACCGCGTTCATTCTGTTCCTGCTCGCGTTCTTCACGCCGTGGAGCGCGATCAACCTGGTCGACTATTACTGCTTCACGCGCTCGCGCTACGACGTGCCGGCGCTGTCCGATCCGGACGGTCGCTATGGCCGCTGGAACGTGATGGCGATTACGATCTACGTACTCGGCATCCTGGTGCAGCTGCCGTTCATGTCGACCCACATCTACACGGGCCCGCTCGTCGACGCGCTCGGCGGCACCGACATCTCGTGGATCCTTGGCCTGGTCGTGCCGGCCGTGCTGTACTACGTCGGTGCGCGCGCGTCGCGACGCAGCATCCCCGAACGCCTGATCCTGCCGCTCGAACGCGGCGAGGTTCACCACTGAATTGTCTCGATTCGCTGCGAACGATGCAGCGCGTGGAGGCAGCATGCGCGCGCAGCCCGTGAGGCGCGGCGTTCGACGATTCGCGCCGGTGTGGCGCTCCACGGAAAAAAGCCCCGGTCACAGGGGGGCCGTGACCGGGGCAAAAAGCATCCTCTCTTTGGCACGAGGGTTGGATGCGGGCGCAGTATATTTCGGGGCCTGACATTTCGAAATGACGTTAAACGGCCTCTTTTGGCGCCAATTTAAAAATTCCGACACGGCGTCGTCGTCCGTCATCGATCTGAAAGTTTTTTCGTGCGCCCGAGCAGATGTTTAGTGCGCGGGGACGGCGAGGCCGGCCGGATCCGCCGCCGACGCGCGGGCACGCGTGCCGTAGCAGTGGATCATCCCGCGTGACCGGCCGCGTCGCGCACCGCCTCGAGAAACCGCTCTACGACGGGAGACGCGGGCACCGCCGCACCGTCGAATACGAACTCTATATCGAAGCGGCTCGCGAGTTCGTCGAGCGCGACGAGCCGCACCGTGCGCGGGCACGTCGGCGACGCGCTTTCCGGCACGAATGCGCAGCCCATGCCGGCTGCCACTAGGCCGATCAGCGTCGGGATGTCGCTACCCACCTGCGCGATGCGCGGCGTGAAGCCGGCCCGTTCGCACTGCGCCATCAGGAAGCGGTGGTGCGCGGCGGAGCGCTGCGCGTCGAACCAGACGAACGGCTCATGCGCGACGTCGGCGAGCGTGCGCGGGGCGCGGAAGCGGCCGCCGGGCGGCGCGGGCATCGCGAGCACGAAGCGGTCGCTCAGCAGCCGCACGCCCGACAGATGCGGTGCCTCGTCGCGGCGCCACGCCATGATCCCGCCGTCGAGCTGGCCGCGCATCAGCGCTGCCGCCTGTTCGGCGGACAGCATCGGCGCGATCGACAGCTTCACGTCCGGACACGCGTCGCGAAACGCCTTCAGCACGTCCGCGACGACCGGCAGCGGCAGGCAGTTGGGCAGCGCGCCGAGGCGCAGCTCGCCAAGCTGGCCGGCCGCGCTGCGCAGCGCGCGTTCGCGGCTGTCCTGCAATGTCGCGAGCAGGCCTGTCGCATCCCGCAGGAAACTTGCGCCGGCCGCCGTCAGCGTGACGCCCGTCGCACGCCGGATCAGCAGCGGCGTGCCGATCGCCTCCTCGAGCTCGCGGATCTGTCGCGACAGCGCCGGCTGGACGATGCCGGCCGCGCGCGCGCCGCCCATCACGCTGCCGGCTTGCGCGACGGCCACGAAGTAACGCAGGTGACGCAGTTCGATCTGACGCATGCGGTATCGACTCCGATGTTGCTGTTGATTCGGTGGTATGCCTGCCAAGCATAGCAAGTGTCATTGGATGGTATTGGAAAGCATGGTCCGGCTGCCGTACGATGATCGACGTTGCCGGGCCTGTTTACGGCCGCGTGCATTCCCTGTGTCCCGACCGTGTCCCTCACCATGCCGCTCCATATCCAGACGCCCTATGTCCGCTCGCAAATCGCTTCGCGCCGTTTCGGCAAGAACATCCGACTGAAGCTGGACGCGCTGCAGCCGTCCGGTTCGTTCAAGTTGCGCGGCATTGGCGCGGCATGCGAAGCGCGCCATGCAGCCGGCGCGCGCCGGTTCGTATCGTCGTCAGGCGGCAATGCGGGCATCGCGGTCGCGTATTGCGGTCGCGAGCTCGGCGTGCCGGTGCTCGTCGTCGTGCCGGAAACCGCATCGGCCCGCGCGCGCGAGCTGATCCGCGCGGAGGGCGCGGAGGTGGTCGTGCACGGCGCGAGCTGGGCCGAGGCGAATGCGTACGCGCTGTCGGCCGTCGGCGCGCACGACGCGTTCGTGCATCCGTTCGACGACCCGGTGCTGTGGCAAGGGCACGCGACGATGATCGACGAGATGGCGGCAGCCGGCCCGAAGCCCGATGCCATCGTGCTTGCCGTCGGCGGCGGCGGGTTGCTGTGCGGCGTACTGGAGGGGCTCGCGCGCAATGGTTGGCAAGATGTACCGGTCGTCGCCGTCGGGACGGAAGGCGCCGACAGCTACGCGCGCTCGGTCGCGCACGGGCGTCCGGTCGAGTTGCCGGCGATCACGAGCATCGCGACGTCGCTCGGCGCGAAGCGGCCGTGCGACGCGGCGGTCGAATGGGCGCAGCGGCATGCGATCCATCCGGTCGTCGTGTCGGATGCGCAGGCGGTGGCTGCGTCGCTGCGGTTCGTGGACGAGCACCGGATCGTCGTCGAGCCGGCGTGCGGCGCCGCGCTGGCCGCGCTCGAGCAGTCGGTGCCGGTGCTGGCGTCCGCGTCGGATATCGCGGTGATCGTGTGCGGTGGCGTGACGGCGACGGTCGAGCAACTGCAGACGCTGAGCGCGACGTTGCGGTAACGCGCCGACGCGCGTGACGCGGCGCAGCCGGACGATGAAGCGGGTGAAGAAGTAACGGCGGAGTGAGCGCACGGCATGCATGATCGCGCGCGCCTGCGGAATCGCGACGCGTGTGGTCCTTCGCGACGGGATGTGCGCGATCGCCGGTCACGTCACGGTGCGTATGCGCAACCGGCCTTTGGGTGTTCGACCATTACGCGGACAGCGGGGAAGGGCGCACATCGCGCGCCGCGCGACCGGCGCACGGCGCACCGAGAGGACTGCGCGATCAGTTCGCGGCTGGCGCGCTGGTACCTGCGGGTGCGGACGAGGCCACAGGATCGACGGCAGCGGGCGCGGGCGTCTTGTCCGCCGATGCCGGAGCAGCGTTCGACGGAGCGGGTGCGGAGGCCGCCGAAGCGGGTGCCGCCGATGCCGGCGTTGCTGCCGCGCGCGTGGCGGGGGCAGGCGTCGACGCGGGCGGAGCCGAAGCAGACGCGGGGATCCGAGCGGAGGCAGGCGCCGCAGCGGATGTGGAAGCAGGCACGGCTGCCGAAGCGGGGACCGGCGCCGATGTCGAAGCAGGCACCGGCGCTGAAGCGGGTGCCTGCGCCGACGTGGACGACGAAGCCGGGACTGCGGCCGAAGCCGCCGCAGGTGCCGAAGCTGAAGCCGACGCCGGCACGCCACCCCGCATTGCCCCCGGCGCGACCACGGCCGATGCCGGAGCAGGCGCAGCAGGCACGGCCGACGTGCCCGAAGCCGGCGCGATGCCCGGCACCGACAGCGGTACCGGCGCCGCAGGCGGCGTCGGCACGACCGGTGTCGTCATCTTCATCGGCTCGCCCTGCGGCGTCGGTGCGGGTTCGGGCAGCGGCGTGACGGGTTCCTTCTCGGCCGCCTTCACGGTCGCGCGATCGCGGCGGGCCGGATCGATCTTCAGGAAATGCTCGACGAGATTGAAGAAGCGCTCGTAGAACACGCCGGCGGGAATCGTCTCGCTCGCGGTCTTCACGAGCGCGTCGTCGCTCGACCCGATCGGCAGCGACAGCGAGCCGAACACGCTGAGCCCGACGCTCGCCGACGTATTCGACTTCTTCAGCGTGTAGCGATCCTGCACCGCGTTCACGTACGCGATGCTCGACGAGCCGTCGGCGTTCGCGTCCGCGCACACGACGTGAAACTCGATCACGACGTGCATGTCGTTGCTCGGCTGGAAATTCTTGCTGCCGTCGACGGCGTCGTTGCGCGACGACGACACCACATAGCCCTGGCTCAGCAGCGCGCGCCGCGCGGCCTCGCACGCCGCGTCGGATTTCGAGTGGAACGTGTGCGCATACGGGCTGCTCGTCGCGTCGAACTGCTCTTGCTGGTAGATCGGCTTGGGCGGCGACGAGCACGCCGCCAGCACGGTCGCGGCCGCGAGCGCGCACGAAACGGAAAACAGGCGAAATCGGTTGTGCATGGCGTCTTTCAAAAGGCTCGGCGAGATGCCGCGCGGGGCCGGGGGTGCAGCGGCGGGGCCGCTGCGATGCGCGTGGCAATCTCGTATGGCCGGGGCGTCATTATAGTTTCGTTTGATGTCTGGCTCGCTTCAGGCGTCCGGCGCAGGCCGCGCGGCCGCGAGCAGTCGCGACACCAGCGGATGATGCTCGCCGCGCCGCGAGCGGATCGCATGGATCTCCTCGGTCACGTCGCCCGCCCGGCCGAGCAGGCGCAGCCCGCGCAGCAGCGACGCGTCGTTCGCGCCGAGTTCGCTGAGCGGAAATACGCCGAGGCCGCGCGCCGCGAACACGGCCATCAGCGCGCTGTCCTCGAATTCCCCGGCCATGCGCGGCACGATCCGTTCCCGCTCCAGCCACAGGTCGAGCCGCGCGCGCAGCGCCGAGTGCGCGGTCGGCAGCAGCACCGGCAGCTCGGCGAGGCACTGCGGAAAGCGCTGCCGCGCGGCCGGCGTGACGAGCGCGGCAGGCCCGTACCAGTCGACCGGCGACGCGACGAGCCGCTCGCTCGTCACGCGAAGATTCGACCCCGACGGCGCGCCCTGGCCGGCCAGCACGAGGTCGAGGTGGTGCAGCGCGAGTTCCGCGAGCAGCGCGTCGTGCTCGCCTTCGTGGCACAGCAGCCGCAGCGTGGGCGTGTCGAGCACCGGCGCGAGGATCGCATGCGCGGCGAGCTTCGAGATCCCGTCCGCCAGGCCGACCGCGAGCCGCACGGTCGGCTGGCTGGCCGCCGCGCGCACTTCGTCGGGAATCAGCCGACCCATTTCGAAGATGACCTCCGCGCGCGCATACGCGGCCTGGCCCGCGTCCGTCATCGCGACGCCACGGCCCGCCGGGCGCAGCAACTGGTGGCCGAGCGACTTTTCCAGTTCGCGGACCTGCGCGCTGATCGTCTGCACGGCCATGTCGAGCCGCTGCGCGGCGCGCGCGAAGCCGCCTTCCTTCACGACGACCCAGAAATAGTACAGATGGCGAAAATTCAGCATCGGATCGACATTTCGAAAAAACCGAACTAAAGATCAGATTCTCTCTGATTTTTACGAAGCTGTGGGTTCGCTAACATCGGGCTTTCCACATTCGAATCGGCCCTTTTCATGGACTATCTGCTGACGCTTGCCGCCGACCCCGCCGTCTGGGCTGCGCTCCTGACGCTCGTCGTGATGGAAGTCGTGCTCGGCATCGACAACCTGATCTTCATCTCGATCCTCAGCAACAAGCTGCCCGAAGCGCAGCGCGCCCGTACGCAGCGCCTGGGCATCGCGCTCGCGCTGGTGATGCGCCTCGCATTGCTCGGCAGCGTCGCGTGGATCGCGAGTCTTACCGAACCGGTGTTCACGGTGTTCGATCACCCGTTCTCGTGGCGCGACATGATCCTGCTGTCGGGCGGCCTGTTCCTCGTATGGAAGGCGACCACCGAGATCCATCATCACGTGTCGCACGACGGCGACGGCGCGGGTGCGTCCGGCGGCGCGGCCGGCCTGACGGTCTGGGCCGCGATCGGCCAGATCGTGATGCTCGACATCGTGTTCTCGATCGACAGCATCGTGACCGCGATCGGCATGACCGAGCACATCCCGATCATGTTCGTCGCGGTGATCGTCGCGGTGAGCGTGATGCTGTTCGCCGCGCAGCCGCTCGCGCGTTTCATCGACCGCAATCCGACCATCGTGATGCTCGCGCTGTCGTTCCTTGTCGTGATCGGCATGACGCTGATCGCGGAAGGCTTCGGGTCGCACGTGCCGAAGGGCTATATCTACGCGGCGATGGCGTTCTCGGCGTTCGTCGAAGGCATGAACATGCTGGCGCGGCGTGCGAAGGCGAAGCGCGCGGCACGCGTCGAAGGTCGCTGACACGGCGGGCGGGCCGCGCCCGCCCTCGATTCGGAATGCTCAACGAAAGGAGAAGCGCGATGAAATGTCCGGTCTGCAAGACCCCCGACCTGCTGATGGCCGAGCGCCAGTCGATCGAGATCGACTATTGCCCGACCTGCCGCGGCGTGTGGCTCGATCGCGGCGAACTCGACAAGCTGATCGCACGAGAAACCGGCGATGCGCCGCCGCGTCGCGACGCGGCGCCCGAGCGGCACGACGCGCAGGCGCCGCGCGGGCGCGACGATGGCTGGGGGCGCGATGGCCGCTCGCACGATGACCGTTACCGGCACGATGGCCGGCGTCGCAGGAAATCGGTGTTCGACCTGTTCGATTTCGATTGAGCGTGACGGCGCGCGTGTCTCGCGCGGCACGATGGAAAAAAGCCCCGCCGGGCGTGATGCCGGGCGGGGCTTCGCCATGCGCGTCGCGCGATGGGCGCGCGCCGGCGCTTACGCGTTGCCGGCGACCACGTCGATGCGGCGCGGGCGCGTTTCCTCGCGGCGCGGAATCGTCAACGTGAGCACACCGTCGCGCAGGCTTGCATCGATTCGCGACGTGTCGAGATCGGGGCTCAGCACGAACGAGCGTGCGTAGCGCGGCGCGCGGACTTCGACGTGCCGCACGCGCAGGTCGGCCGGCGTTTCGATGCGCGAGTCGGCTTCGATCGTCAGCGTGTTGTCGTGCACCTTCACGTCGAGGTTCTCGCGCGGCACGCCCGGCAGGTCGGCGCGCAGCGTGACGCGATGTCGGTCTTCGACGATGTCGACGGCCGGCGTGATCGCGGGCCGGCGCGCGGCTTCGGCGGCAGGCGCTTGGACGGCGCCGGGCTGGCGTTCGGTCAGGGTCTGGGTCATGTTCATGTCGGAATCCTGAATGGTTACTGAACGTTGATCGCGCGCGGCTTCGACGCCTCGCGCCGGCCGACGCGAATCAGCAGGCAGCCGTTTTCGTAGCGGGCGCTGACGTTGTCCGGATCCGCGCTCTGCGGCAGCTCGACCACGCGGCGGAACGCGCCGTGAAAGCGCTCCTGCGCATAGGTGCGCACGTCGTCGCCATGCTCGTGCGCCGCGATCTTGCGTTCGCCGCTGATCGTCAGCAGGTCCTTGTCGATCGAGACGTCGAAGTCGGCCGCGGCCATGCCGGGGGCGAACGCGACGATCTCGATCGCGTCGTCGGTCGCGCCGACGTTCAGCGCGGGAAACGCGCTCGGCCGCACCGCGCGGATGCCGGCCGGAAGCTCGCCGAACAGATTCGCCATCTGCCGCTGCACGCGGGCGAATTCGTCGAACAGGTCGTGGCCGTAATGGATACCGCTCATGAAAGTCCTCCGGAGCATGAAACGCGAAAGACGCGGCGACGCAATGCCGACGGCGAGTGCGACGCGCGGTTTTCCGCTGAGTCGAAACGGGGGCAGTGCGCGTGACGGGCACTGCCGGGCAACGGGTAATTAGAGGCTGCCGCGGCGGTTTTCAAGAGGGGAGGCGCAATCGCCGTCAACGCGTCGCGACGTGAATCGATGCGACAATCGTCGCGCTACTTACAGACCACGGAGACGGGACGGACATGGACATTCAACGCATCGCGATCGTCGGGGCGGGCGTCATCGGCGCGAGCTGGGCGGCTTTCTATCTGGCGAAGGGTTTCGACGTCGTCGCGACCGATCCGGCACCGCAGGCCGACGCGCGGCTGCGCGACGCGCTCGCCGCGTTCCTCGGTGAGCCGCGGGCCGCCGAACTTTCCGTGCGGCTGTCGTTCGATGCGGATCTTGCTCGCGCGCTCGAGCGCGTCGATTTCGTCCAGGAAAGCGGGCCCGAGCGGCTCGACCTGAAGCGGGCGCTGTACCGCCAGATGGACGATGTGCTGCCCGCGCGCGTGCCGATCGCGTCGAGTTCGTCGGGCCTGAAGATGTCCGACATCCAGACCGCATGCGACAGGCACCCGGAACGCTGCCTGATCGCGCATCCGTTCAACCCGCCGCACTTGATTCCACTCGTGGAGCTGGTCGGCGGCGACGCGACCGACCCGAGCGTGATCGCGCGCGTGAAGGCCTTCTACGACGCACTCGGCAAGCAGACGATCGTGCTCAACAAGGAAATGACCGGCCATGTCGCGAACCGGCTCGCGGCCGCGCTGTTTCGCGAGGTGTATCACCTCGTCGGCGAGGGCGTGGTGAGCGTCGCGGATGCGGACAAGGCGGTTGCCTGGGGTCCCGGCTTGCGCTGGGGGCTGATGGGGCAGTGCCTGACCTATCACCTCGGCGGCGGCGCGGGCGGCATCGCGCACTTCCTCGAACACCTGTCGGGGCCGATCACGACGTGGTGGGACGATCTTGGCACGCCGTCGTTCGATCCGGCCGTCGATCGCAAGCTCGACGAAGCATTGCGCGCAATCCAGGGCGAGCGTTCGATGCAGGAACTGGCGGCCGAACGCGACCGGCTGCTCGTCGAGCTGATCGACGCGCGGCGCCGCAGCTTCCTGCCCTGAATGCGTCGTCGCGCAGCGTGCCGGTCGCGCCCGGCAAAGCGCTATTGCCGGGCGGCCGTTTGCGGGGCCCGCGGCGTCTGCGCGAGCCACGCGGGCTGCGCGGCCTGCACCAGCTCGCGATTGCGTGCACGCGTGGCGGCATCCGGCGGATAGTTGCCGTCGTTGGTCGGCAGTTCGCCGTCGAGGTAGGCTTGCTTCAACTGCGCGACGACCTCCGCGCGCGTCAGGCCCTGTGTCGGTGCGGCGGCATCGGTTTGTGCAAAGGCTGGGGACAGCAGCGCGGCTGCAGCGGTCGCGACGGCGAATCGCAAGGCGTTCATGATGTGCTCCGATCAAGGTGACGGGACAGCGGACGCGCGGCACGCTGCCGTGCGTTCCGATGGGCCACATTGTCGCGAGCGGGCGCTGCGCGCACGCTGACGCGTTTCGGGCAAGACTGTCAGTTGCGCGTTCACGCCGAGCCGCGGCGGCACCGGCGCAAACGGTGAAAGCGGTCGCTACAACCCGGCCGCCGCCGCGATCAGCGTCGCTTCGAGCGCGAGCGTCGAGCGCGACGCGGCCGCCGGCCGGTCGATCACGTATTCGAGTTCGCCGAGTTCGGGCAGCCCCGCATCGAGCCGCGCGAGCCCGGCCGGAATCACGTAGCCGGCGAACGCGCTGACGCCGAGCCCCGCGCTCGCTGCCGCGCGCAGTACCGCGATGCTGCTGCTCACCACGGCGATCCGGTACGGGCGGCCGACCGCCTCGAGCGACTCGAGCACGCGCCGGCGCGATACGCTCGGCTCCGGATGCATCGCGAGCGGCAGCACGGCCTCGTGGCCGGTGATCGGCGAATCGGGGCCGGTGCACCAGTAAAGCGGCTCGCTGCGGATCACGCGGCCGCGCCGGCTGCCCGCGACGCGTTTCGCGAACACCAGATCGTGGCGGCCTTCGTCGAGCGCGTCGAACAGGTCGCCCGACAGCCCCGTCGAAATCGCGAGCTCGACTTCCGGATTGCGCTGCACGAAGCTCGCGAGCGCGGCCGTCAGGTGCGCGGACGCGAAATCCTCCGACATCGCGAGCCGCACCTTGCCCGACAGCGGCGGCCCGCACACCGACGTGACGGCTTCGTCCATCAGTTCGAGGATGCGCACCGCGTAGCGGAACAGCGCGTCGCCGTGCTGCGACAGGTGCACGTTGCGCGTGTCGCGCTCGAACAGCGGCCGGTCGAGCAGTTCCTCGAGGCGGCGAATATGCTGGCTGACGGTCGATTGCGACAGGCTCACGCGCTCGGACGCGGCGGTGAAGCTGCCGGACTGGGCGACGGCGACGAAGCTGCGCAGCAGCTCGGGCGGTAATGGACGCATTGCTAAATCCACTGAATCGGTTTCGACAACTTCATAAATGGCCGGATTTTGCGGCGCTAGTATCGGATCACGCGCTGGTGCGGCCCATGCTCAAGGGGCACTCCGGGCGCGTAGCCCGTGTCGTGCCGCCGGCTGCATCGGTCAGTCTAAGCCATCCGGTGCCCGGCCCGAAACCGCATCATCCCATCGACCGCCCGAGAACGCGCTCGCACGACGAGCCGCCGGGCCGCGGCGCACCGCCGCCGGAGACAGACCTCCCGCGCCCGGGATCGGCGTGCGGGCCTGACTCCCGCACGCGTCAGGCGCCCGTCACGAAGAGACTGGAGACGACTCATGATCATCTACGGAACCGCGCTGCTGGCGTTCTGCCATCTGGCCGGACTGTTCCTCGGCGACCTGCTGGGCGCCGCGATCGGCGTGAAGACCAACGTCGGGGGCGTCGGTATCGCGATGCTCCTGCTGATCTGCCTGCGTCTGTGGCTGCACCGGCGCGGCTGGCTGCCGAAGGAGACCGAGGCAGGCGTCGGTTTCTGGGGCGCGATGTACATCCCCGTCGTCGTCGCGATGGCAGCGAACCAGAACGTGGTCGCCGCGCTGAAGGGCGGCCCGGTCGCGCTGCTTGCCGCCATCGGCGCCGTTGCGATCTGCGCATGCTGCATCGCGGTACTCGTGCGCACGGGGCGCGACGACACGGCCTTCGCGGGCGTGCCGCAATTCGAACAACAGTGACGGAGGCCGCCATGCTGCAGATGCTCGAAAAAACCGTCGCCCACAACGGGCTCGTCGCGTCGTTCGCGCTGGTCGGCCTGATCATGTGGCTGTCGTCGATCGCGTCGCGCAAGCTCACCTTCGGCCGCGTGCACGGTTCCGCGATCGCGATCGTGATCGGTCTTGCGCTCGCGTATGTCGGCGGGGCGTTCACCGGAGGGCAAAAGGGCATCGCCGACGTGCCGCTGTTCGCGGGCGTCGGCCTGATGGGCGGCGCGATGCTGCGCGATTTCGCGATCGTCGCGACCGCGTTCGAAGTGCAGCCGACCGAGGCGCGCAAGGCAGGCCTTGTCGGCGTCGTGTCGCTGTTGCTCGGCACCGTGCTGCCGTTCATCGTCGGCGCGTGCATCGCGCGGGCGTTCGGCTACACCGATGCGGTCAGCATGACGACCATCGGCGCGGGCGCCGTCACCTACATCGTCGGGCCCGTCACGGGTGCCGCGATCGGCGCGAGCTCCGACGTGATCGCGCTCAGCATCGCGACGGGCCTCGTGAAGGCGATCATCGTGATGGTCGGCACGCCGGTCGCGGCCGGCTTCATGGGCCTGAAGACGCCGCGCTCCGCGATGATCTTCGGCGGCCTCGCCGGCACGGTGAGCGGCGTGAGCGCGGGCCTTGCCGCGACCGATCGCCGGCTCGTGCCGTATGGCGCGCTGGTCGCGACCTTCCATACCGGCGTCGGCTGCCTGCTCGGACCGTCGGTGCTGTTCTTCACCACGCGCGCGCTGGTCGGCGCGTGAGCGCGCACGGCCCGTCGCGCGCGATTCCGGCAGCTCGCGCGCGCAGCCGTCGCGCGCGGGCACCGGCGCGCCGCATCCATCGCGATGCCCTCTGAGTCGGATTCGTCAACATCATCAATCGGCGGCGGCGCGAGGCTTAGAATGCCGCTGAACCATTGAAGCTGGAGAACTGTTCATGACGGGATGGAATCACGCGCGGCAGGCGCGCGATGCACGCCTCGCGGCCGGCGCTGCCTTCGCGCGCGGCAAGCGGGTCGATGCGCGCGACACCGTCGCGTTGCTCGAAGCGGTGCTGCGGCCCGGCGATCGCGTGTGCCTCGAAGGCGACAACCAGAAGCAGGCCGACCTGCTCGCGACGGCGCTCGCCGACGTCGACAGCGCGAAGATCCACGACCTGCACATGGTGCAGTCCGGCGTCGTGCTGCCCGAGCATCTCGACGTATTCGAGCGCGGGATCGCGAAGCGGCTCGACTTTGCGTATTCGGGCCCGCAATCGCAGCGGATCGCGAAGCTGCTGTTCGGCGGCAAGATCGCGCTCGGTGCGGTGCACACGTACCTCGAACTGTTCGCGCGCTACTTCATCGACCTCACGCCCCAGGTCGCGCTGATCGCCGCGGTCAGCGCGGACGCCGACGGCAACCTGTACACCGGCCCGAACACGGAGGACACGCCGACCGTCGTCGAGGCCACCGCGTTCAAGGACGGCATCGTGATCGCGCAGGTCGACCGCATCGTCGACAAGGTGCCGCGCGTCGACATTCCGGGCGATCGCGTGCATTTCGTCGTCGAGGCCGGCCGGCCGTTCTACGTCGAGCCGCTGTTCACCCGCGACCCGGCCGCGATCACCGAGACCCAGATCCTGACCGCGATGCTCGCGATCAAGGGCATTTACGAGCCCTACGGGATCAAGCGGCTGAATCACGGAATCGGCTTCAACACGGCCGCGATCGAGCTGCTGCTGCCGACCTACGGCGCGAAGCTCGGCCTGAAGGGCAAGGTCTGCACGCACTGGGCGCTCAATCCGCACCCGACGCTGATTCCCGCGATCGAATCGGGCTGGGTCGAGCAGATCCACTGCTTCGGCTCCGAAGTCGGGATGGACGACTACATCCGCGCGCGCTCCGACGTATGGTTCACGGGCCCCGACGGGTCGCTTCGCTCGAACCGCGCGTTCTGCCAGACGGCCGGCCTTTACGCGTGCGACATGTTCATCGGCTCGACGCTGCAGATCGACCTGTCGGGCCATTCGTCGACGGTCACGGCCGAGCGCATCGCCGGGTTCGGCGGCGCGCCGAACATGGGCAGCGACGCGCGCGGCCGCCGTCACCCGAGCGAGCCATGGCTGAAGGCCGGCGCGCAGGCCGACCCCGATACGCCAGCCGCGCTCAGGCGCGGGCGCAAGCTGGTCGTGCAGATCGGCGAGACCTTCGGCGACAAGAACGTGCCGATGTTCGTCGAGCAGCTCGATGCGCTGAAGCTCGCCGACAAGCTGCAGCTCGACCTCGCGCCGATCATGGTCTACGGCGACGACGTCACGCACATCGTCACCGAGGAAGGGATCGCGAACCTGCTGATGTGCCGCGACAAGGACGAGCGCGAGCATGCGATTCGCGGCGTGGCCGGCTATACGGAAGTCGGCCGCGGCCGCGACCGCAGGATGGTCGAGCGGCTGCGCGAGCGCGGCGTGATCCGTCGCCCGGAGGATCTCGGCATCGATCCGCTCGACGCCGATCGCCGCTGGCTCGCCGCGCGCTCGATCAAGGATCTCGTGCACTGGTCGGGCGGCCTGTATGCGCCGCCGGCCCGGTTCCGCAACTGGTGAGGAAGAGGGCATGGAACAGTTGAACTATCGCTTCACCGCGCGCGCGCGTGCGCGGGGCGAACTGGCCACGGCGCTCGTCGGCGTGGTCGCGTCCGGCAATCTCGAGGTGCTGGTCGAACGCGTGCTGCCGGGCAACGAATGCGAGATCGACATCCGCACCGCGGCGGTCGGTTTCGGCGCGGTGTGGCAGGCGGTCGTGTCGGATTTCGTCGAACGGCGCGCGCCGGGCGGCCTGAAGCTGTCGATCAACGACGGCGGCGCGCGGCCCGACATGGTGTCGCTGCGGCTCGCGCAGGCCGTACGCGCGATCGAGGGAGACGCACGATGACCGACGCGATCCACGACGGACCCGCATTCGTCGCGAACGCTGCGAGCTGGTACGAAGCATCGGCGCGCCAGCGCGTCGACGGGCTGCTCGACGCGGGCAGCTTCACGGAATTTCTCGGGCCGGGCGAGCGCGTGACGAGCCCGCACCTGCCGCTGTTCGACCTGCCGCAGCAGTTCGACGACGGGATGATCGTCGGCCACGGCCGGCTCGACGGTCGGGCGGTGTTCGTCGCCGCGCAGGAAGGCCGCTTCATGGGCGGCGCGTTTGGCGAGGTGCACGGCGCGAAGCTCACGGGGCTGCTGCGCGCGGCGCGAGATCTCGGCGCGCCGGTGCTGATCCTGTTCGACACCGGCGGCGTGCGGTTGCAGGAAGCGAATGCGGGCGAGCTCGCGATCGCCGAGATCATGCGTGCGCTGGTCGACGCGCGCGCGGCGGGCGTGCCGGTGATCGGGCTGATCGGCGGGCGCGCGGGCTGCTACGGCGGCGGCGGGCTGCTCGCCGCGTGCTGCTCGGCGCTTGCGGTGTCCGAGCAGGGGCGCATCAGCGTGTCGGGGCCCGAGGTGATCGAGACCAACCGCGGCGTCGAGGAATTCGACGCGAAGGACCGCGCGCTGATCTGGCGCACGATGGGCGGCAAGCATCGTCGGCTGATCGGCGGCGCGGACCGTTACGTGGCCGATACGCCCGCGGCGTTTCGCACGGCCGTGCTCGAGCTGATCGACCGTGCGCCGCCGTTTGACGCGGCGATGCTGCGCGCGGAGCAGGCGCGGCTCGAAGCGCGCATCGAGCGGTTCGGCACGTGCAAGGATGCGCTCGACGTGTGGCACACGCTCGGCGCGAGCGAGCCGGAGGCGATTCCGGGCATGCCCGACGAGGAATTCGCGAAGCTCGCCGATCAATTGCAGGAGCAGAAATGAAACGACTCACATGCTCAGTTCGTTCGCCGTCGACCGAAGCCGCCGCTTCAGCGCCCGCTTCGGCCGCGTGCACGGCACCAGACGACGGGGCGCGCGCCGTCCACGGTCAGCTGGCCGGGCGCGCAGCATTGCTCCGCGAATTGCTCGCCAAGCCCATTTGGGCAGCCGCGCGGGAGGCAGCATGACGCTCGATGAAGTGCTGAGCTCCCTGTTTCCCAAAGGCCATTCGATCCAGCGAAACGGCGGCCTGCTGGCGGGCCATGGCGACCTGGCCGGCACGCGCGTCGACGTGATCGGCGTCGCCGAGCGCCTGCCGTTCGGCATCGACGAAGCCGTGACGCTCGCCTCGCACGTGCTCGACACGATCGAGCGTGGCGGCGGCACGCCGGTTCTCGTGCTCGTCGACAGCGACAGCCAGCGGATGAGCAAGCGCGACGAACTGCTCGGCCTGAACGAAGGGCTGTCGCATCTCGCGAAATGCCTGATGCATGCGGCGCTCGCCGGGCACCGGACGATCGGGCTGCTGTACGGCCATACGGCCGCGGGCGCATTCATCGCGACCGCGCTCGCGACGCGCACGCTGCTTGCGGTGCGGGGTGCCGAGCCCGAGGTGATGGACCTGCCGTCGATGTCGCGCGTGACGAAGCTGCCGATCGACGTGCTCAAGGAGATGGCGCGCTCGACGCCGGTGTTCGCGCCGGGGCTCGACAATCTCGTGAAGATGGGCGCCGTCGACGCCGTGCTCGATCCGGCCCGCGCGCTCGACGCGCAGGTCGGCGAATGGCTCGGCAAGCCGATCGATCGCACCGACGAGCGTGCGGCGCGCGGCCGGCCGGTCGCGGCCGACGTCGCGCGGCGCGTCGAGGCCCTCGCGCGTGCCGCACGCTGAGCCGCCGCTGCGCCGCCACACGCTCGTCACGCTGACGGCGGCCGGGTGGCGCGCGGCATGCGCGCGCGCCCCCGCGTTGGCGGCCGATCCGCTCGTGCAGGCGTGGGCCGCGCACGGCTGGCCGCTGATCGTGCGCCGCGCGTCGCCTGACGAAGCCGATGCGCGGTGCGCGCCGCTCGGTTTGCCGCTGCCGCCTTCGGCGGGCAAGCGGCGCATCGCACTGAACGTCTCCGCCGATGCGGTGGAATCGGTCGGCCCGCTGCCCACGCTGGCCGACGTGCTGGTCACGGCGCCCGACGCGTGGCACGCAACGCTGCGCGCGCTCGATGCGCTCGGCCTGCGCTGCGGCGTGCAGGGCCGCGTGTTCGGCAGCCTCGCGTGGCAGGCGCTGACGGGCGAGCGTTACGTGAGCGCGTCGTCCGATCTCGACATCGTGTTCCCGCTGCCCAGCGCCGCATCGCTCGCCGTGCTGCTCGACGGTCTCGCGGCAATCGACGCGCGCGCGCCAATGCGCATCGACGGCGAACTGCTGCGCGACGACGGCGCGGGCGTGAACTGGCGCGAGCTGCATGCGCGGTTGCCTGAAGTCGCGGTGAAGACGGCGATCGCCGTCGAACTGATGTCCGTCGACGCATTCATCGGAGGTACGCGATGAATGCATGGGCCGCCTGCCGCGCGGCGGCGCTGTCGGACGCCGAGCGCATCGCCGAACTCGCCGAGCGCAGTCTCGTGCTCGAAATCGACACCTATCCGAAACCGGGCCTGGTCAGCCACGTCGACACCGGCAGCCATGCGGACATGGACGCCGCGACGTTCGCGCGCAGCGCGGCCGTGCTGCGGCCATACTTCGCGGAACTCGCCGCCGCCGGCGCGCGTGATGCGGACATGGCCGTGCTGCGCAAGATCGGGCTGCGTGCGGAACACGCGATGCTTGCCGCGACCGGCGGCGTCAACACGCACCGCGGCGCGATCTTCGGGCTCGGGCTGCTTTGCGCGGCCGCCGGCCGCCGCACGGTGCCCGGCGCGGCCGGCCGCACGATGACGCTCGGCGCGTTCGTCGCGCAGCGGTGGGGCACCGAGATCCTGGGCGGCCCGCGGCTGCCCGACAGTCACGGCGAGCGCGCGAGCCGCCGCTACGGTGTCGGCGGTGCGCGTCGCGAGGCGGCCGACGGGTTCCCGACCGTGTATTCCGTCGGTTTGCCGGCACTGCGCCGCGCGCAGCACCGCGTGCCCGACGATCCGGAGGCCGCGCGCGTCGACGCATGCTTCGCGCTGATCGCCGCGCTCGACGATACGAATCTGCTGCACCGGGGCGGGCAGGCCGGCCTCGATTTCGCGCGGGCCACGGCGCGCGCGTTCGTCGCGCGCGGTGGCATACGCGCGCGCGACTGGCGATTGCGCGCCGTCGCCGCTCACCGTGCGTTCGTCGCCCGGCGCCTGAGCCCGGGCGGCGCGGCCGACCTGCTCGCGATGAGCGTATTCGTCGATGCAATCGAAGCGGCCGAGGAGCGGCAATGACGCTGGCGATCCTGTGTTCGGGGCAGGGCGCGCAGCGCGCCGACATGTTCGAGCTGACCGGCGCCGCGCCATGCGCCGATGCGCTGTTCGAGCATGCGGGCCGCCTCCTTGGCGACGATCCGCGCGACTGGGTACGGCACGCCGAGCCGGACGCGCTGCGCGAGAACCGCGCCGCGCAGATCCTTTGCACCGTGCAGGCGCTCGCGGCGGCCGCGATGCTCGACGCTGTGTGGCCGCGCCGCCGCTGCGTCGCGGGGTACAGCGTCGGCGAAGTCGCGTCTTGGAGCGTCGCGGGGATGATCGATCCGCACGACGCGCTGGCTCTGGCCGACGCGCGCGCGTGCGCGATGGACGCCGCGAGCGGCGGCGACGAACGGATGGCGTTCGTGCGCGGGCTGACGCGCGCGCAGCTCGCGCAATTGTGCGACGGCCGCGATGCGGCGATCGCGATCGCCAATCCGGGCGACGCGTTCGTGGTGGCCGGGCGGCAGGCCGACGTCGCCGCGGTGGCCGACGACGCGCTAAGCGACGGTGCGCTGCGCGTCGCGCCCGTGTGCGTGCGGATCGCGTCGCACACGCGGCGGCTCGCGTCGGCGGTGCCCGCGTTTCGCGCGTCGCTAGCCGCCGTGAACGTGCGCCGGCCGTTGCCCGGTACGCGGCTGTTTTCCGGGATCGACGGCGCGTCGGTGCTCGATGTCGACGCGGGTCTCGACAAGCTCGCGCGGCAGATCGCGGAGCCGGTCGAGTGGGCGGCCTGTCTGGCTGCGTGCGTCGAGGCCGGCGCGACCGCGTTTCTCGAGCTCGGTCCCGGCCGCGCGCTGGCCGAGATGGCGGGCGCTGCATATCCGGCGCTGCCGGCACGCAGCGTCGCGGATTTTCGGTCCGTCGACGGTATCGCAGGCTGGCTCGCGCGCGTCGCGGCCGGCTGACGGGCGGCCTCCGAGCGGCCCGGATACGCTCGGAATTCCCGGTAACATCGATGCGGGAAACGACCCGCCGGATGGTTGTTGCGCACCAGGTGTTGCGCCGGCGCAGCAGCGGTGCAGCCGGCGCTTGCCACGCGAATTGGCATCGCTAAAATGGCGCCCGCCATGAGACCAGCCGCCTTCCTCCTCGCCGCGCTCTGCTGCGCGGCGGCCGCCCACGCCAGCCCGATTCCATCCGATGCCGCATCGGTCGGCACATACTTTTCGTATGACAATGCGGCGGCCGACGCGACCGTCGACCTGATCGGACAGGCGCAGCGCCGCGTGCTGCTGGCCGGCTACGCGTATGTGCCGCCCGCGGTCGCGGCGGCGCTGCGCGACGCGCGTTCGCGCGGCATCGAAGTGCGGGTCGTGCTGGTGCGCTCGTCGCGTGCGGGCAAGTACAGCGGCGCGGGATATCTGAAGTCGGCCGGCATCGACGTCGCGATCGATTCGCGGCACGGCGATCCCGCGCCGCGCTTCGCGATCGTCGACGACAGCGTCGCGCTGACGACGCTGTCCGACGGCGCGCCCGCGCACGCGGAAACGGTGAACGTGTTCCAGCGCGCACCGGAGCTCGCGCAGTCGTATGCGCAGTCGTTCTGGCGGCTGTACCGGCAGGCCGGCGGTCTCTGAGCGTCTGACGGCGGCCCGCGCAGGGCAAGCGCCACCTATCCATTCCCGCTGCCATCCCGGTGCCGCGTGCCGGTATGACCCCGCTTGCATCGGCGCGCCCGATGAACCATGCTCGTTGAACATGATGCCGGTGCGCGTGTCGCGCATTCGGCGCAACGGCAGGGAGCCGATCGTGACCGAGCGTTTTGCCGATCGCGCCGACGCGGGTCGCCGGCTTGCGCACGCGCTGCATGACTACGCGGGGCGTCGCGACGTCGTCGTGCTCGCGCTGCCGCGTGGCGGCGTGCCGGTCGCCTTCCCGGTCGCGCAGGCGCTGCGCGCGCCGCTCGACGTGCTGGTGGTGCGCAAGCTGGGCATGCCGTCCGATCCGGAATTCGCGATCGGCGCGATTGCGACCGGCGGCGCGATTCATCTGCAGCATTCGGCGATCCGCGCGATGGGCGTAACCGATGCGCAACTGGCCGACGTGATCGCGCGCGAGACGGCCGAATTGCAGCGCCGCGAAGCGCTGTATCGCGGCGCCCGACCGCCGCTGCCGGTCGACGGCCGCATCGCGATCGTCGTCGACGACGGCGTCGCGACCGGCGCGTCGATGCGGGTCGCGTTGCAGGCGCTGCGCGAGCGCCATCCCGCGCGCATCGTGGCCGCCGCACCGGTCGCCCCGAACGGCGCGCGGCACGCGTTCGACGATCTCGCCGACACGTTCGTGACGGTGTTGCAGCCGCTGTCGTTCTTCGGGATCAGCCAGTTCTACGCGCGTTTCGATCAGACCGGGGACGACGAGGTGCGTGCGCTCCTCGACGCGGCCCGCGCGCCGGACGACGACATCACGCCCGTCTGACTCGCCGCCGGCGCGATCCCGGGCGGCCGGCTTCGGCCTGCGCGAATGCGCGCTGCAGTGCGGGATGGACTTCGTCGCGCCAGCGCGCGCCGGTGAACAGCCCGTAATGATCGCAATCGTCGATATCGACGCGCTGGCGCTCGCCGGCCTTGAGTCCGCGACACATGGCGAGCGCTGCATGCGTCTGGCCGGCGCCCGTAACGGCGTCGCAAGCGCCTTCGACCGTCACCAGCACGACGCCGCGCAGCGCGGCCGGCTCGACGTGCTGCCCGCCGACGTTCCACGTGCCGTTCGGGAGGCACATTCGCTGGAACACGATATCGACGGTATCGAGGAAGTATTCGGCCGGCATGTCGAGCAGGGCCGTGTATTCGCGCAGCGCACGCCGCGCGTCGGCCAGCGCCGCCAGGTCGAAATGCGACGCGGCGCGCGCGTAGTCCTCGATCAGCATCAGAAAGCGTTGCGGATACAGCAGCGCGATCTCGCCTTGCTGAAGATAGGTCGGGAACACGTGCCGGCCACGGCCGGGGAAGCCGGGCGGCACGACGTCGATCAGATGGCGGCGGCACCACGCGAGCGACCGGGACGCGGCGGTGGTGCCGAGCGTGCTCGGGTTGACCCGCGCGTCGAGCGGCCCGCCGATCAGCGTGACGCTCGCCGGCGGTGCGAGGCCGCGCGCGGCGCGCAGCGCGAGTGCGGCGAGCGCGGGAACGGTGGCCTGGCACACGGCGACGACGTGCAGCGGCCGTTCGTCGCGAGCGAGCGCGTCGACGAAGCCGTCGAGCGTCGCCACGTATTCGTCGAGCCCGAAGCGGCCCGCTGCGAGCGGGACGTCGCGCGCATTGACCCAGTCGGTCACGCAGACGTCGCCGTCCGCGAGCAGCGCCTCGACGGTCTCGCGCATCATCACGGCCGCATGTCCGGCGAGCGGCGCGCACAGCAGCACCGTGCGCCGCGCGTCGTCGCGCGCGAAGCGTCGCAACTGGCAGAACGGCGTGCACGCGACGATCCGCTCGTCGATCGCCGGGCGCGCGATCTCGAATCGCGGCGGCGCGACGGCAGGCCCGAGCAGCGGCTCGAACAGGTCGTCGTAGCACGACGATGCGGCGTGCGCCAGCGTCGCGGCGGGCCACACGTCGAATGCATGGCACGTCGCCGCGCGCCAGGCGCGCATCCATTCCCGCTGCTGCTCGACGACGGCATACCACATGGCGAACCTTGGGGCGGAGGGGGCGTGAATCTGCATTATGGTCACTCCGGCCGCGCAGCGGGTGTCGGAAACGTGACCGGAGCGACGTGCATCAAGCGCTAGGCGGCGACACGCGGCACTGCTACATTCGTCGGTCTGAATCCCTCGACTGGAGCGTTTGCGATGAAGCTGATCGGCATGCTGGATTCCCCGTTCGTGCGCCGTGCCGCCATTTCGGCGAAGCTGCTCGACCTGCCGTTCGAACACGAGTCGATCTCGGTGTTCCGTCAGTTCGACCAGTTCCAGACATTCAACCCGGTGGTGAAGGCGCCGACGCTCGTGACCGACGACGGTGCGACGCTGATCGACTCGTCGCTGATCGTCGATTATCTCGATCATTGCGTCGCGCCCGAGCGGCGCCTGCTGCCCGACGCCGCCGACGCGCGGCTACGTACGCTCGTGCCGGTCGGATTCGCGCTGGCAGCGGCGGAGAAGACGGTGCAGGTGGTGTACGAGCACGCGCTGAGGCCGGCCGAAAAGCAGCACGCGCCATGGCTCGAGCGCGTGCTGGGCCAGATCGAGGCCGCGTACGGCGCGCTCGAGCCGCTCGTCGCGGCAGCGAATGGCTGGCTCGGCGGCGCGCGCCTGCTGCAGTCCGACGTGACCGTCGCCGTCGCGTGGCGCTTCACGCAGTTCATGACCGCCGATTACCCGGCGCTCGCGCGGATCGATCCGGCCCGATATCCGGCGCTCGCCGCGCATTCGGCGCGGGCGGAAGCGCTGCCGGCGTTCGCCGAGACGCCACTCGACTGAGGCGGCGGCTGTCGCGTCGGCACGAAGGCGGGGGAGCACGGGCGGGCGCCAGGCGACGGAACCAGCATACGGTCGCGGCGGCAGTCGCGCGGGCATTCGGCACGGATAAACCGGCCCGCCACGGGCCCCGCGTGCGCGCCTTTTTGCACCGGGGCCGGTGCCCGAAACACCCGTCGCGCATGTTCCGCGTTGCGTTTCCGGGCCGTGGGCCACCGTCCGCTCGACCGCGTTGACCACGTCCGTGACGGTCGCGGCCGATTGTTCTCCGACGCTGACAAGTGACTTCGCATTCGCGCTGTTTATCCGGTTGCGGCCGGTCCCTAGAATCCACTCCATCGAATATGCATTGCCTGATGGAGCCGATGATGAGAGCGCTGATCGAATCGAGTCTGTACCACCCGTCCGTCGTGTTGCCGCTTGCCGCGTTGACGCAGCTGATGGTCGAGCGCGATTTCAATCTCGGCCAGGTCGGCCTGATCGTCGCGGCGCGCGGTGCGCAGGCTGCCGTGTCGCGCTCGCGGGCGCTGATTTTCTGCCGCGACTGCGAAGCGCACGCATGATCGCGCGTCCACGCGACAGATGAAAAAAAGCCCGACCGGCGCAAGCCGGTCGGGCGGATCGAATCCGATCAGGCCCCGGCTTTTGCCGGGGCTTTTTGTTGGGCGATGCTCAGGCGCGTGCCGTCGACGCGACGCCGTAAATCTCCGCGTCGTCGTCCTCGCGCATCTGGCGCACCAGCTGGTGCGCTTCGCGGCGCGTCGCGACGGCCGGCGGCGAGCCCTTGAGCGGCTGGCGCGCGGTTTCCGCGAGCGCGACGACCGACACGATGCCGATCACGGCAGCGCCCATCATGTAGTACGCGGGCATCATCAGGTTGTGCGTCACGTCGACGAGCCACTCGGTGACGAGCGGCGTCGTGCCGCCGAACAGCGACACCGACACGTTGAAGCCGATCGCGAGCGCGCCGTAGCGGATCTCGGTCGGAAACAGCGCCGGCAGTGCGGACGGCATCACGCCGGTGAAGCACGACAGCAGCACGCCGAGGATCAGCAGGCCGCCGAACACCGACGCGGTGGTGCCCGCATGGATCAGCATCATCGACGGAATCGACAGCGCGAGCAGGCCGACGCAGCCGGCGAGCATCACGGGCTTGCGGCCGATCCGGTCCGACAGGCGGCCGGCGGCGAGCGTCAGCGGCATCATCAAGACCATCACGATCAGCACCAGCACGAGGCTGTGCGACTCGTCGAAGTGCAGCGTCGACGACATGAAGCTCGGCAGATACGACAGCACCATGTAATCGGTCACGTTGAAGATCAGCACGAGACCGACGCAGAGCAGCAGCGCGCGCCAGTTGCGCATCAGCGTTTCGCGGAAGCGCGCCTTCGGCACGGCCTTGTCCTGCGCTTCACGCTCTTCGGCCTGGCGCTTGAACGCCGGTGTTTCCTCGAGCTTCATCCGGATGTACAGGCCGATCAGGCCGAGCGGGCCCGCGATCAGGAACGGCACGCGCCATCCCCACGACAGCAGCGCTTCCTGCGACAGCGACGCGGTGAGCAGCGCGACGACGCCGGCGCCCATCACGTAGCCGATCAGCGTGCCGAACTCGAGGAAGCTGCCCATGAAGCCGCGGCGCTTGTCGGTGGAGAACTCGGCGATGAAGGTGGCGGCACCGCCGTATTCGCCGCCGGTGGAGAAGCCCTGCACGAGGCGGGCGACGAGCAGCAGCACGGGAGCCATGATGCCGATCGACGCGTAGCTGGGGATCAGGCCGATCGCGAAGGTGCCGACGGCCATCATGATCATGGTGGCGGCGAGCACGCGCTGGCGGCCGATGCGATCGCCGAGCGGGCCGAACACCATGCCGCCGAGCGGGCGCACGAGGAAGGCGGCGGCGAACGTGCCGAAGGTCGCGAGCAGCTGAGCGGACGGGCTGCTGGACGGGAAGAACACCTTGCCGAGCGTGACGGCGATGTAGCTGTAGACGCCGAAGTCGAACCATTCCATCGCATTGCCGATGGCCATCGCGCTGACGGCGCGCTTGAGCAGGCTCTGGTCGACGACGGTAATGTCGTCCGCGGCGAGCGGGGCCGCGCCGGACGACGTGGAGGAAGAAGCAGCGGTCGGGCTGACGTGTGTTGCGGTCAAGGTCATGCACTCCTTTGACTGCGCCGGAACGGATGGCCGTCCGACACGGTTTGCCGGCGAGCGCGATGTCGGGTGCTGCGCGTCGGGGCAGGCCATTTAAGCGCTTACTGCACGTGAGGCGGTAAGGGGCCGCAAGGGACTGCTTCGACGCGGGCCGGATGGGCCGTCGCGACGGTGCGCTCATGAAGAATGGGCCGCGTGATACGAGCGGCAGATGCCGGTGCGGACGGAGTCCAGCGTTCCGGCAAGCGCCCCGGAGGGGCAGCGAAACGAGAAAAGCGGGCCTGTCGGGCGGGCTTTCCTGTGGATGCAATTTCGGTCGAAGCACCGGCCCGCAACGCGCGGACGGACTTCTTTCGAAATCGAATAGACAGAGATTGAATGTTGAAACAGGCGACATGATAGCACGATGGCAGACGATCGTGCAAATTGCCTCGAAGCCCCCGTCTGGCCGCGGTTCCGGCGGGGCCGGCTCCGGTATGATCGGCGGCGCGCGGCGGGGTCGCGTGGCCCGCCGCGCGGTGGGCGAATCTGCGAGGAACCGGATGACCGAACTGATCAGGATTGCGGCGCTGTTCGCCGTTACTGCACTGGCCGAAATCGTCGGCTGCTATCTGCCATGGCTCGTACTGAAGGGCGGCCGGCCCGTGTGGCTGCTGGTGCCGGCCGCGCTGTCGCTCGCATTGTTCGCGTGGCTGCTGACGCTGCATCCGAGTGCGGCCGGGCGCACGTATGCGGCGTACGGCGGCGTGTACATCGCCGTGGCGCTGATCTGGCTGCGGGTGGTCGACGGCATCGCGCTGTCCCGCTGGGATGTGGCGGGCGCAGTGCTCGCACTCGGCGGGATGGCCGTCATCGCGCTGCAGCCGCGCGCGTGAGCACGGCTGCAGCGCTCTTCGGCAGGTGACGCGTCAGGCGGCTTCGGCGGCATCCACGTCGGCGGACTTGCGCCACACGCAGGTGCCCTTGACCGACTTGTCGAGCTCGTCGAGCTGCGTTTGGTGGGCGGCCAGTTCGTCGTCGCTCGCCGCGAGCACCGGCAGGTCGAGGGACGCGAGCGACACGCGCTGCCCGTTCGCCGCACCGCCGTGGGCGCCGACGTCGTCGAGCATGTCGATCACGAGGCTGTCCTGGCCGCGCGTCATCGCGAGATAGACCTCGGCGAGCAGTTCCGAGTCGAGCAGCGCGCCGTGCAGCGTTCGATGCGCGTTGCTGATGCCGAACCGGTCGCACAGCGCGTCGAGCGAGTTGCGCTTGCCCGGGAACATCTGCTTGGCCTGCACGAGCGTGTCGATCACGCCGCCGCAATGCTCGATGAACGGCGGCAGGCCGAGCCGGGCGAATTCGGCATCGAGGAATGCCAGATCGAACGGCGCGTTGTGGATGATCAGCTCGGCGTCCTTCACGAAGTCGCGGATCTGGTCGACGACTTCCGCGAATTTCGGCTTGTCGCTCAGGAATTCGGTCGTGAGGCCGTGCACGGCCAGTGCGCCCGGATCGCTGTCGCGCTCGGGGTTCACGTAGATGTGCAGGTTCTTGCCGGTGAGCCGCCGGTTCAGCAGCTCGACGCAGCCGATTTCGATCAGGCGGTCGCCCGAGCGGGGATTCAGGCCGGTGGTTTCGGTATCGAGAATGATCTGGCGCATGTCGGATAAATCGGGAAAGACGGTAGGGCGGCCTGCGTTCAGGCCGCGAGCGATTCGACGCCACGATTGGCGAGCGCGTCCGCACGTTCGTTTTCGGGATGGCCCGCGTGGCCCTTCACCCAGCGCCACTCGACCTCGTGCTGCACGACGAGCGCGTCGAGCCGCTTCCACAGGTCGGCGTTCTTCACCGGCGTCTTCGCCGCGGTGACCCAGCCCTTCTTTTTCCAGCCGTGGATCCACTCGCTGATGCCTTTCTGCACGTATTGCGAGTCGGTATGGACGATCACGTGGCACGGCCGCTTCAGCGCTTCGAGCGCGGCGATCACGCCCATCAGCTCCATGCGGTTGTTGGTCGTGTCGGGCTCGCCGCCGAACAGCTCCTTTTCGCGGTCGCCGTAGCGCAACAGTGCGCCCCAGCCGCCGGGGCCGGGATTGCCCTTGCAGGCGCCGTCGGTATAGATGTCGATGGTGTCGGTGGTCATGAATGTTCTTGATGGGTGGTCGGGGTGGCCGCCGGCGTGAGGCCCGGCGCGAGCACGGGCTTCTTCATCTTGATCGGGCCGACGAGGCGCATGCCGCGCACGCGCTTGACGGCCGTGACCATGTAGATTGCGCCGAAGATCGGCCACCAGCGGTCGCCGGCGGCTTCCATGAAGCCGTAGCGGGCAAGCCATTGGTCGGTGACGAGCGGCGGCCGGTAGCAGCCGAAGCGGCCGCGCTCGAGATCGAAGCCGAGCAGCTTGATCCAGTCCTTGAGCCGGATGAACGCGATCTGGTCGCGCGCGGCCGGTATGAACGGACGGTTCGCCATGCGCCCGAACGATTGCCGCATGCCCCACAGGCTCAGCGAATTGAAGCCGGTGATCACGAGCTGGCCTTCCGGCATCAGCACGCGCTCGGCTTCGCGCAGCAGGCGGTGCGGGTCGGACGTGAATTCGAGCGTGTGCGGCATCACGATCAGGTCGACGCTCTGCGACTCGAACGGCAGGTCGAGCAGGTCGCACCACGTCGTGCTGCTACCGGCCGGCGCATGGTCGGGCGCGTGCGCGTCGCGCGCCCACGGATACTGGTAGGGCGCGCTCGCCCCGCTCGCCGGGTCGAGCACGAGGCCGCGATACGGCATGCGGTTCTCGCGCAGCGCATCGAGCTGAGGCAGGCCGAGCTGCAGCGCATGAAATCCGAACACGTCGGACACGATCCGGTCGAGCTGTGCCTGCTCCCAGCCCAGCACGTAGCGGCCGGGCGGCGAGTCGGTCCAGGCGGGCCAGTCTATAATTTGACGATCGGACATAACGATGATTGCGCGCCCATGAACGAGCTGGAATACGTGCCGGTTCCGGCATTCGAAGACAACTATATCTGGCTCGTCTCGGACGGCCGCGATGCGATCGCCGTCGATCCGGGTGAAGCCGCACCCGTACGCCGTGTTCTTGCCGAACGCGGCTGGCGGTTGACCGCTATTTTACTCACGCACCATCACGCCGACCATGTCGGCGGTGTCGCCGCGCTGCGCGATGGCCAACCGGACGATGCGCCGCTCGACGTCTTCGGCCCGGCGGCCGAGGCGATCGGCGTGGTCACGCGGCCGCTCGCGGGCGGCGATCGCGTGATGCTGGACGCACCGGCGCTCGCGTTCGACGTGCTCGACGTGCCGGGGCATACACGTGGCCACATCGCCTATTTCCAGGCGGCCGGGCAGGGCGCCGCCGTGCCGCACGTGTTCTGCGGCGATACGTTGTTCTCGTGCGGCTGCGGCCGCCTGTTCGAAGGCACGCCCGCGCAGATGCTCGCGTCGCTCGACGCGCTCTCGGCGCTGCCCGGCGACACCCGCGTGCATTGCGCACACGAATACACGCTGTCCAACATCCGCTTCGCGCTCGCGTGCGAACCGGGCAATGCGGCGCTCGCCGCCTGGCGCGACGACGCGCAGGCGCTGCGCGCGCGCGGCGTGCCGACACTGCCCACTACGATCGCGCACGAACGCGCCGTTAACCCGTTCATGCGGGCGGATAGCGCGGCCATCCACGCGACGCTCGCGGCCGAGTTGCACGAAACGGTGCCGGATCGCCTGACGGCATTCACATTGATGCGCGAATGGAAAAACCGGTTCCGATGACGATTTCCGGAGGACTCCAAAGCTCAAGCGGAGTCTGTAAAAATTGCTCCAAATGTAGGATTTGGCTGAGTTTTCGGCGTTTTTATTGACGTGAAGCACGCACTTCCGTAGTATCGCCAGCAATTTCCAGCCGTCGGAAGCCGAGATTTTCATGCGACTTATATTGAGTGCGATGGTGGTCCTGCTGCTCGCCGCTTGTGCGAGCCAGCCACCTGTCGCCAACAACGCCGCCGATTCGCAGGCGGCGTCCAACTACCTCCGTAAATCAGCCACCGCCAAAGAAACCGTCGACGTCGACAAACAATCCGTCGGCGATCTGACCAGTGCCGACTCCGATCTCTGGGGCCGCATCCGTCGCGGTTTCCAGATGCCCGACCTGCAGAGCGACCTCGTCGACATGCAGACGACCTGGTACACGCAACGTCCCGATTACGTGCAGCGCATGACCGAGCGCTCGCAGAAGTACCTGTATCACATCGTCGAGGAGCTCGAAGCGCGCCATATGCCGACCGAGCTCGCGCTGCTGCCGTTCATCGAATCCGCATTCAATCCGCAGGCGCTGTCGGTCGCGAAGGCGGCCGGCATGTGGCAGTTCATGCCCGGCACGGGCCGCACGTACAACCTGAAGCGCAACATGTGGCAGGACGAGCGCCGCGACGTGCTCGCGTCGACGAGCGCCGCGCTCGATTACCTGTCGCGCTTGCATGACATGTTCGGCGACTGGTATCTGGCACTGGCCGCTTACAACTGGGGCGAGGGCAACGTGCAGCGTGCGATCGCGCGCAACCAGGCGGCCGGCCTGCCGACCGACTACCAGAGCCTGCGGATGCCGAACGAAACGCGCAACTACGTGCCGAAACTGCAGGCGGTGAAGAACATCATCGCCAATCCTCAGCAGTTCGGCCTGACGCTGCCGGATATCCCGAACCACCCGTATTTCGTGACGGTCACGACGTCGCGCGACATCGACGTGGCGGTGGCCGCGAAGCTCGCGAACCTGTCGCTCGACGAGTTCCGTTCGCTGAACCCGTCGTTCTCGAAGCCGGTGATCCTCGGCGCGACCGAGCCGCAGATTCTGCTGCCGTTCGACAACGCGGCAGCGTTCGAGAAGAACCTGAAGGCGTACAGCGGCCAGTTGTCGACGTGGACGACCTATACGGTCAGCGAGCGCGCGCGCCCGGCTGCGATCGCCGAGAAGATCGGCGTCGACGCAGATACGCTGATGTCGGTCAACAAGATTCCGGCCGGCATGCGCCTGAAGCCGGGCTCGACGATCGTCGTGCCGCGCGGCGATGACGACGACGAGGACATCAGCGCGGACGTCGCGGAAAACGGCGTGCTCGCGATGGAGCCCGACGTGCCCGACACGCGCAAGATGCTGATTCGCGTGCGCCGCAAGCAGTCGATGGCGGCGATCGCTGGCCGCTACGGCGTGTCGGTCGGTCAGCTGAAGGCATGGAACCGCACGCATCGCGATCTCGCGATGCCGGGCCAGGCGCTCGTGCTGCACGTGCCGGTTGGCCGCGCGGTGCCGGCAGAGCCGGGTCCGGAGCGGATCGCGACGTCGGCCGCCGGTGCGCATATCGAGCGCGCGAGCCTGTCCGTGGGCGGCAAGTCGCGCGGCACGAAGCACGGCGCCGCGAAGCCGGCCGCCCGTGCGACGAAGTCGGCTCCCGCGAAGGCGGCACCGGCCAAGGCCGCGCCGAAGGCTGCTGCGCACAAGGGCAAGAAGAAGTAACGCGGTCGCGACCGCGGCGAGGCGCGCCGGCAGAACCGCGCGCTTGCGCTATCATCCGATGAAACGCGATGGAACGCCGTCACCGAGGTGACGGCGTTTTCGTTTGTGCACGGCCGCGACGCTATTGCTTCGCGGGCCCCGGATCACGAGGAGGAGCGATGTCGTCGGTGCAGGTGAGGGTGCTCGCGCTGTTTGCGCTCGGATATTTCGTGTCGTATGTGTTCCGCGGCGTCAATCTCGGCTTCGCGCCATTCGTCACGCACGAGCTCGGGCTTTCGGCTGCCGATCTCGGGCTGCTTACCAGTCTGTATTTCCTCGGCTTTGCCGGTGCGCAGATTCCGGCGGGCGTGCTGCTCGACCATTTCGGCCCGCGCCGCGTGACGGCCGGCATGCTGCTGTTCGCGGCCGCCGGCGCCGCCGTGTTCGGCGTCGCGCACGACCTCGGCACGATGATGGCGGGCCGATTGCTCATCGGCGTCGGCGTATCGGTGTGTCTCGGTGCGGCATTCAAGGCGCTCGCGCAGCATTTCCCGGTTGGCCGGCTGCCGCTCGTCAACGGCCTCGTGATGGCCGTCGGCGGCCTGGGCGGCGTCGCGGTCGGCTCGCCGCTCACGTGGCTGCTCGGCATGACGAGCTGGCGCGTGATCTGCGGCGGCCTCGCGGTGCTGACGATCGCCGTCGCGGCCGCCATCGGCTTCGGCGCGCCGGAGGCCGAGCAGCCGCGCCATCAGGGCGGACTCGTCAGCCAGTTCAAGGGCACGTGGCACATCCTCGGCAGCGGCGCGTTCTGGAAGATCTCGTCGTTCTCGATCGTCACGCAGGGCGTGTTCTATGCGATGCAGTCGCTATGGGTCGGCCCGTACCTGCGCGACGTCGCCGGGTTCGACGCACAGCACGCCGCGCGGCTCGTGTCGGTGCTCGGCTTTGCGATGATGGCCGGTTGTGTCGGTTTTGGCGCGGCGGCGCGCGTGCTCGAGCGCCGCGGGGTGTCGGTCCAGGCGTTTTGCGGCGTCGGCATGGCGTTGTTCGTTGCCACGCAGGTTGCGATCGTCGCGCGCGTCTCGCTGCCGCCGGGCGTGCTGTGGGCGGCCTACGGGATGTTCGGCGGCGTCGGGATCCTGACCTATGCGGTATTGGCCCGCCACTTTCCGGCCCATCTGATCGGCCGCGCGAATACGACATTGACGCTCGTGATCTTCGTGCTGATCTTTGCGTTCCAGATCGGTATCGGCGCGGTGCTGTCGTACTGGCCGGCGATCGACGGCCGTTACCCGGCTGTCGCGCACGTCACCGCATGGAGCGTGCTGCTCGCGCTGCAGCTCGCGAGCGCGGTCTGGTACGCATGGCCCGCGCGCAGCGCTGGCAAGCGCGTTGATCCGGCGGTACGCTGACGGGTAGCGCGGCTGCGGAAACGGGGCCGCAGCAACGCGCGTCGTGCGCGATACAGCGGCATTGTGCGCGCCACACGCATGATCGGACGGCCATGTCGATTGAAGATAAGGCCATTTTCGGGCTATAATTTGAAAGTTTGTGCTGATCAACCTCGCACCCTAGCGCCTACCTCACTTATCCCGTTCATCCGCCGCACGCCGCCTGTCGGGCGATGCCGCGAAGCCTCGTGCGCCACGCGCCGGGTTCGCGCGCCGACACCGCAGGTCGCGTCCAGCTAGCGACTCCGCGCGCCTACGCAGCGCGGCGCTCGCGCGGCAGGGTAAACAGGTCGGCAGCAGGGTGTTCCCCAAGGAGCCTCCCGTGTTGCCGTCTTTTTCTCCCGCCTTGCTTGCACTCGCCGACGGCACGGTCTTTCGTGGTTATTCGATCGGGGCCGAAGGCCACACGATCGGTGAAGTCGTGTTCAACACCGCGATTACCGGCTATCAGGAAATCCTGACTGATCCGAGCTACGCGCGTCAGATCGTCACGCTCACCTACCCGCATATCGGCAACGTCGGCGTCAACGCCGAAGACGTCGAAGCCACGAAAGTCCATGCCGCCGGCCTGATCATCCGTGATCTGCCGACGCTCGCATCGAACTTCCGCATGGAGCGCACGCTCGGCGACTACCTGCGCGACGAAGGCGTCGTCGCGATCGCCGGCATCGATACCCGCAAGCTGACCCGTATCCTGCGCGACAAGGGCGCGCAGAACGGCTGCATCCTGGCCGGCTCGAATGACGAGGCGAAGGCGATCGAACTCGCGCGCTCGTTCCCGGGCCTCGCCGGCATGGATCTCGCGAAGGTCGTGTCGACCACGAAGCCGTTCGAGTGGAAGCAGACCGAGTGGCGCCTCGGCAGCGGTTACGGCATGCAGCAAGCGCCGAAGTACCGCGTCGTCGCGTACGACTTCGGCGTCAAGTACAACATTCTGCGCATGCTCGCGGAGCGCGGTTGCCACGTGACGGTGCTGCCGGCCGAGGCGAGCGCGGCCGATGCGCTGGCGCTGAATCCGGACGGCATCTTCCTGTCGAACGGCCCGGGCGACCCGGAGCCGTGCGACTACGCGATCGCGGCAGCCCGCGAATTCATCGAGCGCGGCGTGCCGACCTTCGGCATCTGCCTCGGCCACCAGATCATGGGCCTCGCGGTCGGCGCGAAGACGCTGAAGATGAAGACGGGCCACCATGGCGCGAACCACCCGGTGAAGGATCTCGGCGATGGCCGCGTGGTGATCACGTCGCAGAACCACGGCTTCGCGGTCGATGCGGATTCGCTGCCGGCCAACGCGCGCGTAACGCACGTGTCGCTGTTCGACGGCACGCTGCAGGGCTTCGAGCTGACCGACAAGCCGGCATTCTGCTTCCAGGGTCACCCGGAAGCGTCGCCCGGCCCGCACGACATCGCGTATCTGTTCGACCGTTTCACCGCCCTGATGGACGCGGCGAAGCAGCGCTCCGCCTGACGCAACCGAAGCAACCGAAGAACGGGAGATTCGCATCATGTTCGGCCACGCACTCGGCATCACGGATATCTGGACCTACGTGTTCGGCGTGATCTTCATCATCCTGCTGCCGGGGCCGAACTCGATGTACGTGCTGTCGCTCGCGGCGCAGCGTGGCGTGAAGGCCGGCTATCGCGCGGCCTGCGGTGTGTTCGTCGGCGACACGGTGCTGATGGTGCTGTCCGCCGCGGGCGTCGCGTCGCTGCTCAAGGCGAACCCGCTGCTGTTCTCCGTCGTCAAGTACGGCGGTGCCGCGTATCTGCTGTACATCGGTGCCGGGATGCTGCGCGGCGCGTGGCGGAAGCTGCGCGCGCGCGACGATGAGCTGGCCGATGCGCCGCGCGCGGTCGACGGCGAGCAGTCCTTCGACACGCCGTTCCGCAAGGCGCTGATCGTGAGCCTCCTGAATCCGAAGGCGATCCTGTTCTTCATCTCGTTCTTCATCCAGTTCGTCGACCCGGCATTCCCGCATCCCGCGCTGTCGTTCGTCGTGCTCGGGGCGATCGCGCAATGCGCGAGCTTCCTGTACCTGAGCACGCTGATCTTCGCGGGCGCACGGCTTGCCGAGCATTTCCGCCGCCGCCGCAAGCTCGCGGCGGGCGCGGCGAGCAGCGTGGGCGGCCTGTTCATCGGTTTCTCGGTGAAGCTTGCGCTCGCCACCATGAGCTGAGCGCAACCGCCGATCCGCGACAACGCCACGACAAAGATTACTTACTGAATTCACAAGCCATGCCAAAACGCACAGACATCAAAAGCATCCTCATCATCGGCGCCGGCCCGATCATCATCGGCCAGGCTTGCGAGTTCGACTATTCGGGCGCGCAGGCTTGCAAGGCGCTGCGTGAAGAGGGCTACAAGGTCATCCTCGTGAACAGCAATCCGGCGACGATCATGACCGACCCCAACACGGCCGACGTCACCTACATCGAGCCGATCACGTGGGAAGTCGTCGCGCGCATCATCGAGAAGGAGCGCCCGGACGCGATCCTGCCGACGATGGGCGGCCAGACCGCGCTGAACTGCGCGCTCGACCTGCACCACCACGGCGTGCTCGAGAAGTTCGGTGTCGAGCTGATCGGCGCGTCGCCGGAAGCGATCGACAAGGCGGAAGACCGCCAGAAGTTCAAGGAAGCGATGACCAAGATCGGTCTCGGCTCCGCGAAGTCGGGCATCGCGCACTCGATGGAAGAAGCGACCAAGGTGCACGCGCAGATCATGGCGGAGACGGGCGGCAGCGGCTACCCGGTCGTGATTCGCCCGTCGTTCACGCTCGGCGGCTCGGGCGGCGGCATCGCGTACAACCGCGAGGAGTTCGAGGAGATCTGCAAGCGCGGTCTGGATCTTTCGCCCACGCGCGAGCTGCTGATCGAAGAGTCGCTGCTCGGCTGGAAGGAATACGAGATGGAAGTCGTGCGCGACCGCGCCGACAACTGCATCATCGTGTGCTCGATCGAAAACCTCGACCCGATGGGCGTGCACACCGGCGACTCGATCACGGTCGCGCCGGCGCAGACGCTCACCGACAAGGAATACCAGATCCTGCGTAACGCATCGCTCGCGGTGCTGCGCGAGATCGGCGTCGACACCGGCGGCTCGAACGTGCAGTTCTCGATCAACCCGAAGGACGGCCGCATGGTCGTCATCGAGATGAACCCGCGCGTGTCGCGTTCGTCGGCGCTCGCATCGAAGGCGACCGGCTTCCCGATCGCGAAGGTCGCGGCGAAGCTGGCGGTCGGCTACACGCTCGACGAGCTGAAGAACGAAATCACCGGCGGCCAGACGCCGGCATCGTTCGAGCCGACGATCGACTACGTCGTCACGAAGATCCCGCGTTTCGCGTTCGAGAAGTTCCGTGAAGCCGATTCGCGCCTGACCACGCAGATGAAGTCGGTCGGCGAAGTGATGGCGATCGGCCGCACGTTCCAGGAATCGTTCCAGAAGGCGCTGCGCGGCCTCGAGGTCGGCGTCGACGGTCTCGACGAGAAGTCGACCGACCGCGACGAGATCGCGATCGAGATCCACGAGCCGGGCCCGGACCGCATCTGGTACGTCGGCGATGCATTCCGCATCGGCATGACGGCCGAGGAAATCTTCGCGGAAACGGCGATCGACCCGTGGTTCCTCGAGCAGATCGAACAGATCATCCTGAAGGAAAAGGCGCTGTCGGGCCGCACGCTCGCATCGCTGACGTTCGACGAGCTGCGCTTCCTGAAGCAGAGCGGCTTCTCCGATCGTCGCCTCGCGAAGCTGCTCGGCGCGACGCCGGAAGACGTCCGCCGCCGCCGCGTCGAACTGAACGTGCGCCCGGTCTACAAGCGCGTCGATACCTGCGCGGCCGAGTTCGCGACCAAGACGGCCTACATGTACTCGACCTACGAGGAAGAGTGCGAGGCGCAGCCGACCACCAACAAGAAGATCATGGTGCTCGGCGGCGGCCCGAACCGGATCGGGCAGGGCATCGAGTTCGACTACTGCTGCGTGCACGCGGCGCTCGCGATGCGCGAGGACGGCTACGAAACGATCATGGTCAACTGCAACCCGGAAACGGTGTCGACCGACTATGACACGTCCGACCGCCTGTACTTCGAGCCGCTGACGCTGGAAGACGTGCTCGAGATCGTCGACAAGGAAAAGCCGGTCGGCGTGATCGTCCAGTACGGCGGCCAGACGCCGCTGAAGCTCGCGCTCGACCTCGAGGCGCACGGTGTGCCGATCATCGGCACGTCGCCGGACATGATCGACGCGGCCGAAGACCGCGAGCGTTTCCAGAAGCTGCTGCAGGACCTCGGCCTGCGCCAGCCGCCGAACCGCACCGCGCGTGCCGAAGAAGAAGCGCTCGCGCTGGCGGCCGAAATCGGCTACCCGCTCGTCGTGCGCCCGTCGTACGTGCTGGGCGGCCGCGCGATGGAAATCGTCCACGAGCCGCGTGACCTCGAGCGCTACATGCGCGAGGCCGTGAAGGTGTCGAACGATTCGCCGGTGCTGCTCGACCGCTTCCTGAACGACGCGATCGAGTGCGACGTCGACTGCATCTGCGACGGCGAGTCGGTGTTCATCGGCGGCGTGATGGAGCACATCGAGCAGGCGGGCGTCCACTCGGGCGACTCGGCATGCTCGCTGCCGCCGTACTCGCTGTCGAAGGAAACCGTTGCCGAGCTGAAGCGCCAGACGGGCGCGATGGCGAAGGCGCTGAACGTGGTCGGCCTGATGAACGTGCAGTTCGCGATCCAGCAGGTGCCGCAGGCGGACGGCTCGAAGCAGGACATCATCTACGTGCTCGAAGTGAACCCGCGCGCATCGCGCACGGTGCCGTACGTGTCGAAGGCAACCAGCCTGCCGCTCGCGAAGATCGCGGCGCGCGCGATGGTCGGCCAGAAGCTCGCGCAGCAGGGCGTGACGAAGGAAGTCGAGCCGCCGTACTTCAGCGTGAAGGAAGCGGTGTTCCCGTTCGTCAAGTTCCCGACCGTCGATCCGGTCCTCGGGCCTGAAATGCGTTCGACCGGCGAAGTGATGGGTGTCGGCCGCACGTTCGGCGAGGCGCTGTTCAAGTCGCAGCTCGCAGCGGGCTCGCGCCTGCCGGAGTCGGGCACGGTGCTGCTGACCGTGATGGACGCCGACAAGCCGAAGGCCGTCGAAGTCGCGCGCATGCTGCACGACCTCGGCTACCCGATCGTCGCGACCAAGGGCACGGCCGCCGCGATCGAAGCGGCCGGCGTGCCGGTGAAGGTCGTCAACAAGGTGAAGGACGGCCGTCCGCACATCGTCGACATGATCAAGAACGGCGAGATCGCACTCGTGTTCACGACGGTCGACGAGACGCGCCAGGCAATCGCCGATTCGCGTTCGATCCGCATGAGCGCGCAGGCGCACAAGGTCACGTACTACACGACGATGTCGGGCGCGCGCGCGGCCGTCGAAGGCTTGCGCTACCTGAAGGATCTGGAAGTCTATGATTTACAAGGTCTTCATGCTCGCCTAAACTAAGCGGTCAGTTACCTGTCGAAGCAACACGTGCCGCGGTTAAGCGGTGTTTCCGGTTCGCCGGGAATGCGCTTAATCGCGGTGATTTTTTTTATAGCCGTTTTTAGCGATTGAGCCGTTTATGAGCACCATTCCGTTGACAAAGCGTGGCGCAGAGCAACTGCGCGATGAATTGCAGCGCCTCAAGTCCGTCGAGCGGCCGGCCGTGATCAACGCGATCGCGGAGGCCCGCGCACAGGGCGATCTGTCCGAAAACGCCGAATACGACGCTGCGAAAGAAAAGCAGGGCTTCATCGAGGGTCGCATCGCGGAAATCGAATCGAAGCTGTCGGCCGCGCAGGTCATCGATCCCACCGTGCTCGATGCCGAAGGCCGCGTGGTCTTCGCGTCGACGGTCGAACTCGAGGATCTCGAGTCGGGCGACACCGTCAAGTACCAGATCGTCGGCGACGACGAAGCCGACATCGATCACGGCCTGATCTCGGTCAGTTCGCCGATCGCGCGCGCGCTGATCGGCAAGTCCGAAGGCGACGTCGCGGCCGTCCAGGCACCGAGCGGCGTGCGCGAATACGAAATCATCTCGGTCAGCTACATCTGAAGCGGGGCGACGTGATGCCGCACCGCGTGTTCCGTCTGCTGTCGGCCGTGTGGGTCGGCAGCCTGCTGACGATCGGGTATGCGGTCGCGCCCGTGCTGTTCCGAACGCTGGAGCGGATGACGGCCGGCTCGGTCGCCGCCCAGTTGTTCCGGATCGAGGCGATCGTCGGCGTCGTGTGCGGCGTGTTGCTGCTCGCGCTGTCGAATCAGCAGGTGCGGCGCGGCAGCGGCGATTACCGGCGCGTGCGCTGGATCGTTGCGGCGATGGTGGCGTGCGTGCTGGTCGGGTATTTCGCGCTGCAGCCGTTCATGAACGCGCTGCGGGTGGCCGCGATGGAGGCGGGCACCGATATCGCGAACTCGCCGTACGCGAGCCGCTTCGGGATGCTGCACGGCGTCTCGAGCCTGTTCTATCTCGTCGAGAGCGTGCTGGGGCTGATGCTGATCTGGCGTCTGCCGGCGCGAGACGCCTGAACGCTTCGAGCGTTGCAGCGGCAGGGCGGCACGGGGTGCCCCGTGCCGCGCGGCAGGATTACTTGCCCTGGTGCGGCCGCTTCGTGCTGGCCTGACGCTTTTTCGCGCGCTTCACGTTGCCGCCCGCCGTCACGCGCTCGTTGCCGCGCACCGTGACCTTGACCGGCCGCGGGCGACGCACGGGGCTCGCGTTCGGCGACACCTTGACGACCTTGACGGTGCGCGGCGCACGGCCTTTCTTGTCGTCGACGGCTTCGGCCGCGCTCGGCAGCGCGCCGGCGCGTCGGCCGCGGGCCGGGGCCGCCACGGCAGCCTCGGGCTTCCAGATCACCAGCAGCTTGCCGATGTGCTGGATCGGCGCTGCGTTCAGGCGGTCGCAGATCTCGTCGTAAATGGCGACGCGCTCGTCGCGCTCGTCACCGAACACACGGATCTTGATCAGCTGGTGCGCGGCGAGGTGCACCTTGATTTCCTTCAGCACGGCGTCGGTCAGCCCTTCGGCGCCAATCAGCACGACGGGCTTGAGCGCATGGGCCTGGGAACGCAGCGCGGAGCGCTCGGCGGGGGAAAGCGAAAGGGCGGGCATGGAAATGTCGAAATCAAATTAGGGGCGCACTGCGTCAGAAGCGAATCGCGGGAAGTTACCGCATCAGCCGCGCGCCGAAACCACGTAAAATCGCGGCTTGGGCCCCGGAAGGGGCCGCAGCCGCGCGAAGAAGACGCGTATTATCCGCCAAAAGCACGGCTTCACGAAGCAAATAGCAGCAATCTCTCTCTCGAATGGCAAAAAACCGCTTTAACCAGCACTGGCTGCACGACCACATCAACGACCCGTACGTCAAAATGGCGCAGCGGGAGGGCTATCGCGCGCGTGCCGCGTACAAGCTGAAGGAAATCGACGAACAGGACAAGCTGATCCGTCCGGGCCAGGTGATCGTCGATCTCGGCGCGACGCCGGGCAGCTGGAGCCAGTATGCCCGCAACAAGCTCGCGCAGGGCAAGAAGCGTGACGCGGAGCGCGAAGGCGGCATCGACGGCACGATCGTTGCGCTCGACATCCTGCCGATGGAGCCGATCGCCGACGTCCACTTCCTCCAGGGCGACTTCCGCGAGGACGACGTTCTGCACCGGCTGGAAGAGGTGCTCGAAGGCCGCGCGGTGGACCTTGTTATTTCCGACATGGCCCCCAACCTCTCCGGCGTGGCCTCGGCGGACGCGGCGCGCATCGAGCATCTGTGCGATCTGGCACTCGAATTCGCGCAGAATCACCTGAAGCCGGAAGGTGCGCTGCTCGTGAAGTGTTTCCACGGCAGCGGCTACAGTCAGATCGTCGAAAAGTTCAAACAGCAGTTTAAGGTCGTCGCGCCGCGCAAGCCGAAGGCGTCGCGCGACAAATCGTCCGAAACGTTCATTTTGGGCCGGCAGCTGAAGCATCCGCGGTGACGCGGAGCGCGGTGCCGCAAACGGGCTCCGGCCCTTGCCAGACAAGCGAAGCGCTATCGCGGCGGTTGTCAATGCTTATGGCGGGGGTGGTCGGACTGGATTAGAATGACCGAGGAGCGCCGCAAGGAAAATGTAGGCGCTCGTCTACGAGTGAAGGAGTGGTGCTTTGAACAACAATATGTTTTCGAAGGCAGCAGTGTGGCTGGTGATCGCACTGGTGCTGTTTACGGTGTTCAAGCAGTTCGACAAGCCCCGCGTCCAGGAAGGTGTGTCCTATTCGCAGTTCATGGACGACGCCAAGAACGGCAAGGTCAAGAACGTCATCGTGCAGGGGCGCAACCTCACCGTCACTCCGGCTGATGGGCAGAAATACCAGATCGTGTCGCCCGGCGACATCTGGATGGTCGGCGATCTGATGAAGTACGGCGTGCAGGTCAGCGGCAAGGCCGACGACGAGCCGAACGCGCTGATGTCCGCGTTGTACTACCTCGGGCCGACGATCCTGATCATCGTGTTCTGGTTCTACATGATGAGGCAGATGCAGGGAGGCGGCAAAGGCGGCGCGTTCTCGTTCGGGAAATCGCGCGCGCGGCTGATCGACGAGAACAACAACGCGGTGAACTTCTCCGACGTCGCGGGCTGCGACGAAGCGAAGGAAGAAGTGTCCGAGCTCGTCGACTTCCTGCGCGACCCGCAGAAATTCCAGAAGCTGGGCGGTCGCATTCCGCGCGGCGTGCTGCTGGTCGGCCCTCCGGGTACCGGCAAGACGCTGCTCGCCCGCGCGATCGCCGGTGAAGCGAAGGTGCCGTTCTTCAGCATCTCGGGTTCCGACTTCGTCGAAATGTTCGTCGGCGTCGGCGCGGCCCGTGTGCGCGACATGTTCGAGCAGGCGAAGAAGCACGCGCCGTGCATCGTGTTCATCGACGAAATCGACGCGGTCGGCCGTCATCGCGGCGCCGGCATGGGCGGCGGCAACGACGAGCGCGAGCAGACGCTGAACCAGATGCTGGTTGAGATGGACGGCTTCGAAGCGAACTCGGGCGTGATCGTGATCGCCGCGACCAACCGTTCCGACGTGCTCGACAAGGCGCTGCTGCGCCCGGGCCGTTTCGACCGCCAGGTCTATGTCGGCCTGCCGGACATCCGCGGCCGCGAGCAGATCATGCGCGTGCACCTGCGCAAGGTGCCGATTGCGAACGACGTCGACGCAGCGGTCATCGCGCGCGGCACGCCGGGCTTCTCGGGCGCCGACCTGGCGAACCTCGTGAACGAAGCGGCACTGTTCGCCGCCCGCCGCGGCAAGCGCATCGTCGAAATGCAGGATTTCGAGGACGCGAAGGACAAGATCTTCATGGGTCCGGAGCGCAAGTCGGCGGTGATTCGCGAAGAGGCGAAGCGCGCGACGGCTTACCACGAGTCGGGCCACGCGGTGATCGCGAAGCTGCTGCCGAAGGCCGACCCGGTGCACAAGGTCACGATCATCCCGCGCGGTCGCGCACTGGGTGTCACGTGGCAGTTGCCGGAGCATGACAACGAGACCTACTCGAAGGATTACCTGCTCGACCGCCTGGCGATCCTGTTCGGCGGCCGCGTGGCCGAGGAGCTGTTCCTGAACCTGATCAGCACCGGCGCGTCGGACGACTTCAACAAGGCGACGCAGACGGCCCGCGCGATGGTCGCGCGTTTCGGCATGACCGACGCGCTCGGACCGATGGTCTATGTCGACGACGAGAACGACAGCGGCCCGTTCGGCCGCGGCTTCACCCGCACGATCTCGGAAGCGACGCAGCAGAAGGTCGACGGCGAAATCCGCCGCGTGCTCGACGAGCAATACAGCCTTGCGCGCCGCCTGCTCGAAGAGAACCGCGACAAGGTCGAGGCGATGACGGCCGCACTGATGGAGTGGGAGACGATCGACGCCGATCAGATCAACGACATCATGGAAGGGCGTCCGCCGCGCTCGCCGAAGAGCTCGCCGGCCGTTGGCGGCGATTCGTCGGGTGGCGGCACGGCCGCCGAAGTGAAGCCCGGCAGCGCGCCGGCGCCCGCTTCGCCGGCCTGACCTCCGCCGTAGCACCGTTCACGGGCTGGTGTGGCTTCACACCGGCCCGTTTTGCATTCATCAACGCTTCCCGCCCGTGCCCGACTCCGCAGTTTCAGCCTCCATTCCCGCGCCGCTCCAGTGCGGCCGTTTCTCGCTGACGTTCGAACGCCCGCTCGTGATGGGCATTCTCAACGCCACCCCCGATTCGTTTTCCGACGGCGGCCGCTTCCTCGCGCGCGACGATGCGCTGCGCCAGGCCGAGCGGATGATTGCCGAAGGCGTCGACCTGATCGATATCGGCGGCGAATCGACGCGTCCCGGCGCGCCGCCCGTGCCGCTCGACGAGGAGCTCGCGCGCGTGATTCCGCTCGTCGAAGCGCTTCGGCCGCTGAACGTGCCGCTGTCGATCGACACTTACAAGCCGGCCGTGATGCGGGCGGCGCTCGCCGCCGGCGCGGATCTGATCAACGACATCTGGGGATTCCGCCAGCCGGGCGCGATCGACGCCGTGCGTGAAGGCAACAGCGGGCTGTGCGCGATGCACATGCTGGGTGAGCCGCAGACGATGCAGGTCGGCGAGCCCGACTACGGCGACGTCGTGACCGACGTGCGCGACTTTCTCGCGGCCCGCGCGCAGGCGCTGCGCGATGCGGGCGTCGCGCCGGAGCGGATCTGCGTCGATCCGGGGTTCGGATTCGGCAAGGCCGTGGTCGACGACAACTACGCGCTGTTGGCCGCGCTGCCGGACACGGCGCCCGCGCGGCCCGACGGGCGCGCGTATCCGATTCTTGCAGGCATGTCGCGCAAATCGATGCTCGGCGCGGTGATCGGCGGCAAGCCGCCGATCGAACGCGTCGCGGCGAGCGTGGCGGCCGCGTTGTGCGCGGTCGAGCGCGGCGCGGCGATCGTGCGTGTGCACGACGTCGCGGCGACGGTCGATGCGCTGAAGGTCTGGAATGCCGTGCGCGAAGCCGCGCGGCAACGATAAGTCAAAAGTTGGAAAGACGAAGGAGGAAGGTTCGCCATGGGACGTCGATATTTCGGCACGGACGGCATTCGCGGCACGGTGGGCGATGCGCCCATCACGCCTGATTTCGTGTTGCGTCTCGGCTATGCGGCCGGCAAGGTGTTGGCCGGCGCGGCCGACGTCGCGGCGGGTGCGCGTCCGACGGTGCTGATCGGCAAGGACACGCGCGTGTCGGGCTACATGCTCGAGGCCGCGCTCGAGGCCGGCTTTTCGGCGGCCGGCGTCGACGTGATGCTGGCCGGCCCGATGCCGACGCCGGGCGTCGCGTACCTGACGCGCGCGCTGCGCCTGTCGGCCGGTGTCGTGATCAGCGCATCGCACAACCCGTATCAGGACAACGGGATCAAGTTCTTCTCCGCCGACGGCAACAAGCTGCCCGACGATACGGAGGCCGAGATCGAAGCATGGCTCGACAAGCCGCTTGAATGCGCGTCGTCGGACCGTCTCGGCAAGGCGCGCCGCCTCGACGACGCGGCCGGCCGTTACATCGAGTTCTGCAAGAGCACGTTCCCGGCCGCGTACGACCTGCGCGGGCTCAAGCTCGTGATCGACTGCGCGCACGGCGCCGCGTACCAGATTGCGCCGCACGTGTTCCACGAGCTCGGCGCGGACGTGATCCCGATCGGCGTCGCGCCGAACGGCTTCAACATCAACGACGGTGTCGGCGCCACGGCGCCCGACGCACTGGTGCGTGCGGTGCGGGCGAACCATGCGGACCTCGGCATCGCGCTCGACGGTGATGCGGACCGCCTGCAGGTCGTCGATTCGACGGGCCGCCTGTACAACGGCGACGAGTTGCTCTACGTGCTCGTGAAGGACCGGATCGCGACTGCCGGCAAGGTCGACGGCGCGGTGGGCACGCTGATGACGAACCTCGCGGTCGAAGTCGCGCTGCAGCGCGAGGGCGTGCAGTTCGTGCGAGCGGCCGTCGGCGATCGCTATGTGCTCGAACAGTTGCGCGAGCGCGGTTGGCAGCTCGGCGCGGAAGGTTCGGGCCATATCCTGTCGCTCGATCGCCATTCGACCGGCGACGGCATCGTCTCGGCGCTTCTCGTGCTGGCGGCGCTCAAGCGCAGCGGCCGCACGCTTGCGCAGATACTGGACGGCGTCACGCTGTTCCCGCAGAAGCTGATCAACGTGCGGATGAAGCCGGGTGCCGACTGGAAGGGCAGCGCATCGATTCGCGCGGCGATCGACGCGGCCGAAAGCGCGCTTGCCGGCCGTGGTCGCGTGCTGATCCGCGCGTCGGGTACCGAGCCGGTGCTGCGCGTGATGGTCGAGGCGCAGCATGCGGTCGATGCAACCCGTCACGCGGAAGCGATCGCCGACGCAGTGCGCGCGGCGACGAGCTGAGCTGAACCGGCGACGGTGCACGATGGTCCGGCCGGCCACGTGCGGCCTCGCCGGTGATTCGACAGGCGGCGCTTTCGGGCGCCGCAATTCGTCAGACGCAAAGGTTTGCGCTATTAAATAGAGGGTGACTTCGGCGCGAATTTCGTCTGATGAAAGTTTTCGACCCTGAATCGCGAGGGCCGGCGGCGATGCGCGTGCCGCACCGCATCCGGCGCACGCGCTTCGCTCGGGCCTCGCATATGCAGGTGCCGAGGACCCTTCCCGACCGGCAGTTCCAGCCGGTATTCCCGCGCCGCGATGTCGGCGCGCGGCCGCCCGCACAGGGCCCGATACACCCTTTCAACCAGTCATGTTACTGTCACGCCAGTTTCATCGATTGTCACATTATCGTCATGAGGAGCCCCTAACCTTCGCGGTGCCGTAGTCATCCGCTCACACACTGGAGGTCTCATGAAATTGATGCAAACCGCGATTGCCGGCCTGGCTGGCGCGCTTTTCGCAGTCGCCGCGCAAGCTGCCGACATCACGGGCGCAGGCAGCACGTTCGCGATGCCGATCTATACGAAATGGGCTGCCGACTACCAGCAGTCCGGCGGCGCGAAGGTGAACTACCAGGGTATCGGTTCGTCGGGCGGCCTGAAGCAGATCGTCGCGAAGACGGTCGATTTTGCCGGTTCGGACGCTCCGCTGAAGGATGAAGAACTCGCGAAGGAAGGCCTGTTCCAGTTCCCGACGGTGGTCGGCGGCGTGGTGCCGGTCGTCAACGTGCCGGGCGTGAAGGCCGGCGAACTGACGCTGTCGGGCCCGGTGCTCGGCGACATCTACCTCGGCAAGATCAAGAAGTGGAACGATCCGGCGATCGTTGCACTGAACCCGAAGGTCAAGCTGCCGGATACGGACATCGCGGTCGTTCGTCGCGCTGACGGTTCGGGCACCAGCTTCATCTGGACGAACTACCTGTCGAAGGTCAACGACGAGTGGAAGTCGAAGATCGGCGAAGGCACGACGGTCAACTGGCCGACCGGCACGGGCGGCAAGGGCAACGACGGCGTCGCGGCCTTCGTGCAGCGCCTGCCGGGCGCAATCGGCTACGTCGAGTGGGCGTATGCGAAGAAGAACAACATGACCTACACGGCCCTGAAGAATTCGACGGGCACGGTGGTCGAGCCGAAGACCGAAACGTTCAAGGCCGCTGCTGCCGGCGCGAACTGGTCGAAGTCGTTCTACCAGATCCTGACGAACCAGCCGGGCAAGGAAGCATGGCCGGTCGTCGGTGCGACGTTCGTGCTGCTGCACGCGAAGCAGGACAAGCCGGAGCAGGGCGCCGAAACGCTGAAGTTCTTCAGCTGGGCGTTCAAGAACGGCGAGAAGGCAGCCGACAGCCTCGACTACATCTCGCTGCCGGCGTCGGTCGAGACGGAAATCCGCAAGCAGTGGAAGACGAAGGTGACGGACGCATCGGGCAAGCCGGTCGCCGCAGAGTAAGCAATCCAGCGGTTCGCTGCCCGGCCGTGCCGGCCGGGCAGTGTGTGCGGTAAGGCCGGGCGTTACGGCGCCCGGCGATCCAGAACAGGCGCCCATGTCTGATATTTCCTACACGTCTTCCCGGTCCGATGCCGCGCAGCAACGCGCGCCGAGCCGTCTCGGAGACGTTCTGTTCGGCGGCCTCGCACGGCTGGCCGCGATCGTGACCCTGCTGCTGCTGGGCGGGATCATCGTTTCCCTGATCATTGCGTCGCTGCCGACCATCCAGAAGTTCGGCCTCGGTTTCCTGTGGCAAACCGAGTGGGATCCGAACTCGGATATCTACGGCGCAGTCGTGCCGATCTACGGCACGATCGTGACGTCGATCATCGCTCTCATCATCGCGGTGCCGGTCAGCTTCGGCATCGCACTGTTTCTCACCGAATTGGCGCCCGTGTGGCTGCGTCGCCCGCTCGGCATCGCGATCGAGCTGCTCGCCGCGATTCCGTCGATCGTGTACGGCATGTGGGGCCTGCTCGTGTTCGCGCCGATCTTCGCCGAATACTTCCAGAAGCCGATCGGCCGTCTGTTCAAGGACGTGTGGGTGCTCGGTCCGCTGACGGCGGGCCCGCCGATCGGCATCGGCATTCTCGCGGCCGGCGTGATCCTCGCGATCATGATCATCCCGTACATCGCATCGGTGATGCGCGACGTGTTCGAAGTCACGCCCGTGCTGCTGAAGGAATCGGCGTACGGGATCGGCTGCACGACGTGGGAAGTGATGTGGAAGGTCGTGCTGCCCTATACAAAGACCGGCGTGATCGGCGGTGTGATGCTCGGCCTCGGCCGCGCGCTCGGCGAAACGATGGCCGTGACCTTCGTGATCGGCAACACCAACCTGCTCGACAGCGTGTCGCTGTTCGCGCCGGGCAACAGCATCACGTCGGCGCTCGCGAACGAATTCGCGGAAGCGCAACCGGGCCTGCATACGTCCGCCCTGATGGAGCTGGGCCTGATCCTGTTCGTGATCACGTTCATCGTGCTGACCATCTCCAAACTGCTGCTGCTTCGTCTCGAGAAAGGAGAGGGCAAGAAATGAGCGAGCCCGTCATGAATTTTCCGGGGCCGAATGGCGCCGTGCTCGACGCGATGCGCAATCGCCTGCAGCGCAAGCGCAAGGTGACCAACGCGATCGCGCTGACCGCGTCGCTCGCTGCAATGGCGTTCGGCCTGCTATGGCTCGTGTGGATTCTCTACACGACGGTGCATCTGGGCGTCGGCGGATTGTCGCTGCAGCTGTTCACCGAATCGACGCCGGCGCCGAACACGGAAGGCGGCGGCCTGGCGAACGCGATCGTCGGCAGCTTGCTGCTGTGCGGTTTCGGCACGCTCGTCGGCACGCCGATCGGCATCCTCGCGGGCGTCTATCTCGCCGAATACGGCCAGAAGAACCTGCTGGCGAGCACGATCCGCTTCATCAACGACATCCTGCTGTCGGCGCCGTCGATCGTCATCGGCCTGTTCGTGTACGCGATCGTCGTCGCGAAGTCGGGGCGCTTCTCGGGCTGGGCCGGCGTGATCGCGCTCGCACTGCTGCAGATTCCGATCGTGATCCGCACGACCGAGAACATGCTCAAGCTCGTGCCGAACGCGCTGCGCGAAGCGGCCGTCGCGCTCGGCACGCCGAAGTGGCGCATGGTACTGAAGATCACGCTGCGCGCATCGGTCGGCGGGATCGTGACGGGCGTGCTGCTCGCGGTCGCGCGGATCGCCGGCGAAACGGCGCCGTTGCTGTTTACCGCGCTGTCGAACCAGTTCTTCTCGTGGGACATGAGCCAACCGATGGCGAACCTGCCCGTCACGATCTACAAGTTCGCGATGAGCCCGTTCGCCGAATGGCAGTCGCTCGCATGGGCGGGCGTGTTCCTGATCACGCTCGGGGTGCTCGGACTCAACATCCTGGCGCGTTCGATCTTCTCGAAAAAGTAACGGCGGAGCAATCCGATGAATATGGCAGAAAGCCACCTGAACCCCGTCGAGCGCACCGCTGCGCCCGCCGGCACGCAAGATGCGGCAAATGGCCGTCCGCTGGCGCCGCTGAACGCGAAGATCGAGGTCAACAACCTCAACTTCTTCTACAACAAGTTCCACGCGCTGAAGAACATCAACCTGCGCATTCCCGAAGGGAAGGTGACGGCGTTCATCGGTCCGTCGGGTTGCGGCAAGTCGACGCTCCTGCGCACGTTCAACAAGATGTACGCGCTCTATCCGGAGCAGCGCGCCGAAGGCGAAATCCTGATGGACGGCGAGAACCTGCTGACCACCAAACGCGACATTTCGCTGCTGCGCGCGCGCATCGGCATGGTGTTCCAGAAGCCGACCCCGTTCCCGATGTCGATCTACGACAACATCGCGTTCGGCGTGAAGATGTTCGAGAAGCTCACGCGCTCGGAGATGGACGATCGCGTCGAGTGGGCGCTGACGAAGGCCGCGCTGTGGAACGAAGTGAAGGACAAGCTGAACCAGAGCGGTTACGGGCTGTCCGGCGGCCAGCAGCAACGTCTGTGCATCGCGCGCGGTATCGCGATCCGTCCGGAAGTGCTGCTGCTCGACGAGCCGTGCTCGGCGCTCGATCCGATCTCGACGGGCCGCATCGAGGAGCTGATCGCGGAGCTGAAGAGCGACTACACGGTCGTGATCGTCACGCACAACATGCAGCAGGCCGCGCGCTGCTCGGACTACACGGCCTACATGTACCTGGGCGAGCTGATCGAATTCGGCGACACCGAGAAGATCTTCATCAAGCCGGTGCGCAAGGAAACGGAAGACTACATCACCGGCCGTTTCGGCTGATGACGGAGAACAACAACCATGTCGGATAAACATCTGTCGAGCCAGTTCGACGCGGACCTGAATGCCGTGTCGTCGAAAGTGCTGGAAATGGGCGGGCTCGTCGAGTCGCAGATCGTCGGCGCGATGCATGCGCTGAACGAGTTCGACCGCGACGCGGCCGAGAAGGTGATCGCGGCCGAGGAAACGCTGAACGCGATGGAAGTCGACATCGACCAGGAGTGCGGCAACATCATCGCGCGGAGGCAGCCGGCCGCGCGCGACCTGCGCCTTCTGATGTCGATTTCGAAAACGATTACGAACCTCGAGCGCGCGGGCGACGAGGCCGAGAAGATCGCGAAGCGCGTGCGCCGCCTGATCGACGAGCCGGCCGCGCGTGCGGTGAACATCGCCGAGATCAAGGTGTCGGGCGAGATGGCCGTGACGATCCTGCGCCGCGCGCTCGACGCGTTCGCGCGTCTCGACACGGTGGCGGCCGCGCAGATCGTCAAGGACGACAAGGAAATCGACCTCGAATTCCGCGCGTTCGTGCGCAAGCTCGTGTCGTACATGCAGGAAGATCCGCGCACGATCTCGGTCGGCCTGGAGTACCTGTTCATCGCGAAGGCGATCGAGCGGATCGGCGACCACGCGAAGAACATCGCCGAATTCATCATCTACATCGTGAAGGGCACGGACGTGCGGCACCAGCCGCGCGACATGCTCGATCGCGAAGCCAACAGTTAATCGACTCCGTAAGGAAGAACAGAGGTGCCGATGCCCAGCAACATTCTCGTCGTTGAAGATGAGCCCGCGATTTCCGAACTGATCTCGGTGAATCTCCAGCATGCCGGTCACTGTCCGATTCGCGCATACAACGCGGAGCAGGCGCAGAACCTGATCAGCGACGTGCTGCCCGATCTCGTGCTGCTCGACTGGATGCTGCCGGGCAAGTCCGGCATTGCGTTCGCGCGCGACCTGCGCAACAACGAACGGACCAAGCACATCCCGATCATCATGCTGACCGCGCGCGGCGACGAGCAGGACAAGGTGCTCGGCCTCGAGATCGGCGCGGACGACTACGTGACGAAGCCGTTCTCGCCGAAGGAGCTGATGGCGCGCATCAAGGCCGTGCTGCGCCGCCGCGCGCCCCAGCTGACCGAGGACGTCGTGTCGATCAACGGGCTGCGCCTCGATCCGGCCACGCACCGGGTCGCCGCGCACGGCGACGGCAGCGAGATCAAGCTCGATCTCGGCCCGACCGAATTCCGCCTGCTGCATTTCTTCATGACGCATCCGGAGCGCGTGCACAGCCGCACGCAACTGCTCGACCAGGTGTGGGGCGATCACGTGTTCGTCGAAGAGCGCACCGTCGACGTCCACATCAAACGATTGCGCGCGGCCTTGAAACCGGCCGGCTGCGATGCGATGATCGAGACCGTGCGCGGCAGTGGCTACCGACTCGCCAAGCACGCGTAACGTATCCGGACATGCCGTGTGCCACGGCATGCCGTTCATTCTTTCGGGCGCTGAATCATGAACATCATCTGGGCGCGCTTTCTCGTGTCGCTCGTGCTGCTCGTGCTGATCAGCGTATTGGTCGGCGTGTTCGCCGGCCCGATCGCGGGCCTCGGCTTCGCGGTCGTGATGCTGGTCGCGCAGGGCTTCTTCAGTACCTTCCATACGCAACGCCTGTGGCGTCTGCTCGATGCGCCCGTCTACGGCGAGGTGCCGAGCGCGCCGGGCATCTGGGGCGAAATCTACTACCGGCTGCACAAGCTCGCGAAGCAGTGGCATGCGCAGGTGCGGCAGGTCGAGCAGCAGCATTCGCGCTTCATCCAGGCGATCCAGGCGTCGCCGAACGGCGTCGCGATGCTCGACGACCATGACCAGATCGAATGGTGCAACGCGATCGCCGAGGTGCATTTCGGGCTCGATGCGAAACGCGACCTGCGCCAGCACATCACGAATCTGGTTCGTCATCCGGAATTCGTCCGCTACCTGAACGCGCAACATTACGACGAGACGCTCGTGATGCGCGGGATGGGCGATTCGCGGCAGAACGTGCTGGAAGTGCAGGTGTTTCCGTACGGCGAGAACCGCAAGCTGCTGCTCACGCAGGACATCACGGAGCTCGAGCGGACCGACGCGATGCGGCGCGACTTCGTCGCGAACGTATCGCACGAACTGAAGACGCCGCTTACCGTGCTGTCGGGTTTTCTCGAGACGATGCGCGAGCTGCCGCTGAACGAAGAAGATCGCGCGCGCTATCTCGACATGATGGAGCAGCAGGCGTCGCGGATGCGGCACATCGTCACCGATCTGCTGGTGCTCGCGAAGCTCGAGGGCGAAAGCAAGCCGCCGATGGATCACGCGATCGACATGCGCGCCGTGTTCGACCATCTGAAGGAAGATGCACGCACGCTGTCGAACGGGCATCACGAGATCACGTTCACGATCGACGAGACGCTCGGCGTCACGGGCGCGCAGACGGAAGTCTTCAGTGCGTTCGCGAATCTCGTGACCAACGCGATCCGTTATACGCCGGACGGCGGCAAGATCGTCGTGTCATGGCGGCGCGAAGGCGCGCAGGGCGTGTTCTCCGTCACCGACAGCGGCTTCGGCATTCCGGCCGCCGACCTGCCGCGGCTCACCGAGCGCTTCTACCGCGTTGACCGCAGCCGCTCGCGCGACACGGGCGGCACGGGGCTCGGCCTCGCGATCGTCAAGCACGTGCTGCAGCGACACGATTCGCACCTGTACGTGCAGAGCGAGGAAGGGCGCGGCAGCACGTTCACCGCACGTTTCCCGGCGTCGCGGATCATCGCGATCCGGCCGGCTGCGTTCGAAGCATGAGCGCGTGACGCGATTCGGGGGCCCTGTATCGGCACCCCGTCGGAAACGAAAAAGCACAGCCCTCGGGCTGTGCTTTTTCGTTGGGTGGCACGGCACGCGAAACCGCGCGCCGCCCGGTGCCTACGAACAGAACTTCGCGAGCAGCCCGAGTTGCGCGTTGCGGATCGTCTTGCCCGCGCGGCGCCGGCGGTAGTGGCCATCGCTCAGCATCTGCCAGGCCGACTGGTTGTCGCCGAGGCAGACCGACAGCCCTTCGGCGATCACACGGCGCTTCAGCTTGCGATCGCGAATCGGGAACGCGACTTCGACGCGACGGAACAGGTTGCGGTCCATCCAGTCGGCGCTCGACAGATAGACGTCCTCGGCGCCGCCCGCGTGGAAATAGTAGATGCGGTGATGTTCGAGGAAGCGCCCGACGATCGAGCGCACCGTGATGTTTTCCGACAGCCCAGGCACGCCGGGCTTCAGCGCGCATACGCCGCGCACGATCAGGTCGACCTTGACGCCCGCCTGCGACGCTTCGTACAGCGCGGCGATCACCGACGGTTCCAGCAGCGCGTTCATCTTCGCGACGATGCGCGCGCGCTTGCCGGCACGCGCATTGTCGATCTCCGCGCGGATCGATTCGATGATGCGCGGATGCAGCGTGAACGGCGACTGCCATAGCTCGTGCAGCGTGAGCTCGCCGCCGATTCCCGTCAGCTGCTGGAAGACATGGTGGACGTCCTCGCAGATCTTCTGGTCGGCCGTCATCAGCCCGAAGTCGGTGTAGAGGCGCGCGGTGCGCGGATGATAGTTGCCGGTGCCGAGGTGCACGTAGCGGCGCAGCGACGCCTTGCCGTGCTGCACGACGCGCCGCACGATCAGCATCATCTTCGCGTGGCACTTGTGGCCGACCACGCCGTACACGACGTGCGCGCCGACCGCTTCGAGCTGCGACGCCCAGTTGATGTTGGTTTCCTCGTCGAAGCGAGCGAGCAGTTCGACGACGACGGTCACTTCCTTGCCGTTGCGCGCGGCTTCCATCAGCGCGTCCATCAGCGGCGAATCGGTACCGGTGCGGTAGATCGTCTGCTTGATCGCGACGACGCTCGGATCCTTCGCGGCCTGCTGCAGCAGCTCGAGCACCGGCTGGAAACTTTCGTACGGGTGGTGCAGCAGGATGTCGCCGTCGTCGATCGCGTCGAACATCGTCGGCGCGTTGACGATCGCGGGCGGGATCGATGCCGCGAACGGCGCGAACTTCAGGTCGGGGCGATCCACGAGATCGGGAATCTGCATCAGCCGCACGAGGTTCACGGAGCCGGCCACGCGATAGCAGTCCTTCTCGCCGAGCAGGCTTTCGTCGAGCAGGCGCCGCACGATATGCGCCGGCGTGTCGGCCGACACTTCGAGCCGCACCGCGTTGCCGAGGTGGCGCGCGGGCAGTTCGCCCTGCAGCGCGACGCGCAGGTTGGTGATTTCGTCCTCGTCGACGAACAGCTCGCTGTTGCGCGTGATACGAAACTGGTTGCAGCTCTTCACGACCAGTTGCGGGAACAGTTCACCGACGAAGCGCTGCATGAACGAGCTGAGCAGCACGAAGCCGTGCTCGAAGCCCGACAGCGCCTGCGGCATGCGCACGACGCGCGGCAGCGCGCGCGGCGCCTGCACGATGCCCATCACCGCCTGGCGGCCGAACGCGTCGCGGCCCTCGAGTTCGACGACGAAATTCAGGCTCTTGTTCAGCACGCGCGGGAACGGGTGCGCGGGATCGAGCCCGATTGGCGTCAGCACGGGCAGCAGTTCATCGAGGAAGTAGCGGCGCGCCCATTCGAGCTGCTCGTCGTTCCACGTGTCGCTCGCGTGGAAGTAGATGCCTTCCTGTTCGAGCGCCGGCAGCACGGTTTCGTGCAGCATCGTGTACTGGCGGTGCACGAGGCGTTGCGCGCGCTCGACGACGAGGTCGTAAGCGTGCTGCAGCGACATGCCGTCGGGTGTCAGTGCGCCGGGGTTGTCGCGGATCTGTTCCTGCAGGCCCGCCATCCGGACTTCGAAGAATTCGTCGAGGTTGCTGCTGGTGATGCAGATGAAGCGCAGTCGCTCGAGCAATGGAATTTGCGGGTCAGCCGCCTGGGCCAGCACGCGCTCGTTGAAACCGAGGATGCCGAGTTCACGATTGAGAAGCGGATAACGGACGGACATCGGCAGAGTAGGGGATGATTCGGGCGATGATTCGAAAGGACGCTCGGAAACTCTCACGGTACGATGACGTGCTGATGACGATGATGTATTTATATCGGGAAATTCTACGCCGGAACCGTTTCGTCTCATAAATGTTTCGGCCATATACAATCTACCCGTGTACATGCCCGTGAAGCGTGGCAATGGCAAGCGTTCCACGCTTAAAATGTCGCCTTTGATTGATCGCTCAGCGCGGCCGGCCGGCTGCCGCGGGCGAACGCGCACGGAGCCCCCTTCTGATGGTTACATCCCCCCACTTGCTGGCTGCCGTCGATCTCGGCTCGAACAGCTTTCGGCTGATCGTCGGGCGCGTCGAGGAAACGCCGGCGGGCAGCCAGATCTATCCCGTCGACGCGCTGCGCGAGCCCGTTCGACTGGCCGCGGGCCTGTCGAGCGACAAGATGCTCGATCGCGCGTCGCAGGAGCGTGGCTGGGAGGCGCTCAAGCGGTTCGGCGAGCGCCTGCGCGATTTCCATCCCGACCATGTGCGCGCGGTGGCGACCAACACGCTGCGTGTCGCGAAGAACGCGGGCGAGTTTCTCGGCGAGGCCGAAGCGGCGCTCGGTTTTCCGATCGAAGTGATCGCGGGCCGCGAAGAGGCGCGCCTGATCTACGCGGGTGCCGCGCATTCGGTGCCGGCGAGCGCCGGCAAGCGGCTCGTCGTCGATATCGGCGGCGGCTCGACCGAATTCATCATCGGCTCGCACTACACGCCGATCGTGATGGAGAGCCTTTACATCGGCTGCGTGAGCCATAGCCGGGCATTCTTTCCGGCCGGCAACGTCGACGAATACACGATGCGGCAGGCCGAACTCGCGGCCAAGCGCGAGATCCAGATCATTTCCAGCGAGTACAAGAAGGCCGGGTGGGACCAGGCGATCGGTTCGTCCGGCACCGCGCGTGCGCTCGCCGAGCTCGTCGAGGCGAACGGCTTCAACGACGCGGGCATCACGCACGGCATCTCGCGCGGCGGGCTGGAGCGGCTGAAGCGCGCGCTGATCAAGGCCGAGAACGTGAACCGGCTGAAACTGATCGCGCTGAAGCCCGATCGCGTGCCGGTGCTCGCCGGCGGCCTCGCGATCATGCTCGCGGTATTCGAGGAGCTGGGGGTCGACTACGTCGACACGACCGATGGCGCACTGCGTCTCGGCGTGCTCTACGACCTGCTCGGCCGGACCCAGCACGAGGACATGCGCGCGGTGACCGTCGAGGGCTTCACGCGCCGCTACGGCGTCGATCGCGCGCAGGCCGAGCGCATCGGTGCGCTTGCGGTGCGGTTTTACGACGAGCTCGACGAAGCCGACGACGAAGAGCGCGAGGAAGGCCGGATGTTCCTCGGGTGGGCAGCCGCGTTGCACGAGATCGGCCTGTCGATCTCGCACAGCTCGTATCACAAGCATTCGGCCTATATCGCAAGCAATGCCGACATGCCCGGTTTCTCGCGCACCGACCAGGCGCGTCTTGCCGCGCTCGTGCTCGGCCATGCGGGCAAGCTCGGCAAGCTGTCGCAGGCGCGCGACGTCGAATGGCCGCTGCTGTTCTGCCTGCGGCTCGCGGCGCTGCTGTGCCGGCGCCGGACCGATGCCGGGCTGCCGGACATTTTCGTGTCGCAGATGAAGAAGGGCGGGTATGAAGTGCGCCTGCCGAGCGCCTGGGTCGAGCAGAACCCGCTGACCGACTACAGCCTCAGCCAGGAAGCGGCCGAGTGGGAGAAGGTCGGTATTCCGTATCGCGTGGTTTACACGGGCGCGTGACGCGCCGGCACGCCGGCGGCGCGCTTGCGCCGTCTGGTTCTGCGTGGCGCTGGGCTCAGTCCGAGCACACGATCGCGGTCAGGAACGGGAATGCCTGCTTGACCGTCGCATCGCTGCCCGCTTTGCGCACGGCCTCTTCGACTGCGCTCTTCGTGCCGCGCACCACGACGCCGTATGCCCAGTCGCCGATCGGCGTGCCGTCGCCGGGCCGGAAGATCGGGTCGTTCGCCTGGTAGCCGAGCACGACATACACGCCGAAGCCGTAGGCGGTCAGCGGATGGTTCGTGCGGAATGCGTTCACCGAATTCGACTCGACGTGCATCGGCTCCGACTGGATGTCGCCCGCGGCGAGCAGCGGCGCGACGAACTTGTGGCCGTTCGAATGGCAGTCAAGCGCGTCGTCGAGCGACTTGGCCGATGCGACGCCGGGCGCGCCGAAGGTGCCGATTGCGAGCAGCGCGCCGAGCAGGGCGGTCTTGAAAACGTGGTTTTTCATGCGCGGTTGCGGGTTGGTCACGGACATTATCGCGTGTTCCAGCAAGTGCCGTGCGCGCGCTGAAGGGCGGTGCAGCGCCGCCGGCGAATGCAGGCGGCTGACCAAACGAAAAAGGGCTGCAAGCGCGATGGCTTGCAACCCTTGTCGTATATCTCGTGGTCGGAGCGAAAGGATTCGAACCTTCGACCCTCTGATCCCAAATCAGATGCGCTACCAGGCTGCGCTACGCTCCGACGAGCCAGAGATTCTATCGTCTAATGGGTTGCCGGGTCAATCACGTTTTATATAAGGCGCGCGTCATCACGAATCGCTTACGATTGGCAACAATTCGAAGGATGATCGTCCGGCCCGCGGGTGTGCCGTCAGATCATTCGTCGAAGTATGGGAGAACATCATGATGAACCTGATCCTGTGGCGCCACGCCGAAGCCGAAGACTACGCGGCAAACGACCTCGCCCGCCAGCTGACGACCCGCGGTCGCAAGGAAGCGCAGGCGATGGCCAAATGGCTGCGCAACCGGCTCGAGTCGAGCAGCGTGATCCTTGCGAGCCCTGCGGCGCGCACCGTGCAGACCGTCGAGGCGCTGACCGACCAGTATCGGACCGTCGACGCGCTCGCCCCGGGCGGTAGCGTCGACGACGTACTGGCGGCGGCCGGTTGGCCCGACGGCATCGCGCCGACGGTCGTGATCGTCGGACACCAGCCGACGCTGGGCAGTGTCGCGGCGCAGCTGATCGCCGGCAACGACGACAGCTGGAGCGTCAAGAAGGGCGGTATCGTGTGGCTCGCGAGCCGCACGCGCGACGGGAGCCGTCAGGCCGTACTGCGCGCAGTGTTGACGCCAGACCTTGTCTGAACGGGATCGAAGGCTTTGTTCATACGGTTTCGCAAGCTTTCTGCTAAAGTCAATTCGGCGACACGTCATTGAAAGGACACGGTCGTGCCACAGAACGGTAACGACCGGTTACTACATTGGCTGGCATGTCGTCCTATTCCTTACGACCAGGAAAGCCTAATGCGAGAACTGCCGACGCCTACGCTCCCCTTTGCCTCGCTTCCCCTCGACACGTCGCGGCGTCATCTGCCGCGCGCTGCTGAAACCGTCACATCCGAGTACCGTCTGCGTGCCGCGTGGGCGCGCACGGAAGACGAACTGCGCGAGGCCCAGCGGCTGCGCTACACCGTGTTCGCCGAAGAGATGGGCGCGCAGGTCAGCGGCCCGTCCGGTCTCGACGTCGATCCGTTCGATGCCTATTGCGATCATCTGCTGGTGCGCGATCTCGATACGCTGAAGGTGGTCGGCACGTACCGCGTGTTGCCGCCGCACCAGGCCGCGCGTGTGGGCCGTCTGTACGCCGAAGGCGAATTCGACCTGTCGCGTCTCACGCACCTGCGCGGCAAGATGGTCGAGGTCGGCCGCTCGTGCGTGCACAGCGATTACCGCAGCGGCGCCGTCATCATGGCGCTCTGGGGCGGCCTCGGCGCGTACATGATGCAGAACGGCTACGAGACGATGCTCGGCTGCGCGAGCGTGTCGATGGCCGACGGCGGGCACTACGCGGCGAACCTGTATCAGTCGCTGCCGGCCAACTCGCTGACGGCGCCGGAATATCGCGCGTTCCCTCACACGGCGCTGCCGGTCGACGAACTGCAGACGGGCACCGTCGTTGCACCGCCGCCGCTGATCAAGGGCTACCTGCGTCTCGGTGCGAAGATCTGCGGCGCGCCGGCATGGGATCCCGACTTCAACTGCGCGGACTTCCTGACGCTGTTCCGGCTGTCGGACATCAACGCACGCTACGCCCGGCACTTCCTGGGCTGAGCCGCTCCGATCGTAGCGCGCCGGCAATGGCGCGCACACGAACGAACGCCGTCGCATGGCTGGCTGCCGCGCGACGGCGTTCGTGCCGACGATCGTCGTATATCCGGCCCCGATAATTTTGGCGATACGCGCCCTCCAACGTGCGGCAGCGCGCACGTTCGGAACGGGCCGCACTCGCGGCGGCCCGGACGGCAGGGCGGGCTTGCCTAGTGCTTGCGCCGCCAGTCGAGCAGGTGGTGTTCGGCCATCCAGTGGTGAATCATCCCTTCGCCGCCATGGCTGCGCTTGTATTCGCGCGACTCGAAATACGACAGGGCGACGAGCACCATCAGGCCAATGAACAGGCCGATCAGGCCCGCGATCTCTTCAGACGTCATGGCAGCCTCCTTTCAACGGCACAGCGCCATGGCTACATGGTAGGACATGCGCGGGACAACCCCTAACCCGGAATTCCGCTAGACTCGGCGCGGTCCTGGCGCGCGATGGGCGCGCCATTTTCCGGAGCCTTCCCGATGACCCGTCTCATGCTGGCCGTGCTGGCCGCGTCCATTCTTGCCGGCTGTTCCAGCGATCCCCGCCAGGCTCGTCGCGGCCACCCGCCGCAAGACCCGGCCGATTACCATGGCGTGCCGACCGACATGACGCCCCCGTCGATGCTCGGTGAGCCGGCGCCATCGGCACCCGCAACGTCACCAGCGCAATAACGCGATCGGCCTGCCTGCGCGGCCGTCAGGCGCCGGCCGTCGGTACGTCGGCGCCGATTCGCCGCGTGAGCGCAGGCAGGTAGCGCGCGAGCGTCGCGCCGCGTGCAACCATGAACAGCAGCAGCGCGAACCACAGCCCGTGATTGCCGAACGGGCCGACAGCCGCCAGCGTCGCGGCGATGAAGATCGCGAACGACGCGACCATTGCGCGCATCAGCGATTGCGTCTGCGTCGCACCGATGAACACGCCGTCGAGCAGGAAGCCCCAGACGGACACGATCGGCGAAATTGCCGCCCACGGCAGGTATTGCAGCGCGACCGCGCGGATCGCGGCCTGGTCGGTCAGCCGTGCGACGATCCAGTCGCCGGCCGCCCAGTAGACGAGCGCGAACAGCAGCGCGCCGAGCGCGGACCACAGCAGCGTGACCTGGACGGCCCGCCGGAATGCGGCGCGGTCGCGCGCACCGGCTGCCGCGCCGACGAGCGCCTCGGCCGCATGCGCGAAGCCGTCGAGCCCGTATGCCATGAAAGTCTGGAAATTCAGCAGCAATGCGTTGGCCGCGAGTGTCGCGTCGCCCTGTCGGGCGCCCAGGTGCGCGAACCAGCCGAACGCGCCGAGCAGGCACAGCGTGCGCAGGAAGATGTCGCGGTTGAGCGCGATCAGCCGCTTGAGCGCCGCGCGATCCGCCAATGCACCCGCGGCCAGCGGCGCGAGGCCGCGCGGGCGCAATCGCCACAGCATCCATGCGCCGAGCGCGAAGCCGCACGCATCCGCGGTCGCGGTTGCCGCGCCGATCCCGGCAATCCCCCAGTCGAAGCCGTACACGTACAGCAGCACGGCACCGATGTTCACTGCATTGATGAACACCTGCGCGACGAGCGCGAGCCGAACGCGCTGCACGCCGAGCAGATAGCCGAGCACGACATAGTTCGCGAGCGCGAACGGCGCGCTCCAGATGCGTGCGTGGCCATAGGCCAGCGCCGTCGCGCGGACGGCATCGCTGCCGCCCAGCGCGGTCAGCGCAAACGACAGCAGCGGCACCTGCAACGCGAGCACGGCCGCACCGAGCGCGAACGCGACGATCAGCGCGCGCAGCACGTTGAGCCGGATGCCGGCGGCGTCGCCGGCGCCATGCGCCTGCGCGACGAGGCCGGTCGTGCCCATGCGCAGGAAGCCGAAGCCCCAGAACACGAAGTTGAAGAACAGTCCGCCGAGCGCGACGCCGCCGAGATACTGCGCGCCGTCGAGGTGGCCGGCGACGGCCGTGTCGACCGCGCCGAGGATCGGCTGGGTCAGGTTCGCAAGGACGATCGGGAAGGCGAGCGCGAGGACGCGCCGGTGCGAGACGGCGGCCGACCCGATGCCGGCCCCGTGCGGCAAGGCGGATTCGGACATGGCTAGCGGGTCAGGCGCGTTCCTGCACGCAGACCCACGGCGACACGACGACCGCCCACAACTCCGGATTGCGCGCCGCGAAATCGGCCGCGGTTTCCGCCGGCATGCGCGCGACAAGACCGGCCGACAGCCACCGCGTGACTTGTTCGGCGTCGTCGCCGGCGATCGCTTCCGCGACGCTGACGAGATCGAGATCGCGCGCGACCGACAGCAGCTTGCCCTGCGCGAAGAAGCGCTCGAGATCGCACCAGTCGATCTTGGCGGTTTCGCCGAGGAGTTTGGCGTAGAGCGGGCTGTGCGACGCGCCCGCGGCGGTTTCGTGTTGGTCGGAGGACATCGGTGATGAGCTGAAAAGACTGCGTGGGCGCCACTATAAACCATCCGGGCGCACGGCCGGCCGCGCCGCGCGGCGGGCATGCGCCCGGTTCACGCGTCGCGCAGCGCGCGGCGGACGATCTTGCCGGTTGCCGTCATCGGCAGGGCGTCGACGAACGCGATGGCGCGCGGATACTCGTGCGCGGCAAGGCGGGTGCGCACATGGGCCTGCAGCGCCTGCACGAGTGCGTCGTCGCCGACATGGCCGGGGTTCAGCACGACGAACGCCTTGACGATTTCGGTGCGCGTCGGATCGGGCACGCCGACGACGGCCGCCATCCGCACCGCCGGATGCGTGAGCAGGCAGTCCTCGATCGGCCCCGGGCCGATCCGGTAGCCGGCGCTCGTGATCACGTCGTCGTCGCGGCCGACGAAGCGCACGAAGCCGTCGGTGTCGATCGTGCCGGTGTCGCCGGTGAGCAGGTAGTCGCCCGCGAACTTGTCGCGCGTGGCGGCGGGATTGCGCCAGTATTCGACGAACATCACCGGGTCGGGGCGGCGCACGGCGATGCGTCCCTCGACGCCGGGCGGCAGCGGCGTGCCGTGCTCGTCGACGATCGCGACCGCGTGGCCGGGCACGGCCTTGCCGATCGCCCCGGGCTGCGCATCGAACAGCGCCGCGCACGACGACAAAACCATGTTGCATTCGGTCTGCCCGTAGAACTCGTTGATCGTCACGCCGAGCGCGTCGCGTCCCCAGGCCGTCAACTCGGTGCCCAGCGTCTCCCCGCCGCTCGCGACCGATTTCAGCGCCAGCGCGTAACGCTCGCGCGGCGCGGGCACCGTGCGCATCAGCTTCAGCGCGGTCGGTGGCAGGAACGCGTGGGTCACGCCATGCCGCGCCATCAACGCGAACGCCGCTTCGCCGTCGAACTTCTCGAAGCGGCGTGCAAGCACGGGCACACCGTGGTGCCATGACGGCAGCAGCACGTCGAGGAGCCCGCCGATCCACGCCCAGTCGGCCGGTGTCCAGAACAGGCGCGCGTCGCGCGGAAAGCATTGCTGCGACATCTCGACGCCCGGCAGGTGGCCGAGCAGCACGCGATGCGCATGCAGCGCGCCTTTCGGCTTGCCGGTCGTTCCGGACGTGTAGATGATCAACGCCGGATCGTCGGCAGCGGTGTCCGCCGGCACGAAATCCGGCGATTCGGCCGCGAGTGCGGCATCGAAGCGCAACACGCCGGGCGCATCGGGCGCATCGTCGCCGATGCAGTAGCACGTGCGCAGCGCCGGCAGTCGCGCGCGCAGCGGCGCGATCTTCTCGTAACCGGCGGCGTCGGTGACGAGCGCGGCGGCTTCGCTGTTCTCGAGCCGGTATTCGAGTGCGTCGGCGCCGAACAGCGTGAACAACGGCACCGCGATCGCGCCGAGCTTGTACGCGGCGAGATGGGCGATCGCCGTTTCCGGACCCTGCGCGAGGAAAATGGCGATCCGGTCGCCGCGTTGCAAACCCGCCCGCGCGAGGCTGTTTGCGAAACGATTAGAAACATTCCTCAGGTCGTCGAACGTGACGCGCGACACGTCGCCTTGCGCCGTTTCGTGAATCAGCGCGAGCCGCCCGCTGCCGTCGGCCCACTTGTCGCAGACGTCCACGCCGATGTTGTAGCGGGCCGGAACGTCCCACGCGAAGCGGGAGAGAAGGTTGTCGTAGCAGTCGGCGGCTGGCAGCATCGAGAGTCTCCTTGGCGCCGATCGCCGGCATCGGTCGATGGATTACATCGGTGTTTAACGCGACCGAAACGACAATGGCGTCTGATGGATAGGGGAATGTGCGGACTCGTGCAACGCGGGCGGCTCAGTGCACGATTCGGCTATGACGCATAAGATCATGACAAAACAGTGATGAGACCATGGATTTGCTTTTGATAGCTGCGGGGTTCAGCCTCTTCGGAATCGGTGTGCTGGTGGTGTTCGCCAGCCGCGTCGATCCGTTGTCCGGCCGGTTCATCGGCCGTCTGCGCAAGCGCTGACACAACCTTCCCGATCTGCCTCGCGACGACATGCGATGCATGCCGGCATCGCGTGTCGTCCTTGTTCGGCGCCGACGTGCTCAGCGCGCCGGCAGGTAGCGTGCCGGATCGATCGAGCGCCCGCCGTAGCGCAGCTCGAAGTGCAGCGCGACGCGATCGCTGTCGCTGTTGCCCATTTCCGCGATCGTCTGCCCCTGCGTGACCGACTGGCCTTCCTTCACCAGCAGCGCGCGGTTGTGCGCGTAGGCCGTCAGGTAGTCGGCATTGTGCTTGAGGATGATCAGGTTGCCGTAGCCGCGCAATCCGTTGCCCGCATAGACGACGGTGCCCGGCGCGGCGGCCAGCACCGGCGTACCCGCGGCATTCGCGATGTCGATGCCCTTGGATTTCGAGCCGTCGAAGCTGCGCACTACGTTGCCCGCGGCCGGCCAGATCAGCGCGATGCTCGTGGCCGGCTTGACGGCCGATTCGACCGGCGCCGAAGGCGCGGGGCGGCTGCGGCCCGCGCTGCCGGTGCCGGTGGTCGACGCGGTCGTCGTGCCGGGCGGCGGCGCGACGCGCAGCACCTGGCCGACTTCGATCGCGTCGGGATTCGAGATCTGGTTCCAGCGCACGATGTTCGCCATCGACGTGCGATTCTCGCGCGCGATCTTGTACAGCGTGTCACCGCGCTCGACGCGGTAATAACCCGGGCCGACGGGTGCGGAGCCGCATGCGACGAGCAGCGCGGCGCAGGCGGCCGCGAACAGCCGCTTCGTTGTTGTTCCGAACATTGAACCTCGCAAAACCCCGCCGCGCGCGACGCGGCAGGTGATACAAAACGTCCGATTTTAACGGGTTCGACCCGGGCAACGCAGTTTCGGGCCGCGGGCGCTGCCGGCGCACCGGTCCACCGGTGCGGCCGGCGTCAGCTGGCGAGCGGAAGCACGCGGATCCGCAGCGCGGCCGTTTCGGTCGCGCCCGGTGCGAGCATGCGCAGCCCGAGGCCGTTGTGGATCGCGTCCGGCAGGCCGAGCCACGGCTCGACGCAGTAGAAGTCAGATTCCGGCTTTTCCGTCCACGTCGTGACCGCGTACCACGGGATCGAGCCCGGGACGTCGAGCGCGATCTCGATCGTGCGGCCGCGGCCCGGCATCACGATGCGCACCGGCGTGGACGGCGCGCCATCCAGGCAGTGGAAGCGGTCGAGGATGCCCGGATCGCCGAGGCTGTACGACGCTTCGCCGGGTTCGAGCGGGCTGATCGAGCCGTCGGCGCGCTGCATGCAGCGGCGCGTCGGCGGCAGTTCGAGCGTGGTTTGCGCGCGCTCGCCGTGCGGCAGCGCGAAGTAGAAATGGTGACCCGCGTAGTAGGGCAGCGGCGTGTCGCCGCGGTTGGTCGTGGTCAGCGCGACGTCGAGCGTGTGCGCGTCGGCGAGCCGGTAGGTTGTCTCGAACCGGAAATCGAACGGGTAGCTCTCGCGCAGCGCGTCGTTCGCTTCGAGCGTCATCGACAATGCGGCGCCGTCTGCCGACAGTTGGGCCGCGAACGGCAGGTCGCGCGCGAAACCATGCATCGGCAGGTCGCGGACGATGCCGGCGGCATCGCGCCAACGGCCCAGTTCGCCGTCGACGCGATGGCGGCCCAGGAACGGGAACAGCAGCGGATTGCCGCCGCGCACGCGCGCGAGGTTGCTCCAGTCGGCGGCTTCCGGCCAGAAGATGACAGGCTCGCCGTCGACGTGCCACGACAGCAGGCGGCCGCCGAATTGCGGGGCGACCCTGACGAACGACGGGCCGGCGTGAAGTTCATGAATGTCGTGCTGCTGGAAGATCGGCATGGCGAATCGATATGAACGGGTGGGCGGATGCGCGATGGCGCGCTCCATTATCGGGCCGCGACACGGTCGGGGAAAACCCTTCTCGGGAAATCGCGAGTTTTTCAGACTGCCGACGGTCGGGATAATGCCTGTAAACCGGTGATGTTGCCGGGTCATGACACTTCGTGGAGGGGGCCATGGATCTGGCAATGGCAATGGGAATCGCACTGTTCGGCATGTTCACCGGCAGCACGGTATTGTTTTTCTATCAGCTCGGCCGCTGACGGCAATTTCTGCCGGAATCGCAAGGCCCGCCATGCAAATGGCGGGCTTTTTGCTTTCTTGGCGCTTACAAATTGCAAGCGTTTGTGTGCATTGCCGCAATATCCCGCCAAATGCCTTGGCGCAGTAATCGTGGCTCGGCATAATCGGGGCGCGTTTTTCGGACGCGCGATGCGTCGTCCGCTTTTCTTCCCGATCGATCACCACTAAAAGGACCGACGCGTGAGTCTCTGGTTTCTGGTATTCCTGAGCGTCCTGCAGGGCGTCACCGAACTTTTCCCCGTCAGCAGTCTCGGCCACACGCTGCTCGTGCCGGCGCTGTTCGGCATGCACATCGACAAGCATGCGCCGCAGTTGCTGCCGTTCCTCGTCGCGCTGCACCTCGGCACCGCGCTCGCGCTGCTGTGGTATTTCCGCGCACGCTGGATCGCGCTGATCAGCGGTTTCTTCGCGCAGCTCGGCGGCCGCAAGAACGACGACGGGCACCTGATGTGGGCGCTGATCATCGGCACGATTCCGACCGGGATCGTCGGGCTGCTGCTGGAGAAGCGCATCGAGCGCGTGTTCCACGACCTGCGGATCGTCGCGATCGCGCTGATCATCAACGGCGTGCTGCTGTGGATCGGCGATCGGATTCAGCGCAGCCGTGCGCACCAGCCGCCCGAAAAGATGACGTTCAAGCAGGCGTTCTTCGTGGGTCTTGCGCAGATCGGCGCGCTGATTCCGGGTTTCTCGCGCAGCGGCCTGACCATGATCGCCGGTAACGCGGCCGGCTTGACGGCGGAGAAGGCGGCGGAGTTTTCGTTCCTGCTCGGCACGCCGATCATTTTTGCCGCCGGCGTGCTCGAACTGCCGAAGCTGTTCCATGCGCGCGACCAGCTCGCCGACGCGCTGCTCGGTGGCGTGCTGACTGCGATTGCCGCTTATCTGAGCGTGCGATTCCTGATGCGCTATTTCGAAGGCCGCGGGCGGCTGGCTTCGTTCGGCTTGTATTGCGTGATTGCCGGGGTGTTCTGCCTCGGATGGTTCATGCTGCATCCGCAGCCGGTTTGACGGGTGCGGTGCCGGTCGCGCGGCGCGCGTGATTTGACGCGATGATCGGGTATAATTTCGGGCTCGGCTTCATGCCGGGCCCGTTTCGTTTCGGGGCTTTGAATTCGGCTGGTGCCGTGTTGTGCTCAAAGCCCTTTAGCGTCAAATGCGGCCCGGGTTTTGTGGCCGTGTCTTTTTCCCTCGACCGCCCTTAGCTCAGTTGGATAGAGCAACGGCCTTCTAAGCCGTAGGTCACACGTTCGAATCGTGTAGGGCGGGCCAGTCAAATCAGTACGCTAGCTGGTATTTTCACATTCCCCGTCCGCGGTCGGCATGCTCGTGTAACCCCATGTGTAGCGTCGCGCGCACTTTGGCACTGTCTCGCCTCGGCTTTGGCGCTACCGCGCCGGGCGGATTTCGCGGGGCTTTTGACACGACCGTCAACGAAGAAAAGCAGGATGCACCCTCCAAAATGAGCGAGGGGCCATGAGTACATACTTCCACGTCTGTCCGATCCCGCCGGAGACGGGCGCGGTCATCAAAGCCGGCAATTTCGGCCGAGTGATCAGCCAGTACAGACCACGTGAGCTGGGGCCGCTATCGACCCGAGAGATGACCTTCGAGGTCGTTTGACTCAGTGCCTTGCCGAACCGGCCGAGCCGCCTGACATCGATCTTTCTCCTGCCAACCCTGAGCCACGCCTCGATTTATCGGTTTCTACACGCCTACACGTCGCTCATTTGCGAGGTCGAACTCGTTGAGGACAGCCCCGTGTTCAACGGCAACATTTCTCTATTACCAGCCCTTTCCCGAATGAGCAAAGCCCGGCCGTCCCCCACATGATGGCCCTGGCGCATCAATATTGGACGGGGCTTGATTCTGTCACGGCGACGTCCGAGTTGCTTACCGCGTCGCCGGTGAGGGTCGTCGCGACGCACAATGCGCCAGCATATGCACTACCGGGGGCACCGACCAACGCTTCGTAGCGCGGCCGGTAGTGCGGGTCATAGTGGGGGCTGCCAGCATGCAGATTGCGATAGTGCGGCAGCTCCGCCCCAAGGGCGGAGATGAACATAAACGGATCCTTCAAATTTCGCGGTTATTTGGCACCGCGCGTTGAGACGTGGCTGGCCACTTGATAGCGACAAGTTCGGCCTCGTCGTGCGCCTCGGCGATCTGGGCTTTCCGCTGCGCGGCGATCTGGTGAACGTTCGGGTGCCGCGCGGCGACGCCCATCGCGAGATCGACCATCCCATCAGCATCGAGCGTGACGTCGATGCCATCGGCCGACGTCCAGATCACCGAGTACGGCGGCTCGGTCGCCTTTGCGACGGTCTCCAACGGCGCCATGGCTGCGATCTGGCTGATCGAACCAGCGCGCGTCCGCGTTGTACAGGTGGCGCAGCGCGTCGATTACGGCGATTGCCGATTCCGCCAGGCCGATCGAGAAGTCGACCGCGCGACGCGTCGCGATGTCGACGATCGCCGTCATCTCGGGGCGGAACGGCCGGCCGTGCATCGGTTGCTGGATTTCGGCGTCGAACGTACGCGTGTCGATGCGCGATAACAGACAACGCGGACAGCGAAGCGTCGTAGCAGATGGCGGGGTAGCGGGTCGGGGCGGTTCCGGTGCAGATGGTCCGGTTGTCAACGACTCGATCGCGTTGTGTAGATCGTGCCGAACGTCAGCCGTGTGGGAAGCATGGAGCAGTTCTTCGTGTCGACCGAATGACGGATAGATGTCGTTCAGCGTCGCATCGTCGTAATGCGGGGCGTGGAAAACGTGATCGGGATAGGGGGCACATGCCTCCCACTCGTCGTTCTCGTCAACCGCGGCTGGCGACGGAGAAGCGGGGACGGGCGTTGGTGTAGCAGGAAGGACGGAACGGTCTCTGATTGCAAGCCAATGGAATCCGAATCCGAACATCGCGGCGAGCACAAGTGCCAGGCCGACCAGCACGGCGGTGTAGAGGGCAGGGTTCACGAAAACTCCCGAGCCACATGAGCCGACGCGGGATGCAGCGGCGGAGTGACCTTGACCGACCGTGCTCAGGACAGTGATATGTGGTTCAAAAAAGCTGGATTACGGATGTGAAAGCCAATATCGGCTCTCGCTCGTGTTGTAAATTCGTCACATGGCAAAGCGACGTGCCGATTCCAGCATGCGAGGCGTTGTCTGATTAAACGGGGCGATCTAAATGTTAGATCGTGACGCTTTCATCGTTTGTGTTCGAGTATCGGGTTTCAATTGCATCTTACTTATTTTTTATTTTTTAAGGTGGTGATGTTATTTAAATTGGAAAGGCGCCGAATCGGACGATTTTTGCATGAGACTTTTGACGGGGGAGAGGTCGGCGTGTATGCGGCTATTCGTCCGCTGTGCGGTCATCGTTTGCATCCTTCCTGGATGCTTCAGCCTTGACGTGTGCCATTGAGGATGTGATGCGAATGGTTAAATTTTTATTTTGGAAGTCGCTGATTTTTATCTTTCTATAAGTTTGATCTTATCTTGAATTAATGGGCGGTGATCCCGATGATCTACGATGACTGCGCGTCGGGTAGTGTCCTTTGCAATCTCTGACATTGAGCCGGCATACATTGCGATAAATTCCAGTGTGAGAGACCACTGTTCTACCGCCCACGCGAGTGAAGAAGAATCAAGAAATTTCAGCCGCGTTGAGGTTGGCGTTGACGAGCGTTTCTGTAACCGCGCAACGCGCCCCGTATCCACTCGTTTGACGCTCGAATCGAGTGTCTGCCGCATTTATGAACAAGAACCAATATCGTCTGGTATTCAGCCGCGTCCGCGGCATGTTGATTGCAGTCGAAGAGACTGCAACCGCGTCGGGGAAGGCGAACGGGGGAGAAACCATCCGGGCCGGTGGTAGTTTGCAGCGTGCAGTGACGCAATTCGCGCTGCGTCACGCAGCATTCGCAGCGCTGATCGTGTCGGGCGTCGTGCCGACGTGGGTTAATGCCCAGGTCGTCGGTGCTGGCGCGAACGCGCCGTCCGTCGTCCAGACGCAAAACGGTCTTCAACAGGTCAACATCACCAAGCCGAGCGGTGCAGGCGTGTCGCTGAACACGTACTCGCAGTTCGACGTACCTAAGGTCGGCGTTATCGTCAATAACTCAGCCACGCTGACGAACACACAGCAGGCGGGCTATATCAACGGCAACCCGAACCTTAGTCCGAATGGTTCGGCGAAGATCATCATCAACCAGGTCAACAGCAACAACCCTTCACAACTGAAAGGTTTTGTCGAGATCGCCGGCCAGCGTGCCGAGATGATTATTTCGAATCCGTCGGGTTTGGTGGTCGATGGTGGCGGATTTATCAACACCTCGAGAGCAATTCTGACGACTGGCACGCCGAACCTGAATGCGGACGGCTCGCTGGCGGGCTTCAACGTGACACGCGGCCTCATCACGGTACAAGGCGCGGGCCTGAACGCCACGAATGTGGATCAGGTTGATCTCATTTCGAGAGCCGTGCAGGCGAATGCCGCCATTTATGCGTCGAACCTGAACGTGGTTACTGGCGCAAATCAGGTCAATCACGACACGCTCCAGTCGACCCGCATTCAGGGCGATGGCGCAGCCCCTGCTGTTGCAATCGACGTGGGTCAATTGGGTGGTATGTATAGTAACCGGATCTTCCTTGTTGGCACGGAGGGAGGCGTCGGGGTCCGGAACGCCGGGACGATCGCGGCCGATGCGATGGGCCTGACGCTGACGACGGACGGGCGACTCGTGCAATCAGGCAAGGTCAGCTCGCTCGGCAACGTCGCGGTGTCCGCTGCGGGGGGAATCGAGAACAGCGGCACGACCTACGGTCAGCAGTCGGTGTCGCTCAATACCGGTGCGGACGTGGTGAATACCGGTACGCTCGCGGCGCAACACAACGTGGGCGTGACGGCGGGTTCGCTGAATTCAACGGGCTTGCTGGGTGCAGGCGTGAATAGTGACGGTACCGTCACGCAGGTCGGCGACCTGCAACTGACGACGGCGGGCCAGTTGAACGCGACCGGCAAGAACGTCGCGGGCGGCAACGTCTCGGCAACTGGCGCCGGCGTGAACCTCGCGGGCAGCACGACTGCCGCGAACGGCAACCTGTCGCTGAGCGCGACGGCTGGCGACGTGAATCTCACGAACGCGACGACGAGCGCCCAAGGGGCAGTCACGGCGAACGCCACGGGGACGCTCATCAACGACCACGGCAGCCTGACGAGCGGTGGCAGTACGGCGCTGACGGGTGGCAACATATCGAACCAGGGCGGCAATGTGTCGTCGCACGGGCCGCTGTCGGTGACGACTGCCGGGCTGATTGCGAACCAGGCCGGGCTGCTCGTGTCGGACAGCACGATGGCGCTGCGCGGTAACACCATCGCGAACAATCAAGGCACGATCCAGAGCGCGGGTCAGGCGACGGTCGACGGAATCACGATCGACAATACAGCGGGTCGCATTACGTCACTCAACACCGATGGAATGGTGTTGACGGCAACGGGTCAGCTCACGAACGCGGCTGGCACGACCGCGAACGGCGCGCAAGGCGGCGTAATCGGCGGCAACGGCGATGTGATCGTGCAGGGCGGGAATATTGCGAACCACGCGACGATCACGTCGAACACGAATCTGCATGTTTCCGGGCAGTCAGTCGATAACAGCGGCGGGGCGCTTCAAGCCGCGCAGGGCGTGACGGTCGATGCGGTCGCGCACCTGTCCAACAGCGGCGGCACCATCGCCAGCCAGACGGCGGCGTTAAGCGGCACGACGCTCGACAACAGTTCGGGCGCCGTGCAGGCGGCTCAGGTGACGTTGAACGCGACGAATCTCGTGAACCATGCCGGGACGATCACGCAGACCGGGTCCGGCGCGATGGCCGTCAACATCTCGGGCACGCTTGATAACTCGGGCGGCGGCACGCTGCAAACCAATAGTACCGATTTGACGCTCGCGCCGGCCTCGCTCGTCAACGACGGCGGCATCATTACGCATGCCGGCACCGGCACGCTGACGCTTGGCAACGGCACGGGTTCGGTGTCGAACGTCGGCGGCAAGATCTCCAGCAACGGGCGGGGAGCAGCGAATACCGGCTCGCTGAACAACACGTCGGGTTCGATCAACGCTCAGACTGGGTTGGCAGCGACGGTTGGCGGCGCGTTGAACAACACGAACGGCAAGCTGCTGTCGAATACTGACCTCAGCTTGACGAGCGGTACGCTGACGAACAACGGCGGCGGTCAGATTGGCGCGAGCACGAATGCGACAATCCATACGGGCGCGCTGACGAACCAGGGCGGCTCGATGGTTGCGCCGAACTTGTCTATCACCGCCGATTCGACGCTCGACAACAGCGGTGGCACGCTCGAAGCGAACCAGATGGCGTTGACCACGCCGAACCTGACGAACCATGGCGGGACGATCACGCAGTTTGGATCGTCCGCGATGGGCGTCAATGTGGGCGGCACGCTGGACAACTCCGCGGGTGGCGTGATTCAGACGAACAGCACGGATCTCATGCTCGCTCCAGTTCAACTGAACAATGCGGGCGGCACGATCACGCATGCCGGCACGGGCACGCTGACGATCGAACCGGGCAAAGGTGCGAGCGCGCTGAACAATGCAGGCGGCACCATCGTCACCAAGGGCCAAGTGGTGGTTGACGCGAGCACTTGGCACAACGCGGGCGGTATCCTCGCCGCACAGGGCGGCATCACCGGCACGATCGCGGGCGACGTGAACAACGCGCAAGGGCTGGTCCGGGCGGGCGCATCCCTGTCGTTGACGAACGGCGGCGCGCTGGTGAACCAGGGCGGACACATTCAGGCCGGCCAGACGGCGGCGGGCGATGCGAGCACGCTCAGCATCCAGTCGGCATCGATCAACAATGCTGATGGCTCGATTGCAGACCTCGGCGCCGGCAAGATGACCGTGCAGGGCGGCAGCCAGATCACCAACAGTCACGCGGGCGGCGTCCCGGGCATGGGCGCGATCACCGGCAACGGCGACGTGACGGTAAGCGCAGTATCGATTTCGAACACGCAGGGCGGTCAGCTGAGCGGTGCGAGCCTCCACGTTCAAGGGACGACCCTGGACAACAGCGGTGGGCAGATCGGTAACGTCGCGAATTCGAGTGGCGACGTGGACGTGACGACGACCGGCACGGTCACGAACACGAACGGGCAGATCAGCTCCACGCATGACCTGACGGTAACGGCTCCGACGCTGCAGGGCGGCGGCACATACAGCGCGGCCCACGATGCCAACGTGAACCTGCAGGGCGATTTCTCGGTGACGCCCGACTATCAGTTCAACGTCGGTCACGATCTTGCGTTCAAGTTGCCCGGCACGTTCAACAATAGCGGCAACGTGCAATCGGTCAACAACCTGAACGTCAATGCAGGCAATATCGTCAACGCGGGCGCACTGTCCGCGGGCGGGTTGCTGCATACGCAATCGGGCAATCTGACCAACACTGGCGCGATCGTCGGCGGTAGCGTGTCGCTCAATGCAACGAGCACGGTGTCGAACCTCGGTCCGACCGCGCTGATTGGTGCGTCGGACAGCAGCGGCACGCTTGAAATTCTCGCGAACGACATCGAGAACCGCGATGACACCACTGCGACCGATTCGATGGCGACGACGGCCATCTTCGGTATGGGTAAGGTTGTCCTGGCCGGTGGCAAGGACGCCAGCGGCAACTACACGAACGCGGCCTTGATCAACAATTCGTCGGCGTTGATCCAGTCCGGCGGCGACATGGAATTGCATGCCGACAAGATCACGAACACGCGTCGCGTGATGACGACTTCGACCGGCTCGGTCGACCCCGCGACGCTGGCGCAGTTCGGCGTACCGATCAAGGGCCAAACGGGGCAGGTCGGTGTTAAGGATCCGACCAGTATTGGCGGGGTGTATACCGATCCGCCCCACGGCGGCCAGTGGAACAGTACGTATCAATACACGACCTACTACGCGGATAGCGCGACCGCGACGACCGTGACCAGCATCAGCCCGGCTGCTCAAATCGTGTCGGGCGGCAGTATCAATGCATCAACGGTCGCCAGCCTGCAAAACTACTGGAGCAGCATCACGGCCGTTGGCAATGTCCAGATGCCGAAGAGCTACGATGCTAACGGGTGGGCCGCCACTGGACAACAGGCGCCGAGCGTGACCGTGTCGTACTCCGGGCAGTACCACTACAACAACTACGACAACAGCGAATACAACTGGCAGTTGCCGTTCGGCAATGCGCCGTTCGTTACCTCTCGTCCGGGCGGTTATACGCAGGCTGCGCCGGCGTCGGTCAAGCAGTACTCTCTGCCGGACTACCATTCGACGTTGGGTTCGAACGGGACGATTTCCGGAACCGGCGTGAGCATCAACAACACCGCGGGCAACGCCTCGATCCCGTCGCTGGGCCTGCTGCCCGGGCAAGCCGTCCCCGGCCTGACGATCGGTGGACTGAGCGGTAGCGCAAGCGGCACGAAGTCGGGTGCGTCGGCGGTGCATGGTGGTGTGACCACGGTCGATCCGGTCATCGCGAGCGCGACTGCGTCGAACGTGCTGAACAACCTGACCATTCCGCAGGGCGGCTTGTTCAGACCGAACCCGTCGCCGAACGCGAGCTACGTGATCGAGACGAATCCGGCGTTCACGAATCAGAAGAGTTTCATTTCGAGCGACTACTTCTTCGGTCAGATCGGTGTCGACCTTACCCACATTCCGAAGAGGCTGGGTGACGGCTTCTACGAGCAGCAATTGGTTCGCAACCAAGTCACGTCGCTGACGGGCCGTGCGGTGCTCGGTCCGTACACGGATCTCCAGTCGATGTACCAGTCGCTGATGGCGGCAGGCGCTTCGCTGGAGAAGTCGCTCAACCTTCCGTTGGGCGCGAGCCTGTCGGCCGAGCAGGTGTCGCAGCTCACGAGCAACGTGATCATGATGGAGACGCGCGTTGTTGACGGGCAGTCGGTGCTGGTGCCGGTCGTGTATCTCGCGAAGGCAAGTCAACAGAATATCAACGGTCCGCTGATTACGGCCACCGACATCGACCTGAAGGACGCACAGAACTTCGCGAACAGCGGCACGGTGAAGGCGGACAACACGCTGTTGATCCAGGGCAAGCAGATCGACAACGCATTTGGTGCGCTGCAGAGCGGTGGCCTGATGTCGTTGATGACAACCGGCAATGTCGATTTGACTTCGGCCAAGGTCCAAGCCGGTAGCTTGAACCTGAATGCCGGCGACGACCTGATTCTCGATACCGCAGTGAAGACCGACAAGCGGGTCAGCCGCGATGGCGCAACGAGCGTCACGTCGACGCTCGGGCCGATCGCTCAGATTGACGTCAAGCGCGATGCAGCAATCGTGACCGGTGGAAACTTTGAACAGCACGCGGGTGCGCTGACGGTCGGCGGCAATCTCGGCATGCTCGTCGGTGGGAACTACGACCTCGGTACGCAGCAAGTCGGCGAGCACAAGGTTGTCCAGCGGGCGAATGGTGTTTCGAATACCGACATCAATGGCGTGGTGGGCAGCGCTCTGAATGTCGGCGGTGTGTCGATGATCGGTGTGAATGGTGATTTGACCGCGAGTGGCGCGCAAATCAACTTGGGTAATGGCGGCACGATCGTTGCCAAGGGTAATGTCACGCTCGGGGCGGCGAGCACGACTTCGACGGTCGACAGCAACAGTTCGGGTAGCGATCATCACGGCAGCTATACGGAAACGTTGCATACCTCCGACCAGACCGTGGTTGGCACGACGCTGCATAGCGGCAATACCTTAAACGTTGCTTCGGGCAAGGATATCAACGTCGTCGGAAGTACGATTACGCTTGACCAGGGCAACGTCGGACTGATGGCAGTCGGCAACGTGAATGTCGGCACGGCAACCGAAACGCATGTGTCGAACATGGACGAATCGCATGACCATGGCGGTGTCGCAAGTCATACGAGCGCGACGAATCGGGTTGACCAGACCACCACGTACGCCAATGGCAGCACGATCTCGGCCGACGGCGTGACGGTCGTGAGCGGGAAAGACATCAACGTCACCGGCAGCGCCATTATCGGGACGCACGATGTAGCACTTTCTGCCAAGGACAACGTCAACATCACGGCGGCGACCAATACCTATCAGGACAACGAGTACCATCAAGAGAAGCACTCGGGCCTGTCGGGTTCGGGTGGCCTGGGCATCACGATCGGATCGAGCGAACAGAGCGATCGGTATAACGCGTCGTCGACAACGCAAAGCCAGTCACGCAGCACTGTCGGCAGTGTCGAAGGCAACGTGACGGTATCGGGTGGGAAGGACGTCCATATCAGCGGCAGCGACATCGTGGCAGGCAAGGCCGCGGGCGATACCACTGGTGCAACGGGCAACATCAGCATCGCTGGACAGAATGTTACGATTGATCCTGGACAGGACCGAGCGCAATCGCACGATCAACGGGAAGCGCATTCGAGCGGCCTGACGGTGGCCGTGACCGGCACGCCGTTCGATACGGTGCGCAACCTGAAAGCGGATGCGTCGTCGGGCAACGGGTTTCAGCGTGGTCAATCGGTGCTGACCGAAATCGGCGCAAGCGCCGCGGACGTGCCGTCGATTTCAGTGATGTATGGTCAGAGCCGCAGCAGCAGTACAACCGATATGTCGAGCCTGACGAACGCCGGAAGCACGGTACGGGGCGGCGGCAATGTAACCGTGAAAGCCACTGGCGGCGCGCAGAAGGATGCAAGCGGCAACATCGTGGACGGCGATATTGCGGTGATCGGCTCGGCGATCAGCGCAGGCGGCACGGCGACGCTAGATGCAAATCGCAACGTGACGTTGCAGGCATCGACGGATCAGCTTCAGCAGAGTACGTCATCGAGCAGCTCCAGCACGAGCCTTGCGCTAATTTCGACGCCGAGTCTCGGCGACGTCGCCCGCTGGATCGGCGGCACAGCCAACAGTGGCGGGAATAGCCCGTCTCCGTACAATGCGAGCCGGAGCAATTCGGACGGTAGCCAGACGATGACCCAGCAAACGGCGTCGTCGGTCACGGGTAACAGCGTCGTCATCAAGAGCAAGACAGGCGATATCAACGTCGTTGGTTCCGGCATCAGTGGAACGCAAGGCGTCGATCTGGTTGCAACGCAGGGTGCGATCAATGTACTGGCGGGTCTCGATACGAATGTGACGCATCAGGAGTCGAGCAGTCACCAAGTTGGCAGTCTTGGCAGTAACGGTACGGCTACAGGTTTTTCGGTGGGCGTAGCGAACAGCCATAGCGTGCAGGATACGGCGTCGCAAACGCAGAGCACGATGCGCAGCCAGATCGTGAGCGGTAACGGCAATGTGACGCTTGATGCGAAGCAGGACATCACGGTGGCCGGTTCGGATCTGAGCGCGGGCAAGGATTTGACGCTGATCGGCAAGAACCTGAATCTCGATCCGGGGACGGACGCGACGCAGAGCCGGATGAGTCAGGATTCGAGCCAGTTCGGCGTGAGTGTTGCGCTTGGCGGTGCTGTTGGCAATGCAATTGCGCAGGCGAATCAGGCGTTTGGCCAACCGGCGCGCGGCGGCGACTCGCGGTTGGCGGCGCTCGACAAGGCACAGGCCGGACTTGCCGCATACAACGCATATCAAGTTGGTAGTGCGTTGAGTAACGGGCAGCCAACGAATCAGGCACTGGTCAAGGCGACAGTCAGCATTGGCGGCGGTACCAGCCACAGCGAAGCGCAATCGAGCTCGGTCGCCAACGACGGGAGCACGCTGCACGCTGGCGGTAAGGCAACGCTGATTGCAACGGGGAGCGGAGCCAAGGATGCGAATGGCTTTGCGACCGACGGTGACATCAATGCCAGCGGGACGCAGATTAGCGCGCAGAACGTTGAGCTGAGCGCGGCTCGCGATATTAACCTGACAAGCGCGAAGGATACGAGCCAGGAGTCGAGCAGCAACAGCAGCAGCGGCGGTAGTATCGGTGTGGGGGCCGCTCTCGGCGGACAGCAGAATGGTTTTACGCTCGAGCTTGGTGCGAGCACGGCGCACGGCAACGCGAACGGCAACAGCGTGACGAATCGGGATACGCAGATTACCGCGAGCGATACGCTGTCGATGACAAGCGGACGCGATACAAACCTGCGCGGGGCGGAGGTGTCGGGCAATACCGTCAACGCAAGCGTTGGGCGCGACCTGAACATCCAGAGCCAGCAGGACACCAGCACGTACGACAGCAAGCAATCGAGTGCCGGATTCCAGGCAAGTATTTGCGTGCCGCCGTTCTGCTACGGTCAGACGGTGAGCGGCAGCGCGGGCGCGAGCCAGCAGAACATCAATGCGAACTATCAGTCGGTGAACCAGCAAAGCGGGATCTATGCGGGCACGGGCGGATACAACGTGAACGTCGGGAACCATACGCAGCTCGACGGTGGCGTGATCGCCAGCACGGCGATGCCGGACAAGAACAGCTTGTCGACGCAGACTCTCGGGTTTACCAATCTGGAGAACCATGCGACCTATTCGGGCGATACGGTGGGCGTCAGCGCGAGCGGCGGATTCGGGAACAGCACGCCGGGTGGTGTGAACCTCAATACGCCTGTCAAGCAGGGCGCGAGCACCGTACCGGGAGCGCAGAACTCGCAAGGCTTGGGACCGAGCGGATTCTCGACGGCGGGCACGAGCAGCGACGCGTCGGGGACGACCTATGCGGCCGTCAGCCCGGGCAAGATCACGGTCCGCGGAGATGCAGGTACCGGACATGACAGCACTGCCGGACTGAGCCGCGACACCGCGAATGCGAACGGTGCGGTACAGAACACGTTCAATGCGCAGAACGTGCAGAACGACATCGCGGTTCAGCAGTCGGTCGGCCAAGTCGGCATGCAGGTGGTGGGCGACGTAGCGAACGCATTGCAAAACAAGGCGATCGCAGACGAAACCAAGGCGCGACTGGCATACGCCAACGCTAGTGCCACAGGCGACACGGCCGGGATGGCCCAGGCACAGGCAGATTTCACGGCGGCGCAACAGCAGGAAGCTTTGTGGGGTAACGATGGTGCTGCACGCATTGCGTCGCACGCAGGAGTAGCTGCAATCGGGGCGGCGATGGGCGGTGGCAATGTGGCCGGGGCGGTCGCTGGCACGGTAGCCGGTGACATGGCAGGCAATGCCGTTGGGAACGCGCTCGGCGATACACTGGGCGGCACGTTGTTGGCGAATGCGGCGTCGGGGCTGGCTGGTGCGGCGGCAGGCGGTTTGCTGGGCGGCTCGGCTGGTGCAATGAGCGGCGCAAATGGTGCATTGAGCGCGGATCTGTTCAATCGCCAACTTCACCCGCAAGAACGCACCATGATTTCCACGGTGGCAAAGGGGATCGCAGCCGCGAACGGCAAGACACCGGCTGATCAAGCGACGCTGGCCGACTACTGGACCAATATGCTGACGTTGGCGGCCGGCGCGAAGGTAGATGCGCAGGCACAGTCACAGCTCACGCAGTATGAAATTCAGTTAGTGCAGGCAGCTCAGGCATCAGGCAATTCGCAGGCTCTCGACACGTTTATGCAGAATCTGGAGATCGCTCAGAAAGCGATCAATCAGATGTCCGGCTATACGATTTCGGGGATGACCGGTCCGATAGTTGCGGATGGCAGCACTGTCAAGACGTTCCAGTCGACCAGCGGTCAATTCAATGACTCGACGTTGTTTGGTACGCCGGGAGGAACCGCACATGCACTCGCCCCGGGACAAACGCCTCAGACGGCCGGGATCGGATCACAGTATTACGTCGATCCGAACGGCCCGACGACCCAGCAGGTGGCGGGATTCGCACAAGACCAGATTGCGAAGGCAGGAACGTCGCAGGATGCAATCGCGCCAGAGCATACCGCCGAAGATTTTATTGTGGCGACTATGGGCGGAGGGTTGGCGACTGGAGCCGTTAAAGCGATTGCGGGACGGGTCGCGGCTGCGGTGTCAGACGTGGTTTCGCAGTCTATAGCGGATGTACCGAAGCCGGTCACATCCGGCGGGACCGCGAATGCCGCCACCGCGGAGCCGCTTGCGATTGATCTTGCGAAGGCTCAGTCTGTTGATCCTCTGATTGGCAAGACACTACCTGGCGCATCCGCGCCGGTTCAGGTGACGGCTGATGCGAGTATTGGGGGGCAATCGTTCTATGATGTCAACCAGTCGGCGCGCGGAGTCGGATTTGGAGACCCCAATCAACCTACGCTAATTTCCAAATTGGTAGCGCCGGGCGACCCGAACGGAATCTATGGTGAGGCCCATGCGGAGATCGGTGTCATTCAGCAAGCATATAACGCGGGATTGACGCAAGATCAACCTATGACAATCGTAGTGAGAGGGTTGGCGCCATGCAATTATTGTCAATCTGATCTCGTTAAGATGGCTGACGCTGCAGGGCTAAGTAAACTGACCGTTGTTAATGGGGCAGACGGATCGATTTCGCAATGGGTCAGAGGAAGCGGAAATAAGCTGATTGAAACTCAAGGAGCGAAATTTTGAAAAATGTGATGCGATTGAAGGCGGCAAGTAAGAATTCTGGAGAGTTGTCTTCATTCCATAGTGAGGAGAGTTCGTGGGAGGAGATTGAGCAGTGGGTTCGACGCGCCTTTGAATTTGGTGGGACAGTCACGTTGACGATCGCAGTTCGCGAGGACGTCGATCGACTCTTGCTAGGAGATTCTCTCGCGATGTATTCCCATCCTGGCGAATGTAGGATCGTCTATGATCCCGTAACTCCGCCGACCGAGAAGACAGCGCGACGAGAATGGTGGGAGCCAGGTGACGCGCCATTTCGAGGGACTACTAGCTTTTTGGACCATGAATGGGATGACCGAACAGTGTGTCGTGATCTATCGGTCGCATTGGAAATGTTTCGAGATTTCTACGAGCACCATGATTTGACTGAGGCGAGTCTCAGTCAAACTCGATCGGTTTGGGATAGAAAGCCGAGATAATTAACGGCAAAAATAATTAGAATGAAAATGAAAAGACGGCTGATGGCTTTGCCAATAACAGCCTTTATTTCGCTCGGGGTGCACGCACAGCAGACTCCCACACCAGCTGATCAAGCCGCCGCCGCGCGCGCGAATGCGGAACGGGAGCGACAGGCGCAGCAGCAGAGGGACGCGCAGCAGCGCGACGCGGCCGTGCGTGCGCCGTCCGTTCGCTCTGAAGTGCCGAAGGTTGAAGCGCATCCGGCCATTCCTACCGAAACGCCGTGCTTTCGCATTGACCGCTTTACGCTCGACGTTCCGGCCTCGTTGTCCGACGCAGCGAAGGCCGAGGGCGCATCCGCCTTGCCAATGGATCGCTTCGCGTTTGCGCGCGACTGGCTGGACCACTACGCCGGGCAATGCGTCGGCAAGCAAGGCGTTGACGTGCTGGTCAAGGGGCTGTCTCAGGCAATTCTGGCGCGCGGCTACGTCACCACGCGCGTGCTCGTCCCCGAGCAAGACCTGTCGACCGGTACGCTGAAACTGTCGCTGATTCCCGGCACGATCCGGCGCATCCGTTTCTCAGATGAAAAGCTGCGCGGCACATGGAAAACTGCATTCCCGACCGGCGACGGGGAAGTATTGAATCTGCGCGACCTCGAACAAGGTCTTGAGCAAATGAAGCGAGTGACGAGTCAGGACGTCTCAATGCAGATCGTTCCCGGCGAACTCCCCGGCGAGAGCGATGTCGTGCTCGACGTGAAGCGCAGCAAGCCGTGGACCGTCGTCGCATCGATCGACAACTCCGGCACGCGCGCTACCGGCAAGCTGCAAGGCAACCTCTCAGTCGGCATCGACAACCCGCTCGGTTTGAACGACATGTTCAACGTCGGCGTCACCCAGGACCTCGAGTTCGGCGACAAGCGCCTCGGTTCGCACGGTTGGAACGGCTTCTATTCGATTCCGTGGGGTTACTGGACGGCGACGCTGTCCGCAAACACGAATACCTACTACCAGCAGATCGCAGGCGTGAACCAGACGTTCGTCGCGAGCGGTAATTCGAAGACGGTCGATTTCAGGCTGGCCCGTGTGATTGCGCGCAGCCAGAACGACGTGCTGGGAGGGTATTTCCGGTTGTCGCGTCGCTTTGGGCAAAGCTTCATTGAAGACACCGAGATTTCGCAGCAGCGCCGCAACAACACGATTGTGGAACTCGGCCTGACCGACCGGCACTACTTCGACGGCGCGCAATTCGACGGCTCGCTCGCGTATCGACAAGGCGTCGGCGGCCTCGGCGCGAGGGACGATGCGCTTGCCGCGGGCGGCGGCCCAACGTATCGCTTCAGGATGGCCGTACTCGACGCGAACCTGTCAGTGCCGTTCGAGATCAGCAAGCAGCCGTTTCGCTATATTGGCACGTTTCACGGCCAGTACACCGGGGACACCCTGTACTACCTCGATGACATGACCATCGGCAGCCGGTACACCGTCCGGGGCTTTGACGGCGAAACGATGCTGGCTGCGGCTCGTGGGTTCTACTGGCGTAACGAGCTGAAAATGCCGATCGGCCAGACTGGGCAGGCGGTGTATGCGGGTGTTGACTATGGCCGAGTCTGGGGACCGCAGCCGATCGCGCTCGTCGGTACGCAGTTGGCTGGTGCGGTCATCGGCGTGAAGGGCAGTATCGGTACTCGATTCGGTGGCTACGCGTACGACCTGTTCGTGGGCACGCCGATCTACAAGCCGTCCGGCTTTCCTACCGCGCGTGTGACCGTTGGATTTCAGTTGACTTCGCAGTTTTAAGTGGGGAGCCGCTTGTGGACGACAGGCAGTTGGACGAATCGAATGGATCTTGCGACACCAGGCCGATTCGGCTTCCCCCACGTCATCCGTGGTTGAACGGAAAGCGCCGTGCGACGCAAAGGGCACGACAGACGGAAGTCGAGTCGCAGACACCAGGCCGAGTCTATGCGCCTGCTGCTGAGCCGACGATTATCGTGAAGCGGAAGAGGCGCTTGGCTTTCGCATGAGTGGTTGCGTCTAGACGTCCCTCCGTCTGGACGCTTTGCGTGGTCTGCAGAACAGCTGCGCATTTTTGTCCCGGGGGCGCACCGGAAGACTTGAGCGATATCGCCAAGTTAGGTGTTGTCAATTTTGTTAGTTGTATTTAACAATTAAAGGGGTAGGCAATGAAGAAGAAACTTGTTTTGGCGGGTTTGATGAGTTCGGCGATCTTTCTGGCCGCTTGCGGTGGCGGCGACGACAGCAGCGGCGGTGCGACGTCCGGGAACACATCGAGTTCGACGTCGCAGACCACGTCGACATCGTCAAAGCCGTCGTTTGCGTGCACGGACGGCTACAAGAAGCTGACGATCTCGAATAGCAGCGTGATAGCCAACGCGAACATCAATCTTACGACCGACGATGGTATCGCTACGCTCACGCTCAAGACACCTGCGAGTGGCCTGACCGGCGATCTCACGGTGTGTCTGGGCAAGATGGACCCGTCTTCGGCCGGTGCGACCGGGGATTACATCTACGGTGTTGAGGTGCCTCAGGGGAGTCTTCACTCGATGGCCTCCGCAACGCTGACGCTGAACTTTACGACCACCGTTACGCCCAGCCCGAATCCGCCCGTGATCGAATTGGCGGACCATTCCAATGGACCGACGGTCTACAAGCCGCTTGTTCAGGGAGCGTCGTATGTGAATCCGCCGAACTACAGCCTTAGCGCGAGCGCGCAGGACGCCGGGATATACGTCGTCCGTCTGAAGCACTGAACATCGACGGTGTGATGCGGTCCAGAAGGCTTAGCCTTCTGGACGAGTCGAGAATCCGGCTGACTCTCTTTACCGTCAGGAAGCATGACGGGCCGTAGTGGGCTTGGCCTGGATGCTCGCGGACCATCGGCCGATCGCTTCTTCGAAACGACGAAAAGCGCCACCGCCCACGCTGACCAATACGATCTTCGCCGAGACGGACACGCATATCCGCAGCCTGCCCGTCGCGGACCAGCTCGCAAAGCAGCAAGACGGGTAATGCATGCTGCGCGCCGTGCAGCCCGCAAGGCCCGGCGCGGGCGTCCGCTCGCGCACCCGGGCGATTGCGCGATCCATTCATGCATGTGATTCGCATATAAATTCGACGGATTACGCCCCATCCGTTCGACCGCCATGGCAGTCCTTTCCAGAATCAACCACGGGAATTCAATCGTGGCGTTATGGTCAGGAATTCCCCATAAAAACAGAATCAATTGCCTTCGGATATCGGGTTTGCCCGATGGTGCGGTATCGTACAAAGATCAGATGGAAAGTGTCGGATCATTGGCTCATCGAATTCAACGTTGTAAAAAATTCAATGAGTAAAATCGGCGTGATTAAGCGTGTGGCCATGGTTCGCTCGATGCTGGGCACTGGGCGCCTACATTTTTTCCGGTAAATCGTCGACCGCGTATTCGCCATCGCTTTCATTCTGGTGCTCATGGCGCGCCAGGCGCCGTGGCGCGCGAGCAGGAGAGAATGATCGTCAGTGGATTGAAAACATCACGTCGAAAACCGAAATAAAAACCAGTTGCTGAATTCAGATTTATAAGCCAGGAAGCCGTCCTGGATGTTTGATTTGGCATGGTTTCGCATTCCTGCGTGTCGAGTGAATTAATGAAGCATTGCTCGACGGAATAATCATGTCATCAATAAAGTAAAGATATTCAACGTATTGATCTGCGTCGCAATCGCGGCGTGGCTCGATGCCTCGCTAGATGGGTTATCTAGCATTCTCAATCTGGAGAAACGCAATGCAAGAACTGAATCAGCAGGAAATCGCACAAGTTTCCGGCGGCTACTACAGCGGCGGCTCGATTTTCGACACGCTGGGCAACGTGGTCGAGCTGTATGGCCAGACGCTTTACAACGTCGGCGAAGCACTGACGACGGCTGTCGTCGGCACGGGCAACGCATTGCTCGGCCTGCTGACCGGCCAGCACGCGTAAGCCGGACGCGATTTCCGTGCGATGGCGCGCGCTGCGTCGCCATCGCGTGAATCGCGGGTTGCCGCGGCACCGAAGCGGGCTGTCGCGGCGATCTTGCCGGTAACCGCAATGCGTCCGCCGAATCCAACCGACTGTCTGTCATCCGTATCTTGACGAACCCGACTTCTCTTTTCCGGCACGAAGCTCAACAGGCGCAGCGCGCCGGCGCGCTCGGCGAGATCGTGCTGGTGCGCCCCGTGTCGCTGACGCTGCTGGCTGTGGCCGCAGTCGCGATGGCCGCATGCGTGCTGCTGTTCTTCGCGTTCGGTACCTACACGCGTCGCACGACGGTCAGCGGTGTCGTGATGCCGGATGCAGGACTGGTGAAGGTCTATGCGCTGCAGCCGGGCATCGTCGTCGAGCGCGACGTGAGGGAAGGGCAGCACGTTGCGCGCGGGCAGACGCTCTACACGGTGTCCACCGATCTGCAAAGCGCGGCGGAGGGCGCGACGCAGGCCGCGCTGATCGCGCAGGCGCGGCAGCGCAAGGCGTCGTTGCTCACGGAAATGGACAAGACACGCAGCCTGCAGCAGGACGAACGCGCGACGGTGCGCGCGAAGATCGCAAGCCTGCGCGGCGAGCTTGCACAGATCGACGATCAGCTTTCGGCGCAGCGGTTGCGCACGTCGATCGCTGCCGACGGCGCGAAACGCTATCGCGGCCTGCTGGCCCAGGACTACATTTCGAAGGATCAGGCACAGCAGCGCGAGGCCGACCTGCTCGACCAGCAGTCGAAGCTGAACGGGCTGCTTCGCGAGCGCGCGTCGACGGCGCAGTCGCTGACGGAAGCGAACAACCAGTTGGCCGGCCTCGACCTCAAGCAGCAAAACCAGCTCGCGCAGATCGATCGCAACGTGATCGACGTCGACCAGAACCTGATCGAGAGCGAGGCGAAGCGCCGGATCGTCGTCACCGCACCGGAGACGGGCATCGTGACGGCGGCGATCGCCGACGTCGGCCAGTCGGTCGATACGTCCCGGCCGCTCGCGAGCGTGGTGCCCGGCGGTGCGCGCTGGCAGGCGCATCTGTTCGTGCCGAGCACGGCGATCGGCTTCGTACGGGTCGGCGAGCCGGTGCTGATCCGCTATCAGGCGTTCCCGTACCAGAAGTTCGGCCAGTATCGCGCCGTGGTCGTGTCGATCGCGCGCACGGCGCTGTCGGCGGCCGAACTCGCGAACGACGGCGGCCCGGCGGCGACGCCGGGCGAGGGGCGCGATGCGACCTTCTATCGCGTGATCGTCGCGCTCGATGCGCAGCACGTCGTCGCGTATGGCGCGCAGCAGCCGTTGCAGGCCGGCATGACGTTGCAGGCGGACATCCTGCAGGAGCGCAGGCGCCTGTACGAGTGGGTGCTCGAGCCGCTTTACAGCCTGACCGGCAAACTCTGACGAGGTCGCGCATGCCATTACTCGATCGACTCTCGTTCGGCCTCGGCCGCCGGCTCCCGATGATCCTGCAGACCGAAGCCGCGGAATGCGGGCTCGCATGCCTTGCGATGGTGGCCGGCTATCACGGCCATCACGTGGATCTCGCGACGCTGCGCGGACAATTCCCCGTATCGCTGAAGGGTGCGGGACTCGGACGCGTGATCGAGGTCGCGCAGCGTCTCGCGCTCGGCACGCGCGCCGTGAAGCTCGACATGGCGCAGCTCGGCCAACTGCGTCTGCCGTGTCTGCTGCACTGGAATTTCAACCACTTCGTCGTGCTGAAGGAAGTGAACGGCAAGGCCGCGACGATTCACGATCCGTCGCACGGCATTCGCAAGGTGTCGCTCGCCGAACTGTCGCGGGCGTTTACCGGCGTCGCGCTGGAATTGTGGCCGGCCGCGGGCTTCGCGCCGCGCGCGGCACGTCCGGCGGTGAAGCTGCGCGAGTTGCTGGGCCCGGTGTCGGGGCTGTCGCGCTCGCTGGCGCAAATCCTCGCGCTCGCGATCGCGCTCGAGGTCTTCATGCTGGTGCAGCCGTTCTTTCTGCAGTGGGTGATCGACGAAGTGATCGTCAGCGCCGATCGCGACCTGCTGACGGTGCTGGCGCTCGGCTTCGGCTTGTTGCTGCTGATGCAGCAGGCGACCGGCACGATTCGCGCGTGGGCGCTGATGTACGTCGGCGTCACGCTGAACATCCAGTGGCGCGCGAACGTCTTCACGCACTTGCTGAGCCTGCCGGTGCGCTATTACGAGCGGCGCCATCTCGGCGACGTCGTGTCGCGCTTCGGTTCGATCGACACGATCCAGCAAACGCTGACGACGTCGTTTCTCGGCGCGGTGATCGACGGATTGATGACGACCGTGACGCTCGCGATGATGTTCGTCTACAGCCGCATGCTCGGCATGGTCGCGCTCGTGACGATGGCGTTGTACGCGCTCGTCCGGTGGCTGTGGTACGGCCCGCTGCGACGCGCGACCGAGGATCAGATCGTGCACGCGGCCAAGCAGCAGAGCCATTTTCTCGAGACGGTGCGCGGCGTGAAGACGATCAAGCTGTTCAACCGCCAGACGGAGCGGCGTGCGAGCTGGATCACGCTGATCGTCGAACAGGTCAATGCGAGCCTGCACGTGCAGAAGCTGCAGATCTTCTATCAGCAGCTCAACGGCTTGCTGTTCGGCATCGAGAACGTGCTGATCATCTGGCTCGGCGCGCGCATGGTGATGGACGGCCAGTTCACGGTCGGCGTGCTGATGGCGTTCAACGCATACAAGAACCAGTTCGACAGCCGGGTCGGCAGCCTGATCGACAAATACTTCGAAGTCCGGATGTTGCAGCTCCAGGGCGAGCGGCTGGCCGACATCGTGTTTGCCGAAAGCGAGCCGGACGCGAGCCTGCGCAGCGTGCCGGGCGAGGCCGATGCGCTCGACGCGAGCATCGAGATCGACGGGATGTCGTTCCGTTACGCGGATGGCGAGCCGCTGGTCCTGGACGGCGTGAGCGCGAAGATCGCCGCGGGCGAGTCGGTCGCGATCGTCGGGCCGTCGGGTTGCGGCAAGACGACGCTGATCGGCGTGCTGCTCGGCATCCATGAACCGACGAGCGGCACGGTGCGGATCGGCGGACTCGACGTCGGCCGGCTCGGCATCGAACGGCTGCGCGGGCTCGTCGGCACGGTGCTGCAGGACGACGTGCTGTTCGCGGGCTCGATCGCGGACAACATCAGCTTCTTCGACCCGGACGCGGACCCGCGCTGGATCGCCGAGTGCGCGCGCATCGCCGCCGTACACGACGATATCGCCGCAATGCCGATGGGATACAACACCTTGGTCGGCGACATGGGCACGGTGCTGTCCGGCGGGCAGAAGCAGCGCGTGCTGCTTGCGCGTGCGCTGTACAAGCGGCCGGCCATTCTGGTGCTCGACGAGGCGACGAGCCATCTCGACATTCAGCGCGAGATGCAGGTCAACGCGGCCGTCACGCAGCTCGCGATGACGCGGCTGATCGTTGCGCACCGGCCGGAGACGATCGCGTCGGCGCAGCGGGTCATCATGTTGCAGGGCGGCAAGGTCGTGCTCGACCAGTCGACCGCCGCGATGCGCGCGGCGATGGCGGCCAGAACGTCCGCCGGTGCGGCGGCTACGCCGCATGACACCGGCGCCGCCGCTGAACCGGTCGCGGGGCGTTGAGCGATGAGGCATTCGATCGCTTCCGTGCTGGCTGCCGTCGCGTTCGCGATGCTCGCGCCGCGCGCGTGCGCGCAGACGTTCGATGTCTATGGCACGCGCGACGAGGTCACGGCGACGCCGGCCGGTTCGATGGCATCGGCGACCGCGTGCGGCGCGCGGCATGTCGACGCGCAGCCGCTCGCGCTCGAGGATGCAATCCTGCTCGCGATCTGTTCGCATCCGCAGTTGAGCCGCACATGGTCGGACGCGCGCGCCGCGGCGGCCGAGGTCGGCGTGTCGAAAGCGGCGTACTGGCCGACGCTCAATGCAACGGTGGGCATCGAGCGCGACAACCTGACGACGAACTACAGCGGCGGCTTCACGCAGGACCAGCGCAGCACGAGCCGCTACGGCATGCTCAACCTGAGCTGGGTGCTGTTCGATTTTGGCAAGCGCGGCGCGACGCTCGACCGTGCGCGCGCGTTGTTGCGTGCGGCCAACGCGGCACACGACGACGCATTGCAGAGCGTCTTCTACGAGGCGGCGCAGGCGTTCTACGCGCTGCGCGACGCGCAGGCGGCGCTCGCCGCCGCGCAGGCGGTCGAACATGCGGCACAGGAGAGCCTGGCCGAGGCGAGCGCGCGGCACGACGGCGGCGCCGGCACGCTGGGCGACGCGCTGCAGGCGCAGACGACCTATCGCAAGGCGCTGCTCGATCGCGTGAGCGCGGAGGGCGACCTGCAGAACGCGATCGGCACGCTCGCGACGACGCTGGGCGCCGACGCCGATACGCCGCTGCGCATTGCCGACGCGGAACCGTCGCCCGATCGCGACGACTTCACGCGTGGCGTCGCCGACCTGATCGCCGAGGCGAAGCGCCATCACCCGAAGCTGATCGCCGCACGCGAAAAGCTCGAAGCGGCGCGCGACGAGGTGCGCGCGGTGCGCGCGCAATCGTTGCCGACGATTTCGCTGATGGGCAGCCTCGCGCGCAACAACCCGTCATATCAGCAGCAAGCGTCGTTTCTCCAGTTGCAGAGCAGTCACAGCAATTCGATCGGCATCCAGATATCGATCCCGTTGTTCGAAGGGTTCGCATCGGGCTACCGCATCGCGGAGGCGAAGGCGCAGGCCGACGCACAGGAAGCCGACTTGCGCAACACGGAACTCAAGGTGTCGCTCGACGTGTGGAAGAGCTATCAGAGCCTGCAGACCGACACGACGAACCTGGACAACTCGCGGCATCTGCTGGATACCGCGCTGCATTCGCTCGACATCGCGCGCGGCCGCTACAAGGCCGGCGTCGGCACGTTCACGGAACTGCTGAATGCGCAGTCGGCGCTCGCGGATGCGCGGCGTCAGCGCGTGCTCGCGGTATCGAAGTGGCGGATCGCGAGACTGAAGCTGGCCGAGAGCCTGGGGAGATTGGGATTATGGAACGACGCGGGTTGAACGGCGCGGGGGCAGACACGGGCGGCGTGCAAGCGCGCGGTTGCGCGTTCCTGTTCCCGGGGCAGGGCGCGTTCTATGCGGGTGCGCTGCGGCAGCTCGCACGTGAACACCGGAGCGCGCGGCAGACGCTCGACACGCTCGATGCGGTCGCGAGCGCGCGCCTCGGACGCCCGCTGACGGGCGCACTGTGGCGCGACGATGCCGGACTCGACGTGTGGCTGCGCGAAGCGCCCGATCTGCTGCAGCTCGGCATCTACGGCGTGTCGGTCGCGATGTTCGGTGTACTGCACGCGCATGGCGTGAAGCCCGACGTGCTGATCGGACACAGCTTCGGCGAGATCGCGGCGCTGGTGTGCGGCGGCATGTATTCGATCGAGCAGGGCGCGCATATCGTCTGCGACCGGATCGCGTCGTTGCAGGCGGCTGCGCCGGCCGACGGCATGATGGCCGCGATCTCCGCGGGCGCCGACGTGACGCGCGAGCTGATCGATGCGAGCGCCGTCGCGCATGCGGTGCGCAACGTGTGCGTCGCGGTCGAGAACCATCCGTCGCAGACCGTCGTGTCCGGCGCGCGCGATGCGCTGGAGCATTTCGTCGCGGCATGTGCGGCACGCGGTGTGGCTGCGCAGACGCTCAGGTCTCCGTATGGCTTTCATCACCCCGATCTGGCCGGTGCGCGCGAACAGTTCGCCGCGCGTCTTGCCGCGTATCGGCACGGCCCGCTCGCGATTCCGGTGTATTCGCCGATCCTCGGCCGCCGTTACAGCGGCGCCGACGATCCGGGCGCGCGGCTCGCGTCGCACTTCGTGCTGCCGGTGCGGTTCGCGGATGCGATTCGCGCCGCGCACGCTGACGGCATCGGACGCTATGTCGAATGCGGCGCGCTGAACGCATTGGCGCGCATCGTCGTGCGCATCGCGGGGCCCGGCACGGTCAGGACGTTCGGCGGCCCGTCGAACGCGATAGAGGAATCGAGCGTCGTCACGACGATCACCCGTTATTTCCAGGAGGACAACATCATGAAGGACGATATTCGCATCGGCAATTCCGGCTCCGGGTTCGACGCGTTCTGGCATGCGCGCGGACCGCACATCGTCGACTGGCTCAAGGGCGAGTTGCGTCATGCGTTCGATATGGCGAACGCGGCACCGGCCGCCGCCGCGCCGGCCGCGGCGTCGACGGTCGCCGCATTTGCGCCGCAGGCCGAGCCGATCGCCGCGTCCGCACCGCGTCTGGCGGCCGTGGCCGCACCGACACTGACGGCCGTACCGGCGCCGTCGGCGCCGCACGACCCGCACACGGCGGCGAAGCCCGCGCATGTGCCGCGCGAGCGGCTGTTCGCGGAGCTCGTCGATATCTACGCGGAAGCGATGGAGTATCCGGCCGAGGTGTTCTCCGAGACGATCGAACTCGAAGCCGAACTGGGCATCGACTCGGTCAAGCAGACGGAAATCATCCAGCGCATTACCGCGCGCTACGCATTGCCGCCGCTGCCGGCCAATTTCCGCAGCGGCGATTTCAAGGCGATGGGGCAGATCGTCGATTTCGTCTACGAGAACCAGGGAAAGGCGCTCGCTTGACGGCAGCGATCTGAGCCGTTGGTCGGCAGGGGGGGCCCTGCCCGTAATGACACGTTCTCGATAGGCAGGCGATCCATGTCGAATACCAGCATGCGCGGCAAGCTCGTTCTCGTGACGGGCGGTGCGAAAAACGTGGGCAAGGCCATCTGCAGGCGTTTCGCCGAGCAGGGCGCGCACGTGATCCTGAATTTCTTCCACTCGCTCGACGCGTCGAAGCAGACGGCCGACGAACTTCGCGCGCTCGGCGCGACGGTCGACGTGATCCGTGCGTCGGTCGCGCAGCAAGCGCAGGTCGACCGGATGTTCGACGAGATCGAACGGCGCTACGGCCGGCTCGACGTGCTCGTCAACAATGCGGCCTCCGGTGCGCTGCTCGGCGTTGACGAGATCGGCGCCGAACATTTCGATCGCGCGCTCGACACCAACCTGAAAGGCGCGTTCTGGTGCGCACGCCGGGCCGCGGCGTTGATGGCGCGATCGGGCGGCGGTGCGATCGTCAACGTGTCGTCGGTGGGCGCGACGCTGGTGCCGGCGAACTATCTGGTCGTCGGCACGGCGAAGGCGGCGCTCGAATCGCTGACGCGCTATCTCGCGGTCGAGTACGCGGGCCGCGACATTCGCGTGAACGGCGCGTCGTCGACGCTGATCGACGGCGACGTCGCCGCGCAGTTTCCGGACCCGGAGAACACGAAGCGCTCGAGCATCGCGGCGACGCCGCTGAAGCGGCTCGCACGTGCGGAGGACCTCGCCGATCTGGTCGTGTTTCTCGCGTCGGACGCGGCGCGCTGGATCACGGGCCAGGTGGTCGTCGCGGACGGCGGGCTGTCGCTGTGCAGCGAGGGGTTGTCGCCGCGCGCGGAATGGGCGGGCGAGGGGCGTGCCGAAGGCGCGGGCGCGGCGGCGCCCGCAGCGGTGCGGCCGGCTCCGTCGACGACGCGGCAGCAGACGGCCTCGGGCGGGAGCGAGCGTCCCGCCGCGCCGGCCGACGAAGCGCCGGACGGCGACGATATCGCCGTGGTCGGCATGGGTCTCGCATTGCCCGGCGCGAGCGATCCGGACGCGTTCTGGCGCGCGCTGCTCGACGGCCCCGAGTTGTTCGGAAACGTGCCGCCGGATCGCTGGGATTACCGCTCGTTCTACTCGCCCGATCCGTCGGCGGAGGACAAGAGCTATCAGTCGCGCTCGGTCTTCATCGAGCATTTCGACCCGTGCCCGACGGTACGCGCGGAACTCGATGCGGGCACCGCGCCGCGCGAGCTGACGACGTTGTGGCTGCGTCACGCGCTGTGCCAGTCGCTCGACGGCGTGGCATTGCGCGACGCCGATCGCGTCGCATTCCTCGTGGGCTACACGGCCGACGGCAGCCAGCATCTCGAGGAGGGAATGGTGCTGGCCGCCGCGCGCGAGCGCCTGAATGCGGTGCTGATCGATGCGGGCGTGGACGCGGCCGAGCGCGAGCGCCGCGTGGCCGCGATCGATGCGGTGCTGAGCGCACGCTATGCGCGCGGCGCCGGCGATCTCGCGTCGTTCTTCCCGCACCGGGTCGGCTTGAACGCGATGAAGGGCGTGCTGCCGGACAGCGCGCAATGCATGATGGTCGATACCGCGTGTTCGTCGTCGCTGTATTCGATCGACCTGGGGATCAAGGCGTTGCTGCTCGGCAAGCAGGACGTCGTCGCGTGCGGCGGCGCATTCGCGCTTGCGCCGCGCGGCTCGGTGCTGTTCTCGAAGCTGCACGGGCTGTCGCGCAGCGGCGAGGTGCGGCCGCTCGACCGCAACTGCGACGGCGTGCTGTTCGCGGACGGCGCGGGTGTCGTGATCCTGAAGCGCCTCGCGCGGGCACGCGCCGACGGCGATCGTATCCTCGGCGTGCTGAAATCGTTCGGCTCGTCGTCCGACGGCAAGGGCAAGGCGATCTACGCGCCGAACTCGGCCGGCCAGCGTATCGCGATCGATCGCGCGTATGCACGCACCGCGACGGTGCCGGCCGACGTCGACTGGGTGGTTGCACATGCAACCGGCACGCCGGCCGGCGATCTCGCCGAGTTCCAGAGCCTGCGCGATGCGATTCGGCGCGACCGCCCGGTTCAGGTGACGTCGAACAAGTCGCTGGTCGGGCATACGGGCTGGGCGGCCGGGGTCGTGTCGGTGATCCAGGTGCTGCTCGGCCTGCGGCATCAGATGATCCCGCCGCAACATCGCTTCAGCGAGCCGCCGCCGGAATTCGACATCGCCGGCACGAACCTGCGGATTCCCGTGGCGCCGGTATCGTGGCCGGTCCGGAGCGAGTCCGCACGCGTCGCGGCGGTCTCCGGGTTCGGCTTCGGCGGCACGAATGGCCACCTGATCGTGTCGGAGTATCGCGCGGATCTGCCGGCCGGCCGGGCGAGCGGCCGGTTCAAGCGCGAACCGCTCGCGATCGTCGGCTGGTCCGCGAAGTTTCCGGGCCTCGACGGCGACGCCGAGGTCGCCGCGTGGCTGCGCGGCGAAGGCCGTGCGCCCGACGCGAGCTTCGGGATCGGCTACCGGCTGCCGAGCTTCGCGCGCGTGAAGATGCCGCCGGCGGTGCTGCGAGCACTCGACCGCTGCCAGCTGATGGCGCTCGACGCCGCGCATGACCTGCGCGAGCACCTCGGGGCGTTCTGGCGCGAGCACGCCGACACGATCGGGCTCGTGATGGGACACATGGGGCCTACCCGCAACGCGGCGCTCTACGCGAGCCGCTGTTATCTCGACGACATCGCGGCCGCGGTGCGCGATGCGACGCGGCCGGACGAACGCGCGGCGACCGAAAGCGTGCTGGAGGCATTGCGCGAGGCGACGAAGCAGCTCGTCGCGCCGACGACGGAGAATTCGTTTCCGGGAATGATGCCGAACGTGATTCCGGCGCGCGTTGCCAACTATCACGACCTGCACGGGATGAACATGACGGTCGATGCGGGCCACGCATCGACGCTGGCCGCGTTCGAGGCGGCCGAGCGCTTCCTGTGCAGCGGCGAACTCGACATGGCGATCGTCGGCGGGATCAACGGCAATTCGGCGGAGGAAGTACGCCCGGCATTCGGGCTGCCGCTCGCGGAGGGCATCGTGCTGTTCGCGGTCACGACGGTGCGCCGCGCGCGAGCGGAAGGGCTGCCGGTGCTCGCGGTGGTCGGCGGCGGCGAAGCGCGGGCTGCGGTCGAACCGGCCGCGCCGCGCGATGCGACGGGTCGTGCGGTCACGTATGCGGGTGCCGATTCGGCGATCGACGTGCTACGCGCCATCGTCGCGCGCGAGGCGGGCACGACGCTCACGCGTGACGGCGGTGGCGGCGATCACGCGCGCTATGCGCTGCACGTCGCATGCGAGGCGGCCGACGCGCTGCCGGCGGTGCCTCGCGAGCCGCAACGCGAGATGCCGCCGGCGCACGCGCCGGCACCGGCCGTTGCGTCCGCTGAACCGGCCGGATCGGCGGTCGCTTGCGCCGCACTCGTTGCACCGGGCACGTTGATACCGGGCCCGCTGCGCCGGACCGGCGTCGCGACCGACGGCGAACCGCTCGGCGTCGCGCGTTACCGGATCGAATGGCGCGACGCGCCGTGGCGGCCGGCGGGCCGGTCGGTGCCGTTCATCGCGCCGCGCTGCGTGATCGTGACCGACATGCCGGACACGCTGGCCGCGCGAGGCGATACAGGCCCCGGCTGCGTGGTGCTATCGACGCGCCCGTTCGCCGCGCGCCGGCCGGGCTGGCACTGGATCGAGCGCATCGATGCGGCGGCGCTCGACGTCGTGCCCGACGACATCGGCCACGTGCGCGTGCTCACGTCGCTCGACGCGGGCACGCTCGCACCGGGCGCCACGGCACCGGCGGCGCCTGCACGGCTCGCGCTGCACGACCTCGCATTCCTCGCGATCAAGCGATGCCATGCGGCGCTCGAGCACAACGGCAGCGTCATCGCATTGTTGCTCGACGCGCTGGCGGGCGACGTGCCGCACCCGGATGCGGGCCTGTTCACGGGCCTCGTGAAGGCGCTCGCAATCGAGATGCCGGAAGCGCGCCCGGTCGCCGTGCTGACCGATGCGCGTGCGCTGCCCGACGCGCTGCGCGACGCCGAGCGCGAAAGCGGCGCACGTCACTGGCTGCCGGTCGTCGCGCTGGGCGGCGGGCGCCGCCGCACGCCGCGCGTGATCGCGGATGCGGGCGAACTGAGCGCGGACGAGCGGTTGTCGCTCGGCCAGGAGTCGGTCGTGGTCGCGGTCGGCGGGGCGCGCGGGATCACCGGCGAACTGATGAAGACGCTGGCCTCGCACGTGCGTCCGACGCTGTATCTGATCGGCAGCAGCGCGCTGGACACGATCGACGCGGAGCTGCTTGCAATGGACGACGAAACGTTCGCGAAGAGCCGCCCGGACTACATCCGCGCGCAGAAGGCGCGGCATCCGGAACGGCCGTTGCCGGAGATCATCCGCGCCTTCGAGCGGCGTGCCGACGCGCGCACGGCGTGCATGAACATCGACGCGATGCGCGCGTTCTGCGGTGCGCATCGCGTGACCTACCTGCGCGCGGACGTGCTCGACCCGGACAGCGTGAAGACGGCCATCGACGCGATTCTTGCCCGCGAGTCGCGTGTGGACCTGCTGGTCAACGCCGCCGGCCTGAACCGTTCGGCATCGGTGCGCGTGAAGTCGCTGGACGATTTCGTCGCGGTGCGCGACATCAAGGTGCGCGGTTACTGGAATCTGCGCCGCGCGTTCGGCACGCGGCAGCCGCGCCTGTGGTGCAACTTCGGCTCGTTCATCGGACTGACCGGACAGGCGGGCGAAACCGACTACGCGTCGGGCAACGACTTCCTGAACACCCAGGCGTCGTACCACCGCGCGGCGCTCGGTCACGACGAATTCACGATCGGCTGGACGCTGTGGCGCTCGGTCGGGCTCGGCGCGAATCCGGTCACGCGTGCGTTCCTCGAGAAAAGCGGGCTGTTCACGAGCATGCGCACTGCGGAGGGGCAGCATCACTTCATGCGCGAACTCGGTCTCGGCGAGCGCGCGCCGATGTCCGTGCATCTCGGCGAAGCCGAGCGGCGCGCGATCGAAACGCACCTGCCCGGTTACTTCGATCTCGACGAAGGTGCCCGCGCCGCCGTCGCCGCATCGCACGAGCCGGATTTCTATCTCGGCGCCGAGCTTGCGCGCACCGACGACAGCGTGACGTTCGAGCGGGTGTTCGACCTCGAGCGCGATGCGTACCTGCAGCATCACGTCGTCAACGGCTTTCCGACGCTGCCGGGGACCTTCGTGCCCGAGGTGGCCGCCGAGGCCGCGCTGCGGCTCGTGCCGGGGCTCAAGGTCGTCGGCTTCGCGGACGCGGCATTCCTGCACTTCCTGCGCGTCTACGATGCGAAGCGGCCGAGCGTGAAGCGCATCCATGCGCGGATCGCGTCGCGTGACGGCGACACGGTACAGGTGCGCGTGCGGATCTCCGGCGACGTGCTCGCGCCTGGCGGGCAGGTGCTCGTGCGCGACAAGCCGCACTTCGAGATCACCGTTCGCCTCGCCGATGCATATGCGCCGGCACCGATATGGCGCGAACCGGCAGCGGGGGCGTTCACGCCCGTCGCCGATCCGTATCACTTCGACGCGGCGCCGGTGCGGCTGACCGGCATGTTCGTGTCGACGACCGATACCGGCATGAGCGACGCGGGCAAGCAGGCGCGTTTCCGGCTGAACGTGCCGGGCGACGACCCGGTGTTCTCGCGCTTCGTGGTCCCGAGCATCCTGCTCGACGGGCTCGCGCGCGTGGCCGCGCTCGATCACGTCGCAGGCGACTACATCCCGCTCGCGGCGCCGATGTCGATCGGCCGCATCGATATCTATGAAGCCGGCAACGACTGCGAGCTGTCGAGCCGCCACGCGTCGATCGCGCTGCGCGTGACGCCGCGCGCATTCGCGCTCGAAGGGCCGGCGAGCAGCGGCAACCGGTTCGTCGCGGTGCGCCCGGACGGCAGGATCCTGATGCAGATGCGCGACGTGACGGGCATCGTGATCGGCTACGTGCATCGTGCGACCGGCGCGTTCGCCGCGCGCGGCGAGATCGACGCGCAACTGGCCGCGCGCACGCGTTCCGAACGGGTGCCCGCATGAGCATGAAGCGACTCGCGCCCGGCCCGCGCGGCAGCGTCGTGATGGGCAACCTCGCGGAATACAAGCGCAATCCCGTCACGATGCTGCTGAAGCTGCAGCAGCAGTACGGCGACATCGCGCGCAACCGGCTCGGCCCGTTCCTCACGCACGCGCTCGCGCATCCGGACGGCATCCAGCACGTGCTGCAGGACAACCACCGCAACTACGTGCGCGGCCGCTTCTACGACAACTTCAAGATGTTCTTCGGCGACGGCCTGCTGACGACCGACGGCGAGTTCTGGCGGCGTCACCGTCGCGTGGTGCAGCCGCTGTTTCACCGCAAGCAGGTCGAGTCGCATACGGCCGCGCTCGGCGACGCGGCGCTCGCGCTCGTCGAGCGCTGGCTGAAGCGGCCGGCGCATGAGCCGTTCGACGCCGTCGAGGAAATGATGCGCGTGAGCCTGCGCATGCTCGGGCTGATGCTGTTCAACGCGGACATTTCGCGGCATGCGGACGACGTCGGGCCGGCCGTGCGTTTCGGCATCGCGGCGATGATGCCGCAGGGCAACCTGAACGATTTCGTGCCGCGCTGGATGCCGACGCCGTTCAATCGCCGGATCGCGCACGCGCGCCGCGGGATCGACGCGATCGTCGACGCGATTGTCGCCGAGCATCGCGCGGGGCGCTGCGAAACGAGCGACGTGATCTCGCTGCTGCTCGCCGCGCGCGATCCGGAAACCGGGGCGCCGCTGACCGAGCGCGAGGTGCACGACGAAGTGATGACGGTGTTTCTCGCCGGTCACGAAACCACCGGCAGCGGGATGGCGTGGGGGCTCTATGCGCTCGCGCAGCATCCGGACGTGTTGCGCCGCCTGCGCGACGAGCTCGACGCGGTACTCGGCGGCCGCGCGCCCGATGCCGCCGATCTCGAACGCCTGCCGTACCTTGCGCAGACCGTCGACGAGGTCCTGCGCCTGTATCCGCCGATCTGGGGCTTCACGCGCGATCTGGTCGACGACGACGAGATCGGCGGCTATCACGTGCCGGCCGGCTCGTCGGTTTTCATGTCGCCGTATGTCACGCATCGTCATCCCGCACTGTGGGCGAATCCCGACGCATTCGATCCGGAGAACTTCGGATCGCATGCGCCGGCGCGCCACAAGTACGCGTACTTTCCGTTCGGCGGCGGGATGCGCAAATGCATCGGCTACCAGACCGCGTTGCTGCAGATCCGCGTGCTGATCGCGGTGGTCGTGCAGCACGTCGACCTGAGCGCGGTGCCCGGTCATTCGCTGGACACCGGCGCGACGATCTCGCTGCGTCCGCGCGACGGGATTCGATTGATCGCGAAGCGGCGATCGCGCGAGCGCGGGGGCACTGGGCGCGCGGGAGCGGACCCGGGTACGCCGGCCGACCGGGCCTCCGTGTGTCCGTTCAGTGGCGCACAGGCACAGGCGCAGGCTCAGGCTCAGGCGCCCGCGCCGTCTCCGACCCCCAGCACCGCGCCACCGGCGAATGCGGCATCGCCAACGCCCGTTCGTTCCGCCGGCCCCGCGCTGGCGCCGGACATGCTGGCCTTCCTGCAACGCGACCCGGTCACGGACGAAGCGTCGCCGGGCGCCGACGCGACGCCGACGCACCGCTTCACATGGCGGCCGGTCGAGATCGAGCCGCTGCCCGACCTGCCGGCGGCCGAACTGAGCGGCAAGCGGATCGCGATCGTCAACGGCCTCGGTCGCACGGTCGAGCGCGTGGCGGCGACGCTCACGCGCGCCTGTGCGAAACCGAGCGTGTTCGCGCCGGCCGACGGCGTCGATCCGGCGACCGCCGCCAGCACGTTCTTCGTGCAGTCGGGGCCGTTCGACGGGATCGTCGATCTCGGCGTCGAAACGCCGTTCTCGCTCGACGTGCACGATCAATGGGAAGCGCCGTTGCGCCGCACGGTCGCACTGCTGCAAGCATGCTATGGCGACTGGTCGCAGGAGGCGTCGACGTCGCGACTGTTCTATCTGGCGCTCACCTGGCAGGACGGCCTGATGGGTCATGGCGACGACACGCTCGTGCAGCCGCTCGGCGGACTGTGGGCCGGCCTCGCGAAGACGCTGCCTCAGGAACTGCCGAACTGCAACGTGCGCGTGCTTGACATCGCGCCCGACGAAACGGGGCGCGTCGACCAGCTGATCATGCGGGAACTGTATCGCTGGGGACGCTTCGAGGTCGGGCACCGCAGCGGACGCCGACATACGCTCGTGGCGGCCCGCGACGCGCTGCCGGCCGACGCGGCGCCGGACTGGGGAGCCGACGACGTCGTCCTGTTTTCGGGCGGCGCGCGCGGCATCGGATTCCTGGCTGCGTGCGCGCTGGCGAAGCGCCATCGTTGCACGGTGATCGTCACCGGGCGCGACGCGTTGCCCGCCGGCGACGAGCCGTGGCTCGCACTCGACGATGCGGGCTTCAAGCGCTACGGGCTCGAGCAATTGCGTCAGGCCGCACCCGGGCGTTCGCCGAAGGCGATCCGCGATACGCTGCGGCAACTCCAACGCCGACGTGAACTGAAGGCGTCGCTCGACGCGGTGGCCGCGCTCGGCCTGCCGGTGCATTACCGCGTATGCGACGTGACCGACGCACACGCGGTGCGCACGCTGTGCGACGCCTTCGGCGACCGGCTGCGCGGCGTGATTCACAACGCGGGCATCGACCAGCCGGTGCGATTGTCGCGCAAGAGCGCCGATGAATTCATCGGCACCGTGCGCGTGAAGGTGCTCGGCTTCGTCAATCTGTACGCGGCCGTGCGCAACCGGCCGCGCGTCGGCTGCTTCGTCAACGTCGGCTCGTTGACCGGCCGCTGGGGCGGCATGACGGGCGAGACCGACTATGCGGCCGCGAACGAGGCGCTTGCGCGGCTCGGCTGGTGGGCGCGACGCGATGCCGGCGCGCGCGTCGTGAAGACGATTGCATGGCCGACCTGGGACGGGGTCGGGATGATCACGAACCTTGCCGTCACGCGGCGTTACGTGACGCCGATGCGGATCGACGAAGGCGTGCGCCACTGGCTCGCGGAACTCGCGACACCGGCGACACCGACGTCCTCCGGCAGCGGCGAACCGATGTACATGGGCGCGGTCGGCCGCGCGCTGACGCCGATCCAGCTGCGCGGATTCGATGCGGTCGACGGCTTGCCGAACCTCGGCGAACTCGCGACGCGCCGGCATCACGCGGGCACGCCACGACGCTTCCGGCCGTTCAGCTGCTTCTCGACGCGCTATCGCACGTCAGGCGCACCTTATACGCAGGCATTCCGCTTCGACGGCCGCGCGGCCGTGCCGGCGTCGCTGCTGCTCGAGCACGCGCGCGTCGTGGCCGACTGGGTCGCGCCGCCTGGCGGCGAGCGGGCCTGCCTGCACGAAGCCGTCGACATCACGATCGCGCTCGACGCACTCGCCGACGCACTCGACAGTCACGGCGATCTCGCGCTCGACACCGACGCGAACGGCCGCACGGCAGGCGACGGCTGGCACGTGACGGTGCGCTGTGCGTCGCTCGCGGGCCGCGTGCTGCTTGACGCGACGTTCGTGTACCGCAGTCATCCGCCCGGCGGCATGACCGTTGCGCTGCCGCGCGAAACCGAAGACGCCCCGGCCCGGGACGCCGCGCGCGCGCGTTGGCGCGACGACCTGTTGCCCGAGGCGCGATGGAGCGGCGGCATCGCCCAGGGGAAGGCCGCCGACCCCGCGGCGCTGTGGGGCGTGCAGGACGATGCGGCGCGCGCGACGTGCCCGCAGCTGTGGCTGCCGGTCAATCACCTCGAAAACGTGCTGCGTGTGCTGCTCGGCGCCCGGACTGCCGACGGCGAGCCACCGCGCGCATGGCGCATCGGCCGCATCGTGTTCGGCGCCGCGCAGGCCGGCGATGCCGACATGTTGCTGCGCTATCCGGACGATCGCTTCGCGATCGCCGATCGCGCGGGCGCATCGATCGCCGAACTGTACGACGCACGGCTTGCCGGCGCGACCGACGCGCAGGCCGTGGCGGCGCCGGATCTTTGAACGGGAAGAGGAGGCTCACCATGACGGAGCGCAACGACGGCGCGCGATACTGCATCATCGGCGCGGGCGCGGCGGGCATTACCGCGGCGAAGAACCTGCTCGCGGCCGGCATCGACTTCGACGTGATCGAGCGCGAGGACGACGTCGGCGGCAACTGGTACTACGGCCGGCCGAGCGGCGCGGTGTACCGATCGATCCACATGATCAGCTCGAAGCGTTTTTCCGAGTACACCGACTTTCCGATTCCCGACGACTATCCGACCTACGCGCGCGGCGACCAGGCACTCGCGTATCTGCGCGCATACGCACGGCGCTTCGGCGTGTACGACCGGATCGAGTTCGGCCGCTCGGTGCTCGAGATCGCGCCGGTGCCGGGCGGCACGCAGTGGCGCGTCGAACTCGATCGCGGCGAGGTGCGGACCTACCGCGGCGTGATCGTCTGCAACGGCCACCTGTCGCATCCGCAACTGCCCGACTATCCGGGGCAATTCGACGGGCTGCAGCTTCATTCGTCGCAGTACCGCACGCCGGAGATCTTCGACGGCAAGCGCGTGCTCGTGGTCGGCGCCGGCAATTCCGGCTGCGACATCGCGGTCGAGGCGTCGCATCATGCGAGCGCGGTATTCCACAGCACGCGCCGCGGCTACTACTACTGGCCGAAATTCCTGTTCGGGATGCCGGCGGACGAGTGGGCGGAATGGCCGCTGCGGCTGCGCATGCCGCTGTGGGCGCGGCGCTTCTTCGGCGAACGGCTGCTGCGCCTCACGACGGCCGGACAGCCGGAACACTACGGGCTGCGCAAGCCCGACCACAAGCTGTTCGAATCGCATTTCATCATCAACTCGACGCTGTTCTATCACCTCGGCCATGGCGACCTCGATGCGCGGCCGGACGTGCGTGAACTGAAGGGCGATCGCGTCGTGTTCGTCGACGGCCGCGAGGAGCCGATCGACGTGATCGTGTACGCAACCGGCTACCAGCCGAGCTTCCCGTTCATCGACCAGGCGCACCTGCAATGGCGCAAGCAGCAGCCGTCGCTGTACCTGAATCTGTTCGACGCGCAGCATCGCGACCTGTTCTTCATCGGGCTGTTCCAGACGTCGACCGGCAACTGGCCGCTGATGGACTATCAGGCGCAACTGCTCGCACGCTATCTGCACGCACGCGACGCGGCGCCGCGCAAGGCCGCACGCATCGACCGGCTGATCCGGCGCGGCCGCTCGGACTGGAGCGGCGGCATCGCGTTCCATCGCACGCCGCGGCATGTGATCGAGGTCGAACATTTCGCGTACCGGCAGCAGCTGCGGCGGCTGATACGCGCGTTGCCGGCCGTGGCCGGCGGCGCGCCGGCGAGTGCGCCGGAGGCGGCGCCGGTGCGTGCGGCACGCGCGGGAGGTGCGGCGTGAGTCTCGTGCATGTCGAACATCTGTCGAAGACCTACCTGCTCGACAGCGTGCGCGTGACCGGGCTTGCCGACGTGTCGGCGACGCTCGACGCGGGCCGCTTCACGGTGCTGAGCGGCCCGTCGGGCAGCGGCAAGACGACGCTGCTGAACCTGATCGGCTGCATCGACCGCCCCGACGGCGGACGCGTGACGATTGCCGGCCACGACACGGCGTCGCTGTCCGACGATGCGCTGTCCGATTTTCGCGCGCGCCATGTCGGCCACGTGTTCCAGACCTTCAACCTGCTGCCGGTGCTGTCCGCGTACGAGAACGTCGAGTATCCGCTGCTGATGGCGGGCTGGGCGCCGGCACGGCGTACCGCGCGGGTGCGCGACCTGCTCGATGCGGTCGGCCTCGCCGACAAGGCGCGACACCGGCCGAGCCAGCTGTCGGGCGGTCAGCGCCAGCGCGTTGCGATCGCGCGGGCGCTCGCGGCCGAGCCCGCGATGGTCCTCGCGGACGAACCCACCGCGAACCTCGACAGCGCGACCGGGCACGCGATCATCGAGCTGATGCGCACGATCCAGCGCGAGCGCGACGTGTCGTTCATCGTGTCGTCGCACGATCCGCAGGTGGTGCGGGTGGCCGACGAGGTGATCCGGATTCTCGACGGCCGTATCGTCGGCCACGAACGGCCCGGCGGCGTCACGGCGACGCAGGAGGTGTGCCGATGACCCATACGCTGATGCTTGCGCTGCGCAATCTCCTCCGCAACCGCCGGCGCTCGCTGACCACGCTGCTCGCGATGATCGTCGGCGTCAGCGCGATCCTGCTGTTCGGCGGCTTCAGCCGCGACATCACGCTCGGCCTGCAGACCGACTTCGTGCAGCGCAGCGGCCATCTGCAGATCCAGCGGCAGGGCTATTTCCTGTACGGCACGGGCGATCCGGCCGCATACGGAATTCGTGACTACCCGGCGCTGATTGAACGGCTGCGGCGCGATCCGCAGCTCGCGCCGCTGCTGCAGGTCGTCACGCCGACGCTGCAGTTCGGCGGGATCGCAGGCAATTTCGCGGCCGGCGTGTCGCGCACCGTGATGGGTTTCGGCGCGATTCCGGACGACCAGTACCGGATGCAGCAATGGAACGCGTACGGGTTTCCGCTGCGCCCGCGTGCGTTCGCGTTGCGCGGCAGCGCCGACGATGCGGCGATCGTCGGCCTCGGCGTCGCGCGCGTGCTGCACCTGTGCGGCCCGCTGCGCGTGCCGGACTGCCACGATGCACCGCCGGGCCCGGCCGAGCCGGCTGCCGACGGCGCGGCCGCGAGCGCGCCGCCCGACGTGCTGGCGCTCGCCCGGGCCGAAGCCGGCACGCGGCCGGCCGACGGCGGGGCGACTCATGTCGAAGTGCTGACCGCGAGCGCGGGCGGCGCGCCGAACGTCGGTCGCTTCTCGGTCGTGAAGGCCGACCAGCAGGGCGTGAAGGAGCTCGACGACGTGTATCTCGCGGTGCGCCTGCCGCAGGCGCAGCGGCTCGTCTACGGCGGCGCTGCGCCGCGCGCGACCGCGATCGAGATCCAGCTCGCGCGCACGGCCGATCTGCCGGCGGCGCGGGCGCGCATCGAGCGGCTGCTGCACGGCGGCTTCGACGGCGAGCCGCTCGACGTCGTCGACTTCGCGACGCTGAACCCGTTCTACGACCAGACCAACCGGATGTTCTCGGTGATCTTCGGCTTCGTGTTCGTGCTGATCAGCGCGATCGTGCTGTTCGTGATCAGCAACACGATGAGCACCGCGATCATCGAACGCACCGTCGAGATCGGCACGCTGCGCGCGATGGGCATGCGACGCGGCGGCATCCAGGCGCTGTTCGTCTGCGAGGGCGCGCTGCTCGGCGTGGCCGGTGCATCGCTCGGCGTGCTGGTCGCGCTTGCGATTGCCGCGATCGTCAATCACAGCGGGCTCGCGTGGACCCCGCCCGCGCGGATCGATGCCGTCGCGCTGACGGTGCGCGTGTGGGGCGAGTGGCGAACCATCGCCGTCACGTTCGTCGGACTCGCGTGCGTGGCCGGGCTGTCCGCGTGGCTGCCGTCGCGGCACGCGGCGCGGTTGTCGATCGTCGATGCGCTGCGGCATGTGTGATGTCGCGCGAATGCCGCGTTTTTCGTTCATTTCACTTTCGGGAGAGCGCCCGTGCGTCGCCTGTTCGTTTCATGCTGTCTGAGTCTTTCGTTCCTCACTGGCGTCGCGCACGCGCAGCCGGCGCCCGATCCGCAGAAGGTGCTCGCGGCGAGCGACGCGATCCGCACGCCGGAGAAATCGTTCGTGCTGACCGCGACGCTCATCGAATACCGGTCCGGCAAGCAGGTCGACGGCAATACGCTGTCGATCCTTTCGAAGCCGGATGCGCCCGGCGGCGCGTTCCGCACGCTGGTGCGCTTCGTCGCGCCGGCGCGCGATACGGGCAAGCTGATGCTGAAGAACGGCAACGACCTGTGGTTCTACGATCCGGCGAACCAGGCGAGCGTGCGGATCTCGCCGGACCAGCGGCTGCTCGGCCAGGCCGCGAACGGCGACGTCGTGACGGTCAATCTCGCGCACGACTACGCGGCCCAGCTGAAGGGCGTCGAGGACATCGTCGACGGCGACCGGCAGACGCGCCGCGCGTACCGGCTCGCGCTCAACGGGCACGGCGAAGGGCTCACGTACCGCCGCATCGAGATCTGGATCGATGCGGCGAACAACCGGCCGCTGAAGGCACGCTTCTATTCGGAAAGCGACCGGCTGCTGAAGACCGCGTTTTATCGCCGCTACATGATGCAGCTCGGTGTCGAGCGGCCGACCGAAACCGTCATCATCGACGGGCTCGACAGCAACTGGGTCACGGTCATGCGCTTCTCCGACTACGCATGGCGCGACATTCCCGATGCATGGCTTCAGCGCGACTACCTGTCCCGCTTCCAGGCGCAATGACGGCGCGGCACCGAGGCCGGATCGCGATGCTCGCGTTCGCGCTGCTACCGGCGTTCGCGCGTGCGGCGGATGCGGGCGGGGCGGATGGCACGGCCGGCGTCGACGCGGCCGATGCCGCGGCGCTCGCGCTCGCCGACCAGCCGGCCGCGACCCCGGCCGCCACCGCGAAGCCGTGGAAGCTGAACGTGCAGGACGCGCTGCGCGCGAGCCGCTATCGCGATGGCGGCGAGGCCGGCCGCAACCAGTTGTCGGTCGAATTCGAGTACGGGCAGTGGCTGACGCCGTCGTTCGCCGCGCATTTCTCGATGCGCTTCGACCGGTTCGATCCGCTCGGCACGTCGCGCACGTCGTCGCGCGACGTGACGCTCGTGAAGGAAGCCTATGCGAGCTGGCGCGCGTCGCCTGCGCTCGTCGTCGACGCGGGCCGCGTGAACGCGCGGCTCGGCGCGGCGACCGGCTACAACCCGACCGACTTCTTCCGGGCCGGCGCGGTGAGCCTCGACGTGCCGCCCGACCCGGACAGCCGGCATACGAACCGGCTCGGCACGGTCGGATTGCGCGCCCAGCAGGTGTGGGAGACGGGATCGCTCACGACGCTGCTGTCGCCGCGCCTCGAGCGCCGCAGCCTGCCGGGCGACCCGGCCGCGGCGTCCGACCTGCAGCGCACCAACGGTGTCGACCGCTGGATGCTCGTCGCAAGCCAGCGGCTCACCGCGGCGATCCAGCCGCAGTGGATCGTCTACGGAGAAAGCGGGCAGGCGCCACAGTTCGGCCAGAATCTGAGCGTGCTGCTCGGCAACTCGGTGGTCGCGTACGTCGAATGGACGGGCGGCTACCGGCGCTCGCTGATCGCACGTGCAACGGGCGCGGCCGATGATCGTGCGTTCCGCACCAGTTCGTCGGTGGGCGCGACATGGACGCTGCCGGTCGATCTGTCGCTGACCGCCGAATTCCAGAGCAACGGCGGCGGCGCGGACGCGGCGCAATGGCGGTCGTTGCAGCGCGCGAACCCGGCTGCCTGGGGCCGCGCGGTGCAGACGTCCATCGCCGCGCAGGAACTGCAGACCCGTCACGGAATGTTCGTGATGGCGGCATGGCGTAACGTCGGCATGCGGCGCCTCGACCTGTCGGGCTTCGTGCAGGCCGACCTCGGCGGCGGCCGGCAATACTGGCTCGAGCTGCGGCGGCGTTTCGACCGGTTCGATGTCGCGCTGCAATGGCTGCATCAGGGCGGGCCGTCGTGGAGCCGCTTCGGCGCGATGCCGGAGTCGACGAGCATCCAGGTGCTGGGCATTTTCTATCGATGACGCAAGGAGAGTTCGAATGAGCAAACGCGCGCTTCAGGCGGCGACCGCCGTGCTTGCGCTGGTCCCGACGGTCACCGGAGTGCTCGGCATGATGGGCATCCGCGATCCGCTGTACGCGTCGCTTGGCATCGCGCTGCCGAGCGACGCGACGCTGGACGGCAACCTGCGCTTCTATGCGGGCGTCTGGCTCGGGCTCGGGCTGGCGGCGTTTTCGGTGATTCCGCGCATCGAGCGTCAGGGACGGCTGTTCGCGACGCTGTGGATGATGATCTTTCTCGGCGGTGTCGGGCGGCTGATTTCGCTTGCGGCGCTCGGGCTGCCGTGGCCGCCGTTCGTTGGCTTCACGGTGCTCGAAGTCGTCGGCGCGCCGTTGTTCATCGCATGGCAGCGGCGCGTGGCCGCGCAGGCCGCATGGGAGAGTGCAAATGCATGACATCGACATCAACCGGCATGTGGCGCTGCGTCGTCGCGCCGATATTTCCGTGCAGCGCATCGCGACACGCCTGCACGCCGTGGCGGCGCGATGCATGTCGGTCGTGCGCGCACGGGTCATCGCCCGCATCGTGCTGCTCGCGTGTGTCATCGCGGGTCCGGCACAGGCCGGCGCGCAGACGGCCGCCGACGACTACGCGGCGACCCGTTATCCGATCATCCTCGTACACGGGCTGACCGGAACCGACGACTATTTCGGCATCCTGCCGTACTGGTACGGCATCCAGAGCGATCTTCAGCGGCACGGCGCGACGGTCTACGTCGCCGACCTGTCCGGCTTCCAGAGCGACCTTGGTCCGAACGGGCGCGGCGAGCAGTTGCTGGCCTATGTGAAGCAGGTGCTCGCGGTCACCGGCGCGGCCAAGGTGAACCTGATCGGCCACAGCCAGGGCGGGTTGACGTCGCGATACGTGGCGTCGGTCGCACCCGCGCTCGTCGCATCGGTCACGACGATCGCGACGCCGCACCGCGGCTCGCAGTTCGCCGATTTCGTGCTGGGCGCGCTGAAGCTGGACCCGACCGGCCTGTCGACACCGGTGTTCGGCGCGCTGCTGAACCTGTTCGGTATCCTCACCAGCGACACGCACAACACCAACCAGGATGCGATCGCCGCGCTCAACGCGCTGAGCACGACCTACGTCGCGCGATTCAACCAGCTGTTCCCGAGCCCGGGGCTCGGCGCCGGCGCGTGCGGCGCCGGCGCACCGGTCGAGACGATCGGCGGCAACGTGCATCTGCTGTATTCGTGGAGCGGTGCCGCGTATCAGCCGGTGTCGCTGCTCGGTATCGTGACCGGGGCGGTCGACACCAGCGTGATTCCCGTCATCGATCCAGCGAACGTGCTGGATCCGTCGACCCTCGTGTTCCTGACGGCCGGCAACGTGATGGCGCTGGCCGGCGCCGGCGCGAACGACGGTTTCACGTCGACCTGCAGTTCGCTGTTCGGCACGGTGATTTCGACGCGCTATCGCTGGAATCACTTCGACGCGATCAACCAGTTGTTCGGCATTCGCGGCGCCTACGCGGAAGACCCGGTCGCCGCGCTGCGCGTGCAGGCGAACCGGTTGAAGCAGCAGGGCGTCTGAGCGATGGAAGTCCGGGCGATGCTGTCCCGCGCCGTGTTGTATGGCGCGACCGGGTTGATCGCGGCGGCGGCCGTGTGGCATGGGTTCGGCCGTCAGACTTCGCCGTCCGCCGCGGGCAATGCGCCGTCTGGCCGCGCCGCGCCCGGCGACGCCGCGCGGCCGCAGCCGGTGCTTGCCGCGTCCGATGTCGCGCTGCCGGCGTCGCTCGCGGGTTCGCGTGCGCCGAGCCTGCCGGTCGGGCCGGACGGGCATCTCGCGAAAGTAAGCGCGGTGCGGGAATTCTTCGATTACTTCTTGCTGGCGCGGCACGACGTGATGCCGGTGGCGCTCGATGCACTGGTCGAGCGCGAGATCGACGCACAGCCGATCGGTGCGGCGGCCCGCCGCGACGCGCGCGAACTCTGGCCGCGCTATCGCGCGTGCATCGCCGCGTTCGACGCGCAGCCGGGTGCGACACTGGCCGGCGCCAGTCTCGACCCGGACGCGATCTCGGGCGAGCTCGAGCGGCGCGCGGCGCTGGCTCGCCGCTGGCTCGGCGACTGGAGCACGCCGTTCTTCGACGCGGAATTCCGGCGTCAGCACGACGACCTCGACCGGGTCCGGATCGCGCGCGATCCGACGCTCGACGACGCGCAGAAACGCGAGCGTCTCGCCGCGCTCGACCTGACGTTGCCGCCCGGCGAGCGCGATGCACGCGCGCGCGCGGCGCGCCAACGCGACGCGATTGCAACGATTGCGCGGCTCGACGGCCAGCGCGCGACGACCGATGCGCTGCGTGCGCAGCTCGGTGCCGATGTCGCCGCGCGTGTCGCGCGGATGCAGCAGGACGACGACGCGTGGCAGGCGCGCTATCGCGACTATGCGTCCGAGCGCGACCGGCTCGATGCGCAGCAGCTTGCGCCCGACGCGCGCGATGCGCGGATCGCGCAACTGCGGCAACGCGATTTCCCGGATCCGGCGGACGCATTGCGGGCCGCGTCGCTCGACGCGGGCAGGGCCGCGGCATCGGCGCACTAGCGGCCGTCTCCGGCGTGCGTGTCGCCGCCGCACGCACACCTGTCGCGCGACAAATGCGAGATAGCCCACATTTCCCGCATTATTTTCGATTCGAGAATGATTTTAATTTCCCGTGTAAATAGCATTGCCGCGTATTGGCATTCGCCCGGCATTTTCAATGATTCATCGAGCAATCCACCTTATATGAAGCGGGTTTAAATCGTGGATTTTTGATTGACGATGCAAGTATCCGGAAATGGTGAATCGAACTGTCAAATTACTTCATGTAACAAAAGCGAAGTGTCGCGAACCGCAGGGCCGCGTGATACCTTTTTACTCAATGTCACCGCGACGACAAGGCGGAAACGCCGTAAAACCGGTGCGGTAAAAACAGCATGAAGATTCGTTGGCCGAGGGGCAGGGATACAACGTACGAGGTGTGCCGTGAAACATCAGGCCAACAACGTCATCGAGTTGCCGCATGCGCTTGGTGCCAATCATTTCCTGTCTGCGCTCGATGGAATTAGCCGTTCGGAATTGGCGCCGCATTTGATGCTTTCCAATCTCAAGACCGGGCAGGTGCTGTGCGATGCCGGCGAGGATCTGGAGGCCGTCTATTTTCCGGTGACGGCGGGTATTTCGCTGCAATACACGGCGGGCGGCAAGATGACGCTCGGCGTGACGGAAATCGGCCGCGAAGGCATCGTGTGCGACGACGTCATCGGCAGCGCGATGCAGCGCCGCGTCGTCGTCTATCGCGGCGGCTTCGCGTACCGGTTGTATGTGCGCCGGTTCGCCAGCGTGTGCGACGCATCGGCGGCGATCCGGCGGCAGATCTTCGTGCGGATGCAACTGGTGCTGTCCCAGGCATCGCAGGTCATGTTCTGCAGCCGCCACCACGTGATGCGGCATCAACTGAGCCGCTGGCTGCTGATCGCTTACGAGCGCTCGCGCAGCATCGAAATCCCGGTCACGCACGGCATGCTGGGCCAGATGCTGGGCGTGCGCCGCGAGACCGTCACCGATACCACGCGGCAGCTTCACGAGCTCGGCGTGATTCATCAGCATCGCGGTGCCATCGTGCTGACCGATCTCGCCGGTCTCGAGCGGCAGGGCTGCGACTGCCATCGGGTCATCCGCGACGAAACGCGCCGCATTCTCGCGATCGATGACGGCACGGGCGGCGGTGTCGAGCTGTCGCGACGCGTCTGGACGACCTAGTCGGCGGCGTGGCGTGCTGCGGCTCGGCGCCCGCCGGTGTGCCGTCCCGCCACGACTGCATGAGCGCCGGCGCGTCGGGACGGAAGGGGGAGAGGCCGGAGCGCGCAGCGATGCGGCAGGCCGGCGGCATCGAGAAGAATCAGAAAAGAAGTCAATCAGGTATGGAAAACATTTCGAAGCTCCAGAGTCAACGCAGCTCGTTTCATGTGTGGCCATGGAGTCCGGCGCTCGGCATCCTGCCGATCGTCGTCGTGATCGTCGCGCTGGCCGGGTTCGTCGCCGTCAGCCTGATCGTGATCATGTCGTTGCGCGTGTACGTCGGCGGCGAGAGCAGTTGGTCGAAGGCGCAAAAGGACGAGATCATCCTGCTGAGCCGCTACGGGCAGACCGGCGACGCAAAGCTGTTCGACGATTATCTGGCAGTCGATCGAACCCTCGCATTTCTCGGCGTCGCGCGCCGCGCGATGACCAGCCTGCCGCCGGACCACGGCGTGGCGCGCCGGGCGTTGATCGCGGCGGGCATCAATCCCGTCGACGCGGCGGCAGTGGTGTGGTTTTATCCGATCCTGAGCAGTTTTGCGCGCCTGAACGCCGCGTTGCAATACTGGGAGGACGCGGATCGGCAACTGGTCGACCTGCGCGAGATCGCCGATGCGCTGCGCGAGTCCGTGCATGCGGACGACGTCCGGCGCACGAGCCGCCTGAACCGCGCGATCTGGGATCTCAATTCGCACATCGAACCGTTGCCGAAGCGCTTTTCCGCCGAGCTGAGCGCCGAATTCCGCTCGGCCGTCATCCAGCTGTTCCTGTCATACATCGTCGCGTCGCTGCTGATCATCCTGTTGTCCGTGCGATGGGCGAGCCGCGCGCAACGCCAGCAGGTGTCGATGCAGACCGAACTCGACCGGAGCCAGGCGTTCGCGGAAGCCGCGCTGCGCTCGGTCGCCGATGCGATCGTCACGATCGGCCTCACGCGCAGCATCGAAACCGTCAATCCGGCTGCCGAGCAACTGCTCGGCGCGTCCTCGCAGCAGTGCGTCGGCAAGCCGATCAACGACGTGCTGGACCTGATCGACACGTCGACCGGCATGTCGATCAAGCTGCTCGCGTCGCTCAGCAACAGCGGCGATCACACGTTTACCCGCGATCTCGACCTGATCCGCGTGTGCGGCTCCGCGGTGCCGGTGCGCGCGTCGCTGTCGAAGATGGACAACACCGCGGGCCGCTGCGTCGGCTACGTGCTGATCCTGCGCGACATGACACGCGAACACCAGTTGATCGAGAAGCTGACATGGCAGGCATCGCACGATGCGCTGACCGGCCTCATCAACCGCACGGCGTTCGAGCGGCGCCTGGGCGACGGGCTGGCGCAACGCGGCGACGGGATGTTGCTGGTACTCGACCTGGACGGCTTCAAGGAAGTCAACGACGTGTGCGGGCACGCGGCCGGCGATGCGCTGCTGCGCGAAGCGACGGCGGTGTTCGCGCGCTGTCTCGACGACGGTGACGTGATCGGCCGCCTGGGCGGCGACGAATTCGGCATCCTGCTGCCGGGCGGTCGCGATGGCGCGCGGGACGGCGGCAAGGCGGAACGCATCCGCGCGAGTCTCGAGGACTTCACGTTTCTGTGGGAGGGCGAGCCGTTCAAGATCAGCGTGAGCATCGGCGTGCTCGATCTCGCCTGCCGGCCCGAGAGCGTCGAGAAGGCGATGCAGATGGCCGACATCGCGTGCTACGTCGCGAAGGATCGCGGCCGCAATCGCGTGCACGTCGCGGATTCGCGCGACATGAACTCGGGCCGTCAGGCGTACCACATGCAGTGGAGCCGGCGCGTGAAGACCGCGCTGGAAACGAATTCCTTCCAGTTGTATGCGCAACGTATCGTGCCGATCCAGCCGGCACTCGGCGCGCAGGAGCGCGCGGAGATCCTGCTGCGCATCCCGGATGCCGACGGCAAGCTGATCTCGCCGGTCTTCCTGCCGGCCGCCGAGCGCTACGGCCACATGACGATGATCGACCGCTGGGTCGTGCGCACCGTGATCCGGCGTCTCGCGCGGCTCGAACAGCGCCAGTACGTCGAATACAACGTGAATCTGTCGGCGATGTCGATCACCGACGAGCGCTTCGTGGAGTTCGTGATCGCCGAGCTGTCGGCGTCGGGGCTCGACCCGTCGCTGCTGTGTTTCGAAATCACGGAGACGAGCGCGGTGCGCAACCTCGAGGTCGCGTCGCGTTTCATGTGCGAGCTGCGCGATCTCGGCTGCCGCTTCGCACTAGACGACTTCGGCGCCGGCATGTCGTCGTTTTCGTATCTGCGCCAGTTGCCGATCGACTACCTGAAGATCGACGGCGGCCTCGTGGCGACCATGACGTCCGACAGCATCAAGCGCGGCATCGCGTCCGCGATCAACGACATCGCGCACGTGATGCAGTACCGCACCGTCGCCGAGCACGTCGAGGACACGGCGACGGCCGAGATGCTGCGTGCGCTCGGCGTCGACTATTGCCAGGGCTATTACTTCAGCCGCCCCGCGCCCTGGCGGGAAGGGGGATTCCATTGAACAAGCGAGGTACGAACGCATGAGTGCTCCATTTGAACTGACCGGCGACCTGATGGACCTGGCGAGCTATCCGGCCTGGCTGCGCGACGTGGTCGGCGCGACCGACGAACTGAAGGCGCGCGTCCGGGCGCATCCGGTGTTCGCGGCGATGAGCGGCGGGACGCTGCGCGCGTCGCAACTGCGCGCCTTCTTCGTGACCGGCTGGGCGGTGGTCAGCCAGTTTCCGGAATACATGGCGATGAACCTGGTGAAGACCGCCGCCTATCGGTCGCGCGGCGAGGAAAAGGCGCGGCGCTATCTGATCCGCAATATCCGCGTCGAGCAGAATCACGTCGATCACTGGGCCAACTGGGCCGCGGAATCGGGCGTGACTATCGACATGCTGCTGCGCGGCGAGGCGCCGCTCGCCGGATTCGCGCTGAGCCACTGGTGCTGGAAGAGCGCCAGCGCAGACGCTCTCGCGCCGAGCATCGCCGCGACCAATTACGCGATCGAAGGCGTGACCGGCGAGTGGAGTGCGCTGCTTTGCGCATCGCCGTACGAACAGCAGTTCGATCCGGCCGTCCGGCATCGCGCGATGCGCTGGCTCAAGCTGCATGCCGATTACGACGACCGGCATCCCTGGGAGGCACTGGACATCGTCGCGACGCTGCTCGGCCGGTCGCCGGCGCCCAGCGACGTGCGGGAGGTCGAGGCGTCGATTCGCAAGAGCCTGAGCTATTTTCTGACGAGTCTCGATTGCTGCATGCATGTGTAGTCGCCGGTGCCGCACGCTCGCGGGTTCGTGCAGGCCGTGCCGGGCCGTTGCGGCCGGACCGCGAGGCGACGTGACGTCGCGATGCACTGTTCGAGCCGTCGTGCCGGGCGATTTCTTATGACCACCCGAGTTCTCGTCGTAGAGCCCGATCCGCGCGTGCGCGACATGATGCGTGCGCTGCTGCGCGGCTGCCAGATCGATTCGTCCGCGCTCGACGACGTGTCGCTGCTGCTGGCGCACGTGACCGAGGCACCGCCCACGCTGATCGTGTTGCGGGTCGAACGGCCGGCCACGGCGTTCCACATGGCGCTCGGTGCGCTGCGGCGTGCCGGCCACGACATGCCGGTGATCGTGATCAGCCGCGACGCGCAAGTGGTCGACAAGGTCGTCGCGCTCGAGCTCGGTGCGGACGACTACGTCGTGGAGCCGTTCGAGCCGATGGAACTGGTCGCGCGCGTGCGCAGCGCGATGCGCCGGTATGCGGCGAACCGCGCGGAGCCGGTGCGCGCGGGCGGGAAACCCGAATCCTACGCATTCGGCGACATCGAGGTGAATTTCGTCAGTCGGCGCGCGACCCGCGCGGGATACGACCTCGGGTTGCGTGCGAGCGAATTCGCGCTGCTCGAGCTGTTCATCTCGCAACCGATGCGCGTGCTGTCGCGCACGGAGATTCTCGCGCTGCTGGGATTGAACGTGGCCGGACGCTCCGAGCGTGGGCTCGACGTGCTGATTTTCCGGCTACGCAACCTGATCGAGCGGGCCGTCGGCGATTATCGCTATATCCGCACCGTGCGCGGGAAGGGCTACATTTTCGTGCCGCTCGGCACGCTGGCCGACGACGACGCGGACTTGCCGCCGCACGCGTGAGCCGGGGCCCGGGCACGCTGCGCATCGCGCGCGGAGCGTCGCGTGCCTCGACCCGTATCGATGCGCGTCCCATCTTCGTATGGCGCCATCGCGCCCGGATTCCCGTCGGGGCGACCTGCCATTGTCGTTTTAGAACGACCGTGCTAAGTTTCCCGCCAGCATGCGCAGTCACGACTCAATCGGCCGGTTCCGGCGCCGCCGGCGGGCGCGTCCCGCTGCCGTATCGATGCGCGGCGCTGTCGCGCAAGGAGAATGGAGAGCATGAAAGCCCTGTTGTGTACCGCATTCGGCCCGATCGACCGCTTGCGTATCGAGGATGTCGCGATTCCCGAACCGGCCGCCGGCCAGGTGCGGATCCGCGTGAAGGCGGCGTCGCTCAATTTCCCCGATGCGCTGATCGTCCAGGGGCTGTATCAGGTGAAGCCGTCGCTGCCGTTTTCGCCGGGCGCGGAATTCGCCGGCGTGATCGACGCGGTCGGCGACGGCGTGAGCACCTGGCGGCCGGGCGACGCGGTGGTCGCATTCACCGGCCACGGCGGCTTCGCCGGCCAATGCGTGGCCGACGTCCACCAGATCGCGGCGCTGCCGCCGGGGATGTCGTTCGAGCAGGGCGCGGCGCTCGTGCTGGCCTACGGCACGTCGCTGCATGCGCTCCAGCAGCGCGCACGCCTGCAGCAGGGCGAGACGCTGCTGGTGCTGGGCGCGGCCGGCGGTGTCGGGCTCGCCGCGATCGAGATTGCGAAGGCGCTGGGCGCGCGCGTGATCGCGGCCGCGTCGAGCGCGGAGAAACTCGCGCTATGCCGCGAGGCCGGCGCCGACGAGACGATCGACTACGCGACCGAGGATCTGCGGCGCCGCGTCGACGAACTGACCGGCGGACGCGGCGCGGACGTCGTCTACGATCCGGTCGGCGGCGCGTACAGCGAGGCGGCGCTGCGCGCGACCGCGCGGCGCGGCCGGTTCCTCGTGGTCGGTTTTGCAGCGGGCGAAATTCCGAAGATCGCGCTGAATCTTGCACTGCTCAAGGAGCGCGACATCCTGGGCGTATTCTGGGGCGACGCGGTGCGGCGCGACCCCGCGCAACATGCAGCGAACATGCACCAGCTCGCGCAATGGTTCGCGGCCGGCAAGGTGCGGCCCGCGATCACCGAGCGCGTGCCGCTCGCGGGCGCGGCCGACGCGATCGCGCGCATGGCGAACCGGCAGGTGAAGGGCAAGGTCGTGATCCTGCCGGATGCATGACGCGCGCCGTGCCGGACGATGCGAGGGCGGCCCGATCCGCCGCCGCCTTCGGTCGAGCATCCTTTGTGTGACGTCCCCGGAGTCGTTGAGTATGCAACCTTTATCGAATGTGCAGCCCGCCGTCGCGAAATCGCTCGCGACCTGGCACGCGATGCTCGCGCGCAAGGACTTCAGCGAGCTCGACACGATCGTCCATCCGGACGCCGTGTTCCGGTCGCCGATGGCGTTCAAGCCGTACGGACCGGCGCCCGCGCTGCTGCTGGCGCTGCGCACGGTGCTGACGATCCTCGAGAACTTCGAATATCACCGCGCGTTCGCCGATGACGACGGCACGAGTGTCGTGCTGGAATTCAGTGCGACGGTCGGCGACAAGCGGCTGAAGGGGATCGACATGATCCGCTTCGACACCGACGGACGGATCGTCGAATTCGAGGTAATGATCCGCCCGTTCAATGCGTTGCAGGCGCTCGGCGCGGAAATGGGCGCGCGGCTCGGGCAGCAGTTGCCGGCGTTCAAGGTCGGCGGATAAGCGACGCCGATCGACGGCTGCGACGCCGCGAAGCGTCGCGCCTCCTGCTTTCATCCGACGCGCTCGGTCCGCTCGCGTGTTCGTGACGAACATGCATCAGCACGCCGACGACCCATCACTGCGGAACGCCGGCAACGCATGCGACGGCAGCGTCATCACGAAGCGTGCGCCACCGAGCGGCGAATCCTCGAGCCGCACATCGCCGCCGTGTACGAGCGCGACGCGGCGCACGATCGCGAGCCCGAGGCCGAACCCGCCCGTCTGCCGATCGCGGCTCGAGTCGAGCCGCTGGAACGGTTCGAACACGCGCGCGCGTTCGGCGACCGGAATGCCGGGGCCGTCGTCGTCCACGCTGAGCACGAGCGCGCCGCACGCATCGTGCGTGGCGGACAGCAGGATCGTGCGCGACGCATAACGCGCGGCGTTGCGGATCAGGTTCAGCAGCGCCCGCGCGACGAGTTTCGGATCGCAGACGTGGGTCGCAGGCGCGCCGGTCGTCGCGACGCCGAGCGTGAGGCCGCGATCCGCGACATCGTTCGCGACGTTGCCGGCGACGCTGTCGATCAGCGCGTCGACGACGACGTCCATTGGCGCGAGCTCGCTTGCCCCCTGTTCCAACCGCCCGATCGTCAGCAGCTCGGTAACGAGTTCGTCGAGTTCGCGCACGTCGCGCCGCAGTTCGTCGCGACGTGCGCGCATCCGCCCGTTGTCGTCGGAATCGGCGAGCAGCGCGAGGCCGAATTCGAGGCGGGCGAGCGGCGTCTTCAGCTCGTGCGAGATGCCGTGCATCATCTCGCGCTGCTGCTTGATCGACGCTTCGATCCGCTCGGCCATGTCGTTGAACTGCCGCGACAGCTCGTAGATGTTCGACCGCCCGGACACCTTCACGCGCGTCGACAGGTTGCCCGCGCCGAACGCGTGCGCGGCGGCCTGCAGCTTGCGCAGGTCGCGCCAGTGATACGAGATCCACAGCGCGACGGCGAACAGCGCCGCGAGCGCGGTCATCCCGTATGCGTAGATCTGGATGTCGAGATCGGCCGGCGCGATGGGGCGAGCATGCAGGACCGAGCCGTCCGCGAGCGGCATGTAGTAGTTCCTGCGGTCGTAACTGATCGCGATCCGGCCGGCGTCCAGATCGCGCAACGGCGCGCCGGTCAGTGCGGCACGGGCGTCGGCCATCGTCACGAAACCGAATCGCTCGTTGCCGTGCTGCGCAAGTTCCCGCAGCGCGAGGGAGCGTTTCCCGCCCGGATGACGTTCGAGGTAGTCGTTCAGCACGAATGCGTAAGTGGTCAGCGCGTCGCGCTGCGCCTGCGCCACCCGCTCGTAGAAGATTCTGTTGAACGACCATTGAATGAAGACGATCGCTGCGGCACAGCACAGGATCACGATGAGGTACAGCCTGATCAGAGAGCGCAGCATTCAGTCGTCCCACGCAGAAGGGCTGAACAGGTAGCCGCGGCCCCAGATCGTCTTGATCCGTTGCGGCTCCGACGAAGCGTCCTCGAAGCGTCGGCGCAGCTTCGAGATGCCCGAGTCGACCGAGCGGTCGATGCCGTCGAATTCGATTCCGCGCAACTGCTTCAGGATCGCGTCGCGACTGAGCACCGTGCCGGCCGAGCGGGCGAGGATCAGCAGCAGGTTGAATTCGGTGGTCTTGAGGTCGACGAGTTCACCGCGCCACGTGACGGTGCGGTTCGGTGCCGAAATCGCCAGTTCGCCGAACACGAGTTCGTGCGCCGGCGTGTCGGCGTGCGGCTCCGACGCGGCGGGCTGCGCGCGACGCAACAGTGCGCGGGCACGCGCGACAAGCACCCGCGGCTCGATCGGCTTGGTCACGTAGTCGTCGGCGCCGATTTCGAGGCCGGCGACCTGGTCGTAGACGTCGGCGCGCGCGGTCAGGATCAGCACGGGAACGTTGGTGAACGCGCGCATGCGCCGGCAGACTTCCATCCCGTCGAGATGCGGCAGCATCAGGTCGAGTATCACGAGTGCGGGCCGATGTTCGCGTATTGCGGCGACCGCGAGATCGCCGCGGCGCACGACCGTCACCTCGAACTCGTAGCCGTCGAGGTACTCGCGCACGAGACGTGCGAGACGGTCGTCATCCTCGATCAGCAGCACGCGATGTTTGAGCGGATTGTCGTTCATGGGTCTCCTCGAAATGCGCGCGTCCTCCGTCATCCTGCCGGCGGCGCGGAGCGCGGCACGCGAATTCTATCCGCCGTTCCGAAGGCGCGGGGACGCGCACGACAATCGGGAACATTCGAACACAATTGACCACACATTTGCCGCAGTTTCCGGACAGTCGTGCCGAGCGGCCGAACCTAGACTTCGGGCTCCTTCACTCTTGTCCCGACATCGTGCGTCCTTCCCTCCGCTCCTTGCGCTATTGCATGCCGCTTGCCGGCCTCACGCTTGCCGCCCTGGCTCACGCCGAAAACCAGTACACGATATCGCTCGGTGGCGGCTTCGCACCGCGCTACCAGGGGAGCAACCAGTATCGCGCGGTCGTCGGGCCGTCGTTTTCGGCGATGTTCGGCAATGGCTTCTTCATCGATACCAACGCCGGCGCCGGCTACCGCCTGAACCTGCCCCACGGTGCATTCGTATCGGCTGCGTTGGGCTACGACGCGGGCCGCGCCGACGAAAATCGCTTCGGCCTGCCGGGCTCGGACCACCTGAAGGGCATGGGCCGGGTGCCGGGATCGGTGCTCGTCGGCTTGCGCGCCGGCGTGAAGCTGCTGGATGGCGGCGAACTGACGATCGCGGTCGACGCGCCTGTCACGCATGCGTCGCGCGGCTTGTCCGGCCATGTCGATCTCGCGGTGCCGCTGTTCGAGACGGGACGCCATTCGTTCGTCGCGACGGGTAGCGTGCACGCCGGCACGGGACGCTATATGCAGACGTTCTACGGCGTGACCGACGCGCAGTCGCTGGCGAGCGGGTTCAGGCCGTATTCGACGAGCGGCGGGGTCGACAGCGCGACGCTGTCGCTCGCGTGGAACTGGGACGTGTCGCGGCACTGGTCGGTGCGCGCGACCGGCGGCTTTACGCGGCTGCTCGGGCGTTACGGCGACAGCCCGATCGTGCAGACGCGCAGCAACTACTTCGGAATGGCCGGCGCGACGTACAAGTTCTGAACGGGAAGGCGGCCCGCATCGCGCATGCGGAATGCGGACGCCGATGTCATGGCTGCCGCGGATCGCGTGCGGTAACATGCAATCCGGTCCGGCGCGACGCCGGGCCAGCGGCGCGGGTTGGCTGAAGTGGCTTGATCGCGTCGCGGCGTGCCGTCGTTCGCCGGCCTGCATCTGCCGGGGCGCGGTTCGCGCCGCGCGCGGAATCGATTACGCACGAAATGCCCGGTGGCTCGCATCATGCGTCGCATGAACGGCCGGGCCGCGTCACGGAGAAAACCGATGAAGAAAACGATCGCGATGATCGTTGCGCTCGTTGCAAGCGCAACCTTTGCAGGATGTGCGGACATGAATGTGAAGCATCCGAATGCCACCGCCGGCGGCGCGGTCATGGATCCGGCGCCGTCGGGCACCACGGCTGCGTGCAAGGCGGACGCCGCCCCGGACGACGCGCTGATCGGCAGGACCGAGGCCGACGCGGCCGCGCTGCTCGACGGCTGCCTGTGGCGCGTGCTGGAGCGCGACGGCAAGTCGTTGCCGGGCACGATGGATTACCGCGCGGAGCGCCGCGATCTCGGCATTCGCGACGGCAAGGTGATCTGGGTGCGGCGCGGGTGATGCGGCGGGCCGGCGCGTGCGTTACTTCGAGATGTACCAGAGCGCGTCGGTGCTGACGCGCGCAGCCGGCTTCGTTGCCGCGGGCGCCTGAGGCGTCGCAACGGGGGCCGGTGTGTTCGACGTCACTGCGGTCGGCCACGTCGCTGGCGTTGAGGACGTGGCGGACGCCGGCGACGAGTTTGCCGTACTCGCGGTCGCCGCCGAACCGGACGTCGACGCCGTATCGATGTACCAGAGCGCATCGGACGACGTGGTGCGCTTGGCCGACGCATTGGCACCGTGTTTCGCCGTCGGCGCTGCGGCAGCCGTTGCGGCCGTTGCCGCCGCCCCCGGACGCTGCGTTCCCGCTGTCGTTGCCGTTCCGCCCTGTGCTGTGGCTGCAGCCGCCGCACCAGCGCCGCGCTGCGCGCGCGCCTCGAACGGCCCAAGCTGGAAGATTAACGTTTGCGCGGGACGCGTCAGAACGGCATACGGGAACTGCAGTTCCCACGACATCAGCACGCGTCCCGACGACGTCTCGGTGAAGATCGCCGGCACATGCTTCATGTCGCTGAACTGCACGTAGATTCGTGCGCCGTCGTCGAACACCTGGGTCGGCTTCGCCTGGTCGGCGCCGGTGACCGTCCAGCCGAAGTTGTACGTGCCGGCCGGGCCGGCGGGTCCGCCTTGCGGCTGCGGGGGCGGGGCGGCCGGCGCGAGCGTGCGGGCACGCGCGACCGGCGGCGCCGACACGCTCAGGCTCGCGAACGGGTTGTACGGCTGCACCTGCTGCGGCGGCGTGAAGGAGGGGGGCAGGATGGGCATGGGAGTATCCGGCGAATCCGGCATGGTCCGGATTGCATCATAGACCTTGCGCGCATACGCGAGGCGCTTGTCGGGCGACGCGGCGTTGTACGCGCCGATCGCGTTCCAGTTGGCACCGAGCTGGCGGATGTTCTGCGACAGGATCCACGCGCCGACATACGCGTTGGTGCACGCATCGAACAGGCTTTCCCGCGTGATGCCTTCGCGCGCGAGCGTCGGCAGCCAGGTGCTGTTGATCTGCATCAGCCCGATGTCGACGGTGCCGTTCGTGTTGGTGTTGACGGCGTTCGGATTCATTCCCGATTCGACCTGCGCGATGCCGCGCAGCAGGCTCACGCTCACCTTCTGGAACGTGGCTGCGTCGTCGAGACAGTCGGCTTGCGCGAATCCGTGCAGCGCGCACGACAGCGCGATCGTCGCGGCGATCTTCGGCGTGGCGTGGCTGATCGAACGGGCAGTCTGACGCGGCATGGCAGGTTGGGGCGGAATCCGGCCGCCCGGTGCAAGGAAATTACGCAGACGCGAAGTGTGCCATAGCGCGCAGTCAAATGGCTCGCGTCAAACTTTCCTTTGCATTTGCCCGCGCATGTGTCGCGCATTTCGGTGGGCGCCGGTATCGATGCGCGCCGGGACGGAATCGGTAAAAACGACTGCGATCGTGCGCGTGCCGGCGGGCGATCGCGGTCGCAATCCTGACGCGTCGCGTCATGTGCGGTGAAGGCGGCAGTGAATAATGCGGCGACGCGGAATGACGGGCGGCGCATCGGGCCGTGCGCGCACAGTGAAAACGAAGACGGCGGCCGCAGCCGCCGTGTCGGTGAATCTCGATCCCCGAATCCGGAGCCGATCGACCGGCCGCACGCTGCCGCGCGCAGCCGGCCGTCATCGATCAGAAGCGGTGGCGCAGGCCGAGGTTGACCATCGTCTGCGAGCTCGTGCCCGCATAGCCATACGAACCGATCGACGCCTGCGCGTCCATCGACCCGCCGTTGCCGTCGCCCGTGCGGCCGCTTGCATGCTGGTACGCGGCGGTCAGGTACACGTCGGTGCGCTTCGACAGGTTGTAGTCCGCGCCGGCCGACACCTGGTGATAGGTCGCCGACGTATCGCCGCCCGAGCGCGTGTAGCTGTAGCCGACGCCGACGAGCAGCGCATTGGTCGCCTGATAGTTCACGAAACCCTGGCCGGTGTTGTAGTGCTCGTTCGAGTTGAACACCGAGCTCGCGTCGCGGCGGTACTGCGCGTTGCTGTAGCCGAGGCCGAACGTGAACGGGCCGGCGACGTACTGGCCCGCGATGCGGGCAATGCCGATCGAGTGCGCGCTCGCGTAACCGTTGTTGATCGGGCCGTCGAAGGTGCCGTCCGACGAGCTCGTCCAGCCGGTGCGCAGCCCGTTCGATGCGGGGCTGTTGGTCGCGTGGAAGTAGCCGCCCGCGACGCTGAACGGGCCATTGTTGTACGACACGGCAGCCGAATACGATTGCGCGGCGCCGGTGCTGCCGGCGATGCCCCCGAACGAGTACATCGCCGAGAACTGCAGGCCCGAATACACGGCCGACGTGTATTTCACCGCATTGTCGACGCGGAAGCTGTTGTCGTAGTTGTCGACGTCGCCCGGCGTTGCGAACACGCTGCCGAGATAGTTGTCGGCGGTGATGCCCTGCACGAGGTCGACGAGCGGATCGTACTGGCGGCCGAACGTGAGCGTGCCGTAGCGGTCGCTCGTCAGCCCGACGAACGCCTGCCGGCCGAACAGGCGGTTGCCCTGGCCCTGCCGGCCGGTGCTCGGATCGAAGCCGTTCTCGAGCTGGAACAGCGCCTTCAGCCCGCCGCCGAGATCCTCGGTGCCTTTCACGCCCCAGCGGCTGCCGGCGAGGTTGCCCGCGCTGCTGTTGCCGAGCATCCACGCGTTGTCCTTGCCCTGCGCATGATTCACGTAGGTGATCGACGTGTCGATCACGCCATACAGCGTGACGCTCGACTGCGCATGCGCGGCGGGAATGGCCGCGAACGATGCGAGCGAAATCAGCGAGAGGGTCGTGCGTTTCATTTCATCTCCTTGCGATTGGCTTGCTTTCTTGAACCGGAATGGCAGGAAGACTACCGAGCCGACGACGAACGGCAAAAATGAAATTCTCCGATGTGACCTAAAGCAGACAGGTGCGTGCTTCGGCAAGGTCCATTGAGAGATTCACATTATTGAGAATTGTGTATCAATCGATTTGAGTTTCAACGGGGAGCGATCGGCGTATTGCCGGATTCGTGATAATTCCGCGCGATTTTCGGTGGAAATTCGACGAGAACGCATTCGTCGCCGATTCATCAATTGATTATTTAATGAATTGAATCGCGTCATGCGGGCCGGATGTGTTATTGCGCGCTCGCGCCGACCCGCGCTCGCCGTCAGCGTCGATCGGCACAGGGTGCGAGAATGCGGCCTTCGGCCGGCACGCGTCGGGCCGCTCACCAGGGAACCCGCATGGACAGTCACATCGCTCCGGTGGCGCTGCAGAAAGCCTACCGTCTTCTCAACCATGGCCCGACCGTGCTCGTGTCGGCCCGTCACGACGGCGTCGACAACGTGATGGCCGCCGCATGGGCCTGCGCGCTCGACTTCCTGCCGCCGAAGCTGACGGTCGTGCTCGACAAGTCGGCGAAGACGCGCGAGCTCGTCGAGCGCAGCGGCACTTTCGTCATCCAGGTACCGACGGCTGCGCAGTTGCAGCTCACGCATGCGGTCGGCAGCCACAGCCTTGCGGAGCGGCCGGACAAGCTGCGCGAAGCGGGCGTCACGCTGTTCGATGTCGAGGGCCACGACCTGCCGTTCGTCGCCGGCTGCTCGGGCTGGCTCGCATGCAAGCTGATTCCGGAGCCGCACAACCAGCAGACTTACGACCTGTTCATCGGCGAGGTGGTCGGCGCGTGGTCCGACACGCGCGTGTTCCGCGACGGCCACTGGTATTTCGAATCGGCCGATCCGGCGTTGCGCAGCCTGCACTACATCGCGGGCGGCAACTTCTATGCGATCGGCGAATCGCTGCACGTGGATCTAGGGCAGCGGGATCCGCAGTAAGTAATTGGCCGGCGGGCGGTTCTGGTCGAGGGCGCGCGGCATGCGCACGTGCGCATGCCGCGCTGTACGTGTACGCTTCGGACTCGCGGGCAGGCCCGCGCGTGCGGCATGGGGGCGCACGCATCGACCGGATCCAGGGATGAACAAAGAAATCGTTATGCCAGGCGGCGCGATTGTCGAGCCTGTGCGCATTGGCCGGTTCGCGGCAACGCTCGCCGCACTGTCCGGCGTCGCGCTATTCGCCTCGCTTGCCACGCTGCCGCCCGTCCATGCCGCCGAGTCGGCGAATCTCGCGCATGCGCTGCAAGCGTTCATCCGCGACACGTACGGTGGCTGGCGCGCGGACCGCAAGGGCTGGCAGGCAGGCGCCGGCGACTTCATCTACACACCCTGCGGATCGTTGCGCGTCGCGACGGCCGACGGCCCGCGCACGTTGCTCGCGATGTGCGGCGAGACCGAGGACGCCGTGCAGAACGGAACACCTGGAATGGACGACGACGTGACGACGGGTACGATCGACCTGTACGTGCTGAAGCCGTCGGCGGATGGCAGTCGACTCGAACCGGTGCTAAAGAAGACAGGCATCGCGTCCGGCGCGCGCGGCGAGCCGGGCACGATGCACATTCAGCGGCTCGGCCCACATTTGTTTGGTTTCGTGATCGGCGAAGCCGATTCACGGCAAGGCTACACACAGCGCCTGCGCTCGATCTGGCTGCCGAATGGCGATGCGCTGGTACTGGCCGCGCCGCGCATCAACGAGGCACTCGACAATGCAGCGTCGAACGACTGCGCAAGCAACCCGACCCGCTGTGAGGACCGCCGTTTCGAGATCGCTCCCGATACGACCGACGCTGGCATCGTCTATCCGCTGATCGTGACCGAGACCGGAACCCGCGGCGGCCACGCGATTCACGTGCGCTACACGGTGAAGTTCGATGCGGCGCGTGGCCGCTACATCGTGCCGAAGGCGTTGCGCGAAGGATACTGATCCTTCATGCGCGGAAACGGGCGGCATGGCGCCGCCCGTGCATCACACGTACAAATACCGCACGAGGTGAAAGAACACCGGCGCCGCGAAGCAGATCGAGTCGACGCGATCGAGCATCCCGCCGTGGCCCGCGATCATCGAGCCCCAGTCCTTGGTGCCGAGCGAGCGCTTCACGGCCGACAGCACGAGGCCGCCGACGAAGCCCGCGATCACGATCGCGAGCGAGATCCCGAACGCCGCACCGAAGCTGAACGGCGTCACGCGATACAGCGACGCGCCGCACAGCGTCGCGAGCAGGCCGCCGCCGACGAAGCCCTCGACCGTCTTCGACGGCGACAGCCGCGGCGCGATCTTGCGGCGCCCGCACAGCTTGCCGACCACGTACTGAAGCACGTCGCTGATCTGCACGACGAACAGGAAGAAGAACAGCAGCAGCGCGTTCTGCCCGGCGTAGCGCGGAATGTCGAGGATCAGCACGGCCGGCGCATGGCTCAACCCGTACACGCACACCATCAGCGCCCAGTTGATCTTCGCGTTGCGGCTCAGGAATTCGCGCGTGTCCTGCGTGAGTGCCGACACCAGCGACATCGCGAAGAACAGGTGTACCGGCACGAAGATCGAATACATCCCGTACCAGTTGATCGCCAGCAGCAGGTACTGCACCGGAATCGCGATGAAGAACGCGATGAAGAGCGTCGTGTGGTCGCTTGCGGTGGTCGGCGTGAGCGTGATGAACTCGCGCAGCGTCAGGTACGACAGCAGCGCAAATACCAGATACGTGACGTTGTTGCCGAGGCTGATCGCGATGACCATCACGGCGATCATCGCCCACCACGCGCGGATGCGCTGGTTCAGGTTGACGATGGTCGCGCTGGTGCCGCCGCTGCGCGCGCCGAGGATCGCGCCGATCACGGTCGCGAGCACCAGCACGCCGGTGACGCCCGCGACCAGTTCCCAGAAGAGAGTTCGCATGAAGAGGTCCGGAAAAGGAAGAGAAGGGCGCCGTGTTCAACCGGCCGGCCGCTGCGGCGGCGCGAGCGCGACGATCGCGTCGCGCATGCGGGCGAGGAAGGTCGGCTTGTCCTCGCCGGCGGCGAGCGCTTCGTTCGCACCGAAGTGCACCTTGCAGATCAGCGGCACGGGCCAGATCGTGCCCTTCGGCATGATGCGCTGCAGGTTCTCGAGGTAGACCGGCGCGAGCGCGACCTCAGGAAACTCGGTCGCGAGATGGAACAGGCCGCTCTTGAACGGCTGCGGCAAGACTTCGGCGCCGCGCGTGCCTTCGGGAAAGATGATGATCGAGTGCCCTTGCCGGAGTGCATCGCGCACCGGGTCCAACGGGTCGCCGCCGCTTTCGCGGTGACGGTCGATCAGCACGACGTTCAGCAGCTTCTGCGCGACGTGGCGCTTCACGTTGCTGCTGTCCCAGTAGTCGCGCGCGGCGACGGGCCGCACGACCGCGCGCACGTCGCGCGGCAGCGCGGCGAGGATCGCGAGCGTGTCGATATGGCTCGTATGGTTCGAGAAGTAGATCTTCTGTGTCGGGGAGGGCGGTGCCTGATGCCAGACCGGATACGCACCGGCGACGAGCCGCACGATCGACAGCAGGAAGTCGCGCTGCCACACGTTCAGGATGTTCATCGGCGTCGCGCCTCCTGCACGCATGCCCGCGCAACCGCGCATGCGCGGCGGACGGAATCCCGGAATGCCGGCGCGGCAGAATGCGCACCGGACGGCCATTGTTTAAGTTTTTTCAAATTCGTGGCTGCCTGTCGCAGGGCCGCGATAATCGGACGATGCGCCGACGGTGTTGCGTCGCGGCGAATGCGCCGTTCGACGGCGTGATAATCGGCTGTTGCACGAGCGCCCGGTCACAGTTCGAATGAATTGCTGCGCTCGCGGGCCAGCGGATTATCGCGAGTTTCCGTCGAAAACGCCAGATTGCCCGGCACCGCCGGCGCGTGTGCGGCTTGACGCGCTGGCGACCGCTCGGCGACGATTACGCCCATCCGTTGCACGCCACTGCCGATGGGTGCGCGGCCCGGGGCGGGGCTGCCGCAAACGTGTCCGAACGTGAATAAACCAATAAAACGATGAGCCTCTACGCACTCAAACCGAAATTCCAGAACCGTCTGCGCCCGTTCGCGGATTCGCTCGCCGAACGCGGCGTCACGGCCAACCAGGTCACGCTGTTCGCGGCCGGCGGCTCGATCGTCGTCGGCGCGCTCGCCGGGCTCGGCGTGTTCGCCCGCGTGCTATTCCTGCTGATTCCGATCTGGCTGTTCGTGCGGATGGCGCTCAACGCGATCGACGGCATGCTCGCCCGCGAGCACGGGCAGAAGAGCACGCTGGGCGCGTACCTGAACGAACTCGGCGACATCGTATCCGACGTCGCGCTCGTGCTGCCGTTCCTCGCGGTCGCCGCGTTCGCTCAGGCGGACGTCTGGCTGTTCGCGCTGACGGCGGTGATCGTCGAATGCGCGGGGCTGATGGGCCCGCTCGCCGGCGCGACGCGCCGCTACGACGGCCCGTTCGGCAAGAGCGACCGCGCGCTCGCGCTCGGCGCGTTCGCGCTGTGGATCGGCGTCGGTCTGCCGGTCGGCAGCGTGGCGGTGTGGCTGTGGCGCGTGCTGATCGTGCTGTCGATCGTGACGGTGGTGCGGCGCGTGCAGGCCGGCGTCGCCGAAGCGGGCGGCTAACGGCCGCAGAAGGACGGGCAGGACCGGCGCCGGAGGGCGGCGGCGCATGATTCGAACGACGAAACGAGAGAGATGGCGTGAGCGCGCGCACCGCCCGCGCGGCCGACTTCGTCACGCACGACGGCGACACGCTGTTCTATCGGCATGGCGATCGCGCTGCCGCGGCTCGGTTAGCCATCCGCGACCGGCACGGGCGGCCGGCGGGCCGCGGTTGCCAAGCCGGTCATGCGTGCGCCGCCCGCCGCGTCCGCGTGCGCTTCACCTCGTACATCGCCTGATCCGCTCGCTCGATCAGCGCGTTCATGTCGGTGCCGTCGTCAGGCAGCATCGCGATGCCGACACTCACGCCGAGCCGCAGCGGATGCCCCTCGAACTCGAACGGCTCGCCGACCTGCCGGGCGAGCCGTGCGCGTTGCGCATCGACGTCGTCGCGGCTGGCGATGTTCGGCAGGATCACCGCGAATTCGTCGCCGCCCACGCGTGCGACCGTATCCGAGCGCCGCACGGCGCGCTGCATCCGCGTGGCGATCTCGCGCAGCGCGGCGTCGCCCGCGCGGTGGCCGTAGCCGTCGTTGATCGGCTTGAGCCCGTCCATGTCGATGTTGAGGATGCCGAGCCGGCCGTTCGCGCGCAGTGCCGTATGCATCGACTGGCGCAGCCGATCGTAGAACAGCGCGCGGTTCGGCAGGCCGGTGAGCGAATCGTGCGTGGCACGCAGGTACAGCTCGTTGGCCTCGTTGCGCGCCGCGTGGAACATCGCGGCGGCGATCAGGTCGGCCGTGAGCCGCAGCGTGCCGGCATCGGCGGCTGAAAAACCGTCGATGTCCGGCGACATCACCTTCAGCACGCCGACCGTGGTGTCCGCATGCGTGAGCGGCATCACCAGCATCGAGCGCAGGCCGACCCGGCGGCACGCGTCGCGGTCGACGCGCGGGTCGGATTCGGAATCCTTGCAGTGCAGCAGTTCGCCGCGCGTCACGCACAGGCCGGACAGGCTGCCCGAGCGGCGCAGCCGCAGCCCGAGCATCCCGGCTGCGGAGCCCGACGCGGCGCGGTACACCATGTCGTCGCCTTCGGCGAATTCGACCGCCGCGCCGCTCGCGCCCGTAAGTTGCGGGACCTGCTCGGCCACGTAGGCCATCACGCTGCCGAGGTCGAGGCCGAGTTTCACGATCTCGGCCTGCACGGCGATGATGCGCAGCAGCGTATCGGGGGACGGGGTGGCGGTGTCGACGATTTGATCCAAGTCACTTTTCCATGAAGAAAGCACAGCGCGCGGCGCGGGCTTGCGGTAGCATACGCGCCGCTCACGCGGCAGCGCGTTCCGGGCGGCCCGCAACGGGCCGCCGCCGGCATCCGGTTGGTGCCCCGGACGGTCGGCCCATCGGTTCGGCGGCGCCGGCAGTATGCCGGTCGGCCTGGCCGGCAGCAACGGCGTAACTCTTGCCATTCCATCGCGACGCGCAGCATTTCCGACCGGATTGAGTTGTTTTTCGCTTCATCAGCACGAATCAGGGTGAGAATTGTCCCAATTTTGAGATAGTGTGACGAATGTGCGAGCACCGGTGCCAGGTGCGCACTGTCCGACGATTCGACAGCAAAATGATTCGCCGTGTCGTTTCGATAAATGCAATTCAGGCCAGACTTTGAGGGGAAGCAGTGGGGATCTGCACTCACGGGCATAGCTGCTTTGCGCGCGCCGGTTGCGGCGCGCTTGACGACCGGACGATCATGACGATGCGGGGCCGCGCATGAAGCCGGCCGCGTCGCTGTTCGTCGTGTCGGTCGCCACGTTCGCCGCGTTCCATGCGGCCGCGTTGTCGGCCGCGCCCATGCCGGCCGCGCCCGCTTCGGCGTCCGCCGGCGCTCCGGCCGGGCCGATGCTCGCCGGCGGCACGGCGGCGCCGCCGCTCGCGACAGCGCCGGGCGCCGCCGCCGGTGTGGCCACCGCCGGCCTGCCCGCGACGACCGTGCACCTGCCGTTCGCGTCGCTCGGCGCGTTCGATCCGCTCCACCTGCGCGGCGCCGACGACGCGCGCACGATCAATGCGGGTGTGCGGCTCGATCGCGTGGTCACCGGCGCACGGCTGCGCCTGACCTACGCGTATTCGCCGTCGCTGGTCTTTCCGATGTCGCACCTGAAGGTGTCGATGAACGGCGAGGTGGTCGCGACCGTCCCGTTCGATGCGACGCGCGCCGGGCGCACGGTCACGCAGGACATCCCGATCGATCCGCGCTACTTCTCCGATTTCAACCAGATCGGCCTGCGCCTGATCGCGCATTACACGCTCGATCACTGCGAGGATCCGTCGAGCTCGGCACTGTGGGCCGACGTGAGCCCGACGAGCGAACTGATCCTCGACGAGTCGCCGGTACGCCTGCCGAACGATCTCGCACTGCTGCCCGCGCCGTTCTTCGACCGGCGCGACAACGGGCTCCTGCGGCTGCCGTTCGTGCTGCCGGCATCGCCCGACTCGGCGACGCTGCGCAGCGCCGGCGTGCTCGCGTCGTGGTTCGGCGCGCTGGCCGACTATCGGCAGGCGCGCTTCCCGGTCGCGGCGACGCTCCCGGCCGACGACCAGGCGGTGGTGGTCGGCACGGCCGCGACCTTGCCGGCCGGCCTCGCGCTGCCGTCGGTCGACGGCCCGCTGCTCGCCGTCGCCGACAACCCGGCCGCGCCGGGCCGCAAGTTGCTGATCGTGACGGGCCGCACGGCGGCCGAGGTCGACGATGCGGTCGCGGCGCTCGTGCTCGGCCGCGCGGCGCTGTCGGGCCCGGCGGCAACGGTCGCGCACGTCGATCTCGGCGCGCCGCGCAAGCCGTACGACGCACCGCGCTGGCTGCCGGTGAACCGGCCGATCGCGTTCCGCGAGCTGGTGTCGGATCCACGCGAACTGGAAGTGCGCGGCACGTCGCCCGACGCGATCCGGCTGAACCTGCGCGTGCCGGCCGATCTGCATTCGTGGAACGGCTCGGGCGTGCCGATCACGCTGCGCTACCGCTACACGGCGCCGACCGTGCAGGACAACTCGACGCTCGCCGTCGAGATCAACGATCAGCTCGTGAAGTCGTACCGGCTCGGGCCGGCGCATGCGGAAGACGCGCGCGGGCGCATGCAATTGCCGCTGCTGTCGGTGCCGGAAGGGCGCGTGACGAGCGATGTCGACATCCCGGCGTTTCGCGTGGGCAGCGGCAACCAGCTGCAGTTCCGCTTCACGCTCGATTCGCAGAAGACGGGGCTGTGTTCGAGCACCGCGACCGAGCCGCAGCGCGCGGCGATCGATCCGGATTCGACGATCGACTTCTCGCACTTCGTCCATTACGCGCAATTGCCGAACCTCGCGTTCTTCGCGAACAGCGGTTTCCCGTTCACGCGCTTCGCCGATCTGTCGCAGACGGCGGTCGTGATGCCGGAGCGGCCGTCGCCGCAGGAGCTGGAAGCCTACCTGACGATGCTCGGCCACATGGGGCAGTGGACCGGCTTCCCGGCGCTGCGCGTGCAGATCGCGCGGCCCGGCGACGTGGCCGCACTGGCGGGCAAGGACCTGCTCGTGATCGACGGTTCGCCCGCGTCGCCGTTGCTGTCGCGCTGGCGCACGGCGTTGCCGCTGTCGATCGACCGCCAGGCCGGTGCGGGCGCGACGCGTGTCGCGTTCTCGGTGAAGGAACGCTGGCGCAACGGCGTGGGCATGGCCGACGGCGGCGCGCATATCGAGCAGACCGGCTCGCTCGCGGCGTTGGCCGGGTTCGAGCTGCCGGGCAGCCACGGCCGCAGCGTCGTGGCGTTGACGGCGACCGACCAGGCGCGTCTGGCCGACCTGCTCGACGTGTTCGAGAAGCCGGGCCTCGTGTCGCAGCTGCAGGGCGACCTCGCGCTGGTGCGGCCGGGGCAGGTCGACAGCCTGCGCGTCGGCGAGCCGTACGTGGTCGGCTTCGTGCCGTGGTACGCGCGTGTATGGACGCACGCGGCGCGGCACCCGGTGGTGCTCGGTGTGGTCGGCGTCGTCGCGGGGCTGCTGCTCGCGCTCGGCGTGTTCAGCGTGCTGCAGAGAATCGCCGCGCGCCGACGGGGGATGTAACGGATGGCGTGGGCATTCGCAAGGCGACGGGCCGCGCGGCGGGTCGGCGCGACGCTCGTGCTGGCCATCGCGGCCGCGTGTGCGACGGCCGGCGCCGCCGGACGCGCGCACGCCGCGCAAAGCGACCCGGCCGACGCACGGTGCGGCGCGGCGTGGCCGCGCTGGGACGCGTTCAAGCGCGATTTCGTGTCGGCCGACGGCCGGGTGATCGATGTCGGCTCGGCGGATTCGCGCACGGTATCGGAAGGGCAGGCGTATGGACTGTTTTTCGCGCTCGTCGCGAACGACCGGCGCACCTTCGACACGATCCTCGCATGGACCGAGAACAACCTCGCGCAGGGCGACCTGAGCGCGCGTCTGCCCGCGTGGCTGTGGGGCCGCGCGCCCGACGGCGCGTGGCGCGTGCTCGACGCGAACGCGGCATCCGATGCCGACCTGTGGATCGCATACACGCTCGTCGAAGCCGGATGGCTCTGGCACGAGCGCAGCTACACCGCGCGCGGCGCGCTGCTGGCGAAGCGCGTGCTCGACGACGAGACGGCCAGCGTGCCGGGCCTCGGCCTTACGCTGCTGCCCGGGCCGACCGGCTTCCGGCTGGCCGACGGCCGATGGCGCGTGAACCCGAGCTATTCGCCGCCGCAAGTGATCCGCGGGCTCGCCACGCGCCTGCCGGACGATCGCCGCTGGGCCGCGCTCGCGGCGAGCACCGGCCGCGTGCTGCTCGACACCGCGCCCAAGGGCTTTGCGCCGGACTGGGCGTTGTATCGCGCCGGTGCCGGCTTCGCGCCCGATCCGCAGACCCACGCGGAAAGCGCGTACAACGCGATCCGCGTGTACCTGTGGGCCGGCATGCTCGATCGTGCCGATCCGTTCGCGGCACCGCTGCTCGCGCGCTTCGCGCCATTCGCCGATCACATCGCCGCGCATGGCGCGCCGCCGGAGAAGGTCGACACGACGACCGGCGTCGCGGGGCCGAACGATGGCAACGGCGGCTTCTCCGCGGCGGCCGTGCCGTTCCTCGACGCGCGCGGCCAGCATGCGCTCGCGGATGCGCAGGCCGCGCGTGTCGATGCGCTCGCGCGCCAGTCGCCGCCCGGCTACTACTCGAGTGTGCTGACGCTGTTCGGCCTCGGCTGGCGCGACGGCCGCTACCGGTTCGGCGCGGACGGGTCGCTCGATGCGCGCTGGGAGGGCCGTTCATGCGCGGCCCGATGAAGCGCACCGCGCGGCGTGTCGCGGGGCTGGCATGGCTCGCGTCGTCGGTCTCCGCGGCGGCGCCGGCCGCGGTCGCCGTCGCGGCGACGAAACCCGTCGCGCCGAAAGCGGCGTCGATGGCGGCTGCGTCCGCCGCGTCCGATGTCCAGCGTCAGCTTGCCACTGCCCGCATGTGGGGCGCCAAGCATCGCGACGACCTCGCCCGCGATGCACTGCGCAAGGGGCTCCTGATCGCGCCGGACGATCCCGAACTGCTTGCGGAACAGGTACGCGTGCTGCTGCGGCTCGGCGACGCGCAAGGCGCGCAGTCCACGCTCGCACGCCTGCAGGCGCGCGCGCCCGCGGCGCCCGACACGCGGCGCGCGGCCGACGAATACCGCGTCGCGACGAGCGGCCGCGGCGAGATGGCGCAGATCCGCCTGCTCGCGCGCAGCGGCCGCGCCGACGAGGCCGCCCGCCGCATCGTCGCGCTGTTTCCGAACGGCGCGCCGTCCGGCGCGCTCGGCGCCGAGTATTACCAGATCGTCGCGAACGCGCCGGGCGGCCGCGAGCCGGCAATCGCCGCACTGCGCCGTGCGGTCGCGGCCGACCCGCAAGATTCGAGCGCGGCGCTGGCGCTCGCACGGCTGCTGAACCAGCGCGCCGATACGCGCGCCGAAGCGAACCGCATCGCGTGGTCGCTCGCGAAGCGGGTCGATGCCGACCATACGGAAGCGATGGCCGTGTGGCGGCGCGTGCTGCAGTCAGCCGGCGGCGACCCCGCGTATCTCGATGCGCTGCACGCGTATCTCGCGCTCGTGCCGGACGACACCGAATTCCGCGATCGCGCGGCCGCACTCGACCGGCAGCGCGACGCGCAGCGCCGGCTCGAGCGCGACCCCGACTACATCGCGCAGCAGCGCGGCCTGCAGGCGCTCGTGCGCGGCGACCTGGCCGGCGCCGATCCGCTGCTCGCGCGCGCGGCGAAAGCGCGGGCCGACGACGCCGACGCGGTCGGCGGGCTCGGCCTGCTGCGCCTGCGCGAAGGCCGGCATGACGAAGCGCGCGCGCTGTTTGTGCGCGCCGCTGCGCTGTCGACCGACCAGCGCGGCAAGTGGCAGAGTCTCGCGCGCACCGCGCAGTTCTGGGGCCTGCTCGCGCAAGGCCGCGCGGCGGCGTCGGCCGGGCGGCCGCAGGATGCCGAACGTGCGGCGCGCGCGGCGCTCGCGATGCAGCCGGACAGCCCCGACGCGAAGCTTCAGCTCGCCGATGCGCTGCTCGCGCAGCGCGACTGGGCGCGCGCGGAGCCGCTGCTGCGCGAATTGCTCGCCGCGCGCGAGCCGAGCCTGTCGGCGGTGCGCGGCACGGCCATGTTGTACGAGAACACCGGCCGTGCCGATCGCGTCGGTCCGCTGCTCGACGCGCTGCGAAGCCGTATGACGGGCGGTGACGATCGCCGTGCGCTCGACGGGCTGCGTGCCGACCTGCTTGCGAACGACGCGCGTGCGCTCGCGGAGAAGGGCGAACGCGGGCCGGCCGCGCAACGCTACGAAGCGGCCGTGCGTGCGGCGCCCGACGCGCCGTGGACGCGTTTCGCGCTCGCACGGCTGTACCGCGACATGGGACTGCCGCAGCTTGGCCGCACGGTGATGGACGACGGGCTCGCACGGAGCGAGTCGCCGGAGATGCGCTATGCGACCGCGCTGTACCGCAATTCGCTGGACGATGTCGCCGGCGCGCAGGCCGCGCTCGCGGGCGTCGACGACGCGCATCGTTCGGACGGCATGCGCGCGCTCGCACGCAAGCTCGATGCCGAAAGCGCGTTGACCGACGCACGCGGCGCGCTCGGCCGTGGCGATCGCGCGGCATTCGACGCGGCGCTCGCGCATGCGCAGGCGAGCGCGCCGGACGATCCCGACATGCTGGCCTCGATCGGCGCGCAATGGATCGACGCGGGCGAACCCGATCGCGGTCTGGCGCCGTTGCGCGACTGGATCGCCGCGCATCCGCACGAAGCCGACACCGACGTGCGGCTGCGCTACGGCGACCTGCTCGGCAGCGCGGCGCGCGACGACGCGCTCGCCGCGTGGCTCGACGCGTTGCGCCGTGAACCGGCGCTGACGCCGGCGCAGACCGCGCGGATCGAGGACCAGTCGCTGCGGCTCGTGCTGCGGCAGACGGACGACGCGATCGCGCAACGCGACTATGCACGCGCGCGCACGCTGCTCGATCGGGCAAGCCCGGCCGGCCGCGCGGACAAGCGCTACGCGCTCGAGCGGGCCGATCTCGAACGCGCGCAGGGGCATTACGACGCGGCCCGCGACGCGCTCGCGCCGGTGGTCGCGCGCACGCCGGACGATGCGGACACGCAACTCGCACTCGCGCGCATCGACGAGGACAGCGGCCATCGCGCGGCCGCGCTCGCACGCGTGCAGGCCGTGCTCGCGCGCACGCCGGACGACGACGTCGATACGCGGCTGTCGATCGTGCGCCGGCTGAACGCGCTGCGTCGTCCGGACGACGCGGCACAGGTGATCGACCCGTTGCAGGCCGCATACCCGGCGCGCCCCGACGTGACGGTCGCGGCGGGGCGCGTGGCCGAGACGCAGGGCCGCTACGACGATGCCGCGTCGCTGTACCGGCTGTCGCTGTCGCAGGAGCGCGCAAGCGGCGTGAGCCCGGGCCGCGATGGCCGCACGCCCGCGCAGGCCGCGTTCGCGGAGCTCGCGCAGCGGCGCGATCCCGAGATCGAGATCGGCTGGCTGCCCGCGTACAAGTCGGGCGACGAAGGGATTTCCGCGTACCGTGCACAGCAGGTGCCGATCTACATGCAGATGCCGGTGCGCTACGACGGGCATGCGTTCCTGCAGCTCGACACCGTGCATCTGGACGCCGGCACGCTCGATACGAGCGACCCCAACGCGTATTCGCTGAAGACATTCGGGACCTACGCGGCGCTCAACTCGCCGATCGGGCTGCCTGCGCCGTTCGCCGCGAATCCGTCGGCTGCCGCGTCGATCGCGCATCCGCCGGGCGACCTGCATCAGCCGATGACGGGCGTTGCGCTCGGCGCCGGCTATCGCACGGACGCGTGGCGCTTCGATCTCGGCACGTCGCCGCTCGGCTTCCCGGTGCATTACCTGGTCGGCGGCGTACGCTATCGCTTCGACGCGGGCCCGGCGAGCTTCACCGTGAACGCGTCGCGCCGTCCGGAGACGAGCAGCGTGCTGTCGTATGCGGGGATGCGCGATCCGTGGACCGGGGCGGTCTGGGGCGGCGTGCGCCGCGACGGCGTGAACCTGCGCGCGGCGCTCGACGTCGGGCGCGTGAACCTGTTCGCCGAATTCGGCGCGGGCGTGCTGTCGGGCCGCAACGTCGAGCGCAACGCGGAAGTCACGCTGCGCTCGGGCTTCACGGTGCCCGTGTACGAACGCGCGACGATGAAGGTGAGCACGGGGCTCGTCGGCAACGCGTGGCACTACGCGCAAAACCTGCGCTACTACACGTACGGGCAGGGCGGCTACTACAGCCCGCAGCGCTACCTGTCGCTCGGCGTGCCGATCGAATGGGCCGGGCGGCGCGACGCGCTGTCGTGGGACCTGACCGTCACGGCCGGGATCTCGAACAGCTATGAAAAGGATTCGCTGTTCTACCCGACCTTCGCGAACCAGCGCGCCGCGCAGGAGGCGGCGGGGCTCGTCTACGCGGGCAGTTCGACGCGCGGCGTGTCGTTCTCGTACGGCGTGAACGGCATCGTCGAATATCGCGTGAATCCGCACCTGAGCGTCGGCGCGCAACTGCACGTCGACCGGTCGCACGACTACGCGCCGAGTTCGGCGCTCGTGTATCTGCGCTATGCGTTCGACGCACGCGCGGAGCGCAGCTGGCTCGTCACGCCGACGCCGGTGCGGCTTTATTCGGATTACTAGGGGAAGCGCGTGAATACGGAAATCGATGCAACCCGTCCCGCGCTCGGCGCCGCCGGCCTGCTGGGCCGCTTGCGCGCATTGCTGCGCACGGGGCCGGCAGGCGGCCGAGCGGGTGTGTTGAGCCGGCTCGCGATCGACGGGCTGCCCGATACATGGACGCAGCTGGAAGCGGGCGGCCTGTATGCGATCTATGCCGCTGCCGGCACGCCGGCGTGCGACGCGCTGGTGTGGGAAAGCGCGCGGCAGTCGCGCACGCGCGACGTGACGGTCGTGCTCTCGCGCGACGCGGCGCGCGTTGCCGCGCAGATGGCGTCGCGCGGTTTCGCGGGCGGCGCGCAGCCGGCCGGCTGGCCGCGCAACCTGAACGTGCTGGCGATGCCGGGCGCGCACGAGCCGGCCGACGGCGATGCCGCGCGCGAATCGGGCGCACCACGTCGTGCGGCACCCGGTCCGTTCGCGCGCCTCGCGGGCGCCCTGCGCGCGATGAAGCGCTACGGTTTCCGCGCGCGCTCGCTGTATTTCATCGAAGGCGCGCAGCGCTGGTTCAGTTGGGACGATCCGGCCGCACTCGCGGAAGAGGCGCACGCGCTCGCCGACTGGTGCCGCACGCACCGGATCGCGCTGGTGCTGCTGGTCGATCCGGAGATCGTGCGCACCGGCGCCGACCTGGATACCGATGATCCACCGCTCGTGCGCGATGCGAATCGTGCGCCGCGCAGCGGCTTTCACGGCGTGTGCTCGGGCGTCGCGCAGTTGCAGCGCACGCACGGCGAGCTGCTGTGGGTCGTCGATTTCTGGCGTGCCGGCGACACGCTCGCGGCCGGCGAAGTGCGGCCGCTGCGATTCGCGCCGAGCGGCCGGCTCGCGGCGATCGTCGACGGCGGCGCCGCCGAGCCGTCGAGCCGCATGAAGCTCGCGACCGACGAGGATCGCGTCGTCGTCAGCCGCGCGGCGCTCGACGAGACGGGCCGCGTGCCCGCCGGCTGGGAAGTCGTCGACGACAACGCGGCGGTCGTCGCCGCCTGTGCGCACGCGCAGGCTGCGACCGCGGTGCTGGCGTTCCGCTCGCACGCGCAGCTCGAGGCGCTGTGCGCGGCCGTTCATGCACTGCGCCGCCAATCCGGCGGCGCATTGAAGATCGCCGTCGTCGAACGCGGCGAAGTGCTGCGCCAGCAGTTCGAGATGCTGGTGCTGAGCGTCGGCGCGAACCGCGTCGTCGCCCGTGACCTGCCGATGTCGCGGATGCAGGGGGCCGTGAACGCACTGCGCGGGCAGCTCTATGCGCGGCCCGTCGCGGCCGACTATCGCGCGGCGCTCGCGGCCGCGCTCGGCGATTCGGTGCTGGGCTACCTGCCGGTCGGCGCATTCTGCCTGCGGATTCGCGCGGTGCTCGATCGCGGTGCCGTGCTCGCGCTGCCGCATACGCTCGCGAAGATCGCGCTGCTGCCCGGCGTGTCGCACGTCGATGCGCTGCGCCACTGCCGGCCGCGCCGCGCGGGCGACGTCGTGACCGCCGATGCCGGACACCTGTACGTATTCCTGTTCGCGTGCGAGCCGGGCGATGCCGATGACGCGCTCGCGCGGATCTTCGACGTGCCGGTCGACACGCTGTCCGATCGCGTCGTATGTCTCGGCCAGGGCAGCATCGACACCGAACTCGATGCGCTGAAGGCCGAGAACCGGCGCGCGCCGATCGCCGACTACAGCGACCTGTTCGCGACGGCGAAACCGGCCGGTGCGGCGCGCGCGTCGATCGAACGCGCCGCGCAAGCCGTGACGCTCGCCGAACCGGGTGCCGAACCGGGAGCCGAAATCGCAGCGGCGCGGACGGTCGACGAACCTGCCGATGCGGCGCCGCGCGCCGGCGACACGACGCCGGCCGCCGATGCGCCGGCACCGTCCGCCGAATTTCCCGCCGCGCGCCCGCGCGGCGCCATTCGCAGCGCGATGCCGCTGCGCAAGCCGGAGGGCGCATGATCGCCGAACTCGTCATCGGATTCGTCGTCGGCATCGCGATCGCGGTGCCGGTGTGGATCGTCGCGCAGCATCTGGGCCTCGGCCGCGGCTTTCATGCGCCGCGCGGCCTGCACCGGCGCGACGTGGTGCCGTGCGTGCTTGTGCCGGTCGCGCTGCGCGGGCGCCTGTTACCCGAAGCCGGCCGTAGCGACGAGGCCCCGCGATGAAGACGATCGCCATCACGTCGACGACCGGCGGCGCGGGCCGCACGACGCTCGCCGGCGCGCTCGCCGTGCTGCTCGCGCGCCGCGGCCGGCCGGTCGTCGCGGTCGAATTCGATGCGCAGAACCTGATGGGCGTGACGCTCGGTCTCGACGCGCTGGCCGAGCACGGGCTCGCGCACAGCCTGCTCGATGACGCGGGTGACGCCGCGCCATGGCACGCGCATACGTGGCGCAACGCCGACGGCGTGTTGTTCGTGCCGTACGGGCAGGTCGACGCGGCGGGTGCCGCCGCCTGCGATGCGCGGCTCGTCGCCGATCCGGCGTGGCTGTCGCGTGCGCTCGACGAGATCGCGCTGCCGGCCGACGGCGTCGTGCTGGTCGACACCGCGCGTTATCCGTCGCCGCAGGCCGAACAGGCGATTCGCGTTGCCGACCTGACGCTCGTCGTCGTGCCGCCCGAACCGGCCGCGTGCGCGACGGTGGCCGCGCGCCTCGACGCGCTGCGGGCCGGCGGCGGCGACCTGCGGATCGTCGTGAACCGGTTGAACCCGGCGCGCGACATGCAGCGCGATGCGCTTGCGATGCTGCGCGCGGTCGCGGGGCCCGCATCGATGCTCGAACAGCGGATTCACGTCGATGCAGCCGTGCCCGAGACGCTCGCGGGCGGAACCTGGATCTTCGACGATGCACCGTATTCGCAGGCGTCGCACGATCTGAACGGCGTCGCGAACTGGGTCGACGCGTGGCTGGCCGCAGCGGCGGCCGGCCATACGGGAGCGCGGCAATGAACGCCGCATTCGCGTCGCGCTGGCGCGCCGCGGTTCGGCGCGCGACCGACTGGTGCGCGCGCGGGATCGGGCTGCCGGCCGAGCGCACGCTGCTCGACTGGCTCGTGCGACTGTTCTTCCACGCGCCGCCGCCCGGCCGCGCCGACCCGATGCGCCGGCGGGCGCGCGTTGCGTTTCTGTGGCTCGCGCGGGAGTGGGGCGTGCTGCAGCCGCTGAGCCCGCGTGAATGGCTGTGGCGCGCGATCGTGCGCGCGCCGCGCGCGGCCGACGAGCGCCCCGCGCGCGATCCGCTCGCGTGGTTCGACACGTTCGTCGTACCGGCCTACGTCGCGGCGCGCGCACTCGGCAAGCGCTTCGACGCGTTGCTCGAGCGACTCCCTTGGGCGCGCTGGGGCGGCTGGCTGGATGCACGCGCGCACGGCGTCGGCCGGCATCGCTGGCTCGCGCCGCTGCTGCTGATCGCCGGCACGCTGATGTGGGCCGCGGCCGGGATGTCGCCGCTGATGCCCGGCGCGCAGTTCGCATTCTTCGCGATCGTCGCGGTGCTGGCGCTGGCGCTGCGCCGCCTGCCGGGCCATCTGCCGACCCTCGCGCTCGCATCGCTCGCGCTGCTCGCCACGGTCCGCTACGTGTGGTGGCGCACGACCCAGACGCTCGATTTCCGCAGCCCCGTCGAGGCGTTCGCCGGCTACCTGCTTTACGGTGCCGAGGTCTACACGTGGATGATCCTGCTGCTCGGCTTCATTCAGACCGCATGGCCGCTCGACCGGCCGATCGTGCCGTTGCCTGATGATCCCGACAGCTGGCCGAGCGTCGACATCTACATTCCGACCTACAACGAGCCGCTGTCGGTCGTGAAGCCGACCGTGTTCGCATCGCAGAGCATCGACTGGCCCACGGCCAAGCTGCGCGTGTACCTGCTCGACGACGGTCGCCGCCCCGAGTTCGAGGCGTTCGCGCGGGAAGCGGGGATCGGCTACCTGACGCGCGACGACAATCGCCACGCGAAGGCCGGCAACATCAACCGCGCACTGCCGAAGACCCACGGCGAATACATCGCGATCTTCGATTGCGATCACGTGCCGACGCGCTCGTTCCTGCAGACCACGATGGGCGTGTTCCTGCGCGACCCGAAGTGCGCGCTGGTGCAGACGCCGCACCATTTCTTCTCGCCCGATCCGTTCGAGCGCAACCTCGGCACGTTCCGCGAGATCCCGAACGAGGGCAACCTGTTCTACGGGCTCGTCCAGTCGGGCAACGATCTGTGGAACGCGACGTTCTTCTGCGGATCGTGCGCGGTGCTCAAGCGCAGCGCGCTGGAGGAGGTGGGCGGCGTCGCCGTCGAGACGGTGACCGAGGACGCGCATACCGCGCTCAAGCTGCATCGCCGCGGCTACACGTCGGCCTACCTGCCGACCGTGCAGGCGGCCGGCCTCGCGACCGAGAGCCTCGCCGGGCACGTGAAGCAGCGCACGCGCTGGGCGCGCGGGATGGCGCAGATCTTCCGCATCGACAATCCGTTCCTCGGGCGCGGGCTCGGCTTCATCCAGCGGATCTGCTACGGCAACGCGATGCTGCATTTCTTCTACGGGATCCCTCGGCTCGTGTTCCTGACGATCCCGCTCGCCTACCTGTTCTTCCACCTGTATTTCATCAATGCGTCGTCGGTTGCGCTCGCGAGCTATGTGATCCCGTACCTGGTGCTCGCGAACGTCGCTAACTCGCGGATGCAGGGGCGCTATCGCCACTCGTTCTGGGCGGAAGTCTATGAATCGGTGCTCGCGTGGTACATCGCGCTGCCGACCACCGTCGCGTTCTTCAGCCCGAAGCACGGCAAGTTCAACGTGACCGACAAGGGCGGCAAGATCGACGAAGGCTACGTCGACTGGTCGACGTCGAAGCCGTATCTCGTGCTGTTCGCGCTGAACGTGCTCGCGATCGCGGCCGGTCTGTGGCGGCTCGTGGTCGATCAGGGCGACGAGGCGTCGACGATCCTCATCACGCTCGGCTGGACCGTCTACAACCTCGCGATGCTCGGCGCCGCGCTGGCCGTCGCGCGCGAGACCAAGCAGGTGCGCGTCACGCACCGGATCGCGATGCGTGTGCCGGCGACGCTGCTGCTCGCCGACGGGTCGACGGCCGCCTGCTTCACCAGCGACTACTCGACCGGCGGCCTCGGCCTCGAGGCGGTGCCGGGGCTGACGCTCGCGGTCGGCGACACGCTGACGGTGTGCGTGACGCGCGGTGACCGACCGTTTCCGTTCCCGGTGCGCGTGAGCCGCGTGACGCCGACGCATGTCGGCGTGAGCTTCGAGGCGCTGACGCTCGAGCAGGAGCGCCAGCTGGTGCAGTGCACGTTCGGCCGCGCGGACGCATGGCTCGACTGGCATGCGGGCGCACGCGCGGACACGCCGCTGCGCGGGCTGAAGGAAGTGCTGCGCGTGGGCCTGGACGGTTACGTACGCATGTGGAAGGGTGCGGCGCGCGGTGTGCAGTCGATGCTGGCACCGAAGCTCGATCGGGCGCGCGACTGACGCGGCGCCCATCATGGAGTGGTTTAGATGACGTTCTGGAATCTGTATTTCATCTTGAAGTTCGCGCTGTTCGCGACCGGTCACCTGCAGCCGCTGTGGCTCGCGAATCTTGCGTTCGCGCTCGCGCTCGCGGCGAGCGCGCCGATCCGGCAACGCGCGTGGCGCATCGTGCGGCAGCTCGTCGCGATCGCGATCGCGGTGCCGCTTCTCGCGCGCGAGATGCATGCGCCGCCGCTCGCGCGCCTTGCCGAAGCCGCGCGCGAGGTCGGCACGTTCCGCCTCGAGTACTGGATGGAGCTGCTGCCGCGACTGTTGCCGCCGGTGCTGGTGTTGACGGTGGCGGGCGTGCTGATCGTCTATTTCATCGTCAACCGCTGGCTGCGTGTTGCGACCTTCGTGCTGGCCGCGCTGATCGTGATGCCGCTGTGGCAGGCCGGCCACGGGCTGATGGCGCGCGTCGTCGCGCCGCTGCCGCAGCAGGCGAACGCGGCGGGTGTGCGCGCCGGCCAGCCGGAGGACCACAACGCGGCACTCGCGACGTTCCGCGCGCAGGAATCGCAGCGCCAGGTCGCGTTCGGTCATCTCGGCAACGACACGTCCGCGCAATTCGACGTGATCGTGCTGCATGTGTGCTCGCTGTCGTGGGACGACCTCGACGCCGCGAAGGTGCGCAACCACCCGATGCTCAGTCACTTCGACTACCTGTTCAACAACTTCAGCACGGCCGCGAGCTACAGCGGCCCGGCCGCGATCCGCGTGCTGCGCGCGAGCTGCGGGCAGGAGGCGCATGCGGATCTGTACAAACCTGCGCCGCAGCAGTGCTACCTGTTCTCGCAACTCGCGTCCGCGGGTTATTCGGTGCAGTCGCTGCTGAATCACGACGGCCACTTCGACAACTTCCTGCAGGTCATTCACGACAATATCGGCGTGCCCGACGCACCGCTGATCTCGAACGCCGCCGCCCCGGTCGCGATGCATGCGTTCGACGGTTCGGCGATCAAGGACGATTACGGCACGCTCGCGAACTGGTACGCGCAGCGTGCATCGGTGCCGGGCCCGGTCGCGCTGTACTACAACACGATCAGCCTGCACGACGGCAACCGCGTGGTCGGCAGTTCGCTGACCAGCATCGATTCGTATCCGCAGCGCGCGACCAAGCTGATGAACGACTTCGACCGGCTCGCCGACCTGATCGCGCAGTCGGGCCGCCGCGCGGTGATCGTGTTCGTGCCCGAGCACGGTGCCGCGTTGCGCGGCGACAAGAACCAGGTCGCGGGCCTGCGCGAGATTCCGACGCCGCGCATCGTTCACGGGCCGGTCGGCGTGCGGCTCGTCGGCTTTACCGGCAACCACGGCACGACGACCGTGATCGACCAGCCGACGAGTTTTCTCGCGCTCGCGCAGTTGCTGTCGAACCTCGTGTCGAACAGTCCGTTCAAGCCGGGCGTGACGCTTGCGCAATATGCCGCCGACCTGCCGCGCACGCGGATGGTCGGCGAGAACGAAGGCACGGTGACGATGCAGACGAGCACCGGCTATGCGGTGAAGACCCCGGACGGCGTATGGATCGACGAACAATAAACATCGGCGAAGGCGACGACGATCGCCTGTCGCAGCCGAACGACGTGATCGGCCTCGCGCGGCATTTGCCCGCGCTGGACCCCGCACGCTACGTGGACGAGCAGGCGCGGCGCGCGTTCGTCGAATCGCTCGACCGCTGGCCGGTGCTCGCGAAGCTGATGGGATTGAAGCGGTAAGCGCAAGGCGGCCGGCGTGAATGCCGGCCGCCCTGCATCGATGAGCCGGCGGCTACCGGCTTACTGCGCGCGGCGCTCCGGCTGGCGCGTCCATTCGTCTTCCTCGCCCGGCACCTTGCCGAAGGTCTGCGCGGCCCACGCGTTGCGCGCCGCCTCGATCTTCGCGCGCTCGCTCGACACGAAATTCCATTCGATGAACCGTTCGCCCGGCAGATGCGCGCCGCCGAGCAGCATCACGCGCGCGCCGTTCGCGCTCGCGAGCGCGACGTTCGCGCCGGCTTCGAGCACGGCCATCGTCGCCGGTGCGAGCGGCGTGCCGTCGATCGTGAGGTCGCCGTCGACGAGATATACGCCGCGCTCGTCGTGTTCCGCGTCGAGCACGAGTCGTCCGCCTGCGGCGAATTCCGCATACGCATAGAGCGTCGGCGAGAACACGGCGACGGGCGACGTGAGCCCGAAGGCGGTGCCCGCGATCACGCGCACGCTCGCGCCGTCACGCGTGAACGACGGCAGCGTGTCGGCCGCGTGATGCACGAACGCGGGCGCGGTGTCCTCGTGCTCGATCGGCAGCGCGACCCAGGTCTGGATTCCGTGCACGGGCTGCTCATGCGGGCGGTCCTCGTCGGGCGAGCGCTCCGAGTGGACGATGCCGCGCCCGGCGGTCATCCAGTTCACGTCGCCGGGCACGATCTTCTGCCGGAAGCCGAGGCTGTCGTGATGCATCAGCGTGCCGTCGAACAGATAGGTGACGGTCGCGAGGCCGATGTGCGGATGCGGCAGCACGTCGATCCCGCTGCCGGCCGGCAGCACGGCAGGACCCATCTCGTCGAAGAAGATGAACGGGCCGACGAGGCGCGCGGCGCGCGCGGGCAGCACGCGGCGCACGACGAGGTTGCCGATGTCGCTCTCGCGCGGCGTGAGCACGGTCTTGATCGTTGCGGACATGGTGGTCTCCCGGTTTCGGTGAATCAGGCGATGGCCGTATCGATCGCGATCGGGTGCGTGAGGATCTTGTGCACCGGGCACGCGTTCGCGATCTGCAGCAGGCGCTCGCGCTGTTCGTCGGTCAGGTCGCCGTCGAGCGTGATGCGGCGCACGATCGTGCTGCCCGCGCTGCCCGCTTCGTGCGCGAGCTTCACGTGCACTTCGGCGAGCGGCCAGCCCTTGCGTTGCGCATACATCTTCAGCGTGATCGCGGTGCAGGCGCCGAGGCTCGACAGCAGCAGCGCGACGGGCGTCGGTGCGGTATCGCCGCCGCCGAGCGACGCCGGTTCGTCGGCGCGCCACTGATGCACGCCGTCGGTGAAATGGACCAGGTAATCGACGGAGCCGATGCTCGCTTCGACGGACAGTTCGCTCATTGCAATTCCATGTGGGGGAGGGGAAGACGGGCCGGCCGGGCATGGCCGGACGTCACGGTTCGAGCAGGCGCTGCAGCCTCAGTTCCTCGAAATCCAGCTCGGATTCTATGCGGTGCAACACCGCGTCGTCGACGCGGCCGTCGCGATGCAGGTCGAGCAGCGCGTCGCGCGACACGCCGACCAGCTCGAGCTCGACGCGCAGCATCCGCGCGCGCACGTCCGCCGGCTCCGCGCCGTCGCGGTGCGCGCGTTCGTTGAACGCGACGCGGCTGCGGTATTCGGTCAGCAGCCGGTCGAGCGATGCGCGTTCGAGGCCCGAGCCGCGCTGCCCGCGCGCATCGAGCTCGGCGAGCGCCGCGCCGAACGTGGCTGCGCGCACCGCGTGCTCGGACATCGTGTGCCGCGCGGCAGGGCGCAGCTTCAGCACGCGGATCAGCGGCGCGAGCGTGCCGCCTTGCACGACGAGCGTCGCGATGATCAGCAGGAACGTGCTGAACAGGATCAGGTCGCGCCCCGGGAAATTGCTCGGCAGCGCGATCGCGGCCGCGAGGCTCACGACGCCGCGCATGCCGGACCAGCCGAGCACGACGGCCTCGCGCCACGACCACGGCGCATGGCCCGCGCGCGGCGCGCGCAGGCGGCCCGGCAGCCACATCGCGACGAACACCCAGACGACGCGCGCGGCGATCGCGGCGGCCGTCGCCGGCAGCGCGACGCGCAGGCCGGCCATCAGCACCGCGCCTTCGTGATTCACGCGCGCGAGGATCGCATGCAGCGCGAGGCCGATCAGGATGAACACGAGCGCGTCGAGCACGAACACGATCGCTTCCCAGGTCGCCTTCGCCTTGATCCGCATGTCGGCGTCGAACACGCGATGCTGACGCACGCCGAGCACGAGGCCGCAGGTCACGACCGACAGCACGCCGGAGCCGTGCACGGCTTCCGCGATCCCGTAGCTGCCCCACGCCATCGCGAAGGTCACGACGATGCCGAGCATCGGCTCGCGCAGGCGTTGCAGCACCCAGCACATCGCATGGCCGCATGCGAGACCGATCGCGATGCCGATCAGCGTGAGCGAGAAGAACAGGCCGGTCGCGCTCGCGGTCGTGATCGTGACGGCGAGCGCGGCCGAAACGGCCATTTGATACAGCAGCAGGCCCGACGCATCGTTGACGAGGCTTTCGCCCTCGAGCACCGTGACGAGCCGCGCGGGTAGCGGATGGCGTTGCAGGATCGCCTTCGCGGCGACCGCATCGGGCGGCGACACGATCGCGCCGAGCGTGAAGCATGCGGCCCACGGCAGCGACGGATCGGCCGCATGCACGGCGAGCGCGACCGCAACCGTCGTGAATGCCACCGCGCCGAGCGCGAGCGACGCGATCGAGCCGAGCTCGCGCCGGAATTCCTTCCATGCCGTGTAGAAGCCGCTCGACATCAGCAGCGGCGGCAACACGGCTGCGAGGAGCAGCGCCGGGTCCATGTCCGGCACGCCCTTGCCGGCGACGGCCACCACGCAGCCGCCGAGCAGCAGCACGACGGCCGGCGGAATCGAGATGCGCTCGGCGATCCACGTCAGCGCGCCGGCGGCGCAGATCAACAGCAGCAGGTAGTGAAACAGTTCGACGTTGGTCATGAGCCTGGCGTCACGACGGTTTGCGGTCGTTCGCGGCACTGCCCGGCAGTGCGCCGAACATGTGCTGGCTGCATTGTGCATCGCGCCATGCGGTATTCAGCCGATAGCCGGCCAGCATCCGGCGCGCGAGCGGCAGGATCTGTTCGCCGGCCAGCATGCCGAGCAGGCCGAGGAGCGCGATGATCGGCGGCGCCGGCGAGTTGACGCCGAGCGCGCCGTAGATGACGCCGGCGAGGACGCCTGCGAACAGCGACAGAAGATACGGTTTCATCATGAAAATCTCTCGTGACGGGCTGACCGGGGCGCGGGGCGCGCCTTCGACGTGCTCGAAGCGTATCGGGTTTACGTGTGGAACAAAAGGGCGGATGGCCGCTGGAGAGCCCCGTCGTCCGGAATTCGATCGATTCCATTTGTTGGATGTTCGAACGGCGGCTTTTCCGATTAAATGGCTGCAACCGGAACACGCAGATCCGGGGCAACGCACAGTCGGCTACTCCCGGTTTCCGGTCGAGGCAAGCCTCACACGTTTCCTGTCCAAAGGATGATTCGCGCCATGAGCAACCCGAAGCTTGAAGTCCTCACTCCCCAGAACAGCCAGTTGATCTTCATCGACCAGCAGCCGCAGATGGCATTCGGCGTGCAGTCGATCGATCGCCAGACGTTGAAGAACAACGTCGTCGGACTCGCCAAGGCCGCGAAGGCGTTCAACATCCCGACCACGATCACCACCGTCGAAAGCGAGAGCTTCTCCGGCTTCACCTATCCCGAACTGCTCGACGTGTTCCCGAACCAGAAGACGCTCGAACGCACGTCGATGAACTCGTGGGACGACCAGAAGGTGCGCGATGCGCTGGCCGCGAACGGTCGCAAGAAAGTGATCGTGTCGGGTCTGTGGACCGAAGTCTGCAACACGACGTTCGCACTCAGCGCGATGCTCGAAGGCGACTACGAAATCTACATGGTCGCCGATGCGTCGGGCGGCACGTCCAAGGACGCGCACGACTTCGCGATGCAGCGGATGATCCAGGCCGGCGTCGTGCCGGTCACCTGGCAGCAGGTCGCGCTCGAATGGCAGCGCGACTGGGCGCGCCGCGACACGTACGACGCTGTGATGGCGGTCGCGAAGGAGCACTCGGGCGCGTACGGGATGGGCATCGACTACGCGTACACGATGGTTCACAAGGCGCCGCAACGCACCGCGACGCCGCACGAGTCGATGCCGGCCGTGCCGGCGAAGTAACGGCCGCGGGCCGCCCGTTCAGACGGGCGGCAGCGCCCACGGCGCGTGCGACAGATGTTCGACGAGGAAGTCGAGCAACGCCGTCACGCGCGCGGCACGCAGCATGCCGGGCGGTGTGACGAGATTGAGGTTGATGTCGGCGATTTTCCAGTCGTGCATGACTTCCTCGAGCTCGCCGCTTTGCAGTGCGTCCCACACCAGGAACGTCGGCTGCAGTGCGAGACCGTGGCCTGCAATCAGCGCGGGGCAGATGACGTCGGCGTTGTTGGTGCGAATGCGGCCGCGCACGGGTATGCCGATTTCATCGTTCGACGCGGTGTGGCGAAAGCGCCAGTAGTCGGGTGTCGGGATGTTCGTGTAGGTCAGGCACACGTGCCGCTCGAGTTCGCTCGGATGGGTCGGCCGGCCATGCCGGTCGAGATATGCGGGCGATGCGACGAGCGGCCGGCGCACCGCGCAGAGACGGCGCGCGCGCAGCGAGGAGTCGTTGAGCTCGGCGATCCGGATCGCGACGTCGAAGCCGCCCGACACGATGTCGACGAAATGGTCGGTCAGCACGAGGTCGATGTCGACGCGCGGGTAGCGTTCGAGAAACGCGGGCAGCACCGGCGCCAGATGGTGCAGCCCGAACGACATCGGCGCGTTCACGCGCACGAGGCCGTGCGGTTCGAGCGCGTGCGCGGATGCTTCGCCCTCGATCAGCTCGGCGTCGGCGAGCAGCCGGATCGCGCGATCGCGCAGCAGTTCGCCGGTTGGCGTGAGCGACAGCTTGCGCGACGTGCGGTACAGCAGCATCGCGCCGAGGCGCTTTTCGAGGCGCGCGATCGCTTTCGACACGGTCGGTTGCGTGATGCCGAGCAGGTCGGCGGCCTTGGCGAACGAACCGGTCTCCGCGACGCGCGCGAAGATGGCCCAGGCTTCGAGATCGGGAAGATGTTGCATGGCTGGAGACGGTGGCAGGAAAGCGGCGCGCGGTGCCCGGGCGGCAATGCGGGACATTTTAATTCAGTCGGGAAGGGCGTATGGAATCGTATCTGACTTCATTGGGCGCCGGCGTGCTGGTCGGCGTCGTGTACAGCGTGATCAAGGTCCGCTCTCCCGCGCCGCCGCTGATCGCGCTGGTCGGGCTGGCCGGCATGCTGATCGGCGTGGCGGCCGTCGCACCGGTCCGTCACTGGCTCGGCTTCTGATTGCATCGAGGACAAACTGATGAACGCACCCGACATTCAACCGGATCTCATTCTGCACAACGGCCGCATCACGACCCTCGACCGCTCGAACCCCGTCGCAACCGCGGTGGCCATCGCGGCCGGCCGCTTCGTCGCGGTCGGCAGCGACGCGGACGTGATGCCGCTCGCGGGCCGCGCGACGAAGGTGGTCGACCTCGACGGCCGCGGCGTGCTGCCGGGCCTGATCGACAACCACTGCCACGTGATTCGCGGCGGCCTGAACTACAACATGGAGCTGCGCTGGGACGGCGTGCCTTCGCTCGCGGTCGCGATGGAGATGCTCAAGCGGCAGGTCGCCGTGACGCCCGCGCCGCAATGGGTGCGCGTGGTCGGCGGCTTCACCGAACATCAGTTCGTCGAGAAGCGCCTGCCCACGATCGACGAACTCAACGCAGCCGCGCCCGATACGCCGGTGTTCATCCTGCACCTGTACGATCGCGCGCTGCTGAACGCGGCCGCGCTGCGCGTGGTCGGCTATACGAAGGACACGCCCGAGCCGCCCGGCGGCACGATCCTGCGCGATGCGGCAGGCAACCCGACGGGCCTGCTGCTCGCGAACCCGAACGCAACGATCCTGTACGCGACGCTCGCGAAAGGGCCGAAGCTGCCGTTCGAGTATCAGTACAACTCGACGCGCCACTTCATGCGCGAGCTGAACCGGCTCGGCGTGACGGGCGTGATCGACGCGGGCGGCGGATCGCAGAACTACCCGGACGATTACGAAGTGATCCGCAAGCTGCACGACGCGGGCGAGATGACGATCCGGATTGCTTACAACCTGTTCACGCAGAAGCCGAACGCCGAGAAGGAAGACTTCGTGAACTGGACGCAGAGCGTCAAGTATCACGACGGCACCGACTACTTCCGCAACAACGGCGCGGGCGAGATGCTGGTGTTTTCGGCGGCCGATTTCGAGGACTTCCGCGTCGCGCGCCCGGACCTGCCCGCGCAGATGGAGGACGATCTCGAAGGCGTCGTGCGCGTGCTCGCGCAGAACCGCTGGCCGTGGCGCATGCACGCGACCTACGACGAAACGATCAGCCGCGCGCTCGACGTGTTCGAGAAGGTCAACGAGGACATCCCGCTCGAAGGGCTGAACTGGTTCTTCGATCACGCGGAAACGATCTCCGAGCAATCGATGGACCGGATCGCCGCGCTCGGCGGCGGTGTCGCGGTGCAGCACCGGATGGCGTACCAGGGCGAGTATTTCGTCGAGCGCTACGGCGCGCAGGCGGCCGAAGCCACGCCGCCGGTCGCGAAAATGCTCGCCAAGGGCCTGAAGGTGTCGGCCGGCACCGACGCGACGCGCGTGGCGTCGTACAACCCGTGGGTGTCGCTCGCATGGCTGGTGACGGGCAAGACGGTCGGCGGCCTGCGGATGTACCCGCAGCGCAACCTGCTCGATCGCGAGACGGCGCTGCGCATGTGGACGGAGTACGTGACGTGGTTCTCGAACGAGGAAGGCAAGAAGGGGCGCATCGCGGTCGGGCAGCTCGCCGACCTGGTGGTTCCGGATCGTGACTTCTTCGCATGCGCGGAAGACGATATCGCGGGCACGACCGCGTTGCTGACGGTGGTCGGCGGCAAGATCGTGTGGGGCGCGGGCCCGTTCGCGTCGCACGATGCGCCGATTCCGCCGGCGATGCCGGACTGGTCGCCGGTGCGCGAGTACGGCGGCTACGGCGGCTGGGGCGCGACGCAGCGCAGCGGCGCGCCGCTGCAACGGGCGGCGGCGGCCGCGATGTGCGGCTGCGCGAACGCCTGCAACGTGCACCAGCACGCGCATGCGAGCGCGTGGGGCAGTGCGTTGCCGACGTCGGACGCGAAGGGCTTCTGGGGCGCGTTCGGTTGCTCGTGCTGGGCGATCTGACATGACGACGCGCAACGTCCATGGCAACCCGGCATGGGTCCGCTTGCTGTTGTCGCAGCCGTGGATCCTGCCGCTCACGCGTCTCGCGTTGGTGTCAGCCTATCTGGTCGGTGGCATCGCTAAAGCACTCGACTTCGACGACGCGGTGGCCGAGCAGGCGCATTTCGGGCTGCAGCCGGCCGCTCTGTGGGCTGCACTGGCGGTGGTGGTCGAGATCGCCGGCTCGCTCTGCGTGGTGTTTCGCCGCTTCACGTGGCTCGGTGCCGGCAGTCTCGGCATGCTGACGCTCGTCGCGATGCTGGTGGCGAACGACTTCTGGAACCAGACGGGCACCGCGCACTTCATGGCGCTCAACAGCTTCTTCGAGCATCTGGGCCTGATCGCAGCGCTCGTGCTTGCTACCGTGGTCGACGACGCGCGGGATCCAGCCGGCGACAGCCGCGGGTAACCGCGATCGCCCGAGCCGCCGTACCATTTGATGAAACAACAAGGACATCCATGATGAAAATTCTTCGTTCCGCGTTGCTGGCGCTTGCGCTTGCCGGCGGCTTCGTCGCCGCGCCTGCCGCGTTCGCGAAACCGCCCGTGCCGCCGGCCGTCGCACCCACGGTGGCCGTCGGCCCGCAATACGACACGACGCACGTGTGCGTGGCGCCGGAGGACTTCGACCGCTTCACCGACAGCTTCGTCGCGACCTTCGGCGGCAGCAAGTCGAAGCAGGGTGTGTTCCAGGTCACGCCGACACCGAGCCAGACGATGTCGCAGCTCGTGTTGACGCCGGTCGGCACGATCTCCGTGTTCGGCTTCAAGACACCGGTCCCGTATCCGTTCTGCACGGAGCGCACCGGCTATCTCGTCACGGACATGGACGTTGCCGTGAAGTCGGCGCGTGAGCACGGCGCCGACGTGATCGTCGACACGTTCCCGGATCCCATCGGCCGCGATGCGATCATTGCGTGGGCGGGCGGCGTGAAGATGCAGCTCTACTGGCATACCCAGGCGCCGCACTACGACGCGCTGCAGACGATTCCCGAGAACCGCGTCTACGTGTCGCCGCAAAGCGTACGCAAGTTCGTGCACGACTTCGTCAAGTTCTCGAAGGGCAAGGTGGTGTCGGACGACCTGAAGGCGCCGGGCATCGAGATCGGCCGGCCGAACGATACGTACCGCCGCATCCGCATCGAATCGGGTTTCGGCAAGATGACCGTGCTCGTGACCGACGGCCATCTGCCTTACCCGTTCGGGCGCGAGATGACCGGCTACGAAGTGCCCGATCTCGCGGCGACGCTGAAGAAGGCCGAAGCCGCGGGCGCGACCGTGCTCGTGCCGCCGTTCACCGCGGACGGCCGCGACGCTGCACTCGTGCAGTTCCCGGGCGGCTACGTCGCCGAAATCCACGCGAGCGCGACGCGATGAAGCACGAAGACACGATCCTTGCCGCGGTGGCCGGCTTCGTCGACACGCTGAGCTTCGTCGCGCTGTTCGGGCTGTTCACCGCACACGTGACCGGTAACTTCGTGCTGATCGGCGCGGGCACCGCGGGCTTCGGCCAGGGTGTCGTGCTGAAGCTCAGCGTGTTCCCCGCGTTCGTGTGCGGCGTGATCGCGAGCAGCCTGATCGCGCGGTCGATGTCCGGACGGCCCGCGTGGCAGGGGGCGCGCGCGCTGCACGCGGTGCAGGCCGTGCTGCTGCTCGGCTTCTGCGCGGCCGGTGTATGGGCGACGCCCGTCACGCAGCCCGACGCGTTGCCGGCGCTCGTGGCCGGCATCGTCGGCACGTTCGCGATGGGCGTGCAGAACGCGCATCCGCGCGTGATTTCGCGTGCGGGCGGCGTGCCGAACACGGTGATGACGGGAAACGTGACGCAGGCGATCCTCGACGCCGTCGATCTGCTGTCGGCCGGCACGCCCGACACCGCACGCGCGGCGGCGCGCGCGCGCTTCGGCAAGATGCTGCCGGCGATCGTCGCGTTCGCGCTCGGCGCGATGGGCGGTGCGCTCGGGTTCCGCCAGGTCGGATTCCTGGCGCTGCTCGCACCCGTCGGCGCGCTTGCGATGCTTGCACTGTGTGCGGCGCGAGCAGCCGGACCTGCCACGCAGGAGCGTGCATGATCGCGCGGGAGCGGCGCAGGCGACGAAGCCGCCACGGCGGCGGCTTCGAGCGGGCCGTGCGCGTGTCGATCGTCGCGGGCCTGCTGTTCGCGGGTGCCGACGCGGCGGTCGCGCAAACGCCGGCGAGTTCGATGTCTTCATCGACGCCCGGTGACGGCACCGCGTCGGCCTGCACGGCGAAGCGGCCGACGGTGCTGTTCAATCGCTGGCAGGAAGACTGGTCGGTGCTCGCGAATCCGTGCGTGCCGCGCGCGCCGCTCGACGCACTGAAATACATTCCGCTCGGCAACGATCCGGCCTCCTATCTGTCGCTGGGCGTGAACCTGCGCGAGCGGCTGGAGACCAACGACGCGCCGCTGTTCGGGATCGGCTCCGCGCAATCGGATACGTACGTGATCCAGCGCGTCGAAGTGCATGCCGATGCGCATCTGGGCCAGCACTGGCAGTTCTTCGTGCAGTTGCAGGACGACCGCGCATTCGGCAAGAACACGATCTCGCCGGTCGACAAGAACCCGCTCGATCTCGAACAGGCGTTCGCGACCTACACGGGCGCGCTCGGTGGCGGCACGTTCAAGTTCCGCGTCGGCCGGCAGGAAATGGCGTTCGACTTGCAGCGCTTCATCGCGACGCGCGACGGTCCGAACGTGCGGCAGGCGTTCGATGCCGTGTGGGCCGACTACGAATATCAAAAGTGGCGCTTCATCGCGTATGCGACGCAGCCCGTGCAGAACCGCACGGTGTCCGCGTTCGATGACGTGTCGAATCGCGACCTCACGTTCAGCGGCGTGCGCTTCGAGCGGCAGTCGGTCGGGCCGGGCGACCTGTCGGGCTACTGGTCGCGCTACAACCGCAGCAACGCACGCTTCCTCGACGCGAGCGGCCCCGAGCATCGCGACGTGTGGGACGTTCGCTACACGGGCACGCGGGGCCGCTTCGACTGGGATCTCGAAACGATGCTGCAGACCGGCACGCTCGGCAACGCGACGATCGGCGCGTGGGCCGTCGGCTCGATCGCGGGCTACAAGCTCGACGCGCCGTGGTCGCCGCGCATCGCGCTGCAGGTGGACGCGGCATCGGGCGACCGGCATCCGCACGACGGCCGCGTCGGCACCTTCAATCCGCTGTTTCCGAACGGCTATTACTTCACGCTCGCCGGCTATACGAGTTACGCGAACCTGATTCACGTGAAGCCGTCCGTGACGCTGAAGCCGTCGTCGAACCTGTCGCTGCTCGGCGCGCTCGGTTTCCAGTGGCGCGAGACGACCGGCGACGCCGTCTATCAGCAGCCGAACGTCGCCGTGCCCGGCACGGCAGGCAAGGGCGGTCTGTGGACGGGGATGTACGTGCAGTTGCGCGCGGACTGGACGATCGCCGCGAACCTGATCGGCTCGATCGAGGCCGTGCACTTCCAGGTGGGCGACACGATCCGGCAGGCGGGCGGGCACAACGCGGACTACGCGGGTATCGAGCTGAAGTACGGCTGGTGACGCGGCCGCACGGCAGCGCGCGTGCATGAAAAAAGGGCGACCCGGCGGGTCGCCCTTCGCTCGTTCGGGCCGGCAGCGCGGCCGGCCCGTTCGCCGCGATGCCGTTACAGGTTCGGCGACAGCGTGAGCGCGTTCGTCAGGTCGCCCATCGGCTGCGCGCCGTTCGCCTTCAGCGCGTCGTCGCGCTGCTGCAGGCCCGCGAGGCGCGGCAGCGAGAAGCGGCGCGTGATGAAGCGCAGGATCGAACCCGTGTCGTACTGCGTATGGTCGACGAAACCCTTCTTCGCGAACGGCGACACGATCAGCGCCGGGATGCGGGTGCCCGGGCCCCAGCGATCGCCGCTCGGCGGCGCGGCGTGATCCCAGAAGCCGCCGTTTTCGTCATACGTGACGACCACGACCATGTTCTTCCACTGCGGGCTGGCCTGCAGGTGCGCGATCACGTCGGCGATGTGCTGGTCGCCCGAGGTGACGTCCGTATAGCCCGGGTGCTCGTTCAGGTTGCCCTGCGGCTTGTAGAACGTGACTTGCGGCAGCGTGCCCGCGTCGATCGCCTTGATGAATTCCGCGCCGTTCGCGCCGCCGTCGAGCAGGTGCTGCGCGCGGCTCGCGGTGCCCGGTGCCTGGTTCGCGTAGTAGTTGAACGGCTGATGGTGCGGCTGGAAGTTCGGCGTCGACAGGTCGGCGCCGTAGATCACGTTCGACGTGCCGTTCTGGCTCGCCTGCAGCGCCTGGCCCCACGCGCCGCCGTACCATGCCCACGATACGTTTGCGTTGGTCATCAGGTCGCCGATGTTGGTCGCCGTCTGCGGCGGCATCGTCGACGGGTTGGCCGGGTCGGCGAGCAGCGGGTCGCCGCCCGTGGCGGCCTTGTTGCCGCTCGGCTGGTACGCCGGCTGCATCGTGTTGACGCCGTAGAAGTCCGGCGTCAGCGCGCCGTCGTTGACGAACTTCGGCGGGCCGCTCAGCGCGGATGCGGGCGAGTTCGCGGCGACCTTCAGCGACTTGCCGTCGGCATTCAGGACTGCGATCTTGCCGGCCGCCGGGCTCTTGTCGGCGTTCGGGTAGTAGGGCGCGCATGCGCAGATCAGATACTGGTGGTTCAGGAACGAGCCGCCGAACGCACCCATGAAGAAGTTGTCGGCGAGCACGTATTGCTGCGCGATTTTCCACAGCGGCAGCTTCGACGGATCCGGCGTGTAGTGGCCCATCGTCAGGCCGCCCGCATCGGTCCATGCGGCGTACATGTCGTTCTTGCCGCCGTCGATCTGCATCTGGTCCTGATAGAAGCGGTGCACGATGTCGCGCGTCGCGATGCTCATCGACTGGTTGAAACCGTTCGGATCGTCGATCGCGAACGGAGCGTTCGGCAGGTTCGCCGTCATCGCTTCAGTGACCGCCGGCGTGATGCCGGTCGCGGTCAGGCCGCCCCAGATCTTCGGCAGCGTTGCCATCGTCGAGCCATCGCGATCCTTCTGCACCGAGTTCGCGGCCGTTGCGTTCTGCAGGCCATTCGCGCCCGGGAAGTTGCCGTAGAGGTTGTCGAAGCTGCGGTTTTCCGCATAGATCACGACGACGTTCTTCACGGCCGACAGGCCTTGCTGCGTGACGTCGTCGCCGCCGCAGGCGGTCAGGCTGAGCGCGGCCGCGAGCGCGATCGGCGTGTAGCGAATCCAGGCGTGCTTCTTCATGCGATGTTCTCTCTTTCGTCGTTAGTCGCGTGTGGGAACCGGGTTGTCGTCGGGCCGGCGCGGGAACCACGGGGCACCGACCGGCTGCGCGCATTATCTGGAACCCGTTTGACAGCCGGGTGTAGGGGCGCTTTCAATTGACTGTCGGTCGAACGTCATGCACCGGTCATGAAACTGACATAAGCTCCGGCCGATTGCCCACCGCTACAAGAAGAACGACGATGCACAGCCTTCTGAAATCCCTCGCGTTCGCGCGATCGTTGATCCCGGCCGCGGCGGCGCTCGCGCTCATCGGCGGCCTCGCGCCGCTCGCCGGTTGCGATGCGCGGCCCGGCGCGAACGCGCAGGCGGCCTCGGTCGTGTCGGCGGCACAAGCAGCCCCGGCCGCCTCGGCCACCCCGGCCGTCGCGCCGGCCGGCCAGCCGCAAACGCGCGCGCAGGTATTCGAGGGCGTGAAGCAGATGACGGCGCTCGGCAAGCAGCTGTTCTTCGATCCGTCGCTGTCCGGCTCCGGCAAGCTCGCATGCGCGTCGTGTCACAGCGCCGAGCATGCGTTCGGCCCGCCGAATGCGCTGTCGGTGCAGCTCGGCGGCGACGACATGCACCGCATGGGCTTTCGCGCGGTGCCGTCGCTGAAATACGTGCGTGGCATTCCGCCGTTCACCGAGCACTTCCACGATTCGCCCGACGAAGGCGACGAAAGCATCGATGCGGGCCCGACCGGCGGATTGACCTGGGACGGTCGCGTCGACACGCGCGATGCGCAGGCGCGCATTCCGCTCACGTCGCCGTTCGAGATGAGCAGCTCGCCGGCGCGCGTTGCGAAGGCGGTGCGTGCCGCACCTTACGCCGACGCGTTTCGCAAGGCGTTCGGCGATCGCGTGCTCGGCGACGACCAGGCGACTTTCGGTGCAGTGCTGCGTGCGCTCGACGCATTCCAGCAGCAGCCGGCATTGTTCGATCCATACACGAGCAAGTACGACGCGTATCTGGCCGGCCGCGCACAGCTCACGCCCGCGGAGTTGCACGGGCTGCAATTGTTCAACGACGAGAAGAAGGGCAACTGCGCGAGCTGCCACGTGAGCCAGCGCACGCTCGAAGGCGGCCCGCCGCAGTTCAGCGATTTCGGCCTGATCGCGATCGCGGTGCCGCGCAACCGCGCGCTGCCGGTCAATCGCGATCCGCGCTTCCACGATCTCGGCGCGTGCGGCCCCGAGCGCACCGACCTGAAGGGCCGCGACGAATTCTGCGGGCTGTTCCGCACGCCGTCGCTGCGCAACGTCGCGTTGCGCAAGACGTTCTTCCACAACGGCGTATATCACTCGCTCGAAGAGGTGATGCACTTCTACGTCGAGCGCGACATCCACCCGGAGAAGTTCTATCCGGTCGTGCACGGCAAGGTGCAGGTGTACGACGACCTGCCGAAGCGCTACTGGCCCAACATCAACCGCGAGCCGCCGTTCGACCGCAAGCGCGGCGACGCGCCCGCGCTGAACGAGGCCGAGATCAAGGACGTGATCGCGTTCCTGAACACGCTGACCGACGGATATCAACCGGCGGCCACGACGGCGGCGCGCTAGAACGCGGTCGTTGCGGCACGCATGCTATGCTCGCTGGCTGACGGGCGTGGCGCGTGCCGGGCCGCCGGCCGCGCGCCACGCCGTTCGATCGAACATCCAAGGAGAACAACACATGTCGATGCGTGCATCCCTTTTCGTCGTCACGCGCGTGCTGGCCGGCGCCGCGTGCGCAGCCGCGATGCTGCCCGCCCACGCGCAAAACAACCTGGGCTTCCTGAGCGACACGCCGCTGAGCTATTTCAGCAAGACCGACCGCGCGTCGCTGGCCGAGGCCGTCGTGCAGGTGCGCGACGCGGGCAAGGACGGCGAGACCACGACGTGGCAGAGCAGCGGCCGCGGCACGCAGATCGACGCGAAGCTCACGCCGTCGACGTCCGAGAGCGACGGCAAGACCTGCCGCGAGATCGCCACCGAAATTTCCGCGAAGGGGCAGACGATGACGCTCAAGCCCGTCTATTGCAAGACCGCCGCGGGCAAGTGGCAGCTGCAGAAGCGCTGAGCGCGCGAGCAATGAAGCGCAGCGGTGCGCCGCGCACGGTGTCGTGCGGCGTCGTGATACTCGATGGGGCAGGCCGCGTATTCCTCGCGCACGCGACGGATACCACGCACTGGGATATCCCGAAGGGGCAAGGCGAGCCCGGCGAATCGCCGGCCGAAGCCGCGCTGCGCGAGCTGCGCGAGGAAACCGGCATCGAGCTCGCGGCCGCGCGGCTGCTCGATCTGGGCCGCTTTGCCTACCGTCACGACAAGGACCTGCACCTGTTCGCGGTGCGGGTCGCGGACGGCGAGATCGATCCCGCACACTGCACGTGCACGTCGCTGTTTCCGAGCCGTCGCGACGGCTCGCCGATCCCCGAGATGGATGCGTATCGCTGGACCGCGCCCGGCGACGTCGATGCGTATGCGAGCCGCAGCCTCGCGCGGCTGTTTCGCACCACGCTGCCGCTCGCGGATCTGCACCGGCGCCTGGCGAGCGCGTGAGCGCGGCCGCTTCGATCCCGACGATCGCGACGATCCCGCGCGCGCAATGAAAAACCGGCCCGAAGGCCGGTTTTTTTATCGTCACGCGACGCCGGCCCTGGAGCCGCACGTCGCGCATCGAGCCGGCCGTCAGGCCGGTTTGCCCCAGCTGTCGCGCAGCCCGACGATCCGGTTGAACACGGGCTTGCCCGGTTTCGAATCGACGCGGTCGGCGACGAAATAGCCGTGACGCTCGAACTGAAGGCGCGTTTCCGGCGCAACGTCGCCGGCACCCGGTTCGACATAGGCCTGCGCGACCTTCTTCGAATCCGGGTTCAGCGCCTCGAGGAAGTTCGCGCCGCCTGCGTCCGGGTGCGGCTCCTTGAACAACCGGTCGTAGATCCGCACTTCGGCCGCCTGCGCGTGCTTCGCGCTGACCCAGTGGATGTTGCCCTTGACCTTGTAGTTGTTCGCGCCTTCGGTACCCGACTTGCTGTCCGGGAAGTAGTTGCAGTGCACGGCCGTCACGTTGCCGTCGGCGTCCTTGTCGAAGCCCGTGCACTCGATCACGTAGCCGTAGCGCAGGCGCACCTTGTTGCCGGGGAATAGGCGGAAATAGCCCTTCGGCGGATTCTCGACGAAGTCCTCGCGTTCGATCCACAGCTCGCGCGAGATCGGGAACGTGCGCACGCCGCGCTCCGGGTGGTGCGGATGCACGGGCGCCGTGCACGCTTCCTCGAGGTCTTCCGGATAGTTGTCGATCACGAGCTTGAGCGGATCGAGCACGGCGACCGAGCGCGGCGCCTTGTCGTCGAGGTCGTCGCGCAGCGCGCCTTCGAACACGCTCATGTCGATCCACGAATCGACCTTCGTCACGCCGATCCGCTCGCAGAACAGCTGGATGCTCTCCGGCGTGAAGCCGCGACGGCGGATCCCGACGATCGTCGGCATGCGCGGGTCGTCCCAGCCTTCGACGTGGCCTTCGGTGACGAGCTGCAGCAGCTTGCGCTTGCTGGTGATCGCATACGTGAGGTTCAGGCGCGAGAATTCGATCTGCTGCGGCAGCGGGCGCGTGAACACGCCGGCTTCCGCGAGCTCGTTCAGCACCCAGTCGTACAGCGGGCGATGATCCTCGAACTCGAGCGTGCACAGCGAGTGCGTGATGCCTTCGAGCGCATCCGAGATGCAGTGCGTGTAGTCGTACATCGGATACACGCACCATGCGTCGCCGGTGCGATAGTGGTGCGCGTAGCGGATCCGGTAGATCACCGGGTCGCGCATGTTCATGTTCGGCGAAGCCATGTCGATCTTCGCGCGCAGCACGTGCTCGCCTTCCTTGAACTCGCCGGCCTTCATCCGGCGGAACAGGTCGAGGTTCTCCTCGGGCGAACGGTCGCGGAACGGCGACGGCTTGCCGCCTTCGGTCAGCGAGCCGCGGTTCGCGCGCATCTCCTCGGCGCTCTGGCTGTCGACGTATGCCTTGCCGCGCTGGATCAGCAACTCGGCGAATTCGTACAGCTTGTCGTAGTAGTCGCTCGCGAAATACTGGTGATCGACCGCGTCCTTGCGCCAGTCGAAGCCGAGCCAGCGAACCGCGTCGACGATCGAGTCGACGTACTCGACGCTTTCCTTTTCCGGGTTCGTGTCGTCGAAGCGCAGGTGGCACACGCCGCCGTAGTCGCGCGCGACGCTGAAGTTCAGGCAGATGCTCTTCGCATGGCCGATGTGCAGATAGCCGTTCGGCTCGGGCGGAAAGCGTGTCTCGACGCGGCCGCCCCATTTGCCGGTGCGGTTGTCGTCGTCGATGATGTTGCGGATGAAGTTGGAAGCCGCGGGGGCGTCGTTGCGTTCGGTGCTCATGCGGTTGGCGTCAGGTTGTGTCGGCGCGTCGCGCCGGTTTAATCCCGTAATTCTACCTGACCGGGGTCCGTCCCGCGCGGGTTGCGCCACCGGGCGGGCGGTTCGCGGGGCGTGAGCGCAATATCTCGATTGTGTGTCGGCTGTAACACGACGTAAATCGGATTGCCGCGCGCATTCGGCTTTTCCTATGATGGCCTTACCGATTCAATGCCGCCATTCGCATTTTTTGCTGGCGGGAGGACATCAACAATCATGATGAAGAAGACCACTTTTCTCGTTCGTACCGCGGTGATCGTCGCGGCCCTGTCGCAACTCGGCGCATGCGCGATGACGCATACGCAACGCAACGCCGGCATCGGCGCGGCCGCGGGCGGCGCGCTCGGCTACCTGATCACGGGCGGCCCGGTCGGCACGGTTGCGGGCGCCGCGGCAGGCGGCCTGGTCGGCGCCGGCGTGCGCTGATCGAAGCCGGCGCGCATGAGCGCCGGCCGGGCGTGACGGCGTTGCCGCCGCATCACGGCCCGTTCCCGCTCCGCACATCCATTCCGCGATTCGACAGGCAGCATCAGGGAGGAGCGGATGTGCGACACTTCGTCGACATCACACAACGACTTCAATCGTCGACGAATCCTTCATGAGCGACTCTATCGTTTTCGTGCTTCCGGGCTACGGCAACTCCGGCCCGCTCCACTGGCAAAGCCGTTGGGAGCGCGCCGACGCGCGCTTCGTGCGCGTCGCGATGCCCGACTGGGAGCGTGCATTCCGCAACGGCTGGTGTCTTGCGCTCGACCGCGCGGTCGAGGCCGCAAAGGGCCCCGTGACGATCGCCGCGCATAGCCTCGGCACGCTGACCACCGCGTGGTGGGCGACCCGCTACGCGCGGCCGGCCGCGCTCGCGAAGGTGCGCGGCGCATTGCTCGTGGCGTTGCCCGATCCGGCTGGCGCGGCGTTTCCGGCCGACGCACACGGTTTCGGGCCGGTGCCGCACGAACGCCTGCCGTTTCCGACCTGCGTCGTTGCAAGCAGCGACGATCCGTACGGCTCGCTCGCGTTCGCGCGCGGCTGTGCGCACGCGTGGGGCAGCGCGTTCCATGATCTCGGCCCGCGCGGCCACATCAACGCGGACAGCGGGCTCGGCGACTGGCCCGATGCGCGGGGCTGGCTCGATGCGCTCGCGCGCTAGCCGCTGACAACCGGTCCATCGATTCACCGGCGTCCGCCTGCGCGCCGGCGCGCCGACACGTGCCGGGCAGGCACGGCGGCGCGCTCGTCCGGAACGATTCAGATCGCCTGCTTGGCCTTCAGCGCCGCAATGCGCGCGTCGTCGTAGCCGAGCATGTCGCGCAGCACGTCCACCGTCTGTGCGCCGAGCAGCGGCGGGGCGGTGTGTGCGTCGGGCGGTGTCGCGCTCATCCGGATCGGATTGCGCACGAGCTTCACGTCCGCGCCGCACGGGTGCGGCAGCGTCACTTGCATCCCGCGCGCGATCACCTGCTCGTTGTCGAACACCTCGTCGAGGTCGTTGATCGGCCCGCACGGCACGCCGGCCGCTTCGAGCGCGCCGATCCAGTCGGCCTTGGCGCGCGTCTTCACCATCTCCGCGAGGATCGGCACCAGCGTGTCGCGATGGCGCACGCGCGACGGGTTGGTCGCGAACCGTTCGTCGTCGGCCAGCTCGGGCCGCCCGCCGGCTTCGACGAACTTGCGGAACTGCCCGTCGTTGCCGACCGCGACGATGATCCAGCCGTCGCTCGTCTGGAACGTCTGGTACGGCACGATGTTCGGGTGCGCGTTGCCCCAGCGCACCGGCGGCTTGCCGCTCGCGAGGAAGTTCGTGTTCATGTTCGCGAGCAGCGCGACCTGCACGTCGAGCAGCGCCATGTCGATGTACTGGCCTTCACCCGTGCGGTCGCGGTGCGCGAGCGCGGCGAGCACCGCGATCGTCGAGTAGAGGCCCGTCGCGAGATCGGCGATCGCGACGCCGGCCTTCTGCGGGCCGCCGCCCGGCGCGCCGTCGCGCTCGCCGGTGATGCTCATGAAGCCGCCGATTCCCTGCACGATGAAGTCGTAGCCCGCGCGGTGCGCGTACGGGCCCGTCTGACCGAAGCCCGTGACCGAGCAGTAGACGAGATCGGGCTTCACCGCGCGCAGCGACGCGTAATCGAGCCCGTACTTCTTCAACTGCCCGACCTTGTAGTTCTCGAGCACGACGTCGCTCTGCGCGGCGAGTTCGCGCACGATCTGCTGGCCCTCGGGCGTTGCGATGTCGACCGTCACCGAGCGCTTGTTGCGGTTCGCCGCGAGGTAGTACGCGGCTTCCGCCGTATCGGCGCCGTTCGCGTCCTTCAGGTACGGCGGCCCCCAGTGGCGCGTGTCGTCGCCGGCGCCGGGGCGCTCGACCTTGATCACGTCCGCGCCGAAGTCGGCGAGCGTTTGCGCGCACCACGGGCCCGCGAGCACGCGGGTCAGGTCAAGCACGCGGATATGGCTCAAGGCACCCATCGTCGAATCGTCTCCTTTCATGGCTCGCCCGGCCGGGGCAAGGCGGATTGTCATGCCGAGCATCTTAAGGCGAATCGGTCGCGCGGGTGGCCCAGCGCGCTCGTCCGGCGCGCCGGGCCGCTGCCGTCTGGGGCGCCGATCTGTATCGTATAATCGATCGATTACGATATTTGCCCGCCGTGCGTCCGCGAGGACGGCCGGCGTTTGAAGCCGTCTCAGCCAGACATTCCCCGCACGCCATGAAAGCTGCCGAAATCCGCGAGAAATTCCTCAAATTCTTCGAATCGAAGGGCCACACGATCGTCCGCTCGTCGAGCCTCGTGCCCGGTAACGACCCCACGCTGATGTTCACGAACTCGGGCATGGTCCAGTTCAAGGACGTGTTCCTCGGCACGGATCCGCGTCCGTACTCGCGCGCCACCACGGCGCAGCGCAGCGTGCGCGCGGGCGGCAAGCACAACGACCTCGAGAACGTCGGCTACACGGCGCGCCACCACACGTTCTTCGAGATGCTCGGCAACTTCTCGTTCGGCGACTACTTCAAGCACGACGCGATCAAGTTCGCGTGGGAGCTGCTGACCACGGTCTACATGCTGCCGAAGGAAAAGCTGTGGGTCACCGTCTACCAGGAAGACGACGAAGCGTACGACATCTGGGCGAAGGAAGTCGGCGTGCCGACCGAGCGGATCATCCGCATCGGCGACAACAAGGGCGCGCGTTACGCGTCGGACAACTTCTGGACGATGGGCGACACGGGCCCGTGCGGCCCGTGCACGGAAATCTTCTACGACCACGGCCCGGACGTGTGGGGCGGCCCGCCGGGGTCGCCGGAAGAAGACGGCGACCGCTACATCGAGATCTGGAACCTCGTGTTCATGCAGTTCAACCGCGACGCGCAGGGCAACATGACGCGCCTGCCGAAGCAGTCGGTCGACACCGGCATGGGCCTCGAGCGCCTCGCCGCGGTGCTGCAGCACGTGCATAGCAACTACGAGATCGACCTGTTCCAGAACCTGATCAAGGCCGCCGCGCGCGTGACCGAAATCAGCGACCTGAACAACAACTCGCTGAAGGTGATCGCCGATCACATCCGCGCATGCTCGTTCCTGATCGTCGACGGCGTGATCCCCGGCAACGAAGGCCGCGGCTACGTGCTGCGCCGTATCGTGCGCCGCGCGATCCGCCACGGCTACAAGCTCGGCCGCAAGGGTTCGTTCTTCCACAAGCTGGTGGCCGACCTCGTCGCCGAGATGGGCGACGCGTACCCGGAACTGAAGGAAGCCGAACAGCGCGTGACGGACGTCCTGCGTCAGGAAGAAGAGCGCTTCTTCGAGACGATCGAGCACGGGATGTCGATCCTCGAGGCCGCGCTGGCGGATGTCGAGGCGAAGGGCGGCAAGGTGCTCGACGGCGAACTCGCATTCAAGCTGCACGACACGTACGGCTTCCCGCTCGACCTCACGGCCGACGTGTGCCGCGAGCGCGGGATGACGGTCGACGAGCCGGCGTTCGACGACGCGATGGCACGCCAGCGCGAGCAGGCGCGCGCGGCCGGCAAGTTCAAGGCCACGCAGGGCCTCGAATACTCGGGCGCGAAGACCACCTTCCACGGCTACGAGGAAATCGCGTTCGACGACGCGAAGGTCGTCGCGCTGTACGTCGACGGTTCGGCCGTCGACGAAGTGAAGCACGGCCAGGACGCGGTCGTCGTGCTCGACCACACGCCGTTCTATGCGGAGTCGGGCGGCCAGGTCGGCGACCAGGGCGTGCTTGCGAATGCCGCCACGCGCTTCGCGGTGGCCGACACGCTGAAGGTGCAGGCCGACGTGATCGGCCACCACGGCACGCTCGAGCAGGGCACGCTGAAGGTCGGCGACGTGCTGCGCGCGGAAATCGACGCGCAGCGCCGCGCGCGCACGCAGCGCAACCACTCGGCGACCCACCTGATGCACAAGGCGCTGCGCGAAGTGCTCGGCGCGCACGTGCAGCAGAAGGGTTCGCTCGTCGATGCGGAGAAAACCCGCTTCGACTTCGCGCACAACGCGCCGATGACCGACGACGAAATCCGTCGCGTCGAGCAGATCGTCAACAATGAAATCCTCGCGAACGCGCCGGGCATCGTGCGCGTGATGCCGTACGACGAAGCGGTGAAGGGCGGCGCGATGGCGCTGTTCGGCGAAAAGTACGGCGACGAAGTGCGCGTGCTCGACCTCGGCTTCTCGCGCGAACTGTGCGGCGGCACGCACGTGCATCGCACCGGCGACATCGGTTTGTTCAAGATTGTCGTCGAAGGCGGCGTCGCGGCCGGCATTCGCCGCGTCGAGGCGATCACCGGCGACAATGCCGTGCGTTACGTGCAGGAGCTGGATGCGCGGGTCAACGAAGCGGCAGCCGCGCTGAAGGCGCAGCCGTCGGAGCTCACGCAGCGTATCGCGCAGGTGCAGGACCAGGTGAAGTCGCTCGAGAAGGAGCTGGGCGCGCTGAAGTCGAAGCTCGCTTCGAGCCAGGGCGACGAGCTCGCGCAACAGGCGGTCGAAATCGGCGGCGTGTACGTGCTGGCCGCGACGCTCGACGGCGCGGATGCAAAGACCCTGCGCGAGACGGTCGACAAGCTGAAGGACAAGCTGAAGAGCGCGGCGATCGTGCTGGCGGCCGTCGAAGGCGGCAAGGTCAGCCTGATCGCGGGTGTCACGCAGGAGGCGAGCAAGAAGGTCAAGGCCGGCGAGCTCGTGAACTTCGTCGCGCAGCAGGTGGGCGGCAAGGGCGGCGGCCGTCCGGACATGGCGCAGGCAGGCGGCACCGAACCGGCGAACCTGCCGGGCGCGCTGGCAGGCGTCAAGGGCTGGATCGAACAGCGTCTTTGATCGTCATGGTGGGTGCGATGCGGTCTTGTTGACTGCATCGCAGCGCACGAAAGAACAACCCGATCGGCGATGGCCGGTCGGGTTGTTTTGTTTTCGCCGGTGCGCGGGATGAGCGCGTGCCGGCCGCCGACGCCGCGGAATCAGGCCGGTAATGCCGTCGCCGGCAACGTGGGCGCATCGCCCGATTCCCGCGCGGCATCTCCCAGCGCATCGCGCAGCGCCGCGAGCGCCGCCGACGCGTAACCGTGCCGCCACGCGAGCAGCGTGTCGATTCCTTCGAGTTCCGCGATCGTGTGCGCGGTGACGTTGCCGGTCTCGGGTTGAAGCTCGAGCACCGAGCGCGGCGCGACCGCGATGCCCGCACCGGCCGCGACGCACGCGACGATCGCGTGATACGAACCCAGTTCGAGCACGCGTTCCGGCCGCATTCCGTATGCCGCATACCATCGTTCGACGTATTTCCGGTACGTGCAGCCGCGCTCGAACGCAATCAGCGTCGGCAGGATCACGTCGCGCGGCGTGCGCACCGGCGGATGGCCGCGCGGCGTCAGCAGCACCAGGTCCTCGCGGAAGACCGGCACCGTCTCGAATGTGTCGGGCAGCGTGTCCGGTTCCGGCGGCCGGGCGAACAGCGCCGCGTCGACCTCGAAGTCGCGCACCTTGTCGATCAGCCAGCCGGTCGTGCCGGTCACGAGTTCCAGCGACACGTCGGGCCATGCATGGTGATAGCGCGCGAGCACGGTCGGCAGCCGGCTCGCGGCCGTGCTTTCCATCGTGCCGAGCCGCAGCCGCCCGCGCGGCGTGTCCTCGCGCACCGCGTGGCGCGCCTCGTCGGCAAGCTCGAGCAGCCGCTCCGCGTACGGCAGCAGCGTGTGCCCGGCCGGCGTCAGCACGAGCCGGCGGCCGTCGCGCACGAACAGCGCCGCACCGAGCTCCTCCTCGAGCTGCTTGATGCGCGTCGTCACGTTCGACTGCACGCGATTGAGCTTCGCCGCCGCGCGCGTCACGCCGTTCTCGCGCACGACGGCCCGGAAAATCGCCAGCGCCGCCAGATCCATGATTCTCTCCGTGCGATGGTTGGATTCTCAATTATTCATTTTTCGAGAATGGTTGGTCAAGCTACGATACAAGCAATCCGACTCCCGTTCCGGCCGTTGCGCAACCCGCGCGGCCCACGCCGCCATGTCCCGTCCCGATGCTCCGAGTGCCGCCGGCGTACACCTGTCCGATGACGCCGACCGCCGCGCCCGCACGGCCGCGCTTGCCTGCATGATCGGGCTGGCCGTCGCGCTCGGCGTCGGCCGTTTCGCGTTCACGCCGCTGTTGCCGCTGATGCTCGCCGACGGCTCGATCGGCCTGAAGGCGGGCAGCTGGCTCGCGTCGGCGAACTACGCGGGCTATTTCGTCGGCGCGGTCAGCTGCGCGGCAGTGCGCGTCGCGCCCGCGCGGATGGTGCGCTTCGGGCTTGCCGCCACCGTGCTGCTGACCGCCGCGATGGGCATCGGCCACCTGCTGCCGGTGTGGCTCGTGGTGCGCTTCGTCGCGGGCGTCGTCAGCGCATGGACGTTCGTGTTCGTGTCGCAATGGGGACTGCGGCGGCTCGCCGAGCTGCACGCGCCCGAGTGGAGCGGGGTGATCTACGCGGGGCCCGGAGTCGGCATCGTGCTCACGGGCCTGATCGGCAGCGCACTGGCCGGCCATCGCGCGGCGCCCGGCTGGCTGGGTTTCGCGGCGTTGTCGGCGGTGCTGTCGGTCGCGATCTGGCGCACCTTCGGCGGTGGGCCCGTGCCGGCGGCGGCAGGCGCAACGTCGGCAGCGCCAGTCCGGCCTGCGGCGACGGATGCGGCGCCGCACGACGCGCGGCGCCGTCGCGCGGACGCCGCGTGGCTCGTCGTCCTTTACGGGATGCCGGGCTTCGGCTACATCATCACCGCGACGTTCCTGCCGGTCATCGCGCGCGCCGCGCTGCCGGCCGGCTCGCCGTGGCCGGATCTGTTCTGGCCGATGTTCGGCGCGGCGCTGATCGTCGGCGCGATCGCGGCCGCGCGGCTGCCTGCCCGCTGGGACAACCGGCTGCTGCTCGCCGCCGGTTGCGCGACGCAGGCGCTCGGGATCACGGCGGGAATCGTGTGGCCGAATGCGGCCGGCTTCTCGATCGGCAGCGCGCTGCTCGGGCTGCCGTTCACCGCGATCACGCTGTTCGCGATGCGCGAGGCGCGGCGGCTGCACGGCGAGCGCGCGGCCGGGCTGATGGGTTACGCGACCGCGTCGTACGGGGTCGGGCAGATTCTCGGCCCGCTCGTCGCGGCGCCGCTCGCCGCGCGCTTCGGGTCGTTCTCGCCGGCGTTGTGGGTCGCGGCGAGTGCGTTGCTCGTCGGTGCGGCCGGCTTCGCGGCGACGGCCGCGCGCGGGCGTGCCCGACCCGGCACGCAACCCTGACATCGTCGGGGCCGGATCGTCAGCGACGCGGGCAAACTCGCTAGAATGAAGCCTTTCCCGCGCCGAGCGGGCGTGCGGCGCGGCTGCCGGCCGCCGTCGGCGCTTGCCAGATCTTCCATCGATGACCATCGTCGACTACCGTTTTTGCCCGCGCTGCGCGCGCCCGCTGACCGAGCGCGCCGATCCCGAACACGAGGGCGGCCGCGTTCGCCAGGCGTGCCCGGACGACGCGTGCGGCTACGTTCACTGGAACAACCCGCTGCCGGTGGTGGCCGCGATCGTCGAGCTCGACGGCAAGATCCTGCTCGCGCGCAATGCGGCCTGGCCGGAAGGGATGTTCGCGCTGATCACCGGATTCCTGGAGAACGGCGAGACGCCTGAGGACGGCATCGCGCGCGAGGTGTTCGAGGAAACGGGGCTGAAGGCCGAGCAGGTCGCGCTGGTCGGCGTCTATGAATTCATCCGCAAGAACGAGCTGATCATCGCGTATCACGTGCGCGCGTCGGGCACCGTCGCGCTGTCGCCCGAGCTGCTCGAATACCGGCTCGTCGAGCCGCCGATGCTGCGCCCGTGGCGCGCCGGCACCGGTTACGCGCTGGCCGACTGGATGCGCGCGCGCGGCCTCGATTTCGAATTCGTCGATCGAGCGGGGCAGTGACGGGCCGCGCCGCTTCCGGCATGTCGTCCGCCGCGCGTGGCACGGTCGCGGCGCGACATTCCGCCATTCACCGACGCGCCGTCAGGCACGGCCACCGCGCGCCGTCCGCTTCGCCCTCTTCATCCTGAACGCCATCGCCATGTCCGACAAGCCGCAACCGCGCCCGCGCGACGCCTATCGCCACTTCCTGCCGATCACGACCCGCTGGATGGACAACGACGTCTACGGGCACGTGAACAACGTCGTCTACTACAGCTACTTCGACACCGTCGTGAACGAATACCTGATCCGCGCGGGCGTGCTCGACGTCGAGCACGGGCAGACGATCGGGCTCGTGGTCGAGACGCAGTGCAACTATTTCGCTCCGCTCGTGTTTCCGCAGTCGGTCGATGCGGGGCTGCGCGTCGCGAAGCTCGGCACGTCGAGCGTGCGCTACGAGATCGGGCTGTTCGCGGCAGGCGAAGCCGCGCCGGCCGCGCAAGGGCATTTCGTGCACGTGTACGTCGATCGCGGCACGCGGCGTCCGGTGCCGCTGCCCGACGCGCTGCGCGCGGCGCTCGAACCGCTCGCCGGCTGACGGGCGCGGGCGGTGCACGCGATCGCCATCCAGGCGTTCAACGGCCTCAGCTACGGGTTGCTGCTGTTCATGCTGTCGGCCGGTCTCACGCTGATATTCAGCGTGCAGGGTGTGCTCAACTTCGCGCATGCGAGCTTCTACATGCTCGGCGCATACATTGGGTACAGCATCGCGGCCCGCGCGGGTTTCTGGCCCGCGCTTACACTCGCGCCGCTCGCGGTCGGCCTGCTCGGCGCCGGCTGCGAGCGCTGGCTGCTGCGCCGCGTACAGCCGCACGGGCACACGAGCGAACTGCTGCTGACCTTCGGGCTCGCGTACCTGATCGGCGAGGGCGCGAAACTCCTGTGGGGCCTCGCGCCGCTGCCGGCCCCGGTGCCGCCGCTGTTCGACGGCGCGCCCGTGACCGTGTTCGGCCTCGCGCTGCCGCGCTACCGGCTCTTCATGATGGCGATGTCCACGGCGATGCTGGTCGCGCTCGGCGCGCTGCTGCGGGCATCGCGCATCGGGCTCGTCGTGCGCGCCGCGCTCACGCACCGCGCCGCCGTCGAGGCTCTCGGCTACGACGTGCCGCGCATGATGACGGCGCTGTTCGGCGCGGGCACCGCGCTCGCGGCGCTGGCCGGCGTGATCGGCGCGCCGCTTGCGGTGATCGAACCGGCGCTGGCCGAGACCGTCGGGTCGGTGGTGTTTGCGGTCGTCGTGATCGGCGGGCTCGGCTCGCTCGGCGGCGCATTCGTCGCGTCGCTCGCAGTCGGCTTCGCGCAGACCTTCGCGGCATCCAGCGATACGTCGCTGCGCGACCTCGCGCAATGGTCGGGTATCGCGCTGCCTGACAGCGTCGCTGCCGTGTCGGTCGCGCAACTCGCACCGCTGGTCCCGTACCTGCTGCTCGTCGCGGTGCTGGTCGCCCGTCCGCGCGGACTGTTCGGCGAGCGAGTCGATGGCTAGCCGCGCACGAGCCGGCGTGTTGCGCTGGATGCTGTTCGCGGCGTGCGTTGCGCTGCCCGCGTGGCTGTGGCCGCACGGCGCGGTGCTCGGCTATCTCGCGCAGACGGCCGCGCTGGTCGTGCTCGCGCTGTCGTACAACCTGCAGCTCGGCACGACCGGGCTGCTGTCGTTCGGTCATGCCGCGTTCGCCGGCCTCGGCGCCTTCGCCGCCGCGCACTGGTTCAATCATGTCGGCGGCCCGCTGCCGCTGTTGCCGCTCGTCGGCGGGGTGGCCGGCGCGGGCTTCGGGTTCGTCGCCGGCCTGCTCGCGACACGCCGCGCGGGCACCGTGTTCGCGATGATCACGCTCGGCCTCGGCGAATGCGTCGCCGCCGCGGCGTGGAGCGTGCCCGCATGGTTCGGCGGCCTCGGCGGCGTACCGATCGACCGTGCGAGCGGCACGCCGTTGGGCAGCTGGCATTTCGGCGCGCAAACGCAGGCCTACGCCGTGATCGCCGCGTGGTGCATCGTCTCGGCGGCCGCGATGCATGCGCTGACGCGCACGCCGCTCGCGCGACTCGCGAACGCGGTGCGCGACAACCCCGCGCGCGTTGCCGCGCTCGGCACCGAGCCGCGCCGCGTGCGGCTCGCGATGGTGACCTGCGCGTCGTTCTTTGCCGGCATTGCCGGTACGCTGACGCTGATCGACGTAGAGATCGCGACGCCCGACAGCGTATCGATGGCGCGTTCCGCGACCGTGCTCATCGCCGCGGTGATTGGCGGCACCGGCACGTTCTTCGGGCCGGCGGCCGGCGCGGTGGTGCTGACAGCGCTGAGCATCGGCGTCGCGGGCGTGTCGCGCGCATGGGCGCTGTATCTCGGCGTGCTGTTCGTCGCGGTCGTCGTCGCCGCGCCGCGCGGGATCGCGGGCATCGCGCAGACGCTCGCGCATGCGTTGCGCGGCGACGCGCCGCCCGCCGAGCGCTGGCGCGTGCTGTGCGGCGCCGGCGCATGTGCGTTCTGGGCCGTCGCGATCGTCTGCGCGGCCGAGCTCGGATATGCATGGCGCTTCGCGCAGGACGACGGCACGGGCCTCGCATTCGGTGCGTGGGCCATCGACGCCGATGCGCCGGCGGGCTGGGGCGTCGCATGCTCGGCGGCCGGTATAGGCACGTTGCTGTGGCGCTGGCGCGCGCGATTCCCGCGCCACGGGCACGGCCAGCGGGAGGACGAGCGATGAGCGGCAGCGCGATCGCGCTGCACGGAATCGTGCAGCGCTTCGGTGTGCAGACGGTGCTCGACGGTATCGAGCTGAGCGTCGCGGCCGGCGAGCGTCACGCGCTGATCGGCCCGAACGGCGCGGGCAAGTCGACGCTGTTCGGCGTGATTGCCGGCGCGACGCGGCCGACGCGCGGGCGCGTCGTGTTGCACGGCGTCGAGCTGCGCGGGCGCGGGCCGGTCGTCGCGAGCCGGCTCGGCATCGGCCGCAGTTTCCAGCAGACGAGCGCGTTCGCGCGGCTGAGCGTGTTCGACAACCTGCGCTGCGCGGCGCTGCATGCGCCGGCCGAGCGACGGCGCTGGTGGAACCGGCTGCGTGAATCCGCGTCGGTCGATCGCGCGGCGGCACGCGTGCTGAGCGACATCGGTCTCGATGCGCGGCGCGACGCGATGGCCGCCGAACTCGGTTATGCGGAACAGCGCGCGCTCGATCTCGGCATCGCGCTCGCGAGCGGCGCGCGCACGCTACTGCTCGACGAACCGACGGCCGGCATGAACCGCGACCAGGCGGCGCGGATGATCGAGCTAATCCGCGCGACGACGCAGGGTCGTACGGTGCTGATGATCGAGCACGACATGGATGCGGTGTTCGGCTTCGCCGAGCGCATCACGGTGCTGGTGCGCGGCGCGGTGGTCGCGACCGGCGTGCCCGACGCGATCCGTGCGGACCCGACCGTGCGCGCCGCCTATCTCGGCGACGTTGCATGAGCGCGCTGCTCGACATTCGCGGCCTGCGCGCGTGGTACGGGATGCAACCCGTGCTCGACGGCGTCGATCTCGCGCTCGCGCCGGGCGAGACGCTCGCGTTGCTCGGCCGCAACGGCTCGGGCCGCTCGACGCTCGCGAAGGCCGTGACAGGGCTCGTACGCACCGCGGGATCGGTGCGCATCGCCGGTGCCGAATGCGCGGGCGCGCGTACGTTCGAGATCGCCCGACGCGGCGTCGCTTACGTCGCCGAAAGCCGCGATGTGTTTCCGCTGCTGAGCGTGCGCGACAACCTGCGGCTCGGGCTGCGCGGCGCGCGCGGCGCGGCCGAACGCGCGGCGCTCGACCGGCTGCTCGCGCGCTTTCCGATGCTGGCCGCGCGGGCGGACGTGAAGGCCGGGCGGCTGTCGGGCGGCGAGCAGCAGGTGCTCGCACTGGTGCGCGCGCTGGCCGGCCGTCCGCGCTTGCTGATCGTCGACGAACCGGCCGAAGGGCTCGCGCCGCGCGCGGTCGACGAGGTCGGTGCCTGTCTCGCCGCGCTGCAGGCCGACGGCGTCGCGATCCTGCTGATCGAGCAGCGGCTGCAGCTCGCGCCGCGGCTTGCGCGGCGCGTCGCGGTGATGGGGCGCGGTCGAATCGTCTACGACGGCCCGCTCGGCGGGCTCGGTCCCGATGTCGTCAATGCATGGCTGAGTGCGGGCTGATCGCCCGTGCGCCGATTGTTCGGAAAACTCCGCCAGTCAATTCGCGTCGAGCCGCTTTATCGCGGTCGCGCGAACCGCCAAGATTGCCAGCAAGGCCGGTGTGCGCCGCGACAGGCGAGACCGGCACCCATCCATCGAAGGTCATCCGACTGAGGAATGAAATCATGAGCAAGCTGGCAGGCAAGGTAGCGATCGTCACGGGCGGGTCCAAGGGCATCGGCGCCGCGATCGCAAGGGCGCTGGCCGCCGAAGGCGCGTCGGTCGTGGTCAACTATGCGAGCAGCAAGGCAGGCGCCGACGCGGTCGTGAACGCGATCGTCGAGGCAGGCGGCCGCGCGGTCGCGGTCGGCGGCGACGTGTCGAAGGCAGCGGACGCCCAGCGCATCGTCGACACCGCGATCGACACCTATGGCCGTCTCGACGTGCTGGTCAACAATTCCGGCGTGTACGAATTCGCGCCGATCGAGGCGATCACCGAAGAGCACTACCGCCGGCAGTTCGACACGAACGTGTTCGGCGTGCTGCTGACGACGCAGGCTGCCGTCAAGCATCTCGGCGAAGGCGCGAGCATCATCAACATCAGCTCGGTGGTGACGAGCATCACGCCGCCCGCGAGCGCCGTGTACAGCGGCACCAAGGGCGCCGTCGACGCGATCACCGGCGTGCTCGCGCTGGAGCTCGGCCCGCGCAAGATCCGCGTGAATGCGATCAACCCGGGGATGATCGTGACCGAAGGCACGCACAGCGCCGGCATCATCGGTTCGGATCTCGAGAAGCAGGTGCGCAGCGAGACGCCGCTCGGCCGACTCGGCGAGCCGGACGACATCGCGTCGGTCGCCGTGTTCCTCGCGTCGGACGACTCGCGCTGGCTGACCGGCGAGCGCCTCGTCGCGAGCGGCGGGCTGCACTGATCGCACGCGCCGGCGCGCGGTTACGCGCTCATCGCGAGCGCGTGCGCGCCGACATGCCAGCGCAGGCTTTCGACGACGAGCGCGTGATCGCGCGCGTCGTCGAGCCCGGCGACCGTCATCGCGCCGACGAAACCGCCTCCGGCGAGCCGCAACGGCACGCTGCCGCCATCGAGCGCATAGTCGGCGTCCGACAATCCCTGCGACTGCAACGACCAGCCGGCGCGGCGAAAGCGCGCGCCGACCTCGAGCGAACTGACACCGAACCGGAACACCGTGTTCTGCCGGCGGCGGATCGCGTCGCTGTCGTTCGCGCGGCTGCCGTCCAGCGCGCAATAGAACAGCGGTGCGGTCTCGCCGACGATGCCGACCGCGATCGGCAGCCCGCGGCGCGACGCGAGATTGACCGCGATGTCGCCGAGCCGGCGCGCGACGTCGGCATCGAAGTGCGGCAGCATCGGCATCGACGCGGTGTCGCCGAAGGGCGGGAAGTGCGGGAAGGTGGTCGCCATGGCAGCTCCGTGTCGTCCCAGGTCCGGTTCGTGCGCGCGTGCACTGCGTCGCGCGTCCGCCGTCGATCGTTCAGCGCATCGACGCATCAGCGCCCGGGTGCCGCGTCGAGCATCCACTCGTGCGCGGGGTCGTTCTTGAACGCCCATGCGCGGCTCGGCCCGGCCATCACGTTCAGGTAATACAGGTTGTAGCCATGCGGCGCGACCACCGGGTGATAACCGCGCGGCACCATCACCACGTCGTGGTTCTCGACCGCGCACGCCTCGTCGAGGCTGCGGTCGTCCGTATAGACGCGCTGGAACGCGAAGCCCTGCGGCGGATCGATCCGGTGGTAATAGGTTTCCTCGAGCGACGTTTCGTCCGGCGCCGCGTCGCGATCGTGCTTGTGCGGCGGATAGCTGCTCGAATGGCTCGCGGGCGTGATCACTTCGACGACCAGCAACCGGTCGGCGGCCGGGTTGTCGCCCATCAGGATGTCGCACACGTAACGCGTGTTGGTGCCTTGCCCGCGCACCGTGCGCCGCATCCGTTCGCCGTCGAGGCGCTGCACGCGCTTGTCGCCGCTCGCGTAAGGCGCGGTGCACAGCGCGACTTCCGCATCGCGCGTCGCCACCAGCGTGACGGTCTTGCCGCCCGGCACGTACAGCGCGTCCGGCGATACTTCCTCGAACACGCTGTCGCGCTTGCCGAGCGCATCGTAGGTTTCGCCGTCGACTTGTGCGCGCAGCGTGCCCGTGAGCACGACGACGCACAATTCGCGCGCGCCGGTATCGAGCGTCTCGGTGTCGCCGGCCTTCAGGCGCAGCGCGCGAAAGCCGACGTGTTTCCAGCCGGCCGACTCGGGCGTCACGTTGCAGATTTCGCGGTCGGCGGATGCCTTGACCAGCAGGGGAGAAATCGCCATGGAACGGAGCTCCGCAATAAGGTGATCAACTGGGGGCAGGGCTTACGCGCTCAACCGGTCGACGATCGCGCGCAGCGATTCGTAGCCCTTCTTCGCATATTGATAGCTCGGCGCGACGGCCGGATCCTGCTCGGCCTCGACCACGAGCCAGCCTTCGTAGCCGGCGTCCTTCAGCGTGCGCAGCGTCGCTTCGTAATCGAGCGCGCCGTCGCCCGGCACCGTGAACGTGCCGTTGATGACGGCATTCAGGAAGCTCCAGCCGCCGTTGCGCGCCTGCGTGACGACTTGCGGGCGCACGTCCTTGCAGTGCACGTGCACGATGCGCGACACATGTTTCTTCAGTAGTGCCACCGGATCGGCGGCGCCGCCGAAATATGCGTGGCCCGTGTCGAACAGCAGGAACACCTTGGCCGGATCGGTCAGCGCCATCAGGCGATCGACGTCGGCGGGCGATTCGACGTATGCGCCCATGTGGTGATGGTAGGCGAGCTTGATTCCGTAGGTCTCGAGCAGGTGCGCGCCGAACGCGTCGAGGCGTGCCGCATAGCGTCGCCAGGCTTCGTCGTCGACGAAACGCGGACGCTTCGCGACCGGCGTGTCGATGCTGCCCTGGATCGTACCCGCGCATTCGCCATACACCACGACCTTCACGTCGTTGAACTGCAGCTTCGTCATGTGCGCGCGACAACGCTCGATTTCGGCGGCGAGCGCGTCGGCATCGCTCATGCCCGGTTCGACTTCCGCAAGGAAGCCCGAATACCAGCCCGACACGCACACGAGCCCGAATTCGGCGAGCTTCGCCTTAAGCTCGGGGCCTGTCTTCGGAAACTTGTTGCCGAGCTCGAAGCCCGCATAGCCGATTTCGGCGCCTTCCTTCAGTGCCGTCTCGAGCGGCGTCTCGCCGCCGAGCGACGGCAGGTCGTCGTTCATCCACGACAGGGGATTGATACCGATGCGAACGTTCCAGCTCATGACTTGCTTCCTTGGTTCGAATGTTGTTGTCGCGGGGCAAAGGAGTGAAACCGAAAGCGTGTCAGTGCCGCTGCCGCGTCTTCGCGTCGAGATACGCGCGATGCGCCGCTTCGACGCCGGCGCGCGCGGACACCTGCGGCACCGCGACTTCCCACCATGCGCCGCCATCGGCGGTCGTGCGCTCGTGCGTCGTGTCGATCACGATGACCTGGCTCGTCTTCGCCGCACGCGCACGCGTCATTTCGCGGCGCAGCTCGCCGACGTCGCGAACGTGCACGGCTTCGGCGCCCATCGCGCGCGCATGCATCGCGAAGTCGATCGTCGAGCGTTCGCCGCCCTCGGGCACGCAGTCGTCGAGCATGTTGTTGAAGCTTGCGCCGCCGCAGTTCAGTTGCAGCCGCTCGATGCAGCCGTAGCCGCGGTTGTCGAGGATCACGACGATGATCTTGCGGCCGAGCATCACGGAGGTCGCCAGTTCGGCGTTGAGCATCATGTAGGAGCCGTCGCCGACGATCACGATCACTTCGCGCTCGGGCCGCGCGAGCTTCGCGCCGAGCCCGCCCGCGACCTCGTAGCCCATGCACGAGTACGCGTAATCCATGTGATAGTTGCCGGGCACGCCGCTGCGCCACAGCTTGTGCAGTTCGGCCGGCAGCGTGCCGGCCGCGCACACGACGAGATCGTCGCGCGCGCTGTCGCGCCCCGCGTCGGCGGCCGAGTCGCGCACCGCGCCGATGACTTCCGCGTCGTACGGCAGCGTGTCCTTCGGCACGCGCGTGGTCAGCTCGGTCACGCGCGCATTCCACGCGGCGGCCTGGTCGCGGTTCGCGGCGGTCCACGCCGCATCCGCGTGCCAGCCCGCGAGCGCGGCCGACAGCTGGCCGAGGCCGGTGCGTGCGTCGGCGATCAATTGCCTGCCGCGTTTCTTGCCCGCGTCGAACGGCTGCACGTTCAGGCTCAGCAGCGTCGCGTTGCCGAACAGCGCATGCGAGCCGGTCGTGAAGTCCTGCAGGCGGGTGCCGACCGCGAACACGACGTCGGCCTGCGCGGCCGCGCGATTCGCGGCGGGCGAGCCCGTCACGCCGATCGAGCCCAGGTTCAGCGGATGGTCCCACGCGAGGCTGCCCTTGCCGGCCTGCGATTCGGCTACCGGCACGCCGTGCGTGTCGGCGAACGTGCGCAGCGCGTCCCATGCCTGGCTGTACAGCACACCGCCGCCGGCGACGATCAGCGGCTTTTTCGCGGCCTTCAGCACGTCGAGCGCATCCGCGAGCTCGAGCGCGTCGGCGGGCGGCCGGCGCATCCGGATCACCGGCGGCGCGAAGAAGTCCTCGGGCCAGTCGTATGCGAAGGTCTGCACGTCCTGCGGCAGCGCGAGACACACCGGCCCGCACTGCGCGGGATCGGTCATCACCTGGATCGCGCGCGGCAGCGCGACGAGCAGCTGTTCCGGCGACGTGATCCGGTCGAAGTAGCGCGTCACGGGCCGGAAGCAGTCGTTCGCGCTGACGTCGCCCTGCTCGAAATCCTCCACCTGCTGCAGCACGGGATCGGGCAGCCGCGACACGAACACGTCGCCGGGCAGCAGCAACAGCGGCAGCCGGCCGACGTGCGCGAGCGCGGCGGAGGTCAGCATGTTGGTCGCGCCCGGGCCGATGCTCGACGTCGCGGCCATCATCCGCTGGCGGAAGTTCGCTTTAGCGAATGCGACGGCCGCATTCGCCATGCCTTGCTCGTTGTGCGCGCGGAACGTCGGCAGTCGGTCCTTTTCGGCGTGCAGCGCCTCGCCGAGCCCGGCCACGTTGCCGTGCCCGAAGATCGCGAACACGCCGCCGCAGTACGGCAGGATTTCGATGCGGCCGTCCGGCTGGACGACTTCGGCGCGCAGGGCGGCCAGGTAGCGCACGAGCGCCTGGCTGACGGTCAGTCTCACGGTGGTGGTCATCGTCTGTCGATCAAGAGGAGTCGGATGGTCGTCACGGGCATGCGCGTCAGGCTGCTGCCGCGGCGCGCGCGGCGGCACGGCGGCCGAGCCATGCGTCGACCAGCTGCGCGAAATTGCCGGCCACTTCGTCGATCAGCGCCTGGTCGTCGATGCGGCCGGCGAGCCAGTGCAGCGACGCGTCGGCCCACAGCGTGCGGCCGACCATGAAGCCCTTGACGATCGGATTGGTCGCCGAGCGGAAGCTGTCGACGAGATACTGCAGCGGCTGGTTCAGCCCGAGGATCACCGCGCCGCGGCAGTACGGGTCGCGCTCGGCAACGAGCGTTTCGAGCCGCGCCCAGCCGTCCGCGCTCATCGGCGCGAGCTTCCACCATTCGGGCATCACGCCGAGGTTGTAGAAGCGCGCGACCGTGCGCAGCACCGCGTCGTCCTCGGTGCCGGCCGGCGTGACGGCACGCGGCGGAATGATTTCCAGCAGCAGCTCGTTGCCGCTCGCGCGCGTGGCTTCCCACAGCTCCAGCACGCGCTGCTCCTGCGCGACGCGCAGGTCGACGTCGTCGTCGGGGTGGTAGTGGACGAGGCACTTCACGACCTGCTCGGTCGGCCAGTGCGTGAGCGACGAGCCGACCGAGCGCGTGTCGTCGAAGCACAGCGGCCGCGAGCCGGGCAGCTCGACCGGGCGGCCGACCCACCAGCCGCGGCCGGTGGCCGACGCGAGCGCGTCGCGGCCATACGCGCCGCCGTCGATCAGCACGCCGACATGGCCTTCGATGTGGCGATCGCGTTCGACCTGTTCGGCCGCGCGCACGAGCAGGCGCTTGAGCGTCTTGATGCGCGCTTCGTCCGCGCCGGCCTGCACCGCGAGTTCGTAGAACTGGCTGCGATGGTCGAATGCCATCACGCACAGGTCGTCCCATTCGCGGCGCGGCACCGTCACGCGATGCAGGTGCGCGAGCGTGCGATCGGCGTCCACCTGCGGATTGCGGCTGCCGCCGAACCAGTGCGCGAGCTCGGCCGGCGTCGGCATCGCGGCCGAACACGCATGGCGCGACACGACGATCGCGCCGCATGCGTTCGCGATGCGGGTCGATTCCGCCCAGTCGCGCCCGCGCAGCAGCCCGGACAGCAGGCCCGACAGGAATGCGTCGCCCGCGCCGAGCACGTTCAGGACTTCGACGCGTTCGCCGTGGAAGGCCGGCGCATCCTCGATGCGCGCGGGGACGTCGCCCTCGATCACGCAGCAGCCGAGCGCACCGCGCTTGACCACCAGCGCCGCGCCGCTCACGCGACGCACGGCCTGCAGCGACGCGATCAGGTCGTGCGGCACGCCGCCCGCGATCAGGAATTCCTCCTCGGTGCCGACCAGCAGGTCGAACTCGCCGAGCACCTGCTGCAGCTGCCGCGTGACCTGCGCGTCGGGCACGTAGCGGTTCTCGCCCGCGCCGCGCGCGGTCAGCCCCCAGAGCACCGGCCGGTAGTCGATGTCGAGGATCCGCACGACGCCGTGGCGGCGCGCATAGCCGAGCGCGGTGAGCGACGCCTCGCGGGTGCCGGGCGTCGACAGATGCGTGCCGGTGATCGCGAGCGCGCGGCAGCCGGCGATGAAGTCCTCGCGTATTTCGTCGGCACGCACGGCCATGTCTGCGCAGTTCTCGCGCACGAACAGCAGCGGGAACGTGTCGCGATCCTTCAGGCCGAGCAGCACCAGCGCGGTCAGCCGTTCCGGATCCGTCTGCAACTGGCTCGTGTCGCAGCCTTCGCGCTCGAGCGTCTCGCGCACGAAGCGGCCCATCTGCTCGTCGCCGACGCGCGAGATCATCGCGGTCTTCAACCCGAGGCGGGCGACGCCGAACGCGACGTTGCCCGACGAACCGCCGAGATACATCTGGAAGCTGCGCGCATCTTCCAGGCGGCTGCCGTACTGCTGCGCGTAAAGATCCACGGCGACGCGGCCGAGGCAGGCGAGATCGATGGGGCGGTCAGTCGGAAAGTTCAACGGGCTCATATCACGTATCACGCTCGCGGCCGGCGCTCGACCTTGCCGGCAGATTGGGGACCGATCCCGGACGACGATGCGTCACATCCGCGGCGCGACACGAGTGCGCCTGCCGCGAGGAATCGGGCTACGGAACGGAGTCTAGACTTTTTGGAAATCCAGTTCCCTAGGTGAAATCACGTAGAAATAAATTTCCAAAATTTCGAGGAAGTGATCTACAGTTTCATCCGGATGCTTCAGTCCGTTATCGGACTCGGCCCGGCGGCGCGCAACGCGCCGTTTTCCGCCCCCGGAGATGAGGAGACAGAGTGATCATGAAGACCAAGCTGATGGCCGCCGCGGCCGCCGCGATCCTGGCCATGCCGCTCGCGCATGCCGAGAAGATCGGCGTGACGATGGCATCGTTCGACGACACGTTCCTGACGATCCTGCGCAACAGCATCGGCGATGCGGCGAAGAAGGACGGCGCGACCGTGCAGATCGAGGACGGCGGCAACGACGTCGGCAAGCAGTTGAGCCAGGTCCAGAACATGATCGCGCAGAAGGTCGACGCGATCATCGTGAACGCGGTCGACACCGACGCGACGCCGAAGATCACCAAGATGGTGACCGCCGCGAAGATTCCGCTCGTCTATGTGAACCGCAAGCCGGTCGATTTCGACAAGCTGCCGGCCGGCGTCGCGGTGGTCGCGTCCGACGAGAAGCAGTCGGGCACGCTGCAGGCGCGCCAGGTCTGCAAGCTGCTCGGCGGCAAGGGCGACATCCTGGTGCTGATGGGCGAGCTGTCCAACGAGTCGGCGCGCGCGCGCACCAAGGACATCGAGGACGTGATCGCGACCAAGGACTGCTCGGGCATGAAGATCGTCGACAAGCGCGAAGGCAAGTGGAGCCGCACGCAGGGCCAGGACATCACGATGAACTGGCTCAGTTCCGGCACGAAGTTCGATGCGATCGTCTCGAACAACGACGAGATGGCGATCGGCGCGATCAACGCGCTGAAGGCGGCGCGCAAGCTGACGCCGAAGACGATCGTCGCGGGCATCGATGCGACGCCGGACGGGCTCGCGGCGATGAAGAGCGGCGAGCTGAAGGTGTCCGTGTACCAGAACGCGGCCGGGCAGGGCGCGCAGGCCGTCGCGACCGCGCTGAAGCTCGCGAAGAAGCAGCCGGTGGAGCGCTACGTGAACGTGCCGTTCGAGCTCGTCACGCCGGAGAACATGAGCCAGTACGCGAAGCACTGACCGGCTTTTCCGCTGAACTGCGCGAGCCCGGCGCGCCCGGGTTCGCGTGTGACTTTCGAGGAACGTCCATGTATACAGCCAGGATGGCGCGCCCGATGGCCGGCGAAAGCGGGCCGGCCGCCTCGCTCGGCGCACCGGGTTCGTCCGGTGTACCCGTCGACGATTGCCTGCTCGAGGTGCGCGGCGTCGGCAAGTCGTTTCCCGGCGTCGTCGCGCTCGACGGCGTGCAGTTTCGCGTGCGCCGCGGCACCGTGCACGCGCTGATGGGCGAGAACGGCGCCGGCAAGTCGACGCTGATGAAGATCATCGCAGGCGTCTACACGCCCGACCAGGGCGAGATCCTGATCAACGGCGAGCCGGTCGTGCTCAACGGCCCGCTCGACGCGCTCGATCGCGGGATCGCGATGATCCACCAGGAACTCAACCTGATGCCGTACATGACGGTCGCGGAGAACATCTGGATCCGCCGCGAACCGAAGAACCGCTTCGGCCTGATCGATCACGCCGAGCTGCGCCGCCGCACAGCCGCGCTGTTCGAGCGGCTGTCGATCGACATCGACCCCGAGGCCGACGTGCGCACGCTGACGGTCGCGAGCCGCCAGATGGTCGAGATCGCGAAGGCGGTGTCGTTCGACTCGGACGTGCTGATCATGGACGAGCCGACCTCGGCGCTGACCGACAAGGAGGTCACGCACCTGTTCCGGATCATTCGCCAGTTGCGCGAGCAGGGCAAGGGCATCGTCTACATCACGCACAAGATGAACGAGCTGTTCGAGATCGCCGACGAGTTCTCGGTGTTTCGCGACGGCAAGTACATCGGCACGCACGCGTCGACCGACGTCACGCGCGACGACATCATCCGGATGATGGTCGGCCGCGAGATCACGCAGATGTTCCCCAAGGAGGAGGTGCCGATCGGCGACGTCGTGCTGGCCGTGAAGAACCTCGGCGTCGACGGCGTGTTCCGCGACGTCAGCTTCGAGTTGCGCGCGGGCGAAATTCTCGGTGTCGCGGGCCTCGTCGGCTCGGGGCGCTCGAACGTCGCGGAGGCGCTGTTCGGCGTCGTGCCGGCGACGACGGGCGAGATCCTGATCGACGGCAAGCCGGTGCGCATTTCCACGCCCGCGCAGGCGATGAAGCACGGGATGGCGTTCCTCACCGAGGACCGCAAGGACACCGGATGCTTCCTGAATCTCGACCTGCTCGCGAACATGGAAGCCGCGGTGCTCAGCAATCGCTACGTGAAGTTCAATTTCGTGCGGCAGGCGCAGTTGAAGCGCGACTGCGAGGAAATGAGCCGGATGTTGCGCGTGAAAACGCCCGGGCTGCACGAGGAAATCCAGAACCTGTCGGGCGGCAACCAGCAGAAGGTGCTGATCGGCCGATGGTTGCTGACGCAACCGCGCATCCTGATCCTCGACGAGCCGACGCGCGGGATCGACGTCGGCGCGAAGGCCGAGATTCACCGGCTCGTCAGCGCGCTCGCCGGCAAGGGCGTCGCGGTGCTGATGATTTCGTCGGAAATGCCGGAAGTGCTCGGCATGAGCGACCGCGTGATGGTGATGCACGAAGGCCGGATGACCGGCATCGTCGAGCGCAAGGACGCCGACCAGGTCCGCATCATGGACCTGGCTTCGCGCTGAGCCGCAACAAGCATGGAGACAACTGAAATGGGCAACCTGAATCCCGTCGCGGACGCGCAGTCCATGACGATCAAGACGCGGCATGCGAAGTGGCCGCCCGAACTGAGCATCTTCATGGTGCTGGTGGGCATCAGCCTGTTCTTCGAGGTGATCGGCTGGCTTGTCGTCGGCCAGAGCTTTTTGTTCAACGCCGAGCGGCTCGAGATCATCGTGTTGCAGATGGCCGTGATCGGCATCATCGCGGTCGGCGTGAACCTCGTGATCATCACCAGCGGGATCGACCTGTCGTCGGGATCGGTCGTCGCTGCGGCGGCCGTCGTGTCGGCCAGCCTCGCGCAGGTATCCGATTTTCCGCGCGCGGTGTTCCCGCACCTGACCGACCTGCCGGTCATCTGGCCGGTGCTGGCGGGCGTGTGCGTCGGGCTGCTGGTCGGCCTGCTGAACGGCTCGCTGATCGCGCTGACGGGCATCCCGCCGTTCATCGCGACGCTCGGCACGATGGTTGCCGCGCGCGGCTTCGCGAAGTGGTTCACCAACGGGATGCCGGTGTCGATGCTGACCGACCAGTTCGCGGCGATCGGCGCGGGGGCGAACCCGGTGATCATCTTCGTCGTGGTGGCCGCGATCTTCCACGTCGTGCTGCGCTACACGCGCTTCGGCAAGTACACGTATGCGATCGGCGCGAACCGCCACGCGGCGATCGTGTCGGGCATCAACGTGACGCGCCACCTGGTGTTCGTCTATGCGATCGCGGGCCTGCTGAGCGGGATCGCCGGCACCGTGACGGCCGCGCGCGCGATCTCCGGCCAGTCGGGCATGGGCGTGATGTACGAGCTCGACGCGATCGCGGCCGTCGTGATCGGCGGCACGTCGCTGTCGGGCGGCCTCGGGCGCGTGACGGGCACCGTGATCGGTGTGCTGATCCTCGGCGTGATGACATCGGGCTTCACGTTCATCCGGATCGACGCGTATTACCAGGAGATGGTCAAGGGCGCGATCATCGTCGCGGCCGTGATCGCCGACCAGTACCGCAACAAGAAGTCCCGCCGCTGACCTGCGACGATCGAATACGGAACCGACCGGGAAGAAGATGAAAATTGCTCTGGATCCCTACATGATTCGCCACCTGCCGCTCGATCGGCTGCCGCACGCGGTTGCCGAACTCGGCTACGACCAGATCGAGCTGTCGCCGCGCAGCGACTTTCTCGACTGGTGGGTGATGCCGCGCGCGACGCGCGAGCGCATGGCCGCGTTCCGGCAAGCGCTGCGTGCGAGCGGAGTCGGCCTCGCGTCGCTGCAGCCGATGTACCGCTGGGCCAGCCCGTTCGAGGACGAGCGCCAATGGGCGGTGCGCTGCTGGAAGAAGGCGATCGAGGTCGCGCTCGAGATGGAGTGCGCGCTGATGGTGTCCGAGTTCGGGCGCGGCGCGTCGCCGGAGCGCTCGGTCGGCGAGCGGCCGGGCGCGAATCCGAAGGAACTGTGCGAAGCCGCATGGTTTCGTTCGATGGACGAGCTGCTGCCGATCCTCGAGCGCGAACGTATCGTGCTGTCGGTCGAGCCGCATCCGGAGGACTGGATCGAGCAGCTGCAGCCGGCGATCGACATCGTCACGAACATCGGCTCGCCTTCGCTGAAGCTGTCGTACATCGCGCCGCACACGTTCTATTACGGCGACGACATGGCCGCGATGATCGCGCAGGCCGCGCCGATCCTCGCGCACGTGCGCGTGGCCGACACTTTCGATCACCGCAAGAGCAGCCAGTTGCGCTACATCGTGAACCCGCCCGGCTCGAACCAGATTCGAGTACACCAGCATCTCGACATCGGGCAGGGCGAGATCGACTGGGACATCTTTTTTCGCGCGCTCGGCGATGCCGGCTTCGACGGCGTGATGTCGTCGTGCGTGTTCGCGTGGGAGGACCGCGCGGAGGCGTCGTCGCGCTACATGCGCGACACGATCCGGCGCTACGTCGATCGCCATTTCGCACACGCGGCGGCGCGCTGACTCATGAACGAACGGCACGGGCCGTGCCGTTGATGAACGACAGACTGGAGATATCCGGATGACCTTGCAAATCGGCGTGATCGGCTGCGGCGCGATCGGCCAGGACCATATCCGCAGGCTCACGCGCACGCTGTCCGGCGCGCGCGTGGTGGCCGTCAACGACATCGATCCGCAGCAGGCGCGCGATGCGGTGACGAAGTACGGGCTCGATGCGGAAATCTACGGCGACGGCCACGAAGTCGTCGCGGCCGCCGACGTCGAGGCCGTGCTCGTCACGTCCTGGGGGCCGACACACGAAGCGTTCGTGCTCGACGCGATCGCGCACGGCAAGCCGGTGTTCTGCGAGAAGCCGCTCGCGGTGACGGCCGACGGCTGCATGCGGATCGTCGAGGCCGAGGTCGCGCACGGCCGCCGGCTCGTGCAGGTCGGCTTCATGCGGCCATACGACGAAGGCTATCGCGCGCTCAAGCGCGTGATCGACAGCGGCGAGATCGGCGCGCCGCTGATGCTGCATTGCGCGCACCGCAATCAATCCGTCGGCGAGCGCTACACGACCGACATGGCGATCACCGACACGCTGATCCACGAGCTCGACGTGCTGCGCTGGCTGCTCGGCGAGGACTATGCGAGCGCGCAGGTCGTCTATCCGAAGAAGACGCGCCACGCGAGCGCGCATCTCGCCGATCCGCAGATCGTGCTGCTCGAAACCGCGAGCGGCGTGCGCATCGACGTCGAGATCTTCGTCAATTGCCAGTACGGCTACGACATCCAGTGCGAAGTCGTCGGCGAGAACGGCATCGCGAAGCTGCCCGATCCGCCGGCTGTCGGGCTCAAGCATGCGGCGCGCCAATCGGTCGAGATCATGACCGACTGGAAGGAGCGCTTCATCGCGTCGTACGACGTCGAGCTGCAGGCATTCATCGACGGCGTGCGGCACGGCGCACTGACGGGCCCGTCCGCGTGGGACGGTTATGCGGCGGCGGTCGCGGCCGACGCTTGCGTGCGTGCCCAAAAAAGCGGGGCGGTCGAGCCGATCGCAATGGCCGAACGCCCGGCGTTCTATCGCGCCTGACCCGTGGCCGCGTCGCCACGCACGCGGCGACGCGCCGTTTTTCCACCGGAGCGACCGACATGACGATGAAGATCGGCTGCGCGCCCTGCTGCTGGGGCGTCGACGACGTGAACAACCCGCACCTGCCGCCGTGGCGGCACGTGCTTGCCGAGGCCGCGCAGGCCGGCTACTCGGGCATCGAGCTCGGGCCATACGGCTATATCCCGCTCGAGCTCGACGTGGTGAGCGCCGAGCTCGACCGGCAGCGCCTGAGCATCACCGCCGGCACGATCTTCGACGACCTGGTGTCGCCGGAGAACCTGCCGAACCTGCTGCGCCAGACGCGCGAGATCTGTGCGCTGATCTCGCGGCTGCCGACGCTGCCGACCCAACCCGGCCAGCGCTACGCGGCGCCGTATCTGGTCGTAATCGACTGGGGGCACGAGGAGCGCGACTACGCGGCCGGCCATGCCGATCGCGCGCCGCGGCTGTCCGCGGAGCGCTGGGCGTGCATGGTCGACCATATCCGTAGGATCGCGACCGTCGCGCGCGACGAATTCGGCGTGCGCGCGGTGATTCATCCGCACGCGGGCGGCTACATCGAGTTCGCGGACGAGATCGACCGGATCGTCGTGGACATCGCGGCCGACACCGCCGGCTTGTGTCTCGATACCGGCCACCTGTACTACTCGGGCATGGATCCCGAGACGTGGTTGCGCCGTCATGCGGCGCGGCTCGACTACGTGCATTTCAAGGATATCGACGCGGCCGTCTACGACGCGGTGATGGGCGAGCACATCGCATTCTTCGCCGCTTGCGCGCGCGGCGTGATGTGCCCGATCGGCAACGGCGTGCTCGACTACCGCGCGATCCGTCGCGCGCTCGACGACATCGGCTATGCGGGCACCATCACGATCGAACAGGAGCGCGACCCGCGCAATGCCGGTACGAGCCTGCGCGACGTCGCGGCGAGCCGCGCGTTTCTCGCATCGGCCGGATTCGCGTGAGCGACGGACGATCGGTACTTCTGAATATATGAAAATCTGAACACGGACAGGAACACGACAATCATGATCGACGGACAGATTCTGCTCGGACATTCGATTCCCTGGGGCATGGTCGGCGGCGGGCTCGGCAGCCAGATCGGCTACAGCCATCGATCGGCCGCATTGCGCGACGGCAGTTTCCGGCTGGTTGCCGGCGCGTTCGACATCGATGCCGAACGAGGGCGGCAGTTCGGCGTGAAGCTGGGCGTCGACGCCGAGCGCTGCTATCCCGACTACCGGACGATGTTCGAGGCCGAGGCGAAGCGCGCCGACGGCATTCGCGCGGTGTCGATCGCGACACCGAACAACACGCACTTCGAGATCTGCCGCGCGGCGCTGAACGCCGGGCTGCACGTGATCTGCGAGAAACCGCTGTGCTTCACGACCGAGGAGGCCGAGGCGCTGGCGCGGCTTTCGATCGAGAAGAACCGCATCGTCGGCGTCGCGTATGGCTATTCAGGTCACCAGATGATCGAGCAGGCGCACGAGATGATCGCGCGCGGCGATCTGGGCGAAATCCGCATCGTGCAGATGCAGTTCGCGCACGGTTTCCACAGCGAGGGCGTCGAGGCCGCGAGCGCGGCAGCGCGCTGGCGCGTCGACCCGAAGTTCGCGGGCCCGAGCTACGTGCTCGGCGACATCGGCACGCACCCGCTGTACATCTCGGAAGTGATGGCGCCCGAGCTGAAGATACGCCGGCTGATGTGCTCGCGGCAAAGCTTCGTGAAGAGCCGCGCGCCGCTCGAGGACAACGCGTTCACGATCATGGAATACGACACCGGTGCGATCGGCTACGTATGGTCGAGCGCCGTGAACGCAGGCTCGATGCACGGGCAGAAGGTGCGCGTGATCGGCTCGAAGGCGAGCGTCGAATGGTGGGACGAACATCCGAACCAGTTGCGCTACGAGATCCAGGGACAACCCGCGCAGGTGCTCGATCGCGGCATGGGCTATCTGCATCCGCACGCGTTGCGTGAGGACCGCATCGGCGCCGGGCACCCGGAGGGGCTGTTCGAAGCATGGTCGAACCTGTACGCGCGCTTCGCACTCGCGATGGATGCGGCCGATCGCGGCGATGCGCAGGCACTGAAGCAAATCCGTTTTCCGGATGTGCATGCCGGCGTCGAGGGCGTGCGCTGGGTCGAGAACTGCGTGCGCTCCGCCGATGCGGGCGGCGTGTGGGTCGACTATCGTTGAGCCACGGCTGGCCGGTGCGCGCCATCGGCCAGCGGCGGCGGCCACCGGCGTTGCGTTCGCGTCCGCGTCGGTAAACGTCCCGATCTTTACGGCACGGCGAGAGCGTTGGAAAATCGTTTCAGTATCGCCGTGGAGCGTGTGCAGGTGATGATCGAGCGCGTGGGAGCGAGCGTGCGGCGCGGTCCGTGCCGCAAACGTGATTAAATTCGCCCTTCATGCATCCATACAGGTGAGTCCCGGGCGGCGTGCGTCGGCGTCGCGCGCGCATCGGGGCCGTCAACTTCGCGCTATCCGATGAGTTCATCCGAGAAACCTCCCGCCACCGTCGAGCAGTTCCTGCAGCATCTGACGCAGGAGTACGATGGCCTCAGCAATCGCCTGAAGGTAATTGCGCGTCACGTGGAAACGCATCGGGACCAGCTTGGGCTAGAAGGCATCCAGTCGCTTGCGGAGGCGTGCGGGGTGCAGCCGTCGGCCGTCGTGCGGTTCGCGAAGCATTTCGGCTTCTCCGGCTTCTCCGAGATGCAGCGCCTGTTCCGCGAGGGCCTGGCCCAGCAGATCGCGCCGGGCCGCGCGTACAACCTGCGAGTGCGCGACGTGATCGAATCGGGGTCGTCCAGCCTGCAGCCCGAGCAGATCGCCGACGAATTCATCAAGGGCAGCATTGCCGGGATGCAGCAGTTGCGGCAGACGCTCGACCCGCAGGCGCTCGCGCAGGCCGTCGACCTGCTCGCCGACACGCAGGCGATCTGGATCGCCGGCTCGCGCCGCGCGTTTCCGATCGCCGTCTATCTCGACTACGCGCTGCAGCACACCGACAAGCGCATCGGCCTGTTCAGTGCGCTCGGCAGCATGCATCTGGGGCAGATCCGCTCGGTGCGCGAGGGCGACGTGATGATCGTGATCTCGTTCATGCCGTATGCGGAAGAGACGGTGCAGGTCGCGCAGCAGGCCGCGCAGCGCGGTGCGCGCCTGATCGCGATCACCGACAGCCGGATGAGCCCGCTCGCGCGCGAGGCCGAGGTGACGCTGATGGTGCAGGACAGCGCGACGTTCGGGTTCCGCGCGCTGACCGCGACGATGGGTCTCGCGCAGAGCCTGTTCGTCGCGCTCGCATACCGCCTCGAGCTGTCGTATCTGCCCACCGCCGACGGCGCCCACGGCACGAAGGCCGGCTGACGCCGGCGTTGCGCATGCGTGCCGCCCGCCGGTAGTTCCGGCAGGCGGGCTTGCCCATCGCGCTTACTTCGCGGTCGGCATCGCGAACTCGGCGCCCTTGCCGATGCTCGATGCCCAGCGCTGCATCACCGACTTCTGGCGCGTATAGAAGCGCACGCCTTCCTCGCCGTACGCGTGCATGTCGCCGAACAGGCTCTTCTTCCAGCCGCCGAAGCCGTGCCATGCCATCGGCACGGGAATTGGCACGTTGATGCCCACCATGCCGACCTGGATGCGCCGCGCGAATTCGCGCGCGATGCCGCCGTCGCTCGTGAAGCACGACACGCCGTTGCCGAACTCGTGCGCGTTGATCAGGTCGACCGCTTCGCCGAAGTCCTTCACGCGCACGCAGCCGAGCACGGGCCCGAAGATTTCTTCCTTGTAGATGCGCATGTCGGGCGTCACATGATCGAACAGCGTGCCGCCGGTGAAGAAGCCCGCTTCGCGGCCCGGCACGCGCAACCCGCGCCCGTCGACCACCAGTTGCGCGCCTTCGCTGACGCCTTGCTCGATATAGCCTTCGATGCGCTTGAGCGCGTCGCCGGTGACGATCGGACCCATCTCGACTTCCGGCGACATCCCGTCGCCGATCACCAGCTTGCGCGCGCGCTCGGCGACCGCCGGCACGATCCTGTCGGCCACGTCGCCGACCAGCACCGCGATGCTGATCGCCATGCAGCGTTCGCCCGCCGAGCCATACGCCGCGCCGATCAGCGCGTCGACCGCCTGCTCGATGTTCGCGTCGGGCATCACGACGAGGTGGTTCTTCGCGCCGCCGAGCGCCTGCACGCGCTTGCCCGACTGCACCGCGCGCTGCTGCACGTAAGCCGCGATCGGCGTCGAGCCGACGAAGCTGACGGCCTGCACGTCCGGATGGTCGAGCAGCGCGTCGACCGCGCCCTTGTCGCCCTGCACGACGTTGAACACGCCGGCGGGCAGGCCGGCCTGCGTCAGCAGGTCTGCCATGAACAGCGCCGCCGACGGGTCGCGTTCGCTCGGCTTCAGCACGAAGGTATTGCCGGTCGCGAGCGCGACCGGGAACATCCAGCACGGCACCATGCAGGGGAAGTTGAACGGCGTGATCCCGGCGACGACGCCGAGCGGCTGGCGCATCGTCCAGTTGTCGATGCCGGTGCTGACCTGGTCGGTGAAGTCGCCCTTGAGCAGTTGCGGCACGCCGCACGCGAATTCGATGATGTCGATGCCGCGCGCGACTTCGCCCTGCGCGTCGGAGAACACCTTGCCGTGCTCGGCCGTGATGATCGCCGCGAGCGTGTCGCGGTGCTCGTTCATCAACTGCAGGAAGCGGTGCAGCACGCGTGCGCGGCGGATCGGCGGCGTGTCGGCCCAGGCCGGGAATGCGGCGCGGGCGGACGCGACGGCCTGCTGTACCTCGTCGTCGCCGGCGAGCGCGACGCGGCGCACCGCGCGGCCGAGCGCCGGATTGAAGACGTCCTGGAAGCGGCCGCTGCGGCCGGCAACGGGCGCGCCGTCGACATAGTGGCCGACGTCGGCGTCGGACGTGTAGGCGGGAACCGGGTTCATCGTGTCTCCTGAGATTGGGGGCGAACGGAACCTAGTCTAGGCAAAGCGGCGGGGCGGGAGAAGCTCGCGCAACTTGATTCACTGTTCAGAATTCTGAATAATCGACGAATGAATCAGCAAAATGTCCAGGCGCTCTGGCCGCATATTCATTCGCTGACGGTGCTGGCGGCCGCAGGCAGTTTCACGGCCGCCGCGCAGCGGCTCGGCATCAGCAAGGCCGCGATGAGCCAGCGCATCGCCGATCTCGAGAAGGCGGCCGGCGTGCCGCTGGTGCGGCGCACGACCCGCAGCGTGCGGCTCACCGACGCGGGGCAGACGCTGGTCGACAGCACGCGCGACGCATTCGAATCGATCGGCCAGCAGTTCGCGCGCGTGAAGGACCTGGCCGGCGAACCGCGCGGGCTGCTGCGCGTGACTGCGCCCGTCGCGCTGGGGCGCCAGCAGATCGTGCCGCACTTGCCCGATTTCCTGCGGCAGCATCCGGGCGTGCATATCGAACTCGACCTGTCCGACCGGCTGCATTCGCTGACGCAGGAGGGTTTCGACCTCGCGATCCGCCATACGACGACCGCGCCGCAAACCCACGTCGCGTGGAAGCTGTGCGACACGCGTTCATTGCTGGTGGCCAGCCGGGACTACCTCGATGCGCGCGGCACGCCGCGCCACCCGGGCGAACTGGTCGACCACAGCTGCCTGTGCTACCTGCGCGACAACGAACCGGCGGCCTGGAGCTTCGAGCCGCACGGCCGTCGGCGCGAGCGCGTGAGCGTGCCCGTGCGCGGCAGTTTCGCGGCGAACAACAGCGAGGCGATGCGCGAGGCCGCGCTCGGCGGGCTCGGCATCGCGCTGCTGCCGGATTTCAGCGCGCGGCGCGATCTCGACGCCGGCCGGCTCGTCGCGCTGCTCGATGGCTGGCGACCGTCGGGCGCGTTCGGCGACCACATCTTCGCGATCCGCCCATACAGCGCGGTCGTGCCGAGCGCGGCGCGCGCGCTCGTGCGGCACCTGCGCGAGCGGCTCGCGGGCGGCTTCTCGGCTGCCTGACGGGCGAGGGCGGCCGCTCGGGCGGCGCTGGTCGCGCTGCGGTAAAATCGCCGCTTCCTCCCGCGCCCGCGTGGCGCGTCATTCGAAGGTCGAAAGCCGATGCAGATTCACAAGGAAGTGGACGCGCGCGGGCTCAATTGCCCGTTGCCGATCCTGCGCGCCAAGAAAGCGCTCGCCGATATGGAGAGCGGGCAGATCCTCAAGGTGCTCGCGACCGATCCGGGCTCGCAGCGCGATTTCGCCGCGTTCGCGAAGCAGACGGGCAACGAGATCGTCGAAGTCACCACCCAGGACAAAACGTTCGTGTTCCTGATGCGCCGCCGCTGACGGTCCGCATCACGCGCCGCTTGCGGCCCCCGCACGGGCAGCGCCCGTCGCGGCCCGGCCGCGTCTTCTCCGCACCTCTGACAATTCTTAAACCTCGTCGCACGGCCGGCTGCGTATACTGGCCCGGCCGGTCGTCCGTCTCGGATCGACGCGCCGGCCACGGTACGTCATACGAGGCTGGCACGGGGGCCATGCCTGACGCTGCCGTCGTACAAACGGGGAGAGGACATGTCCTTCAGACCAGGGACCATTCGAAGTCCGTCCGCAGCGGAATGCATCGCGCCCGCACGCGTGGCGGGGTTGAGCCGGATCGAGCTCGACCCGCAACAGGACAGGCACGCGCGTGCCGCGCTGGAGGCGTATGCCGATTCGGCCGCGGCCGAGATGCCGTGGCTGGCCGAATCGCTCGACGAACGGCTGCGCGGCGCCGCGCAGGACGAAGGCGCGGGCCTGACGTATTGCGGTGCAACGATCGAGCGCGTGTTCGATCTCGCGCAGGCATGGGCGGCGAGCCAGCCCGACTATGCAGCGCCCGCTTGGGAGCGCGTGCGCGGCCAACTGGCGCGGATGTTGGGGCAGGGGCAGCCCATGCCGCGACGGCCGCAGGCGCTTGCGGGCGCGCGGTTGCGGCGACTGTCGGCCGATGACGCGACCGAGCCGGTGGCCGGCGAGACAGGCGCCGACTAGGCGCGCGATCACGCGGCGGGAAGGATTATTCGAATAAAGGACCGTAGTCCGCGCAATTTCTTGGCGAATTTCATACTACTATGATGAAATCGTCGGTTCGTCCGTGCCCCGTTTTTGAGATATGTTGCCGGGGTGCCGTGCGGCGCAGCTCGCGTGCTCGGCCAACGACGGCTCGCCGGCCGGTGTCGAAGGCCGCGTGCGTGCCGCGCGGGGTGAGCGCGGGGAGCTGAACTGGACGAATCGATTTCGATTTGCGGGGTGCTATGAGAATTGCTGTACTGGATGACGACCCGGCCCAGACGGATTTCGTCAGTCAAACGCTGACGGCCGCTGGCCACACATGCTATGCGTTCAAGGAAGGCAAGGCCCTGAAGAAGCGTCTGCAACGCGAGACGTTCGATCTGCTCGTGCTCGACTGGAACGTGCCGGACATGTCCGGCGAGGAAGTGCTCAAGTGGGTGCGTGCGAACCAGACCGAGCACAGCCTGCCGATCATCTTCATGACGAGCCGCGACGACGAGGCGGGGATCACGCAGATCCTCAACGCCGGCGCCGACGATTACGTGGTCAAGCCCGTGTCGGGCCCGATCCTGCGCGCGCGCATCGGCTCGCTGCTGCGCCGCGCGTATCCGGTGAACGCGGAGGCGACCGTTCGCGAGTTCGACCAGTTCCGCTTCGACGTGAACCTGAAACAGGCGTATGTCGGCGACAAGGCCGTGAGCCTCACGCAGAAGGAATTCGAACTCGCGCTGCTGCTGTTCCAGCACCTCGACCGGCCGCTGTCGCGTGCGCACATTCTCGATCTCGTGTGGAAGCAGGCGACCGACATTCCGTCGCGCACGATGGACACGCACATCTCGATGCTGCGCACGAAGCTCGGCCTGCGTCCGGAAAACGGCTACCGCCTCGCGCCGATCTACGGCTACGGCTACCGGCTCGAGCGGGTCGGCCAGGGAGAACCGGAGTGACCCGGAGAACCACGCAGCGCACGGCGCGCTTGTGCACGGCTGCGCTGCACGCGGCGTGCGCAGTTGCGTTCGCATTCGCGGCACGGCAGGCCGCCGCGCAACCGCCCGCCGCCGTGGGCAAGACGGTCGTCTACCGCACGCATGCCGGCGACACGCTATACGACGTCGCCGCGCGCTACCTGCAGGGCGCGGACGACTGGCAGCTGTTGCAGCAGATCAACGGCGTGCCTGCGCCGAAGCGCCTGCAGCCCGGCGTCGCGCTGAAGCTGCCCGTCGCGCGCCTGCGCAGGGAAACGCTGACCGCGCGCGTCGTCGCGGTGCAGGGCACGGTCGAGCGCGCGTCCGGCGCCGCGTATGCGCCGCTCGTGAGCGATGCGACGCTCACCGAGGGCGATCGCGTACGCACCGGCGGGAACGGCTTCCTGACCCTCGAACTGGCCGACGGCACGCACATGAGCCTGCCGCCCGACAGTCAGCTGGCCCTGAAGACGTTGCGCCGCACCGTGCTGACCGGCACGCTCGATCGCGAATTCGAGCTGACGCGCGGCTCGGTCGACAGCGAGGTCACGCATCTGAAGAAGCGCGACGACCGCTTCCAGATCCGCTCGCCGTCGGTCGTCGCCGGCGTGCGCGGCACGCGGTTCCGCGTGAACTACGACGCCGCCGGCAACGCCGCCACGCGCGTCGAGGTGCTCGACGGTACCGTCGGCGTCGCGGGCAAGCAGCAGCCGGCCGATCCGACGCTCGTGCATGCGAACTTCGGCAGCGTCTCGACGTCGTCCGGCGCGGTGGGCGCACCCGTGCAACTGTTGCCGGCACCCGCGCTCACGCATCCCGACAAGGTGCAGGACGAGTCCGACCTCACGTTCGACATCGTGCCGCTCGAGCGGGCGCACGCGTATCACCTGCAACTCGCGCGCGATGCGGGCATGCTCGAACTGTTCAGCGAAACGCGCACCGTTTCGTCGCGCGCGGTATTCCGCGAGGTGCCGAACGGGACGTACTTCGTCCGGATTTCCGCGATCGACGACAACGGCCTCGAAGGCATGCCGCACATTTACGCGTTCGAGCGGCGCCTGATGGGGCTCGATGCGACCGCGTCGCCCGGCCCGAACGGCTATGAGTTCCGCTGGTCGCCGAATGGCGCGGGCAAGGACGCGCGTTACCGGTTCGTGCTGTCGCGCTCGAAGGACCTGAGCGCGCCGGTCGTCGACCAGATGGGCCTGCAGGCACGGCGGATCACGGTCGCGCACCTGCCGCCCGGCGACTACTACTGGGCGGTGACGGTCGAGGAGTTCGAGGGCGGCAAGTTCTACCAGAAGACGAGTCCGGTCAGCGCGTTCACGTTGTCGCGCTGACCCGCGGCGCATGAAAACCGACTCCGTTTCCCCGCGGCGGCGCCTCGGCCGCCGCTTCCTGATCGAATGGATCGCGATCGGCTGCCTCGGGATCGCGGTGATCCTCGCGTGCGCGTTCGGCCGGTTCTCGTCGAGCGTCGACGGGCTCATCTACGATCGGCTGCTGATGCTGCGCAGCCTGCCGTTGTCGCCCGACGTCGTCGTCGTCGATATCGACAACCAGAGCGTGTCCGCGCTCGGCCGCTGGCCGTGGCCGCGCAGCGTGCACGCTCGGCTGCTCGACACGCTGGCGCGTGCGAAGCCGGCCGCGGTCGTCTACGACGTGCTGTTTACCGAGCAGTCGCCGGAGGATCGCGCGTTCGCGGATGCAATGACCCATGTGCCGACCTTCCTGCCCGTATTGCTGAGCCCCGAGCAGGCGGACGGCACGCGCACCGTCGATCCGCCGGTGGCGGAGCTGGCGGCGCGCACGATGGGCCTCGGCCACATCAATCTCGAAGTCGATCCCGACGGTATCGTGCGCAGCGTCGCGCTGTTCGAAAGCGACGGGCGCGTGCGCTGGCCGCAACTGATGGTGCCCGTCTTTCGGGCGATTCAGGCCGGCCGGCTGCACCCGGTCGGCGGTGTGCCCGGCGCAAATGCGCACGACCTGTCGCGCGACGCGAGCGGCGAGGGCCGCTACCTGATCCCGTTTAGCCGCAATACGCCCGCGTATCCGACGCTGTCGTTCGACGATGTGCTCGAAGGGCGCGTGAAACCCGACGCGCTGCGCGGCAAGATCGTCGTCGTCGGCGTCACCGCATCGGGCCTCTACGACCGCTTCGCGACGCCGGTGTCGGGCGATTTCGGCCCGCTTGCCGGCGTGTACATCCACGCGAACGTGCTCGACATGCTGGCCACCGGCAGCGCGATCCTGCCCGCGTCTCGTGCGTGGATCTTCGCCGCATCGCTGCTGCCGCTCGCCGTGCTGCTGGGCGGCTTCCTGATGCTGTCGCCGTGGCGTGCGCTGCTGCTGACGCTGAGCCTGGCCGCGCTGTCCGTCGTCGCCAGCATGGCGCTGCTGTTCGAGGCGCGCGTGTGGCTGTCGCCCGCGCCGGCGATCTTCGGGCTGATCGCCGTCTACCCGATCTGGAACTGGCGGCGCCTGGAAATGACGATGTCGTACCTGCGCCGCGAGCTGCAGCGGCTTGCCGACGAGCCGCACCTGCTGCCCGAGGCGCCGCGCACGCGCAGCGTCGGCGGCGACGTGCTCGAGCGGCAGATGGCGCTGATGGCACAGGCCGCGCAGCGCGTGCAGGACATGAAGCGCTTCGTATGGGACAGTCTCGACAGCATGCCGGAGCCGATCTTCGTCACCGACCTGGCCGGCACCGTGCTGATCGCGAACCATGCGGCGAAGCGCTACGGCGCGCGCCTCGCGCTGCCGGTGCCGGAAGGGCGGCCGCTGCGCGCCGCGCTCGGCGAGCTGACTTTCATGAAGACCGTCGACGGCAACGCCGAGCACGACGTCACGATCCGCGAACACTGGCCGGACGCGCTCGATCCGACGCTCGGCGCCGAAGACGAAGCGATGGCGCGCGGCATCGAGGTGCGCGATCGCGACGGGCTCGACCATCTGTTACGCTACGCCCCGTGTACCAATGCGCAGGGGCACGTGACCGGCTGGATTGCCGGGCTCGTCGACGTGACCGAGCTGCACGCGGCCGAGCGGCAGCGCGAGGAGGCGCTGCACCTGCTGTCGCACGACATGCGCTCGCCGCAGTCGTCGATCCTCGCGCTCGTCGAGATCGAGCGCGATCGCGTCGAAACCGACGCGATGCGCGGGCTGCTCGCGCGCATCGAGCGGTACGCGCACCGGGCGCTGTCGCTGGCCGACGAGTTCGTGCAGCTGGCGCGCGCGGAGTCGCAGGCGTATCAGCTCGAGCCGACCAGCCTCGTCGACGTGTTGATCGACGCGAGCGACGAAGTCTGGCCGCAGGCGCAGGCCAAGCGCATCCGCATCGAGACCGACGTCGGCACCGGCATGTGCTGGGCGCGTGCCGACCGCTCGCTGATCACGCGCGCATTCGTGAACCTGTTGAACAATGCAGTCAAATACAGTCCGTCCGACACGGTGATCACGTGTACGCTGACGGTCGAGCACGCATCGAAACGGATGTCCTGTACGATTCGCGATCAGGGGTACGGCATCTCGCCGGAAGATCAGCGGCATCTGTTCGAGCGTTTCAAGCGATTCCATGCGGGCGAGCGGCCCGAAATCTCGGGCTCCGGGCTCGGCATGGCATTCGTGAAGACGGTCGTCACGCGCCACGGCGGCAGCGTGACGGTCGACAGCGAAGTGGGTGTCGGCACCGCGGTGACGGTGTCGCTGCCCGCGATCGACGAGCCGTCCGCCTGACAGGGCCGGGCGCGACGGCTGGCATTTGGGGGAAGTCATGAGAAAGGAATGGGCAGCGACCGCGCTGGCGGTGGCGCTGTTGACGGGTTGCGCCGGCGTCACGACCGGCGTGAGCGCGCTCGGGCAGTCGAATGCGTTCGCATCCGGTTCGCACACCTACGATTTCGTTCGCACGGCCGCTCAGTCAGACGATGCCGAGTACCGGCAGATCGAGACGCTCGTGCGCGACGAGCTCGCGCACCGCGGCTTCGACGCGCAGCGTGGCCAGGCTGCGCGCTACCGGCTGTCGATCGCGAACGCGACGCAGCCGGCGTCGGTCGCGGCGACGGCCGACCAGTGCGGCGCGGCAAGCAGTGCGTGCGTGACCGTCGACGGGCCGGCGCCGCTCCCGCTGCCGTTCGCGGGCAAGGTGTACCGCCACGTGCTGACGTTGCGTTTCGTCGATGCGAAGTCGGGCGCCGATGTCTATCGCGTGTCGGCGTCGATGCGCGATCGCGATGCGGGCACGCAGCACGCGGCGCCGACGCTCGTGAAGAGTGCGCTCGCGAAGCTGCCGTTCGAGCAGGGCGACGGCTGGCTCGTGAAGACGAAAAAAGACGACGCGGGCGCAATGCCGGGCGTCGTCTCGGTGAAGTCGGCCGCCGCGCGCTGACGCGCCGGCCGTGAGGCGAGGGCGGGCCGCCGCGCGGGCGGGGCCGGCCCGTGCCGCGTTCAGGCGGCCGGTTGGCCGTTGGCGCGCGCGCGCAGGTACGCGTCGAACTCGGTGCCGACTTCCGGGTGGCGCAGCGCGAACTCGACCGTCGCCTTCAGGTAGCCGAGCTTGCTGCCGCAGTCGTAGCGCGTGCCCTGATACTTGTAGGCCAGCACCTGTTCGTCGGCGAGCAGCGCCTGGATCGCGTCGGTGAGTTGCAGCTCGCCGCCCGCGCCCGGCTTCAGTGCACGCAGGTGCTCGAAGATCCGCGGCTTCAGAATGTAGCGACCGACCACGCCGAGGTTCGACGGCGCGACTTCCGGCGCCGGCTTCTCGACGATCGCCGACATCTTGACGATCGACTCTTCCCACTCCTTGCCGTCGACGATGCCGTACGACTTCGTCTCCGACGGCGGGATCTCTTCCACGCCGATCACCGAGCTGTGATAGTGGTCGAACACGTCGACCATCTGCTTCATCACGGGCGGGTTGCCGTCGAGCAGGTCGTCGGCGAGGATCACCGCGAACGGGTTGTCGGCGACGAGCTTTTCCGCGCACAGCACCGCGTGGCCGAGGCCGAGCGCTTCCGGCTGGCGCACGTAGAAGCAGTCGACGTGGCTCGGCTTGATGCTGCGCACGAGCTCGAGCAGCTTTTCCTTGCCGCGCGCCTCGAGTTCGGCCTCGACCTCGTACGACTTGTCGAAGTGATCCTCGATCGCGCGCTTGCTGCGGCCGGTCACGAAGATCATCTCCGTGATGCCCGCGGCGATCGCTTCCTCGACCGCGTACTGGATCAGCGGCTTGTCGACGACGGGCAGCATTTCCTTCGGGCTTGCCTTCGTTGCCGGGAGGAACCGCGTGCCGAGACCGGCGACGGGGAATACCGCCTTGGTGACTTTCAACATGATCGAACCTTTATTCCTGTAATCGACTTGTCAGACAGTCTATGTTCACGTTCCGATTATAGTGAACGCAAACGACCTTACTGTTTGTTACGCAGGCAACCGATCGAGTTGAGCGCGCAGCTTGTCCAGCGTACTCTGGAATTCGGCGACGCGCTTCTGCTCCTGTTCGACCACGGCGGGCGGCGCTTTCGCGACGAACGCCTCGTTGCCGAGCTTCGCATTGCACTTCGCGATCTCGCCCGTCAGGCGCGCGATTTCCTTCGACAGGCGCTCGCGTTCGGCCGCGACGTCGATCTCCACCTTCAGTACCAGCTTGTTCGGGCCCACGATCGCGATCGGCGCGCCGTGCGCCGCCTGGTCGAGCGTCGCTTCGTCGGCCAGGATCTGCACTTCCGACAGGCGCGCCAGCGCCTGGACGTACGGCGCGAACGAGCGCAGGCGCTCGGCGTCGCCGGCCGCGAGCAGCGGCACCTTGGTCGCCGGCGACAGGTTCATCTCGCCGCGCAGGTTGCGGCATGCGTCGACGATCGCCTTCAGGTCGGCTGCCCATTGTTCGGACACCTCGTCGATCTTCTGCAGGTTCGCGACCGGGTACGCCTGCGTCATCAGCGACGCTTCGCCTTCGCGCTTGCCTTGCGGGTAGCGGCCGGCGAGCGGTGCGACCTTCTGCCAGAGCGCCTCGGTGATGAACGGAATGATCGGGTGTGCGAGGCGCAGCACGGTTTCGAGCACGCGCAGCAGCGTGCGGTGCGTCGCGCGCTGCTGCTCCGGCGTGCCGTTCTGGATCTGCACCTTCGCGAGTTCGAGGTACCAGTCGCAGTACTCGTCCCACACGAACTTGTAGATGCTGGTGGCGATGTTGTCGAAGCGGTAATCGGCAAAGCCCTTCGCGATGTCGGCCTCGGTGCGCTGCAGGAGCGACACGATCCAGCGGTCGGCCGCCGAGAAGTCGAGGTAGCCGCCGGGGCCGCAGTCGCCCGCGCCGCAGACTTCGGGCTTGTCGGCACCGCAGTCGTGGCCTTCGCAGTTCATCAGCACGAAGCGCGTCGCGTTCCACAGCTTGTTGCAGAAATTGCGATAGCCTTCGCAGCGCGCGAGGTCGAAGTTCACGTTGCGGCCGAGCGTCGCCATCGACGCCATCGTGAAGCGCAGCGCGTCGGTGCCGAACGCGGGGATGCCGTCCGGGAATTCCTTGCGCGTCTTCTTCTCGATGGTGGCGGCCTGCTTCGGGTTCATCAGGCCCGTCGTGCGCTTTGCGACCAGTGTTTCGAGGTCGATGCCGTCGACGATGTCGATCGGGTCGAGCGTGTTGCCCTTGCTCTTCGACATCTTCTGGCCTTCCGCGTCGCGCACGAGGCCGTGCACGTAGACGGTATGGAACGGCACCTTGCCGGTGAAGTGCGTCGTCATCATCACCATCCGGGCAACCCAGAAGAAGATGATGTCGAAGCCGGTGACGAGCACCGACGACGGCAGGAAGTGCTTCAGTTCGGGCGTTTCGTTCGGCCAGCCGAGCGACGAGAACGGCACGAGCGCCGACGAGAACCACGTGTCGAGCACGTCCTCGTCGCGCTTGAGCGCGCCGGTGTAGCCCCTGGCGGCGGCCTGCGCGCGCGCCTCTTCCTCGTCGCGCGCGACGAACACTTCGCCGTTCTCGCCGTACCACGCGGGAATCTGATGACCCCACCAGAGCTGGCGCGAGATGCACCAGTCCTGGATGTTCTCGAGCCACTGGTAGTAGGTGGTCGTCCAGTTTTCCGGCACGAACTTGATCTGGCCGTTGCGCACGACGTCGAGCGACGTTTCGGTGATCGACTTGCCCGGGTTGAACGTGCCTTCCGGCGCCGGCTTCGTCATCGCGACGAACCACTGGTCGGTCAGCATCGGCTCGATCACGACACCGGTGCGGTCGCCGCGCGGCACCATCAGCTTGTGCGGCTTCACGGAATCGAGGAAGCCCTGCGCGTCGAGATCGGCGACGATCGCCTTGCGCGCGTCGAAGCGGTCGAGGCCGCGATACTGCTCGGGGCCGTTGTCGTTGATCTTCGCGTCGAGCGTCAGGATCTCGATCGGCGCGAGGTTGTGGCGCAGGCCGACCTGGTAGTCGTTGAAGTCGTGCGCAGGCGTGACCTTCACGACGCCCGTGCCGAACTCGCGGTCGACGTAGTCGTCGGCGATCACCGGGATCTCGCGGCCCGTCAGCGGCAGCGTGACGAGCTTGCCGATCAGGTGCGCGTAGCGCTCGTCTTCCGGATGAACCATCAGCGCGACGTCGCCGAGCATCGTTTCCGGGCGCGTGGTCGCGACGGTCAGCGAACCCGAGCCGTCGACGAGCGGGTAGCGGATGTGCCACAGGTGGCCGTTTTCCTCCTCGCTCGCGACCTCGAGATCCGACACCGCGGTGAGCAGCACCGGATCCCAGTTGACGAGGCGCTTGCCGCGGTAGATCAGGCCCTGTTCGTAGAGCGTGACGAACACGTCGCGCACGGCGGCCGACATCTTGTCGTCCATCGTGAAATACTCGCGCGACCAGTCGGTCGACGCGCCGAGACGGCGCACCTGGCCGGTGATCGTCGAACCGGATTGCTGCTTCCATTCCCACACGCGCTCGACGAATTTCTCGCGGCCGAGGTCATGGCGCGATACGCCCTGCGCATCGAGCTGGCGCTCGACGACGATCTGGGTCGCGATGCCCGCGTGGTCGGTGCCGGGCACCCACAGCGTGTTCTCGCCGAGCATCCGGTGGTAGCGGGCGAGGCCGTCCATGATCGTCTGGTTGAACGCATGGCCCATGTGCAACGTGCCGGTGACGTTCGGCGGCGGCAGCTGGATCGCGAAATCGGGGCGTGCCGGATCGAATGCCGGGGCGGCATAGCCGCGTTTTTCCCACTCCGGCCCCCATTGGGACTCGATGGTGTGGGGCTCGAAACTCTTCGCAAGCGTGCTGTCGCTCATGGTTGGAAATCTGCCGAAAAATGCGTGAATTGGATGCCGAATCTGACAATTATAAATGGATGCACATCGGCCAGCCATCGCTGGCTGGCGCGGGCAGGCCGCGAGGGGCGACGACGCGGGCGGCGGCACGCGGCCGAATCGATCGGAAACGGCATCGCGCGGCCGACTTATAATGGCGGGTCCGCATTTTTCTCGCACGTCCGCTGCCGCTCCATGCCCGATCTGCTCGCCAATCTGAACCCTGAACAATACGCCGCCGTCACGCTGCCGAACGAACCGGCGCTGATCCTCGCGGGGGCGGGCAGCGGCAAGACCCGCGTACTGATCACGCGCATCGCGTGGCTGATTCAGCAGGGCTACGCGTCGCCGGCCACCGTGCTGGCCGTCACCTTCACGAACAAGGCGGCACGCGAGATGATGGCGCGGCTGTCGGCGATGATGCCGATCGACACGCGCGGCATGTGGATCGGCACGTTCCACGGGCTGTGCAACCGGATGCTGCGCACGCACTGGCGCGACGCCGGGCTGCCGCAGACCTTCCAGATCCTCGACACGGCCGACCAGTTGTCGGCGATCAAGCGGCTGATGAAGGCGGCGAACGTCGACGACGAGAAATATCCGCCGAAGAACGTCCAGTACTTCATCAACAACGCGAAGGAGCAGGGGCTGCGTCCCGACAAGGTCGACGCGTCCGACAACTTCAACCGCAAGTTCGTCGAGCTCTACCAGGCGTACGACCAGCAGTGCCAGCGCGAGGGCGTGGTCGACTTCCCCGAGCTGCTGCTGCGCTGCTACGAGCTGCTCGCGTACAACGCGCCGCTGCGCGCGCATTACCAGGCGCGCTTCAGGCACATCCTCGTCGACGAGTTCCAGGACACCAACAAGCTGCAGTACGCGTGGCTCAAGATGCTCGCGGGCGGCGAGAACGCGATCTTCGCGGTCGGCGACGACGACCAGTCGATCTACGCGTTCCGCGGCGCGAACGTCGGCAACATGCGCGACTTCGAAGACGAATTCCGCGTGCGCAACCTGATCAAGCTCGAGCAGAACTACCGGTCGCACGGCAACATCCTCGATGCGGCGAACCAGCTGATCTCGAACAACTCGCATCGCCTCGGCAAGAACCTGCGCACCGACGCCGGCCATGGCGAGCCCGTGCGCGTGTACGAGGCGAGCACCGATGCGCAGGAGGCCGGCTGGATCGTCGAGGAGATCCGCTCGCTCATCAACACCGGCATGTCGCGCAGCGAAGTCGCCGTCCTGTATCGCAGCAACGCGCAGTCGCGCGCGATCGAGCACACGCTGATGACGTCGGGCATCCCGTATCGCGTGTACGGCGGCCTGCGCTTCTTCGAGCGCCAGGAAGTGAAGCACGCGCTCGCGTACCTGCGGCTGATCGACAACCCGAACGACGACACCGCGTTCGTGCGCGTCGTGAATTTCCCGACGCGCGGAATCGGGGCGCGTTCGATCGAGCAGCTCGCGGACGCCGCGCGCCTGTACGACTGCTCGATGGCCGCGGCGATTCCGTACGTCACCGGCAAGGCCGGCACGAGCCTCGGCGCGTTCGCGAACCTGATCGCGAAGATGCGCGCCGACACGCAGCACATGAGCCTGCCGGAGACGGTCGAATACGTCGTGCGCGCGAGCGGCCTCGCCGATTTCTACCAGGGCGAGCGCGAAGGCCAGGACCGCCTCGAGAACTTGCAGGAACTCGTGAACGCGGCCACCGCGTTCGTCAGCGAGGAAGGTTACGGGCTCGATGCGCCGGCCCGCTCGATTCCGCTGCGCGCGGGCGCGATCGCGGCGCCGGAGCTCGGCGTGGACGCGGACGATCCGGCGATCGACGTGCTCGATCCGGCACCGCTCGACGACCCCGCGCAGAATCCCGACACGATGACGCCGCTCGCGGGCTTCCTGTCGCACGCGTCGCTGGAAGCCGGCGACAACCAGGCGCAGGCCGGCCAGGATGCGGTGCAGCTGATGACGGTGCACGCGGCGAAGGGCCTCGAATTCTCGGCCGTGTTCATCACGGGCCTCGAGGAAGGGCTGTTCCCGCACGAGAACAGCGTGCTCGAATCGGACGGTCTCGAGGAAGAGCGCCGGCTGATGTACGTCGCGATCACGCGCGCGAAGGAGCGGCTCTACCTGTCGTTCGCGCAGAGCCGGATGCTGCATGGCCAGACGCGCTACAACGTGCGCTCGCGCTTCTTCGACGAATTGCCGGAGCACGTGCTGAAGTGGCTCACGCCGAAGGTCGAGGCGGGCTCGCGCTGGGGCGGGCGCTCGGACAACGCCGGCTGGGGGCGCGACTGGTTCGCGCGGCCGGGCGGCGGCAGTCGCGAGCAGGTCGTCGACGCGGCGGTCACCGCGCCGCTGCCGGCGTTCGCGAACAAGCAGCGCGCGGCCGACACCGGCTTTCGCATCGGCCAGCAGGTGTTCCATACCAAGTTCGGCGAGGGGACGGTCACCGCGCTCGAAGGCAACGGCGCCGACGCGAAGGCGCAGGTGAAGTTCAAACGGCACGGCGAGAAATGGCTCGCGCTGGCGGTCGCGAAACTGCAGGCGGTGGAATGATGAGCATCGACATGGTTCAGGCGGTTTCGACGCGCCCGCTCGGCATTCTGGCCGCGCTGCCCGAGGAGCTCGGCGACCTGATCGCCGCGATGCGCGCCGAAGGCGCGATGAAGACGATCACGCTCGGCCGCCGCGATTATCACGTCGGCACCGTGCATGGCGCGGCCTGCGTCGTCACGCTCGCGCGGGTCGGCAAGGTCGCGGCCGCCGCGACGGTCAGCGCGCTGATTCATGTGTTCGGCGTGTCCGGCATCGTGTTCACGGGCGTCGCCGGCGGCGTGTCGCGCACGGTGCGCGTCGGCGACGTCGTCGTTGCCGATCTGCTGCTGCAGCACGATCTCGATGCATCGCCGCTGTTTCCGCGCTACGAGGTGCCGTTGCTCGGCATCACGCGGTTCGCGACCGATGCCGTGCTGACGGCTCGTCTGAAGGCCGCGTGCACGCTGTTCGTCGCCGAGGAAGGCGCGCAGTTCGCCGAGCGCTTCGGGCTGGCCGGCTCGACGCTGCACGGCGGGCTGATCATCAGCGGCGACCGCTTCGTGTCGAGCGAGCGCGAAGTCGTCGCGCTGCGCGAAGCGTTGCCGGACGCGCTCGCGGTCGAGATGGAAGGGGCGGCGATCGCGCAGGTGTGTGCCGAGCACGACGTGCCGTTCGCCATCGTGCGCACGATCTCCGATACGGCCGACGATCATGCGACGCAGTCGTTCTCGCACTTCCTGTCGGCGATCGCGAGCAGCTATTCGTCCGGCATCCTCAAGCGTTTCCTGACGCTGCATGCGACGACGGCGGCCTGAAGCCGCCGTCGCACACTTTCCCATCGATCCGACCGGCCGCGGCACGCATGCCGCGGCCGGTTCGTCACGCCTTGTTGCGCCGGCTGCTTTCGAGGTTCGGCAGGAACACCGTCAGCACGCCGATCAGCGGCAGGAACGAGCACACCTTGTAGACGAACGCGATGCTCGTCGCATCGGCGAGCTGGCCGAGCACGGCGGCACCGACGCCGCCCAGGCCGAACGCGAAGCCGAAGAACAGGCCCGCGACCATCCCGACCTTGCCGGGCATCAGCTCCGTCGCGTAGACAAGGATCGCGGCGAATGCCGACGCCAGCACGACGCCGATGATCACGCTCAGCACGCTCGTCCAGAACAGGTTCGCGTACGGCAGCAGCAGCGTGAACGGCGCGACGCCGAGAATCGACACCCAGATCACGTACTTGCGGCCGATCCGGTCGCCGACCGGCCCGCCGATCAGCGTACCGGCCGCGACTGCCGCGAGGAACACGAACAGGTGGATCTGCGCGGCCTGCACCGACAGGTGGAACTTGTCGATCAGGTAGAACGTGAAATAACTGTTGATGCTCGCGAGGTAGAAATACTTCGAGAACACCAGCAGCACCAGCACGCCGATCGCGGCGAGCACGCGGGCCTGCGACAGCGTCGGATGGCCGGCCGCCGCCGCCTTTTTCTTCATCGACGGATGCTTCTTGTACCAGTGGCCGATCTGCGTGAGCACGACCATCGCGACGAGCGCCGCCGCCGAGAACCACGCGATGCTGTGCTGGCCGTGCGGAATGATCACCAGCGCGGCGAGCAGCGGCCCGAGTGCCGAACCAGCGTTGCCGCCGACCTGGAACAGCGACTGCGCGAGCCCGTGCTGGCCGCCTGACGCCATCCGCGCGACGCGCGACGATTCCGGATGGAACACCGACGAGCCGCAGCCGACCAGCGCCGCCGCCACCAGCAGCATCGGGAAGTTCTGCGCGACCGACATCAGCAGCAACCCGGCAAGGGTGAAGCCCATCCCGACCGGCAGCGAATACGGCTTCGGCCGCTTGTCCGTGTACAGGCCGACGAGCGGCTGCAGCAGCGACGCCGTGATCTGGTAGGTCAGCGTGATCAGGCCGATCTGCGCGAACGACAGCGCGAACTGGCTCTTGAGCATCGGATAGATCGCGAGGATCAACGACTGGATCATGTCGTTGAGCATGTGCGAGAAGCTGATCGCGCCGAGCACGGGGTAGACGGTACGCGGAGCGGGCGGGACAGACGGCTGGGCTGCGGCGGTTGCGCCGGCGCCCGTATCGAGGCTGGTTTCCATGTGAGCTGAGCGAGTTGAGGTGATGGGACGCGCTCTGATGGGGATCGGCGCGTTCGAATCGTTGTTGCGTCAAAGAAGTGTAATGTGGCGGATCGAGAATGTCAGGCCAACTTTTGTCGCGATTCGGACATTGCTGTGACGATTCGGCCATGACGCCGTTTTTTGGCCGGGTATAACGCTGCGGCGCGCCTGTTATTCGCGGCGCGTGCGGCCGGATCGGTGTTTGCCCGGACTCAAGGCGCGCCGCGGGCGGCCGTAGAAGGACGCAACGACAACACAGGGGCGCCTGCGTGCGGCACGGCCACGAGCCGGCCCGGCGCAGCGCGCGCGGCATGGCGGGCCATCGCGGGAATGCCGGCTGCCGGAACCGACCTTTCCGGCGGCATGATCAATACGGGGATATATCGATGAAAGCAGCTTCATTGCATCCGCGGCCGGATGCGGCCGTCGCCGCATCCGACGCAGTCGCCAGGCCCGCCGCACGGCGCGCGCGCGCAGCGCGGCGCGAACGCCGGCCGTGGACGGTCAAGGCGACCTTGCGCGCCGCGTTCGCGATCCTGCTGGCCGGCACGCTCGCGATCGGCGTGTTTTCGTTGTGGCAGATCAGCCGCCTGAACGCGTCGATTGCGTCGGTCTACGAGCAGGGGCACGTCGCGAGCCGGGCGGCGGAGGAAGTGCGCGCCGAGGTGCTGCGCGCGAGCCGCGCACAGAAGATGCTGCTGACCGCGACCACCGCGAAGGAACGCGACGATCTGGGCGCCGAGGTCGGCGCCGGGCTCGCGTCAATCGGCCAGGCGCTCGCGACGCTGCAGCGTTACGCGGATCCGGCCGATGCGGACGATTCCGCGCGACTGCGCGCGTTCGCGATGGCGGTCGGCACGTGGAGCGGCCATCTGCGCGATTTCGTCACGCTCGTGCAGGCGCAGCCGCTCGACCTGTCGCAGATGAACTGGCAGGTCGGCACGCAGGACGTGTCGCTGCTGGTCGAGACCGGCAAGCTCGAGAAACTCGTCGCGATGCTCGTGAAGACGCGCGGCGCGAAGTCGAAGGCGACGCTCGATGCGTCCGCAACGATCTTCTCGTCATCGTTCGCGATGATCGCGGCGATGACGGCCGCGCTGATCGTGCTCGCGATCGCAATTGCCGAAGGCGTCGTGCGCCGCCTGGCGTCGCAACTCGGCGGCGAGCCGGCCGACGCGAAGGCGATCGCCGCCGACATCGCGCGCGGCGACCTCACGAGACCGATAACGCTCGCCCGGCACGACCGTGACAGCATGGTGCGTGCGCTGTACGACATGCAGACCGGGCTCGCGGCGACCGTCGGCGAGATCGCCGTCAGCGCCGAGGCGATCGCGGCCGCGTCCGGCGAGATATCGACCGGCAACCTGGACCTGTCGCGGCGCACCGAGCAGCAGGCCGTCGCGCTGGAACGCACGGCGGCCAGCATGGAGCAGCTCACGTCGACCGTGCGGCAGAACGCCGAGAATGCGCGCCAGGCGAGCGCGCTCGCGGCCAATGCGTCGGCCGTCGCGGAGGCGGGCGGCGAAGTCGTCGGGCGCGTGGTCGCGACGATGAGCGAGATCGACGACAGCGCGAAGAACATTCGCGACATCATCGGCACGATCGAGGGGATCGCGTTCCAGACCAACATTCTCGCGTTGAACGCCGCGGTCGAGGCCGCGCGCGCGGGCGAACAGGGGCGCGGTTTCTCGGTGGTCGCGGGCGAGGTGCGGCTGCTCGCGCAGCGCGCGGCGACCGCGGCGAAGGAGATTCGTACGCTGATCGGCGCGTCGGTCGAGCGCGTCGCGAACGGCGCGGCGCTCGCACACGATGCGGGCCGCACGATGGACGACGTGGTGCGGGCAGTCAAGCGCGTGACCGACATCATCGGCGAGATCTCCGCGGCATCGGACGAGCAGAGCGCGGGAATCGACGAAATCGGCCGCGCCGTCACGCAAATGGATGCCGGCACGCAGCAGAATGCGGCGCTCGTCGAACAGGCGGCCGCCGCAGCGAATGCGCTCGACGAGCAGGCGCAAGCACTCAAGTCGCTGGTCGGACGCTTTCGCATCGCGGCCTGAGCGTCGTTTCATCCCGCTCCGTCGCGCGCCGCCTGCGCCACGCAGGCCGGCGGCGCGCTGTCGATCCGTGACAAACCCGGCGGTCGGCCCGCGCGCAATCCCTTACAATGCGCGTCCACATAGCTGGGGGCCAGAACCCGCGGCGCGCCCGTACCGACTCCTCGGTGCGACGGCACGCCAGCCGGGTCACGACAATGACGATTACGATTTACCTGACGGGATACCTGTGGATGCTCGCGTCCGCCGCGATCGGCATGCGCACGCGCGTGGCCGCGTGGCGATGGCTCGCGGCGGGCATCGCGCCGGCCGCCGCGTTCGCCTTGCTGCGGGGCAGGACCGGCACCGACACGGCGATCTACCACGACATCATCGCCGGCATCTGGAGCGGCAATCTGAAGGTCGTGCCGCGCACGCTGGAACCGGGTTTCGTCTGGCTCGTGCGCGCGCTCGGGTGGCTCGGGCACGAGCCGTACGTCGCGATGGCGATTCTGTCGCTGCTGGTCGTCGTCGCATGCGTCACCGCGTTCGGCCGCAGCGCCGAGGACGCATGCGTGTTCGCCACGCTGATCTTTCCGCTGTTCTTCTACGACATGGCGATGAGCGGCCTGCGCTACGGCATCGCGTTCTGTGTCGCGAAGCTCGCGTCGGACGCGTGGGCGCGCAGACGGCACGGCGTGTCGTTCGCATTGGCTGCGGCGGCGACCAGCATGCACGTGTCGGCGGTGCTTCTGGTCGTGCTGCTGCAGATCCGACGGTTGCACCGGCTGCGCTACGCGGGGCTGGCGCTCGCGATCGGCGGCGTGCTGTTCGCGATGCATCACGATGCACTGCTCGCGAAGGTCGGCCTGTACGCGGCGTTCACGCCGCCTGCGCAGATGTCGGGCGGCGCGCCGCTCGCGCTTGCGCTGCTGACGCTCGCGGCCGCCTGGATGCTGCTCGCGCGGATGCCGCGCACGCTCGTATTCCTGTTCGTTTGCGAGATTGCGAGCTTCGCGCTCGCCAGAGTCAGCTACGCGGGGCTGCGCTTCCAGTGGCTCGTGCTGTTCGCGATGGGCTGTCAGTTCGTGCCGCTGCAGCACGTGCCGGGCATCCGGCGCCGGCACGTGATCGTCGTGCTGGTGGTGATCGGCGCCATCGGTTTCGCGATGCGGCTGCGCAACATGCTCGGCGAATACGGGCTCGGGCCGTCGCCGTTCCTGCCTTACCGGTTTTTCTGGGAGTGACGCGGCCGGGCGGGGCGTCGCCCGGCCGTCGCATCATCACGATTTCTTCTGCTTGTCCGGATCGATGATGACCGTGCAGGTCGTGCCCGCCGACAGCACCACGTCGGCCGGTACTTCGTCGATGCGGATGCGCACCGGCACGCGTTGCGCGAGGCGCACCCAGTTGAAGGTCGGATTCACGTCCGCGACGAGGTCGCGGCTTTGCGGGTTGTCGCGATCGTAGATGCCGCGCGAGATGCTCTCGACGTGGCCCTTCATCACGCCGCCGCTCATCAGCCGCATCTCGGCCGGTGCGCCGACCTTCACGCGCGGCAGCTTGGTTTCCTCGAAGTAGCCGTAGACCCAGAACGAATGGCTGTCGACGATCGCGAGCTTCGCCTGGCCGGCCACCGCGTAGTTGCCCTTGAACGTCTGCAGGTTCGTGATGTAGCCGTCGACCGGCGCGACCACGCGCGTGCGTTCGAGGTTGAGCTTCGCGGCATCGAGCGCGGCGAGCGCCTGTTGGTACTGCGCATCGGCGCTCGATGCGCTGTGCGCCGCGTTCTCGCGGTTTTCCTTCGACACGACGAGCGCGTCGAGGTCGGCACGGCGGGCCGCATCGTCGCGGCGCATTTGCAGCTCCGCGCGGCGGGCGGCGACGGCCGCCTGCGCCTGTTCGACCGCGATCTGATAGTGCGACGGGTCGATCTGCATGATCAGGTCGCCCTTTTTCACGAGCTGGTTGTCATGCACGGGCAGCTCGACGATCGCGCCCGATACGTCCGGCGCGACGTTGACGATCTCGGCACGGACGCGCCCGTCGCGCGTCCACGGATCGTCCATGTAGTGCACCCACAGCGAGCGCCCGATCAGGATCGCGACGAGAAGGATGACGGCGGTCGCGACGAAGCCGAAGAGTTTTCTGAGAATCATGATGGTTCGGGATCAACGGTAAACGGCGAGACTCAGTCCGCCGCAAATGCAGACGAGAAGGCACGCGCGGAACAGCGACGGGTGCCAGACGAGACGGTAGAGGCCCGTGTAGGCGAGCACGCGGTCGACGGCCCAGGTCGCGAGCGCGCCGAGGACGAACATCAGGACCACCGTGGGCATGTAGGCATCGAGAATGGCGATTTCACGCGGCATCATGACGAGGCTCCTTGTTGAGGGCGCACGGGGCGATTGCGATTGAGCGGCTCGAGCGGCGATTCCGGATCGAGCAGCGCCGTGCGTACGAAATGCAGATGACTCAGGATGCGCTGCAGCCGATGGCGCTCGTCGCGCGACGGCGTGAACGCATCGAGCGTCTGCCGGGTCGCGTCGATCGCGGCGTTGACGGCTGCAAGCGTTGCGTCGAAGCGCGCTGCGTCCGGATGGCGGAACAGCGCGGACAGCGCGGTGCGCAGCGTTTCGATCGCGCGTCGCCACGGTGTCGTCGGCGCATGGCGCGGGTCGGACGGCAGCGCGGCCAGTTCGGTGCGCAGGTCGAGCGCCGCGTTGCCCGTCTCCAGCACCGCGAACATCCAGCGCAGTGCGTCGCGCTGCACGTCCGGCTGGTCGGCCGACAAGGTGTGCGCCTGATACATCAGGTCGCGCGCGCCGCTCTCGAAGCGCGTGCGCAGTCCGGCCAGCCGCGCGTGGCACGCGGCCACCACCTGGTGGCGCAGGTCGGCGAACAGCCGCTTCTTGAGCCACGGCGCGGTCGGCGGGAACAGCACCGCGAACGCGATCGCGGAGACCAGCATCGACAGCACCAGCGCGAGCGCGTCGTTCATGAAGCTCGTCGGGTCGTAGTGCGTGATGTTGTCGGGGCCGGCGAGGAAGCTGAAGAAGATCAGGTAGCCCATCCCGTAGCCCGCGAGTTTCGGCTTCAGCGTCATGAAGATGCCGATCGCGAGCAGCGGCGCGAGCGCCGCGCACAGCAGCGGGAAGCCGTCGATGTGCGGGTAGATGCCGAACGTCAGCAGGAAGCCCGTGCAGACGGCCAGCGCGGTACCCATGCCCATCTGCGCGGACATCGCGGTCGGGCGCGGCGTCGATGAAGCGAGCGCGCAGGTGGCTGCGGCCGTCAGCGTCATCGTCACGCCGCTCGGCCACGCGGTCTCGATCCAGAACCAGCCGAGCACGAGGATCACGGTCGCGGTCCGGATCGCCGCGATCACCATCGCCGTCGCGTTGGTGCGCGGTTCGTAGCGCTCGACCCAGCGTTCGCGCTCGTGCGTCGCGGTCGACAGCGACGCATAGGTTGCCGCGTATTCGTGCAGGTCCGTGATGAAGCGATACAGCAGCTCGGTGGCCGTGTCGAAGTCGAGCAGCGGAAAATCCGGCTGCGTCTCGAGCGCGGCGCGCGTCGCGCGGATGCGGCGCGGCAGTGCGTCGCGCCATGCGAGCAGCTGTTCGGCCGCGAGCGCGGCGTCGGCCGACGAGCGCACCGGTTCGCCATTGCGCGTCAGAAGCGGCGCGATCTCGCGGAAATACGGCTCGATCGCATCGATCGCGGCCTGCGCGCCGGCGGCTCGCAGCCGGTTCATCAGCTGGTGCAGTGCATGGAAGCGGCTCGATACGCTCATGAACTCGCTGTTCAGCCGCGCGAGACGGCCGCTGCGCATGCGCGTGTCCGGATCCTCGAACACGGCCATGCTGCGCGCCGCTTCGAATCCGACCACGTCCGCGACGAAGCGCGTATGGATGGTTTCGATGTGCGCGCGATCGAGCTGGCCCGACAGCGCGGCCGCGACGTAGTCGACGAAGCTGCTGAAGCGCTTGCGCACCGTCGTGCGCATCTGCTCGCCGGTGTATTGCGGAAACACCAGCGCGCCGACGACGCCTGCCGACACGATTCCGACCATGATTTCGGCGACCCGCGTCATCGCGCTCATGAATGCGCCGTCCGGGTGTTGCGATGCCGGCAGCCCGATCAGCGCGGTCGTATAACCGGCGAGCAGGAAGCCGTAGCTGCGGAAGTTGCGATTGCGCGCGGCGCCGGCCGTGCACAGCGCGACCCACAGCGCGACGGCCAGCAGGAACAGCTGCGGCTGCTGCGGGAACAGCCCGACGAACGTGAGCGTCGCGATCAGCCCGAAGATCGTGCCGGCGACCCGGTAGAAGCTCTTCGCGAGCACCGCGCCGCTTTGCGGCTGCATCACGATGAACACCGTGGTCATGGCCGTTTTCGGTGCCGGCAGGTCGAGCCGCATCGACACGCCGGTCGCGATGAACGCGGCGAGCAGTGCCTTGAACAGATAGAGCCACGCGGCGCCGTCGCTGCGAGCCCAGTCGCCGAACGCGGCGGACCAGGCCGCGAGCGGACCGGCGGCGTGCGTGGAAGCGGGGGAGGAGGCGGACATGACGGTCGCTCCGCTTTACCGTGCGGCCGGCGCGGCGGCCGTGCCGGCGGTTGCGACCTGCGCGGGACGGGCGACGGCCGCGACAGGCTTCGCGCCCGATGCGGCGGCCGGCGCCGCAGTGCCCGCGGCAGCGTGTGCGCCGGACTCGTCGTCCTGCGGATGGCTGCCCTCAACGTCCGCTTCCGTCTCGACGCCGCCGCCGAGCGCGGCCATCAGCTGCGCGTGCGCGGCGAGGCGTTCCGCGTCGATGCGGGCCGCCGTCTCCTGCGCGCGCAGCAGCTGCTGTTGCGCGACCAGCACGTTCACGTAATCGGTCAGCCCGCGGCGGAAGCCTTCGCGCGACAACCGGTAGCTGCGGTCGTTGGCGGCCACCGAGCGCGCGGCGTCCTTCTTCTGCGTATCGAGCGAACGGATCCGCACGACCTGGTCGGCGATGTCCTTGAGCGCGCCGACGACCGTCTGGTTGTAGCGCTCGACCGCCTGGTCGTAGCCGGCGTCGGCCGCCCCGAGTTGCGCGCGCAGGCGGCCGCCCTCGAAGATCGGCAGCGACAGCGCGGGGCCGGCCGTCCAGCCGCCGTTCATCGCGCGCAGGAAATCGGTGAACGGCGCGGTCACGCCGAAGCCGCCGACCGTCGCGAGCAGATCGATGTTCGGGTAGAACGCGGCCTTCGCGACGTCGATGCCGCGCGCCTGTGCGTCGACCGCCCAGCGGGCCGCGACGACGTCCGGCCGGCGGCCGAGCAGGTCGGCCGGCATCGCTGACGGCAAGCCGACCGGTGCGTCGAGCGACAGGCTCGGCCGCTTGATCGCGTCGCCGGCGCCCGGGCCTTTGCCCGCGAGCGCGGCGAGCTGGTGGCGCGCGAGCTGGATCGCTTCTTCATAGGTGTCGATCTGACGCTCGTAGTCGGGCAGCGTCGATTCGGCCTGGCTGACTTCGAGCTGCGTGCCGAGCCCGGCCTGCAGGCGCTTGCGCGCGAGATCGGCCAGCGCTTTCTGGCGTTCGAGCGTTTCGTGCGCGAGGTCGAGTAGCGCGTAGTTCATCGACATGCCGACATACGCGCGTACGACATTGACCTCGAGCTCGAGCTTCGCCGCCCGCGCGTCCGCGGCGGTCGCGTGCGCGGTGTCGAGCGCGCGCTCGGTCGCGTTCTTGTCCTTGCCCCACAGATCGAGGTGGTACGACAGGCCCAGCGTGCCCGTGTTGTTCCACGTATCGGTATCGGCGAGCGGCCCCGGGCCGTAATACACGTTGTCGGGCCAGTGCTGGCGCATCAGCGACAGATTGCCGTTGATCTGCGGCAGCTCCGCCGAACGGGCCACGCGCGCCATCGCCTGCGCTTCGCGCACGCGGGCCGCGGCGGCCGCGAGGGTCGGGTTGCCGGCCTGCGCGGCGGCGACCCATGCGTCGAGCTGCGGGTCTCGATAGGCGCGCCACCAGTCGGACGCGGGCCAGCCCGCGTCGCGGTTCGCCGCGCGGATGGCAGCACCGGCATCGAGCGCGTTCGCGTCGATGCGGGCGGACTGCGGCTTGTTGTCGCCCATGCTCGCGCACCCGGCCATTATTAATGAGACTGCAAGAACCGCCAGTGCCAGCGTCCCTTTTGTTGCCGGAGACCGCACGATTTTCTCCCTTTCGGATATAGATGAGTCGGATGCGATTATATTTTTCAGTGATTCCTGAATAAATGGACAAGGATGCAAGTCATTTTTACGAATCCTGAGACAATATTTGTTCGACCCTGTGCAACAATCCGTCCGGATTCAAACGGGTAATGCGATGGATACGTTACAAAACATGCGGGTATTCGTCCGCGTGGTCGACGCGGGGAGCTTCACCGCGGCGGCCCAGCAGATGAATTCGACGACCGCCTATGCGTCGCGCGCCGTCTCGGATCTCGAGGCACACCTGCGCACGCGCCTCCTGAACCGGACGACACGCCGGATCGCGCTGACCGAAGCAGGCGAGCGCTACCTGCAGCGCTGCGAGCAGATCCTCGCGTACGTCGACCAGGCCGAAGCCGAAGCGGGCGACGCGCACGCGCGCCCGTCGGGCAAGCTGAAGGTCCATTGCTTCACGAGCCTCGGCCAGCATTACCTGGTGCCGGCCATCGCGCGCTATCGGCAGCGCTATCCGGACGTGCACGTCGAATTGACGCTCGCGCAGCGGATGCCCGACCTGCTCGACGAGGGATACGACGTCGCGATCGTCGTCGGCCGCGACCTGCCCGATTCGGGGCTCGTGTCGCAGCGGCTCGGCGAGAGCTACAGCGTCGTGTGCGCGTCGCCCGGCTATGTCGACGCGCACGGCGTGCCACGCACGCCCGCGGATCTCGAGCAGCACGTCTGTCTCGGGATGGTCGCGCCGGGCTTTCACTTCGACGAGTGGTCGCTGTCGGGCCCGCACGGCGACGAGGTGATTCCGATCACGGCGCCGCCGTTCCGCGTGAATGTCGCCGAGGCGCTCGCGGTTGCGGTGCGGGAAGGAATGGGGATCGGCGGGTTGCCGCTCTATTCGGCGATCGGCGGGCTGCGCAGCGGACACATCGTGCGCGTGATGCCCGAATACCGGTCGCACGTGATGAACATCTACGCGCTGTATCCGTCGCGGCAGTACCTCGACGCGAAAATTCGCACCTGGGTCGATTTTCTGCGCGACGAGTTGCCGGCCACCCTCGAAGCGGACGAAGCCGCGCTCGCGCAGTTCACGGCTGCGACATGACCGCGCAGTCGAGGCCGATCTGACGAGATTTGTCCTTCGCGCAACATTTTTTTACCCTCGGACGGCGGACAGTTTGATACTGTTCAAATCATAGAGATTTGGATCTGCCCATACCCGGAGTCGCAATGGATACGCAACTGATGATCGGCCTTGGAATACTTCTTGGTGCGGCTGCTGCCGCCGCGGCGACGCGCGATCTGCTGCGCGCGATGAAGGCGCGGATGAAGCCGGTACCGGTGCGGGTGCGCCCGTCATCGAACGGATCGCGTCGCGCCGATCGCTGATCGGGCGGCTTTTTCGGATCGGGCAGGGCCGCATCATGCGGCCCGGCGGGCCGGCAATCAGCCGAGTTCGACCACTCTGTCCCACGCAAACGCGGGATTTTCCAGTTCGCCGGTGCGCCGGTGGATATAGCCGCGCGGGTTGCACACCACGCGCGTACCGCTGTCGGTCACGTAATCGAATGAAGTGTGCGTATGGCCGTGGATCCACAGGTCCACGGGCGGCCGCACGAGTTCGGCCATGTCCGTGACGAACCCGGCCGATGCCAGGTCTTCCGCGTAACGCTCGGCCAGCGAGCGCAGGTGCGGGGCATGATGGGTGACGACGATCGTGCGGCCGTCGAACGGCGTCGCGAGCTGTGCCTCGAGCCACGCGCGGCCTTGCCGGTGCAGTGCGATCGCGTCGGCCGGCGTGAAATCCCGCTCCGCCGCCTCCGTCCCATGCAGTGCCGCGTCGTGCGGCCACGTCACCTGAATCAAGCCCTTGAAGTCGAGCATCACGCGCAGGCCGGCGTCGATTGCGCGTGCGACGCTCGCATCGTCGGCGCCGAACAGCGAGAAGTCCGACCACAGCGTCGTACCCAGCACGCGAAAGCGCCGCGCCGGATCGACGTACACGCCGTTGTTCAGGTAATGCACGTGGTCGATCGCCTGCGCGGCGTCACGCATCGCGGTCTCGAGCGCGCCGAATTCCCCGTCGTAGTACTCGTGGTTACCCGGCACGTAGACCACCGGCACATCGGCGGCGAACGTTTCGGCGGCCCAGCGCAGGCCTTCCGCGTGATTGTGGATGTCACCGGCCAGCACGACCAGGTCCGCGTCGGCATGCGGGATCGTGTCGGGCTGGTTGCTTTCGAGATGCAGGTCGGACAGGACGCGTACTCTCATGGACATCGCTCCGGGGTGCGTGGCTTCAGCGCAGGACCTTGCCGGGATTCATCAGCCCGCGCGGATCGAGCGCGGTCTTCAGCGTGCGCATGAGCGCCGTTTCGACCGGCGACTTGTAGCGCTGCGCGTCGTCGATCTTCAACTGGCCGATCCCGTGTTCCGCGCTGATCGTGCCGTGGTGACGATGCACGTTGTCGTAGACGATGCGGTTGATCGGCTTCTGGAACGCCGCGAGGAACGCCTTCGGGTCGCCGCCTTCGGGCGTCTGCACGTTGTAGTGCAGGTTGCCGTCGCCGAGATGGCCGAAGGTGACCATCCGCGCGCCGGGCGCCGCCTGCTGGATGGCCGCATCGGTTTCGTCGATGAAGCGCGCGATCGACGAGATCGGCACCGCGATGTCGTGCTTGATGTTGAGCCCTTCGTCGGCCTGCGCGAGCGGGATGTGTTCGCGCAGGTCCCAGAATGCGCGCGACTGCGCGAGATTCTCCGCGACCACCGCGTCGACCACGAGCCCGGCGTCGAACGCTTCCTCCATCAATTTCTCGAACAGCGCGCGCGCATGCGTTTCGCTCTCGTTATCCGACAGTTCGAGCAGCACCGTCTGTGCATGCGTGCGCTCGAACGGATAGCGCAGTTGCGGATAGTGCTTGCCGACGAGCTGCATGCAGAAGTCGGACATCAGCTCGAAGCCGGTCAGCAGCGGGCCGGCCGCGCGTTGCGCGAGCGCGAGGAAGTCGAGCGCCGCGTGCGGCGACTCGAGCGCGGCCAGCGCGGTGACCTGCGCGGCCGGCAGCGGGTGCAGCTTCATCACGGCGGCCGTGATGATCCCGAGCGTGCCCTCCGCGCCGATGAACAGGTCGCGAAGATCGTAGCCCGTGTTGTCCTTGCGCAGGCCGCGCAGGCCGTCCCAGATCTCGCCCTGCGGCGTCACGACCTCGAGCCCGAGGCACAGCTCGCGCGCGTTGCCGTAGCGCAGCACCGCGGTGCCGCCCGCGTTGGTCGACAGGTTGCCGCCGATCGTGCAGCTGCCTTCGGCGGCGAGGCTCAGCGCGAACAGCCGGCCGCCTTCGCGGGCGCGCGCCTGCACGTCGGCGAGGATCACGCCGGCTTCGACGGTGATCGTGTTGTTGTGCGGATCGAGCGCGCGCACGCGGTTCAGGCGCGCGAGGCTCAGCACGGCCTGGCCGCCGCTCGCGTCCGGCGTTGCACCACCGGCGAGGCCGGTGTTGCCGCCCTGCGGGACGAGCGCGACGCCATGCGTGTTCGCGAGCCGGACGAGCGCGGCGACTTCGGCGGTATCGGCCGGTTTCAGCACCGCGCACGCGCTACCCGTGTAGCGGCGGCGCCAATCGGTCAGGAACGGCTCGGTGTCATGCGGATCGGTCAGCACGTAGGCGGCGCCGATCGCGTCGCGGCAGGCGGATACGAAGGCTTCGGAAGAATTCATCACGTTCGGTCGCGTAAGGGTCAGGACGCGGCGCGCTGCCGCTTCGCCGCGCGCTTGAACGGCGCGACGTACGCAAGCGCCGCCACGAAGAAGCCGACGGCGAGCGCGGTCTCGCACCAGCCGAGCGTCGCGGACAACCCGCGGTCGGACATGCCGCGCACGATGCCTTCGGCGCAATAGACGAGGATCAGCATGCTCGCCCACTGCATCGTATAGATGTTACGCCGCCAGACGCCCGGCAGCGCGAGCGCGAGCGGCACGGCCTTGAGCATCAGCGCCGAGCCGCCCGGGCGCAGCGGCGCGAGCCACAGCTCCCACGCGAGCGACAGCGCGATCAGCGCGACGAGGCACGCGGCCGCGGCGAGCGCGTAGCGCGGCCGGGCAGCGACGGCGGGGCGGGCGGGCGCGTTCATGCGGCTTCGGCAGCCTGGGCGGCCGACAGCGCCGCCGCCGCGCGGGCGAGCCGCACGCCGAGCGCGGCAGCGAGCACCTTTTCGTCGGCCGACAGCCCTTCGGGCGCGCTGCGATCGTGTTGCGACACGTGCGATGCGCCGTACGGCGTACCGCCGGTGCGCGTCGTGCTGAGCGCGGATTCCGTGTACGGGATCCCGACGATCATCATCCCGTGATGCAGCAGCGGCAGCATCATCGACAGCAGCGTCGATTCCTGGCCGCCGTGCAGGCTGCCGGTCGACGTGAACACGCAGGCCGGCTTGCCGGTCAGCGCGCCCGACAGCCATTGCGGGGTCGTGCCGTCGAGGAAATACTTGAGCGAGGCGGCCATGTTGCCGAAGCGGGTCGGCGAGCCGAGCGCGAGGCCCGCGCACTCCTCGAGATCGCGCAGCTCCGCGTACGGCGGCCCGTCGTCGGGGATCTCGGGCGCGGTGGCTTCGCAGACCGTCGAGACGGGCGGCACGGTGCGGATGCGGGCCTGCATGCCAGGCACGCTGTCGATGCCGTTCGCGATCGCGAGCGCGAGATCGCGCGTGGCGCCGTGACGGCTGTAATAGAGGACGAGAATGTCTTTCATGGGCGACGGAGCCGCGTGCGGCCGCGCGCATGCCCGGTGCAGTCGGCCCCTGCTGGATCGAGCGGCTATTATAGGGGCTGAAGTCGTCGCGCAGCGCGGCGGCGGCGCGCCGTCGCGCGCGCGATCGAGAAGGAGAAGCCGTTTGCCGAAGTTGAGCGTCGATCTCGACACCCTCAAGCGCCTCGCGCAGTTCGCGGCCCGGCGCAGCGCCGAGGATCGCATCCCGCAAGTGGCGGGCAGCCTCACGTTCACGACGATGCTGGCACTCGTGCCGCTCGTGACGGTCGCGTTCGCGCTGTTCACCGCGTTCCCGATGTTCGCGTCGTTCCAGATCTCGCTGCAGGGGTTCCTCGCGGATCACCTGATGCCCGCCCAGTTCAACGTCCAGATCTTCAAGTACCTGAACCAGTTCGCGTCGAAGGCCAAGGGGCTGACGACGGCCGGCCTGATCGTGCTCGTCGTCACGTCGGTGATGACGATGATGACGATCGAATCCGCATTCAACCTGATCTGGCGGGTGCGAAAGCCGCGGCCGTTCGCGCAGCGCGTGCTCGCGTACTGGGCGCTGATCACGCTCGGCCCGTTGCTGTTCGGCGTGAGCCTGTCGATCTCGTCGTATCTGTTTACGCAGTCGCTGGCGTTCACCGGCGCCGCACCGTCGACGTCGATCGTCGAATGGCTGCTCGCGTTCGCGTCGCTGCCGCTGACGGTGCTCGCCTTCACGCTGCTGTACGTGTACCTGCCGAACTGCACGGTCGCATGGCGCGACGCGGTGATCGGCGGGCTGTTCGCGGCCATCGCGTTCGAGCTCGCGAAGCGGGGCTTCGGCTATTACGTGCGGCGCATTCCGACTTATACGGCCGTCTATGGCGCGTTCGCGGCGCTGCCGGTGTTCCTGTTGTGGGTGTACCTGAGCTGGTTCATCGCGCTGCTCGGCGCGATGGTGGCGTCCGCGCTGCCGGCGATCCGTGTCGGCCAGTTCCACCGCATCCATTATCCGGGCAGCGACCTGCTCGACGCGCTCGAATTGCTCGCGCGGCTGGCCGAGGCGCGCGCGGCCGGCAAGGCAGGCTACACGGCGATGCGGCTCGCGACCATGTTGCGCTGCGACATGGAAACCGCGCAGCGGCTGCTGCTGACGATGGAGGAGCGCGAATGGATCGCGCGGCTGGAAAGCGGCGAACCCGCGCCGCGCTACATTCTGCTGGCGAATCCTGAGCAACTGACGCTGGCGCAGCTGTTCGACGTGCTGGTGATCGACCGCACCGAGCTGACCTACCAGCTGCAGCGACGCCGCAGCCACGTCGAAGGCGCGGCGTTGCTCGAGGTGCTGTCGAACGACCGGTTCGACGTATCGCTTGCGTCGCTGATCGCCGCGCACCGGCTCGCCGGTGAGCAGCCTGAAGAGACCGTGCCGGGGCCGGCGCCGGGCGGCGCGCGCGACCCGCACGCGCGGCCGCCGAAAACGGCGTGACGCGCTGCCGGGCGGGCGTTACAACGGGATCTTCCCGGTGCAGATGTCCTTGAACATCACCCAGTCGCCCATCAGGCTGTAGATCGGGTGCCGGAACGTGGCGGGGCGGTTCTTCTCGAAGAAGAAGTGTCCGACCCACGCGAATCCGTAGCCGCAGACGAGCGCCGCCGGCAGCCACGCCCAGTGGCCCGTCGCGATCGCCATCGCGACGCAGCCGATCACGCCGAGCGAGCCGATGAAGTGCAGCCGCCGCGACGTGAGGTTCTGGTGTTCGTTCAGGTAGTACGGGTAGAAATCGGCGAAGCTCGCGAATTGCTCCGTATGCGTGTGCGCCATGGCCGTCTCCTCGGGCCGCTGTCGATGGAATCATTGTGCGGCGGGCGGGCGGCGTCCGCAAGCGGCACGCGCCCGCGCCGGGGGCGCGCTTTCCTTTTGACAGGCTTTCCGATACGATCGAAAGCGGATTTGCATTCAAGCATGAGGGGACTACGATGCGCGTCAGCGATATTCTGAAAGTGAAGGGCAACACGCTGTTTACGGTGACGCCCGATAAGCCGCTGCGCGAAGCGGTCGATACGATGGCCGAACACGATATCGGTTCGCTCGTCGTGATGGAGTACGGCGATCTCGTCGGGATGTTGACGTTCCGCGAGATTATCCTGCGCCTGCACGTAAACGGCGGCGCAATCGGCGATGTGCAGGTGCGCAAGGTGATGGACGAGCCGCTCACGTGCACGCCGGAAACGGATGTCAACGAAGTGCGCCGGATGATGCTCGAGCGCCACGCGCGCTACATGCCGGTGCTCGACAAGAAGGTGCTGATGGGCGTGATCTCGTTCTACGACGTCGCGAAGACGGTCGTCGAGGCGCAAAGCTTCGAGAACCGGATGCTGAAGGCGTACATCCGCGACTGGCCGGAATCGGAAGCCGAAGCGCAGAAGCCGTGAATCCGGTCGCGCCCGGTGCCATGACGCGCGGGCGCTGCCACTCGGCGCACGGCGGCGCAGGTTCAGCCTGCGTCGCCGTTTTTTCGACAACAACACAAGGCCCGCGCAGCTTCGCCCAGACGACGCGCGCGTATTCCGCATGAGCGATCACACGCAAGTCTCTTCCGCATCGCGTGGCGAACGGCGCGCCCACGCGTCGCAGTTCGACCTGTTGCGCCAGCGCCGTTTCGCGCCGTTCTTCACGACCCAGTTCCTCGGGGCGCTGAACGACAACGTGTTCAAGATCGGGTTCACGTCGCTCGTCACGTATCACACCGCGCGTTTCTCCGGCGTCGACGCGAAAACGGCCGCGTTCCTGATTTCCGCGATCTTCATCCTGCCGTTCGTGCTGTTCTCGGCCACCTCCGGCCAGATCGCCGACAAATACGACAAGGCGACGCTCACGCGCTTCGTGAAGACCTTCGAGATCGTGCTGATGCTGGTCGGCGCGGCCGGTTTCGTCACGCACAGCGCGACGCTGCTGTATCTGTGCACGTTCATGATGGGAATGCACTCGACGCTGTTCGGCCCCGTCAAGTATTCGTACCTGCCGCAGCATCTCGGCGACCACGAACTGGTCGGCGGCAACGGCCTCGTCGAGATGGGCACGTTCATCGCGATCCTGATCGGGACGATCATCGGCGGCGCGGCCGCGGGCATCGAAGGCAGCGCTGAGCGCGTGCTCGCCGTCAGCGTCGTCGTCATTGCGCTCGCCGGGCGGCTCGTCGCGCAGCGCGTGCCGCCGACGCCGGCGCCGCAGCCGGATCTCGTGATCAATTGGAACCCGTTCAGCGAGACTTGGCGCAACCTCGGGCTCGCGCGACAGAATCGCACCGTGTTCCTGAGCCTGCTCGGCATCTCGTGGCTGTGGTTCGTCGGTGCGACGTTCCTCACGTCGTTCTTCAATTTCGCGAAGGACGTGCTGTCCGCAAGCCCCGACGTCGTCACGGTCCTGCTCGCGACGTTCTCGGTCGGGATCGGCCTCGGCTCGCTGTTGTGCGAGCGGCTGTCGCAGCGGCGTGTCGAGATCGGCCTCGTGCCGCTGGGCTCGATCGGCATCAGCGTGTTCGCGATCGAACTGTATTTCGCGAGCCGCGCGCTGCCGTCGCCCGGGCATCTGCTGTCGGTCGGCGAGTTCCTGGCCGGCGCGCGCCACTGGCGCATCCTGGCCGACCTGTTCCTGCTCGCGATGTTCGGCGGTTTCTACAGCGTGCCGCTGTATGCGCTGATCCAGAGCCGCAGCGCGCCGACCCATCGCGCGCGGATCATCGCCGCGAACAACATCCTGAACGCGCTGTTCATGATCCTGTCGGCCCTGATGGCGATGGCGCTGACCAAGGCCGGCGTCGACATCCCGGGCCTGTTCCTCGTCACCGCGCTGCTGAACGTCGTGGTCGCGACGTACATCTACCTGCTCGTTCCGGAGTTCCTGCTGCGTTTCGTCGCGTGGGTGCTGGTGCACACGTTCTACCGGATTCGCCTCGTGCACGCGGAGCGGATCCCGGAAGAGGGCGGGGCCGTGCTCGTATGCAACCACGTGAGCTACGTCGACGCGCTGGTGCTGGCGGCCGCGAGCCCGCGGCCGATCCGGTTCGTGATGGATCACCGGATCTTCAAGACGCGCTTCGCGAGCTGGGTGTTCCGGCATGCGAAGGCGATTCCGATCGCGCCGCGCCACGAGGATCCCGACATGCTCGCGCGCGCGTACGACGCATGCGAGGCCGCGCTGAAAGACGGCGAACTCGTGTGCATCTTCCCCGAAGGCAAGCTGACCAAGACGGGTGACATCAACACGTTCCACCACGGCATCACCGAAATCCTGGGCCGTACGCCGGCGCCCGTGATTCCGATGGCGCTGCGCGGGCTGTGGGGCAGCTATTTCTCCCGCCATGCCGATGCGCGCATGCCGCGACCGATCAAGCGCGGCGTGATGAGCCGGCTGACGCTCGCGGTCGGGGAGCCGATCCCGGCGTCGGTCGCGACGCCCGAGGCGTTGCAAGCCGCGGTGACCGAGCTGCGCGGCGCGCGAAAGTGAGCAGGAGCGGGCCCCGGCACCATCGCGCCGGGCCGTGACGACGGCGGCGAACCGGCCCGTTCGGCCGCCACGGCGCGGGCCGACGATCGTTGCGCCGGGCCGTCCGCGTGGCGGGCCCGTGTGGTCTGAACGGTTCACACGGCCCGCGGCCACGGGACGGCTGGCATAATAGCGGTTTACTTCTTTTTCTCGACCGGCAAACGATCGGCCTGCCAGCGGTCCCGGCAGCGCATCGGTTTGTCCAATTCTCTTTGGGCGGTTCCATCATGTCCGGCAATACCCTCGGCACGCTTTTCACTGTCACGACTTTCGGCGAATCGCACGGTCCCGCGATCGGCTGCGTGATCGACGGCTGCCCGCCGGGAATGACGCTGACCGAAGCCGACATCCAGGTCGAACTCGACCGCCGCAAGCCGGGCACGTCGCGGCACGTGACGCAGCGCCAGGAAGCCGACGAGGTCGAGATCCTGTCCGGCGTGTTCGAAGGCGTGACGACCGGCACGCCGATCGCGCTGCTGATCCGAAACACCGACCAGCGCAGCAAGGACTACGGCAACATCGTCGAGACGTTCCGCCCCGGCCATGCCGACTACACGTACTGGCAGAAATACGGCATCCGCGACTACCGCGGCGGCGGCCGCTCGTCCGCGCGCCTGACCGCGCCGATCGTCGGCGCGGGCGCGGTTGCGAAGAAGTGGCTGCGCGAGCGCTTCGGCGTCGAGGTGCGCGGCTACATGAGCGGCCTCGGCGAGATCGACGTGCCGTTCGTCGACTGGTCGCACGTTCGCGAGAACCCGTTCTTCTCGCCGAACGCGGCGATCGTTCCGGAACTGGAAGCCTACATGGACGCGCTGCGCAAGGACGGCGATTCGATCGGCGCGCGCATCGACGTCGTTGCGTCGGGCGTGCCGGTCGGCTGGGGCGAGCCGGTGTTCGACCGGCTCGACGCGGACATCGCGAAGGCGATGATGAGCATCAATGCGGTGAAGGGCGTCGAGATCGGCGCGGGCTTCGACAGCGTCGCGCAGCGGGGCTCGGTGCACGGCGACGAACTGACGCCGGCCGGCTTCGTCGGCAACCACGCGGGCGGCGTGCTCGGCGGCATCTCGACGGGGCAGGACATTACCGTGTCGATCGCGATCAAGCCGACTTCGAGCATTCGCACGCCGCGGCGTTCGATCACGAAGTCCGGCGAAGAGGCGACGGTCGAAACCTTCGGGCGCCACGACCCGTGCGTCGGCATTCGCGCGACGCCGATCGCCGAGTCGATGCTCGCGCTGGTGCTGATCGACCATGCGCTGCGCCATCGCGCGCAGTGCGGCGACGTCGAGACGCCGACGCCGAAGATCGCGGGTAGCGCGACTTGATGCGAGCGGGCCGGCACGCGCCGGCTCGACCGATTCGACACGAAGCGGGGCGCCTGGTGCGCCCCGTTTTCATTGGGCCGCCGAATTCGGCGGCGCGGCCGATTCGCGCACCCGCAACTCCGGCAGGATCGCGCAACCGGGCCCGCGTGCTCCGTGCTCGAGGGCGTCGAGCAATGCGCGGGCCGCCTTGCGGCCTATCGCATCGGTGTCGACCCACATCGTTGTGAGTGCGGGACGGATTTCGCGAGCCAGCGCGATATCGTCGAAGCCGGTGATCGACAAGTCCGACGGTACCTCGAGGCCGATTGCCTGCGCTTCGAGCAGCGCGCCGAGCGCGAGTGCGTCGTTGCCGCAGATCACGGCGGTCGGGCGCGTCGCGCCGCTGTCGGCGATCGCACGCAGGCTCGCTCGCCCGAACGCAATCGTGGCCGGGCCCTCATGCTGGTGGATCGGCCGGACGGCGAGCCCGCGCGCGGCGAGCGTGTCGTGGATGCCGCGCAGGCGGGCCTGCACACGGTCGTTGTCTGCGGAAGGCTGCATGATGATCGCGAAATCGCGATGCCCGAGCTCGAGCAGGTGCGTGGTCAGTCGCGCGAATGCCGCGCGGTTGTCGAAGCCGATGCAGCAATGCGGGCTGTCGTCGCGGTAGGCGTACGTGACGACGTACGGCACCCGATGCAGGTCGAGCAGTTCGAAGACTTCCGGCGGATGAGCCTCGCCGACCAGCGACACGGCTTCGACGCCGCGCGACAGCATCGCGCGCACCTGCGCGAGCGCCTGTGCCGGGTCGTAATTCGAGCAGCCCAGGAACAGGGTGATGCCATGCTCGGCCATGACGGCCTGCATGCCCGCTACTTGCGACGCGAACACCTGATCGTCGAGCGTCGGGATGATCGCGCCCGTGATGTGGGTGCGTGTGGACGCGAGTGCCCGGCCGGCCGCGTTCGGAATCCAGTTCAGTGCGCGTGCCGCGTCGCGCACGCGCTGCTGCACGTCGGCCGAGACCTTGCCGGGATCGTTGTAGACACGCGAAACGGTCGCGGTCGACACGCCGGCGAGTTTCGCGACATCCCCGAGCACCGATCGGCCGCTGCCGCGGCGTGCGCGCGCCGTACCGCCACCAGGTGGAGGCATGCTCATCGATCTTCCCCGGGCGCGGCTGCCCCGCAGGCGCCGCGCGTGGTCAAAAACGCCATCGTTTACCCTCGATTCACCGTAGTCCCGCTTGCATTGGGCATCGTGCCTGTGCGAATGTAAGCGCTATCTTGATGCTACTCCGCATTATGTCAGACCCAGCTTACGTCCGCATTGTGAAATTTTCGTCGACGATGATCGCGTCGACTATTTTGTCCGTTGAAAATGTAAGCGGTTACATTGAATGATGAGCCACGCAAACCCTCGTCGGATCGCAGTCGTCGGCAGCCTCAACGTCGATCTCGTCACGCATGCCCCGCGGCTGCCCGTGCCCGGAGAAACGCTGCTCGGCACGAAATTCCAGACGGTTCACGGCGGCAAGGGCGCGAACCAGGCCGTGGCCGCGGCCCGTCTCGGTGCATCGGTGGCGATGATCGGCTGCGTCGGAGGCGACGCGTTCGGCGCGCGCCTGCACGATGCGCTTGTGGCCGAACGCATCGACGTGACGCACGTGCACCGAATCGACGGTGAGGCAACCGGCGTGGCGACGATCACGGTCGATGCGCACGGGGCCAACAGCATCGTCGTCGTACCCGGCGCCAACGCGCGTCTCGATGCCGAATTGGTCGACCGGGCGCGCGACGCGATCGCCGGCGCGGCGCTGCTGGTGTGCCAGCTCGAGGTGCCGATCGAGACCGTCGCGCGCGCGATCGGCAGTGCGCTCGCGCATCGCACGCCGGTGCTGCTCAATCCGGCGCCTGCACGGCCGCTGTTCGACGCCTTGCTGGCCCGGATCGACTACCTCGTCGTCAACGAAACGGAAGCCGAGTCGCTGACCGGCATTGCCGTCGGCGACGATGCCTCGGCGGTTCGCGCCGCCGAGGCGTTGCGCGCGAAGGGCGTCGGCAACGTGCTGGTCACGCTGGGCGCGCGCGGCGTCTGCTGGCGCGGCAGCGCAGGCAACGGCCGCCATCGGGCAATGGCGGTGCTCGCCGTCGACACGACCGCGGCCGGCGACACCTTCGTCGGCGGCTTCGCGGCGGCCCGGGCGAGCGGCGCATCGATGGACGACGCGATCGCGTTCGGCCAGCGTGCCGCCGCGATCAGCGTCACGCGTCACGGCGCACAGACGTCGATTCCGACGCGCGCAGAAGTGGAAAGCATGACCGTATAGATTCCGCGACGACGGAAAGCGCCGGCAAGCACCGGCCCATGACATGGAGACGATCGAAATGAACGAAGACCAGGCTGTTCCGACTGCACCGCCACGTATCCGGCGCGGACAACGTATCGCGCTCGCGCTGCTGCTGGCGAGCGGGATCGTCAACTATCTCGATCGCGGCACGCTGGCCGTCGCGAGTTCGTCCATCCGCAGCGATCTCGGGCTGTCGCTGTCGCAGATGGGATTGCTGCTGTCGGCATTCTCGTGGAGCTATGCGCTGTGCCAGTTTCCGGTCGGCGGGCTCGTCGATCGCATCGGGCCGCGCCGGCTGCTCGGCATCGGCCTGATCGTCTGGTCGTTCGCGCAGATGGCGGGCGGCCTCGTGTCCACCTTCGGCTGGTTCATCGTCGCGCGGATCGTGCTCGGCATCGGCGAGGCGCCGCAGTTTCCGTCGGCGGCGCGGGTGGTGAGCAACTGGTTTCCGTTACGCGCGCGCGGTACGCCGACCGGCATCTTCAACGCGGCGTCGCCGCTCGGTACCGCGCTCGCGCCGTTGCTGCTGTCGGTGCTCGTCGCCTCGTTCAACTGGCGCTGGGCGTTCTTCGTGACGGGCGCAGCCGGTCTCGTCGTCGCCGTCGTCTGGTTTGCGTCGTATCGCGATCCGGCGCGCGCGCAACTGACCGCCGCGGAACGAGGGTATCTCGATGCCGATGCGCAGACGGCCGTCGCCGCCCCCAAGCTGACCTTCGCCGAGTGGCGCAGCCTTTTTTCGCACGGCACCACCTGGGGCATGCTGATCGGATTCTTCGGTTCGGTGTATCTGAACTGGGTCTACCTGACCTGGCTGCCGGGGTACCTGACGATGGAGCGTCACATGAGCCTCGTGCGCACCGGGTTTGCGGCATCCGTGCCGTTCCTGTGCGGATTCGTCGGCTCGCTCGTGGCCGGCTGGCTGTCGGATCTGGTGACGCGCCGCAGCCGCTCGCCGGTGGTGAGCCGGCGCAATGCGGTGGTCGTCGCGATGCTCGGGATGGTCGCGTTCACGATTCCGGCTGCACTCGTGCAGAGCAACACGGTCGCGCTCGCATGCATTTCGGTCGTGATCTTTCTCGCCAATGCGGCTTCGGCGTGTTCGTGGGCACTCGCGACGGCGGCCGCACCGCCGAGCCGTGTCGCATCGCTCGGCGCGATCCAGAATTTCGGCGGTTTCATCGGCGGTGCGCTCGCGCCGATCCTGACCGGCGTCATCGCGCAGACGTGGTCGTTCGTGCCGGCGCTGCTGACGGCGGCGGCAATCGCGTTCGCGGGTGCGATGGCTTACCTGCTGCTGGTGCGCAAACCGATTCCCGAGCAGTCCGCGAGTGCGGCGCCCGGGCCGCTACCGGCCTGAGGCCGCCACCCGCTCCCCGTATTCACTGAAGGAAGGAGAAACAGATGCAATCACATCAGCAGGCGAGCACGACCATCGAAGGGATCGTGCCGGTGATGCTGACGCCGTTCGACGATGCCGGCGCGATCGACTATGCGGGCCTCGAGCGACTCATCGAATGGTATCTGGCGCATGGCTCGGATGCGCTGTTCGCGGTCGCGCAATCGAGCGAGATGCAGTTCCTGAGTCTTGCCGAACGTGCCGAACTCGCGCGCTTCGTGGTCGAGCGGGTGGCCGGGCGCGTGCCTGTCGTGGCGTCCGGCCACGTCAGCGAAGATCTGGACGCGCAGGTCGCGGAGCTGTGTGCCGCGGCGGAATCGGGTGCGCAAGGCGTCGTGCTCGTGACCAACCGCCTCGATCCGCATCGCAAGGGCAGCGCCGCGTTTGTCGATCATCTGAACAAGTTGCTTGCGCGGCTGCCGTCGGATCTGCCGCTCGGCTTGTATGAATGTCCGGCGCCATATCGGCGCTTGCTGTCCGATGACGAACTGCGTGCTTGCATCGACACAGGCCGCTTCGTGATGTTGAAGGACGTGAGCTGCGATCTGGAGACGGTGAAGCGACGCGTTGCACTGGCCGCGGGCTCGCCGATGAAGATCCTGAATGCGAATGCCGCGATCGCATGGGATGCGATGAAGGCGGGCTCCGCCGGTTTCAACGGCGTGTTCACCAACTTCCATCCCGACCTGTATCGATGGCTGCGCACCCGGGGCGACTCGGATCCGGCGCTCGCCGACGAATTGTCGACCTTCCTGGTGCTTTCGGCGGTGTCGGAAGCGCTCGGCTACCCGGCGCTCGCGAAGATCTATCATCAACGGATCGGCACGTTCGCGTCGATTCGCTGTCGCTCGATCGACTACGACGTGCGGGAGCGGTTCTGGGCGCTCGATGCGGTGCTCGACAAGATCGTGTCCGGTACCGAGCATTTCCGCCGGCGCATTGCGACGCGGTAGCGCGGCCGGGGCAGGGCGGAGCGAAGGAATCGCGCGCCCGGACTCGGGCGCGGCAGCGTCGAATGCAGACCGGACAAAAAAACGCCGCGCAAGGCGGCGTCTTTCAGCAGGTTACATGTTCGGGTAATTCGGCCCGCCGCCGCCTTCGGGCGTGACCCACACGATGTTCTGCGTCGGGTCCTTGATGTCGCAGGTCTTGCAGTGCACGCAGTTCTGCGCGTTGATCACAAGGCGCTCGCTGCCGTCGTCGTTCTTCACGAACTCGTACACCGCCGCCGGGCAGAACCGCGCCTCCGGCCCCGCGTACGTGCGCAGGTTCACGTTCACCGGCACGCTCGCGTCCTTCAGCGTCAGGTGCGCCGGCTGGTTCTCCTCGTGGTTCGTGTTCGAGATGAACACCGACGACAGCCGGTCGAACGTCAGCTTGCCGTCCGGCTTCGGATACTCGATCGGCTCGCACTGCGACGCCGGCTTCAGCATCTCGTGATCCGCGTGCTTGTGGTGCAGCGTCCACGGCACGTTGCCGCCCATCACCTTCTGCTCGAGCCCGACCATCAGCGTGCCCAGGTACAGGCCCTTGGCCATCCACTGCTTGAAGTTGCGCGCGCGGTACAGCTCCGTGTGCAGCCACGATTGCTTGAACGCATCCGGGTACGCGTTGAGCTCGTCCGACTGACGGCCGGCCTGCAGCGCGTCGAACGCCGCGTCCGCCGCCAGCATGCCCGTCTTGATCGCCGCGTGGCTGCCCTTGATGCGCGACGCGTTCAGGAAGCCCGCGTCGTCGCCGATCAGCGCGCCGCCCGGGAACACCGTCTTCGGCAGCGACAACAGGCCACCGGCCGTGATCGCGCGCGCGCCATACGACACGCGCTTGCCGCCTTCGAGGAACGCGCGGATCGACGGGTGCGTCTTGTAGCGCTGGAATTCCTCGAACGGCGACAGGTACGGGTTCGTGTAGCCGAGGCCCACCACGAAGCCGACCACCACCTGGTTATTGTCCATGTGGTACAGGAACGAGCCGCCGTAGGTGTCGGACTTCAGCGGCCAGCCGGCCGTGTGGATCACCAGGCCCGGCTTGTGCTTGGCCGGATCGATTTCCCACAGCTCCTTGATGCCGATCCCGTACGCCTGCGGATCGGCGTTCGCGTCGAGCTTGAACTTCGAGATCAGCTGGCGGCCCAGATGGCCGCGGCAGCCTTCGGCGAACAGCGTGTACTTCGCGTGCAGCTCCATGCCGAGCTGGAAGTTCTCGGTCGGCTCGCCGTCCTTGCCCACGCCCATGTTGCCGGTGGCGACGCCCTTCACCGAGCCGTCGTCGTTGTAGAGAATTTCCGCGGCCGGAAAGCCCGGGAAGATCTCCACGCCGAGCGCCTCGGCCTGCTGGCCCAGCCAGCGCGTGACGTTGCCCAGCGAGATCACGTAGTTGCCGTGGTTCTTGAAGTTGTCCGGCAGCGCCCAGTTCGGCGTCGTGACGGCGCTTTTCTCGGACAGGAACAGGAAGCGGTCTTCCGTGACCTCGACGTTCAGCGGCGCGCCGCGCTCCTTCCAGTCGGGGAACAGCTCGGTGATCGCGCGCGGGTCCATCACCGCGCCCGACAGGATGTGCGCGCCGATCTCGGAACCCTTCTCGAGCACGCACACGCCGATCTCGGTGCCTTTCTCGGCGGCCAGCTGCTTGAGCCGGATCGCGGCCGACAGCCCGGCCGGGCCGCCGCCCACGATCACGACGTCGTATTCCATCGATTCGCGCGGGCCGTATTGCTCGATGAGGCTTGCGGGGGTCATTGGCGTTCCTCTAACCGTTAGAATGCTTTTATTCGGGAGCGTATTGTCTGCGAAACGAAACGCTTGCCGCAACAGCATGCGTGAAGATTAGCACGATCGTTCTATTTTTTGTGCTAGGGTTATGCTGCCTGGGACTTGACGCCCGCGGCGGCGAAACGACATCGAAAGGGGATGTGCAATGGGTCGATCGATCAATCTGGAAGGCAAGGTCGCGCTGGTCACGGGCGCATCGAGCGGCCTCGGGCAACGTTTCGCACAGGTGCTCTCGCAGGCCGGCGCGAAGGTCGTGCTCGCAAGCCGCCGCGTCGAGCGACTGAAGGAGTTGCGCGCGGAAATCGAGGCCGAGGGTGGTGCCGCGCACGTCGTGTCGCTCGACGTCACCGATGTGCAGAGCATCAAGGCGGCCATCGCACACGCGGAAACGGAAGCCGGCACGATCGACATCCTCGTGAACAATTCGGGCGTCTCGACGATGCAGAAGCTCGTCGACGTGACGCCGGCCGATTTCGAGTTCGTGTTCGACACCAACACGCGCGGCGCGTTTTTCGTCGCGCAGGAAGTCGCGAAGCGGATGATCATGCGCGCAAACGGCAACGGCAAGCCGCCTTACCGGATCATCAACATCGCGTCGGTGGCCGGGCTGCGCGTGTTTCCGCAGATCGGGCTGTATGCGATGAGCAAGTCGGCGGTCGTGCAGATGACGCGTGCGATGGCGCTCGAATGGGGCCGCCACGGAATCAACGTCAACGCGATCTGTCCGGGCTATATCGATACCGAAATCAATCACTACCTGTGGGAAACCGAGCAGGGCCAGAAGCTGCAGTCGATGCTGCCGCGCCGGCGCGTCGGCAAGCCTCAGGATCTCGACGGGCTGTTGTTGCTCCTCGCGGCCGACGAGTCGCAGTTCATCAACGGCTCGATCATCTCCGCCGACGACGGCTTCGGCCTCGCGTGAGCGGGTGACATCCAGCAACGAAGAACACTGCAATGAGCGAATATTCCCCTGTATTTGAAATGTCGATGCCGATCCGCTGGGGCGACATGGACGCATTCGGCCACGTGAACAACACGGTCTATTTCCGCTACATGGAGCAGGCCCGGATCTCGTGGTTCGAGCAACTCGGCATCGCGGGCGGCAACGGCGAGGGGCAGGGGCCCGTGATCGTCACGGCGTCGATGGAGTTCCTGAAGCAATTGCACTATCCGGGCGACGTGATCGCGAGGATGTCGGTCGCGAAGCCGGGCCGCAGCAGCTTCGACACGGGTTTCGAGCTGACGCGCGCGGACGATCCGGAGCACGTCTACGCGCGCGGCAACGCACGCTGCGTGTGGGTCGACTACGCGCTCGGCAAGTCGGTGCCGCTGCCGCAACTGCTGCGCGACACCATCGAGCGCGCGCTCGCGGCGAAGGTCGGTTGAGCGCGGCGGCACCGCGGCCGGCGCCCGGGCGCCGCCATGCCGCCATTTCCCGTTGATTTCCCGAATCGGCCGCCTCGCGCGGCCGATTGCCGTTCCCCGGTGCGTTTTACTGGCCGAGCAGGCGCTGCAGCAGTTCCGGCGTATTGTTCGTGCCGTACTTGCGCATCAGTCGCGCCCGATAGATGTCGACCGTGCGCGAACTGATGTCGAGCACGCGCCCGATCTGCTTGCTGGTCTTGCCCGTCGCGAGCTGCGCGGCGATCTCGCGCTCGCGCGGCGTCAGTTCGACGGCGACCCGGCGCGTCGCGCTCAGGTCCTCGAAGGTCCAGACGCCGGCTGCGAGCGGGGCGGTGCGGTCGAGTGCGCGGCCCGTCACATGGCACCAGAACAGCTCGCCGTCGGCGCGTTTCATGATTCTGTCATCGGCGTAGGTGCCGTTCGCGATCATCACGCGCGAGATGCGCTCGCCGATGCGCTGGAATTCATCCGGCGACGGATAGAGCACTTCGTACGACTTCCCGATCAGATCGGCGCGCGCACAGCGGAAGATCGACGCCAGCGCGTCGTTGCAGTCCTCGATCACGCGGTCGCGCGACATCACGAGGCCGAGCGGCGCGAGGTGAAAGGCAGTCTGGTAATCGAGAGCGGGCATGGCGCAGGCAAGCGTAGGCAAACGCTTATGTATTTTTGCGTATTGTGCCGCATCCGCGCCGCATCGTACCCTTTCAGGCATCTCGCGGCGGCTTGTCGCGATATAAAAACAGCGCGCTTCGACGCAGGTATCGCCGTGCATGCATAGAATGATGCGGTGGGCTTGCGGCCCAGTGAGCGCGTGAACCGGTTTTGCTGGTTTCCATAGAGGAAGGGACATACAGATGAACAAAGTCTATCCAAGCGCGGCTGCCGCGCTGGAAGGGATCGTCCGCGACGGACAAACCTTCGCGGTGGGCGGCTTCGGCCTGTGCGGGATTCCCGAGGCGCTGATCGCGGCGCTGCGCGATTCCGGCGTCAAGGGCATCACCTGCATCAGCAACAATGCGGGTGTCGACGGCTTCGGTCTCGGCCTGCTGCTGGAAACTCGCCAGATCAGGAAGATGATCTCGTCGTACGTCGGCGAGAACAAGGAGTTCGAGCGCCAGTACCTGGCAGGCGAACTCGAGCTCGAATTCACGCCGCAGGGCACGCTCGCCGAGAAGCTGCGCGCGGGCGGCGCCGGCATCCCCGCATTTTTCACGAACACCGGCTACGGCACCGTGATCGCGGAAGGCAAGGAAACGCGCCAGTTCGGCGATCGCCACTACGTGCTCGAGCCGTCGCTGACGGCCGACGTCGCACTCGTGAAGGCGTGGAAGGCCGACAAATCCGGCAACCTGATCTATCGCCGTACCGCGCGCAACTTCAATCCGATGTGCGCGATGGCGGGCAAGATCACGGTGGCGGAAGTCGAGGAGATCGTCGAGAACGGCGCGCTCGATCCGGACCAGATCCATACGCCGGGGATCTTCGTGCAGCGCATCGTGCTGAACGCGACGCCCGAGAAACGCATCGAACAACGCGTCGTACGCGCGAAAGGAGACTGACATGGCCTGGAATCGTGACCAGATGGCTGCGCGCGCGGCGAAGGAACTGCAGGACGGCTTCTACGTGAACCTCGGCATCGGGCTGCCGACGCTCGTCGCAAACCATGTCCCGGCGGGCGTCGAGGTATGGCTGCAGTCGGAAAACGGCCTGCTCGGCATTGGCCCGTCGCCGACCGAGGACGAAGTCGATGCCGACCTGATCAACGCCGGCAAGCAGACCGTCACGACGCTGCCGGGGTCGTCGATCTTCTCGTCGGCCGATTCGTTCGCGATGATCCGCGGCGGCCACATCAACCTCGCGATCCTCGGTGCGATGCAGGTCAGCAAGACGGGCGACCTCGCGAACTGGATGATCCCGGGCAAGATGATCAAGGGCATGGGCGGCGCGATGGATCTCGTCGCGGGCGTGAAGCGCGTCGTCGTGCTGATGGAGCACGTCGCGAAGGGCGACCAGCACAAGATCCTCGAAGAGTGCAATCTGCCGCTGACGGGCGTCGGCGTGGTCGACCTGATCATCACCGATCTCGGCGTGATCGAAGTGACGCCGAATGGCCTGAAGGTGCTCGAGCTTGCCGATGGCGTGAGCGCGGAAGAGATCCAGGCGAAGACGGGCGCGCCGCTCGACGTGAGCGCGGTCGCGTAACCGCCGGACTTTCGGCACAACGCGCGACGCCCCGCGTTCCACCATGGAACGCGGGGCGTTTTGTCGTGACCGCTTGCGCTACGCGATTGCGCCGCCGCCGTCGATCAGCACCGTCGAGCCGGTCGCATAAGGCGTTGTCGCCAGATACAGGATCGCATTAGCGACGTCTTCCGGCTGGCCCACGCGGCGTGCCGGGAGGCGCTGCGCCGCACCCGCGTACATCGCGTCGCGCGCATCGGGTGCGAGCTTGTCCCACAACGGTGTCGCGATCAGGCCGGGCGATACGACATTCACGCGCACGGGCGCCAGCTCGAGCGCAAGGCCGCGGGCGAGCGCCTCGAGCGCTGCGTTGATCGCGCCTTGCAATACCGACGATGCGTTCGGCCGCACGCTGAGGTAGCCCGACACGAACGTGAGCGAACCGCCGGGCACGATATCGATCGAGCGTGCGATGCGATATGCGCCCCAGAACTTGCTGTCCATTGCGGCTTGCGCGTCGGCAAGCGGCAGCGCCCGGACCGGGCCCGTCGCCGTCTTCGCGGCCGAAATCGCGACATGGTCGAATTGGCCGACGCGCGCACAGAATGCATCGACGGCCGCCGTATCGGTGATGTCGAGCGCTTCCGTGCGGACTTGCGCGCCCGGCGCGGCATCTGCATTGGCCCTGGCCGGGTCGCGCGATGCGATCGTCACGATGGCGCCGCGTTGTGCGAATGCTTTCGCGGCGGCGGCACCAATGCCGGAGCTGCCGCCGACGACGAGTACTTTCTTTCCGTGGAGTGAATCGTTCATGGTGGTCCTTCCGAGGTGAGGGATCGCAATCCGGTCAGATCGTTTCGGCTTCGCGCAACGTCGACGGGCTTTGCAGGGCGAAGCGTGCAATCTCGTCCTTGCGCATGAAGACAACGCCCGGATGCGATCGAGCGTAGTGCAGGAACGCATCCCACGCGCGAACCATCTGCGGCGTGCCGCTGATCCGGTCGTGCGCGCTGATCGACATCAATCGCCGCCGCTGCCCGGCTTCCGCGTACAACTGATCGAAATCGAGCTTGATCTGCTCGACGAACATCGTGGGCGAATAGTTGCGGCCTTCGATCAGCAGGATGTCGTTGTTGCGCAACGTGTACGGAACGACCGCGAAGTCGCGGCCGTCGACCGTTTCGATGAACGGCTCGTCGCGGCTCACATCGTCGATGTGATACACGTAGCCGAGTTCCTGCAGCAACGGCAGCGTGTGCGGTCCGCGCCGCAGCCAATTGCAGTTGTAGCCGATCGGGCGTTGCCCCGTCGCTGCTTCGACCATGTCGCGGGCTTCGGTGAGGAAGCGGCGCTCGTCGTCGCGGCTCATCGCGAATTGCGACCGCCAGGTCGGGCCGTGCGCGGCCGCTTCGTGGCCGCGCGACACGATCTCGCGTGCGAGTTCCGGATGCCGGCGTGCCGCCTCGCCAATCATGTGCGACGTGACTTTCACGCCATGCCGATCCCACAGATCGAGAAGACGCGGGATCCCTTCCCGGTAGCCATAGGCGAACCACGTGGCCGAGGCCAGGTCGACCGGCACCGACGACGGAAATTCGACCGACGGGAACGGACTGTCCGCGCCCTTGGGCGGTTGTCCGCCGGCCTCGAACTGCATCGAGATCGAGATGACGAGGCGCGTGTCGCCCGGCCAGTGTCCTCCGGCACCCGTCGACGCGAGGCCCGGTACCGGGGCGGCCATTGCCGGCCCGGCGGCGCCCGCGGTCATCGCGATGCCGGCTGCCAATCCCGCGCCCGCTTGTGCAAGAAACGTGCGGCGGGCCGGCGGCGTTGCTGAACCGTGATTGCGGTGAGTCATCGCGTCCTCCGTCAGCCGACGAGCCCGAGCTGACGCATCAGCGTCAGGTTGTCCTCGATATGCCAGTTTTCCGCTATCCGGCCGTGGTCGATCCGGTAGATGTCGGTCGCGATGAAGTCGACCGCCTGTCCGCTACCGGTCGTTCCGTTGAACGTGCCGGTGAAATGTCCGCGAAAGTGCAGGTGCACGACGACACGGTCGCCCGCCACGATCATCTGCTCGATGTCGCAATGCAGGTCGGGGATGGCCGCACGCATCGTTCTGGACGCCGCAAGCGGTCCCGCTACACCTTGCTCACGGCCGGCCGGCAACGTCCGGTCGAGGAAATCGGCCGCGAGCGCGGTGCGCGCGAGGGTCGCATCGCCGGTATCCCAGAACGTGCCGTAGCGACGCGCAGCGAGGATTTGCGCACGTGCCTGCGTGGCCGGCACGTCGGCCGCGACGGTCAGCTTGTGCGGATCGAGAAGGTCGGCGGCGCGGGACGCACCAGGCGACAGCGTAGCGACGCAGGCCGCCGCGGCGATGACGCGGGCGATCGGGCGCGCGACAGAAGCAAAGGGGATCGACATGGTTTCGGTTGTCCTGTGGAGGGCGTCGTGGGCGACGCGGTACAGGTATGGTAGGTTTCCGTTTCGCGCGTAAATACGGGGAAAAGGCGAATGGATTATTCGAAAAAAGGAAAGATCGACGCGGGAGAGGTGTCGCGATGCTGATCGACGATCTCCCGGCGCTCGAGACCTTCGCGAGAATCGTGTCGGCCGGCAGCCTGTCCGCGGCGGCGCGCGAACTCGATTTGTCGCTGTCCGTCGTGAGCAAGCGGCTCGCGCATCTCGAGTCGCGCCTCGGCGTGCGCCTGCTGCATCGGACGACACGGCAGCAGACGCTGACCGACGACGGTGCGCAGTTCCATGCGCAAGTGCTGCGCATCCTGTCCGAGATCGATCGCGCTGAAACGCTGATGAGCGATCGTCGCGGCACGGTCGGCGGCGTGCTGCGCGTGACGGCGCCCGGCGAGCTCGGTCGACTGCGGATCGCGCCGCTCGTCGCGGCGTTTCAACGGCGCCATCCGGAGTTGACCGTGCACCTGATGCTGACCGACACGATCGTCGATCTGCTCGCGCACGACATCGACGTCGCCGTGCGGATCGGCAGCCTTGCCGATTCGACGATGATCGCGCGCGAACTGGCGCCGAATCATCGCGTGCTTTGCGCGTCGTCGGGCTATCTCGCCGTGCACGGGCAGCCGACTCATCCGGCCGAGCTTCGTGCGCATCGATGCATCGTGATGGGCGACCAGCCGCGTACGGAGTGGCGGTTCGACGGCGCGCAGGGTGCAGTGACGGTCGAAGTGACGGCCGCGCTGCTGACGAACGACGGTGGTGCGGCGCGGACGTTGGCATTGGAGGGCGCCGGCATTGCGCTGAAGTCGATCTGGGACGTCGGCGCCGATCTGCAGGCAGGCCGGCTCGTCCGGGTCTTGCCGACATTCGCGGCGCCTGCGGCACCGCTCCATGCCGTGTATCCCGGCGGCCGCCATGTGCCGCTGCGCGTGAGGACATTCGTCGATTACCTGCGCGACCAGTTGCGCGACACGTGGCGCGGCAGTGCATGAACCGTTGCGAACGACGCGCCGGGTGACCGCGGCCACGTGAAGTCTCGTCGTTGCGAAGCGGTTTACAATCGATTGCATCAGGCGGCGCGAGCGTTGTCCGCCGCACCGCCCATGTTCGACAGGATGCCAACGATGCCGACCACCTCAGCGAATCCTCCGGTTCCCCGTCAGCGACGCGTGCAGTGTGCGAGCGCTGCCGGCCTTCACCACGTCGCCTATACCGAATGGGGCGACCCCGCCAATCCGCGTGTGCTGGTCTGCGTGCACGGGCTGACCCGTTCGGGGCGCGACTTCGACCGGCTTGCCGCCGCGTTGTCCGACACGTATCGCGTCGTCTGCCCCGACGTCGTCGGGCGCGGGCGATCCGACTGGCTCGCCGATGCCCGGCTTTATGCGATTCCGCAATATGTGGCCGACATGGTGACGCTGATCGCGCGGCTTGACGTCGAGTCGGTCGACTGGTTCGGCACGTCGATGGGCGGGTTGATCGGCATGGCGTTCGCGGGGTTGCCCGGTTCGCCGCTGCGCCGGATGCTCGTCAACGACGTCGGCCCGCGCATCGAGCCCGATTCGCTGACGCGTATCGGCGAATACCTCGGCGTGCAGCCGCGGTTCGCGACCGAACAGGAGGGCATCGACTATCTGACGTCGCTGTCGCTGCCGTTTGGCGCGTTGACCGACGACGAGTGGCGCGAGATCAATGGGCCGCTGCTGCGCGAGCTGCCCGACGGCGGCTGGACGATGCGCTACGATCCGCGCATCGCGGAGCCGTTCAAGGCGACCACGCCCGAGCTCGCCGCGCTCGGCGAAGCCGCGCTGTGGCGCGCGATCGAGACCACCGATGCGTCGCTGCTCGTGGTGCGCGGCGAGCGTTCCGACCTGCTGTCGCGCGACACGGTGGCGGAGATGGTGCGTCGCGGCCGCCACGTGACGCAAGCCGAGATCCAGGGCGCGGGCCACGCGCCGGCGTTCACCAGCGCCGACCAGATTGCGCTCGCCCGCCGGTTTTTCGTCGAGGGAAGCGCATAAACGCGTCATAATATGCGGTTCGGCGGCACGCGGGCCGCGTCGTTGCCGATTCTTCACCCACTCACACGACCGGAACATTCCATGGCAGTCATTCGTCACCACGTCGGTGCCCGTCTCTCCGAAACCGCGATCCACAACGGTACCGTGTATCTGGCCGGCCAGATCGCCGAAGACACCACGCAGGACATCCGCGGCCAGACGCGCGAAGTGCTCGGCCACATCGACCGCCTGCTCGCCGAAGCGAACAGCGACAAGGCGCATCTGCTGTCGGTGCAGATCTACATTTCGGATCTCGCGAACTTCGACGGCATGAACGCGGAGTGGGACGCATGGGGCGCGCAGGGCAACACGCCGCCGCGCGCGACCGTCGAGGCGAAGCTCGCGGATCCGGCGCTGCTCGTCGAGATCGTCGTCGTCGCCGCGCAACGGAGCTGAGCGAAGCATTCCGATGACCGCGATACGCCAGGCCGCGCGATGACCGAATCCGTTTCCGCTTCTTCCGTCGCAGCACCGTCATTCGACGACGTGCTCGCGTTCGTGCGCGAGCGTGCCGGTGACGCGCGCCTGGCGTCGGGCGAGCTGCTCGCCGATCACTCGGCGGGTACGGCGTCGATCATGCGCACGCTGAACGTCGACCCGCACGCGATGCAGGCGGCCGCGCTGTTCGTGCTCACGCCGCACCTGAACGATCCGGAGCGCGAGCTGACCGAACGTTTCGGCGACGAGGTCGCGCGGCTCGTGTCCGACGTGCGCAAGCTGCTGCGGCTCGGCACCGTCAGCCTGCGCGCGGCGCAGAACGCAATGCCCGAGGCCGGGCGCGACGCCGCGCAAGAGCGGCGCACGCAGATCGAGGCGCTGCGCAAGATGCTGCTCGCGTTCGCGCAGGACATCCGCGTCGTGCTGATCCGGCTGGCGTCGCGGTTGCAGTCGCTGCGCTACTACGCGGCGGCGAAGCTCGACCCGCCGCCCGACGTCGCGCGCGAGACGCTGGAGATCTATGCGCCGCTCGCGAACCGCCTCGGCATCTGGCAACTGAAGTGGGAGCTCGAGGATCTCGCGTTCCGCTTCGAGGATCCGGTCACCTACAAGCGCATCGCGAAGCTGCTCGACGAAAAGCGCATCGAACGCGAGGCGTACGTCGCGCAGGCGATCGAGCGGCTGCAGCGCGAGCTGGCGGAAGCGCAGATCCCGGCCGACGTGAGCGGGCGGCCGAAGCACATCTACAGCATCTGGCGCAAGATGCGCGGCAAGGAGCTCGACTTCTCCGAGCTATACGACGTGCGCGCGTTTCGCGTGATCGTGCCGGACATCAAGGATTGCTACGCGGTGCTCGGCATCGTGCATCACCTGTGGCAGCCGGTGCCGAAGGAATTCGACGATTACATCTCGCGTCCGAAGCCGAACGGCTACAAGTCGCTGCATACGGTCGTGATCGGCGACGACGGCCGTGCGTTCGAAGTGCAGATCCGCACGCAGGAAATGCACCGCTTCGCGGAGTACGGTGTCGCCGCGCACTGGCGCTACAAGGAAGCGGGCACGCGCGGCTACGGCGGCCAGTTCTCGGCGAGCGACAAGTACGACGAGAAGATCGCATGGCTGCGCCAGCTGCTCGCATGGAAGGACGACGTCGAGGACGGCACGGAAATATCTGGTGACCAGGCGTGGGCCCAATTGCGCGAGACGTCGCTCGACGACGATCACATCTACGTGCTGACGCCGCAGGCGCGCGTGATCGCGTTGCCGCAGGGCGCGACGCCGGTCGATTTCGCCTACCACCTGCACAGCGAGCTCGGCCATCGCTGCCGCGGCGCGCGTGTCGACGGCGTGATGGTGCCGCTGAACACGGCGCTCGCGAACGGCCAGACGGTCGAGATCGTCGCGGTGAAGGAGGGCGGGCCGTCACGCGACTGGCTGAACCTGCAACTCGGTTACCTGAAGAGTCCGCGCGCGCGGCAGAAGGTGCGCGCGTGGTTCAATTCGATCGAGCAGGAAGAGAACATCGCGCACGGTCGCGCGCTCGTCGAAAAGACGCTGCAGCGCGAAGGCAAGACGTCGGTCAACCTCGACAACCTCGCCGCCAAGCTCGGCTTCAAGTCGCCCGAGGAGCTGTTCTCGGTCGTCGGCAAGGAAGAATTCAGCCTGCGCAACGTCGAACATGCGTTGTCCGATGCGCCGCCGCCCGAGCATGCGCCCGAGGCGCCTGCCGATTTCGAGAAGCGCAGCAGCGGGGCGAGTGTCGCGCATGGCGCGTCGGCCGGCGTGCTGGTGGTCGGGGTCGATGCGCTGCTGACTCAGCTTGCGCGCTGCTGCCGCCCGGCGCCGCCCGATCCGATCAGCGGTTTCGTGACGCGCGGCAAGGGCATGTCGATTCACCGCAGCGACTGCCCGACGTTCCGGCGAATGGCCGAACGGGCCCCCGAGCGCGTGCTGCAGACGACCTGGTCGGCCGACGTGCTGGGCGGCCGTGGCGTGTCGGTCTATCCGGTCGACCTGATGATCGAGGCGAGCGACCGGCAAGGCTTGCTGCGCGACATCTCCGAAGTGTTCGCCCGCGAGAAGATGAACGTGGTGGGCGTGAAGACGCAAAGCCGCCGGAATACGGCGTTCATGCAGTTCACGGTCGAGGTGTCGAATTCCGCACAGGTGCAGCGTGCGTGCACGCTGCTCGGCGAAGTGCCGGGCGTGGTGCGGGCGGCTCGCAAGGCATGACGTTGTCGAAAACGGGGTTGAAACGCGGTCCTTTTGCTGCGGATGCATAAAACACTTGCCAAGTGAGCGATAGCTCCATATAATCTTAGCTTCTTTAGGCTCGTAGCTCAGCTGGTTAGAGCACCACCTTGACATGGTGGGGGTCGTTGGTTCGAGTCCAATCGAGCCTACCAACGAATTGAGAATGCCCGGTTCCCGGGTGTTCGATGCAGTAAATAACTCAACGCGAACAAGGCGAATACGGTTATGACACCGCGAACGTTGACCGAAACCTTTTCGGAGCGACGCTAGTCGAGGAACGTTTTCGCCCTTTCAGTTTGAGTGAAGTATCGAATGCGGCCCCTCGAAAGCGGGGCCGCATTTTTTTTGTCGCGAAATTTTCGCGCGTGACTTGATATCGCGTGCTTGGTTTGCCGCCCACTGTCGGCATCACGGAGATTGCTATGGTTTCGATACGCTTGCCTGACGGCTCAGTTCGACAATACGAGCATCCGGTGACAGTTGCCGAGGTCGCGGCCTCGATCGGTCCCGGCCTCGCGAAGGCTGCGCTTGGCGGCAAGCTCGATGGGGAGCTCGTCGATACGTCCACGGTCATCGATCGCGACGCATCGCTTGCGATCGTCACGGACAAGGATGCCGACGGTCTCGACATCATCCGTCACTCGACCGCGCACTTGCTTGCCTACGCGGTGAAGGACCTGTATCCGGATGCGCAAGTGACGATCGGCCCGGTGATCGACAACGGCTTCTATTACGATTTCTCGTATAACCGCCCGTTTACGCCCGAAGATCTGGAAAAGATCGAAAAGCGCATGCAGGAACTCGCGAAAAAGGACGAGCCGGTGACGCGCCGCGTCGTGTCGCGCGACGAGGCGGCCGGCTATTTCCGCAGCCTCGGCGAGAAGTACAAGGCCGAGATCATCGAATCGATTCCGCAAGGCGACGAAATCAAGCTGTACTCGCACGGCGGCTTCACGGACCTCTGCCGTGGCCCGCACGTGCCGTCGACCGGCAAGCTGAAGGTCTTCAAGCTGATGAAGGTCGCGGGCGCGTACTGGCGCGGCGACTCGAAGAACGAGCAACTGCAGCGCATCTACGGCACGGCCTGGACGAAGAAGGAAGACCAGGATCAATACCTGCACATGCTCGAGGAAGCGGAAAAGCGTGACCACCGCAAGCTCGGCAAGCAGCTCGACCTGTTCCACATGCAGGAAGAGTCGCCGGGCATGGTGTTCTGGCATCCGAAGGGCTGGGCGCTGTGGCAGCAGGTCGAGCAGTACATGCGCCGCCGCGTGAACGAAGCCGGCTACCTCGAGATCAAGACGCCGATGATCATGGACCGCTCGCTGTGGGAGGCGTCGGGCCATTGGCAGAACTACCGCGAGAACATGTTCACGACGGAGTCGGAGAAGCGCGACTACGCGATCAAGCCGATGAACTGCCCGGGTCACGTTCAGGTGTTCAAGCACGGCCTGCGCTCGTACCGCGACCTGCCGCTGCGTTACGCGGAATTCGGTTCGTGCCATCGCAACGAGGCATCGGGCGCGCTGCATGGCCTGATGCGCGTGCGCGGCTTCGTGCAGGACGACGCGCACATCTTCTGTACGGAAGAGCAGTTCATTGCCGAGTCGATCGCATTCAACACGCTGGCGATGAGCGTGTACAAGGATTTCGGGTTCGAGCACATCGACATCAAGCTGTCGCTGCGCCCCGAACAGCGGGCGGGCACCGACGAAACGTGGGATCGCGCGGAGCAAGGCCTGCGCGATGCGCTGACGGCGTGCGGCCTGTCGTGGGAAGAGTTGCCGGGCGAGGGCGCGTTCTACGGCCCGAAGATCGAATACCACATCAAGGACGCGCTTGGCCGCTCGTGGCAGTGCGGCACGCTCCAGCTCGACATGGTGCTGCCGGAGCGTCTCGGCGCCGAATACGTCGCGGAAGACAACAGCCGCCGCCGGCCGGTGATGCTGCACCGTGCAATTGTCGGTTCGATGGAGCGCTTCCTCGGCATTCTGATCGAGCACCATGCTGGTGCGATGCCTGTCTGGCTCGCGCCGTTCCAGGCAATTGTGCTCAATATCGCCGAAAGTCAGGCGGAATATGCACAATCTCTGGCCCAAACGTTGCAAAAACAAGGGGTTAGAGTGGCGGCCGATTTGCGCAACGAGAAGATTAGCTATAAAATACGCGAGCACACGCTGGAAAAGGTGCCTTATCTCCTCGTCGTGGGCGATAAGGAGCGTGATGCGCAAACGGTAGCCGTGCGTGCCCGTGGCGGCGTCGATCTTGGCGTTATGCCGATCGAAGCCTTCGTTGAGCGTCTGCAGGAAGACCTGCGCTCGTTCAAGTAACCGCCCTGGCAGCGCGGCTCGTTTTTTTAATTTTTAGAGGAAACGTAACATCGCTACTGATAAGTCGTCGCATCGCATCAACGGTGAAATCACTGCGCCGGAAGTGCGTCTGGTCGGGATCGAGAACGAACCGCTCGGTATCGTAAAACTCGCTGATGCTTTCCGTAAATCGGAAGAGCTGGATGTTGACCTGGTGGAAATCGCGCCGCAAGCGGTTCCGCCGGTCTGCCGTCTGATGGACTACGGCAAGTTCAAGTATCAGGAGTCCAAGAAGCAGCACGAGGCGAAGCTGAAGCAGAAGGTCATCCAGGTGAAGGAAGTCAAATTCCGCCCGGGTACCGATGACGGTGACTACAACGTCAAGCTTCGCAATCTCGTACGCTTCCTCGAAGAGGGCGACAAGACGAAGATCACGTTGCGTTTCCGCGGCCGCGAAATGGCTCACCAGGAGATCGGCATGCGGATGCTCGAGCGTCTGCGCACGGATCTCGAGGAAGTCGGCCAGGTCGAGCAGATGCCGAAGATGGAAGGGCGCCAGATGATCATGGTGCTCTCGCCGAAGAAAAAGAAGTAACGGGCCCGCGCGCAAGCCGCGCAGGTTCGAAAGTGGTTCGGCGCGTCGCCCGGTCAGGGCGGCGCGCCAACAATGACGGCGGCTGCGCAAGCGGTTCGCCGTACACAAGTGGACTGGGTTTCGAAGGGCGGGTCAAGGGCGCAAGCCAACCGCACACCCATCGCCATCAAATAAACTGGAGTTGTTCGTCATGCCTAAGATGAAGACCAAGAAGAGTGCTGCAAAGCGCTTCGTGGTGCGTCCGGGCGGTACCGTCAAGCGCGGTCAAGCCTTCAAGCGTCACATCCTGACCAAGAAAACCACGAAGAACAAGCGTCACCTGCGCGGCGCAACGGCAGTTCATGATTCCGATCTGAACTCCGTCCGCGCAATGCTGCCGTTCGCGTAACCCCTCAACTGATACTCCAAGGAGAGAAACATGCCTCGAGTCAAACGTGGGGTAACCGCACGGGCCCGCCACAAGAAGATCATCAACCTGGCCAAGGGTTATCGCGGCCGTCGCAATAACGTCTACCGCATCGCCAAGCAGGCGGTGATGCGCGCTGGTCAGTACGCGTACCGCGATCGCCGCAACAAGAAGCGTGTGTTCCGCGCACTGTGGATCACGCGTATCAACGCGGCAGTTCGCCAGCACGACATGACCTACAGCGTGTTCATCAACGGCCTGAAGAAGGCGTCGATCGAACTCGACCGCAAGGTCCTGGCCGACATGGCGGTGTTCGACAAGGCTGCTTTTGCTGCGATCGTCAAGCAGGTGAAAGCCGCCGTTGCAGCCTAATTGCGAAATTAGCACTGCGTGGTTAGTTGCAGCGATGTTCCGGTAGTTTCGGCCGCTGCAGCGAAAACGGGGCTCTTCCGAGCCCCTTTTTTGTTTGGCGGGCAGATTCGCTCGCCAAGACCGAATGACGTTGGAAATGATGGGATCTATGGATCTGGACCAGATTGTCGCCGACGCGCAGCAGTCCTTCGAACAGGCTGCCGACATCACCACGCTCGAAAACGAGAAGGCACGCTTTCTCGGCAAGTCGGGTGCGCTGACCGAGTTGCTCAAGGGCCTCGGCAAGCTCGATCCCGAAGCACGCAAGACCGAAGGCGCACGCATCAACGTCGCGAAGCAGCAGGTTGAAGCCGCGCTGACCGCTCGCCGCCAGGCGCTCGCCGACGCGCTGTTGAACCAGCGCCTCGCCGCCGAGGCGATCGACGTCACGCTGCCGGGCCGCGGCGCCGGTGCAGGCAGCCTGCACCCCGTGATGCGCACGTGGGAGCGCGTCGAACAGATTTTCCGCTCGATCGGCTTCGACGTGGCCGACGGTCCCGAAATCGAGACCGACTGGTACAACTTCACGTCGCTGAACAGCCCGGAGAACCATCCGGCGCGTTCGATGCAGGACACCTTCTACGTCGAAGGCAAGGACGCCGACGGCCGCCAGCTGCTGCTGCGCACGCACACGAGCCCGATGCAGGTGCGTTACGCGCGCATGAACCGCCCGCCGATCAAGGTGATTGCACCGGGCCGCACGTATCGCGTCGACAGCGATGCGACCCACTCGCCGATGTTCAATCAGGTCGAGGGGCTGTGGATCGACGAAAACATCAGTTTCGCCGACCTCAAGGGCGTCTATACCGACTTCCTGAAGAAATTCTTCGAGCGCGACGACATCCTCGTGCGCTTCCGTCCGTCGTATTTCCCGTTCACGGAACCGTCGGCCGAGATCGACATGATGTTCGAGCACGGCAAGAACGCCGGCAAATGGCTCGAGATCTCGGGCTCGGGGCAGGTGCATCCGACCGTGATCCGCAACATGGGCCTCGATCCCGAGCGCTACATCGGCTTTGCGTTCGGCAGCGGCCTCGAGCGCCTGACGATGCTGCGCTACGGCGTGCAGGATCTCCGGCTGTTCTTCGAGAACGACCTGCGTTTCCTGCGCCAGTTCGCATAACGCACGCGCCGCGCCGACATGTGCCCGCGCATGCGCCGCCGGACGTTTCCGGCGGCGGCCGGGCGCCGATCTAACCTGTTTCGAACGTAGACATCCATGCAATTCCCTGAATCCTGGTTGAGAACCTTTGTCGACCCGCAGCTGACGACCGACGAACTGTCGCACGCGCTGACGATGGCGGGGCTCGAAGTCGAATCGCTGAGCAAGGCTGCGCCGCCGACGTCGAAGATCGTCGTCGGGCGCGTGCTCGAAGTCGTCAAGCATCCGGATGCGGACAAGCTCAATGTCTGCCAGGTCGACGCCGGCACCGGCGCGACGCTGAATATCGTGTGCGGCGCACCGAACGTGGCGCCCGGCATCAAGGTGCCGGTCGCGCTGGTCGGCGCCGAACTGCCGCCGGCTGAAGAGGGCGGCAAGCCGTTCGCGATCAAGCTGTCGAAGCTGCGCGGCGTGGAGAGCCAGGGGATGCTGTGCTCGGCGCGCGAGCTGAAGCTGTCCGAGGATCACAGCGGCCTGCTGATCCTTCCGGAAGATACGCCGGTCGGCCAGGACATCCGCGACACGCTCAATCTCGACGACACGATCTTCGAAATCAAGCTGACGCCGAACAAGGCCGATTGCCTGTCGGTGTTCGGCATCGCGCGCGAGACGGCCGCAATCACCGGCGCGCCGCTGACGCCGGTCGACATTCGTCCGGTGCGTGTCGAACTCGACGAAACGCTGCCCGTGCGCATCGCTGCTCCCGACCTGTGCGGCCGCTTCTCGGGTCGCGTGATCCGTGGCGTGAACGCACGTGCGAAGACGCCGCAGTGGATGGTCGAGCGCCTCGAACGTGCGGGACAGCGCAGCGTGTCGGCGCTCGTCGACATCTCGAACTACGTGATGTTCGAACTCGGCCGTCCGTCGCACGTGTTCGATCTCGACAAGATCCACGGCGGCATCGAGGTTCGCTGGGGCAAGCGCGGCGAATCGCTGAAGCTGCTGAACGGCAACACGGTCGAGCTCGACGAAACGGTCGGCGTGATCGCGGACGACCGTCAGGTCGAAAGCCTCGCGGGCATCATGGGCGGCGACAGCACGGCCGTCACGCTCGACACGACCAACATCTACCTCGAAGCGGCGTTCTGGTGGCCGGACAGCATTCGCGGCCGCGCGCGCAAGTACAACTTCTCGACCGATGCGGCCCATCGCTTCGAGCGCGGCGTCGACTACGCGACGACCGTCGAGCACGTCGAGCGCATCACGCAGCTGATTCTCGACATTTGCGGCGGCAAGGCCGGCCCGGTCGACGACCAGGCGGTGAACCTGCCGCAGCGCGCGCCGGTGAAAATGCGCGTGTCGCGCGCGAACCGCATCATCGGCGTGAAGATCGACGCCGACGAGATCGCGAACATCTTCACGCGTCTCGGCCTGCCGTTCGAGCGTGACGACGATGCATTCCTGGTCACGCCGCCGTCGCACCGCTTCGACATCGAGATCGAGGAAGATCTGATCGAGGAAGTGGCCCGCATCTACGGCTTCGAGAAGATCCCGGCGCGCCCGCCGGTCGCGACGAGCGAGATGCGCGCGACCAACGAGACGCAGCGTTCGATCCACGACATCCGTCACGCGCTCGCGGCACGCGACTACGCCGAAACGGTCAACTTCAGCTTCGTCGATGCTGAGTGGGAGCACGACTTCGCCGGCAACGACAACCCGATCCGCCTGCTGAACCCGATCGCGAGCCAGCTGTCGGTGATGCGTACGACGCTGTTCGGCAGCCTGATTTCGGTGCTGCGCCACAACCTGAACCGTCGCGCGGATCGCGTTCGCGTGTTCGAGACGGGCCGCGTGTTCCTCTCCGATCCGTCGGTGAAGGCCGGCGAACTGACCGTCGAAGGCTACACGCAGCCGAAGCGCGTCGGCGCGCTCGCGTATGGCCCGGCGGTCGACGAACAGTGGGGTGTCGCGACCCGCGCGGTCGATTTCTTCGACGTGAAGGGCGATCTCGAGGCGCTGCTCGCGCCGGCCGTCGCGCGCTTCGTGAAGGACGAGCATCCGGCCCTCCATCCGGGCCGCAGCGCACGCATCGAGGTCGACGGCCGCGCGGTCGGCTGGATCGGCGAGCTTCATCCGCGCCTGATGCAGAAGTACGAGCTGCCCCACGCGCCGGTGATGTTCGAAATCGACGCGGATGCGCTGATTGCGCGTGCGCTGCCGGCCCCGACCGACGTGTCGAAATTCCCGCCGGTGCGGCGTGATATCGCGGTCGTGGTCGACCAGGCGGTCGAGGTTCAGGCACTTTTCGACGAAATGAAGAAGGCGCTCGCCGAAGACGCCTGCCGATTCGTTCAGAAGGTTGTACTCTTCGACGAATTTCGTGCAAAATCAAATACTTCCGGTGGCCTTGCCGCGCACGAGAAGAGCCTTGCCTTCCGCGTGACGCTGCAGGACGCGGCTGGCACGCTGCAAGACGAAGTCGTCGATCAGGCGATCCAGACGCTGGTCGAGCGGATGGCTCGTGCGGGCGCGCGCCTGCGAGGCTAAGGAGAAGGGCCGCCCGCCTGCGGGCGGCGCTTCCCCATCGTAAGTTTTGGTTTAACGCGCTGTATGGCAGATATGAACGACATGACCTCGAGTGAATTCGAAGCCCTTCTGACGGCGCAACGCAGTGCCATGAACCGCGACGCGTCGGCGCCGGCGTCCACCGAGACGCCGACGTTGACGAAAGCGGAGCTGGCCGAGCTGCTGTTCGACAGCGTCGGACTGAACAAGCGTGAAGCGAAGGACATGGTCGAGGCGTTTTTCGAAGTGATCCGCGACGCGCTCGAAAACGGCGAAAGCGTCAAGCTGTCGGGATTCGGCAATTTCCAGCTGCGCGACAAGCCGCAGCGTCCGGGCCGCAATCCGAAGACGGGTGAGGCGATTCCGATCGCGGCCCGCCGGGTGGTAACCTTCCACGCGAGCCAGAAACTGAAGGCGCTGGTCGAAAACGGCGCGGAGTAACGCCCGCGCGCCGACGTCTCCGCGCGGCCGCCGCGCACCCTTTACCGACGGTTAACCGACGATGACCACTACGGTTGAGAAAGTCGTCTTGCCTCCGATTCCCGCGAAGCGCTACTTCACGATCGGTGAAGTCAGCGAACTATGCGGGGTCAAGCCGCACGTGCTGCGTTACTGGGAGCAGGAATTCACGCAGTTGCGGCCGGTGAAGCGGCGTGGCAATCGCCGGTACTACCAGCACCACGAAGTGCTGCTGATCCGGCGGATCCGCGAGTTGCTGTACGAACAGGGATTCACGATCAACGGGGCGCGCAACCGGCTCGATTCGCCGGGCAGCGAGCGCGCTGCCGGTGCACCGGTCGAATCCGACGTGCCCGCCGATGCGCGTGCATCGGGCAAGGCGGGGGCAACGGTCGACGTGATCGCGCTGCGCCAGGCGCTCCTCGACGTGATCGATGGACTGAAGCACGACTGAGCACGACGCTCGGATCGATATGAAGCCCGGTTGGCGCGCGCCACCGGGCTTTTTTTTCGTGCATGCGAGGCCGCGCGCGTCAGCGCGATGCGAGCGGATTCGGCGTGCCCATGTCGACGACCAGCGTGCCGTCCGGCAGCATCCGCACCGAGCCTTGCGCGACCTGGCTGCGGTAGTCGTACAGGTCGAAGCGCATCGCGCCGGCCTGTGCCGAGTTCCGGATCAGCGCGCGCACGTTCAGTTCCAGTACGTTGAACATCTTCATGTCGCCGCCTTCCATCCACATGTAGCTCGGCGCGTCGATCTGCGGCCGCTTCAACGCGGGCGCGTCAGCGGCGCGCCGGAACGTGAGGCGCAGTCCGTCGCGTTCGACCGTGGCCTGGCCGAGCTTGCCGTTCAGCACGGGCGGCGGAAAGACGGTGTACTGGTCGAGCACGAGCGTGTCGCCGCGCAGTTCCGCGCCGCGACGCTGCAGCGGCGTCAGCGACGCGAGCTCGATGCCGAGCGAGCGCAGCAGCTTCGCCTGCGGGATGCCGAGCACCGACACCTGCGAAGGGCGGAATGCGAGATGCCGGTCGTCGAGCACCGAAAGCGAGCCCTTCATGTCGGTCGGCAGCCACACGCCGGGCACGTGATTCCAGAGCTTGATTCCGCCCCGGACGCGCAGGTCCTGGCCGTCCGCGCTCAACTGCAGGTCGTTCAGCGAGCGCGGCGAGTAGTCGAGCAGGTAGTTGTTGAAGAGTGCCGACATCGCTTTCCACGATTCGACGACCGATCCGCCGAGAATGCGGATGTCGTACTGGTTCGGATCGTCGAGGTCGACCGGTTCGCCCGGCCGTTTCGCGATGAGCTGGACGTCGAGGTCCTCGACGTGGAAGCCGATGTCGCCGGACAGGTTGAAGTCGACATTGTGCAGGTGGATCGTCGGATGTCGGTTCGACACATGCCGTTCGTTGAACGGGATGGCCGACGCGTGTCGCATCGCAACTTTCTGCATGCCCGGCTGCGGCGTGCCGGCCGCAAGTGCGAACGCTTGCCAGTGCTGGCGCGAGTCGTGCAACGCGCTCTGCTGCGCGGCGAGGAAGCTGTCGTTCAGGCGAGCGGCCGCGTTGCCGAGCGCGGCACCGCTCGCCGGGCCCGCGTACGACGGCATGCGGATCGCCATCGCGCCGCTTTCGTCGAAGTTGAAATAGCCGGCTGACACCTGGTCGCGATAGTGATACAGGTCGAACACGAATTTCTGGTCACGCCTGGTCTGATCGACGGGGACGATCAGGATGTCCGCGTTCATCGGCATCGAGCGCATGAACTTCACGTCGCCGCCGCGGATGTACATCGCCTGTTGCGGCGCGTTCGCGGGCAGCGCGAAGCCGGCGTGCGAGCCGTCGTCGAGCGTGAGGTCGAGGCCGGCCGGCGTCACGCGCAGCGCGGTGATCCTGATCTTCAGCCGCGGCGGCGGCATCAGCTTGTCGACCGACATCACGAGATCGTCGCCGGCGAGCCGTGCGATCGGCGTCTCGACCTTCAGCAGATCGGCCATCTTCACGTTGGCCGCGCGCATGACCGGCTGCGCGTTGATGCCCGACACGCGCACGCCGGTCGGGTGGAACACGAGCTGGCTGCCGTCGCGGATCGCGAGCGTGCCGGTCAGCGAGAACGGCACCCAGCCGTCGCGCTGCATCTCGCCCTGCAGATGGATCACGCCGTCGCCCGCCGATACCGCGAGCTTGCGAAGCGGCGCGTTGCGGTAACCGAAGATATAGGTGTTGAACAGGGCGGTGAGCTTCGCGTCGTCGAGCGTGACCGTGCCTTCATGCACGTCGATCTCGAAACTCGTCGGATCGTCGAACACGATCGGGGCGCCGGCCTGCGTCGGCACGAGCGTGGCCGACAGTTGATGGATGAAGAAGCCGAGGTTGTTGACGATGCGGAAATCGACATCGCGCAGGAACGTCATCGCACCGTTCTGGCCCGAGTCGCGCAGCGTGAACGGGCGAGGCTGCGTGAGGCTGAGCGACGCGAGCGACGGCACCGTGCGCGCGATCTGCTGCTCGCGGGCAAGGCGTTCGGCCTTGGTGCGCTCGATCTTCGTCGATGCGGCCGACGCGTTGCCGTCACGCTGTGCGGCCGGTTCCGCGCAGCCGGCGCAGAGCAGCGCGAGCGCGAGCGCGCCGCAGCCGAGTGCACGAGAGGCGCCTTTTGACGCCGGCGCGACCGTGCGTCGCGGGCCGGCCATCCAGTCGAATAATGCCAAAGGCGTGCGATGGCCGCGTCGGACCGCATTCCGCATCGTCTGTCTCCATGTCTTGTCATGATCGGCGAGGGCGCACGGCCGATGCGCGGCGCCGACGTCGATGCCGTGCAGTGTGGCATAGCGCACTAGAGCGGCGTAACCAAACAGCGGGCGGCCGGGCGAGCCCGGCCGGCGCGCGACAGGACAATGGATTCACGGCGGCGGCGCGAAAAGATCAAACGGCCGTTTGGTTTGCGCTCGAGGCAGGCGGCGCGCCCTGTGCCGGATCGGCAAACCCGGTGTCGGCGTTGGCCGACGTGGGGACGCATGCCGGATGAGGGCGAGGTCCGATTCGACGCGCACGGGGCAGGCGAGGTGACGGACGCGGCAGCGACCGCGCGATCGCCCGCCGCGTGCACCACGAATCAGACCAGCATGCGCCGCCGGATTGCATTCTGCGTCGCGGGGTCCAGTTGCAGGCCGTTGTCGATGTACGACGTCATCGAGCCGTAGGAAGCGACGACCTGATCGAACGCCGCCTGCAGATAGTCCGCCTGGGCACTCTGCAGCGCGGCCATCATGTCGGCCGCATCCTGCCCGCCGTTCTTCCGCGCCTGTTCGACATAGGCCGCGATCTCCGACGCGCTGTAGACGTTGGTCAGCAGATAGTCGGCGACGATCGTCTGCCGCGGGACGCCAAGGATCGTGTGCAGAATGGCCGTCGCCCAGCCAGTGCGATCCTTGCCGGCCGTGCAGTGGAAGAGCAAGTTTCCGTCGGACGCGGCAAAGCCGGCGAACAGCGTGCGGTAGCTCGTCCGTGCCGTTTCGGACGTCACGAACGCCCGATACATGCTTTGCATGAAGGCCGTGGCAGTCGCGCCGTCGGTGGGAAGCGGGCCGATGCTGGCGGTGCCCAGCACGTTGAGGTTCTGCCAGGTGGCGCCGGTCAACGGCACATCGGGCTGCGCGTGGATCTCGGCCATCGTGCGCAGGTCGCACACCCGCGTGATGCCGAGCGTGTCGACCGTTGCGAGGTCGTCCGCGGACAGCGCGAGCGCGGACGACCGGTAGACCGCGCCTTTCTTCATCGCTGCACCGCTCCCGGTGGCATAGCCTGTTCCGCTCGGTCCCCCGGTATCACGAAAGTTCGCTGCCGAACCGAGTCTGGGCGTCGTCACGGGGGCGACCGCGATCGAGTCGCCGCCGCACGCGGACAGAAGAGACGTGCCTGCGAGCGCGATGCCGATCGCGCCGGCACCGAGCCGGAGAAAGGATCGACGGGAAAAGTCGTTTTTCTGAGTCATTGATTGGCCTTGGTCTGAGACGGTGACAGGATGTCGCGACCGCCGTTGCGATCGAACCGGCTCGCGGTGTGCCGCGCAGCACGGCAACGCGCGTACGTGCCGCATCGATCGGCAATGCAATCGGACGATGTGCCGTGCGCATTGATCTCGCGCCGGGCAAGCGCACGGTAGCGATCCATGACGAATCGGCCATCGTCCTTTTCGATTAAGGCGCCGCACGGATGACCCGTGCGAATCGCGCAACTAGCCGCACGTGCGAGGGCGGCGGCGCGGTAAGATCGGCGTCATTAGCTGGATGGATCGAAGCATGGTGGCCGACACGGGGGAGGCGTCATGGATCTGAAGGAGCTCGACGTATTGGGAGCGGATGTAGGCGATCACTGGTACTACGCGTCGAAGGCGAGCGCGATCCGTCGGTTCCTGGGCGCGACGGACGCGAACCGCATACTCGACGTCGGTGCCGGCTCGGGTTTCTTTTCGAAGCATCTGCTCGAGCGCACGCGGGCGACCGAAGCATGGTGCGTCGATACGAGCTACCCCGCCGATACCGACGGGGAGGCCGCCGGCAAGCCGGTTCATTTTCGCCGGGCCGTCGATCGCTTCGATGCGGATCTCGTGTTGCTGATGGATGTCCTCGAGCACGTCGACGACGATGTCGGCTTGCTTTCCCGCTACGTGGCGGGCGCGCCGAAGGGCAGCCGGTTCCTGATCACGGTTCCCGCATTTCAGTTCCTCTGGAGCGCGCATGACGATTTTCTCGAGCACAAGCGCAGATACACGCTCGAGGGTCTCGAAGACGTCGTGCGTCGTGCTGGACTGGAGGTCGAGCGCGGCGCCTACTACTTCGGCCTCACGTTCCCGCTCGCGGCGGCATTGCGATTGAGCGAGCGCGCGCGCCGGCAACCGCGCGAACCGGCGTCGCAATTGCGCCGGCACCATCCGGCCGTCAACGGCTTGCTCAAGCTGATCTGCCGGGCCGAGTTGCCGATGTTCCGGTTCAACCGGGTGGCGGGCCTCACGGTCATCTGTGTCGCGCGCCGGCGATGAGCGCGATGCGCAGTGCAAGGCAGCAGCGGGGACGCGAGTTGCCGGCTGCATCGAAGCGGTCATGTCGCACTTCGGCATGTCGCAAGAAATTTCGCAGGAACATTCACAAAATGCATGCGACCCGTTCTAAAGCGGCAAACTGTCTGTTATAATTTTTTTCTTTCGGGGCGTAGCGCAGCCTGGTAGCGTACCTGCATGGGGTGCAGGTGGTCGGAGGTTCAAATCCTCTCGCCCCGACCAGGAATTGAGGCTCGCAAGTAGTTGATTGTATTGGGAAACCAATCCGATCAAAGACTTGCGGGCCTTTGTCTTTTCCAAGGTGTGTATGCGGTGTGTGTATGTCCGTGCAATATAATTGCAAGGATGCAGGACATGCCGATACAACTCCCTAAGGGCGTCGGCCTTCGTGGCGGCGTCTACTACTTGACCATCTGGATACCGAGTCACCTTCGCCCGCACTGGCCTAAGACCAGCAAGGGGACTCCCGCCACCTTCGCTTTCCGCGCAAGTCTCAAGACGTCCGACAGGACGGAGGCCGTGGCCCGAGCAAACTAAATATGGGCCGAGTACTCCCGTCGCTTCGCCGACATGGAAGCAGGTCTCCGAGAGCACAAGCCAATCCGGATCACGCCGGAGATTGAGACTTATATTGTCAACAAAGTTGGACACTTGGTCCTAGCCATGGACGACGTGCTGCGGCACGATCCGGAGGCATTCGCCGAGATGTTCGGCGTTCGCAGATGGCGCGGTTTTCTTACCGGCGAGCGAGTGAACCCGCGCTGGAAGACCACCGGCAGTTGCTTGACGGCCGCGCAGTTGGAGGACGTCGCAAGGATTCACAATGACATCCTGATCGACCTCAGGGCCGATCTAGCGACTGGGAATATTGAGCAGGCGAGGTTGTGGGCTAACGTAGCCCTGTCTTCCTTGTCGAGCCAACTGCGCATCGACTGGTCCGAACCGAAAGGCAAAGCGACTTTGGTTCAGGTTCTTCGCGAACTGGTTAAGGCTTGGACCGGGGTGCGTTCTAGGAATCAGGGTGAACCGGTCGACACACCCGCCGCTCCTGCTGTGCCGCCGAATATCGTCGCCGCCCCCGAACCCGCTGACCAGACTAACGACGGCGAGACGTACCTTGAGCATATCCTGTCCGCGTGGGCGAAGGAGCGAGGTCCCGAGCCGCAAACGATTCGCATCCATGAACGAGCGGTCGAGCGGTTCCACGAGCACGTTGGGCGGCACCCGGTCGCGAAGATCACTAAGGCGCATGTTGTTCAATTTAAGGACAGGATGTTGGCGGCCGGACAGACACCTACCAACACAGATTCGTACCTGACTAATCTGCGCACGTTGCTCAACTATGCCGTTTCAAACCTCAAGGCAGAGTACAACGCGGCAGATGGCGTGAGGGTGGGCGAGCGCCGCAACGCGAAGGGGGCACGCCTGCCGTTCGACCTTCCCGCACTTAAGGCAATCTTCTCCAGCCCTGTTTATTCTGAAGGGTTCCGCCCTGAACGGATCAACTGGACGCCTGATGCGGCTTACTGGTTCCCGCTGATCGCGCTGTATACCGGTGCCCGTCTAGAGGAAATCGCGCAGCTCTCGCCGGACGACATATACCAGGAGACCTATCACGACCTAGAAGAGAAAGAGCATACGGCTTGGGTAGTCCGGTTCACGGACATGGGAGAGGGGCAAGGGGTCAAGAATGCAGGTAGCGTACGACGTATTCCGATTCACTCCGTATTGATTGAGCGCGGCTTGGTTGATTTCGCCCAGTCGCGCAAGGGGCACGCGCGAATTTTTAAGACGGCCCCGGACAGCCGCGGTCGTGAGGGGGCCAACTGGGGAAAATGGTTCGGCAAGTACCTCCGGACCGCCTGCAAGGTTAGCCGAACTTTACAAGAACGCGACGGCAGATCTCTTGGTAGTTGCTCTCGGTGTAAGTGATGAGCAAGACCCGCTTCACAAGATCGAGGTCGTCGATAAGGCGAGTCGTCTTTCCCGATCCAGCGACCGCGAAGATCACTCGTTTATCCACTTGATGGCCTCCTGAATGTAAGCCGGGGCTACCAGTCGCATTCAAGTAACGTGTTTTCCAGGGCCGCAGAGCAGCTCCATGTATCCCAATCGTCTGGACCCATAGTGCGCCGGGTCTCGATGCTGAGACGTTCGTTAAGCGCCTTAATCCCGAGCGGCAGCCTCTCTTGGTTCTTGTAGCGGCTGTCTAAATCTACGTATGTCAGCTTGTTCAAGATGCGAACCAGGTACTCGCGGCGCAGCCACTCGGGCGCGTCGTCTACGATGGGACCGGAGCTGCGTGTCGGGTCGAAACCATGACGATGCGAAAATTTCACGGTAGCGCCGCCGAAATAAAAGAGGGAGGGAAGCGACAATAGTAACCGAACGGCCTGTCCGGGTTGAAGGGGCCAACGCGTACAACCTCGACGGTCGTGGGTTTGTCCGTGCTACACTCGGCCTTCACTGTGTATGTGCGACGGGCAACGCCCGCCTACACGCTGCCCGGAAAGCCTTATTCCACCGTGGTTAGACGATTTTCAAATCCTCTCGCCCCGACCAGACAAAGAACCCGCGTCAGTTCAGGCTGACGCGGGTTTTTTCTTGCCGGTTGCTTTTTTGCACATCGCGGCGCGGCCCCGGTAAAATGCAAGGTTGATCCACGGAAAGCGCCGTGATTTAGCGGAAGAGGATTCCCCGAACATGACTGATCTTCGTCTTACCATGCGGTTCGCTGCAGTGCTCGCCACCGGCGCGCTCGTCGCCGGTTGCGGTACGTCGTCGCCCACAAAAGTGGACTACAAGAGCGATTCGAAATCGAAGGAAGCGTCGCTCGCAGTGCCGCCCAACATGCTCGACGAGACGGCCGATCAGCGTTCGCTGCCGCCACAGGGCGGCGCGACTTCCCTGTCCGCACTTCAGCATGTCCAGCAAGCAGCGCCCGCGACGGACACCGTCGCGCCCGCCGTGGCCGGCATGCATATTCAGCGCGATGGCACCGAGAGCTGGCTCGTGATCGACGGCAAGAAGCCTGCCGACATCTGGCCGCAAGTCCGCCGCTTCTGGCAGGAGCAGGGCTTCCTGCTCGTCGTCGATCAGCGCGACAAGGGCGTGATGGAAACCGACTGGAACGAAACCCATCCGCAGATCAACGACGGCCTGATCCGTAGCGTGATCTCCAAGGCAATGGGCAACTCGTACGTGACGGCCGAGCGGAACAAGTACCGCACCCGTCTCGATTCGGCGCCGAACGGCGGTACCTACGTGTTCATCAGCCAGAAGGGCATGCGCGAGGCGATCACCGGCGCGAACAACGATTCGAGCAAGTGGGAAGCGAAGCCGAACGATCCGGCGCTCGAAACCGAATACCTGAAGCGGCTGATGGCGGTCCTCGCACAGAATGAGCAGCGTGCGAAGAACGGCGAGCCGCCGATCGCGAACATCAACGACAACACGGTGCCGAAGGACAAGAAGGCGGATACCGACGCGTCGAAGGCTGCCGCTGCGGCGATCGCCGCGCAGAACGTCGCGCGTACGTCGTCGCAAGCGAACGATGCCGATTCCGCCGCGGTGCCGTCCGAAGTCACGCTCGGCGAGCCGTACGACCGGTCGTGGCTGCATGTCGGCCTCGCGCTCGACCGCGCGAACTTCACGGTCGACGATCGCGATCGCACGAAAGGTCTGTATTTCGTGCGCTATGTCGATCCGAAGGATCTGAGCGCGGCCGAGCAGGGCTTCTGGAGCCAGCTGTTCCATGGCAAGAAGGAAAAGCAGGCGAAGCAGTATCGCGTCAACGTGAAGGCGCTGACGCCCGACCAGACTCGTGTGGCAATCGTCGACGATTCCGGTGCGATCGATACGTCGGGCCCGGCCCGGCAAATCATGGGGCTGCTCGTGAATCAGCTGCGCTGACCGCGGCACGCTCCCGCCTCTTCGAAAAAGCCCGCCTTCCGGCGGGCTTTTTTCTTGGTCGCGTGCCCGATGCCTGCCGCTGGCGGCGTGCGCGCGACGTTCGCGTTCCTCTGTCGTGACGTTACGTAACATTCGCGCGTTACGGGCGCAGAACGGGTGTTACATCGTCGTGAATCTGAAAAATATCCTTATGGATCAATGGCGTATTTTCGAAAATAAATCTGGCACGCAAACTGCTTTATAAGTGCGAATCGTTAGGACAGGGAGGATGGACGTCAGAGACCGGGCAGGTGTCGCGAGCGCCCGACCAACGGTTTCGGCGTCTTCAGATGCCGGCGCTGCGAGCGCCGGCGTAACCGATGACGATCCGCGTCGTGCGCGGATCTCGATGGCCCCGTCGCCTATCCTCGTAGGGCGACGGTTTCGCCCGCGCTTCTTCTGAAGCGCGGGCAATTTTTTTGGTGGGGCCGCAAAGCGAGGGATGGCGATCCGGCGCGTGCCGGATTTGCCGATTCGTAAAATCTTTTCTGAATTGGGGAGTTGGCGCGTATTCGTCGAGCACCGGAGCGGGCAAGCTTCGACGTGCTTGCGCGTTCCGCGCACGTTACGGCTTGCCGCGAAGCAGCCTTGGACTCGATCGGGGGATCCGCGTGCTGCCGAACTCGCGAACGGGTGCGAGCAGGGTGTGCGGCCGGACACGTTGCCGGCCGCCGCGACGCATCAGTGCGACGCGCTGGGGACGTCGAGAATCAGGATGATCGTCCAGTCGGCGTCGCCGTCGTGGTGATACTGGCGTTCGGCGACGATGAACGGTTGCTGCTTGCCTTGCGGACCGAGGAAAAGCACGTCGCCCTCCATCGGCAGGCATTCGATCGGCGGCAGCGCGAGGAAGGCGTCGTCCGAGCCGCGCGGCATCAGTTGCTTGATCTTGCGAGTGGCGGCTTCGGTCCACTCGATGTCGAGTTGAATGTTGCTCATGCTGTCCTCCGCACCGGGGTGCGCACGGGTGGAAAATTTCGGTGCGCGACTTTAGCACAGCGCGCGGGCGCCGCAACCAAAAAAGCCGAACCCGGTTGCCCGGATTCGGCTTTTCGCTTGTGCGGTGCCGCCGAACTTACTGGCTGGCAGCCTCTGCCGGAGCGGCCTTGGCGGCCTTCTTGCCAGCCTTCTTCGCTGCCTTGTGGTGGTGAGCAGCCTTCTTGCCGTGGTGCTCTTCCTGCGCCGCCGGCTGTGCAGCCTCGGCTGCTTGCTGCTGTTGCAGTGCCTGTGCGCGCTGCTCGATCTCGGCGATCTTCGCCGGGTCGGTGATGGTCTGGATTTGCGTGCTCTCTTGCGCATACGCTGCGCCAGTCAGCGCCGACATCGCGACCAGAATAGCCAGGGACGTCTTCTTCATTGCTTTACCTCCGCTAAGTGGTGATGAACCCGAATGTTGCCGTTTTGTCTGGCGACTGCAATCGAGTGCGTGTCGAGTGTAACAAAAGTGACGGATCAATGTGCACCGGATCGAGGCGCAGCGCAAGGCCCCGTTGAAGTCGCGCAACACTTCGTGCATTCCGTCATGCGCGTGCCATCGTCTGCGGCGCCGTCGTTTCCGCCTTCGCTGCGCACGTGGCCATCAAAACCAGCCGAGCCATCGGTAGACGTGGAATTGCGCGATGCCGATCAGCTCATGCAATGCCTGATTCGCGTCCTCCAGGTTGTGCCAGTGGGGCAGCCAGCCCGTTTGCGCGCGTCGGCGGTTTGAATAAACGGGCTGCGGATCGATGCCGAAGTGGCGGAAATCGAGCAATGCGCGGCGCATCTGGTACGACGACGCGACGAGAATGCGCGAGTCGTCATGTTGTGAGCGTAGTATAGAGGCGGTGAATTTCGCATTTTCGTAGGTGGTACGGCTGTTCGGCTCGAGAACCAGGTCGCCGGGAGCGACGCCTTCGGCGAGCAACCGGCGCCCGTAGACGGCCGCCTCGGTTTCGCCGTGATGCTGCGGGTCGCCGCCCGACATCACCACGGTGCAGCGGACGGCCTGCTCGCGGCACATGCGGTAGAGCGCCGCGGTCGTGCGGATGCGGGCTTGCCCGTCGGGCGGCGGCTGTAGTCCGGTGTCGCTGCGCCGTGTGCCGATGCCGATGACGATCAGTGTGGTTCGGCCGTGCATGGCGGGGCGCTCGACCGGTGTCACGCCCGCCTCGGTCCAAGCGATGAGCGGCGCGGTAAGCCAGCCTGTCGCGAGCAGCCAGAACAGCGCGACGCTTGCGATCGCGATGAGTTTGCGCCGCTTGCGCAAGAGCATGAAACCGATGAAGAGAAGTACAAATGAATCGAACAGAATCAATTTGATTGGGGTATGGTGTCTTTTTATGGACGGCTGACGATCCGGCCCTGACGCGACGCCGAACGTCGGCCCCCAGAATCGGTGGCGGTATCGGCGGGCGGAGCTCCCGCCCGGCGCGCCGCTTCGCATTGTCGCTGCACTTTAAGAAAGAATCGAGATGGCCACGTATTCCAACGAAGCGGTGCTCGACGCATTGAGACGAGTGCAGTACCGCCAGGTACCGTGGGCGCGCCGCCCGGGCGTGTTCGAGTATCTCCGGTCGCTGGGGCTGATGGACACGGTCAGGCAGAAGACGGTTGCCCCCGCACCGGGTTTCCATGCGCCGGTCGACATCGCGGTGCTGACCGAGAGTGGTCGCGCCGAATGCGCGCGCCTCGAGCGCGACGAAAAATTACTTTCCTGGACCGATCGCCGTATGGACGACTACGCGTTGAGCGAAGCGAGCGCCGTGGCGATTCTCGAGAGCCGTCTGTAGCGGCGCGCGCCCGTTTTCGCGGCGTCGCCGCCGAAACCAAAAAAAAGCCCGTATCGCGAGGATACGGGCGTACCGGATACTTTTGCTGTTGCCACGCTGTGCTCATGGCAACGGATGTGACTCGTCGCATGTCGAGCAGTTCCCGGGTTCGGGAATTTTTCTTCGACGAAATCGTGCGGACTACGGATGACGCGGCATGCCCGGCGGCTGCGAGCCGATGCGCGCGCGTGCGTTGCTGGCGATGTCGCCGCGCAAGTCGCCGCGTGGCACCGTCTGCCGATTGAACGTCGGGGCGGGCGCTTGCTGGCGGAGGCTGTTGCGGTGATCCTGCTGGCGGTGAGGCGGCTTCGTGCGATCGTCGGCACGTGCGGGAGCAGTGAGCGCCAGCGAAACGACAATGCCGCATGCGACGAGCAGTGACATTGGTTTCATGGCGGGGCTCCCTTCAAGCCATCGGCGCGGCTTGTTGATATGTCGCTAAGGTAAGCGCGGGAGTGCAGGCTTGCTGTAAATAATAGTAAAGAGATGTATCGCGGCGCGACGGCGGTAACCGACGGCGGTGCGGGCGCTGCGCGAAACGCGCGGCGCTGAACGGAACCGGGCGGCCGAAGCCGCCCGATCGAGCATGCGTTACGCCATCTTGACGGGGGCGCGCCAGGATTCCGGATTGGTCCAGAAGGCGCCGCGCAGCCGGTCGCGGCTCGGCGGTGCAGGCGGCTTCGCCGCGCTTGCCCCGATGCGTCCGCGCAACGAGATCTGGCGGCCGCTCGTACCCAGGCGCTTGACGATTTCGGCGAGCGTACCGTCTGCCTGCCATTCGTCGAAGCGACGGCGGCAGGTCGGCGGCGACGGATAGCGACCCGGCAGCTTCGACCAGCCTTCACCGGTCGACAGTACCCACAGCACGGCATTGACCACCGAGCGGGCCTCCACGCGGGGACGGCCGCGCCGTTCACTGCGTGCCGGCTCCGAGCAAAACAGACCCTCGACCAGCGCCCACTCGTTATCTCTCAAATCGTCGAACAGCATCATGTCCTCACCTCAGCGAAGCTAACTCCGGTGCGCTGCCCTGCGCCGCGCACTCTTCAAGCACTCGAGCGTCGAGTGCCGGGTGGGGGCGTCCGGTTGGCCGGCAGCGGCGTTTCTGCCTTCCGTCCGACCAAACCTGCGCCCTGTGCGCCAGTTAAAGCACGATGTGTGCCATGTCGGAGGCGATTCCCTCGAGAGCCGCTTGGCAGCGGGCTAACGGCTAAGTCAGCTAGGGGCGTATAAGACGCCAAAATAACCCGCCAGCAAATCAGGACAATCACCAATCTTGTGCAATTCGCCCGTGGTGCGTGCGTCTGCACGGATATTGCACCGCAGCGAAACATGTGCGGCGAGTGCCGGATTCGCCCATCGAAGCCGAGTTCGCGCATTACAATCGCGCATCGGTATCGACGATTGATGAGGTGAACGGATGAACGTTACGCTGCGCCAGCTTCGCGTGTTCATCGAGGTTGCGCGGCTGCGCAGCTTCAGCCGCGCGGGTGACGAGATCGGGCTCACGCAGTCCGCGGTCAGTCGTTGCGTGCGTGAACTCGAGGCCGAGCTCGGGTTGAAGCTGATCGACCGCACGACCCGCGACGTGCAACTGACAGACGTCGGTGCGAACCTGATCGCAAGCGTGTCCCGCCTGCTCGACGATCTCGACGACACGCTGCGCGAGATTCGCGAGATCGGCGAGCAGCGGCGCGGGCGCGTGATCGTCGCCGCGAGCCCGACGATCGCGTGCCGGCTGATGCCGCGCGTCGTCGCGGCCTGCGAGCGCCAGTTCCCGTTCGTCACCCTCGGGCTGCGCGACGACGTGCAGAGCGACGTGCTGCGAAAGGTGAAGTCGAGCGAGGTCGATTTCGGCGTCGTCATCGGTCCGCTCGCCGTTGCCGATCTCGTCTGCGAACCGTTGATGACCGATTCGTTTTGCCTGGTCGCGCGCGCCGATCACCGGCTTGCGGCACGGGCCGAGGTGCCCTGGACGGCGCTCGACGGCGAGCGCCTCGTGCTGCTCGATCATGCGTCCGGAAGCCGGCCGTTGATCGACGCCGCGCTGGCTGCTCATCGGGTGAACGCGACCGTCGTGCAGGAACTCGGGCATTCGGCGACGGTATTCGGGCTCGTCGAGGCCGGTGTCGGCGTGAGCGTGCAGCCGTGGCTGTCGCTGCCGCTGCCGGCGGGATCGTCGCTGGTCGCGCGGCCGCTGACGCCGCGTACCGAGCGCACCGTCGAGCTGGTGCGGCGCCGCGACCGGTCGCTGTCGCCGGCGGCGCAGGCGATCTGGGAGCTTGTGCGCCAGATGCCGGCGCGGGCGGAAGATCTCGACTGAGGGTATTGATCCGGCACGCGCGCCGGTACACTGCGCCAATCGTGTTCCCCGATGGCGGTATTCGATGGCGCATTCCGCAGATGCCGGCCCGGCCACGGGCCAACCGGCGGCACGCAGCGCGGTCCAGGCGCTGCGTCCGTCGCTGATCAGGGAGGTCGCGAACGCAGGCTTCGCGGTGCCCGACGTGCTGCCGTTCTGGTTCGGCGAATCCGATCGCGTCACGCCGGCATTCATTCGCGACGCGGCCGCCGCGGCGCTGAGCGACGGCGCGACCTTCTACACGCCCAATCTCGGCACGGTATCGTTGCGCAATGCGATTGCCGCCTATGTGAGCGCGCGTCACGGCGCGACCGGGGCCGATACGATCGCCGTGACGAGCTCGGGTGTGAGCGCGCTGATGCTGGTCGCGCAATTGCTGGTTGGCCCGGGCGATCGCGTCGTCGCGGTCACGCCGCTCTGGCCGAACCTCGTTGAAATTCCGAAGATCCTCGGTGCACAGGTCGAGTGCATCCCGCTTCACCATTGCGATGCGGGCTGGGCGCTCGACATCGACAGGCTGCTCGCGGCGCTCACGCCCGGCACGCGCATGTTGTTCGTGAACTCGCCGAACAATCCGACCGGCTGGGCGATGTCCCGCGACGACCAGCGGGCCGTACTCGCGCATTGCCGGCGTCATGGCATCTGGGTGGTCTCCGATGAGGTATACGAACGGCTGGCGTTCGCCGCGGACGGCGCGCCGTCGTTTCTCGACATCGCGTCGCGCGACGAGCGGCTCATCGTCGTGAATTCGTTCTCGAAGGCCTGGGCGATGACGGGCTGGCGGCTCGGATGGCTGGTTGCGCCCGCGGCGATCATGGACGATCTGTCGAAGCTGGTCGAGTACAACACGTCTTGCGCGCCGGGTTTCATCCAGGCCGCCGGGGAGGTCGCGCTGCGCGACGGCGAGACGTTCGTGCAGTCGTTCGTCGGGGCGCTGCGCGGTGCGCGCGATCACCTGGTCGCCGCGCTGCGTACGTTGCCGGGCGTTGACGTACCGCCTCCGCCGGGCGCCATGTACGTGTTCCTGCGCTTGCCGGGCGCGGACGACAGTCTCGCGTTCTGCAAGTCGCTGGTGCGCGACGCGGGGCTCGGGCTGGCGCCAGGGCGTGCGTTCGGCCCGGAGGGGGAAGGGTTCGTGCGCTGGTGCTACGCATGCGATCCGGCGCGGCTCGACGCGGGCGTCGAGCGCCTGCGGGCGTTCCTCGCGCGGGGCGCGGGCCGGCGTTGAAGCGGGGGCGGAGCTGGCGCGCCGTGCCGGCGGCGGGCCGTTTCGGCTCATCTTTACGCACCGGACAATTTTGCGTAAGATGGCGCTCAGTCACGCGGTTCCGTCGTTGAGCCGTGCTGTTCCGTCCGGTTTGGGCCTGGCTTGAAGTTGGTTCGCCGCCCCCGGTTCGTGCTCCCATCAATATGACCGATCAGAATCGGGCGAGCGCGTCTTCCGTTCCTTTCGTCTGTTTGTTGATCCGGTTCGTTTGACCACAGGGTCTGGCCTAGCTGCATGAATACCCAAGAGGCGAAGATCGTCCTCGAGACTGCCTTGATCTGCGCGCAAGAACCGCTGAAACTCGGCGATTTGCGCAAGCTCTTTGCCGACGGCGTGTCGGCTGACACGGTCCGCACGTTGCTCGAAGATCTGAAACAGGATTGGTCCGGTCGCGGTGTCGAACTGGTGGCGCTGGCAACCGGATGGCGCTTTCAGAGCAAGCCGGCGATGCGCCATTATCTGGATCGGCTGCATCCCGAGAAACCGCCGAAATACTCGCGCGCGGTGCTCGAAACGCTCGCGATCATCGCGTATCGGCAACCCGTCACGCGTGGCGACATCGAAGAGATTCGCGGCGTCACGGTCAATACGCAGGTGGTCAAGCAGCTCGAGGATCGCGGCTGGATCGAGGTGATCGGGCATCGCGACGTGCCGGGACGTCCGGCGCTGTACGCGACGACCAAGCAATTCCTCGACGATCTCGGCCTGAGGGCGCTCGACGACCTGCCGGCGCTCGAGGAGCCGGCCGCGAACATCGAGGCCGCGCTGCTCGCGCAGCAGGCGATGGACTTCGACGGCGACGTGGCGACGGCGGACGCGGTGCCGGAAGCCGACGAAGCGGCGGCCGACGTGTCGCGCGTGCAGCCGCATGAATCGCCGGAAGCCGCCGCGGCGGAAGGCGCGGCGACGCACGAATTGCCGAACCGCGATACGCTGGAAGCTGATCGCGTACAGATGGAACAGGGCGGCGCCGAAGCAGCGCCGGCCGGCGGGCAGCCCGAGCCGCTGCGCGCGGAAGGGAACGAGGAAGATCACGAGCCGGCCGCCGACGCGGTTGCCGCAGACGGAGCGGAAGCGGCCGGCGACATGCCGGGCGAGGCTGGCGAGGCCGACGCCTCACGCTCCCGTCCCGCGGACGGCGAGTTGCTGGACGATACGTCCGACAGCCTCGCCGATGCCGTACGCAGTGCCAGCGAGCCCATCGGCGCCGATGCGCTGCCGGACGACGAAGCAGAACCCGAACAGCGCCGCGCCTGATCGCGGCCGACTTCTTGCCGCGCCCGAACCGGGCGCGAGACCTGACATTTTGAGGTTGTTTTGACTGATATCCACGATATTGAATCGTCCGCGCCTGCCGTGCAGGCCGCGCGTGCCGACGATACGCCGGAGCAGGATGCTCCGGCCGCGGGTGGTGACGAGCGTCCCCGCCGCGGCCTGCGGCGCGGCCCGCGCAGCCTGATCGCGCGCCGCCGCGCGGCGGCCAAGTCGAAGGGCGATGGCGAGTCGCAGGGCGGCGAAGGCGCGGACGCGCAGCCGGCCGCGGAAGCCCAGCCCGCACGCGCGCCGCGCAAGGAAGGCGCGGCCAAGGGCGGCCGCAAGCCGGCCGGCAAGCGTGAAGGTGCGGCCAAGGGTGCCCAGGGCGGGCAAGGCGGCCAGGGGCGGCGCGGTGCTTCGGCGAAGGCCGAGGGCGGCGCGGCGAAGGCCGACGGCGACACGGCGTCGCAGGACGATCTGTTCGCCTACGTGACGTCGCCGGCGTTCGATGCGGACAATTCGACGGGCGGCAGCGGCGTGCGTGCGCCGATGCTGCGTCGCGGCCGCAACCAGCCGGCGAACAAGCGCGTGCTGTCGCCGGACGACGACGCGCCGAAGCTTCACAAGGTCCTCGCGGAAGCCGGCATGGGCTCGCGCCGCGAAATGGAAGAGCTCATCGTCGCCGGCCGCGTGTCGGTGAACGGCGAGCCTGCCCATATCGGCCAGCGCATCATGCCGACCGACCAGGTCCGCATCAACGGCAAGCCGGTCAAGCGGAAGCTCCCGAACAAGCCGCCGCGCGTGCTGCTGTATCACAAGCCGACGGGCGAGATCGTGAGCCACGCGGATCCGGAAGGTCGTCCGTCGGTGTTTGATCGCCTGCCTCCGATGAAGACGGCGAAATGGCTCGCGGTGGGTCGTCTCGACTTCAACACCGAAGGTCTGCTGATGCTGACGACGTCGGGCGATCTCGCAAACCGCTTCATGCATCCACGCTACAGCGTCGAGCGCGAGTACGCGGTGCGCGTCGTCGGCGAACTGTCCGAAGGGATGCGGCAGAAGCTGCTGCACGGTGTTGAGCTCGATGACGGCCCGGCGAACTTCCTGCGTATCCGCGACGGCGGCGGCGAAGGCACGAACCATTGGTATCACGTCGCGCTGGCCGAAGGCCGCAACCGCGAAGTGCGGCGGATGTTCGAGGCGGCCGGTTTGATGGTGAGCCGCCTGATCCGTACGCGTCACGGTCCGATTCCGCTGCCGCGCGGCCTGAAGCGCGGTCGCTGGGAGGAGCTCGACGAGGCGCAGGTGCGCAAGCTGATGGCGACCGTCGGCCTGAAGGCGCCGTCCGAAGAAAAGGGCCGACGCGGCACTGGCGGGCAGGCCGAGCGTCGCCAGCCGGATCCGATGCAGACGTCGATGGGCTTCATCAGCCGCGAGCCGGTGCTGACCACGCATGGTCAGCTCGATCAGCCGCGGCGCGGTGGCGGCCGGCGTGGCGCCCCGGGCTTGCCTGGCCTGAGCGGCTACGGCAGCCTGCCGGTTGCGGGCTACGGCAACCGCTCGGGTGGCGGTCGCGATGTCGATGGCAATCGCGCGTCGTATGGCGCGGGCCCCAAGCGTGACGGCGCGGGTGGCAAGCGCGGCGGCGGCAAGGGCGGTAACCGCAATCCGAACGGCAATCGCGCCGAGGGCGCCGGCAACGGCGGTGGTGGCGCGCGAGGCGGCCAACGCCCGCAGCGCAATCGCTCCCGCGGACGCTGACCATTTCGGGCGCGCAGCGGCGTGAAGCCGCTGGTGTGCCGGCAATACCGGCGCGTGTCCGGTTGAGTCGGCACCTCGCGTTGCGCGGGTTGCTTTTGACTGTATATATCGCGCTGCCGGATTGTGCCGTCTGATCGGACAGTCCGGTTTCGCATTTTTGGTCGGTAAAGGCGGGCTGGACGCTGCTTTTACCGGCTGGCTTGGCGTTTGCGCCAAAAATCGCTATAATCGCGGAGTCGCTGGGCGTACGGATTCAATGTGCGGCTCAGGTGCGACCACCAGTAAGAAGATGGGCGTTCCGCCCATTTTTTTTTGCTGAAACGGTTAGGCATCTCGGGTAGCGCTTCCTGCGCCGGCTAAGGCGCGCGCCCGCGGGTGAATCGCGAGCGGCGGGCGCGAACACCTGAGAGGACACTGTGCAACTGACGGAACTGATAGAAACCACGGTCACCGGGCTCGGCTACGAGCTGGTGGATCTCGAGCGCTCCGGGCGCGGCATGCTTTGCATCTATATCGATCAGCCTGCCGGCATCTCGCTCGAAGATTGCGAAAAGGTCACGCGTCAGCTCCAGCACGTCTTGACGGTCGAAAACATCGATTACGAACGGCTCGAAGTCTCGTCCCCGGGGCTCGACCGCCCGTTGAAGAAGCTGGCCGACTTCGAGCGCTTCGCCGGCAGCGAAGTTTCCGTGACCTTGAAAAAGCCGCTGGACGGGCGCAAGACGTACCGCGGCATTCTGCACGCGCCGAATGGCGAAACGATCGGTTTGGAATTTGAGAGGAAGAAGGGCGAGGCCGCCATGCTGGATTTCACGCTGGCCGATATCGACAAAGCCCGCCTGATTCCGCAAGTTGACTTTAGGAGCCGCAAATAATGAGTCGCGAAGTGTTGATGCTGGTGGATGCGCTGGCGCGCGAGAAAAACGTCGACAAGGATGTGGTGCTGGGCGCCCTCGAGGCTGCGCTCGCGTCCGCTTCCAAGAAGCTGTTCGACGAAGGCGCCGAAATCCGCGTCCATATCGATCGCGAAAGCGGCGAGCACGAAACCTTCCGTCGCTGGCTCGTCGTGCCCGACGAGGCAGGCTTGCAGGAGCCGGATCGCGAGATCCTGCTGTTCGAGGCGCGTGAGCAGAAGCCCGACGTCGAAGTCGGCGAATTCATCGAGGAGCCGGTGCCGTCGATCGAGTTCGGCCGTATCGGCGCGCAGGCCGCCAAGCAGGTGATCCTGCAGAAGGTCCGCGATGCCGAGCGCGAGCAGATCCTGAACGACTACCTCGAGCGCGGCGAAAAGATCATGACGGGCACGGTGAAGCGCCTCGACAAGGGCAACTTCATCGTCGAATCGGGCCGCGTCGAAGCGCTGCTGCGCCGCGACCAGCTGATTCCGAAGGAAAACCTGCGCGTGGGTGACCGCGTGCGTGCATACATCGCGAAGGTCGACCGCACCGCGCGCGGCCCGCAGATCGAACTCTCGCGCACGGCGCCCGAGTTCCTGATGAAGCTGTTCGAGATGGAAGTGCCGGAAATCGAGCAGGGCCTGCTCGAAATCAAGGCAGCCGCTCGCGATCCGGGCGTGCGCGCGAAGATCGGCGTGATCGCCTACGACAAGCGGATCGATCCGATCGGCACCTGCGTCGGCATTCGCGGTTCGCGCGTGCAGGCCGTGCGCAACGAACTCGGTGGCGAAAACATCGACATCGTGCTATGGTCCGAGGATCCCGCCCAGTTCGTGATCGGCGCGCTCGCGCCGGCAGCCGTCCAGTCGATCGTCGTCGATGAAGAAAAGCATTCGATGGACGTCGTCGTCGACGAAAACGAGCTGGCTGTCGCGATCGGCCGCAGCGGTCAGAACGTTCGCCTTGCCAGCGAGCTGACCGGCTGGCAGATCAACATCATGACGCCGGACGAATCCGCCCTGAAGCAGGGTGAGGAGCGCGATCGGCTGCGTTCGCTGTTCATGGCGCGTCTCGACGTCGACGAAGAAGTTGCCGACATCCTGATCGACGAAGGCTTCACGAGCCTGGAAGAGATCGCATACGTGCCGCTCAACGAAATGCTCGAAATCGAGGCGTTCGACGAGGACACCGTGCACGAGCTGCGCAACCGCGCACGCGACGCACTGTTGACGATGGCGATCGCGAACGAAGAAAAGGTCGAAAACGCAGCGCTGGATTTGAAGGGCCTCGACGGCATCACGCCGGAGTTGCTCGCGAAGCTGGCCGAACACGGCGTGCAGACGCGAGACGATCTCGCCGAGCTGGCCGTGGATGAACTGGTCGACATGACCGGGATGGAAGAGGATGCCGCTAAGGCGTTGATCATGAAAGCACGTGAACACTGGTTCCAGTGAGAAATGACCATGGCGCACTGATTTGATGGCGGCCGTATGGCCTGACCCGATGCTAACCGCAAGGAATCGGTCCTTGCACTAAGAGGAATGAATGGCGAGTAACAACGTAGCCCAATTTGCCGCGGAACTGAAAATGCCTGCTGGTGTGCTGCTCGAACAGCTGCAGGCAGCGGGTGTCCAGAAAGCGAGTGAAGACGATGCGCTGTCCGAGGCGGACAAGGCGCGTCTGCTCGATCATTTGCGCAAGTCGCACGGCGCAACCGACGGCGACAAGCGCAAGATCACGCTGACCCGCAAGCATACGTCGGAGATCAAGCAGTCTGACGCGACGGGCAAGGCTCGCACCATTCAGGTCGAGGTCCGCAAGAAGCGTACGTTCGTCAAGCGCGACGACGTGGCCGAGGGTGCGGAACAGGGTCAGGCGCAGGTCGCCGAAGCGGATGACGATGCGGATCTGAAGCGTCGCGAGGAAGAAGCGCGCCGCGAGGCCGAGCTGCTCGAAAAGCAGGCGCAGGAACTGCGCGAGCGCCAGGAGCGTCTCGAGCGCGAGGAAGCCGAGCGCCGTGCCCGCGAGGAAGCGGCCGAAGCCGAGCGTCGCCGTGCGGAGGAAGAAGCAGCGGCGAAACGCGCCGCGGCCGAAGCCGCAGCGGCAAAGCAGGCTGCAGCCCAGCAGGCCGCCGAGGCCCAGCAGGAAGCAGCCGGTGCGCAGTCCGCGCAGGACGAAGCACGCGCGGCCGCCGAGCGCGCGGCTCAGCGTGAAGCGGCGAAGAAGGCCGAGGACGCTGCCCGCGAGGCGGCCGACAAGGCGCGCGCCGAGCAGGAAGAGATCAGCAAGCGTCGCGCGGCGGCCGAGGCCGAAGCACGCGCAATCCGCGAAATGATGAACACGCCGCGCAAGGCCGTGGTCAAGGCAGTCGAGCCGCCGAAGCCGGTGGAACCGCCGAAGCCGGCCGAAGCGAAGGGCACGCTGCACAAGCCGGCCAAGCCGGCGGGTGCGGCCACGCAGGCACGTCCGGCCGTGAAGAAGCCGGCCGGCGCGGCGCCGGCGGCGACGCAGGCACCGGCAGGCGCGGGCGACCGCAACAAGAAACCGGGCGGCGGCAAGGGCGGCTGGCAGGATGATGCGGCCAAGCGCCGTGGCATCAAGACGCGCGGCGATTCAAGCGGCGGCGTCGACCGCGGCTGGCGCGGCGGCCCGAAGGGTCGCGGCCGTCACCAGGACAGCGCATCGACGTTCCAGGCGCCGACCGAGCCGATCGTGCGTGAGGTGCACGTGCCGGAAACCATCTCGGTTGCCGATCTCGCGCACAAGATGTCGATCAAGGCCTCCGAAGTCATCAAGGTGATGATGAAGATGGGCCAGATGGTCACGATCAACCAGGTGCTGGACCAGGAAACGGCGATGATCGTCGTCGAGGAACTGGGCCACCGCGCGGTCGCCGCGAAGCTGGACGATCCGGAAGCGCTGCTGGTCGAAGGCGAGACCGGCACCGATGCCGAGCAACTGCCGCGTCCGCCGGTCGTCACCGTGATGGGTCACGTCGACCACGGCAAGACCTCGCTGCTCGACCACATCCGCCGCGCGAAGGTTGCAGCGGGCGAAGCGGGCGGCATTACGCAGCATATCGGCGCATACCACGTCGAAACGCCGCGCGGCGTCATCACGTTCCTCGATACGCCGGGTCACGAGGCGTTCACGGCAATGCGTGCACGCGGCGCGAAGGCGACCGACATCGTGGTGCTGGTCGTGGCGGCCGACGACGGCGTGATGCCGCAGACGAAGGAAGCCATCGCTCACGCGAAGGCTGGTGGCGTGCCGATCGTCGTGGCGATCAACAAGATCGACAAGCCGGAAGCGAACCCGGACCGCGTCAAGCAGGAACTGGTCGCGGAAGGCGTCGTGCCGGAAGAATACGGCGGCGATTCGCCGTTCGTGCCGGTGTCGGCGAAGACGGGTGCCGGTATCGACGACCTGCTCGAGAACGTGCTGCTGCAGGCCGAAGTGCTGGAACTGAAGGCACCGGTCGAGGCGCCGGCCAAGGGCATCGTGATCGAAGCGAAGCTGGACAAGGGCAAGGGCCCGGTCGCGACGATCCTGGTGCAGTCCGGTACGCTCAATCGCGGCGACATCGTGCTGGCAGGCACGGCCTATGGCCGCGTGCGCGCGATGCTCGACGAGAACGGCAAGCCGACGAAGGAAGCCGGCCCGTCGATCCCGGTCGAAATCCAGGGTCTGTCGGAAGTGCCGGGTGCGGGCGAGGAAGTGATCGTGCTGCCGGACGAGCGCAAGGCGCGCGAAATCGCGCTGTTCCGCCAGGGCAAGTTCCGCGACGTCAAGCTGGCAAAGCAGCAGGCCGCGAAGCTGGAGAGCATGCTCGAGCAGATGGGCGAAGGCGAAGTGCAGAACCTGCCGCTCATCATCAAGGCGGACGTACAGGGCTCGCAGGAAGCGCTCGTGCAGTCGCTGCTCAAGCTGTCGACCGACGAAGTGCGCGTGCAGATCGTGCACAGCGCGGTGGGCGGCATCAGCGAAAACGACGTCAACCTCGCGACGGCATCGAAGGCGGTCATCATCGGCTTCAACACGCGCGCGGATGCACAGGCTCGCAAGCTGGCCGAAGCGAACGGTATCGACATTCGCTACTACAACATCATCTACGACGCAGTGGATGAGGTGAAGGCCGCGATGTCGGGCATGCTGGCGCCGGAGAAGCGCGAAGTCGTGACGGGCATGGTCGAGGTGCGCCAGGTGTTCAAGGTGCCGAAGGTCGGTACGGTTGCCGGCTGTATGGTCACCGACGGTATCGTCAAGCGCTCGTCGTCGGTTCGCGTGCTGCGCAACAACGTCGTGATCTTCACGGGCGAACTCGAATCGCTGAAGCGCTTCAAGGACGACGTGAAGGAAGTCAAGCAAGGCTTCGAGTGCGGTATGTCGGTGAAGAACTTCAACGACATCATCGAAGGCGACCAGTTCGAAGTCTTCGAAGTGACCGAAGTCGCACGTACGCTGTAATCGTCGCGTATCGGCTCTTGGGCGGGGCAGGCTTGGGCCTGTCCCGCCCATTTTCATGGTGGCGCGTGCTCGACGCGCGCCGCTTTATCCTGATAAACGGATCACGGATCGATCATGTCCAGGAAACGTACTTCCCCCAATCGCAACGTTCAGATCGCCGATCAGATTCAGCGCGACCTGTCCGAACTCATCATGCGCGAGGTCAAGGATCCGCGCATCGGCATCGTGACCATCCAGAGCGTGGAACTCACGCCGGATTACGCGCACGCGAAGGTCTATTTCACGGCGCTCACAGGCGATCCTGCCAAGACGCAGGAAGCGTTGAATCATGCGTCGGGTCACCTGCACAACCTGCTGTTCAAGCGCCTGCATATCCATACGGTGCCGACGCTGCATTTCCATTACGATCAGACGATCGAGAAGGCGGTGGAAATGTCGCGCCTGATCAAGGAAGCCAACTCGACGCGCGCGAAGGACGACGACGAAGCTGACGCCCCCGCGAAGGACGAGTGAGCGCGCGTACGCCATGACCAATGCAGCTCCCCAGCGTCCACGTGTGCCGCGGCGCACGCTGGACGGTGTCCTCCTGCTCGACAAGCCGGTCGGCCTGTCGAGTAACGACGCCCTGATCCGCGCGAAGCGCCTGCTCCTCGCGAAGAAAGCCGGCCATACCGGCACGCTCGATCCGCTGGCCTCGGGCCTGTTGCCGCTGTGCTTCGGCGAGGCGACGAAGTTCTCGCAGGACTTGCTGGAAGCGGACAAGACCTACGAAGCGACGATGCGTCTCGGCGTGCGCACGACCACCGGCGATGCTGAAGGCGACGTGCTCGACACGCGTGCCGTCGAATGCGACCGGACGGCGGTGGAGGCGGCACTCGCGCGCTTTACCGGCGAGATCGTGCAGGTGCCGCCGATGTATTCGGCGCTCAAGCGCGATGGCAAGCCGCTGTACGAATATGCGCGCGCAGGCCAGACCGTCGAACGGGAAGGCCGCAACGTGACGATCCATGCGCTCGACCTGCTCGCCTGCGAATTGCCCGACGTGACGTTTCGCGTGACCTGCAGCAAGGGCACGTATGTGCGCACGCTGGCGGAGGATATCGGCGAGGCGCTCGGCTGTGGTGCGCATCTGACGATGTTGCGCCGTACGGGCGTCGGCGCGCTGACGCTCGAGCATGCGGTGACGCTCGACGCATTGTCCGACGCCGCCGAAGCGGCGCGCGACGCGTGGCTTCAGCCGGTCGACGCGCTGCTGTCGACGTTTGCGCCGGTGCATCTCGACGAAGCCTGCGCGAAGCGGTTCCTGCACGGCCAGCGCCTGCCGCTGTCGGAGCTCGATCCGATCGACGCGGCCGAGGGCGAGCGCGTGCGCGTGTACGACGCGGCACGGCTGCTCGGCGTGGCGCGCAAGGCCAATGGCGTGCTCGCGCCCGAACGCCTCGTCGTGACGGCAGCATGATGCGCGGCGCACCAGCGCCGTCGTCGGAATGAAAAAACCGGTCGATCTCGACCGGTTTTTTTATTGGCGTGCTGGTTTCAGCGCGATGCTCAGTGCGCAGCCGACGCCGCCGCACCCGCATCGCCGCCGCCCGCACGTTCCGGCTTGGTGATCCAGATCAGTCCGATCAGCAGCACGAAGATTGCCGCCGAGATGTAGAACAGATCGTTCACGCCGAGTTGCGCGGCCTGCTGCGTGGCCATGTTGTTGATGAGCCCGTGTGCCTGATCCTGTGTCAGCCCGAGGTTACCCATCTGCGTGACGGCCTGGTTGAAGGTCGGGTTGTACGGGTTGGTCTGCTCGACCAGCTGCGCGTGGTGGAAGTTGTTCCGGTGGTCCCACGCGGTCTGGAAGATCGACGTGCCGATGCCGCCGCACATGATCCGCACGAAGTTCGACAGGCCCGATGCCGCGGGAATGCGGTGGCCGGGCAGGCCGGACAGCGTGATCGACACGAGCGGGATGAAGAAGCCGGCCATCGCGATGCCTTGCACGAGCGTCGGCAGCGTCAGCGACCACTCGTCGACGCCGGTCGTGTAGCGCGAGCGCATCCAGAAGCACAATGCAAAGGTCAGGAATGCGGCGGTCGCGATGTAGCGCGGGTCGGTGCGCGGCAGGAACTTGCCGGTCAGCGGCGACAGCAGGATCGCGAACAGCCCGACCGGCGCCATCACGAGGCCGGCATCGGTCGCGGTGTACCCGATCTGGGTCTGCAGCCACAGCGGCAGCAGCACGAGATTGCCGAAATAGAGCCCGTAGCCGACCGCGAGCGCGATCGTGCCACCCGTGAAGTTGCGCATCCGGAACAGCGACAGGTCGACGACCGGATGTTCCGCCGTCAGCTCCCAGATCACGAAGAACGCGAACGAGATGACTGCGATCAGTGCGAGCACGATGATGGTCGTCGACGCGAACCAGTCGAGATCCTTGCCCTTGTCGAGCATGATCTGCAGCGAGCCGACCCACAGCACGAGCAGCGCGAGACCGACGCCGTCGATCGGCGCGCGACGTACCGTCGATTCGCGCGTGCGATAGATCGACCACGTGGCCAACGCGGCGGCGATGCCGACGGGGATGTTCACGTAGAAGATCCACGGCCACGAATAGTTGTCCGAAATCCAGCCGCCGAGGATCGGGCCCGCGACCGGTGCGATCAGCGTCGTCATCGACCACAGCGCGAGCGCCATCGGCGCTTTCGCGCGCGGGTAGCTCGACAGCAGCAGCGATTGCGACAGCGGAATCATCGGCCCGGCGACCGCGCCCTGGAGCACGCGCGACGCGAGCAGGAACGGCAGGCTCGGCGCCAGCCCGCACATCCACGACGAGATCACGAACAGGATGATCGACGCAAGAAACAGGCGAACCTGTCCGAAGCGATCGGTCAGCCAGCCGGTCAGCGGCACCGAGATCGCGTTCGCGACGGCGAACGACGTGATGACCCACGTACCCTGGTCGGACGATACGCCGAGATCGCCCGAGATGGTCGGGATCGCGACGTTCGCAATCGACGTGTCGAGCACGTTCATGAACACCGCGAGCGATACCGCGATCGTCCCGAGCACGAGTTGCCCGCCTTGCAGCGGCGGGTGGGAGACAGGAGCCTGTGCCATGTCGATAGTTTTCCGGAGTCGGATCCGTTACATCATCTTCGCGACGCTCGCCGACTTCGCGGCGGCCGGCGCCGGCGCGTTGCCGCCGGCATTCTCGGCGATGATGCGCGCGATCTCGGCGTCGGCTTCGTCGCCGTATTTCGCGAACACATTCGTCTCGTAAACAGTGTTCTGCGCATTGGCCAGCTGGTCGCCGCGCTCGTCCTTGATGTCGACGTCGACCTGCATCGACAGGCCGATGCGCAGCGGATGCTTCTCGAGATCCTTCGGATCGATCTCGATACGCACCGGCAGGCGCTGCACGACCTTGATCCAGTTGCCTGTCGCATTCTGCGCCGGCAGCAGCGAGAACGCCGAGCCCGTGCCGGCCGAGAAGCCGACCACCTTGCCGTGGTAGACCGCCGACGAACCGTAGATATCGGCCGTCAGCTCGACCGGCTGGCCGATGCGCATGTGCTTGAGCTGGACTTCCTTGAAGTTCGCATCGACCCACACTGCATTCAGCGGCACGACGGACATCAGCGGGTTGCCCGGCGACACGCGCTGGCCGACCTGCACCGAGCGCTTCGCGACATAGCCGGTGACCGGCGCGGGCAGTACGTTACGCGCGTTCGCGAGGTATGCGTCGCGAACCTTCGCTGCCGCGGCCATCACGTTCGGATGCGACGCGATGGTCGTGTTCGCGGTCAGTGCGCGGTTCGATGCGAGCTGCTGTTGCGCCGCGTCGACCGACGCCTGCGCGGCGCGCACGGCGTCGCGTGCGTGGGAGATTTCTTCCTGCGACACGGCGCCCGTCTGCGCGACGGCCATCCGGCGGCGCAGGTCGTCCTGCGCCTTCGACAGGTCGGACTGGCGCAGCGCGACTTGTGCGCGGTACTGGTCGTCGTTGACGAACAGGCCGCGCACCTGGCGCACCGTCTGCGCGAGGTTGGCCTCGGCCTGCTGCAGCGCGACCTGCGAGTCGGCCGGGTCGAGCACGACGAGCGGATCGCCGGCCTTGACCGTCTGCGTATCGTCGGCCTTCACGGCGATCACGGTGCCCGTGACCTGCGGCGTGATCTGCACGACGTTGCCGTTCACGTACGCGTCGTCGGTCTCTTCATGGAAGCGCGCGACCAGGAAGTAGTACAGGCCGTACGCAATGGCCGCGATCGCGATGACCGCGATCAGCAGCGTCATCATCCGTTTGCGCTTTCCGTTGTTCTGCGGCTGGGCGCTGGCGGCGTTTTGTTGAGGGTCGCTCATGGCGATTTTCTCCGTCCGTTATTTCGAGTGTCTGCGTAGTGGTGGCGCCGGATCAGTTGGCGGCCTGTTTCGTCTGCTTGTCGGCGTCGGGCGCGGCGAGCCGCGTGCCGGTCGCATCGAACCCGCCGCCGAGCGCCTTGATCAGCGCGAGCTGCATGTCGCGCCGGCGCATCTTCAGGTTCGTCACCGTCTGCTCCGACGCGAGGCGGTTGCTGTCGGCGGTCAGCACCTGGAGCTGCGGCGACAGGCCGGCCTTGTAGCGGATCACGGCGAGGTCGTACGCACGCGTCGACGCGTCGAGCGCGCGCTGCGCGTCGTCCATCTGGCGGTCGACCGCGCGGATCGATGCGACCTGTGTCGCGACGTCGTTGAGCGCGCTGATCAGCGTCTGGTTGTAGTTCGCGACCGACAGGTCGAAGTCCGCGTAGCGGCCCTTGAGCTGCGCACGCAATGCACCCGCATCGAAGATCGGCAGGTGGATGGCCGGCCCGAACTGCGCCTGGCGGCTCGCGAAATTCAGGAATTTGCCCCAGCCGAACGCATCGAAGCCGAAGCCGGCCGCGAGGTTCACGTCGGGAAAGAATTCCGCCTTCGCTTCCTTCACGTCGTGCATGGCGGCCTCGACCTGCCAGCGCGCGGCGACGATGTCGGGGCGGCGCGACACGAGGTCGGCCGGCAGGTTGCCCGGCAGCGCGACTTCGCCGGTCGGGTTCATCACGGGTGCGGCGATTTGCAGACCGCGATCCGGCCCCTTGCCGAGCAGCGCGGCGAGCTGGTAGCGCACGGTCGTGATCTGGCCGTCGAGGTCGGACAGCGACGCCTGGGTCGTCGCGATGTTGCCGCGCGCGGTCTGGCGTTCCACGTTGGTGTCGAGGCCGGCCGACACGCGGCCGTCGGTGATCTTGCCTACCGTCTGGCGGTTGGTGATCTCGCGTTGCGCGATGTCGCGCAGCGCATACAGTTGCGCCAGCGAGTTGTAGGTGCGGGCCACCGACGACGCAAGCGTGATGCGCGCCTGCTGCATGTCGGCTTCGGCGGCCTTTTCCTGCGACACGGCCGTATGCAGGCGCTCGCGGTTCTTGCCCCACAGATCCAGATCCCACGATGCGCTCGCGAGCGCGTTGTTCTCGCTGTACCACTGGCCGCCGTACGGGGGCGGGAACAGCGCGTTCGACGAATACAGCTCGCGCGTCCACGAGTAGCTGGCTTCGGCCTTCGGCATCAGGTTCGAGCGCGACGATTCGATGTACGACGACGCCTTGGCGATGCGCGCCTGTGCCTGCGCGATCGACGGGTTGCCCTGGAGCGCCTCGTCGATCAGCTTCGGCAGTTGCGGATCGCCGAACTGGTTTGCCCAGTCGAGTGTCGGCCACTGGCCGCCCTGGGCGGGCAGGCTCTGGGCGGTTTCGAATTGCGACGCGGGTGCGATCTGCTTGTCGCTCTTGATGCCGATGTAGTTTGCGCAGCCCGCCAGCGCCAGCGCGGCGACCGCGGCGGCGACGGCGGCGCGGCACGACCCGGCGCGCACGGACAACGGGGAGGATTTCATCGCGCTGTTCCCTGACTCGGAATGAATGATGGACACTGCAAGGATTTCCTTACATTAATCTGTCAAAAGTAATTGTTATGGCAACTATTACGTGGCGCTACTGCCGGCGGTCTCGCAATAGTTGCTGAGAATGCGCCGCAGCATGCTCTTCAGAAAACCGACTTCTTCCGGCGTGAAACCGTCCAGCAGTTCGTCGAGCACGCTGCGGAATACCGGCGGCAGCCGTTCCGCCAGCGCGCGACCTTCGTCGGTCAGCTCGAGACGCACGACCCGCCGATCCTCGATGCTGCGCACCCGGGACAGCAACCCGCGCTTTTCGACGCGATCGAGCAGGCGCGTGACCGCGCTCGCGTCGATCCCGTATTCCCGCGCGAGCTCGGCGGCTGTCGAGCATTTGCCGACGGCGATCATGAACAGCATGCTCGCCTGCGTGCCCGTGATGCCGAGCTCTTCCTGCGTGCGCTGCGTGACGAGGTTGGTCATCACCGATTTCACGCGCGACATCAGATAACCGACGCTGTCGTTCATCTGATACGTGGACAGCGGCGAAACGGACGGTTGGGAAGGAGAATCCGACATAAAACCCTGAAGCTGCAATAGTTGACTAGGCAGCAGTATAGGCACAATTGCTTGCCGCGGCAAATGTTAATCGAACGGGCGAGGGCGCGCTCCCCGGTCCAAAATCTCCTTGTCGGCGTCAGGGTCTTCTGCCCATCATCGGCGGTGCCGGCCGAGGTGCGCAGCGAGGGCAGGGAGGTGCGGTTTGCTGCATTGCAAAGGGCAGTCCGGCTTTCGACATCCTCACGTGCTATAATTTGAGGCTTTCCAAGCTGCAACGCGCGCGCACGTGTCCCGGTGACTGACGAGCGTGCGCGTTTGCGCGTTCAACGATTTCCAGGTTTCTATGACCCGCGCCCTTCGCAATATCGCCATCATCGCTCACGTCGACCACGGCAAGACCACGCTCGTCGACCAACTGCTCCGCCAGTCCGGCACCTTCCGCGAGAACCAGCAGATTGCCGAGCGGGTGATGGACTCGAACGACATCGAAAAGGAGCGCGGGATCACGATTCTCGCGAAGAACTGCGCGGTCGAATATGAAGGCACGCACATCAACATCGTCGACACGCCGGGGCACGCGGACTTCGGTGGCGAGGTGGAGCGCGTGCTGTCGATGGTCGACTCGGTGCTGCTGCTCGTCGACGCCGTCGAGGGCCCGATGCCGCAGACGCGCTTCGTCACGAAGAAGGCGCTCGCGCTCGGTCTGAAGCCGATCGTCGTCATCAACAAGATCGACCGTCCGGGCGCGCGGATCGACTGGGTCATCAACCAGACCTTCGACCTGTTCGACAAGCTCGGCGCGACCGAAGAGCAGCTCGACTTCCCGATCGTCTACGCCTCGGGCCTGAACGGCTATGCGTCGCTCGATCCGGCGACCCGCGAAGGCGACATGCGTCCGCTGTTCGAGGCGATCCTCAAGCACGTGCCGGTTCGCCCGGCCGATCCGGAAGCGCCGCTGCAGCTCCAGATCACGTCGCTCGACTATTCCACGTACGTCGGCCGCATCGGCGTCGGCCGCATCACGCGCGGCCGCATCAAGCCGGGTCAGCCCGTCGCGATGCGCTTCGGTCCGGAAGGCGACGTGCTCAACCGCAAGATCAACCAGGTGCTGTCGTTCAAGGGTCTCGAGCGCGTGCAGGTCGAATCGGCCGAAGCCGGCGACATCGTGCTGATCAACGGTATCGAAGACGTCGGCATCGGCGCGACGATCTGCGCGGTCGACACGCCGGAAGCGCTGCCGATGATCACCGTCGACGAGCCGACGCTGACGATGAACTTCCTCGTCAACTCGTCGCCGCTGGCTGGCCGCGAAGGCAAGTTCGTGACGAGCCGCCAGATCCGCGATCGCCTGATGAAGGAACTGAACCACAACGTCGCGCTGCGCGTGAAGGATACGGGCGACGAAACCGTGTTCGAAGTGTCGGGCCGCGGCGAGCTGCACCTGACGATTCTCGTCGAGAACATGCGTCGTGAAGGCTACGAGCTGGCCGTGTCGCGTCCGCGCGTCGTGATGCAGGAAATCGACGGCGTGCGCCACGAGCCGTACGAGCTGCTGACGGTCGACGTCGAGGACGAGCACCAGGGCGGCGTGATGGAAGAGCTCGGTCGCCGCAAGGGCGAAATGCTCGACATGGCATCGGACGGCCGCGGCCGCACGCGTCTGGAGTACAAGATCTCGGCGCGCGGCCTGATCGGCTTCCAGAGCGAATTCCTGACGCTGACGCGCGGCACGGGCCTGATGAGCCACATCTTCGACTCGTACGCACCGGTCAAGGACGGCTCGGTGTTCGAGCGCCGCAACGGCGTGCTGATCTCGCAGGACGACGGCGCGGCAGTGGCGTACGCGCTGTGGAAGCTGCAGGATCGCGGCCGCATGTTCGTGAAGCCGGGCGACGCGCTGTATGAGGGCATGATCATCGGCATCCACAGCCGCGACAACGACCTCGTCGTGAACCCGATCAAGGGCAAGCAGCTGACCAACGTGCGTGCGTCGGGCACCGACGAAGCCGTGCGTCTCGTGCCGCCGGTCCAGATGTCGCTCGAATACGCGGTCGAGTTCATCGACGACGACGAACTCGTGGAAGTGACGCCGCAGTCGATCCGTCTGCGCAAGCGCTTCCTGAAGGAGCACGAGCGTCGCCGCGCGAGCCGCGAAGGCGCGGTCGACTGAGCATCGGCCGTTCCCGCATGACGAAAAAGGCTGCCTTCGGGCAGCCTTTTTGCATTTGCGCGGTGTGCAATCGGGCGCGCTGTAAAACACTGTTCCCGCAGCGCGCCGCAATCCGGCAAAACCCCCGCCGCGCGGCGCTTTCAGGCGCACTCGGCGTGAACTTCGGTATCGGTTCTGTGATATGCTGCGCGCACGCAAGTTTTAGGTCCTTCCAAGCAAGACTTGATTCGCAATCCGCTAAACGGTCAGGCCGTGTCGCGGAAGGTTGAGTAACCCGCTATTTCTCGAGAAGCTCGAAGAAAGGTGAGCGTAAAATGTCAGATGTAATGAAGCAGTTTCAGCTGAACTCCTATCTGTTCGGCGGCAATGCTTCGTACGTTGAAGAACTGTACGATGCATACCTCAACAATCCGGCATCGGTGCCGGAGAACTGGCGAGAGTATTTCGACGCGCTGCAGAACGTGCCTGCAACCGACGGCTCGAACGCCAACGACGTCGCTCACTTCCCGATCGTCGAATCGTTTGCCGAGCGCGCGAAGGCCAATGCCTTCATCCCGCGCGAAAGCACGAGCAATCTGGCGACCGCGCGCAAGCAGGTCCATGTCCAGTCCCTCATCAGCGCATATCGCTTCCTCGGCTCGCAATGGGCCAATCTGGATCCGCTGAAGCGTCGCGAACGTCCCGCCATTCCCGAACTTGAACCTGCTTTCTACGACTTCTCCGAAGGCGACCTCGACCAGACCTACAGCGCAAGCAACCTGTATTTCGGTTTCGACCAGGCATCGCTGCGCGACATCGTCAAGGGCTTGCGTGACACGTATTGCGGCACGATCGGCGCCGAATACATGTACATCAGCGATCCGGAGCAAAAGCGCTGGTGGCAGGAGCGCCTGGAATCGATCCGCGCGACGCCGTCCTTCTCGGTCGACAAGAAGAAGCACATCCTGAACCGCCTGACGGCAGCGGAAGGCCTCGAGCGCTATCTGCACACCAAGTACGTCGGCCAGAAGCGCTTCTCGCTCGAAGGCGGCGAAAGCTTCATCGCGGCGATGGACGAAGTCGTCCAGCACGCAGGCAAGCGCGGCGTGCAGGAAATCATCATCGGCATGGCGCACCGCGGCCGTCTGAACGTGCTGGTCAACACGCTCGGCAAGATGCCGGCCGACCTGTTCGCCGAATTCGAAGGCAAGCACGTCGACGACCTGCCGGCCGGTGACGTGAAGTACCACAAGGGCTTCTCGTCGGACGTGTCGACCGAAGGCGGCCCGGTCCACCTGTCGCTCGCGTTCAACCCGTCGCACCTCGAAATCGTGAACCCGGTGGTCGAAGGTTCCGCGAAGGCACGGATGGACCGCCGCGGCGACGAAGACGGCCTGCAAGTGCTGCCGGTGCAGATCCACGGTGACGCGGCCTTTGCCGGCCAGGGCGTCGTGATGGAAACGCTGAACCTCGCACAGACGCGCGGTTACGGCACGCACGGCACGCTGCACATCGTCATCAACAACCAGATCGGCTTCACGACGTCCGACCCGCGCGACGCGCGCTCGACGCTGTACTGTACCGACGTGGTCAAGATGATCGAAGCGCCGGTGCTGCACGTAAACGGCGACGATCCGGAAGCCGTCGTCCTCGCGACCCAGATCGCGATCGACTACCGGATGCAGTTCCACAAGGATGTCGTGATCGACATCGTCTGCTTCCGCAAGCTGGGCCACAACGAGCAGGACACGCCGGCGGTCACGCAGCCGCTGATGTACAAGAAGATCGCGCAGCACCCGGGCACCCGTGCGCTGTACGCGGAGAAGCTCGTGCAGCAGGGCGTGATCACCGCGGAAGACGCCGACAACTACGTGAAGGCGTACCGCAAGGCGATGGACGACGGCCACCACACCGTCGATCCGGTGCTGTCGAACTACAAGAGCAAGTACGCGGTCGACTGGGTTCCGTTCCTGAACCGCAAGTGGACGGACGCGGCCGATACGGCCGTGCCGCTCGCCGAACTGAAGCGCCTCGGCGAACGCATCACGACGGTCCCGGAAAACTTCAAGGTCCACCCGCTCGTCGAGCGCGTGATCAACGACCGCCGCAACATGGCGCGCGGCGACCAGCCGCTCGACTGGGGCATGGGCGAACACCTCGCATTCGCGTCGCTCGTCGCATCGGGCTACTCGGTGCGCCTGACCGGCCAGGACTCGGGCCGCGGCACGTTCACGCACCGTCATGCGGTGCTGCACGACCAGAACCGCGAGCGCTGGAACGACGGCACGTACGTGCCGCTGCAGAACATCGCCGACGGTCAGGCGAAGTTCACGGTGATCGACTCGGTGCTGTCGGAAGAAGCGGTGCTGGGCTTCGAATACGGTTACTCGACCGCCGAGCCGAACACGCTCGTGCTGTGGGAAGCCCAGTTCGGCGACTTCGTCAACGGCGCGCAGGTCGTGATCGACCAGTTCATCTCGTCGGGCGAAGTGAAGTGGGGCCGCGTGTCGGGTCTCACGATGCTGCTGCCGCACGGCTACGAAGGCCAGGGTCCGGAACACTCGTCGACGCGTATCGAGCGTTTCCTGCAGCTGTGCGCCGATCACAACATGCAGGTCGTTCAGCCGACGACGCCGGCGCAGATCTTCCACCTGCTGCGCCGCCAGATGATCCGCCTGTTCCGCAAGCCGCTGATCGTCGCAACGCCGAAGTCGCTGCTGCGCCACAAGGAAGCGGTGTCGGACCTGTCGGAGCTCGCGAAGGGTTCGTTCCAGCCGGTGCTGGGCGAAACCGACGGCGGCATCGACGCGAAGAAGGTCAAGCGCGTGCTGGTGTGCTCGGGCCGCGTGTATTACGACCTCGTCGCGCATCGCCGCGAAGCGAAGGCGAACGACGTCGCGATCATCCGTATCGAGCAGTTGTATCCGTTCGCGCACAAGCAGTTCGAAGCGGAAATGAAGAAGTACGAGAACGCGACTGAAGTGGTCTGGGTGCAGGACGAGCCGCAGAACCAGGGCCCCTGGTTCTACGTCGAGCACCACCTGAAGGAAGGCATGAAGGAAGGGCAGAAGCTGGCATACAGCGGCCGTCCGGCTTCGGCCTCGCCGGCGGTTGGCTACTACGCGAAGCACTACGAGCAGCAGAAGGCCCTCATCGAAGGTGCATTCGGCCGCCTGAAGAGCGCATCGATCGCGAAATAACCGACGTCAAGCGAAACGGGAAGGCGCAGCGCGCTTTCCCGTGTCTTTTGGCCCGCCGGGCGCGTCGCGCGCCGCATCGGCCGAAGGAATCGCACGAACCTCGTCATTACCCAGATTAAGCATCCAGGAAAATCACATGGCTATCGTAGAAGTCAAAGTCCCCCAGCTTTCGGAGTCGGTTTCGGAAGCCACCATGCTGCAGTGGAAGAAGAAGCCGGGCGAAGCAGTCGCGCAGGACGAAATCCTGATCGAACTCGAGACCGACAAGGTCGTGCTCGAAGTGCCGGCACCGGCCGCGGGCGTGCTCGCGCAAGTGCTGCAGAACGACGGTGACACGGTCGTTGCCGACCAGGTCATCGCGACGATCGACACCGAAGCGAAGGCAGGGGCTGCCGAAGCAGCAGCGGGCGCCGCCGAAGTGAAGCCGGCGGCAGCACCCGCCGCAGCCGCACCGGCCGCACAACCGGCTGCCGCGGTCGCATCGAGCTCGGCCGCCGCATCGCCGGCCGCAGCGAAGCTGCTGGCCGAGAAGGGCCTGTCGGCAGGCGACGTCGCAGGTTCGGGCCGCGACGGCCGCGTCACGAAGGGCGACGCGCTGGCCGCAGGCAGCGCACCGAAGGCCGCTCCGGCCGCCGCACCGGCAAAGACCGCCGCTGCGAAGCCGTCGCTGCCGGAAGTGAAGGTGCCGGCGTCGGCCACGACGTGGCTCAACGATCGTCCGGAACAGCGCGTGCCGATGTCGCGTCTGCGTGCGCGTATCGCCGAGCGTCTGCTCGAGTCGCAGCAGACCAACGCGATCCTGACGACGTTCAACGAAGTCAACATGGCTCCGGTCATGGAGCTGCGCAACAAGTACAAGGACAAGTTCGAGAAGGAACATGGCGTGAAGCTCGGCTTCATGTCGTTCTTCGTGAAGGCGGCCGTGCACGCGCTGAAGAAGTTCCCGCTCGTGAACGCGTCGATCGACGGTAACGATATCGTCTACCACGGCTACTTCGACATCGGTATCGCCGTCGGCTCGCCGCGCGGCCTCGTGGTGCCGATCCTGCGCAATGCCGATCAAATGAGCCTCGCCGACATCGAGAAGAAGATCGCCGAATTCGGCCAGAAGGCGAAGGACGGCAAGCTGTCGATCGAGGAAATGACGGGCGGTACGTTCTCGATCTCGAACGGCGGCGTGTTCGGCTCGATGCTGTCGACGCCGATCATCAACCCGCCGCAGTCGGCCATCCTCGGCGTGCACGCGACGAAGGAGCGCCCGGTCGTCGAAAACGGCCAGATCGTGATCCGTCCGATCAACTACCTGGCACTGTCGTACGACCACCGCATCATCGACGGCCGCGAAGCCGTCCTGTCGCTCGTCGCGATGAAGGATGCGCTGGAAGATCCGGCACGCCTGCTGCTCGACCTGTAAGCCGAGTCTCACTGCATTGACCCGCGCCGCACGGTTGCGCACACGCGCGACCGTGCGGGCGTACAAGTAGAAAGGATTGTCATGTCCAAGGAATTTGACGTCGTCGTGATCGGCGCAGGCCCCGGCGGCTACATCGCCGCGATTCGCGCCGCGCAGCTCGGCAAGACCGTTGCCTGTATCGAAAAGTGGAAGAACCCGGCCGGCGCGCTGAAGCTCGGCGGCACCTGCCTGAACGTCGGCTGCATCCCGTCGAAGGCGCTGCTCGCGTCGTCGGAAGAGTTCGAGAACGCGTCGCATCACCTCGCCGACCACGGCATCACGGTCGACGGCGTGAAGATCGACGTCGCGAAGATGCTCGGCCGCAAGGATGCGATCGTCGAGAAGATGACGAGCGGGATCGAGTTCCTGTTCAAGAAGAACAAGATCACCTGGCTGAAGGGCCACGGCAAGTTCACCGGCAAGACCGACGCCGGCGTGCAGATCGAAGTGAGCGGCGAGGGTGAGACGGAAGTCGTCACCGCGAAGAACGTGATCATCGCGACGGGCTCGAAGGCGCGTCATCTGCCGGGCATCCCGGTCGACAACAAGATCGTGTCGGACAACGAAGGCGCGCTGACGTTCGACTCGGTGCCGAAGAAGCTCGCCGTGATCGGCGCAGGCGTGATCGGCCTCGAGCTCGGCTCGGTGTGGCGTCGCCTGGGCGCCGAAGTGACGGTGCTCGAAGCGCTGCCGGCATTCCTCGGCGCAGCCGACGAAGCGCTCGCGAAGGAAGCGGCCAAGCTGTTCAAGAAGCAGGGCCTCGACATCCATCTCGGCGTGAAGATCGGCGACGTGAAGACGACGGCGAACGGCGTGTCGATCGCCTACACGGACAAGGACGGCAACGCGCAGACGCTCGACGCCGACCGCCTGATCGTGTCGGTCGGCCGCGTGCCGAACACCGACAACCTCGGCCTCGAGGCGATCGGCCTGAAGGCGAACGAGCGCGGCTTCATCGACGTGGACGACCACTGCCGTACCGCGGTGCCGAACGTCTATGCGATCGGCGACGTGGTGCGCGGCCCGATGCTCGCGCACAAGGCGGAAGACGAAGGCGTGCTGGTCGCGGAAGTGATCGACGGCCAGAAGCCGCATATCGACTACAACTGCATTCCGTGGGTGATCTACACGTACCCGGAAATCGCATGGGTCGGCAAGACGGAGCAGCAGCTGAAGGCGGAAGGCCGCGAGATCAAGTCGGGCAAGTTCCCGTTCTCGATCAACGGCCGCGCGCTCGGCATGAATGCGCCGGACGGCTTCGTGAAGATGATCGCGGACGCGAAGACCGACGAACTGCTCGGCGTGCACGTGATCGCCGCGAACGCGTCGGATCTGATCGCGGAAGCCGTGGTGGCGATGGAGTTCAAGGCGGCGTCGGAAGACATCGCCCGCATCTGCCATCCGCACCCGTCGATGTCGGAAGTGATGCGCGAAGCGGCGCTCGCCGTCGACAAGCGCTCGCTGAACAGCTGAGCACGGTGTAGCGCCTGCCGGCCATCGGCCGGCGCAGCCGTCTCATGACGAAGGCGGGCGGGGTTTCCCCGCTCGCCTTCGTTCTTTCCGGTTTGCCCGATGAACGTCACCGAATACTACACGCGCGAATTGACCACGCGCGGCTATCAGTCCGATCCCGCTCAGCGCGCGGCCGTCGATCGCCTGCAGCGCTGCTTCGACGAGTGGGTCGAATACAAGGCGCGTCGCTCGAACGCGTTCAAGAAGCTCATCAATCATCCGGACCTGCCGCGTGGCGTCTACATGTGGGGCGGCGTCGGTCGCGGCAAGAGCTTCCTGATGGACAGCTTCTACGCGGTGGTGCCGGTGCAGCGCAAGACGCGCCTGCATTTCCACGAATTCATGCGCGAGGTACACCGCGAACTCGAGGAACTGAAGGGGCAGGCCGATCCGCTCGACGAGCTCGCGCGGCGCATCGCGAAGCGCTACCGGTTGATCTGCTTCGACGAATTCCACGTGTCGGACATCGCCGATGCGATGATCCTGTACCGGCTGCTCGATCGCCTGTTCAACAACGGCGTGCAGTTCGTGATGACGTCCAACTACGATCCCGACGATCTGTATCCCGACGGCCTGCATCGCGACCGCATGCTGCCGGCGATCGCGCTGATCAAGCAAAAGCTCGACGTGCTGAACGTCGACGCGGGCGTCGACTATCGCCAGCGCACGCTCGCGCAGGTGCGGATGTACCACACGCCGCTCGGCGCGGATGCCGATCGCGAGCTGCGTCATGCATTCGCGAAGCTCGCCGCGGTGCCGGACGAAAGCCCGATCCTGCATATCGAGAAGCGCGAGCTGAAGGCGCTGCGCAAGGCCGACGGGGTCGTCTGGTTCGATTTCGCGACGCTGTGCGGCGGCCCGCGTTCGCAGAACGACTATCTCGAGCTTGCCAGCCGCTTCCATGCGATCGTGCTGTCGGAAGTGCCGCAGATGTCGCCGCGGATGGCGTCCGAGGCACGGCGCTTCACCTGGCTCATCGACGTGCTGTACGACCACAAGGTCAAGCTGCTGATGTCCGCGGCCGTGCCGGCGGAGCAGCTGTACGTCGAAGGACCGATGGCGAACGAATTCGCGCGCACGGTCTCGCGGATCGTCGAGATGCAGTCGAAGGAGTACCTCGAAACGCCGCGCCGTATCGTCGACACGTCGCTGACCTGATCGCGGTTTTCCGGCAAGTGGCGTCCTTCAAACGTCAATTCCGGTCAAATTATCGCGATCTCAGGGTATTTTCGGATTTGTCTTATATTCATGGTTGAGGGCAGCCGATATCGTTGAGTCATGGTTCTTAAGGCTGGAGATGTCCATGACACCGTATCGCGATCTGACCGACCATGAGTGGCGCTGCGTCGTGCCGCTTCTGCCCGAAATGCAGCCGCGCACCGAATTGCGCGGCCGTCCGTTGGCCAACACGCGCGCCGTTCTGAACGGCGTACTCTGGGTGATTTATAGCGGCGCGACCTGGTCTGCGATGCCGCGTCGCTACCCTTCGTACCAGACCTGCCATCGCCGCTTCAAGGTCTGGCACGAGACCGGCACGTTGATGCAGGTAATGCGCGAGCTCTACGGCGACGCCGGCGTGAATCTGTGCAACGAATTGTCCGCGCGGATGCGAAAGCATGCGCAATCGAAGGCGGCGGAGATGCGAAGTGCCGCAGCGCCCGCGTATCGCCCGCAGGGCGGTCGTGCACCGGAAGCGCTGAAGCACGCAGCATGACGTCGATCGATTTCACGCACGCTCGGCTCCAAATAAAATCGGCCTGACGACGCCGTCGCAGGCCGATTTTTCATTGCGTCGCGCGTATCGACGCGCGTTGCGTTATGTTGCGTTATTGCGCGCGAACCCAGGTCTGCGAGCGGCCAAGCAGCGACACGCCGATGTAGCCGCGTACGACGAGCTTCTGGCCACCGTCTTCCAGCGACATCTTGCACTTGTAGACCTTGCCGTTTTCCGGGTCGAGGATGTTGCCGCCGTCCCAGTGGTCGCCGTCCTTCTTCATCGCCTTGATGATCGTCATGCCCTTGATGAGCTGATCCTTGCGCTCGTCCGTGCATGCGGTGCAGCGGCGATCGGGCGTGTCGTTGGCACCGAGGCCCTTGACGACCTTGCCCGACAGCGAGCCATCGCCGTCGTCGGAGATCTGCACGAGCGCCTTCGGCTGATGGGTGTTGTCGTCGATCGTCTGCCACATGCCGACGGGGCTGTCGGCTTGGGCGAATGCCGGGGCGGCGCAAGCGAGCAGTGCGCTTGCGATTGCCAGTGTGCGCAACGGGCGGGTCAGTTGAATCATCGTCTTCCTCCTTGTTTCATGTCGTATTCGATGCGCCCGCACGACCGTCTGCATGGGGCGGTGGCTTGTTGCGAGCTTTGCCAGAATACGTGAAACCGCGTGCTGCGTTTGATAGAGGGGACTCTAATCCAAACAGCCCGCAAGACGCGGGCCGTTTGGTGACCGATCAGTTGAGCTGATAGGAGAACGCGGCATTCACGCGCGGGCTGCGCGATGCGCTTTCGACGGGCGCGTCGCCGACCGGTTTTGCGATATTCAGGTCGAGACTGTAGTAACGGCTATCCGAAAATCGCACGCCGATGCCGACGGACGACAGGCGGCTCGGCGACGGCGTGCCCGTGTGCAGGTACACGCGCGCCATGTCGTATGCGATGTACGGCGTGATCGATTTCATGTACGTCCAGCCCGGCGTGAAACCGCGGTTGACTTCCAGCGACATTCCCCAGCCCGAGTCGCCCGATGTTTCGCCAGGCTGATAGCCGAGCGCGTAGCGCGTGGAGCCGAACGAGATCTGCTCGGATGTCGGCAACGAATCGGGGCTGTACTGGCCGGTCAGCGAGATCGACGTGCCGATCTTGAACGGCCATTCGTTGGTCTGGGTGAAGGTTGCGCCGGTACGCACGAACGTCAGCGAAACCGGGCTGTCCACCGACGTCGTGTTCGAGCCGATCGTGGTGTCCTGCGATTTCGACGCACCGAGAATGTTGAAGCCCTTGGCGACGTTCACGCTGAGCTTCTGCACCTGCTTGGCCGACACGCTCGTGTAGTCGAGCTGCATTTGCAGCACGCGGACCTGCGAGCGCGTGTCGATGCTGTTTCCGTTGAGCTTGCTCTGATAGCGGTCTTCGTTGTGCGACGCATAGCCCGACACGGTGCCGAGCAGGCTGCGCTGGTTGTTCAGCAACAACGGATAGGATGCCGAAAGGCCGAGCTTCTCGTTCTTGACGGTGCGCTCGACGGACGACGGCAGCCCCGGGTTGTCGGTGGGCTTGCCGCGATACGTGCTCGCATCGAGGCGCGTGACCAGGCCGCTGCTGCCGACCGGCACCGCGCCGCTGAACGCGACGTAGGTCTGCTTGTCGCGCCCGGGCGGCACCAGCGCGGAAATGCTCAGTTGCTCGCCGAACGACGTGAGGCCGTTTTCCGTCGCGGTGATGAGACCCTGCACGCCCGGGTGATTGAAGTCGATGCCGGTGCTGACGTTGAACGCCTTGCGGTCGACGGCCAGTTCGAGCGTCGTCGCGCCGTCCGTCGTTTGCGGCGGCGGCACGTTGGCCTTCACCGTCAGGCCGGGCAGCAGGCCGAACGTGTTGACGTAGCGTTCGAACGTTGCGCGGCGCAGCGGGCGATCGGCCGTGATGTGCGCGGCGATCGCGCGGATCTTCGATTCCATCGCGCCGGGCTTGCCGGTGACCTTGACGTCCGACACGTAGCCTTCGACGACGGTCACGCGTACGACGCCGTTCTCGAAGGTCTGCGCGGGAATGAACGCGAACGACAGCGCATAGCCGCGATCCTGGTACAGCTTGGTCACGCCGTTCGCGGTTTCGATCAGCTCGCCGATCGTGATGTCCTTGCCGACGAGGGGCGTGAAGCGACGCGAGATTTCGTCGAACGGCACCGACTTGACGCCCTCGACCTGGAACGTCGTAGGCGTCAGGTGCCGCGACAGCAACTCCTGCAGCTGCGGTGCCTGCGGCGTGACCTGCACGGTGACGCTCGGGCCTTTTTGCGGGGCGTTGATCTGGGGGAGCGAATCGAGCGGGTTACCCGCCGCGCGCGTTTGTGCATGTGCCGTGCCTGCTGCCGCGATGGCGAGCAGCATCATCCAACTGTCGAGTCTGGATTTCATTGTTCTTCCTCGTAGGCCTTGCTTTTCGTCTTCTTTCTAATGCGGGCGCGCGACACCAGGGTGTCGCGCGCCGCGTGCCGCATTGCCGGTTGTGTTTGTACGGCCGCGCCTCCTGCTCCGGCTGCAAAGGCGCGACCGTCCTCCTTACTTGCCAACGCTACCCAGCGTGCCCAGCAACCCCGTTACCGGCGCGAGGAGCCCCGTCGAGCTGCCCGACGATGCCGTCCCCGTCACGCCGCCGACGAGCGACGTGACCGGTGCGAGCGGATTCGACGAAGCGCCGGATCCCGCTGCACCGCCGACTGCTCCGGTGACAGTATTCAGCAAACCGGTGACGGGCGCGAGAGGGTTTGCACCGCCTGCACCACCCGTTGCGCCGCCGAGCGCGCCCGTTACCGTCGACACGAGACCGGTGACCGGCGCGAGCGGGTTGCTGCCCGAGCCGCCCGTTGCGCCACCGACTGCGCCGGTGAGCGAACCGAGCGGCGTCGAGCCGAGGCCGGACAGCAGGCCGCCGAGCGGGTTGGTCGAGCCGGAGCCCGACGACGAGCCGTTCTGCACGGTGGCCGTCGAGCCGCCGACGAGGCTCGTGATCAGGCCGGGGATCGGTGCCGCGCCGTTCGGGCCGTTCGGATTCACGAGGCCGCCTGCGTTGGTCACGGTGTTGCCGACCGCGGTGACGAGCTGGCCGACGTCGCCGACGAGCGGCTGATTCGACGTGCTGCCGACTTGCTTGCCCGCCGAGCTGATCGCGCCGCCGATCTGGCCCAGCAGGCCCGACACGGGCTGTCCGAGGCCGGTGGTCGTGCCGACTTGTTGCGTGACCTGGCCGGCGGTGATCACCAGCGGCGTGATTGCCGAACTGAGCGGCTGCGTCACTTGCTGCACGGCCCCCGACGACAGCGTCGAGCCGATCGTCGTTCCGGCGGCCGACAGGCCGTTGGCGACGGTGTCGAGCACGGTGCCGACCGGCGACGTGACCGGCGCGAGCGGCGCGAGCGGGCCCGTGCCGAGCGCCTTGACGGTCGAGCTCAGGCCCGACACGGTGTTGCTGGTCGCGCCGACGACATTGCCGAGGCCCGCGACCGTCGTGCCGACGGGATCCTTGATCGAGCCGGTCTGCCCGAGCCCGTTGCTCAACGCATCGGCCGCCGCGTTGATGATCGTGCCGGTGCTCGAGACAGTGCTGCCGACGCCCTTCGTCACGCCGTCGCCGAGGCCCGGCAGGCTGACGTTGCCGATCGTGCTGCCGAGATCGGTTGCAGTCTGGCCGAGCGTGTTGACAGCGCCCTTGGTGCCGGTGGACGAGCCGCTGGTGCCGCTGGTGCCGCTCGTACCACTCGTGCCGCTGGAGCTGCCGCCGCCGTTGTTGCTGGACGGCGGCGCGCTGACGCTGTTGCCGCCGCAGGCAGCCAGCAGGCACGCTGCGGCGAAGGCGGTGAGGGGCACGCGCCATTGGCGCAGGACGGCCGTCGTGATGGAACGTTGCTGGGACATGATTGACTCCTCGCTGTCTTGTCGATGAATGGATGCTCGATTACTTGCCGTGCGTGCCGCCAAGCAGGCCGCCGATCAGCGACGTGACAGGCGCGAGCAGATTCGAGCCCGAGCCCGAGTTCGTGGCGCCGCCCGTGCTGCCGCTCAGGGCCGGTACGCCGACCGTGCTGGTGACCGAGGACAGCGCGCCCGTCACGGGAGCGAGCGGGTTGCCGCCGCCGGTGCCGCCCGTTGCGCTGCCGAGCGCGCCGGTGACTGCGGAGACGAGGCCCGTAACCGGGGCGAGCGGACCGCTGCTGCCGCCTGCTACGCCGCCGAGTGCACCGGTGACGGTCGAGACGAGGCCGGTGACCGGAGCGAGCGGGCCGCCGCTGGTGCCGCCCGCTGCGCCGCCGAGTGCGCCGGTGACGGTGGAGAGGAGGCCGGTGACCGGAGCGAGCGGGCCACCGCTGGTGCCGCCTGCTGCACCGCCGAGTGCGCCGGTGACGGTCGAGACGAGGCCGGTGACCGGAGCGAGCGGGCCGCCGCTAGTGCCGCCCGCTGCACCGCCGAGCGTGCCGGTGAGGCCGGAGACGAGGCCGGTGACCGGAGCGAGCGGGCCACCGCTGGTGCCGCCTGCTGCGCCGCCGAGCGTGCCGGTGACGGTCGTGAGCAGGCCCGTGAGCGGTGCGAGCGGGTTGGTCGTGCCGCCGGTGCCGCCCGTGAGCAGGCCGCCGACAGCCTTCACGGTATTGCCGGCCGACGAAACGGTGTTGCCGAGGCCGGTCGTGACCGGGTTGCCGCCCGTCGATGCGATCAGTGCGCCACCCTGGTTCAGGCCGTTGCCGATCGTGCCGAGCAGTGTGTTGACCGGGGCGCCGAGGCCGGTGGCCGTCCCGATCGTCTGCGTCGTCTGGCCGACCATCGTCGTGATCGGCGTGATCGCCGAGCTGACCGTCTGCGTGACCTGCTGGATCGGACCGGTCGACAACACGTTGGTCAACGTGGTGCCGCCGTTCGATACGGCGTTGCCGACCTGCGCGACGAGGCCGCCGACGGCGCCCGTGACCGGCGCGAGCGGCGACAGCGGGCCGCTGCCGAGACTCGTGACCAGGTTGCCGGTCTGCGTGACCGCGCCGCCGAGCTGGTTCACCACGCCGCCGGTGCTGGCGACCGTGACACCGACCGGATCCTTCGTCGCGCCAAGCTGGCCGAGGCCGCTGCCGAGGCCATTGCCGAGCGCCGTCACCGCGCCGCCGACGTTCTGCACGATGCCGCCTGCCGCTTGCGTCGTCGCCGGGTTGACGCCGGGCAACGACTGGCCGGCAACCATGGAGCCGAGGCCGGATACGGTGCCGCCGAGACTCGTGACGACATTGCTGCCTTGTGCGAGGACAGTCCCCACCGGGTTCGCCGACACGCCCGAGGTACCGCTCGTTCCGCTCGTCGTGCCGCTGGTCGTCCCGCTCGTCGTGCCGCTGGTGCTGCCGCTCGTCGAACCGCTCGTGCTGCCGCTGGTCGAGCCGCTCGTGCTACCCGACGTGCTGCCGCTGGTCGAACCGGACGTGCCGCCGGAGGTACCGCCACCCGACGTGGAGATCGAATCGCCACCGCCCGAACTCGAGCCGCCGCTGAGCCCCTTGCTGATGGAACCGGAACCGCCGCACGCGGAGAGGGAAAGCATGGCTGCCACGGTGGCCGCGATCATAGTCGTCCGGAGCATGCCATGAGGGATAACCTGAATGTCCATTTCGTCCTCGCATTGAAGCTGATGTTGTGTTGAGTGATGCGAGGATTACTCTGCAACTGTCGTGCCATTTCGATGGCCGCTGGTTCGACGATTGGTTTTAAACGAGGCAATTCCTTGTCGGAAAAGGGTTTTAGGCAAATTGAAAGAATGTTGAATCTGTTTAAGAGCAGTCGAATGAGAACGGTTACGGCCGTTTCGTAACGTAACGTCACAACATTGGCGTTACGCGCGCGGCGTAACGTGGCGGGCGGGGAAGGCTGACGGGCGGTTCGCGTGTTTTACTGGTGGATTAGGTGTGCACATCTAACCTATCGTAAATCCTATGTGTAAGTCGTACCGAAACGCCGTACAAATACGTTGTGCTCGCGGAAAGTTTTTCGATCCCGCCTTAAAAGAAGTTGGAAGTTAAATAGGATCGGATATAGAATCCGGAGCAGGTGTAAGGAAATGTACAGTCCAGTACACGACGTTCGAGGAGGATCACTATCGCGAATGTTAACTTGCATCAAATTGTGATACGCACCCCTCGGGGTGACATATAAAGAAAGTGCACTCGGTTGTCGTTGCACATGTGTAACGAACGGCGCGAGGCAAGGGCCAGATATACGGGGACGCACAACGTATAAAAGGCCAAAGAACGTACATACAGGCACGAGGAATTAAAAAATGAAAGCACTCATCAAGCGCTTCTTCAAGGAAGAAGACGGGGTTACCGCGATCGAGTATGGTCTGATCGCGGGGTTGATTGCGGTGGCAATCATCGCAAGCGTTTCGACGATCGGGACGAGTCTCGGAAGCATGTTCTCGACTATCTCCAGTTGCGTGACTGCGCCGGCTACCTGCAACAAAACAACCACGTGACCTCCGCTTTCCGCCGGGGCGACGAGCGAACGCGTCAAGGTTCGCTCGTCCTTCTGCCGACGGTCGGTTGCTGCCATGGCGCATCTTTTGTTCGCCGGAGTTTTCCTGGCTTGGGCTTCCCTCGTCGGAAGCGGTGATATTCGGTTTCGGCGTATTCCGAATACGCTCGTTATCGCGGGTTTGGCAGGCGCATTGGCAAGCTCGGCCATCAGTGGGAATCCGTTCGGAATTACTGTGACTCAGTCGCTGATCGGGGCGTCTGTGGGCCTAATCTGCTTATCCCCCTTCTTTGCACTGCGCGTAATGGGCGCGGCAGACGTCAAGGTATTCGCCGTTCTCGGTGCATGGTGCGGCGTGCAAGCGTTGCTGTGGTTCTGGATACTCGCGAGCGTCGCTGCGGGTCTCCATGCGCTCGGGCTAATGGTGCTTTCACGGACCTCGGTTGCCGCGCTATACAAGCGCGGCACGCCCGCGATGGCGCTAGGCGGTCGTCGAGCGACGCCTTACGCAGCGTTTCTCGTAGTGCCGGCCGCTGTGTGGCTTCTGCATCTTGTGTATGTGAGGGGAGTGTGATGGCCCGATGGACGCAAACGCGCCAGTCGCCGAGATGGCGGCGGCAACGGGGGGTGGCGGCGGTCGAGTTCGCGTTCGTATTTCCTCTGTTCTTCCTGATTTTTTACGCGATCGTTACGTTCGGGATGGTGTTCATCATCCAGCAAAGCCTGACATTCGCAGCATCCGAAGGCGCGCGCGCTGCGTTGAATTACACGTCGGCGCCGTGCGACCGACTGCAGGTCAACGCGCGAAATGCGGTGACGCAGGCGTTGGGCGGCGCACCGTGGTCGAAGAACGTCAGTTTTGCCGCGCAGGTTTCCACGTCGGTGCCCACACCTACAACGACGCCAGGCGTGACATGCGGGACGACGTTCACATCGACGTCCACATCCGCATTCAACGTGATGGTGACGACCACCTATTCCTACGCGGCGAATCCGCTGATTCCCTGGATATTCATATTTAGTGCGCCTCAGTTGCAGAGTAGCGCGACCGTACAGGTTCAGCCCAGCATGCTTTGAATCGTAAACCTATTGGATGCAGTTGCCCGACCGTTGCCACACTTCAGAACCTGATCCCGGCATTCCGATATCAACATGGCCAACAATCTGACAAAAATCATCGCGGGGTTGCTGATTGCGATCGCTGTTCTGCTCGGAATCTATGCATGGATGCTCGGGCGCAGTACACCTCATTCCACCTCCGCGCAACAGGCGGTCGCTGCGAATCCGGTGCCAGTGGTTGTCGCGACGCGCACGTTGCAGGCTGGTCAGCCGATTGCAGCCGATGCGTTGAAGGTTCAATCCTCCGCTTCCGCTCCGTCTGGCGCTTTTTCAGATCCGGCAACCCTCGTCGGTCGCGTTCCTGCGAGGGACATCGCAGCGTCGGCGCCGGTTGTCTCCGATGCACTGGTTTCTGGCCTCGCCGAGGACCTTGAGCCGGGCGAACGCGCGATCGCGGTTCGGGTCGACGAAACGAATGCGGTCGGCAACCGGCTGCGGCCCGGTAATTTCGTCGACGTGTTCCTGAACCTGAAGCGGGAAGGCGGCGGTGCGATGTTCGACGGCGAAGTGTCGCAGACGCAGGCACGGCTGCTGATGTCGAAGGTTCGCGTGCTGTCGTTCGGCGACGCGACGCCGGATCGCGACAGCGGCAACAGCACGAACGGCAACAACGGCCAGCCGAGCAACGCGCGCATCGCGGTGCTCGCAGTGCCGACCGCGCAGGTCGATGCGCTGACCCTCGGCGAGGCGAGCGGGCGGCTGACGCTCGCGCTGCGCAACCCGCGCGACGACGAGCTCGCGACGCAGACGGTGGCGGTGCGCACGGACAACAAGCTGTCGCCATCGGCGCTTGCCGCGGCCGGCGTATCGCTGCAACAGCTGTCCGGCACGACGCGGTCCGCGGTTGCCAACGTGAATGTGCCGCCGCTGCCGTCGCGCTTGCCGCCGGCGGTGCGGTCTGCAGGCAATGGAGGGGGAGGCAGTATCGAGGTGATCCGCGGCGGCCGGTCGGAAACGGTTGCGTATTGAACAACATCGATGGCCATCGATATCAGCGACGACAAGTAACGGCCGTGCGACGGTCCAACAAACAATGAAAAACACACTGATTGCATTCGCGATTGCTCTCTGGACCCTGACATTCACCTCCATTGCAAGCGCGAGCGGCACGATCGAGCTCGCGGTCGGCGCGCAGCGGCAGATTTCCGCTGGCCACGCGTTGCAGCGGGTCGCCGTCGGCGATCCGGCAATCGCCGATGTGCTGATCATGAAGGGCAGTCGTTCGGGCTCGGTGCTGCTGACCGCGAAGGCGCCGGGTGCGACGAACGTGATGTTGTGGGAGCGCGGTCGCGACGAGCCGACGGTATGGAGCGTGGAAGTCGTCGACGCGGCAGCGCAAGCGGTACTCGACGGCTCCACGCCGCAGGTGAAGGCATATGGCGGGACGTCGGTGCTGCGCGGAACGGCGGCATCGCTCGATGCGCATGAACGGGCCGCGGCGGTCGCCAAAAACATGAGCCCGAAAGGCACGGTGATCGATCGTTCGACGCTGGCCGGCAAGAACGTCGTGCAGGTCGACGTGCGGGTGGTGGAGTTCAGCCGTTCGGTGCTCAAGCAGATCGGCTTCAATTTCTTCAAGCAGAGCAACGGCTTTTCGTTCGGCTCGTTCGCGCCCGGCGGCGTGCAGTCGTATAACGGCGCAGCGGGCCCGGGCACGGGTTCGTACATCCCGACGCTCGGCGCACCGGTCGCATCCGCGTTCAACCTGGTCGTAAACGCAGCCGGACGCGGCATCTTCGCCGACCTGTCGCTGCTCGAAGCGAACAACATGGCGCGCGTGCTGGCGGAGCCGACGCTCGTCGCGCTGTCCGGCCAGAGCGCCAGCTTCCTCGCGGGCGGCGAGATTCCGGTGCCTGCGCCACAGGGCCTCGGCTCGACCGCGATCCAGTGGAAGCAATACGGCGTCGGTCTGTCGCTGACCCCGACGGTGCTGAGCCCGAGCCGGATCGCGCTGAAGGTCGCGCCGGAATCGAGCCAGCTCGACTTCGTGAACAGCGTGACGATCAGCGGTGTCGCCGTGCCGGGGATCACGACACGTCGTGCCGATACGACGGTCGAACTCGGTGACGGCGAGAGCTTCGTGATCGGCGGCCTGATCGACCGCCAGACATTGTCGAACGTGAGCAAGGTGCCGCTGCTCGGCGATCTGCCGATCATCGGCACGTTCTTCAAGAATCTGAACTACCAGCAGAACGACAAGGAATTGCTGATCATCGTGACACCGCATCTCGTCGCACCGATTGCGAAGGGCGCGGTGCTGCCCGCGACACCCGGCGAGTTGTCGGAGCAGCGTGACGGGCCGGTGTGGCGATCCTATCTGGGCGGGGCCGCGTCGCCGGATGCGGCACCGGGGTTTTCGAAATGAATCTGAAGCACGGCGCGTCGCGGCACAGCGCTACGCCATGCGTAATCGGGGGTGTTCGACATGAATGCACGAACTCAATCATTGTGTGAACCCGCCGTGACCGACTACTTCGTTTGTGCATCGACACAGGAAGCGCATGTGCGCTGGCTGGCCGATACGCTGATCTCGGCCGGTGCGGTCGAGGCCGCGTCGCTGGACCCCGGCGTGCTGGCGCAGCGCATCACCGGCGTCAATCCGGCACTGGTGTTCATCGACTTCTCCGAGCGCAGCGAAGCGGCGAGCGTCGCCGCGGCCACGGTGCGTGCCGCGCATCCGGGGTTGCCGATCATCGCGCTCGGTTCGCTCGCGCAGCCCGAGAGCACGCTCGCCGCGCTGCGTGCGGGTGTGCGCGACTTCATCGACGTGTCGGCACCGGCCGAGGACGCGCTGCGCACGACGCGCGGGTTGCTGTCCCACGTCGCGGAGCCGACGAGCCGCCACGGCAAGGTTGTCGCGTTGCTCGGCGCGCGCGCGGGCATGGGCGTCAGCACGCTCGCCGCGAATCTCTCGGTCTGGCTGCAGAAGCGCGCGCTCGGCCCGGGCGCAACGGGCGGCGCGGACGGCGGCGTGCCGGCTGGTCGCCAGACCGCGCTGATCGACCTGGGGTTGCCGGCCGGTGACGGCGCGCTGTTCCTGAACACGCGCTGCGAATTCCATTTCATCGACGCCGTGCAGAATCTGCGCCGCATCGATCGCACGTTCGTGAACACCGCGCTTACGCGGCACCAGAGCGGCGTCGCGCTGACGACGCTGCCGCCGGATCTGAGCGGATTGCGCGACGTGTCCTATGCGTCATGCATCGGGCTGCTGAACCGTTTTCGTGCGTTCTTCGACCAGCAGGTCGTCGATCTCGGCGGGTTCACGAACCGGGAGTTCGTCACGCAGATCGCCGCATCGGCCGACGAGGCGTGGCTGGTTTGCGATCAGGGCGTCGCCTCGATCGTTTCGGCCGCCGACCTGCTCACCGGGCTGCGCGATGCGGGCGTCGACACCGATCGCGTCAAGCTCGTGGTCAACCAGTACGATCCGGCGCTGGACTTGCTGCCCGGGCAGATCGCGGAGCGTCTGGGGCTGTCGCTGGTCGGCACCTTGCCCGCGCGTCGCGTCGCGATCGGACATGCGGCGAACCAGGGACGGCTCATCATCGACGCGGCGGAGCGCGATCCGTATGTTCGCGCACTCGAATCCCTCGCGACGCGGCTGCCCGGCGTATCGGGCGTGGCGGGCGCGTCTCGCGCGGCGCCCGGCCTGTCGGCGCTCAAACGTTTCATTCAACCCTCGTCCAAGCGGTCATAACCGATGGCACACGACATTCAATTCGCCGACGGCGCAGCGCCGTTCTCCCAGACGCAGCAATTCCACGACATCAAGAATGCTGCGCACGAGCACCTGCTGACGCGTATCGAGGAGCTGGGCGCCGAGTTCGGCCGATGGTCGCGCCAGGCGATCAATCAGTTCGTCGATCTCGAGATCGACAGCTTCGTGCGCCTGCGCCGCATTCCGCTCAACGAGAACGAGGTGCGCGCGATCGCCGAGGCGTTGACGAAGGAACTCGCGGGTTTCGGGCCGATCGAGGATCTGCTCGCGGATCCGGCGGTCGAGGACATCCTGATCAACGGCTACAACGACGTGTACGTGTCGCGGCACGGGATTCTCGCGAAGCTGCCGGTGCGCTTCACCGACAACGCGCACCTGCTGCGAATCGTGCGCCGGATCCTCGCGCCGATCGGGCGTCGTCTCGACGAATCGAACCCGATGGTCGACGCGCGGCTGCCCGATGGCGGCCGCGTGAACGTCGTGATCGAGCCGTTGTCGATCGACGGCCCGATCGTGTCGATCCGGAAATTCCGCAAGGATCCGCTGAAGCCCTCGGACCTGCTCGGCAACGGCACGTACAACGACGAGATCGGCGCGCTGCTCGAGGCAGCGGTCGAGGCACGTTGCAACGTGCTCGTGTCGGGCGGCACGAGTTCGGGCAAGACGTCGCTGCTCAACGCGCTCGCATTCCACATCCCGGAGGCCGAGCGCGTCGTGACGATCGAGGATACGGCGGAGCTGTCGCTGAACCACCCGCACGTCGTGCGGCTCGAAAGCCGCCCGGGCGGATTCGACGGTAGCGGCGTCGTGACGATTCGCGACCTGTTGCGCAACACGCTGCGGATGCGTCCGGACCGGATCATCGTCGGCGAAGTGCGCGGCGGTGAAGTGCTCGAAATGCTGCAGGCCATGAACACGGGCCATGACGGCTCGATGGGCACCGTGCACGCGAGCTCGCCGCGCGAGTGCCTGTACCGACTCGAGATGCTCGCCGGTTTCGCCGGCTTCCAGGGCACCGAGTCGAGCCTGCGTCGCCAGATCGCGAATGCGATCGACTTCATCGTGCAGATCGGGCGGCTGTCGAATGGACGCCGCCGGATTCTGTCGATCACCGAGGTGACGGGGCTGTCCGACAACATCATCGCGACGCAGGAGCTGTATCGCTACGAAGCACGCGTGACGCCGGAAGGCGAGGAAGTCGATCACTGGGAATCGCTCGGCATCCATCCGCATTCGCCGAAGCTCGCGCGCTTTCGCCAGACGCTGACGAGCGGCGCAATGGGCGGGGGCGGTTTCGGTGGCGGGTTTGGCGGCGGCGGATTCGGCCGTGGCGGGGGCTTCAATGTATAGCGCGATGATCTGGGTGCTCGCGGTCGCGATGCTGTGCGTGGCATCGGCACTGATGCTGTGGCGACATGCGGAAACCCGGCGCGTGCGCACCGATGCGAAGCGCTTCATCGACAGTCGGCTCGAACCCGGCGTACGCGCGGCGGCACCGGCCGCACGATCGGCGGCATCCGCTGCGTCACGGGCCGCGCCGTCGTCCGATGGCGCGCGCCATGCCGCGTCTCGTGCTTTCTGGGTGCACTGGTACGCGCTCGCAACGGAATATCTGGCCAACCTCGTGAATCGTGCGGGGATCGAAGGCGCGCGCGGCAAGGCGATCGCCGCGCTGGCCGTTCTCGTCGCGGTTGCCGCGATCGCGGGCAGCCACGGCGGCGCACTCGCGTGCTTCGCGGCGCTTGCATGCGGCGGCGCAATCTTCGGCGTCTGGCTCGCGTCGCGGATTCAGAAGCGACGACTGAAAATCGTCCGGCAGATTCCGTCGTTTCTCGACGGGATCGTGCGACTCGTGACGCTCGGCAACAGCGTGCCGGCCGCGTTCCAGGCAGCGCTGCTGACGACGGAGGAGCCGCTGCGGGGGTGTCTCGATCACGTGTCGCGGATGCTGCGCACGGGTGTCGAGATCGATCGCGCAATGCTCCACATCGCCAGGATCTACCGGACCGAGGAGTTCGAACTGCTCGGCTCGGTACTGCGGTTGTCGGTCAAGTACGGCGGTCGCGCGGACGTCATGCTCGAACGCATGGCCGTGTTCATGCGCGATCTGGAGCAAGCGGAGCGCGAGCTGACGGCGATGTCGGCGGAGACGCGGCTGTCGGCATTCGTGCTCGTGATGTTGCCCATCGGGATCGGCAGTTTCGTGGTGATGACCAATCCGAAGTACCTGTCAGGGATGTGGAACGACCCGAGCGGCCGCATGCTGCTCATGTTCGCGTTCCTGGCCCAGGTTGCGGGTAGTGTGTGGCTGTATCGAATGGCTCGACTCAGGTGATGCGATGACGGCAACCCAGATCGGATCGATCGCGCTGGCGCTTGGCGCGCTAGGCGTGCTGCTGCTTGGAATGATCGCGTTGTTGCGCGCGAGCGCCGCGTCGCGTGCGGAACGTGCGTTGGCCGATGCGCTCGATCAGCGCATGGCGGCGCTGGAGGCAGCGAAGGCTCGGGGTGCAGCGGACGATGTTCCGTCCGTGAAACCGGACACTCGCGGGCGCGAGCGCATCGAGCGCATGCTCGCGCGATTCTCGGCGACGGGGATGCGCTGGCTCGATACCGGGTTCGGCAAGCACATCGTCGCGGACGAGGATCGCCGTCTGCTCGAGCAATGCGGTTACGTCGACGCGCGTACGCGCGGTCTGTTCCTGATCGCGCGGATTGCATGCGGGATCGCATTGCCGTTGCTGTTCGCGATCTTCGCGAGTGGACGGGTGGCAGGCGGATCCTGGATGATCGGCATGTTCGCCGCATTCGGGCTCGGCTTCATGTTGCCGAAGCTGTACGTGCAGCGCCGTGCCGCCGCGCGTCGCCAAAGCATCGTCGATGAACTGCCGCTGTTCGTCGACATGCTCCGCCTGTTGCAGGGAGTCGGGTTGTCGCTGGACCAAAGCCTGCAGGTCGTGACCAACGATTTCCGCGGGATGATGCCGGTGCTGTCGTCGGAGGTCGGCATCGCGCAGCGTCAGTTCGCAGCGGGCCGCACGCGGGATCAGTCGATGCAACGCTTGTCGAGCGGTTTCGACAATGAGGACCTGCGCGCGATTGCCCGGTTGATGGTGCAGGTCGACAAGCACGGTGGAGCGGTGCAGGAGCCGCTCAAGCAGTTCGGCGATCGGCTGCGGGAGACGCGCCGAGCGATGCTCCGCGAACGAATCGGTCGGCTGACGGTAAAGATGACGGGTGTCATGATCCTGACGCTGTTGCCTGCACTGTTGATCGTGACAGCAGGGCCCGGGTTTCTGGCGGTACTGCATGCGCTGTCGGCGCGTCACTGATGGATCGAAGGAAAGACGATGAAGCGGATAAGCAGGATGGCGAAACATGCAAGTACGGCCACGGCGGTGCTGCTGCTTGCCGCGTGCGCGACCAAGGAAACCGGGTACGGCGTGGGTGCGCAGACCGAACGCGCGGCGCTGATCCAGGCAGCGGACCAGAAGCAGGCGGTACCGGATACACCGGCGATGTACCTCGGTCTGATCCAGCGGATGCAGGCACAGGGTCTCTATTACGCATCGCTTGCGCACATCGACGCATACGACAAGGCGTACGGCGCATCGCCCGACTCGATCCTGCTGCGTGCGGATGCCCTGCGCATGACTGAGCAGCCGGCTGCCAGCGCGGTTGCCTACACGCAGTTACTGAAGACGCCGCTCGCCGCGCGCGGCTACCGGGGGCTCGGGTTGATCGCCGGTGCGACCGGCGATTTCGGTCAGGCAGTGCAGGCTCTAACGCACGCGTCCGAGCTCGCGCCCACCGATGCGTCGCTGCTGTCAGATCTCGCCTATGCGAAATTGCGGAACGGCGACGTGGTTGGCGCGCGGGTGCCGTTGATGAAAGCGGCGGAACTGGATCAACGCAATCCGAAGATCATCAGCAATCTCGTACTGTATCTGCTCGCTACCGGACGCACACAGGATGCGCAGCGGCTGATGAACCAGCAGCATCTGCCGGCGGATATCCGCAAGGACATCATTGGCGACGCCGCAAAAATCGCGGCGGCGGCACGCGCGCAGCAGCGTGCGGTTGCGACGCCGCCCGTAGTATCGCGGCGCGCCGCGACCGCACCGATCACGCCAATGGCAAACAATTTCGGTTATGACCAGACCGTGCCACTGCTGCAACGGTTTGCACAATGAACAGACAGGCGGGGAGCGACATGAAGAATAAACATTATCGAAACACGCTTGCGGGCCGCATCGCGGTGTTAAGTGCGATCGTCGGCATGGCAATGGGCACCGCAGCGGCACAGGCGCAACAGGGAGCCGCGCCGACGGCGTCCGACGTCGACCGTTCGACGAAGGAATGGCTTTCGATCCAACGTGAGAATAGCGCTGCGGCACCGGCGCAGCCGATGCTTGGCGACGCCGCATCTCTCGTTTACCAGCGCTATCTCGATTCGTTCAAGAACAAGATTCCCGAATCGATGAGTACGCAGCTTGGTAGCTCGTCCGGAGGTATGGCGGGTAGTGGGCAGGGTGCGCAGTAAGCGAGATGACGATGCGCGCAGACCAACCATATGGATTTCGACGGCGCGGCGCTGGCTGGCCGGCGAAGCGGCGTCAACGCGGTTCCATCGTTGTTATGTCGGCGATATGGGTCATGATCGCGATCGTCGTGCTCGGTGTGATCGACATTGCGAATCTGTATTTTCAGAAGCGCGACCTGCAGCGGGTCGCGGATCTGGCGGCACTGGCCGCCGTTCAGCCGATGACGAGCGATCCGACCGGTTGTCTGACCGATGCAAAAAGCAATGTCACGAGGAGTGCGACCATCAACGACAAGGGTTATGCGTTCACGTTGATAAGCACCACGGCGACGGCAAAACCTACCGCAGGAAACGATCAGATTGCCGTGAGCTGCGGGAGGTGGGATCCGTCGACCGCTTACGTAACGCCAGCGCCGACGGTGGCGAATGCGGCCCAGGTGACGGCTTATCGGCAGGTGAGCTACTTCTTCCTGGGGCTGTTGAACCAATTGAGCGGCAGGCAGGCCGTCGTTTCCGCAACTGCCACCGCGCGGGCCGCGGCAATCGACACATTTAGCGTAGGTTCGACACTTGCGAACCTCAATACCTCTTCGTCCGCGATACTCGATCCATTGCTCACGGGTTTGCTGGGTTCCACGACCAACATCAATGTGGGATTGGCGGGTTATCAGTCATTGGCCGGAGCAAACGTCACGTTAGGTCAATTGGCGAATGCGGCGGTGCAACTCGGTACGGCCGGCATGTCGAATCCGGCCAGCGTCGGGAAGTTGCTCGGACTCAATCTGACCGTAGCGGATATCTTGAATCTCACCGCCGCCGCCGTAGGCAGCAATACCACGGTCGGTACGGTGCTCAGCGCACTCGGAGGCAAAGTTGGTGCGAATGTCAATGTCAACAAGATCTCGTTAGGCAGTCTCCTTCAATACTCGGGCAGTAATCCGGAGTCGGCGGCAAACGCCAACATCAATGTGCTTCAGCTGTTGCTCGCGACGGCGGAGATCGGTGCATATAACAGCGCGCTGACGGTGTCGATCGGTCAAACCAATTGCCCCGGCAGCGCGTTTTGTCCGCTCATTTCTGCGGTATCGTCGCTGGTTCGGGTGAACAGTTTGCAGTTGCAGGTACTGGCGCCGCCGTCGATCGGAATTGGCGAGGCAGGACAAGTGAACGGCATCTGGCGCACGCAGGCGTCGCAAGCCGAGATCGGGCTCTACGTTGATGTGCAGGTGCTGTCGGATCCGCCTCCGATACCGATTTTACCCGGCCTGTTGACGATTCAGCTTACCGGCCCGCACTTGCCCCTTTACATCATTCTGGGCGGCCCCGGTCGCGCGTGGCTGGCTAGTGCGAGTTGCCAATCGACCCCGGCATCGAGCACCGTGACGTTCGGTGCATTGCCGGGCGTGGCGATGATTTGCGCTGGACAAAATGCCGGAGGGACACTGAACCTCAATGCCCCGAGCTGTTCGTCCAGCTCCGCAACGATTCCTGTTGCCAAGCTGTCCGGGGCGGGGCTACTCGGCAATTTCTCGGCTCTGCAACTTACCTTGTCTCTATCGAACCCGGTAGCGTACGTCGGCAGCAGCACCAGCACGCCCATTTATAGCGGGCCGCCATTGCCTTCGACTCCTGGTGCACTCAGCGCCAGCCTGCCGCTAACCGGAACCGGAATCATTTATCCGAACGGTTCGCAATACTCGTTCTGCAATACGAAACCGAATAACGGCGCATGCACTTCGTCATCATGGTCTCCCGGGCCCAACTGGACCACGTCATCGACAGCAACCAACTCGCTTAACGTACAGCTGACGAATCTATTGAACGGAACATCGATCCAGCTCAGCGTCTTGGGACTTGATCTATCGATCCTCACTCAGATTCTTCAACCGCTCACGGGTCAGCTCATTCCTTTGCTGCTCGGGCTGATCAATCCATTGCTCAACGGGTTGGTGACGCCATTGCTGACGGCATTGGGATTGCAAATCGGCCAAGTGACCGTGATACAACACAGTCTGACTTGCAACGCTCCGCAAATCGTTCATTGAAAGCATCAACAATGAGAACCCCCTCCGCAATCGCAGAACTCGACCTGTACGTCTGGGAAGGCAAGGCGGACATCGTCGATCGCGTTGCTCGCTGCATGGCGAGCTTCGACGTCGAAGTGATCCGTGCCGACAATGCGGAAATCTCGCCGGAGCGCGCCGCGTTGCGGCCGTCGCTCGCGATCATCAGCGTGACGATGATCGAGACCGGCGCGGCATTCCTGCGCGACTGGCAGGCGAACATCGGCATGCCGGTCGTGTGGGTCGGCGCGGCCCGCGACCATGACGCGTCGCAGTATCCGCCCGATTATTCGCACATCCTGCCGCTCGACTTCACCTGCGCCGAACTGCGCGGCATGATCGGCAAGCTCGTCACGCAGCTGCGCGCGCATGCGGCCGATACGCTGCAGCCGTCCGAACTCGTCGCGCACTCGGAATCGATGCAGGCGCTGCTGCACGAGGTCGATACGTTCGCCGACTGCGACACCAACGTGCTGCTGCACGGCGAAACCGGCGTCGGCAAGGAACGTATCGCGCAATTGCTCCACGAAAAGCATTCGCGCTACCGCAACGGCGAATTCGTGCCGGTCAACTGCGGCGCGATTCCGGACGGCCTGTTCGAGTCGCTGTTCTTCGGGCACGCGAAAGGCTCGTTTACGGGGGCGGTTGTTGCGCATAAAGGCTATTTCGAGCAGGCAGCGGGCGGCACGTTGTTCCTCGACGAAGTCGGCGACCTGCCGTTGTACCAGCAGGTCAAGCTGCTGCGCGTGCTCGAGGACGGCGCCGTGCTGCGGGTCGGCGCGACGACGCCGATCAAGGTCGATTTCCGTCTCGTCGCGGCCAGCAACAAGAAGCTGCCGCAGCTCGTGAAGGATGGCCTGTTCCGCGCCGATCTTTACTATCGGCTCGCGGTGATCGAGTTGAGCATTCCGTCGCTGGAGGAGCGGGGAGCCGTAGACAAGATCGCGCTGTTCAAGTCGTTCGTCGCGGAGGTGGTGGGCGAGGAGCGGCTCGCGCAACTGCCCGACCTGCCTTACTGGCTCGCGGACGCGGTCGCGGACAGCTATTTCCCCGGCAACGTGCGTGAATTGCGCAACCTTGCCGAGCGCGTCGGGGTGACGGTGCGGCAAACGGGCGGCTGGGATGCCGCTCGGCTCCAGCGGCTGATCGCGCATGCGCGCAATTCGGCGCAGCCGGTGCCGGCGGAGAGTGCCGCGGAGGTCTTCGTCGACCGCAGCAAGTGGGACATGAACGAGCGCAGCCGCGTGATCGCGGCGCTCGACGCAAACGGTTGGCGGCGCCAGGATACGGCGCAGCAGCTCGGCATCAGCCGGAAGGTGCTGTGGGAAAAGATGCGCAAATATCAGATATTCGACGAAGAGCCCGAGACCCGCGAAAGCGAGTAATTAATGAGATAAAATCGCGCTGAATTACAACGACACGGGCGGGGAATTGAAATTCATGAGCCATATGACGAGGTTGGGGCGGGCGTGTGTGTTGCTCGCCGTGATGGGAGGCGTGCAGGGCGCGTTCGCGCAGGGATTGGCCGGCAATGCATCGCCGGCGGTGCAGCAGGCATCGGCGCCGGTGGCGACGATTCCGGTGATCGATCAACAGGTGCAGACCTCGATGCAGCCGCAGGCGGGCGAGACAACCGGCCAGAGCACGGTCGACGAACTGCAGCGCCAGATCCAGGCGCATTCGCTGACGGAGATGCGCACCAGTTATAACGGCAGCTACGGCGCGAGCCTGCTGTTCAGCGTGAAGGACGGTTCCTATTTCGTCGCGCTGTTCCAGCAGAAGGCGTTCTGGCGCGTGATCAAGACGTACGACGAAACGCGGGCGGAAGCGATCTACCGCGATTTCTCGCGGCAGGCGGAGCGGTTGGCGGTTAACGAGTTGCGTGCGGCGAAGCTGGAATCGCAGAAGGCGCAGATGGACCGGCAGATCGAAGTCACGCAGGAACGCGCGCGGCGCCTGCAGGCGGACATCTCGATCGCACGCGAGCAGCAGGCGGCCGTCGCGGATCGCCAGAAGAGCGTTCGCACCGAAACGGCGGCATTGCAGGCGCAGCAGGCGCAGCTTCAGTCGCAATTGCGCGCATTGCAGCAGCAGGTACGTTCGCTGCAGCGCGAGGCCGATGCGGGCTTGCCGACGGCGTCACACTGAGCGATCGCGGCACGGCGGTGCGGCGACATGCCGCGCCGACCCACCAGAAAAAAGGGCAAGCCACTTGGCTTGCCCTTTTGTTTTACTGGCCGTCCGGCACGATTCGCCGGCGCCGCGTGACGATCACCGGCCCATTGCTGCCGCGTGCGTCGGACGGCGACGTGTTGCCCGATGCGTCGCCGGCATCGCGCGGCGCGCCGTAGCTTTCGCGCGGGGCGCCATAGCCTTCGCGGGGCTCGCGCGGCGCGCCATAACCCTCGCGCGGTTCACGCGGGCCATAGCCTTCGCGTGGTTCACGGGAACCGTAACCTTCGCGCGGTTCGCGCGAACCGTAGCCGCCGTCGCCGCGCGATTCGCGTGCGCCGCCGTGCGAGCCGTACGGGCTGTGGCCGCCGCCTTCACGGCCGCCCGGCCGACCGCCGGTACGCGGGCCGCGCGGGCCGCCGCCGCCCGGGCGCGAGCCACCGGTGTCGAGCTGGATCGTGGAAATCGCACGCTTGTAGATGCCTTGCAGACCCACGGGGGTGCGCAGCATCACCAGGTACTGGTCGAACGACTCGATACACCCCGTCAGACGAATGCCGTTGACGAGATAGATTTCAACACGCTTACGTTCCTTGCGCGCCGAATTGATGAAGTCGTTTTGCGGATGGGATTCTGCGGGATTGGCCATTGAGGTGCGGCAGGAGCCTGCGTCAGAGAATATGTTGTGCGTGTGCGGCGGATTGCCCACCAAGCATTTGGCGGGATTTTACCCTGTTCGTTCCGCCAGTGCGCGGTCACGATTGTGTCGAACCGTAACCCACTATAGACGCTCCCGTGCATTTTCGCGATTCGGTCGAATGGCTAGTGCCGTTTCGTTACGTCGCGTTACGACTCTCGCAACGGCGTAGCACCTGGCGGCGCGCGGTGCGATTACATTCGACGCGCATGCCGGGCTGGCCGGCGGATCCGGGAATGGGAACATGAACAAGAGGGGATTGGCGGTGTGGATCGGGAGTGTGGCGTTGCTCGCTTCCGGCAGTGCAATGGCGGGGCACGTCGACCTGTCGGTGGGCATCGGCGTGCCGGTCGCACCGGTCTATGCAGAGCCGGCGCCGGTCTATGTGGCGCCGCAGCCGGCGGTGGTCGCCTATCCGGGTTACGGATACGGCTACTACGGCGACGAGGACGACGACGGTTACCGGAGATGGCGCAAGCACTATTACAAGCATTGGCGCAAGCATCACGACGATGACGACGATTGAGCGCGACATGCGCGGCACCGGCTGCGATCAGAACGCGTAATCCGGATTCTTCGGGTCGAACGCGGATTCGTCGAACGTCGCCGGCGCGATTTTCTCGATGATGATTCGCTCGAAGATCGTGCCGTCGTTGTCATAGGATTCGACGGTCCTGAAGTACGGCGCGTGCAGGTCGAGCCCGAGGACTTCCTTCTTCGCGTAGAACTGCGGGCGGCCGGTCGCCGTCTCGTAGGTGAGCGCGACGACGCGCACGCCGCCGATCGTCTTCGCTTCCACCTGCGTCGGCCGCTGCACGCCGGCTTCCTGGTATTTCTTTCCTTCGGTCAGGTACAGGTTCGTGATGAACTCGGTGCCGAGATCCTTCACCTGGTGATTCGACTGCGCGCGTGCCAGTGCGCCGTCGAGCGCCGTCCACAGCGGAATCTTGCCGAGCAGGCCGCCGAGATGGCCGTACATCTCGTCCTTGCGCTGGGTCGTGTCGTAGATCGTTTCCTGTCCCGCGTGCGCGCCGCCGGGCAGCCATTTCGCATAGACCCGCAACGGTTCGCGGGTCGTTTTCACGAGCATGCGGTCGGGCGTGTCGGACCATTTCCCGCTGATGCGCTCCTGGCGCACCATCGTGAACTGATACGACGGATAGCCGTTGGGACCATTGCGGATGTAGAGCGGGACGGCGAGCGGATCGAGTGCCTTGAACAGCGCCGTGAGCGTCGCGTCGTCGAGTTGTGCGAGCGTGCCGCGCTGGGCGGCCGTGCGCAACCAGCGCGCCTGCTGCGCGACCGGCTCGCGCGTGACTTTCGCGAGGTCCGCGGGCAGCGCGGCCTCCTGTACCGCGCTCGCGGCGGCGGCGGTTTCCTGCGCATGCAGGCCGGCTTGCGCGAGCGACAGCATGCACGCGACGGCCGCGGCGGCGTGCCGCGTGCGGCGCTTCGTTCCTTCGTTCATCGACAGCGTCTCCCGGGGGCGATGGATGGTCAGCCTTGCTTCGCGGCCTTGAGCCTGGCGAGTTCCTCGTCGCGCAGCGCGCGGCGCAGGATCTTGCCGACGTTGGTCTGCGGCAGCGCGTCGCGGAATTCGACGAGCTTCGGCATCTTGTAGCCGGTCAGGTTCTTGCGGCAATGCGCGAGCACGTCGTCGACCGTCAGCGCCGGGTCGCGGCGCACGACGAAGACCTTGATCCGTTCGCCCTGTACTTCGTCCGGAATGCCGATCGCGGCGGCTTCGCTGATGCCCGGATGCATGACCAGCACTTCCTCGATCTCGTTTGGATACACGTTGAAGCCCGAGACGAGGATCATGTCCTTCTTGCGATCGATGAGGCGGATGAAACCGCGCTCGTCCATCACGCCGATGTCGCCGGTGCCGAGCCAGCCGTCGGCGTCGATTACCTTCGCCGTCTCGTCGGGCCGCTGCCAGTAGCCGCGCATCACCTGCGGGCCATGCACGCACAGCTCGCCCGGCTCGCCGACGCCGGCCCAGGTGCCGTCCTCGCGCCGGAAGCGCACGAGCGTCGACGGGGCGGGCAGGCCGATCGAGCCGCTGAATGCGGCCATGTCGTTCAGGTCCACCGGATTCATCGTGACGATCGGCGAGCATTCGGTGAGCCCGTAGCCTTCGACGACCGGCCGCCCCGTGACCTCGTGAAAGCGCTCCGCGACCGCGCGCTGCATTGCCATGCCACCGGCCATCGCGAGCTTGAGTTTCGAGAAGTCGCGCTTGCGGAATTCCTCGTTGTCGAGGAACGCGTTGTACAGCGTGTTGATCCCGGTGATTCCGGTGAATGTTTCGTGGCGGATGATCTTCATCACCATCTTCATGTCGCGCGGGTTCGCGATCAGGATGTTGCGCCCGCCGAGTCCCATGAAGATGAACGCGTTCACCGTCAGCGAATAGATGTGATAGAGCGGCAGCGGCGTCAGCACGGTCTCGACTTCGCCCGAGACCTGGTCGGCGATCCACGCCTTGGCCTGCAGCAGGTTCGCGATCAGGTTGCCGTGCGTGAGCATCGCGCCTTTCGCGACGCCGGTCGTGCCGCCCGTGTATTGGAGGAACGCGAGATCGTCGCGCGTCGTCTGCACCGGCTGCGGTTTGCCGTGCGCACCCAGCGCGAGGGCCGAGCGCAGCCGGATCGCCTGCGGCAGGCTGTAGGCCGGCACGAGCTTCTTCACGTGCTTCAGCACGAAATTGATCAGGCGTCCTTTGGCATTAAAACCGTCGGCGAGCAGGTCGCCGAGCGCGGTGACGACGATGTTCTTCACCTGCGTTTCGGGCAACGCGTCCTGCAGCGTGCGCGCGAAGTTCTCGAACACGACGATCGTCTGCGCGCCGCTGTCCTTCAACTGGTGCGCGAGTTCGCGCGCGGTATAGAGCGGGTTGACGTTGACGACGATCGCGCCGGCCTTCAGCGTTCCGAACAGAGCGACCGGGTACTGCAACGTATTCGGCAGCATGATCGCGACGCGGTCGCCGGGCTTCACGCCGATGCTTTGCAGATACGACGCGAACGCATCGACTTTCTGCGCGAGCGTGCGGTAGGTCATCGATGCGCCGGCGCTCACGTAGGCGACCCGTTCGGCGAAGCGTGTCGTGCATTCGTCGAAGAACTGCACGAGCGATGCGTATTGCGTGACGTCGATTTCGTGCGGCACGCCGGGCGGATACGACGCGTACCAGATGCCGTCGGTGTTCGGCGGGAGCTGGGCCGCTGCGGTTGCTGCGGATGAGGACATGATGTGTCTCCGGTGTCGACGAGAGTTAGCGCTTTAGCGCTTACTCTCGTCCCATGCTTTGCGGTCGACGAGAGTTGGCACTTCAGCGCCCACTCTCGCTCCATGCTTCGCGGACGGTGAGAGCCGTCACTCCAGCGCGCCATTCTCGCCATGCTTTTTCGTCGTCGCGCAAGCCAGTCCCGGCTTGCGCCACACGACATTCGTTCGGCCTCGCCAGCCCACTAACGCCGGCCCGGGCCGCCAGGATCGTGAATCGCTGCCTGCACGGCCTCGCGCAATCAGTTCGCCGAATGCACCGTCGCGGAATCGGCCGCCGGCGTGCCCGAAGGCAGGCCGAACGCGTCGCCGGCGCCCGCATCGTCGAGCACGGCCGCGAAGATCGACAACTGCGCGCTGTCGGGCATCGGCGCCTTCAGCGCGGCGACGATCAGCGACGACAACCGCGCGATCATCTGAACGTCGTTCATCGTGCGGCCTTGAGAGAATTCATCGATGAGGCTTTCGGTCTCGGCACCGGCCAGCGCGCCGGAGAGCGCGCCGATCGCGAAGTGCAGCCGCCAGCCGAGCTCCGTGCGCGGCAGGTGCGGCAGCGCGCGCTGGAATGCGTCGAAGAAGCGGCCCGCGACGCTCGCGTAGTGCGCGGTCAGGAAGTTGCGCACGAACGGCGACGGGTCGGTGTACGCGCGGCCGATCAGCCGCAGAAATGCGGGGCCGCCGCGCTCCGGGTCGCGCGACGCCTTCAGCGCGGGAATGAACATCGCGCCGAGCACATGCTCGCAGGTAATGTGTGCGCCGAGCTGCGCATCGAAGCGGTCGAGGATGCCGAGGCGTTCCTGGTTGAGCTGATCGAGCCTGCGCGACAGCATCGCGTGAATCAGCGCTTCCTTGCTGCCGAAGTGGTAGTTGACCGCGGCGAGGTTTACCGTCGCGCGCGACGTGATCTGCCGCATCGACATCGCTTCGAAGCCGTGCTCGATGAACAGGTCCTCGGCCGCATCGAGAATGCGCGCCTTCGTCCCGCCGGTCTGCCGATTGCCGGATGACCGCGCCCCGGACGCCCGTCCAGCCGACGGTCGTCCCTCCTGACTGACTGCCATGTCCCGCCTCCCAATGCCGGTCGCCCGGCCGCGAACAGGTGATTTGATTATCTGATTCAAACAGCCGTTTTTATTAAGATAAAAAAACGCGGGCGGCGCGGGCAAGCGACGAATCTGGACAAATTCCTCTAGTTCGATGTGCGGACGCGGAAAGGATGCCGCGCGGCCCCGACGGGGCGGGGCGTGCGCGATGGTGCGATGCGCAAATTCGCGGGATCAGCCGATGGTTGTACGCGTATTGACCGATTGCGTCATGTCGATGCCGCGCCGTTCGCGGCTGAACAGGATCAGCACCGCGATCACGACGGCCACGATGCCGGCCACGAGCGCCAGTGCGAAACCGTAGTTGTTGCCCTGGGAAACCGCGAGCGACGCCTGCATCGTCGCGTTGCCGGACGCGAGCAGGTTGCCGAGCTGATAGACCACTCCGGGGAACGTCGCGCGAATCTCGTCGGGCGAGATCTCGTTCAGGTGGACGGGGATCACGCCCCACGCGCCCTGTACCGAGATCTGCATCAGGAACGCGCCGGCGGCGAGCGCGACCGCGCCGCTCGAGAACGCCCACAGCGGCAGAACCGGCAGCGCGATGAGCGCGGCGACGAAGATCGCGCGACGGCGGCCGATCTTCTCCGAGATCGCGCCGAACGACAGGCCGCCGACGATCGCGCCGATGTTCAGCACGATAGTGATCCACGAGACGGTATGCGGATCGAAGTGATGCTGTTCGCGCAGGAAGGTCGGGTAGAGGTCCTGCGTGCCATGCGAGAAGAAGTTGAAAGCGGTCATCAGCACGATCGCGTAGATCGTGAGCTTCCAGTTCTGCTGGATCGTGGCCGCGAGACTCGGCCGCGGCCGCTTTTCCATCTGCTTCCAGGCCGGCGATTCGGGCACGTGCGCGCGCACGTACAGCACGAGCAGCGCGGGCAGCACGCCGACCATGAACATTCCGCGCCAGCCGATGTACTGGTAGAACAGGCCGAACACGACGGATGCGAGCAGGTAGCCGCTCGGATAGCCGGCCTGCAGCAAGCCCGACACGAAACCACGCGCATGGGTCGGCACGGTTTCCATCGTCAGCGCGGAGCCGACGCCCCATTCACCGCCCATCGCGATGCCGAACAGCGCACGCAGCGCCAGCAGCGCGGCGAGGCTCGGCGCGAAACCCGACGCGAGTTCGAGCAGCGAATAGCACGCGATGTTGACCATCAGCGTCGGACGGCGGCCGAAGCGGTCGGCGAGCCGCCCGAAGATCAACGCGCCGAGCGGGCGCATCGCGAGCGTGAGCGTCAGCGCAAAAGCGACGGCGGGAATCGTCGACGCGAATTCGGCCGCGATGTCCTTCAGCACGAAGACCATCAGGAAAAAGTCGAACGCGTCGAGTGTCCAGCCCAGGTAGGCGGCGATCGTGACGTTGCGTTGTTCGCGGGTCCAGCTCATGTCCGAAGTCTCCTCGCAGGCTTGTGCGCTCACGATCTTCAGGCGGATGCCTGCCCGGCTGGCGCGCGGCGCGGGTGCATGGATCGAGTGTAGGTCGTGGTGCCGTGCGATGCGGGGCGCGACATCCGCGAATCGGGAATAATCCCTATGAAATGAATTGTTGAGAAAACCGAAATGCGCGGAAATGCGCACGCGCCTGATGGGTGACAGGCGCCTTGTATCATTCCGGAAGGCATTTTGTATTCGTTATGTAATGCGCGCCGCGCATCGTCACCGTATCAGGAGTCCCGATGACCGAACCATCGATTGCCGCGTTGCCCGTCCTGGAGACCGGGCGGCTGTGGCTGCGCCCGCGCGTGCTGGCCGATCTCGACGCGAGCATCGAGATGGATCGCGATCCCGAAGTCACGCGCTACATCGCGGGCCCGTGGCACGACCCTGACGAACATCGCCGCTTCGTCACGCACCGGATCACGCGCGCGTATCCGCCGGGCCTCGGCTACTGGTCGATCTTCGAGAAGGCCGCGCCCGACACGTTCGTCGGCTGGATCCTGCTGATTCCCGACTACGCGGGCGGCGCGCGCGACGTCGAGATCGGCTGGCGGCTCGTGCGCGCGGCATGGGGGCGCGGCATCGCATGCGAGGCCGCGGCGGCCGTCGTGCGCCATGCGTTCGACACTGTGCGGCTGCCGCGCGTGATTGCCGATATCGCCGAGGCGAACACTGGTTCGCTGAACGTCGCACGCAAGCTCGGGATGCGCCGCGTGAGCGTCGTTCACGACGGGATTCCCTACGTTCGGCATCGTCTCGAACGCGACGACCTGCGTGCATAGCGTTGTGCCTCGTTGTCAGAGATGGTCAAGCGCACGCGAATCGACGCCGCGACGTATTAACGGCTCGCCAGTTCAGGAGTATCGTTGCCGGAAATTCAACATGGGGTACGACCATGGCACTCGGCAACGACGTTCATCTCATTCCCGTTCGGCTCGACGCACTGCGTCCGACGCAAATGACGGTCGGCTATCGCGAAGTGAAAGCGAAGCGCAAGCACTGGAAGACCCTCGACAAGCGCGCACGCAAGGCCGCGATCGAGTCGCACTGGTTTCCGGCCGTGCTCGGCCCGGGCGGGCTGCACTACATCACCGATCATCACCACCTCGGCCTCGCACTGATCGAGGAAGGGGAGACGCGCGTAAACGCGATGCTGCTCAAGGATCTGTCCTGGCTCGACGACACGATCTTCTGGCGGATGATGGAACACAACCAGTGGGTGCATCCGTTCGGCGCCGATGGTTCGCGTCGCGACTATGCACGTCTGCCGAAGGCGCTGACGGAGCTCGAGGACGATCCGTACCGGAGCCTTGCCGGCGAGCTGCGCACGGCCGGCGGCTATGCGAAGGATGCGACGCCGTTCAGCGAATTCCTGTGGGCCGACTACCTGCGCCAGCACGTGACGCTGGACCAGATCCGCAAGAACTTCTCGAAGGCGCTCGACGTCGCGCTGCGCCGCGCGCACGAGCAGGACGCGCGCTATCTGCCCGGCTGGTCCGGTGTGATCGCCGTCAAACCCTGATACGCGCACGGTGCCCACCGCCTCATGACGACCGCCCCGACCCGTCCGGATGCCGGCCCCCAGCATCCCGAGCATTTCGCCGCACTCGATGCGACAACGCCGCCGCCCACGCAGCGCATCGGCCTCGATGCGCTCGCCGGCCTGTCGATCGCCGGCCTGCTGATTCCCGAGGCGGTGGCGTATGCGGGTCTCGCCAACCTGCCGCCGCAGGCCGGTCTCATCGCGTTGCTGTCAGGGCTCGTCGTTTATGCGCTGACCGGCAGCAGTCGCTTTGCGATCGTGTCGTCGACGTCGTCGTCGGCGGCGGTGCTCGCCGCGACCGTGCTGGCCGAATCCGGGATGGCGCTTGCCGCGCAGCTCGCGCTGGCGGCCGCGCTCGTCGCGATGACCGGTGTGCTGTTCATCCTGGCAGGTGCCGCGCGCCTGGGCGGCATGTCGGATTTCGTTGCGCGCCCGGTCCTGCGCGGTTTCACGTTCGGTTTGGCGCTGACGATCGTCATCAAGCAGTTGCCGAAGATTCTCGCGATCTCCGTGCAGCACAGCGATGCGCCGCATGTCGCGCTCGATCTCGTCACCGGCGCGCCGCATGCGAACCTCGCGAGCGTCGCGCTCGGCGCGACCGCGCTCGCGCTGTTGTTCGTGCTCGGCCGGCGCTCGCGGGTGCCCGCGACACTGGTCGTGATCGTGCTGTCGATCGCGGCCGGGTATATGGTCGACTGGCAGCACTACGGCATAGCGATCGTCGGGCACATCGATTTCCGGCATATCGAATTCGGGCTACCGCATCTCGACCGCAATGCATGGATGCAGACGGTCGAGCTCGCGTTCGCGCTGATGCTGATCCTGTATGCGGAGTCGTACGGGTCGATTCGAAACTTCGCGCTGAAGCACGGCGACACCGTGTCGCCGAACCGCGACCTCGTCGCGCTCGGTTGCGCGAATCTCGTGTCGGGGCTGCTGCACGGGATGCCGGTCGGTGCCGGCTATTCGGCGACGTCCGCGAACGAGGCGGCCGGCGCTCGGTCGCGCTTCGCGGGCCTGTGGGCGGCCGGTGTGGTCGCGCTGATCGTATGGCAGCTGCTGCCGCAGCTCGCGCGCACGCCCGAGCCGGTGCTCGCGGCGATCGTGATCTTCGCGGTCAGCCACTCGCTGCACCCGTCGGTGTTCCGGCCATACTGGATCTGGCATCGCGACCGGCTGGTCGTGATCGCCGCGCTGCTCGCGGTGCTCGTGCTCGGCGTGTTGCACGGGCTGCTCGCGGCCATCGGCGTGAGCCTGCTGCTGACGCTGCGCAAGTTGTCGGAGCCGAACGTGAGCGTGCTCGGCCGGCTGCGTGACGGGCACGACTTCGTCGACGTCGCGAATCATGCCGATGCGAAGCCGGTGCCCGGCGTGCTGATCGTGCGGCCCGAGGCGCAGTTGTTCTTCGCGAACGCGGACCGGATGCTCAATCGCGTGCGCGCGTTGATGAAAGCCGCGCCCGATACGCGTACCGTGCTGCTGAGTCTCGAGGAAACGCCCGACGTGGACGGCACGACGATCGAGTCGCTGCGCACGTTCGCGGCCGAATGCGCGGCTCGCGGGCTGCAGTTCGCGATCGTGCGGCTCAAGGAGCACGCGCTGCATGCGCTGCGCCGTGCGGCGGACGAGACGCTGCGCGACGACGCGATGTCCGAACTGAGCGTCGACGAGAGCCTGCAGTTGCTGCAGGCGCGCGGTAATGGTGGAGAGGGCGGAAAGGGCGCGTAGCGGGACGCGGCAACTGCATGCCCGTCGCGCCGCGCGTGTCGAGAACGCTCGCCCCGGTGCGCCGCCGCGCGCAATTGCGCGAGCGCGGGCGGTGCGGCGATTGAGGTGGGCGCACGGGCAGGGCGGTCGCGGCGCGCGGCGACGCGGCCCGGCATCGCCCGCGATCGCGGGCGGCCGACCTCGCGCGATCAGCGCGGGCTGCTCCAGCCCTTGTAATCCTTCACGTTGTCGCGCGTGACGAGCGTCGGCTCGATCAGGATCATCGGGTTGGCCGGCTTCTGGCCGTTCATGATTCCGTAGCCCACGTTGACGGCTTTCTGCGCCATCGCCCACGGATCCTGGCTCGACGATGCCTGCACGAGCGTGTTCGACTTCAGCGCCACCTCGATGTCGGGTGCACCGTCGACCGACGTGATCACGATGTTCGGACGGTTCAGCTGCTTCGCCGCGAGATCGCTGCCGATCGCTTGCGGGTCGTTGATCGTGAACACGCCGTCGAGCTTCGGAAAGCGCGTCAGGTAGCCCTGCATCGCGTTCATCCCGCCTTCGCGCGAACCCTTGCCGTCCTGGTCGCTCGACAGCAGCTTGATGCCCGGATTCTTCGCGAGCACGGCCTTGCAGCCGTTCACGCGATCGATCACGGCCGACACTTGCGGGCCGTTCTCGATGATCACGTTGCCCTTGCCGTTGAGCTTCTTGGCGAGGTAGTCGCACGCGAGTTCGCCGGCCTTCACGTTGTTGGTCTGCACGGTCGCGTTCGCGCCGGCCGCGGCGACGTCCACCGCGACGACCGTGATGCCGGCCGCCTGTGCCTTCTTCACTGCCGGCTCGATCGCCTTCGGATCGGTCGCGTTCAGCAGGATCATGTCGACGTGCGCGGAGATGAAGTTGTCGATCTGCGTGAACTGCTTGTTCAGGTCGTAGTCGGCCGATACGGCGGTGATTTTCGCGTTCGGATTGAGCTGTTTCGCGCGCGCTTCGGCGCCCTTGACGATCGTGACGAAGTACGGGTTGCCGAGCGACCCGACCGTGACGCCGATCGATTTCAGCGGCTTGTCGGCTGCGTGGGCGGCGGCGGCGCCGAAGGCGAGCGCGCAGGCGATGGCGGTCAGGGCGGCTTTGTGCTTGAACATGTCGTTGTGTCTCCGGAAGGTCCGTTGGCGGACGGGCGCAGGAGGACCTGCCTGCGCCCTGATGGTTGAATGATGAGAAATGCGCGGCGAGGAATGCGCGTCAGGTGCGGGCCGAGTCGCGCTGGCGATAGCGGTCGAGGGCGACCGCACCGATGATCACGAGGCCCTTGATGATGTATTGCCAGATGTCGGACACGCCGAGCAGTACCAGACCGTTGGTCAGCACCGCGATGATCAGCGCGCCGATCAGCGTGCCGACGATCGAACCGACGCCGCCGACGAAGCTCGTGCCGCCGAGGATCACCGCGGCGATGGCATCGAGTTCGTACGACTGGCCGAGTTGCAGGCCGTTGGCCGCATAGAGCCGCGCGGCCGACATCACCGCGCCGAGGCCGGCAAGCAGGCCGGACGCCGCATACACGAACAGCTGGATCGCCCGCACGTTGATGCCCGACAACCGTGCGGCTTCCGGATTGCCGCCGACCGAATAGATCCGCATGCCGAGCACGGTGCGGCGCAGGATGAACCATGACAGCGCGATCACCGCGACCGCGATCACGACGAGCCACGGCACACCGAGGATCGTGCCGTTGCCGATGAACGCGAACGGCAGCTGCGGGTTGAAGACGGTCGTGTCGTTGCCGATCAGGCGGGCGACGCCGCGCACGGCCGTCATCGCACCGAGCGTGACGATGAACGGCGGCAGGCGCAGGAACGAGATCAGGCCGCCGTTGATCGCGCCGAACACGAGGCCGACCGCCAGCGCGATCGGCACGCCGAGCCAGCCCCAGCCGGGGATGGTCGATGCGAGCAGCGCGGCGACGGCCGATGCGGCAAGCACCGAGCCGACCGACAGGTCGATGCCGCCCGTCAGGATCACGAAGGTCATGCCGGCGGCGAGCACGATGTTGATCGACGCCTGCTGCGTGACGATCGACAGGTTCTGCAGCGTGAAGAAGCCGTCGGTCAGGAATCCAAAGCCGATGCACAGAACCAGCAGCACCGGCAGCATGCCGGCGGTGCGCATCAGCGATTGCATGCGTGCGCGATGATCGGCGCCGCGCATCAGCGGCGTACGGTTGGCCACCGGATGGGCCGTCGCGGAAGCGAGGTTCCGCTGCTTGGTCGGGTTGATCATGTCGGTACCTTGGCTTAAGAGGGAGATGAAGGGGCCGTGATCAGTGCGCGGCGGCGAGTTCGGCCTGTGAGCCGGTGGCGAGCGCGATGATCGCTTCCTGCGTGATGGGCGTGTGCATGTGGCCGCCAAGTTCGCCGGCGATCTCGCCTTCGCGCATCACGAGCACGCGATCGGCGACGCCGATGATTTCCGGCAACTCGCTCGAGATCACGATTACGCCGACGCCCGCACGGGCCAGTTCGTTGATGATCCGGTAGATCTCGGATTTCGCGCCGATGTCGACGCCGCGCGTCGGTTCGTCGAGGATCAGCACGCGCGGCTTCGTCTCGAGCAGGCGCGACAGCAGCACCTTCTGCTGGTTGCCGCCGGACAGCGCGCCGACGTTCACGTTCGCGTTCGGCACACGGATCGACAGCGAGGCGATCGCGTCGCGCGCGCGTTCGGCGCCGCGTGCGAGATCGAGCGCGCCGAGCCGCGCGTCGCGGTTGCATACCGAGATGTTGATGTTGTCGCGCACGCTCATGTCGAGGAACAGCCCCTGGCGCTTGCGGTCCTCCGTCAGGTAGACGAGGCCCGCGTCGATCGCGTCGCGCGGCGAATGCGCGCCGAACGTGCGGTCGCCCAGCTTCACTTCGCCGCGCGTGCGCGGCTCCGCGCCGAAGATCAGCCGCGCGAGCTCGGTGCGGCCCGCGCCGACGAGCCCGGCGATGCCGAGCACCTCGCCGGCATGCAGGTCGAGGCTGCAGCCGCGCACGCGCTCGCCGTCGGCGATGTCGCGCACCGACAACAGCAGGTGGCCGGGGTCGTACGGCGCATGTTCCTTCTTGTAGAAGCCGGAGATGTCGCGGCCCACCATCATCGCGACGAGCCGCTCGGCCGACAGCGATTCACGCTCCAGCGTGCCGACGTACGATCCGTCGCGCAGCACCGACACGCGGTCGGACAGTTCGTAGATCTCGGCCATCCGGTGGCTGATGTAGATGATCGCGAGACCTTCCTCGCGCAGTTGGCGGATCAGGCCGAACAGATGCTCGGTCTCGCGCGACGACAGCGGCGTCGTGGGTTCGTCCATCACGAGGATGCGTGCGCGGGTGTGTACGGCGCGCGCGATCTCGACGAGTTGCTGCTCGGCGATCGACAGCGTGCCGACGAGCGTGTCCGGCCCGAACGGGGCGCCCAGACGCGTGAGCACGTCCTGGCAGCCGCGCGCCATTGCCGCGCGGTCGATGGTGCCCCAGCGCCGGTTGCCGCGCCGCAGTTCGCGGCCGACGTAGATGTTTTCCGCGACGGTCAGGTTCGGCGCGAGACACAGCTCCTGATAGATCACCGCGACGCCCGCATCGCGCGCGGCGAGCGGGCCGTCGACGTCGATGCGCTCGCCGTCGATCAGGATTTCGCCGCCGGCGTCGGCGCGGTACGCGCCGGACAGGATCTTCATCAGCGTCGATTTGCCCGCGCCGTTTTCGCCCATCAGCGAGTGGATCTCGCCCGGATAGACGGTCAGGCTGACGTTGTCGAGCGCGCGCACGGCCGGGAACGTCTTGCTGATCCCGCGCATCTCGAGCAGCGGCCGGGGCGACTCAGAACGCGACATGGTTGACCTCCTGCGATTCGGTGCGGGCGCCCTTGAGGATGCCGGCCCGCGGGGAGAAGTTGAAGAACATCGGCAGCGTCGCGGCGCCGATCGCGCCGGCGTCGGCGCCGAACGTACCGCGCACGAGCGTCGGCGTGCCGCGCGCTTCCGGCGCGGTGGCGACGAGCGCCGCGCGCAGGCGGCTCGTGAGCGTATCGAGCAGGCCGGCGTCGGTGTCGGCGTCGAGCACGACCACCGGCGCGTCCACGACGCACAGCACCGCGCGCAGTGCCGGGGCGAGTGCGTCGACGCAGTCGTCGATCCATTCGTCGACCGCTGGCAACCCGCGCGCGATGCAGGCCTCGAGGTCGGCGCGGTTCTCGACCGTCTCGCCGTGATGGCGCAGGTGGCGCACGAGCGCATGCAGCGATGCACGGGCGAGCAGGATGTCCCATGGGCCGCGCGGCGGCGGTGCCGAGGCCAGCCGGCTCGGCGGGACCGGAATCACGGCGATGTCGCCGGCATTGCCGGTCACGCCGCGCAGGCAATCGCCATCGATCGCGATGCCGCCGCCGATCGCGGGGCCGATGAACAGGTACACGAAGTCGTCGCACTGCCGGCCGTACCCGTAGAACAGTTCGGCGATCGCGGCCGCGTTGCCGTCGTTTTCGCCGAACACGGGCAGCGACAGCATGCGCCCGAGGTCGCTCGCGAAGTCGACGTCTTCCCATGCCCGGAACGTGTCGGGCGCAAGGCCGAGCTCGCGCATCCATGCGCCGAGGTTGTACGGCTGCGCGACGCCGACGCCCGTCAGGCGTGCGCGCTCATGCGCGGGGAGCAGATCCTGCATCGCATCGATATCGTGCCGGACGATTTCGAGCACGTCGGCGGGCGGGGGAAGGAGCGTGTCGTGGGAGCGGCGGCCGAGCACGTCGCCCGCGAAATTGACGAGCGCCGTCTCGATGCGCATCCGGTCCAGATGGACGCCGATGCCGAACGCGCCGCGCGGATCGAGGCGGATCAACGAAGCCGGCTGGCCGCGCTGACCCTCGGTGCGGCCGGCGAATGCGATCAGCTTCGCATCGGCGAGCGACGCGATGATGCTGCCGACCGCGGTGCCCGTCATGTTCGCGAGACGGGCGAGGTCGGCCTTCGACGCGCTGCCCGCACGGCGCAGCGTCTTCAACAGCAGGCGCTCGTTGTAACGGCGCACGTTGGCCGAGTTGCTTCCCTGGCCGATGTGCGGGCTTCTCATGGCGTCTCCTTCCATGAACGCGCCGGTTGCGACGCATTAAATAAATCACGTTGATTTATTTAACCGCGTGAGCGACGGCGTGTCAGCCTAGGGAAATCCCGGTTGAGCTCCACGCAAGGAGGGCATGAATCGGCAACGGCGGCGGGGACTCATTGCGGCGGAAGCACTGCGTGCGTAGAACGGCGGGCGTGGAACCCGCATCCGAGTGGAGCGCGTAGGCAGGCCGACGGCGTTGCGCGGTGGCTGGATCCACAAGCCTGCCCGCAATGATTCCGAAGCCGGAAATGAAAAAAGGCCGGCTAGAAGCCGACCTTTTTAGAAAACAGATGGTGCCCAGGAGAGGACTCGAACCTCCACGGTGTTGCCACCGCTAGGACCTGAACCTAGTGCGTCTACCAATTCCGCCACCTGGGCACGTTTCGCTTTGCTGCATCGCGAAAGAACGCAATTATAGCGTGACGGAAGGGGGTGTCAACAGATTTTTGCGCGATCGGTTGAATATGTGAAAAAGGGTGCGCATGGGCCGTCGCGGTTTGACCGAGGTGGCCGGGCGATGCGGGTGCGAGGAATCTAGGATGGAGCGGATTCTCCGAGCGCACATTCGCGGGCGTTGCTGGCGAGGTTGTTGTCGGTGACGTCCTGTCTCGTGCGCTGACCCGCGGCGTGGGGCGCGCAATGGCGCGTGCTGCACCTGTAGGGGAAATCGCTTGCGACGCGATCAAATATGTTACTGTTGCGGTTACGTTTTTGTTCATTGCGGAAGAGTCCGCGCCAAGGAGCTTGTCATGTCTGAAATCGCAGTGGTTTTTCATAGCGGCTACGGCCACGCAGCCGTTATTGCGGATGCAGTTGCGCGCGGTGTCGAGAAAGTCGACGGCGCGTCGGTCAAGTTGATTCCCGTCGACGCGATCGACCAACACTGGGAGTACCTGGAGCGCGATGCGAAGGCGATCATCTTCGGCTCGCCGACCTACATGGGCAGTGCGTCCGCCCAGTTCAAGGGCTTCATGGACGCATCGTCGAAGTATTGGGGCAAGTGGCGCGACAAGTTGGCCGCAGGTTTCACCGTGTCGGCTTCGCAAAGCGGCGACAAACTGTCGACGCTGCAACAACTGGCGGTCTTCGCTGCCCAGCATCAGATGCTGTGGGTCAGCCTTGGCCTGATGCCCGGCAACAACAGCAGTGCGGGCTCGGTGAATGATCTGAATCGGCTCGGGTCGTTTCTCGGCGCGATGGCGCAGGCAAATGCGGACCAGGGCGGCGACGCGATTCTCGAGAGCGACCGAAAGACGGCCGAAGTGCTGGGCGAGCGCGTCGCGATTGCCGCGAAACGCTGGAACGGCGCTTGAGCTCGGCGGCCGGGCGGTCTCGATGGCCGTTCGGCTGCTGAACGGGTGATGGGTTTGTCGCGCGCGACGAGTTCGCTTCGTTACTCGGCGTTTCCTGCGCGTGAAAAAGAAAAAGGCCGGCTAAAAAGCTGGCCTTTCTTAAAAGTGGTGCCCAGGAGAGGACTCGGTCATACATGCGCGACCCCGGCTGCGCTTGCAAGCGCAGCCTTTCGAGTCCTCGCGCAAAGCGCGCAGGCGCTTTGCTTCCTGGGCTTGAAATGAAAAAAGGCCGGCTAGAAGCCGACCTTTTTAGAAAACAGATGGTGCCCAGGAGAGGACTCGAACCTCCACGGTGTTGCCACCGCTAGGACCTGAACCTAGTGCGTCTACCAATTCCGCCACCTGGGCACGTTTCGCTTGCTGCGATGCGAAGACCGCTATTCTAGCGTGTCTTGAAAGTCTGTCAATACAATTTGAGCGATGGTGATAAAAATTTTGCGTGCCGCATGTTCGCGTAGCCATGTCCGGGCTCCCGCTGGCCGGTCGCACGTGACGTGGAGGGCGTCGGATTTGTTGCGATTGACGACGAGGGACGGGCAGCCACGTCTGCGATGAAGTCGATTGCGCTGATACCGCGAGTTTCGGTCAGTCGTCAGTCGCTTGCGATTTCATGTCGAGGCAGTCGCCGGCCGAGCCGGGCAAGCGACGGGCTTGAGCTTGCCGCCCGTTTTAAGCGGCGTAATGAACGTCGGTGTTCGGATGTCAAGTACGCAGCCGTACGCATCGCATGTTCTCGGCGTGCGTCTGGGCGGCAGAGGCGGTCGAGCCTGCACGCCGGAAACACGCGTGCGAATACGGATTCCGCTATCGATCGGCGTGACGGGCATATCGCGCGATCAGCGCGTGCATTACGAGGCTCGAAATGAAAAAAGGCCGGCATGAAGCCGGCCTTTTCAAAAAACAGATGGTGCCCAGGAGAGGACTCGAACCTCCACGGTGTTGCCACCGCTAGGACCTGAACCTAGTGCGTCTACCAATTCCGCCACCTGGGCACGTTTTGCAGTAGCTGCTTGCTGCAAAGAAGCGAAATTATAGCGCCCCAATTAATCGTGTCAACACTTTTTTGCAATGCACCGCAAACCGGCCGCTGCGGCGCGTGCACGCGCCATTCGCGTCATTTGGCAACACAGGCGGGTGATAGAATGATCCGCCGCCGTCACTATAGAACTGTCTGACGGACACTTCTATGTTGATGCCGTGCACCATCAGTCAACGCAACGAGAACAATCATCGACAAACCCTTGAGCAAATATCCGTACCCCATTCCGAGCCGTGAAGAAATTCTCGGCGTGCTGCGTACGAGCGACGCGCCGCTGGCAGCCAACGACATCGCCGAAGCGTTGTCGATCAAGCGCCAGGAACGCGAAGGGTTCTTCCGGCGTGTTGCCGCAATGGAACGCGACGGCCAGATCCGCCTCGACAAGCGCGGCCACTATCAGCTCACCCATCCGTCGAACTTCGTCGCGGGCCGCGTACAGGGGCATCGCGACGGCTACGGGTTCGTGATCCGCGACGACGGCCAGGACGACCTGTTCCTGCCGAACGGCGAAATGCAGAAGGTCATGCACAACGACCGCGTGCTCGCGCGGATCGTCGGCTACGATCGCCGCGGCCGCCCGGAAGGCCATGTCGTCGAAGTCACGGAGCGCGCGAACAAGCGCGTGATCGGCCGCCTGCTCAACGAGAACGGCGCACTGATCGTCGCGCCCGAAGACAAGCGTATCGGCCACGACATCCTGATCACGCAGAACGTGAAGAAGGCTAAGGTCGGGCAGGTCGTCGTCGTCGAACTGACCGACTTCCCGAGCCGCCATTCGCAGCCGCTCGGCCGCGTCGTCGAAGTGCTCGGCGACATCGACGATCCGGGCATGGAAATCGAGATCGCGGTGCGCAAGTACGGCGTGCCGCACGAGTTCAGCCAGTCGGCGCTCGATGAGGCCGCCGCGCTGCCCGACAAGGTGCGGCCGGCCGACCTGCGCTTTCGCGTCGACCTGCGCGACGTGCCGCTCGTGACGATCGACGGCGAGGATGCCCGCGACTTCGACGATGCCGTCTACTGCGAGCCGACCAAGGTCGGTCGCGGCGACGGCTTCCGCCTGATCGTCGCGATCGCCGACGTGTCGCACTACGTGCAGCCGGGCAACGGCCTCGATGCCGACGCGCTGGAGCGCAGCACGTCGGTCTATTTCCCGCGCCGCGTGATCCCGATGCTGCCGGAGAAGCTGTCGAACGGGCTGTGCTCGCTGAATCCGCAGGTCGACCGCTGCGTGCTCGCGTGCGACATGGTGATTACCGCGCGCGGCGAGATCAAGGCGTACCAGTTCTATCCGGCCGTGATCCATTCGGCCGCGCGCCTGACGTACACCGAAGTCGCCGCCGTGCTGTCGAACACGAAGGGGCCCGAGGCCGCGCGCCGCGCGGACCTGCTGCCGCACCTGCAGGATCTGTACGGCGTCTACAAGGCGCTGTTCACCGCACGCCAGAAGCGCGGCGCGATCGATTTCGACACGACCGAGACGTACATAGTCTGCAACTCGCAGGGCAAGATCGAGCAGATCGTGCCGCGTCAACGCAACGATGCGCACAAGCTGATCGAGGAATGCATGCTGGCCGCGAACGTCTGTGCGGCCGACTTCCTGAAGCGCAACAAGCACCCGGGCCTGTATCGCGTGCACGCGGGCCCGACGCCGGAGAAGCTCGAGAACCTGCGCGCATTCCTGCGCGGCATGGGCCTGTCGCTCGGCGGGGGCGACAAGCCGCACGCGAGCGACTACGCGGCGCTGATGGCGCAGATCCGCGACCGGCCCGACGCGCAGATGCTGCAGCCGATGCTGCTGCGCTCGATGCAGCAGGCCGTCTACAGTCCGGACAACATCGGTCACTTCGGTCTCGCGTATGAGGCGTACGCGCACTTCACGAGCCCGATCCGCCGCTATCCCGATCTGCTCACGCACCGCGCGATCTACTCGATCCTGTCGGGCAAGAAGTACGTGCCGAAGGCGCCGGAAGGCTTCGAACTGAACACGGCGCTGTCGCCGCGCGCCCGCGCGATGCAGCAGGCCGACGACGAAGCGCGCGGCCGTTCGCGCTCGAACACGGCGATCTGGGAGGAACTCGGCCTGCACTGCTCGGCGAACGAGCGCCGCGCCGACGAAGCGTCGCGCGACGTCGAGGCTTGGCTCAAGTGCTACTTCATGCGCGACAAGCTCGGCGAGGAGTACGGCGGGATGGTGAACGGCGTCACGTCGTTCGGCATCTTCGTGCAGCTCGATACGCTGTTCATCGAAGGGCTCGTGCACGTCACGGAACTCGGCTCGGACTACTTCCAGTACGACGAGATCAAGAACGAGCTGCGCGGCGAGCGCACCGGCATCCGCTATCGGCTGTCCGATCGCGTGCGCGTGCAGGTGAGCCGCGTCGATCTCGACGCGCGCAAGATCGACTTCCGCCTCGTGCGCGACACGCCGGTGAAGGCGCCGCGTCCTGCCCCGGCGCCGGCTGCTGCCGGCAACGGTAACGATCGCGGCCCGCGCGTGCGATCGTTGCCGCCGGTGGAAGAGGCCGCACCGCGTCGCAAGAAGGCCGCGAGCGCGCCGACCGTCGCGGTGAAGGAGGCGCGTGCCGCGCGTGCCGCGAAGAAGAAGGGCGGCGTGGCGGCGAAGACGGCCGCGAAGAAGCCGCACGCCCGCAAGAAGTATTGAGCGTTCGGGGCAGCGCACGCGCGCGCCCCGTGCAGTATCGAGAGACGCCGCGTTCTCCCGGCCACCGGCAACGCGGCGCTTTCCTTTTTCATGGATCGCGGCCTCGCCCATCGCGCGGCCGCACGTTTGATCGAAGGTTGTTCCAGTCATGTCACGTCTGAAGGTTCTTTACGGTTTTCATGCGGTGACCGCACGTTTGCGGCACGATGCGTCGACGGTTGCGGAGGTGCTGTACGACCAGACGCGCCGCGACCGCCGCATGCAGGACTTCCTGCACGCCGCGAAGGAAGCGGGCGTGCGGCTGATCGCAGCCGATGAAACCCGCCTCTGGGGCCTCGCGCATACCGAGCGCCACCAGGGCGTCGTCGCGCGCGTCGAGGACGTTCCGCTCGCGCAGAACCTGTCCGAACTGCTCGATGGCATCCAGGGCCCGGCGCTGCTGCTGGTGCTCGACGGCGTCACCGATCCGCACAACCTCGGCGCCTGCCTGCGTGTCGCCGATTCGGCCGGCGCGCATGCGGTGATTGCGCCGCGCGACCGCGCGGTCGGCCTGAACGCGACCGCGGCCAAGGTCGCGAGCGGCGCGGCCGACACGGTGCCGTACATCACGGTCACGAACCTTGCCCGCGCGCTGCGCGAGCTGAAGGAGGCGGGCGTGTGGATCATCGGCACGTCGGACGAGGCGCCTGGGACGCTGTACGACACGAAGCTCGACGGCCCCGTCGCAATCGTCATGGGCGCGGAAGGCGAAGGCATGCGCCGGCTCACGCGCGATACCTGCGACGAAGTGATGAGCATCCCGATGGCCGGCAGCGTCGAAAGCCTGAACGTATCGGTGGCGAGCGGCGTGTGCCTGTACGAAGCGGTGCGGCAGCGGCGCGCGAAGAGCTGATACACGGGCCGACGCACGCGGCCGCGCGCGCTGCGCGGGCCGTGACGGCCTCGACCCGAACGACGCGTGCCGCGGCTACGCGCGGCACGCGGCTCCCGGAACTCGGACCATGACCCTGTTTCGCCTCGGCGCATCGTGCGCCATCCTCGGCCTGCTGGCCGCCTGCACGGCGCCGTCGCTCGTCGAGCGCGGCACTTACTACGCCGATACGAGCCTGCATGCGCGCGGCGCCGATTCGCGGATCCGCTTTCTCGTCATGCATTACACCGAAAGCGACGAAGCAAAATCGCTGCGCACGCTGACGGGCGATTCGGTCAGCGTGCACTACGTCGTGCCACCGCAGCCGCGCATCGAACACGGGATGCCGGTGGTCTACCAGCTCGTTCCCGAATCGAAGCGCGGATGGCATGCGGGCATCAGCGCATGGCAGGGCACGACCGAACTCAACGCGGTATCGATCGGCATCGAGAACGTGAACCGCGGCCCGCTCGATCCGCAAAACCGCACGTGGCAGCCGTATTCGCCCGAACAGGTCGATGCGCTGATCCGCCTGTCGAAGGACATCGTCGCGCGCTACGGAATTCCGCCGACGCGCGTGGTCGGGCACAGCGACATCGCGCCACAACGCAAGATCGATCCAGGGCCGCTGTTTCCGTGGCACGCCCTCGCGCAAGCAGGCGTCGGCGCGTGGCCGGACGATGCGACCGTAGCCGCGCGGCTCGGCGGCCGCGATCCGCATGCGCTCGTCGACGTGCGGGAACTGCAGCTGAAGCTCGCGCGCTACGGCTACGACGTGCCGACCGATGGCGTGCTCGATGCGCGTACACGGCGCGTATTCGCGGCGTTCCAGATGCATTTCCGGCCATCCGACTATGCGGGCAACCCGGATGCCGGGACCGATGCGATCGCGCAGGCGTTGCTCGACAAGTATTTCCCCGCCAACGCCACCGCGCCAGCGGAGGACGCGGCCGCAACGGGCGCGCCCTGACGAGATCGATCGGCGTGTCGGGTGGCGCAACATGCGCCGAAAAAGCCCGGGTCGTCATCCGAGTCCGGTAAACTGCCGGTTTTCTGCAATCCCGCTGTTTTCCCATCCCATGACTCAAGACGAACTCAAACGCCTGGTCGGCCAGGCAGCCGCCGATTATGTGATCCAGAACGTGCCGGAAGGCGCGGTGATCGGCGTCGGCACAGGCTCGACCGCCAACTGCTTCATCGACGCGCTCGCGGCCGTCAAATCGCGCTACCGCGGCGCCGTGTCGAGCTCCATCGCGACGACCGAACGCCTCGAATCGCACGGCATCAAGGTGTTCGACCTGAACGATGTCGAATCGCTGCAGGTGTACGTCGACGGTGCCGACGAGATCGACGCGAGCGGCGCGATGATCAAGGGCGGCGGCGGCGCGCTGACGCGCGAGAAGATCGTCGCGTCGGTGGCCGATACGTTCGTCTGCATCGCGGACGGCAGCAAGCGCGTGCCGGTGCTCGGCGCGTTCCCGCTGCCGATCGAGGTCGTGCCGATGGCGCGCACGGCGATCGGCCGTCGCGTGACTGCGCTGGGCGGCGTGCCGGTGCTGCGCGTGACGAAGGACGGCGTGCCGTACATCACCGACAACGGCAACGAAATCATCGACGTGAAGGGCCTGCAGATCACCGATCCGCGTGGTTTCGAGGCGCAGGTGAACGCATGGCCGGGCGTCGTGACGGTCGGCCTGTTCGCCGAGCGCGGCGCGAATCTGTGTCTGCTCGGCACGGCAAACGGCGTTGAAACGATCGTTTATCCGGATTAATCAAGACTGAATGAGAAGCAGTCCGTAATTGCGTCAGGATGCCGTAATGGACGGCATGCCCGAATGCGACGGAAAGCCCGGCCCGGCAAGCGCAGCGCGCTTTCCGGGCTTTTTTTGAAGCCTTATAAATCACCACGTCAAAAAGAGGGATAACCCTGTCAGGTGTTTACCAGATAGCGAAATATCCTCGAACTCATCAACTTATAGATCATAAGAACAGTCGTAACCAGGGCCGGCGGAACTGCGGAGCAGGTGTTCGCAAATCGACGCACGGGGAGGTGTCATGGAGCAGGGCAAAGACCGGTCACTGGTCGCCAAAGTGATGGATGGGCTTGTCGCGGGTATCGTCGAGGACAAGTACGGCGGCATCTTGCCGCCGCAGGACGTGCTGTCGAAAGAGTTCGACGTAAGCCGCACGGTGATGCGCGAAGCATTGTCGATGTTGCTTGCGCGCGACATGCTGGACGTGCGTCCGAAAGTCGGCACGCGCGTTCGACCGATGCGCGACTGGCGCATGATCGACGAAGACGTGGTGAGCTGGCGGTTCCGCGCGAAGCCGGATCCGCAGTTCATGCGCGACGTCATCGAGTTCCGGATGCTGATCGAACCGCGCGCGACCGCGCAGGCAGCCGTTCGTGCGACGGCGGCCGATATCGCGGGCATCCGCGAGGCATTCGAGGCGTTCAAGGTATTGCAACCGGGCGACCCCGGATACGACACGGCGGACGAACTGCTGCACACGCGGATCGTTCAGGCGAGCGGCAACCAGTTTTTCCAGCAGATGGCGGCCATCGTGCGCGGGGCGGTTCGTCTCGTGAATCCGCGCGTCGCGCAGAAGGACGGTGCGCACGACGTCGCGGTGAAGGCGCATGCGCGTGTCGTCGATGCGATCGAACGTCGCGATCCGCGCGAAGCCGAAGCGGCGTCGCTCGCGCTGATCGATTTCAGCGCCGACGAGATTTCGCGCGATTTCTCCGTGGACGTGCCCGTGCGCGCCTGAATCGGCAAGCGTCGCTTATCCGTGCGCCGGCGAGCCGTTTATCATGACGGCCGGCCGGCAGCGTGCCGGCCCCCGTCATACGACCGACACGGAAGATCCGGATGAACGACCTCGACAACCGCCCGGTGCGCTTCGGCATCGTCGGCGCAGGCAGCATCGCACGCCGATTCGCGCAAAGCCTCGCCCACGTGCCGGGTGCCACGCTCGCCGGCGTATGGGCCCGCCGCGCCGACGCGGCGACCGCCTTCTGCGACATCAGCGGCGGCACGCCTGCCGCCAGCCTCGACGCGCTCCTCGCGAGCGACATCGACGCGGTCTATATCGCAACCCTCCACGACAGTCACGCACGCTACGCGCAAGCGGCGCTCGCCGCCGGCAAGGCCGTGCTGTGCGAAAAGCCCGCGACGCTGAACGCGACGCAACTCGATGCCGTGCTCGATGCGGCGCGCACGGCCGGACGGCTCTTCATGGAAGCGATGAAGCCGCCGTTCTTCCCGCTGTATCGTCGGTTGCGCGCGCACCTGCACGTCGATCCGATCGGCGAGATCCGGCTCGTGCGCGCGGGCTGCGCGTCGTCGTCGGTGCCGGACGATCATTCCGTTTACCGACTCGACCGCGCCGGCGGCGCGCTGCTCGACATCGGGATCTACGAAGCGTTTCTCGCGGTCGACTGGCTCGGCGAGGCAGTCGACGTGCAGACGCTCGGCCGCATCGGCACGACGGGCGTCGACGTGTTCGCGAGCCTGAACAGCCGTCACGCGAACGGCGGCATCGCACAGCTCTTTTGCGGGCTCGACGTGATGGGACGCGGCGACGCGCTGATTGCCGCCGCAGGCGGGCACGTGACGATTCACGAGAAGTGGTGGAACCCGGCGCGGGCCACGATCCGCTATGCGGACGGGCGCACCGTGGAGCTCGATGCACCGGTCGAAGGCGGCGGCCTGAACTACGAGACCGCGCATTTCTGCGAGCTGTTGCGCGCGGGCGAACTCGAGAGCCCGATCATGACGCACGACCACTCGCGCCGGATGATCGCGATGACCGACGCCGCGCGTGCGGCACTCGGCGTGCGCTATTCGGGCGAGTAGGCGAGCGGCAGGGGAAGGCGCGCGCCGGGCGCGCGACCGCGGCCCGGCGGCAGAGCTGCCGTGCTCAGTGGCGCGCCGGCAGCGACAGGCGCTTTTCGTACCAGCGCTGGACCCATTCGAGGATCTGGCACAGCACCCAGTAGACAGCGGCGGCGGCCAGGTACAGCGGCAGCGGCTGGTAGGTTGCCGCGATCACTTCCTGCGCGCTGCGCAGCAGTTCGGTCACGGTGATCACCGACACGAGCGATGTGTCCTTGATCAGGCTGATCAGGCTGTTCGACAGGCTCGGCACCGCGATGCGCAGTGCCTGCGGGCCGATCACGTAGCGCAGCGTTTGCCCCCACGACAACCCGAGGCTGTATGCGGCCAGCCACTGGCCGCGCGCGATCCCGTTGATCGCGCCGCGCATGCTTTCGGACATGTACGCGGCGACGTTCGCGGACAGCGCGATCACGCCGGCGGGCGTCGGATCGAGCGAGATGCCGAGGCTCGGCAGCCCGTAATAGATGACGAAGATCTGCACGAGCAGCGGCGTGCCGCGCATCAGGCTCACGTACGCGCGCGCGAGCCACGCGAGTGCGTTGACCCACACGCGTTCGAAGCCTTCGAGCGCCTCGCTTTGCCGGATGCCCATCATCGCGAGCACGACGGCGCCGAGCAGGCCGAATACCATCGACAGCACGGCGAACTTGACGGTCAGCACGGCACCCTGGGCGAGCACCGGCAGCGATTGGACGAGCAGGGACGTTGTCGACATGGAATACGAAGCGAATGCGTGCGCGAAAGCGCAATCATAAACCGGACCGATAAAACAAAGGGCGGCATCGTTTCGGATGCCGCCCTTTCCGGCCCGCCGTCAGGCGGGAAACAGAGGCGTGCTTACTTGATCGGCTTCGTCACGTCGACACCGAACCACTTGTCCGAGATCTTCGTGAACGTGCCGTCGGCTTCGAGTTGCGACATTGCGTCGTCGATCGCCTTCTGGAACTTCGGATTGCCCTTCTTGAACGGGATGCCCGACGGGTTCGCCGAACCGACGTTCGCGCCCGGGCGCAGCGGCAGTTGCGAATTCTTCGTCAGGTACGCGAGCATCAGGCGATCGTTGAGCGCCGCGTCGAGACGCCCGGCCGCGAGGTCGCGCAGATACTCGGGCGCGCCCGGGTACGTCTTCACGTCGATGCCCGGCACCGACTTTGCCATGTCCATGTAGTTCGTGCCGAGCGCGACGCCGAGCTTCTTGCCCTTCAGGTCTTCGAGCGACTTGAACTGGCGCGTGTCGTCCTTGCGCTGAATCAGTTGCGCGGACGAATACGTGTACGCGGGCGAGAAGTCGAGCGTTTCCTTGCGCTTGTCGGTGATGCCCACCTGGTTGGCGATCACGTCGAACTTGCCGGCCTGCAGGCCCGCGATGATGCCGCTCCATTCGGTCGTGACGAACTCGGCCTTCACGCCGAGCTTCGCGGCGACGGCCTTCGCGATGTCGACGTCGAAGCCGACGAGCTCGCCTTGCGGGTTCTTCGAGTTGAACGGCGGGAACGTGCCTTCGAGGCCGACGCGCAGCGTGCCGCGTTCTTTCACCTGGTCGAGAAGGTCGGCCGCATGTGCGGTGACGGCGGCGAACGACGTGCCGATCAGGCCGGCGACCAGCAGCTTCTTCAGCAGCGAAATTTTCATCGTGTGAGCTTCCTTGCCCCAGCGGGGCGCTTGATTCAGAACGTGAGGCCGATCATAGCAAAAATGCAATCGGACGCTATATATCGTTTGCTTATGGCTATATTACGCGGCGCGTTCGCGCGCGATCGCCTTCACGCATTCGGCGACGAGTGCGGGGCCGCGATAGATGAAGCCCGTGTACAGCTGAACGAGCGATGCGCCGGCCGCGAGCTTCGCACGGGCGTCCTCGCCCGAGAAGATGCCGCCGACGCCGATGATCGGCACCGCGCTGCCGACTTCGGCGTGCAGCTTGCGGATCACTTCGTTGGACGCGTCGAACACCGGGCGGCCCGACAGGCCGCCGGCTTCTTCCGCATGCGGCAGGCCCTGCACGGCGGCGCGCGACAGCGTCGTGTTGGTGGCGATGACCGCTTCGATCTTGTGGCGCAGCAGCGTGTCGGCGATTTCCTTGACCTGCTCGTCGTCGAGATCGGGGGCGATCTTCAGCGCGAGCGGCACGAGCTTGCCGTGCAGGTCGGCGAGGCGTTGCTGCTTGTCCTTCAGCGCGGCGAGCAGCGCGTCGAGCTCGCCCGCGCCCTGCAGCTGGCGAAGGTTCTTCGTGTTCGGCGACGAAATGTTGATCGTCACGTAGCTCGCGAACGGATACACGCGCTCGAGGCAGTACAAATAGTCTTCCGCTGCGCGTTCGATCGGCGTGTCGGCGTTCTTGCCGATGTTCAGGCCGAGGATGCCGCGATAGCGGGCCGCCTGGACGTTCTTCACGAACTGATCGACGCCGTGGTTGTTGAAGCCCATCCGGTTGATCAGCGCTTCCGCCTGCGGCAGGCGGAACATGCGCGGGCGCGGGTTGCCCGGCTGCGGGCGCGGCGTGACCGTGCCGACTTCGATGAAGCCGAAGCCGAGCGCCGCGAGGCCGTCGATGGCCGCGCCGTCCTTGTCGAGGCCGGCGGCGAGGCCGACCGGGTTGCGGAACGTGAGGCCCATCACGGTGCGCGGCGCATCGGGCACCCGGGCCGACAGCGCGCAGGCGAGGCCCGTGCGGCCGGCGGCGCCGAGCGCGCGCAGCGTGAGGTGGTGAGCGTCTTCCGCATCCATCTTGAACAGGGATGCGCGGGCCAGCGGATAGAGGGAACTGAACACGGGAATTGGGCGGACGGCCGGAATGAATGACAACCCGCTATTTTACCGGGAGTTGCGCGGCAGGGGCGGGCTTCGCTTCGTAGCGGCCCGCGGCGACGGTCGCCGCGCCGCGCGTCGCCCGCTTGATGATCCGGACCGATGTGCGTCGCGCGCGTGCCCCGTGCCGGCGACGTTCCCGTCAGCTCGACCCGGAATGTCCGCCCGGCAGCGGCGCGCGGGCGAATGCCGCGTCGACCGGCGGCAGGTCGACCCGCTGGGGATCGAGTACTTTCCAGCGGCCGTCGAGCAATCCTTCCAGCGGATGGAAGTTCGCCTTGTAGGCCATCTTCGGGCTCTCGCGGATCCAGTAGCCGAGATACACGTACGGCAGGCCGAGGCTCTTCGCCTGCTCGATCTGCCACAGGATGTTGTACGTGCCGTAGCTCGTGTGCCGGTCGTCCGGCTCGAAGAACGTGTAGACCGACGACAGCCCGTCGCCGAGGATGTCGATCATGCTGACCATGCGCAGCTTGCCGGGCTCGCCGCCCGGTGCGTCGAGATCGCGGAATTCGACGAGGCGCGAATTGATCCGGCTTTGCAGCAGGAACTGCTCGTACTGGTCGCGGCTGTCGCGATCCATGCCGCCGCCCGCGTGGCGTGCCGACTGGTAGCGCATGTAGAGCGCGTAGTGCTCCTCGTCGTAGTGCAGCGGCGAGACCGTCGCGACGAGCGCGCGGTGCCGCTTCCACATCCGGCGTTGCGTGCGCGACGGCGTGAATGCGCCGACCGGCACGCGCACCGGCACGCACGCGCGGCAGCCGTCGCAGTACGGGCGATAGGTGAACACGCCCGAACGCCGGAAGCCGGCCTTGACGAGCTCGGTATAGATGTCGGAATTGATCAGGTGGCTCGGCGTCGCGACTTGCGAGCGCGCGACGCGGCCGTCCAGATAGCTGCACGGATAGGGCGCCGTTGCATAGAATTGCAGCGCCGAAAGCGGTGAAAGCGGCAGCTCAGTCGGGTGAGTCATGGGCAGCTCTCGATGCAGGGAGGGAGTGCCGCGCTAGCGCACGATCCCGGACGGGGCGGCCGGTCCTGCGGGGCCCGTCAGCGCGGCGAGCGCGCGCTTGTCGAACTGCCACGGGATCGGCGGTTCGGCTACCGCGCGGCGCACGTGAGCGACAAAGGCCTTGCGTGCGATCTCGCGGCCGCCGAGCGACGCTAGATGCGACGTATTCTGCTGGCAGTCTATCATCTCCAGCCCCTGGTCGCGAAGATGGGCGACGAGCGTCGCCAGTGCGATCTTCGACGCATCGGTGGCATCCGCGTACATCGATTCGCCGAAGAACATCCGCCCGAACGCGACGCCGTAGAGGCCGCCGACGCGGCGCCCGTCGTGCCACGTCTCGATGCTGTGCGCGTTGCCGGAGCGATAGAGCGACGTATACGCGTCGATGATTTCGGCCGTGATCCAGGTGCCGCGCTGCCCGCGACGCGGAGCCTGCGCGCACGCGCGCATCACGCCGGAGAAGTCGTGGTCGACGCGCACTTCCCACGCGGGGTCGCGCTGCACGCGCCTGAGCGTCTTGCGCAGCGACGGGGACACCTTGAACTCGGTCGGCACGAGGATCATCCGCGGGTCGGGGCTCCACCACAGCACGGGCTGGCCGTCCGAATACCACGGGAAGATGCCGCGCAGGTAGGCGTCGATCAGGCGCGACGGCAGCAGGTCGGCGCTCGCGGCGAGCAGCCCCGGCGCACCGGTCGCCGGACCGAGCGCGCGTTCGACGGGCGGAAACGGATCGTCCGGGCCGAGCCAGGGGACCATGTGGCGGGGGCTCAGCCGTTGCGCAGCGAGCGGAAGATATCGCCGGTGTGGACGCCGTAGTCGCCGGCGGCGCGATCCGCGAAGAAGAAGCGCAGCGTCTGGCTGACGGTGGGGAACGCGATTTCGTCCCACGGAATATCGGCTTCGTCGAACAGCCTGACTTCGAGGCTTTCCTCGCCGGCCTCGTAGGCCGGATCGGTGAGCCGCGCCAGATAGAACAGGTGGACCTGGTGCACGTGCGGCACGTTGAGCAGCGTAAACAGGTTCTGCACCTCGACGCGAGCGCCGGCTTCCTCGAGCGTTTCACGCGCTGCGGCCTCGGCCGTCGTCTCGCCCATCTCCATGAAGCCGGCCGGCAGCGTCCAGAAACCGTAGCGCGGTTCGATCGCGCGCCGGCACAGCAGCACCTGATCGCCCCAGACCGGCACCGTGCCGACCACGTTGCGCGGATTCTGGTAATGGATCGTGCCACAGTGATCGCAGACGAATCGCTCACGGTTGTCGCCCTGAGGAATGCGCGCGATGACTTCGTGACCGCAGACGGAGCAGAATTTCATGTCGAGTGGAAGGGACGAGGTGATGCGAGTGTATCACCGGGGCGGGGCATTCTCGAACGCGAGCGCACGCGCGCGGCGTGCGGCGCGATGCATGGCGTGCGCTGCGCGGAGTCGGGCGCGGAAAAACAAAAAGCCCGGCGTTGAGCCGGGCTTTTTGCATGAATCGGGACGTTGGTTGCGGGGGTAGGATTTGAACCTACGACCTTCGGGTTATGAGCCCGACGAGCTGCCAGACTGCTCCACCCCGCGTCCGTCGAAGAATTGAATTATATGGACTTACCCGAATGCGTGCAAGTACTTTCTGACAATCGCGTTGCAACCGCCTGCGGAGCGCTTGCGGGGCCGGTCCGGCAGGCGCGTGCGCTAGAATCGAGCGGTTTGCTTGTGTCGTTCATTCCTGCAGCGGAATCGTGCGCGAATTGCGTCGGTGCCGTTGCGACACTCACCATTGCATCGACGGATTCATGGACATCGCTCACGATCTGCAATCGATCGGCGCGCAGGAACAGGCGCTCGTGTTTCCCCATTTCGACCCGGCGCGCGCGTGGGCGCTCGGCAACCGGATGCATGCGCTCGCGACATCGCGCGGCCATGCGATCGCGATCGATATCGTCACGTTCGGCCAGCCGCTGTTCTATGCGGCGCTCGCCGGCGCGACGCCCGACAACGCCGACTGGGTGCGCCGCAAGCGCAACGTCGTCGCGCATTTCCGCCGCAGCTCGTATGCGATCGGCCTGCGCATGCAGCAGGCCGGCGCGACGCTCGCCGACAAGCACGGACTGCCGATCTCGGAATATTCGCCGCACGGCGGCTCGTTTCCGTTGACTGTCGCGGGGGCCGGCGTGATCGGCTCGATCACCGCGTCGGGGCTGCCGCAGCGCGCGGATCACGAGTTCGTCGTCGAAGCGCTGTGTGCCGAGCTCGGGCACGACTATGCCGTGCTGGCGCTTGCAAGGAGCTGAGCGATGCAGCTTCCCGGTTACGCATGGCTCGCGATCGCGATCGTCGCGGAAGTGGTCGGCACGTCCGCGCTGCGCGCGGCGGACGGTTTCACGCGCTTGTGGCCGTCGACGCTCGTCGTGGCCGGTTACGGCATCGCGTTCTACTGCCTGTCCCTCACGTTGCGCACGATGCCCGTCGGCATCATCTATGCGGTGTGGTCCGGTGCCGGCATCGTGCTGATCACGCTCGTCGCGATGCTCCTCTATCGCCAGGTGCCGGACCTGCCGGCCGTGATCGGCCTCGGGCTGATCATCTCGGGCGTCGTGGTGCTGAACCTGTTCTCGAAGATGCAGGCGCATTGAGTGTGCGCCCGCGATACGCCGGATGGCTCACATGACCGATTCCACTTCCGCTTGCGCGGAATCCGCCCAGCCCGATGTCCGCGCGTATGTCGCGAACCGCATCGGCTATCTCGAACTGAACCGGCCGAAGGCGCTGAATGCGCTGTCGGTCGGGATGATCCGACTGATGCAGCAGGCGCTCGACGCGTGGCGCGACGACGCGGACGTGGTCGCGGTCGTCGTGCACAGCCCGCATCCGCGCGCATTCTGCGCGGGCGGCGACGTGCGCTTCTTCCACGACGCGTGGCAGCGTGGCGATCGCGACGCGGTCGATACGTTCTTCATCGAGGAATACACGCTCAACCATACGATCTTCACCTATCCGAAACCGTACATCGCGCTGATGCACGGCGTCGTGATGGGGGGCGGCATGGGCATTTCGCAGGCGGCGCGGCACACGGGCGGCCTGCGGGTGGTCACCGACTCGACGAAGATGGCGATGCCCGAGACGCGCATCGGCCTGTTCCCCGACGTCGGGATGAGCTGGTTTCTCGCGCGCGCGCCGGGCGCGATCGGCCGCTATCTCGCCGTGACCGGCGCGACGCTCGACGCGGCCGGCGCACTCTACGCGCAGCTTGCCGACGCGTACCTGCCGGATGCCGCGCTGCCGGCGCTGTTCGATACGCTGCGCAGCGCACGCATCGACAGCGGCGCGCAGGCGGTCGCGTGCGTGGCCGACGCGGCTGCGTCGCACAAGGTCGTGCCGACGCCCGACACGTCGGTGCTGGCCGACGCGCGCGCCGCGATCGACCGGCATTTCGCGCAAGCCGATATCGGCGCGATCCTCGCATCGCTCGACGCCGAGCAGGATTGCGCCGCGGTCGACGGATGGGTCGAGAAGGCGACTCACGCGATGCGCACTCAGCTGTCGCCGCTGTCGATGGCCGTGTCGCTCGAAGTCGTCGAGCGGGCGCGCGGCGCGACGATGGCGGATTGCCTGCGGCGCGATCTCGACCTCACGCGTTCGACGTTCGCGCGCGGCGACGTGATCGAAGGCGTGCGCGCGCTGATCGTCGACAAGGACCATCAGCCGGCCTGGCGCTTCAAGTCGATCGCCGATATCGACCGCGCCGACGTGCTCGCGATGTTCGACAGCCCGTGGACGCCCGACACGCATCCGCTGCGCAATCTGAAGGACTGACGCGCGGCGGTATCGACGCGAAAGGCAAAAAGGCCGCCTGCATCGTGTGCAGGCGGCCTTTTTTCATTCGAGGATGCCGGTGCGGCCGGCGGCAGCGAGCAGTGGGCAGTGGCTCGCCGCGAGGCATGCGCTATTCGTCGCCGGCGTCGTCCGACATGAACGCGCGCATGAACACGAGCGCGCCGAAGCCCCAGACCGCGTTCGCCGCGAAACCGGCGGCGAGCACCGGCATCATGTTGCCCGACGGCCAGATCCCGCGCAGCGGGTCGATCGCGAACACGCGGGCGGCCGTCAGCACGATGCCGCCGAACACCAGTGCGCCGATCCACGGCGCCTCGCGATCAGGCGCCACGCGCAGCAGCCACGCCATCGGAATCGCGCAGCACGCGCTGATCAATGCATTCGCAACAAATTCAGGAATGCCGAGCGGCGCGAACGGCTGGGTGGAGAACCCGGCGGCGGCGATCAGGTCCGCCGTATGCAGGAGCGCGAGCGTTGCTTCGCGAAAGAAGAGCGAGGCCAGGAAACCGGACAGGAACGGCAGGATGACTTTCTGCATCGATGAGTGCATTGCAGGCGCGGCCGGCCGGGGCCGTCCGCGCGAAGTTGTTCGGATAGGTGCGTCATTATAGGGCCCGGCCGATGCGATATTCGCTCGAGCGTCGTGCTAATCACGAAAGCGGAAAACCTAAGCTCAAAAAAATCGTTCCAAAGCCCTGCACCGATCCATAGACTGATTTCCCGGAAACAGCCGCGCAATCGCGTACTCGCCCGCGGCACGGCGTAACCGGCGAGCTATCCCGATTCGAACGCACATCATGCATGCGTCGCACGTTCGCGACGCAAGCAGGGCCTCGTTTTATCCAGATTCCGGCAAGAACGGTCAAGCAGGAGCAGCAGATGAATGTTTTCTGGTTTATTCCGACGCACGGCGACAGCCGTTACCTCGGCACCGCGGAAGGCGCGCGCGCCGCGGATTACGATTATTTCAAGCAGATCGCCGTCGCGGCCGACACGCTCGGCTATGAAGGCGTGCTGCTGCCGACCGGCCGTTCCTGCGAGGATGCGTGGGTCGTCGCGTCGAGCCTGATTCCGGCGACGCAGCGCCTAAAATTCCTGGTCGCCGTGCGACCCGGCATCGCATCGCCCGGCCTCGCGGCGCGGATGGCCGCGACGTTCGACCGTCTGTCGGGCGGCCGCCTGCTGATCAACGTCGTGACGGGCGGCGACGCCGCCGAGCTCGAAGGCGACGGGCTGTTCGCCGATCACGATACGCGCTATGAAATCACCGACGACTTCCTGAACATCTGGCGCGGGCTGCTGTCCGCATCGCACGACAACGGCGGGTTCGACTACATCGGCAAGCACCTTCAGTCGAAGGGCGGCAAGGCGCTGTATCCGCCCGTGCAGCGCCCGCATCCGCCGTTGTGGTTCGGCGGATCGTCGCCGGCCGCGCACGCGATCGCCGCCGATCACATCGACACCTATCTGACCTGGGGCGAGCCGCCCGAGGCCGTCGCGAAGAAGATTGCCGACATTCGCGCCCGCGCCGAGGCGCGCGGCCGCAAGATCAGGTTCGGCATCCGCCTGCACGTGATCGTGCGCGAGACCGAGGACGAAGCGTGGCGCGATGCCGAGCGCCTGATCAGCCGTCTCGACGACGAGACGATTGCTCGCGCGCAGAAGGCATTCGCGAACATGGATTCGGAAGGCCAGCGCCGGATGGCCGCGCTGCACGGCGGCAAGCGCGGCGGCCGCGAGGTGCTCGAGGTGTATCCCAACCTGTGGGCCGGTGTCGGCCTCGTGCGCGGCGGTGCGGGTACCGCGCTCGTCGGCAATCCCGAGCAGGTTGCGCAACGCATGCGCGAATACGCGGACCTCGGCATCGAGACCTTCATCCTGTCCGGCTATCCGCACCTCGAGGAGTCGTACCGTTTCGCCGAACTCGTGTTCCCGCTGATCAAGGACAAGCGTGCGGCGCGGCCGTCCGGTCCGCTGTCGGGGCCGTTCGGCGAGATCGTCGGCAACAGCTACCTGCCGAAGGCGAGCCAGAGCTGAACGAAGGAGACCCGAGATGACAACGAAAACGTCGACGACGGGCGCGGCCGTGGCCGCCCGCGCGTGGCGCGGCATCGCGCCGTGGCTCGTGCCGCTCGCGCTGCTGGTTGCATGGGAGGTCGGCGCGCGCGTCGGCTGGCTGTCGACGCGCGTGCTGCCCGAGCCGGTGGCGGTCGTGCGTGCCGCGTGGTCGCTCGTGACGTCGGGCGAGATGTGGGCGAACGTGAAGGTCAGCACCTGGCGCGCGTTGTTCGGATTCGCGATCGGCGGCGGTGTCGGTCTGGCGCTCGGGCTTGCGACCGGGCTGTCGAAAGCGGCGGAGGTCGCGCTCGACTCGACGATCCAGATGATCCGCAACATCCCCGCGCTCGCGATGATTCCGCTCGTGATCCTGTGGTTCGGCATCGACGAGAAGGCGAAGCTGTTCCTCGTCGCGCTCGGCGTGTTCTTTCCCGTCTACATCAACACGTATCACGGCATCCGCTCGGTCGATGCGAATCTGATCGAGATGGCGAAGAGTTACGGCGTGCGCGGCTTCGCGCTGTATCGCGACGTGATTCTGCCCGGTGCATTGCCGTCGATTCTCGTCGGCGTGCGCTTTGCGCTCGGGCTGATGTGGGTGATGCTGATCGTCGCGGAAACGATCTCCGCGCAGTCGGGCATCGGCTACATGACGATGAACGCGCGCGAGTTCCTGCAAACCGATGTGGTGGTGGTCGGCATCCTGCTGTATGCGGTGCTCGGCAAGCTGGCCGACGTGCTGGCGAAATGGATCGAGCGCGTGACGCTGCGCTGGCACCCCGCTTATCAATCTGGAGCAAAGGCATGAACGCGACGACTTCGGCGGCCGCCTACGGCCCGCTCGCCGGCGCAGACCTCGAGGCCGAACTGGCGCAGGCGCGCGTGACGGACGACGACGCACGCGACGCGGCGATCGTCGACCGGGACGGCGGTGCATCCGTCGTGCCGCTTGCACGGCGGCGCGCGGGCAGCCCGGCACAGGATGACGCGGTGACGCTGTCGGGTGTCAGCAAGCGCTTCGGCGCGCGCACCGTGCTCGACAACGTCGAACTCGGCATCGCGCGGGGCAGCTTCGTTGCGATCGTCGGCCGCAGCGGTTGCGGGAAATCCACGCTGCTGCGTCTCGTCGCGGGACTCGAGGTGCCGAGCAGCGGCGCGCTCGTGACGCGCGGCGAGGGTGGCGGTACGCTCGACACGCGGATCATGTACCAGGATGCGCGGTTGCTGCCGTGGAAAACCGTGCTGCAGAACGTGATGCTCGGGCTCGGTCGCGGAGCGCGTGACCAGGCGCGCGCGGTGCTCGACGAAGTCGGGCTCCTCGAGCGTGCTAACGACTGGCCCGCGCAGTTGTCGGGCGGTCAGCGGCAGCGCGTCGCGCTCGCCCGAGCGCTCGTGCATCGACCGCAGCTTCTGCTGCTCGACGAGCCGCTCGGCGCGCTGGACGCGCTGACCCGCATCGAGATGCATGCACTGATCGAACGCTTGTGGCGCGAGCATCGGTTTACCGCGCTGCTCGTCACGCACGACGTTCAGGAGGCCGTCGCCCTCGGCGATCGGATCCTCTTGATCGAGCAAGGGCGCGTCGCGCTCGATCAGCCGGTGCCGCTCGACCGGCCGCGTGCACGCGCGTCCGCTGCGTTCGCGGCGCTCGAGGATCGCGTACTGCAACGCGTGCTCGCCGGCGGCCCGGGCACGGCCGGGCAGGGCGCGGCGCATGAGGTCGATTACGTACGACCGGTCGGGCAGATTCGCTGGGCCGTTTAAATCCGGGCGGCGCTGGCCGCCCGCTCTCAGACTTTTTTCTTCGGAGCGATCAACCCGATGAGCATCACTGCAATCAACGTGCGTAACCAGTTCAAGGGCAAGGTGAAGGAGATCATTCGCGGGCCCGTCGTGTCCGAGGTCGACGTCGAGACGCCGTTCGGCATCGTCACGTCGGTGATCACGACGCGCTCGGTCGACGAACTTGAACTGAAGGTGGGCGCGGAAGTCGTCGCGCTCGTGAAATCCACCGAAGTGTCGATCGCGCGCCTCTAGGCGTGTTTCCGACGCCGGGCGCGGCGCACGGGCCATCCGGCCATGCGTCGAGCCCGGTATTTCGATCGCGCGTTTGCCTCGGTATTCGGCGTCCGGACGAAGTGCTAGGATGGAACGACACCGACGCCGGAGGCCAACGCATGACCCCCATCCTTTCTCCCGAAGCCATCGAGGCGCTGAAGTGGATCGACCAGTTCGGCGATACCCGGCCGGTTCCCGCCGCATTCGACGACGTCGTCTATGCGTTGCTGAACGAAGGGCTGATCTATCAGGCGGCCGGCGACCGTGTCGACCTGACCGCCGACGGCAAATCCGTTTTGTCTAACGAATACGATTGAGCGCACGGCGCCGGCCGCCGAGGCGGCCCGGCGTTGCGTCGCCACGGAGCGAGCGATGGAACCGAGAGGCAGCGATCTCGGCGATTTCAGCGAGCCGTACCGCGGCTACGAGATCGAAGTGAAGACCGAGCAGGTGTGGGACGGCGAGCATGCGCACTATCGCGTGCTGCAGGGCGCTGCCGTGCGGATCGACTGGCGGCTCGTCAAAGTCGACGGGATGCTGCTGACGGAGCGGCGCGTGATCGAGCGCGTGCTCGAAGAGGCGCGGCGCGCCGTCGACGCCGAGCTGGGCGACGGCGGGCCGGTCTAGTCAGGCCGCCGGGCCGGCCTGGTCGCGTTGCGGTAAAATGGCGGGTTGCTTCCCGCGCCGCTTGCTGCCCCGAATTCCATGTCCGCACCGTCCTCGCTTCCTCCCCGCCGCGTCTGCGTGGCGCCCATGCTCGACTGGACCGACCGTCATTGCCGGTCGTTCCATCGCACGCTGACGCGCGACACGTGGCTGTATACGGAAATGATCACGACGGGCGCGCTGTTGTTCGGCGACGCCCAGCGGCATCTCGCGTTCACGCCGAACGAATCGCCGATCGCGCTTCAGCTGGGCGGCAGCGAACCGGACGATCTGGCGCGCGCCGCGAAACTCGGCGAGCAGTGGGGCTATGACGAGATCAACCTGAATTGCGGCTGTCCGTCCGAACGCGTGCAGCGCGGTGCGTTCGGCGCGTGCCTGATGAACGAGCCGCAGCTCGTTGCCGATTGCGTGAAGGCGATGCGCGATGCGGTGTCGGTGCCGGTCACGGTCAAGCATCGGATCGGGGTCGATGCGGTCGAGGACTACGCGTTCGTGCGGGACTTCGTCGGCACGGTAGCCGAGGCGGGCTGCCAGACGTTCGTCGTGCACGCGCGCAATGCGATCCTGAAGGGGCTTTCGCCGAAGGAGAATCGTGAGATTCCGCCGCTCAAGTACGACTATGCGTACCGGCTGAAGCGCGACTTCCCGTCGCTGGAGATCGTGATCAACGGCGGCATCAAGACGCTCGACGAAGTCGCGCAGCATCTCGAGCATGTGGACGGCGTGATGCTCGGCCGTGAGGCGTATCACAACCCGTACGTGCTCGCGGAAGTCGATGCGCGCTTCTATGGAGCGACCGCCGCCGCGCCGACGCGCGAAGAGGCCGAGGCGAAACTGATCGAATACTGCGCGGCGGAGCTGAAGCGCGGCACGTATCTCGGCGCGATCGTCCGGCACGCACTCGGGCTGTATCGCGGCGTCGCGGGGGCGCGCGGCTGGCGTCGCGTGCTGTCGGACAACAAGAAGCTCGCGCGCGGCGATCTGGCCGTGTTCGACGAGGCGCGTACGCATCTGAACGACGCTCTCGAAAATTTTGAAAAAAATGCTTTGCAAGATGGAAAAGTCTTCGTATAATCTTGTTCTTCGCTGCTGAACACGAAACGAAACAGCGAAGAAACAAAGCAGTATCAGTGGTGGCTGTAGCTCAGTTGGTAGAGTCCAGGATTGTGATTCCTGTTGTCGTGGGTTCGAGTCCCATCAGCCACCCCAACAAATTCAAAGACTTGCAGCACGATTAATTGATCGAGTTACAAGTTTTGGAAGATGAGATTCCAAATTTTGGAAGATCTTCCGAAAAGAAAACCCGCCACCGAGCGGGTTTTTTTATTTCCGGCTTCAGCGCGTCGCACGCACTTTTCTTTGTCGGCGCCGGTCATACGTCTTTCGCACCATGCGTTCGTCTGCGTGGCCGGTCGCATCGATGATGCGGTCGTCGCCTTCCTCCTGGCGATCGGTCACGGCTGCCGGCCGCATGTCGCGCAGCGCGAAGCGTTCGAATTGAACACCGCGCGCCTGCGCCTCCTTCTCGCAATAACCCATCAGCCGCGACCAGTTCGTGTTCCACCCGCTGCGCGTGTACACTTGGCCGGCGGTATTGCCGAACACGTGGACGCTCGACGTGCGCTGCAGCGCCAGCGCTTCATCGATCACTGCCTTCAGCTCCGGTGACCATAGGACGAGTTTTACGCGTTGCTGCTCGCCGGCCTTGCGCTTCCCAATCGGCACCTCGACGCCTTCGGGCCGGATGCTCTGGCGGTGCAGCTCTCGCATCTCGGTTGGCCGGCTCACTGTCAGATAGGCCGCCTTCACGCATAGCGCGAGGATCAGATACGCAGAACTCGGGTGCTGGTCTCCGACGCTTCGGCGTGATCGCGCGACTTCCACGGCGAGATCAATCTCGTCCTGCCGCACGTAGCGCTGGCGCGGGCGCGTCGGGTTATATTCGATGCCGCGGCACGGGTTCGTTTCGACCTCGCCGCGGCGCCTGCCGAATTCGAGTATGGCGGACAGGAGCGCGACCTCCTTGTTCGCCTTCGCCGGCGCGCCCATCTGCGCGCGCTTGTCGAGGTACCCGTAGACGTGCTTCGGCTTGATGGCGGCCGGCGACATCTTGCCGAAGACGGCGACGAGGCGTTTCAGCTCGTTTCGGTTTTCGTCGAGGGTGATCTGCGCCTTCCGGCGTTCGTCGGTATGCGGCAGACCCTCTTGCCAGTCGAAATATGCGTCGGCGAGTGCCTCGAACGTTCCTGGCTCGACAGCGTTTCCGTTGAGCGCTTCCGCGCGCTCGATCGCCTGTTTGCGGACCTCCGCAACAGCGTCCTTTTGGCGCGCGGGCGCCGAAAGCCTGAAGGCCCAGCGACCGTTCGGCAACTTGTAGCCGAAGCTCACCTTGTGCTTCCCGTAGTGGGCGTAGAGCCGGAAGGGCAATCCGTCCGGCCGTTTGCGGCGTCCGATCATGCTGTGAGTGCGGCGAAATTCGGTTCGTCGGCCGCGGCGGCTCGGGGCCGGCGCGCGGGGGCGGGCAGTGCAGTCCCGTTCATGCGGGCCTCGTAGTAGGCGCGGGCGACCAGCGGGACACCCGCGATGTTGACCGCATACGGCCAGTGGTTCCGCGCCAACCAACGTTTCATGCACGCTAGGCTGCGCGGCCGGCAGCCGACGAGCTCGGCCAGTTCGACCGTAGACAAGTAGAGGCTCACGTCTCAATCCTCCTGAATTTGACAACTTCGAGTTGCCGCAACAAAGTCGAGAGCTTTGAGCGAACGCTCGGCGGATAGCGCCAATGCGTTGCCGCACGAGGTGAGCGCGTAAGCGGCATGCGCTGATTCGTGTCCGTCTCTCATGGACCGTCTCTCGGGGGCTGTTGCTGTTCGCGCATTTTCAGTAACAATAAATTTGCAAATTGGAATCGGAGGTCGCATGCTCGCCAGAGCATTCAACTAATGGAGAACCGCCATGCCACACCGGATCAACTTGATTGCGCATTACGAAGGCCGTGTGTTGGATACCGCCGCTTATGAAGTGGAAGGCGGCGCTAAACTTGCGTGGCAATTGGCTCGGAGAGCCGGCGCGCGAGTTCCGACGCTCGTCAAGATTGAAAACCGCGAAAGGGTATACCCGAGCGTGGCGGCCGCGCATGCGGCATCGATCGCGGCTCTCAAGCTGAGCATCGACGGCGGATTCGCGTAAGCGGCCGGCACGCATTTTCGTCAGGCCGCGACGTGCGCGAACTGCTGCTCGTGGGCGAAGTTCGCGCGGATCAGCGCGGTCGCGACGTCCGGGCACACGCTGTTGCCGATCATGCGCACCTGCGCCGACTTCGATAGCGGCTTTCCGTTGACGACCGGATCGAGTACGTAGTTGTCCGGGAATCCCTGCGCGCGGGCGAGCTCGCGCGGCGTGAGCATGCGCATGCCGATGTCGACGATCGCGTAATCCTCGCCGTGGATCGTGACCAGGCCGATGCGGTCGCGCGTCGGAATCGTGTGCATCGGCTCGCGGGCGTCCTGCCACTGGCCGCCTTCGCCGTAGTACTTGATCAGGAACGCGCGTACCTCGGGGTGATGCATGCCGCCGGCGCTGATCGTGTGCAGCGGCTCGTCGGCCGGTGCGCCGTCGCGACAGGTTCCGCGCAGCTTTACCAGGTGCGACACCGCGACTGTCGTATCTGCCTTGCTGGCGAGCGTGGCCGTCGGTTCGCTGACATCATGCGGGCGGGACTGTCCTGCTCGGCCGCCGCAGCCGACAAGCTGCGCAGTCACGACCGCGTGATGATCGCTCGTCGTCACTGTGCCGGCCGGCACGTCGACGCGCGTGCCCGTGACGCCGCCGTAGTGCTTCGCGAGGAACGCAGTCACCGCGGCGTGCTTGGCCGCGCCGGCGACGATGGTGCCGAGCGGCTTGTCGAGGCCTGGCACACGCGGCGCTTGGCCGGGCCGTTCACCGTATCCCGTCTGTACCAGCGTCGCGGCGACGACGCCGAATTTGTTGCCTTGTGTCGTGACGGTGTGCAGGGGGCCGGCGGCATCCTGACACGGCGTCTCGCCGAAATTGTTCTTCACGAGGGTGGCAGCGACGATGCCCATCGCATGCGCGGCGCCGGCCGGCCGGGCGCAATCGCCACCAGCGGTGACGGTATGCAGTGGCGCGTCGGCTGCGCTGCCGGTGCTATTCGCGCGGAACTTCGTGACGTGCGCGGCGACGAGAGCCTGCTCGCCGCGGTTCGCGCCGGTGACGGTAGCGAGCGGCGCGGCGATGCTGGCGGCGCGATCTGCGCCGTGGTGCGTGAGGTGTATCACGAAAGGATCCGCACTGTTCACGACGAACTTCATGATGCCGCGCGCGATACGGCGCAGCGTCGCGTCCTTCAGCGGTCGATCGCGCTCGAAGATCGACGGGCAGGGGATCGACCAGTCGATGCAGTCGGCCGCGGTGCGCCACGGCTGGAGCGTGCCGGCGCGCACTGCCGCGCTTTTCGGATCGCCGTGCGTCGGCGTCGGCCAGACGATCGGCAGTCCGTCGCGCCGCGCGACGAGGAACAGGCGCTTGCGGATCGTCGGCGCGCCGAAGTCGCAAGCGCGCAGCTCACGGTGCTCGACGCGGTATCCGTGGCGCGCGAGCGCGTTCACGAACGAGCGGAACGTGCGGCCGCGATTCTTCGGGCACGGCCGGCCGTCGGCGCCGAGCGGCCCCCACGTCACGAATTCCTCGACGTTCTCCAGCATGATTACGCGCGGCTTCACCGTCGCGGCCCAGCGCAGCGCGATCCATGCGAGCCCGCGGATCTTCTTCGAGACGGGCTTGCCGCCCTTCGCCTTACTGAAGTGCTTGCAGTCGGGCGACAGCCAAACGAGGCCGACCGGCTGGTTTCCCGTGATCGCCGCGGGATCGACGTCGAACACGCTTTCGCAGTAGTGCGCCGTGTGTGGGTGGTTCGCCGCGTGCATTGCGAGCGCTTCAGGATCATGGTTGATCGCGACGTCGACCGGCCGTCCGAAGGCGCGTTCGAGGCCCGTGCTGGCGCCACCACCGCCGGCGAAGTTGTCGACGATCAATTCGCTGCCGAGGTCGAGCGGCAGGCTCATCAGGTCACGCTTCACGCGAGATCTCCGTTTGATGGTCAGGCTTCAGGGGTGGGCGCTCGGCTCGCATATGGCAGCGTTGGGTAGCATGAAAGCCGGCTGCGCTGCATCGTGTTGGCTTTGTGACGGCGCCCACCCGTCACTCCGAGCACCCACCGTTGAGGCCGGTGGAAAAAGAAAGGGCACCGAAGAAAGTTCGGCGCCCTTCAAATGCCGCGCGGACCGAGGCACACCGCGCGGGGTAAGCTTCATAGGTTCAGCGAGGCATCCATTCCGTGCCGCGCACGATCCGGCCGACCGGTTCGAGCACGAGCACCTCAGATTCCTTCTCGCTGCGCACGAGCGAGCGGCCGCGCTTCTGCGCTTTCTCGAGCGAGTCGTGACGCTGCGGTTTGCAGTTGCGGCCGACCGTGACGAACAGCGGGGCCCGCGCGCCCACCGGGCCGAGCGTCAGCTCGTCGATGCGCGCTTCGAGGGCTGCGGCGTTCGCACGCCAGGTGTCCGCTTTTTGCAGCGCGGCGTCGCGCTCGATCGTGAGGCGTTCGATGTCAGCCAGTAGGTCGCACATGCGGACTTCAGCATCCACAACGCCAACCGCCGCCGCCGGCATATCCGCGATGGCCTCTGCAAGCGACGGTTTGGCCGGCGGCGACGACGCGCTGCTGGCCGGCGTCACCGGCGGCCGCGCTGCGCGCGCGAGCCAGTACACGTACTCGTTGCCGCCGCCCGCGCGCTTCTCGCGCTCGACCAGCCCGTCGCCAAGCATGCGGTTCAGCTCCTTCGTCACGTCGAGCTGCGGAAGCCCGATTCCGGTGGCCACAGCCTTCGCCGTGGCTTCCGACGTCGCGGCGAGATATTTCTCGATGTCCTCTCTCACGCTGCCTCCCGTATGCTGCGCGTCGCGGCGACCGCGATCTGTCCATCCTCAACCCAGAATGCCTCGATGCCGTCCGGCAGCCCCGCGGGCGGCGTCTTGAGACTCATGAACACGAGCGCCGTGTCGATCTGCTCGGTGTAAGCGAGGTCGTCGAGCCAGTAGAGCAGCCGGTCGCGTTCGGGGCCGACCAGGACGTCGGCACGATCTAGCACGAGCAGCTTCAGTCCCGAGAAGTGGCTGATCGCGGCGGCGATGTGCGCGTCGACGCGCCAGCGCTCCGATTCCGACAGCAGGGCGTACACGCGACCGTTCGCGAGGATCTCCATGTCCGGCGTGATGGTCACGTCGGCCCATTCGGACAACTCAGCGAGCGCGGTCAGGCGCTCGTTCATCGGGGTGAGCGCCTCGCGCAGCAGATCGGCAGGAATGCCGCTCGGCGCGAGCGCGTCGGCGATCGCTTCCCACGCGGCGACGTCCTGATACAGCGCAAACGCCTTACCCGTGATCTCGATTGCGGCGGCGGCGCGGCGCTCAGCATCCCGCGCGGCTGCGATATCCGTGTCGAGCTGCTTGCGGCGTTTCATCAGCGAGCCGAGCTCGCGGCGCGCCGCGTCGATCGCTTCGCTCGACGAATGGGCGCCGTCGGCGCTCGTTTCGTTCTCGAGTTCCTTCAGCTGCTTCGCGGCTGCGTCGGCTGCTTCGAGTTCCGTGCGGCGATTTCGTGTGGCGTTCTGCAGCACCGTGAGGCTGCGCTCGTACTCGGGCAGCTTCGCGATCGCTTCTTCGTCGCGCGCGCCGGCAGCGGCGGCCGCCGCGAGCGCGCCGTTCAGAAAGCGCAGCAGCGCGCCGCACTCGGGGCAGGAGCATTCAATTCCGGCCGGCGCGGCGCCGGCGCGTACGCGCAGCGCTTCGACCTTCGGCAGGAACTCTGCGACCTGGTCGTCGGCGAGCTGCGCCAGCTCGGCCGCCTTCGCGTAGCCTGCCGCCCTGTCGCGCAGCGCGGCGATCTTCGAGGCGCGGGCGCGCGCCGCGGCTTCGCCGGCCTCGGCCGCGCCGATCTGTCGTTGCAGCTCGCCGATCTCGCCTTCGAGTGACTCACGTTCGCCTTCCAGCTTGCGCAGCGCCGCTGCGTCAAAGCTGACGGCGGCGGGGCGCCAATCCGCAGCTTTCTGGCTGCCGTACGTTTCGCCGGTCGTCGCGCGCCACGCCTGCTTCGCGCCGCGGGCACGATCAGCTGCTTCCTTCTGCGCGGCCTCGAAGCCCGCGCGCAGCATTGGCGTGATCGCCTCGAGCTGCGCGTCGATGGCGAGCTTGATCACGCGCGCCGGGGACGTCAGCTTGTCGACCAGCCGCTCGCGGATTTGCTGCGCGCCGATCTTCACGCCCATCAGCTCGTACAGGAACGCGCGACGCGCTGCGGCGTCGAGCTGTGCGAACCGCTGCGCGTCGAGCACGAGCGACAGGCGCGGATCCTCGGCGAGCTCGCGCTTCACTTTCCCGACGGGCAGCATGACGCTGTTCGCCTGCTCGCCGCACGCGACCACAATCTGGCCGGCCTCCGAACCCTCGGTGACGAGCGAGCCGTATTCCTTCTTCAGCGCGACGCGCACGGTGTCGCCCGTGAGCGCCATGCGCACGGCTTCCTGCAGGCTGCTCTTGCCGGCACCGTTCGGGCCGGCGAAGAGCGCGACGGGTTTCGACAGCCGCAGGTCCGCGGCGTGGATCCCGAGCACTTTCGAGACGTAGATGTCGGTGATCTTCATGACTGGTTCCGGTTAGTCGGCGCTGATCGGCGCGCGCGCGCGGCGCGCGGCACTGGCGCGCGGCGGTTGCTGCGCCTGTTCGGCCGCCGCAGTGATCGCGCGCATGCGCGCCGATGCTGCCGCGTTCAGGTCTGCCTTCGCGGCTTCGTCCTGCACGCCGGCGATAGCGCTGCGGGCGAGGTCGAGATCTTCGGCGGTCGCGGCGGACTCGATGTCCTCGCGGATGCCGCGCACCAGGCCGTCGGCGTCGAAAGAGAAGCCGCTCTGGCCGCGTTCTTCGCGCGGTGCGTCCTGGGCGTCCACCGGGCCCGCGTTATCTGCTGTCGCGGGCGCGCTATCTGCGTTCGCCCCGGTCGCGGGGTCCGTTTCCGCCGGCGGCACCGCGCCGCGAGGAACCTCGTCGGCCGGCTGCGCGCGGCCGGCGCGCAGTTCGTCGAGCGTCGCGCGGTTCATCGAGTAGGTGCCGTCGTCATGCACGTCGACTATGTCGGCGGCTTCCTCGACAGTCGTGAGACCCATCAGCAGCTCGGGCGCGTACAGCTTCCCGAAGAACGACGCACTCCGGTACCGGAGCATCACTTCGGGCATCGTCTGCCACTTGCTGCCATTCTTCGTGTACCAGCCTTCCTTCACCGCCAGTTCGATCGACACCGGCGGCGATTCGAGACGTGTGTCGGTCCCGCGCTCGAGCGCCCATGCGATGCACTCGATGTCTTCGATCTCGACGTCCTGCCGCTTCTCGGTGCGCGTACGGTTGCCCGTCGGCCCGCTCCATTCGAACGTCACGTACGGCACCGATTTGCGTCCGAGCTTGCGGATGTCGAATCGCAGCGGCGAGAAGCGGCCGCAACCGTTCACTGCCGCGATGATCCACTGCGACGACCATGACGGCCGGCCCTCGACGATGTACAGGTTCTGCATCACCATCAGCGGGTCGGCGCCCATGCGCTGGGCCATGTTCAGCGCGACGACAGCGTTCGCGAGCGCGTTCGGGTTCTCGCGCGATTCGGTGACCTCGCCGTAGCGGTTGGTCTTCTCGATTACCTTGCGGTATGCGGCGGGCACGAGCGTCGATGACGCGAGCAGGTTTGCAGCGCGCTGCATCAGTTCGAACGACTGCAGCGAGCCGAAGCCGGGCGCGACAGCAGGGAGGTTGGCCTCGCGCGGAAGCGGCGAGCGGACGGATTCTAAGGTGGTAGGCGTGGACATGAGGATCTCGCGTGTTAATCGTGGAACTGGCAGGTGCCGTAGCGGGGGCAATACTTCTTGTCGCACAGCAGCGATTTCGGGTTGGGGTAGAAGCGGCCGGACCGGAACATGTCCGCGGCGAACTGGATCAGCCCGGGCGTTTCCTCGGTGCCGATCATCACGCGCTTCGCGTTTGCGATCGGGGCGGTCGCGACTTCCGGTGTGCCCTTCGTTTTCAGGCCGATGATCTCGGCGGTATCCCCGATCTGGTCGCCGGTCGTGTGCTCGTACAGCAGCTCGTACGTGCCGATCTGCGGCCCGTGTCCCTTCGTGACGGCTGCGCCTTTCTGCACGGCCGACGAGCCGCTTTTCAGGTCTGCGATGCCGACGCCGGCTGCCGAGCGGCGCACGCGCGCCCGGTCCATCGTGCCGGTCAGGCGAACGATCACGCCGCCGCCGCAGTCGATCTCGAGCGGCTTCGTTTCCATCTCAACGGCGATGAAGTCGTAGCGCGGCGCGACCTCGAGGCAGTACTTCGTCGTCAGAGACAGGCCGATGCGTTCCGCATCGGACATGCTCAGGTCGTCGCGCTCCGGATCGAACTCGTTCTCCGGATCGCGAAGCTTGTCGACGAACGCGCCGGCCGCATCGTCGACCGTGAGGCCCGATCCGTCGAGGCGCGCCTGGTCGAAAACGGCGGTGCCTGCGTGGATCGCGGTGCCGAGCGCGGCGCGCAGGCCGACCACGTTGCGCATGTTCAGGAGGTGGATGCCTTCCCAGCGGTAGGCGCAGTCGAAGAGCGCGCCCCAGCTGGACGCGCGAACGGTATACACGGACGGGTTCACAGGATTCCCCAATGCTTGGTGGGGCTGTCGACGGCGACAGCGAGAAGGGCGACCGCGACGAGAATCGCGACGACGAGGGTGCGCGCTGCGCGGGGGTGCCGGCGCTCGAAGAGGTCGGCGTGATCGGTGAATCGGCTCATGCGGGTCTCGTGAAGAAAGCGGCAACGGCAGAGCCGTCTGCGTTGAGCCGGGCGAGCACGAGCGTGCACACCGCGGCGATCGTCAGCGCGACGAGGTAACCGGCTATGGGATTCCACTCGAAGAGCCGATCGAGCAGCGCGCCGAGGTAGTCGAAGGGCGTCATCCGAGGCTCCGCAGGTAGGGCCCGGCGAGGTCGACGCCGAACCAGAGCGCGCCGATGACGACGCCGTATGCGATCGCCCATGCCGCGCCTTCGAGCGCGTAGCGCACCCGTGATACAGGCGATTGCCTGTAATCGCGCAATACAGGCGATAGGCTGTTGATCGAGTGGCGCATCATGAGCTCGCCTTGGCGGTCGAACGGCGTCTGGCATTCTCTTCGTCTTTCAGGCGTGTGAGTTCAGCGAGGTTCATGTCTGCGACGAGCGCGTGATGCGTGTCGCAGAGCAGAAAGCACTCGTCTTCGCCGCGGAACCAGCTGACCTGAAACTCGACTTGCCACCGAGCCTTCGTGCTGCAGCAGTTGCAGAGCTTCGCGCTCGCTCGCTGCCTGTTCATCCCGATGCGTGGGTAATCTCGTCGGCTCATCGGTCCACCCCTGCGATCGTGATGTGCCGCACCTCCTTCAGTGCGCAGCGCGGCAGAAAGCAGTGTTCGAGCTTTCCGGTGCAACGGTTGATGTGCCGCCGGATACCGCCGACGTCGTGTGCGAGCGTGAAATCGTCGGCTGCGTTGAGGCGTTCCCAGTCCATCGGGCAGCCGTTTGCATGACACGCGACTAGATCCATGTCGAGCTCGAGCGAATCGACAGCCGGCAGCCCTTTGGCCGCGAGCAAGGTCTGGTAGCGTGCCGCGACCAGGCGGATCGCCGCGCTGACCTCGCGCGAAACTTCGAACGAAACGGTGTCCATCGTCTTTTTCCTGTAATGGGGTGGTTGTTTAGTCGTCGTGCGCGCGACGAATGGTGTGGTCGGTGCAACGGGAAAATCCGGCGGCGCCCGGGCCGAAGCTGCGGCCGCAGCCCGAGCAGTAGACGTTCGCGAAACGCGGCGCGGCGGCGGCGAGATCTGCGTCCGCGATGCGCCGCGCGATCTCGTCATCGAGCGCAGCCTTGCAGACGTTCCAGACCTCGTACACGTCCTCGATCCGCCCCCGGCGCAGGGCGGCGTCGAGTACTGCGAGCTGCTCGGTCGAGAACGGCAGCACGTCGAACGTGACGCCGTCGGCGATCGCTTCGTTGCGCTCGTCGCGCGCCAGCGCGGCATCGTCAGCCTCGGCCTGCAGCTGGTCGGCGTGTCGGTCGACCAGCGCGGGCAGGGCGCGCGCATTGCTGTGGTGGATTCGAGGAATGTGCATCGCACCCTCCGCATGAAAGTAGGATTACTAACTGAATTGAAGTCTTGAACGACGATACTGCGCGTTACGTGCAGTGCTCACCGGCGACGCCTCGGGAGTACGAACCGCCGCCGGTCAGAACTGCATCACTCGCGCGCCCGACTACTCCCGGCCGTGCCGGCTCCGGGCCGCGCGAGGTTTGTGCCGATTACGACGCCATCGGTCACGTGTTGCTGGCTGTCTTGCATCAGGTTCGCTCGGCGCGCCGCGGTCTTCCGCAGCGTCCGTCCTGACTCACGACGCAGATCGCGCCGGCCGGTTGCTCCGCGTGAGCGGTCCCGGCATACCTTCGGTTGTTAGAGAGCGTTCCGCGTGGGGCGGTGGCGCGGCGATGGTGCCGCGTTGGAATGAATTATAACTAAGGTTATCGATATGTCAACAACCAAAGTTATCGTGCGGGGGAGGAAATTTGTAACATGCCGACCCGCGACCCTTTTGTTAAGCGTCTGCTGACGGCAGTTGAAAGACTTCCGAAACTACGGCTAAACTACTGTACATTCATACAGTATTGTGGCGAACGGAAGACGAGGGCGGCCAGTGGAAGAAGAAACGAAGACGCGCCTGCGCTGCAGGCCGGGGGACTTGGCGAAGGTGGTGACGAGCAGAAACCCTGCGCTGATCGGCACGATCGTGACGATTCAGCGGCTGCGGTCTGACGGTCGGTGGGATGTGCTGCTCGAAAACCCGGCGTTCGGCTTCACTGGGAGAATGAAGCGGCCGGTCGTGACGCGCGAGTTTGCATTCTGGGATGCGTCGTTGGATCCGCTTCCGCAAGAGGCACGGCGGGTCAGTCGCCGAACGGCCTGTCCTCGTCCTGAGCAGGTGAATGATGCGGAACTGACTGGGCTAGCAGCCCACTGATGTACGCCTCGACTTTGGCCCGGCCGATCTCGTCGAGCCGATCGTAGCCTGGCGGAACCGGCTGAGCCTCGTCGCCGAATTCGAGCCACTCCAGTGTGGTTTGCAGCGCGCGCGCGAGTGCAAACCCGTTCGTGGTCGTGGTGCTGCCGCCTCTTTCAACCTTGGCGATCGCCGGCTGCGATACGCCGACAAGTTCCGCGATGTGCTTCTGGGACAGACCCAGTGCCTCGCGACGTTCCTTTGCCCGGCGCCCGAATTCAGGATTTTCCATAGCGGGCATCCTATAACCTTGGTTGTAAGCCGGCAAATAACCAAAGTTCTTGCGAGTGAATAACTTTGGTTATAGTATTGCGGCATGAAACCGACCAATTGCTCCGTCCCAGCGCTGCAGCGCGCGATCGAGAAAGCCGGCTCGCAGTCGGCCCTGGCTCGCCTGATCGGCAAGAAGCAGCCGCACATCCATAAATGGCTGCACTCGCCCAATGCGATGCGTCCCGAGAACTGCGTTCTCGTTGGGGCGGCCGTCGGGATCCCTTACCGCGACTTCCGGCCCGACGACTGGAAGCTGATCTGGCCTGAGCTGGCCGAGCCGGTGTCGGAGGGGCAGTGAAGAACATCAACATCCTTTCTCGATAAGTACGGGGTGATCGTCATGTCAAGACGCGCCGAATTCCGCAACGAAGTGAAAACGCGCCTGCGCGATCGCGTCTACGACGCGCTCCAGTTCTACAAGCAACTGCACGGCATCGACTCCGACTCCGCCGCGCTCAACCGCATCGCGGAAGTGGCACTGTTTGGCGTTGTCGGCACTTTGCCCGTGCAGCTCGCCGCCGTCAGTGCCGATCTGGGACAGTCCGGCCCGAAGGTGAATGCATGACTGCTCGCCGCGTGGAGCAGGCTGTCCTGCTGCCGGTGGCCGAAGCAGCTGATCTGGCAATGCAAGCGGCGGCGCAAGGCGTCGCGATCACCGATTTCCTCGGCATCCAAGTGCTGCGCGGCGCGTACGGCGCCATGCACCCGCTCGTCATTGAGTTCGAGATGCGGCCCAAAGTGGGACGCGCGGGGACGAGTGCAGGGGAGAAGGAGGAAGGGTCGTGCTGATCACCGTTGCACTGAACCCCTCAGCGTTGCAGCACCAGGACTCATCGGGCGCGCCAGTTGTTCTTGCAGCGTGGGCAGTTCCAACTCGCTACGTGAAATTGGAATTCCGGATGAAATTTGAGGACGACTTTTTGCCTCTCGGTGTCAAAGCACGGTTGGCAGACGTAGTGGGTGGGTTCGTCCGGACTTTCGCCTTTCGACTTGTAGACAAAGGCTCCTTTGGATACTTCAAACAATTCGTAGCGGCCTTTTTCAGAGAGGGCCGCGTTGGCTGCGTCCAGCTCGAGTCGCAATTGAAAAAGCTCTTGCTGAAGGGTGAGCAGTTGGGCGTTGTGCTGAAAGAGGCTGTCCTGCGCCGTCAGCAAAGCTGCATTCATATCACTGATTTTCGCCGCCATTGCGTTGAAGTCGCGAAGCCCCATCGCTGCCTTGCCAATTTCCTTGGCCAGACTGATCGATGCGGCCGCAGTGCTGATAAGGCTCATGTCCATGCTCTTTACCCCGTGAATTGTTGTCCGGAAATCGTATCACGGTCGCGGAGAGCGTCATGAGCAAGCTCCCGAATCCTCTCACCGCCGCGGACTGCGATCTGCGCGACTTCCCGTTCATGCCGCTCGATGTCGTGCGCCTGCGCGACAGCGACATCGCTGCACTGTCGACGGCCGACGAATTTCGCGCCGCGGTGCTGCTCTGGTGCGCGGCGTGGCATCAGGTGCCGGCCGCGTCGCTTCCCGATGACGATCGCGTGCTCGCGCAGCTGGCCGGGTACGGCCGTGTTGTCACCGAATGGAAGAAGGTCCGCGACGGCGCGCTGCGCGGCTGGGTGAAGTGCTCCGACGGCCGGCTGTATCACCCCGTCGTCGCGGAGAAGGCGCGCGACGCGTGGGCCGCGAAGCACGAGCAGCGCTACAAGACCGAGTGCGCGCGCATCAAGAAGCACAACCAGCGCCACGGGACAGACATCGAGTTCCCCACGTTCGAGGAATTTTTGTCCCCGGACTATCGCGATCCTGTCCCGAGGGACAAACGCAAAGTGTCCCCGGGGACAACAGGACAACGTCCCTCGGGACAAACAGGTGGTGTCCCCCCAACTGTCCCTCGGGAAACAGCATCCAAGGGACAGGGAGAGGGAGAAGTAAACCTAAAGACAAGCGGCGGCGGCACAGCACAGGCAGTAGCGGGCGACCCGCCGAACGCCGCCGCCGCCTTCGTCGAGATCCTCCGCTCGAGCGGCGTCGGCTTTGCTGCGAACGACGAACGAGTGCTCGGCTGGCCGACGCGCGGCGTCACGCCGGACGACCTGCGTGCTGCCGTCGCCACGGGCCGCAAACGCCGTGAGCGCGAGGGCAGCGGGCAACCGCTCAACGTCGGGCTGCTCGACCTGATCCTCGGCGACCTGCTGTCCGCGCGCACCGCGAAGCCCGCGACCGGGACACGCGCCGTCGGCGACTGGTGGCGCTCGTGGACCGGCATCGTCGAGCACGGGCGAACGCTCGGGACGGAGCAGGGGACCGACGAGCAGCCGTTCGATTTCAAGCTGCGCGTGTTCAACGCGGCCGGCGACGGCCCGTGGTGGGACGACCACAACCGCGCATTCCGCAACACCGCCGGCCCCGTGGCGGCCGGCGCCATCCTGGAGAGCGGCCGATGAGCCACGAGCAACAGTCCCTGATCGCCGCGCCGGTCATCGCGCGCCGCGTCGTGTTCGTCGTGCCTGGCAAACCGGTGGCGAAAGGCCGGCCGCGTTTCGCGCGCCACGGCGCGCATGTCCGCACGTTCACGCCCGAGGCCACCGAGCGCTACGAGAACCTCGTGAAGATGGCCGCGCGCGCGGTGATGCGCGACGACGAGCCGTACGCCGGCCCGGTGCGTTTGATCGTCGACATCGGCGTGCCGATCCCGACGAGCTGGTCGCAGCGGCGTCAACGCGAGGCCGCAGCCGGAGCGATCGGCGCGACGAAGAAGCCGGACGCGGACAACGTTGTCAAGGCGTTGAAGGACGGCATGAACGGCGTGGTGTACGGGGACGACGGCCAGGTCGTCGACCTCTGGGTGTCGAAGCGCTACGCGACCACGCCGGGCGTGCGCATCGAAGCAATCGAACTGAACCTGCAGCGAGCATAGGGAGGGCCCTTTGAAAACGAAACCCACGAAAATCACCCTCGACACGGTGCTCTCGGTCATGAAGCCCGGGCAGCGTTACACGGCGCACGATCTCGCGCGCAGCTCTGGCGCACCGTTGTCGACCGTGCGGCATCTGCTCTCAAGCGACCGCGCGGCGACGCGCGTCGACATCAAGCGCGGCGAGCGGCGCGGCCAGATGTTCTCGCTGGCTGGCACGTGCGGCGGAAGCGGCTATGTGGACGCGCGCGTCCGCCCGGACTTCACGAGCCACCTCAACGGATATGCCTGCTGGCTGCGCAGCGTGCAGGCGCTCGCCATGACGACGCGGGGTGCTCGATGAGCGGATTCGAAAGCATCGAAGAGCGGCTCGACAACTGGGGGGCGACGGTGCGCTCGCCGCGGTTCAAGCCGGAGGTCTGCGCGCAGTGGGCGCGCCTGCACGTCGCGCTGCGCGACAAGGCGGTGGCCGAGATGAAGATCCCGCCCGAGCAGAAGGACGGCTGGCTCGTCGAGGCGGCGTGGTCGGCGATGCCGAACCACGTGGCGAAGTGGGTGCTGAAGTACACGTACGTCTGGCGCATGGCGCCCGACCAGGTGCAGACGCGCATGCGGAAGGTGCACGGTGCGGTGCTGCGCGGTCGGCGCTTCGAGCTCGTGCTCGCCGACGCGCACCGCGGGATCTCGCAGAGCATCGTGAAGCTCACCGCGGACTCGGTCATCAGAAAAATTGCGGCGACCGGTTGTAAACCGCCTGAATCTGTTCTATGATCCTCGGCAGATTACTGATTCCGCCTCGCGCGTGAGCTTTTGCTTCCCGGTTGGGAGGCAGGCGTGCGAGTACCGATGCCCGCGACATTGGGCTTTCTGTTGGAACGCGATGGGTCGGGTGGTACGAGGGTGTACCGGCGGGTTTGATACACCCGTAGCCTAACGGCGAACTGGGTTCGATTCCCAGACGACCCACCAAGATATGTGAAGCCCGCTGAGCGAAAGCCAGCGGGCTTTCTCGCGTCTAGGCATCGTATTGCGCGGTAATTTGTTCGAGGGCAATCAGGAGCGCTCGAAGTTCTTCCGGGTGATACCACACCCGTGCCATTGTCGGATCGGCTCCTTCCTCGTCCCATGCCTCGCCGATTTCGACGTATTCCGCCTCGGTTGACAGATCTCGGTAGCATTCGTGTGGGTATCGTAGATCGATGAACTGTCGACCAAGCTTTCTGAGCAGCAGTGCAGAATCTTCGGTCAGCTGTGATGGCCCGGTGATCTCGATCGCTTTTTCGAGAATTTCCGTCCGCAGCTCATTCGGAAAGAGGTTGAACAACTCCTCGTAATTGTGTCCTTGCGTAAGCGTGTATTTCAGATCATGGGCGTTGAGCAAGCACTTGATCAGCAGTTCGAGTGCGAGCAGATCGAGCATGTACTCGGTGTCAGACCTGTCACCTAACGGGTCTGCGTCTCGTAGCGTTTGAGCGTCCTTGCGGCGCGCCAATGCGGTGCGGCGCATCAATTTGACTTGGAGTTCGTTCATAGTGGGCGGGAAGTAGACCCGCTGAGCGAAACCCAGCGAGCCTTTTCGTTAGATGGTCTGAAGCTTTTTCGTTAGGCTCTCGACTGCCGCACCGATAAATGCCCCCAACTTTTCTCCGAACATCGCTGGGTTGCCGGTCCAGCCTTGCGTTGGTTCTGCAACGCCGGCTTTAAGAGCTTCGTTCACGAGTGCGATTGCACGTTCCCGAGCGTCGGTTGGATTTAGATTCGACATGATTTCCCGTAGTGGTCTTGTTAGCCGGCGGATTCCGGCTCACTGATTCTACGCCGGCTGCCTGGTCCGACCGAGCAGTCTCGAAGTGCATGCCTCGTTCAAAACTAACCAGTACCGCGCCCATGACCCACTCGTCGCGTCCTGCGCCGCCCGACGCGCTCTTCGACGGCTCGAACTGGTTCCGCTACCTCGCGCCGGCCGACGGCGTGAACGAATGGGTGCACCACACGTTCCTGCGCGAGGGCGCGCCGCTGCACAACGAGGACCACGCGCACCTGGTCGACGCCGACGTCGCCTACCTTTGGGCGGCCGTCGAGAACGTGCGCCAGATGCGGCGTGTTGTCGGCCAGTGCGAAGAGGTGATGATCCGCGCCGGCGGCTGGCAGCGCGCCAGGCAGGAGCAGCAGCTCTGCGAATGGTTCGGCCGCGTGCCGGCGTTCCTGATCACGCTCGACGCGCACTACGCGCGCGAGTGCAGCGATCTCGAATGGTGCGCGCTGGTCGAGCATGAGCTGTATCACATTGGCCAGCGCACTGACGAGTTCGGAGCGCCGGCTTTCACGAAGGACGGCATGCCGAAGCTCGGCATCCGTGGGCACGACGTCGAGGAATTCGTCGGCATCGTCCGCCGCTACGGCGCAGGCGGTGGCGCCGGCGACACCGCGAAGCTGATCGATGCTGCCCGCCGCGCGCCCGAGGTCGGCCACGCCGACATCGCGCGCGCCTGCGGCACCTGCATCCTGCGGGCCGCGTAACCGAACGTATTCCCGCTATGGCAGCACTTCCCGACGCGATCAAGGTGTACATCGTCCAGTCTCTCGCGTGCTTCGACACGATCTCACGCGTCGCGAAGGCCGTGCGCGAGGAATTCGGCGTCGAGGTGTCGCCGCAGCAGTGCGAGCGGTACGATCCGACGAAGCGTGCCGGCTCGACGCTGAGCAAAAAGTACCGCGAGATCTTCGAGCGCACGCGCGAAGAGTTTCTGTCCGACACGTCGCGCATCGGTATCGCCCATCGCGCGGTGCGCCTGCGCAAGCTCGCGAGCGCGGTCGACAAGGCCGAAGAACGCGGCAACCTGCCCCTGATGGCGGCCCTGCTCGAGCAAGCCGCGAAGGAGGCCGGCGACGCGTTCACGAACCGTCACCGGCTCGAGCACACGGGCAAAGGGGGCGGCCCGATCACCGCGATCTCCACTGTGACGAACGACCCACAGGAGGCGGCGAAGATCTACGCCACGCTGATGAACCCGTAGCATGCCCATCCCGTTCCCGTTCGACTTCCGCGCACCGGACTATGTGCAGGTGTTCGAATGGCGGGCGGAGCGGCTGAAACGCATCCGCGCGAACCCCGGCGTGCTGCCAGCACTGCGCACGTTCTACCGCGACAATCCCGCCCAGTTCATCATCGACTGGGGTATGACGTTCGATCCGCGGAACGTCGAGCGTGGGCTGCCCGCGACGATCCCATTCCTGCTGTTCCCGAAACAGGAGGAGTGGTGCCAGTGGTTCATGGAGCGCTGGAAGGCGCAGCAGCCCGGCATCACCGAGAAAACGCGCGACATGGGTATGTCGTGGCTGACGGTGGGGCTGGCGGACACGATCTGCCTGTTCCACGAGGGCGTCGCGGCCGGCTTCGGCTCGCGCAAGGAAGAGTACGTCGACAAGATCGGCTCGCCGAAGAGCCTGTTCTGGAAGGCGCGCGAGTTCCTCCGGCTGCTGCCCGCTGAGTTCCGCGGATCGTGGGACATCGGCACGCACGCGCCGCATATGCGCATCATCTTCCCGGACACCGGATCGGTGATCACCGGCGAGTCGGGCGACGGTATCGGCCGTGGCGACCGCGCCAGCTTCTACATCGTTGACGAGTCGGCGTTCCTCGAGCGGCCGCAGCTGGTCGACGCGTCGCTGTCGGCGACGACGAACTGCCGGCAGGACATCTCCACGCCGAACGGCATGGGGAACTCGTTCGCGCAGCGCCGCCACAGCGGCAAGGTACGGGTCTTCACGTTCCACTGGCGCGATGATCCGCGTAAGGACGACACGTGGTACGCGAAGCAGTGCGCCGAGCTTGACCCGGTCGTCGTCGCGCAGGAAATCGACATCAATTACGCGGCGTCCGTCGAGGGCGTCGTTATCCCGTCCGCATGGGTGCAGGCGGCGATCGGCGCGCACGTGAAGCTCGGCATCGAGCCGAGCGGCATGCGGCGCGGGGGGCTAGACGTCGCCGACGAAGGCAAGGACAAGAACGCGTTCGCGGGCCGCTACGGCTTCCTGCTGAACTTCCTGCGTTCGTGGTCGGGCCAAGGCGGCGACATCTACGAGACGGTCGAGAAGACGTTCGGCATCTGCGACGAGCTCGGTTACGAGTCGTTCGACTACGACGCCGACGGCCTCGGCGCCGGCGTGCGCGGCGACGCGCGTGTGATCAACGAGCAGCGCGTCGCGATCGGCAAACGGCCGATCAACGACGAGCCGTTTCGCGGCTCGGGCCCGGTGCACGACCCGGAAGGCGAGATGGTGCCGGAGCGCAAGAACAAGGACTACTTCGCCAACCTCAAGGCGCAATCCTGGTGGGCGCTGCGGCTGCGCTTCCAGGCGACGTACCGCGCGGTCGTTGAGGGCAAGCCGTACAACCCCGACGACATCATTTCCATCGACCCGGCGCTGGACGAGCTGTCCGCGCTGACGATGGAGCTTGCGCAGCCGACCTACACGGTCAACGGCGTCGGGAAGATCGTCATCGACAAGGCGCCTGACGGCACGAAATCGCCGAACCTGGCTGACGCGGTCATGATCGCGTATCAGCCGGCCGGGCAGGTTCTGGACATCTGGACAAGGTTGGCAGGATGAATCGAAAGCAACGCAAGGCCGAGCAGCGGCAATACCGCGCGATGGCTGCGGATTCCGCCAACGCGAAGCGCTGGATGACGCCGGACAGCTTCCAGAACTTCGAAGCGCGGGTCGGGCTCGGCACGCCGAACCAGTCGTCCGCCTACCAGTACGGATTCGACTTCATCTCGCGCAACCGCGTGCAGATGGAGGCGATGTACCGGTCGTCGTGGATCGTCGGTCAAGCCGTCGACGTCGTTGCCGAGGACATGACCCGCATGGGCGTCGAGATCGGCTCCGACATCGCGCCCGAGGATAAGGACAAGCTGAATCAGGAGTTCGAGAACCTTGCGGTATGGGACAGCCTCTGCGACACGATCAAGTGGGCTCGTCTGTACGGCGGCGCGCTGGCCGTCATGATGATCGACGGGCAGGACGCGTCGAAGCCGCTGCGCCTCGACACGATCGCCGAAGGGCAGTTCAAGGGCCTCTGCGTGCTCGATCGCTGGCTGGTGCAGCCGACGCTGAACGACCTGGTGACCGAGCCGGGCCCAGACCTCGGCATGCCGAAGTTCTACGACGTCGTCGCGGACTCGATGGCGCTGCCGCGCCAGCGGATCCACTACAGCCGCGTGCTGCGCTTCGACGGCGTCACGCTGCCGTACTGGCAGAAGATCGCCGAGAACCTGTGGGGCCAGTCGGTCATCGAGCGGTTGATCGACCGTCTTGTGGCGTTCGACAGCACCACAATGGGCGGGGCGCAGCTCGTATTCAAGGCGCACCTGCGCACGCTGAAGGTTGATGGTCTGCGCAAGATCATCGCGGCCGGCGGCCCCGCGCTTGAAGCGCTGCTCAAGAACGTCGACTTCATCCGGCGCTTCCAGTCCAACGAGGGACTGTCGCTGATCGATGCGGCGGACGATCTGCAGGTCGACCAGTACGCGTTCACCGGGCTCGATGCAGTGCTGCTGCAGTTCGCTCAGCAGCTCGCCGGCGCGCTGCAGATCCCGCTCGTGCGCCTGCTCGGCCAATCGCCGGCCGGCCTGAACGCGACCGGCGAGTCGGACCTGCGCACCTACTACGACAACATCAAGCAGCAGCAGGAGCGCCGGCTGCGCCGCGCGCTGAACCAGCTGTTCGAGGTGATGTTCCGCTCGGTGCTCGGCACGAAGCCGCCCGAGGGCTTCTCGTACGACTTCCGCGCGCTCTGGCAGATGACCGACGAGCAGAAGGCGACGACGGCCAACACGATCACCGACGCGGTGACGAAGGCAGTGGACGCGGGACTGATGACGCCGGCGGGCGGCATGAAGGAGCTGCGCGCGTCGGCGCACCGCACCGGCGTGTTCTCGTCGATCACCGACGAAGAGATCAAGGAAGCGGAGGACCAGCCGCCGCCCGCATCCGAAACGGAGCTTCCCCTCGATGTTGACGACCCGAACGACGGACCGCAAACGCCGCCGAAACCCGGTGCGCCTGAGCGGGCCGGAGCGCCGGTACGGAACGCAGCTGCGCAAGATCGCGCAGCAGGTGGGCGCGTTGGTCGATGGCTTTCCGCCTGGCGATCCCGCCGCGGCGCCGACGATCGAGCAGATGCTTAGGCGCTATGCCGAGGCACTCACACCGTGGGCCGAGGCGACCGCTGCGCGGATGCTGGAAGACCTGAATCGGCGCGACGAGCAGGCTTGGATGCAGCAGGCGCAGGAGATGTCGCGCGCGCTGCGCGACGAGCTGCGGCGCGCGCCGACCGGCGAGACGATGCGCGCGCTGATGGCCGAGCAGGTGACGTTGATCAAGTCGATCCCGCTCGATGCCGCCGAGCGCGTCCACCGGCTCACGATCGAGGCGCTCGAAGACAGCACGCGAGCGGCGGCTATCTCGAAAGAGATTCAGCGATCCGGCGAGGTGGCGAAGAGCCGCGCCGACCTGATCGCGCGCACGGAGGTTTCGCGCGCGGCGACATCGCTGACCGAAGCCCGCGCGCGCGCCGTCGGCAGCACGCACTACATCTGGCGCACCAGCGGCGATAGCGACGTGCGCGCCGGCCATCGTGCGATGGAGGGCAAGGTCTGCGCGTGGGCCGAGCCGCCCGATGTCGTCGAGAACGGCCGAATCATGAACTTCCACCCCGGACAGATCTGGAACTGCCGGTGTTGGGCGGAACCGATCATTTCCGAGGACTGACATGCGCTTCTACACGATCCAGAAGCTCGGGCCGAAGCGTTCGCTCACGCCCGAGGGCTTCCTGCTGTGCGAGGACGTACCCGTCGCGCGCACCGGCGAGATGCTGTACGCGGCCGGCGAGGTGCCGATCGAGGCCGGCCCGGACGGGTTGATTCGCATCAGCCGCACGCCGGAGGAAGTGTTCCGCGACGCGACGATGGCGAGCTGCCAGGGCAAGGACGTCACGCTCGACCATCCCGACGACTTCGTCGCCCCGGCGAACTACGCGACGCTCACGCGCGGCGTGATGCTCAACCCGCGTCGTGGGAGCGGCATCGAGGACGACCTGCTGCTCGCGGACATCCTCATCAAGGATCCGTCCGCCATCACCGCGGTGCAGGAAGAAGAAATCGAAGAGGTCAGCCTCGGCTACGAGGCGGACTACGAACAGGTATCACCCGGCCGCGGGGTACAGCGGAACATCGTTGTCAACCACGTAGCCATCGTCCCTCGCGGCCGCTGCGGCCCGCGCTGCGCGATCGGCGATAAGGAACCCGAGATGAAGACGAAAGACAGCAAGCCCCAGCGCCGGCCGGCGTGGCTCGATCGCCTGATGAAGTCCATGAAGGCCAAGGACGAAGCCGGCGTCGAGGAAGCGCTCAAGGAAGGGCAGGAAGCCATGGACGAAGAGTCCGAGGAAGAGCGCGAGCGGCGAGAAGCCGGCGAGCGCGAAGGGCGCACCGGCGACACGGCAGCGATCTTGCAGACGCTGCGCTCGCTCGACCGCCGCATGGCGCGCATCGAAGCGCGCGACGCCGAGCGCGAACGCGAAACCGAGGACGACGACGAGGAGGACGACGAAACGGACGAGACGACCGACACGGTCATCGAGGCCGAGCCGTCGCGCCGCGTCAGCGAGGAAGGCGTCGAGCTGTACACCGGCGACTCCGCGCGCCTCATCGCCGCGCGCGCCGAGATCCTCGCGCCCGGCGTGAAGCTGCCGACGCTCGACGGCCTGAAGACGAAGGACCGTGCGGCCGCGCTCTGCAAGTGCCAGCGCCGCGCGCTCGACCAGGCGTACGAAACCGACGCCGGCCGCGCCGCGATCGCGCCGTTCCTCGGCCGCCGCGCGCCGGACTTCGACACCATGCCCGCGCCGGTGGTCGACGCAATCTTCACCGGCGCCGCCGAGCTGATGCGCGCGAAGAACAACGCCGGCTCTTCGAGCGGCAAGGTCAGCACGCGCGATTTCGGCAAGGTGAAAACCATCGCCGACATCAACGAACAGAACCGCAAGTTCTGGGCGGGCCAGTCCAACCAGTAAGGAGAATGCCTCATGGGCAACGCAATTCTGTATCGCATGCCGTCGGGCATTCCCGGCGACGTGACCCGGCCGTCGCAGTCGACGATCGAGCCGGTTCCCCTCGATCCGACCGCGCCGTTCCCGGCGTACGGCCTGTTCGGGAAGATCGCGAACGGCAAGTTCGTGCCGATCGGCGCCGGCGACGTCGCCACGGCGGTCTACGGTCTGCTGGTTCGTGCGTACCCCACGCAGAGCTCGCAGGATCCGCTCGGCACGTCGACGCCGCCGACGAAAGGCATCGCGGACGTGCTGCGCCGCGGCTACCAGACGGTGAAGCTGAACGCCGGTGTCGCAGCGCTCGACGGTCAGGTGTACGTGCGCGTCGCTGCGGCGGCGGCCGGCAAGCCGATCGGCGGCATCGAGGCGGCGGCCGACGGCACGAACACGATCGCCATCACCGGCGCGGCGTTCATGGCCGGCGCTGACGCCGACGGCAACGTCGAAATCGCCTACAACATCTAAGGGAGCCGACATGACGACTCACAACAAGTCGCTGCTCGCCCGCGCGGCGGGCATCGCAATCGCCGGCGCCCCGGCGATCATCCGCGCGCGTACGCGCGACAGCATGATGACGTTCGACGCGCGCACGATCGACAGCGCCGGCGCGTTCCTGGTCGGCGAGCTGGAACGCCTCGACCAGACGCTGCACATGCCGCTCGCGTCCGTCACGTGGTCGCGTGACATCGACCTCCGCGAGGACGTGTCGATCGCCGACGAAGTGTCCTCGTTCACGAACTCGGCGTTCGCCGCTGCCGGCGGCGCGTCGCCCGCGGGCAAGTCGTGGGTTGGCAAAGACACGAACGCGATCGCAAGCCTCGGTCTGGATATCGGCAAGACGCCCAACCCGCTGACGCTGTGGGGCATGCAGATCGGCTGGACGATCCCGGAACTCGAATCCGCGCAGAGGCTCGGCCGCCCGGTCGACCAGCAGAAGTTCGAGGGCATGCAGCTGAAGCACAACATGGACGTCGACGAGCAGGTCTACATCGGCGACACCGTGATCGGCGTGACGGGCCTCGTGAACAGCACGGCGGTCGAGAACGTTTCGAACGCACAAACCGGCAACTGGGCGACGGCGACGCCGGACCAGATGCTCGACGACGTGAATGAGATGCTCAACAGCGCTTGGGCGGCGTCCGGCTACGCAGTATGCCCGGGTCGCGCGCTCCTCGATCCGTTGAACTTCTCCCGGGTCGTATCGCGCAAGGTCAGCGACGCCGGCAACATCAGCGTGTTGCGCTATCTGCAGGAAAACAGCCTGTCGAACCAGCTCAACGGCCGGCCGCTCGAGATCTACCCGTCGAAGTGGCTCACCGGCCGCGGTGCTGCGGGCAAGAACCGGATGGTCGCGTACACGAAGGACAAGGGCCGTGTGCGCTTCCCGCTGGTGCCGCTGCAGCGCACGCCGCTCGAGTACCGCGACCTGCGCCAGCTGGTGACGTATTTCGGCCGCCTCGGCGTGGTCGAAGTCGTCTATCCGGAAACGATCGCCTACCGGGACGGGGTGTAACATGCAGCTCATCAACGTGCTGAAGGCATTCACCGTGCGGCTCGTCCACGAGGGCGAGTCGATCGAGCGCCGCATCGTCGCTGGTGTGCAAGAGGTCGAGGATTACATCGCCGACCACTGGTACACGCAGGCGCACACCGGCCCGCTGCCGGACGGCGTCGCGGCCGCGCCGGCGAAGGCGGCCGACGCGGATCCGCCGCAGGCCGACCCTGCGAAGGATGCCGTGCCCGACGCGGCGCCGGCAAAGACGGCTGCCAAGGCCGGCAACAAGTAAGGTGACCCGTGGACGTTTCCCAGTTCAGACAGTCGTTCCCTGAGTTTGACGACACGACGACGTACTCCGACTCGCTCATCCAGTTCTGGGTGACCGTCGCGGTGTCGCTCGTCAACGCGGAGCGATGGGGCGATCTGACTGAGCTGGGTATCGCACTCGTCACCGCGCATCACCTCGCGCTCGCCGTGAAAGACCAGAAGATGGCCGCCGTCGGTGGCGTGCCCGGCCAGGTGTCCGGGCCGCAGTCGTCGAAGGCCGTCGACAAGGTGAGCGCGAGCTACGACACCGCGGCCGTCGCCATCAAGGACGGCGGCTTCTGGAACGCCACGATGTACGGCGTCCGCTATCTCAGCCTCGCAATGATGATGGGCGCGGGCGGCATGCAGCTGTAACGCCGCCGCTGTCCATCGGGAGACCCCATGGACGGCATGAAAATCGATCGCCTCGACGAGGTGCTGAAGTCGATCAGCGGACTCGTGCAGAAGGAAGTGCTGGTCGGCGTGCCCGACAGCACTGCCGGCCGCAAGGACGAAGGCGAGCCGCTCAGCAACGCCGAGATCGGCTACATCCTCGAGAACGGTTCGCCGGCCAACAACATCCCGGCCCGCCCGCACCTGGTGCCGGGCGTGCAGGACGCGCGGCCGAAGTTCGAGCCGCACCTGCAGAAGGGCGTTGAAGCGGCGCTCGACGGCGACCTCGAGAAGGTCGACCGCAGCCTCAATCACGCTGGTCACGTTGCGGTGAACTCCGTGCGCGCGAAGATCAACAGCAACATTGCTCCCAAACTCGCCGACTCGACGCTGGCCGCGCGCCGGCGCCGCGGCGTCACGCGGGAGAACACGCTGGTCGACACCGGCCAGTATCGGAACGCGACGACGTACGTCGTGCGCCGCAAGAAGTAGTTTTCAGTCCCCATGACCCGAGGGCCGCCATGTGCGGCCTTTTTCATTGGAGCTCCGCATGGCGTTCCTCGACGTCACCGACGTCCTGCTCGATCCCGACTTCATGGACACAGGACTGCTCTGCAACCGCATGACGCAGACGGTGGACGCTCACGGCCGGGCGCAGAACGCAGTCGCATCGACGCCGTTCTCGGCCGTCGTGACCAGCGACAAGGGCGACATCCTGCACCGCAACGCGGACGGGAGCCGAATCATCGGTTCGATCACGCTGCACACGATGTTCCGACTGATGGACGGCAGCGCCGGCCACGACGCCGACGAAGTCGTGTGGGCCGGCCGCACCTACACGGTGGTGAACGTGAACGACTACTCGCACTTTGGCCGCGGCTTCGTCTGCGCGACGTGCGACCTGAAACCTCTTTCAGGGTGACCCCATGAACGACAGCTCGACCGGCGGATACCTGGCGCCAGCCGTCGATGCGCCGCCGGCCGAGGACGATGCCCTCGACGATCTCGTCCATGACTTGATCGCGGGCGTCACGGCGCTGCCGCCTGATCTCGTGCGGCCGCGCTGGCAGCCGACTGTACCGAAGCAGCCCGAGCCGTCCGTGAACTGGTGTGCGTTCGGCCTGCAGGAGCAGGAGCCGGACGCCGGCCCCGCTATCCAGCACGACGGCACCGGCGACGGGCACGACACGTACGTCCGGCACCAGGACATCGATGTGATGTGCACGTTCTACGGGCCGCTCGCGAAGGGATATGCGCAGCGGCTCGCAGACGGTCTTGCGATCCCGCAGAACCGCGAGCAGCTCCAGTTGCTCGACATGGCGTTCGTCGGAGTCGGTGCGATTAGGGCGGCGCCGGACCTCGTCAACCAGCAATGGGTGCGGCGCTACGACATGACCGTGACGCTGCGCCGCAAGATCACCCGGACCTACGCGGTCCTCAACCTCAAATCGGCCACCGTGGCGACGACGACCGACTCGTCGACGCCGGTGGCCGGCGTTTCGAACATCCACTCGTAGGGGACCAGCATGTCCAACGGATTGCCGGTATCGCGTCTGATCAACGTGACGATCAACCTCGCCGCGCTGGCGGCGCAGGGCGCGAACATGAACACCGGGCTGATTCTTGGCCCGTCGGCCATCATCGACACCAACGAGCGCGCGCGCTCGTACGGTGGCATCGACGAGGTGACGGCCGATTTCGGCACGAACACGCCGGAGTACTACGCCGCAGCGCTGTACTTCAACCAGGTGCCGCAACCGCAGCAGCTCATGATCGGCCGCTGGGCGAAGACGGCAACCGCCGGTTCGCTGCGCGGTGGCGTGCTGTCGGCCGCGCAGCAGGACATTACGGTGTGGAAGGCGGTTACGACCGGCGCGTTCAGCATCACGATCGACGGCACTGCGAAATCGGTCACTGCGCTCGACTTCTCGGCACAGACGAACCTGAACGGCGTCGCGACGGTGATCAATGCGAAGCTGACCGGCGCCACGGTCGTGTGGAACGGCTCACAGTTCGTTGTGACGTCGAGTACCATCGGCACGAATTCGAAGGTCGGCTATGCGAGTGCGCCGGGCAGCGGCACCGACATTTCGGCGATGCTCGGTCTGACGAGCGGCCTTGCCGGCGTGCCGGCGGACGGCATTGCGCCCGAGCAACCGGTCGACGCCGCGGCGCTGTTTCTCGACCGCTTCGCGAATCAGTTCCTCGGCCTGGACTTCGCCGACGCGTCGATCACGGACGCGCAGCACATCGCAGTCGCGAACCTCATCGAGGCCGACCAGCGCCACATCTACGGCATCACGACGCAGAACCCGCAGGTGCTCGACTCGACGGTGTCGACCGACATCGCGAGCCAACTGAAGGCGCTGAAGCTGAAGTACACGATCCTGCAGTACTCGAGCTCGACGCCGTACGCGGTGTCGTCGCTGCTCGGCCGTCTGCTGACGGTGAACTTCGACGGCAACAACACGACGATTACGCTGATGTTCAAGCAGGAGCCGAGCGTCGCCGCCGAACAGCTGACCAGCACGCAGGCGAACACGCTTCAGGCGAAGAACTGCAACGTCTTCGTGAACTACAGCAACGACACGTCGATCATCCAGTACGGCGTGACGCCGAGCGGTATCTATGTCGATTCCGTCTACAACGCGATTTGGTTCCGCAATCGCATCGAAACGGACGTTTACAACCTGCTGTACCAGAGCCCCACGAAGATCCCGCAGACCGACGGCGGGAACGCGCAGATAGCTGCAACGATCGCGGCGGCCTGTGAGGCTGGCGTGAACAACGGGTATCTCGCGCCTGGCGTCTGGAATTCGGCGGGCTTCGGCGCGTTGAACCAGGGAGACACGCTGGCGAAGGGCTACTACGTGTACCAGCCGGCGATAGCGACGCAGTCGCAGGCCGACCGCGAGGCGCGGAAGTCCGTCGTATTCCAGGTCGCAGGTAAGGAAGCCGGTGCGATCCATGGTGCCGACATCCTCGTCAACATCAACCGCTAACAGGGGCATCCCAACATGGCGACTTACAGCTTTCAGGACGTCGCGGCGACGCTCGTGGGCCCGGGCGGCGCGTTCTCGCTTGGCTACGGTGAAGCGACCGCGGAAGAAGGCATCACGATCGCGCGCGCCGGCGACAAGAACACGATGACGATCGGATCGGACGGCGAAGGTATGCACAGCCTGCATGCCGATAAGTCCGGCCAGGTCACGTTGCGCTACCTCAAGACCGCGCCGATCAACGCGAAGCTGATGGCGCTGTACGACGCACAGTCGCTCGACAGTCGGCTGTGGGGCAAGAACCTGATCGAGGTTCGACAGACGGCCGCCGGCGACGTGACGACTGCGCGTAGCTGCGCGTTCAAGAAGGCGCCCGACCTGAAGTACGCGAAGGACGGTGACATCGTCGAATGGGTCTTCGACGCGATCAAGATCGATAACATCCTCGGGACGTACTGAGCATGACGACCGAAGTCAAATTGAACGGCGTGCGGTACGCGATCGGCAAGCTGAGCGCGATGCAGCAGTTCCACGTGTCGCGGCGTATCGCCCCAATCATCCCGCCGATGATCCCGGTGCTGATGAAGTTCTACGCGGAGCTCGAGCAGGCAGACGTTGCTCGCGAGCAGGCGCGCGCGAACGCCGCGCTCGCAGTGCTCGCCGAACGCAAGGCGCCGAGCGAGGCCGCGGACGCGCCGGCGGCCGACAAGTCGCGCGAGCTGCTGTCGATGGTCGACGCGATTGCGCCCGTGCTGCAACCGTTCGCTGACGCGCTGGCGGGCCTCAAAGACGAGGACGCGGAATATGTCTTCGGCACGTGCCTGTCCGTCGTCGAGCGCTGGCAGGGGGCCAGCTGGGCGAAGGTCTGGAACACCGCTCACAAGACGGCGATGTTCGACGACATCGGCATCGATGTGATGCTGCCGCTCGTCGTGCGCGTCGTGGTTGCGAATCTCGGCCCTTTTATCAGCGGGCTGCTTACCAGCCAAACGAGCAGCCCGGTGGCGACGTAGGCTGGATCCGCACGCTGCCCGGCGGCGAGGACTGGCTGCTCGCGCCCGTGCACGCGCAGATGTGTCGGTACGAGTCGCTGATCGACGGGACGCTCGGCCTTGCCGACGTTGCGTTGATGAACGATTCCCTTGCTGTCCGGGCAGACAACGACGCGGCGTTCCGCCGCAAGATGGAAAGAGAAAATGGCTGATTCGGTCGTCATCCGCGAGTTCCTGGTCGCGCTCGGGTTCAAGGTCGACGAGAAGGGCCTGAAGAACTTCAAGGAAGGCGTCGAAGGCACGACGAAGGGCGTCAAGCAGCTGATCGCGACGGTGTCCGGCGCCGCCCTCACGGTGAGCGCGGGCGTCGCGGCGTTCGCGTCGAAGCTCGAACGCCTGTATTTCGTGTCGCAACGCACCGGCGCTTCGGCGGCGAACCTGCGCGGCTTCGAATTCGCCGCGCGGAACATGGGCGTCTCGGCCGAGGCGGCCACCGGCACCATCGAGAACCTCGCGCGCTTCCTGCGCAATAATCCGGCGGGCGAGGGCTACCTCGCGACGCTCGGTGTGCAGACGCGCAACGCGAACGGCGAGCTGCGCGACACGGTCGACATCATGTCCGACCTCGGCAAGGCCATGGCAAGCAAGCCGACGTGGCTGTCGAGCCAGTACGGCAACATCCTCGGCATCGACGAGAACCTGATGCTCGCGATGCGCAACGGGGACTTCGAACGCCTGATGAAGCAGTACCGCGAGATGTCGCAGACGACGGGCCTCGACAAGGCCGCGGACGACTCGCACAAGTTCATGACGCAGCTGCGCGGGCTCGGCACGACGTTCGAGAATCTCGGTATTCGCGTCGAGGGTGCGATGCTGGGGAAGGTTGGTCCGAGCCTCGATCGGTTCCAGCACTGGATGGACGAGCACGGCGACGAGGTCGCGAACCGAATCGCGGACATCGCGAGCGTCGTTCTGAAGGTGGCAGAAGCGGTCGGGCCGCCACTAGGAAAGCTGGTCGACCTGTTCATCGAGCTCGACCACTCGACGAACGGTTGGTCGACGAAGATCCTCTTGCTCGGCGTCGCGCTGAAGGCGCTTGGGGTGTTCCGCATTGCGCGGGGCATCTGGAAGGCCGCTGCTGCGCTCCGCGTGATGGGGGCGGCAGGCACCGGCACGGCCAGCGTCATCTCCGGATTGATCGGCAATGTGGGCGGATTGATCACGCTGTTGGGACGTTTGTCTGCGATCGCCGGCGCTGCGTTCGCAGGCTGGAAGATCGGCGATGCGCTGCGCGACTCGGTCGATGGATGGATTTCGAAGGCTTCCGGTGGCCGATTCCGCTCGATCTGGGACGTGGTGACCGGGAAGGATCGGCGCGGCCTCGACGCGACGGGCGGTTACACACAGGCTGAGATCGACAGCGTGAAGGACGGCGGCGGCGCGAAGCTGACGCTGCCGCGCGGTGCTGCCGCTGCGCCGGCGACCGCAGTTCCCGCCGCGCCTGTTGGTCTGGCTGGCGCGATGTCGCGCCTCGCTGACACGGCGTTCGGTCAGCTGATCGCGCGCGGCGAGGGCGACTACAACAGCGTCAACCGCGGCGCGCGCGGCGGCTACCGCGCCGGCACGGAGAACCTCGAAGGCATGACGCTCGGGCAGGTCATGGCGGCGCAGCGGGCCGGCCAATTCAATGCGGCCGGCCGCTACCAGATCATCGGCAGCACGCTCGCCGAGGCGGCGCGGTCGCTGAAGCTCAACGGCGATGAGATGTTCGACCGGAAGCTCCAGGACCGCATCTTTGAGCAGTACCTCGTGCGCAACAAGCGGCGTGCGATTGCCGACTACGTCGAAGGGCGTAGCGACGATTTGCGCGGCGCGCTGCGCGCGGCGTCGCGCGAGTGGGCGAGCGTCGCAGACCCCGACACCGGCCGCAGCTACTACGCCGGCAAGGGCAACAACCGTGCGAGCATCACGGCGGCTGAGATGGAAGCCGCGCTGCGCAACACGCGCGCGACGTACCAGCCAGCGGCCGCACTGACGGCGCAGTCGACGGCACGCGGCGCAGCGAAGGTAGAGCTGCACCAGTCGACGCAGATCCACGTGAGCGGCTCCGGCGATGCCGCCGCGGCCGGTCGCGCGGTGGAGCGCGAGCAGCGCGCGGTGAACGCCGACATGGTGCGCAATCTACAGGGGGTGATAGCGTGATCCTCGACATGATCATGATCTCGCCGAAGAAGATCGGCAGCATCACGGTGCAGGTCGCGATCGAAGAGGTCTACAACGACGAGCTGACGATCACGGAGCATCCGGTCGAGCAAGGGGCGCAGATCACCGATCACGCGTTCAAGCGCCAGCCGGATCTATCGATGCGGTGCGGCTGGAGCAACGCTGACTACGAAGCGCTGCTCGGCGCGGCGGAGGCGACGTTCGACGGCGGCGGCTTGCCGTCGGCGCAGTACGTCAACGCGATCTACTCGCAGCTGCTGGCGCTGCAGCAGGCGCGCACGCCGTTCGACGTCACGACGAGCCGCCGCACCTACCAGAACATGCTTCTGCAGGGCCTGCGGCTCACGGTGGATGCGAAAACGTCGAGCGCGCTGATCCTGACGGCGACGCTCAAACAGATCCGCATCGTGTCGACGCAGGTGACGAAGCTGCCGCCGCGCGAGAACCAGGCCGACCCCGCGTCGACTGCCGAGACTGGCAACGGCGGCACGAAGGCCGCGACGCCGGCGACGCCGGCGCCAGGCGGCGCAGTGGCGCCAGGGAGTATGTGATGCCGAGCTTCTTCGAGATCCCGTTTTCGCCGCGGCCCGAACGTTTCACCGTGACGCTGAGCGGGACCGACTATCGCCTGACGGTCCAGTACCGCAAGGCCGGCGGCGCGGGATGGGTGCTGGACATCGCGGACGCGTCGGACAACCCGCTGGTGTCCGGCATCCCGCTGGTGACCGGCATCGACCTGCTGGGTCAGTACAAGCACCTGGGCTTTGAGGGGCGGCTGTGGGTGCAGGGCGCCGCTGATCCGGACGACGTTCCGACGTACGAGGATCTCGGCATCGGATCGCACGTTTTCTGGGTGACCGACCAATGAGCGTTGAGCAGTTCGGCCGCAAGGTATCGCTGATCATCGGCTTCGACAGCGGCGAAGCGCTGGACTTGTCCGAGCTGCGGATCGTGTTCCGCGTGCAGCGCGGCGATCTGCAGACGCCGAACCAAGCGCGGATCCGCGTCTACAACGTCTCCGCGACGACGGCACGGCGCGCGCAGAAGGAGTTCACGCGCGTCGTGCTGCAGGCCGGCTACGAGGGCAACTACGGGATCGTCTTCGACGGTCAGATCAAGCAGGTGCGCCGCGGTCGCGAGAGTCAGACCGATACGTTCCTCGACATCACGGCGGCGGACGGCGACTCGGCGTACAACTTCGCGGTGGTGAATACGACGCTCGCGGCCGGCTCGACGCCAGCCGACCACGTAGCGGCCGCCTGCACCGCGATGAACCCGTACGGCGTACAGCAGGGATATTTACCCGAACTGCCGTCGAACTCGTTGCCTCGGGGCAAGGTGATGTTCGGCATGGCGCGGGACTTTATGCGATGGACCGCACGGACCACGCAGACGGTCTGGAGCATCCAGGACGGCAAGGTCGTGATGGTGCCGGAGACGGCGTACATGCCAGGCGACATCCCGAAGATCACGTCGGAGACGGGCATGGTCGGGCTGCCGCAGCAGACGGCGAACGGCATCGAGGTGAAGATGCTGCTGAACCCGAGCGTGAAGATCGGCCGGCTGATCTGGCTCGACAACGCGAGCATCCAGCAGTACGAGTACAGCCTGAACGTCGGCCAGCAGGCCGAGAACGAGCGTATCGAGATGCAGGCGAAGCTGCAGGATGACGGCTTCTACTACGTGATGCTCGCGGAGAAAAGCGGCGATACGCGGGGCGAAGAGTGGTACACGAGCGTGACCTGCCTCGCGGCAGACGTCACCGTGCTGCCCGACTCGTTCAGGGACAAGGCAACTGTTCCGCCGGACGGCGTCATCAAACGGTTCGGCTAGCGGCCGTACGTCGGGAGCGCCTTGATGGTCATCCTCGCCCAGTTCACGTAGCTACTCACGTCGGCTCGCGCCAGCGTGTTGAGGGGGACCGACTTCGTCGGCATCTTCGGCACGACGATCACCGCGTCGCCGTCGATCGTCTCGCCCCAGCAGCCGATGTCCCACACGCCACGGTAGGACTCGTAGCGTCGCATGTTGTTCGCGTTCGCGAGCGGCAGGTCGCACTTCTGTGTGGTGTAGAGGATCGTTGGGACCTGGTTGTCGACGGTCGCGCCGACCTTCATGCCGGCGAACGGGTAGACGTATGCGTCGTCAGCGACGGCGGCGAGCGGTGTGAGCAGTGCGGCGGTCAACAGCAGTTTTTTCATTTTCATCTCATGGATCGACGTGAAAGGGTAGGCGACCCGGAGATCGCCCTGCGTGAAGCGTTCGACGGCGTGCGCGCGGGCATCTGGACAGCGCTGCCCGGCATCATTCAGTCGTTCGATGCCGCAGCGCTGACATGCAGCGTGCAGCCCGCCATCAAGGCGCAGGTGCGCGGCATCGACGGCACGATCCAGAGCGTCGCGCTGCCGATGCTGGTCGACTGCCCGGTTCAGTTCCCGGCTGGCGGAAATTGTACGTTGACGTTTCCGGTCAAGCAGGGCGACGAGTGCCTCGTCGTGTTCGCGTCGCGCTGCATCGACGCCTGGTGGCAGTCGGGCGGCGTGCAGGAGCAAGCCGAGCTGCGCATGCACGACCTGTCGGACGGGTTCGCGGTGCTGGGCTTTCGATCGCGGCCGCGCGCGCTCTCCGGCGTCAGCGGTGCCTCGACGCAGCTGCGCAGCGACGACGGCGCGACGTACATCGACCTGAACCCGACGCTGCAGAAGGTCAAGATCGTCGCGCCGGGCGGCTTCGACGTGGTCGCGCCACTGTCGACGTTCTCGGCGGCCGTGACGATCACGGGCCTGCTGACGTTCGTCGGCGGTATGGTCGGCAGCGCGGCGAGCGGTGCCGCGGCCGTGTTCAACGGCATCCTCAATGTGATCGGCCAGATCACGGCGAACGGAAAGCGCGTCGATGACACGCATACCCATCGCGAGAACGGCGCGGGCAGCAATACGAGCCCGCCTAACTGAAGACTCCCATGCGATACCGAAAACTCGACGCTGACGGTGATTACGTCTTCGGCGGGGGCGCGGCCGACTTTCTCGTGAACACGCCGGAGACGGTCGCCCAGGCCGTGCTGACGCGCCTGCGCCTGCTGCGCGGCGAATGGTTCCTCGACACGACGGCTGGCATGCCGTGGGCGACTGACGTGCTCGGGAAGTACACGAGCGGGAAGTACGACGCTGCGATCCGCACGTGCATTCTCGGCACGCAGGGCGTGACCGAGCTGACGAGCTACTCGAGCACGGCCGATCCCGAGACGCGCGTGCTGTCCGTCACCGCTACGATCAACACCATCTACGGCTCCACCACGGTACAGGCGACATTGTGACTCTCACGACCATCGCACCCACTATCGACGCGAACGGCATCACCGCGCCGACGTACGCTGATGTGCTTGCATATCTGCAGGACCAGTACCGATCGATCTACGGCGCCGACACATACCTCGAGCCGGACAGTCAGGATGGCCAGCTGCTCGGGGTGTTCGCGAAGGCGATCAGCGACGTGAACTCGGTCGCGATCGCGATCTACCGGTCGTTCAGCCCGGCGACGGCGCAGGACGATGCGCTGTCGAGCAACGTCAAGATCAACGGCATCGCGCGGAAGGTCGCGTCGTACTCGAGCGCCGATCTGGTTCTCGTCGGCCAGGCCGGCGCGACGATCACGAACGGCGCGGCGAAGGACGCCAACGGTGTGCAATGGATGCTGCCGGCCACCGTGACGATTCCGCCGAGCGGCACGATCACCGTCACCGCGACATGCGCGACGATTGGCGACGTGTCCGCTCGGGCGGGCACGATCAACCAGATCGCGACGCCGGCGCTTGGCTGGCAGTCGGTGACGAACCCGGCGGACGCCGCCGAGGGCGCGCCCGTCGAGAAAGACGCGGCGCTGCGTCTGCGGCAGACCGTGTCGACCGCGTTGCCGTCTCTCACGGTGCTCGACGGCATCATCGGCGCGGTGGCGAACGTTCCGGGTGTCACGCGGTACGTGGCTTATGAGAACGACACCAGCGCGACTGACGCGAACGGCATCCCGTCGCACTCGATCTCGCTCGTGGTCGAGGGCGGTGACGCGACGGCGATCGCGAATGCGATTGCGGCGAAGAAGACGCCGGGCGCCGGGACGTATGGCACGACCGCTGTCGTGGTTGCGGACATCTACGGCCGCCCGATTACGATCCGGTTCTTCCGGCCGGTGGCCGCGCCGACCGGCGCCACAGTCACGATCAAGGCGCTCACCGGATACACGAGCCAGACGGGCCAGCAGATCCAGCAGGCTGTGTCGGACTACATCAACGGCGTGCAGATCGGCGGCGGGATCTCCGGCAGCGTCGAATGGGGCGACGCGTTGACTGCGGCGAACAGCGTCGGCGGCGGCGTGACGTTCAAGCTGTCCGGGCTCACGCTGACCGGGCCGCGCGGCGCCGGCGCACCCGACGTGGCGCTGCTGTTCAACGAGGCGGCGTCGTGCACGCCGGCGAACGTCACTCTGGTGGTGAACTGATGACCGCGTCTCTTTCCGACTACGCCGCGCTGATCACTTCGGAGCATCGCAACCAGCCGCGGTTCTCGGCAGTGCTCGGCGCGCTCGTGCAGCCTCTCGTCGATCAGATGAACGTGTTGGAGAGCATGCCGGGCAAGTTCGACCTCGATGACGCGGTCGGTGTGCAACTCGATGATGTCGGCCTCTGGGTTGGAGTGTCGCGGAAGATCCGCACGCCGCTGACCGGGATCTACTTCTCGTTCGACGTCGCTGGCCTTGGCTTTGATCAGGGCATCTGGAAGGGACCGTTCGATCCCGATACGGGCCTCACGGTGCTCGACGACGACACGTACCGGCTGGTCATCCGCGCGAAGATCGGGGCGAACCACTGGGACGGGACGCTCGAATCGAGCGCGGCGATCCTCAACAGCATCTTCGGGAACCCGGGTAACGACCTCATTCAAGTGCACGCCAATGGCGAGGTGTTCGGGACAGGCGATGGCGCCACGAAGAACTTCCCAATGACGTATGGCGGTGCACAGGTTCGGCGCGTCGATAGCGCGACGCTGTTTCGCAACGACTGGCAGGGCAATCAGAAGCTCTATCCGACATCGCGGACGAACAAGTTCCTGCAATCGGGCAACCTACTGTCACCGTCGTGGGCCCAGCAGCGTGTCGCGTCGTTGACAACTGCAGTGGGGCCCGATGGTAGTTCGAATGCGGCCACGCTAACCGCAAACGCATTGGGCACCGCATACCTATACCAAGGGTTCAACGACCTGGTTGCCGGACAGCGCTACGAACTGTATGCAATCGCAAAGCCCGGTACGGGCAATTTGATTGCACTGACCAGCTTCACGCAGCCCGGCCAATGCATTTTCACATTGTCCGGAGCCGGTTCAGCGGGAGTGCCGACTGGCATTGCGTCAAACCCGAAGATTTTTCCTATCGGAGGTGGCTGGTACTGGTGCTCGATCGAGATCGTTCCGACATCGAGCGGATTCAATAACGTTTCGTCGACGAATGTCGTCACGGCGAATTCGTCGGTGACGTTTTTTGCGCCGCAACTGGGACCTCTGGCGGACGGCATGTCGTCACCCACCAGCTACATCCCCACGGCCGCCGCGCCGGCCACGGTGGCCGACTATGTACTCAGCTCAAGCGGCGTCGCACAACTGGCTGTCGCGCCATCGAGGGGCGCGAAGTTGTCGTGGACCGGGGACGGGGCAGTGTATCGGCAGGGCACGCGAGTTTTCATCGAAGATCACCAGGACATGTCGATGACGATCGGGATCGCCGGGAAGGTGCCGTCGGCAGTTTTCCTCGCACTTCTTGCCGGCGGCTATATCCCACTGAAGCCTGAGGGTGTGCGCGTCAACTACACGATTGTTTCGAGCGTCGACAACGAGCCGCTGTTCGGTTTCGACGTCAACAACCAGTACATCGCCGGCTTCGATACCGGGGCGTGGGGCGTACCAGCCTGAGCCCCCCCAACGCATTTATCGCCATGAGCCGCCTACGGGCGGCTTTTTTATTGCTCGGAGCACAGATGGCAAACAACAACTTCAAGGCATTTGCGGCCGGTGCCAACGCGAACGTGATGACGCAGGCCGACTATGAGGCCCTTGCGGCGCTGCTCACTGGCTTCGTCAGCGGTACTGCTCAGTCGGCGCAGCTCAACAAGGTGTGGCGCCAGAGTTCGATCATGGCGGCCGTCCTCGCACAGTTCATCGCCGATCTGACCGGGCAGGATGCGATCGACGACGGGACGACGGCTACGCTGCTCACAAATCTGAAGACTGCAGTCCAGGCGCAGTCAGCGGCAGTGGTGGGGCAGGCGCGAAACGTCGCGATGTCTATTGCAGCTGCATCGAGCACTGCAACCATCAGCGCCGATGAGCTCGTTGTCGGCACCGCGCTCGGCGGCCAGAAGTACCTGCTGAAACAATTCTCGAAGACGATCAACCTCTCGACGGTCGGCGCCGGCGGGATGGATACTGGCGCCGCGCCGGCGAGTGGCTACGTTGCGCTGTATGCGATTTATAACCCGCTCAGCGGCGCGAGTGCGCTGCTCGCGACCAACGCGACCAGCGTTGTCGCACCAGCAGTGTACGGGGGCGGCAATTTGCCGGCTGGCTATACGGCGAGTGCGCTGTTGAGCGTGTGGCCCACGGATTCGGGCGGACGTCTGATTGTTGGGTTCCAGCGCGATCGGAGCATCTCGATAACATCGTCAGCTGCTATTACGACGTCATCAAACGCACCGACCCAGACGTCGCTGAGCATTGCCGGTATCGTTCCTCTGAATGCGAAAAGCATATCCGGAGTGTTGCACGAGGCGTCGACTGCTGCTGCATCCTGCACAGCAACTATCACACCTGGGTTGGGCAGCATTGGCGGCCAGAATATCGCGGGTGCTTTGGCAGCGAGTCAGGTTTCAGAGTGCAATTATTCGATTCCCATCTTGACGCCGCAGTCGGTGTACTACACGACGAATGTGACCGCGGGGACGCCGACATTCATTATTTATATTTCAGGGTATACGATTTAGGAGGTTTTATGTTCGTCCAGTTTTCTGATGCGGCGGAGCAACAAATCGTGGCGGTATTCTCGTGTGAACAGGACGCAGACGCCTACCCGTACCAAGGACGAGTGGACGTCGCTGACGCGCGGTATTCGGCCTACTACAATTCGTTGTGTGAGGAGTCGCGCAGCGGACTGCCTGTTCCTGCTGCATCAGTCACACAATGATCGAGCGCTACTGTAACGCGTTGCGCAATAGGCGCGCCGGTGTAGGCGCGCGTTGAAAATCATGGTTATGCGCTTCTCGAGATGGATTTGAATATCGAGGAACGTATCGCGAGGAGCTTCGTCTCCGCAGCAGTAGCGAATATGCGAAGACGGAGGCAGTGCTTCTCGATGTAGTGCCACGAAACGTACGCGATCGCGCCGGTGACCGGAATGGTGATCAGCGTTGACAGCCACCACGAGCGCAGGCCAGGGAAGTACGCGATTGCCTGCTGGATCGGATAGGCATACAGATAGATGCCGTAGGAGTAGTCGCCGCTTTCGAGGAATTTCAGCTTGGGTGGATTGAGAGTTCCGAGATACACGGTCGCGTACGCTGCCGGGAATGCAACGAGCGCATCGCATCCCGGGAACCACAACAGGATATACATAAGAACGACCGCGGCGCAGAACAGCCTGCAATCCGCTGGCAACTTGTCGCGGACATAGTAGAGCGCGACACCGGCCAGAAATGCGAGCACGAGTACGTAGCCGTGAACGCTGACCCAGCCGTCCCGGCCGAGTTGGAAGTTCATGAAAAACGCTGCGACATTGATTGCGACAACCGCGATGAGGAACAGGATTCGGTTCGAATGAATGCGGAAAAGGGCAAGCGCCATCAAGGCGATGTAGCATTCGAGTTCCCACGGCACGGTCCATAGCTGGCCATTGACGAGATTCGCGGTGGGATTGTTTTCGAACACGCCCGGCAATACGTAGTGCATATCGCCGACGAGGTTCAAAAAGTAGTGTCGGAACTTCTCATCACTGAAATAGGTTGAAAGATCGGCCCCCGTGAATATCGGACCTAGAATGAGCGCGCACAAGATGACCTCGACCCAGAGCGCCGGCATGATACGAATGACGCGCATCGCTGCGAAATAGATCAGCGTCTTGGATCGCTGCAAGCTGCCGGCGACCAGGAAGCCGCTCAGAGCAAAAAACATCGGTAGCACGAACGCGAGTAGCGGTCTGCGCCAGCCATCAAACAGTTCGGCTGTCAGTGCAGGACCGTAATTCACGGGAGCGATATGGAGTGCGACGACGGACAGGGCCAGTATGATCCGGAGATAGTCGAATCCGCTGGGGCGTCCGTTGGCGTTCGTTAGACGATGCTCGATAGACTTCATTGCGTTCGTGAGTGTTGTATTGACTGGTCGCGTGCCGCGCTTTTCTAGCGGCAAGTTCTGTTAGCGGTATGCCTGAACGAGCGCCGATACTGCCGGTAATTCAAATCCTGCCTTCATCAGGTACCCGTGATCGGTCGGATGGAGGCAGTCGGAGAGTAGGGTTGGCCATTCGGACAAGTTCCTGATCTGATCGAATTCGTTGACGATCGGCACGCTCTCGGTAGCAGCTACGCGACGAAGCGCATCGACATACTGCTGCATGAGCGGCGCGCGCGTCTCTTCGCATGTTGGGTTCGGTTCAAAGATCACGATGAGCTTCCCGTTCTTGCGCGCGATCTGTACGAGTTGCGTCATCGTGCTCTCGAAGTCCGTCGGCGATTCGGGAACGATGTTCGGGTTTTTCGATACCTTGACGCTGTAATAGGCGTCGTTCAGTCCGAAGTTCAACGTGACGATCTGCGCCTTCGATGCAGCCATCTGATCGGCCCAGCGCGCGTGCACACCATCCGTACCATTGAGGAGTTGCGAGGCTTGCGTGCCTCCCACACCGCGATTCGCGACCGTTACTGAGTCACCGAAGCGGTCGCGCAGCATCTTCTGCAGTTCGACCGGCTCGCTGTTTGGAGTGACCTGGCCGACCCCCTGGATTACCTGCCAACCTTCTGTCGTTGAATCTCCATATGCCTCGATCAGAACCGGTTGGACAGCGGCGGTGTGTGCAGTCGTCGCCGGCGATCCGGCACCATCACCTCCACCGCCGCAGCCGCTACAGGATACGACGAGCGCTCCGAGCAGTGAGACGAATGCACCTTTCATCGCGATGCGCCCTAGGAATTGGGAAAAATTGGTCGACATTGTAACGAACCTCCGGGACTGAAAAGTCATACTGGACAGAACGAAGAACACCGTCCGCGCTCGGCCAGCGCGAACACTCAAATCGCCGCCTCCGTGCGGCTTTTTTCATTTCGGGGAATCGATGAAGAACGATCTCGCGACGAGCGCGGCAAAGGCGGCGCCGGCGGTGGGGAGCAACTTCTGGCTGTGGCTGACCGGCCACGACATCAACTGGTGGGTAGCCGTCGCGACGATCGCGTATATCGGCCTGCAGGCGTACTACCTGATCAAGAACAAGGGGAAGAGGGCACTACTCGATGGCTAACGTACCGAAGAAGACACTCGCTGGTGTTGTAGGGGCTGCTGCGGCAGCCCTTCTTTTTTCCATGGTTCCGAAGTTCGAGGGGCTCGAGCTCGTCGCACGACCGGACCCGATCGGGATCATCACGGCGTGTAACGGCGACACGAAGGACGTGCGAGCCGGCCAGCGCTTCACTCCGGAGGAATGCCGTGCGCGCCTCGAGCAACGGCTCATCGAGCACGCCGAGCTAGTCCTGAAGTGCACGCCAGTGCTGAAGGGCCACACGTACCAGCTCGCGGCCGCGATCAGCTTCGCGTACAACGTCGGCGCGGGCGCGTACTGCGGTAGCACGACGGCGAAGCGGTTCAACGCGGGCGACTGGCAGGGCGCGTGCCGCGCGCTGAACGAGGCGGACAACGGGCGGCCGCAGTGGGTGACAGCCGGCGGCCGTGTGCTGCCGGGTCTGGTGAAGCGACGCGCTGAAGAGCGTGCACTGTGCGAGCGTGGCCTATGACGACGATAGCCCATGAGACGCGACGCACGCTCGCGGAGGATGTCTTTTATCCCGACCACGAGCCGCGCACCGAATCGCCGACGTTCCGCGCGAGCAAGCGCACGATGAAAGCGGCCGGCGGCTACGTCTGCGCGGTGTGTGGTGATGACCAGGCGGTTGAATCGCATCACCGGTTCTTCGAGTGGGCGTTCTCGCACGCGATCGACTGGAAGTGGATCCGCAGCGTTGCGCTGAACCAGATCGACACGATGTTCAGCCACAAACTGCAGCGCGTTGTGCCGATCCCACGCCAGCACCCGGTCTGGGACGTGATCAAGTTGACGCAGGGCTTCGACTGGGAGGCGTTCGACCCCGCGCGGCCGGAGGCGTTCGTCGACTCGACGTACAACCAACTGCTGCTGTGCGCGCTCCATCACCGGGGCAAGGATCACGGCCGGCATGAAGAAAGTGATCCGGTCTGGAGCGTGCAGGCGTTCCTGCTGCCGGGCTTCGTCTACTCGCCGGACGAATTGAAGCAGCTACATGCGAAGGAGCAGAAATGACCTGGCTCGATCCTCATGCATGGCTCGCCGTCATTGTGGCGGCAGTTGTCGGCGTGGCTGGCGGGTATTTCAAGGGGCACGCTGATGGCGTGCGCACGACGTCCGCCGCAGCGCAGAAGGCGCAGCTCGACGCCGTCTCGGCCGCACGTGCCGAGGAACAACGCCGCACCGCGGCCCAATCGGAGATTGCGAAAGATGCGAACCAACAACGAACGGCCGCGCTTGCGGATGCTTTTGCTGCTCGCGCTGCCGCTGGCAGCCTGCAGCAGCGTGTCGACCAACTCGTCGCAGCCGCCCGCCATCCCGCCGCTGCCGCCGGAAGCCCGGCAACCGGAGACGCCCTTGATCTGCTTGCCGACGTGCTCGGCCGCGCTGACCAGCGCGCGGGCGAGCTGGCTGAATACGCCGATCGGGCCCGCATCGCCGGCCAGCAGTGCGAACGCGACTACGACGCGCTGACGGCGCCTCACTGATTGCCTGGATAGAGGCTTCCATCCTTCATCGCTTCAGTCTTCGGCTTGCCTAGCCTCATCCTGCAAGATCAATCGCAGCTTATGGAGAGCCGCGAGGTGGCCGCCTACGTCTTCGGACCAGACCTTCTGAATCGTTTGGCGCAGGTTCTCCGCGTCCCTGAACTGGCGTCGACACCGGGCGATCTCGAGGATCAGGCGTCGCACCTCATGGCCCTCCGGGTAGCGCCGCCACATCTGGCGTAGCTCGCGATTGGTCGGCGATTGGAAGGATGGAAGCGGCTGGCGAAGCATGGTCGGGCGAAATTATGCTGTATGGATATACAGTGTATCGCGGGGTAAGATGGTTCCGTCAAGGATGAAAATCGGGGACGGCAATGTGCACGAATTATGTGGCGCCCGGCGAGGATCCCGGACTGAGCGAGCTGCGCATCGACAGCTTCGTCGATCTGTACCGCTGGCATCCGTGGAAGCCTGAGATCTATCAGGACTATGACGCGCCGATCGTCGCGAGCATCGACGGGCAGTTTAAGCCACTGATCGCCGGCTTCGGTTTCTGGCCACGCGCGCTGCAGAAGGCCAACGTCGAGAAAGCGAAGGAGCAGGGCAAGAAACCGCCGATCATGCGGAGCACGATGAACGTGCGCGACGACAACCTCGGGAAGTCGCCGCTGTACGCGCCGGCATGGCGCGCGGGTCGCCGCTGCCTGATTCCGGCGAAGTGGATCTACGAGCCGAACTGGGAAACAGGCAAGCACGTGCGGTACCGGATCGGACTGGCCGGCTGGCGGCCGCTCTGCGTTGCCGGCATCTGGCGCACGCTGCAGTACCCGGACGGCATCGCGCGTCACACCATGGCGATGATCACGGTGAACGGCGACGAGCACCCCATCATGAAGCACATGCACCGTCCCGACGATGAGAAGCGCTCGGTCGTCATCCTGCGACCCGAGGATTGGGAGGAATGGCTGACGACCCCGAACATCGAGGCCGCGCGCGCGATGCTGCAACTGTATCCGTCCGAGGACATGGCGGCCGAGCCGACCGTCGCTACTGCGATGACGTGATAGTTATGAGAGTTCCAACAATCTGCGCGATATTCGCGCAGTTCTGGATGAGTGGCCAAATTTTTGACGATTTGAGGGCGCCTTCCCGCGCCTCTTGAGGTTGCGCCTGCATTGCGCGCATCACTGCGGCAAGATCGTCTGGTGACACCGTCTCGGGGAGACCCAAGTGCTTAATCAGCGGAGGAACGTCGCGAACATCGATGGCCTTCCCGTTCCCCACGAAGGTCGTGCTTGAGATGTTCATTTGAACGCCATCTGTAGCGCTGATTGCGGTGCCGTTGTTTTCAAAATGGCAGCCGTTGATGTTGATGGGAGACATCTTTGCTTCCGTTATGACATGGCGACGAGTCGATAATACTCTAGATGTAGACCACGCAATGCTTCCACCGTCCTAATGATTCAGAACACGTAGGTAGACGCTTAACTCTTATGACGGCAAGATGCACACTCTGGCATGTTACTCGTCGCCAAAAAACATCTCCAACCAATTGAAATTAAAAGAAAAAACAGTGGATCGCAAAACCTATTTGATTGAAATGTGCTCTAGCCCTCGAGGTCGACGCCGTTTCGAGTCCATGGGGAGCGCGTAAAGCCAGGCGGGGCGGCGGCTGGTGCTGCCGTCTAACGTTGCGGCCGGTGCTGCAGTTCTACTCGGTAGACGACATGACGGCCGATGCGGCGCCAACCGAATGAGGCGAATTTCTCTGGAAGATGAGGAAATTTCGCTACGCCAGACAAGACTCTCACGACACCACATGTTCCAATGCTCCTGCCTAACGTCTTGAAATATAAGAATAATGTATAAGGATTGTGATTCCTGTTGTCGTGGGTTCGAGTCCCATCAGCCACCCCAAAGAATTCTGAGCAGTATCAGGTAGTTAGAAACGGCACTGTCCCACAAGGCAGTGCCGTTTTTGTTTTGCAATTCCCAAATTGGGAATTCACAGCGCCTTCCGCTTCACGATTTTGTTTCGATCGTAGACCAGCGCAGGCGTCGCAGGATTCGCGTGAAGGTCAGGAAGCGTCCCGCGCTACTGCTCAAATGGCGTCGCGTAATATGCACCCAGCTCATGGAACGTGAAGCGCTCGACGATTACCCTTTTCTCCGATCGCCTCGCTCATCAGCTTCCCCCAGAACCGTTTGAATTCGTCTCGCGTGTAGGGCGTGCCGGACTTTGGTGTGAAGACGTAAAGATATCCCCGGTCGCCCCGAATCACTTCCAAACGGTCGAGCAGCGCGGCGAGCGCCGGCGTGATTCCGATCTGCTCGATGACCTCGCCGCGCTTCTTCCCGCGCTGTTTCGCGCGGATCACTCAGGCCGCCTCACCGATCCGTGGCCATGATCGAGCCGAGTGTGATGTGGCGATTCGCGCGTTCATGGCCGATCTGCACGTGCGATACGACATCCGGTAGCGCGCTCGTCGTCGCGCCGTCACGCAAAGGTCGCTGATACGGTGTACGCCCCTTCCTCGCTGTCGCCAATCTCGATTAACCACCATCCAGGCTCGAACCTGGACTTCCAGAGCAAGGCGCCTTCGTCGCGCTCTCGATACGTCAGCACGGCCGGATAATCTTCGGGCCCGGATTCGAGGAAGTAGATCGACATCGTGATGCTGGCCTGTGCGTCGGGCACGGCCCACTGTTCCTTTGTGCAGTGCTCGGCGCCGCCCGTCGCGCTCGTGCAGAAATGGCGCAGAACGGGGTGGACGAAATAGCCGTCCCGGTCGCGCATGACCAGATTTTCCGAAGCGTAAACTCGGTGGTCACGATGGCCTCATGGAATGCCAGCAGCCTATATTTCGGTGCGGATCGGGTAGACGAAAAATATGATTTGCAATCGATTCAAATGAAGCGGCGGCCGAGTTGAAATTTCGTGATGTGGGTATCGGGGCGAAGTTGCTAACTGCTTCTTGCCGGTGGGCGAAATTTGAACGGGGGCGCTAAAGGTAATAGCTTCAGGAGCAATCGTCGGATCGGTGAAAAGTCCTTTCTTTTGAAGAAATTTCGATTCTTGTGCTACTCTCCTGTTGCAACAAACTGTAACGCACAAAAGTCCGGCATGGATTGTTTCTAAAAATCATCACCGAGGGGTTGCTATGAGGTTTGTTAAGGCATTAATCGTCTGTATGGCGATTTTATTTCCGATGTTTTCGAGCGCCAAGATTCTTGGTTCTAATGAAACGCTGACGGCAGGCAATGTCGTCTACTCGGATAACGGTCAATATCACCTTGCAATGCAGACGGACGGAAACCTGGTGCTCTATGGGCCGACTGGCGCAGTATGGCAATCGCAGACATCAGGCTCGGGCGGCAACAGGGTCGTAATGCAAGGTGACGGGAACCTCGTCGTTTACCGCGCCGACAATAAGGCAGTGTGGTCGTCCAAGACGTCGCATCCAAGCGCGTTCCTCGCCGTCCAGGATGACGGCAATGTTGCGATCTACTGGCCTCGTCCTGTCTGGTCGAGCAATACCAGCGATCCCGCCACTCAACAATCGGCGGAGAGTAAATATCTCGCCTCGGGATCCACAATTTCGGCGGGCCAGACATTCACCGTCGCTCAGTACATGCTCGTGTTCCAGGCGGACGGTAATCTGGTTCTGTACAAAAACGGCGGAAATCCTATCTGGGCAACTTACACTCAAGGTAAGGGCGCCACGCATGCTGCTATGCAGGCAGACGGCAATTTCGTGGTTTACGCAGGAGCGGCAGCACTTTGGTCGACTAAGACTGCGGGAGCCAACGGAGCTCAACTCGTGCTGCAATCGGACGGGAACTTGGTGATATATGCGCCTACGGCTGCTTGGAGCACAAAGTTCGGTCTGGTTACTGCACCCGCTCCCAGCAGCGGGAATAGTGGGCCGGGTAGCGGTATCTGTGTGGGCACATGCCCCTCGCACCCGCTCAATGGCAATCCATTTTCTCCCGTCGGCGTTGGTACTACGGGCCTTGGATTTCCGACACCCGGCTATCCTGGCGCCGCGTTTTGAGCTTGCCGAAATGATGCGAAAAACGAGCCGGCTAAGTAAGATCTAGTCCGGTTTCGTTGCCCGTTCGCGCGCTGCGTGAGCGGGCTTTTTCATTTTGGGCGGTAAGGATAGTGTCCTATGTGGGTCGGCCGCCGCGGCACCGCCTCTATCAGCCGATCGGTTTTTCCTGCATTCGCCAATACAGCGAAAACGGGACTCGCCGAAATGCAACGCCGGGAGCGATTCCAACAACGACGCCGTTGCCTGTTTTTGTCAAACGAGTCACTTTTCAGACATATCCGATATGAGCCGCGATTGTCGGCAGGTATACATCTTTATACCTATCGCCGGCACCATAAAATGAACCATCGCGACTACAGCTACTACCTCCACGGCCAAACGGAATACATGAAGCAGGTGCTGCAGCATTTCGCAGCCTGTTGCCCCGAAAAGACCAGAATCCTCGATATCCCGTCCGGATCCGGCGTGTTCGCCGCATCACTGAATGCGCTCGGCCATGAAGTAGTGCAGGCGGATATCCATGGCTACGGCGATTCCGTCGTAGCCGACATGGAAGCGCCTCTCCCGTTCCAGAATGACGAGTTCGGTGCGGTCACCTGTCTCGAGGGAGTCGAGCACGTACTGAATCCGGTGAATCTTATTTCCGAGTTGGTTCGCGTAACGAAGCAGAAGGGCGCCATCATCGTTTCAACGCCGAACGTTTCCAATCTGCATTCGCGTCTGCAGTTTCTCTTTACGGGTACTTTCTTCCAGTTCGATGCGCGCGGCGCGCGCCAGACTCACGGAGCGTCGGTCGATCGTGGCCACGTGAGCCCGTTCATGCCGCTTCAACTGATCTATGTGTTTGGTGCGATGGGCTGCACGCTCAAGGGCATCCGCATCGATCGCCGCAAGCGCATGGCGCTTATCCCGCTTTATCTGCTGCTGAAGCCCCTGTCGATCCTGTGGACGCGGAAAGTCACGCGTGGCACTTCCGCCGGAACATACCCGGGCGTTGCAAGCGTCAGTCGCCTCTTGACGGGATTCAAGTTGATGTTCGGTCGATCGCAAATCTTGATCTTCGAAAAAATGCAGTAACCGCGATGCGTTGACACATAGCGATGAACGAACCCCGTGCGATCCATCGACGGAAATCCTGACTTCTTCGATTCACCACATTCAGTTGAAATATGATTCAGAACTTCTGGCTTGAATTACTGATAATTTCGTGTGCGGCACCATTGCTGGCACATCATTTTCGTACAGAACAAATGGCAAAGATCTGCCGGAAAATCGGCTCGCCGCGCAACATTTCGTTCTGGACGATGGTGTTCCACCCGCGCTATTGGCACCTCTGGAGTTTGAGACAGTGGGAGGCTCAATTCGCGCGTCAGGAGGACGCCGACAGCAAATCGAGACGCGACTGAACCGTCGCTGACTCAGCGTGTGTTGTTTCTTCAAACATCAGCCGGTGATCCCGGCTCTCGCGACGCTTAGCGAAAGTCAGCGCGGGTGGCGGAATAGGCCAGTGTCTTGGCATCAGCCGCCAAAGCCTTACAGTCTTACATCCATGTAATATTTTGGTTCCTCGTGCCCTTAGCTTTGCAGGGCCGTTCGGTCCCGGCGACCCGGAAGGCGCCGGGACTTTTTTTGCGACTGGCGCCGTCGTGCAGCATCTCGTTCGAGTCGCGATTCAGTCCCCCCGTCGGGGTTCGCGATTGCTACACTTTCCCGGCCTCGATCGCACAATGGGACCCACCCGCGCATGCAGGAAAACCGACTCGTCACGCTACGCAGCGCGACACCAGACGACGCCGCTCCGATTGCTCGCTTGCACACGCTGAGCTGGCAGAGCGCATATCGCCATATCCTGCCTGCTGCCTATCTGTCCGATGAGGTGCCAATGGAGCATGCGACGCGGTGGCGAAGCTACTTCGACCGCAACGAAGCCGAACGGGGCCTCGTGCTCGTCGCGGTATCGGACGATATCATCGGCTTCGTCAGCGCCGAAAGGCCGGTCGATCCGACGCGCGGCGTCCTGCTCGATTGCCTTCACGTCCATCCTGCACATCATGGAAAAGGGGCCGGCAAGCGGATGATCGAATCCGTTCGCGCGTGGGCGCGAAATATCGGCGCGGACAAGGTTCACCTTTCGGTGCTGGACGGCAATGTCCGCGCCATTGGCTTTTACGAGCACAACGGCTGGCAACTGGCTGCCGTCGAAACCAGCTTGATCGGCCGGACGGAAGTGACGGACCGGATCTATGTAATCGAGGCCTAGCGGCCGGTCGGCATCGACTCGAACGGGGGCGCGCGGTGCTCGACGCGTTCGGCACGGAGTCAAGCGCCCGTCTTTAGTCCCCGCAATACCGCACCAGCAAATCCGCCTCCGTTTCATGCACCTCGACCGGCAGGCTCGTCGCCCCGGCATACGCCAGATAGCGCGCGCGGTGCTGACCGTTTCGGAATGACGCCACGCCGACTTTCGACAGCCCGGGAATGCCGAGCAAAGTCCGCGTCCTCGTCTCGCGAAAGGTGATGAATGGCATGTCGGGAATCCGGGCCTGGGCCGGGTCGAGGAAATCGCGGATGCCCACAGCCTTGCCGGGTGCCCAGTACTGAACCGACGGCAGCACATAATCGGTCGTGTCGCGATCGGCGCAGGCGAGCAGCTTCGTCAGGTCGACCGTCACGACGCGATGCCGCGAGTCGTCGGATGCGAATACTCGCTTGAGATGCGTGGAGGCATAGGCGGCATGTCCCGAAAGCGGGATGATCCAGACATCGACGCCATCATGTTGTGCCCGGGCGAGTGACATTGTTTCCTTGAGTGAGGCAAGCGACTATCGTGGCCGGAGTGTAGCAGCGCGACCGCGGCGCGGCGCAGGCAGATACCCGCTGAAAGGGTGAGTTGCCGCACAGACGCTGGCACGGGCCGCGATCACAATCTGGCCGGTTGACCGTTCTACCCCGGCCCGGTCAACCATTTCCCCGCTCGCTCGCGCAGGAGCGGGGGCTTTTTCCCCGCACGACGCATGCAAGCCGCGTCGGCGCAAACGGACAGGCGTCCGGCAGGCGGCGTCTCGCGCCACGGCGTCCGCTCGCCTGATCCGCATGAATCGCTTTCCTCGTGCCTGAGCGCTTGCTTGGGCCCATCGCCGGTTGCGGCCGGCGATGCCTTGGTCCCGGCGGCGCGCCGTCGCGCTGCCGGGATGCTTTTTGTACCGCTCCCATCGAGAACCAGCACACGCGCAACGCACGCGCCCACGAGATCAGCCCGCGTGCTCGACGCTGGTTTCCCAGCCGTCGTATTCGCCGCCAAGCGAGCGCACCTCGCGATTGATCTCGAGCGTATGGTGCGTGATGTCGGCCAGCACCATCGAGCCTTCGTGCGCAAACCGCACGGCCGATTTGCCGTCCTCGGTCGGCGCGACCGATTCGACCAGATAGCCTTTCGACTCCGCCCAGTCGGCGAACTGATGCGCGTCGCTCGGTTCAGCGAAGTAGGCCCAGTGCATCACGCGGCGGCTCACGTCGCTCACGTCGCCTTTCTGCCGCAGCGCATCGAGCACGCGCATGTCGCGCATCAGTTGCCAGTCGTCGTCGGTCGGGTAGAGCGTGCGCCAGTACGTTTCCTTGTCCGGATCGTCCTGGTAGGCGTACTGAAGCGCGTAGGTCGTGTGCTCGGCCAGCGAGTCGACGATCCCGGCAGCGGCTTCTTCGTCGAACGGCACGTAGAACAGGAAATCCTGGTTGCCGTCGACCGTGATGCGGCCGACCTGCACACCGTTTTTCGCGGTCACTGCGGCGTCCAGCAGATCTTCGATTTTCGTGAGACCGGCGAACTCGTCGCTGCTCGGCAGTCCTTCGGGCGTCGGATGCTCGAGCGTGACACGCACGCTGAGCAGCGACGTGCGCGGATCGCTTTCGGCGATTTCCGCAAAGCCGTGATTGAAGCTGATGAAGGCCTGATGGTCGCCCATTCTGGCGGGGAAGGTTCCCCAGGCGTCGGTCATGTGTTTCTCCCGTGCACGATTGTCTGTTGACGGTTGCAAAGCATCCCAATGTATCATCGAAAATCGCGTTGGCCGAAGCCACGGGCGGGGATGATCGCCCGTCAAGCCCGCCTGGTGGCGGTTGAATTCTCGTGCTGTCGTGCCATCGCAGGTTTCCATCGTCCGGCGTTCGTCCGGCCGCAATCGTTTCGAAGGAGATATCGATGTCGATGTTCGCTGTGAATGGTGTCCGAATCGACGTGCTCAGCGCGCGCGTGACGCACGTGCGCTGGGCGGCCGTCAATCCGGCGGACAGGTCGTGGGCGGCGGCGCCGGCCGAGGCGTCGGTGGCGGAAGTCGCGCGTGCGCTTGCGGCTGGCGACGACGTTCGCGTCGTGTTCGACGAAGCGGACGGGATGGCGGTCGGGCCGAGGCTGAAGCGCGTGCGCTATCGCGACGCGTCGGAAGGGATCGAGCTCGACATCGATGCGACGAGCGAGTCGCGTACGCTACGTGATCTTCCGCAGATCTGAAAAAATAATCCGCGGGCGTGTCGATTTCCGTCGAGCTCGTCCGTCGTGGCATCGGAGGCGTGCGCATCGTGCGTGCGATCCGATTTCCGACACGATAACCGACTGAAGGAGCGACACTCATGGCCACGTCCGTCAACCCGATCCCGGAAGGGATGCGCACACTGACGCCGCACCTGATCTGCGCCGGCGCAGCCGCCGCCATCGACTTCTACAAGCGTGCGTTCAACGCGACCGAACGGTTTCGCCTGCCGACCCCGGACGGCCGGCTTGCGCACGCGTGCCTCGCAATCGGCGATTCGACGCTGATGCTCGTCGATGAAATGCCGGAGCACGGCGCGCTCGGGCCGAAGGCGCTGAACGGCACGCCGGTCTGCCTCCACCTGTTCGTACCGGACACCGATGCGGCGATCGCGCAGGCCGTCGCGGCCGGCGCGACCGTCACGATGCCGGCCGCCGACATGTTCTGGGGCGATCGCTACGGCCAGGTGGAGGATCCGTTCGGCCATCGCTGGTCGATCGCGACCCATCAGCGCGACCTGACACCCGAGCAGATCGCGCAAGCGATGGCGAGCGCGCCGCCGTGCGGAAGCTGACCGAACGGCGCGTACCGGGCTGAACGCGGCTTGCGGCCGCGGCTCGGTCGTGCTCAGGCGCCGGCGGCTTTGCCGCGCTGTTTGTCCTCGTACATGCGGCGATCGGCCGATTCGAGCAAGTCGGCCACCGCGCGATGTCGCGCGGGATCGTATGCCACGTAGCCGGCACTGAACCGGATTGCATAGCCGCGTGCGTCGGCCGCGTTGCGCAGCGCGAGCGCCTGCGTGACCCGCTCGATCGGCTCGCCGACATCGGCCGGATCGCTGGCGCTCAGCAGCACGACGAATTCGTCGCCGCCGAGTCGTGCGATGACGTCGCTGTCGCGCAGCGCACCGGTGAGCGTGTCCGCGAAGGTCTGGAGCGCGCGGTCGCCTTCGGCATGGCCGAAGCGGTCGTTGATCGCCTTGAAGTCGTTCAGGTCGAAGAACAGCAATACCGCGTGCCGGCCCATGCGCTCGCACAGGCTCAGCACGTGGCGCGCAAGAATCTCGAAGCCGCGCCGGTTCGTCAGTTGGGTCAGCTCGTCGGTCGTCGCGAGATGCAGCGCCGCGATTTCGCGTTCGGTCATATGCGCGAGATCGCCGAGCAGCGCGAGATCGTCGACGGAGAGTTCGCGCGGTCGCGTGTCGATCAGGCACAGCGTGCCGACGGGTGCGCCGTTCGGCGCGGCAAGCGGCCGGCCCACATAGAAGCGAATGCCGGGCTGGCCGGTAACGAGCGGATTGTCGTGGAAGCGATCGTCGTTGCGCGCATCCTGGATCACCATCGTTTCGTCCGCGAGCAGCGCGTGCGCGCAGAACGAGACATCGCGCGAAGTCTGCGTGGCGTCGAGACCCGGATGACTCTTGAACCACTGGCGATTCTCGTCGACGAGGCTGACGAGCGCGATCGGAACGTCGAACAGCCGGCGCGCGAGGCGCGTGAGGCGGTCGAACCGCTCTTCCGGCGGCGTGTCGAGGATCGACAGGGAATGAAGCGTCTCGAGCCGGGCCGCCTCGTCGACCGGTTTGGGAGCAATCTGCATGGGCCTCTGTCTCTGGTCCCGGCCGCGAAGCCGGTCATCGATCGTGTCTGTATGGCGCGCCGGGCGTGCACACGCCCGTCGGCGCACTTCTGCCGATATCAATTACCGCGCTCGACGAGCGCATGTCGGACAGTATCGCGCATTCGCCATGGCACTGCCACGTCCGGTTGTTCCGGAGCGACATGTCGATCCGACATGAACGCATCGCGTGTCGTGCGCTGCCTCCCGACATCCGGATTTGATACGCGGCGGCTCAAGCTCCCCGGCGCGATGCCGTAAACAGGGAGACATCAATCGCTCATCCACCGCACCATGGTTCGAATTCTGTACGCGGGCTATCTCGCGTTCGCGTTGTATCTGCTCTATCCGATGGTTCAGGACACGCTGGCCTTCAGTGCGGACTGCGTGCTCGGCGCGCTGCCGGGAGGGAATCGCGATCGACCGCAGCTTTCGGCCAGCGACGCACACGCGCACGCGAGCCGATGTGTCGCGACGACGCAGATCTCCGAGCGATCGCCCGACATCCACTGATTTCATCGACCGGTTCCACCGGTCGCGGTACCGTCGCGCGCGATGTGCAGGCCATTCGGCCAGGTTGACCGGCATGCAATGCGCACTGATCATGGACGACATCGCCGCGCATGTACGCAACGCTGCCCGTCAGCCGCGCCGCATGCGAGCGGTGCCTGGCGATTGCTCGCGTTCGAAGGCTCAGTACGACGAGCGGTATGGCGTGCCCTGGTCGAAGCGGCTTTGCCAATGCGCTAGGTAGCGCGACGCGAGCTGCGGATTGTTCCAGACCACGACGACATTTTCGGAATTGCGGCTCGCTGCCGACGCGCTGTAGTTGAACGAGCCCGTCTCGACATGTTCCGCATCGACCACGACATACTTGTCGTGGTGGATCGCATACGCGTCGATCGTGCGTGTCGGAATGCCTGCGTTGACGAGCAGGTTCAGTGCCTGCTTGCTGCTCTTCGCGCGATTGCCCTTGTCGTCCACGACCACCGCGACATTCACGCCGCGCCGTTTCGCGGCGAGCAGCGCGCGCGTGATGGGGGGCGACGTGAACGAGTAGGCAGCCACGCGAATCGAGGTGCGCGCGGCGCCGATTGCTTTCAGCACGAGCGCCTCGGCACCGCCATCGGGCGAGAACGCGGATTCGACGACCTGCGTGGCCGGCGCTTCATGTGTCGGGGCCGGCAAGAGTTGCGCGATGAAGTCGATCGCCTGCTGCAGCAGCGATTCGTTGTGCGTCTTGCCGAAGGCGGCGAAGGGCGTGGCGAGCAGGGAGGCAGCGAGGCAGGCGGCGGCGAGGCGTTGGCGCGACAACATCTTGGACAGCGAATGAATTTGAGACAGCGGGCCGTGAGTGTAACGCACACACGGCGGCGCGGTCACGCCCGGGCGCAGCGACGCATCGTGTGACGGCAGGGGGCCGTCGACGGGATGCGGTTCATCGTGCCGGGCAGCATCTGCATCAGTCGGTGGCCATGCGGCGCAGTCATGCGCGCACGACACGCGTCCGTGCTACGCGTCAGACATCGAGCGGCCCGGCCGCCTCGCGTGCGATCCATCCGGGCCCGGGCTCCGGCTGCACGTCGTGCGCATCGAGCGGCTCGCCGCATGCCGAGCACACCGTGACCGCATGCATCAGCTGACCGCAGGTGCGATGGCGCAATTGCAGCGGCGGCCCCTGGCCGTCGTCCTTCCAGCGATCGCCCCATGTCATCAGCGCGAGCAGGGCCGGGTAGAGGTCGAGGCCTTTTTCCGTCAACCGGTATTCGAAGCGCGGCGGGCGCTCCTGATATGCGCGCTTGACCAGTACGCCTTCGTCGACGAGGCGCGCGAGCCGCTCGGCGAGTACGTGGCGCGTGAGGCCCAGTTGCGTCTGGAACGCATCGAAGCGGCGGCAGCCGAGAAACGCGTTGCGCAGGATCAGCATGGTCCATCGGTCGCCGAGCACGGCAAGCGTGCGCGCGACCGAACAGTTCAGCGTGCCGATGTCATCCCATTTCATGATCGAGTCTCGTGCGGCGGTTCAGCGAAGGAGCGGGTTCGATTATAGAACTTGCCTTCGGTTGCAAAGCGCGGAACTGCGTTGACAAGCGCCGGGCGGTTGCGAATAATGAGTTCCAATTTAGAACTTACTCGCGCGGCGACGTGCTTTCAATCAGGAGACAACCCGATGAATCCGCTTTCCCTGTCCGGTCTCGACCTGCTGCGCGCGGCGGCGGCGGGCGATCTGCCGCTCGCATCGATTTGCGAAACGATCCCGATGCGGCCGCTGGGCGTCGAGCTCGGTTACGTGAAGATGGCCGCGCGTGCGGACGGCCGGCACCTGAATCCACTCGGCGGCGTCCATGGCGGGTTCGCCGCGACGGTGCTCGATTCGATCACGGGCTGCGCGGTGCACTCGATGCTCGACGCGGGCGTCGGTTACGGCACGGTCGACCTGCACGTGAAAATGCTGCGCCCCGTGCCGCGCGACGTCGATCTGATCGCGGAGGGTCGCGTGATTCACCTGTCGCGTTCGCTCGGCGTCGCCGAGGGCACGCTGAAGACGCCGGACGACAAGATCGTCGCGCACGCATCGGCGACCTGCTTTATTCAGCGGCCGCAGTAACGCAGCGGTGTCGTCGTTCGCCGGCCCGGCCGCCCGCGATCGTGCGCGAGCCGTACGGGCGTTGGCCGGCTGCACGGCGAAGGGCGCCTGTAAGCGAACGCGCCGGCTGTCTGAAGCGCTCGCTTCAATGTGATAGCGTTTCTGCTTTCCACTGACGCGACAGGAACAGCATGGAATACCGCACACTCGGCGATTCGGGCATCGAGGTCAGCCTGATCGGTCTCGGCACGATGACGTGGGGAGAGCAGAATTCTGAACGCGACGCCCACGAGCAGATTGATTACGCGCTCGGGCAGGGCGTAACGCTGATCGATACCGCGGAGATGTACCCGGTGCCGCCCAAGCCCGATACGCAGGGGCGCACGGAGCAGTACATCGGCACCTGGCTCGCGCAGCATCGTGGCCAGCGCGACCGGATCGTGCTCGCAACGAAGATCGCGGGCCCGGCCCGGCAGCCGCACAATCCGCGCCATATTCGCGGCGAAGGCAATCAGTTCGACCGCAAGAACCTGACCGAGGCGCTCGACGGCAGCCTCAAGCGCCTGCAGACCGATTATGTCGACCTGTACCAGCTGCACTGGCCCGATCGCAGCACGACGACGTTCGGTCGTCCCGCGTATCCGTGGGTCGACGATGCATATACGGTGCCGATCGAAGAAACGCTGGGCGTGCTCGCGGAATTCGTGAAGGCCGGCAAGGTCCGTGCGATCGGCGTGTCGAACGAAACGCCGTGGGGCGTCGCGCAGTTCCTGCGGGCGGCGGAGACGCTCGGCTTGCCGCGCATCGCCAGCATCCAGAATCCGTACAGCCTGCTGAACCGCACGTTCGAGAACGGCCTGTCGGAGTTCACGCATCGCGACGGCGTCGGGCTGCTCGCGTATTCGCCGCTCGCGTTCGGCTGGCTGTCCGGCAAGTACGAGAACGGCGCACGGCCGGCCGGCGCGCGCATCACACTGTTCGAGCGCTTTCAGCGTTACAGCAAGCCACAGGCCGTCGAGGCGACGTCGCGCTACGTCGCGCTCGCGAAACGGCACGGGCTGTCGCCCGCGCAGCTCGCGCTCGCGTTCGTCAACAGCCGGCCGTTCGTGCGCAGCAACCTGGTCGGCGCGACGTCGCTCGCGCAACTGAAGGAGAACATCGGCAGCATCGACGTGACGCTGTCCGACGAGGTGCTCGCCGAGATCGACGCGCTGCACGAACTGCAGCCGAACCCGGCGCCGTAAACGGCAAGCGGCCCGCGCGGCGAGGTGCCGCGACCGGCCGCATTCGACGCGCAGGGGCGCGCCGCGGTTTCGCCGGCGCGCGCTCAGCGCATCCCGAGCCGCGTGCGCGCGGCCAGCAATGCGACGAGACTCAGCACCGCGCAACCCATCAGGTACAGCGCCGGCGACAGCCGGTTGCCGGTCGCGCTGATCAGCCACGTGATCACGAACGGCGCGAAGCCGCCGAACAGCGTGACGCCCGTGTTGTAGCTGACGGCGAGGCCGGTCGCGCGGGTTTGCGACGGAAACAGTTCGGCCATCAACGCCGGCAGCGCGCCGCAGTACGTCGCCTTCAGCAGCCCGATCCAGATCAGCGCGGCGAGCATCGTCGCAAACGACGCGTGATGCGAGAGCCAGGCAAACGTCGGCCAGACGGTGGCGAGCATCAGCACGGCCGCCGCCGCCATCACGCGGATTCGCCCGGTGCGATCGGAGAGATGGCCGACGAGCGGCGTGACGAGCGTCAGCACGAAGCCGGTCGCAAGCGTCGCCGCGAAGCCCGTCGATGCCGGCAGCCCGAGCTGCTTGATCGCATAGGTCGGCATGTACAGCACCATGTAGTTGATCGCGGTCGAGATCACGAGCACGCCGATCGACAGCAGCACGCGCATCTTCTGGTCCGCGAACAGTTCGCGCACGGGCGCTTCGGAGCGCGCCTGCGTCTTGAACTCGATCCCCTCGTCGACGTAGCGGCGGATGTAGAGCCCGACCGGGCCGATCGCGAGCCCGAACAGGAACGGCACGCGCCATCCCCAGCTTTCGAGTTGCGCGACGCTCAGCGTCGACGTCAGCAGCGCACCGAAGCCCGATGCGAGCAGCGTCGCGAGGCCCTGGCTCGCGAACTGCCAGCTCGACATGAAGCCGCGTCGCTGCGGTGCATGCTCGACGAGAAACGCGGTCGAGCTCGCGAATTCGCCGCCGGCGGAAAAGCCCTGCATCAGCCGCGACAGCATGATCCCGAGCGGCGCGAGGATGCCGATCGATGCGTAGGTCGGCATCAGCGCGATCAGCAGCGTGCCGGCCATCATCATCCCGATCGACAGCAGCAGCGACGCCTTGCGGCCCGCACGATCCGCGTAGGCGCCGAGCACGAAGCCGCCGATCGGCCGGATCAGGTAGGACAGCCCGAACGTTCCGAGCGTGAGCAGCAGCGATGTCGCCTCGCTCGTCGCGGGGAAGAACAGCTTGGCGATCGTCACCGCGAAGAAGCCGTAGACGATCAGGTCGAACCATTCGAGCGCATTGCCGATCGACGCGGCGAAGATGATGCGCCGGATCTTCGCGGCGCTGGGTCGCGCGGCGTCCTGCGAGGTGAGGGTGATCGTATTCATCGTGTGAGCAGTCCCGGGAAAGGGGCGAAGCGCGTTACAGGGCGGCACCGGCCGCGACGGCTGCCGGATGGCGAACGGTTGGCGCGGCCTCGCCGAGATCCCAGAAGAGGCCGGCCATCATCTGCAGTCCCTCGCGCACGACGCTCGCGAGGAGGTGCTCGTCGGGCGCGTGCTGCGAGCACGCCGGATACGAGTGCGGAACCCACAGCGTCGGCAGCCCCAGCGTATCGGCGAACACTTCGTTGGGCAGCGTGCCGCCGAGGTTCGGCAGGATCGCGGGCTGCTTGCCGGTGGTGCGCGCGAGCGACGCGACAGCCCAGCGGACCCACGGATCGTCCGGTGGCAGGCGCGTCGCCGGCGCGCCGCGTTCGACGTCGATCTCGATGTCGGCGAAGCCGTGCGCATCGAGATGCGCGCGCAGGTGCGCATGCAGCGCCTCCCAGTCGGTGCCGACCACGAAGCGCAACTGGCAGTGCGCGTAGGCGACGGGCGGGATCGCATTGACCGGATGTTCGGGATTGCCGGCCTTGAACGCGAGGATCTCGAGCGTGTTCCAGCCGAACACGCGCTCGGCGGCGGACAGGCCGGGCTCGCCCCAGTCGGCGTCGATCGCCGGATCGCCGGGCCCGCCGCCGACGGACAGGTCGGCGAGCGCGGCGCGCACGGCGGCCGGGATCGGCGGCGGGCGCAGCCCGGCGACGCGAATCGCGCCGCGCGCGTCGACGAGGCTCGCGAGCGCGTTCGCGAGCACGGTCGCCGGGTTGCGCAGCAGGCCGCCCCAGTTACCGGAGTGATGGCCGCCGTCGCGTGCGCGCAGGCCGAGCTTGAAGTTGACGGAGCCGCGCGAGCCGAGGAACACGGTCGGACGTTCGGCGGTGAGGCGCGGCCCGTCGGACGCGATCAGCACGTCGGCCGCGAGCGCGTCGCGTTCCTGGCGGCACAGTGCGTCGAGGCCCGGCGACCCCGTTTCCTCGCCCATCTCGATCAGCAGTTTCGCGTTGAACCCGAGCCGGCCGCCGCGCGCATCGAGCACGCTCGCCAGCGCGCTCAGGTTGATCGTGTGCTGGCCCTTGTTGTCGGCACTGCCGCGGCCGTACCAGCGATCGCCGTCGACGGTCAGCGTCCACGGCGACAGCGGCGCGCGCCACTGCGCGTCGTAGCCGCGCACGACGTCGCCGTGGCCATAGACGAGCACGGTCGGCAGCGCGTCGTCCTCATGGCGCGACGCGAGCAGGAACGGGCCGCCGCCGTCGACCGGGTTGTCGACGATCCGCGACGTGAAGCCCAGACGCGCGGCCTCCGGCGCGATCTCGTCGGTCAGGTAGGCACGCAGCGCGGCGCTTGCGCCGCTGTCCTGGCTTTCGGTACGCAGGGCAATGCGGCGGCTCAGGGTGGTGAAGAACGCGCCGGATTCGAACTGGTTCAACGCATGCTGGATGGCGGCGGTACGGCTCAAGACGTGTCTCCTGTGTCGATTCTGCGTCGAGCGCGGCGCGCACGACCGAGAGTGCGATCGATTCTAGGAAGCCGTTTTTTTTGTCACAATGATCGAATTTCGAACATTTCTTTGCCGAAAAGGCAAAGCAGAGCGGCCTGAACGCGGGCCCGGGGACACAACAATGGCGGCTTTCCTGCATGGTCTCGCGCTGCGGTATTTCGTCGAAGTGGCGCGCACCGGGTCGATCAGCGACGCATCCACGCGGCTGCACGTGGCCGTCTCGGCGATCAGCCGGCAGATTGCGAAGCTCGAGAGCGAGCTGGGCGCGCCGCTGTTCGAGCGTCGGCCGCGAGGGATGGCATTGTCGGAGGCCGGCCAACGGCTGCTGGGCTTCGCGCAGCGCAGCCTGCTGGAGGCCGAGCATGTGATGAAGGAAATCGGCGGGCTGGAGGCGCTGCACGGCAGCCTGTTGAAGATCGCCTGCTCGGAGGGATTCGCGATCGATTTTCTGCCGGGCGCGCTCGCAAGCTTCAAGGCGCGCCATCCGGGCGTCGACTTCTCGGTGTGGGTCGTGTCGCCGGCGGAGGCCACGCGGCGTGTGCGCGACGGCGATGCAGACATCGGGCTGACGTTCAGCCTGGCGCCGGAGCAGGGCGTGCGCGTCGAACACACGGAGCGTGCGCCGGTCTTCGCGCTCGTGCGCCGCGACCATCCGCTCGCGGCGTGCGACTCGGTGTCGCTCGCCGATGTCGCACGGCATCCGCATGTACTGCCCGAGGCCGGCACGACGGTGCGCCAGCTGATCGACATCGCGTGCGTGCTCGACGGGCTCATGCTCGAGCCGGAGCTGACCAGCAACAACACCGCGGTGATGTACCGCTACGCGCAGCGTACCGGCGCGGTGATGTTTACGGGACTGCTGTCGGTGCGGGATCGTTTCGACGCGGACGGCTTCGTCGTCGTGCCCGTCACGAATGCCCAGTTGCGCGAGCGCAGCATCCAGGTACAGACCATGGCGGGGCGCGACCTGCCGACGTCCGTGCGCGCGTTTCGCGACCATTTGATCGACGCGATGAGCAGCGTGTCGCCCCCGCCGGTTGCCAAGCGCGGCCCGAGACGGCCGGGCATGAGATAATCGCCAATCCGCCTTCCGTGCCCATGCGGCTCGCCGAGCCGCATCGCCCCTGTTCGACGCCAAATTGAAGAACCTGATTGTCACCCTCGATCGCGCCGGCGAGTTCGACGAGATCATCGACGTGCGTACGCCGCTCGAGTTCGCCGAGGACCATATTCCCGGCGCGCTGAACGCGCCCGTGCTCAGCAACGAGGAGCGCGTGATCGTCGGCACGATGTACCGCCAGGTGTCGCCGTACGAAGCGACGCGCGTCGGCGCCGCGATGGTCGCGCGCAACATCGCGCGCCATCTCGACACCACGTTCGCCGACCGTCCGCGCAACTGGCGGCCGCTGATCTACTGTTGGCGCGGCGGCAAGCGCTCCGGGTCGATGACCACCTGGTTCAACCTGATCGGCTGGCAGGCCCGGCAGCTCGACGGCGGCTACAAGGCGTATCGCCGCTCGGTATGCGCGACGCTCGACACGTTGCCCACGCGCTTTCGCTACATCGCGCTCGTCGGCCATACGGGCTGCGGCAAGACGCGGCTCCTGAACGCGCTGCGCGACGAAGGCGCGCAGACGCTCGATCTCGAGGCGCTGGCCTGCCATCGCGGTTCGCTGCTCGGCGCATTGCCGGGCGTGCCGCAACCCACGCAGAAGGCGTTCGATTCGGGTCTCGTCAAGGCGCTCGAACGTTTCGACCCCGCATTGCCGGTATTCGTCGAATCGGAGAGCCGCAAGATCGGCCTCATCCAGTTGCCCCTCGCGTTGCTGGACGCGTTCCGCGCGGGGCCATGGGTCCAGGTCGAGGCGGAGCGCGACGAACGCATTGCGTTCCTGCTCGACGACTACGCGCACCTGTTCGACGAGCCGGCGGCGTTCAAGGCGCAGCTCGATCGGCTGATCGGCCTGCACAGCCGCGAAGAAGTCGCGCGCTGGCATGCATTGATCGACGCGAATGCACGTGCCGAACTGTTCCGCACGCTGATCGACAAGCATTACGATCCTGCCTACGCACGCACCTATCGTTCGTCGTACGACAAGCCGAACCGCGCGCTGACGTTCGCGTTCCGGCCGAATGCCGTCGACGGGCGTCAGCAGGCGCGCGCGCTGCTCGATGCGCTGGCGCGCGCGGGGCTGCCGGCGACGCACGGCACCGGCGCGGCTGCGGGATCCGACACCGACAAAAACCAATCGACCCACACACGATGACGACCACACGCACTCAACCCAATCCGGCGCTCGGCTGGATGACCTTCCTGCTGATCGCAGTCGCGGGACTGTTCTACGTGAAATGGTTCCCGTACTACAACAAGGCGTTCGTTGCCGCCGAGCATCATTCGATCGGCCAGTCGATCCTGATGGGCACGTCGGCGAGCGCGCCGGAGCCGTCGCTGAAGGCGGCGCTCGACTATGCATGGGCATACGGCAAGGCGATCTGGCAGGCCATGGTGCTCGGCCTGCTGCTCGGTTCGGCCGTGCAGGCGCTGCTGCCGGCGCACTGGGTTGCACGCACGCTGGGTCGCACGGGCTTCGGCAGTGTCGCCGCGGGCGGCCTGCTGTCGCTGCCCGGCATGATGTGCACGTGCTGTGCGGCGCCGGTCGTCGCGGGCCTGCGCGCGCGGCATGCGTCGCCGGGCGGCGCGGTCGCTTTCTGGCTCGGCAACACGGTCCTGAATCCGGCCGCGCTGGTGTTCATGGGCTTCGTGCTCGGCTGGCACTGGAGCGCGCTGCGGCTCGTGCTCGGCGTCGCGATGGTATTCGGCGGCGGCTATCTGCTGAACCGTATCGCGTGCCCCGAGGACCGCAGCATCGACGACGCGCAACTCGCCGCGCTGGTGGCGGAGCAGGCTGCCGCAGGCAATCCGTTCGTCCGCTGGATGAAGCTGCTTGCACGCATGGCCGTGCGACTCGTGCCCGAATACATCGTGCTCGTGCTGCTGCTCGGCGCGGCGCGCGCATGGCTGTTCCCGCATATCGGCCCGGACATCGGCAATCATCTCGGCTGGATCGTCGCGTTCGCCGTCGCGGGCACGCTGTTCGTGATCCCGACAGCCGGCGAGGTGCCGATCATCCAGGCGATGCTGTCGCTCGGCATGGGCGTCGGCCCGGCCGCCGCGCTGTTGATGACGCTGCCGCCGATCAGCGTGCCGTCGCTCGCGATGCTCGCGCGTTCGTTCAAGCCTTACATGCTGGCGATCGTCACGGGCCTCGTGATCGTGTTCGGGATCGTGAGCGGGCTGCTCGCGATCGCATTCGGGTTCTGACGGACACGCGGGCGGCACGTCGATCGCGCGCGATGGCCGGACCGGCGCGACACGCGCGGCCCGGTCGGGCGCGAGCCAGGACATGCCCGGCTGCCCGCGACCGAGCCGGCGCGATGGCCGCCATGCCGCGCGCCGGTCGGTCCCGCCGCGCGACCGTCGTATTCATCCGGCGCCGCAGCTTCAAGCGTGCGGTGCCCTTTACAAGAAGCAAACAGGAAAACGCATGACCCAACCGAAGATTCATCCTCGACTCGAAAAGGCGCTGACGCGCGGCGATCTCGCGATCCGCCAGGCCAATTCCGCGCGGGCGACTGCCGTGCTGAACGCACTCGGCACGATGATCATCGAAGCTTCCGCCACGATCGGCGTCGAGGCCAGCATCGACATCCCGCAGGGCGACCGCATTTACGATCCGGTGAACGGCCTGTGGCCGCAGAAGATGCTGGTGTCGTTCGACGGTCCGGTCGACGAGGCCGACGCGGAAGAGCTGCGCGCGGTCTATCTCGTCGCCGACGACCCGGGTACGCAGTTCCGCGTCGAATGGCATCGCGCCGACGGCAAGCTCGGCCGGCACGAAGGCGGCCCGCTGGCGACCGTCGCGTTCCTGACCGACGTCGAGATTCCGTGGAGCGACGACGACGAGTAACGTCGTCGCCGTTTCATCGCAGCATCGAGCCGGCGCAGTGCGCGCCGGCCGTCAGCGCATCATCCGCCGCCGGAACAGCCACGCGGAGACCACGAATCCGCCGACTGCATAGCCGGCGAGCACCGCGAGATGCAGGCCGACGTCCGTCGCCGGCCGGCCGAGCATCGCGGGGCGGATCAGTTCGACCGCGTTCGCGAGCGGCAACACGTGTGCCGCGTGTTGCGCGACCGGAGGCAATTGCGTGATCGGGAAAAACACGCCCGACAGCAGCAGCATCGGCGTCAGCACGAGCGTCTGATAGAACATGAAAAAATCGTAGGACGGCGCGAGCGCGGTAACGATCATCGCCGTGCTCGCGAACGCGAGGCCGGCGAGTGCGATCACCGGCAGCGCCGCGAGCATCGACGGAAACCGTGCATACCCGAGCAGGCCCGCGACGAGCATGATCGCGACGCCGGACAGCAGCGCCTTGCTCGCGCCCCAGACCATCTCCCCGAGCACGATGTCGCCCAGCGCGAGCGGTGTGTGCATGATCGCTTCCCAGGTGCGCTGCACGTGCATTCGCGAAAAGCCCGAATACATCGATTCGAAGCTCGCGGACATCATCACGCTCGAACCGACCGTGCCGGCCGCGAGGAACGCGATGTACGACACGCCGTCGACGTGGCCCAGCATGAGGCCAAGCCCGAACCCCAGGCCGAACAGGTAGATCATCGGATCGGCGAGATTGCCGAACAGCGAGGCGAGCGCGAGCTTGCGCCACACAAGGTAGTTGCGTCGCCACACGGCAATCCAGTTGGTGGCATTCGCGGGCAGCGCGATCGCGAAGCGCGACTCGCGCGGCGGTGCGGACGGCGCGGCGGCGGAATAGTTGCGTACGTCCATGATCGATCAGTCCTGCATGTCGCGGCCCGTGAGCCGCAGGAACACGTCTTCCAGATTGGCCGGGCGATGCAGATAGCGCAATCCCGTGCGACCCTTGAGCCGCGCACTGAGCGGCTCGGGATCGGTCACGTAGCAAAACAGCGTCTCGCCGCTGATCTCGGTGTGCTTCGCGAACGGCGCGAGCTCGTCGCGCAGCGCGACCGGGTCCGGCCCGTAGATCTCGATCACGTCGCAACCGATTTCCGATTCGATCAGCGCGTGCGGCGCGCCTTCGGCGATCTTCCGGCCTTCCTCGATCACGCACAGCCGGTCGCACAGGCGCTCGGCTTCTTCCATGAAGTGCGTGGTGATGAGGATCGTCTTGCCGCGCGCGAGCAGCGATCGCAACCGCTCCCACATCAGGTGCCGCGCCTGCGGATCGAGGCCTGTCGTCGGCTCGTCGAGCACCAGCACGTCGGGATCGTTGACGAGTGCGCGCGCGAGCGTCAGACGGCGCTTCATGCCGCCCGACAGTTCGCCGACTTTCGCATCAGCCTTGTTTTCCAGCTTCGCGAATTCGAGCAGCGGTTGCACGAGCGCGCGTGCGGTGTGTGCCGACATCCCGAAATAGCGGCTGAACACGAGCAGGTTCTCGCGCACGGTGAAATCGGGATCGAGATTGTCGAACTGCGGGACGACGCCGACGCGCTGGCGCGCATGCCGCGCGCGTGACGGAACCGGCTCGCCGCAGAGTGAAATGGCGCCGGCGTCGGGATACGCGAGGCCGAGCAGCATCTTCAGCGTCGTGGTCTTGCCCGCGCCATTCGGCCCGAGCAGGCCATAGCATTCGCCGGCCTGTACATGAAAGGACAGGTCGTTGACGACGAGCTTGTCGCCATAGCGCTTTTCGACGTTCCGGAAATCGATCGGTGCAACGGACATGGGCAGGTTGTCGTTGTTAGCGGACGCGGACGCGTTTCGCGGCCGGTCGGGCGGCCATACAGCCCGGCGAACGGATCGGATGAATGCGTGTCACATGGGCATGACCGGGGCGAACGCGCGCCGACGGCACGAACGGGCCATTCTAGTGCATCGCCTGCGTCTCTTCAGCGCGTATGTGCTCCGCATGGTGCATGCGTGCGCGGATCGTGCACCGCATCATCGCCGACGCGCGCGGCGTGGCGAATCAGCGTTTTCCATCCCTTGCGTCCTGAATTGCGGCGCACCATGATGAGTGCATAGGGTACGTAGTCGCGACAGGGAGGTTTCATGGCTAGCTACAACAAGATTTTGCTGTGCTACGACGGCACGCTCGAAGGACGCAAGGCATTGCGGTGTGGTGCCAATCTCGCGCTGGACCTGAAGGCGGAAACGCATTTGTTGTCGGTCGTCGACATGCGCTCGAGCATCGCGCAAAGCGCCGGGCTGCTGACCGACGTCGCGTGCGGCCGTTTCGAGGAAACCGCGCGCGAGATCCTGCAGGAAGGCGTGAACTGGCTGCGCGAGCGCGGCGTTCAGGCCGAAGGCCATTTCGCATTCGGCTATCCGATCGACGAAATCGCGAATCTCGCGACGGAGCTGAAAGCCGACCTCGTCGTCGTCGGCCATCGGTGCCGCAGCGGACTGTCGAGATGGTGGATGGGCTCGGGCAACACACAGCTGCTCGATCGCGTGAACTGCAGCATTCTGGTCGCATGTTCGTCGGCGGAAGAGCAAAAGGCCGAGATCGCACGCGAACGCGAAGCGGCCACCGCGAGCGGCAAGTAACGCAATGATCGTGTAACCGGCCGGATCGTATCGCGATTCGCGCCGGTCATGCGCCGTGCCGCTGGCGACATGTGCGCCGATTGCGGCTGCTCAGGCGTGCAGGTCGATCGCGGACAGCTTCCACGAGAACAGGCCGAAGCGGTGGAAGATCGCTGCATAGCGCGTGCCGTCCGCGTTGCGCTGGTAGGTCACGACAAATTCATCGATATTCCGGTAGCCAGCGCTCGTTTGCTGCGGATGGCCGACCTCGCCGGTGTTCGCAGCTGCGGGTGCGGTAGCGGGTACAGACGCGGCCGAGGCGGCCACATTGCTGGCGGGCACCGGAACACTCGCCGGATTGGCAGGCGATGTGCCCGGCGCGTTGCCAGTCGCAGCGCCGGACGGCGGGCTCGACCATTCAGGCGGCCGTTCTCCCGGATTGCCGCGCGGGGGAATGCCACTCATCAGCGCCGCGACGCCTTCCGGTGTCGCATAGGCATCGACCAGCGGGCCGATCAATGCAGATCCGATCAGCGCGCCAATCACCGCGAACGGATTGTCTTTCTTTAAAGCGTCGATGCGGCGCATCAGCTCTTCCGTGACCTGCTGCTTCAGGCTGATACGCAGCGACGGAAAATCGACATATTCGCTGACCGCTTGCGCATCGCGCGCGTCGATTGCCGATTTCAGGCGACCGAGCGCGACGTACGGCGATGCGTATGCATAGCCGATCGCCGTGAGGACCGCGACGGCCAGCACGACGATCAGCAAGGGCTTGAGCCGCCACGCACGGCCCGAAGATCCAGTCACGGTGCCTCCGGTACGGACAGGTTCCGCAATCAGAGACCGCCGTGCGTGGCCGATCGTTCCTCCGCGATGCAACGATCGATCATTCGGCACACGGCATCGATCGTCCCGACCATGATCAGGCGCGAGCGACCGTGATAGACGCGCACGGGCGCACGACGTGCCGGTTCCGCGTGATTCAGGCCGGCGTTCAGCGACACCCGCGCGAATGCGGGCAGCGCCGACGGCAGCAGCGACGCCTGCCGTTCAACTGCGACTTCTTGGCTCACCACGGGCGCCGCCGCGGACAGCGGCGCGCAGGGCGTGCGGCCGCGCAGGTGACGCAGGCGGCCGAATTGACGGAAAGGCAGCAGACGGGAAAGGCGTTCCATGATGTTCTCCTCAGAGAGACCGATTGTCAGAGTTCGCCCGAGCGGATCAGCCCGACGGCGATGCCTTCCAGCGCGAAATCCGCGCTGCCGGCCTTGACGAAGATGTTTTCGTAATCCGGGTTCTCCGCGATCAGCTCGAGGCCGCCGGGCCGGCGCTTCAGGCGCTTGACCGTGACGTCGTCGCCGAGGCGCGCGACGATGATCTGGCCGTCCTTCGCTTCCGTGCGCTTCTGCACGGCGAGGAGGTCGCCGTCGAGAATGCCGGCGTCGCGCATCGACAGGCCGCGCACCTTCAGCAGGTAATCGGGCTTGCTGGTGAACAGCGCGGGATCGCACGCGTAATGCTGCGAGATGTGCTCCTGCGCAAGGATCGGGCTACCGGCCGCCACGCGGCCGACGAGCGGCAGCGACAGTTGCATCAGGCCGGCGTGCGGCAGCGTGAACTGGTGCGGGGCGTCGTCGATGCCGAGCAGGCGGATGCCGCGCGACGCGCCGGCGGCCAGCTCGATCACGCCCTTGCGCGCCAGCGCACGAAGGTGTTCCTCGGCCGCGTTCGGCGAGCTGAAACCCAGCTCTGCAGCGATCTCGGCGCGCGTGGGCGGAAAACCGGAGCGCTCGATCGCGCGGCGGATCAAGTCGAACACTTGCTGCTGACGGGCGGTGAGTTTGGTCATGGCTGAACTGTATGGATAGACAGTGAGCTGTATTTTTATACAGTACTTCGCGAATTTCAAGTGTTACTTGAGGTTCGACGCGATCGCGTCGATTCCGGCGCGATTTCGCGACGTCCGAACGCCGGATCGTCCGCCGCAACCGTCCGTCCAGTATGCGTTAGCACTTTTGAGTATTAAAAAATGAAGAACGATTATTTTTAATCATGTAACCCGTTCGATAGACTGGCCCGACATCGCAATACCGACAACACTGGAGAACCAAGGATGGCGAAGCGCAATACGGGGCTGGTGGGCGGAGCGGGCCGCCTGATCGCAACACTCGCGCTGGGCGCGGCGGCGGCGCTGGGCGTCGTGACGCATGCCCAGGCCGATACGACGTTCCTGAACGTGTCCTACGACCCGACGCGCGAGTTGTACCAGGACTTCAACCAGGCGTTCGGCAAGGAGTGGAAGGCGAAGACGGGCGAGACGGTCAACTTCAAGCAGTCGCACGGCGGCTCGGGCGCGCAGGCGCGCTCGGTGCTCGACGGCCTGCAGGCCGACGTCGTGACGCTCGCGCTTGCCTACGACATCGACGCGCTCGCCAACAAGGGCCTCGTCGACAAGGACTGGCAGAAGCGCCTGCCGGACAATGCGTCGCCGTACACGTCGACGATCGTGTTCCTGGTGCGCAAGGGCAACCCGAAAGGAATCAAGGACTGGGACGATCTGACGAAGCCGGGCATCTCGATCGTCACGCCGAACCCGAAGACCTCGGGCGGCGCGCGCTGGAACTACCTCGCCGCGTGGGCCTATGCCGTCCACAAGCCGGGCGGCAGCGAGCAGAGCGCGAAGGATTTCGTGACGAAGCTCTACAAGAATGCCGGTGTGCTCGACTCGGGCGCGCGCGGTGCGACGACGAGCTTCGTGCAGCGCGGGCTCGGCGACGTGCTGATCGCGTGGGAGAACGAGGCATTCCTGTCGATCAAGGAATTCGGCACCGACAAGTTCGAGATCGTCGTGCCGTCGGTGAGCATCCTGGCCGAGCCGCCCGTCGCCGTGGTCGACAAGGTGGTCGACAAGAAGGGCACGCGCAAGCTGGCCGAGGCCTACCTGAATTTCCTGTACAGCCCGCAGGGCCAGGAAATCGCGGCGCGCAACTATTACCGCCCGCGTTCGAAGAACGTGCCGGCGGAGCTGACGAAGCAGTTCCCGAAGCTGAAGCTGTACACGGTCGACGACACGTTCGGCGGCTGGACGAAGGCGCAGAAGACGCATTTTGCGGACGGCGGCGTGTTCGATTCGATCTACAAGCCGCAATAACGCCACGCAGCAAGCCATAACGACAGCGGCGCGCCACGAGAGCGCGCCGCATCCCCGACGGCCCGCCGGCGCGATTCCCGCGTCGGCGTTTGCGTCGGACCCATGAGCAGCAACGACCCAGCAAGAGCATCCGATGACGACGTACACCTTTCGCAAGCCGAGCGCGCTGCCCGGCTTCGGCGTGACGCTCGGCATCACGGTGGCCTATTTGAGCCTCGTGGTGCTGATTCCGCTCGCCGCCACGTTCCTGAAGACCGCGACGCTGTCGTGGGACCAGTTCGTCACTGCCGTCACCTCGCCGCGCGTGCTCGCGTCGTACCGGCTGACGTTCTCCGCCGCGCTCGGCGGCGCATTGATCAACGCCGTATTCGGCTTTCTCGTCGCGTGGGTGCTGGTGCGCTACACGTTCCCGTTCAAGCGCCTGGTCGATGCGATCGTCGACCTGCCGTTCGCGCTGCCGACGTCGGTCGCGGGCATCTCGCTTGCCGCCGTCTATGCGGCCAACGGCTGGGTCGGCCAGTATCTCGCGCCGTTCGGCATCAAGATCGCGTTCACGCCGGTCGGCGTGCTGGTGGCGCTGACCTTCATCGGGCTGCCGTTCGTCGTGCGCACCGTGCAGCCGGTGCTCGAGGATTTCGAGCGCGAGCAGGAAGAGGCCGCCGCATGCCTCGGCGCATCGCGCTGGCTGACCTTCCGCCGCGTCGTGCTGCCGGCCGTGCTGCCGGCGCTGCTCACCGGCTTCGCGCTCGCGTTCGCACGCGCGCTCGGCGAGTACGGTTCGGTCATCTTCATTGCCGGCAACGTGCCGATGAAATCCGAGATCACGTCGCTGCTGATCATCACGAAGCTCGAGCAGTACGACTATGCGGGCGCGACCGCGCTGGCCGTCGTGATGCTGGTCGTGTCGTTCGTGATGCTGCTGTTGATCAATACGCTGCAATGGTATCTGCAGCGCCGCACGAGCAAGGGCGCAAGCGGCCCCGCGCCGGCGACCGGCACCGTTGCCGCAGCAGCAGGAGGCCAGCAATGACCCGCAAGTCCGGTGCCGTACTGAACGACCCATCCGTCGCGCGCGGGCGCGCGGCGAAGCGGCTCGACCCCGTCGGCGAGCCGCGCGCCGTGCGGTGGCTGCTGATCGGCGTCGCGCTGGCGTTCCTGGCGTTCTTCCTCGTCGTGCCGCTCGCCGCGGTGTTCTTCGAGGCGCTGCGCAAGGGCGTCGGCTTCTATGTCGAATCGCTCGCCGATCCCGACGCGTGGTCGGCGATCAAGCTGACGCTGACCGTCGCCGTGATCGCGGTGCCGTTGAACCTCGTGTTCGGCGTGTGCGCGTCGTGGGCGATCGCGAAGTTCGAATTCCGCGGCAAGGCGTTGCTGACCACGCTGATCGACCTGCCGTTCTCGGTGTCGCCGGTGATCTCCGGCCTCGTCTACGTGCTGCTGTTCGGCGCGCAAGGCTGGCTCGGCCCGTGGCTGCAGGATCACGACGTGCAGATCATCTTCGCGGTGCCGGGCATCGTGCTCGCGACGATCTTCGTCACGTTCCCGTTCGTCGCGCGCGAGCTGATTCCGCTGATGCAGGCGCAAGGCACCGACGAGGAAGAGGCCGCGCGCGTGCTCGGCGCATCGGGATGGCAGATCTTCCGGCGCGTGACGCTGCCGAACGTGAAGTGGGGCCTGCTGTACGGCGTGATCCTGTGCAATGCGCGCGCGATGGGCGAGTTCGGTGCGGTGTCGGTCGTGTCCGGCCATATTCGCGGCGTGACCGACACGATGCCGCTGCACGTCGAGATCCTGTACAACGAATACAACTTCGCGGCGGCGTTCGCGGTGGCGTCGGTGCTCGCGCTGCTCGCGCTCGTCACGCTCGCGCTGAAGCTGCTCGCCGAGCGTCATCTCGCCGCCGAACTGGCCGGCGCACGCGATGACGTTCCCACTCATGCCGGCCCCGTCGCGGCCGTTTCGTCGAAATCGTAAAGAGGCAACCAGAATGGGTATCACCGTCCGTCATCTTCAGAAGCGCTTCGGCGATTTCACCGCCCTCGACGATGTGTCGCTCGACTTTCCGGCGGGCGAGCTCGTCGCACTGCTCGGGCCGTCGGGCTGCGGCAAGACCACGCTGCTGCGCGTGATCGCGGGCCTCGAGCACGCGGACGCCGGCCAGGTCGTGCTGCAGGGGCTCGACGTCGCGTCGGTCGGCGCGCGCGATCGCCAGGTCGGCTTCGTGTTCCAGCATTACGCGCTGTTCCGCCACATGACCGTGTTCGAGAACGTCGCGTTCGGGCTGCGCGTGAAGCCGCGTCGCGAGCGGCCGTCGGAAGCCGTGATTCGCGACAAGGTGCATGAGCTGCTGAAGCTCGTGCAGCTCGACTGGCTCGCGCAGCGTTACCCGTCCGAGCTGTCGGGCGGCCAGCGCCAGCGGATCGCGCTGGCCCGCGCGCTCGCGGTCGAGCCGAAGGTACTGCTGCTCGACGAGCCGTTCGGCGCGCTCGACGCGAAGGTGCGCAAGGAACTGCGCGGCTGGTTGCGGCGCCTGCACGACGACCTTCACATCTCGACGATCTTCGTCACGCACGACCAGGAAGAAGCGCTGGAAGTGGCCGACCGGATCGTCGTGCTGAACCGCGGCCACGTGGAGCAGGTGGGCAGCCCGCAGGACGTCTACGATCATCCGGAAAGCGCGTTCGTCTACGAGTTTCTCGGCGCGGCGAACCGGCTGCCGGGCACGGTTGCCGGGCGCGGCTTCGTCGCCGAGGGCGCGGCCGCGCCGATCGCCGTCGACGCCGATTTCGCGGGGCCCGCGAATGCCTATGTGCGCCCGCACGACCTGCAGCTGTGGCCGGCCGGCGACGGCCATCGCGACGGCATCGCGGTCGACGTGCGCCGCGTGATCCCGCTCGGCGGCTCGGTGCGCGTCGAGCTCGAGGCGCGCACGGGCGGTGCACTCGAAGCGGAACTCGATCGCGACGCGTGGCGCGCGCTCGCGCTGCAGGTCGGCGACGGCGCAACCGCCGTGCCGCGCGCGGTGCGCGTATTTCCCGCACACTGACGCCCGAGCCCGTCAAAGAGAAGAGGGCGGATACCGCTCCGGATCGACATTCGAACAACGACAGCCCAAGAGGCATACCCATGAACTTTCAGCAATTGCGTTTCGTGCGCGAAGCCGTGCGCCAGAACATGAACCTGACGGAAGTCGCGAACGTGCTGTACACGTCGCAGTCAGGCGTGTCGAAGCAGATCAAGGATCTCGAGGATGAACTGGGCGTGGACATCTTCATCCGTCGCGGCAAGCGGCTCACCGGGCTCACCGAGCCCGGCAAGGCCGTGCACCAGCTGATCGAGCGGATGCTGCTCGACGCGGAAAACCTGCGCCGGGTCGCGCGCCAGTTCGCGGACCAGGACAGCGGCCACCTCGTCGTCGCGACGACGCACACGCAGGCGCGCTACGCGCTGCCGAAGGTGATCCGCCAGTTCACCGAGGTGTTCCCGAAGGTGCATCTCGCGCTGCGGCAGGGCAGCCCGCAGCAGATCGCACAGATGATCCTGAACGGCGAAGCCGATCTGGGCATCTCGACCGAGGCGCTCGACCGCTACCCCGACATCGTCACGTTCCCGTGCTATTCGTGGCACCACACGGTCGTCGTGCCGAAGGGCCATCCGCTCGTCGGCCGCGAGAACCTGACGCTCGACGAAATCGCCGAGTACCCGATCATCACGTACGACCAGGACTTCACGGGCCGCTCGCACATCGACCAGGCATTCGCGCAGGCCGGCGCGGTGCCCGATGTCGTGCTGACCGCGATCGACGCGGACGTGATCAAGACCTACGTCGAGCTCGGCATGGGGATTGGCGTCGTCGCGGCGATGGCCTTCGATCCGCAGCGCGACACCGGGCTCGTCGCGCTCGACACGCAGCACCTGTTCGAGGCGAGCACGACGCGCGTCGGCTTGCGCAAGGGCGCGTTCCTGCGCGCGTATGCATACCGGCTGATCGAGATGTTCGCGCCGCATCTGAACGAAACCGAAATCGCGTCGCAACTGCGCGAAGTGGCCTGACGGTTACGCGCGTGCTGCACACGCCGCGCGCGGTCCGGGCAAGCGCCCGGCGCGCGCGGCGTTTCTTTTGCCGCTCGAGCGACGGCGGATCGCATACCCGCGCCGCGCCCAATCCGCATGCATCGACGCTCATGGAATACGCACGTGAAACGCTGCATTCCGTTCATCTCATGCAAGTCATGGCGCCAAAGATATGATTTAATGCGCGCGGACGCGAGAAGGCCCGGGCCGGACTTTCTTGCGCGACGCGCGACGGAACCGGCGGATGCACGGCCTGCCGGCAGCGGCGGCCCGGCGCAAGCCGGCGGCCGCATGCCCGAGGCCGGCGCTGCCGCGATCGCCGTCCGCCATTCGACGATGCACGAACAAGAGGTGAACAATGAATCTCAAATGGTTTCTTTTTTCGTTCGAAGGCCGGATCGGTCGCATGCCGTGGTGGATTTACGCGGTGGTGTCCGGCGTGATCAGCGCGATCTTCGATGCGGGCAGCCGCGGTTCGTCGAACGACGATCTGCCGCTGTCGGTCGTGCTGCTGTTCGTCGCGATCGCCGTCGTCGCGTTCTGGTCGACACTTGCCGTCGGCGTGAAGCGGCTGCACGACATCGACAAGTCGGGGTGGTGGATGCTGCTGATGTGCGTGCCGATCGTCGGTGCGCTCGCGTTGCTCGTGATGAACGGCTTCATCGCCGGCACGCCGCATGCGAACCGCTTCGGCGAGCCGCCGTCGAACGATCGCGACGAGCCCGCGCAACAGGATCGGGCCTGACGCACGAGGTGTTGCCTTCGCGCGTCGCGATGCGCTCCGAATAAACCCTTAAATATTGATCAGACGGGTTGCGCGTCGCCGCGAAACGGTACAGCATAGCCCTCACTCCGCCGGCGTCCCCGCCGGCGGTGGCGCGTCGACGACAGCACGCGCCAGGCAGTCGGCCGTCTGCCTCGCTTCCATTCCGTGGTACCGACAAGCAGCATCGATGGCCAATGCCCGGGTAGTGTGGCGCAAACGTTTGCTCACATTAAAACAACAGTCCGGCCCGTCGGGCCAGTCGCCAGGAGATGTGTATGAATGTCCGCTTTCGCCGTCGCTTCCTGACCGCCGCGCTTGCCGCCGTCGCGGTCGCTGCCGCACCGGTCGTCCATGCCCAATCGGCGGGCAAGCCGAAAGTCGCGCTCGTGATGAAGTCGCTCGCCAACGAGTTCTTCCTGACGATGGAAAACGGCGCGAAGGAATACCAGAAGCACAACGCCGGCCAGTTCGACCTGATCACGAACGGCATCAAGGACGAGACCGACACCGCGAACCAGATCCGCATCGTCGAGCAGATGATCGTGTCGAAGGTCGATGCGATCGTGCTCGCGCCGGCCGATTCGAAGGCGCTCGTGCCGGTCGTGAAGAAGGCGGTCGACGCGGGCATCATCGTCGTGAACATCGACAACCGGCTCGATCCCGACGTGCTGAAGTCGAAGAACCTGAACGTGCCGTTCGTCGGCCCCGACAACCGCAAGGGCGCGCGCAAGATCGGCGATTACCTCGCAAAGCGGCTGAAGGCGGGCGACCAGGTCGGCATCATCGAAGGCGTGTCGACGACGACCAATGCGCAGCAGCGCACGGCCGGCTTCCAGGATGCGATGAAGGCGGGCGGGATGAAGGTCGTGTCGGTACAGTCGGGCGAGTGGGAGATCGACAAGGGCAACGCGGTCGCGTCCGCGATGCTCAACGAGTACCCGAACCTGCGCGCGCTGCTGTGCGGCAACGACAACATGGCGATCGGCGCCGTGTCGGCCGTGCGGGCGGCGGGCAAGCAGGGCAAGGTGCTCGTGGTCGGCTACGACAACATCAACGCGATCAAGCCGATGCTGAAGGATGGCCGCGTCGTCGCGACCGCCGACCAGTACGCGGCGAAGCAGGCCGTGTTCGGCATCGACACGGCGCTCAAGGCGATCGCCGAGCATCGCAAGCAGGCCGACATGACCGGCGTGGTCGAGACGCCGGTGGATCTCGTGACGAAGTAACGCCGCTCCGCCACGGCCGCCGCGCTCAAGAATCGGGGACAGCGGCCGTTATACGGAGTGAGCGCGATCACGGCCACTGCAAGCACTTGTGAGCGTCATACCCGCGCGCCGCGTGCGCGCGGCCGCAACCAGGATCGCGATGGAACCGACCTTCCAACCCTCCCGTTCAGCTGTTCCCGTGCTGTCCGTCTCCGGTGTGGGCAAGACCTACGCCGAACCCGTGCTCGCCGACGTCACGCTGACGCTCGCGCAGGGCGAGGCGCTCGCGCTGACGGGCGAGAATGGCGCGGGAAAGAGCACGCTGTCGAAGATCATCGGCGGGCTCGTCGACCCGACGGCCGGCACGATGCAGCTCGGCGGCCAGGCCTATGCGCCGGCAAGCCGCACGCAGGCCGAGGCGCTCGGCGTGCGCATGGTGATGCAGGAGCTGAACCTGCTGCCGACGCTGACGGTCGCCGAAAACCTGTTTCTGAATCGTCTGCCGCGGCGCTTCGGCATCATCGATCGCGCGCGGCTGCGCGACGATGCGCGTGCCGCGATGGCGCAGGTCGGGCTCGATGCGGTCGATCCCGATACGCCGGTCGGCGCGCTCGGGATCGGCCACCAGCAGATGGTGGAGATCGCGCGCAACCTGATCGGCGACTGCCGCGTGCTGATCCTCGACGAACCGACCGCGATGCTGACCGCGCGCGAGGTCGAACTGCTGTTCGAGCAGATCGACCGGCTGAAGGCGCGCGGCGTCGCGATCATCTACATCTCGCACCGGCTCGAGGAGCTCGCCCGCGTAGCCGAGCGCGTCGCGGTGCTGCGCGACGGCCGGCTCGTGCATGTCGGCGACATGGCCGCGACGACGTCCGACGGGCTCGTCACGCTGATGGTCGGGCGCGAGCTCGGCGAGCACATCGATCTCGGCGCGCGCCATATCGGCGCGCCGCGGCTCGTCGTGTCGGGCATGATGCGCGGCACGGCCGTGCGGGACGTGTCGCTCGAGGTGCGCTCGGGCGAGATCTTCGGCATCTCGGGGCTGATCGGCGCGGGGCGCACCGAGTTGCTGCGGCTGATCTACGGCGCGGATACGCCGGATGCCGGGATGATCGCGGTCGGCGATCCGCTGAAGCCGGCGCGCATCGGCTCGCCCGTCGACGCGGTGAAGCACGGCATCGCGCTGATCACCGAGGACCGCAAGGGTGAAGGGCTGCTGCTGTCGCAGTCGGTCACGTCGAACGTGTCGCTCGGCCAGCTCGACCGTCTGGCGCGCGGCGGCATCGTCGACGCGACGCGCGAGACGGCGCTCGCCGAACAGCAGATCGACGCGCTGCGGATTCGCACGCACGGCGCCGCGCAGGCGGTCGGCGAACTGTCGGGCGGCAACCAGCAGAAGGTCGTGATCGGCCGCTGGCTCGCGCGCGACATGGGCGTGCTGCTGTTCGACGAGCCGACCCGCGGAATCGACGTCGGCGCCAAGTTCGAGATCTACACGCTGATGGGCGCGCTCGCGCGCGAAGGCCGCGCGCTGGTGGTGGTATCGAGCGACCTGCGCGAGCTGATGCTGATCTGCGACCGGATCGGCGTGATGTCGGCAGGCCGCATGACCGCCGTGTTCGAACGCGGCAACTGGACCCAGGATGCGCTGCTGGCGGCGGCGTTCGCCGGCTTCGGCCGCGAAGCGCTGCCGGACGGCGCGCGGCATCCGGATGCGCAAGGCGCGCCGCGCCCGGCTTCCGGCACTTCGACGACAGGACGACAGCAATGACCCAGCCTCCCGTATCCCCGAGCGACGCAGGCGCGCAGCAGACCGTGACGGGGCGCCGCGCGCGCACGCTGTCCGGCACGCGGCTCGGCGTGTCGAACTATCTCGGGCTCGCCGGCGCGCTCGTCGCGATGATCGCGCTGTTTTCGGCGCTGAGTTCGCATTTCCTGACCTACGATACGTTCAGTACGATCGCGAACCAGATCCCCGATCTCGTCGTGATGTCGGTCGGGATGACCTTCGTGCTGATCATCGCCGGCATCGACCTGTCGGTCGGCTCGGTGCTCGCGCTGGCCGCGTCGATGGTCAGCGTGGCTTCGCTGAAGTGGCAGTGGGGGCCGTTGCCGGCCGCGCTGATCGGGATCGCGGTCGCGACCGCGACGGGCTCGCTGACGGGCGCGATCACGGTCGGCTGGCGGATTCCGTCGTTCATCGTGTCGCTCGGCGTGCTCGAGGCCGCGCGCGGCGTCGCATACCAGCTGACGAATTCGCGCACGGCCTACATCGGCGACGCGTTCGACTTCCTGTCGAACCCGATCGCGCTCGGCATTTCGCCGGCGTTCCTGATCGCGGTGGCGGTGATGGTCGCGGCACAGTTCGTGCTCACGCGCACCGTCTTCGGACGCTATCTCGTCGGGATCGGCACGAACGAGGAGGCGGTACGGCTTGCCGGGGTTAACCCGCGTCCGTATAAAATCCTCGTATTCGCATTGATGGGCGCGCTCGCGGGGCTCGCGTCGCTGTTTCAGATCTCGCGGCTCGAGGCCGCCGATCCGAACGCGGGCGCGGGTGTCGAACTGCAGGTGATCGCAGCCGTCGTGATCGGCGGCACGAGCCTGATGGGCGGGCGCGGCTCGGTGATCAGCACGTTCTTCGGCGTGTTGATCATCTCCGTGCTGGCCGCAGGGCTCGCTCAGATCGGCGCGAACGAGCCGACCAAACGGATCATCACCGGGGCGGTGATCGTGGTCGCGGTCGTGCTCGACACTTATCGCAGCCGGCGCGCGCGCGCCCGGTAGAACTATACGGAAAGCAGACCAGAGAGAAACGGGAAATGGCGACGATCAAGGATGTGGCGGCCATGGCGGGCGTGTCGTTTACGACCGTCTCGCACGTGGTGAACAATTCGCGGCCGGTGTCCGCGGATGTGCGTGCGAAGGTCGAGGGCGCGATCCGCGAGCTGAATTACGTGCCATCGGCCGTGGCGCGGTCGCTGAAGGCGCGCGCGACGGCGACCATCGGCCTCGTCGTGCCGAACAGCACGAATCCGTACTTCGCGGAGCTGGCGCGCGGCATCGAGGACCAGTGCGCGGCCAACGGCTATTGCGTGTTCTTCTGCAACTCGGACGACGATCCCGTGAAGCAGCGCAACTACCTGCGCGTGCTGCAGGAAAAGCGCATCGACGGGCTGATCGTCGCGTCGGCCGGCGAGGACGCGGTGCTCGCGCAGACGCTGGCGGACGCGCATGCGCCGCTCGTCGTCGTCGACCGCAACATCGAGGGGCTCGCGGCCGACCTCGTGCAGATCGACCACGAACGCGGCGCCTACCTGGCGACGCGTCACCTGCTCGAGCTCGGGCACGCGAAGATCGGCTGCATCACCGGGCCGACCGACACGGCCGTCAGCGCGATGCGCGTGCACGGCTTCATCCGTGCGATGGCCGAGCGCGGGATCGACATCGTGCCGGGGGCGATCGCGGAAAGCGATTTCTCATGCCTCGGCGGCTATCACGCTGCCTCGCGGCTGTTCGAGTCGGTGCATCCCAGCGCGATTTTCGCGGGCAACGACCTGATGGGCGTCGGCGCGCTGCGCGCGGCGGCCGAACGCGGCCTGCGCGTGCCGGACGACTGCTCGATCATCGGCTTCGACGACATCGAATTCTCCCGTTACACGTATCCGGCGCTGTCGACGGTCGGCCAGTCGGTGCGCGCGCTCGGCGAAATGGCCGCGCAAACGCTGATCGAGCGGATCGGCGGCGGTTCGACGGCCGCGCCGAGCCGTCGTCGCGTCGTGTCGCCGCGTCTCGTGCTGCGCGAATCGACGGCGATCTATCGCGAGCCGGCCGCGCCGGGCGCTCGCGCATGACGGCGCGTGCGGCAGGCACCGGCCGCGTGACGGTGGTCGGCAGCCTCAATATGGATCTCGTCGTGCGGGCGCCGCGGTTGCCGCTGCCTGGAGAAACGCTGGCCGGCCACGCGTACGCGCAGGCCGCGGGCGGCAAGGGCGGCAACCAGGCCGTCGCGGCGGCGCGGCTTGGCGCGCAGGTCGCGATGATCGGCTGCGTCGGCGCGGATGCGCACGGTACCGCACTGCGGGCCGGCCTCGAGGCAGAACGCATCGACTGCTCGCGGCTCGCGACGAGCACGACGGCATCGACCGGTGTCGCGCTGATCGTCGTCGACGACGCGAGCCAGAACGCGATCGTGATCGTCGCGGGCAGCAATGGCGAAGTGACGAGCGAAACGGTGGCGCGCAACGAGGCCGCGCTGGCCGCGACCGACGTGCTGATCTGCCAGCTCGAGACGCCGCCGGACGCCGTGTTCGCGGCGCTGTCGGCCGGGCGGCGGCTCGGTCGCATCGTCGTGCTCAATCCGGCGCCGGCCGTCGCGCCGCTGCCGGGCGGCTGGCTGCCGCTGGTCGATTACCTGATTCCGAACGAAGTGGAAGCGGCCGCGCTGACCGGGCTGCCCGTGCGCAACCCGGCCGACGCGGAAGCTGCGGCGCGTGTGCTGCAGGCGGGCGGCGCGCGCAACGTGCTGATCACGCTCGGCGCGCGCGGCGTGCTCGCGCTGACGGCCGACGGCGCGGCGCGCCACTATCCGGCACCCGTCGTCAAGGCCGTCGACACGACCGCGGCTGGCGATACCTTCATCGGCGGTTTCGCGGCCCGCGTCGCTGCGGGCGAGGCCGTCGATGCGGCCATCCGCTTCGCGCAACGCGCGGCGGCGTTGTCGGTCACGCGCGCGGGCGCGCAACCGTCGATTCCCACCCTCGCCGACCTGGCCGAACAGGGCTAGATCGCGCATCCCGGCCGGCGCGTGCGACGCACGCGGCCGACCGTCTTTCCCCCGATGCCTGACCGCAATGCTCGCCACGCGCCGTCGCGTGACGAGCTGCGATGCTTCGCCCCCATTATTCATCGATATGTAATGAACTAACGAATTGGTGAAAAAAATGATGTGAATACCATCAAGCTGCGCAACATCCGGTCGTAAATACATCAGGACGAAACACTGTTTCGAAAAGCGGGCGTTGCCTGCCATGACGACGCAATACAGGAAGAATGATGGTGATCGGAAACCTGACGATACGTGCACGCATCGGTCTGACGATGGCGTTTCTCGCGGTCCTGCTGGCGGTGATCGGCATGTTGGGCGTGTATGGGATGACGCGCTCGAACGACGCAACGCGCGAGATTTTCACGAACCAGATGCCGAGCGCGGTCGACGTGGCCGTTGCCGAAATGTACGCGGCGCGCGAGCGCCTGGCGCTCGATCGCGCCGCACTGCTGGCCGGCACGCCGGACTCGGCTGCCGCGGTGGAGCGCAGCCGCGGGATGCGCGCGCAGTCCGACGCGTGGTGGCAAAAGTATCTTGCGCTGCCGCGCGGCCCGGAGGAAGACCGGCTGGCGCAGGACGTCGCCGCTAAGCGGCTGGCACTGCAGCGCAGCTGCGATGCGTTCGGGAACATGGTCGCGGCAGGCGACCACGAGCGCATCGGCGAGGGCGCCAAGCAGTTGCAGGCGCTTTACAACGACCTCGCGACTGCCGGCGAAGCGCTGCGCAATTTCCAGTTCACCGACGGGCAGGCGGGCTTCGACCGCGCGGAATCGTTGTTCGAGACGCTGCGCATGCTGTCGATCGCGCTGCTGGCGGCGGGCCTGATTGCGGCGGTGCTGTCGTGGCTGACGCTCAGCCGGGCGATCGGCCGTCCGCTCGCGGACGCGCTCGCGCATTTCGACGCGATCGCCGCGGGCGACCTGCGCCGCTCGATCGTGGTGCATCGGCGCGACGAAATGGGCCAGCTCCTCGAGGGTCTTGCGAAGATGCAGCGCGGGCTGGTCGACACGGTGCGCACCGTGCGCGGCGGCAGCGAGTCGATCGCGACCGCGGCCCGCGAGATCGCCGCCGGCAATATCGACCTGTCGTCGCGCACGGAAGAGCAGGCGTCCGCGCTGCAGGAAACCGCGTCGAGCATGGAGCAGTTGACCGGCACCGTGAAGCAGAATGCGGAGAATGCGCGGCAGGCAAGCTCGCTGGCGGCGAACGCGTCGGAGATTGCAAACAAGGGCAACACGGTGGTTGGCCAGGTGGTCGGCACGATGGGAGAGATCAACGACAGTTCGGCGAAGATCGCGGACATCATCGCAATCATCGAGGGAATCGCGTTCCAGACCAACATCCTGGCGCTGAACGCGGCCGTCGAAGCCGCGCGTGCCGGCGAGGAAGGCCGCGGCTTCGCGGTCGTCGCGGGCGAGGTGCGCAGCCTCGCGCAGCGGTCGTCGAGCGCGGCCAAGGAGATCAAGGCGCTGATCGATGCATCGGTGGAGCGGATCCGGACCGGCTCGACGCTCGTCGACGAAGCCGGCCGCACGATGAGCGACGTGATCAGTGCGGTGCAGCGCGTGACCGACATCATGGGCGAGATCGCGGCGGCATCCGAGGAGCAGAGCGGCGGCATCGACCAGGTCGCGCGCGCGGTCGCGCAGATGGACGAGGTCACGCAGCAGAACGCCGCGCTCGTCGAGGAAGCGGCGGCGGCCGCGCAATCGCTCGATGAGCAGGCCGCGCGCCTGCGCGAAACGGCGTCGGTATTCCGGATCGACGACGACGCGGCCGCGCCGGTTGCCGCCGCTGCACGCCCGGTGCCGCGCGCAGTGGTCGCACCGGCTGTCGTGCCGGTTTCGCCGCCGGCGCCCGCCGTCGCGGCGCGCAACGAGCGCAACGAGCGCAATGAGCGCAATGAGCGCGACGGTGCGCCCAGGCACGCCGCGCCGGCACGCAAGCCGGCGGCCGCCACACCCGCACCGGCGCTTGCGTCTGCCGGCGCCGACGACTGGGAAACGTTCTGATACGCGCGCGCCGCGCATCGATCCCCGCATCTATCCCCATTTGGCAGCACGCGACGCCCGCGGCATGCGGGCGTCGTCGCTTCGACGACCGATCGAATGTGACGGCGCGCGTGAGCGTTCGCGCGTGGCCGCGCATCGCGCGTGCGCATCCGCGCTACGGGTATCTCCCGACGATGCAAAAAAAATTTGTAACGGTGCGCGCGAAGTGTCGTCGGAAACGCCTGTTCGAACGTATAGGGAGGAAGGGGAGAACGAAGGGCGCGGCGATGACGGAGAAGGTGTCCGGCGCACGAGATGTTCCGATGCTCGACAAGATGCGGCGGATGCAGTTTCTGCGGCTCGGGAGATCGATTGTAAAGCGTCGAAATGCGTTGCGCAGCCCGTGTTGTCGAGAATGACGAACTTCATACGAAGAGTTCGTGAAAAAAAATAAGAAAGGGTTTAGGATGAATTCGAACGCGCTTGCTTCTGCGCAGTCATAGAAGGCAGGCACGTCTTCAGACTCAGGCGAGGAGGTAGCATGGATATTTACAGCAGCTTCGCGAACCGCTTCGAAAAAACGCGAGAGGAAGAGTTCTCGCTGGAGGAGTATCTCGCGCTCTGCAAGAACGATCCGTCAGCGTACGCCACGGCAGGCGAACGCATGCTGGCTGCAATCGGGGAACCAGAACAAATCGATACCCGCAACGACCCGCGCCTGTCGCGGATCTTCGCGAACAAGGTTATCAAGGTTTATCCCGCGTTCCGTGAGTTCTACGGAATGGAGGAAGTGATCGAGCAGGTGGTCGCGTACTTCCGCCATGCGGCGCAGGGGCTCGAAGAGAAGAAGCAGATCCTCTACTTGCTGGGCCCTGTGGGCGGCGGCAAGTCGTCGATCGCCGAGCGCCTGAAGCAGTTGATGGAGCGCGTGCCGTTCTATGCACTGAAGGGTTCGCCCGTCAACGAATCGCCGCTCGGGCTGTTCGACTACGACGAGGATGGCCCGATCCTCGAAGAGCAATACGGGATACCGCGCCGCTACCTGAAGAGCATCCTGAGTCCGTGGGCGGTCAAGCGCCTGCACGAATACAACGGCGACATCCGTCAGTTCCGCGTGGTGCGCCGCTATCCGTCGATCCTTCGGCAGATCGGCATCGCGAAGACCGAACCCGGCGACGAGAACAATCAGGACATCTCGTCGCTCGTCGGCAAGGTCGACATCCGCAAGCTCGAACAGTACGCGCAGGACGACGCCGATGCGTACAGCTATTCGGGCGGCCTGTGTCTCGCGAACCAGGGCCTGCTCGAATTCGTCGAAATGTTCAAGGCGCCGATCAAGGTGCTGCACCCGCTGTTGACCGCGACGCAGGAAGGCAACTTCAAGGGCACCGAAGGATTCGGCGCGATTCCGTTCGACGGCGTGATTCTTGCGCACTCGAACGAGTCGGAGTGGAAGGCGTTCCGCAACAACCGCAACAACGAGGCACTGCTCGACCGGATCTTCGTCGTGAAGGTGCCGTATTGCCTGCGCGTGTCGGAAGAAATCAAGATCTACGAGAAGCTGATTCGCAATTCGTCGCTCGCCGAAGCCGTGTGCGCGCCGGGCACGCTGAAGATGATGTCGCAATTCTCGGTGCTGTCGCGTCTGCATGAGCCGGAGAATTCGAGCCTGTTCTCGAAGATGCAGGTGTACGACGGCGAAAACCTGAAGGACACCGATCCGAAGGCGAAGTCGTACCAGGAGTATCGCGACTACGCGGGCGTCGACGAAGGGATGACCGGCGTGTCGACACGCTTCGCGTTCAAGATCCTGTCGCGCGTGTTCAACTTCGACACGAGCGAGGTCGCGGCGAACCCCGTGCATTTGATGTACGTGCTCGAGCAGCAGATCGAACGCGAGCAGTTCCCGCCGGAAACGGAGCAGAAGTACCTGTCGTTCGTGAAGGACGTGCTCGCGTCGCGTTACGCGGAGTTCATCGGCAAGGAGATCCAGACGGCATATCTCGAGTCGTATTCGGAGTACGGGCAGAACATCTTCGACCGCTACGTCACGTATGCGGACTTCTGGATCCAGGATCAGGAATTCCGCGATCACGACACGGGCGAGAGTTTCGACCGCGCGGCGCTGAATGCGGAACTCGAGAAGATCGAGAAGCCTGCCGGAATCAGCAATCCGAAGGATTTCCGCAACGAGATCGTGAACTTCGTGTTGCGCGCACGGGCGGCGAATGCCGGCAAGAACCCCGTGTGGACGAGCTACGAGAAGTTGCGCGTCGTGATCGAGAAGAAGATGTTCTCGAATACCGAGGAACTGTTGCCGGTCATTTCGTTCAACGCGAAGGGTTCGGCGGAGGAGCAACGCAAGCATGAGGACTTTGTGAACCGGATGGTCGCGAAGGGCTATACGCCGAAGCAGGTGAGGCTGCTTTGCGACTGGTACCTGCGCGTGCGCAAGTCGTCATGACGCGCGCGGTACCGCGCCCGTACGGCGAGTCCGTACGGGCACCTTCAGAGGCGCCGCCCGCATGACGGCACACGGCATGCGCGGCGAGTGCCCCGGCAGATCGACTTTCGAGCGGGAGACCGGGAGTGCTTCATCAAATCATCGACCGCAGGCTGGCCGGCAAGAACAAGAGCATCGCCAACCGCGAACGCTTTCTGCGTCGCGTCAAGAACTACATTCGTCGTGCCGTGTCCGACGCGGTGCGCGACCGTAGCATCAAGGATATCCAGAGCACGCAAAGCATCACGATTCCGCGCAAGGACATCGCCGAGCCGAATTTCCGGCACGCGCCTGGCGGGCGCCGTGAATACGTGCACCCGGGCAACGAAGACTACGTGCGCGGCGACAAGATCCCGCGCCCGCAGGGCGGCTCGGGCGGCGGCGGCAGTCAGGCGAGCAACGAGGGCGAAGGGCAGGACGACTTCGTGTTCGAGCTGTCGCGCGACGAATTCATGCAGTATTTCTTCGACGATCTCGAGCTGCCGCGCCTCGTGAAGACGCACCTGCTGACGGTGCCGAGCTGGAAGAACGTGCGCGCGGGCTGGTCGGCGGAAGGCACGCCGAACAACATCGACGTCGTGCGCTCGCTGCGCAGCGCGCTCGGCCGGCGCATCGCGCTCGGCTCGCCGCTCGTCAACGAGTTGCGCGAACTCGAAGCGCAGCTCGAGGCGTTGAAGAGCGATCCGGAAGACCGCCGCGCGGAAATCGCGACGCTCGAGGCCGAGATCCATCACCTGAAAGGGCGCATCTGGCGAATCCCGTTCATCGATCCGTTCGACCTGCGCTACATCAACCGCGTGAAGCAGCCGCAGCCGTCGAGCCAGGCCGTGATGTTCTGCCTGATGGACGTGTCCGGCTCGATGGACGAGCAGCGCAAGGATCTCGCGAAGCGCTTCTTCATCCTCCTGTACCTGTTCCTGAAGCGCAACTACGAGCGCATCGAGGTCGTGTTCATCCGCCACCACACGCGCGCGGAGGAGGTCGACGAGGACACCTTCTTCCATTCGACCGAAAGCGGCGGCACCGTCGTGTCGAGCGCGCTCGAACTGATGCGCAAGGTGATGAACGAGCGCTACTCGCCGACGGAATGGAACATCTACGGTGCGCAGGCATCCGACGGCGACAACTGGACCGACGATTCGCCGAAGTGTCGCAAAATCCTGGAAGAGGATATCCTCACCAAGACGCGTTACTTCGCGTATATCCAGGTCGCGCCCGAAGAGCAGAACCTGTGGCTGGAATACGCGCAGCTCGCGCTGTCGCAACCACATCTGGCGATGAAGAAAGTCGAATCGGCTGCCGACATTTACCCGGTGTTTCGCGAATTGTTCGAAAAGCAGGTGGAAATGTCATGACGACCCGCCATCTGCACAACGAGTCGCGCGGCTACGCGCCGCGCCCATCCGGCGACACCGCCGCCGGCCCTGCCGCATCGCAGCAAAGCGGCCGGGCCGAGCCGGCGTCGCCGGCCGCCGACTTGCCCGCTGCCGGGCAGAAGGAAGCGCGTATGAACGTTGCCGAACGCAAGCCGCTGCCGTGCCCGTCCGACTGGACGTTCGAACTGCTCGAGGAATACGACACGCACATCTCGCAGGTCGCGGAGCAATACGAGCTCGACATCTATCCGATCCAGCTCGAACTGATCAGCGCCGAGCAGATGATGGACGCGTACGCGTCGGTCGGGATGCCGGTCAACTACCGCCACTGGTCGTTCGGCAAGCACTTCCTCGCGACCGAGAAGAGTTATCGCCGCGGCCAGATGGGCCTCGCGTACGAAATCGTCATCAACTCGAATCCGTGCATCGCGTATCTGATGGAAGAAAACACGATGACGATGCAGGCGCTCGTCATCGCGCACGCGGCGTACGGGCACAACTCGTTCTTCAAGGGCAACTACCTGTTCCGGCTGTGGACCGACGCGCACGCGATCATCGACTATCTCGTGTACGCGAAGAACTACGTCGCCGAATGCGAGGAGCGCTACGGTCTCGATCGCGTCGAGGAACTGCTCGATTCATGCCATGCGCTGATGAACTACGGCGTCGACCGCTACAAGCGGCCGCAGAAGCCGTCGTTGTCGAAGGAGGCCGCGCTGCGGCGCGAGCGCGAGGCGTATCTGCAGTCGCAGGTCAATGAGCTGTGGCGCACGCTGCCGGGCAAGAAGCCCGAGCTGATGGAGGAGCAGGAGGAACGCTATCCGCCGGAGCCGCAGGAAAACCTGCTGTATTTCGCGGAGAAGAACGCGCCGCTGCTCGAGCCGTGGGAGCGCGAGGTGATCCGCATCGTGCGCAAGATCGGCCAGTACTTCTATCCGCAGCGGCAGACGCAGGTCATGAACGAAGGCTGGGCGACGTTCTGGCACTACACGCTGCTCAATACGCTGTACAACCAGGGCAAGCTGGAAGACGGCTTCATGATGGAGTTCCTGCATTCGCACAGCAACGTGGTCTACCAGCCGCCCGTCACGAAGCCGTACTACAGCGGGATCAATCCGTACGCGCTCGGCTTCTCGATGATGAGCGACATTCGGCGCATCTGCGAGGCGCCGACGGAGGAAGACTACAAGTGGTTCCCGGAGATCGCGGGCACCCCGTGGCTGCCGGCGATGCACTACGCGATGCGCAACTTCAAGGACGAGAGCTTCATCGCGCAATATCTGTCGCCGAATCTGATTCGCGAGATGCGGCTGTTCTCCGTGCTCGACGACGACATGCGCGACTCGCTCGAGGTATCGGCGATCCACGACGAGTCCGGCTACCAGTACGTGCGGCAGGCGCTGTCGCGGCAGTACGACATCCATCACCGCGAGCCGAACATCCAGGTGTGGGCGGTGAACACGCGCGGCGACCGCAGCCTCACGCTGCGCCACTTCATGACCGACAACCGCCATCTGTCGAACGACAGCGAGGAGGTGCTCAAGCACATGGCGCGGCTCTGGCAGTTCGACGTGTTCCTGGAAAGCGTCGACGAGGCCGGTACCGTGCGCAAGCGCTACGAGTGCCGCTACGTGCCGCCGGAGGTGCGGGTCTGAGCGTCGTGCCGGAAATAGTTTGCATCTGACGCCAGCCTCGCGGCTGGCGTTTTCATATGGCGAACGCGCGGCCGGAGAAAATTTTTCTACATCCGGACGAACCCGGAAAGCCTGTTACTTTACATTTCGCTAAAATCCCGTAGCGCCGTGCGCCGGAACCGGTGCCACGTGCGACCGCACGCGGCGGCCCCCAGCCGTCTCGCCCAGAAAGCACTAAAAGGAACAGACCAACCCATGGACGTCCAGACCGACCAAGCTGCGCTGTCCGCGCATGACACCCGGCGGCGCGTGTTCGCCATCGTCGGCGCCTCGTCGGGCAACCTTGTCGAGTGGTTCGACTTCTACATCTACTCGTTCTGCGCGCTGTACTTCGCACCGGCGTTCTTCCCGAGCGGCAACACGACGACGCAGCTGCTGAACACGGCCGGCGTGTTCGCGGCCGGCTTCCTGATGCGTCCGATCGGCGGCTGGCTGTTCGGCCGCATCGCCGACCGTCATGGCCGCCGCACGGCGATGATGATCTCGGTGCTGATGATGTGCGGCGGCTCGCTCGTGATCGCGGTGCTGCCGACCTATGCGCAGATCGGCGCGCTCGCGCCGGCGCTGCTGCTGGTCGCGCGTCTGTTCCAGGGCCTGTCGGTCGGCGGCGAATACGGGACGAGCGCCACCTACATGAGCGAGGTCGCGCTCAAGGGCCGGCGCGGCTTCTTCGCGTCGTTCCAGTACGTGACGCTGATCGGCGGCCAGCTGTGCGCGCTGCTGGTGCTCGTGATCCTGCAGCAGGCGCTGTCGAACGACGAGCTGAAGGCCTGGGGCTGGCGCATTCCGTTCGTCTGTGGCGCGGCGGCCGCGCTGATCTCGCTGTATCTGCGCAAATCGCTCGACGAGACCTCGACGAGCGCATCGCGCGACAAGAAGGATGCGGGCACGATCCGCGGCGTGTGGCAGCACAAGGGCGCGTTCTTCACGGTGGTCGGCTTCACGGCCGGCGGCTCGCTGATCTTCTACACGTTCACCACGTACATGCAGAAGTACCTGGTCAACACGGCCGGCATGCACGCGAAGACGGCCAGCAACGTGATGACCGTCGCGCTGCTCGTCTACATGCTGATCCAGCCGGTGTTCGGCGCGCTGTCCGACAAGATCGGCCGGCGCACGTCGATGATCCTGTTCGGCACGTTCGCGGTGATCGGCACGGTGCCGCTGATGCACGCGCTGAAGACCGTGACGAGCCCGACGGCCGCGTTCGCGCTGGTCACGATCGCGCTCGCGATCGTCAGCTTCTATACGTCGATCAGCGGCCTCATCAAGGCCGAGATGTTCCCGCCCGAAGTGCGCGCGATGGGCGTCGGCCTGTCGTATGCGGTCGCGAACGCGATCTTCGGCGGCTCGGCCGAGTACGTCGCGCTGTGGTTCAAGTCGATCGGCAGCGAGGAAACCTTCTACTGGTACGTGACGGCGCTGTGCGCGATCTCGTTGATCGTGTCCTGGCGGATGCGCGATCCGAGCAAGGAAGGGTATCTGCGTCACGAACCGTGATCGACCGGGGCAGCCTCGCGAGGCTGCCTGCATCGACCGGCAACGGGCAACGGGACGGCGCTCCGCCACACAGGCGGCGCGCCGTTTTTTCATGCGCGCCGTGTGCGCACGAGCGCAGGCAAGCTCATCGCGGGACGCGCGATATCGATATCGGAATCGCTTCGTTGTCGGCCGCCGGTGAAGCTCTTATTCTGAGCGCGTAGTTCGTGTGACACCTCCTTGACTGGGATTCGCGCCCGCTGCGTGCAGCGGGCGTCTTTTTTTCCACGCACGCCATCGCGCCCGCCGCCTGCGAGCGTCATCACGAATCCGGCAGAGCAAAGCAGCATTTGTTGGTTCGGAATCGCGGCACGCGCTGATACGTTAGCGGCTTCGCGACGATACACGGCGTCGCGATGTTCCTCGAACCGGCCGCCGCGCGATCCGCGGCGGCCTTGATAACAAATCAGGTCGTGCTCATGAAAATCCACACTCTCGCCACGTGGCTCGTCGGGGCCGCGCTCGTCACGTCCGGCACGCTCGCGCACGCGGACCGCCTCGACGACATCCGCAAGGCCGGCGTGCTGCGCGTCGCGACTTTCGACAGCAATCCGCCGTTCGGTTACGTCGACGCCAAAAGCAATCGCATCGTCGGCCTCGACGTCGACTATGCGAAGGCGCTGGCCGACAAGCTCGGCGTGAAGCTGCAGCTGCAGCCGACCAATCCCGCGAACCGCATTCCGTTCCTGACGTCCGGCAAGGTCGACCTGGTGCTCGCGAACTTCACGATCACCGACGAGCGCGCGAAGCAGGTCGACTTCAGCATCCCGTATTTCTCGTCGGGCCAGCAGTTTCTCGCGAAGAAGGGCGTGCTCAAATCGGCCGACCAGTTGAACGGCTTGCGCGTCGGCGCCGACAAGGGCACGACCAACGAGATCACGCTGCGCGAGAAATTCCCGAAGGCGACGATCGTCGCGTACGACGACACGCCGTTCGCGTTCGCCGCACTGCGCGCCGGCAACGTGCAGGCGATCACGCAGGACGGGCCGAAACTGATCGGCCTGCTCGCGAACGTGCCCGACAAGCAGAACTACGAGATCCCGGCGTTTACGATCTCGAACGACTACATGGGCGTCGGCGTGCCGAAGGGCGAGACGCGCCTGCTCGGCTTCGTCAACGACACGCTGAAGGGCCTCGAGGCGAATGGCCGCGCGGGGCAGATCTACGACGCGTGGTTCGGGCCGACGACGAAGACGCCGCTCACGCGCATCTTCCGCATCGGCGACAAGACCTGAGCCGCGGGCCACGTGTGCCGCGTTCCGCCGCCGGCCGCGCCGGTGCGCACGGAGCGCGGCGCTTTCCGTTTCTTTTCGATCGCGCGCTTTGCGCACGCACCACCGCATGCTCGGCCTGGCTCCCAAATATCTGTCCTGGCTCTGGCAGGGCTTCCTGCTGACGCTCGGCCTCGCGGCCGCAGCGGCGCTCGCCGCGACCGCGGGCGGGCTGCTGCTCGCCGTCATGCGACATGCACGCGGCACGGTGCCGCGCATGCTGGCTTCCGGTTACGTCGTTGCGTTGCGCAACACGCCGCTGCTCGTGCAATTGTTGTTCTGGTATTTCGGCGTCGCGTCGTTGCTGCCCGATACGTGGGTCGCATGGCTGAACGCGCGCCATCAACTGAGCGCGGGCATCGTCACGCTCGCGTGGCCGTCGTTCGAGTTCGTCGCGGGCTGGTTCGGGTTGAGCGCGTATACGGCCGCGTTCGTCGCCGAGGAATGCGAAGCCGGACTGCGCGGCGTGCGCCGCGCGCAGCATGAGGCGGCCGCGGCGCTCGGCCTCACGCCGATGCAGTCGCTGCGCTACGTCGTGCTGCCGCAGGCCGTGCGCATCGCGCTGCCGCCGTTGTTCGGCCAATACATGAATCTCGTGAAGAACTCGTCGCTCGCGATGGCGATCGGCGTCGCCGAGCTGTCGTATGCGTCGCGGCAGGTCGAGACGGAGACGTTCAGGACCTTCGCCGCGTTCGGTGTCGCGACCGTGCTGTACATCGTCGCGGTCGCGGCGATCGAGGCCGCCGCATACGCGGCCGCGCAATGGCGCGACCGGCTCGGGGCGGGGCGCTGACGATGGACATCTCGCTGCTGCTCGACAACCTGCCGTACCTGCTCGTCGGCGCGTTCCCGGACGGCCCGCTCGGCGGCGCCGCGCTGTCGCTCGTGCTCGCGATCGCATCGGCGCTCGCGTCCGCCGTGCTGGGCGTCGCGCTTGGCGTCGCGATGGCGCTCGCGCGCGGCCCGCTGCGCGTGCTGCTGCTCGCGTTCATCGGCTTCTTCCGCGCGATTCCGGTGCTGATGCTGATCTTCTGGACGTATTTCCTGATGCCGATGCTGCTGCACGTGGACGTGCCGGGGCTCGCGACGGTCGTGTGCGCGCTGGCGCTGATCGGCGGCGCGTATCTCGCGCATGCGGTGCACGCGGGCATCGTCGCGGCCGGCGACGGGCAGTGGCAGGCAGGGCTTTCGCTCGGGCTCACGCGGTGGCAGACGGTGCGCTACGTGCTGCTGCCGCAGGCGATCCGGATCATGACGCCGTCGTTCGTCAACCAGTGGGTCGCGCTCGTGAAGGACACGTCGCTCGCGTATGTCGTCGGCGTGCCGGAGCTGTCGTTCGTCGCGACGCAGGTGAACAACCGGCTGATGGTGTATCCGGCGCCGATCTTCCTGTTCGTCGCGGCGATCTATCTCGTGCTGTGCACGTCGCTCGACGGCGCGGCGCGCTGGCTGTTGTCGCGTCGCCCGCGTGCGGAGCGCGTGGCGCAGGCGGCCGAGCGCACGGAGCCGGCGCGGTGACGGCGGGCCGCGTGCGATGCATGCGGCGCGTTGCCGGTGATGGAGAGTGTGCGCCCGCGCCAGCGGCGGCGGGCGCCTCGGTGCGTCGGCGTCAGGACGCGCTGTAGTGCGTGTCGAAGACCGCGCGCAGCGTCGACGGACCGGTCGCGAAGTCGCCCCACAACGGGCCGTCGGTTTGCGCGAATGCGAACGGCGCCGTGCTGATCGACGCGAGGCGGAAGCGCCATTGCGCCGCTTCCTGGCGGAACGCGGTGAGCTGCATGTCGGACAGCCCCGTCTGCGCGCTTGCGAGCGTGACGAGCGGATCGACCGGATCGTTCGCGACGCGTACCTCGAAGTGCAGGTGCGGGCCGGTGGCGGCGCCGGTCATCCCGACCGAGCCGAGGCGCTGGCCCTGCTTCACGGTTTCGCCGGTCTTGAGCCCGTGCGCGAAGGCGGACAAATGCGCGTAGTAGGTCGAATAGCCGTCCGCATGATCGACGATCACATAGCGGCCATAGCCGCCCGGATCGGTGCCGACGAACGACACGACGCCGTCGGCCGCCGCATTGACGGGCGTGCCGGACGGCGCGGCGAGGTCGACGCCGGTGTGGAACGCCATCGCCTGCGACAGCGGGTGGATGCGCTCGCCGAAGAACGAGCTGATGCGTGTCCACTTGACGGGCATCGTGAATGCGGCCGCTTCGAGCGGTGCGCCGTCGAGCGTGTAGTACGCACCGTGGTCGGCGCCGGGCGCGCGGAACCAGATCGCGCCGAACGTGCGGCCGGCGACGCGCAGCTCGAGCGCGGTGATGTGCGGCGTGCCGTTGTTGGTGTCGTAAGCGAGGCGATAGTAGTCGCCGCGCTGTGCGCTGGCGCGCATCGCGACCTTGCCGCTGACGAGATCGCCGAGCTGGATGCGCACCTCGGGCGGCACGTCGAGACGGTTCAGCGTGTCGGAGAGCGTGAGTTCGATGTCGCCCGCGCGCATCCCGTGCTGCTGTTCGGGCGGCGCGAACTGGAACAGGCTCGTATAGCCGAGCATGTCCTTGCGATGGGCGCTGAGCGGCGCGAACAGGCCCGGCTGCACGCTGCGCTCGCCATGTTCGTCGAGTGCGTTGCGCTCGCCGATCGTGCGCGCGAGCTCGCTCGTCACGAAATGCTGCGCGGTGGGAAACGGCGTGTCGGACAGCACGCGCTGCGGCAGCGCGGCCGTGCCGGAATCGACGGCGCCCGGCAGTTGCGAGACGGCCGGCAGCGCGGCGGCGAGACCGAAGGCGGCGAGGGCGCCGAGCACGGCGGCCGGCACGAGCGCGCGCACGAGGCGCTGCGCGCGGCCGGGCGCGAAAGCATCAGGGGTTGCGGCAGGCTTGACCAAGGGTGTCCACATCCAGAAAAGCGGTTCAAAGAGGTGTGGGCGGGAGCCATCGGCGGCATGTCCGTCGGGTGACGACGGGGCGGACGACGGGCGTGCAACAAAACAGGCCCCGCCAGGGGCCTGTGTCGTTTCCGTTCGACCCAACTTGCGGGCAGGCCCGCTTCGAACGGCGGCGTGAGCTTTCCGGGTCGCACCCGGATTATCACGAAGACGCTAAAGAAAGATGACAGCGTCAGTCTACCGATGTTCCGCGAAACGTTAAAAATTTTAAAGAGGGTCGGCTCACTCGTTTCGCAGTGCGGTAAATCGGGTTAAATCAGCATTTATTGCGCCGCTTTTCGTCAGACAGGCAATTTTTGCGCACGCATGCGCAGCGCGGCGGACGTGCGCACTGCGTCGAAGCCGGCGTCGAGCATCGCTTCCGCGTCGTTCCACAGATTGCCGCGCAACCGGTTGGTCCAGATCATCGACGCGAACACGCCTTCGAGCAGCGACACGAGATAGACGGCCGCGAGATGCACGTCGAGATCGGCGGCGAGTTCGCCGGCCGCGATCGCACGGCGCAGCAGCGCCTTGGTGATACGCAGCATCTGCAGCTCGAGCAGCATGCGGCGCCGCTGCAGCGCGCCGTTCTCCTCGCTCTGTTCGCACTTCGTATAGAGGATCACGAGCACGCGCTGCATCGCGCCCGGCTCGCCGCATTGCCGCAGGTAGTGCGACGCCGCGCGGCGCAGCGTGGCGAACGCGGGCAGGCCGTCGACCGCGTCGAAACCTTCGGACGTGCGCGCGAACGCGCGGTCGCACATCGCGAGACACACTTCCATCTTGTTGCGGTAGTGGCCGTACACGGCGCCCCGCGACATGCCGGCGGCCTCGGCGAGGTCCGCCATCGCGGTTTGCGCGACGCCTTTTTCGAGCAGGACGAGCTCGGCGGCATCGAGGATCCGGTGCTTGATGGCAAGAGATTCTTCCCGGGTCTTGCGGGCCATGTCGTGAATTTCCTTACAGTTCGCTGTCGTTTTATTGAGACAGTGTGGCGGCCGGATTGAAACGGCCTGTATTTAATCAGTCGTGACTGATTATAATCGGCCACCCTGAGCCGCCGCATTGTATCGGCGGCGAACGATCCGAGGTCATACATGAACAACAAACGCTCCCTGGGGCGCCGCCTTCGGCTGGCGCCGTTCGCGCTCGCGGCCATGCTGCTCGTGGGCGGATGCGGAAAGGGTGAACAGGGCAACGCGCCCGAGGCCGTTCAACGCGCGACCGTCGTGACGGTACGTCCGACGGCCGTGCCGATGACCGTCGAATTGCCCGGCCGGCTCGATGCGTATCGGCAAGCGGAAGTGCGTGCGCGGGTCGCGGGCATCGTTACGGCGCGCACCTACGAAGAAGGCCAGGAAGTGAAGCAGGGCGCGGTGCTGTTCCGCATCGACCCGGCACCGCTGAAGGCCGCACGCGACGCCGCGCAGGGTGCGCTCGCGAAGGCGCAGGCCGCCGCGCTCGCGGCGAGCGACAAGCGTCGCCGTTACGACGACCTGGTGCGCGATCGCGCGGTCAGCGAGCGCGATCACACGGAGGCCGTTGCCGACGACGCGCAGGCGAAGGCCGCCGTCGCTTCGGCGAAGGCCGAACTCGCCCGCGCGCAGTTGCAGCTCGACTACGCGACCGTCACCGCGCCGATTTCCGGCCGTGCACGACGTGCGCTCGTCACCGAGGGCGCGCTCGTCGGCCAGGACCAGGCCACGCCGCTCACGACCGTCGAGCAGCTCGATCCGATCTACGTGAATTTCTCGCAGCCGGCGGCCGACGTCGATGCATTGCGCCGCGCGGTGAAGAGCGGCCGCGCGACGGGCATCGCGCAGCACGACGTCGCGGTGACGCTGCTGCGTGCCGACGGGACCGCGTATCCGCTCAAGGGCAAGCTGCTGTTCAGCGATCTCGCGGTCGACCCGACCACCGATACCGTCGCGATGCGCGCGCTGTTCCCGAATCCGGAGCGCGAACTGCTGCCGGGCGCGTACGTGCGGATCGCGCTCGACGCGGCCGTCGATCAGCGCGCGATCCTCGTGCCGCGCGATGCGTTGCTGCGCACCGCCGAGCGCACGTCGGTGCGCGTGGTCGACGCGAACGGCAAGGTGAAGGACGTCGAGGTCGTCGCCGACCGGATGAGCGGACGCGACTGGCGCATCACGCGCGGCCTCGCCGGCGGCGAGCGCGTGATCGTCGAGAACGCCGCGCAGTTCGCGCCCGATAGCGCCGTCAAGCCCGTCGAGCAGTCGACGCCGACGAAGGCCGCGTCGCAGGCGGCCGCCCGTCAAACCTGACCGGTTCACATAGACCAACATGGCACGTTTCTTCATCGATCGCCCCGTCTTCGCGTGGGTGATCGCACTCTTCATCATGCTCGGCGGCGCGTTCGCGATACGCGCGCTGCCCGTCGCGCAGTATCCGGACATCGCGCCGCCCGTCGTCAGCATTTATGCGACGTACCCGGGCGCATCCGCGCAGGTCGTCGAGGAATCGGTGACCGCGCTGATCGAGCGCGAGATGAACGGCGCCCCGGGGCTGCTGTATACGTCCGCGACGAGCAGCGCCGGCGCGGCGTCGCTGTACCTGACGTTCAAGCAGGGCGTCAACGCCGATCTCGCGGCCGTCGAAGTGCAGAACCGGCTGAAGACGGTCGAGGCGCGGCTGCCCGAGCCGGTGCGGCGTGACGGCATCCAGGTCGAGAAGGCCGCCGACAACATCCAGCTCGTCGTGTCGCTGACGTCGGACGACGGCCGGATGACCGACGTGCAGCTCGGCGAATACGCATCGGCGAACGTCGTACAGGCGCTGCGCCGCGTCGACGGCGTCGGCCGCGTGCAGTTCTGGGGCGCCGAATACGCGATGCGAATCTGGCCCGACCCGGTGAAGATGGCCGGGCACGGCCTCACCGCGTCGGACATCTCGTCGGCCGTGCGCGCGCACAACGCGCGCGTGACGGTCGGCGACATCGGGCGCAGCGCGGTGCCGGACACCGCGCCGATCGCCGCGACGGTGTTCGCCGACGCGCCGCTGAAGACGCCGGCCGACTTCGGCGCGATCGCGCTGCGCACGCTGCCGGACGGCTCCGCGCTGACGCTGCGCGATGTCGCGCGCATCGAATTCGGCGGCAACGACTACAACTATCCGTCGTACGTGAACGGCAAGGTCGCGACCGGGATGGGCATCAAGCTCGCGCCGGGCTCGAACGCGGTGGCCACCGAGAAGCGCGTGCGCGCGACGATGGACGCACTGTCCGCATACTTCCCGCCCGGCGTGAAATACCAGATCCCGTACGAGACGTCGTCGTTCGTGCGCGTGTCGATGAACAAGGTCGTCACGACGCTGATCGAGGCCGGCGTGCTGGTATTCCTCGTGATGTTCCTGTTCATGCAGAACCTGCGCGCGACGCTGATCCCGACGCTCGTCGTGCCGGTCGCGCTCGCGGGCACCTTCGGCGTGATGTATGCGGCCGGCTTCTCGATCAACGTGCTGACGATGTTCGGCATGGTGCTCGCGATCGGCATTCTGGTCGACGATGCGATCGTCGTCGTCGAGAACGTCGAGCGGCTGATGGTCGAGGAGGGGCTCGGGCCGTACGACGCGACCGTGAAGGCGATGAAGCAGATCAGCGGCGCGATCGTCGGCATCACGGTCGTGCTCACGTCGGTGTTCGTGCCGATGGCGTTCTTCGGCGGCGCGGTGGGCAACATCTACCGGCAGTTCGCGCTCGCGCTCGCGGTGTCGATCGGCTTCTCCGCGTTTCTCGCGCTGTCGCTTACGCCCGCGCTGTGCGCGACGCTGCTCAAGCCGGTGGCGGGCGACCATCACGGGAAGCGCGGCTTCTTCGGCTGGTTCAACCGCTTCGTCGCACGCGCGACGCAGCGTTACGCGACGCGCGTCGGCGCGATGCTGAAGAAGCCGGTGCGCTGGCTCGTCGTGTACGGCGCGCTGAGCGCGGCGGCCGCGCTGATGCTCACGCAACTGCCGACCGCGTTCCTGCCCGACGAGGACCAGGGCAACTTCATGGTGATGGTGATCCGGCCGCAGGGCACGCCGCTCGCGGAAACGATGCAGAGCGTGCGCGAGGTCGAGTCGTACATTCGTCATGACGAGCCGGCCGCGTACACGTTCGCGCTCGGCGGCTTCAACCTGTACGGCGAAGGGCCGAACGGCGGGATGATCTTCGTCACGCTGAAGAACTGGAAGGAACGCAAGGCCGCGCGCGATCACGTGCAGGCGATCGTCGCGCGCATCAACGAGCGCTTCGCGGGTGCCGCGAATACCACGGTGTTCGCGATGAACTCGCCGGCGCTGCCCGATCTCGGCTCGACGAGCGGCTTCGACTTCCGGTTGCAGAACCGCAGCGGGCTCGACTACGCGGCGTTCAGCGCCGCGCGCGAGCAACTGCTCGCGGCGGGCGGCAAGGACCCGGCGCTCACCGACCTGATGTTCGCCGGCACGCAGGACGCGCCGCAACTGAAGCTCGATATCGATCGCGCGAAGGCGTCGGCGCTCGGGGTGTCGATGGACGAGATCAACACGACGCTCGCGGTGATGTTCGGCTCCGACTACATCGGCGACTTCATGCACGGCACGCAGGTGCGCCGCGTGATCGTGCAGGCCGACGGGCTGCACCGGCTCGATCCGGACGACGTGAAGAAGCTGCGCGTGCGCAACGCGCGCGGCGAGATGGTGCCGCTCGCGGCGTTCGCGACGTTGCACTGGACGCTCGGGCCGCCGCAGCTCACGCGCTACAACGGCTACCCGTCGTTCACGATCAACGGCTCGGCCGCGCCGGGGCACAGCAGCGGCGAGGCGATGGCCGCGATCGAGCGGCTCGCCGCGAAGCTGCCGGCCGGCATCGGTCATGCATGGTCGGGGCAGTCGTTCGAGGAGCGGCTGTCGGGCTCGCAGGCGCCGATGCTGTTCGCGCTGTCGGTGCTCGTCGTGTTCCTCGCGCTGGCGGCGCTGTACGAGAGCTGGTCGATCCCGTTCGCGGTGATGCTGGTCGTGCCGCTCGGCGTGATCGGCGCGGTGCTCGGCGTCACGCTGCGCGCGATGCCGAACGACATCTATTTCAAGGTGGGACTGATCGCGACGATCGGGTTGTCCGCGAAGAACGCGATCCTGATCGTCGAAGTCGCGAAGGATCTGGTCGCGCAGCGCATGTCGCTCGTCGACGCCGCGCTCGAGGCCGCGCGCCTGCGGCTGAGGCCGATCGTGATGACGTCGCTCGCGTTCGGCGTCGGCGTGCTGCCGCTCGCATTCGCATCGGGCGCCGCGTCCGGCGCGCAGATGGCGATCGGCACCGGCGTGCTCGGCGGCGTGATCACGGCGACGGTGCTCGCGGTGTTCCTCGTCCCGCTGTTTTTCGTGATCGTCGGCCGCCTGTTCGACGTCGGCCCGCGCCGGCGCGGCGGCGTCCAGCCGGCCACGATGGAGGGTTCTCAATGACGTTTCATCTGAAAGCGTGCGCACCGCCGCAGGCCCGGCTCGCGCTGGCTGCCGCGCTCGCGTTCGTGCTTGCCGGATGCTCGCTCGCACCGCGCTACGAGCGGCCGGCGGCGCCGGTGCCGGCCAGTTACACATCGGTCGATGGCGATACGCGGCAGGCCGTCGAGGCGGCTGCGTCCGCGTCCGCCGATGCCGCGCTGCTCGACGACTGGCGCGCGTATTTCACCGATCCGGGGCTGCAGGCGTGGATCGACGCCGCGCTCGCGAACAACCGCGACCTGCGGATCGCGGCCGGCCGGCTCGACGAAGCGCGCGCGCTGTACGGCGTGCAGCGCGCGGACCTGATGCCGTCGGTCGACGCGAATCTCGGCTACGAGCGTACGCGCCAGTACGACCCGGTCGTGCGCGAGAGCGCCGTGAGCGGGTTGTATCGTGCGGGCGTGGGCATCAGTGCATACGAGCTCGACCTGTTCGGCCGCGTGCGCAACCTGTCCGATGCAGCGCTCGCCGAGTATTTCGCAACGGCCGACGCGCAGCGCACGGTGCTCATCGGCGTGATCGCCGAAGTCGCGGGCGCGTACGTTTCCGAGCGGTCGTTGCGCGAGCAACTGGCGCTGGCGCAGCGCACGCTCGATGCGCGCGAGCGCATCGCCGCGCTCACGCAGCGCCGCTACGCGGCCGGCACGAGCGACGCGATCGAGTTGCGCTCGGCCGAGATGCTGGTTGCGTCCGCGCGTGCGTCGCAGGCCGCGCTGCAGCGCGAACACGCGCAGTCGGTGCGCGCGCTGCAATTGCTCGCCGGCGACTTTGCACGCACCGTGCCGGCCGACGGCACCGCGTTCGACACGCTCGCGATCGCGCCGGTGGCGCCCGGCGCGCCGAGCGAGCTGCTCGAACGGCGGCCCGACATCCGGCAGGCCGAGTCGCGGCTCAAGGCCGCGAACGCGCAGATCGGCGCCGCGCGCGCGGCGTTCTTTCCGCGCATCGCGCTGACGACCGACTACGGTTCGGTCAGCGATGCGTTCTCGAGCCTGTTCGCGGGCGGCACGAGCGTGTGGACGTTCGCGCCGCGCATCACGCTGCCGATTTTCGCGGGCGGCCGCAATCGCGCGAATCTCGACGTCGCGAACGCACGCAAGCACATCGCGGTCGCCGAGTACGAGAAGGCGGTGCAGACCGCATTCCGCGAAGTGGCCGATGCGTTCGCGGCGCGCGACTGGATCGATCGCCAGCTCGCCGCGCAGCAGGACGTCCATGCGGCGGACGGCGCGCGGCTGAAGCTCGCCGAACGCCGCTATGCGGGCGGTGTCGCGACGTATCTCGAACTGCTCGATGCGCAGCGCAGCACGTACGAGTCGGGGCAGGAGCTGATCCGGCTCAAGGAACGCAGGCTCGCGAACGCGATTGCGCTGTATCGCGCATTGGGCGGCGGGTGGGCGCCTGCATCGGCCGAGGCGTCGGCCGTGTGATGCGCTGGCCGTGCCGCGTGGCGATGGCGCACGGCGAGGCGCCGTCGCTTGCGGTCGGCATCGCTACCGTCGCGCATCGACCGCGATTGGCGACGCGTCCGTTCGCGCGTCGTCGTCCGAGTTCTTCCCCTGGCTGTCGAGCTTGAAGGGCACCCTTCGCTCGGCACGCATCCCGGCTCCCGCTCGGGCGGGACTTCCTTCTTTTCGATTCCATCCAGTGCGCCGAAACGCCGCGTATGCATCGTCGCGAACGTGCGCCGGATGAAGTCGCGGCACGCGGAATTTAATCCGCGATTGACGGTTCGATTAATTCTGGTATCGCGAATAATGCGGGCGACAAAATGTCGCGGCGAAACGTTTGTGATGATTGCGCAATCGTTTGCGCGGGAAATTTCAGCTGAAGAAAATCGCTCGTTAATTTCCTGTCAGTTGAAAATCGGTGATCGTTTCCGTTGCGATCGGACAACGATGGCGGTATTGGACAGAATTTTGTCTTTTCCGGGTGGTTATATCGGAAAGCCTTGTGCAGCAAGGAAAGGCGGCGTCGTGGAAATTCAGAAAGGGAAACTTCTTTAGTTTTCAAGCGGTTCCGGAGAATTAAAAAGGACTTCGTATAAAAATTTCCGTATTGAGAATTGCAGCGAAAGAGTGCGCCTGAAAGTGCGTAAAAATAAGATTGTCATTGGTGATTTAACAATGCTTTACAGAATTCTTTCACTCGTATCTCGATAATGCCGCCTCGTGACGGACGGGAGCCAACCACATGCTGCCTTTTGTATCCGCCACGTCGTCCATTCCCTTTGCAATTCACACGGAAACGTCATGAAAAAATTCCTCCTGACCGCTGTCGCACTCGCAGCCCTGTCCACCTCGGCTTTCGCAGACGGCACCGGCACGATCAACTTCACGGGCGAGATCGTCGCAGGCGCATGCGGCATCGATTCGGGCTCGGTCAACCAGACCGTGAACCTCGGCAAGGTGCCGACCCACACGTTCAAGCAGGCCGGCGACAAGTCCACGCCGACCAACTTCGACATCAAGCTGACCGACTGCGACACGAGCATCGCGCAGAACGCGTACTTCACGTTCACGGGCACGTCGAGCGCCGGCCAGCCGAAGCTGCTCGCCACGATCGGCTCGGCCACCAACGTCGGCATCCGCCTGCAGTCAGCGTCGGGTGAATACCTCGACAACGGCGCGGAGCAAAAGGCGCCGACCGTGCTGCAGAACGGCACGAACATCGCACGCTTCGCGGCCATGTACGAAGCGACGGCAGCCGGCGTGACGCCGGGTACCGCCGACGGCGTCGCGAACTTCACGGTTCGCTACCAGTAAGCGTCCGTACCGGAGAAGGGGTGTGCGCACCCTTTCTCCATCCTCGCTTCATTTCCCGTTTCTTCTTCCCTGGACTTCCGGTAGCACCGCGTGCGAATCAGACATTCCTTCCTTTGCGTCTCCGTGCTGGTGGTCGGCAGCCAGAGCCATGCGACGGAATTCAATTCGTCGTTTCTCGACATCGACGGCACGAACAACGTCGACCTGTCGCAGTTCTCTCAGGCCGACTTCACGCTGCCCGGCGAATACATGCTCGACGTGCAGGTCAACGACCTGTTCTACGGACTGCAGGCGATCCGGTTCATCGCGCTCGACGGGTCCGGCACCGGCAAGCCGTGCCTGCCGCCGGAACTCGTCGCCCAGTTCGGGTTGAAGCCGTCGCTCGCGAAGGATCTGCCGCGCTTCGAGGGCGGACGGTGCGTCGATCTCGGTGCGATCGAAGGGGCGACCGTGCGTTACCTGAAGAGCGACGGACGGCTCAAGATCACGATTCCGCAGGCCGCGCTCGAGTTCACCGATTCGACCTACCTGCCGCCGGCGCGCTGGTCGGAAGGCATTCCGGGCGCGATGCTCGACTATCGCGTGATCGCGAATACGAACCGCAGCTTCGGCTCGGGCGGCGCACAGACGAATTCGATCCAGGCCTACGGCACGATCGGCGCGAACTGGGATGCATGGCGCTTTCGCGGCGACTACCAGGCGCAGTCGAACGTGGGCAACACGGCGTACGCGGACCGGACGTTCCGCTTCAGCCGGCTCTATGCATTTCGCGCGCTGCCGTCGATCCAGTCGACGGTGACGTTCGGCGACGACTACCTGAGCTCGGACATCTTCGACACGTTCGCGCTGACCGGTGCGTCGATCCGCAGCGACGACCGCATGCTGCCGCCTTCGCTGCGCGGCTATGCGCCGCTGATCTCGGGCGTCGCGCGCACCAATGCGACGGTGACCGTGTCGCAGGCGGGCCGCGTGCTGTACGTGACGCGCGTGTCGCCGGGCGCGTTCGCGCTGCAGAACATCAACACGAGCGTGCAGGGCACGCTCGACGTCGCGGTCGAGGAGGAGGACGGCAGCGTGCAGCGCTTCCAGGTGACGACGGCCGCCGTGCCGTTCCTCGCGCGCGCCGGACAACTGCGCTACAAAGCCGCCGTCGGCAAGCCGCGGCAGTTCGGCGGCGCGGGCATCACGCCGTTCTTCGGCTTCGGCGAAGCCGCCTATGGCCTGCCGCTCGACATCACGGTGTACGGCGGCTTCATCGCGGCTTCGGGCTATACGTCGATCGCGCTCGGCGTCGGCCGCGATTTCGGCACGTTCGGCGCGGTGTCGGCCGACGTCACGCACGCACGGGCGCGGCTGTGGTGGAACGGCGCGACGCGCAACGGCAACTCGTACCGCATCAACTATTCGAAGCACTTCGACGGGCTCGATGCGGACGTGCGCTTCTTCGGCTATCGCTTCTCTGAGCGCGATTACACCAACTTCGCGCAGTTCTCCGGCGACCCGACCGCGTACGGTCTCGCCAACAGCAAGCAGCGCTACTCGGCGACGTTGTCGAAGCGTTTCGGCGACACGTCGACCTATTTCTCGTACGACCAGACGACCTACTGGGCGCGCTCTTCCGAGCAGCGCGTGGGCCTCACGCTGACGCGCGCGTTCTCGGTCGGCGCGCTGCGCAACCTGAACGTCAGCGTGTCGGCCTTCCGCACGCAAAGCGCGGGCGCGAGCGGCAATCAGCTTTCGGTGACCGCGACGCTGCCGATCGGCGGCCGCCACACCGTCACGTCGAACCTGACGACGGGCAGCGGCAGCACGAGCGTGAACGCGGGATACATCTACGACGATCCGGACGGCCGCACCTACCAGGTCAATGCAGGCGCGACCGACGGCCGCGCGGCGGCGAACGCGAGCTTCCGCCAGCGCACGTCGACGTATCAGCTGACCGCGCAGGCGTCGACGCTCGCCAACGCGTATGCGGCCGCGTCGCTCGAGGTGGACGGCTCGTTCGTCGCGACGCGCTATGGCGTGTCCGCGCACGCGAACGGCAACGCCGGCGATACGCGCCTGCTGGTATCGACCGACGGCGTGCCCGACGTGCCGCTGTCCGGCACGCTCACGCATACCGACTCGCGCGGCTATGCGGTGCTCGACGGGATCTCGCCGTACAACGTGTACGACGCGACCGTCAACGTCGAGAAGCTGCCGCTCGAAGTGCAGGTGACGAACCCGATCCAGCGCATGGTGCTCACCGACGGTGCGATCGGTTTCGCGAAGTTTTCCGCCGCGCGCGGCAGCAACCTGTACCTGACGCTGACCGACACGGCCGGCAAGCCGCTGCCGTTCGGCGCGTCGGTGCAGGACGCGGCCAACGGCAAGGAGCTCGGTATCGTCGGCGAGGGCGGGGCGGCGTTCCTGACCCAGGTTCAGCCGAAATCCGCGCTCGCGGTTCGCGCGGGCGAACGCACGCTGTGCACGGTGGACGCACTGCCCAATCAGCTTCAACTCGAAGGCACGCCGATTCCGGTGACGTGCCAGACGCCCGGCGAGTCGCACGCAGCGGCCGCGCGGGCCGAACGATGATTTCACGGATCCAGCGATGACTACTGCTTTCTCTCATTCCTTCCCGCGACGCGCATCGTGCGCGCTGGCCGCGGCCGGCGTGCTGCTCGCCGGTGCCGCGCATGCGGCGATCGTGCCCGACCGCACGCGCGTGATCTTCAACGAAGGCGAACAGGCCGCGATCGTCACCATCACGAACAAGAGCACGACGTATCCGTATCTCGTGCAGTCGTGGCTGGAGGACACGAAGGGCAACAGGGTGACGACGCCGCTGATGGTCGTGCCGCCGCTGCAGCGCGTGGAGGCGAACGAGCGCAACGTGCTGCGGATCGCGAAGCTGCCGGGCACGGCGCTGCCGGCCGATCGCGAATCGGTGTTCTACCTGAACATCCGCGAAGTGCCGCCGAAATCCGATACGCCGAACACGTTGCAGATCGCGCTGCATACGCAGATGAAGCTGTTTTACCGGCCGAAGGCCGTGCAGCCGGCGCGCGACGAGGACTGGACGCTGCCGATGACGCTGCGCGTCGACGCGGCGGCGCACAAGCTCGTGTTCGACAATCCGACGCCGTATCACGTGACGGTGGTCGAGGTGACGGCAGGCGCGCAGAAGACGCCGGTACCGATCGAGCCGGTGATGGTGAGCCCGATGAGCACGGCCGACGTGCCGTTCAAGGCCGCGACGCCGTCGACGCTGTTCGTCACGCACATCGACGATTACGGCGGCCAGGTGGCGGTCGAGTACGCATGCGAAGCCGGTGCGTGCAAGAGCGTGAAGAAATGAGCGGCGTGCGACGCAATGCCATCGCGGCGCGGCTGCCTGCGTGGCTCCGGTGGAGCATGTTCGCGCTGTTCGTCGCATTGGCGCAGCCGGCGTGGGCGCTCAAATGCATCGCGGACAACGGCGGCATGTCGTTGACCGAAGCAATCGGCAACGTCGCGTCGTATCCGACCGACGCACCGGACGGCTACGTGATCTGGGTGTCGCCGCCGCGCACGACGACCGGCTATTGCTACAAGGATATCGGCGGGCTGCAGAATTTCCCCGAGCAGATCTATTTCTACGCGAACCCGGAACGGCAGAATCCGGCCGCGTGGGGTCTTGAAATCGGCATCCGCTTCGAGGGCACCGACTACTACGGGCGCAGCAGCCAGCCGGGCAATGGCATCGGCACGCATCGCTACGTGCAGATCTGCGAGATGAGCGACCGCCAGGTCAATGCCGGGATGTGTCCGAAATGGCCGATCAGCATTACGTATCAAGTCGTCGTTCGCAAGAAGGGCACGTGGGTGCGGCCACCGTCGGATATCTACGCGGTGTTCCAGTTCGACGGCGAGCGCGGCCTGAACAGCAAGGGAAGTTTCCGCTACAAGCTGAGCGGCCTGCAGAACCTGAAGCCGACGCCGTGCATGGTCGACGTGAAGGTAACGCCGGAGCCGGGCATCGTGAAATTCGGCCAGGTTCAGGCGACGGGGAACGGCTTCTCGCCGGCGGTGCCGCGCAAGTCGTTCAGTCTCGCGCTGACCAAGCAGTGCAGCGTGCCGGTACGCGTGGACGGTTACTTCGAGACGTCGCAGACCGTGCAGAACGGGCTGCTCGTGCCGGACGCGAAGAGCAATTTCGGGATCGGCATCGAGGACAGAAATGGCACGGCCATCCCGTTCAACCAGCAGTTCGTGCTTGCGCAGATGCCCGGTAACGTGAACTACCAGAGCGTGATGCTCGACGCGGTGCTGAAGGCGTTCGGGCCGCCGAAGACCGGCCCGTTCAACGGCACGGCGACGATCCGGTTGTTCATCTACTGACGCGGTCGGCCGCGCATTCGCCGCACGCATCCGATGAAACGAGCGCCGGCATGCCGGCGCTTGTTTTCAGACGCGCGGCGCGCGGCTCAACGCACCCAGCGGCACACCTTGTGGTGATGATGCTCGAAGTGGCACACGCGATGCGGATGCGCTTCGGCAATGGCCGGCACGAGCACGGCGGCGGCAACGGCGGCGGCGATCAGCGTTTTCAGTAGCGTCTTCATATCGAGGTCCTGTCGTTCGATTGCGGTTCACGGGAAGGAGCGTTTACCACTGCGGTCGCCGGTCGTCCGGGCGATTGTCGCGCCGGTCGTCCCGGCGGTCGTCATAACCGCCGGAATGCCGGGCTTCCCAGTCGCGGCGCTCCCAGTAGCGGTGTCCGTCCCAGTAGCGATCGCCATGCCAGCCGACCGTGATTTCAGCCGGGCCGGGGTAGGCCACGCAGCCCGTCAGCATCGCGCTCGACAGCGCGCCCACCATGACGGCGGATAACACGATGGATTTCATGTTGTTCTCCCTTGGAAACGGCAGGGGCCATCGTACGAGCCCCCAAAATTTCATGCGGTAAGAAGTTGCTACCGCAAATAACGGCCGCTCGCGTGTCGGCATGCTGGCGAAGGGCGGCGTCGGCGTGATGCATGCCGCGCACGCTCGGCGGATTCGCCCGTCGATCGATACAACGGCGCGCCAGCCGTGCCGTTTCGCACGCTTGCGTCACATCCGCACAGCGCCCGGCTCGACACCGATCCGCCGTCACCGTGCCATTCGTCGCCGATCCGACCCATTGATCAGACAAATCCTGACGATCCGAAGGGTCATCTCGTAATCTGATTGAGAATGATTTGCGTTTACGTTAAATTGCGCTATCTCGAAATCTGACGGAGCAGATCGATGGCTATGGCGGAAGTGCTCGAACGGCCGGCGGCGGCAACGGCAAACCCGTTCCTCGGCAAGGTTCCGGATCGGCGGTCGCGCCCCGCGCCGCGTGTGCGCCGTACCGCGGAGGCGCATGCGCAGGGCGCGCTGCTCGACGTGCTGGTTTCCCACCGCGCGATGCTCGTCAACGTCGCGCGCGGCTTCGTCGGCTGTGCGAGCCGGGCCGAGGACGTCGTGCACGACGTGTTCGTGAAACTGGTCGAATTCCCGAACCAGGACGCGGTGCGCCAGCCGATCGCGTACGTGACGCGGATGGTGCGCAATGCATCGATCGACGCGTGCCGCCGGCAAAGCCTCGAGAACGTTTATCACACGGAAGAGGACGACGGCCTCGACGTGCCGTCGCCGGAGCCCACGCCGGAGGCCGCGCTGATGACACGCGACACGTTGCGCCGCGTGTGGGCCGCGCTCGACGACCTGCCGGCGCGCAGCCGCGCGGCGTTCGAGATGGTGCGGCTGCGCGAGGAGACGCTGCAGACGGCGGCGCGCGCGTTGAACGTGTCGCAAACCCTCGTGCATTTCATGGTGCGCGACGCGCAGCGGCACTGCGCGGAATGTCTCGACGCTTGCCATCGCGGTGACGCATGCCCGGCGTTCCTCGGCGGCCGCGCGCGGCGGCGGTAAAAAATCGCGCCGGCCAATCGTCTTCAACACAGAAGCGGCCGATTCGACACTTCGCCGCTTCGCTTCCTTCAACCGTCTCCCGATTTTCCGATTCGATCATGACGCAAGCCACGACGCCTTCCGCCGACATCGACGACCTCGTCTACACGGTCGTCATCAACGACGAAGAACAGTATTCGATCTGGCCGACGTTCCGGCCCGTGCCGGCCGGCTGGCGCGAAGTCGGCGTGCGCGGCCCGAAGGCCGACTGCCTTGCGCACATCGAGACCGTCTGGACCGACATGCGCCCCGCGAGCCTGCGCCGCGCGATGGATGGCGACCGCGCGACGCGCGCGTCGTGACCCGCTGCGCCGCGTGCGCGGCGCGCGCCACCTGAAGAGGACGTTGCATGACCCTGCTTTCGTTGCCGACGCTCGACGATCTGCGTATCGAGCCGGGGCTGCCCACCGTCGTGTCGCCGCGCGGCGCCGACGGCATGTCGATCGACGAGATCGCGCCGCTCGCGCATGCGATTGCGGCCGACACGCTCGAACGGGCGGGCGGTGTGCTGTTTACGGGCTTTCACGTGCCGTCGATCGACGCGTTCCAGCGGTTCGCGGCGTCGTTCGGCGATCCGCTGATCGGCTATGAATATGCGTCGACGCCGCGCAGCCAGGTCGAAGGCGCCGTCTACACGTCGACCGAATACCCGCCGCACCGTGCGATTCCGCTGCACAACGAGCAGTCGTACACGCGCGAGTGGCCGTTGCGGATCTGGTTCCATTGCGCGCTCGCGGCGCCGAAGGGCGGCGCGACGCCGATCGCGGACAGCCGCGCCGTGTATCGCGCGCTCGATCCGGCGCTGGTCGCACGCTTCGAGCAGCGCGAGCTGCTGTACGTGCGCAACTTCGGCCAGGGGCTCGACTTGCCGTGGCAGCAGTCGTTCGGCACGGACGAGCCGGCGGAGGTCGAGCGGATGTGCGCGGCACGCGGCATCGAATGCGCATGGCGCACCGGCGACGACGGCGAGCTGCTGTTGCGCACGCGCGAACGCTGCCAGGCCGTGGCGCGCCATCCGCGCACGGGGGAGCGCGTGTGGTTCAACCAGGCGAACCTGTTTCATCTGTCCGCGCTCGACGAAGACATGCAGGAAGCGCTCGTCGACGCGGTCGGGCTCGAGAATGTGCCGCGCAACGTGTATTACGGCGACGGCGAGCCGCTCGAGGCCGACGCGCTCGCGGAAATTCGCGGCGTGCTCGACCGCCAGCGCATCGTGTTTCCGTGGCGGACGGGCGACGTGCTAATGCTCGACAACATGCTGAGCGCGCATGCACGCGACCCGTTCGAAGGGCCGCGCAAGGTGGTCGTCGCGATGGCGCAGAGCCATACGGTTGCGCGCGCAACCGAACGGAGGGCCGATGGCGCGTAGTATCGCCGCGCTTGCCGCGCGCGGATTGACGGTGGGTTATCGCGACCATGTCGTGATCGACGGGCTGGACCTGTCGATCGCGGCCGGCCGCGTCACCGCGCTGTGCGGCCCGAACGGCTGCGGCAAGAGCACGCTGCTGCGCACGCTCGCGGGCCTGCAGCCGGCGCGCTCGGGCCATGTCGACGTGAACGGCAAGCCGCTCGCGTCGTTTCGCCGTCGCGCGCTCGCGCGCGAGCTGACGATGCTCGCGCAGTTCAACCAGATTCCGTCGGGGCTCACCGTGCGCGAGCTCGTCGCGTATGGGCGCTACGCGTATGGCGGGTTCCTGCGCGGGCTGTCGCGCGCCGACCATGCGGCGATCGACGAGGCACTCGACACGAGCGGTCTCGCGGGCGACGCCGAGCGCGACGTCGGCGCGCTGTCCGGCGGCGAGCGGCAGCGCGCGTGGATCGCGATGGCGCTTGCGCAGCAGGCGCCGATCGTGCTGCTCGACGAGCCGACGACCTATCTCGACATTCATCACCAGCTCGACATCCTCGATGCGCTGCGCGCGCTGAACCGCGCACGCGGGCTGACGATCGTGTGGGTTTTGCACGACCTGAACCAGGCGGCGGCGTACAGCGACGAGATCGTGCTGATGCGTGCCGGCCGCCTCGTCGCGCAAGGCTCGCCGGACGCGATGCTGGAGCCCGCGCGGCTGCGCGCGGCGTTCGGCGTCGACATGCTGAAGCTCGCGCATCCGCAGACGGGCGCGCCGATGTGCGTGCCGGCGTACGGGCCGCCGGCATCCGGCACGGCGGTCGCGTTCGATCGCGCGGTTCATCGGGATATCGCCGTATGACGACGTTCGCGATGCGCAAGCGGCTTGCGGCAAGCGGGCAGCGCGCGGCATCCGGCCGCCGTGCCGGCGCGCTCGCGCTCGGCCTCGTCGTGCTGATCGTGTTGCTGGCGGTGCTGCGCATCGCGCCGGACTTGCTCGCATGGTGGAACGCGGCGCCCGGCAGCGACGCTGCCGCGCTGGCGGGCGTGTTCCTGTTCGACCTACAGCTGCCGCGCGTCGCGGCCGCGCTGGTCGCCGGCGGCTGCCTCGGCGTCGCGGGCGCGTTGTTCCAGTCGCTCACGCGCAACCCGCTCGCATCGCCCGATCTGCTCGGCGTGACGGGCGGCGCCCAGCTTGGCCTGCTCGCGGCGATGCTGGTGCCGGCGCTCGCCGGAGTCGCGTCGGTGCCGCTGCTGTTCGTGTGCGGGCTCGCGGCCGCCGCGTGCGCGATCGTCGCGGCCGGCGGCTGGCGCGCGACGCCGCTGCGGCTGGTGCTTGCCGGCAGCGTCTGCATGCTGCTGTTCGCGGCACTGTCGACGCTCGTGCTCGCGTTCTTCGAGCAGAACATCGCGGGCGCCGCGTTGTGGACCAACGGAAGTCTCTATCAGCCGGGCGCGACCGGGCTCGCGCTCGCCGCGCGCTGGCTCGTCTTGCCGCTGCTGGCATTGCCGTTCGTGATCCGGCCGCTGAACCCGCTCGCGCTCGGCGACGAGGCGGCGGCCGCCGCAGGCGTGCGCGTCGACGCGTCGCGGCTCGCCGCGACGATCGTCGCGGTCGCGTTCACGAGCGTGGCCGTCAGCATCGCCGGCCCGCTGTCGTACGTCGGGCTCGTCGCGCCGAACCTGCTGCGCCAGGTGCGCGGCGCGCGCGCGGCCCGGCTCGGCGTGCTGGTGCCGCTGTCGGCGCTGGCGGGCGGTGCGCTCGTGCTCGTCACCGACAGCGCGGTGCTCGCGTCGGGCCTCGATGCGACATTGTCGACCGGCGTCGCGATCGCGCTCGTCGGCACGCCGCTGATGCTCGCGATGATCCGGCGCGGCGCCGCATGGTCGGGCGTGCTGCACGCGCAAGCCGAGCGCGCGGCCGGCAGCGGCTCGACACGGGTGGTCGCCTGGCTCGAACAGCGCGGCTGGCCGTTGCTTGCCGCGCTGTTCGTCGCGGCCGGCGTCCTCGTCGTGTTTGCCGGCGTGTCAGCCGGCCCGGAGTGGGTGTCGCCGGCACGCTGGTCCGCCGCGCTGTCCGGTCACGATGCCGTCGCACGGATGCTGATCGACCTGCGCATGCCGCGACTGCTGTGCGCGCTTCTCGCGGGTGCGCTGCTGGCCGTGAGCGGCGTCGCGATGCAGAGCGTCGTGCGCAACCCGCTCGCGGGCCCCGAAGTGCTCGGCGTCACGCAGGGCGCGGGGCTCGTGACGCTTTTCGCGCTGTCGACGTGGCCGCTGATGGGGCACGTGACACTCGCCGTGTCCGCGTTGATCGGCGGCGCGCTGTCGCTCGCGATCACGCTCGCGCTGAATCACCGGCACCGTTACGCACCGCTCGCGGTCGCGCTGACCGGCATCGTGATCGGCGCGCTATGGACCACGCTCGCGCAATGGCTGATCACGCAGGAAAGCGTGCAGCCCGCGCGCTTCGTCGTGTGGCTCGTCGGCGGCACCTACGGCCGCAGCTGGGGCGAGGTGTCGATGCTGCTGCCGTGGTGCGTGCTGGCGATTCCCGTATTCGCATGGCTTGCCCGGCCGCTCGACATGCTCGCGCTCGGCGACGACCAGGCGGCCGCGCTCGGCCTGCCGGTCGCCGCGCTGCGCCCGCTCGCGCTGACGATCGCGACGCTCGCCGCCTGCGCGGCCGTCGCGGCGGTCGGGCCGGTCGGCTTCATCGGACTGATGGCGCCGCACGTCGCGACGATGCTCGGCGCGCGTCGGCATCGCACGCGGCTGTGGCTGGCGGCCGCATGCGGCGCGCTGATTCTCGGATGCGCCGACCTGGCGGCCCGCACGGTCGTCGCGCCGCGCGAAGTGCCGGCCGGCGTGTTGACCGCGCTGATCGGCGCGCCGTATCTGCTCGGGCTGCTGGTTCTCGAGGGGCGCCGCGCCCGGCGCGCGGGGCGATGACGCAGGCGCTCGACGGTGCACGCGCCACGCGCTTCTCCGCGTTCGCGCCCGAGCCGTTCGCCGAGCATCTCGACACGGTGTGGCTCGGCATGCCCGACGATGCGCTCGCGCCGGGCCGGATCGTCGTGCCGGTCGACGCGCTGCCCGATCATCGCGATGCGCTGCTCGATGCGATGGTCCGCCACTACGGCGGCGATCCGGCGCTGCATGCGCGTGCGCTGATGTCGCAATGGAGCAAGTATTACTTCGGCCGTGCAGTGCTCGCCGGCGTGGTCGCCGCGCTGACGCTCGGCCGGCCGCTCGACATGGCGCCTGGCCGCACGTTCGTCGCACTCGACGACGGGATGCCGGCCGCGCTGTATGTCGCGCCGGACGCGCTCGGCGAACCGTGCGACGCACCCGCACCGCGCTATGCCGGGTTGCTCGCGCATCTTGGCGCGGTGATCGCGCTGCTCGCGGCGATGGGCCGCGTCACGCCGCGCGTGCTGTGGAGCAACGCGGGCAACCTGCTCGACCATCTGTTCGGCACGTATCGTTCGCTGCCGTGCGCGGCCGATTCCGCGCGCGATGCCGCGTGGCTGTTCGGTGCGTGTCGCGTCGAAGGCGAGCCGAATCCGCTGCGCCTGCCGGTGCGCGACGCGGTACCGCGTTCGCCGCTGCTGCCGACGCCGTTTCGCGCGCGCCGCGTGTGCTGCCTGCGCTATGAAATTCCTGGAGAAACGCAACTGTGTGGAAGCTGCCCGCTGCTATTGACGATGGACGACGCGGCGCTGGCCGAGCAGGACGCGATCCGGTGACGGGGAGGCCGCACGCCGGCCGCCGCCAGGCGCTCGGCGCACTGGCCGCGCTCGGCGCCGCATGCTGCGGTGCGCTGGCTGCGCCGCCCGCCGCGGTCGCGGATGTCGCGCGCGGCGGGCAGGGCGGCACGTCGGCGCAAGCGGGCCGCTCGCTTGCCGGCAACCCTGTCGTCTCGCAGGCGAGTGCGACGATGCCCGTGCGGCCGCAACGCGTGGTCGCGCTCGACTTCATGTTCGCCGAAAGCGCGATCGCGCTCGACATCGTGCCGGTCGGCATGGCCGATACCGCGTTCTATCCGGGCTGGCTCGGCTACGAAAGCGAGCGGCTCGCGCACGTGACCGACATCGGCTCGCGTCAGGAGCCGGGGCTCGAGGCGATCGCCGCGGTGAAGCCCGACCTCATCATCGGTGTCGGTTTCCGGCATGCGCCGATCTTTGCCGCGCTCGACCGGATCGCGCCGACGATCCTGTTCCAGTTCAGCCCGAACGTGTCGGAAGACGGCGTGCCCGTCACGCAGCTCGACTGGATGCGGCAGATCTTCCGGACGATCGGTGCGGTGACCGGCCGCGATGCGCGTGCGAAGGCGATCGAAGGGAAGCTCGACGCAGGGATCGCGCGCAATGCGGCGCGGCTCGCGGCCGCCGGCCGTCGCGGCGAACGCATCGCGCTCCTTCAGGATCTCGGGCTGCCCGATCGCTACTGGGCCTATACGGGCAACAGCACGTCCGCGGGCCTCGCGCGCGCGCTCGGGCTCGACCCGTGGCCGAAGAAGCCGACGCGGGAAGGCACGCTTTACGTGACGTCCGCCGATCTGCTCCGGCAACGCGATCTCGCCGTGCTGTTCGTCACCGCGACGGGGATGGACGTGCCGCTGTCGTCGAAACTCGACTCGCCGGTGTGGCGTTTCGTGCCCGCGCTGCAGGAACGCAGGATCGCACTCGTCGAACGGAACATCTGGGGGTTCGGCGGGCCGATGTCGGCGTTGAAGCTGGCCGACGTGATGACCGACACGCTGCTCGCGCTGCCGGCCGCGCGCTGAACGAGCGGATCGTCGTTCGGGGGCAGGGAAACGCGCGTCGCACGGGCATTCGCGAGTCTTCGCGTCGATGGTGTCACGCATCCATCGGTGTCTCGAACGATATTTGCGTCCATTGCGGATCCTTTACGCGCGGCGGAGCCGAAAACCGGCCGCCTGCGCACCGCGATCGGCGGATGAAGGCGGCCGGCGTTCACGCGTGCTTACGCATGCTTACGCGCTCAGCGCGTCCGCGCCGTCCCGTGCGCGTGACCGCTCGGGCGTCGTGTCGCTGACGATCTGCCCGTTGTCGAGCTTCAGCAGGCGATCGGCGAGATCGAAATAGCGGTCGTCGTGCGTGATCACGATCACGGCCTTGCCGCGTGCGCGCAGTTCCGGCAGCAACTGCTCGTAGAACACCGCCTTGAACGACGGATCCTGGTCGGCCGCCCATTCGTCGAACAGGTAGAACGGCCGGTCCTCCAGGTATGCGACGACGAGCGCGAGCCGCTTGCGTTGCCCGGTCGACAGCGCACGGTTCGAGAACGCACCGTCGACGACTTTCACCTTGTGATCGAGCGCGAGCTTTGCCACCAGCGCGTTCGCGCGCGCATCGGCCTGCGCACGCGCCGGATCGTCGGGATCGACGATGCCGAGCAGCGCATCGAACAGATGGAAATCGTTGAACACCGCGCTGAAGCGCTGCCGGTAGGCGGCACGCTCGCGCCAGCCGATGGTGCGGCCGTCGACCTCGATCGCGCCTTCCTCTGGCTCGTAGAGCCCTGTCAGCACCTTCGCGAGCGTCGTCTTGCCGCTGCCGTTGCCGCCGACGATGAACACGAGCTCGCCCGGCCGGATCGTCAGGTCGATCGGCCCGATCCGGAACATGCGTTCGTCGCGTTCGTGGAAATACGCGTGCGTGACGCCGCGCAGCGTGATCGCGCCGGCCGGCGGCACGTCCGGTGCATCGCTGGCGGGCGGCACCGTGCGCAGCGCGCCGAATTCGGCCATCACGCCTTCGATGCGCGCGAGCGATACGCGCGCGGCGTTGACGGTCGGCAGGTTGTTCAGCAGTCCGTCGAGCGGCACCAGCATGAACAGGAACACGACGACATAGCCGGCCGCGGTGCCCGCATCGGCATGCACGCCGAGCTGCGGCCAGAACGCGGCCGCGCCGAGGAACGCATAGAACAGGAAGATGATCCAGCCGACGCCGACCGCATACGCGCTGAACGCGCGGCGGCGGTGGTCGCGCACCTCGCCGATCGCGGCGCCGAGCTGGCCGTCGACGAACTGGCGTGCGCGCGCGTCGTGCAGCTTCAGTTCCTTCGCGCCCGAGAACAGCGCGCCGAGATAGCCGAACAGGCGGTCCTGCGCGTGGCCGGCCGCCTCGAGCGACGCGATCGCGCGGCGATCGCCGGTGTGGTAGCCGAGCGAGCCCGCGACGATCGCGGTCAGCGCGAGCACGCACACGGGCCACGACAGCCACGCGAGATAGCCGAGGCAGCCGAACACGATCGAGCCGTGCATCACCAGGTTCGGCAGCGCGAAGAACAGCATCGACACGTTGGTCGCGTCGTCGGTGAGCACCGACTGCACGGGTGCCGCGCCGATCCGCTCGATGTCGCGCAGCTCGGCCGCGCCGACGCGCCGCGCGAGATGCACGCGCAGCCGCGCCATCGTGTCCTGCGACAGCCGGGCGAACAGCGTGCCCGACACGATGCGCGTGACGAGCGCGATCACCGCGCACAGCGCGAAGCGCCACGCGAGCGACGCATCGGCCGCGCCGGGCGTCGCGAGCGCGCGGTTCAACGTCGCGACGAGCAGCACGCTCGCGACGCCGTTGAGCACGCACGCGACGAGCGCCAGCGCGAGCGACGCGCGGCTTTCGCGCAGCAGCGCGAGGATCAGGCGGGCCGCGGGGCGGCCGGGGGAGGCGTCGAGGGACGGCGGGAAAGAAGGCTCGTGGGCAGCGGTCATCGGCAACGTCGGTAAATGAAGGGCAGGCAAACCTTGCGGAAACGGCAGGATCGATGCGAAAGCGGCGCGCGGGCGGGCCCGGTCGCGGCGTTCCTTCCTGATAGACGAACGGGCCGCGCAAATATTTAGCGCTGCCTTCGAAAAATGCATTCGTTCCGACTTTGCGCGCAAAACGGTAAAAAATCGGCCGCGCCGTTCGTCACACCAGTGAAGCCGCCCCATGCGGCCCCGAGACTTGGCCGAAGCGGCCGGACCGAAGGACTTCACGCACATGACGAGTTTCCCGACTGCGCTGCATCACCGAATTCGCGAACTGGCGCGCCGTGCGCCCGACGCGCCCGCGCTCGCCGCGCCTTTCCAGAGCGACCTGCGCCTGTCGCGCGGCGCGCTCGACGCGCGTGCGTCGCATCTTGCCCGCCAACTGCGCGCGGCCGGTGTCGGCGCGGAAGTGCGGGTGGGCGTCTGCGTCGAACGCTCGTGCGAGCTGTTCGTCGCGCTGCTCGCCGTGCTGAAGGCGGGCGGCGTATTCGTGCCGCTCGATCCGCGTCATCCGGCCGCGAGGCTGGACTGGATCGTGCGCGATGCGCAACTGCGCCACGGAATCGTCGACGCGGCAGGCCGCGCGGCGCTCGGCGCGCCGTTCGAACATGCGTTCGACGCGATGTCCGCGGATGCGGGTACGGGTGCCGCCGCCAGCGTCGACGACGAGGACGTGCCCGTGCATCCGCGCTCGGCGGCGTACATGATCTACACGTCGGGCTCGACGGGCACGCCAAAGGCGGTGGTCGTCGAGCACGGGCCGCTCGCCGCGCATTGCGACGCGCTCGCGGCCGCGCTGCCGATCGAGAGCGGCGACCGCCTGCTGCATTTCGCGTCGGTCAATTTCGATGCCGCGCACGAGTGCTGGCTCGCGCCGCTCGCGATCGGCGCGAGCGTGACGATTGCGCCGCCGCAGCCATTCGCGCCGGACGCCGCCCATGCGCTGATGGTGCGGGAATCGGTCAGCGTCGCCGCGTTTCCGCCTGCGTATCTGCGCGAATTCGCGGCCGTCGCCGCGCGCGACGGCGTGCCGCCGGCGTTGCGCGTGCTCGCGTTCGGTGGCGAAGCGCTGCCGCAGCAGGCATTCGAATTCGTGCGCCGCACGTTCCCGTCGGTTCGCCTGATCAACGGCTACGGGCCCACCGAGGCCGTGATCTCGCCGATGCTGTGGCCGGTCGAGCCGGGCGAAACGCCGGTGCTGGCGACGGGCGATGCGTATGCGGCGCTGCCGATCGGTCGCGCGATCGGCCCGCGCGTCGCGCGCATCGCTGGCGACGAGACAGGCGAGCAGGGCGGACCGGACGAGGGCGGCGAACTGCTGCTGGGCGGCGTATGCGTCGCGCGCGGCTATCACGGCCGCCCGGCGCTGACGGCCGAACGCTTCATTCCCGATGCGCACGGCGAACCCGGGGCTCGCGTGTACCGAACGGGCGACCTCGCGCGTCTGCGCGCCGACGGCACGTTCGACTATCTCGGCCGCCTCGACGACCAGGTCCAGGTGCGTGGCGTGCGTGTGGAACCGGCGGAAATCGCCGCGTGCCTGCGCGCGCATCCGGCAGTGGCCGATGCCGCCGTAATCGCCGAAACCGGCCACGGGCCGACGCGGCTGATCGCGTGTGTCGCGCTGCGCGCGGCGGCCGACGATGCCGTGCTGAAGGCGCACGTGGGCGCGCAGTTGCCCGCCGCGTGGCAGCCGCATCGCTTCGTGCGCTGCGATGCGCTGCCGTACACGCTGAACGGCAAGATCGATCGTGCCGCGCTACGCGAGCGCATCGCGGCCGCCCGCGACACCGAACGCGCCGCGGGCGACGCGCCCTGCACTCCGACCGAACAGCAGATCGCCGGCCTCTGGCAAACGCTGCTCGGGCTCGACACGACGCCGTCGCGCGACGACCGCTTCTTCATGCTGGGCGCCGACTCGCTCGCGGCGATGCAACTGCAGGCCGCGATCCGCGCCGCGTTGCGCGTGAACCTGCGGCTCGACACGCTGTTCTCCGATCCGGCGCTGGCAGCGTTGGCCGCGCACGTCGATCGCGCGGAACGCGAAACGGGCGAGCCGCTGGCCGCGATTGCCGCACGCCGCGCGCCGGCCGACGCGGCTGGATCGGATGCCCCGTACGTCGATCGCGCCGCTTCGCTCGCCCAGCAACGTTTCTGGGTGCTCGCGCAAACGCGCGACGCAGGCGCCGCGTATCACATCGCCGCGCACTGGACGATCGACGGCGCGCTCGACCGCGCCGCATTGCAGCGTGCGCTCGATCACGTGATCGAGCGGCACGACGCGTGGCGCACGACGCTCGTCGACAACGGCGAAGGCATCGTGATGCAGCGCATCCATGCCCGTCTGCCCGTTACGATCGCGACGCTCGACTTGCGCGGCGAATCGCCGGCCGCGCGCGACGCGCAAGCCGCGCGCATCGCCGAGCGCGACGCAGGCACGCCGTTCGATCTGTCGAGCGGGCCGCTGCTGCGCGCGACGCTCATCGCGCTCGCGGACGATCGTCACCGGCTGCTGCTGACCGCGCACCACGCGATCACCGACGGCTGGAGCTCGCGCTGCGCGTTCGACGAACTGGCGGCCGCTTACAGCGCGTATGCGCAAGGCCGCGATCCGTCGTTGCCGGCACTGCCGATCCAGTACGCCGACTATGCGGACTGGCAGCGCGACATGCTCGCCGACGGCGAGGGCGAGCGTCAGCTCGACTACTGGCGCGATGCATTGCGCGACGTGCCGGGCCCGCTCGCGCTGCCGGTCGACCGTCAACCGGGCGCGACGCGCACGCTGCACGGCGCACGCGTATCGGTCCGCCTGCCCGACGCGGCGGCCGCCGACATCCGGCGTCTCGCGCGCGATGCGCAGGCCACCGTCTTCACGGTGCTGCTGGCCGCACTGGACGCGTGGCTGTCGCGCCTGACCGGCGAGACCGACGTGGTCGTCGCGGTGCCGGTCGCGCACCGCCAGCGCCCGGAAACGCGCGCGTTGCTGGGATTGTTCCTGAATACGGTCGCATTGCGCGTGCGGGTGGCGCCGACGCTGCCGTTCCGCGCGCTGGTCGACGCGGCGCGCACGGCGGCGCTCGATGCGGTCGCGCACCAGGACGTGCCGTTCGAGCGCGTCGTCGATGCTGTGAAGCCGCCCGTCAAGCGCGGCGACGAATGGCTGCGCGTGAAATTCGCGCAACAGTTCGATGCACGGCACGACAGCGTGCTGCCGGGCGCGACCGCGGTCGCGACGCCGGGCCCCGATCTCGCCGCGCGCTTCGACTTCGCGCTGGATTTCACCGACGATGCGCACGGAATCGAACTGGTCGCCGCCTATGCGACCGACTGCATCGATGCCGGCACCGCGCGCGCGTGGCTCGACAGCTATGCGGCGCTCGTCGCGGCCGCCGCTCATGAACCGCACCGCACGACGGCCGCGCTGCCGTGCGATGCCTCGCCGGCGCTGCGCCAGCCGCGCGACGGGCGTGCGCTGAGCGTCGAACACGCGGACGTCGTCGCCGCCTTCGCGCGGCAGGCTGCCGCGTATCCGCATCGCGTCGCGCTTGCCGACGCGTCGGCGTCGCTGACGTTCGCCGAACTCGACGATGCGTCGAACCGCGTCGCACATGCGTTGACGCTGCGCGGCGTGGCCGCCGAAGCACCCGTCATCGTCTGCATCGAGCGCTCGGCCCGCTTCGTCGTCGGCCTGCTCGGCGCACTGAAGGCCGGCGCGCTGGCCGTGCTGCTCGACCCGGCGCAGCCGGCCGCGCGCATCGCGGCCGCGGCCGCCGATTGCGGCGCGCGCTGGGCGCTCGTCGCGCATGGCCGCGATGTTGCCGCGTGGCCGGCCGGCAGCACGGCGCAGCCGCTCGACGTCGACGCGCTTGCGCAGGACGCGACGCTCGCGCATGCGGCCGGCGTACGCGTCGCGCCGCATCGCGAACAGGGCGCCTATCTGATCTATACGTCGGGTTCGACCGGCACGCCGAAGGGCGTCGTCGTGTCGCACGGCGCATTGGCCGACTACGTGCAGGGAATGCTCGACGAGCTGGCGTTCGCTCCGGACGCGTCGTTCGCGATGGTATCGACTGTCGCCGCCGACCTCGGCCACACGACGCTGTTCGGCGCGCTGTGCGCGGGCCGCACGCTGCACCTGCTGCCGGCCGCATGCGCGTTCGATCCGGACCTCTTCGCGAATGAAATGCGCCGGCGCGACGTCGGCGTGTTGAAGATCGTGCCGAGCCACCTGCAGGCGTTGCTCGACGCGCGCGTGCCGGCCGACGTATTGCCGCGCCATGCGCTCGTGACCGGCGGCGAAACGCTCACGTGGGCGCTCGTCGCGCGCGTGGCCGCGCTCGCACCGGCCTGCCGCGTGATCAACCATTACGGGCCGACCGAAGCAACCGTCGGCGCGCTCGTGTGCGACACCGCAGCGATCGCCGCCGACGCGCGCGATCCCGCGAGCGGCGTGCCGCTTGGCGGACCGCTGCCGAATGCGCGCGCGCTGGTGCTCGACGCGTTCGGCGCGTGCGTGCCGGCCGGTGCGACGGGCGAGCTGTATCTGGGCGGGCCGGGCGTGGCGCGCGGCTACCTGAACCGGCCGGCGCAGACCGCCGAGCGCTTCGTGCCCGATCCGTTCTCGGCCGGTGCGCGCCTGTATCGCACGGGCGACCGCGTGCGCCTGCGCGCGGACGGCCGCATCGCGTTCCTCGGCCGCATCGACGACCAGGTGAAGATCCGCGGCTATCGCGTTGAGCCGGGCGAGGTGAGCGCGGCGGTGCGCGCGGCCGGCCCGGTCGCGCAGGCCGAGACGCTCGCGATCGAGCATGACGGCCGCCTGCGGCTCGCGACGTTCGTCGTGATGCGCGACGGCGCGGCATTCGACGAGGCAGCCATGCGCAAGGCGCTCGGCACGACGCTGCCCGACTACATGATGCCCGCGCAGTTCGTCGCGCTCGCGCGCCTGCCCGTGACCGCGAACGGCAAGATCGATCGCGCGGCGCTGCGCGAGCTGGCCGCCGCACCGGTGGCGACAGCTTCCGGCGATGCGCCGCAGGGGCCGGTCGAAACGACGCTCGCCGAAGTGTGGCAGGCGGTGCTGAAGGCGCCGCACGTCGGCCGCGGCGACAACTTCTTCGAGCTCGGCGGCGACTCGATTCTGGTGCTGCAGGTGATCGCACGCGCGCGCAAGCGCGGTGTGCGCTTCACGCCGAAGCAACTGTTCGACGGCCCGACGGTCGCCGAGCTCGCGCGCGTCGCGAAGGGCGAAGACGTCGCCGCAGCAACGCCCGCGACGACACCGGCAGCGCAGGTGCCGGTTCAGGCCGCAACGGCTGCCGTGGCGGCGATCCTGACGCCCGCGCAGCAGCGCTTCTTCTCGCTCGACGTGCCGCATCCGGGCCACTGGAACCAGTCGGTCGCGTTCGACGTGCGCGGCCCGTTCGACGCCGATGCATTCGCGCACGCATTCGACGCGTTGCTCACGCATCACGACGCGTTCCGCCAGCGCTTCGCACGCGGCGCGGACGGCCACTGGCACGCGAGCGACGCGGCGAAACCGTACGATGCACTGCCGTTCGTCGAAGTCGCCGCGCACGACGAAGCCGACGCGCTGGCACGCTTCGACGCGTTGCAGCGCCGTCTCGATCTCGGTCGCGGGCCGCTCGCGTGCGCATGCGCCGCGCGGCTGCCGGACGGTGCGACACGGTTGTATCTGGCGATTCATCACGTGATCGTCGACGGCGTGTCGTGGCGCATCCTGCTCGACGACCTGGACGCCGCATATCGTGCCGCATGCGAACGCGCCCCCGTGCGCCTGTCGCAGCCGGGCTTGCGTGCGGATGCATGGGCCGCACGCCTCGCGCGTGCCGCGACGGAGCCAGCGTCGCCGTTCGCCGCCGAAACGGCTTACTGGGCGCGGATGGCACAGGGCGACGACCTCGTGCCCGATCATCCCGACGCACCGGCGACGAACGCCGATGCGGCAGTCGTCGTGCAGACGATCGACGCGGCGCTGACTCGCGCCGCACTGACCGATGCGCACGCCGCCTATCGCACGCAGACGGTCGAACTGCTGGTTGCGGCGCTCGCACTGGCGCTGGCCGGCGCCGATGGTGCCGCATCGTGCCGCGTCGAACTCGAGGGGCATGGCCGCGAGGCGCTGTTCGACGATGCGGATGCGAGCCGCACGGTCGGCTGGCTGACGAGCCATTATCCGGTCACGCTGCCGGTCGAAGCCACCGCGCGCGACACGCTGTGCGCGATCAAGGACACGCTGCGCGCAGTCCCGCACAAGGGCCTCGGCTTCGGCGTGCTCGCGCACCACGGCGACGCGGCGACGCGTGCGGCGCTGGCCGCCGTGCCGCGTCCGCGTGTCACGTTCAACTATCTCGGCCAGTTCGATGCACCGCGCGACGCCGTGCTCGTGCCGCGCTTCGGCGGCACCGGCATCGAGCGCGACCCGCAAGGGCCGCTCGGCAACACGCTCGCGATTCACGCGTACCTCGATACCGACCGCGACGGCGCCCGCACGCTGAAGGTTCACTGGGTCTACGGCGCGCCGCAGTTCGAGCGTGCGACGATCGATGCGTTCGCGAATCGCTTCGCCGCCGCACTGCGCGAACTCGCCGACGCCTGCGCGTCGCGCATCGCGCATCGCGGCGGCGGTGCGACGCCGGGCGACTTCCCGCTCGCGCAGGCCGCCGGCCTCACGCAGGCCGCGATCGAGCGCGCGCCGCTCGACTGGCGCACGATCGACGACGTGTATCCGCTGTCGCCGATGCAGCAGGGCATCCTGTTCCATGCGCTGTTCGCGCCTGGTCATGCAAGCTACGTGAACCAGCTCGTCGCGACCGCAACGGCGCTCGATGCCGACCGGCTCGCGGCCGCGTTCGCCGCATCCGTCGCACGCCACGACATCCTGCGCACCAGCGTGATGCCCGACGAGGCCGCACCGCTGCAATGCGTGCATCGTCATGCACGGATGCCGGTCGAACAGTTCGACTGGCGCACGCGCGGCGACACGCTGGACGCCGATTTCGACGCGTGGCTCGCGGCCGACCGCACGCGCGGCTTCGACTGGCGCGAGCCGCCGCTGATGCGGCTCACGCTGATCCGCGTCGCCGACGATGCGTGGCGCGTCGTGTGGACACGTCACCACGTGCTGCTCGACGGCTGGAGCACCGCGCGCCTGCTCGCGGACGTGTTGCGCGATTATCGCGATCCCGATGCGGTATCGCCGTTCGAGCGGCGCCCGGCACTGCGCTATCGCGACTTCATCGCATGGCTCGGCACGCGCGACCGCGCGGCCGACGAGCGCTTCTGGACCGCGCGGCTCGCGCGTCTCGACGCGCCGACGCTGATCGCCGAGCGCGTCGCCGATCGTGCGGAGGGGGAAATGCTCACGTGGCGCGCGACGATCGATACGGCGGCGACGACGCGTGTCGCGCAGACGGCGCGCGCGCTGAAGCTGACCGTCAACACGCTCGTGCAGGGCGCATGGGCGCTCGCGTTGCAGCGCATGACGCACCAATCGGCCGTTGCGTTCGGTGCGACCGTCGCGGGCCGTCCCGACGCACTCGCGGACGCCGACTCGGTGCTCGGTCTCTTCATCAATACGCTGCCGGTCATCACGGCACCCGCGCCGCATCAGCGCGCGTCCGACTGGCTGCAGGCGCTGCAGCGCGACAACGCGGCTGCCGCCGAGCACGCGCATACGCCGCTCGCCGACATCCAGCGCTGGGCGCGCGGCGCCGGCGGTGCGCTGTTCGACACGCTGGTCGTGTTCGAGAACTATCCGGTCGACGACACGGCGCGCGATGCCGATCCGCGCGCACTCGCACTGAGCGGCGTGCGCAGCATCGAATCCACGGACTTCGCGCTGACGCTCGTGATCGAAAGCGGTGCCGAACTCACGATTGATTACGGCTACGACACCGCGCGTATCGATACGCAGCAGGTCGAACGCTGGCACCGCGCGTTCGCATGTGCGCTCGACGCGTTGGCGCGCATGCCGGACGCGCTGCTCGGCAAGCTGTCGATCGCCGACGACGAGACGCGCGCCGCACTGGCGCGCGCACAGGACACCGCACGGACGTGGCCCGATGCGCAACGGCAGCCGCTGCACCTGCAATTCGCGGCCGCCGCACGCACGACGCCCGACGCGATCGCGCTCGAATACGCGGATGCCGACGGCTGCGTGCAGCGGGCGACCTATCGCGAGCTCGACCTGGACACGACACGCGTGGCCGCCGCATTGCGCCGGCGCGGCGTGCAGCCCGACACGCCGGTTGCACTGTGCGTCGAGCGTTCGTTCGACATGGTGACCGCGCTCGTCGGCGTGCTGAAGGCCGGTGCCGCGTATCTGCCGGTCGATCCCGACTATCCGGCCGAGCGCATCGCGTACCTGCTGCGCGATGCGCGGCCCGCGGTTGTCATTACGCACGCGCATCTGCGCGAGCAGGTCGAGGCCGCGCTCGGCAACGACGCGTCGGCCGCGCTTCTGACAGTGGCCGATCTGCTCGCGGACGAATCGGGTGACACCGCCATCGACATTGCAACCGACATCCACGATGCACAGCTCGCATACCTGATCTACACGTCCGGCTCGACCGGCAAGCCGAAGGGCGCCGGCAACTCGCACGGCGCGCTCGCGAACCGGATCGCGTGGATGCAGCACGCATACGGGCTGACGCGCGACGACGTCGTGCTGCACAAGACGCCGTTCGGCTTCGACGTGTCGGTGTGGGAATTCGTGTGGCCGCTCGCGACCGGCGCGAAGCTCGCGATCGCCGCGCCGGGCGACCACCGCGATCCGGCCCGCCTCGCGGCCGCGATCCATGCGCATGGCGTGACGGTGCTGCACTTCGTGCCGTCGATGCTGGCCGCGTTCGCCGCGTATCTCGACGATTTTTCGGCCGCCGCGCAATGCGACAGCGTGCGCCTGATCGTCGCGAGTGGCGAGGCGCTCGCGCCCGAACTCGTCGCGAAGGTCGCGCGCCTCCTGCCGAACGCGACGCTCGTGAACCTGTACGGGCCGACCGAAGCCGCGATCGACGTGTCGCACTGGACCTGCGGCCCCGACGACGCGAGCGCCGTCGCGGTGCCGATCGGCCATCCGATCGCGAACCTGCAACTGCACGTGCTCGACGCGGCCTGGCAGCCCGTGCCGGCCGGCGCGACCGGCGAACTGTACCTGGCCGGCGCGGGCCTCGCGCGCGGCTATCTCGGCCGCCCGGGGCTGACCGCCGAGCGTTTCGTGCCTGATCCGTTCGTGCCGGGCGCACGCATGTATCGCACCGGCGACCTCGCGCGGCGTCGCGCCGACGGCGCGCTCGACTACCTCGGCCGCGTCGACACGCAGGTGAAGCTGCGCGGCCAGCGGATCGAACCGGGCGAGATCGAGGCGCTGCTGCGCGCCGCGCCCGGCGTGCATGACGCCGTCGTGATCGTGCGCGACGAGCAACTGGTCGGCTATGTCGCATGTGGCGACGCGGGGCCGCTCGACCGCGCCGCGTTGCTGGATTCGTTGCGCGCGCACTTGCCGGCCTACATGGTGCCGTCGCAGCTGATCGAGCTCGACGCGCTGCCGGTCACGCCGAACGGCAAATGCGATCGCCATGCGCTGCCCGCGCCGGTGCGCGCCGCGGCGACGGCCGTCGAACTCGCGACCGACACGCAGCGCGCGCTCGCGGCGATCTGGCAGCGCGTGCTGCACGTGGACGCGATCGGCCGCGACGACGATTTCTTCCAGCTCGGCGGCCACTCGCTGCTCGCGACGCAGGCGCATGCGCAGGCGAACCTGCACTGGGGCCTCGCGCTGCCGCTGCGCACGCTGTTCGACACCCGCACGCTCGCCCGCTGCGCGGAGGCGATCGACGCCGCCTGCGCGGCACGCGGCGAGACCGACGCGGCGAGCGCGATCGATGCGCTGCTCGGCGAACTGGAAACCCAATAAGGACCCCGGATGACGAAGGCTCAACCCGACTGGCTCGCGCTTGCAACGCGCTTCGCGCAACTGCCGGACGCGCAGCGCGCGGTGTTCATCGACAAGCTCGGCGCGGCCGGCATCGACTTCCGCGTGCTGCCGATCCCGCCGCGCACGCCGCGCAGCAATCGCGTGCCGGCCTCGTTCGCGCAGACGCGGCTGTGGCTGCATGCGCGGCTGATCGATGCGCCGCACGCGTATCACATCACCGAGCGGCTCGCGCTGACGGGCGCGCTCGACGCGCATGCGCTGCGGCTCGCGTGCGATGCGCTGATCGCGCGCCACGAAGCACTGCGCACGACCTTCGACGAAGCGGACGACGGCGTCGCGCAGACGATCCATCCGCCGTTGCGTTGCCCGTGGCGGGAGACCGATCTCGAAGCGCTGCCTGACGCGCAGCGCGTCGCGCGCGCCGAAAGCGTCGCAATGGCCGATGAAGCCGACGCGTTCGATCTAGGCGTGGCACCGCTCGTGCGGGCGCACCTGATCCGCTTCGACGCGACGCATCACTGGCTCGCGCTGACCGTTCACCACATCGTGTCGGACGGCTGGTCGTCGGGCGTGATGCTGGACGAGCTGGCGGCGTTCTATCGCGCGTATGCGACGGGCGCGCCGGTGCCGCTCGCGCCGCTGCCGATCCAGTACGCGGACTATGCGCTGTGGCAGCGCCGCTGGCTCGATGCCGGCGAGCGCGACCGGCAGCTGGCGTTCTGGCGCGAGCGGCTCGATCCGCAGCGCGGCGTGCTGACGCTGCCCGGTGCGACTGCACGACCCGCCCGCCGCAGCGCACGCGGCGGGCGTCACGTGTTTGCGCTCGACGCACGCATCGGCGCGCAGCTGCGGGCGTTCGCGGCCGCATCGGGCGCGACGCCATTCGCGGTGCTGCTCGCGGCGCTCGACACGCTGCTCGCACGCGCGACCGGCGATGCGCGGATCTGCGTCGGCGTGCCCGCCGCGAACCGCGAACGCGCGGAAACGGCCGGGCTGATCGGCTTCTTCGTCAACACGCTCGCGATCGATGTCGACGTGCCCGCGCACGGCGACTTCGCGTCGCTGGTCGCACGCACGCAGCGCGCGCTCGTCGATGCGCAGATGCATCAGGACGTGCCGTTCGAACAGGTCGTCGACGCGCTCGGCGTGCCGCGCAGCGCGAGTCATCATCCGCTGTTCCAGGTAATGGCCGCGTATGGCGAACGCCACGCGCTGCCCGCGTTCGGCGCAGCATCGGCGACGCTGCTGCCGTCCGGCACACCGTCCGCGAAATTCGACCTGACGCTTTCCGTCGAGGCGACGCCCGACGGCACGTTCGACGCCGCGTTCATCTACGCGCTCGACCTGTTCGATGCCGACGCGATCGCGCGGCTGGCCGCGCGTCTCGTCACGCTGCTCGGCGATGCGCTCGTACGCCCGCATGTGCCGGTCGGCGATCTCGACTGGCTGCCGGCCGACGAACGCGCGCAACTGTTCGCGTGGAACGCGCCGGCAGGCGCGGCCGAAGCCGAACCGTTCGTTCCCGTGCACGCACGGATCACCGCGCATGCGCAGGCACGGCCCGCCGCACGCGGTGTCGCCGACATCGATCGCGCGCTCACGCGCGGCGAGGTCGACGCGCGCGCGGCACGCATCGCGCGCAACCTCGTCGCGGCCGGTGTGCGGCCTGAAATGCGCGTTGGCGTCGCGCTGCAGCGCTCGGTCGACCTGCTGGTTGCGCTGATCGCGGTGCTGAAATCCGGCGCCGCGTTCGTGCCGCTTGACCCGGCCCATCCGCGCGAGCGCCTCGCGCAAATCGTCGGCGATGCCGGCATCGCGCACGTGCTGACCGACGGCGCGAGCGTCGCATCGCTGCCGCAGCTGCCGGCATTGCGCATCTGGCGCGCGGACGAAGTCGATGCACTCGGCGAGGCCGCGGACGTCGCGCTGCCGGACGTGCTGCCCGGCCATGCGGCCTACGTGATCTACACGTCGGGCTCGACCGGCAAGCCGAAGGGCGTGGTCGTCGATCACGCGGCGTTCGCGCGCCATTGCGTGGCGATCGCCGAGCGCTACGGCGCGGGCGAGAACGACGTGTTCCTGCTGTTCCAGTCGGTCAACTTCGACGGTGCGCACGAAGGCTGGTTTTCGCAATACCTGTCGGGCGCCGCCGTGTCGGTGACGGCCGACGTGCTGTGGCCGCCCGCGCAGACCTGCGCGATGATGATCCGCGACGGCGTGACGATGACCTACGTGCCGCCCGGGTGCGCCGCGCAGCTCGCCGAATGGGCGCTTGCACACGGCGCGCCGCCGACGCTGCGCTCGCTGACCGTCGGCGGCGAGGCGACGTCGCGCGAAGCGTTCGCCATGCTGCGCCGCGCGATGCCGAACGTACGCGTGGTCAACGGCTACGGCCCGACCGAAACCGTGATCACGCCGACGCTCTGGATGTTCCGCCCCGGCGACGATCTCGCGAAGCTCGGCGACGCCGCGTATCTGCCGATCGGCACACTGGTCGGTGCGCGCACCGCGCACGTGCTCGACGCACGGCTGCATCCGCTGCCGGTCGGCGTGATCGGCGAGCTGTACCTGGGCGGCGAGGGAATCGGCGTCGCGCGCGGCTATCTCGATCGTCCCGCGCTGACGGCCGAGCGCTTCGTGCCCGATCCGTACGGCGCCCCTGGCGCGCGCCTGTACCGGACGGGTGACCTCGTGCGGCGCCGTGCGGACGGCGTGTTCGACTTCATCGGCCGCGTCGATCATCAGGTGAAGCTGCGCGGGCTGCGCATCGAGCTCGGCGAGATCGAGGCGCAGCTGGCCGCGCACGATGCGGTGCGCGAAGCATGCGCGGTCGTGCACGGGCAGGGCGCGCACGCGCAGCTCGTCGCCTACGTCGAACTGACCGCCGACGCGCAGTCGGCCGCGCGGCCCGTCGAGGCCGCGACGCTCGATGCGCATCTGCGTCGCACGTTGCCGGACTACATGGTTCCCGCGCAACTGATCGTGCTCGACGCGCTGCCGCGCAACGCGAACAGCAAGGTCGACCGGGCGCGGCTGCCGGCGCCGGCGCGCGTCGAACGCGCATATGAAGCGCCGCACGACGGCGATGAAACCGTGCTCGCGGCAATCTGGCGCGACGTGCTGAACGTCGAACGCGTCGGCCGCGGCGATCACTTCTTCGAACTCGGCGGCCATTCGCTGGCGGCGGTGCGCGTCGCCACGCGCGTCGCCGAGCGGCTCGGCCGCGACGTGCCCGTGCGTGCGCTGTTCGAAGCGCCGGTGCTCGCGCAATACGCGCGCCAGGTGGCCGACGCGTCGCGCGCCGTGCACGCCGGTGCGTCGGCTCCGGGCGTCGCGACGGTCAAACCCGACGCGCACGGCGTATGGCCGCTGTCGCCCGCGCAACTCGGCCTGTGGTTCCTGTGGCGCGCGCAGCCGGACAGCGCCGCGTACAACATTCCGGTCGCGCTGCGCGTGCGCGGTCGGCTCGACGTCGATGCGCTGCGCGCGGCGTTCTCGGCCGTGGCGGCCGCGCACCCGGCGCTGCGTGCACGGATCGTCGCGCGCGACGGCATGCTGCCGGGCCAGCGGATCGCCGCCGCGGCGCCCGTCGCGCTGCCGCTCGTCGACTTGTCGGCACGGCCCGATGCGCTCGCCCGCGCGACGGCGCTCACCGACGCCGATGCGCTCGCGCCGTTCGATCTCGCCGCCGATGCGCCGCTGTGGCGGGCACGCGTGCTGCGCGTCGGCGACGACGAGCACGTGCTGTCGGTGACGATTCATCACATCGTGTCGGACGGCGAATCGATCGAACTGTGGCTCGACGCGGTGCGTGCACGCTATGTCGCGTTCGTGCGCGGCGAAGCGGCGTCAGCCAGTTCGGCGTCGATCCCGGCGACGGTAGAAAACACGTCGCTCGTGCTGCCCGCGCCGTGCCATCCGGCCCGCGTCGCGTACTGGCGCGACGCGCTCGCCGACCTGCCGCCGCCCGTGCTGCCGCTGCGCGCAAATGCACCGGCCGTCCCGCAATGGCGCGCGGCGCGCATCGCGTTCGAGTTCGACGCATCGCTGATCCGTGCCGCGCGCGACGCCGCGTCGGCCGCGCACGCGACGCTGCCGATGCTGCTGCACGCGGCGCTCAACACCGCGCTGTTCCGTCTGACCGGTGCGGCCGACCAGCCGGTCGGCGTGCTGGCATCGACGCGCGAGCTGACGGGCGACGCGGCGCGCGACGCGCTTGGCCTGTTCATCAATTCGGTCGTCGTGCGCACGCGGCTCGACGCGGCGGCATGCCGCGCGGACGTGCTCGCACAGGTGCGCGATACGGCGCTCGCCGCGTATGCGCATGCCGACGTGCCGTTCGCCGACGTCGTCGCCGCGCTGCGTGCGCCGCGTGTCGCGCACGCCAATCCGTTGTTCCAGGTGATGTTCAACTACCTGCGCCCGACGGGTGCTGCCGCGCGCGACTGGGCCGGCCTGTCGCTTGCCGAGTTCGACGACGTGCGTCATCGCGTCGTTTTCACGCTGGAGCTGGACGTGGTCGAGCATCCGGACGGCCGCGTGAGCGCCGCATTTTCATTTGCGGATGAATTGCTCGACGGCGATTTCGTCGACGCGCTCGTCGACCTTTACCACGACGAAGTCGCGCGTTTCGCCGGTGCGCAGGAAGCGGCGCTCGGCGCGCCCGATGCGCGGTACGCGGCGTCGGCGGCGGTCGAAGTCGCAGTCGACGCATCCGGCCGCGCGGCGGCGCACGTCCCGGCGGCATCGCGCGCGCCGCAAGCGGCAGCCGCGCTCGCCGCGCTGTGGTCCGACACGTTCGCCACCGCCGCGCCGGCAGCCGACGCCGACTTGTTCGAAGCCGGCGCGACTTCATTCGACGTCGTGCGCTTCGTCGATGCCGCCTGTCGCGCCGGGCATGCGCTGACGGTGGCCGACGTGTTCGCGTCGCCGACGCTTGCGGCGCTCGGTGCGCGACTCGATGCGTCGGCCGAGACGGAGGAGGTGCGCGATGCTGGCTGAGGTGCGTCCGGACGGATTCACGATGCCGGACACCTGCCGTCTCGCGTTCGCGGACGGCCTGTTCGCCGTGCGCGACGACGCGGAAATCCGCGTCGCGCAGGGCGACGGCATCGGCGCGCAGCTGCTGCGCGCGCAGCTTGCGGACGACGGCACGCTGCGCCTCGTCGCGTACAACCATCGCGCGGCGCCGGGCGACCAGCGCCGCGCAGTGCTGGCCGCGCTCGCCGCCGCGTTTTCCGACGACGCGCGCCGTGCGGCGATCCGGCTCGACCCGGCCGCGTGGCCGGCGGTCGCGCTCGACGCGCTGCGCGCAAGCGGCGTGCTCGCCGACGGCGGCCTGTGCATGCGCGAAGGCTGGGCGCAGCAGGCCGATCTGTGGCGCGTCGGCACACCGTTGCCGTGCGCGACGCTGCCGATGCTGACCGACGGCCGGCGGCATCCGCGGCGGCCGCCCGCGCCGCGCGGCGACGTGTATGCGCGCGACCTGCCGGCACTCGGCGTGCGTTTCACGCTGCGCGGCTGGCAGCCGGGCGAGGACGCCGCGCGCGTCGCGCACTGGTTCGACGCGCCGCGCGTGCGCGACGGCTGGCCGGGCACGCAGCCCGGCGCCGACGGCACGTCGCCCGATGCCGATCCGCACGTGAGCCCGCTCGTCGGCTGCTTCGACGGCGAACCGTTCGTGTACGTCGAGGCGTTCTGGCTGAAGGAAGACCCGCTCGCGCCGCACGTCGGCGCGAGCGATTACGACCGCGGGCTGCGGATGCTCGTCGGCGAATCGCGCTGGCGCGGCCCGCATTGCGTGGCGGGCTGGCTGCCGTCGGTCGTGCATTACCTGTTTCTCGACGATCCGCGCACCGAAACGGTCGGCTGCGCGGTCCCGGCCGGCCGCGCGCGGGTCGTCGACACCCTCGCGCGGCACGGCTTCGCGCGGCAGCGGCGGCTGCCGCTCGCCGACGGGCAACCGCTGTGGATGCGCACGTTGCGCGAGACCTTCTTCTCCGGCCGTCACGTCTGACGGGCCGGTTTCACCGACAAGGGAGCTGAGAGACATGCAGAGAGAAACCGTATTCGACCTGATCGGCGTCGGCTTCGGGCCGTCGAACCTGGCGCTGGCCGTGCGCCTCGCCGAACGCAACGGCACGCGTCCGCTCACGCATTGCTTCGTCGAACGCCAGCCGGAATTCGGCTGGCATCGCGGCATGCTGCTCGACGACTGCCGGATGCAGATCTCGTTTCTGAAGGATCTCGTCACGATGCGCGATCCCAAGAGCCGCTACACGTTCATCAACTACCTGTTCGAACGCGGTCGGCTGAACGAATTCGTGAACCTGAAGAACTTCTATCCGACCCGCGTCGAGTTCCACGACTATCTGAGCTGGGTCGCCGACGCGTTCGCCGAGCAGGTCCATTACAGCGAAACCGTCACGGCGATCGAGCCCGTGCGCGGCGACGGCGCGCGGATCGACGCGCTGCGCGTGCTGTCGCGCGATGCGGGTGGCCACGAGCGCCAGCGGGTGACGCGCGCGCTGTCGATCGGCGTCGGCGGCACGCCGGCGGTGCCGGACGCGTTCGCCGCGCTCGGCCGCGATCGCGTGATCCATTCGTCCTCCTACCTGGCCGACATCGACCGGCTGGTCGCGGCGCCGCACGGCGAGCGTCGCCGTATCGCGGTGATCGGCGCGGGGCAGAGCGCGGCCGAGGTGTTCATCGACCTCGCGCGCCGCTTCCCGCACGTCGCCGCGAGCCTCGTGATGCGCGCGGGCGCATTGAAACCGGCCGACGACAGTCCGTTCGTCAACGAGATCTTCAGCCCCGAGTTCACCGACGTCGTCTACGCGCAGCCGCACGACGCGCGCCGCGCGCTGCTCGAGCGCTATCGCGACACCAACTACGCGGTGGTCGACCGGCCGCTGATCGAGCAGATCTACGAAATGCTGTACCTGCAGCGCATCGACGGCACGCCGCGCCATGCGCTGCTCGCGAACAGCGCGATCGAGGCCGCGGTGCGCGCCGCCGACGGGCGCATCGAGCTGACGCTGCGCGACCGGATGAACGGCGCGACACGCGTCGAACGGTTCGATGCGCTCGTGCTCGCGACCGGCTACCGGCGCGACACGCACTCGGCGCTGCTCGAAGGGCTCGCGCCGCATCTGGGCGATGCGCTCGCGCGCGGCGAAGTCACGCGCGACTACCTGCTCGCGACGCCCGAGCACTTCGCGCCGCGCATCTACCTGCAAGGCTGCTGCGAAGACAGCCACGGCCTGTCCGACACGCTGCTGTCGGTCCTCGCGCGGCGCGCGGACGAGATCTGCGCGTCGCTCGAGGAAGGGATCGCGCCTGCCGCCGCCGACGACGCGGCCCGCGCACTGCATGAACGACGACATCAACACGGGGCGAGCGCGGGCCGCATGGCTTTCGCTCTTTGACAAAAGGCGGTCGGAGACCGCATCGAAAAAGTGGAGCAGAGAAAGATGGAGTGGGCAACAGGCACGCGGGTGCGTGCGATCGCGGCTGCGGCGAGCGTGGCGTTCGGGATGGCGGCAGGGCACGCATACGCCCAGACGGCGCCTGCCGTGAACGCGGGCGCGGTGTCGGCCGACAATGCGCGCAACGGCGCGGCGGCCAGTGCGCCGGCCGGCGCGCAGAACGGCCCGGCCGTCGGCACGCTGCCGGCGATCAACGTCAACGCGGGCTCGGAAGGCGACGGCACGGTCGGGCTCGTCGCGAAGCGCAGCCGTACCGGCACCAAGACCGATACGTCGATCAATGAAATCCCGCAGACGATCAACGTCGTCACCGCGCAGCAGATCGAGATGACCGGCGCGACCGACGTGAACGCGGCACTGCGCTACGTGCCCGGTTTCTCGTCGTACGGCTCGGACAACCGGTCCGACTGGTACGCGGCGTTGCGCGGCTTCACGCCGACCGCGTACGTAAACGGCCTGCAGGTGCCGAACACGCTGAACCTGTCGAGCTGGCGAGTCGATCCGTACATGATCGACAGCATCACCGTGCTGCGCGGGCCGACGTCGGTGCTGTACGGCGCCGGCGACCCGGGCGCGATCATCGACGTGCAGACCAAGACGGCCGACGGCGAGCGCGTGCGCGAAGCCGGCGTGCAGTTCGGCAACTACGCGCGCAAGCAGTTCATGATCGACGTCGGCGACAAGCTCGATGCGGACGGCAAGTATGCGTACCGGTTCGTCGGCGTCGCGCGCGACGGCAACGCGCTGACGGGCCCGAACAACGACCAGCGCGTCGCGCTCGCGCCGTCGTTCCGCTGGCGCCCGGACGCGGACACGTCGCTGACGCTGTCTGCCACGTACCTGCAGGACTGGGGCGACATCTCGTCGAACTTCCTGCCGGCGCAAGGCACGGTGCTGCCGAATCCGAACGGGCAGCTCGACAAGGACGTCTACGGCGGCGACCCGAACTTCAACTACTACCGCAAGAAGCAGTGGTCGCTCGGCTACCAGTTCGAGCGCAACCTGAATTCGATGTGGACGTTCCGGCAGAACGTGCGCTGGATGCACCTGTCGCTCGACAACGGCTCGGTGTTCGGCGCGGGCTTCGCCGACGGCAGCCTCACCGACATCAACCGCTGGGCCGGCGTGTTCCAGACGAACTACAGCCGCTTCGACATCGACAACAACCTGCAGGGCCGCTTCGGCACGGGGCCGCTCGAGCACACGCTGCTGCTCGGCTTCCAGTACAACCGGCAGACCGCGACCGACAGCGAATGGCTGGCCGCCGCGCCGACGCTGAACATCTACAACCCGGTCTACACGCCGGTCACGCTGTCGGTGTTCTCGCCGCCGAACACGACGTACCGCACCAACACGTACACGACGATGAACACGTTCGGGCTGTACGTGCAGGACCAGGTCAAGTGGAACCGCTGGACGCTGACGCTCGGCGGGCGCGAGGACTGGGTCAACCAGCGGATGGACGACCGCGAGGGCGGCACGCAGTCGAAGGCCGACATCACCGCGTTCACCGGCCGCGTGGGCCTCACGTACCAGGGCGATTACGGGCTGTCGCCGTACGTCAGCTACGCGACGTCGTTCAACCCGCTGATCGGCGTGAACCTGTACGGCGGCGGGCTGCCGCAGCCGACGCGCGGCAAGCAGATCGAGGCCGGCCTGCGCTGGCAGCCGCCCGGCAAGAACCTGATGCTGAGCGCGGCGATCTACCAGATCAACCAGACCAACGTGCTCACGTCGACGCCGCTCAATCTCGATCCGTCGGGCACGACGTCGGTGCAGACCGGCGAAGTGCGTTCGCGCGGGATCGAGCTGAACGCGACCGGCAAGCTCACGCGCAACCTGTCGTTGATCGCGTCGTACGTCTACCAGGACGTGAAGAACGTGAAGGCGAACGACGCGTCGCTGAACAACTGGCCGGTCGACATTCCGCGGCCGCGCCAGATGGCGTCGCTGTGGGCGGACTGGACGTGGCACACCGGGCCGCTGACCGGCTTCGGCCTGGGCGGCGGCGTGCGCTATCAGAGTGCGTCGGCCGGTGCGGCGGACAACTCGCTGACGGTATCGAGCTACACGCTGTTCGACGCGGGCGTGCATTACGACACGCGTAACTGGCGCTTTGCCGTGAACGGGACGAACCTGTTCAACCGCCACTACATCAGCGGTTGCCAGTCGACGAGCGTGTGCATTTTCGGTACCGACCGCACAGTGATCGCCACCGCGAAATACAACTGGTGACGCCGCGCGCCGCGGCGCGCCGGCCGGCCTTCGGGCCGGCCCGGGCGGGCCGCGGTGCCGCCGTCCGCTTCTTTCACGACGCCTCCTCCATGCCGAAGAAAAATCTCGTCTACATCCAGTCGCTGCGCAACGGTGCGGCCGATCGCGCCGGCCAGCCGGTCGCTTACCAGGGCGGCACGCGCTACATGAAGGCGCCGCTCGAATTCCTCGTCGAGCGCCTGAACGACTCGCCACTGGGCGAGCGCTATACGCTCCAGGGCGTGATCGTCGACGACGACGAAGGCTCGCCGGCCGACCGCGCGAAGCTCGCCGACTACGGCTTCGCGCGCACGCCCGGCCGCCCGTGGATCCTGCCCGACGGGCTGACCGTGCAGGGGCGGCCCGTCGACGAACTGTTCTGCACGATTGCGTCGACGTATCGCCGCCTGCCGCGCGATGCGCGCGAGCGCGTGACGGGCAAGCAGGCGTTCGAACGCCGCCTGCTCGAACGCCTGCTCGAACTCGACGCCGACGTGGTCGTGCTCGACGGCCTGCTCGTGATCCTCGACGAACTGGTGCGCCCCGGCGCACGCTTTCATCGCCGCATCGCGAACATCCACCCCGGCATCACGGCCGACGACTCGCCGTACCAGCGGCGCGGTGCATGGGCGACGCTCGACGCACTGCACGGCGCGCGCGGCGAACGGATCGACTGGGCGACCGGCACGGCCTCGCGCGTCGAAGCCGTGACAATGACGGGCGCTTCGTTCCACTACGTCGACAACGGCATCGACTCCGGCGAAGTGATCTGCGACGTGCTCGACACGCCGATCGCACCGGACGACACGATTCTCGAACTGCGCTGGAACAACTTCCAGCGCAGCCTGTTTCCGGCGCTCGAGCGAGGGCTGCACATCCTCGCCGACCGCCACGACGCGGGAGCACTGTGATGGACGACACGCTCACGAAACCGGCCGGCACGGCGGACGCCGTCGAAGGCGAGGTGGCCGCGGCCCTCGACGGCGCCGCTCGGGCGCAGGTGCAGTCGACGCCCGCCATCGAGCACGCATGCGACACGTGGCGGCCCGACGATGCGCCGGCCGCGCTGCTCGAGGCGTTCGTCGCGCTATTCAACACGGACACGCGGCACGAGGCGGCGACGGTGTCGGTGCCGCTCGGCGACGCCGATCCGGCGGCTGTCGCGTCCTACGTCGCGCGGGCGGTGCGCGAGGGCGTGATCGACGATGCGCGAATCGCGGGCGAGCGGCTGCGCCTCACCGCATCGCGCGCGACGTTCTGGCAGAACCCGCGGCCGTGGCTGAAGGCGCCCGCATCGGGCGGGATGCCGCTGCGCTACACGCTCACGAACGGCCATCGGCATCCGGTGCGGCCGCCGTCGCCGGCCGGCGAGATCTATGCGCGCTACATGCCGCAGGTCGGGATGACGTTCAGCCTGCGCACCGTCGATATCGATACGCATGCGCAGCTGTTCAGCGACTGGATGAACCTCGATCGCGTCGCGCATTTCTGGGATCAGCGCGGCACGCTCGACGAGCACGCCGCCTATCTGGCGGAGCGGCTCGCCGATCCGCACATGCATCCGATGATCGGCTATTTCGACGACACGCCGTTCGGCTATTTCGAGTTCTACTGGGCGAAGGAGGACCGCCTCGCGCCGTTCTACGACGCGCACGACTACGACCGCGGGCTGCATCTGCTGATCGGCGATTCACGCTTCCAGAGCGCGGGCAAGCTGCATGCATGGTGGAGCGGGGTGCTGCACTACATGTTCGTCGACGAGCCGCGCACGCAGCGCCTCGTCGGCGAGCCGCGCATCGATCACGTGCGGCATATCGCGTACATGCACCGGCTCGGGTTCTACACGCTGAAGGAGTTCGACTTCCCGCACAAGCGGGCTGCGCTCACCGTGATGGAGCGCGAGACATTCTTCGACACTTTCCGGTTGCCGTGACGGGATGCGGGCGCGAAGCGTCGATGCGTCGATTCGCCGGCGTCGGTGTTTCGCGCGACGGGAAGGGGGCACGCATCGGCCGTTCGGGATATGGATCGGGCGGGCGGCATGAGGAAGAATGGACCGCTCCCTCAACGCACACAGGTCGTGACGACATGGCAAGCAAATCCGCCACGGCATCGAGCGCGGTCCCCGGCTCGCATGCCTCGATATTGACATATGCCAGCATATGCCTAGAATGGGCGCATCGTACTCCCGTGGAGTGGCTCATGCGCACCGTTTCCATTTTCAAGAACGCCCGTAACCAGGCAATCCGCATCCCGAAGGACATGGAGTTCGAGGGTGTGACGGAACTCGAAATCCGCCGCGAGGGCGACACGCTGCTGCTGCGTCCGGTGCGGCCGACATGGCTGTCGCTGGCGAGCGAACCGCTGGCCGATGCCGACTTCCTCGCCGAGCGCCCTGCTGTCGTCGAAGCGGGGCGTTTCGACCTGTCCGGCACGGATGGCGACGCACCGACGGAGTCGGGCCGGTGACCACGCTCTACATGCTCGATACGAACATCTGCTCGTTCATCATGCGCGAGCGGCCGCCCGCGGTGTTGTCCCGGCTGCAGTCGTGCGTCAACGCGCAGCACCGGATCGTCGTGTCGTCGATCACCTATGCCGAAATGCGGTTCGGCGCGGTCGGCAGAAAGGCGTCGCCGAAGCATGCGGATCTCGTGGCGGCGTTCGTCGCACGACTGGACGGCGTGTTGTCGTGGGATACCGCGGCGGTCGATGCAACGGCCGCGATTCGCGCCGACCTTGCCGCACGCGGGACGCCGATCGGCGCGAACGATGCATCGATCGCCGGCCATGCGATCGCGGCCGGTGCCGTGCTCGTCACGAACAATGGACGCGAATTCAGCCGCGTCGCGGGGTTGTCGCTCGAAGACTGGACGGCTTCGGCTTAGGGCCGTGAACACGCGATGGCGTTGCGCTCGCAAGCGCTACACGTCACGCGCGAGGAGCGGGCGAATCCGCGAGAAAGGCGTCGCGGAACGCGTCGAGATACCGGTCGACGTCATCGCTGAATTCGCCCGGCAGCAGCGCGAACGCACGCGCCTGCAGATCCTGCCCGAGCGTCGCGTAGATCGTGGCGTCGGATAGCAGCGCGCGAATCGCATCGCGCGTTGGCGGCGACGCAATTCGCGTTGCATCGCGCGCCAGCAGCGCGGCCGCGGCCAGCTCGGGCTGGAAGCCGTGCTGCTCGAGCAGGTCGGGGGCGACGTCCCAGATACGCTCGCGATTGCCCGCGTCATGAAAATGCGTGAGCAGGAACAGCAAGTCGTACGCGTCGCTGTTCTGGCGCGCACGCCGGTCCTTCCACGCGAGCAACTTCAACAGCGCAAGGGCCGGCAGGCTCGCCACCGGCACCGCGATGTCGGCTGCGATCGACACGACCAGCGCCGAATCGACCGCCTCCTGAAAGCCGAGCACGTTCAGCACGAAATCACCGCCCGGCGGCCACGCGATTTCGCCCGGCGGCGCCTCGAGCGGCCCGAACGGCACGAGGTCGAGCTCGGTCCGAAAGCCTTGCGTCCCGCTGTCGAACAGCAGCTTCTGCCGATGCTTCGGCGCGCGCGCGAATTGCCCGGTCGCGACGAGCGCGTCGACGAGCCGTTCGTGAAACGGCCAGCTCACCGCGCATACCGCGACGTCGACGTCCCGCGTCGCACGCACCGGCCGGATGCCGTGGACATGCCACATCAGGATGTCGCGCGCGGTCGCGCCGGCGACGACGAATGCAGCGTCGAGCTGCGCGCAGGCCGCCCGCACCGCCTGCAGCAACGCGATCGCTGCCGGCTCGATCGGCCGGCGCGCGTCGACTTCAAGCGGGCGGGTGGGTGAGGTATCGGTCATGGATGTGTTCGGCGGCGGCAAGGTTGCGGCTGTCTCCGGACGAGACGAGATCCGCGTAGATCAGCAGCGGCGGCACGAGCGGCACGTCCTGCTCGCGCCAGTCGAGCACCGCCGACGGCGGCCAGAATGCTTCGAGCAGCTCGACGTCGCCGCGCTCGTCCGGGCGCAGGCGCGCCTGGAGCAGCAGGCGGTTCGTCGCGGCGCCGTGCGTATAGACGGTGATCGCGGCCGGCTTCAGGTCGTGCGTGAGCAGGTCGGCCGCGGGTTCGCCACCGAGCCGCGCGTCGAAGGCCGCGAAATCGAAGCCGTGCCACCAGTCGGGCGCGAGCGCGGCAAACCGCCGGCTCGGCAATTTCGCACGCAGGCGGCTCGGGTACAGCGCGACCCATTCCTGCACGAAGCGCGGCCAGTCGGGAAACGAGCGCTCGCCGTTGCGCCGCTGCGCGATGAGACCGCGTGCGATCAGGTCGTCCATCGCGAGATTGACCGTGCCGAGCGCGACGCCCGATGCGGCGGCGATCGCCCGCAGCGGTTGCGCGACGAGGCTCGGCTGCGTCGCGAGCGCGAACATCACGGCGAGCCCCTTGGGCGTCGTCGCGCGCGATGTCTGCCGGCGCGGCGGGCGTGCGGGTTTGGGCCGGCCGGTGATCATCACCGTTGCCTCCGGCTGGATCAGGCACGCGTTGCCGGCAGTATCGATGAACGGGATGTCGTGCTCGATCAGGCGGGCGGCCAGCTCGGCCGAAAAATACGGTGCGACCAGCATCAGCGGCCGCTCGGCGCGCGCCGGACGCGCGCGTCGGCGTAACGCGGCGAGTGCGCCCTGCAGCGACTCGACGCCGACGCTCACGACCGCCGGCATCTCGACGGTCTGCCCGGCTATGCCGAAGCGGATCATCGCGTCGGCATGCGCGCTGTATGCGGCCGGCATGCGCACGGGCCGCGCGTTGAAGCGGCGGGTTGTGCGTTCGAACGCGGCACAGGCTTCGTCGAGCACGTGCTGTTCGGACATCGGCAGGGGCGCGTTCTTGGGCATCGATGAGGAGGGTTTGTTCACTTTTTTGTTAGCGTACACAAAAAATGTACACGCGTCAAAAAATGAACATGAGCTCTCAACCCATTGATGTGACGGAATTATTCCGGAATGACGAACGGCGATCAACGGGTACTCCCGTCTGAAAAATCGAGACTGAACATAAGGTGAGTGTCGCGAATCCCGAGCGCGGCCGGCAGTCGGCCGAATGGCTGGTTGCCTCCGCAGCACGCTTCATCGTAGGCCCGACGATCGTCCGGCAACCCGAGGTTGTCACCATGACGACTTTCTGTCTGTTCGGTTGCCGATCCACCGACTATCCTTGCCTGCACATTCCCCGCGGAACCCAGGAGACGACACCGTGACGCACAGCGTGATCCCCGCAGGCCTCGCCGACGAAATGATCGAGATCCGGCATCGCATCCATGCCCACCCGGAGCTGGGTTTCGAGGAATTCGCGACGAGCGATCTCGTCGCCGGGCAATTGCAGGCATGGGGCTACACGGTGCATCGCGGGCTCGGCGGCACGGGCGTCGTTGCGCAGCTGAAGGTGGGCGACGGCAAGCAGCGCCTCGGCCTGCGCGCCGACATGGACGCGCTGCCGATCCACGAATCGACCGGCCTGCCGTACCAGAGCACGATCCCCGGCAAGATGCACGCGTGCGGCCACGACGGCCACACCGCGATGCTGCTCGCGGCCGCGAAGCACCTGGCGCGCGAGCGCCGCTTTTCCGGCACGCTGAACCTGATTTTCCAGCCGGCCGAGGAGGGGCTCGGCGGCGCGAAGAAAATGCTCGACGACGGCCTGTTCGAGCAGTTTCCGTGTGACGCGATCTTCGCGATGCACAACATGCCGGGTTTCCCGACGGGCAAGTTCGGCTTTCTGCCGGGGCCGTTCATGGCGTCGTCGGACACCGTGATCGTCGACGTGCAGGGGCGCGGCGGCCACGGCGCGGTGCCGCACCGGGCGATCGACCCGGTCGTCGTGTGCGCGCAGATCGTCGTCGCGCTGCAGACGATCGTGTCGCGCAACGTGTCGCCGCTCGACATGGCGATCGTCACGGTGGGCGCGATCCACGCGGGCGAGGCGCCGAACGTGATTCCCGACCGCGCGCAGATGCGCCTGTCCGTGCGCGCGCTGAAGCCGGAGGTGCGCGACCTGCTCGAGACGCGTATCAAGGAAGTCGTCCATGCGCAGGCGGCGGTGTTCGGCGCGACCGCGACGATCGACTACCAGCGCCGCTACCCGGTGCTCGTCAACGATGCGGCGATGACCGCGTTCGCACGCGACGTCGCGCGCGAGTGGGTCGGCGAAGCGAATCTCATCGACGGGATGGTGCCGCTCACCGGCAGCGAGGATTTCGCGTTCCTGCTCGAGAAACGGCCCGGTTGCTACCTGATCATCGGCAACGGCGACGGGGAGGGCGGCTGCATGGTGCACAACCCCGGTTACGACTTCAACGACGCCGCATTGCCGACCGGCGCATCGTACTGGGTCAAGCTGGCCGAAACGTTCCTCGTGTGACGTCGCCGCGCATCGGCGCGGTCGCCGCCCGGTACGCGCCAACCAGGCCGTGAAACCGGGCGCGCAGGATGCACGCGAATTTGACGCTCCTTGACATCGACGGGACGACCCGCGTGCTACGCTGCGCGCGACGCCGAATCGGCTCGATGAATACAGGTGTGGACGACATGCGAAAACAGTTTCTGACCGTGCTGACGGCCTGCGCGGTCGGCGTTCTGGTGGCCGGGTGCGACGACCAGAAAGTGGCCGACGCGGTGAACGCGATCAAGCCTGATCCGATGGCGTTCGGCAATCTGCAGCCGGGCATCTCGACGACCGAGGACGTGCTGCGTCAGGCTGGCAAGCCCGAGATGGTCAGGCAGGGCGAGGACGGCTCGCAGCGGTTCGAGTACCCGCGCGGCCCGTACGGCACGAGCACGTACATGCTCGATTTCGGGCCGGACGGCCGGCTCGTGTCGATCACGCAGGCACTGACGGCGGCGAACATCGCGAAGGTCGTGCCGGGAATGTCGAAGGACGATGTGCGCCAACTGCTCGGCAAGCCGACCGAGGTTGCGCAATACGCGCTGAGTCATGAAGAAGTGTGGAGCTGGCACTGGGCCGAGGGCGGCGTATCGGGCGACGCGATGTTCAACGCGCATTTCTCGCCCGATGGCACCGTGATCCGGACTTCACGCTCGGAAGCGCCGGGCCGCGAAAAGCCCTGACATCGCCGCAACCGGCGGGTGGTCGTCAGAATGCCGTGCCGCCGAACAACGCGGCCGCCATCTCCGGATTCGACGGCCAGTACATGTGCATGTACGTCGCGACGATCGGGCCCGCGCGATAAACGGCTTCACCGCTGCCTCGCGCGCCGTCGGGCCGCGCAGCGGTCGCCACCGGCGCCAGCGGCGTATCCAGCCGCGAATAGTGAAACGTATGACCGCGCATCGGCCCGGTGCGCGTGTCCAGCGCCTGCATCCCGAGCGCCGCGAACCGGCGCTGCATCGTCGCATGGCCTGACAGCAGCCCGAGCATCGGCGTCGTCGTACCGTCCACATCGGTCAGCGATTCGCACAGATACACCATTCCGCCGCATTCCGCGACGATCGGCCGGCCGGCTGCCGCGTGCGCGCGAATCGCGCGCGCGGTCACGGCATTCGCCGCGAGCGTCGCCGCATGCAGCTCCGGATAGCCGCCCGGCAGGAACAGCGCATCGCAATCGGCGGGCACGGATTCGTCGGCAAGCGGCGAAAAGTACCGAAGCTGCGCGCCGAGCGCATCGAGCAGCGCCAGATTCGCCGGGTAGATGAACGAGAACGCCGCATCGCGCGCGATCGCGATCCGCTTGCCGGCGAGCGCACGCGGCAGCGGGGCGCGCACGTCCGGTGCCGCGAACGAAACGACGGGCGGCAATTCGGCGAGCGCCGTCTGCGCGAGCACGTCGGCCGCACGCTCGAGCCGCGCATCGAGGTCGTCGATGTCGGCCGGCTGGTGCAGGCCGAGATGGCGCTCCGGCAATGCGATGCCCGCATCGGCCGGCACGTGCCCGAGCCAGCGCAAGTCGTTGGGCAACGCCTGCCGCAGCAGTTCCGCGTGCCGTGCCGACCCGACGCGGTTCGCCAGCACGCCGTGAAACGGCACCGCAGGACGGAACCGCGCGAGGCCGAACGCGATCGCCGCGAACGTCTGCGCCATCGACTTCGCGGCAATCACCGCGACGACCGGCACGCCGAACGCGACTGCGAGATCGGCACTGCTCGGCGTGCCGTCGAACAATCCCATCACGCCTTCGATCAGGATCAGGTCCGCGTCGCGCGCGGCATCGGCGAGCAGTTCACGGCAGCCGGCTTCGCCGACCATGCCGAGATCGAGCGCGTGCACGGGCGCGCCGCTCGCGCGTTCGAGCAACATCGGATCGAGAAAATCGGGCCCGGTCTTGAACACGCGCACGCGCCGGCCGAGCCGCCGGTGCAGCCGCGCAAGCCCGGCCGTCACCGACGTCTTGCCCTGGCCGGATGCGGGCGCGCTGACGAACAGCGCGGGGCAGGCCGGCATCGCTCAGAACTCCACGCCCGGCTGCGCCTTCACGCCTTGCTCCTTGTACGGATGCTTGACGAGCCGCATTTCGGTGACGAGATCGGCCGCATCGATCAGTGCATCGGGCGCATGCCGGCCGGTGACGACGACGTGCACCGCATCCGGCCGGCCAACGAGCGTCGCAAGCACTTCGTCGAGCGGCAGGTATTCGTACTTCAGCACGGTGTTCAGCTCGTCGAGGATCACCATCCGGTACTCGCCGCTCTCGATCATCCGGCGTGCCGCGTCCCAGCCCTTGCGGGCGGTCGCGATGTCGGCGTCGCGGTTCTGCGTGTTCCACGTATAGCCGTCGCCCATCGTCACGAAGTCGCACTGCGCGACCGCGCCGAGGAAGTCGCGCTCGGACGTGTGCAGCGCGCCCTTGATGAACTGCACCACGCCGAGCCGCATGCCGTGGCCGAGCACGCGCACGGCCATGCCGAACGCGGCCGTGCTCTTGCCCTTGCCGTTGCCCGTGTTGACGATCAGCAGGCCCTTTTCCTGCGTGGCGGCAGCCTGCTTCTTTTCATGGCCGGCGCGGCGGCGTTCGGCCATCCGCTGATGGGATTCGGCATCGGTCTTCATCGGGAATCGTCCTGTCGAAAGGGAAACAATGGGTTCAGAGCGGGCCGGCGAGCGCGACCGTCACGCCGCCCAGGATGGATTTGGGACCAAGCAGCCGGCCCTGCGGCGCCGCGAGCCGCGCGCACGGCTCGGCCACGCCCGCGACGCCGAAACGCGCGAGCGCGGCAGCCGACGGGCCGCTCAATGCCGCGTCGGCACATTGCGCGAGCCGCGCCGCGTCGAACGCGACGAGCGGCCAGCCGCGCCGTGCGCACAGCGTGCGCAGCGGCCGGGCCCGCGCCTTGTCGGCGAGGGTCGCGACGACGGCCGGTTCGGCGCCCGGGTAATGCGCCAGCGCCGCGCGGATCGCGGCATCGAGTTGCGCGGCCGTCACGCCCGCGCGAAAACCGATGCCGAGCGCGACGCGCATCATGCGCGACCGCCGAGCGCCGCGCGCACGGCCAGATCGTCGGCGAGCGCCGCGACGCGGCCGATCACGACGATCGCGGGCGAACCGATACCGGTCGCGCCCACGCGCTCGACGACGGTGTCGAGCGTCGCGAGCACGTGCCGCTGCCCGTCACGCGTCGCGTTCTCGATCGCCGCGCACGGCATGTCGCCGGGCACGCCGCCGTCGCGCAGCGCGGCAACGATCGCGTCGAGCCGGCGTATGCCCATGTAGATCACGATCGTCATCCGCGTCGCGGCCAGCGCGCGCCAGTCGGGCTCGTCGGCCCCCGCGCCGTGACCGGTGACGAAGATCACGCCCTGCGCGTCGCCGCGATGCGTGACCGGAATGCCGAGCGCGGCCGGGGCCGCGATGCCGGCCGTGATGCCGTTCACGACCTCGACCGGGAAACCCGCCGCGCCGAGCGCAAGCAGTTCCTCGCCGCCGCGGCCGAACACGAACGGATCGCCGCCCTTGAGCCGTGCGACGCTGCGGCCCGCGCGCAGGTGCGCGAGCATCGCGGCGACGATCACTTCCTGCGGCGTCGACGCATGGCCGCCGCGCTTGCCGACGTGCTCGATGCGCGCGTCGGCGCGCGCATGGCGCAACACGTCGGGATTCACGAGGTCGTCGACGAGCAGCACGTCGGCCGCGGCGATCGCGCGCACGGCCTTCAGCGTCAGCAGTTCGGCGTCGCCGGGGCCGGCGCCGACGAGCCACGCGCGGCTCATCGGACGCGGCACGGCGCGCACCGTGTCGTGGCAGTGGAAAGGAGAGGGCGAGCGGCGCAGCGGCGGCCGGTGGACAGGCAAGGCATGATGGATCGGGCGAAGCCCGCGCGAACGCGGGCGGCAAGCGCACCTCATCCGTCCCCCGCGGATCGGGCGTTTCGGCGAGCGGCGGGCTCGCCCCTTGCGTCGGCCGGTATCCGGGCTGGCCGCTTGCCAGGCCGCAGCCTTCCCGCCCGTTGAAGGGCAGTGGCATCGCGGGCGGCCTGGGCGCGTGCGGGGGGAACCGCGCGCGCGGGCGGCGTACCGTTGCGGGGACAGCACAGGCCGGGCGGACTTCCGCCTCCTGTTTCCCGTTTAACTGCGTGCGCGCAATGCGCATGCGAGCACCGAACGCGGCGCATACGATAGCACAGCGCCCGGCCCGCGCGAACCCGCCACGCGGGCGTCGCAAGCACGCCAGGCACGATGCCGCGGCCGTGCCGCACGCGCCGCGGCGGCCCGTTTTGCCTTGACGCTCCCCGCACCGCCGCCTACACTCGCACGCGTTTTGGTGCTCGCGCGCGCTGTTCCGGCGCGTGCAGTTAAACGGGAAACAGGGAGCCTGCCTGCACCGCAGTCGAGCCAACCTGTGCTGCCCCCGCAACGGTAAGCGAACGCATCGCCCAGCGCGATGCAGCGCCGCTTCGCCGCATGCCTGCCGCATGCGGACGACCGCCACTGGATGCCGCGCATCCGGGAAGGCGAAGCGGCGTGTTCGTCAGCCCGGATACCGGCCAGAACGTGGGGTTCAGCGCCGCGGGGAGGCGGCGCATCGTCCACGGCCGCACCACGCCCGACGCCCGAACGCTGCCCGCTTCCTCCGCCGACCCGCCAGCCGCAGCACGTGCGCGGGCGGGGGCAAGGAACGGCCAGCGGTGCAGGCGGGGCCGGCGACGGCCGTGTTGGCATTCATCATGTCGACCGTTCGCAAAGGAGCATCATGCTCGACTCGTTCTTCCGTCTGTTCAACGACAGCTCATCCGGGCTGCGCGGCAAAATCGTCGCGATCTATTCATTGCTCGTCGCATTCAACGTCGGCGCGTGGATCTGGGCCTTCGTCGCGTTTCGCGACCAGCCCGTGCTGCTGGGCACCGCGCTGCTCGCCTACGTGTTCGGCCTGCGCCATGCAGTCGACGCCGACCACATCGCCGCGATCGACAACGTCACGCGCAAGCTGATGCAGGAGGGCCGCAGCCCGCTCGGCGCGGGCCTGTTCTTCTCGCTCGGCCATTCGACGGTGGTGATCGTGATGTCGGTGGCCGTCGCGCTGACCGCGGCGTCGCTCGCGCGCTTCGAGAGCATGAAGACCTGGGGCGGCGTGATCAGCACGAGCGTATCGGCATTCTTCCTGCTCGTGCTCGCGGCCGCCAACCTGCTGATCCTGATTTCCGTCTACCGGACGTTTCGCGCGGCGCGCCGCGGCGAGACGATTGTCGACGCCGACCTCGACATGCTGATGAACCAGCGCGGCGTGCTGGCCCGCCTGTTCCGGCCGTTGTTCCGTCTCGTGTCGCGCAGCTGGCACCTGTATCCGGTCGGCTTCCTGTTCGGCTTCGGCTTCGATACCGCGACCGAAATCGCGTTGTTCGGCATCTCGGCCACGCAGGTGCAGGGCGGCCTGTCGTTCTGGTCGGTGATGGCGCTGCCCGTGCTGTTCACCGCGGGCATGACGCTCGTCGACACGACCGACGGCATCCTGATGATGGGCGCGTACCGCTGGGCGTATGTGCGGCCGATCCGCAAGATCTACTACAACATGACGATCACGTTCGTGTCGGTGCTGGTGGCCGCGCTGATCGGCGGCATCGAGGTGCTCGCGCTGCTCGCGGACAAGCTGTCGCTGCAGGGGCCCGTGTGGGATTTCTCGACGATGGTCGCATCGCATTTCGGGATGCTCGGCTATGTCGTGATCGGCCTGTTTCTCGCGTGCTGGATCGTGTCGGCCGCGATCTACCGCCTCAAACGCTATGACGAGATCGACGTGACGCTCTCGGCCTGACTTCCAATTCGACACAGGATCCACCATGACCTTACGCAAGCTTCCCGTCACGATCGTCACGGGCTTTCTCGGCAGCGGCAAGACCACGCTGATGCGCCACATCCTGCAGCACGCCGCAGGCCGCCGAATCGCGGTGATCGTCAACGAATTCGGCGAGCTCGGCATCGACGGCGAAATCCTCAAGGGCTGCGGCATCGGCTGCGAGGACACGGACGGCGCGCAGGGCGAGGCATCGGGCCAGCTGTACGAGCTCGCGAACGGCTGCCTGTGCTGCACCGTGCAGGAGGAGTTCTATCCGGTGATGGAAGCGCTCGTCGAGCGCCGCGCCGACATCGACCACGTGCTGATCGAGACGTCCGGCCTCGCGCTGCCGAAGCCGCTCGTGCAGGCGTTCAACTGGCCGTCGATCCGCAACAGCTTCACGGTCGACGCGGTCGTGACCGTCGTCGACGCTCCGGCCGCCGCGAGCGGCCAGTTCGCCGAGAACCCGCAGGCCGTCGACGCGCAGCGCCGCGCCGATCCGAACCTCGACCACGAATCGCCGCTGCACGAACTGTTCGCCGACCAGCTGTCGTCCGCCGATCTGGTGATCGTGAACAAGGCCGACCTCGTCGCCGACGCGCAGTTTGCCGAAATCGAAGCCGCGATCCGCGAGGAAATCCCGCCGCAGGTGAAGATCGTGCGCGCCACCCGCGGCGAACTGGACGTCGCGATGCTGCTCGGGCTCGAATCGGCGTCGGAGGAAACGATCCATCTGCGGCACGACCATCACGGCTCGGCCGACGACGGCGATCACGACCATCATCACGACGATTTCGACTCGGTGGTGGTGTCGGGCGATGCAGGCACGCGCGAGGCGACGATCGCCGCGCTGCAGCGTGTCGTCGAGACGCACACGATCTACCGCGCGAAAGGCTTCGCCGCGCTGCCCGATGCGCCGATGCGTCTGGTGATCCAGGGCGTCGGCCGGCGCTTCGACAGCTACTTCGACCGCCGCTGGCAGGACGGCGAGGCGCGTGAGAGCCGCTTCGTGCTGATCGGCGAGGACCTCGACGCGGCCGCGCTGCAGCGCGCGTTCGACGCCGCGTGCGCGGCCGACCTGCAACAGGCGTAACGCGCGATGCATCTGTTGCGCACCACGCCGGGCGGCTTCGTCGACGATACGCAGGGCGTCGTCCGGATCGACCAGCAGCCGGCCGACATCGTGATTCTGAGCTCGGCCGACACGACGCTGTCGCTGCTGGCCAGCGTCGTGCCGAAACTGCCTGCCGGCTTCCCGAGCGTGCGGCTTGCGAACGTCACGTTCCTGCGGCAGCCGGCGTCGGTCGACTTCTACGTCGACGACGTGCTGCGTCACGCGAAGACGGTCGTGATCGACCATCTCGGCGGCGAAGCATACTGGCCGTACGGGATCGAGCAGGCCGTGTCGCTCGCGTCGAAGCGCAGGCAGCAGCTCGCGATGTTCTCGGGCGACCTGCAGGAAGACCCGAACCTCGTCGCGAAAAGCACGGTCGCGCCGGATCTGTGCCGGCTGTGGTGGCGCTATCTGCGCGAAGGCGGGATGCACAACGCCGAAGCGCTGCTGCGCAGCATCGCGTTTCATACGCTCGGTTTCGGCGATGAACCCGAGCCGCCGCGCCCGCTGCCGGCCGCTGCGCTGTATCACCCGGTGCGCGACCCGGCGAGCATCGACGACTGGCGTTCGCGCTGGACGCCCGGCGCACCTGTCGTCGCGATCCTGTTCTATCGCGCGCACTGGCAAGCCGCGAACACCGCCGTGTTCGACGCGCTGGCCGATGCGCTCGTGCGCGAAGGGCTCAATCCGCTGCCGATCGCGGTCACGTCGTTGAAGGATGCGGTGAGCCGCGAGGTCATCACGCAGCTGTGCGACACGCACCGCGTCGCGCTCGTGCTGAACACCACCGCGTTCGCGGCCGGCGCGATCGACAGCCCGGAGCCCGACGTGCTCGCCGGCGATGCACCGGTGCTGCAGGTGATCCTGTCCGGCGGCAATCGCGACGCGTGGGTGGCCGACAACCAGGGGCTGCACGCGCGCGACATCGCAATGCACATCGCGTTGCCCGAGGTCGACGGGCGCATCGTCACGCGCGCGGTCAGTTTCAAGGGGCTCGCGTATCGTTGTCCACACACCGAAGTCGACGTCGTGCGCTATCAGCCGGATGCCGAGCGGATCGCGTTCGTCGCGGCGCTCGCGCGCGGCTGGTGCCGGCTGCGCACGCTCGACAACGCCGACAAGCGCATCGCGCTGATCCTCGCGAACTATCCGCAAAGCGAAGGGCGGATCGGCAACGGCGTCGGGCTCGACACGCCGGCGTCCGCGCTGCGCGTGCTGGCCGCGCTGCGCGATGCCGGCTATGCCGTGGCCGACCTGCCGGCCGACGGCGACGCGCTGATCGCGCGGCTCACCGAAGGCGTGACCAACGATCCGGCCGTGCGCGCGTTACGCCCCGCGTTCCAGAGCTTCGCGCTGGCCGATTACGTCGCACGTTTCGCGCGGCTGCCGGCCGCCGTGCGCGACGCGCTGAACGCGCGCTGGGGCCCGCCCGAAGCGGACCCGACGCTGCGGCAGGGGCGCTTCACGATCGCCGGCTGGCGTGCGGGCAACGTGTTCGTCGGCATCCAGCCGTCGCGCTCGCGCGGCGAAAACGACTACGCGAGCTACCACGATGCCGAGCTCGTGCCGCCGCACGCGTATCTCGCGTTCTATTTCTGGCTGCGCGATGCGTTCGGCATCGACGCGGTCATTCACCTCGGCAAGCACGGCAACCTCGAATGGCTGCCGGGCAAGAGTGTCGCGCTGTCCGATGCGTGCTGGCCGGACCTGACGCTCGGGCCGCTGCCGCATCTGTATCCGTTCATCGTCAACGATCCGGGCGAGGGCAGCCAGGCGAAGCGCCGCGCGCAGGCGGTGATCGTCGATCACCTGATGCCGCCGCTCACGCGTGCGGAAAACTACGGCCCGCTGCAGGATCTCGAACGGCAGGTCGACGAATACTACGAAGCGCTGATGGTCGATGCGCGGCGCGCGAAGCTGCTGCGCAAGACGATCCTCGCGACGATCGCCGAACACCGTCTGCACGACGAACTGAGCGTGTCGCCGCCGCGCGATGCCGGCGACGAGGATGCGCTGCTCACGCGCGTCGACGCGTGGCTGTGCGAATTGAAGGAAGCGCAGATTCGCGACGGGCTGCACGTATTCGGCGTGTCGCCCACCGACCGTCAGCGGCGTGACACGCTGCTCGCGCTCGCGCGTTTTCCGGTCGGCGACGGCAAGGGCGAACGCGCTGGACTGATCGGCGCGCTTGCGCGCGATCTCGCGCTCGGCGACGATTTCGATCCGCTCGCGGCCGACTGGGCCGCGCCGTGGACGGGCCCGCGGCCGGCCGTTCTGCAGGCGCTCGACGCGTCGCCGTGGCGCCATGCCGGCGACACGCGCGAGCGGCTCGAACGACTCGCCCAGGACTGGCTCGACGGGCTGTGCGCGGCTGCTTCCGGCGCGACCGGCGCCGATGCGGGCCCAACGCCGCCGGGCCACTGGCCGCGCACGCTCGCGGTGCTCGAACGCGTGCGCTCGACACTTCTGCCGGCGCTCGACGCATGCGGCGGCGAGGAACTGCGCCAGCTGCTGCGCGGGCTCGACGGCCGTTTCGTGCCGCCGGGGCCGAGCGGCTCGCCGTCGCGCGGCCGGCCCGACGTGCTGCCGACGGGCCGCAACTTCTATTCGGTCGATACGCGCGCGGTGCCGACGCAGGCCGCGTGGTCGCTCGGGCTGAAATCCGCGCAGCAGCTGATCGAACGCCATCTGCAGGATCACGGCGACTATCCGCGCGCGATCGGGCTGTCGGTGTGGGGGACGGCCACGATGCGCACCGGCGGCGACGATATCGCGCAGGCGTTCGCGCTGCTCGGCGTGCGGCCGAAATGGGCGCACGGCAGCCATCGCGTGACCGACTTCGAGATCCTGCCGATCGAGATCTTCGACCGGCCGCGCATCGACGTGACGCTGCGCGTGTCGGGCTTCTTCCGCGATGCCTTCCCGAACCTGATGCACCTGTTCGACGCGGCCGTGCAGGCCGTTGCCGCGCTGGACGAACCCGAGGCGCTGAACCCGATCCGCGCGCGCGTCGAGCGCGAACGCGCGAAATGGATCGAGCAGGGCGTGGCGCCGGACGAGGCGCGGCGTCGTGCCGGCTGGCGCGTGTTCGGCGCGCGGCCGGGCAGCTACGGCGCGGGCCTGCAGGACCTGATCGACCAGCGCCGCTGGCAGACCGACGCCGATCTCGCCGATGCGTACCGCCAGTGGGGCGGCCACGCGTACGCGCAGAACAGCGCCGGCGACGCCGCGCCCGACGTGTTCGGCGAACGGCTCGCGACGATCGACGTCGTCGTGCAGAACCAGGACAGCCGCGAACACGACATCCTCGATTCGAACGACTACTACCAGTTCCAGGGCGGGATGACGGCTGCCGTGCGCCACCTGTCCGGGCAGCAGCCGAGCATCTACCACGGCGACCATGCGAACCCGGTCGCGCCGAAGATGCGCACGCTGCGCGAGGAAATCGCGCGCGTGATCCGCTCGCGCGTCGTCAACCCGAAGTGGCTCGACGGCGTAAAGCGCCACGGCTACAAGGGCGCGGCGGAAATGGCCGCGACCGTCGACTATCTGTACGGCTATGACGCGACCGCGCGCGTGCTGTCGGATCACCAGTACGCGCTCGTCGCCGACGCGTATCTGTTCGACGACGACACGCGCGCGTTCCTCGAACGACACAACCCGAAGGCGCTGCACGGCATCTGCGAGCGCTTCGTCGAAGCGATTCAGCGTGGGCTTTGGCAGCAGCCGGGCGAGTATCGCGAGCGCATCGAAGCGGTCTGGCTCGACAGCGAACAATTTCAGGAAGGAGGACGGCGATGACCGATCCGACGACGCATCGCGCGCGCGCGGTGTTCCCGTTCGCGGCGCTCGTCGCGCAACAGCCGCTGCAGCAGGCGCTGCTGCTCGCGGCGATCGACCCGTCGCTCGGCGGCGTGCTCGTCAGCGGGCCGCGCGGCACCGCGAAATCGACCGCCGCGCGCGCGCTCGCCGAACTGCTGCCCGAAGGCGCATTCGTCACGCTGCCGCTGTCGGCGAGCGACGAGCAGGTCACCGGCACGCTCGATCTCGCCCATGCGCTCGCCGAAAACGGCGTGCGCTTCCGGCCCGGCCTGCTTGCGCGCGCGCATCGCGGCGTGCTGTACGTCGACGAGGTGAACCTGCTTGCCGACGGTCTCGTCGATACGCTGCTCGACGTTGCCGCGAGCGGCGTGAACGTGGTCGAGCGCGATGGCGTGTCGCATGCGCACGACGCGCGTTTCGTGCTGGTCGGCACGATGAATCCCGAGGAAGGCGAACTGCGCCCGCAACTGCTCGACCGCTTCGGGCTGATGGTCGAGCTCGAGAACTGTTTCGACGCCGCGCAGCGCGAGCAGATCGTGAAGGCGCGCCTCGCGTTCGATCTCGACCCGGACGCGTTTCGCGCACGCCACGCGAGCGCACAACGCGCACTCGGCGATGCGATCCACGCGGCGCGGGCACGGTTGCCGGCGCTGGATTTCGACGACGCGGTTCACGCGCGCGTCAGCGCGCTGTGCATCGCCGCGGCAGTCGACGGCCTGCGCGCCGACCTCGTGATGCTGCGCGCCGCGCGCGCGCTCGCGGCGCTGGAGCAAGCCGAAGCGGTGACGGTGTCGCACGTCGAGCGCGTGGCGGACGCGGTTTTGCGGCATCGGCGTCATGCCGGTGCGCCGCCGCCGTCAGGGGCGTCGCAGTCGAATGCCGAAGGCGTCGGCAACCGCGACGGCCGAACGCCGCCGGACATCAGCCCGCAGCCCGATCGTTCGCCGGACGCCGCACGTGGCGATGCGGCGGCGTCGCAAGGCGACTGGGGCTACCTGCCGCCCGAGCCGGCCGGATTGCGTGACGTGAAGAGCGTGGTGCCGCTGCCGCTAAAAAAACGCTGAGCCATCGAGCCGCCGCCGCCGCGAATGCCATTCGCGGTCCTCGATGGCAGCCAGGCGCTGTCGCGCGCGTACCCGGGACGGTGCGTGCCGGCACGGCCGTGGCATGGCCGGCGACACTCGCCGCGAAGCGCGGCGGCACGCTGCACGCCAGCCATCTGCGCTTCCGCAAGCGAGCCGGCACACCGCGCGCACTGCATTGCTTCGTGCTGGACTGCTCGGCGTCGATGCTGTCGCACGACCGGCTCGCGCTCGCGAAAGGCCTGATCGTCGCGTACTTCGATCAGGCCGCGCGCAACCGCGTGGAAACCGCGCTGATTTGCTTCGGCGGCAACGGTGCCGCGCGGCGCTTCGGCCCGGCCGTGCCGCGCTGGTGGAACGCGCGCTGGCTCGAACCGGTGGACGGCGGCGGCGGCACACCGCTCGCGGACGGCATCGCGGCGGCCGCGCAATTGCTCGCGGGCGCCGCGCGCCGCACGCCGGATCAACAGCGCTGGCTTTGGGTGCTGTCCGACGGTTGCACCCGCGAAACGCCGCCGAGACCGGCTGCCGCCGATCACGTCACGTTCGTCGACTTCGACGACGCGGCCGTGCGAATCGGGCAGGGCAGGCGGCTAGCCGACGCATGGGGCGCGCAATGGACGACGGCCGCGTTACTGTGCCCGGGGCTGCCCGACTGACCGCCCGTGCGCGGCGATCGGCGGTGCCGCGCTATGATCGCCGTTTCTGCTTACCGGAACGATTGCCATGCAAATACTCGTCGATGCCGACGCGTGTCCGGCCGTCATCAAGGACATGCTGTTTCGCGCCGCGCGTCGTGCCGAGATCTGCGTGACGCTCGTCGCGAACCAGTTCCTGCGCACGCCGCCGTCGCCGTTCATCAAGGCGGTGCAGGTGCCGGCCGGCTTCGACGTGGCCGATGCGCGCATCGTCGAGCTCGCGCAAGCCGGCGATCTCGTGATCACCGCCGACATCCCGCTGGCCGCCGCCGTGCTCGACAAGGGCGCGCATGCGCTCGACCCGCGCGGCAACTGGTTCAGCCGCGAGAACATCGAGGAACGGCTGTCGACGCGCGCGATGATGGAACAACTGCGCAGCGCGGGCATCGATACGGGAGGGCCTGCCCCGTTCAGCGCGCGCGACGGCAAGGCGTTCGCGTCGCAATTCGATCGGTTCCTGGCACGCCACGGCAAACCGTGACACCGGGCATCGGTCTTGCGATACGTCACCGGTTTCGCGTCGAAACGTCGGCTACGGCAGAATACGGATTCGCCCCGACATCGATATCGTGGCGCGAACGCTTCATCGGAGAGCATGCATGTCACCGACCCAACTTCTCGTTCCGACCTTCACGCAGATGCTGCGCGCGCAGTCCGCGTGGCCCGACAAGGCCGCCGCGCACGGGCAGGCCGACGGCAACGCGCCCGATGCGTTGCTGACGCTGAAGCTCGCGCCCGATATGTATCCGCTTGCCGCCCAGGTGCGGTTTTCGTGTTTCCAGGCGATGGAACCGGTCTATCGGCTGCGCGCCGAGCCGCTGCCGGACGCGCTGCTGGCGTTGCGGGAAGCCGGCTGGCATGCCGACGCGCAGCCCGGCACGCTGAGCGACGCGCAGGCGATCGTCGCCGGCACGATCGCCTTTCTCGGCGAACTCGCGCCCGACGCGCTCGATGGCGGCGCCGCGCTGCCGATCGCGCTCGAACTGCCGAACGGCACCGCGTTCGACATGACGGGCGAGCAATACGTGCGCGACTGGGCGCTGCCGCAGTTCTACTTTCACGCGATCGCCGCGTACGCGATCCTGCGGCATCACGGCGTCGAGCTCGGCAAGGCCGACTACGTGCCGCACATGCTGGCCTACGTGCGGCCCGGCACGATTCCTCGGGGTTGAACGGTTGAGCGGGCGTTCCGGCCGCCATGCGCCGGCATGACACGGGCGCTGTTCATCTGCAGCCGCAACCGGCTGCGCAGCCCGACGGCCGAGGCGGTGTTCGCCGCGTGGCCGGGTGTCGAAGCCGACTCCGCGGGCCTCGCGCCCGATGCGAACACGCGTTTGTCCGCCGAGCAACTCGAGTGGGCCGAGATCGTGTTCGTGATGGAGCGCACACACAAGGCGAAGCTTCTGGCTAGATACAGCACTCGGCTGAAGCACAAGAAGATCGTCTGTCTCGACATTCCGGACCGCTACGCGTACATGCAGCCGGAATTGATCGCCTTGCTCGAGCGTAAGGCCGGTCCGTGGCTGCGCGCGTGACCGGTCCGGGTCGGATCAGCGTGAGCGCGGCGGCCCGTCCGCCAGCGCGGAAAAGCGGTCGAGGTGCAGCAGTTCGATGATCTTGCGGGTCGGCACGCTCGCGCGCAGCGTCTCGAGCCGTTCGACGTCGAACCACTTGCAACGCGCGATCTCGTTGCTCGCGCGCGGCGTCAGGTGTCGCGGCACGTCGGCCACGAACACGTGATGAAGCTTCGTGAGTCCGCCGAACTGCACCGCATAGTCGAGCGCGAGCCCCTCCAGTCGCGTTTCCTCCGCCAGCTCCCGCTGCGCGGCCTCGAGCGGCGTCTCGCCGCGCCTGATCGTGCCGCCCGGCAGCGACCAGCGCGCGGCGGTACGGGCGACCAGCAGCACGCTGCTGCGCTGGCGGCACACGATCGTGGCGCGTTCCTTGATGCTGACGACGGTATCCGGCCCGGTATTCATGTTCGGCAAAACAAATGCTGAGTCGTGGAGGGAAATGCGCGTTCACCGGGGCTGCCGGCCTGTCGACCGATCGTCGGGCACGGCGGCATGCAGGCCGCCGCGCCGATCTTACCGGGCGTTCGTGACAGTTCCGTGCGTTGCCGCGCGCAACGCGCACCGCATCACGCGTGCGTGTACAGCCCCGCGCGCGCCGGTTTTCCGGAACGGCCGTGGCGCCGCTTGTGGATCGCACGCCGGTGCTGATGCGGTGGCGGTGTCACGTGCGGGCGCGCGGGTGCGGGTCGTGCCGTCGGCGCGGCAGCCCGCGGCTGCGATTGTCCCTCGCCAAAATGGAAGGTCTGGGTTTGCGCGCGGGCGACACCCAGCGTCGACACCAGCACGATGACCGCGAGCAGCATGTGTTTCATGAAAGATCCGCCTTTTTCGGATGAGCGCCTTCCGCCAGCTTAGCGAACCGCGGCCGGGCGCCGCAACCGGCCTGCGTTCGGTGTCCTCCCCACTTGCCGGCGGCCGCATTCCCGGCAGGATGGGCGGGCAGGGCCGTGGCCCGCGGTGCCGCTGCTTCGGCGGCCGTTCGCCGCGATGCCCGACGGCATCCGGGAACGGCCGCCGCGCGTCACGCGCCGATGCGTCGCGACGTCACGACTTCACCCACACGCCGCCCGCGCTCGGGTTATCGCCCTGCGTCCACCATTTCGCGCAGTATTTCGCGCCCTGGTACGTGACGCACGTGCCGCCCTGATACGCGGTCGTTGCCGACCACACGGGCGTGCCGCCGCCGACCGGCTTCCACACCGCCGCCTGGCCGGGCACGTCGCCCTGCGTCCACCATTGCGCCTGGTACGTCGTCCCCTGGTAAGTCACCGTTGCGCCTGCCGTATAGACCTGGCCGGCCGACCAGGGCGCGCCCGGTTGCGGCGTGCCGCCGCTCGAGCCGCCGCCGTAGTTCGGGTCCTGCGTGACGCCCGCCCCCCATTTGCCGTCGAGCTTGCGGAAGATCGACGCGAACGCGTACGGCTGCTGCGCGACACCGGAGCAGGTCGGCGCGACATACGCGCCGTTGTTCGGGCACGGCTGATCGCGGCCGACCGACCAGTTGCCGAAGAATCCGTAACCGTTGCCGACCGCCGCATTCAATACGCTCTGCGCATTCGCGAGCGTGAAGGTTTCGCCCTGTACGTCGTTCATCCCGATCATCGGCGTGACGCCCACCATCTGCCACAGTTGCGTGCCCGTTTTCGGCTGGCCCGCCGACTTGAACGCCGTATCGAGTTGCGTATAGAGCGCCTGCGCGGCGCTGATCGCGGCCGCGCCCATGTCGATGTTCGCGGGGCCGTAATCCATCGTCATCAGGTTCACGGCGTCGAACGCGACCTTGTTCGAGATTGCCGCGTTGACGACGTTCACGCCATCCTGCGTGAGCCCGGTCGGCATCGTCGGCAGCGTCAGCGTGACGTGCAGCGGCTTGCCCTTCGCCGCGTAGTCGGACTGCAGTTGCGCGACGGCCTGGAAGTTGCGGGCAATCGCGGCGCTGTCCTGCTGCGATGCGCCTTCGATGTCGAAATCGACATGCGTGAGGCCGTAGGTATCGATCACGGTCTGGTAGGCCGTCTTCAGCGCGGGGACGCTCGAGCATGCCTGCATCAGCGGCGTGCCGTTCGCGCCACCGAACGAGACGGCGACTTCGCCGCCTTTCGCGCGATAACTCGCGATCGACGTCGACAGCGATGCGAGCAGGTCGCCGCTCGCGCCGTTTCCGATCGGCTGCACGCCGCCCCAGGATGGCGCGCAGCCGCTGCCCGCGACCACGAACGCCAGCGTGAACTGCTGGATGCCTTGCTGGATGCCGATCCGGTCGACGAGCGGCGTCGGGTAGAGCGTCACGTCGACGAACGGCGCATACACGCCGGCGCCGTGGGACACGCTCGCCATGGCGAGCAGGCAGCCCGCGGCGAGCGCGCGCGGGTTGAATCGCGGCAACACGTTGTTGTTCATTGTGTTCTCCAAGTGGAAGAGGGATACGCTGGCCTGCGTATCGCCGCCTCGCGGGCGATCGGGTATGCCCGCCTGGCGGCGTGCTCATCTTGGAGGATTCGCGCCGAATCGTGAATACTTAGGTGTTCTTTTCGTTATTCGATTCCCGATACGTAACGATCTTGCCGATTCGATCGCATATCGAAACGCGAGGCGGCAGATTTTTCCGCTTGCGTGACGCGTGTGGTCTGTCAGGGCGATGAAGCGATGCGCACTGAAGCGGTCCACCATGTCGATGGACCGCTTCCGGCGAACGGGCCACGCCGGGCCGGCCCGCGCGGCACGCGAATAGCGGGAGACGCGCCTTCAGCGATACCAGCGCGGCGTGTAGACCCACTCACGCCCGTCGCCGATCGCGAAACGCCGCGTCGTCGACGAGCCGACGATCACCATCGTGCGCATGTCCACCTGATCGCTGCGCAGCGCGCCGAGCGTCGTCGTCGCGAGCGTCGCGCCGGGCCGGCCGATATCGCGGCCGAGCACGACGATGGTGTCTGCCGCTCGATACGCGCGCACCGCGTCGAGCGCACGGTCGAGCTGCCACGGCCGGGCACGCGAAATCGGGTTGTAGAACGCCATCACGAGATCGGCTTGCGCCGCGTGCCGCAGGCGTGTCTCGATCACGTTCCACGGCTTCAGGTTGTCCGACAGCGAGATCGCGCAGAAATCGTGACCGAGCGGCGCGCCGGCCTGCGCGGCGGTTGCGAGCGATGCCGATACGCCGGGTTCGATACGCAGTTCGACCGCGGCCCATCGCGGGTCGCGCGCTTCGTCGAGCGCTTCGAGCACGGCCGCGGCCATCGCGAACACCCCGGGATCCCCCGACGACACGACCGCGACGTGCCGGCCTTCGGCCGCGAGTTCGAACGCATGGCGCGCGCGCTGCATTTCCTCGCGATTGTCCGTGCCGTGCACGCGCTGGTTCGCGCGGAACGGGCCGGCCATCGTCACGTAGGTCGTGTAGCCGAGGATGTCGGTGGCTTGCGCGAGCGCGGTGCGGGCGGCGGGCGTGAGCCACGCCGCATCGCCCGGGCCGAGGCCGAGCACCGTCAGGCGGCCGCGTGCACGGCCGAGCGACGCCGGGTCGACGGGCTGCGCCGCCACCGCGCACGCGAGGCCGTCGGATACTGCGCGCAGCGTGTGCGCAACGCGCAGCGTAGCGCCCAGCAGGGCAGCGGCATCGACATCCCGGTCGCCGGCGACATCGCCGCCGACATCGGCGAAGCGCAGCGGCACGCCCAGCGTCCGTGCCGCCGCTTCGACGCGCGCATCGCCCTGCAACGTAACCGATGCGACGAGTGCGGCAAGCGCCAGTCGAGCGAGACCGTGCATCTCGAGCAGCGCGTCGATACGCTCGGCAAGCGACGGCGACGCATCGGCCCGCACGCCGTGCGCGTCGATGCCGACCACCACGCTACGCGGGTGGATCACGAGTTCGTCGCGCGCGCCGCGCCATGCATCGGGCGTCACGCGGATCGCATGCGCGGCCGCATCGTCGCGCGGCAACGCGACGTCGTCGAGCCACGGCGCCGCGCCGTCGATGCGCGTGGCCGCGCCCGCGAGCAGGTCGGACACGAAACGCTTGCCTTGCTGGAGATCGGCGAGCGCATAGCCGTCGGGCGGGTTGAGCACGCACGCGCCGAAGCGCAGCTCGCCGCTCGTCGTGATCGCCGGTGCGACGCCGAGGCATTCGGCGATTTCGCGCGCGATCAGGTTGACGCCGGTCAGCCCGCCGAGCAGCGGCACGACGGCCGAGCCGTCTTCCGCGACCGCGAGCACGGGCGGCTCGATGCCCTTGTCGGCCAGCGCCGGCGCGACGCAACGGATCACGATGCCGGCCGCGCACAGCGCGACGATCGGCAGGCCGCGCGCGTACAGTTCACGCAGGTGCGCGCCGAGTTCGTCGAACGGCACGTCGGCCTCCACGCGCGACGCGAGCCCGTGCACCGAGGCGCCCGGATAGCGCGCCTGGATGCGCCGCGCGGTATCGAGCGCGCCCGCGCCGAGAATCACGATCGCGGGCGGAGTCGTCATCCTTGCCATTTTTCCCCCGGCACGACCAGCAATGAGAAGTACGGCGACGCCATCGGATCGACTTCGTCGAGCGGCACGATGCGCTGCGCCGCCATCGTCGCGCGCTCGACGTACAGCGCGCGCTTCGCGAGCCCGAGCTCGTCGAGCACGCGGCGCACCTTGTCGAAATTGCGGCCCAGCTTCATCACGACGGCCGCGTCGGCCTGCGCGAGCCGCGTGCGCAATTCGTCCTCCGGCAGCACGCCGGACAGAACCGACAGGCTCTGGTTGCGATAGACGAGCGGCTGGCCGAGCACGGCGGTGCCGCCGAGCATCGCGCACACGCCCGGGATCACCTCGGTGTCGTAGCGCGGCGCGAGGCGATCGTGCAGATACATGTACGACCCGTAGAAGAACGGATCGCCTTCGCAGATCACCGCGACGTCGCGCCCGGCGTCGAGATGTGACGCGACGATTTCGGCGGCCGTATCGTAGAAATCGGCGATCACGGTCTCGTAGCAGAGCGGCGGCGGCAGCGCCTCGGTCGTCACCGGATAGACGAGCGGCAGTTGCGTCTGTGCATCGAGCAGGTGCGCCTCGACGATTCCGTACGCATTGCCCTTCTTGCCCTTCGCGACGAAATACGCGACCACCGGCGCCGCCTGCAGTACGCGCAGCGCCTTGATCGTCATCAGTTCGGGGTCGCCGGGGCCGACGCCGACGCCGAACAGGCGTCCGCGCGGGGCCGTCATTCCGCCTCCGTCGCGAGTGCGTTGACGGCGGCCGCGGCCATCGCGCTGCCGCCGCGCCGGCCGAGCAGCGCGACGTACGGCACGCCGCGACTGTCGGCGTCGAGCGCCGCCTTGGATTCGGCCGCGCCGATGAAGCCGACCGGAAAACCGAGGATCAGCGCGGGGCGCGGCGCACCTGCGTCGATCATGTCGAGCAGGTGGAACAGCGCGGTCGGCGCGTTGCCGATCACGACGACGCTGCCGGCCAGATGCGGGCGCCACAGTTCGAGCGCCGCGGCCGAGCGCGTGTTGCCGAGATGCCGGGCGAGGTCGGGCACTTCCGGTTCGCCGAGCGTGCAGATCACGCGATTGCCGGCCGGCAGCCGCGCGCGCGTGATGCCTTCGGCGACCATCCGCGCGTCGCAGAGGATCGGCGCGCCGGCCGCGAGCGCCGCGCGGCCCGCCGCGCCCGCGCCGGCCGAGAAGCGCAGGTCGTAGGCAACATCGACCATCCCGCACGCGTGGATCACGCGCACCGCGAGCTTCTCGAGATCGGGCGGAACGTGCGACAGGTCGGCCTCGGCGCGGATCGTCGCGAACGACTGGCGGTAGATTTCCTGCCCGTCGCGAATGTAGTCAAGCATCGGTGGTGTCCTGGCTGTGCCGCGCGCCCGCCAGTCGGGCCGCGGCCTGGTCAATCGTCAGATGGCGCGCGAGCGGGGCGCCGAGGCCCGCGGCGGCGTCGCGCCGGTAAAGGTCGTAGCGTGCCGGCGCGACCGCGACGAGCGTGTGCGCGGCGGGGTGCGGCAGCGCGCAGTGGCGCTCGCAGCCGGTCAGGTGCACGTCGACCGGATGGCCGATACGTGCGGCCAGCGCGAGCGCATCGTGTTTCGTATCGGCGCGCGACTTCGCGCAGCCTGCGCTGCCGGTGCAGGCGACCAGCGCCGCCAGCGGGTCGGAGGTCGAGCACACGAGGCCGAGCGCCGCGAGCGCGTCGAGCACGGCGCGCGTGCGCTCGTGCCGCACGCCGTGCACGAACACGCCTTGCCACGGGGTCATCGACAGCGTGCCGTCGCCGTGTGCTTCGGCGAGTGCCGCGAGCCGTTCGAGCTGGATTGCGTCGAGCCGGCCGAGCACGAACTGCGCGCCGACGCTGCAGCGATCCGCATCGCGCGACGGCCGTACGCCGAAACGCAGCGCCGCGTCCGCATGCTTGCGCCGCCAGCCGGACAAGCCCGGATCGGCCTCGAGCGGGAAGGGCGCGTAATGCTGCGCGCGCTCGCGCAGCGCGCGTGCGGCGCCGGCTGCGAGCAACGCACGCATGCGCGTGACATCGGCCGGTGCGAGATCGAGGAACGCGAGCAGCAGCGCGCGAACGAGCGCGACGGTCTGGTCGGGCGCGACGTCGAACCAGGCGGGCGGATCGCCGGGCGCGACCGGCGGGCAGCCGGCGAGGCCCGCGGCGATGCGGATTGCGCCGTCTTCGCGGCGTCGCGCGGCAAGCCAGATGTCGTGCGGATGATCGAGCGCCGCGACCGATTCGCCGCCATCGAGCTGGATCGAGAACTTCGGCGACACCTCGCCGCGACGCGGCTCGTGCGTGAGCATGTCGAGCAACGGCAGCGCGAGCGCGCGGCTGTCGACGAGTGCGTCGGGATCGCGCCCCGCGAGCGGGCTGAGCATCAGGTTGCGGATATCGTCGCTGGCGGCGAGCGCGGCCCGGTCGTCGGCGGCATCGCCCGTGCTCGCGTGCGGGCCCAGGCCCGCGGCGAGCAATGCGTCGGCCAGCGTCTCGGCCGCGCCGTCGCGAATGCCGCGCAGTTGCAGATTCGCGCGATTGGTCGCGTCGATCGCGCCCGAGCCGCAGGCGCGGGCCGCGTCGGCAATTGCACGCGCCTGCCGTGCGTCGAGCCGGCCGCCGGGCAGCTTGATCCGGCACAGCCCGCCGTCGGCGGCCGCGACGATGCGCACGAGCCCCGGGCAAGCCGACGGGCGCACGACGGGCGACGACGCAGGAATGGAATCGGGGGCGGAGCTCAACGGGATACCGGGGACAGTGTCGCGCCGCGGCCAACGCATCGGTACACCCCGCCCGACGCCGACTGGCACGCACGCACTTTCATGCCGGCAGGTCTCCTGGCTGACAGGTCGGCGCCGGCTCCCGGCCTTCCCGGTGAAACCAGTGGCACGAGGGGGAGATCGGCTCGCTGTCTACAGTTGCGGGGGCAGCCACAGCGGCGCGGTGCGCGCCCTGTGTTCCCTCTTCGGCCCCGAAGGGCACCGGCGAACGAACGGCCGTAGCATACCCGATTTCACCGGCGCTTCGCGACCGCCGAACGGGCACCGCGGCCGAAGCGCTACGCGGCCGGGCATCGGCGGCCCCGCAGATGAAACGCGTGGAGGAACACGGTACCATGCCGACTTTCGCAATGCGGACGGCCGCACCGGCGCTTTCACGGCCGCCGTGCGCCGACTCGATGGAACCGGACGATGGGGAAGGGTGCATGACGGCGTGGCTGACGGTAGTGGGCATCGGCGACGACGGCTACGCGGGGCTCGGACGCAGCGCGCGGCGCGCGCTGCTCGAGGCGACGCGTGTCGTCGGCGCGAAGCGGCACCTCGACATGCTGCCCGCACGGCTGCGGGCCGAACGCGCAGCATGGCCTTCGCCGTTCGACGTGTCGGGCCTGCTCGCGCGGCGCGGTTCGCCCGTCTGCGTGCTGGCAAGCGGCGACCCGATGCTGTTCGGCGTCGGCGCGACTCTCGTGCGTGAACTATCGCCCGACGAATGGCGCGTGCTGCCCGCGCCGTCGTCGCTGTCGCTCGCGGCCGCGCGGCTCGGCTGGGCGTTGCAGGACGTCGGTGCGGTGTCGCTCGTCGGCCGGCCGCTCGCGACGCTCGCGCGTCATCTGCTGCCGGGCCGGCGCCTGTTCGTGCTGAGCGCCGACGGCCGCACGCCGGCCACGGTCGCCGCCGAACTCGCCGCGCGCGGCTTCGGCCCGACGCGCATCAGCGTGTTCGAACACCTCGGCGGCCCGCTGGAGCGGCGCATCGACGGCCTCGCGCAGGACTGGAACATCGACGAAACCGCCGCGCTCAATCTCGTTGCGCTCGATTGCCAGGCCGGCCCCGACGCGCCACGCCGCGCACTCACGCCCGGCCTGCCCGACGACGCATACCGCCACGACGGCCAGCTCACCAAACGCGACATGCGCGCGCTGACGCTCGGACGCCTCGCGCCCGCGCCCGGCGAACTGCTGTGGGACGTCGGCGCGGGCAGCGGCTCGATCGGCATCGAGTGGATGCGCGCGCATCCGTCATGCCAGGCGATCGCGATCGAATCGCATGCGGAGCGGCAGCGCTTCATCGAGCACAACCGCGACGCGCTCGGCGTGCCGGCGCTGCAACTCGTCGCGGGGCACGCGCCCGAGGCGCTCGCCGGGCTCGCGACGCCCGACGCGATCTTCATAGGTGGCGGTGCAACCGCGCCCGGCGTGCTCGACGCGTGCTGGTCGGCGCTGAAGCCTGGCGGACGGCTCGTCGCGAACGCCGTCACGTTGCAGGGCGAGCTCGCGCTCGCCGCGTGGCGCGACCTGCACGGCGGCACGCTCACGCGCGTGTCGCTCGCGCACGCCGAGCCGCTCGGCCGCTTCGACACGTGGCGGCAGCCGCTGCCCGTCACGCTGTACGACGTGCACAAGCCGCATGCCACGGCAACCGGCCTCGCGGCCTGCGCATGATGCGAGACGAAACGCCCGAACAACCTGCACCGCTGCGCTTCGGCTATACGACCGGCAGCTGCGCGACCGCGACGTCGCTTGCGGCCGCGCGCCTGCTGCTCGCGGGCGTCGCGGCCGACGCGGTCGAGATCGTGCTGCCGAAGGGACAGCGCGTGATGATGCGGCTCGCGTTCTGCCGGACGACGGCTGACGGCGCGGAAGCCGGCACGATCAAGGATGCCGGCGACGATCCGGACGTCACGCACGGCGCGCTCGTCTTTGCGCGCGTGGCGCTCGCGGCGATGCCCGGCGTGCGCTTTCACGCGGGGCCCGGTGTCGGCACCGTCACGCGCGCCGGACTCACGCTGCCGGTCGGCGAACCGGCGATCAATCCGGTGCCGCGCCAGATGATGACCACGCACCTCGACGCGCTCGCGGCCGAATTCGGCTACGCGGGCGGCTTCGACGTGACGATCGGCGTCGAAGGTGGCGAGGCGCTCGCGTTGAAGACGATGAACCCGCGTCTGGGCATCGTCGGCGGATTGTCGATCCTCGGCACGACCGGCATCGTGCGGCCGTTCTCGTGCTCGGCGTACATCGCGTCGATCCACCAGGGCATCGACGTCGCGCGCGCGAACGGGATTTCGCACATCGCCGCATGCACCGGCAACGCGAGCGAGGATGCGATGCGCGCGCACTACGGCCTGCCCGACATGGCGCTGATCGAAATGGGCGATTTCGCCGGCGCGGTGCTCAAGCATCTGCGCCGCGCGCCGGTCGCCCGCCTGTCGATGTGCGGCGGCTTCGGCAAGCTGAGCAAGCTCGCGGCAGGCCATCTCGACCTGCACAGCCGCCATTCGAGCATCGACCTGCCGCTGCTTGCGCAGTGGGCGGCCGAGGCGGGCGCGAGCGCGGCGCTGCAGGCCGCGATGCGCGCGGCGAATACCAGCCAGGAAGCGCTGAAGCTCGCGCAGCACGACGGCGTGCCGCTTGGCGACATCGTCTGCACGCATGCGCTGCGCGTCGCGCGCGACATCGTACCGTCGTCGGTCGCGGTCGAAATGTTCGCGATCGACCGGCAGGGCGGCTTCGTCGGGAGCGCACGATGAGCGCGCGCATCCTGCTGCTCGGCGGCACCGCAGACGCGCTGAAGATCGCACGCGCGCTCGGCCCGCGGCACGTCTACAGCCTCGCGGGCCTCGGCAAGGTGCCCGACGACTTGCGCTGCGAAGTGCGCGTCGGCGGCTTCGGCGGAGCGGCGGGGCTCGCCGCGTATCTGCGTAGCGCCGGCATCGGCCTCGTGATCGATGCGACACATCCGTATGCCGCGCGAATCAGCGCGAATGCGGCGGCCGCCGCGCGCGACGCGGGCGTGCCGCTGTGGGCGCTGCGTCGCGCGCCGTGGGCGCCGCAGCCCGGCGATGACTGGCGCATGGTCGACGACTGGGCCGGCATCGAGGCCGCGCTCGCGCCGTTCCGGCGGCCGCTGTTCACGCTCGGCCGCGAACCGTTCGCGCATCTCGACGAGATCCCGCCGCACCAGTTCTGGCTGGTGCGCTGCCTCGACGCGCATCCCGGCAACGCGCGCGCGCAGATCATCGCCGCGCGCGGGCCGTTCACGCTCGACGGCGAGCGCGCACTGTTCGCGCTCGCCGGCATCGACGTCGTCGTCAGCAAGAACAGCGGCGGCGCCGCGACCGAGGCAAAGCTCGACGTCGCGCGCGAACGCAGGCTGCCGGTCGTGATGCTGCGCCGGCCGACGTTGCCCGACGTCGATCGCGCGTTCGATTCGACCGCCGCGCTGCTCGATGCGCTCGACCCGGCCGCGCGCGCGTGATGGCGCGCGAGCCGCTGCCCAATGAATTGACGGAGATTTTTCGATGACGGTGTATTTCATCGGCGCGGGCCCCGGCGACCCCGAGCTGATCACGGTGAAGGGCCAGCGTCTCGTGCGCACGTGCCCGGTGATCCTGTACGCGGGTTCGCTCGTGCCGCCCGCCGTGCTCGACGGCCATCGCGCGGAGCAGGTCGTCAACACGGCCGAGCTCGACCTCGACGCGATCGTCGCGCTGCTCGCCGATGCGCATGCGAAAGGCCAGGACGTCGCGCGCGTGCATTCAGGCGATCCGTCGCTGTACGGCGCGATCGGCGAACAGATTCGCCGACTGAAAGCCCTCGGGATTCCCTATGAAATCGTGCCGGGGGTGACGGCCACGGCTGCTTGCGCGGCAACGCTCGGCGTCGAGCTGACGCTGCCCGGTATCGCGCAGACGGTGATCCTCACGCGCTTCGCCGGCAAGACGACCATGCCGGAAGGCGAAGCGCTCGGCGCGCTGGCCGCGCATCGCGCAACGCTCGCGATCCATCTTGGCGTGCGGCATCTCGCGAGAATCGTCGACGAAGTGCTGCCGCACTACGGGGCCGCATGCCCGGTCGCGGTGATCTACCGTGCGAGCTGGCCCGACGAGGAGCGCGTGACCGGCACGCTGGCCGACATCGTGGACAAGGTGCAGGGCACGCGGATCGAGCGCACCGCGCTGATCCTGATCGGCCGCGTGCTCGATGCAGAAGGATTCGCGGATTCGACGCTGTATGCGAGCGCGAGCTGAGCGCGCGTACACGGAAAACGCAATGCACGTGGCGTTTCGAGGCCTTGCTTGGGACGACGGATGGTGTCGTGAGCCGACCAGCCCGCCGGGCAACACCGTTGGCCGAACGGCTCCAACCGTGACATCGGGCGTGACTGGGCAACACCGGAGCACCACGCGCCGGCCGCGACCCGGTCAACGCCTCGCCGCCTTTACGCACCGCGTCTGACCGGCTCTACGCGCGCGCCACGTGCCGCGCAAACCGCGGCGCGAACCCCGCCGCCAGCACGAACAGCACGACGCACAGGCAGGCCATCGCGACCCACGCGGGCGACAGATCGGCCAGGCGCTGGCGCACGATGCCCGCCGCGAACGGAAACAGCCCCGCGATCAGATAGCCGATGCCCTGCACGAACCCGGTCAACGACGCCGCTTCGGCCGGCGTCGCCGCATGGTCGACGGTGACGATCAGCGACAACGGAAACAGCGCGCCAATACCGGCACCCAGCAGCAGCGCGGCCGGCAACGCCAGAGCCTGCGGTGCGGCCAGCATCACCAGCAGCCCCGCGAGCAGCGACGCGATCGCTGCGTGCAGCGCCGGCCGGCGATCGGGCAGGCGGTCGATCGTCGCCGAGACCGCCAGCCCCGCGACGACTTCGGCAAGCGTCACGCCGCCGAGCAAGCCGCCGGCCGCGGTCGGCGACCAGCCGAGCCGCATGTAGTACGGCGGCAGCCATGCCAGCACGAGGGTGTAGGCGCCCGTCGCGATCCCGAAGAACATCGCGAGCCGCCACGCGCGCGGCGAGCGCGAAGGCCGCGCCTGCACCGTCGAGCCCGACGTCGGCCCGGACGCCAGCGCGTCGCCGCCACGGCTCGCCAGCGGCCACGCGAGCGCCGCGAGCGCGGCCGGCAGCGCCCAGCCCGCGAGCGCGACCAGCCAGCCCCAGCGGGCTGCGGCGAACGGCGCGACGACACTCGCGAGCACCGCACCACCCATGATCGCCGTCGAATAGACGCCCATCGCGCCGCCGATCCGCGTCGCGAAATGCGCCTTCACGAAGCCCGGCAGCAACGCCTGCACCATCGCGATCCCGACGCCCGCGCAGCAGGCGCTCGCGAGCAGCAGCCACGCGTGGCGCGCGCCGATGCGCGACGCGCAGGCGAAGCCGATCAGTGCGACGCCGAGCCACACGCCGCCCGCGATGCCCGTCATCCGTTGCAGCCGCCGCGCGTTCAGCGCGCCCACGCCCATCAGCAGGATCGGGATCGTGGTCAGCAGGCTCGCCGCGCCGTCGCCGATGCCGGTCGCGCGCTGGATCATGTCGAGCAGCGGACCGATCGCGGCCAGCGCCGGCCGCAGGTTCAGTCCGACCAGCACGATGGCGGCAAGCCGCCACCCGGGGGAAGTGAAGCGATTCATGGAACGGCCCTCGGTATCGGTGCGCGGCACCTCCGTCAGGGGTGGCGCGCGTTTTCATGTAAAGTATCTCGACATCAAGATAAATGCTGATTTATCTCGACGTCAAGATAACTGGTGAACCGAGGAGGGTTAATGGATCGAGCCGCGCATGCGCTCGCGCAATGGCGCGTCGAGCGTCCGGATCTGGATGCGTCGTCGATGCTCGTGATGGGCCGGCTGCAGGAGGCCGCGCTGGTGATCGCACGCGACGGTCTTAATCCGTTGTTCGCGCGCTACGGGATGCAGCCGGGCGAATTCGACGTGCTGGCGACGCTGCGGCGCAGCGGCGCGCCGTTCGCGCTGACGCCGACTGCGCTGTACGACGCGCTGATGATGTCGTCGGGCGGGATGACCGCGCGCATCGACCGGCTGCAGAAGGCCGGGTGGGTCGAGCGCCGGCCGAACCCGGCCGACGGCCGCGGCACGCTCGTCGCGTTGACCGACGCCGGCCGCGCGCTGATCGACGAGGCGGTGGTCGCGCACGTCGACAATCAGCGCGCGATGCTGGCCGCGCTGTCGGACGACGAGCAGGCGCAACTTTCGGCGTTGCTGGAAAAGCTGCTGGCGGGGTTGGGCAAAGCGGCATCGGCGCCGGCCGACAAATAGCGACGCCGAATCGTCACGTCGAACGAACGCGACGAACAAGAAACGAACCGCCTGAAGGAAGCGGGAGAATCGCCCGCCGCTCAACGCGGCGGGCCGGGCAGCGGGCGCCCCCGCGCCGCGCGTCTCAGTCGCGTGCCGGGATGTTGAGCCCGCGCGCGACGGCCGGACGCGCGACGAACGCGTCGAGCGCGCGCGCGACATGCTTGAATTCGCCGAAGCCGACCAGGTCGCCCGCTTCATAGAAGCCGACGAGGTTGCGCACCCACGGGAAGATCGCGATGTCGGCGATCGTGTACGTGTCGCCCATCATCCACGTGCGATTCGCGAGATGCGCGTCGAGCACGGCGAGCAGGCGCTTCGATTCCGCGACGTAGCGGTCGCGCGGACGCTTGTCCTCGTAATCGCGGCCCGCGAACTTGTGGAAGAAGCCGACCTGGCCGAACATCGGCCCGATGCCGCCCATCTGGAACATCACCCACTGGATCGTCTCGTAGCGGCCGGCGGGATCCTTCGGAATCAGCTGGCCCGTCTTGTCCGCGAGATAGATCAGGATCGCGCCGGATTCGAACAGCGGCAGCGGCCGGCCGTCGGGGCCGTTCGGATCGATGATCGCCGGGATCTTGTTGTTCGGGTTCAGCGACAGGAATTCGGGCGACAGCTGGTCATTGGTGTCGAAGCGCACGAGGTGCGGCTCGTACGGCAGGCCGGTTTCCTCGAGCATGATCGACACCTTGACGCCGTTGGGCGTCGGCAGCGAGTACAACTGCAGACGGTCGGGATGCCGGGCAGGCCATTTTTTCGTGATCGGGAAGGCGGACAGATCGGGCATGGAGGTTCGCTCGTCAATGTGGAGGATCCGCGCTCCGTCGTCCTGCCGCGCGTCGCCCGGCGCCGCCGACACCGCGGCAGGAACGGGACGAACACGTCGACAGGCGCGCGGAGCGCACCGAAAACGCCCACTGTAGCCGATCCCCGCAATCGCTGCAGACGGCGGCCGCGCGCCCGCTGCGCCGCTGCGCCGCTGCGTCGCCGTGTCGTCAGAAGTTGTGCCGCAGCCCGAGCATCGCGGCGGTCGTGCCGACGCCGGGCGCGACCGGCTGCCCGTACACGAGCATCTGGTCCATCGTGCCGCGGTTGTTCACGTGGCCGACCTGCGCATACACCATCGTCCGCTTCGACAGGCTGTAGTCGGCGGTGAGGACGACGGCCGTCGACCGGTTCTCGGCGCGGTTGCGGTCCTTCAGGTAGTACACGGCCGACGCGATCTGCAGCGCCGGCGTGAAGCGATAGCCGATGCCGGCTGACAGCATGTCGAGGTTCACCTTGTCCGCATGCGACGGATTGCGGCCGTTGCCGTACGACGCCGACACCGAGAAGTCGCGGATCGTGTATTTCGCGCCGACGTACACGAAGCGGTTGTTGTCGACGCCGGTCGGCGCGACACCCGGCGCCGGGTTCGTGTCGTGGCCGTTGTAGTAGACGGCCGACGCATTGAGCCCGTAGTTCGAATACCGCAGCACGACCGACTCGCGCGTGCCGCCCTGGAACTGCCCGGCGACGCCGCCGGGCGCGTATTCGAGCGCGATCGACGCGCCCGCGAACGTCGGCGACTGATAGACGAGCGCGTTGCTGTCGTACAGCGCGCCAATCGCGCCGTTGGTGCTCGTGCCCGGCCAGCCGGCCGCGGTGTTCAGGCCGAGCCACGCGGTCAGCACGCTGCCGAAGAACTGCGCGTTGCGCACGTCGGTGTCGGCCATCGCATAGATCATCGGCACGATCTGGCGGCCGGCCGTGAACGTGCCGAACGGCCCCGACACGCCGAGCGACGCGACCTGGTTGAAGATCGCCGCGGCGCCCGGCGTGTCGCTCAGCTGCATCTTGCCGGTGCCGCTGTCGAACGAACCCTGCAGCTTGAAGTTGACCTTGTAGCCGCCGCCCAGGTCCTCGCTGCCCTTGATGCCCCAGAAACTCGAATAGATGCCGCCGTCCTTCATCCGGAACACCTTGCCGGTGTTCGGCGCGCTCGGGCTGAACGATGCAGCCGACGTGCTCTGGTACAACAGGCCCGTATCGACCACGCCGTACAGCGTGACGGAGGATTGCGCGTGCGCGAGCGCCGAACAGCCGGCAAGCGCCGCGAGCGCGGCCAGTTTCGTCTTCATCGAAGTCTCCAGGATCGTAATGGACCGCACGGGATCGAGCCCGGGCGGGTGAAGCGGGGGAAGCAGCGGGCAGGCAGGAAGGCGCGATGCGACGCCGGGGCGAGCCGTGCGGAAAGGTTACGCAACGGCGCGCGGCCGCTCCCCCCCAAGCGCGGGGGGCAGGGTTGCGGAGAATCGAACGGGGAGCGAAGACGAGGTCGACGTCAACGGCACGCGCAACGCCGCTACGGATGCGCGCAGGCAGCGGTCACGGCGCGCTTTCGAGCAGCCCGAGCACGAGCGCGCGACGCACCGCGTGCTTGCGCGAGCTGGCGTCGAGCTTGCCGAACAGGTTCTTCAGGTGCCACTTCACGGTTTCCTCGCCCACGGCGAGCGCCACCGCGATTTCCTTGTTCGACAGGTTGCGCGCGAGCAGTTCGAGAATCGCGCGTTCCTTGGGCGTCAGCACGACGCTCGGCACCGCGCGCGGGCTGGCCGGGTTGCGCGGCGCGGGCGGCACGATGCGCGGCTGCGGCTGCGCGGGCCGCACGGCGCCGTCGCCCGCGGGTGCCTCGTCGCCGATGCGGCGCGCCCAGTCGGCGACGGCCGGATGCGCGTCGGCGAGCGTGCGCATGAGGCCGAACATGTCGGCCAGGTTGATCGCCTCGTCGAGCAGCGCCCGGCCGCCGTGCCGGGACTGTTCGAGCGCGAACGCGCTGAGCGCCATGATCTCGATGCGCTCGCGTCCCATGCTCATCTCGCGTGCCAGCACCGCTGCCTCGTCGAGCGCCGCGCATGCATCGTCCCAGCGGCGCGCGGCAAGCGCGGCGCCCGCGTGCGCCGTCGCCTGCAGCAGCACGACGGGGCGCCGCCACAGCGGCCCGTGCGACGGAAACTCGGCCGCGGCGATCGCATCGATCCGCTCGACCAGCGCATGGCAGGTCGCCTCGCGATAGCGCGCCGCATGAATGCGCACCTGCTCGGCGAGACTCGCGACCGACAGGCGCGGCAGCCGGCGCGCGACACCCATCGCGTCGAGCGCCTCGAGCAGGTCGATCGCGCGATGCTCGACGCCGCGCAGCAGCGCGATGCGCGCGGCCGTCCGGTAGCCGAGCAGCACGGTGTCCGGCGTGCCCGCGTGCTCGAGCACGTCGAGCCGGTTCGCGAGCAGCGCGGCGGCCTGGTCGACGCGGTCGGCCTCGTAGGCGATCGCCGCGCACATCGCCGCGAGCATGCAGGTCAGCGGATGGCGGCGCCCGAGGTCGGTTTCCGCGCGGGCGAGCGCGGGCGACAACGCGTCGTCCGCGAGCCGGATCTGGCCTTCGCGCAGATAGCTCAGGCCCGTGATCAGTTCGCCCCAGCGCGCGACGTAGCCGAATCCGGCCGCCGTCTCGCCGCGCGGCGCCGCCTGCTGGAAGCGGCGTGCCTGCGCCGGTTCGCCGACGATGATCGCGCGCGCCGCCAGACGGTTCGCGTGCATCTGCGCGAGCCATGTCGCCGCGGGCGGCGTAAAGCCGGCCCACGGTTCGAACAGCTCGACGAATCGGTCGATTTCATCCGCGTAATAGGCCGCCGCGCTGAGGATCAGCGCGCATTCGTAGCGCATCGCGGCCGGCGTGCCGGGCTCGGCGAGGATGCCGGCGATCTGTCGCTGCGCCTCGACATGGCGCTCGCCGAGCGCCAGCGCCCACGCGACCGCGATCCGCAGCGTCGGACGCTTGTCGAGCTCGGCATCGGGCAGCAGCGCGAGCCAGTCGAGCACGTCGTTGATGCGGCCCTGCTTGATCGCGTCCTCCAGGCAGCGCTGCGCCAGCGCGTAGGCCGTGTCGAACTGGCCGGCCGCGTACGCGTGGCGCGCGGCTTCTTCCGTCATCCCGTGCGCGTCGAGCCACGCGGCCGCGCGTGCGTGCAGCGCGCTGCGCTCGGCGTCCGGGCGCGCCGCGAGGCGGTCGCGCAACGTATCGCGCACGAGCGGGTGCAGCCGGCACCAGTCGGAATCGTCGGATGCGATGAACAGCGGCGTGTCGCGCGCGAGCCGCGCGAGCGTGGCGGGGGCGCTCGCGTCGTCGAGCAAGGCGGCGCACAGCGACGGATGCAGGCGGTCGGCGACGCTCGTGCGCGTGAGGAACGCGGTGTCGTCGGCCGACAGGTTCGCGAGCAGCAGCTCGACGAGCCGGTCGCGGGTGCCGTCCATCCGCGCGGCGAGTGCATCGACGGCCTGCCGCGGATCGGCCGAGCGCGCCATCGCGGCCATCGCGAGCTGCAGCCCGAGCGGCCAGCCGTCGACGCGCTCGAACAGCCGCGCGCATGCGTCGGCGTCGACTCGCTGCGCGAAGCGCGCGCCGACCAGCGCGATCGTCTCGTCGAGCGTGAAGCGCAGCCAGTCGGGGCCCGCGAGCGTGCACTGGCCGCCGGCGAGCAGATCGCCGGCCGCGTGATCGAGGCCGCGCCGGGCCGCGACGACCACGCGCAGGTTCTGCGGCGCGTTGTGCAGCACGTAGGTCAGCGCGTCGAGGCCGGCGGGCGGCAAGCGCTCCGCATCGTCGACGATCAGCAGCGCGTCGAGCGACAGTTGCGCGACTTCGGCCAGCCAGGCGGTCATGCCTTCCAGCGCGCGGGCGGCGCCATCCGGAATCAGGCGCCCGAAGCCGGGCCGCGCGCACCCGGTGCGCACCGCCTGCACGAGCCCCTGCAGCAGGCGCGGTGCGTCGTCGCGCTCGTCGGCGGACAGCCATACGACCGCGCTGCCGAGCGCCAGGGATTCGCGGCGCCATTGCGCGAGCAGCGAGGTCTTGCCGTAGCCGGCCGGCGCCTGCACGAGCGTGACGGGCCGCGCGTCGAACGCCGGCGCGGCGAGGCTCAGCCGCGCACGCGCGAGCAACTGCGCCGGCACGCGCGGCGCGGTCGTCTTCAGCACGAGTTCGGTGGGGGGCGCGTCGGCGCGATCGGGTGGGTGGGCCATCGGGGCAGCAGTCGGAGTCCGGCGATGCCGTGCTGGCCAGCGTCCGGGATGAGCGTGGGGGACAGGATCGGCCGAACCACGTTCGCGCGTCAATCCCCCCCGCGACGAGTGGGGCAGCACCGCCACCCGGTCGATAGCATGGGTTCCGATGCGTGACGAACGCAATCGACGAATGCCACGAGGAGGAACCATGAACATCGTATCGACCGGCGCGCGACGCAGCGCACCGCGTGCCGGATAAACGGAGCGGCGCGATGTATCGCCATCTGCTCGTGACGGTCGACGGCGCGCCCGGCGGCATCGACGCGATCGGCCATGCGCTCGAACTGGCGCGTGCGGTCGGCGCGCGGGTCACGTTCGTGCTGTCCGACGCCGCGCCGAACTCGCGTTTATCCGGAGCGCGGACGCCGGAACACGGTGCGAAAGTGGAAGCCGCCGCACGGGCGCAGGGCCTGTCCCATGCGATCGCGGGGGCCGGCCATCCGGGGGCCGGCCATCCGGGGGCAGGCCAACCGGGGGCAGGCCAACCGGGGGCGAACGAGACGTCGCCCGCCAAGCTCGCCGGCGAGCTCGGCTGCGACCTGATCGGCGTCGCGGCGCTGCCGCACGATGCCGATGCCGCCGTGGCCGCGCAACGGCGCTCGTTGCTGGCGACGAGTCGTGTGCCGGTGCTCGTGTGCCCGGCGCGGCGTGCACCGGCCGAGGCACGCGTGATGGCGCGCTGTCTCGCGGCGCACCGCGCGCTCGGCGAGCGGCTGCAGGCGCTGACGATGGCAAGCAAGGACCCGGACGCGGCAACGCGGCCGACCGCCGACGCGGGCGGTGCGCTGGCGGTGCTGGCGTCGCTCGCCGCGCTGCAGAACGCGCGCTTCGGCGCGTCCGCCGAGGCCCGCCTGTGCGCCGCGTTGCGCATGCGGGCGGAGAGCGCCGTGGCCGAACTGGACGAACTCGAGCGCCAGCGGCGCCGCGATGCGCATGCGCTCGACGCGCTGGCGCGGCTCGCCGCCGACGGATTGCCGTCGGGCGCATTCGATGCCGCGCTCGCCGCGTATGCGCGCAGCGCGTTCGAGCAGATGGGACGCATGGAAGGCGTGATTTTCCCGGCCGCGCGGCGCTACTTGAGCGACGCCGACTGGAACGAACTGGATACGTCCGCGGCGAGCGGCGCAGATGCGGCGAAGCCGGACGCGGACGAATCCGACGATGCGCGACACGCATCCGACTGAATACTTACGGAGAACAAGATGGCACATGCAGTGCGATTCCACGAAACCGGCGGCCCCGACGTGCTGCGCTGGGAAGCGGTCGAAGTCGGCGAGCCGGGCGCCGGGCAGGTTCGCCTGCGGCACGAGGCCGTCGGCCTGAACTTCGCCGACACGTACTTCCGCAGCGGCCTGTACCCGGTGCCGCTGCCGGCCGGCATCGGCGTCGAGGCGGCCGGCGTGGTCGAGGCCGTCGGCCCCGGCGTGACGAACGTCGCCGTCGGCGACCGCGTGACCTACACCGGCTTCCTTAACACGCTCGGCGCGTACAGCACGGAACGGCTGATTCCGGCCGCGCCGCTCGTGAAGCTGCCGGCCGGCATCGCATGCGACACGGCCGCCGCGATGACGATGCGCGGACTGACGTCGGCGTACCTGCTGCGCCGCATCCACGACTTCGCGCCGGGCGACACGATCCTGCTGCATGCGGCCGCGGGCGGCGTCGGGCTCATCGTGTCGCAATGGGCGAAGCTGCTCGGGCTCACCGTGATCGGCACCGTGTCGAGCGAGCACAAGGCCGAGGTCGCCCGCGCGCACGGCTGCGACCATACGATCGACTACAGCCGCGAGGACGTCGCGAAGCGCGTGCGCGAACTGACGGACGGCGCGGGCGTCGACGTCGTGTTCGACAGTGTCGGCAAGGACACCTTCGAAGGCTCGCTCGATTCGCTGAAGCGGCGCGGGCTGATGGTCTGCGTCGGCACCGCGTCGGGCCCGATCCCGCCGTTCGACCCGCAGCGCCTCGCGATGAAGGGCTCGCTGTACCTGACGCGCCCGGCGCTGGCCGACTACATCGCCGATCCGGCCGAGAAGAACGATCTGGCCGGCGAACTGTTCGCGCACGTCGCGGCCGGCCGCATCCGGATCGAGATCAACCAGCGTTATGCGCTTCAGGACGCGGCGCAGGCGCACCGAGACCTGGAATCGCGCAAGACCACCGGCTCGTCGGTGTTCATCGTCTGAGGAGACGCGCATGCGAGTCGAACCCCTGACCTGTGCAATCGGCGCGGAGCTGCTGGACGTGAGCCTCGCCGACGCCGTGCACGACGACGGCCTGTTCGCCGAGATCCGCGCGCAGCTGCTGCGCCATCGCGTGTTGTTCCTGCGCGACCAGGACATCACGCGTGCCGAGCACGTCGCGTTCGCGCGCCGCTTCGGCGAGCTCGAGGATCATCCGGTCGCCGGCAGCGATCCCGAGCATCCCGGGCTCGTGCGGATCTACAAGTCGCCCGAGCAGCCGAACGACCGCTACGAGAACGCGTGGCACAGCGACGCGAGCTGGCGCGTGGCGCCGCCGCTCGGGTGCGTGCTGCGCTGTGTCGAAGGGCCGGCGGTCGGCGGCGACACGATGTGGGCGAACATGGTGCTCGCGTACGAGCAACTGCCGGAACACGTGAAGCAGCAGATCGCGGACTTGCGCGCGCGTCACAGCATCGAGGCGAGCTTCGGCGCCGCGATGCCGCTCGACAAGCGCCTTGCGTTGAAGGCGCAGTATCCGGACGCCGAGCATCCGGTCGTGCGCACGCATCCCGAAACGGGCGAAAAGGTGCTGTACGTGAACGCGTTCACGACGCATTTCACGAATTTCCACACGCCCGGGCGCGTGCGCTTCGGGCAGGACGCGAATCCCGGCGCCGGCCAGTTGCTGCAATACCTGATCAGCCAGGCGTACATCCCCGAATACCAGGTGCGCTGGCGCTGGAAGAAGAACAGCGTCGCGATCTGGGACAACCGCAGCACGCAGCATTACGCGGTGATGGACTATCCGCCGTGCGTGCGCAGGATGGAGCGCGCGGGCATCGTCGGCGACGTGCCGTTCTGAACGCGGCCGCGCCGTAACGCATTCGCAACAACGCACGACGCACCGGGCGAGCCGCCCGGCGCGACGGGAGACGCACGCCCGTACGCCCCGAACACAACGATTCCATCTGGAGGACGACATGCAATTTCTCGACGATTCGCTGCACCCGGAAAACCAGGACAAGGTGGTCATCACGGTCGCGCCGTACGGCCCCGAATGGATGCCCGCCGATTTTCCGGAAGACATTCCCGTGACGATGGACGAGCACGTGCAGAAGGCCGTCGACTGCTACAACGCGGGCGCGACGGTGCTGCACCTGCACGTGCGCGAGCTCGACGGCAAGGGCAGCAAGCGGCTGTCGAAATTCAACGAGCTGCTCGGCCGGCTGCGCGACGCCGTGCCCGACATGATCCTGCAGGTCGGCGGCTCGATCTCGTTCGCGCCGGAAGGCGACGGCGCGGAAGCGAAATGGCTGTCCGACGACACGCGCCACATGCTCGCCGAGCTGACGCCGAAGCCCGATCAGGTGACGGTGGCGATCAACACCGTGCAAATGAACATCACCGAGCTGATGAACCGCAAGGACATCGCCGGCACGTCGCTCAACGAGGCCGCGCTCTGGGACGCGTATCGCGAGATGACCGTGCCGGCCGGCCCCGGCTGGGTCGACGAACACCTGCGCCGGCTGCAGGCGGCCGGGATCCAGCCGCATTTCCAGCTCACCGGCATGCACGCGCTCGAGACGCTCGAGCGGATCATCCGCCGCGGCGTCTATCGCGGGCCGCTGAACGTCACGTGGGTCGGCATCGGCGGTGGCTTCGACGGCCCGAATCCGTACAACTTCATGGAGTTCATCCGGCGCTGCCCCGACGGCGCGTGCATCACGCTCGAATCGCTGATGAAGAACGTGCTGCCGATCAACACCGTCGCGATGGCGCTGGGATTGCATCCGCGCTGCGGGATCGAGGACACGATCATCGACCAGAAGGGCAACCGGATGACGTCGGTGCAGCAGGTCGAGCAGTGCGTGCGGATCGCCCGCGAACTCGGCCGCGACATCGCGACCGGCAAGGAGGCGAAGGCGATCTACCGGATCGGTGTGCAGTACGACGGCGTCGACGAAACGCTCGCGCGACTCGGGATGGCGCCGAACCGCCGGCCGGGCCAGTCGAACGTGCCGCTGCGCGCGGCCTGACGCACCGCGCATCCGGGCGGCATACAGGCGCCGCCTGCCGATCGATGTGGCGCGGCACCCACCCTCGCGCGGTGCGCGAGGCAAGCTCCGACGAACGGAGCGGGGCCGCGCAAGCCGCGCCGGCGCGTTGCCGCACCGGTGCCGGAGGAGACACGCATGCTGATTCATCACGTCGAGCCGTCGCTGCAGGCCGTGGCGGCCACCGGGCGGCGCGCGCCGGCCTATGCCTGGCTCGTGTTCGGGCTGACCGTCGGGCTGCTGCTGTCGGACTACATGTCGCGGCAGGTCCTCAATGCCGTGTTTCCGCTGCTCAAGCACGCGTGGGGGCTGTCGGACACGCAGCTCGGCTCGCTGTCCGGCGTCGTCGCGTTGCTGGTCGGGCTGCTGACGTTTCCGCTGTCGGTGCTCGCCGACCGCTTCGGCCGCGTGCGCAGCATCGTGTTGATGGCCGCGTTGTGGAGCGTCGCGACGCTCGGCTGCGCGCTGTCGACCAACTACGTCGAAATGCTCGTGGCGCGCGGGCTTGTCGGACTCGGCGAAGCCGCGTACGGCAGCGTCGGCGTCGCCCTGATCCTCAGCATCTTTCCGGCGCGCCTGCGCGCGACGCTGACCGGCGCGTTCATGGCCGGCGGCGCGTTCGGCTCCGTGTTCGGGATGGCGCTCGGCGGTCTCGTCGGCGCACATCTCGGCTGGCGCTGGTCGTTCGGCGTGATGGCCGCGCTTGGCATCGTGCTGCTCGTCGCGTACCGCGGCGTGGTCACCGAACGGCGGCTCGCCGCATGCCGCCTCGAACCGTGCCGGCCGCATGCCGATGCGCCGCGCGGCCTGCGCGGCAACATGCGTGCGCTGATGTCCGGGCTGTTCGCATCGCGTTCGGTGATCTGCGCGTATGTCGGCAGCGGGCTGCACCTGTTCGTGCCCGGCGCGCTGTTCGCGTGGTTGCCGAGCTACCTGAACCGCTATTACGCGATGGCGCCGGACCGTGCGGCCGTGCTTGCGGCCGGCTTCGTGCTGCTGTCGGGCGTCGGGATGGTCGGCTGCGGGATCGTCACCGACCGCGTCGGGCGCGCCGACGGCGCGCACAAATGGCTGACCGCGATCACGTATTGCGTGCTGACGGGCGTGTGTCTCGCGGTCGCGTTCCGGCTGCCGCCCGGGCCGCTGCAGCTCGCGCTGATCTGCGCGGGCATGCTGGTGGGCGCGGGTGCATCGGGTGCATCGGGCGCGATGGTCGCGAACCTGACGCCGGCCGCGATCCACGCATCGGCGTTCGCGACGCTCACGCTCGCCAACAACCTGCTCGGCATGGCGCCGGGCCCGCTGCTGACGGGGTGGGTTGCCGATCGCGCCGGCCTCGTCGGCGCACTGCAATGGATTCCCGCCGTGCCGCTCGCGGCCGCCGTGCTGTTCGCGATCGGCCGCGCGAGCTACGCGGCCGATCTCGCGCGCGTCGAACGCGAACGGCGCGCGTCACACCTTTCCTGAACCGATTCCTCCCGGAGGCAGCATGACCCTGGCGACCGCGCCCACCATCCTGATCGTGCCCGGCTTGCGCGATCACGTCGAAGATCACTGGCAGACGCATCTGCAACGGCGCCTGCCGAACGCACGCGCCGTCGCGCCGCTCGAAGCCGACAAGCTGAGCCGCGCCGCGCGCGTCGCGGCGCTCGATGCGGCGCTGGCCGCGATCGATGGCCCCGTGATCCTCGTCGCGCACAGCGCGGGCGTGATGATCACCGTGCATTGGGCCCGGCAAACGACGCGAGCGATCGAGGGCGCGCTGCTCGTCACGCCCGCCGATCTCGAGACGCCGATGCCCGCGCCATATCCGCCGATCGACGCAATCCGGGCCAATGGCTGGCTGCCGGTTCCGCGCGAACGCCTGCCGTTTCCGAGCATCGTCGCGGCCAGCCGCAACGATCCGCTCGCGCGCTTCGAGCGCGCACAAGCGCTGGCGGCAGGGTGGGGCAGCCGGTTGGTCGATCTGGGCGAGGTGGGGCATATGAATCCGGCGTCGGGGTATGGTGAGTGGCGGGATGCGGAGCGGTTGGTCGCGGAGGTGACGGCGCTTGGCAAAAACCGGCAAAGCTTGACGAGCTGACATTACCGCCTTCGTTCGGGCGCTTCGGGTGCTATGATTATCGACACGCGGCCGCTTGCCGCAAGTGCAGGCAAGTGGCTGATTGCTAATGATTTTTAAGTCGGAAAGCTATCATGGCCCCCAAAAGAAAGACGCTGTACGGGGTGGAATTGAAACCCCGTACGATCATCCGGCCCACCAACGAGGTGAAGGCTTCAACGGAAACCGAAAAAGGTGATGTGCTTCGCGCTGCCCGAAAAGTCATTTCCGAACACCGGGATGTGCTGATCGCGTTGAAGGATCGTTGATTTGCTGGACCTTGATTACGTCATCACGATTCATGACGAGATCATCCGGGACCTTGGCGGCTTGAGCGGATTTGCTCATGCTGGCCGGGGCGGCGTCGAAGCCGCCCTGCATCGGGTCGCCAATCACGCTCACTATGCGGGTCTCGACGACGTGTTTGGTATTGCCGCGACCTACGCGATTGCCATCGCGCGCGGGCACGTCTTCAATGATGCCAACAAGCGCACTGGTCTCACCTGCGCATTGACGTATATGGAACGGCAGGGAATCACGATTCCTCGCCTCGCCGATCTCGAAGATCTTATGGTCGACGTGGCGGACGGCAGCGTAAGCAGTGAGGAACTGGCCGAGTATTTCAGTGCAGTGTGGGAATTGTCCTTGTCCCGCTAACGACGTCGCATCGAGCCGCTCGCTTTTTTGCCACACCTTGATCGCTCGAGGGAGCGCATTGATTCGCTTCCCATCCTGGCCTGAGGCCATGGTGATGTTGCGATTTGCCCCTCCGCCTGGGGACCCGCTTTAATTTTCCTTCCGTTGACATACGACGTCCTAACACATTCACCAATGACCGGAATACCGGCTCCATGGAATGGTGCGAATCCTACGGAAGGTTTTTGTTAGGGAAATTCCCGCCCCGTGCAGGTTGGTTTTTTGTTGACCGACATCGTATAACGCCGTCATGATTTCCCGAAAGAAAGGTCCTCATCCACCGACCGAAGCGAGGAGACATGAACACCACCACGATCGCGCGCCGTGTCCACCGGATCGCACTGGCGCTGGGCCTGACGCTCACGGCCACGGCCGCCGTCGCGGCCCCCGTGTCGTTGAATGTCGTCGATGTCGCGGGCAATCTCCAGCTCACGCAGAAGGCCATCGAGGCGTTCAGGGAGAAGAACCCGAATCTGGTCTCGAACGTCACGTTCACGAACGCACCCGCGCCTCAGTTGCCGGGCAAGATCAAGGCGATGCAGGCGGCAGGGCGCGCCGACATCGACCTGGTGCTGACGGGCACCGACGCGCTGGCCGCCGGCATCGAGCAGAACCTCTGGCTCAAGCTGCTGCCCGACAGCGCGGGCGCGTTTCCCGGCGTGCTCGACAGATACGCGCCCGGCCCGCGCAAGATGCAGGACCTCGCGCAGGGCTTCGGTCTCGAAGTGACCTACATGCCGGCCGGCCCGCTGCTCGAATACAACCCGGCCAAGGTCAGCGACCCGCCGAAGACGCTCGAACAATTGCTCGCGTGGTGCAAGGCGCATCCGAACAAGCTGATCTACGCGCGCCCGGCGAACTCGGGCCCCGGCCGCACGTTCCTGATGGGGCTGCCGTACGTGCTCGGCGACAAGAACCCGCAGGACCCGATCAACGGCTGGGACAAGACCTGGGCGTTCCTGAAACAGCTCAACGAGTGCGTGCCGTACTACCCGGGCGGCACGTCGGCGGTGATGAAGGAGCTCGGCGAAGGCACGCGCGACATGACGGTGACGGTCACCGGCTGGGATCTCAACCCGCGCGCGCTCGGCATCGTGCCGGCCGAGTTCCGGATCCAGGCGTTCGACAACATGACGTGGGTCAACGACGCGCACTACATGGTGATCCCGAAGGGCGTGCCGAAGGAGAAGCTCGACGTGCTGTTCAAGCTGATGAACTTCCTGCTTGAACCGGCGCAGCAGGCAATGACCTACGACGACGGCTACTTCTATCCGGGCCCGGCCGTGAAGGGCGTGACGCTCGAGATGGCGCCCGCGCACAGCCAGGAGGTGATCCGGAAATTCGGCCGCCCGGAGTATGCGAAGCTGCTCGCGGATCGTCCGCACGTGCAGCCGCTCAACGCCCAGGCAATGGTCGCCGCGTTCCAGAAGTGGGACCGCGAAATCGGTTCGCAGAAGTCGAAATGACGGATGAACGCGCGGGCGCCGCAGCGCCCGCGCCGACGGAGTTCGCGTAATGAAGCACAGTTTCGAACGGTTGCGGCTCGACGGCGTATGCCGCAGCTTCACCAATGCGGAGGGCGTGCAGGTCGCCGCACTGAACGGGCTCGATCTCGACATCAGGCGCGGCGAGTTCATCGCGCTGCTCGGCCCGTCGGGCTGCGGCAAGTCGACCGCGCTGAACTGCATCGCCGGGTTGCAACCGCTCACGAGCGGCGGCATCTGGCTCGACGACACGCGCATCGACGTGCTACCGCCCGAGCGTCGCGGCTTCGGCATGGTGTTCCAGAACTACGCGCTGTTTCCGCACATGTCGGTGCTCGAGAACGTCGGCTTCGGGCTGAAGATGCGCGGCGTGCCGAAGCAGGAAACGCGGCGGCGCGCGCAGCAGGCGCTCGAGCTCGTGCAACTCGTCGGCCACGAGGGCAAGCTGCCCGGGCAGTTGTCGGGCGGGCAGCAGCAACGCGTCGCGATCGCGCGCGCGATCGTCATCGAGCCGCCGCTCGTGCTGATGGACGAGCCGCTGTCGAACCTCGACACGAAGCTGCGGATCGAGATGCGCGCCGAGATCCGCCGCATCCACACGCAGCTCGAACGCGCGACGATCTACGTGACGCACGACCAGGACGAGGCGCTGTCGATGGCCGACCGGATCGTCGTGATGAAGGAGGGCGTCGTGCAGCAGGTGGCGTCGCCGAAAGACGTGTATACGCGCCCGCGCAACCTGCACGTCGCGCGCTTCATGGGCTATCGCAACGTGCTGCCGTTCACGCTCGAAGGGATGGCCGGCGATTACGTGAACGTCACGGCGGGCGGCGTGCGCGTCGCGGGTGTGCCGATGGCCGGTTTCGACGGCAAGGACGTCGTGGTCGCGCTGCGCCCCGACGACATCGAGCGGGCGGAAGAGGGCGCCGACAACGCATTCGACGCGACCGTCGAAACGGTCGAATACGGCGGCCGGGACTCCCTCGTCCGCGCGATCGCGCCGTTCGGGCCGATCTGGGCGCGGATCGCCGGCGAATTCGCGGAGGGCGAGCGACTGCGGCTGCGCGTGGCGCCGGCGCGCACGCTCGTCTATGCGGGAGACGCGCAATGAACGGCGGCTGCGCCGCGAGCGCGGCAGCTCGCCGCCCGGAGGCCGCATGAGCACATTCGCGACCGGCGGCGCGCCGCGCGACGCGAAGGCATGGCTCGTCACGCCGGCGCTCGCGTTCATCGTCGCATTGTTCATCTATCCGTTCGCGTATGGCCTCGTGCTGTCGTTCCAGCCGATGAACGGCGGCGGCGTGCTTGCGAACTATGTGCAATTCTTCACCGACACCGCGATGTGGCCGACCGTGCTGGTCACGCTGAAGCTCGCGGTGCCCGCGACGCTGATCAACGTCGGCATCTCGGTGCCCGTCGCGTTCGCGCTGCGCCGCAACTCGCCGTACCAGAAGTTCGTCACGACGCTGCTCGTGATTCCCGTCACGCTCGGCACGGTGCTCGTCGCCGACGGGATGCTCACGTATTTCGGCCCGAACGGCTGGTTTCCGCAAGCATTGCACGGGCTGCATCTGTACACGGACGAAGTACGCCTTACCCACAATTACTGGGGCGTGCTGCTGTCGCTGATCGTGTCGGGCTTTCCATTCGCATTCCTGCTGATGCTGTCGTACATCAGCGGCATCGACCCGACGCTCGCGCGCGCCGCGGCGACGCTCGGCGCAAACCCGTGGCAGCAGTTCCGGCGGATCTACCTGCCGCTGCTCGTGCCGGGGCTCACAATGGCCGCGTGCCTGTCGTTCGTGCAGGCGTTCTCGGTATTCCCGTCGGCCGTGCTGCTCGGCGCGCCGGCCGGCCCGACCCGCGTGATCTCGATCGCAGCCGCCGAAGCCGCGTTCGAGAGCTACGACTATTCGCTCGCATCGGCGATCGCGATCGTGATGGGCTTCGTGCAGCTGTTGGTGGTCGCGTCGATGCTCGGCGCGCGCCGCTTCTTCTATACCGGTCCGGTCACGGGAGGCAAGGGCTGATGGCGACCGACAATCATGCCGCGCCGGCGTGGCCGCCGAAGCACCGCCCGCCCGGCGCGCAGCCGGTCGACGCGATGAAGCCGCGCAAGCGGCGCGACAGCCTCGCCGCCCGCGCGTGGAAAGCGCTCGTGTGGGGGCTGATGACGTTCTTCCTGCTGAACGTGATGCTGCTGATCGCGACCGTCGCGGTGAACTCGATCGCGACGCGCTGGTTCGGCACGCCGCTGCCGCAGGGCTTCACGCTGCACTGGTATGCGAAGGCGTGGGAAGACTTCCAGCTCGCCAGCGTGCTGTGGGTGACCGTCGAAGTGGTCGGCTCGGTCGTGCTGCTGTCGGTCGCGCTCGGCGTGCCGGCCGCCTATGCGCTCGCGCGCGTGCAGTTCCGCGGCAAGCGCTTCGCACTGCTGGTGTTCCTGCTGCCGCTGATGGTGCCGCCCGTCACGTACGGGATCCCGATGGCGACGGTGATGTACAAGGTCGGGCTTGCCGGCACGCTGCCCGGCGTGATCCTCGCGAACCTCGTGCCGGCGCTGCCGTTCGTGATCCTCGTGATGACGCCGTTCATCGAACAGATCGATCCGAACCTCGAAGCCGCCGCGCGCATCTTCGGCGCGAACACGTGGCGCTATTTCCGCCACGTGCTGCTGCCGCTGCTGGTGCCCGGCATGCTCGCCGCGGGGCTGCTCGTGCTGGTGCGCACGATCGGGATGTTCGAGCTGACGTTCTTCACCGCCGGCCCGAGCACGCAGACGCTCGTCGTCGCGCTGTACTACGCGGTGTTCTCGACGGGCGTGCGCGCACCGCAGTCGATCGACGCGATGGCGATGATCTACATGGCCATCACGCTCGTGTGGGTCGTGATCGCGCTGCAGTTCGTGAGCCCGACGCAACTGGTGAGTCGCGTGAAGCAGGAGCGGCAGTAGGCGCGCATGCAAGCGGCGGGGAGCGGATATTCGCGCCGTGCCGGCCGTGCATGCAATTCGTTACAAATGGATACCGCGTGCGGCACGCGGACGTTGCAGACTACGCGGCGTAAGGCTTCGGCGATGCGTTCGCATGCACCGCCGGCGCCATCCGACGTTCACCCGATTCACGGATATCCATGAAGCTTCACACGCTGCTGACACTCGGCTGTACCGCCACGCTGCTCGCCGCCTGCAACCTGCTCCACGACGGTCCCGGATCGAGCGATGTCGATGCCGCGGTGCGCCGCGCGCTCGAAGCCGAAAACCACGGTGGCCTGAATGCGCTGTTCGGCCAGCCGCTGCCCGTGTCGGCCGACGTGATCTCCGCGAAACCGGACGGCGACTGCAGGAAGGTTGGCGAACGCACCTACACGTGCGACGTCGTGCTCACGTGGCGCAACACCGACTACGCGCCGTCGCGCGCGAACCTGACCTTCGTGAAGGCTGCCGACGGCTCGTGGCAGACGTCGGGCGTCGACGCCGCCATCGCGACGGGCGCCGCCAAGTCGCTGATCGACAAGATCGGCAACGCGTGGCCCGGCAATGCGGCGAGCGGTGCATCGGCGCCGCAGTGACGCGGTGACGCGTCGTCGCCGGCTTTCGTCGACGCGTCTGCCTAAATGCCGTGCGGACGATGCGTGCGACAACATCGGCGGCCTTCGGTTGAACCCACGCTCGAACCCTGCGTAAAGAAAAAGGGCACGAACGCTGCCCGCAATGGATCGAAGCCATCCTCGGTATAGAGGCCGATATATAGGGAAAACCCTTATTCGCAGTTATAATGGCGACCTAGAAGAAAGGTCGAACCATGCCCGAACGTTTCCAGTCCCTTGAAAAATTTGTGTTTTCCCTTGTCGTGATGTCCGCGGTCTTCTGCTCCGCATTCCTTGCGTACGAGCGTCACCCCGAGATCAAGGTCGCCCTGCACGAAGGCGAAGCACTGATGCGCGAAAGCGCGAAGTATTCGGTCATCTGCTCGCCGTCCAAGGTCGATCCTTGCGTCGAGATGTCCGCTTACTGAGTCTCGCCTCCCCGCTGACACATCCCCGCTGATTCCCGCCGACGCGCGGCCGCTGGCCGACCCGCGCCGGCGGTGCGCATCGCGCATCAACGCGTACCGGTGCCGGTCGCGCACCGCCTGAACCCTGCTTTCCCGATTCTTCTCTTCTCCGATTCCGCGGCGGCAGCCTGTCTTCCGCGCGGAAAGGGCTGCGTGATCGCGCCTCCGGACGGGCGCGTCGCGCCACCGGCTCGCTGCCATCCATGCCTTTCCGTTCGGGAAAGGCTGGTTGAGTATCGATCGATTTTCGCCGGATGCGAACACCGTCATGATCGCCGTCATCGACAACTCGATTTCCTCGGAGACAGCCATGACGCGCCCCCTGGACGGCATCCGCGTGCTGGAACTCGGTCAACTGATCGCCGGGCCGTTCGCCGGCCGGATGCTCGCCGAATTCGGCGCGGACGTGATCAAGGTGGAGCCGCCCGACGTCGGCGACCCGCTGCGCAAATGGCGGCTGCTGCACGACGGCACGTCGGTCTGGTGGGCCGTGCAGTCGCGCAACAAGACCTCGCTCGCGCTCGACCTGCGCACGCCGGAAGGGCAGGACGTCGTGCGCCGCCTCGTCGCCGAGACCGACGTGCTGATCGAGAACTTCCGGCCCGGCACGCTCGAAGGCTGGGGGCTCGGCTGGGAGACGCTGTCCGCGATCAACCCGGGGCTCGTGATGCTGCGCGTCTCAGGTTTCGGCCAGACCGGCCCGTATCGCGACCGTCCCGGCTTCGGCGTGATCGCCGAGGCGATGGGCGGCCTTCGTCACCTGACCGGCGAGCCCGGGCGCACGCCGGTGCGCGTCGGCGTGTCGCTCGGCGATTCGCTGTCGGCACTGCACGGCGTGATCGGCGTCCTGCTCGCGCTGCGCCATCGCGAGCAGCAGGGCGGCCGAGGACAGGTCGTCGACGTCGCGCTCTATGAATCGGTGTTCAACATGATGGAAAGCCTGCTGCCCGAATACGCGGTGTTCGGCGCGGTGCGCGAGGCCGCCGGCAGCAGCCTGCCCGGCATCGCGCCGACCAACGCGTATCGCTGCCGCGACGGCAAGTACGCGCTGATCGCCGGCAACGGCGACAGCATCTTCCGGCGGTTGATGGAGCTGATCGGGCGCCCCGACCTGGGCTGCGATCCCGCGCTCGCGCACAACGACGGACGCGTCGCGCAGGTCGCGCGCATCGACGCGGCGATCGGCGAATGGAGCGCGCGGCACGATCTCGACGACGTGCTCGCCGCGCTGAACGACGCGCGCATCCCGGCCGGGCGCATCTACGACGTCGCGGACATCGCGGCCGATCCGCATTACCGCGCGCGCGACATGATCGCCGACGCCGCGCTGCCCGACGGCACGCCCGTGCTCGTGCCGGGCATCGTGCCGAAGCTCGGCGCGACGCCGGGACGCATCGAGCGTCCGGCCCCCGCGCTCGGCGCCGATACCGACGCGGTACTCGAATCGATCGGCATCGATGCCGCGACGCGCGACGACTGGCGCTCGCGCGGCGTGATCTGAACCGGCCCGCCAGCCCACGGAACGACGACATGAGCAAGCCTCCCCAACGACTCTACATCCACGAAGTCGCGACACGTGACGGTTTCCAGAACGAGGCCGCGTTCGTCGACACCGCCGACAAGATCGCGCTCGTCGACGCATTGAGCGCATGCGGCTACGCGAAGATCGAGGTCACGTCGTTCACGTCGCCGAGGGCGATCCCGGCGCTGCGCGACGCGGAGGCCGTGATGCACGGCATCGTGCGCGCGCCGGGCGTCGTCTATACGGTGCTCGTGCCGAACGTGCGCGGCGCGGAGCGCGCGCTGTCGTGCGGCGTCGACGAGGTGAACCTCGTGATGTCGATGAGCGAGAGCCACAACCGCGCGAACCTGCGGATGACCCGCGAGCAGTCGTTCGCGCAGCTGCGCGACGTGATCGATGCGGTGCGCGGCACGGGCGTCGCGATCAACGTGTCGCTGTCGACCGCGATGGGCTGCCCGATGGAAGGCGACGTGCGCGCACACACCGTGCTCGCGTGGATGCAGCGCTTCGCTGATCTCGGCGTGCACGGCTTCACATTGTGCGATACGACCGGGATGGCATACCCGTCGCAGGTGCGCAAGCTGGCCGAACGCGCGCGCGAACGCTTCGGCGCGCTACAGCTCACGCTGCACTTTCACAACACGCGCGGCATGGCGCTCGCCAACACGCTCGCCGCGCTCGACGCCGGCATCGACCGCTTCGACGCGTCGCTCGGCGGGCTCGGCGGTTGTCCGTACGCGCCGGGCGCGACCGGCAATGTGTGCACCGAGGAATTGGTCCACATGCTGGCGCTCGACGGATACGACACGGGCATCGACCTCGCGGCCGTGCTTGCCGCGGCAGCGCGGCTGCCCGCGTTGATCGGGCATGACGTGCCGAGCCAGATCCTGAAGGCCGGGCGCCGCTCGGACCTTCATCCGCCGCCGCGCGCCGAAGCCGGCGACATGCCGGCGCAGCGGGCTTTCGCGTGAATGCATGAAACCAGGAGCGAACCACATGGCGCTGATCGATCACCTCGACCACCTCGTGCTGACCTGCGTCGATCCCGAACGAACGAAGCACTTCTACACGGAAGTGCTGCGGATGCAGCTCGAAACCTTCGGCGCGGGCCGGCTCGCGTTCCGCTTCGGCAACCAGAAGATCAACCTGCACGTGCGCGGCGCGGAGTTCGAGCCGAAAGCGCACGTGCCCGTGCCCGGCGCGCTCGACCTGTGCTTCATCGCGTCGGTGCCGCTCGACGACGTGATCGCGCATCTGCGACGCGTCGACTGGCCGATCGTCGAAGGGCCCGTCGAGCGCACCGGTGCGACGCAGAAGATCCGGTCGGTGTATGTGCGCGACCCGGACCTGAACCTGATCGAGATATCCGAATTGATCTGACTGACGTCAAGTTGCATCGCGTCGCGACCGTCGTGCGGCTTCGACGTGCCGCTTCGTCATGCGACCGCGCATTCGCGCATTGCGGGCACGCCGTGGTCCGCCGCCGAAAGCGGACAGAGGGGCGCCGCCCACCGCCGATTCCGGATAGCCGGCCCCGGTTGCACTGCGCATAATGGTGCAACGGCGTCGGCCCGTCCGGCGCGTCGGCCGCGGGCACCGCGAACGTCCCGCACTTTGGAAATCCGACCGAGGCACTTCCGAATGACGATCCTCTATCGCGGCATGGACCGCGCGGCGCTCGACGCCGCCTACCTGAACACGAAGGCCATTCCCGATTTCCCGGCGGTGCTCGCGTCCTGCCAGGCGCGCAGCGCAGCGCTTTACGACGCGACGCCCGGGCAGCGCGACCTGCGTTACGGCGAGCGGGCGGCGCAGCGCTTCGACTGGCTTCGGTGCGACAGGCCCGACGCGCCGCTGTTCGTGTTCATTCACGGCGGCTACTGGCAGCACTGCGCGAAAGAAGATTTCGCGTACGCGGCCGCCGGGCCGCTCGCACGCGGCTTCGACGTCGTACTTGCCGAATACACGCTCGCGCCGGTGGCATCGATGACCGACATCGTCGGCGAGATCGGCGCGTTGCTCGACCATCTCGCGGCCGACCCGGATCGCATCGGCACCGCAGGACGACCGATCCACCTGAGCGGTCACTCGGCCGGCGGCCACCTGACGGCCGTGCATCGTGCGCACCCGGCCGTCGTATCGGCGCTCACGATCAGCCCGCTCGTCGATCTCGAACCGATCTCGCTTTGCGTGCTCGACGACAAGCTGAAGCTCACCGCGCAGGAAATCGCCGCATACAGTCCGCTGTATCACATCGGACCCGGCGCACCGACCGTCGTCGCCGTCGGCGCAGCCGAGCTACCGGAACTCGTGCGTCACGCGCACGAATACGCCGACGCATGCGAAGCGGCCGGCGAACGGATCGCCCGCGCATGGCTGCCCGGCATGCAGCACTTCACGGTGCTCGACGATCTCGCGAAACCGGACAGCACGATGCTCGCGGCGTTGCAGGCGATCGCGCCGCACTGAGCGCGCCGTATTGCATCGCGTGGCGTGATCGCGCGCCGCGCGCGGCCGGGCGTATGATCGCCGTCAGGCCGGCCGGCGCCGTTCGCGCCCGCCGCATGGCGCTTCCCGGGACCTTCATCATGGTGAACCCGCTTCATTTCGATCTGCAGTCGCTGCGTGTATTCGCGCTCGTGGCCGAGCACGGCAGCCTGACCAAGGCGGCCGAACACGGCCAGCTCACGTTGTCCGCCGTCAGCAAGCGGATCGCCGAACTCGAGGGCACGACCGGCAGCGCGCTGTTCGTCCGGCATGCGCGCGGCGTCGAGCTGACGCCGGCGGGCCGTGCGCTGCTCGACCATGCGGCGAAGGTGATCGAGCAGGTCAACCGGATGGCGCACGAGATGAGCGACTACGTCGCGGGCGTGCGCGGCCACATTCACGTATGGACCAATACGTCGGCCATCGTGCAGTTCCTGCCGGCCGATCTTGCCGCATTTCTCACCGACAACCCGGGCATCAAGGTCAGTCTCGAAGAGCGGCTGAGTCACGAAATCGTCGACGCGCTCTTGTCCGGCAAGGCCGATCTCGGCGTGTTCGCGGACAACGTGCCGGCACCTGGCATCGAGCGCCGCCTGTACCGGCGCGACGAGCTCGTGCTCCTCGTGCCGCGCGGGCATCGCTTCGCCGCGCGCGACAGCATCCGTTTCGCCGAGACGCTCGATGAAGACTACGTCGGCCTGAGCGACGGCAGTTCGCTGCTCGCGCGGATGACCGATGCCGCGTTCGCGGCCGAGCGCTCGCTGAAGCTGCGCATCCAGGTGTCGAATTTCGACGGCGTGAGCCGGATGATCGAGGCCGGGCTCGGGATCGGCGTGCTGCCGCGCGACGCGGTGACGGGCGAGCGCGCAGCGCGGCTCGGGGTGGTGAAGCTCGACGACGCGTGGGCGACGCGCACATTGTGGGTCGGCGTGAAGGCCGGCGCCGTGCTGACCAACGACATCGCGAAGCTGTTCGATTTCATGTCGGCGCGCTGAAACGTGCTCGGCAGCGGGCCGCAGACGCGATGCATCGGGCACGGCGCACGCATTCGCGCACCCCGCGCTGGTCGCCGTCATACCGGGTTGATGTCGTCCTGGCTGCGCCGGGTGGTCAGCGGCCCGAACACGCGCAGCGTGACGGCAACGATGCCGAGCGCGACCGAGATCACGCCGAACATCGCGCCGGCGCCATACGTTGCGAGCACCGGCAACAAAACGAACGGCAGCCCGCCGCTGACGATGCGCGACAGCGCGTACGTGCTGCCGATCGCGGTCGAGCGCACGCGTGCCGGAAAAATTTCCGCCTGATACACGTGATACGCGTTGCTGAACACGTTCGATGCGCAGGTCGTCAGGAAACCGAAGCAGACGATCAACGCCGTATTGCCCGAATACGCGAAGCCCAGCCCGAACACGGCGATCGACAGGATCGACACGATCACGAGCGTGCGGCGTTCGATCCAGTTCAACAGCGGGATCGACAGCAGCGAGCCGATCGGATAACCAATGAACGACAGTGCAATGAACAGCGTACCGTCCGTCACGTCGAACCCGCGGCTCTTGACGACCGTGCCGGCGAGCGTGCCGAAGCCGTAATAGCCGAAGCCCTGGAACAGATGGAACACGACGAGCATCAGATAACGCGCGCCGTAAGGCCGGCGGCGCAGCAGTGCGACGCGCTCGCCGAGGCCCAGCGGCCGCTGCGGTTCGGCCGACGCCGCGAACTGCTCGGGCATGCGCACGCCAGCGCTGTCGGCGAAGCGTCGCGCCGCGTCATGTGCATCCGCGATGCGGCCCTGTGCGAGCAGCCAGCGCGGGCTTTCCGGCAGCCGGTGCTGCACCAGCAGCACGTACACGGCACCGAGGCTGCCGATCGCGAGGATGATCCGCCAGCCGGCCACGCCCGCGACATGCAGCGGATTGAGCCATAGCGCGAGAAAACCGACCAGCGGCACCGCGACGTACGAAGTCGTATAGGCCCACGCGGCGAGCCGTCCGCGCTTGTCCTTCGGCAGGATTTCCGACAGGAAGCTGTCGGCGACCGGGTAGATCGCACCGACGCCGATGCCCGTCAGGAACCGGCATGCGACCAGCATGTCGGCATTCACCGAGAACGCGCCGATCAGCGAAAACGCGCTGTACCACACGAGCGTCAGCAAGAACGCCTTGCGCCGCCCGATCCGGTCGGCGAGGCTGCCCAGGCACATCGCGCCGACGAACATCCCGATGAATGCCGATGCCAGCAGCAGCTTGAAATCGGCACTTTGCCGGCTCAACCCGTATTCGTTCTGCAGCGCGGAGCCGATCGTGCTGACGAGGAAGATCTCGTACATGTCGAAGAACAGCCCGATGCCGATCACCCAGACGACGAACCGGTGCAGTGAACCGACCGGCAGATCGTCCATGAATTCGCCGAGCGTGATGCCGCGCACGGGCGCCGCCGGCGCACCGGCGCCGGCCCGGGCCGCGGACGGTATGGGGGACGCGGCTCCGCCCGCGGTGCCGCCGAGGTCGAGGGATTGGCTGTTCATCGTGTCTCCTGATTATGTATTCGCCGTGGCGCGACGCCCGGCCGTTCGCGGCCGGCCATGCGGGTCCGGTCGCACGACGCGGCGCGCGTGCCCGCCCGGCCCTGGAAAAAGCCGGCTCCGCGGGTAACGCCGGTCGTCCGAAACATGGTCGACGAATTCGCGAGACGCGATAATTGCGGATGCTTCAAGCATCCTTTCCCGCGCGGAAAGGCTGCTGAACGCGTGGCGGGCGGGCTCCGGATGCAAATCCAGCGGCTGCGGGAGTGGAAGGGGAGGGAAAACCATGCGTGGCGCTGCGGGCGTTCGGCGTTCCGGGCTTCGCGATGCCGTACGGAGTGGCTCGGTGTCGGCAGGGCCGGCGCTACGCAACCGGGGGTCACGCTCCATCTATGTATTTATCGTGTGCTCACCGCTGCTCGATATGGCCCAAGGGCCGCGCCGCATTGGCGGTCATTGCGATGCACACGAAACGGCGCACCCGGCTGTCGACGTACGACCGGCATCGACATCGTGCACGGGGGCGCCTTCGGTGCGCGCCCGGCGGACCGTATCCGACGCAACTGCCTGCAACCTTGCCGCCATGTCCGGCGCGATGCCGAGCTGCGCGGCCGCTTGCTCCTGCGGGCCGAAAGTACGGACGTCGACGCCAGTGATCTGCTCGAACAGCACCAGCGCGCTCAGGTAAGCGCCCAGCACACCCGGATGCAGATAATCGGGCCGCGAGATCGGCGGGTCGTTCCGCGCATGCATGCCGTACCACAGCAGCGGCGCACCGGACCGCGCATACGGGTCGGGATCGGCGACGCCGGTCGCCCACGCTTGCTGCCACGCGCGACCGACCGGCGCGACGGCGACGATCGACGGATCGGTGCGGCGCGCGCCTTCGTATGCATCGCGATATGCGGCGACGAGGCCGGTGAGGCGAGCGACGTACCGTGCGTGAAAACCGGCGCTGTCCGGCTCGCCCGCCAGCGCTTTCGCGAGATCGGCACGCGGCCAGGTTTCATACAGATAGACACGCGCTTGCGGCGCTGCCGCATGAATACCGCGCGCGAGCTTCGCGACGCTCGCACGGAAACCGGCCGGATCGCTGGCACGGCTGTGGGTGAGCGTAAACGGCAGCGGCTTCGCACTCAGCTCCTGCAGGACCACCACATCCCACGTCGGCCGGTCGATCACGTCCGATGCGAGGCGGTCATGCTTCGCGAGACTCGTCGCCGACATCGCTTCCAGATGAACCTCGTAGTCGAGTCCGGCTTGCGCGGCGAAGCGCGCGAAGATCCCCGGAATCCCGCCCCACGGCCCCGGCTCGCGTTCGGCGCGGGCCCCGGTCTGCCCGAAGTTTTCGTCGACGACCTGCGCGGCGCCGTCGACGTCGTTGCTGCCGGAGCGCATCGCGCCATACGAGCGCACGGGCGTGTAGCGGCCATGCGTGAGACTGTCGCCGACGAACAGGATGCGTTGCGGCGTGCGCGTTGGCGGTGCGGGCGACCCACTCGGCAGGTGCGCGGCATCGGCTGCAGGATCGGCGATGGCCGCCCCGGCAACCAGCAGTGCGACGGCGCACGCCGTCGCGAAACGCAAGATCGAGCAACGGAACGAGGGCATGGCGGGCATTTCACAGATCGTCGGTTCGGGAGGCATGCGTGGCCGCAGTATTTCACGAACCGGCTCGTTAGGGCATATGCCGTTCGGCAGACTTGGATGCGTTGTCCCGGTCCGCTATCCTGAGCGCTGAATTCCGAAGCCGAGCCCGCCGGCACGCGTCCGGCTTGCGTTCAAGCCGCCCACTGGAGATGCACGACATGATTCCCTCGCCCGACAACCGGACGCTGTTGCGCACGCTCGGTATCCGCGCCCCGATCATCCAGGCGCCCATGGCCGGCGTCAGCACACCCGCGCTGGCGGCCGCCGTGTCGAATGCGGGCGGGCTCGGCTCGCTGGGCGTCGGTGCGACGAACGCCGACGGCGCGCGCAAGATGATCCGCGACACCCGCGCGCTCACCGACCGGCCGTTCAACATCAACCTGTTTTGCCACCAGCCGGCCCGCGCCGACGCAGCCCTCGAACGCGAGTGGCTCGACTGGCTCGCGCCCGCGTTCCGTGAACAGGGCGCGACGCCTCCGGCGTCGCTGTCGGAGATCTACACGAGCTTCGTCGTGGACGATGCAATGCTCGCGATGCTGGTCGAAGAAAAGCCGGCGGTCGTCAGCTTTCATTTCGGCTTGCCGTCCGATGACGCCATCGCCGTGCTCAAGCGCGCGGGCGTCACGCTGTTCGCGTCCGCGACGAACCTCGACGAAGCCGGGCAGATCGCCGCGGCCGGCATTGACGCGATCGTTGCGCAGGGCATCGAGGCCGGCGGACACCGTGGCGTATTCGACCCGGCGGCGCACGACGACCGGCTCGGCACGTTCGCGCTCACGCGCCTGCTGGTGCGCGAATGCGCGCTGCCGGTGATCGCCGCGGGCGGCATCATGGACGGCGACGGCATCGCGGCCGCGCTCGCGCTCGGTGCGCAGGCCGCGCAGCTCGGCACCGCTTTCGTCGCGTGCCCGGAGACCTCGATCGACGACGGTTATCGCCGCGCGCTCCTCGGCGACGGGGCACGGCGCACGACCTTGACGACGGCGATCTCCGGACGGATCGCGCGCGGCATCGCGAACCGGCTGACCGCGCTCGGCGACGATCCGCGCGCCCCGGCCACGCCGGCCTATCCGATCGCATACGACGCGGGCAAGGCACTGCACGCAGCAGCGAAGGCAAACGGCGAGTTCGGCTACGGCGCGCAATGGGCCGGGCAGGCGGCGCCGCTCGCGCGGTCGCTGCCGGCAGCCGAACTGTTCGCGACGCTCGAGCGCGAAACGAGGGCGGCCATCGCCCGTTTGCAGCACGCGCTGGACTGATCTTCCGGCCACATGCGGCGCGCGGGCACACGGCGAATGCGCGGCCATGCACGTGGCCCGGTACAAAATTGCAACGTTGTGTATCCGCCGGCGGCCCGGATACAGCGTGATACAACGCATCGGCGAAGGCCCGTTATAAAGCGGACATGACCTTTCGAGGAGCACGACATGTCTGCTAGGTGGTTCAACGGCTCCTGCCATTGCGGCGCCGTGAAATTTGAAGTCCGGACCGCGATCGAGCCGGCGGCCCGCTGCAACTGCAGCCTGTGCCGCCGGCGCGGCGCACTGATGAGCCCGATGTTCCCCGCGGCCGACCTGAAGATCGTCGAAGGCGAGGGCGCGCTGACGCTGTACAGCTTCAACACGCATACGGCCCGCCACTATTTCTGCAGCCGCTGCGGCGTCTATCCGTTCCATCAGACGCGCAAGGATCCCGCATGCTGGCGCGTCAATCTCGGCTGTCTCGACGGCGTCGATCCATACGCGCTCGATGCGGGCGTTGCCGATGGCGCAAGCCTCTCGGTCGTGGAGGACGCATGATGCGCTGGCTGATGATCCTGCTGTTCGCCGCGGGCGGCCTCGCGACCGAAATCGCGCATCCGATGCAGTGCTCGCTGCTGACCGTCAGCCGGCAGCGGACCAGCAATCGGCGGGGTCGGAACGACGATGAGCGTGACTGAGTCCTGGCAGCTGCCGTGGCGCTCGCATCGTGTCGATCCTCAAACCATATCAACGCTTCCGATAAGATCGCACGCGATATATAATGCATCCATCTGCGACACGAATGACCGTCGCTGGAGGACGCTCATGAAACCGACCGAAGCACCATCGCCCGCCGCACCGAAGCTGTCCGAGTTTCTGTGTTTTGCGATCTACTCGACGAATCTCGCATTCGGCAAGGCGTATAAACCGATCCTCGAAGAGCTCGGCCTCACGTACACGCAATACATCACGATCATTGCGCTGTGGGAGGAGGGCAACCAGACGGTCGGGCAACTCGGCGAAAAGCTGTTCCTCGAATCGAACACGCTGACGCCGATCCTGAAGAAGCTCGAGGCGATGGGTTATCTGGAGCGGCACCGCGATCCGTCCGACGAGCGCCAGGTGCTCGTAAGCCTGACGAAGAGCGGCCGCCGCGTGCGCGAGAAGGGACTCGACATGGACCTGGTCGAAGCCACCGGGTTGAAACCCGACGAGTTCGCGAAGATGCAGAAGGCCATCGTCACGCTGCGCGGCAACCTGATCGACTCGATCAACGAATAGACAAGTGAACGCCGGCTCGATATCGAGCCGGCGAAGCGGCAGCCGCCGGCGCGTTCCGCAATTTCAGTCCGTTTTCCGCGTTCAGGGCCGATGCACCGGCGCGACCTGCCCGGATCGCTGGACGGTCCCGATCTCCTCGCGCCCCAGCACCAGCAAATGCATGTCGCGACGCGTCTCGAAGCCGAGTGCGCGATAGCGCTCGATCGCGCCTTGGTTCGACGTGAGCACGTGCAGGAAGGGTGTTTCCGCCCGCGCGCAGATGGCCGCGATCAACGACCGGATCAGTCCGGCCGCTAGGCCTTGGCCGCGGAAAGCCGCATCCACGCACACGGCGCTGATCTCCGCATGACCGTCGACCCTCAGGCGCTGGCCGGCCATCGCCACCAGTCGGCCTTGTCTGCGTACACCGATATAGCCGCCGAATTCGACCGTGCGCGGGCCGAACGGCCCCGGTTCCGTCGCCGCGATCAATTCGAGCATCTCCGGCACATCGGCTGCGGTGAGCCGGACATGCTCCAAAGGATGCACGCCGTCAAGCGTTCCCCGCCAGATCATCTGATGCAGCACCGCACGCCGGATCACGGAAGAACCGGTTGGCGTCGGGATCTCGTCCGGCGTGACGAGGGCCGCGGGGCCGTGCGCGGCGATCAGGCCGTGCAACGCGTCGAAAGCGGCAGGGCTGCGGTCGGGCATCCCGGCAAATGGCGCAAGCGCCGGAGCAAACCGGCGCGCACGCGCGTCGCCGACGGCGAAGCGATGCTGCTCGCCGGTGAGCGCATGCCATACGGCGTTGTCGAGCGGATGCGATCCGCTTTCTTCCTGCTCCGTCGTTCCTGCCCGCATCGCCCGCTCCTTGATTGAAGGCTGCCGTCGCACAGCATAGACGCGATCGCCAGAACACGGTGGAGGCAAACAATAAGGCGCATGCGATTACATCGCATGCGCCTTATTTGATGAACGACGGTGCCGATTACGGCGCGACCCTCAACGACCGAAATAGATCGAGCGCTCGGCGGTGCGCATCGCGATGTGACTGCCGGATTGCGTCGCACCGACAGCGTCACTGCCGTAACCCGCGGCTTGGGTGTCGGCCGCCGTCGCTGCGTTGTCGCGGACTCGTTTCAGCGCTGCCTGCAGGTTGTCCGGATAGTTGGCGTCGTTCGGGCGATTCGGCAGGTAGCCGGCCTGCTGGAGCGCGGCCAGCTCCGCACGCACTTGCGCACGCGTCACGGTGCTTTCGGTCGCGAAGGCCGGTGCGGCAACGGAAGCCGACACGGCGACGAGCAAGGCTGCAATCAGTTGGGTCTTCATCATTTACCTCGATGGAAAAAGTGATCGGAATGTGGACGCCGCATGCCAGGAGCAGGCGTCGCTTGCGCTTTCGTTCAATGGCCGAAGTAGATCGAGCGCTCGGCGACGCGCGCGACAGCACGGCTGCCCGATTGCGTGGGGGCTGCAGCGTCGGCGCCGTAACCGGACGCCGCCGTGTCGGCTGCGGCGGTGTCGTGTGCGTGGATGCGCGTCAGCGCGGCTTGCAGGTCGTCCGGGTAATGCGGATCGTTCGCGCGGCCTGGCACGTATCCGGCCTGCTGCAACTGGACGAGTTCGGCATGCACTTGTGCACGCGTCACGACGGCTTCACGGGCAAGGGCCGGCACGGAAACGGCGGCGGACGCGGCAACGAGAAGAGCGGTAATCAGTTGGGTTTTCATCATTCACCTCGACAAGAAAATGGCGGAACGTTGGGTGGGCGGCAAGTGACCGCCCGGACATGGCTCAGACGATGCGGATCTCGACGTCGATGTTGCCGCGCGTCGCTTTCGAATACGGGCAGGTCTGGTGGGCGGTATCGACGATGTGCTGCGCGATGTCACGATCGAGCCCCGGCACGCTCACGTTCAGGCGAGCCTGCAGGAAGTACGCGTTGTTGCCCGTACCCAGGTCCACTTCGGCATCGACAGAGAGATCGGCCGGCAGCGTGACCTTCGCCGCGCGCGCCGCGAGCTGCATCGCGCCGATGAAGCAGGCCGACCAGCCGGCCGCGAACAGTTGCTCCGGATTCGTGCCGGTACCGGCGCTGCCGGGCGACGACAGCTGGATGTCGAGGCGGCCGTCGGAACTGCGAGCCGCGCCGTCGCGGCCGCCGGAAGTCGTATGGGTCTTGCCCGTGTACAGCACTTTTTCGATCTTGCTCATCGTGCACTCCGTCAGGTAGGAAGGTTTTGTCTGATGCGATTCGATCGCATGCGATGCAGTTTCGTCGAGACAGCGAACCACGTCAAGCGCATTCGATTAAATCGCATGCGATATTGTGTATTTCAATGTATCTGAATCGTGCCGAGCCTTGCTGTGCAGGGCTCTTGGTTGATCGCGCCCCTATATTAAAAATTCAAGAGGCGGCTCGGATCTGAAGTTTCGTCGATGGCAGGGCAGGTCGCCCTCGGGATCGCGGCTGCGGCCTGCGACAACTCGCGTACGCCGGAGTTGGGGGAACAGGTGCGGAGAAAACAGGGAGACCGTCTTAGCGGCGACGGTCTCCTGCGGAGATGAGCCGACGCGACGGCCAATGCGCCTTCATTAATGCCGGGCGGCATGCGTCGAGCGTTGTGAATTCGAGGATTGCCCAGCGAAATGGCCGGAGCGTTCGCCACGCGCCGGACAGTTTCCGCACTTTACCACTAATGTCCGGATAACTTTTCTTATCACAATAGCCTTGTTTTTCATGAAAACTCTGGGATACGAAAACGCGCCCGAGCTGACTGACGTACGCATTGTCCAGCGGCTGCCTGGCGGCTCCGGGCAGGGCATGCCGTCGCATGTGGATGCTTGATGCGTTATCCGGCTGTCCGAACACGGCCAACACTGGCTCCATCCGCAATCGCGTGTCGATGCCTCGGAGTCGAACGCCAAAGGGCAACTGGGCCGCGCGGTTTCCCGGCCCGGGTTCGCATGCTGCTAAAGCCGAAGCACTGCCATTGAGCCGGGCGGACGACGCCGACGAACACGTACGCCGGCGCGCATTGCCCGCAATGAAATAACCCAGCCTCCGTCATCAGCTTCCTGACCGTTTCCTTGGCCAGCCGAATGCCGTGACACTCCCAGAGCTTCTCGCAGGCCAGTGTCGGCCCGAAATCGGCGTAGCGATCACGGATGATCGACAGCGCCCGGTCCACAATTACCTCGTCCAGCCGGTTGTTGCTGGGCTTCGCATACCGTCCCGACACAAGACCTTGAGGTCCGTGTTCCCGCAATCTGGCGACCAGTCGGCGAACCTGCCGGCTCGTCAGTTCCAGCCGTTCTGCCGCACGCCATGGCTTGAGCTTGCCGTCCGCCACGTCCTGTATGACCTTGAATCGGTCCGGTTCGCGCATCGTCATCGTGATCCGTTCCGTTGCAGCCATCGCAGCCTCCGGCGCCGGATACCCGGCAACCGGACAGCTGACGCGGCCCGAAAGCGGACATTTCAATCTAGCCACTACAACAGAAATTATCGATAATTATGATTATGTCAAATATGAAATTCACCCAAACACTCCACTGAAATCCTGAACCGACGCCACCAAAATCCCGCCTCACGGCCGCTCGCAGCCCGACGCCAGCGCGATCCCGCACCCACGGGCAAAACCGACGACACGCAATTTCCCCGACGGCTCGCCCGCAAGACTCCGTCTCCAACCGCCGCAAGCAAACCGACACGAACGCTCAAGACAACCACATCCCCTGCATCTTGTGCGAGAAATGCGCGCGCTCGGCCGTCTCCATCAGCGACAGGAATTCGTCCTGCGTCATGTGGATCAGCGCTTCGTGATCGCCGGCCTCGAAATACACTTCCGGCTGCTGCGCGAGATGTTCCTCGAGGAACGTCTTCATCCCGTACGCCATGCACACCGGCGGCAATGCACCGAGGTCGCAATCCTTGAACAGTTCGCGCAGTTCCATCTCCTTGGCGAGCACGAGATGGCGGCCGGTCTTGACCCAGAGGTCCGACAGGCGCACCGCGTGCGACGTCGGCAGCACGGCGGCGACGTAGCCTTCGTCGTCCTCGAGCAACACTGTTTTCGCGAGGCGGTCGCCGGGAATGTGCGCGGCGGCGGCCGTCTCCATGCTGGTATGGCTATACGGGTGGTACACGACTTCGTACCGCGATGACTTCTGGCGCAGGCAATCCTGCAGGGTGGCTGATACTGGCATGGCACACCTCGTCTGGACGAATCGGATGACCGAAGCTCACTCCGGATTCGTTCAGCATAGGTCGCATTGCGGCCAATGGAAATGCCAGAGCACGGTGCCCGCACGGATGGCCGCCGCTGGCTTGCGCCCCTTTTCCGATCGATGCGGACGCCCTCGCCGGCATGCGAAACCGGGACCTGGAATATGCACGAGGCATGCTGGTCCCCCGGGCCTTTCCTGAAGACAAAAAGAGCGGCAACCACTCGGGACCGACGGCTGCAAACCCATGCGATGGCGGATTCACGCCAGACCGTTAGTTGCATTTTAGGGAAGTGCGTGATGCCCCAAAAATCATCGACATTGGCCGCCCGGAATCCACGGGCCAAGCGCCGACAAAGCCATCGCATACCGCCCCGACAAAGGTCGCACCGCGCCCTATACTGAGCCAACCGCCCGCGATCCTGCGGCGGCCGACTCCGGGAGCGACCATGCATTACCAGTTGATCTACGAACTCGTCGACGATTATCTGTCCCGGCGCGAGCAGTACCGCGCCGAACACCTCGCGCTCGCACAGGCCGCAACCGAGCGCGGCGAGCTCATGCTCGCCGGCGCCCTGCAGGATCCAGCCGACCGCGCCGTGCTTGTCTTCGAAGGAGACTCGCCGGAAGCCGCCGAATCGTTCGCCCGCGCCGACCCGTACGTGCAGCACGGCCTCGTCAAATCCTGGTGCGTGCGTCCGTGGCGCGTCGTGGTCGGCAAGCACGCGCCGCGCTAGCGGCGCTCTCGACTACAGCCACCCCGCCCGCTTGAAGCGCCACCACAACGCGAGATCGGCGACGACCATCACCCCGATGCAGCCGTAGAAGCCGTACTTGAGGTGCAGTTCGGGCATGTTCGCGAAGTTCATCCCGTAGATGCCGGCGATCATCGTCGGTATCGCGAACAGCGCGGCGAACGAGCCGAGCCGCTTGGTCACTTCGTTCTCGGCGAGCGAAATCATTCCGAGGTTGACCTGGATCGCGGTCACGACCATCTCGCGCCGCCCTTCGATTGTCTTCACGATCCGCTGCAGATGGTCGTACACGTCGCGAAAGTAATGTTCCATCCCGCTGCACACTTGCGGGATGCGTCCGCCGGTGAGCTTCGCGAGCGGCTCGATCAGCGGCGCCGTGTGCTGGTACAGCATCACGAGCCGGCGTTTCAGCGAATAGAGATCCTCGATGATCGCGCGCGACGACGCGGGCGAGGCCTTCGTGAAGATGCGGTCCTCGAGTTCCTCGAGCTCGTTGCCGAGCGTCTCGAGGATCGGGAAATAGCGGTCGACGACCTGATCCATCAACGCATAGAACACGAACGCCGAACCTTCCTGCAGCAGATGCGGCTCGCGCTCGCAGCGCTTGCGCACGTCGCGGAAGTCCTGCTCGGTATGATTGCGGATCGACAGCACGTAGTTCGGGCCGACGAACACGTTCAGCTCGCCGACCTTGAATTCGCCGTCGTCGTCGAGCTCGACCATATGCAGCACCGCGAACAGCGAATCGCCGTACTCCTCGATCTTCGGCCGCTGGTGCCCCTTGCGGGCATCCTCGAGCGCGAGCTCGTGCAGCCCGAATTCCTCGCCCATCAGCTCGATCTCGTCCGGTGTCGGGTCCTTCAGCGCGACCCACACGAAACACTCGGGCTTCGACACGTAGTCGCTGATGGCGTCGATATCGATTTCGGCCAGCTTGCGGCCGTCCTGGTATGCAGCACAGTTGATCAGCATGTTGTCCGTCATGTTGCCGTTTTCGCATCAGTTTACCGGTTTGAAGCGCGGGCGGCCCGGCTTGCGCGACACGCCGATATTGGTCATGATCGGATTGCGTGCACCGCGGCACGCGCACGGCATCGCTTCGACAGACACGCACGGCACGCCCGTGCGGTCCAACCGTCAAGGAGACAGACCCATGTGGTATTTCTCGTGGATACTCGGCATCGGCGTGGCGCTCGGCTTCGGCATCATCAACGCGATGTGGCTGGAGGCGGAAGTCTTCTCGCGCGGCGACAAGCGCGCCGCCACATCGCGAACGGATCCGGGGAGCCGGCGTTCGTGACGCACCTGGTGTTCTTCTGCGGTCATGCCGGCACCGGCAAGACCACGCTCGCGAAGCGGCTGATCGGGCCGCTGATGCGCGCGACCGGCGAAGCATTCTGCCTGCTCGACAAGGACACGCTCTACGGCCGCTACAGCTCGGCCGCGATGGGCGCCCTCACCTCCGATCCGAACGATCGCGACAGCCCGCTCTACCTGAAGCACCTGCGGGACCCCGAGTACCAGGGCCTGCTCGACACGGCCCGCGAGAACCTCGCGCTCGGCATCGGCGTGCTCGTGGTCGGCCCGCTGTCGCGCGAAGTGCGGGATCGCCGCATCCTCGACCGCAGGTGGCTCGGCATCGGGCCGGAGGTCGTGCTGACGGTCGTGTGGGTTCATACCGCGGAAGACGTCGCGCGCGAGCGGATCGTCGCGCGCGGCAATCCGAACGACGCATACAAGCTCGCGCACTGGGACGAATACCGGCAACGCCGCTTCGTGCCGACCGGCCGCGAGTGCGACGGCATCGTGATGTTCGACAACACCGCGCCGTCCGACGCGGACATCGATGCACTGCTGCGCCGCATCGCACCGCCCACGCCGCAGTCGACGATCGTCCCGCCCTTGCCCGCCTGAGCGGCGCGCATCTCCCTGCTCTTGCCTGCCGCCATGCGCTTCGACGCGCGCAAAAAAACAACGCCGGAAGCGCTGTTGCGCTCCCGGCGTCGTACGGCCCTCGTGCCTTAGATCCGTCGTCAGGCGACTTCGTGCACGCGCTCCATCGTGCCGCCTTCGTACAGCTTGCCGAAACGGTTCGCAAGGAACGCCTTCAGCGACACCTTTTCCTGCGGGATGAAACCGTTCTGCGGCAGCTTCTTTTCGCGGAACAGATCCAGCACCGCGCACATCGCGCCGGCCGTCGTGATCTGGATCGCGCTCATGTGCATTCCGCACACGTCCTTCGCGAAGATCTTGCGCGTGAACACGTCCTGCACGAGCTGGCCATCCTTCACGCCCGTCACCGTGACGAACACGAGCACGACGTCCTGCTTCGTCGACGGCACCGCGCGGCGCATGATCGACTTCAGCGTGTCGCGATCGCTCGACAGGCGCAGGTCCTCGAGCAGGAACTGCACGAGTTCGCGATGGCCCGGATAGCGCACCGACTTGTAGTCGAGCGTCTCGACCTTGCCCGACAGCGTCTCGCACAGCGTGCCCAGGCCACCCGACGTGTTGAACGCCTCGTATTCGGTGCCGTCGAGCGAGAAGTGCTCGAGGCCTTCGAGCGGCTGCACCCACTGCTTGCGGCCGTCGCGGATCGCTTCGCACGGCTGACAGTATTCGTTGATCAGACCGTCGACACTCCACGTCAGGTTGTACTTCAGCGCGTTGGTCGGATACTCGGGCAGCGCGCCCACGCGCATCTTCACGTCGCGCACCTCGCTGAAGCCGTTCACGAGTTCGTGCGCGGCGATGCCGATAAAGCCCGGCGCGAGGCCGCACTGCGGCATGAACGCGCGATCCGAACCTTCCGCCAGTTCGCGGATCGCGTGAGTCGCGCGCACGTCTTCGGTCAGGTCGAAGTAATGGACGCCGGCAGCCTTGGCCGCTGCGGCAACGTTGACCGCGAGGTAGTACGGCAGCGCGTTGACGAGCGCATCGAAGCCCTTCACGGCTTCGCGGATCGCATTGGCGTCGGCCGAATCGACACGCTGCGTCGCGATGCCTTCACGCGACAGCTTGGCGAGCGCATCCGCGTCGCGGTCGAACGCGACCACTTCGTAGTCGCCCGTTTCACGCAGCATGTGAGCAATGGTGTGACCGATCAGACCTGCGCCGACGATGGCGATTTTCATGCGCTTATCTCCTGATGATGAGTTTGGTGTTGGTGTACGGCGTCGAGCCATGAACACAGTTTAGGGACGCTCAAAATCAGTTCCAAGACGAAGAATGATGCGAAACGACCGTTTAATTCGACGATATGACTACGTATTTCGTCATAACGACCAAATCATCTGAAAATCGCGCATATGGCGGGTCGGAAACGGACCGTGGCGAGCGCGTTTGGACGGGCAGGCAGGAAGGAACGACCACGCAACGCGGGACATGCGCCGGCAAATCAATCGTTGCGCGCGCCCAGCCCGGCATCCGGCGCAACGACGCTCGCGCGCAGATGCGCGACGCAATGCTCCACCACGCAGCGTGCGCCGGCGGCGGACATCAAGGAAAGGGAAAGGAAGAGAAACCTGCGCGATGAAGCGAATCGCACTGCGGCGTCACGCGCCACACCCGCGGCGACACCGCATGCGACGCATCATCCGCCGATGGTGCCGCGATCGATCTTGCGCGACAGGATGATCGACGTCGTCGTGCGCTCGACGCCTTCGAGCGTGCCGATCTGGTCGAGCAGATCGTTGAGCCGCTCCGGCGAATCCGCACGCAGCCACGCGACGTAGTCGTATTCGCCGCTCACCGCGCACAACAGCTGCACCTCGGGCATCCGGTCGAGCTTGCGCAACACGTCCTTGCCGAACTTGGGCGTCAGGATGATGCCGACGTACGCATAAATGCTTGCATCGAGCACGTCCTGCCCGAGTCGCACGCTATATCCGGCAATTACGTTGGTGCGCTCGAGCCGCGCGATGCGCGCGACGACCGTCGTGCGTGCGACGTCGAGCTGTCGCGCGAGATCGGCGACGCTTGCGCGCGCATCGGCTTGCAGCAGCGCGACGAGTTGCCGGTCGAGGTCGTCGAGTTGGTCGAGGCGAGGTGGACGCATGAGGCTGGGCCGGCGAGCATCGCACCGGCGAAGTAGAACGTGACGCGATGATAGCGCCGAACGCCGGTGCGCCCAATCGGCATCGCACGCGGTCCCGGGCCCGCGCATTCGCATCGCCCGCCTCGTTCGCGTGCGGCGGCCGACGTGTCGATCGAACGCCGTCGATGGTCGCCAACCCGCCATGTCCCTTTCAATTTCGATTCGTTTCGGATGTAAGCAAGTGTCGCTTTCGCTGCCGCACGATACGCAACGTGCTACTAATAACGGGCGACACGAGTTGCGCGCTCGCGGCATCGGCCGCCGCGCCCGCTCGCACGACACCACCCCGGAGAGCCAACCATGAAGAAGATCTCGCTCACCCTCGCCACGCTCGCCGTTGCGGCCAGCGCATTCGCGCAAACTCCGCCGCAACCGCAGACGCCCGCGTCTGCCCCGAGCGCCGAACAGCGCGCGGCGCGCCACGAAGCGCGCATCGAGCAGCGCATCCAATACCTGCACGACCAGTTGAAGATCACGTCGGCGCAGGAGCCGCAATGGAAGACGTTCGCCGACACGATGCGTGAAAACGGCGACACGATGGGTCGCCTCTACCGCGCGCGAATGGAAAGCCGCAACGTGTCCGCCGTCGACGACATGAAGCAGTACGCGGAGCTCGCGCAGGCGAACGCGGATGGCGCGAAAAAGCTCGCCGACGCATTCGCGCCGCTGTACGACAGCTTCCCGGCCGACCAGAAGGCACTCGCCGACACGACGTTCCGCAGCTGGCTGCATCATGGCGGCGAACACCGAGGCAAGGGCAAGACGGGGAGCAAGGAAGGCAAGGCAGCCGCCGCGCCGGCCGCCAGCGCGCCCGCGCAACCCTGACGCGCCCCGCGCCGGCGTCGCACTGCCCGTCGGGGCCGAACGGCGTCGCGCATCCCGCAGGAACCCGGCGAGCCACACGGCACGCCGGATTCGGGATAAGCTCCCGCCTTTTCCCGCACTCCCCGCTGCCATGCTCGAACTCAAGCACATCGATCTGCGTACCGACCCGCAGGCCCGTCGCGTCGTGAAGGACGAAACCGTCACGGTCGCATTCGCGCAGGCCGACGGTGAACTGATGAGCCTCGAAGGCCCGAACCGCTATGTCGCGGGCGACGCGCTGATCACCGGCTCGACCGGCGACCGCTGGGTCGTGTCGCGCGCACGCTTCGATGCGAAGTACCTGCCCGCCGATGACACGCTCGCGCACGGTGCGCCGGGCGCCTACCGCAACCGGCCGGCCGTCGTGCTCGCCCGCCGGATGGACGAACCGTTCACGATCGCCCGCTCGGAAAACGGCGACACGCTGCGCGGCGTCGCCGGTGACTGGGTGATGCAGTATGCGCCCGGCGACTACGGCGTCGTCCAGGCGCAGCGTTTCGCGCAGGTCTATCGCGACGCATAACGCGTAACGCCGGCATCGCGCCGGCGCGCGCGTTCACGTCGACATTCAGGCGAAGTCTTCGTCGAGCTCGAGCTCCGCTTCACGCTCGACGGCCTCGCCGGCTGCGTGCCGCTCCTCGAGCGAGCCCAGCATCGCTTCCGTATAGGCATGCAGCACCGCATGGCTGCGGGCGCGCTGCATCGGCCTGAGCGCCAGATAGCGCGCCAGCGCGGCCGGCACGATGCGGATGTCGAGCGTCATCCGTTTCGGCGTGGATCCGAAACGCATCGCGAGCCACTGCACGGACAGGAAACGCCCGCGTTCGTCGCTGCTTTCGACAAAACGCGTCTGCTCCGGAAAGAGATCGCAGATCACGCGCGCGAGCGCGTCGAATTCGGCGCTCTGGCAGTCGATCAGATAGTCGTCCATTTCGCCTCTCCCGTCAGGCCGCCGCACGCGGCGACCGGCACGTCTTCACCAGCACGGCGACCAGGATCGCGGCCAGCACGAAATACACGGCCTCAAGCCATCCAGCAGGCAGCACGCGCACCTGATACAGCAGCGCCGGCGCGACCGCGAGCGCATGCAGCACGATCGCGAGCGGCAGCACGCCCGCGCGGCCGGCGCGCACGCCGCGCCAGACCAGCACCGACAGCGCGAGTTGCACCACGAACGCCGAGCAGCGCTCGAGCAGCAACAGCAGCATCGACTGCGCCGACAGCGTCGCCAGCATCACGTGCAGCCTCACGACGGTATCGCCCGGCAGGTCCGCGAGCTGCGTCTCGAGCTGGCCGCGGCTCGCGAGCCATGCCAGATACGACCACTGACCCCATACGAGCACGCCGACGAACCAGGCTTCGGCGCCGGCATGGCCGATTCCGTAGCCGATACCGCGCCCGTCGCCGGCCGATGCACCGTAGCGGCGGTTCAGGAACCGGATCCCGAGATAGCGGCCGAGCTCCTCGAACACGGCCGTCGCGAGCGCACTGTACGCGACGAACGCGAGCGGCTGCGTGAGCCAGCCGCCGGCGGGCGTCTGGCTCAGCACGAGGCCGTGAAATGCACGTTCGACGATCATCGCGAACAGCGTGAAGACGGCGACCCCGACAATCGTGTCGCGGCGGTCGAGCGAGAGTGGCTTGCGCAGGAAGCGGAACAGAACGAACGGCAGTAGCGCGATGATCAGCGTGGCGGCGATCAGCACCGCCAGCGTGACGGGAGCGACAATCATGAATTTCCTTGTTCGAGGCAGCGCACCTGACGCGCTGCGTGCCCCGAATGATACTCAGCTTGCGGTCGACGCGCGCGCGATCAGCTCGCCCGGCAGCAACGCGACGCGCACGTCGCCCACCGCGCCGTCGATGCGCTCGTGCACGAATTCGACGGCCTTGTAGCCGATCTCGTAGGTCGGCTGGCGAATCGTCGTGATGCCGATCAGCTCGGCCCACTCCGGATCGTCGATCGACAGCAGCGCGGCCTTTTCCTGCCACGCCGCGCCGAACCGCGCGCGCAGATGGCGCGCGATCGCGAGCGCGACCGGCGCGTTCGCGGCGAACAGCGCGGCACGCACGCCGCGCCGCGAGGCGTCGTCGATGCGCGCGTCGAGGTCGGCCAGCGCCGCCCCGACCGCGGCGGGCTCGTTCAGGTCGAGCACGACCGTCGGCGGCACCGGCAGCCCGCGCGCGCCGAGCGCCGCGCGGAACGCGGCCTCGCGCAGGCGCCGCGAGCTGACACGCTCGAACGGCTGCACGACGAAATGGACCGCGTCGAAACCGCTCGCGACCAGATGGGCGATCGCCGTCTCGATCGCGTCGGTATTGTCGAGGCCGATCAGGTCGGCCTCGAAGCCCTCGACCGTCCGGTCGACGAGCACCGCCGGAATGCCGGCGCCGCGCAGCGGGCGCAACACGTCTTCCTCCGCGCCGAGCGCGTTGACGATCAGCCCCTCGACCCGGTACGTCGTAAGCAGCTGCAGGAAGCGCCGCTCCATCTCGACCTCGTTGGCCGCGTGACAGATGAGCGGCATGTAGCCGAGCGCGTGGCACGCGGCCTCGACGCCTTGCAGCACTTCGACGGTGTACGGATTGGTCAGGTCGGCCGCGAGCATGCCGAGCAGCCGGTTGCGGCCGCGCTTCAGCCCGCGCGCCATCTGGTTCGGCCGATAGTTCAGACGCGCGATCGCCGTCTCGATCCGCTGGCGCAGATCGGCGGACAGCACGTGCGTCTCGCCGTTCAGATAGCGCGAAACGCTGGTCTTGCCCGTGCCGGCTTCGCGGGCGACGTCGCTGATCGTCGCCGGACGCTGCGTGGAAGGTTGCGAATCGCTCAAGTCGTGCCTCGCGACGTACGATCCGCGCCGCTTCGTGTGCGGACGGACCTTTGTTGTTGGATACGGAAGCCACCCGGCGGACGCCGCCGCTTCCCTGCTTCGCGGTCGATCGAAGCCGGCGCGTTCGCGCCCGCCCCGCTCGCCCGAACCGCACGGCGATCGGCCGCGCCGGAGCTGGCACGGATGCCCGCCGCCGGACGCCGCCGGCCGCGCGGCCGGTTCGTCGATGCGACGAGCGGGCGATCATAACGCAGCCTGCCCTCCCGCACCAAGATCATCGCCTCTAACCCGGCCGGCGCCCCGCCGGCCGATCGCCGCCGCTCAGCCGCGCGCGAGCGCGTCGGGATTCACGAGGTTCGTGCGCAGCGTGCCGGTCAGTGCGCCGATCAGGTTTTCCGCGGCGCAGCGCGCCATCGCATGGCGCGTCTCGTGCGTCGCCGAACCGATATGCGGCAGCGCGACGACGTTGCTCATCCGCAGCAAAGGCGAATCCGCCGCCAGCGGCTCCTTCTCGAACACGTCGAGCCCCGCGCCGCGAATCGTGCCCGCCTGAAGCGCCTCGATCAGCGCGGCCTCATCCACCACCGGGCCGCGCGATGCGTTGATCAGGATCGCGCCGCGCTTCATCTTCGCGAATTCCGCCGCGCCGATCAGGTGATGCGTTTGCGGCGACAGCGGCACCTGCAGGCACACGAAATCCGACTGCGCGAGGAGTTCGTCGAGCGACACGCGACGGGCGCCGTACCGAGCCTCGGCTTCGGCATGCGCGGAGCGATTCGTGTACAGCACCTGCATCCGGAAGCCGAGCGCCGCGCGCCGCGCGACCGCGCCGCCGATCCGCCCGAGCCCGACGATGCCGAGCGTCTTGCCCTGCACGTCGGTGCCGTACAGGTCCGGGCCGATGCTGCGGTGCCAGTTGCCGGCCTTCACCCACTCCGCCAGTTCGACCACGCGCCGCGCGGACGCGAGGATCAGCGAGAACACGGTATCGGCGGTCGATTCCGTCAACACGTCCGGCGTATGCGCGAGCACGATGCCGCGCCGCGTGAGATCCGCGACGTCGAAGTTGTCGTAGCCGACCGAGATCGTCGACCAGGCCTTCAGGCGCGGCGCGCGATCGAGCATCTGCGGCGTGACCTTCAGGCTCGCGCCGATCGCGCCGTCCGCGTCGCCGAGGGCATCGGCAAGCGCGTCGGCGCCGTCGGCCTGCACGACGTCCGCCTGCTCGCGCAGATACGCGAGCACGTCATCGGGCAGCGGCTTGTACGCGACGATACGAGGCTTCATCGTTTTCATTTTCCTTGCAGCGGCGTCGCGAGCGGGTGCGCATCGCGCGCCTGGGGTTTGACGGACAGCGTGAGGATCACCGCGGCCACCAGCGCGGCGCTCATGAACGCGTACGATGCAACGGGCGAGCCGGTCGCGCCGTTCAGGTAGCCGACGAAATACGAGCCGACGAACGAGCCGAGCGCGCCCATGCTGTTGATCAGCGCCATCGCGCCGCCGGCGACATTCTTCGGCAGCAGTTCGGGGACGATCGCGAAGAACGGGCCGTACGGCGCGTACATCGCGGCACCCGCGACGACCAGCAGCGCATACGAGATCCAGAAATGCGACGAGCCGAGCGCATAGGACGCCGCGAACGCGGCCGCGCCGATCAGCAGGAACGGCCACACGAAGCCGCGGCGCGAACCGACCTTGTCTGACGCCCACGACGCGGCGAGCATCGCGATCGTCGCCGCGAGATACGGCAGCGCCGACAGCCAGCCGGTCGCGACCATCCCGAGCTCGGAGCCATTCTTGACGATCGACGGCAGCCACAGCACGAAGCCGTACACGCCGATGCTCCAGCAGAAGTACTGCGCGCACAGCTTGATCACGGCCGGCGAGCGGAACGCCTCGCCGTAGTTGCGCACGGGCTTGATCGCCGCCTGTTCGGCCGCGAGCGCCGCGTCGAGGTCGAGCTTTTCCTCGGCGGTGAGCCACGGCGAGTCGGCCGGCTTGTCCTGCACGAGGAACCACCAGCACACGGCCCAGACGATGGCCGGCACGCCTTCGGCGATGAACATGTGGCGCCAGCCGAATTCGTGCACCAGATAGCCCGACACGATCGACATCCACAGCACGGTGACCGGGTTGCCGAGAATCAGGAACGTGTTCGCGCGCGAGCGTTCGTTCTTCGTGAACCAGTTGCTGATGTAGATCAGCATCGCGGGCATCACGGCCGCTTCGACCACGCCGAGCACGAAGCGGATCGCCATCAGCGACGGAATGTTGGTGACCACGCCCGTGAGCGCCGCGCAGGCGCCCCAGAGCACGAGGCTCGCGAACACGAGCTTCTTGACGCTGCGGCGCTCCGCATAGATCGCGCCCGGAATCTGGAAGAAGAAGTAGCCGAGGAAGAACAGCGCGCCGATCAGCGACGACAGGCCCTTGCTGATCCCGAGGTCCTGGTTGATGCCGGCCGCGGCCGCGAACCCGTAGTTCGCGCGGTCGAGGTAAGCGAGGCTGTAGGTGATGAAAACGATCGGCATGATCGTCCACCAGCGTCGGGCTGCGAGCGTGTTGGCCATGAGAATGTCTCCTGTGTCGGAACGAACGCGTCGGCGCGTGTCCCGGTTCCTTGCGTTGCCGTGCGCGTGCACGACGAAATGGTCCGCGGATTGTGCCGTGTCCGGCCTCTCATTGCGCGGTGACGGTTTCCTCTACGCGATCGGCGCCATTGCTGACGTTTTCGAGCCGATCGAGTGCGTCGCGGGTCGGCAAGCCTTCCGAATCGCCGATCACCTGGATCGCGAGCGCGCCGATGCGGTTGCCGCGCGCGACCGCCTGCTCGATGGAACGCCCTTCCAGCAGCGCGCTGACCACGCCGACCGCGAAGCCGTCGCCGGCGCCGACGGTGTCGACCACGTTGGCGACGCGCTCGCCCGCGACCGTGCCCTCGCGGCCGTCGGCCGTGCGGAAGTACGCGCCGTCGGCACCCAGCTTGATCACGACGCCGCGCGCCCCCTGTGCGAGGTAGAAGCCCGCGATATCGGCCGGCGTATCGTGCCCGGTGAGCTGCTGCCCTTCGGCGAGGCCCGGCAGCACCCAGTCGGCAAACGCCGCGAGCGCGTTCAGCGTCTTCGCCATCACGTCGGCGGACGGCCAGAGCGTCGGGCGCAGGTTCGGATCGAAGGAGATCGTCTTGCCCGCCGCGCGCATCTCGCGCGCCAGCTGAAACGCGAGTTCGCACGATGTCGCGGAAATCGCCGGCGCGACGCCAGTCAGATGCAGGTGGCGCGCGCCGAGCACGTAGTCGGCCACGTAGTCGTCGCACGACAGGTGGCTCGCGGCCGAACCCTTGCGGAAATATTCGACGGTCGGGTCGCTGCCGTCGTCGTTGCGCGACTTCAGCTGGAAACCGGTCGGATAGCGCGGATCGACGGTCACGCACGACGCGTCGATGCCTTCGCGCGCGAGCGTGTCGAGCACGTAACCGCCGAACGAATCGCGGCCCACCCGGCTCATCCAGCCGACCCGGAAGCCGAGCCGCGACAGGCCGATCGCGACGTTCAGGTCCGCGCCCGCGATCCGTTTCGTGAATTGCGACGCGTGCGCGAGGTGACCGGGCTCGGCGGCGACGAACATCGCCATCGCTTCGCCGTAGGTCACGACATCGAGTGCTGCCTTCATGAGTGAATTCCTCCGTATCCGTCCTGCTTCACGCGGCGGCGAGCCACGCCACGCGCCGGCCGGCGTCGCCCGCCAGGTCGGCGGCATCGAACGGAAATTCGATACCGCGTGGCGCCGCTTGCGGCAGGGCCGCGAGCACGCCGGTCACGAGCGGGTCCCCCGACGCCGGCGCCACCGCGAAACGGCGCGCGCCATCGCCCGCGACTGCCTTGCAATGAATGTATTCCACGTGCGGCGCAAGCGCGTGCGCGCACGCGAGCGGCGCTTCGCCCGGCCACTGCCAGTTGCCGATGTCGAACGTCATGCCGAGCGCACCGGGCACGCCCGCTTGCGTCAGCGCGGCGAACAGCCCGCTGAATTGAGCCAGCGCGCCGCCGACCGGCAGTTGGCCGTTCTCGACCACCACGCGGGCACGCGCGCCGCGCGACAGCGCGACGATCTCCGATGCATGCGCGTCGCCGGCGAAGCCGCCGAGCTGGAACTTGACGAAGCGCGCGCCGAGCGCGTCGGCTTCGACGAGCGTGTCGCGCAACGCGTCGGCATCGAGCGCGCCGGTTTCCGTGTACAGCGTGGCCGGCGTCGAATAGACCGACCACAGCCCATGCGCGGCCAATGCCTTGCCGAGCTCGGCGAGCGCGGCGGGCGTCGCGTCATCGTCCGACACGAACAGCTCGCGCCGCACCTCGAACCCGGCCGCGCCGGCTGCGGCCGCGGTCGCGATGAATGCCCGGTGGCCCTCCTGGCGCACGCGGTCGATCCCGAATGCGCTCGCCACGATCACGATGTCTGCCATTTCTGCCCTTTTTTACCGGAATGGAACCGGTTCCATTTGCTTGAGACGGATGGTGCGCTTCGCGTTCGGTACGCGCCATAGAGGAAATCCCTAGGACGGGCCGCTGCATGAATACGTGCCCCCTATACGTGCCCCACGCACATGCATCCCGCGTTCCCGGCCCCGCAGGCGCCTATTCGTCGCGGTGCGCGTCGCACATGTCGAGAAACCGGGCCGCCACCCGCGACGGCGCGCTGCCATGCGGCACGAGGATCGAGAAATGACGCGTAAGCGGCGCGGGGGCCAGCGAGCGCGGCACGAGCGCCGCGTCCTCGTGACGCAGCGACATCGCGGACACGAACCCGACGCCCATCCCGGCGCGCACGGCCTCCTTCACCGCTTCGACGCCCGCGATCTCGAACGCGACGCGCATCGGCGCGCCACCATGCGCGAACGCGCGTTCGACGAGCTGGCGCACGCCGGAGCCCTCCTCGCGCAGCACGAGCGGATGGGCGGCCAGTGCGTCGAGCGTGACGCCGGTTTCGTATTCGGGCGCGGCGAGCGGATGGCCGGCCGGCACGACCGCGACGATCTCGTCCTCGTGCCACGCGTGCACCGCGGTGCCGGGCGGCAGCGCCTCGCCGGGCGGCCCTTCGATCATCGCGATGTCGAGCGACGCGAGCGCGGCCACCACGTCGGCCGTGTTGCCGCTCATCGTGTGGATCGCCACGCGCGGCACGCGCGGCTGGAACGCCGCGATCAGGTACGGCAGCAGGTAGCTGGCGGGCGTCGTGCTTGCGCCGATGCGCAGCGTGCCGGCATCGAGCCCGCGCACCGCGTCGCGAAACGCGCGCGCCTGCGCGAAGGTATCGCGCTGCGCGTACGCGTACTGCGCAAGCTGTTCGCCGATCGGCGTCAGGCGGATGCCGCGGCCCTCGCGCTGGTACAGCGGCTCGCCGAACTCGTCCTGCAGCAGGCGCAGCTGGCCCGACACGGCCGGCTGCGACAGATGCAGCGCCACGGCAGCGCGGCTGATGTTCAGGTGTTCGGCGACAGCCGCGAACGTTATCAGTTGATCCGGGGTCATGGAGATGAATTATCGGCTTTCCGGATAGTTTACGTCACAAATCACAATTTCTCATATCGATATAACCAAATTAGGATTAGGCCATCGCAACCCGTTTCATCACGGTGCCCCATGTCCACTGCCCCGACTCCCCAGCTCCACCACGCCGCGCCGTCGATGCGCGGCCAGTTGAACGGCGTGTTGTTCGTCGCGCTGTTCGCCGCCGCCGTCACCAGCCTGTCGCAACTTCCGGCAATCGCGGGGCTCGGCCTGTCGCCGCTGATCGTCGGCATCGTCGCGGGCGCGCTGTACGGCAACGCGCTGCGCGACGGAATGCCCGCGAGCTGGGCGGCCGGCGTCAACTTTTCCGCGCGCAAGCTGCTGCGCATCGCGGTCGCGTTCTTCGGCCTGCGCGTAAGCCTGCAGGAAATCGCGCAGGTCGGGCTGCCGGGCCTGACGGTGTCGGTGCTGGTCGTCGTGAGCACGCTTGCGATCGGCACCTGGGTCGGCATGAAGGTGATGAAGCTCGATCGCGACGCGGCGCTGCTGACCGCCGCCGGCAGCGCGATCTGCGGCGCGGCCGCCGTGCTCGCGTTCGAGTCGACGCTGCAGTCGAAGCCGCACCAGAGCGCGATGGCCGTGGGCAGCGTGGTGCTGTTCGGCACGCTGTCGATGTTCCTCTACCCGCTCGCGTATCACGCCGGCCTGCTCAATCTCGACGCGAACGGCCTCGGCCTGTTCTTCGGCGGCACGATCCACGAGGTCGCGCAGGTGGTCGGCGCGGCGAGCGACATCAGCCCGCAGGTCACGCACGTCGCGACGATCGTGAAGATGACCCGCGTGATGCTGCTGGTGCCGGTGCTGCTCGCGCTCGGCTGGTGGCTCGCCCGCGCCGCCCGCTCGGCCGACGCGAGCGCCGGCGGCACGCAAGGCAAGCGCAAGGTGGCGGTGCCGTGGTTCGCGCTCGGCTTCCTCGGCTTCGTGATCGTCAATTCGCTGAACGTACTGCCCGCCGACGTCACCCACACGCTGAACGTGCTCGACACCTTCGCGCTGACGATGGCGATGACCGCGCTCGGCATCGAGACCCGCGTATCGCAGATTCGCGAAGCCGGCCCGCGCGCGCTGACCACCGGCCTGATCCTGTACGTCTGGCTGATCGCCGGCGGCTACGCGATCACCTGGGCCGTGCAGCACTGGCTTGGCTGAGCCGCGCATCCACGCCGCGACACGCGCCGCGCCCGACGGGAAGGTCCCGCGGGCGCGGCGCAGTGCTATGCTTCGCGTCGTTTTCCTTCGTCCTCTTCATCACCCACTTTCAGCCGTGCTCTCGTTCCTGCTGAAGCTGCGCACCCGCGCCCAGACGCTGTTCCGCCTGTCGGACGCCCACACGATGCTGATCTGGTCGGCCATCGTCGGCGTCGGCGGCGCCTTCGCCACCATGGGCTTTCGCGAAGGCATCGACCTGATGCAGCGCCTGATCTCCGGGCACAGCGGCAGCTTCGTGCAGATGGCGAGAAGCCTGCCTTGGTACGTGCGGTTCTGGATGCCGGCCGCCGGCGGCTTCCTGGCCGGCTGCGTGCTGCTGCTTGCGACGCGCGGCGTCCGGAAATCCGGCAACACCGATTACATGGAAGCCGTCGCGCTCGGCGACGGCGTCGTGCCGGTACGGCAGAGCCTGTGGCGCAGCGTATCGTCGCTGCTGACGATCGGCAGCGGCGGTTCGATCGGCCGCGAAGGCCCGATGGTGCAGCTTGCCGCGCTCGCCGCGTCGCTGGTCGGCCGCTTCGTGCACTTCGACCCGCCGCGCCTGCGCCTGCTCGTCGCGTGCGGTGCGGCGGCCGGCATTACGTCCGCGTACAACGCGCCGATCGCCGGCGCGTTTTTCGTCTCCGAGATCGTGCTCGGCACGATCGCGATGGAGAGCTTCGGGCCGATGGTCGTCGCCTCCGTCGTCGCGAACATCGTGATGCGAGAGTTCGCCGGCTACCGGCCGCCGTACGAGATGCCGGTGTTCCCCGCCGTGACGGGCCCGGAGGTGCTGCTGTTCGTCGTGCTCGGCGCGCTGTGCGGCGTGCTCGCGCCGCAGTTCCTGCACCTGCTCGATGCGTCGAAGAACCAGTTCAAGCGCCTGCCCGTGCCGCTGCCGGTGCGGCTCGCGCTCGGCGGGCTCGTAGTGGGCGTGATCTCGGTGTGGATTCCTGACGTATGGGGCAACGGCTACAGCGTGGTGAACCACATCCTGCATTCGCCGTGGACCTGGCAGGCGCTCGTCGCGGTGCTGGTGTTCAAGGTAATCGCGACCGCCGCGACGGCCGGCTCGGGCGCGGTCGGTGGCGTGTTCACGCCGACGCTGTTCGTCGGCGCCGTGTTCGGCTCGCTGTTCGGGCTCGCGATGAACGCGCTCTGGCCCGGCCACACGTCCGCGTATTTCGCCTATGCGATGGTCGGCATGGGTGCGTTCATGGCCGGCGCCACGCAGGCGCCGCTGATGGCGATCCTGATGATCTTCGAGATGACGCTCAGTTATCAGGTCGTGCTGCCGCTGCTGGTGTCGTGCGTGTTCGCGTATTTCGTCGCGCGCGCGACCGGCACGACGTCGATGTACGAGATCACGCTGCGCCACCACCAGGATGCGCAGGAACGGCTGCGGCTGCGCACCACCCAGATGCGCGAGCTGATCCAGCCCGCGCAGACGGTCGTGCCGCTCACCGCGAGCGTCGCCGACATGACGCGTGTGTTTCTAGAGTATCCGGTGAAGTATCTGTACGTGACCGACGACGCCGGGCGCTTCCGCGGCGCGGTCGCGTTGAAGGACATCACGTCCGACCTGCTCGAGAAGCGCGACACGACCGACAAGACGGCGGCGCACTACGCGCACACGCCGTTTCCGCTGCTCACGCCCGACATGCCGCTCGCGACCGCACTCGAACGCTTCATGGCATTCCAGGGCGAACGGCTGCCGGTGATCGAAAGCGAGGCCGAGCCGACGCTCGCGGGCGTCGTGTACAAAACGTCGCTGCTCGACGCATACCGGCGGATGACCGGCGAGCGCTGACCGATGCGGCGTGCGGCACGCGATACGGCGTCGCCGCAGCGTCGCTCGCGGCGCCACCCGGCGCCGAGCGCCACCGGCTCGTTCAGTCCGGCGCGCGCCCGAGCACGACCCGTGCGAAGAACCCCGCGAGCACCGCTTCGGCGACGTCGGCCGACACGTGCTGCGGATCGGCCGTGTAGTACGACTGCACGCCGTCGCACAGGCACATCAGCCCGAACGCAAGCGTGTCGGCCGGCAGCAGCAGCGGCGTGCCCGCGCGCTCGGCGAAACGCTGGATGAATTCGGCCATCTGCAACCGCTTGCCGTGCAGGAACTGGTTGAAACGCACGCGAAACTTCGCGTCGCGCGCCGCCTGCAGCTTCGCCTCGCCCCACAGCAGCGAATATTCGTCGTCGCGAAACAGCGTCCGGTAGTACGCGAGCGCCATCGACTCCATCTGTTCGCGCGGCCCGCCTTCCTCGAAGATCGCCTCGAAATCGGCACGCACCGAATCATGATCGCGCTCGAGCAGCTCGAGCAGCAGTTCGGACTTGCTGCGGAAATTCGAGTAGAACGCGCCGCGCGTGTAGCCGGCCGCCGCCGCGATGTCCTCGACGCTCGCGGCGACATAGCCTTTCTTCATAAAAATGCGGTGCGCGGCAGTCAGCAGACGTTCGCGCGTCTGGTCCCTGCTCTGCTCGCGAGTTAAGCGCTGTGGTTTCATGGCGCGCAGTCTAGCACCAACTCCCTTTCGAATTCATCTTTGCATTCGGATACAGGTGTGTATTAGAATCCGCCACAGTTTCCGAACGACGGTCCCGTTCGGCTGTATTCGTGTGCGCCGGGCCGGCGCCACTCGGGGCAAGCGCCCGCCGCGCTTGCCGGCTTCGTTCCGCTCTCACCTCATCTTGGGGGTTTCGTGAATCGCTCCGGTTCCCGCGCCGTGCTGCTGGTCGGCACCGCGCTCGTCCTCTCCGCCTGTCACCCGAAGGAAGCCGCGCCGCCCGCACCGCGCCCGGTCGTCGCGCTGCCCGCGCACGCCGACGGCGCGCCGGCCGTCGCCACGCTGCCCGGCGAGATCCAGCCGCGCTATGCGACACCGCTGTCGTTCCGCATCGCGGGCAAGATCGTCGAGCGCAAGGTGCGGCTCGGCGACACGGTCAAGGCCGGCCAGATCGTCGCGCTGCTCGATCCGTCCGACGTCGAGAAGAACGTCGCGAGCGCGCAGGCGCAACTCGATGCGGCGTCGCACAGCCTGGCGTTCGCGAAGCAGCAACTCGACCGCGATCGCGCGCAGGCGCGCGAGAACCTGATCGCGACCGCGCAGCTCGAACAGACCGAGAACAGCTACACGTCCGCGCTCGCGCAGCGCGACCAGGCGCAGCAGCAGCTCGCGCTCGCGAAGAACCAGCTCCGCTATGCGACGCTCGTCGCCGATCACGCGGGCACCATCACCGCCGAACAGGCCGACACCGGCCAGAACGTCTCGGCCGGTCAGGCCGTCTACCAGCTCGCGTGGTCGGGCGACGTCGATGTCGTCAGCGACGTGCCCGAGGCCGCGCTCGCATCGCTCGCGCCCGGTCATGCGGCACGCGTCACGCTGCCGTCGCTGCCGGGCCGCCAGTTCGATGCGAAGGTCCGCGAAATCGCGCCGGCCGCCGATCCGCAAAGCCGCACCTGGCGCGTGAAGCTCACGCTCGCCGCGCCCGATCCGGCCGTGCGCCTCGGGATGACCGCGAACGTCGCGTTCGACGGTGCGCCGATCGACGGCAACGCGCCGAGCGTCACGCTGCCCGCGACCGCGCTGTTCCACGACGGCCCGCATCCGGCCGTGTGGGTCGTGCGCGCGAAAGACGACACGCTCGAGCTGCGCCGCGTCGACGTCGCGCGCTTCAACGAACGCACCGTCACCGTGTCGCGCGGGTTGCAGCCTGGCGAGCGCGTCGTGCTGCAAGGCGTGCACACGGTGAGCGCCGGCGAGAAGGTGCGGCCGATCGCACCGCTGCACCCGGAGGACTTCGCGTCATGAGCGGCCCCCGCGAAGAAGGCCGGTTCAACCTGTCGGCATGGGCGCTGCGCCACCAGGCGCTGGTCGTCTACCTGATCGCGCTCGCGACGCTCGCGGGCATCCTCGCGTACACGCGGCTCGCGCAATCCGAAGACCCGCCGTTCACGTTCCGCGTGATGGTGATCCGCACGTTCTGGCCCGGCGCGAGTGCGCGGCAGGTGCAGGAGCAGGTGACCGACCGGATCGGCCGCAAGCTGCAGGAAACGCCGGCCATCGACTTCCTGCGCAGCTATTCGCGGCCCGGCGAATCGCTGATCTTCTTCACGATGAAGGATTCGGCGCCCGTGAAGGACGTGCCCGAGACGTGGTACCAGATCCGCAAGAAGGTCGGCGACATCGGCTACACGCTGCCGCCCGGCGTGCAGGGCCCGTTCTTCAACGACGAGTTCGGCGACGTCTACACCAACATCTGGACGCTCGAAGGCGACGGCTTCTCGCCCGCGCAACTGCACGACTACGCGGACCAGCTGCGTACCGTGCTGCTGCGCGTGCCGGGCGTCGGGAAAGTCGACTACTTCGGCGACCCGGACCAGCGGATCTTCATCGAGGCCGACAACACGAAGCTCACGCGCCTGGGCATCTCGCCGCAGCAGCTCGCGCAGGCGATCAACGCGCAGAACGACATCTCGTCGGCCGGCGTGCTCACGACCGCCGACGACCGCGTGTTCGTGCGGCCGAGCGGCCAGTTCGACAACGTCGCCGCGATCGCCGACACGCTGATCCGCATCAACGGCCGCACGTTCCGGCTCGGCGATCTCGCGACCGTGACGCGCGGCTACGACGATCCGCCCGTCACGCAGATGCGCGCGAACGGCCACGCCGTGCTCGGCATCGGCGTGACGATGCAGCCGGGCGGCGACGTGATCCGGCTCGGCAAGGCGCTCGATGCCGAATCGAAGAACCTGCAGGCGCAACTGCCGGCCGGCCTGAAGCTGACGCTGGTGTCGAGCATGCCGCACGCGGTGTCGCATTCGGTCGACGACTTCCTCGAAGCGGTGGCCGAAGCGGTCGCGATCGTGCTGGTCGTGAGCCTCGTGTCGCTCGGCCTGCGCACCGGGATGGTCGTCGTGATCTCGATTCCGGTCGTGCTGGCCGTCACGGCCCTGTTCATGTACCTGTTCGACATCGGCCTGCACAAGGTATCGCTCGGCACGCTGGTGCTCGCGCTCGGGCTGCTCGTCGACGACGCGATCATCGCGGTCGAAATGATGGCCGTGAAACTCGAACAGGGCTACAGCCGCGCGCGTGCCGCCGCGTTCGCGTACACGAGCACCGCGTTCCCGATGCTGACGGGCACGCTCGTCACGGTGTCGGGCTTCCTGCCGATCGCGCTCGCGAAGTCGAGCACCGGCGAGTACACGCGCTCGATCTTCGAGGTGTCGGCGATCGCGCTGATCGCGTCGTGGTTCGCGGCCGTCGTGCTGATTCCGCTGCTCGGCTATCACCTGCTGCCCGAACGCAAGAAGCACGCGCACGAAGCCCACCTGCCGGACGATCACGAGCACGACATCTACGACACGCGCTTCTACGCGCGCCTGCGCGGCTGGATCGACTGGTGCATCGAGCGCCGCTTCGTCGTGCTGCTGATCACCGGCGCGCTTTTCGTCGTCGCGCTGATGGGCTTCTCGCTCGTGCCGCAGCAGTTCTTCCCGAGCTCCGACCGCCCCGAGTTGCTGGTCGACCTGCGGCTGCCCGAAGGTGCGTCGTTCGCGGCGACGCTGCGCGAGACCGAACGCCTCGAAAAAGTGCTCGACAAGCGGCCCGAGATCGACCATTCGGTGAATTTCGTCGGCAGCGGCGCGCCGCGCTTCTACCTGCCGCTCGACCAGCAGCTGCAATTGCCCAATTTCGCGCAGTTCGTCGTCACCGCAAAATCCGTCGAGGATCGCGAGAAGCTCGCGACCTGGCTCGAGACCACGCTGCGCGACCGCTTCCCGGCGGTGCGCTGGCGCCTGTCGCGGCTCGAGAACGGGCCGCCCGTCGGCTACCCGGTGCAGTTCCGCGTGAGCGGCGACGACATCGCGACGGTCCGCGCGATCGCCGAGAAGGTCGCGGCAACGATGCGCGGCGATGCACGCACGGTGAACGTGCAATTCGACTGGGACGAGCCGGCCGAGCGCTCGGTGCGCTTCGAGCTCGATCAGAAGAAGGCGCGCGAGCTGAACGTCACGTCGCAGGACGTGTCGAGCTTCCTCGCGATGACGCTGTCGGGCACGACCGTCACGCAGTATCGCGAACGCGACAAGCTGATCGCGGTCGACCTGCGTGCGCCGCGCGCCGATCGCGTCGATCCCGCGAAGCTCGCGGGCCAGGCGATGCCGACGCCGAACGGCGCCGTGCCGCTCGGCTCGCTCGGCCGCTTCACGCCGACGCTCGAATACGGCGTGGTGTGGGAGCGCGATCGCCAGCCGACCATCACCGTGCAGTCCGACGTACGCGCCGGCGCGCAGGGCATCGACGTCACGCATGCGATCGACGGCAAGCTGAATGCGCTGCGCGCGCAATTGCCGGTCGGCTACCAGATCAACATCGGCGGGTCGGTCGAGGAAAGCGCGAAGGCGCAGACGTCGATCAACGCGCAGATGCCGCTGATGGCGATCGCCGTGTTCACGTTGCTGATGATCCAGCTGCAAAGCTTCTCGCGCGTGCTGATGGTCGTGCTGACCGCGCCGCTCGGGCTGATCGGCGTGGTCGGCACGCTGCTGCTGTTCGGGCAGCCGTTCGGCTTCGTCGCGATGCTCGGCGTGATCGCGATGTTCGGGATCATCATGCGCAACTCGGTGATTCTCGTCGACCAGATCGAGCAGGACATCGCGGCCGGCCACGGCCGTTTCGACGCGATCGTCGGCGCGACCGTGCGCCGCTTCCGGCCGATCACGCTGACGGCCGCGGCCGCCGTGCTCGCGCTGATCCCGCTGTTGCGCTCGAACTTCTTCGGGCCGATGGCGACCGCGCTGATGGGCGGGATCACGAGCGCGACCGTGCTGACGCTGTTCTACCTGCCCGCGCTGTACGCCGCGTGGTTCCGCGTGAAGCGCGACGAACGCGATCCGCGCGACGGCCCGCCGCACGACGGCACGCCTGCCGCGCCGTCGGGAGCCTGATCATGGATTTGTCGATGAACCTGAAAACGAAGGCCGCGCGCGCGCTCGCGGCCGCAAGCCTCGCCGGCCCGCTCGCCGGCTGCGCATGGTTCGCGCCGAGCGGCGAGCCGCCCGCGATGCCGTCGCCCGCGCATTACGGCGCCGCGCCGCAAGTGCAGCAGACCGTCGCGGCGCAAGGCATCGCGCAGCAGTTCGATGTCGGCGCACAGCCGGTGCCCGACTGGTGGACGCAGTATCGCTCCGATGCGCTGACGGCACTCGTCGACGAAGGGCTGCGCAACAGCCCGACGCTCGGCGCGGCTTCGCACTCGCTGGATGCCGCGCGCGAGCAGTTGCGCGCCCAGATCGGCAGCTCGATGCTGCCGTCGATCGACGCGGGCGCTCAGGCCGCGCGCCAGCGCGCGCTCGGCGTGCCGATTCCCGCGCTCGGCGCGCCGACGCTGCTGTACGACACGTTCGTCGGTCAACTGCAGGCGAGCTATACGATCGACCTGTTCGGTGCGTCGCGCTTCGCGAACCGCGCGCTCGCGAAACGCGTCGACGTCAGCGCGTTCCAGCTCGAATCGGCACGCCGCGCGCTCGCCGCGAACATCGTCACCGCATCGATCACGGTGGCGGTGCTCAACGCGCAGATCGCGACGACCGAGCGGCTCGTCGCGCTCGCGAACGACCAGGCGCACGACGCGCAACGCCGCCATGCGCTCGGCTCGGCATCGCGCAGCGACGCGCTGAGCGCACGGCAAAGCGCGGACACCTTCGCCGCGAGCCTGCCCGCGCTGCGCCAGCAGCGCGATTCCGCGCGCCACGCGCTGGCCGTGCTGGTCGGCCGCACGCCCGACCAACCGCCCGCCGATCTCGCGCTCGCCGACCTGCACCTGCCCGCGCAGGTGCCCGTGGTCGTGCCGTCGGACCTGCTGCAAAGCCGCCCCGACATCCAGGCCGCCGACGCAGGGCTGAAGGCGGCTGCTGCCGAAGTCGGCGTCGCGACCGCGCAGCTGTTCCCGCAGCTGTCGCTGTCGGCGGCCATGGGCAAAGGCGGCTTCAGCTGGCCGACGATGCTGTCGGGCGCCGGCGCGATCTGGAATGTCGGCGCGTCGCTGAGCCAGCCGCTGTTCCACGGCGGCGCGCTGCTCGCGCAGCGCCGTGCGGCGAAGGCGAGCTACGAAGCCGCGGTCGACCAGTACAAGCAGACCGTGCTGGGCGCGTTCCAGAACGTCGCCGATTCGCTCGCCGCGCTCGAGCACGACGCCGAGGCGCTCGATGCGTCGTCGCGTGCCGCGCTGTCCGCGCGCGGCGCGTACGACGACGCCGCCGCGCGCGTGCGGCTCGGCGCGTTGCCGCCATCGGCCGCGCGCGCGAGCGAGCTGCAGTACCGCAACGCGCGGCTCGACGAGATTCGCGCGACCGGCGCGCGGCTGGCGGATACCGCACGGCTTTATCAGGCGATGGGCACGCCGCCGCCGGCGCCGGCCGGCAACGCTGCGACGCCCGCGAATGCCGACACGGCGGCCCACACCGGCAGCGCGGAGCAACGCGCCGCCATGCAGGCACGCGCGGCCACGTCCGACGCGCCGCCGTCATCGCAATGACTCGCCCGGACACCGGGCGCACGGCGCGCGGAATCGCCCCGCGCGCCGATCCGCAATCTTCCGCTTGACCCTCACGTAGCGTAACGTTCGAGACTCCAGTGTGCGCACCGAACGGAGGACATCATGCGGCTGAAAGTGGGAGAACTGGCGAAACGCAGCGGCCTGACCGTCCGCACGCTTCATCACTATCACGCGATCGGCCTCCTGACGCCTTCGGCGCGTGCCGACAACGGCTACCGGCTGTACGACCGCGACGACGTCGCCCGGCTCCACCAGATCCAGGCCCTGCGTCGCTTCGGACTGTCGCTCGCCGAAATCGGCGACTACCTGAACCAGCCCGGCACCCCGCTCGTCGAGCTCGTCGCGAAGCAGATCGCGTCGCTCGACCACCAGCTCGCGCAGGCCGCGCAGCTGCGCGAGCGGCTCGTGCACCTGCACGCGCAACTCGCCGCGGGCACCGAGCCGGAGCTGGCCGATTGGCTCACCACACTGGAGTTGATGACCGTGTACGACAAATATTTTTCCGAGGAAGAACTCGCGCGCCTGCCGATGTACCGCAAGAGCCAGACGGGCGACGCAGAATGGATCGCGCTCGTCGCCGACGTGCGTGCGCTGCACGACGCGGGCGTGCCGCCCGAGGACGAGCGCGCGCGTGCGCTTGCCGGCCGCTGGATGGCGCTGCTGGTGCGCGACACGAACAACGATCCGCGGATGCTCGCGAAGCTGAACCTGATGCACGAGCGCGAGCCGGCGATGCAGTCGAAGCTCGGCATCTCGACCGCGCTGCGCGACTATGTGCTGCGCGCGTCCGCCGAAACGAAGATGCGGATCTTCGAGAAGTATCTGGCGCCGGACGAGATCCGCTTCATGCGGGCACACTACGGCGAACGCGCGATGGAATGGCCGCAACTGATGGCCGACGTGCGCGACGCGATCGATGCGGGCGCGACGCCCGATTCACCGGAAGGCCGCGCGCTCGCGCAACGCTGGCTCGACCTGTTTCGCAGCTATGCGGGCAACGATCCGGCCACGCACGCGAAATTCCGGCATGCGATGATGACCGAGCCGGCGTTGACCAAGGATTCGTGGGTCGACGACACGCTGATCGGTTTCATCCGCGAGGCGATGGCGCAGTCGGCGCCGGCGCGTTGATGTCGTAGCCGCCGCGGGCAGCGCATGGCGGTTTCACGCGCTGCCCGCGCGGGCCGGAGCGGCCCGCGCTCACCGGTCACGTACCCCGAGCCCGAGCGCCTTCATCCGCCGGTACAGCGTGCGCTCGCTCATTCCGACATGCTCGGCCAACGCCTTGCGCGTGCCGGCGAACGTGCTCGCGATCCGCACGAGCTCCGCGTCCGATAGGCCGCGCGCCGCAGCCGCGCGCGGCTGCGGCGCAGCCGACGCCGCGACCAGCTCGGCCGGCAGATGCTCGACGCGGATCGTCCCGTCGTCCGCGAACAGGCACGCACGTTCGAGCACGTTGCGCAGCTCGCGGATATTGCCCGGCCATGCATACGCGTCGAGGCACGCACGCGCCTGCTCGGTCAGCACGAATGGCCGGGCCGCGAATGGCCGGGCCGCGAATGGCCGGGCCGCGAACGGCCGGGCGCCCGCATCACCCGCGCCGGCACGCGCGTTCGCGATGCGCCGCAGAATCGATTCGGCCAGCAGCGCGACGTCTCCGCGCCGCTCGCGCAGCGGCGGCAGCGGAATCGGAAACGCGTTGATCCGGTAGTACAGATCCTGCCGGAACCGGCCGTCGTCGATCATCTCGCGCAGCGGCTTGTGCGTCGCCGCGACGAGCCGGAAATCCGCGCGCAGCGCCTCGACGCCGCCGACGCGCCGGAACGTCCCCGACTCGATCAGCCGCAGCAGCTTCACCTGCATCGGCAGCGGTACGTCGCCGATCTCGTCGAGAAACAGCGTGCCGCCCTGCGCGGTCTCGACGAGGCCCGGCTTGCGCTGGTTCGCGCCGGTAAACGCGCCCTTCTCGTAGCCGAACAGTTCGCTCTCGAACAGCGTCTCGGCAATGCCCGAGCAGTCGACGACCACGAACGGCCCCAGCGCACGCTCGCTCGCCTCGTGCAGCGCCCGCGCGAACAGTTCCTTGCCGGTACCCGATTCGCCGAGCAGCAGCACGGGCAGCATCGACGGCGCAACACGCTGCAGCGCGCCGAGTGCCGCGTTGAACGCTTCGGCGCCGCCGACGAGCCCTTCCGCGCTCGGCTGCGCGGACGCGCTGCGCACGGTCGTCAGCCGCTCGACGTATGCGATCACGTCGCCGCGCGCATCGAAGATGGGCCGCAACTCCACGTCGACGTGCTCGGGGCCGCGCGGCGTATGGTGAATGTGCAGCACGCGGTTCAGGCTGCGTGACTCGAGCGCCTGCTTCATCGGGCAATGCTCGCCCGCCTGATCGCACGGCACGTCGTAGTGATGCGAGACCTGGAAGCAGCGCCGGCCGACATGCTCGACGCCCGCCACGCCGAACTGGCGCCGGTACGCATCGTTCGCCGCGAGGATGCGGTAGTCGGGATCGACGACGATCATCGGCTGCGGGTCATGCTCCAGATACGCGACGAGCGCGCGCACGTCGGGCATCACGTCGCGCGGCGGCGCGGGGACGATCGGAATGGTGGCATGCGGATTCATGAGGAGGCTCGGGAGCGGATGGGCAGCCGGACTGCCAGAATGACTGCCAATTCTGCCACATCACTGCCAGATGTGGCAGTCGACATCGGCGACGCGCTGCCTGCGATGTGCGCCGCATCCGCAGCACGCGCCTGAAATCCGAACCGAATCAAACACCTGCGAGATCGCCCGGCATCGCGTCGCCGCTTGGCATGCTTCTTGATCATGGAATTCCCGATTGCAGATGCAGAACCCGATCGAGGACCTCCCGTGAGCCCAACCCCCAAGTTGTCGGTCGAAGGCTTTTTCGACCCGGCCACCCACACCGTCAGCTATCTGCTGCTCGATACCGCGAGCCGCGCGTGCGCGTTGATCGACAGCGTGCTCGACTACGACCCGAAATCGGGCCGCACGCGCACCGCCAGCGCCGACCGGCTGATCGCGCGCGTCGCCGAGCTCGGCGCGACCGTGCACTGGCTGCTGGAGACGCACGTGCACGCCGACCACCTGTCGGCCGCGCCGTATCTGAAGGCGCATGTCGGCGGGCAGATCGCGATCGGCTCGCACGTGCGCCGCGTGCAGCATGTGTTCGGCACGCTGTTCAACGCGGGCCCGGGCTTCGCGCAGGACGGCAGCCAGTTCGACCGCCTGCTCGACGACGGCGACACGCTGGCGCTCGGCGCGCTGACGATCCGCGCGCTGCACACGCCGGGCCACACGCCCGCGTGCCTGACCTATTGCGTCGACGACGCGACGCAGCGCGCGGCATTCGTCGGCGACACGCTGTTCATGCCCGACTACGGCACCGCCCGCTGCGACTTCCCGGGCGGCGACGCGCGCACGTTGTACCGCTCGATCGCACGCGTGCTCGCCCTGCCGCCCGACACGCGGCTCTACCTGTGCCACGACTACCAGCCGGGCGGCCGCGACGTGCAGTTCGTGACGACGGTGGCCGAGCAACGTCGCGCGAACGTGCACGTGAAGGACGGCGTGACCGAGGACGACTTCGTCGCCATGCGCACCGCGCGCGATGCGACGCTCGACATGCCGGTGCTGATGCTGCCGTCCGTGCAGGTGAACATGCGTGCCGGGCACCTGCCCGAGCCCGAAAACAATGGCGTGCGTTACTTGAAGATCCCGCTCGACGCGATCTGACGCGCCACCCCGACCGGAGACCCCGACATGACCATCCGCCCGCTGACCGACCTGCTGTCGGTCTCGCCCCAGATCGCCGCGACCGACCTGCCCGCGCTTCACGCGGCCGGCATCCGCACGATCGTCTGCAATCGTCCGGACGGCGAAGGTGCCGACCAGCCGAACGTCGCCGAGATCCGCGCCGCCGCCGCACCGCTCGGCATCGCCGTCCATTACCTGCCCGTCGATACCGGCAAGGTCACCGACGAGCAGGCCCTGCAATTCGACGCGCTCGTCGCGTCGCTCGCCGGCCCGGTGCTCGCATACTGCCGCAGCGGCACGCGTTCGGCGACGCTGTGGGCGCTGTCGCAGGCCGGCAGGCGTCCGGTCGGCGACATCGTCGCGATCGCCGCCGCGGCCGGCTACGACCTCGGCGCGCTCGCGCCGCGTCTGACACGCGGTTCGACGCAAGATGTCGCGCATGACGGGGGCCAGGCCGCGCCCGCCGTCGACGCACGGCACGACATCGTGATCGTCGGCGCCGGCGCGGCCGGCGTCGCGGTCGCGTCGAGCCTGCTGGCGCGCGACGCATCGCTCGATATCGCGGTGATCGACCCGGCCGATACGCACTATTACCAGCCCGGCTGGACGATGGTCGGCGCGGGCGTGTTCCGGCCCGACACGACGGCGCGCCGGATCGCCGACCTGCTGCCGCGTGGCGTGAAATGGATCCAGGCCGCCGTCGCCGGTTTCGAGCCCGACGCGCATGCGGTCGTCCTCGACGGCTGCCGGCGCATCGGCTACCGCAAGCTGGTCGTGTGCCCGGGGCTGAAGCTCGACTGGCACGCGATCGACGGTCTCGCGCAAACGCTTGGCCGCAACGGCGTCACGTCGAACTATCGCTACGATCTCGCCCCGTACACGTGGGAACTGGTGCAGGCGTTCCGCGGCGGCAACGCGCTGTTCACGCAGCCGCCGATGCCGATCAAGTGCGCGGGCGCGCCGCAGAAGGCGATGTACCTGTCGTGCGATCACTGGCGGCGCACGGGCCGTCTCGGTGCCGCGAACGTCGAGTTCCTGAATGCGGGCGCCGCGTTGTTCGGGGTCGCCGACTACGTGCCCGCGCTGATGGAATACGTGAAAAGCTACGACATCGCGCTGTCGTTCGGCCACAACCTCGTCGCGATCGACGGGCCCGCGCGGCGTGCGACGTTCCGGCGCGCGTTGCCCGACGGCGGCACGGAAACCGTCGAGCGAACCTTCGACATGATTCACGTCGTGCCGCCGCAGAAGGCGCCCGATTTCGTGCGCGCGAGCCCGCTCGCCGATGCAGCCGGCTGGATCGACGTCGATCCGGCGACGCTGCGGCACAAGCAGTTCGCGGACATCTTCGCGCTCGGCGACGTCACCAACACGACCAACGCGAAGACCGCCGCGGCCGCGCGCAAGCAGGCGCCGGTCGTCGCGCACAATGTGCTCGCGTCGCTCGGCCGCGTGCGCGGCGACGCTACGTATGACGGCTACGGGTCGTGCCCGCTCACCGTCGAGCGCGGCAAGATCGTGCTCGCCGAATTCCTGTACGGCGGCAAGGTCGCGCCGACCTTCCCCGCGTGGCTGATCGACGGCAGGCGTCCGTCCCGGCTCGCGTGGCTGCTCAAGGAGCGCCTGCTGCCGCCGCTCTACTGGAAGGCGATGCTCAAAGGCCGCGAATGGCTCGCGAAGCCCGCGATCGCCCGGTGACCGGAGCTCGATGACACCATGCTGATTTCCCTCGTACTCGGCAGCCTCGTCGGCGCCGTGCTCGGCCTCACCGGCGCGGGCGGCGGCATTCTCGCGGTGCCCGCGCTCGTCGTCGGGATGGGCTGGCCGATGCAGCAGGCCACGCCCGTCGCGCTCGTCGCGGTCGCGGGCAGCGCCGCACTCGGCGCGCTGGAAGGGTTTCGCCGCGGGCTCGTGCGCTATCGGGCGGCGCTGCTGATGGCCGTGGCCGGCGTGCCGCTCACGACGCTCGGCGTGAAACTCGCGCACGTGCTGCCGCAACGCGTGCTGCTGGCGCTGTTCGCGCTGACGATGCTGGTCGTCGCGGGCCGCCTGCTGCGGCAGGCACTGCGCCGCGCGCCCGGCGACGCGGACGAGTCGCGGTTGTGCGTCGGCCGCGTGAATCCCGATACCGGCCGGCTCGTGTGGTCCTGGCCGGTCGGGCTCGCGCTCGCGTCGACCGGCGCGGTGACGGGGTTGATGACGGGCTTGCTCGGTGTCGGCGGCGGCTTCGTGATCGTGCCGATGCTGCGCAAGTTCACGAACGTGTCGATGCACGGCGTGGTCGCGACGTCGCTGATGGTGATCGCGCTGGTCGGCACCGGCGGCGTGCTCGCGACGCTCGTGTCGGGCACGCGCGCGCCGCTCGACATGATGCTGTGGTTCACCGTCGCGACCGCCGTCGGGATGGCGATCGGCCGCAACGCGTCGCGGCACCTGTCCGCGCGACAGGTGCAGGCAGGTTTCGCGGCCGTGCTTGTCTGCGTCGCGCTCGGGCTGCTCGCGAAGGCGGCGTTCGGCGCATGAACCTGGGCGCGGCAATCGCCTCCGCGTCCGGCGCCGGAGCCGCCCCCGCCGTCGCAAAACCGCCGCGATCCGCATGCTAGACTCCCCGCGCGCCGCTGCCCGGCGCGTCAACATCAACAAGAACAACGGAGTCCGGTCATGCACATCGGTAAACGAGGAAGCGCGGCCCTTGCCGCACTGCTGTTGACACCGCTCACCGCGCTAGCCGCATCCGCCTATACGGCGACGCTGACGCTCGCCAGTCTCTCCCCGTCGGTCGGCGGAACCGACAAGGCAACGCTCAAGCTCGCCAACACCGGCACGGCGCCCGCTGCCGCCGGGCTCTTCATCGGCATGCCATCCGGTTTCAGCGCGAGCAGCCTCACCAGCACGTGCGGCGGCACGCTCACCGACGACGGCACGTCGCGCATCGCGTTGTCGGGCATGACGGTGCCGGCGGGCGGCACGTGCACGCTCGGCTTCACGCTGGGTGTGCCGCCGGTCTCGGCGTTGCCGCCGGCAGGCGCGCGCAGCTTCACGATCACGGCCGATACGGCCGCAGGGCTCGCGACGCTGACGGCCGCCAGCGCGCCGACGCTGTCCGGCTTCCTCGGCTCGACGCCGGGGCTTTACAGCGACACGTGGTTCCCGTCGACGGTACGCAGCGTCGGCACGCTCGACCTGTTCATCACGCCGGCAACGGACCCGGGCCCGAACTCGAACGTCTTCTGGTCGAACCAGATCGGTTCGCTCAACGGCTACACCGGCCTGCAGTCGACCGAGCTGGTGTCGGCCAGCGAAGGCGTCGGCAAGCAGTTCCTGTTCAGCCTGTGGGGCGCGACCGCCGCCAAACCCGGCACGCCCGCGAGCGCGGGCATCGGCGCGGGCAGCTATTGCACGGTCAGCGGCTCGGCAACCGACGGCAGCGCCGGCGCGCAATGCCGTTATCGCTACGAGTGGCACGCGGGCCACACGTACCGGTTCCGCATCACGCCGGACACGAGCCAGGGCCCCGGCTGGTTCAGGAGCAACGTGACCGACGTGACGAACGGTGCAACCGGCGACAGCTTCGATATAGGCAGCATCTACGTCGGCACCACGCAGACGCAGGTGCCCGTCGGCTGGATCAGCCAGTGGGTCGAATATTTCGACTGGAACTCGAGCCGCACGAGCTGCGCGTCGATCGCGCATACGGACGCGCAGTTCAGCATTCGCGCGTATGACGCGATCGGCAACGCGGTGCCGGTCCCGGTACCCTCGGTCACGGTCAACAAGTCGTGTCCGGCGAGCTATGCAAACGCGTCGCAAGCGAACGGCGTCGCCACGCTCATCGGCGGGCCGCAGCAATCGGCCGCCGGCCTCCTGAAAAGCGGCGGCGCGTGCCTGACGGCGTCGGGCGGCCTGGCCGACGGCAGCGTCGCGACGCTCGGCACGTGCCCGACGCTCGCATCGGTGCGCGCATCCGGCGGCACGCACTTCAATCCGCAACTGTGGGTCGTCGCGGGCGACGGCACGCTGCAGACCAAGTACAGCTACTGCCTCACCGCGCAGGCGCCCGGCTCGGCCAACGGCGCGCTGCTGCGCACCTGCGTGCCCGGTACGGCGAGCCAGCAGTGGCAGGTCAAGGCCGGCACGCTGCCGGGCACCGCGCAACTCGTGTCGCAGGCCACCGGTCGCTGCCTCGCGCCGGCCGGCAGTGCGCTGACGCTGCAGGCATGCTCGGCGGCCACGGCCGTGTGGAGGACGCCCGGCAAGAGCTTCACGTACTGAGCGCCTCGGCGCGGTACACAAGGAAAACGCCCGGGCCGACTCGACATCGGCACCGGGCGTTTTCTTATGGCGACAGCCGCGCGCGTTACGTCGCGAACGACATCGTCCGCTTGCGTTCCTGGCGCAGCATCACGAAGTTCGCGATCACCACGCCGGCCGTCACCGCGACGATGAACAGCGTCGCGAGCGCGTTCATTTCCGGGTTCAGGCCGAGGCGCACGCGCGAGAACACGACGAGCGGCAGCGTCGTCGAGCCGGGGCCCGACAGGAACGCCGACAGCACGAGGTCGTCGATCGACAGCGTAAACGACAGCAGCCAGCCCGCGATCAACGCCTGCGAAATCAGCGGCAGCGTGATCGTGAAGAACACCTTCAGCGGCGTCGCACCGAGATCGAGCGCGGCCTCCTCGAGCGACGGGTTCAGTTCGCGCACGCGCGACTGCACGATGATCGCGACGTACGAGATGCACAGCATCACGTGGCCCAGCCAGATCGTGAACACGCCGCGCTCGGCCGGCCAGCCGATCCACTTCGCCAGTTCGATGAACAGCAGCAGCAACGAGATGCCCTGGATCACCTCGGGGATCACCAGCGGTGCGTTGATCATCCCGCTGAACAGCGCGAAGCCGCGAAAGCGGCCCATCCGCGCGAGCACGAAGCCGGCCCACGTGCCGATGAACACCGACGCGAACGCGGTCAGCACGCCGATCCTCAGCGACAGCCATGCGGCCGTCAACAGTTCGTCGTCCTCCACGAGTGCCGAATACCAGCGGAACGAGAAGCCCGACCACACGGTGACGAGCTTCGACTCGTTGAACGAATAGACGATCAGGCTGATGATCGGGATGTACAGGAACGCGAAGCCGGCGAACAGCGCCGCGAACTGCAGGTAACGATTCGGCTTCATCGACGGCGGCCCTCCTGCTCCTTCGCCTGGAAGTGCTGGAACATCGCCATCGGCACGAGCAGCAGCAGCACCATCGCGCAGGTCACGGCCGACGCCATCGGCCAGTCTGCGTTGTTGAAGAATTCATTCCACATCACGCGGCCGATCATCAGCGTGTTCGCGCCGCCGAGCAGTTCCGGGATCACGTACTCGCCGACCGCCGGGATGAACACCAGCAGGCAGCCCGCGATGATCCCGTTCTTCGACAGCGGCAGCGTGATCTGCACGAACGCCTTCCATGGTTTCGCGCCGAGGTCGTACGCGGCTTCGAGCAGACGCAGGTCCATTTTCACGAGATGCGCGTACAGCGGCATCACGAGGAACGGCAGGTACGAATACACCATCCCGATGTACACCGCGTAGTTGGTGCGATACAGCTCGATCGGCGTGTGCGTCAGGCCGATCCACATCAGGAAGTTGTTCAGGAGACCGTTGTTCTTCAGGATCCCGATCCACGCGTACACGCGGATCAGGAACGACGTCCAGAACGGCAGCATCACGCCCATCATCAGCAGGTTGCGCGTCGCGGGGTTCGAACGTGCGATGTAGTACGCCATCGGATAGCCGATCAGCAGGCACAGCAGCGTCGTGATCGCGGCGACCACCACCGAATTCACGTAGGTCGCGAAATACAGGCTGTCCGACAGCAGGAATGCGTAGTGCGACAGGTTCAGCGCGATGTGCACCACGCCGTCCGCGTACGACGCGAGTTCCGTATACGGCGGAATGCCGAGCTGCAGCTCCGCGAAACTGATCTTCACGACCAGCACGAACGGCACGAGGAAGAACAGCACAAGCCACGTATACGGCCCCGCGATGACCGCCGAGCCGCCGGTCAGGTTGAAGCGCCGCACCGGCCATGCGAGCAGGGACTTGAGCGCGTTCATGACGTCAGCACCACGCCTGCGGTCGCGCTCCAGCGCACGTAGATCTCGTCGCCGAGCGCCGGCGTGTCGAGCTCGGTGATCGCGAGGCTCGACACGTTCGCGATCACCGTCTTGCCCGCGTCGAGCTTCACGTGATACAGCGAATAGCCGCCCATGTACGCGACGTTGGTGATCTTGCCGCGCGCCCAGTTGAACGCGCCTTCGGGCGGCTTGCGCGTGAGCGCGATCCGCTCGGGGCGCACCGACACCGTGACCGGCATCCCGAGCGGGCCCGTAATGCCGTGACTCACGTACAGCCGGCTCGGCAGCTCCGGCGATTCGATGTAGACATGGTCGGGTTCGTCCTCGACCGTGACGCCGTCGAACAGGTTCGTCGAGCCGATGAATTCGGCCGAAAAGCGGCTGTTCGGATATTCGTAGACTTCGTTCGGCGTGCCGATCTGCACGATCTGGCCTTCGCTCATCACGGCGAGCCGGTTCGCCATCGTCATCGCCTCTTCCTGGTCGTGCGTGACCATGATGCAGGTGACGCCGACCTTCTTCAGGATGTTGACGAGCTCGATCTGCGTGCGCTGGCGGATCTGCTTGTCGAGCGCCGACATCGGCTCGTCGAGCAGCAGCACCTTCGGGCGCTTGACGAGCGAGCGCGCGAGCGCGACGCGCTGCTGCTGGCCGCCCGACAGCTGGTGCGGCTTGCGCTTCGCGTACTTGCTCATCTGCACGAGCTCGAGCGCAGCCGCCACGCGCTCCTTCAGCTCGGCCTTCGGCGTGCCTTCCTGCTTCAGGCCGTATGCGACGTTCGATTCCACCGACATGTGCGGGAACAACGCATAAGACTGGAACATCATGTTTACGGGCCGCTTGTACGGCGGCATCTGCGCGAGGTCCTCGCCATCGATCAGGATCTTGCCCGACGTGACCGTCTCGAGGCCGGCAAGCATCCGCAGCAATGTCGACTTGCCGGAACCCGAGCTGCCGAGCAGCGCGAACAGCTCGCCCTGCCGAACCGTCAGGTTCACGTTGCGCACCACTTCGGTCTCGCCGAATTTCTTGACGACGTCGACGATCTGGACAAAGTTCTCGGCGCGCGCATCGGCGCCGGACGAAGGAACGAAGGACGGCGCGCCCGCAACCGGCACGCCCGACTGGCTATTCATGATGTGCTGCTTCTCTCCTGCGTTTGACGAACAAAGCCCCCGGGGGCACCAGGGGCTTCATGACTGCTGGCTCACTCCGGCTCGCGTCAGCGGCCCGACTTCAACTCGGTCCACAGACGCGTCTGCAGGCGCTGGATTTCAGGCGGCAGCGGCTTGAGCAGGAACAGCGTCTTCACGACGTCGGCCGGCGGGTAGACGGCCGGATCGTTGGCGACGTCCGGGCGCACGTACTTGCGGGCTTCGGCGTTCGCGCTCGGGTAGTACACGGCGTTCGTGATCGCCGCGTGCACCTTCGGATCCTCGATGTAGTTGATCCACTGCAGCGCCGCTTCCTTGTTCTTCGCGTCCTTCGGGATCGCCATCACGTCGAACCACACCGGCGCGCCGCCCTTCGGAATGTAGTACTCGACCTTGTACGGCTTCTTCGCCTCGATCGCGCGATGCTTCGCGATCACGACGTCGCCCGACCAGCCGAACGCGAAGCAGATGTCGCCGCCGACCAGGTCGTTGATGTAGCCCGACGAGTTGAACTGCGTGATGTACGGGCGGATCTTCTTGAGCACGTCCATCGCGGCCTTGTAGTCGGCCGGGTTCGTGCTCATCGGATCCTTGCCGATGTAGTGCAGCGCCGCCGCGAACATCTGGTCCGGCGCGTCGAGCACCGATACGCCGCAGGTCTTCAGCTTCGAGATGTTTTCCGGCTTGAACAGGATGTCCCAGTTGTCGAGCGGAACCTTGCCGAGCGCCTGCTGCGCCTTCGTCAGGTTGTATGCGAGACCGGTCGTGCCGTACGCCCAGGGCACCGCGTACTTGTTGCCAGGGTCCGCACCTGCGACGAGCGCCATCAGTTGCGGATCGAGGTACTTGAGGTTCGGCAGCTTCGACTTGTCGAGCGGCGTGAAGATGCCCGCCGCGATCTGCTTGCCCGCGTAGTTGCTGGTCGGCACGACGATGTCGTAGCCCGAGCTGCCCGTCAGCAGCTTCGCCTGCAGCGTGTCGTCGCTGTCGTAGTTGTCGTAGCGAACCTTGACGCCCGTCTGCTTCTCGAAGTTCGGGATCGTGTCCTTCGCAATGTAGTCGGACCAGTTATAGACATTGAGCTGCGTATCCTTCGCCGCCGCCGCCGATGCACCCACACACAGCGCAAGCGCTGCGAACCGGCCCACTACCTTTGCTTTCATCCCGTTCTCCCTCCGGCCGGACGCGTCGCCCGGCTGCCGTCTGCCTCGTCATGGCGGCGCATTCAGGCGCGCCGCCCCTCGAAAACCCCGAACGCTACCACCATTCGCGCTCCGTCACAAAAAAATCATGCCGGTGTCGCGCAAACGGAACAGATTCGCGCCGCCGGCCGCTCGCACGGCCCGCGCAGCGGGGCGCTCCGGGGGAATTCTATCGGGTAATCGGCGTCTGTCCATCGGGAAAAGAAGGCGGCCGCGAAACCGTCCGGACGGGCCGCCGCCGCACCGCCGGCATCGCGGCCGGGCCGCGTCATCCCGATGCATTAAAATGACGCCCTGACGATTCAACGCGCGAACCCTTCCGATGGCCTCCAATCTCCACGACCTGCCCGACAGCCCCTGCATCGGCGTGTGCTCGACCCTCTTCGACGAAGTCTGCAAGGGCTGCGGCCGCACGGCCGGCGAAGTGTCGAACTGGGTGTTCCTGAGCGACGACGAGAAACGCGCGGTGTGGGAACGCATCACGCGCGAAGGCACCGCGATGCGCTTTCAGTACGACAAGCTGTAAACCCGCCGGACAAAAAAAGAGCGGCATGCCGACTGCCATGCCGCCAACCCCAACTCTGTTCTTTTTCGCTCGCGTCTAGAACTTCATCCCGACGCCCACGCCCACGATCAGCGGATCGATGTGCAGCGTGCCGATGCCCTTGTCGCCGAGCGTTGCATCGGTGCTCATCCAGATCTTCTTCACGTCGACGTTCATGAACACCTTCTTCGTCAACTGCACGTCGACGCCGAACTGCAGCGCGGGACCGAAGCTGCTCTTGTTGATCGACACGCCCTCCCCGCCGACGTTGAGCCCGTTGTTGTAGAAGTACGTGTAGTTCAGGCCCGCGCCGACGTACGGCCGCACCTTGCCGGCATGATTGAAGTGGTACTGCAGCAGCAGCGTCGGCGGCAGCACGCCCACGCCGCCGAGATTGCCGAGGCTCGACGTCATCTGGTGCCGCGACGTACCGAGGATCAGCTCCACGCCGAGGTAGTCGCGGATCATGTAGGTGAAGTCGAGCTCCGGCACGATCGCGTTGTTCACGCCGGTGTTGATCGCGCCGAGCGTGTCGCTGCCGCGCTCGTTCGGCTGGATGCTGATCGCGCGCAGCCGGACCAGTACGTCACCCTGGTTGATCCCGTCGCCCGGCGACGCCGCGTGCGACAGCGACGGCATCGTGGCGAGGCTCGCCGCGACTGCGGCAGCGGTGACACATGTTCGAATCGTTTTTTGCATGATACGGACCCCTGTAGAATGTATTCCATTCTCCACGTAGGGTCTTTGGGCCGTCTTGATATCCGTCAAGCCAGCGTAAACATTGGACGGTTTGTCGCAGGCTCCGCCGCACGGCCGGTCAGCAGCAGGTCGAGCAGATCGCGCACGCTGCGGATCGCATTGCCGAACGGCAGCGCTTCGCGGCCGCGGAAGAACAACCCGTTCGCGACATCGCCGCGCAGCGCGGCTGCGAGCCGCGTGTCGATGCAGAAATGGCCGAACTTCTCGATGCCGTCGCGCAGCCCGCAGACGCTCAGGCACTCGAGCGCGGTCGGGCAGCGCTGCTTGAACGCGCCGAGCTTGTCGCGAATGCGCGTTTCGTTGCGCAGGTAGCGATCGAGCCAGGGGGTCTTCACCGCGCGCGCCGGCAGCCCCGTCACGCTCACGAATTCGACGATGTCCTCGGGCAGCGCATCGGCCAGCACGCGCTTGAAGTTCGGATGCGCATCGCCTTCCTCCGTCACCGCGAACGGCGTCCCCACCTGCACGCCGTTCGCGCCGGCCGCAAGCGCCGCACGCACGGTGTCGTGGCTGTTGATCCCGCCCGCGACGATCAGCGGGATCGCATCGCGCGCGAGGCCGAGCGACGCCATTACCTGCGCGGTCTCGTCGAGCACGCGCGCGAAATCGAAGCGCGCATCGTGCATGTCGTCGATCTGCGTGACGCCGAGATGGCCGCCAGCATGCGCGGGATGCTCGATCACGATCGCATCGGGCAGCCGGCCCTTCTTCATCCACTTCTTCAGCACCAGCGCGATCCCGCGGCTGTCCGACAGGATCGGGATCAGCGCGATGTCGTGGCCGTGCGTGAGATCGGGCAGATCGAGCGGCAGGCCGGCGCCCATCACGATCGCGTCCGCGCCTTCGTCGCACGCGACGCGCACGTAGTCCGCATGCGCGCTCACCGCCTTCATCACGTTGACCGCGATCATCCCGCGCCCTTCGCTGTACGTCTTCGCGAGGCGAATCTCGCGCGCGAGCGCGTCGAGGTTCGCGGCCTCGAGCGTCGCCCGGTCGGGGTTCGCGCGACAGCGCGCGAGCAGATCCGCGTGATGGTGGCGCAGGTCGATGCTCGCGATCGTGCCGAGCGCGCCTTCGCGCGCGACGCTGCCCGCGAGGCGGTGCGCGGAGATGCCGACGCCCATGCCGCCCTGCACCACGGGCAGCAAGGTGCGGCCGCGAATCGTGAGCGGCGGGAAGGAAGTGCGTGCGGTCATCTGAACCTCGTCGAAACATCGGAAATCGGAAACGCGATGATCGACGCATCCACCGGCGCGCACCTTGACGGCCGTCAATAAAAAAACGGCACGCGAGCGTGCCGTTGCGGGTCATGCGCTGCGAAACGCTCAGGCGGGACTGGCCGGCTTGAACTGCATCGACTTGTACTCGAGATACTCTTCGAGCCCGTACACGCCGTTCTCGCGGCCGTGTCCCGACTGCTTGTAGCCGCCGAAGGGCGCGGCGCCGTTCCACGTGCCGCCGTTGATGTCGACCTGGCCCGTGCGGATGCGGCGCGCCACGCGCATCGCGCGTTCGTCGCTGCCGGCCCATACCGCGCCGCCGAGCCCGTACGGCGAATCGTTCGCGATGCGCACGGCTTCGTCCTCGTCGCGATACGTGATGATCGACAGCACCGGCCCGAAGATCTCTTCCTGCGCGATCGTCGATTTCGGATCGACGCGGCCGAACACCGTCGGCTTCACGAAGAAGCCCTTCGTGAGCCCTTCCGGCAGGCCCGTGCCGCCGGTCACGAGTTCCGCGCCGTCGTCGATTCCGCGCTGGATGTAGGCCTGCACGCGCTGCTGCTGCGCGGCCGATGCGAGTGCGCCGAGGCGCGTCGTTTCCAGGCGCGGATCGCCCGCGACATACGCTTCGGCTGCCGCCTTGGCGATCGCGCGCGCCTCGTCGTAGCGGGCCTGCGGCACCAGCATCCGCGTGTGCGCCGAACAGGTCTGGCCCGCGTTCAGGTAGCACGCGTTCACCGTGCCCTTCACCGCCGCCGCGAAATCCGCATCATCGAGGATCACCGATGCCGACTTGCCGCCCAGCTCGAGCGCGACGCGCTTCACGCCCGCGGCCGCCAGCTCGGCCACGCGCTTGCCGGCGCGCGTCGAACCCGTGAACGACACCATGTCGACGTCCGGATCGCTCGCCAGCACCTCGCCGACCACCGGGCCATAACCGCACACGAGGTTGAACACACCCGGCGGCAGCCCCGCTTCGTGAATCGCCTCGGCGAGCATGAACGCGTTGAGCGGCGCGACTTCGGACGGCTTCAGGACGACCGTGCAGCCGGCCGCGAGCGCCGGCGCGACCTTCAGCGTGATCTGGTTGAGCGGGTAGTTCCACGGCGTGATCGCCGCGACGACGCCGACCGGCTCGCGCACGACCAGCGAGTTGCCGACCGTCGCTTCGAATTCGAACGATTCGGCGAGCTTCGCGTAGGCCTTCCAGTTGTAGATCGGGCCGCCGACCTGGATCGCGCGCGACAGCTTGATCGGCATCCCGACTTCGCCGGTGATCGACTGCGCAAGTTCCTCGCTGCGCGCCTGCAGACGCTCGACGATCTTGCGCAGATAGCCCGCGCGCGTCGCGGCCGGCGTCGCGGCCCATGCGTCGAACGCCGCGCGCGCCGCACGGATCGCGTCCTGCGCGTCCGACGCCACGCCCTCGGGAATCCGGCCGATCACGGCTTCGGTGCCCGAGTCGATCACGTCGATCGTGCCCGTTCCGGCCGGCTTGCGCCATGCACCGTCGATATAGAACTGATCGTAGATTTTCATCGCTTCCTGTCTCCCGGAAAACGGCCATTCTAACGACTGCGGCATGGCGCGGCGACGACGCGAAACGGGGCCTCGCGCGTCGCCGAACGGCCCGCGCGGACGCCAGCGATCGAGCGGCGGGCGCCCGCCGCCGGCAACCGCGGCATCCGCGCCACGCCTTGGCACCACGAGGCCGCGCCACGCGGCCACCATCGTGCTATGTTTTTACTATCGGCGCCGGCTGCTGCAGCCCGCGCCATCCGGAATCGATGCTTTCGTGAGCGCTGCCATGACCGATGCACCCAACAACCTCGGTTCGCAAGATCGCCTGGAGCTGCTGTGCTGGCTCACCTGCGGCAATCTCGGGGCGTTTTACCTGAACGAATCCTGGCCGGACGCATCGTTCCAGGTGAAGGCCGCGCACCGCTGGCTCGACCGCCACCATCGGCAATGCGATTGGCTCGCGATCGCGAAGCTGGCCGCGCTGGCACAGGACATCGCCAAGCGGCACGCCGATTTCGTCGACGCGTCGTGGGCGCGCGACGCGGTCGAGGAAATCGTCGATACCGACGATCTCGACTACCGGGCGAAGCTCGTGCAGTGGGTGTACGACGACTGCTGCAAGGCGCTCGCCGACAAGCGACTGGCCGACTGACCGCTCGCGCACGCGCGAGCGCCGTTGCGCGCCGTCACGCGATCGGCAACCGCTGCGTCGACTTCAGCTGCCGCAGCGACAGGTTCGACCGAATGCTCAGCACACCGGGCAGTTTGCGCAGCACCCGTTCGACAAAGTGACTGTAGTCGTCGAGATCGGCTGCCACCACCTGCAACAGGAAATCCGCCTCGCCGGTCGTGTTGTCGCACGCGAGCACGTTGGGGCTGGCCTGGATCAGGCGCTCGAACTCGGCCGTCACTTCTTCGCCGTGCTGCGTGCAGACGATCTGCACGAACGCCATCACGCCAAACCCGAGCTTTCTGCGGTCGAGCCGTGCGTGATATCCCGCGATCAACCCCGCCTCCTCCAGCCGCCTGAGGCGGCGCCAGCAGGACGTCTCGCTCAGCGAGAACGCTTCGGCGAGTCGCGCATTCGACACGCGCCCGTCCTGCTGCAGCATGTCGAGCATGCCGCGATCGATCCTGTCGAGTTGTTCCATGAAAATTCCTTGCGGCAATCGCGCGATGATCGCAAGGCTATCTCACAAACCGCCGCTTCTCAATCGAAAAACGAAAGATAAACCCGTTTCTGCCACGATATATTGAAAGAGTCATTCGACTCAGGAGGAGATCGTGAAAGCAGTTATCTATGAAGCGTTCGGCGCCGCGCCGCGGCTGATGAACGTCGACGATCCGACGCCGGCACCCGACGGCGTCGTGATCGAAGTGAAGGCGACCGGCGTGTGCCGCAGCGACTGGCACGGCTGGATGGGGCACGATCCGGACATCGTGCTGCCGCATGTGCCGGGCCACGAACTGGCCGGCGTCGTGGTCGCGACCGGTGCGGCCGTCACGCGGTGGAAAGCCGGCGACCGCGTCACGGTGCCGTTCGTCGCCGGCTGCGGCCGCTGCCCGGAGTGCCACTCGGGCAACCAGCAGGTCTGCGAGCAGCAGTTCCAGCCGGGTTTCACGCACTGGGGCTCGTTCGCCCAATACGTCGGCATCCATCACGCGGACCTGAATCTCGTGCGCCTGCCCGATGCGCTCGACTTTCCGACCGCGGCAAGCCTCGGATGCCGCTTCGTGACGTCGTTTCGCGCGGTGGTCGACCAGGGCTGCACGTCCGCCGGCCAATGGGTCGCCGTGCACGGCTGCGGAGGCGTGGGTCTGTCGGCGATCATGATCGCGCATGCGATCGGTGCGAACGTCGTCGCGATCGACATTTCGGACGAGGCGCTCGCGCTCGCGCGATCGGTCGGCGCAGCGGCGACCGTCAATGCGTCGCAAGTCGCCGACGTCGTCGATGCGGTCAGGGAAATCACACGCGGCGGCGCACACGTGTCGCTCGATGCGCTGGGTCATCCGACCACCTGCTTCAATTCGATCAGCAATCTGCGCCGGCGCGGCAAGCACGTGCAGGTCGGGCTGATGCTCGGTGAGCATGCGACACCGGCCGTGCCGATGAGCAAGGTCATCGCGCACGAGCTGGAGATTCTCGGCAGCCACGGGATGCAGGCGCATCGATACGACGCGATGCTCGACATGATTCATGCCGGCACGCTCGCGCCGAGCCGGTTGATCGGCAAGGAAATCAGTCTCGGCCAGTCGATCGACGCGCTGATGAACATGAACCGGTTCGAAGGCGCCGGCGTAACGGTCGTGACGGACTTTTCGGACTGACGCGGCCGGGCGTTAACGCCGGCGATGGCGACAGCGTGCTTCCGTCGCCGTCGCCGCGGCTGCCTGTTCCGCGTTTTGCATTTCGCGCACGAACGGTTCGCAACGCCCATTCGCCATGGATTCGACGATGCTCGACGGGTGGCCGCGCCCGGATGCGAAAAAGCCCGCCAGGCTTGCGCGTGGCGGGCTTCCGGTACATCAGATCGGGCCTGGCAGCCCGGGCAATTACTCCTGCCCCTGGCTCGCGAGGAAATCCTCGTAATTGCCGCCGAAGTCGAACAGCGTGCCGTCCGTGCGCACTTCGATGATCCGGTTCGCGAGGCCGCTGACGAATTCGCGGTCGTGCGACACGAAGATCAGCGTGCCTTCGAACTGCTCGAGCGCGATCTGCAGCGACTCGATCGACTCCATGTCCATGTGGTTGGTCGGCTCGTCCATCAGCAGCACGTTGTGGCGGCCGAGCATCAGCTTGCCCCAGATCATGCGGCCCTTCTCGCCGCCGGACAGCACCTTCACCGACTTCTTGATGTCGTCGGACGAGAACAGCAGGCGGCCCAGCGTGCCGCGCACCATCGTTTCGTCGTCGCCGTCCTTGCGGTACTGGTCGATCCAGTCCATCAGCGTGATGTCGTCCGGGAACTCCTCGTACGTGTCCTGCGGCATGTAGCCGACATTCGCGTTCTCGGACCACTTCACCGTGCCGTGATCGAGCGGCAGCGCGCCGAGCAGCGAGCGCAGCAGCGTCGTCTTGCCCGCGCCGTTCTCGCCGATGATCGCGATGCGCTCGCCCGGCTGCACCGACAGGTTGAAGTTCTGGAAGATCGTGCGCTCGTACTTCTTCGTGATCTCTTCGGCCACCACCGCAACGTTGTGCAGCTTCTTGTCGAACTCGAAGCGGATGAACGGGTTCTGGCGCGACGACGGCTTGAATTCCTCGATCTTGATCTTGTCGATCTGCTTCGCGCGGCTCGTTGCCTGGCGAGCCTTCGACTTGTTCGCCGAGAAGCGGCGCACGAAGTCCTGCAGCTCGGCCACGCGCTCCTTCGCGCGCGCGTTCGCCGCGGCCTGGCGCTCGCGCGCCTGTGCCGATGCGAGCATGTAGTCGTCGTAGTTGCCCGGCCAGACCTTCAGCGTGCCGTAGTCCATGTCGGCCATGTGCGTGCACACCGAGTTCAGGAAGTGACGATCGTGCGAGATGATGATCATCGTCGAGTTGTACTCGTTGAGCGTGTGCTCGAGCCAACGGATCGAGTTGATGTCGAGGTTGTTGGTCGGTTCGTCGAGCAGCAGCACGTCCGGCTTCGAGAACAGCGCCTGCGCGAGCAGCACGCGCAGCTTCCAGCCCGGTGCGACGTCGGCCATCGTGCCGTTGTGGAACTTCTCCTCGATGCCGATGCCGAGCAGCAGCGCTCCCGCGCGCGCCTCGGCGTCGTAGCCGCCGTATTCGGCGAACTTGCCTTCGAGTTCGGCCGCGTGCATGTAGTCGTCGTCGGTGGCTTCCGGATTCGCGTAGATCGCGTCGCGCTCGGTCATCGCGGCCCACATCTCGGTGTGGCCCATCATCACGACGTCGAGCACGCGCACGTCTTCATACGCGAACTGGTCCTGGCGCAGCTTGCCCAGGCGCACGTTCGGCTCGAGCGCGACGTTGCCGGCGCTCGGCTCGAGGTCGCCGCCCAGGATCTTCATGAAGGTCGACTTGCCGCAGCCGTTCGCGCCGATCAGACCATAGCGGTTGCCCTCGCCGAATTTGACCGAGATATTCTCGAACAAGGGCTTCGGCCCGAATTGCATCGTGATGTTGGCAGTAGAAAGCACGGCAGGTCCCGTAAGAGAGAAATCGACGGAAAACCGTGTATTTTAGCAGGTGTCGGAGAAACTGCCGACCACCCCGATCCGGCCCCGCCAGCCGGGCCGGCGCGTACGGCACCGACCCTGCCTCGCCCACGTCACTTGCCGGCCTTCACCGCCGCCTTCTGCGCCGCCTTGGCCTTCATCTGCCCGAACAGCTCCGAGCACGGCACGTCGCGGTTGTTGCTCGGCGCGATCAGCGGAATCAGCGCCGCGAACGGGTTGATCAGGCCCAGCCCGACCATCGCGCCGGCGCGCAGCGCGAGCGCGCCGGCATCGACACCGACCTTCGGGTTCTTGAACGTGCCCTTCGCGTACAACGGCGAGCGCAACGAGAAGACACGGAAACCCTTCGTATGCGGATGGATCTTCAGATCGAGCGATTCGTCGCGCAGGTTGATCGGACCGTCGACGTTGATCAGCGCGTCGTCCGTATCGAGCGCGAACACCTTCGGCTCGAGCATGCCGTCGTTCGCGACGAAGTCCATCGCCGCGCAGTTGATGTTCACGTCGCGGGTGCCGAACAGCTTTTCGTACACGACGTTGGCGACGTTCAGGCCAGCCGCCTCCATCAGCAGCAGGCTGATGCGGCCATTCGTGACGAGCGCCTTCACTTCGCCGGTCGATGTCGCCGCGAGCGCGGCCGGCGAGTTGCCGGTCGCCGACAGCGACGCGTCGCCGTTGATTTCGCCGAGCGCGGTCTGCATCACCTTCTGCGTCGGGAACAACTGCTTGAGCCTCAGGTGACGCGCGGCCAGCGTAAAGCGGCCCTTGAGCGGCGTGCGGCTGCCGTCGAGCTGCGCGTTCGTCGCGAGCGTGCCGCCGGCGACGCCGAACTGCAGCGGTTCGAGCGACAGCACGCCGTCCTGCAGCAGGATGTGCGTGTACAGGTTCGTGATCGGCAGCTGTGCGCTCTTGACGAGCTTGCGCCCGGTGAACTTCACGTCCGCGTCGATCGCGCTCCAGCGCTCGGTGCGGAACGTCGCGACCGGCAGCACGCGGTCCGGCGGCTGGCGCGTCGTGTCGCCGCGCTTGGCCTTGCTCGCGGCCGAGTCGGCGCCGATGACCGGCGCAAGATCGGAGAACTGCAACAGATTCGACACGAGTTCGCCCGACAGCTTCGGCCGCGGCTCGCGCTGCGCCCAGGTGAGCGTACCGCGCAGGTCGCTGCCGCCGACGCGGCCGTTGAAGTCCTCGTAGCGGAACGTGCTCGCGTGCTGCTTGATGTTGCCGATCAGGCGCCCCTCGGTCGCATACGGCGGCGTGTCCGGCAGCGTGATGCCGGTGATCTGGTAGAGGTGCGACATCGACGTGCCCTGCAGCCACAGACGCAGGTCCAGTGCCGCGAGATGCGTCGGGTCGGTGAGCGTGCCGACGATTGCGAGCCTCGTGTCGCCGGCCTTCACGTCGGCCTGCAGCGGGAACGGTTGCGTCGTGTTCTCGAGCGCCAGCACGCCGCCCACCTTGCCGGTGCCGCTGATCGGCACGTTCTTGTACCGGCCGTCGACCTTGAACCCGAACGCATACGTCGGGCCCGCCGGCTTCGCGGGCGCAGCGGCGCCCGACGCACCGGACGCACCGCTCGCGCCGGACGCCGTTGCGGCCTTCGACGCGGACGAACCCGAAGCAGCCGGCGCGGCAGAGGACGCACCCGGCGCCGCCGCGGCCGATGCCCCGCTCGTGCCTTGCGCCGCCGACGCACCCGACGCGGCCTCGGCCTTCGCCTTCGCGCTCATTCGCGCGGCACCGCTCTTGCCGATGCGCTGCGCCGATGCCGCGCGCGACGTTTGCTCCTGCTCCTTCAGCACGTCGCCCAGCGGAATCGGCTGGCCGAGCGTATCGATCGCGACCGTCAGATCGGCCTTCGTGATCGCATCGCGATACGTGACGACGCCCTTCGCGAAGCCGAAGCTGTTGAGCCGCACCTTCCACGGCGACGGCTGCGACGACTGCTTGAACTGGAAAGTCCACGTATTGCGGCCGTCGGCGAGCCGCTCGAGGTCGACGGCAGGATTGACGACGTTGATCGACGGAATGACGATTTCGTGCGCGAGGAGCGGAAGAATCGCGAGATCGAAATGCGCGGCATCGAGCGTGACGAACTTGGGCCCTTTCGCCCAGTCGGGGTTGCCGATCTCGAGCTGCGTGGCGGAGAAGCTCGGCCAGGGCACCCATGCGCGCCAGCCGGTCTCGCCGTCGGGGCGGCGCCAGCCGACCTTGAGATCGCCGTTGATCGCGAACGGGCGGCCAAGTGCGGTACTCACATGTTCGTTGACCCACGGTTTCGCGCGGTTCCAGTCGAACGTGACGATGAAGATGCCGGCCGCCGCGATGATCAGTGCGACGATACCGACGATCCAGGCAGCCGATTTGCCGATGGCTCGTGCTAGCGTCATGGCGGTTCCGTTGTTGTTCTGCAAAGTTTGCACGCCATGTCGGGCCACTTGCGTGAGCGAACGAAGCACGACACCGGCGGCTTTTCAATGGGTATTATGGCGCACGCCGCGGCAACGCTTCGGCGCCGTTAACGCTTTTTTTCATCTGTGACATGACAGCCTCGAACGGCATCATCGATGCGCAGCACATTACGCGCCGCGACGCCAGCAGCGGCAAGACGCTGCTCGCGCCGACCGATTTCAGCCTCGCCGCGGGATCGCGAATTGCTATCACGGGACCGTCGGGCTCCGGCAAGAGCGTGCTGCTGCGCGCGCTCGCGCTGCTCGACCCGCTCGACGGCGGTCATATCCTGTGGCGCGGCAAGCGGATCAGGCGCGCGGCAATTCCGCGCTACCGGCGCAGCGTCGCCTACGTGCGCCAGCGGCCCGCGCAGATGGACGGGACCGTCGAAGCGCAATTGCGCTATCCGTATTCACTCGCGATCTATCGCGACGTGACGTTCGACCGCGCCCGCGCGGAAGCGCTCGCGGCACGCGCCGGTCGCGGCGCCGATTTCCTCGACAAGCGGGCGAGCGAACTGTCGGGCGGCGAAGCGCAGATCGCCGCACTTCTGCGCGTGCTGCAGCTCGACCCCGACGTGCTGTTGCTCGACGAGCCGACGTCCGCGCTCGACCCCGACTCGACGCGCGCGATCGAAGCGCTCGTCGGCGCGTGGTTCGATGCGGCATCCGATGCACGCGCGTACATGTGGATCTCGCACGATCCGGCGCAAGCCGCGCGGATCGGCACGATGCGGCTCGTGATGCAGGCCGGCGTGCTGCACGCCGCGAACGCGACGGAGGCGCAGCCATGAGCCCGGCACTCCAGGACCTGAGTCTCGTCGACGTCGGCATCGCCGCCGCGCTCGTCGCGGTCAACGGCGCAATCTCGGCCGCGCTGTCGCTGGGCCTCGGGCGCAAGCTCGCGCTCGCCGCCGTGCGCACCGTCGTGCAGTTGCTGGCGATCGGCTACGTGCTCGGCTGGGTGTTCGGCCATCCGCACTGGACCGTCGTGCTGCCGCTCACCGCGCTGATGACGCTCATTGCAGGCTTCGCGGGCGCCGGCCGAGGCAAGCGCACCTATCGCGGACAGCGCGTCGACAGCATCGCGTCGATCTGGTTCAGCAGCTGGTTCGTCGCAGCCGTCGGCCTGTTCGTCGTGATCCGCATCCATCCCTGGTACACGCCGCAATATGCGATCCCGATCCTCGGGATGATCCTCGGCAATACGCTCACGGGCGTGTCGCTCGGCGTCGAACGGATGATGGAAGAACTGACCGCACGACGCGACCGCGTCGAGACGGCGCTGGCGCTCGGTGCGACACGCTGGGAAGCCGCGCAGGACGCCGCGCGGCAGGCCGTGCGCGCGGGCATGCTGCCGACGCTCAACCAGATGGCCGTCGTCGGCGTCGTGAGCCTGCCGGGCATGATGACCGGCCAGGTGCTGGCGGGCCAGTCGCCGCTGCAGGCCGTGCGCTACCAGATCGTGATCATGTTCCTGATCGCCGCGGCGTCCGCGCTCGGCACCGTTGGCGCGGTGCTGATGACGTATCGCCGGTTGTTCTCGGCCGATCACCGCTTTCTTGCATCGCGCCTCGAGGAACGCGCGCATTGACCGGCGCCGCCGCGATCCCCGCGGCATCCGCGTGGCGTGCGCTCAGCGCGCGGCGCGGCGTTTGCCGATGGCCTGACGCAACGCGGCCGTGACGTCCGCGTCGGGCGCCAGCCCGTCGACGGACGCGACGAGCCGCACCGCGCGCGGCGTCGTCACATAGGCCTGCGCACCGACGTAACCGCCGCTGCCGGCCGAGCGCGTCGTGACGACGAGCGCCTGCGGCGCACGCGCGCCGAGGTCGGCCGTGAATGCATCGGCGACGGTGCCGTCGCGCGCATGCAGCACGCCCGTTACGTAGTCGTCCGTATCGAAGCCCGGTGCGGCATGCGCGGTCGAATACACGCGCACCGCATAACTGCCGGTCGAGCACGGTTCGAGCGCGCCGCTCGACACGACGGCAATCTGCTGTCGCGACGGCAGTTCGACCTTCTTCACGAAGCTGCAATCGTCGGCCGCCTGCGCATGGGCGGCAACGAACGCAGCAGCCGACAGCAGCACGCGCATGCAATGTTTCATGGAATGTCGTTCAGGGAAGATGGAGAATGCGGCAGGATAACGTGACATCCGCGTGACGTCACGCAGACCGCCGCGCGCGTGTGGCCGCGCTGCCGGGCCGCACCAGGCGTACCAGGCGTGACGAGATCGAAGGTCCGTCGGTGGAAAGGTCCGACGCGCGCGCCACGAAACCGCCACGCGCAACCATGCCCGAATCGCGTGAATGCGCACCGCGACTGGTTGCGCGCGCACCGGGTGCGTCACCGGCCCGCGCGCCCGCTCAGCGCTTGATCGACACTGTCACCTTCGTGCCGTCGCTCATCGTGACGGACTTGGACCCGCCATTGGTCGAAATCGACACCCACTTGACCTGGCTCACCGACACGACGTCCGGGCACTGCAGCGACTTGCCGCCCGCGCTCACGTTGCGCGCGCCTTTCGGCGCGGCAGCCTGGAAGCTCATCTGCACGTTCGCGATGCCCTTCGCGTCGACCGACGGCGCGAGCCGCACCTGGGTCTGGCGCACCATCGCGCCGTTCGCGTCGCGCGGCAGGTTGTCGGCGTTAGGACAACCGTCAGGCATCGCGACCGCGCCGCCCGGCGGCACCGACTTCCAGTTGAAGTCGTCCGTTTCGCCCGAGCGGATCTTGCGGGTCTCCTGCGTATTGCCGAAGGTCTTCGAGTCGACCTTGACGGTGTATTCGAGCTGCCCCGTGCCGCCGCCCTTCAGGCTGCCCTTGACCGGCGGCGCCGCGAATACGCTCGCGCTCACGCACGCCGCCGCGAACACGGCAGACCACGATACGGCGACTGACAAGCTGCGATGGCTCATGCTGACCTCCTTGTAATGCGGCGGCACGCGCGTGCCGCGCGGTTTTCGATGCATGATGCGTCGTCAGTCTACCGCCAAGCGGCATGCAGTGCGCCGCAAACGCATCGGGTGTTACCCCGCTTGCGTTCGCGACGCCCTATCCCGTACGGGCGAGCTCGCGTGTCGGAAAAACGCAGGGCCGCGTCGAGGTTTCCGCCGCGAAGGAAGTCCCTTCGTCGGCCGGGCGAAAAGCAACCGGCCCGGAAGCACTCAGAAGCCGCTGAGCACCAGCTTGCCGATCGCACGCCCGGCCTCGAGCAGCTGGTGCGCGCGCCGCAGGTTCGCAGCGTTGATCGGGCCGAGCTGCTCGCCGAGCGTCGTGCGCAGCGTGCCGCCGTCGACGAGCCTCGCCACCTCGCTCAGGATCTTGTGCTGCTCGATCATGTCCGGCGTCTCGAACATCGCACGCGTGAACATGAACTCCCAGTGAAACGCGGCGCTCTTCGCCTTCAGCAACTCGACCGGAATCGGCTGGTCGTTCTCGACGATCGTGCAAATGCCGCCCTGCGGCCGGATTATTTCCGCCGCGGCAGGAAAATGACGATCCGTGTCGTTGAAGATCAGCACGTAGTCGACGTTCGCATGGCCGATTTCGCGCAGTTGTGCAGGCAGGTCGCCGAAATGGTCGACCACGTCGTCAGCGCCGAGCGAGCGCACCCATTCGGCCGATGCCGGCCGCGACGCGGTCGCGATCACGCGCAGCTTGCCGAGCGTCTTCGCCAGCTGGATCGCGATCGAGCCCACGCCGCCCGCGCCGCCGATGATCAGCACCGACTTGCCCGCGTCCGCGCCCTGCGGCGATACGCGCAGCCGGTCGAACAGCGCCTCCCACGCGGTCAGCGCGGTGAGCGGCAACGCGGCCGACGCCGCGAAGTCGAGCGAGCGCGGCTTGATCGCCGCGATCCGCTCGTCGACCGTGTGGAATTCGCTGTTCGCGCCGGCGCGCGTGATGCTGCCCGCGTAGAACACCTCGTCGCCGGGGCGGAACATCGTCACCTCGGCACCGACCGCGACGACCGTGCCGGCCGCATCCCAGCCGAGCACGCGCGGGGTTTGCTCGACCTGCGGCTTCGGCGCCCGCACCTTGGTGTCGACCGGGTTCACGGAGATCGCCTCGACCTTCACCAGCAGGTCGCGCGGGCCCGGCACGGGTTGCGGCAGTTCAACGTCGACGAGCGCCTGCGGGTCGTCGATCGGCAGATAACGGGTCAGTCCAACGGCTTTCATCACGAAACTCCTTCACGATAATCGGGCGGGCCGCGGCGCGACCCCTTGCATGCCATCGTAGGCTGCCCGATCCTTCGAGAAAACCGCTATATTTCCTGAAACATTTTCAGGAATTTCAGAACAATGGCATCCGATCCGATTCCGGCCCCCGACAAGCCGCTCGACCTGCTCGACGTCGGCCTGTTCGTGCGCGCGGCGCTGCTCGCGAACGTCAGCGCGGCCGGCCGCGAATTCGGCGTGTCGGCCGCGGTCGCGAGCGCGCGCATCGCGCAGCTGGAACGCCAGCTCGGCGCGCGGTTGCTGCATCGCACCACGCGCCGCATCAGCCTCACGCAGGACGGCGAGGTCTTCATGGCGCGCGCCGAGGCGCTGCTGTCGGCGGCCGACGCCGCGCGCGCATCGGTCGGTCGCGGCCGCAGCGAGCCCTACGGACGGCTGAAGGTGTCGATGTCGTCGTCGTTCGGACGCCAGCACGTCGCGCCCGTGATTCCCGCGTTCCTGCGGCGCTACCCGTCCGTGTCGCTCGACCTGCGGCTGTCCGACGAGATCGTCGACCTGGTCGACGACGGCTACGACGTCGCGATCCGCCTCGGCGCACTGAAGGACTCGACGCTGGTCGCGCGCAAGCTCGCCACGAACCGGCGCGTGCTGTGCTGCTCGCCCGCGTATCTCGCCGAACACGGGATGCCGCGCCACCCGGCCGACCTCGCGCAGCACGAATGCGTGATCCTCGGCGACCAGCGCGACTGGTCGTTCGTCACGCCGCAGGGCCCGCTCACCGTGCGGGTCGGCGGCCGCCTCGTCGCGAGCAACGGCGAGGCGATCCGCGAGGCGCTCGTGGACGGCTTCGGCATCGCGATCAAGTCGACCTGGGACGTCGGCCCGCTGCTCGCGAGCGGCGCGCTCGTCACGGTGCTCGACGACTACCCGTTCGCGAACGACGTCGCGATCTGGGCCGTCTATCCGAGCCGCGCGCACGTGCCGCTCAAGACGCTCGCGTTCATCGCGTTCCTGGCCGAGCATTTCGGCGATCCGCCGTACTGGGATCGCGCGGACGCACGCTAGGCGCCATCCCGTGAGCAGAGCATGCGGCGGCCCCGGCCGGGCATCGGCGGCAATCCGGTCGCGCGCGGACACCAACCGGCTACAATGGCGCGTTCGCGACGCGCCGGGCCAACCCCTGACCAGCCCCGCGCTCGCAGGCGGCCGCACACCGGCCACGCACGCGTTTCATTCGCTTCCAATCATTCCGTCATGACCCACAACCTCGTCATCCAGAGTCTCGCGCCGTTGTCGGACGCGCACCACAAACCGCTGCTCGCGCTGTCGCGCGGCACCCGCATCGTGCAGACCGACGATCACGCGCTGCGTATCGAGAACGCAAACCCCGCGCAGCGGCTCGACATCGACGCGTACTGCGGCACGCACGCGCTCGACTTCGGTTTCGTCGAAGCAGGCCGCACGCTTGGCGAGTTCGGGCTCGTGGTGATGGACATGGATTCGACGCTGATCACGATCGAGTGCATCGACGAGATCGCCGATTTCTGCGGGCTGAAGACGCAGGTCGCGGAGATCACCGAGGCATCGATGCGCGGCGAGATCCGCGACTTCAACGAGAGCCTGACGCGCCGCGTCGCGTTGCTCGCGGGCCTCGACGCGCAGGCACTCGAACGCGTGTACGAGGAGCGGCTGCAATTGTCGCCGGGCGCGGAGACGATGCTCGCCGGCGTGAAGGCCGCGGGACTGAAGACGCTGCTCGTATCGGGCGGCTTCACGTTCTTCACCGAGCGCCTGAAGGCGCGCCTGGGCCTCGACTACGCACACGCGAACACGCTCGAGATCGTCGACGGCAAGCTGACCGGCAAGGTGCTCGGCGAAATCGTCAACGCGGACGTGAAGGCGCGCATGCTGCGCGATACCTGCACATCGCTTGGCATCGAGCCGAGCCGCGCGATCGCGATGGGCGACGGGTCGAACGATCTGAAGATGATGGCCGAAGCGGGGCTGTCGGTCGCGTTCCACGCAAAGCCGGTCGTGCGTGACGCGGCTACCGTCGCATTCGACCACGTCGGCCTCGACGGGCTGCTGCGGCTCTTCTGATTTCCGGTCGGCGAACGCCGCCCATGAAAACACGCCCGCGCGACATGGCATCGCGCGGGCGTTTCGTTTTTCGCTTCGGTTCCGTTATTTGCCGAGCGTAGCCTGCAGCGCGCGCTCGATGTCCGCGCGCAAGTCGGCTTCGTCTTCGAGACCGACGTAGAAGCGCACCAGCGTGCCGCGATGCGGCCACTCCGCACGCATCGACGCCACGTCGTAAGGCATCGCGAGGCTGCATGCACCGCCCCAGCTCCAGCCGATCGCGAACAGCTCGAGCGCCTCGACGAAGCGATCGATCTGCTCGCTGCTGTAGCGTTCGTCGAACACCACCGAGAACAACCCGCCCGCGCCGGTGAAGTCGCGCATGAACGACGCATGCCCCGGACAGTCCGGCAATTGCGGATGCAGCACGGCCGCGATCTCCGGGCGCGCCTTCAGCCATTGCGCGAGCGCGAGCGCGCTCTTGCCATGCGCATCGAAGCGCACCTGCATGCTCGGCAGGCTGCGCAGCACGAGCGAGCAATCGTCGACCGACACGCCGATGCCGCAGCGCATGCGCGCGAGCTTCAGTTGTGCGTGCAGCGCCGCGTTCGCGGTGATGGTCGCGCCCATCAGCACGTCGCTGCCGCCTGATTGATACTTGGTGAGCGCCTGCACCGAGATGTCGACGCCATGGTCGAACGGCTTGAACGCGAGGCCGGCCGAATACGTGTTGTCGATCGCGGTGACGATGCCGTGCGCCTGCGCGACCGTCGTGATCGCGCGCACGTCGGGCACTTCCATCGTCACCGAGCCCGGCGCCTCGATCCAGATCAGCCGCGTGTTCGGCTGGATCAGCTCGGCGATGCCCGCGCCGACCAGCGGATCGTAGAAGCGCGCGGTGATGCCGAAATCCTTCGCGAGCCAGTTGCCGAAATCGGCGTTCGGCCCGTACACGTTGTGCGGGATCAGCACGTCGTCGCCCGCCTTCACGAGCCCGAAATAGACGTTCATGATCGCCGCGAGGCCCGACGGCTGCAGCAGCGCATGCGTGCCGCCCTCGATCTCGGCGAGCCGCTGCGCGAGCGCGAGCGACGTCGGCGTCGCGTGCAGTCCATAGCGCCACTGGTTGTCGTTGTGCCACACCAGCGCGCGCATCGTCGCGAGATCGGGGAATACGACCGTCGATGCACGCTCGACCGGCGGGACGAACGAGCGGAAGCCTTCCGGAATGTTGTCGTCGGGTTGAACGATGCGGGTCTGGAGTGCGCGCTTCGAAGTGGATGCTGTCATGGCAGGAGGCCCGGCGAAAGGCCGTTCGGTTGCGGAATATAGCGCTAGGGTAGCCAAAATCGGCGTGCTTGGCCCGGTACAATGCGCGCCGCGCGCACCGAGCCAGCGCACGCTCAGTCGTCGGTGCGCAGGTTGACGATGCCGCCGACCGTCTCGATCTCCCGCACGCGGCCATCGCGCACCTGCAGCGCCGCCCGCTTGCCGGGCGCCAGGCGTAGCACGACCGGTTGCGGATCCGATTCGTCCGAGTTCATCCGGTCGGCCTTCAGGTCGCCCGTCGCGTCGAAGCGGCCGATCCACACGCCCGTGATGTTCGTGCCGTCGTTCGATTCCTCGATTTCGAGCGTGTCGCCGTCGCGATCGCCGGCGAGCAATACCACCTCGCCCGTGTCCGCGAACTGGTATTCGCCGTGCACGCCCTCCTCGTCCGTCTTCGGTCCGAGATGCACGACGATCGGCCTGTCGCCGAGCGTGCCCTCGTAGCGCGGCAGGCGGGCGAACTCCGGATTCGGCCGCAGCGGCCGCGCGGGCGCCGCTTCATCCTGCTGCGCGTTCGGCGCGCCGGCCTGCGCCGCGACCACGCCCGGCATCGTGAAGCCCACCGCCAACGCCCCGGCGATCACCAGCGCCCGTTGCCATTCCGAATATCGACCCACGTTGTATTGCTCCTTGCTAGCCCTGCATCAGGCGTTCCACCGCGTCGCGGTACGGAATCGGCGCGACCGCGCCGTAACCGGTCGTCGACAGCGCCGCGGCCGCGTTCGCGTAGCGCGCGGCCGCGAACGGATCGTCGCCCGCGACGATCCGCGCGACGAACGCGCCGCCGAAGCAGTCGCCCGCGCCCGTCGCATCGACGGCCTTGACCGCGAAGCCCGGCACCACGCGCCGTTCGTTCGGCGTCGCGACGTACGCGCCTTCCTTGCCGAGTTTCAGCGCGACGACCCGTGGCCCATGTTCGAGCATCGCATCGACGATCGCGTCGCGATCGCTCGCGCCCGTGAGCGCCGTGACGTCGTCCCAGCTCGGCAGGCAGATGTCCGTCTGGCGCAGCGCCTCGCGCATCACCGCGCGGGCACGCGGCAGCGGCCACAGCTTCAGGCGCAGGTTCGTGTCGAAGCTGACCTGCGCGCCGTTGCTGCGCGCATGGTCGATCGCGGCGAACGCGGCGTCGCATGCGCTCGTGCTGATCGCGAGGCTGATGCCCGACAGGTGAACGGCCTTCGCCGCGGCCAGCGCGTCGAACGGCAGGTCGGCCACCGAGTAGCGGCTCGCCGCGGAGCCCGCGCGCAGATAGTCGAACTGATGGCCGTTAGCGCCGTGCGTGACGAAATACACGCCGGTCGGCGCCGAGCGGTCGATCCGCACGTACGTCGTGTCGACCTGCTCGACCGCCCACATGTCGGCCAGCAGGCGGCCGAACGGATCGTCGCCGATCGCGGACACGAAGCCCGTCGACGCACCCTGGCGCGCCGCGGCGATGCAGAAGTTCGACGTGTCGCCGCCGAAGCCCTGAAGGAATTCGGGACGGCCCGGCTGCGACTGGTTGAACTCGATCATCGCCTCGCCGAGCGCGAGGATCTGCGGGAATGCTGCGGACATCGCTTAGACCTCGCCCCACAGGTCGTGGCCGTCCGCGCCGGTGATCTTCACCGACACGAAATCGCCGACCTTGTAGCGCTTCGACGCCTTCGTCGCCGGCTCGACGTAGACCACGCCGTCGATCTCCGGCGCATCGGCCGCCGTGCGACCGATGCCGCCTTCCTCGCCGACTTCGTCGATCAGCACCTTGAGCGTCTTGCCGACCTTGCGCTGGATGCGCCGTGCCGACACTTCCTCGGCGACTTCCATGAAGCGCGCGCGACGCTCTTCGCGGACGTCGTCCGGCAGCGCGCCGTCGAGCTCGTTCGCGGTTGCGCCTTCGACCGGCGAATACGCAAAGCAGCCGACGCGATCGAGTTCCGCCTCGCGGATGAAGTCGAGCAGCGTTTCGAACTGCGCTTCCGTCTCGCCGGGGAAGCCGGCAATGAACGTGCTGCGGATCGTCAGGTCCGGGCAGATCTCGCGCCACTTCTGCACGCGCTCGAGCACCTTCTCGGCGTTCGCCGGGCGCTTCATGCGCTTCAACACTTCCGGATGCGCGTGCTGGAACGGCACGTCGAGATACGGCAGCACGTGGCCCTTGAACGGGCCTTCGGCCATCAGCGGAATGACTTCGTCGACGCTCGGATACGGATACACGTAGTGCAGGCGCACCCAGGCGCCGTACTGCGCGGCGAGTTCGCCGAGCGCGGCGACCAGATCGGTCATGCGCGTCTTGATCGGCTTGCCGTTCCAGAAGCCCGTGCGGTACTTCACGTCGACACCGTACGCGCTCGTGTCCTGCGAGATCACGAGCAGTTCCTTCACGCCCGACTTGAACAGGTTCTCCGCCTCGAGCATCACTTCCGCGACCGGACGCGACACGAGGTCGCCGCGCATCGACGGGATGATGCAGAACGTGCAGCGGTGGTTGCAGCCTTCGGAGATCTTCAGGTATGCGTAATGGCGCGGCGTGAGCTTGATGCCGGCGGCCGGCACGAGGTCGACGAACGGATCGTGCGGCTTCGGCAGGTGCGAGTGCACGGCCTGCATCACTTCGCCCACCGCGTGCGGGCCGGTGACGGCGAGCACCTTCGGGTGGACCTCCTCGATGAGGTTCGAGCCGCTGGCGCTCGACTTCGCGCCGAGGCAGCCGGTGACGATCACCTTGCCGTTCTCGGTCAGCGCTTCGCCGATCGCGTCGAGGCTTTCCTGCACCGCTTCGTCGATGAAGCCGCAGGTGTTGACGACGACGAGGTCGGCACCGTCGTAAGTGCCGGAGATTTCATAACCCTCGGCGCGCAGCTGGGTGATGATTTGTTCGGAATCGACGAGCGCCTTCGGGCACCCGAGCGACACGAAGCCTACTTTGGGGGACTGGGACATCTGGAATGTGGGGGCGTGGCGGCAAAAGCGTGAGTTTACAGCTATTTATGGGTCAGCGAGGCAAAACCGGCCGCTGATCGAGCCCTTTCAGACCGACGATGGCGAAACGACGGGCACGATCACCGCATGTCGCGCACAACGATCGCCGAAGCCTCCCCACGCCCCTATGCGAAAATCGCACCGTCACTTCTCTTCACTTACCCAACGGGGTTCGCATGACCACCCATATCACGATCGAATTCACCGAGCACGCCGCCGAGACCATCGGCGAGCAGACCAGCACCAGCTTTTCCTACGACCAGGGCGCCCACGTGCCGCAGCCGGGCGACTTCGTCGAACTCGACAATTCACACCAGACGTTTCTGGTGATCGGCCGCGTGTTTTCGCTGAAGGCGAACTACTGCGCGGTAAAGCTCGTGCTCGATCTTCCTCCGGCTGACGACCACCAGGATTTCGATCCGGCACTTTGAGGCCGCCCCGCGAACCGCGCGGGCTTTGCCGCTACGCATCGCGATGCGGCCAGACGCAACGGCGAGCGGCTGCATCACGGCGCCGCGCGTCGCGCACGCGAGCCGTCGGGTGGCGGCATGTGCCGCCCCGACCGGCCTGCCGCGCAAGCGTCGCGATTACTTCTTTTCCGGCTCCGGCGCGCCCGGTTGCTTGAACGGGAACGTGCTGAACATCGACTTCGCCTGGTTCTGCATCTGCTCCTGCATCTGCACGAACATGTTCTTCGACTGCTCGATGTAGCTCGTCATCATCCCTTGCATCATCGGCGCCTGCATGTTCATGAACTGCGACCAGACTTCCGGATTCATCGCGTTGCCTTCGTACAGGTTCTTCGATTGATCCGCGAGCTTGTTCTGGATGTCGATGAACGCCTGGATGTTCTTTTCCAGGTACGTGCCCATCATGCCCTGCATCGCATGACCGTAGAAACGGATGATCTGCGACAGCATCGACGACGAGAACATCGGCACGCCGCCGCTCTCTTCCTCGAGGATGATCTGCAGCAGGATGCTGCGCGTCAGGTCTTCGTTGGATTTCGCGTCGACGACCTTGAAGTCCTCCTGTTCCAGCACGAGCTGCTTGACGTCGGTCAGCGTGATGTACGTGCTCGTCTCGGTATCGTAGAGCCGGCGGTTCGGGTACTTCTTGATGAGCCGCTCGGCCGTTTTCTTTGTAGTAGTCATGTAACGCCTTTGAGTGCAGCGTAGCGCAAGTGACGAATCCCCGCCGCCCGGTTCCGGGAGGCGGGGGCCTTCGGAAACACCAGGCCGCGCGGCCGAAGCGGCGCGCGCAGCCGGGCGTTCAGCCCATATGCAGGCCGCCGTTCAGCGAGAAGTCGGCGCCGGTCGCGAAACCCGAATCGTTCGACGCGAGCCACGCGACGATCGAACCGATTTCCTCGGGCGCGCCAAGACGACGCACCGGAATCGTCGCGACGATCTTCTCGAGCACGTCCGGGCGGATCGCCTTCACCATGTCGGTGCCGATGTAGCCGGGCGACACGGTGTTGACCGTCACGCCCTTCGTTGCGACTTCCTGCGCAAGCGCCATCGTGAAGCCGTGGATCCCGGCCTTCGCGGTCGAGTAGTTCGTCTGGCCGAATTGCCCCTTCTGGCCGTTCACCGACGAAATGTTGATGATCCGCCCCCAGCCGCGCTCGACCATCCCGTCGATCACCTGCTTCGTCACGTTGAACAGGCTCGTCAGGTTCGTGTCGATCACGGCCGTCCAGTCCTCGTGCGTCATCTTGCGGAACACGACGTCGCGCGTGATGCCCGCATTGTTGACCAGCACGTCGATCTCGCCGACTTCGGCCTTGACCTTGTCGAATGCTGCCTTGGTCGAGTCCCAGTCGCCCACGTTGCCTTCCGACGCGATGAAATCGTAGCCGAGCGCCTTCTGCTCCTCGAGCCATTTCACCCGGCGCGGCGAATTCGGGCCGCAACCTGCGACCACCTTGAAGCCGTCTTTCGACAGACGCTGGCAGATGCTGGTGCCGATGCCGCCCATCCCGCCCGTTACGTACGCAATTCGCTGAGACATAAATCTCACTCCATTTTTTGGTTTCGAGAGCCGCCGCAGGCCCCTCTGACTTCACGTGGCGCCGGCCGAAGCAGCAATCGGCCGGCGCCCGGATTGGTTTGACGGTGACGAAGAACGGTTACGGACGCTCGACCGCGAGCGCGACGCCCATCCCGCCGCCGATGCACAGCGACGCCAGCCCGCGCTTCGCATCGCGCTTGACCATCTCGTGCAGCAGCGTCACCAGGATCCGGCAGCCCGATGCGCCGATCGGGTGACCGATCGCGATCGCCCCGCCGTTCACGTTCACCTTCGACGTGTCCCAGCCCATCTGCTTGTGCACCGCCAGCGCCTGCGCCGCGAATGCCTCGTTGATTTCCATCAGGTCCAGGTCGCCCGGCGTCCAGCCCGCACGCTCCAGGCAGCGGCGCGACGCCGGCACCGGACCCATGCCCATCACACTCGGATCCACGCCCGCGTTCGCGTACGCCTTGATCCGCGCAAGCGGCGTCAGCCCCAGCGCCGCCGCCTTCTGCGCCGACATCACCAGCACCGCCGCCGCGCCGTCGTTCAGCCCCGACGCGTTCGCCGCCGTCACCGAGCCGTCCTTCGCGAACGCCGGCTTGAGCCCCGCCAGCGATTCCGCCGTCACGCCGTGACGCACGAACTCGTCGGTCGCGAACTGCAGCGGCTCGCCCTTGCGCTGCGGAATCGACACCGGCACGATCTCGTCGGCGAAGCGGCCCGCCTTCTGCGCGGCTTCCGCCTTGTTCTGCGACAGCGCCGCGAACGCGTCCTGCTCCTCGCGCGTGATCCCGTATTCCTTCGCGACGTTCTCCGCCGTGATGCCCATGTGGTACTGGTTGTACACGTCCCACAGGCCGTCGACGATCATCGTGTCGACCAGCTTCGCATCGCCCATCCGGAACCCGTCGCGCGAGCCCGGCAGCACGTGCGGCGCCGCGCTCATGTTCTCCTGGCCGCCCGCGATCACGATGTCCGCGTCGCCCGCCATGATCGCGTTCGCCGCCAGCATCACCGCCTTCAGGCCCGAGCCGCACACCTTGTTGATCGTCATGCCCGGCACCGCGCTCGGCAGGCCCGCCTTGATCAGCGACTGGCGCGCCGGGTTCTGTCCCGAGCCCGCCGTCAGCACCTGCCCCATGATCACTTCGCTCACCTGCTCGGGCTTCACGCCCGCACGCTCCAGCACCGCGCGAATCACCGTCGCGCCCAACTCCGGTGCCGCGACCTTCGCGAGCGAGCCGCCGAATTTGCCGACCGCGGTCCGCGCGGCCGATACGATCACTACGTCCGTCATTTCCCTTTCCTCCAGGCCCGCACGACACGGCGCATCGCTACCGGCCCTGTTAAAAAAACTGCGGTGCACCGGACAGCGTGCGCCGCTGCCCGGCTTTCGTCAATCGCGCTGCAACACGTAGCGGCCCGGCGCCGGCTCGATCACCGGGAACTGCGCCGAACCGGCCTTGGCCGGCGGCGCCACCTTGCGGCCGCCGTACTGGTCGAGCCACTCGACCCAGGTCGTCCACCAGCTGCCCGGCTGTTCGGTCGCGCCGGCAAACCAGTCGTCCGCGGATTCGGGCAGGTCGTTGTCGTTGACCCAGTAGCTGCGCTTCTTCTTCGCCGGCGGATTGATCACGCCCGCGATGTGGCCCGACGCACCGAGCACGAACTTCAGCGGGCCCGTCAGGATCGACGTCGACGCGTAGGCCGTTTGCCACGGCACGATGTGATCCTCGCGCGACCCGTAGATGAAGGTCGGCACGTCGATGCGCGACAGGTCGACGGGCTCGCCGCACACGGTCAGCGCACCCGGCACGCGCAGCTTGTTCTCGAGATAGGTATTGCGCAGGTACCACGCGTACATCGGGCCCGGCAGGCTCGTCGAGTCGCTGTTCCAGTACAGCAGGTCGAACGCGGCCGGCGTGCGGCCCTTCAGGTAGTTGTCGACGACGTAGTTCCACACGAGGTCGTTCGGGCGCAGGAACGAGAACGTGTTCGCGAACTCGACGCCGCGCATCAGGCCCGGGGCCGCGCCGCTCTTGCCGCCGATGGTCTGCTCGCGCATCTGCACGTGCGCCTCGTCGACGAATACGTCGAGGATGCCGGTGTCGGTGAAGTCGAGCATCGCGGTCAGCAGCGTCATCGACGCGGCCGGATGTTCGCCGCGCGCGGCGAGCACCGCGAGCGCGGTCGCGAGCATCGTGCCGCCGACGCAGAAGCCGAGCGTGTTGATCTGCTCGCGGCCGCTGATCTGCTGCACGGCGTCGATCGCCGCGAGCAGCCCTTCGTTCATGTAGTCGTCCCACGTCTTGTGCGCGACCGATGCATCGGCGTTGCGCCACGACACGAGGAACACCTGGTGGCCGCTCGACAACGCATGCGCGACCAGCGAATTCTCGGGCTGCAGGTCGAGGATGTAGAACTTGTTGATGCACGGCGGCACGATCAGGAGCGGCCGCTCGAACACCTTGTCCGTCTTCGGCGCGTACTGGATCAGCTGAATCAGGTCGTTCTCGTAGACGACCGAGCCTTCAGTACACCCGAGGTTCTTGCCGACCACGAACTGCGATTCGTCGGTCTGCGAAATCTTGCCGCGCTGCATGTCGCCGAGCAGGTTCATCATGCCCTGCCGCAAGCTTTCGCCCTGCGTTTCGAGAATCGATTTCTGTGCGTCGGGATTGAGTGCGAGGAAATTGCTCGGCGCGGCGGCGGCCGTCCATTGCTGGACCGAGAATCGAATGCGTTCGCGCGTCTTCGGATCGGTCTCGAGCGCGTCGGCCAGCTCCTGCAGGTAGCGCGCGTTGAGCAGGTACCACGCGGCCGCGAACGCATGAGCGGGCGATGCCTTCCACGCATCCGCGCTGAAGCGCCGGTCCTTCAGTTCAGGCGGCTCGAGCTTCGCGGCGGCGGCCTGCTGCATCAGCGTCACGCAGTCGCGCGCATAGTCGGCCTGCAGCTTCTGGAGTCGTTCCGGCGGGATCGCGGCCACCGGCAGCTTCAGCCCCGCGAACGGCGAGGCCAGGCCGCCAAAGGCGCCCAGATCGGGCATCGACGGCATCTGGAACGGAACCGCTGCGGGGAACTGGAATGCGGCGAACGGATTCGCGGTGGTCGCCGCCGTTGCGGCGCGCGCCGGATCGGCGAAACCGCGCCAGGCGTTCAGCCATGCCTCGAACATCTGCTGCATCGGCTGGGTGGCCTGGGAGAATCCGGTGCTGCCCGCGGAAGCGCCCGCCTGAGCGGACGTCGACGAATTTTTCGATGCTGTCATTACCTGCCTTACCGGTGATTCGTGAGCGTCAATCGTGAAATCCTGCTCGCGCGCGGCATGCCGGCTGCGAGCCGGGCCGTCATGCTCTGGAGAGGCGTCTCCAGATTCTGCCGCAGTGCGGTATTTTTATCATTATCGTTTTCCCCATGTGAAGCACTGCGTCAAACAAGCGAACATTTCTGCCGGGAGATAATCCGCGCGCAACAAGCGGGACAAGGCTTCCGGCGAGACATAAAACATTTTGACCGACTTGACTTCGCGATTATCCATTCGGTTGTCCATGCAACGCCGCATTGCCGCGCCAAAATCGCAATAACCAATTTCGCAGCGCAACAAACCAGGCCGCGCGCGCATGCGCGCGGTCTGCCGTCAATCGGCCAGCCAGATGGCCGCAGCCATGCGGCCGGTCACGCGGTCGCGCCGGTACGAATAGAAGCGCGCGGGTTCGGTGACCGTGCACGCGGTCCCGCCGCTCACGTGCGCCACGCCCGCGCGCGCAAGGCGCAAGCGTGCAAGCGCGTAGAGGTCGGCGAGGTACTTGCCGGGCGCGCCGTCGATCGCGGCGAACGCTTGCCGCGTGTCATCATGCTCCGACTGCGTGGCCGTGTCGAGAAACGCCTCGCGCACGTCCGCGCCCACTTCGAAGGCTCGCGGGCCGATCGCGGGCCCGAGGTACGCATGCAGCTCGTCCGTCGCGCCACCGGCGAGCGCCGCGACGCGGGCAGCGGTCTGCTCGACGATGCCGGCCGCGAGCCCGCGCCAGCCAGCATGCGCGGCACCGACCGCGCGGCCCCGCCCGTCGCACAACAGTACCGGCAGGCAGTCCGCGACCATCACGACACAGACGGCGCCCGCGCGATCCGTCACGCTCGCGTCGGCCTGCACGAGCGCCTCCGCCCCCGGCGCGGCCGCGATCACCTCGTCCGCACGCACGATCCGCGCGCCGTGAACCTGTTCGAGCCATGCCGCGCGCGACTGGCCCGCCAGCGCGAGCAAGCGCGCGCGATTCGTGGCGACATGAGCCGGGTCGTCACCGGTGTGCAGGCCGAGGTTCATTCCGCCCGGCAACGCGGCACCGTCCTGCCAGCGCCCGTACGGGCCCTCGCTCACACCACCGTCGCGCGTCGTGATCAGTGCACGCACGCGCGACGACACCTGCCAGTCGGGCTGCACGCAGTCCTGCCACGTCAACGGCGCCAGGTTCGTCATCGGCACTCACTCCTCCTCATCGTCGTAATCGTCGTCGTGATCCTGATATTCGCCGGCGAAATCGTCATCGTCATAGACGCCGTCGTCGTCGAACTCCTCGTCACCCTGCCCGAAGCCGAGCGCCGCGACGAGCTCGTTCATGTCGTCCGGCAGCGGACAACGCCACTGCATCGTCTTGCCAGTGACCGGATGCACGAGGCCGAGCCGCCACGCGTGCAGCGCCTGCCGCGCGAACCCGCCGGGCAGCGGCGCGACCGAGCGCTTGCCGCGCGCGCGCCCGTACACCGGATCGCCGAGCAGCGGATGCCCGACATGCGAGCAGTGCACGCGGATCTGGTGCGTGCGGCCAGTCTCGAGATCGCACTGGATCGCCGACACCGGCTGACGTTGCCACATGCATGTGTCAACCGTGCGGAAATGCGTGCGCGCGGGCTTGCCCGACGCACCCGTGACGACGGCCATGCGTGTGCGTTCGCGCGGGTCGCGGCCGATCGGCGCGTCGATCGTGCCGTCTTCGGGCATCATGCCCCACACGAGCGCGAAATAGCGGCGCTTCACCGTGCGCGCCTGCAGCTGGCGCACGAGGTCGGTCTGCGCGGCGAGCGTGCGCGCAACCACCATCAGGCCGGAGGTCTCCTTGTCGAGCCGGTGCACGATGCCCGCGCGCGGCAGGCCGGCCGCCGCGTCGCCGTAGCGGTGCAGCAGGCCGTTGAGGATCGTGCCGCTCCAGTTGCCCGCGGCCGGGTGTACGACGAGGCCCGCGGGCTTGTTGATGACGACGAGCGCGTCGTCCTCGTAGATCACGTCGAGCGGCACCGGCTCCGGCGTGAACGCCAGTTGTTCCGGCAGCAGGTCGGGCACGAGCTCGATTCTCGCGCCGAGCGGCACCGGCTGGCGGATCTTCGCCGGCGCGCCGTCGACCAGCACGCGTTGCGCCTCGATCCAGCTCTGCAGGCGGCTGCGGGAGAATTCGGGAAACAGCTGGGCAAGCGCCTTGTCGAGGCGTTCGCCCGCGAGCGACAGCGGCACTTCGACGACACGAGGCGCCTCGTCGGCCGCCGCGGACGGCACGACAGGCGGCTGCATCGCGTCTGCAGCCAGATCGTCATCGGGGGAATCCCCCGACGCAGCGTCGGCGGGCCGATCGCTTGGGCTATAATCTTCGCGATTTGACTTGCCCCGCGGGGCATTCTGCGAACTTGAACGGGTCATTTAGACTGGGTCACCGAGACTTGAAGCTAGGACATGCGAGCATGATGAATTCGACCAAACGTACGGCCAAAACCGTCGCCGCCCGAGCTGCGGTGGTAGCGGCCGCGGCCCTCATCGCCGGCTGCCACGGCTTGCCGCAGAAGCAGGACGAGACGGCTACCTGGTCGAACAACAAATTATACTCAGAGGCCCAGGACGCACTGTCCGGCGGCGACTGGGGCAAGTGCGCGAAATACTTCGAATCGCTGCAAGGCCGCGATCCGTTCGGCCATTTCGCGCAACAGGCGCAGATCAACGTCGCGTACTGCAACTGGAAGGACAACGAAGCGGCAGCCGCCGACCAGGCCGTCGACCGCTTCATCCAGCTGCATCCGGATCACCCGGATATCCCGTACGCGTACTACCTGAAGGGGATGATCCACTTCAACGACGATCTCGGCCTGTTCGGCCGCTTCTCCGGCCAGGACATGAGCGAGCGCGATCCGCAGGCACTGCGCGAATCGTACGACGCATTCAAGGTCGTGGTCGACCGCTACCCGAAGAGCAAGTACGCGCCCGACGCCGCCGCCCGGATGCGCTACATCGTCAATGCGCTCGCGTCGCACGAAGTGCACGCGGCCGACTACTACTATCGGCGCGGCGCCTATGTCGCGGCGATCAATCGCGCGCAGCTCGCGATCAAGGACTACAAGGGCGCGCCGGCGATCGAGGACGCGCTGCACATCATGATCCTGTCGTACGGCAAGCTGAACCAGCCGGAACTGGCGGAAGACACGAAGCGCGTGCTCGCGGGCACCTTCCCGGACAGCCCGTACATCACCGGCCACTCGCGCCCCGGCACGAAGAAGTCGTGGTGGCAGTTCTGAGCGGCGCCCGCGCATCAACAAAAAACCCGGCCATCGAGCCGGGTTTTTTGTTGGTGCCGCCCGCAGCAGGCGGCCGCGCGCGTCACGCACGTTTCGCCGCGCGATGCTCGTCGAAGAAGTCCTGCACGACCGCGATCTCGCGGGTGCGCTTGAACGGCGGCAGGCTCTGCCAGATTCGCCGACCGTAAGGCTTGTCGACGAGCCGCGTGTCGCAGATCATCAACACGCCGCGATCGGTCTCCGCGCGAATCAGGCGGCCTGCACCCTGCTTCAGCGTGATCACGGCCTGGGGCAACTGGTGAACCGCGAACGGGCTCAAGCCTTTCCTCGTCAGCGCGTCGAGCCGCGCGGCCAGCACCGGATCGTCGGGCGGTGCGAACGGCAGCTTGTCGATCACGACGAGCGACAGCGCGTCGCCGCGCACGTCGACACCTTCCCAGAAGCTCTGGCTGCCGACGAGGATCGCATTGCCGTACGAGCGGAAGCGGTCGAGCAGTTCGGTTCGGCTGGCATCGCCCTGCACGAGCAGCGGCGTGTTCCAGCCGCGCGACTCGATCACGTCGCGCAGCTTCGACGCGATCCGGTCGACCGCGCGCAGCGTCGTGCACAGCATGAACACGCCGCCGCCCGATGCCTCGATCGCCGGCAACGCGGCATCGAACACGGCATCGGTAAATGCCGGCGACGACGGCTGCGGCAGGTTGCGCGGCACATACAGCAAGCCCTGCGTCTGATAGTCGAACGGGCTCGCGAGGGTCATCGAGCGCCGCGAGCTGAGGCCCATCTGGGCCGCGTAGTGCGTGAAGTCGCCACGCACCGACAGCGTCGCCGACGTGAACACCCACGCGCGCGGCACGCCGGCGCGCTGCTTCGCGAAAATCGGCGCGACCGATAGCGGCGTTTCGTGCAGCTGGACGGTATGCGCGAATACTTCCACCCAGCGCACCTTTTCGTTCGGGTCGTCGGTCGCCGTCTTGTCACCGGCAGCCTCCGCATCGGCCTTCGCGGCCGCTTCCGCCGCACCGGGCGTGACCCAGCCCGCGAGCAGGTCCTGCAGTTCGCGCGCGCGCCGCAGGCACGCGCCGAGCGACTCGGCCCGCTCGGCCTGGCTCGCGAGTGCCGAGGCAAGCGCATCGAGCGCCACTTCGAGCGCGTCGAGCGCGCCGAACATCGGATGATCGTCGCCCAGTTGCGCCAGCGACATGCGCACGATCTGGTCGTTCGCGAACGCGAGACGCAGGTCGCGCGCCGCCCGTTCGAGATCGCCGCCGAGCTTCACCCACTCGACTGCATCGCGCGCATGGCTCAGGCCTTCGGCCACCGTGTCGCGCGCGAGTTCGAGAATCTGCGTGGTCGACAGCGTCTCGCCGAAGAACAGCGTGGCCGTCTCCGGCAGTTGGTGCGCTTCGTCGAAGATCACCGTGTTCGCGTTCGGCAGCAGTTCGGCCATCCCGGTGTCGCGCAGCATGATGTCCGCGAAGAACAGGTGATGGTTCACGACGACGATGTCCGCCTGCTGCGCCTCGCGGCGCGCCTGCATCACGAAGCATTCCTTGTAGTGCGGGCACTCCTGGCCGAGGCAGTTGTCGCGCGTCGACGTGACCATCGACCACACGGGCGCCGTCTCCGGCACGCTCGCGAGCTCGGCCTTGTCGCCGCTCTTCGTGATCTTCGCGAACCGGACGATTTCCTGCAGGTACGCGGTGTCCTGGCGCGACGGCAGCCGGCCGTTGTCGGCCGTGCGTTGCAGGTAGTAGTGGCACAGGTAGTTCGCGCGGCCCTTGAGCATCGCGACCGTCACCGGCACCGCGAGCGCGTTGCGCACCGTCGGGATGTCGCGCTGGAACAGCTGGTCCTGCAGGTGCTTCGTGCCGGTCGACACGATCACCTTGCCGCCCCACAGCATCGCGGGCACCAGGTACGCGTAGGTCTTGCCGGTACCGGTGCCGGCCTCGACGATCAGCGTGTTGTCGCCGGCGTCGCCGTCGGCTTCGACCGCAGCCCCCTCCGCGGCGGATTCGCCCGCCTTGTCGCCTTCGCCGAGGCGGCGTGCCGGCCGCTTGCGGGTCTCGAAGATTTCGGGCTCGGGCATCCGGCGCGCGGACGCTTCCATCGCGGACGCGACCGCGCGCGCCATCTCGATCTGCGACTGACGCGGGTGATAGCCGTCGAGCGCGCGCGCGAGCAATCCGCCGTCGCCGAAGATCGTGTCGAGTTCGTCGACGCGCTTGCGGCTCAGCTCGAACGTGCCTTCGGGCGCACGAACGCGCCCGGCGGACGACGCGTCACGCCGGGCATCGGGGTTGGCTTCAAGCGGTGAATTCAAGGCAAGCGTTCCTGTGTCCAGCGCCCGGGCGGCGCCGGCGCTTGCCAGGCCGCGCTCAGGCGCGCTTATCCGGTTCCAGCTGCGATTGCAGCAAAATGATTTTGTCCTTGGCGGCCAGCTTTTCCTTCTTCAGCCGGTGCAGCGTGATGTCGTCGATGTCGGAGTGTCCTTCCTTCAGCTCGATCTCCCGAGCAAGCTGCCGGTGCTGCTCCTGCAATGCAGCCAAACGGTTGTGCAATTCCTGCTGCTGTTCCGTGGGACGATTTTGCATATGCGCCTCCTCATCGAAGCAGCGCGCCGACTGGCGTGCCGGCACGCACGAGACTGACTCCGGATCAATCCGACACGTTACTGCCCCTGCTGTTGCTGCTTGGCCTTCTCGGCCGCTTCCTGCTGACGCCGCTCGACATCGGCCTTGTGCTGGGCAGCTTCCTTCTGCTTCTGCTCGTAGCGCGCGGCGTTGTCCGCCCGCTCCTGCGCCTTCTGCGCGCCCTGCTGGCGCGCCTGGTCGAGCTTGCGCTGAAAATCTGCCTGCTTCTGGTCGTATGCCTGCTTGTTCGCGGCGCGCTGCGGCCCTTCGGCGCCGCGCTGCGCCCGCTTCAGTGCATTCTGCTCCTGCTTGTCGCGGAATGCAGCCGCGTTCGCCGCATCGTTCGCCGCGCGCTGCGGCGCTTCCGCCGCATTCTGCGCCTGCTTCAACGCCTGCTGCTGGTCACGCTGCTGCGCCCGCACCGCGCGCTGTTCGTCGTCGAGCGCGAGCTGCTCCTGACGGATGCTCGCCCGCTCCTCGCGCATCCGGTCGCGCGCCTTGCCGAGACAGTGGTTGACGAAAAACGTGCTGTAGCAATCGTGCTCCGCCACGGCATAACGATAATCGTTTTCCGCGGAACGCTGATTGAGCACTTTTTGACGCGCGTCAAAATCCTGCGTGGCTGAGGGCGCGACGGGCGCGGCCGCTGCGGCGTCCGGCGCGCTTGCGCCCGATGCCTGCGCGTACGCGACGGTGGACCCGGCGGACAAAGCCGCGGCAAGCGCTGCGCCGAGCGCGACGAGAGAAATGCGGGAAGTTGGCAACGTCGTAGGAAAGCTGCGGGACATGTGTCAAATTCTATCACCCCCGGCTGGACGCTCCGCCATTTATGGCAAAATGCCCCGCTTCACTCACCCGCGGCAACTGGGCCGGCGGGCCCGTCTCGCAGCCCGCCGCACGCGGCCTGCCGGCCCGTGCCGCGATTTCAGCAGGCAGATCATCCACGACATGACGGAAACCGTAGCACTCAAGATCGTACAGCGCATCGCCACCGAACTGTCCGTCCAGCCGCGCCAGGTCGCGGCGGCAGTGCAACTCCTCGACGAAGGCTCGACCGTTCCGTTCATTGCCCGGTACCGCAAGGAAGTGACCGGCAACCTGGACGACACGCAGCTGCGCCAGCTCGAGGAACGCCTCCTGTATCTGCGCGAGCTCGAGGATCGCCGCGCGGCGATCCTGTCGAGCATCGACGAACAGGGCAAGCTGACCGACGAGCTGCGCGCCGCGATCGACGCGGCCGACAGCAAGCAGGTGCTCGAAGACCTTTATCTGCCGTACAAGCCGAAGCGCCGCACGCGCGCGCAGATCGCCCGCGAAGCCGGCCTCGAGCCGCTCGCGCAGGCACTGCTGGCGAATCCGCTGCTCGATCCGCAGACGGAAGCCGCCGCGTACGTCGATGCCGACAAGGGCGTCGCCGACGTGAAAGCCGCGCTCGACGGCGCGCGCGATATCCTGTCCGAGCAATTCGGCGAAACGGCCGAACTGCTCGGCAAGCTGCGCGACTACCTGCACAGCCAGGGCGTCGTGTCCTCCGCGGTCGTCGAAGGCAAGGAAAACGAGGAAGGCGAGAAGTTCCGCGACTACTACGACTACGCGGAAACCATCCGGACGGTGCCGTCGCACCGCGCGCTCGCGCTGTTCCGCGGCCGCAATGCCGGCGTGCTGACCGTCAAGCTCGGGCTCGGCGAGGAACTCGACGCACAGGTCCCGCATCCCGGCGAAGCGATGATCGCGCGCCATTTCGGGATCGCGAACCAGGGCCGCCCGGCGGACAAATGGCTGTCCGACGTGTGCCGCTGGTGCTGGCGCGTGAAGGTGCAGCCGCACATCGAGAACGAACTGCTCACGCAACTGCGCGAAACGGCGGAAGCCGAAGCGATCCGCGTGTTCGCCCGCAACCTGAAAGACCTGCTGCTGGCCGCGCCGGCCGGCCCGAAGGCCGTCATCGGTCTCGACCCCGGCCTGCGCACGGGCGTGAAGGTTGCCGTGGTCGACCGCACCGGCAAGCTGCTCGCCACCGACACGATCTACCCGCACGAGCCGCGCCGCGACTGGGACGGCTCGCTCGCGAAGCTCGCGCGTATCGCCGCGCAGACGCAGGCCGAGCTGATCAGCATCGGCAACGGCACCGCGTCCCGTGAAACCGACAAGCTCGCGAGCGAGCTGATTTCGAAGCACCCCGAACTGCGGCTGCAGAAGATCGTCGTGTCGGAAGCCGGCGCGTCGGTCTACTCGGCGTCCGAGCTGGCTGCAAAGGAATTCCCGGAACTCGACGTGTCGCTGCGCGGCGCCGTGTCGATCGCCCGCCGTCTGCAGGACCCGCTCGCCGAGCTCGTGAAGATCGAGCCGAAGGCGATCGGCGTCGGCCAGTACCAGCACGACGTGAACCAGCGCGAACTCGCCCGCTCGCTCGATGCGGTGGTCGAGGATTGCGTGAACGCGGTGGGCGTCGACGCCAATACCGCGTCGGTCGCACTCCTCGCACGCGTTTCTGGCCTGAACGCCACGCTCGCGCGCAACATCGTCGACTACCGCGACGCGAACGGGCCGTTCCCGTCGCGCGATCACCTGCGCAAGGTGCCGCGCCTCGGCGACAAGACCTTCGAACAGGCAGCCGGCTTCCTGCGCATCAACGGCGGCGAGAATCCGCTCGATCGCTCGTCGGTCCACCCTGAGGCCTATCCGGTCGTCGAACGAATCCTCGCGAAGATCAACAAGCGGATCGACGACGTGCTCGGCAGCCGCGATGCGCTGTCCGGCCTGTCGCCCGCCGAATTCGTGGACGAACGTTTCGGTCTGCCGACCGTGCGCGACATCCTGGCCGAACTCGAAAAACCGGGTCGCGACCCGCGCCCCGAATTCAAGACCGCGACGTTCCGTGACGGCGTCGAGAAGGTCTCCGACCTGCTGCCGGGCATGCTGCTCGAAGGTGTCGTGACGAACGTCGCGGCGTTCGGCGCATTCGTGGATGTCGGCGTGCACCAGGACGGCCTCGTCCACGTGTCGGCGATGTCGACGAAGTTCATCAAGGATCCGCACGAAGTCGTCAAAGCCGGCCAGGTCGTAAAGGTCAAGGTGCTCGACGTCGACGTGAAGCGTCAGCGCATTTCGCTGACGATGCGCCTCGACGACGAAGCCGCCGCGCCCGGCATGGCGCCGCGCGGCGTCCAGGACCGCGGCAATGCCGGCCGCGGTGCGGCACGAGTGCAGCGTTCGCGCGAGCCGGAACCGGCCGGCGCGATGGCCGCGGCGTTCGCGAAGCTCAAGCGCTGACCACACGAAGGTTGTCGCCGCACGAAAAAAGCCCGCCGGAAGGCGGGCTTTTTCTTGGCTCCGACAGGTGCTGCCGGATGGGCACGGGCCGCATGGGCCGCCCCCGCGCCGGTCAGATTTCGATCTTGGTGCCGAGCTCGACGACGCGGTTCGCCGGAATCGAGAAGAAGTCGGTCGGCTTCGCCGCGTTCTGATGCATCCATGCGAACACGCGTTCGCGCCAGATCGACATGCCGGGCAGATGCGTCGGCACGACCGTTTCGCGCGCGAGGAAGAACGACGTGTCCATCAGTTCGAACGTCATCTCGTGCGTGCGGCCGAACTCCTCGAGCACCGCCTTCACGTCCGGCGTCTCGTTGAAGCCGTATTCGGCCTTCACGATGTACAGGCCGCCGCCCGCATCGCGCGCGCTCAGGCGCTTGTCGTCGCGCACGTACGGGATGTCGCGCGTGACGAACGTCAGGAATATGGTACGCTCGTGCAGCACCTTGTTGTGCTTCAGGTTGTGCAGCAGGCTGACGGGCACGAGCTTGTCGTTGCCGGTCAGGTAGATCGCGGTGCCCGACACACGGTGCGGCGGATGCGCGAGCAGCCCCTGCAGGAACGGCTCGAGCGGGATACCGTCGGCAGCCGTACGCTCCTTGACGATGTGACGGCCCTTGTACCAGGTCATCAGCAGGAAGAACAACAGCGCGCCGATGCCGAGCGGCAGCCAGCCACCCTGCGCGACCTTCAGCAGGTTCGCGCCGAAAAAGCCCAGGTCGACCGCGAGGAATACCGCGATGATCGCGCCGACCAGCAACCGGTTCCAGTTCCACACCTTCACCATCACGACGGCCGCGAGTACGGTCGTGATCACCATCGTGGCCGTCACCGCGATACCGTACGCGGCCGCGAGGTTGTCGGAGCTCTTGAAGCCGATCACGATGCAGAGGATCACGAACAACAGAAGCCAGTTCACGACCGGCACGTAGATCTGGCCGATCGCCAGCTCGGACGTGTGCAGCACCTTCATGCGCGGCACGTAGCCGAGCTGGATCGCCTGCGACGTCAGCGAATACGCACCGGAGATCACGGCCTGTGAAGCGATCACCGTCGCGACCGTCGACAGCACCACGAGCGGCAGCAGCGCCCAGTCCGGCGCCAGCAGGAAGAACGGGTTCTCGATCGCCTTCGGGTTCTGGATCAGCAGCGCGCCCTGGCCGAAGTAGTTCAGCACGAGCGACGGCATCACGAGCCCGTATGCGGCCAGCCGAATCGGCTTCGCGCCGAAGTGACCCATGTCCGCGTAGAGCGCTTCCGCGCCCGTCAGCACCAGCACGACCGAACCGAGCACGACATACGCCTGCAGCACGTGCTCCGACATGAACGACGCCGCGTAATACGGGTTGATCGCCGCGATGATGCCCGGCACGCGCACGATGTGATACACGCCGAGCGCCGCGATCGCGATGAACCACAACACCATGATCGGCCCGAACAGCTTGCCGACCGTCGCGGTACCGTGCCGCTGGATCCAGAACAGCGCGATCAGGATCACGATCGTGATCGGCATCACGAGATGGGACAGGTGCGGCGTCGCGATCTCGAGGCCTTCGACCGCCGACATCACGGAAATTGCCGGCGTGATCACGGCGTCGCCGTAGAACATGCACGCGCCGAAGATACCCAGCGCCATCAAAGCGCCCGCGACACGCGTTTTCGAGTCGAGCGGCCGCAACGACAGCGCCATCAGCGCAAGCACGCCGCCCTCGCCATTGTTGTCGGCCCGCATCACGAACAGCAGATACTTGATACCGACCACCAGGATGATCGCCCAGAACAACAGCGAGATCACGCCGAGAATCGAGCTTTCGGTGAGCGGAATGCCGTGTGCGGGGCTGAACGCCTCTTTCAGCGAATACAGCGGGCTGGTGCCGATGTCGCCGAATACGACGCCGATGGCCGCTATCGCAAGCGCCCGCATCGAATGTTGGTGCGTCGAATGCGCATGGGCTGCGTCGGTCGCCTGGATCGTGTCGTTCATATGAAGCTAAATAATCGGGTCCGGTTCGGACAAAACGAGCGCTATTCTACTCGCGCCCCCCTGAAAAACCGTCCTGCCCTGTTGCCCTGAAGCCACGTGATCCACGCTGCGCATGCAATCCTGCGCAAGCTGTGGCAGGGCTGCCATCATAGCCGGGGCCGCGCAATCTGCCTATCACGAGGCCCCATTGTGGCGCCCGCCGGCCCGGCGCCGCAATAAAAAACGGCGCCGCAAGCGGCGCCGTACAAGGCTTTCCTTCGATCGGCCGGCCGCTCACGCGCCCGAGCCGTCGCGCTGCGCGCGACCGCGCTTGATCCATGCCTCGAGATTGTGCGGACGAACCGTGTCCCACTCTTCGAACGGCTGATGAATCCACGGATTCGTCGGCAGATATTGCGTGTGATAGTCGGGCTTGACCTTGGAGCACCCCTTGTACCAGAGCACCGCCGAGCGCACGGCCTTGACCGCCGGATAGCGCTCCTTCAGGTGCTCCTGCACGCGCGCGAGCGTAACGCCCGAGTCGACGAGATCGTCGACCAGCAGCACGTTGCCCTCGAGGTTGCCACGCGTCATCGTGATGTACTGCGCGATGTCGAGTTCGCCCTGCTGGGTGCCGGCCGCTTCGCGATACGAACTCGTCGCGAGGATCGCGAGCGGGACGTCGTAGATGCGCGAAAGCTGGTCGCCGACGCGCAGGCCGCCGCGCGCGAGGCACAGGATCTGGTCGAACTTCCAGCCCGATGCATGCACCTGGAGCGCGAGCAGCTCGATCAGACGATGGTATTCGTCCCAGCCTACCCACAGGTTCTTGTCGTCGTTGCGCGGATCGGTCATCAAGTCTGCCGCCGTCATCGTGATTTGCTGCGTCATGCTGAGAATTACACCTTGAACGGGTGGCGAAGCAGGATCGTCTCGTCGCGATCCGGCCCCGTCGAGACCATGTCGACCGGCACGCCGGCCACTTCCTGGACACGGGTCAGGTATGCCCGGGCATTCGCCGGCAGCGCATCCCACGTCTTGATGCCGACGGTGCTTTCCTTCCAGCCGGCGAACGTTTCGTACACGGGCTCGCAACGCGAGACGTCGGCCGCACCGCGCGGCAGGATGTCCACGTCCTTGCCGTCGATCTTGTAGCCGACGCACAGCTTCACTTCGTCGAGACCGTCGAGCACGTCGAGCTTCGTCATGCACAGGCCCGACACGCCGTTGATCTGGATCGAGCGGCGCAGTGCCGCCGCGTCGAGCCAGCCGGTGCGGCGCGGACGGCCGGTGACCGAGCCGAATTCCTTGCCGACGTTCGCCAGCGTGACGCCGACCTGATCCTGGCGCTGCGGATTGTCCGCGTCGTACAACTCGCTCGGGAACGGGCCCGAACCGACGCGCGTGCAGTATGCCTTCGTGATGCCGAGGATGTAGTTCAGCTTCTGCGGGCCAACGCCTGCGCCGGCCGATGCCGCGCCCGCGACGCAGTTGCTCGACGTCACGAACGGATAGGTGCCGTGGTCGATGTCGAGCAGCGTGCCTTGCGCGCCTTCGAACAGCAGGTTCTGACCGGCATTGTTCGCGTCGTACAGGCGGCGCGACACGTCGGCCACCATCGGCTTCAGGCGATCGGCGTAGCCGAGCATCGTGTCGAGCGTGGCCTGGAAATCGACGGCCGCGCCACCCAGGTACTGGGTCAGCACGAAGTTGTGGAAATCGAGGTTTTCGCGCAGGCGATCCGCGAACGTCTTCGCGTCGAACAGGTCCTGCACGCGCAGCGCACGGCGGCCGACCTTGTCTTCGTACGCGGGGCCGATGCCGCGGCCGGTCGTACCGATCTTGCCCGCGCCCTTGCGTGCTTCGCGCGCCTGGTCGATTGCGATGTGGTACGGCAGGATCAGCGTCGTGGCTTCGGAGATGAACAGGCGATCGCGCACGTTGACGCCGGCCTCTTCCAGCTCGCCGATTTCCTTGAACAGTGCCTCGGGGGACAGGACGACGCCGTTGCCGATGTAGCAGGCGACGCCTTCACGCATGATGCCCGACGGAATGAGGCGCAAGATGGTTTTCTTGCCGCCGATGATGAGGGTGTGGCCGGCGTTGTGACCGCCCTGGAAACGCACGACGCCCTTAGCGTGGTCCGTCAGCCAGTCGACGATCTTGCCCTTGCCTTCATCACCCCATTGCGTTCCCACGACGACGACATTGCGCCCGGGAGTCACGTTCACTGCGCTGGCAGACATGTTGATTCGTTAGCTGGTTAAAAACGTATTCTACCTATGTTCGCGGGCGATTCCGAATTTTTCCGTTTCGCTTCAACGATATGCACGCCGAACGACGGCCCGCGAACGCCTGTTTAACGGGGTTCGATCACCCATGCGCCGTTACGCTCGACGAGCGACCGGTCGCAGGCGAATTCGTCGAGCACATGGTCGTGCCCCGGCAACGCCTGGATCACGACCTCGCCCGCATCGCGCAGCGCCGCGACGGCAGCGCTGAGCGCGTCGTCCTGCGCCCACGGCGCGAGAATCGCGGTGCCGCGTGCCTCGATCGGCGAAATCCGGGCGAGCTCGCGCAGGTCGAGCGAGAAGCCCGTCGCCGGGCGGGCGCGACCGTACGCCTGCCCGACATGGTCGTAGCGGCCGCCGCGCGCGATCGCGTTCGGCACGCCGTCGATGTATGCCGTAAACATCGCTCCGCTGTGGTACGCGTAGCCGCGCAGGTCGGCGAGGTCGATCGCCACCTCGACGCCCTTCGCCTGCGCCGCGAGCTGCGCGAGATCGTCGAGCGCGCGCGTGATCTCCGGCAGCACCGGCAGGCGTGCGCGCGCCTCGTTGAGCACGCTCGCGTCGCCGTACAGATGCGGCAGCGCACGCAGCGCCGCGCGCGTATCGGCCCCGAGATCGTCGGTGAGTTCGTTCAGCAGCGGCACGTCCTTGCCGGACAGCGCGTCGTACAGCGCCTCGCCACGCTCGGCGGCCTGCGCGTCGCGTGCGAGCAGCGCCGCGAGCACACCCGCATGGCAAAGATCCAGACGGATCCGCGACAGCCCCGCAAGATGCAGCGCGTCGAGCATCAACTGCTGGATCTCGAGATCGGCTTCGAGCCCGGCATGCCCGTAGATTTCGGCACCGATCTGGATCTGTTCGCGCGTCGCATGCAGGCCGCGCGGACGCGTGTGCATCACGTGGCCCGCATAGCAGAGGCGCGTCACGCCCTGGCGGTTCAGCAGGTGCGCATCGATGCGCGCGACCTGCGGCGTAATGTCCGCGCGCAGGCCGAGCGTGCGGCCCGACAACTGATCGACCAGCTTGAAGGTGCGCAGGCGCAGGTCGGCGCCGCCGCTCGTCAGCAGCGACTCGAGATATTCGAGCAGCGGCGGCATCACCATTTCGTAGCCGTACGAACGGAAGCGATCGAGCAGCCTGCGGCGCAGCTCCTCGATCTTGCGCGCTTCCGACGGCAGTACGTCGGCGATATTCTCGGGAAGTAACCAGGTCGACATCGGTACGGTCCTACGACAGGAAACAGGGCGCGACACGCGCGCCGCGAGATGAATCGGAAATTGGAAATCGGGCGGAACGAACGGCGGGTGCGCCGTCCGGATCAGGTGGCGAGCAGCAGCAGGACGAGCCCGAGCGCCATCACGATGAGCCCGCCGATCCGGATATGATGCGGCGGCCGCTCCGCTATTCTACGAAACGTGTCGCGCCAGGCGACGGGAAACACGAAGGGGAATGCCCCCTCGATGATCAGCATCAGTGCTACCGCGAGCAACAACGAGCCAGCCAGATCCATGCGAGCGACGGCGCCGCTCGACGCGGCGCCCCAAGGTCAGTGTTTGCGGGGAGCGGGTGCCGCCGGTGCGGCACCGCCCGTCGGACTGCGCATGAAACGGAAAAACTCGCTGTCGGGATCGACGACGATGATGTCGTTGCGCTTGAAGGTATTCCGGTAAGCCTGCAGGCTCGCGTAGAACTGGTAAAACTGCGGATCGCGGCCGAATGCATCGGCGGCGATCGATGCAGCCTTCGCGTCGCCCTCGCCCTTGATCGTCTGCGCGGACTTGTACGCATTCGCGAGCACCGCCTGCTGTTCGCGTTCCGCGTCGGCCTTGATCTGTTCGACATCGGCGGCGCCTTCCGCGCGCACCTGTGCGGCCTGGTCGCGCAGCGCGGCGATCATCCGCTGATAGACGGCATCCGTCTGCGCGGCCGGCAAGTCCACGCGCGTCAACTGCACGTCGACCACGTCGATACCGACGCCTGACGCCGTCGCGCGCACCGCTTCGCGCACCGCATTGGCGACGTCGCGCTGGCCGCCGAGCGCGTCGTCGAGCGCGCGCTTGCCGAATGCGTCGCCGAGCGCGCTCTTCATCTCGCCGGCCAGACGCTCGGTGGCAGCCGCCGGGTCGCCGCCCGTCGCCGTGAAATACTTCATCGGATCGCTGATCCGGTACTTGACCACATACGCGACGAGCAGGTCGTGCTTGTCTTCGGTCGCCAGCTGCAGCGGATCCGACGACTCGAGCGATTGCAGGCGCGTGTCGATCAGCGTCGCCGTCTGCAGCGGCGGCGGCAATTTGAAATGGATGCCGGGGCCCGCGAGTTCGGGTTGCGCGCCATCGCGGCCCGACAGCACGGCAGTGTGGCGCGGGTCGACGGTCAGGACGGTCGACGACGCCGCGAAGGCGGCGATCACGATTGCGACGACGAGCGCAATGATTCGGTTCATGTTCTGCGCTCTCCGTTACTTCGTATCGTCTTCACGCGAGCGGCTGCGGAACGCTTCGCGCGACCGCAGCACATCGCTGCCCGGCGCGGGCGCCGCCGCGGCCGAAGCCGAAGGCGCGCTCGCGGGTGCGTTCGATGCCGCGGCGGCCGGAGCCGACGCCGCATCGGGCGCCGATGCACCGGCGGGCAGCGCGGCATTCGCGGCGTTTTGCCGCCCCTGCTCGACGAGCTTGTCGAGCGGCAGATACACGACGCTGTTACCGCCCTTGTTGCCGACGAACACCTTCGTCGCTTTCGAATAGATGTCCTGCATCGTCTCGAGGTACATCCGCTCCCGGATCACCGCGGGCGCCTTCGAGTACTGCGCATAGACCTGCTTGAACCGGTCGGCATCGCCTTCCGCTTCCGTGACCACGCGATCGGCATACGCCTTCGCCTCGTCGGCGAGTTTCGCCGCATCGCCCTGCGCTTTCGGCAGCAGGTCGTTCGCATAGGCCTGCGCGGCACGCTTCGCGGCCTCGCGATCCTCGCGCGCCTTCGCGACTTCGGCGTATGCGGCCTGCGTCTGCTCGGGCGCCGCGACGCTCTGCATCGTGACGGCCGTGATCTCCAGCCCCGACTGGTAGCGATCGAGATCGCGCTGGATCGCGGCGGACAATTGCTCGCGCAGGGCGTCGCGATCCTGGTTGAGCATGTCGGCGGCGCTGCGCGTGCCGACGATCGCGCGTACCGCGGCCTGCGCGGCCTGCGACACGCTGCGCTCCGGATCGACGCTGCGGAACAGGTAGTCGGTTGCGGAACGAATCCGGTACTGGACGATGAAACGGACGTCGACGATGTCGGCGTCGCGCGTCAACATCGCCGCTTCCTTCACGTTTGCGAGGCGCACGACATTGTTGCGGCCGATCTCGATCGAACGGACCTGCGAAGTGTCGACGATCTCGTGCGACGCAAACGGATACGGCGCGCGCCAGTGGACGCCCTGCCCAACCGTGCCGGACAGCTTGCCGAACTGCAGCACGACGCCAGTCTGGCCGTCCTGCACGACGAACAGCCCGCTGCCCGCGTAGACCGCGACCAGCACGCCGATCACGATGCCGACGCCAACGCGCGCGGCCCGGCCGTTGTCGGGCCGGAAGCCGTTGCCGCCCTTGCCGCCGAACAGGCCGCTCAGACGCCGGTTGAAGTTGCGCCACATCTCGTCGAGATCGGGCGGACCGTCACCGTCGCCACCGGGCGGACGCTTCGATTCGTTCGCACGCGGACGGGATCCGTCGTTGCCCTTGCCGTCGCCGCGCCCCCAGCGGGGATCGTTGATCGACAGCAAGGCGCGCATCCGCCGCCAGGTACTCCGCTCGTTGTATTCGTTCACCAGAGTTTGTTCACCAGATTGGACGCCGGCGAACCGGCCGGGACCGGTTAGCGCCCGTGTTCGGAAATCGTGTGGTCTTCGCGTGGTTCAGCGGGTGCGCCGTCGAGCGCGCCGTTGGGTAACGTCGCGCCGGAAAGGTGTTCCGCGGAGGCGATCTCGGCGATGGCGGCACGCAACGTATCCAGACCTTGACCGGTGCGTGCGCTCAAAAAGACGCGCGAAATATTACCATACTCGTCCCGCTCGACCGCGTCGCCCCGGGCCGCCAGCTCGGGCACCGCATCGATCTTGTTGAACACCAGCACCTGCCGGATCGTGTCCGCACCGATCTCGTGCAGCACGCCGTTGACCTGCTCGATCTGCTCGAGCCGCACCGCGCTCGACGCGTCGACGACGTGCAGCAGCAGATCCGCGTGGATCGTTTCCTCGAGGGTCGCGCGGAACGCGGCAACCAGTTGGTGAGGCAGTTCGCGAATGAACCCGACCGTGTCGGACACGACGATCTGGCCCGCCTCGTCGCCGAGGTACACCCGGCGCGACGTCGTATCGAGCGTGGCGAACAGCTGGTCGGCCGCATAGGCCTGCGCTTTCGTCAGTGCATTGAACAGCGTCGACTTGCCCGCGTTCGTATAGCCGACCAGCGACACCGACATCGTGCCGCTGCGCGCGCGCTGGCGTCGCTGCGTGCTGTGCTGCCGGCGCAACCGGTCGAGCCGCGACTTGAGCATCTTGATGCGCTCGCCGATCAGCCGGCGGTCGGTTTCGAGCTGGGTTTCACCGGGGCCGCGCAGGCCGATACCGCCCTTTTGCCGCTCCAGGTGGGTCCACGCGCGAATCAGGCGGGTCGACAGGTATTGCAGTTGCGCGAGCTCGACCTGCAGCTTGCCTTCGTGGCTGCGGGCACGCTGCGCGAAGATATCGAGGATGAGGCTCGTGCGATCGACCACCCGCCTGTTAAGCGCCTGCTCCAGATTGCGTTGCTGGGCCGGTGCCAGGGCGTGATTGAAGATGACGATTTCGACGTTGTGCGCGTCGCACGCGAGCCGCAATTCTTCGGCTTTGCCGCTGCCGATGAACATCTTGGCATCGGGACTGGCGCGACGACCGGTGAGGGTGACGGCGGGACGGGCCCCCGCACTGGAGGCGAGAAGACTGAGTTCTTCGAGACTGGCTTCGAAATCGGTCTTGCCGAAATCGATGCCGACGAGCGCTGCGTTGATCAAATTATCGGGTGTCAAGATAAGGCGGCTGGCATCGGTCGCTCGCGGCGACCGGACGCCGGCCGCTGCGATGGGTTAGGACGAGGCTTCCGCGTCCGGGTGGAAATTCACCGGGCGCGCCGGCACGACCGTCGAGATGGCGTGCTTGTAAACCATCTGGGTCACCGTATTACGGAGCAACACGACGTACTGGTCGAACGATTCAATGTTCCCTTGCAGCTTGATGCCGTTGACGAGATAGATCGAAACGGGAACGTGCTCTTTGCGCAGTGCGTTCAAAAACGGGTCTTGTAACAATTGCCCTTTGTTGCTCATGGCGTACTCCATCTTTTTTTGCAGGTTGATCTGGATTGGCGACGAAGAAAAAGAGATCCGGCGCCAATCGCTACACTATAGCTGATTTTGCATGCCCCGCCCGGGCATAGGCCATGCGGCCTGGTCGTTGCGAGACCTGCTTCAGCCCTTGTCCGCGTACGGGTTGTTCGACGAACGGAACTCTATGCGCAATGGAGTCCCGGTCAGTGAGAAAGTTTCGCGGAATCGGTTTTCGAGGTAACGCTTGTAGGTTTCCGTCACCGCGTCGAGCGCGTTGCCGTGGATGACGATCAGCGGCGGATTCTGGCCGCCCTGGTGCGCATAGCGCAGCTTTGGACGCACCGGGCCGCGACGACGCGGCTGCTGGAACTCGACTGCCTCGATCAGCGCGCGCGTGAGCTTCGGCGTCGGCAGTTTCGCCATCGCGGCCGCATACGCGTCGTCGACCGAGCGCATCAGCGCGCCGATGCCGGTCTTCTTCGCGGCCGAAATGTAGTGCGATTTCGCGAAATCGAGGAATTTCAGCTTGCGGGTCAAATCCGCTTTCGCACGATCGCGCGCGTGGTCGTCGAGGCCGTCCCATTTGTTGACGCCGATCACGAGCGCACGGCCCTGCTCGACGACGAAGCCGGCGATGTGCGCGTCCTGGTCGGAAATGTCCTGCTGCGCATCCAGCAGAAGAATGACGACGTTCGCGTCGGAGATCGACTGCAGCGTCTTCACGACCGAGAATTTCTCGATCGCCTCGAACACCTTGCCGCGGCGTCGCAGGCCCGCGGTATCGATCAACGTGTACTTCTTGCCGTTGCGCTCGAAGTCGACGTAGATCGAATCGCGCGTCGTGCCCGGCATGTCGAACGCGATCACGCGGTCCTCGCCGATCAGCGCGTTCACGAGCGTCGACTTGCCGACGTTCGGCCGGCCGACGATCGCGATCTTGATGCCGCGCGACGGATCGTCCTCGTCCGCTTCCTCCGGCTGGCCCGCGTATGCGACTTCCAGCGCTTCGTTGATCATGTCGGTCACGCCGTCGCCGTGCGCGGCCGAGATCGCGCGCGGATCGCCGAGCCCGAGCTCGTAGAAGTCCGTCGCGACCGCCGTGTACTTCATCCCCTCGGCCTTGTTCACGACCAGGAAGATCGGACGGCCGGTCTTGCGCAGGTAGTCGGCGATCGACTTGTCCTGCGGCGCGAGGCCGTTACGGCCGTCGACGATGAACACGACGATGTCGGCTTCCTCGACGGCCTGCCGCGTCTGACGTGCCATCTCGTGCAGGATGCCGTCCTTCGCGACAGGCTCGAAGCCGCCGGTATCGACGACCAGGTAAGGCCGTGCGCCGACCCGCCCTTCGCCATAATGGCGATCGCGCGTCAGGCCGGGCAAGTCGGCGACCAGCGCATCGCGCGAGCGCGTGAGCCGGTTGAACAGCGTGGATTTCCCCACATTGGGGCGCCCAACGAGGGCAATGACCGGTTTCATCTGTGTTTTCTACGGTGATGCGCAGCAGCGGGAGGCCCGCTGCTGCGGGCGGCTGCGCTGAATGAAAATATCACGAATTCGCGCCGCGCCGGATGCGCGCGCCGGGCGCGCGTTGCGCGCCGTCGTCTTTCGTTTCGAACTGCCTTTCAAATACCGAGCGGCCGGGGACACCGGCCGCCTTCATGTCGCGCAACCGCGCGCGCGGGACCAGCCCGCCGCGCCGCGATTGCGCTCGTTGCCTGGCGCGTCAGCGCGGACGGAACCCGTACAGGCCGCCGTCCTTCGTCTGCACGACGAGCGTGTTGCCCGCCAGGACCGGCGCCGCGGTAATCGCGCTGCCGTCGGTCTTCATCCGGGCGATGAAGCTGCCGTCTTCGCGCGACAGGAAGTGCACGAAGCCCTGGTAGTCGCCCATCACGACCGCATGGCCGAGCAGGTAAGGCACGCCGACGTCGCGGCTCTTCAGCTTGTCGTTGCGCCAGAGCTGGTTGCCGGTCGCCGCATCATAAGCCGACACGACAGACCAGTCGTCGCCGCCGGCAACGACCGAATCGTCCTGTGCGAGGCCGCTTCGGCTCGAGAATGCCTTTTCCCACAGCGGGCGACCCGAGTTCGCGTCGAAGCAGCTGAGCTGACCCTGGAACGTGACCGCGCACGTTTCGGCACCCACGAGCGTCGGCGGACCGCTGACGTCGTTGATGCGCTCCACTTCGGTCACGCCCTTCGGGAACGACACGGGCGTCTGCCAGAACGGCTCGCCCGTCTGCAGGTTGATCGCGACGAGACCGCCACCGGGGAAGCCCGCCAGCACGGCCGCATCGCCGGCGAACGTCATGCCGGCCGACACGCGCAGGTTCAGCGGCACCGCGCGGTTGCGGTAGTTCCACTTCTGCTCGCCCGTCTGCGCGTTGAACGCGATCACCTGGCCGTCGATCGTGCGCACGATCACGAGACCGTTGCCGACCAGCGGCGGCGAGAAGATCTCGCCCTGCACGCTCGTCTTCCACAACTGCTTGCCGTCCGCGCCCAGCACGAACACACCGCCCTTCAGCGCGCCGACCGCGGTCAGGTTGCCGTCGCTGCCGACACCGGCCGACAGGTCGGAACCGACCTTCGTGCGCCACAGCGTCTGGCCCGTCTTCGCATCGATCTTCTCGACCGAACCGTTCTCGCCCGCCGCGAAGACGGCGTCGCCAACGGCCACCGGCGAGAACAGGTAGCGCCCGCCCTTGCCGACGCTCGCCTTCCAGACCTGTTGCACGTCCATGACGGGCTTGAACTCGGTGAGCGGTGTCGGCACGCGGCGCGCGTCCTTCGACGACGAGCAGGCCGCCAATGCCAGGACAGCCGCCGCGCAGGCTACGGGCACAGCGTAACGTTTCAGCAAATTCATCGGTTAGCGAAGCAGAGTTAAGAGGTTGAGGGGGCCGGGATCAGCCGCCGAGCGCATCGAGCTTGAACTGCACGAGCTGACGCGCGGACTGGTCGTCCTGTGACAGGCCGTCGAGCGCAAGCTTGTACGCGGCGCGCGCATCGTCGGTCTTGCCTTGCGCCGCAAGCAGATCGCCACGGCGATCGGCCACGAGGCCCTTGAATGCATCGACCGGCGTGCCGGACAGCAGTGCGAGGCCCGCATCGTACGCCTTCTCGTCGAGCAGCAGCGATGCGAGACGCAGTTTCGCAATCTGCTTGTATTCGTCGTCCTTGGCGTGATCGACGGCCCATTGCAGCTGCGCCTTCGCACCCGCGGCGTCGCCGGCCGCGTACAGCGTCTTGGCGGCCGTCAGCGCGGTCATCTGCGCATACGGCGTGCTGCCGAACTTGTCCTCCATGTCGGCGGCCGCGCGGGCCATCGTCGCCTTGTCGTTCGCGGCGGCGGCCTTCTGCACCTGCTCGTACAACCCGGAAGCCTCGGCGGCCTGACGGCGCTGCCAGTAATTCCAGCCGTTGAAACCGGCCGCGACGACCAGCGCCGCAAGCACGATCCACGTGGTGAGATTGCCCCAGCGGGCCCACCACGCCTTCAGACTTTCAATCGATTCTTGTTCGTCGTGATAACTCATCGGCGAGCGATTCCTTCCTTTTCAGGCTTTTCTTGTCGAGCGAATGCCAGCGCGATCAGTCGTCGCCGTCTTCGGCGGATGCAACCATCGCATTGATTAGGAATTCGGTCAAGCTTTCGACCGGTACGGTCTGCTGAACGTTCTTTTCCCCGTCCTCGCCCGTGCCGCGCAACGCTTTCACGCCCACCGTGCCGTTCGCGACCTCTTCTTCGCCGAAGATCACCGCGAATGCGGCACCGCTCGCATCGGCCCGCTTCATCTGCGACTTGAAGCTTGCCGGGCCGCCGTCGGCGCTGCAGTGGAAAATCACGTCGAGGCCCGTATCGCGCAGACGCTCGGCCGCGATGAACGCCTGTTCGCGCGCCGTCTCGCCCTGGTGCACCACGTAGACGTCGACACCTTCCTGCTCGGGCGCGAGATCCTCTTCCTTCAGCAACTCGAGGATGCGCTCGATGCCCATCGCCCAGCCGCACGCGGCGGTCGGCTTGCCGCCGAGTTGCTCGATCAGCGGATCGTAGCGACCGCCGGCCGCGACCGTGCCCTGCGCGCCGAGCTTGTCGGTCACCCACTCGAACACGGTCAGATTGTAGTAGTCGAGGCCGCGCACGAGACGCGGGTTGATCTTGAACGGGATGTTGTTCGCGAGCAGCAGGCGCTGCAGCCCTTCGAAATGGGCACGCGACTCGTCGCCGAGGAAGTCGATCAACTTCGGCGCGTTCTGCGCGATTTCCTGCAGCGCGGGGTTCTTCGTGTCGAGCACGCGCAGCGGGTTCGTATACAGGCGACGCTTCGCGTCCTCGTCCAGCACATCGACGAACTGCTCGAGATACTTGATCAGTTCGACGCGGTGAGCGGCACGCTCTTCGGCGAGGCCGAGCGAGTTGATCTCGAGCTTGATGCCGGTCAGGCCGAGGTCGTCCCACAGGCGCTGGCACATCATGATGATTTCGGCATCCGCGTCCGGGCCCGCGAAGCCGAGCGCCTCGACGCCGACCTGGTGGAACTGGCGATAGCGGCCGCGCTGCGGACGCTCGTGACGGAACATCGGGCCGATGTACCACAGGCGCTTCGGGCCGTCGTACAGCATGTTGTGCTCGATCGACGCGCGCACGACGGCCGCGGTGTTTTCCGGGCGCATCGTCAGGTTCTCGCCGTTCAATGCGTCGGTGAAGCTGTACATCTCCTTCTCGACGATGTCCGTGACCTCGCCGATGCCGCGCGTGAAGAGCTGCGTATGCTCGACGATCGGCGTGCGGATGTTCTGATAGCCGTACGCGCGCAGCAGCGATTTCACGGTAGCTTCGAAGAACTCCCAGAGGCCGGCATCCTGCGGGAGGATGTCGTTCATGCCCTTGACGCCGGTGAGCTTCTCGATCTTGCGTTTCTGTTCAGTCATCGTTCGTGTGTGTGGACGAATTTAATTCAGGGCCTCGGTGCGGCCGTAATTGCGTGCGACGTAGTCGCTGACGATCTGCTGGAATTCCTCGGCGATCCGCTCACCGCGCAGCGTCCTGACCTTCTCGCCGTCGATGAAGACGGGCGCGGCCGGGTTTTCGCCCGAACCCGGCAGGCTGATGCCGATGTTCGCGTGCTTCGACTCGCCCGGGCCGTTGACGATGCAGCCCATCACCGCGACGTTCATCTTCTCGACGCCCGGATATTCCTTGCGCCAGACCGGCATCTGCTCGCGCAGATACGTCTGGATCTGCATCGCGAGCTCCTGGAACAGCGTGCTCGTCGTGCGGCCGCAGCCCGGGCACGCGATCACCATCGGCGCGAACGAGCGCAGGCCCATCGTCTGCAGGATTTCCTGGCCGACGACCACTTCGCCCGTGCGCGATGCGCCCGGCTCCGGCGTCAGCGAAATGCGGATCGTGTCGCCGATTCCTTCCTGCAGCAGCACGCCAAGCGCGGCGGTCGACGCGACGATGCCCTTCGAGCCCATGCCGGCCTCGGTCAGGCCGAGGTGCAGCGCGAAACCGCAGCGGCGGGCGAGCTCGCGATACACGGCGATCAGGTCCTGCACGCCGCTGACCTTGCACGACAGCACGATGCGGTCGCGGCCGAGCCCCAGCTCGACCGCGCGCTCGGCCGAGCCGATCGCCGACTGGATCAGCGCTTCGTACATCACGCTCTGCGCGTCCCACGGCTGCGAACGCGCGGCGTTCTCGTCCATCATGCGCGCGAGCAGGTCCTGGTCGAGACTGCCCCAGTTCACGCCGATCCGCACCGGCTTGTCGTACTTCGCCGCCGCTTCGATCATCTGCGCGAACTGCGTGTCGCGCTTCGCGCCCTGGCCGACGTTGCCCGGGTTGATCCGGTACTTCGACAGCGACTCCGCGCAACCCGGGTAGTCGCGCAGCAGCAGGTGCCCGTTGTAGTGGAAATCCCCGACGAGCGGGACGGTCACGCCCATCCGGTCGAGCTGCTCGCGGATCGCCGGCACGGCGGCGGCCGCCTCCGGCGTATTGACCGTGATGCGCACCAGCTCGGAGCCCGCATTCGCGAGTTCCTTGATCTGGATCGCCGTGCCGATCGCGTCGGCCGTGTCGGTATTCGTCATCGACTGCACGCGCACCGGCGCATTGCCGCCGATGGTCACGAGCTGCCCGCCCCAGCGAACATCCACCGCATGCGACACGCGACGCGGCTGATGCCCGCCGAACACCGGCTCGGTTGAACAAATCTGACTGCTGCGTGGGGATTGAGCTTCGGATTGCATCGATAGATCCATTTACGCGGAATGCGCCGCAAGGCGGCGCATGAATTGAAATAGCGCCGTGCCCCAGCGACCCGTCCAGGACGGGCCTGCGTCACGGCGCTTGACGTCAGGGCAACGTGAACCGCGCCACGTTACCCCGCGCTGCCGAATATTTCGCCGGATCGACAGGCTTTCCGTCGAACGCGACCGTATCGAGACCGGCCTTGTTGCCGATCGTGACCTTGAACGGCCCGTCGCCGGCGACCTGCTTCGTTTCGCCGGCCCGCACCAGCGCCGAGAACAGCTCCTTGCCGTTCTTGTCGCGCACGCTGAACCAGCAATCCTGCTTGACCTTCAGTTCGACCATCGACTGGCCCGCCGCCACGACGACGCTCGCGGGCTGCGCCGGCGCGGCCGCGCTGCTCGCCGCGGCCGTCGCGACGACCGGTTGCGACGCAGGTACGGCGGCCGTCGGGGCCGGCGCCGGCGCCGAGGCGACCGGAGCAGCCGAAGCAACGACCTGGGGCGCCGCGGCGGACGCTGCGCCCTGCGCCGGAACTTCATTGCCGGCGGCCGTCGATGCGCCGCCCGCGGCCGCCTCTTCGGCGGAAGACGCCGCCGGCGCGCTCGCCGCCGATGCGTGTTCGGTCTCGCCGCCGCCCTTGAAGCGCGCAAGCCAGCTCGACGAGTCGCCGCCAGTGTGCCACATGAGTACCGCGATCACCGCGACGACGACGATCGCCGTTCCCCACAGCCACGGGTGATGGCGCGACGAGCCGCCGAGCGGAATCGACACGCGGCCGCGCGGCAGATCGGTGCCCGACGACGCGGGCATCGACAGATCGACTTCCGGCACCCCGCGCTCCCGGCGCAATGCCTGCGCAAACGGCTCGGGATCGACACCGAGCATCTTCGCGTAGCTGCGCACGACACCGAGCGCGAACGTCACACCCGGCAAATGGCTGATATCGCCTGCCTCGAGCGCACGCAGCTTCTGCGGCGCGACCTTGAGCCGCGCCGACACGTCGTCGACCGTCCAGCCCTTCGCTTCCCGGAGCTGCGCCAGCCGGCTGCCGACGGCCGCCAGCGATTCAAGCCCTGCCTGCGCCGGCTTCGCGGCATTCGTCTCTGCGCCGTTTGTCGGCTGCGGCTCACTCATCCTTGTCCTCGCGTCGATTCTTCTTCACTGGCGGGCGCCGCCGGCTCCCGCAACCGTCCATATCATGCGCGGCGCAGAGGCGCCGCGACCGATCGCTATTCGCGTGTTGTACCGCCAAAAAGTCCGGGCATCCCCGTCAAACCGCCCGAACCTCGATGATTTTTGCTGCTGCGCCCGTTCGCTCCGCCAGGCGCGTGCGGTCCTTCACGGCGCCGGCCAGCTGGCCGCACGCGGCGTCGATGTCGTCGCCGCGCGTTTTGCGCACGGTCGTGACGACACCCGCGTCGATGAGGACCTGTGCGAAGCGCTTGATCTGCTCCGGCTTCGAGCGGATGAGGCCCGACTCCGGAAACGGATTGAACGGGATCAGGTTGAACTTGCAGGGCACGTCGCGCGTGACGGCCAGCAGTTCGCGCGCATGCGCTTCGGTGTCGTTGACGCCGTCGAGCATGCAGTATTCGAAAGTAATGAAGTCGCGCGGCGCAACTTTCAGATAACGCTGGCACGCAGCCATCAGCTCGCGAAGCGGATGCTTCTTGTTGAGCGGCACCAGCTCGTCGCGCAACGCGTCGTTTGGCGCGTGCAGCGAAACGGCGAGTGCAACCGGCAGTTCGGCGCCGAGGCGGTCCATCATCGGCACCACGCCGGACGTCGACAAGGTGACGCGGCGGCGCGACAGCCCGTAGGCGTTGTCGTCGAGCATCAGCCGCATCGCGGGCACGACCGCGCTGTAATTCAGCAGCGGCTCGCCCATGCCCATCATCACCACGTTGGTGACGACCCGTTCGGCCTTGCCGTTCGGACCGGGTGCGCGACCGAGCGACGCACGCAGCGCAAATTCGGCCATCCGGAGCTGGCCGATGATTTCGGCTGTCGACAGGTTGCGGGAGAAACCCTGCTTGCCCGTCGAGCAGAAGCGGCAGTTGACCGCACACCCGGCCTGCGACGACACGCACAGCGTGCCGCGCGTCTCTTCCGGGATGAAAACGGTTTCGACCGCATTGCCGTTTCCGACGTCGATCAGCCACTTGCGCGTGCCGTCGGTGGAAACGTGATCGCTGACGATATCGGGCATCACGATCGACGCACGGCCCTTGAGCTTTTCTCTCAGGGACTTCGCGAGATCGGTCATGCCGTCGAAATCGGCGGCGTTGTACTGATGGATCCAGCGCTGCAACTGCTTGGCGCGGAACGGCTTCTCGCCGAGGCTGCCGCAGTACGCGACAAGGCCCTCGGCATCGAAGTCGAGAAGATTGACGGAAGTTTCGCTCGTCATGATGTGCTGCCTTGCCGCGTGCGCTGAATCCTGCCTACGTGTTGCCAGCCAGGGCTTAGCGCGAGTAGACGTTCATTTCCGGGAAGAAGAACGCGATTTCGACCGCGGCCGTTTCGGCAGCGTCCGAGCCGTGCACGGCGTTCGCGTCGATGCTGTCGGCGAAGTCGGCGCGGATCGTGCCCTTTTCCGCCTTCTTCGGATCCGTCGCGCCCATCAGGTCGCGGTTCTTCAGGATCGCGCCTTCACCTTCCAGAACCTGGATCATCACCGGGCCCGAGATCATGAAATCGACGAGATCCTTGAAGAACGGACGTGCCGCGTGAACTGCGTAGAACTTCTCTGCGTCCGCACGCGACAGGTGTGCCATGCGCGATGCGACGATCTTCAGGCCGGCGCCTTCGAAACGGCTGTAGATCTGGCCGATCACGTTCTTTGCCACCGCATCCGGCTTGATGATCGACAGGGTGCGCTCGATTGCCATAAAAACTCCAAGAAATTAAGAAGTTACAGGTTCAAATGAATCCGCTATTGTAGCACGATCCCGTGTATCATTGCGATTGAACCCTTACACAAATGAAAGGTTCAGAATCCATATGTTTTTGCGCCGCGCGGCCATTGAAACCTCGCGGCACGGAACGTATCTTAGCCATAGCTGCTCCGGTTTGCTGCGCCGCACACCGCGTGCGCCGAACCGGCCCCGGACGCCCACGCGTTCAATGTTAGGAGAAACCATGAACGACTATCCGTACAATTTCGGCCGCGGCGGCTCCGTCAGCACCGCGGAGGTTCGCAATCGCGTGCTGCGGAACACGTACTGGCTGCTCGCGCTGTCGATGGTGCCGACGGTGCTGGGGGCATGGGTCGGCGTCGCGACGGGCTTCTCGCTGTTCGCGGCCACGAGCCCGATGATGAGCCTGCTCGCGTTCTTCGCGATCGCGTTCGGCTTCATGTTCGCGATCGAGCGAACGAAAAACAGCGCGGCCGGCGTATTCGTGCTGCTCGGCTTCACGTTCTTCATGGGCCTGATGCTGTCGCGCCTGCTGAGCTTCATCCTCGGCTTCTCGAACGGCCCGTCGCTGATCATGCTCGCGTTCGGCGGCACCGGCATCATCTTCGCCGCGATGGCGACGATCGCCACGGTCAGCAAGCGCGACTTCTCGGGGCTCGGCAAGTGGCTGTTCATGGGCGTGATCGTGATCCTGCTTGCGTCGGTCGCGAACATCTTCCTGCAACTGCCGGCGCTGATGCTCACCGTGTCGGTGCTCGCGATCGCGATCTTCTCGGCCTACATGCTGTTCGACGTCCAGCGCGTCGTGAACGGCGGCGAGACGAACTACATCTCGGCCACGCTTGCGATCTACCTCGATCTGTACAACGTGTTCACGAACCTGCTCGCGCTGCTCGGCATCTTCGGCGGCAACCGCAACTGACGGTCGCTGCCTCCCATGAAAAAACCGGCCTCGAAGGCCGGTTTTTTTACGTCCGCCGCCCGTCCGCTCAGTCCCGCTCGAACAGCGCGATCGACTCGACGTGCGACGTATTCGGGAACATGTTCACGACCCCGGCGCCCTTCAGCCGATAGCCGGCCTCGTGCACGAGCAGCCCTGCATCGCGCGCGAGCGTCGACGGATTGCACGACACGTAGACGATACGCTTCGGCAGCGGGCCTTCGCCGCTCTGCGCGATTTCGGCCAGCGCCTTCGACACCGCGAGCGCGCCTTCGCGCGGCGGGTCGATCAGGAACTTGTCGAACGCGCCGAGCGCACGAAGGTCGTCACCCGTGACCTCGAACAGGTTCCGGCACGCGAACGTCGTGTGGCCGTCGACACCGTTCTCGCGCGCATTCGCCAGCGCGCGCGTGGTCAGCGTCTCGCTGCCTTCGATGCCCATCACCTCGCGCGACAGCCGCGCGAGCGGCAGCGTGAAGTTGCCGATCCCGCAGAACAGGTCGAGCACGCGATCGTCGCGCGACGGCGCGAGCAGGCGCAGCGCGCGGCCCACCAGCACGCGGTTGATCTGATGGTTGACCTGCGTGAAGTCGGTCGGCTTGAACGGCATGCGGATACCGAACTCCGGCAGCGTGTAGTCGAGCGGCACGTCGAGCGGATAGAACGGCGTGACCGTGTCCGGGCCCTTCGGCTGAAGCCAGAACTGCACCTTGTGCTCGTCGGCGAACGCGCGCAGCAACGCTTCGTCGTCGGCATTGATCGGCTCCAGCACGCGCAGCACGAGCGCCGTGACTTGCGAGCCGACCGCGAGCTCGATCTGCGGCATCCGGTCACGGATCGACAGCCCTTCCACCAGCCGACGCAGCGGCACGAGCATCGCCGACACGTGCGGCGGCAGCACTTCGCAGCTCGTCATGTCGGCGACATAGCTGCTCTTCCTTTCATGAAACCCGACCAGCACGCCGCCCTTCTTCGCGACGTTGCGCACGGTCAGGCGCGCACGATAGCGGTAGCCCCACGACGGGCCGTGGATCGGCGCGAACATCGTTTCGGCGCGCAGCTTCGACAGGTGCCACAGGTTGTCCTCGAGCACGCGCTGCTTGATCGCCACCTGCGCGCGCATGTCGAGATGCTGCATCGAGCAGCCGCCGCAGGTGCCGAAGAATTCGCACTTCGGCTGCGTGCGCAGCACGCTCGGGCGCAGAATATCGACAACGGTCGCCTGCTCGTAGCTCGGCTTGCGCCGATAGCTCGAATAGGTCACGCGCTCGCCGGGCAGCGCGCCTTCGACGAAGATCACCTTGCCCGGCGAGCCGTCCTCGGTCGCCGTGCGGCCGACACCGCGCGCTTCCATGTCGAGCGATTCGATCTCTAGAACCGGGGCAGGCCCGGGCGCGACGGGCGCATTTTTCGATTTGCGCGCAGAAGTGGGGACGGCTTCGGACACCAGCTTTTCCTGACAAAACGTTGAAGAAGGCGAGATTGTAGACGACGAAAGCCCGCATCGCCCGCTTTCGTCGCGCAAGCATCGATACGGATACGTCTGCCGCATCGCGTGATGCACGAAGGCGCTGTCGGCACCTGCATGCGAGGCGTCTCGCAGGCCACCGGGCGGCACAAGCCCTGCTCACTCGCACGAGACTCAGGAGACTCGACCATGAGACTGATCGACTGGAATGTTCAATGGGGTCGGGACGCCGATGGCGTCGTCGATCTCCCGCGCACCATCGCCGCCGCCCGCCAGCTCGGCGACTTCGACGTGTTGTGTGTGCAGGAAGTCACGCGCGGCTTCGGCGCACTGCCCGGCCGGCCGGGCCCCGACCAGTTCGCCGAACTGGCGGCGTTGCTCCCGGGCTATACGGTCGTCGACGCGATCGGCGCCGACCTGCCGGCGCTCGAACCCGGCGCGCCGCGCCGCCAGTTCGGCAATGCGATCGCCACCCGGCTGCCCGTTCGGCGCATACTGCGCCAACTGCTGCCATGGCCGGCCGACGCAAGCGCGCCGTCGATGCCGCGTGTCGCGCTCGACGTCGAGGTGGTGACGCCGTCGGGCCCGCTGCGGGTCGTCACGACGCACCTCGAATTCTATTCGGCGCGCCAGCGACTCGCGCAGGTCGATGCGTTGCGTGACCGGCACCGCGAAGCGTGCGCCCACGCGGATCGGCCCGCGCCCGCGGAAAATGCGACGGGGCCGTTCAGTGCGACCAACCAGCCGCGCGATGCAATCGTCTGCGGCGATTTCAACAGCGCGTTCGGCAGCGACGCGTACCAGCGCATGCTGGCGCCGATCGCGGACGCGCCGTCGTTCGTCGATGCGTGGCTTGCCCGCCACCCGGGCTGCACGCCGCCGCCGACAGCCGGCGTCTACGACACGGTGCAATGGTCGGAAGGACCGCTCACGTGCGATTTCGTGTTCGTGACCGATACGCTGCTGCCACGCGTCACGCGCTGCGAGATCGACGCAGGCCTGCGCGCGTCGGATCACCAGCCCGTCGTGCTCGAGCTCGACTGATCGCTGCCGCAGCGCGGGCCGCCCGCGTCACACGTCGAAACCGGCCAGATATTCGGCCCAATGCGACGCGGGCTCCTGTGCCAGCGCGTTCTTCACGAGCAGGATCTCGTCGGCATACTCGCTCGGCGTGAGGCCGCCGCGCATCAGCTGGAATCGGCAATACAGCAGGTAAGTATTGACGACGTCCGTTTCGCAATAGTTGCGGATTTCCTCGATCCGGCCGTCCTGGAACGCGGGCCACACCTGACTGCCGTCCATCCCGAGCTTGCCCGGAAAGCCGCACAGCTTCGCGAGCGCGTCGAGCGGCGCATTCGCGCGCGCCTGATACATCGCGAGCACGTCCATCAGATCGGTGTGCCGCGAGTGATAGCGCGAGATGTAGTTGTTCCACTTGAAGTCGCGGTCGTCCTCGCCCAGATCCCAGTAACGCGTCGCGGGGATGCCGTGCACGAGCGCACGATAATGGAGCACCGGCAGGTCGAAGCCGCCGCCGTTCCACGACACGAGCTGCGGCGTGTATTTCTCGATCACGCGATAGAACGACTGGACCAGCGTCGCCTCGTTGTCCTGCGGCGTGCCGAGCGAGCGCACGCGAAAACCGTTGTTGTCGCGGAACACGCAGGAAATCGCCGCGATCCGCTGCAGGTGATGCGGCAGGAAATCGCTGCCCGTCTTCTCGCGACGTGCGGCGAACGCATGTTCGGCCACCGCGGCATCGTCGAGCGTCGCGGGCAGATCTTCCAGACGGCGAATGCCGTCGACATCGGGAATGGTCTCGATGTCAAAAACGAGAATCGGAGTCATCAGTTACAGAACGGCGTCCTTGCGCACGCCGTTGGAGGCAAAGAACCGCTTGAGGCGCACCAGCGCTTCCTGCTGGATCTGTCGCACGCGTTCGCGCGTGAGGCCCATCTCGTCGGCCAGCTCCTCGAGCGTGGCGGGTTCGATGTGGTTCAGACCGAAGCGGCGCTCGATCACGTGCCGATGCTTGTCGGACAGACGCGACAGCCACGCGCGCGTGAGCGTCTCGAGTTCGCGGTGCTGCACCTCGGCGTCGGGCGACTGGCTCTGGTCGTCGGGCAGCAGGTCGAGCAGGCTGCTCGCGGGATCGAGATCGAGCGGTGCGTCGAGTGACGCCGTGTGCTCGTTGAGCGCGAGGATGTCGGTGACTTCCTCGGCGGTCTTGCCGGTGAGATAGGCGATGTCGTCGATGCTGGCTTCGCGGCGCTCGGCCGCCTCGCCCGTCGACATCGAATTCTTTTCGAGGTGGCGCTTCGCGCGCAGCACCTGGTTCAGTTCGCGGATGACGTGCACGGGCAGGCGCACCGTGCGAGCCTGGTTCATGATCGCCCGCTCGATGCTCTGCCGGATCCACCACGTCGCATAGGTCGAGAAACGAAAGCCGCGCGTCGGATCGAATTTCTCGATCGCATGCATCAAGCCGAGGTTGCCTTCCTCGATCAGGTCGAGCAACGGCACGCCGCGGTTCAGGTAGCCCTTCGCGATGCTGACGACGAGACGCAGGTTGCGCTCGATCATCACCTGCCGTGCCTCGAATTCGCCGGCCTTCGCGAGACGCGAATAGCGCTGCTCTTCCTCGACGGTCAGGAGCGGCTTCACGCTGATGCGATTCAGGTAATGCTGGATCGTGTCGGCCGTAAGTTCGGCCTGCAGCAATGCGCGGAAATCGTCGACGTCGGGCGCGGCTTCCGCGCGGCCTTCATGCTCGTCGTCGCCGTCCGCTTCGGCGTCGCGTGCCTCGAGATCACGTTCGTTTTCCGCGACGTCGTCTTCGTCGTCCGTCGAAGCGCCAGCTCGCTCCACCGATGCTTGCGTGGCACGACTGATCTTCTCAGACTCGGCTTGCGGCTCGTGGCGCTTCGATTTCGGCATGGTCGTCTCGGTTATTGAGGCGGCAAATACTTCAGCGGATCGACAGGTTTACCCTGACGGCGAACCTCGAAATGCAGCATCACGCGGTCGGCATCGCTGTTACCCATCTCGGCGATCTTTTGCCCCTTCGTTACCGCGTCCCCCTCTTTTACCATCAAAGCGCGATTGTGTGCATACGCCGTGAGGTAAGTTGCATCGTGTTTGATGATAATGAGATTGCCGTAGCCACGCAGGCCATTGCCCGAGTAGACGACGCGGCCGTCGGCCGCCGCCTTCACGGCCTCGCCCGACGTGCCGCCGATATTGACGCCCTTGTTCTTCGCGTCGTCGAAACCGTTCAGCACCGGTCCGCGCACGGGCCATGCAAACGTCACGGGGCCGCTCGGCGCGGCAGCCGTGTCGCTCGATGCGGCGGCAGCCGGCGGCGTGACCGCGGACGACGAGCCAGCGGCCGGCGTAGCGGGACCGCTGCTGAGCGGTGCGGTCGCGACGGCGGCGCCGGCGATCGGCGCGGCGACCGGCGAGCCGGCCACCGCAGCACCGCCCGGCGGCGCGACGCGCAGCAATTGATCGACTTCGATCTGGTTCGGGTTCGCCAGATTGTTCCACGCGGCGATGTCGCGATAGTTCTGCCCGTTTTCGAGCGCGATCCGGTACAGCGTGTCGCCCGGTTTCACGCGGTAGAAGCCGGGCGGTGGCGGGCCGAGCGGCACCGCCGGCTGCGCGGCGGCGGTCGTGCCCAGCGCGCCGGAGCGATCGACGACGGGCGCGTTGTCGAGCCGCGTCGCACAGGCGGCCAGTAGCGTGGAGAACGCAGCCACACAGATCGCGCGCTGGGCGAACGTGAGCGGTTCCCTGGTTCGGTTGTTTTGCATCGCGCGCAACATACTCATCGGTTTCAAATCACTCCGGATTTTAAAGGGACAAAGAAAACGCGATCAAGCCGCGACTCCCGCCATTGCGCGTGCGCGACGCGCTCGACGAGCGTCAGCACCTGGGGCTGCCCGCTCTGCGCGCCGACCGGCGCGACGAGCCGCCCGCCGATCGCGAGCTGCTCGAGCAACGCCTGTGGCACGTCGAGCCCCGCCGCCGCGATCACGATCGCGTCGAACGGGCCCGCTGCCGGCAGGCCGACACGCCCGTCGCCGTAATGCAGACGGATGTTCGGCACGCGCAGCGGCCGCAGGTTCAGCTTCGCGCGCTCGTAGAGCGGCTTGATGCGTTCAATCGAATACACGTCGCGCGCCACGTGACTGAGCACCGCGGCCTGGTAGCCGCAACCGGTGCCGATCTCGAGCACGCGCTCGAGCGTGCGGCCGGCCATCGCGAGCTCGATCATGCGCGCGACGACCGACGGCTTTGAAATCGTTTGCTGGTGGCCGATCGGCAGCGCGGCATCCTCGTACGCCTGCGTCGCGAGGCCGGGATCCACGAACATGTGGCGCGGCACCGCGGCCATCGCATCCAGCACGCGCGCGTCGGTGACGCCGTTCGCGCGCAGGCGTTCGACCATGCGCTCGCGCACACGTTCCGACGTCAGCGCGAACGTACCGGCCGGCGCGACGCTCGGCGCGGCCGGCTTGGGCATCGCGGGCTTCGGCGCGGTCGGTTTCGGCGCGCTCGCAGGCTTCGCGGCGGTCGTGCCGGACACCGTGCGGGCCATGCCGGCCTTCACCGCCACGGGTTTCGGCACGGCGGCGGACTTGTCGACGGCCTTCGCCACCACGCCCGCCGCATGGCGATCACCGGGCCGGCCTTCCGATTTGCGTGGCGCTCGCTTGAGATCTTCGAGCGCGAGCGGAAACCGCTTCGCGCGCTCGCCGCTCATGAAGCCCGCCCTCCTGCACGCGCCCATTCGCGCGTTGCAGGCAGCATTTGCGTATGCGTGAGATCGAGTTGCAGTGGCGTGATCGATACGAAACCGTTTGCGACGGCGTGAAAATCGGTGCCCTCGCTCGCGTCCAGCGCCGCACCCGCGGCGCCGATCCAGTAGATCGGCTCGCCGCGCGGGTCGGTCTGGCGAATCACCGGCTGGGACGGGTGACGCTTGCCGAGACGCGTGACCTGCCAGCCTTTCAGCTCGTCGTACGGCAGATTCGGAATATTGACGTTCAGCAACGGATGACCGGGCAGCGGATGCGCAAGATAGTGTTCGACGATTTCCGCGGCGACGCGCGCCGCATCCGCCAGATGCGCCCAGCCCTTCTCGGCCAGCGAAAACGCGATGGCCGGTACGCCGAACATGATGCCTTCGGTGGCGGCTGCAACTGTCCCTGAATAGAGCGTGTCTTCGCCCATGTTCTGGCCGTTGTTGATCCCGGACACGACGAGGTCGGGCCTCGCGTCGGCCATCCCCGTCAACGCGACGTGCACCGAATCGGTGGGCGTGCCGTTCACGTAGAAGAAACCCGTATTCGCCGCGCGCTGCACCGACAGCGGCCGCGACAGCGTGAGGGAATTCGATGCGCCGCTGCAGTTCTGCTCGGGCGCGATCACAGTGAGGTCGGCCAGCGGCTGCAGCGCATCGCTGAGCGCGGCGAGACCGGGGGCGAGATAGCCGTCGTCGTTGCTGAGTAGGATTCGCATCCGGCGATTGTAACCGAGGAAAGATGGCGCGAGAGCGACAGTCCGGCGGCTGCGCGCAGGCCGAAACGCACGACGTGCGCGCGGTGCGCCGCCGCATTGCGAGGCGGCGTTGCGTGCGTGCGAGACGACGTTGCGCCGGCCTGCGTTTTCCGGCCCGAAGGGTTGCCTCTCCGGAGACCCCGTCTCGCGAAAGCCCGGCGCGACGCGCCCGGCCTCGTCACGCTCAGATCGCGCCAGCCTCACGCAGCGCGGCAATCTGCTGCGCGTCGTAGCCGAGGCCACGCAGCACCTCGTCCGTATGCGCGCCGAGCTCGGGCCCGAGCCAGCGCGTTTCGCCCGGCGTGTCGGAGAGCTTCGGCGTGATGTTCGGCAGCGGAATGTCGGTGCCGTCGGCCAGCTTGAAACGCTGGATCATCTGCCTCGCGACGAACTGCGGATCGGTGAACATGTCAGCGGCGCTGTAGATGCGCCCGGCCGGCACGTCCGCCGCGTTGAGCACGACGAGCGCCTCGTCGATCGTGCGCGGTGCGAGCCACGCGGCGATCGCATCGTCGATCTCCTGCGTGCGCGGCACGCGTCCGTCGTTGCTTGCAAGCGCCGGATCGTCGGCGAGGTCGTCGCGCTCGATCGCCTTCATCAGCCGCTTGAAGATCGGGTCGCTGTTGCCGCCGATCACGATGCTGCCGTCGCGGCACGCGTAGGTGTTCGACGGCACGATGCCCGGCAGCGACGCGCCGGTGCGCTCGCGCACCATCCCGTACACGCCGTACTCGGGCACGACGCTTTCCATCATGTTGAACACCGCTTCATACAGCGCGACGTCGACCACCTGCCCCGCGCCGCCGTTCACCTTGCGGTGGTGAAGTGCCATCAGCCCGCCGATCACGCCGTGCAGCGCGGCGATCGAGTCGCCGATCGAGATGCCGATGCGCGGCGGCGGCAGGTCGGGATAACCGGTGATGTGACGCAACCCGCCCATCGATTCGGCAATCGCGCCGAACCCCGGGCGGTCGCGGTAGGGGCCCGTCTGCCCGTAGCCGGACAGACGCACCATCACGAGACCGGGGTTGTCGGCCGACAGCAGGTCGTAGCCGAGGCCGAGCTTCTCGAGCAGCCCCGGGCGGAAGTTTTCGATCACGATATCGGCCTCGCGCGCGAGTTGCCGCGCGATCGTCTTGCCTGCATCGGATTTCAGGTTGAGCGTGACCGATTTCTTGTTGCGCGCCTGGACCGACCACCACAGCGACGTGCCGCCCTGCTCCGGATACAGCTTGCGCCACTTGCGCAGCGGGTCGCCGCCATTCGGATCCTCGATCTTGATGACTTCCGCGCCGAATTCGGCAAAGAGGCGCGACGCGAACGGCCCCGCGATCAGCGTCCCGAATTCGAGCACTTTGACGCCCGCGAGAGGGCCCTGGCTGGTGCTCATGTGTCTCCCTGACATGAGGAACGGCGCCGCCGGCCGGCGGCGCCCGACTTAGATCGTCCGGCGGTCGAGCATCGCGCGGGCGATCGTGCCCGCGTCGACGTATTCGAGCTCGCCGCCCACCGGCACGCCGCGCGCGAGGCGCGTGACCGCCAGCCCGCGTGCCTTCAGCGTCTGGCCGAGGTAGTGCGCGGTGGCCTCGCCCTCGTTCGTGAAGTTGGTCGCGAGCACGACCTCCTTGACGATCCCGTCGGACGCGCGCCGCACGAGACGATCGAAATGGATTTCCTTCGGACCGATTCCGTCGAGCGGGCTGAGCCGCCCCATCAACACGAAGTACAGCCCGCGATACGTCATCGTCTGCTCGAGCATGATCTGGTCGGCCGGCGTTTCGACGACGCACAGCAGCGTCGGATCACGCTCCTCGTCGCTGCACACCTCGCAGATCTGCGCTTCCGTGAACGTGTTGCACTTCTCGCAGTGCTGCAGGTGCTCGGTCGCGAACAGCAGCGACCGGCCGAGCCGCTCCGCGCCCTCCCGATCGTGCTGCATCAGGTGGTACGCCATGCGCTGCGCGGACTTCGGCCCGACGCCGGGCAATACGCGCAGCGCTTCGACGAGCGCTGACAGGGCGGACGGCTGTTTCATACGGCGGCTGAAAGCTGAACGAACGGATCGGGCTGAACGGACGCTGCGCTCAGAACGGCAGCTTGAAGCCCGGGGGCAGCGGCAGACCCGACGTCATGCCGCTCATCTTTTCCTGCGACGTCGCCTCGGCCTTGCGCACGGCATCGTTGAACGCGGCCGCGACCAGATCCTCGAGCATGTCCTTGTCGTCCGCGAGCAGGCTCGGGTCGATCGCCACGCGACGCACTTCGTTACGGCAGGTCATCGTCACCTTGACGAGGCCCGCACCCGACTGCCCTTCGACTTCGATCTGCGCAAGCTGCTCCTGCATCTTCTTCATGTTTTCCTGCATTTGCTGCGCTTGCTTCATCAGTCCGGCGAGGTTGCCTTTCAACATGGGAATACTCCTTCTTGATCGTGTGAAAACCGGCACGCGGCGCGTGCCGGTCAATGTGTGCGGGCGTGATTGTGCCTGTCGCGGTGCGATTCGTTCAATGCAGCGTCGGCGGCGTGCCGTCCGGCGCCGAATCGGCGAGCGGCCGCACCGAGCCTTCGACGATGCGCGCACCGAAGTCACGCATGAGTTGCTGGACGAACGGATCGCCATGGATGTCCTGCTCGGCCTCGCGCTGGCGTGCCGCTCGCGCGGCCGCGTCGAGCGCCGCCGCGGTGCGCCGCGCGGGCCCGACCTCTACCGCGACCTCGACGGGCTTGCCGAGCGCGTCGGCCAGGGCGGCCTTCAGCTTCGCGACCTGGGCGGCGTCCGCATACTGCGGCACCGGCACGGACAGTTTCAACGTCGTCGCGTCGACGGCCGTCAGTTCGCTGTTGAACGCGAGTTGATACGCGACGCCCTTCAGCGGCAACCGCGCGGCCAGCGCCGGCCATTCGCCGTCGAAGCCGACCGGATCGAGCGCGATCGCGGGCGGCAGCGGGCGCGTGTCGACCGGCGCGGACGGGCGCGCCTCCGCCGGCTTCGGCGCAATGCGCACGTCGTCGGGGCCGCTGTCGAACACGGGCACGAAGCCGTCGTCCGCCGCGCCGCCGAACATCTCGTCCGCGCTGAGCGGCACGTATTCGTCCGGCGGGATGTCTTCCCACGGCGGCGGGGCCTGACGCGTGTCGGCCGGCTGCGGCGCGCGGGCCGCAGCGCGCGGCGTCGGCACCTGCACGGCAGGTCGCGATGCCGCCGGTTTCTCAGCGGCCGGCTGGGTCGCCGCCGGTTTCGGCGCGACGCCCGCCCGCGAGCGGTCGGACGACACGCGCATGCCGGCATTGCGCAGCACGTCGAGTGCGGCGGCCGCACCGCCACGGGCCGCCGGGCGCACGGCCGGCTCGGCCGCGCCAGCACGCGGCGCCGGTTCGGCAGCCTGGGCCGGTTCGTCGTTGCGCTTGGCGGCGGCAGGCGCTTCGGGTTCGTTGCGGACGGCGGGCAGCGCATCGCTTGCCGGCACTGCCTGCGGCGCCGGGGCCGCTTCCGGCTGCGGCGCGACCGGCGCTGCGGCAGCAGGCGCGGCCTGCGTCGGGACAGGCTGCGGAGCAGGCGAAGCCGCTGCATCGCCGGACGCACGCGCAACCGCAGCGACCGGAGCGACCGGCGTAACCGGCGGGGCCGCTTGCGGGCGTGCTGCGGGCTCGGCGGCTGCCGGCACGGAAGACGGCTTGGGTGCCGCCGACGCGGCCACAGCCACGCGCGGCGCAGGTGCAGTTGCGGCACGCGGCATGGCCGGCTGACCGCCCGGCGCACTGCCGGTGCCGGTGCCGACGGTCGGCTCGAACGCGAGCATCCGCAGCAACGTCATCGTGAAGCCGGCGTATTCGTCCGGCGCGAGGCCGAGCTCCGCGCGTCCGACCGTCGCGATCTGATAGAACAGCTGCACCTGCTCGGGGCTCAGCGTCTCCGCGAAGCGGCGCAGGTCGGCCGCTTCCGGCCATTCGTCGAGGACCGAGCCCGGTGCGAACTGCGCCCACGCGATCCGGTGCAGCAGGCTCGCAAGATCCTGCAACGCGGTGGAAAAGGACAGGCTGCGCAGCGACATCTCGTCGGCGATCGCGAGAATCTCCGGGCCATTGGCGGCCGCGAGCGCATCGAGCAGGCGCACCATGTAGGTCTGGTCGAGCGCGCCGAGCATGCCCGACACGGCCGCTTCGGTCACTTCGTTGGCCGAATAGGCGATCGCCTGATCGGTCAGCGACAGCGCATCGCGCATGCTGCCCTGGGCGGCACGCGCGAGCAGGCGCAGCGCCTGCTGCTCGAACGAGATACGCTCTTCGCCGAGGATGCGCTCGAGATGCGACACGATGTGCCCGGCCGGCATCTGCTTCAGGTTGAACTGCAGGCAGCGCGACAGCACGGTGACGGGAATCTTCTGCGGGTCGGTGGTCGCGAGGATGAACTTGACGTGCGGCGGCGGCTCCTCGAGCGTCTTCAGCATCGCGTTGAACGCGTGATTCGTCAGCATGTGCACTTCGTCGATCATGTAGACCTTGAAGCGCGCATCGACGGGCGCGTACACCGCGCGCTCGAGCAGCGCGGCCATTTCGTCGACGCCGCGGTTGCTCGCCGCATCCATTTCGACGTAATCGACGAAGCGGCCTTCGTCGATCTCGCGGCACGCACGGCACACGCCGCACGGTTGCGACGTAACGCCGGTTTCACAGTTGAGCGCCTTCGCGAAGATCCGCGACAGCGTCGTCTTGCCGACGCCGCGGGTTCCGGTAAACAGATAGGCGTGATGGAGACGCCCGCCGTCGAGCGCGTGCGTGAGCGCCCTGACGACGTGCTCCTGGCCGACGAGCGAAGCGAAATCCTTCGGACGCCACTTGCGTGCGAGAACTTGATAGGTCATCGGGAAATTGTATCAGTAACGCTGCGTCGCGCCGACACGCGAAACGGTGCCGAAAACGGGCAACGCGCACGAAACAACGGAGAATGATGCAGAAATAAAAAATGCCCGGCGAACGGGGCAAGAGGAAGGTGACGAGCCCGACCCTCGGCACTGGCGGAAAACGATTGTGGCTGCTTCGTTCCCGACCTGACCAGGTTCACCGCCCCACCATGCGAGGAGGCCCGTCACGGCATATTCTATCACCGCTTCTGCCCGAATGCGACCGTTTGTTCGCAACAACGCGAAAGATCGAACAAACCGACGCGCTGCGGGCAGGCCGATCCGGCGCGAACTTGCGGATGTATCGCAACCATCGGCGACTCTTGTATTTCGTACGCCAGCCTCCACCTTCGGAGGGCAGTGGTCGAACGGCGCGTCGTACCCCTACTCGCGTAGCGGCTACTATCGCCGCCCGCAGCAGATAGCAATTTAGGCTAATATGACGCCCGAACGACCCGCGAGCCGCGCCATGCAGCGCTTACGCCCCTCCTTCCGGGAGCGGAGTGACCTGCCGCAGCGGCCGGCAGCCGACGAGGCCGCCGGAGCGCCGCAACGCGCCGAGCAGGCAGTCCCCGAACCGTAAGAGGTATTGACCCAATGAGCGAACAGATCAAACACATCAGCGACGCATCGTTCGAACAGGACGTCGTCAAATCCGACAAGCCCGTGCTCGTCGACTTCTGGGCCGAATGGTGCGGCCCGTGCAAGATGATCGCCCCGATCCTCGACGAAGTCGCGAAGGACTACGGCGACAAGCTGCAGATCGCGAAGATCAACGTCGACGACAACCAGGCAACGCCCGCGAAATTCGGCGTGCGCGGCATCCCGACGCTGATCCTGTTCAAGAACGGCGCGGCCGCCGCGCAGAAGGTCGGCGCGCTGTCGAAGTCGCAGCTCACCGCATTCCTGGACAGCCACCTGTAATACCGGCCGTCGCGCGGACGTGTTGTCAACCGACAACACGTCCGCCGTCAAGCCGCCGATCGGCCGCTCAGGCGCGAATCGGCGTATGCTAGAATCAAAAAACGTCTACAAGACGCATTAAGTCTCAGAGCGCTTCCGCTCGCCCTCCTCCCTTATTTCTTTTCGTCGCTTCTCCTCCCTGGCGGGTTCTCCGTATGCATTTATCCGAGCTCAAGTCTCTGCACGTGTCCGAACTGATCGAAATGGCCAATGGCCTGGAGATCGAAAACGCGAACCGCCTGCGCAAGCAGGAGCTGATGTTCGCCATTCTCAAAAAGCGCGCCAAGACGGGAGAGACGATCTTCGGCGACGGCACGCTCGAAGTGCTGCCGGACGGTTTCGGCTTCCTGCGCTCGCCGGAAATGTCGTACCTCGCGAGCACCGACGACATCTACATCAGCCCGTCGCAGATCCGCCGCTTCAACCTGCACACCGGCGACACCATCGAAGGTGAAGTCCGCACGCCGAAGGACGGCGAGCGCTACTTCGCGCTGGTGAAGGTCGACAAAGTCAACGGGCAGCCGCCCGAGGCCTCGAAACACAAGATCATGTTCGAGAACCTCACGCCGCTGCATCCGAACAAGCCGCTGTCGCTCGAACGCGAAATGCGCGGCGAGGAAAACGTCACGGGCCGCATCATCGACATGATCGCGCCGATCGGCAAGGGCCAGCGCGGCCTGCTCGTCGCGTCGCCGAAGTCGGGCAAGACCGTGATGCTCCAGCACATCGCGCATGCGATCAAGCAGAACCATCCGGACGTCATCCTGTTCGTGCTGCTGATCGACGAGCGCCCCGAGGAAGTGACCGAAATGCAGCGCTCGGTCGCCGGCGAAGTGATCGCGTCGACGTTCGACGAACCGGCCACGCGTCACGTGCAGGTCGCCGAAATGGTGATCGAGAAGGCCAAGCGCCTCGTCGAAATGAAGCACGACGTCGTGATCCTGCTCGACTCGATCACGCGTCTCGCACGCGCATACAACACCGTGATCCCGGCGTCGGGCAAGGTGCTGACCGGCGGTGTCGACGCGAACGCGCTGCAGCGCCCGAAGCGCTTCTTCGGCGCGGCGCGCAACATCGAGGAAGGCGGCTCGCTGACGATCATCGGCACCGCGCTGATCGAAACCGGCAGCCGCATGGACGACGTGATCTACGAAGAGTTCAAGGGCACCGGCAACATGGAAGTGCACCTCGAGCGCCGTCTCGCGGAAAAGCGCGTCTATCCGTCGATCAACCTGAACAAGTCGGGCACGCGCCGCGAAGAAATGCTGATCAAGCCCGAGATCCTTCAAAAGATCTGGGTGCTGCGCAAGTTCATCCACGACATGGACGAAGTCGAGGCGATGGAATTCCTGCTCGACAAGATCCGCCAGACGAAGAGCAACTCCGAGTTCTTCGACCTGATGCGCCGCGGCGGCTGATCGCCCCGCTCCGCAACGAACGGCCGCCCGCGCATGTCGCCCGGCGGCCGTTTTTTCATCCCAACCTGAACGTGAACGTACAGGTTGATCTATAATCGCGCCATTGCCACCTCCCGAAGCCCAGCGATTCCGATGCCGAACGATGCCTCCCCCTCGCTGCTGACCGTGAGCGACGCCGCGTCGCGGCTCGGCGTCACGCCTCGCACACTGAAGTATTACGAAGAGCGCGGGCTCGTCACGCCGTCACGCAGCGGCGGCCGCTATCGCCTTTACGACGAAGCCGATCTCGAGCGCTTCGCCCGCATCCTGCGGCTGCGCGCACTCGGCTTTTCGCTACACGGCATCACCGAGATGCTCAAGCGCCCGCTGGAAGAAACGGGCGACGGCCGGCGTCGCTATTCGGACGCGTCGTTGCGCGACATCCGTTCGGGCCTTGCCGGGCAAATCGACACGCTCGACAAGCGGATCGCGGCCGTGCAGCGTGAGCTGAAGGAGGCCGTCGCGCTGCGCAAGGAACTGCAGCACGACATCGACTACATCGAACGGCGGCTCGCCGGCGAAAACCCGGACAAGCTGATCGCGCAGCGGCAAGCGCAAGCCGGCACGCGGCGCGCGCGCAAGGACCGGGAATGAACGTCGCGCCCGGTCGCCCGCCGCTGTGGAGCCGCGCGAACCTGCGCGCGGACCTGTTCCCGTGGGCGCTCGCGCTCGTCACCGGCATCGACTACTTCGACAACGCGGCCTTCTCGTTCTTCGCGAGCTACATCGCGGGCGGCATCAATGCATCGCCCGACGAACTCGTGTGGTCGTCGAGCGCGTATGCGGTCACGGCCGTGCTCGGGATCCTGCAGCAGCAATGGTGGGTCGATCGCCTCGGGCATCGCCGCTACGTCGCCGGCTGCATGCTGATGTTCTCGTTCGGCGCGATCGCGGCCGCGCTCGCCGACACGTCGCTCGAGCTCGCGTTCGCGCGCGGCTTCCAGGGCTACTTCATCGGCCCGATGATGGGCGCATGCCGGATCCTGATCCAGATCAGCTTCAAGCCGCAGGAGCGGCCGCCCGCCACACGCGCATTCCTCATCATGATTCTGCTCGGCAGCGCGCTCGCACCGATCGTCGGCGGGTTGCTCGTCGCGCACTCGACGTGGCGCGCGCTGTTCGCGTGCACGGCACCCGCGGGCATCGCGTTCGCGATTCTCGCGCTCCTCACGCTGCCCGATTCCGGCAGGACGCCCGACGACGAACGCGGCTCCGGACACTTCTGGCCGTACGTCGTGTTCGCGCTCGCGCAGGGAGCGCTGCAGATCGTGCTGCAGCAGGTGCACTACCAGCTCTACAGCGGCTCGCCGATGCTGATCGCGCTGACCTTCGCGGGCCTCGGCGCGCTCGCATGGTTCGCCTACCACCAGTGGAACCATCCGACGCCGCTCGTGCGGCTGCACGCGTTTCGCGAGCGCACCTTCCAGGTCGGCCTGCTGCTCTACATGTTCTATTACTACGAGTCGACGGGCTTCAGCTATCTCACTTCCCGCCTGCTCGAAGGCGGCCTCGGCTATCCGGTCGAGAATGCCGGGCGACTGGTCGGCACGATGTCGCTGATCTCGGCGACCGCGCTGTTCGTCTACCTGCGCCATGCGAAGCGCGTCACGCACAAGAAATGGTTCGTCGTGCCGGGGTTCGCGATCGCGATCACGGCCGCCCTGTGGATGACGCGAATGACGCCGCAAGTCGGCGAAGCGGCGCTGATCGTGCCGCTGCTGCTGCGCGGGCTGTTGCTGCTGTTCATCGTGCTGCCGGTCGCCAACCTCACGTTCCGCATCTTCGCGATCGACGAATACACGCACGGCTACCGGCTGAAGAACATCGTGCGGCAACTGACGATCTCGTTCGCGACGTCGTCGGTAATCATCGTCGAGCAGCATCGGCTGGCCGTCCATCAGACGCGGCTCGTCGAGCGCGCGAACGTGTTCGATCCGCTGTTCCAGCAAACCGTCGACGCGCTCGCGCACGGCTACGCGGCTGCCGGCCATGCGCTGAACGAAGCGCACGCCCTCGCGATCGCGTCGATCGCGCGGATGGTCGCGCAACAGGCGTCGTTCCTTGCGTCGCTCGACGGTTTCTATTTCCTCGCGGGCGTCGCGCTCGTAGGCGGCCTCTTCGCGGCATGGCAAAAAGAGATCGATTGAGTTAAAAGACAGGCTTTGGATTATCCCGCGCCGCCTCCATGCTCTCGAAACTGACCCGCTGGTTCGACGACCGCCGCCGCGACCGCGCGCTGCGCAGCCACCCGATTCCGGATGCGCTGTGGCAGGACACCGTCGCGCGCCTGCCGTTCCTCGACGCGCTGCCGCCTGCCGACCTCGCCCGGCTGCGCGAGCTGACGAGCCTGTTCATCGCGAAGAAGTCGTTCTCGACCGCGCACGGCCTCGAGCTGACCGACGAGATGATCGTCGCGATCGCCGCGCAGGCTTGCCTGCCCGTGCTGAACCTCGATTTGTCGCTGTACGACGGCTGGGTCGGCGTGGTCGTGTATCCGGGCGAATTCGTCATCCGCAAGACGGTGCAGGACGAGGACGGCGTCGTTCACGAAGTCGAGCAGGATGCGAGCGGCGAAGCGTGGGAAGGCGGCCCGGTGATCCTGTCCTGGGAAGACGCGCAGATGACGGACGGCCGCGACGCGTACAACGTGGTGATCCACGAGTTCGCGCACAAGATCGACATGGTCAACGGCGCGGCCGACGGGTATCCGCCCCTTTTTCGCCGCTGGCATGCGCCGCACCTCGACGCGCAGGCGTGGGCCGACGTGTTCGAGCACGCGTACGACCAATTCTGCGCGCGCGTCGATGCGGTGCCGGAGCGCGCATGGGCGCGCTTCGAGCGCGACTCGCTGATCGATCCGTATGCGGCCGACCACCCGTCGGAGTTCTTCGCCGTGTGCAGCGAGGCGCTGTTCGTGCGGCCGCGCGCGTTCGAGTCCGAATTTCCGGAGCTCTACCGGCTGCTCGCCCGCTACTATCGGCAGGATCCGGCCCGGACTGGGGCCCTCGACGCGCGATGAAAATTATTCGTCAACCGTCTGATTTTCTGGCATAATCGCCGTTTTTCGACCTTAGGCAAGTGGCTCGCGCCGGGCTTGACGTCGGCTGAATCGTGCAAATGCGTGCGGTCCGGCACGGCAAGCGGCGGGTTGGCTACCGCTCTCACCAAGGAAAATCATGAAACCTGGCATTCACCCGGACTACCGCGAAGTCGTCTTCCAAGACATGTCGAACGGCTTCAAGTTCATCACGCGCTCGACGATCCAGACGCGTGAAACCATCGAACACGAAGGCAAGACCTACCCGCTCGCCAAGATCGAAGTGTCGTCGGAATCGCACTCGTTCTACACGGGTCAGCAAAAGATCATGGACACGGCAGGCCGTGTCGAGAAGTTCAAGAACAAGTTCGGCGCACGCGCCAGCGGCAAGGTCGCGAAGTAAGCTTCGCACCGCTCCGGTGGTTGCAACGCACCGGTACCGCACGAAAGGGCAGCCCAGGCTGCCCTTTTTTGTCTCCGCTCGCCGGAAAGCGCCGTGCGGTCGGCAGGCGGCCCGGCAATCGTCTGACGCGCACCGGCCGGCGCGTCTACAATGCCGGATGCTCGAATCCCGCGCCGTCGGCGCATGACCGCGCCGGCCGCCGCCCATAACAAATCGCTCATCTGCATGAAGCCAGTCGTTCGTCTCACCGCCTCCGCCACGCGCGCGCTGCCGCGCTGGCTGCTGCTCACGCTCTGCCTCGTCTACGCGGCGTTCGGCCTGTTCGGCCGCGACCCGTGGAAGAACGAGGACGCAGCAGGTTTCGGCGTGATGTGGACGATGGCCACCGGCAGCTGGCACGACTGGCTGCTGCCGAATCTCGTCGGCAAGTTCATCACGACCGACGGGCCGCTCGGCTACTGGCTCGGCGCGCTGTCCATCCGCGCGCTGGCGCCGTGGGTCGACGCGAGCAACGCGTCGCGCATCGACACGGGCGTGCTGTTCTGCGTCGCGTGCGCGTTCGTCTGGTACGCGGCCTACCTGCTCGGCCGGCGCGCCGAAGTCCAGCCGTTCAAATACGCATTCGGCGGCGAGCCGGAGCCGCGCGATTACGGCCGCACGCTCGCCGACGGCGCGCTGCTGATCCTCGTCGCGTGCTTCGGGCTCGCGGAGCGCGGCCACGAAACGACGCCGCAGCTCGCGCAGTTCGCGTGGATCGCGATGTTCGTGTACGGCATCGTGCGCGGCATCGACAAGCCGATGCAGGGTGCGCTCTGGTGGGGTGTCGCGATCGGCCTCGTCGCGCTGTCCGGCAACCCGGTGCTCGTCGTCGCGCTGCTCGCCGGCACGGCCGCGCTGTGGCTCGTCACGCCGGAGATGCGGAACCTGCGGCTGCCGCTGATCGGCCTGCCGCTCGCTGCCGCGATCTTCGCGCTGTGGCCGCTCGCCGCGCTGCGCGCGGCACCCGACGACGCCGCGTGGTTCTTCAATCAGTGGATCCACGGCAGCCTGATGCGCTTCTCGGGCCCGCCGACCGCGGTGCTCGCCTACGCGGCGAAAAACCTGCCGCTGTTCACGTGGCCCGCGTGGCCGCTCGCGATCTGGGCCTGGTGGAGCTGGGCCGGCATGCGCCGCCGCGCGCATATCGCGATTCCGCTGTCGGTCGTGGTGCCGCTCGTCGCGCTCGTGATCCTGCAGAGCCAGCAGTCGAACCGCATGTACATGCTGCTGTTGCCGCCGCTCGCGGTGCTCGCCACCTTCGCGCTGCCGACGCTCAAACGCGGCGCGATCAATGCGTTCGACTGGTTCGCGGTGCTGAGTTTTACGATCCTCGGCACGTTCGTGTGGCTCGTCTGGCTCGCGTCGCTCACCGGCTTCCCGCACCCGCTCGCACGCAACCTCGCGCGCCTCGTGCCGGGCTACGAACCGCATTTCAAGATCCTGTCGTTCATCTGCGCGGTGATCGTCACCGGATGCTGGTGCCTGCTCGCGCGCTGGCGCATCTCGCGCCAGCCGAAGGTGCTGTGGCGCAGTGTCGTGCTGTCGGGCGCCGGCACCACGCTGATGTGGGTGCTGCTGATGACGCTGTGGCTGCCGATCGTCAACTATGGCCGGACCTACAGCGACGTCGCGCAACAGATCGCGTCGCATCTGCCGAAGGACTACGAGTGCATCTCGCCGGTGCGGCTCGGCGACGCGCAGATCGCGACCTTCGCGTACTTCGGCGACATGCACTTCGAATTCTCGGGCGACTGCGACGTGATCCTGCGCCAGGACCGCGCCGACTTCGGCGAGCCCAGCGCGATGTCGCAATACGTGTGGCGTCTCGTGTGGGAAGGCCGCCGCGTCGCCGACCGCGACGAACGCTTCCGCCTGTACGAGCGCATCGAGCGGCCGACGACGCCCGCCAAGCGCCGCGGCCCGCGCCACCGGACGGTCGATTGACGATGTTCGCCGACATCCGCCGGATCGTCGGTCTCGCGTGGCCGGTGCTCGTCGGCCAGCTCGCGATCATCGCGTTCGGCGTGATCGACACGGCGATGGTCGGCCGCTACTCGGCCATCGACCTGGCCGCACTCGGGCTCGGTTCGTCGATCTACGTGTCGGTCTACATCGGGATGACGGGCATCCTGTCCGCGCTGCAGCCGATCACCGGGCAGCTTTACGGTGCGCGGCGCTACGCCGAAATCGGCGAGGAGGTCCGCCAGGCGCTGTGGCTCGCGCTGATGCTCGCGGTGCCCGGCTTCCTGCTGCTGCATTTTCCCGAACCGCTGCTGCGCCTCGCGCACGCGCCGCCCGCGCTGCACGAGCGCACCGTCGATTACCTGCGGATCCTGTCGTATGGCCTCCCGGCGAGCCTCGTGTTCCGGATCTACAACGCGCTGACCAACGCGGCCGGCAAGCCGCGCCTCGCGATGATCCTGCAGGTCGGCGCGCTGCTGCTCAAGTTTCCGCTCAACGTGTGGTTCATCTTCGGCGGCTTCGGCGTGCCGGCCCTCGGCGGCCCCGGCTGCGGGCTCGCGAGCACGCTGATCAACTGGGCGCTCGCGCTGATCGGCTTCACGCTGCTCGCGAAGCTCGACGTGTTCTCGCCGCTTTCGATCTTCTCGCGCTTTTGCTGGCCCGTGTGGGCTCGCCAGAAGGCGATCCTGAAACTCGGCGTGCCGATGGGCCTGTCGTACCTGATCGAGGTCACGTCGTACACGTGCATGGCGCTCTTCATCGCGCAATTCGGCACGACGACGCTGGCCGGCCACCAGATCGCCGGCAACATCGGCGCGGTGCTGTACATGACGCCGCTGTCGATCGGCGTCGCCGCATCGACGCTGGTGGCACGCGCGCTCGGCGCCGGCCGCCCGGACGAGGCGCGCCTGCTCGGCCGGCACAGCGTGATGCTCGCGTGCGCGATCGCGGCCGCGTACGGCGTGCTCGTGTTCACGCTGCGTCCGCTGATCGTCGGCGCCTACACGCCGAACCCGGCGGTGGCCGCCGCCGCGCTGCCGCTGGTCGCGATCGTCACCTGCTACCACTTCTTCGACGCGCTTCAGATCACGTCCGCCTTCGTCCTGCGCGCGTACAAGGTCGCGATCGTGCCGACCGTGATCTATGCGGTCGCGCTCTGGGGCGTCGGGCTCGGCGGCGGCTACGTGCTCGGCTTCGACGTCGGCGGCATCGCGCCCGCATGGCTGACCGGCGCGCGCGGCTTCTGGTTCGCGAACATGGTCAGCCTGTTGCTCGCGGGCGCAGGCCTTGCCCTCTACCTGCGCCACGTCAGCCGCGCGCACCTTGCCGTGCAGCCCTGACGCGCGGCGCGCGACCTACGCGTCCTCCAGCACGTCGGCCGCGTGATACGACGACCGCACGAGCGGGCCCGCGACGACTTCCCTGAAACCGAGCGACAGCCCCTCGTCGCGCCACGCGGCGAACGCCTCGGGGCTCACGTAGCGGCGCACCGGCAGGTGATGCGCGGACGGCGCGAGATACTGGCCGAGCGTCAGCACGTCGACCTCGTGCGCGCGCAGGTCGCGCAGCGTGTCGCACACCTCGTCGTCGCGCTCGCCGAGCCCGAGCATCAATCCCGATTTCGTCACGAGCGTCGGGCGCGCGGCCTTCGCCTGCGCGAGCAGTTCGAGCGAACCGCGATAGTCGGCGCCCGGCCGCGCCGCCCGATACAGCGACGGCACCGTCTCGATGTTGTGATTGAACACGTCCGGCCACGCCGACGAGAACGCATCGAGCGCCCGCGCGACGCGGCCCCGGAAATCGGGCGTCAGCACCTCGACGCCGATGCCCGGCACGCGCGCGCGCACCGCCGCGATGCACGCGGCGAAATGCGCGGCGCCGCCGTCGCGCAGGTCGTCGCGATCGACCGACGTGATCACGACGTAGCGTAGTTCGAGCGCCGCCACCGCGTCGGCGAGCCGCGCGGGTTCGTCGGGGTCGAGCGGCTCGGGGCGGCCGTGCGCGACGTCGCAGAACGGGCAGCGCCGCGTGCACAGTCCGCCCATGATCATGAAGGTCGCGGTGCGCTGCGCGAAGCATTCGCCGATGTTCGGGCACATCGCCTCCTCGCAGACGGAATGCAGCCGGTGATCGCGCAGCACGGCCGCCATGTCGGCGACCGCCCCGCTCATCATCGGCCGCGCCCGCAGCCACGGCGGCTTCGGCAGCGCCGCGCCGGCCGCAGGCTCGACGCGCACCGGAATGCGCGCGAGCTTGTCGCGGCTGCGCGCGCCCGGCTGGCCGAGTGCGGTGAGGCTGGGTCGTTCGAGCGCGGCGGTCATCGTCAGTCTCCGAGAAACGCGACGATCAGGCGGTTCACGTCGGCAGCCGCCTCCATCTGCACCATGTGGCCGCTGCCGGCGATCACCTCGACCCGCACGCCGTCCGGCAACCCGTGCGCATGCTGCACCGGAATCACCTGGTCGCGCTCGCCCCAGATCACGAGCGTACGCGGCGCGAGCGATGCGACGCGGTCGCGGAACACGCGCCGCTGCGACGCGCCGTCGAACGCGGCATTCGCGATCTTCTCCAGCGCGGCCTGCACGCCCTCGAGCCGCTTGTACTTGACGAGATCCTCGACGAGTTGCCGCGTGACGAGCGCGTTGTCGGCGAACAATGCGCCGAGGTGCGGCTTCAGCGTATTGCGGCTGTTGCCGGCGACGAAGCCGTCGATGTAGCCGCGATTGATGTCGGTGCCGAGCCCGGCGCTCGCGATCAACGTCAGCGAGGCCACGCGTTGCGGCGCGCGCTCCGCCGTCGCCATCGCGACCGCGCCGCCCATCGAATGCCCGATCAGGTGCGCACGGTCGATATGCTGCGCGTCGAGCAGCGCGAGCACCGCGTCGGCCAGCTCGTCGAGGCTGCCGGTGTCGACCGCCTTGCCCGACTCGCCGTGCCCGGGCAGGTCGAGCGCCCAGACGGGCCGATGCGCGGCCAGCTCCGCATGGTTGAACAGCCAGTTGTTCAGGTCGCCGCCGAAGCCGTGGATCAGCACCGCGGGCGTGCCCGGACCGTCGCCCAGCTTCAGGAACCGGAGCGTGCGTCCGCCGATCTGCGCCTTCTCGGGTTGCGGGCCTGCCGTGTCGTCGGCGGCCGCGGCCGGCACGAAATCCCGCTGGAATTCGGCGATCGCCGCGTCGATGTCGGCATCGCTTGCGTCGGCCGCGGCCACCACGCCGAGCAGCGCACCGACCGGCAGCGTCTCGCCTTCCTGCGCGACCTGCCGGCGCAGCGTGCCGTCGAACGCGCACTCGACGCCCGACGAAATCTTGTCGGTCTCGACGTCGAGCACTTCGTCGCCCTTCGTCACGCGCTCGCCGACCGCCTTCAGCCAGCCGTTGACCTGCCCCTGCTCCATCGAAAGCCCCCACTTGGGCATCGTGATCATGTGAATCGACATCGTGTCAGCTCCTCGTCTTCAGAACCGCCTGCGCGATCGCGTCGGCGGACGGGATGTAAAGGTCTTCCAGCACGCCGGCGAACGGTGCGGGCGTGTGCGGCGCGGTCACGAGCTCGATCGGCGCCTTGAGCGACCGGAACGCGCGCCGTGCGACGAGCGCGGCGATGTCGGTCGCGATCGAGCAGCGCGGGTTCGCTTCATCGACCACCACGACGCGCCCGGTACGCTCCGCGCTTTCGAGGATCGTTTCCTCGTCGAGCGGCGACGTCGTGCGCAGGTCGATCACGTCGACCTGGATGCCGTCCTTCGCGAGCCTGACGGCCGCGTCGGTCGCCAGATGCACCATGCGGCCGTATGTGACGATCGTCGCGTCGTCGCCGTCGCGCACGACGTTCGCCTCGCCGAACGGAATCGCATAGGATTCCTCAGGCACGTCGCCTTCGCGCGTATAGAGCAGCTTGTGTTCGAGGAAGATCACGGGATCGTTGTCGCGGATCGACTGAATCAGCAGCCCCTTCGCGTCGTAAGGCGTCGACGGGCACACGACCTTCAGCCCGGGGATGTGCGTAAACAGCGACGTGAGCATCTGCGAATGCTGCGCGGCCGCGCGCAGGCCGGCGCCGTACATCGCGCGGATCACGACCGGCGTCACGGCCTTGCCGCCGAACATGTAGCGGAATTTCGCGGCCTGGTTGAAGATCTGATCGAAGCACACACCCATGAAATCGATGAACATCAGCTCCGCGACGGGCCGCATTCCGCACGCGGCCGCACCGACCGCCGCGCCGATGTAGCCGCCTTCCGACAGCGGCGTATCGAGCACGCGGCCCGGAAACTTGTGGAACAGCCCCTTCGTCACGCCGAGCACGCCGCCCCACGCGTCGTCCTCGCCCGACGCGCCCGCGCCGCCCGCGTTGTCCTCGCCCATCACGATCACGCTGTCGTCGCGCGCCATTTCCTGCGCAAGCGCCTCGTTGATCGCCTGCGAATAAGTGATCTTTCTTGCCATGTCCGTCTCCTGGAGTATTGGTTTCGCCTTGCCGGCCGCGGGCCGGTGGCCGCCATGTCACATCGCGCTCACGGGTACGACACGTACACGTCGGTCAGCAGGTCAGCCGCGTCGGGCAGCGGCGCGGCCTTGGCCTGCGCGACCGCGTCGTCGATCAACGACTTCACCTGCGCATCGACCGCGCGCAGCTCGTCGGTCGTCAGCACTTCGGCACGTACCACGCGCGCTTCGAAATGCTTCAGGCAGTCCTTCTCGTCGCGCAGCTTCTGCACTTCGCCCGGCGCGCGATAGGTCTGCGCGTCGCCTTCGAAGTGACCGAAATAGCGGGTGAACTTCACCTCGACGAGCGTCGGGCCGCCACCGTTGCGCGCGCGTGCGACCGCTTCGCCGAGCGCCTCGTGCACCGCGAAGAAGTCGAAGCCGTCGACGATCACGCCCGGCATCCCGAAGCCGTTCGCGCGGTCGGCGATGTTGTCGGTCGCGACCGACCAGCTCGACGACGTCGCTTCCGCATAACCGTTGTTTTCGGCCACGAAGATCGCCGGCAGCCGCCACACCGACGCGAGGTTCATCGATTCGAAGATCACGCCCTGGTTCGACGCGCCGTCGCCGAAGAAGCACACGCCGACGCCGCCCGTCTTCTTGTGCTTGGCCGCGAGCGCCGCGCCGCACACGAGCGGGCCGCCCGCGCCGACGATCCCGTTCGCGCCGAGCATGCCCATCGACAGGTCGGCGATGTGCATCGAGCCGCCCTTGCCGTGGCAGACGCCTGTCTTCTTGCCGTAGATCTCGGCCATCATCCCGTGCACGTCCACGCCTTTCGCGATGCAGTGGCCGTGTCCGCGATGCGTGGTGGCGACATAGTCTTCAAGGCCGAGGTGCAGCATCGTGCCGACGGCGGAGGCCTCCTCGCCGGCGTACAAATGAACGAAGCCGGGGATTTCGCCGGTCGCGAACTCGACGTGCAGGCGCTCCTCGAATTCGCGGATCGTGCGCATCAGCCGGTAGGCTTCCAGCAGCGTGTCCCGGCCGAGATGTGTCGAAACGGTCATGTGTGTCTCCTGAGTAGGTCTGACTGCGAATGCCGCCGCGGCAACGCCCCGGCGACGGATTGCACGGCGGCCGCGGCCGCCGGTGAAACGTGAAGCCGTCGTCAGGCGCGCCACCCGCCGGCATCACGCAACAACTGCCGCGACGACGCGTAACGCAGCGTGCGGCCGACATCGACGGTCAGCGGCCCGCGCCAGTCGAGCGCGATCTCGTAGCGGTCGCCGCGCGTGACCTCGATCTCGCGCTCGCCATCGAACGCGAGCGTGCCGTGCTCGAACGGGATCGTCTGCCACGCGCCCGGTTCGAGCCGCTCGCAGCTGCGCATCACGACACGATCGACGCGCCCGGGGGCGATCGGCGCGACGAGCGGCGTGCCGGCGTGCTTGCCGTCGGCGGCGAAACGCATCGCGAGCCCGTGCGGCGCGCTGCGCTCGAGCGGCGCCCACGCGCCGCCGAGCGCGGACAGGCCGATGCCGTCCGGCGCCGCGAAAGTCAGATAGAGCGAGTCGATGTCGTCGGGCCCCGAGATCGCGCGCGCGCCGACGAAGCGCTGGCGGGCCGCGCACACGTCCACGAGCGCGATCTCCTCGCGCCCCGCGCTCGCGCCTGCCGTGCAGCGCACGACGAGCCGCTTGTTGCGCGCGAACGCGACCTCGGCCGGCACGACGCCGGTCGCGGCGAGCCCTGCCGCGACGCCCGCGACGGTCGCTTCGCGATGCTCGGGAAACGCGTTGTTGGTGCCGGTGGACAGCGCGACGAGCGGCGTCGCGCCGCAATGCGCGGCGACCGCGCGATGGGTGCCGTCGCCGCCGAGCACGACGATCAGCGCGACTTCCATCCGGCGCATGTAGGCGGCGCCCGCGTGCGTGTCGGCGACGGAATCGGAGATCGGCAGGTCGACGAATTCGACAGCGGGCCAGCGCTCGTGCGGCGCGACCGCGCGATGCGTATCGAGCGCACGCATCAGCAGCGTCGAGATGCCCGTCTTGTCGCGCAAGGTCAGCACGCGCTCGACGCCCATCGCGCCGAGGCCGGCAAGCAGGCGCACGACCATGTTGGCTTTCTCCGCCGTCGGGAACACGGATGCATGCGTCGTCAGGCGGCGAATGTCGCGCCCCGATGCGGGGTTCGCGATCACGCCGACGGTCACGGGCGTCGTCACGGGCTTGTCTCCATCCAGTGGACCGGCGCTCGCGCCGGCCCTGCATGTGTCGTCCGCCGTCGTCGAGGGCAGCGGACCGTCGTCGCCGACGCAACCGCGCCGGGCTTGCCGTGACATCTGCAAGCGGCGTGCCACCGCGCGTGCAACGACCGCGAAACCCGCTTGCAGACTGGCGCGGCGGCGGTGCCGCCCATCGCCAGCCTCCTGCTGCGATCGCCCGACGCCCGCGAAATCGTCCGCGCGTCTCACGCCGTCGATCTCCCGGTGCGCCGGTTTCGGCACCTTCGTTCGGGTGCGCCTCGCGCCGGCAAGCCGCGCGCATCGCGGCGCGGCGCGCAACGCCGTGAGATTGGTCGCCCGCACGCGTGGCATGCCCGTGCGTCTCAGCGTCGCGAGAGCGGCTGAGATGCCGCTGAGACGAACGTCTCACGTCGCGCGCGTGCTGCGATGCAATGTGATCGGCGCAGGCGGATGTGCTACAAGAACATCGAATTCCCCGCCGTACGGAACCGGAGCCGACCATGCCCTATGCCGTCCCCCAGGCCCAGCACGCCGACCGCGTGCTCGGCGCGCTCGCCGGGCGCCTGCCCGCGCCGGCCGATTCCGCGCGCCTGGTGTCGTCGTGGCAGCGCTCGCTCGAACGCTACGCGCTCGACCCCGCGTCGTCGATCGGCCCGCGCGTGCTGACCGCGGCCGAGCTGCGCGAGGTGCGCGACAAGGAGGAAGCGTTCCTGCGTGCATCGGGCCAGTGCCTGACGCGCCTGCACGACATGATTCGCGTCGCCGATTACTGCGTGATGCTGACCGACGCGCACGGCGTGACGATCGACTACCGGATCGACCGCGAACGTCGCAACGACTTCCGTCATGCGGGGCTGCACATCGGCTCGTGCTGGTCGGAAAGCGAGGAAGGCACCTGCGGGGTCGCGAGCGTGCTGACCGATCTCGCACCGATCACCGTGCACAAGACCGACCACTTCCGCGCCGCGTTCACCACGCTCACCTGCAGTGCGGCCCCGATCTTCGCGCCCGGCGGCGAACTGATCGGCGTGCTCGACGCGTCGGCCGTCCAGTCGCCGGACGGCCGCGACAGCCAGCGTCTCGTGTACCAGCTCGTTCGGCAAAGCGCGGCGCTGATCGAGGACGGCTACTTCGTGCACAGCACCGCACAGCACTGGATATTGTTTGGGCATCCGAATCGTCATTACGTCGAGGCGCAGCCCGAATGGCTGATCGCGTTCGACGAATGCGGCAACATCGTCGCCTCGAACCGGCCGGCACGCGACGCGCTGCCCGCGCTGCGCGAACCGCGCCATATCGACGAGATCTTCGATGCGACCGAAATGCCGCTGCGCGATGCCGCGCGGCTCGATACGATCATCGCGCTGCGGCTGCGCGCGACCGGCGCTCCGCTCTATGCGCGGCTGCGCGCGCCGCTACGGCGTACCGGCCGCGAAACCGGCACGGCACGGGCCGCCACGACATCGCGCCGCCCCGGCACCGTGCAGCGCCACGTCGGCGCGCTGACACCGTTCCTGCACAGCAGCGACACGCGCGTCGCTCAACAGGCCGAACTTGCATTGCGGGTCGCGAGCAAGCGGCTGCCGATTCTGGTGCTGGGTGAAACCGGCGCCGGTAAGGAAGTATTCGCCCGCGCGATCCACGATGCCGGTGCACGGCGCGCACGGCCGTTCGTCGCGGTCAACTGCGGCGCGCTGCCCGAGGCGCTGATCGAAAGCGAGCTGTTCGGCTACGCGGCCGGCGCGTTCACCGGCGCACGCAAGCACGGCGCACGCGGCAAGATCGCGCTCGCCGACGGCGGCACGCTGTTTCTCGACGAAATCGGCGACATGCCGCTCGCGCTCCAGACGCGCCTGCTGCGCGTGCTCGCCGACGGCGAGGTCGTGCCGCTCGGCAGCGATACGCCCGTGCGCGTCGATCTCGACGTGATCTGCGCGACGCACCGCGATCTCGCCGCGATGGTGGCCGACGGCACGTTCCGCGAGGATCTGTATTACCGGCTGAGCGGCGCGACGTTCGAACTGCCTCCGCTGCGCGAGCGCGCGGACGTGCGCGACGTGATCGCCGCGGTATTCGCCGAGGAAGCGCAGGCGACGGGCCACGTGCTCACGCTCGACCCGGCGCTCGCCGAACAACTCGCCGCGTACGCGTGGCCCGGCAACGTGCGCCAACTGCGCAACGTGTTGCGCTACGCGTGCGCGGTGTGCGATACCGCGCGCGTGACGCTGCGCGACCTGCCGGCCGATCTCGTCCCGCGGCTCGGCGCCGGTCCGGCCGGCGCGCTGCCCGACGACGAACGCGGCCGCATCGTCGCGGCACTCACCGCGCACCGCTGGCGGCCCGACGCGGCCGCGCGCGCGCTCGGCATGTCGCGCGCGACGCTGTACCGGCGCATCGCGAAGCACCGGATCGTCGCGCCGCACCGCGCGTGACGCGTAAGCGCACGCTTCGTCATGCGGGCTGCCCGGCCGCTTCGTTCGCGGCGTCTGTCACGCCGGCCGCCTCGTCGCGCCGCTTGAATACCTCGTGCGCGGCAAACAATGCGTTCAGCGCGGCCGGCATCCCCGCATACACGGCCATCTGCATGAACACCTCGACGATCTCGTCGCGCGTGCAACCGACGTTCAGCGCGGCCTCGATATGCACCTTCAATTGCGGCTGCGCGTTGCCGAGCGCGGCCAGCGCGGCGATCGTCGCGATTTCGCGCGCTTTCAGGTCGAGCTGCGGCCGGCTGTAGATGTCGCCGAAACTGAATTCGACCAGGAGCCGCGCGAAGTCCGGTGCGATCGGCGCAAGCGCCGCGACCACGCGTTCGCCCACTTCGCCGTCGATTTCCTTCAGTTTGTTCCAGCCGCGCGTGTAGCGATCCTCAACGAGTCGTTCCATCGTGTCCGTCCTGTTCCGATAATGAGAGAGAAGGTTTCGCCCGTCGTGCCGTTTCCCGTCCCTGCGCCTCGTAGTACGCGATCTTGTCGCCGATCGCATCGAGGTTCGCCTGCAGCTCCGCGATATGCGCACGCACCGCGTCGCGATGCGCGACCAGCAAGTCGCGCCGCGCGCCGAACGTCGACTCGCCCTGCTCGCGCAGCACCGCGAACGCCTGGATCTGCGCGATCGGCATGCCGGTCGCCTTCAGGCGCATCACGAAGGCCAGCCCGGCAAGGTCGGCCGGCGCATAGAGCCGGTGCCCGGCCGCCGTGCGCGAAATCGCGCGCAGCAGGCCGGCCTGCTCGTAGTACCGCAGCGTGTGCGTCGACACGCCCGTCAGTTCGGCGACTTGCCCGATCGTCAGCGGGCCTGCGGCGGAAGGTTGGGATACGGTTTTCGACATGGCAGGAACAAGGTTAGGAGTTAGAGTTCACTCTAAGTCAAGCGCGATCGCACGACCAGCGCGACAACGATCCGCTCGCCCCCTCAACACCGTAAACAATGGTCAAAATCGGCGCCTGGCGCGGGTTTCGGCCTTTACAGCATCGCAAGCCTTCAGCAAGATTCAGTCAGCCTGTCTTAAAAAGGGCACGCATTTGTCCTATGCTTAACGGCGACGCCCGGCCAGGTCTCGCCGCGCCGTCCGTTGCAACAGCCATTCATCCGTCAGAACCAGGGAGCCCTTGCCATGCTGAAAAAGCTGCTGATGCTGTTCGTCGCGCTGTCGCTGTCGCTCGCCGCCGGCCTTGCCGCGGCCGTCGAAGTCAACACGGCCGACCAGGCCGCGCTCGAATCGGTGAAGGGCCTCGGGCCCGTGAAGTCGAAGGCGATCATCGACGAGCGCACCAAGAACGGCCCGTTCAAGGACGCGGACGATCTCGCGAACCGCGTGAAGGGTCTCGGCACGAAGTCGGTCGGGCATCTCGAGGAAAACGGCCTGACGATCGGCGGCTCCTCGGCGCCGCCGAAGGGCGTGAAGCTGTCGAAGCCGGCCGCGACGACGCCGGCGACCACCTCGGCCACGACGTCGGCCGGCACCGCTGCGACGTCGCCGGCCGCTACGCCGGCGCCCACGCCGGCCCCGGCCGCCAGCGCACCGGAAGCGGCGTCGAAGCCGGCCAAGAGCAAGCGCGCGTCGAAGAAGGAAAAGGCGGCCGCGGCTGCAGCGGCATCCGCCGATGCGGGCGCGAGCGCGCCGGCCGCAGCGTCGTCCACGAAGGCGACGAAGGGTTCGAAGAAGAAGAGCAAGAAGGACAAGGCCGCCTCCGCCGCAGCGGCGTCGGGCGCCTGATGTACGCCGCGCGCACGCGTCGCGTGCGGGCGGCATTCGATCAACGGGCGCCGTCGTTGCGGCGCCCTTTTCTGTGAAGGTGAAGAACCATGGGTCTCCTCGACATCGTTGGCGGTCTGATCGGCGGCCAGTCCGGCGGCAACTCGCAAAGCGCGCTCATCACGACCGCGCTCGAATTCATCAACAACCAGCCGGGCGGCCTGAACGGGCTGATCGAGAAGTTCAAGGCCGGCGGCGCCGGCGACATCATCGGCTCGTGGGTCGGCAACGGCGAAAACCAGCCGATCTCGCCGGACACGCTGCAGAACGTGCTCGGTTCCGAGGTCGTCGGCTCGCTGGCGAGCAAGGTCGGCATCGACCCGTCCCAGGCATCGTCGATCCTCGCGCAGGTGCTGCCGCACGTCGTCAACGGCGCGACGCCGAACGGCGAAGTGCCGGCCGGCGGCCAGATCGATACGTCGAACGTGCTCGGCACGCTCACGCAGCTCGCCGGCATGTTCGGCGGCAACAAGCAGGCCTGAGCACGCATCGTGCCGCCTGACGGCCGCGACGGCGGTTTCGGCCGCCCCATATGCAAACACCCCGCCTGAGCGGGGTGTTTGTTTTTGCGCGCCCGGCGCGAACCGGGCGCGCGGGCGACCAGCGACGATCAGTGCACGACGCGGTCGAACACGAACGTGCCGTCGTTGACGTCGACCGGGATCACGTCCTTCGGACCGAAGCGGCCCGCGAGGATCAGCTTCGCGACCGGGTTCTCGATCTCCTGCTGGATCGCGCGCTTCAGCGGCCGCGCGCCGAACAGCGGATCGTAGCCGACCTTCCCGATCTGCTCCAGCGCCGCCGGCGACACGTCGAGCGCCATGTCGAGCTTCGCGAGCCGGTCGTGCAGGCGCGCGAGCTGGATCTTCGCGATCGATTCGATGTTGCTGCGATCGAGCGCGTGGAACACGACGACGTCGTCGATCCGGTTCAGGAACTCGGGGCGGAAGTGCTGCTTCACTTCGAGCCACACGGCGTCCTTGATCTCTTCCTGCGGCGAACCCGTCATTGCCTGGATCACCTGCGAGCCGAGGTTCGACGTCATCACGATCACCGTGTTCTTGAAGTCGACCGTGCGGCCCTGCCCGTCGGTCATGCGGCCGTCGTCGAGCACTTGCAGCAGCACGTTGAACACGTCCGGATGCGCCTTCTCGATCTCGTCGAGCAGGATCACGCTGTACGGCTTGCGGCGCACGGCTTCCGTCAGGTAGCCGCCTTCCTCGTAGCCGACATAGCCCGGCGGCGCGCCGATCAGCCGCGCGACGCTGTGCTTCTCCATGAACTCGCTCATGTCGATGCGGATCAGGTGCTCTTCCGAGTCGAACAGGAACGACGCCAGCGCCTTGCACAGCTCGGTCTTGCCGACGCCCGTCGGGCCGAGGAACAGGAACGAGCCGTACGGGCGGTTCGGATCGGCGAGACCGGCGCGCGAACGACGGATCGCGTCCGCCACCGCGCTGATCGCCTCGTCCTGGCCGACCACGCGCTCGTGCAGCTTTTCCTCGATGTGCAGCAGCTTCTCACGTTCGCCCTGCATCATCCGCGACACCGGAATCCCGGTTGCACGCGACACGACTTCCGCGATTTCTTCCGCACCGACCTGCGTGCGCAGCAGACGCGGACGCGTCGGGTTGTGCTGCTCCTGCTCTTCGGCCTGCGTGACCTGCTTCAGTTGCGACTCGAGTTGCGGCAGCTTGCCGTACTGCAGCTCGGCAACCTTCTCGAGCTTGCCTTCACGCTGCAGGCGCGCGATGTCGGCCCGCACCTTCTCGATCTCTTCCTTCAACTGCGCGCTGCCCTGCACCGCTGCCTTCTCGGCGGTCCAGATCTCTTCCAGGTCCGCATATTCGCGGCCGAGGCGTTCGATCTCTTCCTCGATCAGCTGCAAGCGCTTTTGCGACGCCTCGTCCTGCTCCTTCTTCACGGCCTCGCGTTCGATCTTCAGCTGGATCAGCCGGCGATCGAGCTTGTCCATTTCTTCGGGCTTCGAATCGATTTCCATCTTGATCTTCGACGCAGCCTCGTCGATCAGGTCGATCGCCTTGTCCGGCAGGAAACGGTCGGTGATGTAGCGGTGCGACAGTTCGGCCGCGGCGACGATCGCCGGGTCGGTAATGTCGACGCCGTGGTGCAGTTCGTACTTTTCCTGCAGCCCGCGCAGGATCGCGATCGTCGCCTCGACGCTCGGCTCGTCGACGAGCACCTTCTGGAAGCGGCGCTCGAGCGCGGCGTCCTTCTCGATGTACTTGCGGTATTCGTCGAGCGTGGTCGCGCCGATGCAGTGCAGCTCGCCGCGCGACAGCGCCGGCTTCAGCATGTTGCCCGCGTCCATCGCGCCTTCGGCCTTGCCGGCACCGACCATCGTGTGAATCTCGTCGATGAACACGATCGTCTGGCCTTCGTCCTTCGCGATGTCGTTGAGCACGGCCTTCAGGCGCTCCTCGAACTCGCCGCGATACTTCGCGCCGGCGAGCAGCGCGGCCATGTCGAGCGACAGCACGCGTTTGCCCTTCAGCGTCTCGGGCACTTCGCCGTTGACGATCCGCTGCGCGAGCCCTTCGACGATCGCGGTCTTGCCGACGCCCGGCTCGCCGATCAGCACCGGGTTGTTCTTGGTGCGGCGCTGCAGGATCTGGATCGAGCGGCGAATTTCGTCGTCGCGGCCGATCACCGGATCGAGCTTGCCCGCGCGGGCGCGCTCGGTCAGGTCGACCGTGTATTTCTTCAGCGCCTCGCGCTGGCTTTCCGCATCCTGGCTGTGCACCTGCGAGCCGCCGCGCACCGCCGCGATCGCGGCTTCGAGCGCCTTGCGCGTGAGGCCGTGCTGACGGGCGAGCTTGCCGGCTTCGCCCTTGTCGTCGGACACGGCGAGCAGGAACATCTCGCTCGCGATGAACGTGTCGTTGAGCTTTTGCGCTTCCTTGTCGGCCTGGTTCAGCAACCCGGCCAGCTCACGGCCGACCTGGATGTCGCCGCCCGTGCCCGTGACTTGCGGCAGGCGCGAAATGGCTTCGTTCAGCGCGCCTTGCAGCGCCTGCACGTGAACGCCCGCGCGCGACATCAGCGAGCGGGCGGAGCCGTCCTGCTGCGCGACCAGCGCCGCCAGCACGTGAACGGGTTCGATGTATTGATTGTCGCGGCCGGCCGCGAGGCTTTGCGCGTCCGCGAGTGCTTCCTGGAACTTGGTGGTGAGCTTGTCGATTCTCATTTGGCGAGACCTCCAATTTTCGATTAACACCAAGATGAGGATGGTTATACGGGTTTCAAGCGAAATTCCGGTTGATTCAGCGCAAAAATCGCCGTGCGGCGACGCGACGGCTAGTGGGAGACGCGGTGCCCGAATGGCGGCGGCGGTGCGGGCGCATCAACCGACCTTCGACGGCGATTCGGCCGACGCGACTGCGTCAGCGCCTGACGGCTCGCCACGAACCGGCGCGACCGGACGAATGCCGAGCAGCGCGACGAGCGGCGACGCGGACGAGGCCAGCTCACCGATCGTATGACGATCGAGTTCGGCGAAGAACGCGTCGCGCGCGGCAGCCAGCACGCCCTTGAGGCGGCACTGCGGCTCGATCACGCAGCCTTTCGACTCGCCGCCGTCGGCCGTAAAGCAGCCGACCAGCGCGAAATCGTTCTCGGTCGCGCGCACCACCTGGCCGACCGTCAGCTTCAGCGATTCGCGGAACAGCCGCAGCCCGCCGTTGCGGCCGCGGACGGTATCGACCCAGCCGAGCTCGCCGAGCTGCTGCACGACCTTCATCAGATGGTTCTTCGAGATGCCGTAGGCGTCCGAGATCTCCTGGATCGTCGCGAGCCCTTCGCCGCGCACGGCGAGGTACAGCATGACGCGCAGCGAATAGTCGGTGTAGTCGGTGAGTCTCATGAGCGAATACGGAAAATGGGCGATCGCGCCCCGATCAGCCAGGCCGGGCCAATCGGAGCGCGCGCCGGCACGGTTCGCGACGCCGCTCGGGGGCGCCGGGTTGCCGGGACGACCTGTGCGCAATAAGATGCATAATATCTACGCATTTTTCAGGCATTGGTGGACGCTATTTTGCGTCAAAATTCCGTCCGCGTCCTGCGCGTTGCCCGCGCGGCCGCGCCGACGGCACGCCACCGACGCCCTGATCTTCCCGGCCCTTTTTTGCCATGACCGCCCTGCCTGCCTCGCCCGATACCGCCCCGGCCCGTCCTCGCGACGCCGAACCGACGGAAGACAACATCCGCGACCTCGTATATGCGTTCTACGACCGCGTGCGCGCCGATCCGCTGCTCGGCCCGGTGTTCGACGCGAAGCTGGACGGCCGCTGGGACGACCATCTGCCGAAGATGGTGAACTTCTGGTCGAGCCTCGTGCTTGGCACCAAGGGCTATCGCGGCAACGTGCAGCAGGCACACCAGCCGCTCGACGGGATCGAGCCCGCGCATTTCAGCCGCTGGCTGTCGCTGTTCCTGAAGACCGTCGAGGGGCGCTACGCGCCGCCCGCGGCCATCCGCTTCATGGAACCGGCGCTGCGTATCGCGCAGAGCCTGCAGTTGAGCCGCTTCGGCTGGGATTACCAGATTCCGCCCGAGCAGCAGGCGCTGCTCGACGCGATCGCGCCACGCCGGCGCGACACGGGCGACGATCCGCGTGCGCTGCCGTCACGGGCGCGTGGCGAGCCGTTCCCGGCGAAGATCATCGGGCGCGGCACGGATCCGGACGCCTGAACGACGATTCGCAGGGTCGGCGCGCGCGTGCCTGCGGTGCATCGCCGCACGACACACACGCCGCGCTCAACGCGGCGCGTTGCCCGATTCGACACCCCAGCGCGCAAGCGCCGCGTCGTCGGTGCTGCGGGCATCGACCCAGCGCTCGCCGTCCGGCGTCGTTTCCTTCTTCCAGAACGGCGCCTCGGTCTTCAGGTAGTCCATCACGAACTCGCACGACGCGAACGCATCGCCGCGATGCGATGCGACGGTCGCGACCATCACGATCTGGTCGAGCGGCAGCAGCCGGCCGACGCGATGGACGATCGCGACGTCGATCCCGGGCCAGCGCCGGCAGGCTTCGGCGGCAATCTTCTCGAGCGCCTTCTCCGTCATCCCCGGATAGTGCTCGAGCTCCATCGCGGCAACCGATTCGCCTTCGTTCAGGTCGCGCACGGTGCCGACGAAGCAGGCAAGCGCGCCGATCTTCGGGTTGCGCGCGCGCAGCGCCGCCACCTCGGCGTTCAGGTCGAAATCGCCGGTCTGCACTCGTACCGTAGCCATCGCCTGCCTCTCAACCGCCCGTCACGGGCGGAAAAAACGCGACTTCGCAACCGTCGGTGAGCCGCGTATCGGCATCGGTCATCTCGTGATTGCATGCCATGCGCAGCGCGCGCCCTTCGGCGAGCGTCTCGGCCCACGCACCGCCGCGCAGGCGCAGCCATGCACGCACGTCGCCGACGGTCGTCACGCCGTCCGGCACGTCGGCCTGTTCGTCGGACACGCCCAGCGCCTCGCGCACGCTTGCAAAGAATTTCAGCTGAATCTTCATGGTTCGGGAAGCCGCCGCGTTACGACAGCAGTTCGGAAAACGGAATGAAACGCACGGTCTCGCCCGCGCTGATCGCGTGCTGCGGCGGATTGTCGATCAGGCCGTCGCCCCAGACGGTCGATGTCAGCACCGCCGAGCTCTGGTTCGGGAACAGGTCGAGGCCGCCGGCCGCGTTCACGCGCGCGCGCAGGAATTCGTTGCGCCGGTCGCCCTTGCTTTGCGAGAAGTCCGCACGAAGCGACAGCGCACGCGGCGCGACGTCGCGCACGCCGGACAGGCGCAGCAGGAATGGCCGCACGAACAGCAGGAACGTGACGAAGCTCGACACGGGATTGCCGGGCAGCCCGATGAAGTGCGCGTCGGGCCGCGCATCGCCGCGGCGCACCGCGCCGAATGCGAGCGGCTTGCCCGGCTTCATCGCGATCTGCCAGAGCGCGAGCCGCCCTTCGGCCTCGACAGCCGGCTTCACGTGATCCTCGTCGCCAACCGATACGCCGCCGCTCGTCAGGATCACGTCGTGATCGCGCGCGGCCTCGCGCAGCGTGTCGCGCGTCGCGGCGAGCGAGTCGGGCACGATCCCGTAGTCGGTCACGTGGCAGCCGAGCCGCTCGAGCAGCCCGCGCAGCGTGAAACGGTTCGAGTTGTAGATCGCGCCGGGCTTCAGCGGCTCGCCCGGCATCGTCAGTTCGTCGCCGGTGAAGAACACCGCGACGCGAATCCGCCGCGCGACCGACAGCTGCGCGCAGCCGACCGACGCGGCCAGCCCGAGCGCCTGCGGCGTGAGCCGCGTGCCGGCCGGCAGGATCACCGAACCCTGGCGGATATCCGCGCCCTGCGCGGTGATCCATTCACCGGCCTTCGGCGTGTGGAGGATTTCGACCGCATCGCCGTCGGCCGACGTCTGCTCCTGCATCACGACGGCATCGGCGCCGGGCGGCACCGTCGCGCCGGTGAAGATCCGCGCGGCCGTGCCGGCCGCGAGCGGCGCGGCCGGGTGGCCGGCCGGAATCCGCTGCGACACCGGCAGGCGCCGCTCGCCGTGCAGCAGGTCGGCCACGCGTACCGCATAGCCGTCCATCGCGCTCGTATGCATCGGCGGCACGTCGAGCGGCGAGCTCACGTCGGCCGCCAGCACGCGGCCGAGCCCGTCGAGCGTTGCGACGGTTTCGGCGCCGGCCAGCGGCTTCGCGGCTTCGAGCAGCGCAGCGAGCGCTTCGGCGGTCGACAGCATCGGCGCGCGCGGCGCCGCGGGATTCGGGTTCGACATCGATGGAATCGGGGATCGTTGGAATCAATACGCCATTGTAGCGACGCCGTCGCGCCCACGCGCGATATGCCGGCCATGCGAGAACTGTGATCGGCACGAACGCGCGGCACTGGCACTTGTTTCGCTCGCGATCCGGCAATTCGCGTGCGCGCGGCCGCCACCCAAGCGAAACGGCCGGAACCCCGATCCGTGCGACGAATCGGCATTCCGGCCGTCCTGCAGCGCCGGGCTGGGGCCCGGTGCAGCCCGGGTGCTACCCGGCGCTACGTTATGCGCCCGTGTGCGCGGCGATGAAGTCCTTCACCTGCTGCGCATCGGCCTTCACGACCTCGAAACGCTGCGGCAGCGCCTCGAGCCCGTCGAACGCGGCCGGCCGCTCGGCCTCGCGATCGAGTGCTTCGCGGATCGTCTCGCCGAACTTGATCGGCTGCGCCGTCTCGAGGACGACCATCGGCACGCCCGCGTCGAGATGCTCGCGCGCGACCTTCACGCCGTCGGCCGTGTGCGTGTCGATCATCGTGTCGTAGCGCGAGAACACGTCGCGGATCGTGGCGATGCGATCAGCGTGGCTGCTGCGGCCCGACACGAAGCCGAACTCGGCCACGCGCGCGAAATCGCCGCTCGCCGCGAGATCGAAACCGCCTTTCTCCTCGACGTCGCGGAACAGCTGCATCACGCGGGCCGGATCGCGGCCGAGCAGGTCGAACACGAAGCGCTCGAAGTTCGACGCCTTCGAGATGTCCATGCTCGGGCTGCTCGTGTGATACGTGTTTTCCGCGCTGCGCACGCGATATGCGCCGGTGCGGAAGAACTCGTCGAGCACGTCGTTCTCGTTGGTCGCGACCACGAGCTTCGCGATCGGCAGGCCCATCATCCGCGCGATGTGGCCCGCGCAGACGTTGCCGAAGTTGCCCGACGGCACCGTAAACGACACGCGTTCGTCGTTGGACGTCGTCGCCGCGAAATAGCCCTTGAAGTAGTACACGACCTGCGCGACGACGCGCGCCCAGTTGATCGAGTTGACCGTGCCGATCTTGTGACGCGCCTTGAACGCGTGATCGTTGGACACGGCCTTCACGATGTCCTGGCAGTCGTCGAACACGCCTTCGACCGCGAGGTTGAAGATGTTCGGATCCTGCAGGCTGAACATCTGGGCCGTCTGGAACGCGCTCATCTTCTTGTGCGGCGACAGCATGAACACGCGCACGCCGGCCTTGCCGCGCATCGCGTATTCGGCCGCGCTGCCCGTGTCGCCCGACGTCGCGCCGAGGATGTTCAGCGCCTGGCCGTGCTTCGCGAGCGTGTACTCGAACAGATTGCCGAGCAGCTGCATCGCCATGTCCTTGAACGCGAGCGTCGGGCCGTTCGACAGTTCGAGCAGCGAGACCGGCGCACCGTTCTCGGTGCCGAGCGTCTTCAGCGGCGTGATGTCGGACGCGTTCTCGCCGTGGCGCGTGTTGCTGTACACGGCGGCCGTATACGTGCGGCGCGTGATCGCGCGCAGGTCGTCGGCCGGCACGTCGTCGCAGAACTTCGACAGGACCTCGAACGCGAGATCCGCATACGGCAGCGTGCGCCAGCGCGCGAGTTCGTCGGCCGATACCTTCGGGTACTCGGCAGGCAGGTACAGCCCGCCGTCCTTCGCGAGACCGCCGAGCAGGATGTCGGAGAACGTGTGGCGCTCGCCGATGCCGGCGCCGCGCGTGGAGATGTAGTTCATGTCGTTCCTGGTCCTCAGTTCAGCGCTTCCATGCGCAGCTTCGTCACCTTCGAGACCACCGTCGCGAGGCCTTCGATCTGCGCGATCGCCGCGTTCACGTGTTTTTCCTGCGTCTCGTGCGTGATCAGGATGATGTCGGTCTCGCCGTTCGCGTCGTCGACCTGCTCCGATTCCTTCTGCAGCAGCGCGTCGATCGAGATGCCCGTCGCGGCGAGAATGCGCGTGATGTCCGCGAGCACGCCCGTCTGGTCGGCCACGCGCAGGCGCAGGTAGTAGCCGCTCGTCACTTCCTCGATCGGCAGGATCGGCGTGTTCGACAGGCTGTCCGGCTGAAACGCCAGATGCGGCACGCGATGCTCGGGGTCGGCCGTGTGCAGGCGCGTGACGTCGACGAGATCAGCGACGACCGCCGACGCGGTCGGTTCCGCGCCCGCGCCCTTGCCGTAGTACAGCGTCGTGCCGACCGCGTCGCCGTGCACGACGACCGCGTTCATCGCACCCTCGACGTTCGCGAGCAGGCGCTTCTCGGGAATCAGCGTCGGATGCACGCGCAGCTCGATGCCGTTTTCCGCGCGGCGCGCGATGCCGAGCAGCTTGATCCGGTAGCCGAGTTCTTCCGCGTAGCGGATGTCCGTCGCGTCGAGCTTGCTGATGCCTTCGACGTACGCGCGGTCGAACTGGACCGGCACGCCGAACGCGATCGCGCTCATGATGGTCGCCTTGTGCGCGGCGTCGACGCCTTCGATGTCGAAGGTCGGATCGGCTTCCGCGTAGCCGAGCTCCTGCGCGGCCTTCAGCGCGGTCGCGAAGTCGAGGCCGCGGTCGCGCATTTCCGACAGGATGTAGTTCGTCGTGCCGTTGATGATGCCTGCGATGTACTGGATGCGGTTCGCGGTCAGGCCTTCGCGCAGCGCCTTGATGATCGGGATGCCGCCGGCAACCGCCGCCTCGAACGCGACCATCACGCCCTTCTCGCGCGCCGCCTCGAAGATCTCGGTGCCGTGCACCGCGAGCAGCGCCTTGTTCGCCGTCACGACGTGCTTGCCGTTCGCGATCGCGCGCAGCACGAGCTCGCGCGCGATGCCCGTGCCGCCGATCATCTCGGCGATGATCGAAATCGACGGATCGTCGACGACCGCATTGAAATCGTCGGTGATCTGCGCGGCGCCGGCATGAGCGCCGAGCGCTGCCTGCGCCTTGGCCGGGTTGCGCACCGCAATGCGCGCGACCTCGATCCCGCGCCCCGCGCGTCGCTTGATTTCTTCCTGGTTGCGGTGCAGCACCGTGAAGGTGCCGCTGCCGACGGTGCCGAAGCCCAACAGGCCAACTTTGATCGGTTCCATGCTGCGTGTGATCGATGAGTAAGAGTGAATGAATGCCGAGGAGCGTGCCGCTCAGACCGAATGGCGCTTGCGATAGCCGTCGAGGAAGCGCGCGATCCGGTTGATCGAATCGGTCAGATCGTCGAGGTTCGGCAGGAAGACCACGCGGAAGTGATCCGGCGCCGCCCAGTTGAAGCCCGTCCCCTGCACGAGCAGCACGCGCTCCTCGAGCAACAGGTCGAGGATGAACTGCTGGTCGTTCTGGATCGGATAGAGCTTCGGATCGAGGCGCGGGAACATGTACAGCGCGGCCTGCGGCTTCACGCACGTCACGCCCGGGATGGACGTGAGCATCTCGTACGCCAGCTCGCGCTGCTTGTACAGGCGCCCGGTCGGCACGATCAGCTCGTTGATGCTCTGGTAGCCGCCGAGCGCGGTCTGGATCGCGAACTGCCCGGGCACGTTCGCGCACAGGCGCATCGACGACAGGATCCCGAGCCCTTCCAGGTAATCCTTCGCGCGCCGGCGGTTGTCGCCGCCGAGGCCGGACACGGCCATCCAGCCCGCGCGGTAGCCGCACGAGCGATAGCTCTTCGACAGGCTGTTGAACGTGACGGTGATCACGTCTTCCGACAGCGAGCCCAGCGCCGTGTGCTCGAGCCCGTCGTAGACGATCTTGTCGTAGACCTCGTCGGCGAACACGATCAGCCCGTGCTGGCGCGCGATCTCGAGCAGCTCCAGCAGCAATTCGTCGGAATAAAGCGCGCCGGTCGGGTTGTTCGGGTTGATCACGACGATCGCCTTCGTGTTCGGCGTGATCTTGCGGCGGATGTCGTCGAGGTCGGGCATCCACGCGTTCTGCTCGTCGCACACGTAATGCACGGGCGTGCCGCCCGACAGACTCACGGCGGCCGTCCACAGCGGGTAGTCGGGTGCCGGCAGCAGCACTTCGTCGCCGTCGTTCAGGAGCGCCTGGGTCGCCATCACGATCAGCTCGGACGCGCCGTTGCCGATGTAGATGTCGTCGAGACCGACGCCGACGACGCCCTTTTGCTGCGTATAGTGCATCACGGCCTTGCGGGCCGAGAACACGCCCTTCGAATCCGAATAGCCGGACGACGCCGGCAGGTTGCGGATCATGTCCTGGATGATTTCGTCCGGCGCGTCGAAACCGAACGGCGCGAGGTTGCCGATGTTCAGCTTGATGATGCGGTGGCCTTCTTCCTCGAGGCGTTTCGCGTGCTCGAGCACCGGGCCACGGATGTCGTAGCAGACGTTGAGCAGCTTGTTCGACTTCTGAATCGGTTTCACGACGACACGGTTCCTGGGTTGGCCTTGCGGCCGGGGGACGGGATCAAAACTGGAGAGCGGCCGGTCTGTGCGCGCTGTCTAGACTGGGAAAATGCGGGCGATCGGACGCAGCTTGTGGCAATGCCCGATGCAAGTGGCGCCCGGGGGCGACCAAAAAGTTATAATTTAGCGGATTTTGGCCGACTTTCGCAATGCACCATGGCCGCTGCGGGCCCGCGCCGTCGGGCGTGCCGCGCGCGGCGCCCGCGAAACCGGCCGCCCGGGCCCGTGCGGCCCGTGCCACACATTTCCTCCACGGAACCGCGGATTACCGATTTGAAACTGCACCAGGACACGAGCGGCGCGCTCAACACCGTCACCGGCTACGGCCCCGATTATGTCGACGTCAACCTCCAACGCCACGAAGGCAGCGTCATCGTGCTGCCCGGCGCACCGGTGCGGGACTGGCCGGTGTCGTCGTTCGACGCGCTCGCGCCCGAGCATTTCGCGATGCTGCTCGACCCGGCACCCGAACTCGTGATCTTCGGCAGCGGCGCGCGGCTGCGCTTCCCGCACCCGCGCCTCGTGGCCGCGCTCACGGCCAAGCGGATCGGCGTCGAGACGATGGATTTCCAGGCGGCCTGCCGCACCTACAACATCCTGATGGCCGAGGGCCGCAAGGTCGCCGCCGCGCTCTTAATTGAACGTTAATCACCGATGCGGTAAAACACGGGCCGGCACCCCGGGTCGATCCCCGGATCGTCGTCCGGCTCGATGACCGCCAAGCCGGCCGCCGTCGACGCAACCCGCCAACGGCTCTTACAACAACCAACAGGCTGAAAAATCCATGAACGATACGCCGCCGAGGCTACCGCTCAATCGCATCACGCTCGTCCTCCTGCTCGTCGCGTTCGCGATCGTCTGGTTCGCGCCGCTCGGGCTGCGGCACCTGATCCCGAGCGACGAAGGCCGCTACGCGGAAATGGCGCGGGAAATGTTCGTCACCGGCGACTGGATCACGCCGCGCTACAACGGCTACAAGTACTTCGAGAAGCCGCCGCTGCAGACCTGGCTGAACGCGCTGACGTTCGCGTGGTTCGGCATCGGCGAATGGCAGGCGCGCCTCTACACGGGCCTCGCCAGCTTCGCCGGCGTGCTGCTGGTCGGCTTCACGGGCGCGCGCCTGTTCAACCCGCTGTCCGGCCTCCTCGCGGCCGTCGTGCTCGCATGCTCGCCGTACTGGAACCTGATGGGTCACTTCAACGCGCTCGACATGGGCCTCGCGTTCTGGATGGCGCTGTCGCTCTGCTCGTTGCTGCTCGCGCAGCGGCCCGGCCTGCAGCCCGGCGCAACGCGCGGCTGGATGTGGGCGTGCTGGGCCGCGATGGCGTTCGCCGTGCTGTCCAAGGGCCTCGTCGGCGTGATCCTGCCCGGCGCCGTGCTGGTGCTCTACACGCTGATCGCCCGCGACTGGGCACTGTGGAAGCGGCTGTACCTGGTCAGCGGCCTCGTGATCTTCTTCGCGATCGTCACGCCGTGGTTCGTGCTCGTCCAGCAGCGCAATCCCGAATTCTTCAACTTCTTCTTCATCGTCCAGCAGTTCCGCCGCTACCTGACCCCGGAGCAGAACCGCCCGGGCCCGCTCTACTATTTCGTGCCGGTGCTGCTGGTGGGCTTCCTGCCGTGGCTGTCGGTCGCCTGGCAGAGCATCCGCCACGCGCTGCGCATGCCGCGCCAGCCGAACGGCTTCTCGCCGATGCTCGTGCTGCTGATCTGGAGCGCGTTCATCTTCCTGTTCTTCAGCGCGTCGCACTCGAAGCTGATTTCCTACGTGCTGCCGGTCGCGCCGGCGCTCGCGCTGATCATCGGCGCCTACCTGCCGCTGATGAGCGCCGAACGGTTCCGCCGTCACCTGCTCGGCTACCTCGTATTCTTCGTGGTCGCGGCATTCGGGATCATCTTCCTCGCGTATCAGGGCGACGCCCGCACGCCGAACGCGCTGTACCGCGCGTTCCAGCTGTGGCTGTACGCGGGCCTCGCGGTGGCCGGTGCGCTCACGCTCGCGGCCGCATGGCTGAACCGCCGCGCGGGCGTCACGGCCGCGATCACCGCGTTCGGCGCCGCGTGGCTCGCGTTCGGCACGATCGGCGGCACCGGTCACGACGAATTCGGCCGCTACAGCTCGGGCGCGCTGCTCGCGCCCGCCGTACGCGCCGAACTCGCGAAGCTGCCGCCCGACACGCCGTTCTACTCGATCGAGATGCTCGATCACACGTTCCCGTTCTACATGGGCCACACGACGATCATGGTCCAGCGCCAGGACGAACTCGCATTCGGGATCTCGGTCGAGCCGAACAAGTGGATCCCGACCGTCGACCAATGGATCGAACGCTGGAAGCAGGAAACCCATGCGCTCGCGATCATGCCGCCCGGCCAGTACGACACGCTGGTCGGGCAAGGCGTGCCGATGCGCGTGATCGCGCGCGACAACCGCCGCGTGATCGTCGAGAAACCGCAATCGTAAGGACGCCCGCCGCATGAATCCCGTTTCGTTCGTCTGCATCATCACCGGCGTGATGCTCAACGCCTGTGCGCAACTTCTGCTGAAAGCCGGCGTCAACGCCGTTGGACACTTCGAATTCAGCCGTGCGAACATCATCCCGGTCGGCCTGAAGATCGCGACCCAGCTGCCGATCATCGGCGGCCTCGGCTGCTATGTACTGAGCGTCGTCGTGTGGATCCTGGGGCTGTCGCGGGTCGACGTGTCGATCGCGTACCCGATGCTGTCGCTCGGCTACGTGGTCAACGCGTTCGCCGCCTGGTACCTGTTCGGCGAGGTGCTGTCGGTCCAGCGGCTCGTCGGCATCGGCATCATCCTGATCGGCGTGCTCGTGCTCGCGCGCAGTTGAGCGGCCCGTCGTGGATTGCGCATTAAGCGTTCGCCTACAAAAAATCACGGAACGAATCCGGCAACCGGTGTTTAATGCCGGTTTCGGGCCGGATCGCCCGACTCCTTTATTACCAGCCATTACAGGCCACAAGCTTTCATGAGCCAGACTACCGCTCCGTTTCTGCCGTTCACCCGCCCCGAGATCGACGAGGAAACCATCCAGGGTGTCGTCGAGGTGCTGCGCTCGGGCTGGATCACCACCGGCCCGCAAAGCCAGAAATTCGAAGCCGCGCTGTCCGAGTATTGCGGCGGCCGCCCGGTCCGCGTGTTCAATTCGGGTACCTGCACGCTCGAGATCGGCCTGCGCATCGCGGGCGTCGGCCCCGGCGACGAGGTGATCACGACCCCGGCGTCGTGGGTGTCGACCAGCAACGTGATCCTCGAGACGGGCGCGACGCCCGTGTTCGCCGACATCGACCCCGTCACGCGCAACATCGACCTCGACAAGCTCGAGCAGGCGATCACGCCGCGCACGAAGGCGATCATCCCGGTCTACCTGGCCGGCCTGCCGGTCGACATGGACCGCCTGTACGCGATCGCGCGCGCGCACAACCTGCGTGTGATCGAGGACGCCGCACAGGCACTCGGCTCGTCGTGGAAAGGCAAGCGCATCGGCGCGATCGGCGACATCGTGTCGTTCAGCTTCCACGCGAACAAGAACCTGACGACGATCGAAGGCGGCGCGCTCGTGCTGAACAACGAGGACGAGGCGACGCTCGCGCAGAAGTACCGGCTGCAGGGCATCACGCGCACCGGCTTCGACGGAATGGACTGCGACGTGCTCGGCGGCAAGTACAACCTGACCGACGTCGCCGCGCGCGTCGGCCTCGGCCAGCTGCCGCACCTCGAGCGCTTCACCGCGCAGCGCCGCGCGCTCGTGCGTGCGTACTTCGCCGCGCTCGACGGCGGCCCGGCCGTGAAGCTCGGCCTCGGCCTGCCCGTGGCCGAGTTCGAGAACGGCAACTGGCACATGTTCCAGGTCACGCTGCCGCTCGAGCGGCTGTCGATCTCGCGCGCCGATTTCATGGCGCAGATGAAGGAGCGCGGGATCGGCACCGGCGTGCACTACCCGGCCATCCATCTTTTCACGCTGTATCGTGCACGCGGCTTCAAGGAGGGCATGTTCCCCCACGCCGAACGATATGGCGCATCGACCGTCACGCTGCCGCTCTTCACGCAGATGACGGAAGACGACGTGCGTCGCGTGGCCGACGCCGTCAATCAGATTTGCGAACAATACGGAAAATAAGCGTACATGAATCACCTTGAAGCACGCGCCGGGCATCCGGGCGCCGCGAACCCGGAGGTATCGGTCATCATCCCCGTGTACAACGAGGAAGACGGCCTGGCCGCGCTGTTCGCGCGGCTGTACCCGGCACTCGACGCACTCGGCACGTCGTACGAAGTGATCCTGATCAACGACGGCAGCCGCGATCGCTCCGCCGCGATGCTGGCGGACCAGTTCCACGTGCGCCCCGACACGACGCGCGTCGTGCTGCTCAACGGCAACTACGGGCAGCATATGGCGATTCTCGCCGGCTTCGCGCAGTCGCGCGGCGACATGGTCATCACGCTCGATGCGGACCTGCAGAACCCGCCCGAGGAAATCGGCAAGCTGATCGCGAAGATGCGCGAGGGCTACGACTACGTCGGCTCGATCCGCAAGCAGCGTCAGGACAGCCTGTGGCGGCGCAAGGCATCGCTGATGATGAACCGGCTGCGCGAGCGCATCACGCGGATCAAGATGACCGACCAGGGCTGCATGCTGCGCGCGTACAGCCGCCGCATCATCGATACGATCAACGTGTGCGGCGAAGTCAACACGTTCATCCCCGCGCTGGCCTATACGTTCGCGCAGAACCCGACCGAAATCGAGGTCGCGCACGAGGAGCGCTTCGCGGGTGAGTCGAAATACTCGCTGTACAGCCTGATCCGGCTGAACTTCGACCTCGTGACGGGCTTCTCCGTCGTGCCGCTGCAGTGGCTGTCGTTCATCGGCGTGATCCTGTCGCTCGGCTCCGCCGCGCTGTTCGTGCTGCTGCTGGTGCGCCGCTTCATCGTCGGCGCGGAAGTGCAAGGCGTGTTCACGCTGTTCGCGATCACGTTCTTCCTGCTCGGCGTGATCATCTTCGCGCTCGGCCTGCTCGGCGAATACGTCGGCCGCATCTACCAGCAGGTGCGTGCACGGCCGCGCTACCTGATCCAGGCCGTGCTCGAGCAGCATGAAGGCGTGCCGCCGGTGCCGGCTGCCGCGAACCGCGCGGGAGCCGCGCGATGAAGCCGCGCGCGGTCGTCTTCGCGTATCACAACGTTGGCGTGCGCTGCCTGCAGGTATTGCTGGCGCGCGGCGTCGACGTCGCGCTGGTCGTCACGCACGAGGACAACCCGAACGAGAACATCTGGTTCGGCAGCGTCGCCTCGGTGGCCGCCGAGCACGGGATCCCGGTCCTCACGCCGGCCGACCCCGCCGATCCGGCACTGCGCCGCGCGGTATCCGACGCCCGGCCCGACTTCATCTTCTCGTTCTACTACCGCCACATGCTGCCGGTGGACCTGCTCGCGATCGCGCCGCGCGGCGCGTACAACATGCACGGCTCGCTGTTGCCGAAATACCGGGGTCGGGTACCGACCAACTGGGCCGTGCTGAACGGCGAAACGGAAACCGGCGCGACGCTGCACGAGATGGCCGCGAAACCCGACGCCGGCGCGATCATCGGGCAGACCGCGGTGCCGATCTTGCCCGACGATACGGCCGCGCAGGTGTTCGACAAGGTGACGGTGGCCGCCGAGCAGACGCTCTGGCGCGTGCTGCCCGCACTGCTCGCGGGCGATGCGCCGCATCTGCCGAACGATCTCGCGAACGGCAGCTACTACGGCGGACGCAAGCCGGAGGACGGCCGCGTCGACTGGTCGAAGCCGGCCGCGCAGGTCTACAACCTGGTTCGCGCGGTCGCGCCGCCGTATCCGGGCGCGTTCACCGACGTCGGCGGCACGCGCTTCGTGATCGCCCGCGCGCGCCTCGCGGCGCCCGGCAGCGCGATCGCCGCGGCCGCGGCGGATTTGCCGCCCGGCCTGCACGTAAGCGATAATGCACTATTCGGCGTCTGCGGCGACAGCCGCGCCCTATCCATTCTCGAGCTGTGGCAGCAGCGCGACGGTAGCGAAACCGTCGTGACGCCCGCGCAATTCGCGCAGTTCATTCATTCTTCCCGTCATTCATGAAAGCAAAAAAAGTCCTGATCCTGGGTGTGAACGGCTTCATCGGCCATCACCTGTCGAAGCGCATTCTTGAAACCACCGATTGGGAAGTGTTCGGCATGGACATGCAGACCGATCGGCTGGGCGACCTCGTCAACCACGAGCGGATGCACTTCTTCGAAGGCGACATCACGATCAACAAGGAGTGGGTCGAGTATCACGTGAAGAAGTGCGACGTGATCCTGCCGCTCGTCGCAATCGCGACGCCCGCGACCTACGTCCAGCAGCCGCTGCGCGTGTTCGAGCTCGACTTCGAGGCGAACCTGCCGATCGTGCGTTCGGCCGTCAAGTACGGCAAGCACCTCGTGTTCCCGTCGACCTCCGAGGTCTACGGCATGTGCTCGGACGAGCAGTTCGACCCGGACGCGTCGGCCCTCACCTACGGCCCGATCAACAAGCCGCGCTGGATCTACGCGTGCTCGAAGCAGCTGATGGACCGCGTGATCTGGGGCTACGGGATGGAAGGCCTGAACTTCACGCTGTTCCGCCCGTTCAACTGGATCGGCCCGGGCCTCGACTCGATCTACACGCCGAAGGAAGGCAGCTCGCGCGTCGTCACGCAGTTCCTCGGCCACATCGTGCGCGGCGAGAACATCAGCCTCGTCGACGGCGGCTCGCAAAAGCGCGCGTTCACCGATATCGACGACGGCATCAGCGCGCTGATGAAGATCATCGAGAACAAGAACGGCGTCGCGTCGGGCAAGATCTACAACATCGGGAATCCGAAGAACAACTTCTCGGTTCGCGAGCTCGCGCACAAGATGCTCGAACTGGCCGCCGAATATCCGGAATACGCGAGCTCCGCGAAGCAGGTTCAGCTCGTCGAAACGACGTCGGGCGCGTACTACGGCAACGGCTACCAGGACGTGCAGAACCGCGTGCCGAAGATCGACAACACGATGCAGGAGCTCGCATGGGCGCCACAATCGACGTTCGACGACGCGCTGCGCAAGATCTTCGAAGCCTATCGCGGCCATGTCGCCGACGCGCGCGCGCTGGTCGAGCAGCAGAACTGACGGGACGCTCGCTTGGCTCGTATCGTCCTCAAGATCGACGTCGACACGCTGCGCGGCACGCGCGAAGGCGTGCCGAACCTCGCGCGCATCTTCGACCGCTTCAGCGCGCGCGCGACCTTCCTCTTCAGCCTCGGGCCCGATCACACGGGCTGGGCGCTGCGGCGCGTGTTTCGCCCGGGCTTCCTGAAGAAAGTGTCGCGCACGTCGGTGGTCGAGCATTACGGCGTAAAGCAGCTGATGTACGGCGTGCTGCTGCCGGGCCCCGACATCGGCCGCCGCGCGATCGCCGACATGCGCGCGATCCACGAGGCCGGCTTCGAATGCGGGATCCATACGTGGGATCACGTGTACTGGCAGGACAACGTGCGCGTGCGCGATCGCGACTGGACCGCGCGTGAAATGCAGAAGAGCCACGCACGCTTCGTCGACATCTTCGGCGCGCCGCCCGTCACGCACGGCGCGGCCGGCTGGCAGATGAACGACGCGGCGTTCGAGCAGATCGACGCATGGGGCATGCGCTACGCGTCCGACGGTCGCGGCCATTCGCCGTACCTGCCGGTCGTCGGCGGCCGCACGCTGTCGCACGTACAGATGCCGACCACGCTGCCGACGCTCGACGAAGTGCTCGGCATCGACGGCATCGACACGCACAACGTCGCCGCGCATATCCTGAAGTTCACGCAGACCAATCCGCACGACCAGGTCTTCACGCTGCATGCGGAACTGGAAGGCCAGAAGCTCGCGCCGGTGTTCGAGCAACTGCTCGCCGGGTGGCGCGCGCAGGGCCATACGTTTGCGACGATGGGCGATTACCACGCGACGCTGGACCGCGACTCGCTGCCATCGTACCCTGTCACGTGGGGCGAAATTCCCGGCCGCTCCGGCGAACTGATCGTCCAGCCCGACTGAGTTCGCGCGCGCCGGCGCAGCCGGCCCTGCCCTTGCGGTGTGCCGCCGCGACGTCCCGCCGTACCGCGCCGCCCGAGCGGCGCCTTTCCATAACAACAGGAGAAACACGTGTCCGTCGAAGTTGACCGTCAAGTTCCCGATTTCACCGCACCGGCGACGGGCGGCGACATTTCGCTGTCCGACCTGAAAGGCAAGAAGCTCGTCCTGTATTTCTATCCGAAGGACAACACGCCGGGCTGCACGACCGAGGGCCTGCAGTTCCGCGATCTGTATCCGAAGTTCAAGAAGGCCGGCGCCGAAGTCATCGGCGTATCGCGCGACAGCCTGCGCTCGCATGACAACTTCAAGGCAAAGCTCGAACTGCCGTTCCCGCTGATCTCCGATGCCGACGAAGCGCTGTGCGCGCTGTTCGATGTCATCAAGATGAAGAAAATGTATGGCAAGGAAGTACGCGGCATCGAGCGTTCGACGTTCCTGATCGACGCCGACGGCGTGCTTCGCCAGGCATGGCGCGGCATCAAGGTGCCCGGCCACGTGGACGACGTGCTAAGTGCTGTACAAGCGCTTTGAGCCGCGTTATATTGGGCCGCAATGAATGCCAGTTCGCCCCATATTTCTCGTAGCTGCACCGGTGCCCGTTGCGATGCTTCCCGGCACCTGACGCGCATTACGACGGTATCAGCCGAGCCGCATGCCCCTGTCGACGGGGCAGCGGCTTTTTTTATGGATTGCGCGCCGGCCCTCGGTCCGGCCCTCACCCCGTCAAGGAGCTGATCGACACTTAGGCGAACCGGCTAAACGATATTCCTTGTGCGCCACCGCGCGCAAACTGCATGCGTGTACGTCACGCAGGATGCGATCAGCGGCGCACTTCATGCGACACGATTCCTCCCGAGGGACACCATGCCTTTGCCTACTCCCCCCAGCAAGCTCGGCAGCCTGCTGCCGCCCGACGAATACAAGGCGAAAGCGCGGCCCGCGAAAGCCGCGAAGAAATCCGCCGAAGGGGACGCATCCACAGCCGGTGACTATGGCCCGGCCAGCGTGGCCCAACCGATGACCGAAGCCGCGAACACGGCCGCGCCGCTGCGCGCTGTCGCGTCGTCGGCGCAACAAGCCGCGAGCACGCCTGCACGCGGCCGCAAGAGCAAACAGACCGCGGCGCTGTTGCAGCCGATGCAGGCGCCGGTCGAGACGGCACCCGCCGCACCGGTCGAGGCACGTCACGACAAGCCCGCCGCCGCGAAACCGGCCGCGGCGCCCGCACGCGATGCCGGCGCCGCGACGAAGTCGCGCGGCCGCAAGCCGGCCGACGCCGAACTGCAGAAGCTGTTCGTGCTCGACACCAACGTGCTGATGCACGACCCGAGCAGCCTCTTCCGCTTCGAGGAACACGACGTCTATCTGCCGATGATGACGCTCGAGGAACTCGACAACCACAAGAAGGGGATGTCGGAAGTCGCGCGCAACGCGCGCCAGGTGAGCCGCACGCTCGACGCGCTGGTCGCCGACGCGGGCCCGATCACGAACGGCATTCCGCTGTCGCGCCTCGGCAGCCGCGAGGCGCTCGGCCGCCTGTACTTCCAGACGACGCTCACCAACATTCCGCCCGTCGAGGGCCTGCCGGAAGGCAAGGCCGACAACCAGATCCTGGGTGTCGTGCGCGCGCTGCAACGCGACCGGCCGGACCGCCAGGTCGTGCTGGTGTCGAAAGACATCAACATGCGGATCAAGGCGCATGCGCTCGGCCTGCCCGCGGAAGACTACTTCAACGACCAGGTACTCGAGGACAAGGACCTCCTCTATACCGGCGTGCGCGAACTGCCGCAGGACTTCTGGACCAAGCACGCGAAGGGCATGGAGAGCTGGCAGGACACGAAGACAGGCACCACGTATTACCGCGTGACGGGCCCGCTCGTCGCGTCGATGCTCGTCAACGAGTTCGTCTATCTCGAGCCGCAGAACGGCGAGCCGACCTTCCATGCGATCGTGCGCGAGCTGAACGGCAAGACGGCACTGCTGCAGACGCTGCGCGACTACAGCCACCACAAGAACAACGTGTGGGGCATCACCGCGCGCAACCGCGAGCAGAACTTCGCGCTGAACCTGCTGATGAACCCGGAGATCGATTTCGTCACGCTGCTCGGCCAGGCCGGCACCGGCAAGACGCTCGTCGCGCTCGCGGCCGGCCTCGCGCAGGTGCTCGACGACAAGCGCTACAACGAAATCATCGTGACGCGCGCGACCGTGCCCGTCGGCGAGGACATCGGTTTCCTGCCCGGCACCGAGGAAGAGAAGATGCAGCCGTGGATGGGCGCATTCGACGACAACCTCGAAGTGCTGCAGAAGACCGACGACGCAGCCGGCGAATGGGGCCGCGCGGCGACGCAGGAGCTGATCCGTTCGCGCCTGAAGGTGAAGAGCATGAACTTCATGCGCGGCCGCACGTTCGTCGACAAATACCTGATCATCGACGAAGCGCAGAACCTCACGCCGAAACAGATGAAGACGCTCGTGACGCGCGCGGGCCCCGGCACGAAGATCGTGTGCCTCGGCAACATCGCGCAGATCGACACGCCTTACCTGACCGAAGGCAGCTCGGGCCTGACCTACGTGGTCGACCGCTTCAAGGGCTGGGGCCACAGCGGCCACGTGACGCTGGCGCGCGGCGAGCGCTCGCGCCTCGCCGACTACGCGTCGGACATCCTGTAACGCGCGACCGGCCGTCTGCCGGCCGTCGACGCCATGCGGCGCTCCGTTTCCGGAGCGCCGTTTTTATTTTGGGGGTCGGAAACATTAGTCATGCTCTGTTACGCAATGACCTCACTTACGCGCGAAACTTCAAGTAAATTCTCAGGAATGGTTGCCTAAGCCCCGCCGGAACGTCTACCATCGGGTCTGTCTGTTGTCATACGATTCGCGAGCGCGCCGCGCTCGTCCGCCTTGTCATGCTTCGAATCTGGGTTCCCGTCGCCGTCGTTTCACTGCTCGCGGCCTGTTCCAGCGTGCCGCCGCAGTCGGCTTCGCGCACCTCCGGCATGAAGATCACGACGCCGCGCGCGTTTCCCGCGCCGGCCAATTTCCCGAAATTCGTCGATCACAGCGTCGGCCAGGAAGAGATCTCGATCCAGGCGATGAGCCTCGTCGGCGTGCCGTACCGCTGGGGCGGCAACACGCCGACGAGCGGCTTCGACTGCAGCGGGCTCGTGCGCTACGTACTCGGCCGCGCGGCCGACGTGAACCTGCCGCGCACGACCGCCGACATGAGCAGCCGCGGCGTGTCGATCGACCCCGAACAGATCGCGCCCGGCGACCTGATCTTCTTCAACACGACCGGCCGCCCGCATTCGCACGTCGGCATCTACGTCGGCAAGCTCCGCTTCGTGAACGCGCCGTCGACCGGCGGCACCGTGCGGCTCGACTACCTGACGAACCCATACTGGGCCAAGCGCTTCGACGGCATTCGCCGTGTCGCGCCGCCGCGCGGCACGCCGGCACCGTTCGATGCACCGACCTACGAGGCGCGGCGCGATGCACCGGCGGCCACGCCGGCGCCGGTTGTCATGGCCGCCACGCCTCGGCAGCCGGCCTATGCGTCGTCGCAAGCCGGCGCGGCGCCGACGCCGGTGCCGGTGCCGGTCATGCAGACCGCACCTGTCGTATCGACCGCAGCCGTTGCGCCGGCAACTGCAACGGCCACGGATCCGTACGAACCTCCGCCGGCGCGCATGCCGGCAGCCCGGCAGCAAGCGGCATCCGCGAATGGCGATATGGCGGCCATGACGGCGAACGCAGCCCCGACGGAGATCGGCACGCAGATTCCGACGACGGCACTGACGGCCGCCGAGGCTGCCGCATTCGATGCCGAGCCGCCGCCCGCGGCGGCCGCACCCTCGCCGCGCGGCACCGAGCCCGTGCAGGTGCTGCGTGCGTCGACGCAATCCGCGCCGCTCGCCCCGCGCACCGGCACCGCGGATGACCCGATCGCCCGCTTCGCGAACGGCAGTTACTGATCGCGCGCATCGCGGCGGCAACCCCGCCATCCGCAGCCTCTCCCTTTCCCGACCACCAAAGAAAATGCGCCGCAACCTTTCGGTTTGCGGCGCATTTTGCGTCGTCCGGCTGCGTCGGAATCAGAAGATCTGGTGACCGACCCACCATCCGCCCGCGGCGATCAGCGCGGACGCCGGAATCGTCAGCACCCAGGCCCACACGATGTTGCCGGCCACGCCCCAACGCACGGCCGACAGCTTCTGCGTCGCGCCGACGCCGACGATCGCACCGGTGATCGTGTGCGTGGTCGACACCGGAATGCCGAGGAACGACGCGATGAACAGCGTGATTGCCCCGCCGCTCTCGGCACAGAAACCGCCGACCGGCTTGAGCTTCGTGATCTTCTGGCCCATCGTTCGCACGATGCGCCAGCCGCCGAACAGCGTGCCGAGACCCATCGACAGGTAGCACGCGCCGATCACCCACGCGGGCGGCGCATCGGAGGTCGCCGACGCATACCCCGACGCGATCAGCAGCATCCAGATGATGCCGATCGTCTTCTGCGCGTCGTTGCCGCCGTGGCCGAGGCTGTACAGGCCAGCCGACAGCAGCTGGAGCCGGCGGAAGCGCCGGTCGACCTTGCTGGGCGCGGTACGGAAATACAGCCACGACACGCCGAGCATGAACAGCGAGCCGAGGATGAAGCCGAGCAGCGGCGAGATAAAGATGAACGCGACGGTCTTCATCAGGCCGTCGATGTTCAGCGAGCTCCAGCCCGACTTGGCGAGCGCGGAGCCGACGAGGCCGCCGATCAGCGCATGCGACGAGCTCGACGGAATCCCGTAATACCACGTGATCACGTTCCAGCCGATCGCACCGACCAGCGCGCCGAACACGACATAGTGGTCGACGATCTCGGGATCAATCGTGCCTTTACCGACCGTCTGCGCGACCTTCAGGTGGAAGATGAAATACGCGATGACGTTGAACGCGGCCGCGAACACCACGGCCTGCTGGGGTTTCAATACCCCGGTCGACACGACGGTGGCGATCGAGTTCGCCGCGTCGTGGAAGCCGTTCATGAAGTCGAATACGAGCGCGACGAGCACGAGCGTCGCGACCATCCATAGGGCGAGTTGTATCGAATGCATCGTGGTCCGCTCAGGCGTTTTCCAGCACGATGCCTTCGATGATGTTCGCGACGTCCTCGCACTTGTCGGTGATCTCCTCGAGCAGTTCGTAGATCGCCTTCAGCTTGATGAGCGTCTTCACGTCGTCTTCTTCGCGGAACAGCTTCGACATTGCCGCGCGCAGCACGCGATCGGCCTCCGACTCCCAGCGGTCGATCTCCTCGCACTGCTTGAGAATCTGTGCCGACTGTTTCATGTCGGACAGCAATCCGACCGCCTGCTGCACGTGCTGGGCCGACTGCGTGACGATGTGCGCGAGCTGGCTCGCCTCGGACGTGACGGACTGCACGTCGTACAGCGACACGGCCGTCGCGACGTCCTCCATCAGATCGAGGATGTCGTCCATCGTCGTGATCAGCTTGTGGATCTCGTCGCGATCGAGCGGCGTGATGAAGGTCTTGTGCAGCAGATCGATCGCTTCATGCGTGAGCTTGTCAGCGGCCTTCTCGGCGGTCTGCACGTTTTGCTTGTGAATCTCGGCGTCGGCGAGATTGTCGATCAGCAGTTCGAGCTCGCGGCCACCGGAAACGATGTGCTTCGCGTGCGCGTTGAAGAGTTCAAAGAACTTGCCCTCGGTGGGCATGAATCGACCGAACATGGGATTCCTGAGAGATTGTCAAACGACTGTCACGAAAACGGGCGATATTGTACCGTTTTCGGTTGCGACGCGACGCGCGCATATGCGCGCGCCGGGATTGGATACAACGCTTGGTGAAATAACGGTTTACATCCGGCGAAGAAGTGTTACTCGCCGTAGAAGTTCTGCGCCCCCGCAAAGTTGTCGAACTTCGTGTATTGGCCCAGGAACGTGAGCCGAACGGGCCCGATCGGGCCGTTACGCTGCTTGCCGATGATGATTTCGGCCGTGCCCTTGTCCGGGCTGTCCGGGTTGTAGACCTCGTCACGATAGATGAACAGGATCACGTCGGCGTCCTGTTCGATTGCGCCCGACTCGCGCAGGTCGGACATCACCGGCCGCTTGTTCGGACGCTGCTCCAGCCCGCGGTTCAGCTGCGACAGTGCGATCACCGGGACGTCCAGCTCCTTGGCCAGACTCTTCAGAGATCGCGAGATTTCCGAGATTTCGGTCGCACGGTTCTCGCCCTGCGACGAACCCGACATCAGCTGCAGGTAGTCGACGATGATCAGGCCGAGCTTGCCGCACTGGCGTGCCAGACGCCGCGCGCGCGAGCGCAATTCCATCGGGTTCAGGCCGCCCGTCTCGTCGATGAAAAGCTGCGCCTCGCTCATCTTCTGCACTGCGTGCGTCAGTTTCGGCCAGTCCTCGTCGGTCAGGCGGCCGGTACGCATCCGGTGCTGGTCGAGCCGGCCGATCGAGCCGAGCATACGCATCACGAGCTGGGCGCCCGGCATTTCCATCGAGAACACCGCGACCGGCAGCCCGTACTCGACCGCGACGTATTCGCCGATGTTCATCGAGAACGCCGTATTGTGGGTCACGACGTAATCGTCGGTCACGTAGAGCCGCGACGGATGCGAGACCGAAATGCATTGCGTGGCCGTCCGGCGCGTCGGCTCGATACCGGCGATGACCGGCATCTTGCGGCGCGCACGCCCGCCCGTGAGCCGCTCGCGCTTGCCCTCGAACAGGAACAGGCTCTGCGGATCCGGGTGACTGATCGTGCAAACGTAGGCCATCGCACCGGCCTTGCGTTCGCCGTCGACCGTGAAGCTCGTCGCCTTTTCGGTAATCTGGCACCACGCACCGAGCGAACGCGCCAGTTCGCGCACGTCGCTCGCCAGTTGCGCGCTGGCGGTCGAATAACGCACCGTGCCCCACGATTCGACCCAGCCGTCCGTGTCGAGCAGCCCACGCAGCAAATCCAGCCGCGCGCCCTTGTCTGCATCGAGGTAGATGCGCGGGATGAACTTGTCGTAGCTCGTCGCCCCCCACACACCGAGCTGCTCGAGCGCAGCCTTGAGCGGATTGGCGGACGGCCGGACCGCGCCGGCCGTCGATGACCGACGCTTGATGCGCCAGTCGTACTGGCCCGCGTATTCGAGTTCGAGCGATGCGTCGACGCGCGCGCGCATCCGGTTCAACGTTTCCTCGGCCTTCACACTGAAACGCACGGCCGTACCGCCGAGCGCACCGTCGCCCAGCAGCGCGCCGAGCACCCACGGATCGACGGGCAGCGCCTCGCGATGACCGAATTCGCCGCTCGGCATGTCGATCCACAACCGGTTCCGGTAGCGCTCGCGCGTCAGCAGCGTGCGAATCTCCGCGGTCGACAGCACGCGCGGCTTTTCCCACTCGCGGAAATGGACGCACCACAGGTGCTCGTCGCAGCATTCGGCCGAGCGCCCATCCGAAAAGCTGACCCGGTAGACCTGGCGTTCGCCCTGCGGGTAGATGCCGGTCACGATCGACGGCGCACCGTCGACCGAAGCAAGCGCATCGCCGACCGCCAGCTCGCCCATCGGCTTCCAGCCCGTCAGCGTCCGGACGCGCGCGTCGAGCGGCTGGGCCTTACCCATCGACGGTCGTCCCGCGACGATGATCAATTCGCCGCCGTGCATCCCGGACGTCATCCGGTCGAGGTCGACGAAGCCCGTCGGCGTGCCCGTGACGTCGCTCGGGTTCGCCGTGTGGTACAGCGTGTCGATGCGCTCGACGACCTGCGTGAGCAGCGGGCCGATCTCGAGAAAGCCCTGGTTGCCGCGCGCGCCCTCCTCGGCGATCGAGAACACCTTCGATTCGGCCTCGTCGAGCAGCTGGCGAACCTCCTTGCCCTGCGGATTGAACGCGTCGGCCGAGATTTCGTCGGCGACCGACACGAGCCGGCGCAGCACCGCGCGGTCGCGCACGATTTCCGCGTAGCGGCGGATGTTCGCGGCGCTCGGCGTGTTCTGCGCGAGTGCGTTCAGGTAGGCGAGACCGCCGACGTCCTCGGCCTTGCCGGACGTGGTCAGCGCTTCGTACACGGTCACGACGTCGGCCGGGCGTGTCGACGCGATCAGCCGGCCGATGTGCTCGTAGATGATCCGGTGGTCGTAGCGATAGAAGTCGCCCTGCGACAGGAAGTCGGCAATCCGGTCCCAGGCCGCGTTGTCGAGCAACAGGCCGCCGAGCACCGACTGCTCGGCTTCGACCGAATGCGGCGGGACTTTCAGCGATTCGATTTGAGGATCTTGCGGCGCGTTCATGGGTTGGGATTATCGCGAATTACACAGCTCGGCGCCATACCGGCCACCCGTGATGCGGCAATAAAAAAGGCAGGCCCCGGTTGCCCGGGCGCCTGCCCTTGTCCGGACGGCGGAAGCCGCCCGGCAAGCTTGCGTACGCTTACGCGTGGTCGCCGATCACGTTGATCGTGACGTCGACGACGACGTCCGTATGCAGCGCGATCTGAACGACGTGCTCGCCGATCATCTTCAGCGGGCCTTCCGGCATGCGAACTTGCAGCTTCTCGACTTCGAAACCTGCCTTCTTCAGCAGTTCCGCGACGTCGCCGTTCGTGACCGAGCCGAACAGACGGCCGTCGACGCCCGACTTCTGCGTGATTTCGAACGACTGGCCGTTCAGCTTCTCGCCGACTGCCTGCGATGCCGCCAGCTTTTCAGCGGCGATCTTTTCGAGTTCAGCGCGGCGAACTTCGAATTCGGCGATCGCTTCCTTCGTTGCACGGCGAGCCTTGCGGTTCGGGATCAGGAAGTTGCGAGCGTAACCGTCCTTGACCTTGACGATATCGCCGAGGTTGCCCAGATTGGCGACTTTTTCCAACAGAATGATTTGCATTCGAATTCTCCTTATTGCGTCGCCTGATTACGCCTTGTGCTGATCGGTGTACGGCAGCAGCGCGAGGAAACGCGCACGCTTGATTGCCGTATCCAGCTGACGCTGATAGTGCGCCTTCGTACCCGTCAGACGAGCCGGCGTGATCTTGCCGTTTTCGCCGATGAAGTCCTTCAGCGTTTCCGTGTCCTTGTAGTCGATCTGCTCGACGCCGGCAGCCGTGAAACGGCAGAACTTCTTGCGCTTGAAGAGCGGGTTTTGTTGCTGACGACGCTTGTCGAATTTCTTACCAGTCGGGCGGGCCATGATTTCAGTCCTTTCCTATGTCCTGCAATGCAGTGATGTGAAACACCAAGGTTCTCGCGTTGCGGCTTTTCTTTGCCAGGAAGCCCGTGAACAGCGTTTCGACGCCCATTTCACGGCTTTCCAGCTTGCCGCTCGCCTCACCGGCCGCCACCGCCTCGATCGTCATTTCGACCTGACGGGGAATGCCTGCTTCGACGACTTCCGTGCGGTGATGCAACGTGGCGCTTGCGATCGGAACACCTGCCGGCGTATATCGCACCGGTGCGCGTTCGACGACGCTCGCCGTCAATTGCAACCTGTTCACGTGAGTGGCGCGCTCCTTGATGGCTTAATGAGTGACGAACTTAAGCCTGCGCTTCGGTCGGCTGAGCTGCAGCCGCCTTCTTGGCTTCTTCGCGCTGAACTTCCTTCATCATCGGCGACGGGCCGGTTTCGGCCTTCTTCATCTTGACGATGAGGTGGCGCAGCACGGCGTCGTTGAACTTGAACGCGTGTTCGAGTTCGTCGAGCGTCGTCTGGTCGCACTCGATGTTCATGCAGACGTAGTGAGCCTTCGCGAGTTTCTCGATCATGTAGGCCAGCTGGCGACGGCCCCAGTCTTCGACACGGTGGATCTGGCCGCCGTGCGTCGTGATCGTGGTCTTGTAACGCTCGATCATCGCGGGCACTTGCTCGCTCTGATCGGGGTGCACGATGAATACGATTTCGTAATGACGCATTACACACTCCTTGTGGATAGAAGCCACCCGGGCGTCTGAACCGGTGTGGCAAGTGAGAAGCCGAAGATTCTAACCCGGATACGGGGCGCATGCAATACCGATCGGCGATTTCCGACCGGATTCGGCCATGTTTTCAACGACTTGAATGGCTCCGGCCGCTGAAAGCCATGTGCGAGTGCCAGTTCGTAAATCGGGGGCGGAGCATCCCGCGCGGGGCGACGGGCGGGCGACGCGCGCCGAAGTCACTCGCTGCGCACCCCGCCCAGCCGCGTGTCGAGCGCCGTCCTGAACGCGGTCAGCGCCGACGGCTCGGCATCGGTCACGGCCCACCACGTCATCCCGGCCGCATCCCAGCGGTCGAGCGCGTAACCCTGCGACACGGTCGCGTACGGCGCCGCCTGCCGCCCGACGCCGGCTGGCCACACGTACACGTCGATCACGTGCTGGCGGTATCGGTAGACCAGCACCGCGACGCGGCGCCGCCCCACGTAGTCGAGCCGGCCGCCGGCCAGCGGAAAGCCGCTCGCGGACAGGTCCTCGACCGGCGGCGCATAGTCGAGCCGGCCGTTGAACCACGGCTTGACCGTATGCCGGTCGGTCGAGATCACGTCGATGTCGCGCGCCGACAGGCCGGCCCGCACGTGGCTCGAGACCAGTTCATCGACCGTCTGGCCGGTTTCGGCGCGGTGCGCGGACACCGCCATCCCCGCAGCCGCGGCCAGCGCGACCAGGAGCGCCACGCCCCAGCCGAGCCCCGGCAGCGCGGGCGCACGCGCCCCCGGCCCGGCAGGCGCCGGGCGAGCCGGCTCGCCGCGCCCGGTCGGCCATGAGAACCAGCGCCGGCCGTTCGGCCGGGGTCGCGGCCGCGCCGCCCCGTCGGGCCGCGCTTGCGCACGCGTCTGCGTGCGCTCTCCCGCGCCGCCCGCCGCCGGCAGCTGCGCGACGATGCTCGCGCGCAGCGCGTCCGGCGCGCGGTGATAATCGGCCTGCCGCACGATCCGCCCCAGCGCGACGATTCGTTCGCGTTCGCGACGGCACGCGTCGCACCCTTCGACATGCCGCTGGACGCGCAATGCGTCGGGCGCCGACAGCTCGCGGTCGACGTCCGCGTCCAGCAGCGCGCGCGCTTCGTTACAGTCCATCGATCGCCTCCGATGCGGTTCCGCTTGCCGACGCACGTCCCGGCGCGGGTCTGGACGCCGACGCCGGCCCCGCCGCGTCACCCAGCAGCGCGGCGAGCCTGCGCCGGCCGCGCGCGAGCCGCGACATCACGGTGCCGACGGGCACGTCGGCAATCGTCGCGATCTCGCGGTAACTTAAATCCTCCATCTCGCGCAGCACCAGCACCTCGCGATATTCGGGCGGCAGCTTCGCGAGCGCCGCGTTCACGAGCCGCACGTTCTCGCCGCGCAGCAGTTGCGCGAGCGGATCCTCGGTCGCCGGCTGCCAGTCGTCGGGCGCCTCCGCGTCGTCGAGCGTGTCGGGCAGTGCCACTTCGTGCGCGTGAGTGCGGCGGCGCCACTCGGTGTACCAGGTGTGGCGCACGATCGTCAGCAGCCACGGCCGCGCGTTGTCGCCGCGACACGAATCGACGAAGCGCAGCGCGCGCATGCACGCATCCTGGACGACGTCGTCCGCGTCGCCCGCGTTGCCGCTCAGCCAGCGCGCGAGGTTGTACGCGGCGTCGAGATGCGGCAGCACGAGCGCGCGAAAACGCTCGCCGCGCGCGAGCGCGTCGTTCTCCGTCCGTTCATCGACCGCCTGTCCGGCTTGCCCCACGTGGCCTCCCTGGTCCCCGGCGGCCGAAGCCGCGCCCGTTCCGCGCCCGGTGCCCGGACAGACCGGCAGCGTGCGCACTCGATGACCTTACCGTCGCTGCGTCGAGTTTATTCCCGCGTGAAGCCGATGACGCGCAAAAAGATGCCGGAACCGGCCCCGCCCGTTACGGCGTGCTGCTCCAGTAACCGGGGCGCGCATACGCTTCGCGCAGATAGTCGATGAAGTAGCGCACGCGCGCGGGCACGTAGCGCTGCTGCGGATAGACCGCGAGGATGTCGTAGTCGGGCAGCGCATATTCGTCGAGCACCGTCTCGAGTTCGCCCGTTTCGAGCTGCGCGGCGATCTCCCAGGTCGAGCGCCAGCCGAGCCCGAGGCTTTCGGCGACCCAGCGGTGCAGCAGCTCGCCGTCGTTGCAGTCGAGATTGCCGGTCACCCGCATCGTCACGATCTTGCCGTGGCGCTGGAAATACCAGCCGCGGTTCTGCCCGCCCTGCAGGTTGAAGGCGAGACAGTTGTGCTTGAGCAGGTCGTCGAGCGACTTCGGCCGGCCGTGGCGGCGGAAGTACTCGGGCGTGCCGCACACGACGCGCCGGTTCGACGCGAGCTTCACCGCGACGAAGTTCGGATCGACCGAGCCGCCGATCCGGATCGACAGGTCGTAGCCTTCGCGCACGAGATCGACGACGCGATCGGTCAGGTTGAACGACAGCTGCATTTCCGGCTTGTCGGCGAGGAAACCGGGCGCGTGCGGCGCCACGTGCTTGCGACCGAACGCGGCCGGCGCCGACACGATCAGGTGCCCGCTGACCGCGCGGCGGCCGGCGGCCAGCTCGTTTTCGGCCTGGTCCCATTCCGACAGCAGCCCGCGGCAGCGCTCGAGGAACGCGGCGCCCTCCTCGCTGACCACCAGCCGCCGCGTCGAGCGGTACATCAGCTTCACGCCGAGGCGCTTCTCCAGCGCGTCGATGCGCCGCCCGAGCACCACCGGCGACACGCCCTCCTCGAGTGCGGCTGCCGCGAGGCTGCCCGCGTCCGTGACGCGCACGAACGTCTCGATCTGCTTGAAACGATCCATCTCCCGTCTCCGTCCCGGCTCCGACACCGGCGGGAAACCCCGTCCGGCCGTCATTCCATACTTTTAGTTTCGAAATAAGCGACTTCGGCTGATCTTATCAAACCTTTCCTGCATCCCTAAAGTGTCCCCAACAGACCGATTCGCAAGATCCGCACATTCAAGGAGACATTCATGGCCAAGATGAGAGCCGTCGACGCAGCCGTACTCGTGCTCGAGAAGGAAGGCATCCAGACCGCGTTCGGCGTGCCGGGCGCGGCAATCAACCCGTTCTATTCCGCAATGCGCAAGTCGGGCGGCATCAGCCACGTGCTGGCCCGCCACGTCGAGGGTGCATCGCACATGGCCGAAGGCTTCACGCGTGCCGCGCCGGGCAACATCGGCGTGTGCATCGGCACGTCGGGCCCCGCCGGCACCGACATGATCACCGGGCTCTACTCCGCATCGGCCGACTCGATTCCGATCCTCGCGATCACGGGCCAGGCGCCGCGCGCACGTCTGTACAAGGAAGACTTCCAGGCCGTCGACATCGAATCGATCGCGAAGCCCGTCACGAAGTGGGCCGTCACCGTGCGCGAGCCGGCGCTCGTGCCGCGCGTGTTCCAGCAGGCATTCCATCTGATGCGCTCGGGCCGCCCGGGACCGGTGCTGGTCGACCTGCCGATCGACGTGCAGCTCGCCGAGATCGAATTCGACATCGACACGTACGAACCGCTGCCGGTCTACAAGCCCGCGGCGACCCGCGCGCAGATCGAGAAGGCGCTCGCCATGCTCAACGACGCGGACAAGCCGCTGATCGTGTCGGGCGGCGGCGTGCTCAACGCGGCGGCCGAGGACCTGCTCGTCCAGTTCGCCGAAACGATCGGCGTGCCCGTGATCCCGACGCTGATGTCGTGGGGCGCGATTGCCGACGACCACCCGCTGATGGCCGGCATGGTCGGCCTGCAGACGTCGCACCGCTACGGCAACGCGACGATGCTCGCGTCCGACTTCGTGCTCGGCATCGGCAACCGCTGGGCGAACCGCCACACGGGCAGCGTCGAGGTCTACACGAAGGGCCGCAAGTTCGTGCACGTCGACATCGAGCCCACGCAGATCGGCCGCGTGTTCGGCCCGGACCTCGGCATCGTGTCCGACGCGAAGGCCGCGCTCGAGCTGTTCGTCGCTGTCGCGCAGGAATGGAAGGCTGCCGGCAAGCTGAAGGATCGCAGCGCGTGGGTGTCCGAGTGCCAGGAACGCAAACGCACGCTGCAGCGCAAGACGCACTTCGACAACGTGCCGGTCAAGCCGCAGCGCGTGTACGAGGAGATGAACAAGGTGTTCGGCCGGGACACGTGCTACGTCAGCACGATCGGCCTGTCGCAGATCGCCGCCGCGCAGTTCCTGCACGTGTTCAAGGCGCGCAACTGGATCAACTGCGGCCAGGCCGGCCCGCTCGGCTGGACGATCCCCGCCGCGCTCGGCGTGCGTGCGGCCGACCCGCGCCGCCCGATCGTCGCGCTGTCCGGCGACTACGACTTCCAGTTCATGATCGAGGAGCTGGCCGCCGGTGCGCAATTCAAGCTGCCGTACGTGCACGTCGTCGTGAACAACTCGTACCTCGGGCTGATCCGCCAGGCGCAGCGTGCGTTCGACATGGACTACTGCGTGCAGCTCGCGTTCGACAACGTCAACGCGCCGGAGCTGAACGGCTATGGCGTCGACCACGTGGCGGTCGCCGAAGGTCTCGGCTGCAAGGCGCTGCGCGTATTCAAGCCCGAGGAGATCGAGCCGGCGCTGAAGCAGGCGCAGGCGCTCGCGGACGAGTTCAGCGTGCCGGTGGTCGTCGAAGTGATCCTCGAGCGCGTGACGAACATCTCGATGGGCACCGAAATCGACGCGATCAACGAGTTCGAGGAACTCGCCGAAAAGGCCGAGCACGCACCGACCGCGATCTCGATGCTCGACTGATCCGCACGACATTTTTTGACTGACCGACCGAAGAGGCTTAACTCATGCCGAAGTTTGCTGCAAACCTGACCATGCTGTTCAACGAAGTGCCGTTCCTCGACCGCTTCAAGGCGGCCGCGGACGCGGGCTTCGACGCCGTCGAGTTCCTGTTCCCGTACCCGTACGCGAAAGAGGAGCTCGCCGAGCGGCTCGAGACGCACCGCCTGCGCCTCGTGCTGCACAACCTGCCCGCCGGCAACTGGGACCAGGGCGAGCGCGGCATCGCGTGCCTGCCCGATCGCGTCGGCGAGTTCCAGGAAGGCGTCGGCCGTGCGATCGAGTACGCGAAGGCGCTGAAGGTGCCGCAGCTGAACTGCCTCGTCGGCATCCCGTCGGCGAGCACGGCGCGCGACAAGACGTTCGTCACGATCGTCGACAACCTGCGCTTCGCCGCCGATGCGTTGAAGCGCGAAGGCATCCGTCTGCTGGTCGAGCCGTGCAACAGCTTCGACATCCCGGGCTTCGCGCTGAACCGCTCGTCCGAAGGGCTCGACGTGATTCGCGCGGTCGGCTCGGACAACCTGTTCCTGCAGTACGACATCTATCACATGCAGCGCATGGAAGGCGAACTGGCCGCGACGATCGAACGCAATCTCGCATCGATCGGCCACGTCCAGCTCGCGGACAATCCGGGCCGCAACGAGCCCGGCACGGGCGAGATCAACTACGCGTTCCTGTTCGCGCTGCTCGACCGGCTCGGCTACGCCGGCTACGTCGGCTGCGAATACAAGCCGCGCACCACCACGACGGAAGGGCTCGGCTGGCTGCAAGGCGTCGCCGGCTGCGCACCGGGCTCGGCGCGTCGCGCTGCCTGAGATCCGCCCTTCCCTTTCGCCCCCTATAGGAGACATTCACATGGCAACCATCGGTTTCATCGGCCTCGGCATCATGGGCGCGCACATGGCGCGCAACCTGCTCAAGGGCGATCATCAGCTCGTCGTGAACGGTGCGTTCCCGATCCCCGACGACCTGCGCGCGAGTGCGAAGGTCGTCGCAAATTCGACCGAAGTCGCGCAGCACGCCGACATCATCATCTCGATGGTGCCGGACACGCCCGACGTGCGTAACGTGCTGTTCGCCGACGACGGCGTCGCGAAGGGCCTGACCGCCGGCAAGCTCGTGATCGACATGAGCTCGATCTCGCCGCTCGACACGCAGGAATTCGCGAAGCAGATCAACGCGCTCGGTTGCGACTACCTCGACGCGCCGGTGTCCGGCGGCGAGGTCGGCGCCCGCGAAGCGACGCTGACGATCATGGTCGGCGGCCCGGAGAAGGCGTTCGAGCGCGCGAAGCCGCTGTTCGAGAAGATGGGCAAGAACATCACGCTCGTCGGCGAGAACGGCGCGGGCCAGACGTGCAAGGTTGCGAACCAGATCATCGTCGCGCTGAACATCGAAGCGGTCGGCGAAGCACTGCTGTTCGCCGCCCGCTCGGGTGCCGATCCGGAGCGCGTGCGCCAGGCGCTGATGGGCGGTTTCGCCGCGTCGCGCATCCTCGAAGTGCACGGCGCGCGCATGACGAAGCGCACGTTCGATCCGGGCTTCCGCATCGAGCTGCACCAGAAGGACCTGAACCTCGCGCTCGACGGCGCCCGCAAGCTCGGCCTCGCACTGCCGCACACGGCAAGCGCGCAGCAGCTGTTCAGCGTATGCGCGTCGCACGGCGGCAAGGCGTGGGATCACTCGGCACTCGTGCGAGCGCTTGAAATCATGTCGAACTTCGAGATCGGCCAGGCGCCGGCCGCGTAACGCCGACGCAACGACGCGCGTTTCGCTGCAACGGCGAACGCGCGACGCACACACGCGATCCGGCTGCGGCCGGTCGCATCGATGCGCACCTCTGCCTTTGGCGTGCATCGCGATGGGGCGCCCTGCCGTGCATTGCCGAGATGCATACGCGGCGGGGCGAAAAACGCCGCTCTGGGCTGAGAGCGGCGTGGTGGGGTCCGCAGCGGCACCCGGCGGCGCCGGGGAAGCCTTGGTCGGTCAGACGTCGTCGTCGGGTGTCCGCCTGTCGGATTTCGCGTATTACATTTCTTTACGTTCGGGTGTGCGATTTTTCATGCAATCGTCGCGATGAACGCCTACACTTTTGCCACGCCTTTCGAGAAATCCGCCGCGCTTGCGCTCACCCGGTGAGCGCGCCCAGCGCGGTGTTTTTTTCGCCACTTCACGGCGCGTTTTCTTTTCAACCACCTAGGGAGTGCAGCGATGGGTCTTCTTTCGTTTATCAAAGAGGCGGGTGAAAAACTGCTGGGTCACGCCGATGCGCAAGCAGCGGAAGATCCGAATGCCGCGAACCAGACCGCGGCCGATGCGATCAAGAACTACATCAACACGCAAGGTCTCGACACGTCGAACCTGACCGTCGCGTTCGACGGCGCATCGCGCACCGTCACGCTGTCGGGCAGCGTCGCCGACCTCGACACGAAGGCGAAGGTCAAGGTCGCGGCCGGCAACGTGCAAGGCGTCGCGGGCGTCAACGACGACGATCTGCAGCCGGACGATCCGGAAGTTCAGTACCACGACGTGAAGCCGGGCGACACGCTGTCGGCGATCGCCAAGGAAGTGTACGGCGACGCGAACAAGTACCCGGCGATCTTCGAGGCGAACAAGCCGATGCTGTCGAGCCCGGACCGGATCTATCCGGGCCAGAAGCTCGTGATTCCGCCGCAGTCCTGAGCATTCGCGCAGTGCTGACGCAAAAAGGCAGGCCGATGGCCTGCCTTTTTTTATGCGCGCCGCCCGATCGACGGCGTGCGCTCACAGCGTGTCGAATGCGCGTTGCAGCGCGTCGCGCCCTTGCACGCCGTTCGCGAGCGCGAGCATCAGCAGCACGCGTGCCTTGAACGGGCTCAGCGAGCCGGCGCTCACGAAACCGAGCGCGTCGTCGTTCGCGGCGCCGTTGCGCATCACGTGCCCCGAGCCGACGCGCGACGCGCGTACCACGGCCACGCCCGCTTTCACCGCATCGGCAAGCGCCGCCTGCAGCGTCGCATGGATCGACCCGTTGCCGGTGCCCGCCACGACGAGGCCGCGCACGCCGGCCGCGACGAGCGCGTCGACGGCCGTGCGCGTCACGCCCGCGTAGCTGGCGACGACTTCGACCGCCGGCCACGCGGCCGCGATCGCGAGACACGCGTCGCGCGATCGCGTCACGCGGCGCGCGAATTCGACGCGGCCGTCCTGCACCCAGCCGAGCGCGCCCAGTTCCGGCGACTGGAATGCGTCGACCGCGTAGGTGCTCGTCTTCACGACATCGCGCGCGCCGTGGATCCGGTTGTTGAACGCGACGAGCACACCCTGCCCGCGTGCGCCCGGGTGCGCGGCGACCGTCACCGCGTTCAGCAGGTTCAGCGGACCGTCGGACGACAGCGCGGTGGCCGGCCGCATCGCGGCCGTCAGCACGACCGGCTTGTCGCCGGTCACGACCAGATGCAGCGCGTACGCGGTTTCCTCGAGCGTATCGGTACCGTGGGTGATCACGATGCCGTCGATTGCCGGATCGGCCATCAGCGCGTCGATGCGCGCGGCGAGCGTATTCCACAGCGGCAGCGCGAGATCCTTGCTGTCGATGCTGGCGACCTGCTCGGCATCGATGCGTGCGACCGACGCGAGCGCCGGCACCGCGTCGAGCAGGAAATTGACGCCGAGCGCGCCGGCCTGATAGCCGGCCGTGCTGGCGGCGTCCGGCGCGGCGCCGGCGATCGTGCCGCCGGTGGCGAGTACGGCGATGCGCGGCAGCGCCGGCGCGGACGAGGAAGTTGCGGAGTTCGGAGTATTCATGGCCGCGATTGTAATGGCTCGCGGCCGGCATCCGGTAGGTCACGTGCGCGGCAGCGGCGCCGAACGCGCCGCATCATGGTTTGTCCCGATCGCCGGCGTGCGCACGCCGTCAACGGCGACGCTGCCCACCGCGTTATAGGAATGCCGTTTTGGTGTTTTCACATTGATTTGCCATAATCGGAGCGCGCGGCGCGACTTGACCCTGTTCCCGTTGCGCCGGGCTTCGTGACGGCGTCGATATAAAACGCAATTCACCCCATGGGAGTGTCGAAATGAAAATCCAATCGCTCGTAGCCGCAGTGCTTCTCGGCGGCATGCTGGCTTCCCCCGCTTTCGCGGCGAACAGCCAGCAGGACAAGATGAAGGCCTGCAACACCCAGGCAGCCGGCAAGACGGGCGACGAACGCAAGGCGTTCATGAAGGACTGCCTGTCGGCCAAGCCCGCGAAGAAGATGTCCCAGCAGGAAAAGATGAAGGCCTGCAACACCCAGGCCGCCGACAAGAAGGGCGACGACCGCAAGGCGTTCATGAAGAGCTGCCTGAGCAGCCAGCCGGCCGCCTGAGGCCCGGCGCTCCCGCGCGAATGCCGCGCACCGCTTCGGCGGGCGCGGCATTTTCATTTTGGTTGCACGCGCATCGACGCGCGCGATGATGCCGGATGCGTCGCCGCGCCGCCCGTCCAGCGGCGGCGACGCGGTCGTGGCCGCGAGATGCTCCATCGCCGTCCCCGCTTTCCCCACGCGCCGTACGAATACCGCCACATGGTGCGGCAATTCGCCGCGATTTCTTCTATGATGGCTGCATCGCGGCCCATCCAAGTACAAGAAGCGCCATCGGGCCGCCCTCGAGACGGACGCGCACGCCGCGTCAAACGGAGGCATGGATGGCATGGAGACAACACCGCTGGTTCCGCCGCTGGCTGATCGTGATCGTGTTCTGGGCCGTGCCCGTCGCGATCGTCGCCGTACGCGAGATCCGCGAGGAAATGGCGTACAACAATGCCGACCTGCAGCTCGCGCTGACCACCTGGCAGTTGACCGATGCGCAGCAGGCGGCGGGCGCCGCCGCGAAGTGCCACGGCGATCCTGACACGGCGCGCGCGGCCGGCTGCCCGGCCGACGTGCTCGCGGCCAATGCGGCGCGTCAGCAGGCGGCCCGCGACGAATACGTGGTGCGCCGCAATACGCTCGCCGGTTATCTGTGGCACGCATTCGTCGGCTACTGGGTCGTGCCGGCCGCATTCCTGTTCGCCTGCGGGGTCGTGATCGCGCTGATCCGCCGCGCGCTGCGGCGCCCGCCGATCAAGCCGCCCGCGCCGCCCGCACCGCCCGTCACGCCGCACTGACGCGCGGCGACCGCTCCGCTTTCCCGCTTCCCTTTCCTGCCGTCCGTCGGCCGGCCGCGCGACGTATTGCCGTACGCGCGCCGGTCCGTCCGTTGGTGCGCCGCGACACCGCGAAACGATTTGACGCTTTTTGATGCGCGGACGAAAAGGGGTTGTAATCCACTGTGATATAACTGCCGACGTGATCCGCTCCTTGAGCGAGACTCACTCCGAACATCATCCGATGGAGAAGAACGATGCAAAAACGGAACCTCGTGCTGAAAGCCGCCGCTGCGCTCATCGTCGGCAGCCTTGCGCTCACCGGTTGCACCACTACCCCCGACAAGCCCGACAATGCCGCGACCAACGCGTCGAAGCGTCAGGCGATCGATTCGAGCGTCGACGCAACGCTGTCGCGCATGTATTCCACGGTCAAGGGCTCGCGCGAACTCGTCGCGAAGTCGCGCGGTGTGCTCGTGTTCCCGGACGTGATCCAGGCAGGCTTCATCGTCGGCGGCCAGACGGGCAACGGCGCGCTGCGTGTCGGCGGCAGCACGGTCGGCTACTACAACACGTCGTCGCTGTCGGTCGGCTTGCAGGCCGGCGCGCAGTCGAAGGCCATCGTGTTCCTGTTCATGACGCAGGAAGCGCTCGACGAATTCCGCGGCTCGGACGGCTGGGCAGCCGGCGCCGGCGCATCGGTCGCACTCGTGAAGATGGGCGCGAACGGCGCGGTCGACACGACCACGGCTACCGCGCCGGTCCAGGTCATCGTGCTGACCAACGCCGGCCTGATGGGCGACGTGTCGATCAACGGCACGAAGGTCACGAAGCTGAAGATCTGACGCCGAGGCGTCCGCGCCCGTGCGCACCGCGCGCGGGCCACGTGCAAACGGCGATGTCCTTGCGGGCATCGCCGTTTTTTCATCCGCGCGCGTTGCGCGTCAGGTCGTCGAATCGATCACCTTGAAGCGCGAGCGCTTCTGCGCGCGGATCAACGACTGATACACGTCGACGTACTGCTGCGCCATCCGCCGCGACGTGAAGCGCTCCTCGAAGCGCTGCCGCACGCGGGCGCGCGGCAGCAGGTGCAGCCGGTTCACGGCGGCCACCGCGCTGATCTCGTCCTCGACGATGAAGCCCGACACGCCCTCGTCGACCACCTCGGGCACCGCGCCGCGATTGAACGCGATCACCGGCGTGCCGCACGACATCGCCTCGATCATGACGAGCCCGAACGGCTCCGGCCAGTCGATCGGAAACAGCAGCGCATGCGCGCCCGACAGGAATTCGGCCTTCTGGTGATCGGCGATCTCGCCGATGTATTCGACGTGCGGAAGCGCGAACAGCGGCTTGATCTCGCGTTCGAAGTATTCCTGGTCCGCCGCGTCGATCTTCGCCGCGATCCGGATCGGCAGCCCGCACTGGCTCGCGATGCGGATCGCCGTGTCGACCCGCTTCTCCGGCGAGATGCGGCCGAGGAATGCGAGATAGCGCGGCTCGACGGGCTGCGGCAGGTACAGCGCGTCGGGCAGCCCGTGGTACACGGTCGTCAGCCATTTCGCCTGCGGCAGCGGCTGGCGCTGCGAATTCGAGATCGAGATCACCGGCGCGGTGTTGAACGTGTCGAACACCGGTTGCTGCTCGGGCAGATCGAGCCGGCCATGCAGCGTCGTCACGAACGGCGTGTCCTGCCGGTTGAAAACCGAAAACGAGTAGTAGTCCATGTGGAAATGGAGCACGTCGAAATCCTTCGCGCGGCGCGCGACCGTCTCCATCAGCAGCATGTGCGGAGCGACGCGGTCGCGAATCGACGAGTCGAGCCGCAACGCGCGCGGCCACACCGGTTCGAGCTTCGCCCGGGTCGTCGAATCGCCGCTGGCGAACAGCGTCACGTCGTGACCGAGGTCGACGAGCGCCTCGGTAATGTAGGACACGACGCGCTCCGTGCCGCCGTACAGCTTCGGTGGCACGGATTCGGTCAGCGGGGCGATCTGCGCAATTCTCATGGTCGACGTCTCCTGTGTCCTCGGCCGGCCGGCACCGGACCGGCGCACACCGCGCTCGGGGCGGCATGCGGCGGGTCTCGCGCCGGCCGAATATCTCATTATTATTCGCGATCCCGACACCCGGAAGCACCGGGCTTTCATTTTATGGGCGTTGTTACAGACAGGATACATTCGCTGGCCGGGCCGCCCGTACCGGATCGGCGGCGGCTGGACCGGGGGCCGCGGGCTTCCGGCGACGGACTGCCGGCGGCATGCGGCGAAAGACCGGCCGCACGCACCGTCTCGCCCGTCAGCGCGACGGCCACTTCCACGGCGGCAGGTCGCGCGTATCGGCGTCGACCAGCACGGTCGCACCGAGCTGCTTGTCGAGCACCAGCGACTCGCAGCCGGCCTCGCGTTCGAGCGTCGCGATGAGCCGTGCCGCGTGCGACACGACCAGCACCTGCGAATGCTGCGCGGCCTGCGCGATCAGGCGTCCAAGCGCCGGCAACAGGTCGGGATGCAGGCTCGTTTCCGGTTCGTTGAGCACCATCAGCGCCGGCGGCCGCGGTGTGAGCAGCGCGGCCGCGAGCAGCAAGTAGCGCAGCGTGCCGTCCGACAACTCGGCGGCCGACAACGGTCGCAGCAGCCCCGGCTGGCGCATCAGCACGTCGAAGCGGCCGCGGCTGCCCGGATTGTCGATATCGATCGATGCGCCGGGGAAAGCATCGTCGATCGCCGCATCGAGCGCGGCGGCATCTCCGATTTCGCGAATCGTCTGCAGCGCGGCGGCCAGATCGGCGCCGTCGTCCGCGAGCACCGGCGTATGCGTGCCGATGTGCGACTGCCGGGCCGGCGCCTGCGCATCGGTGCGGAAATGGTCGTAGAAGCGCCACGACCGGATCCGCTCGCGTACGGCGATCATTTCCGGCGCGCCGACCGGATCGGCGAACTCGGTCATCATGCTGTCGAAGCTTGCGACCGGCTGCGGCACCGTGCGCCACTCACCCGAACCGGTGCGCGCGCGAATCTGCGCGCCCTGCCGGTCGACCAGCAGCGTCGACGGACGCAGCAACGCGCCGCCCCAGATGCATTCGCGCTTCACGACGGGATCGAGCGCGAACTGCGAACGGCTCGGGACCGGCAGGCCCAGATCGATTGCATAGCCGAAATCGTCGCCCGCGAAGCCGAGCTTGAGGCTCACGGGCCCATTGCGCACCGTGCCCGTCACCGGCGCATCGCCATCGAGCATCGCGCGCGAAAAGCGCTCCGGTCCGGCCCACAGCGTCGACGGCAGCCCGCCTTCGCGCGCGAGCGACGGAATCACGCGCCCCTGCGCCGTATCGGCGAGGAGCCGCAGCGCGCGATACACGCTCGACTTGCCGCTGCCGTTCGGCCCCGTGACGACGGTGAGCGCCGCAAGCGGCACGATCAGCTCGCGCAGCGAGCGGTAGTTGGCGATGGCGAGCGTGTTCAGCGCGTTCATGGAAGCAAGATGACGGCGGTTACCGGCACGCGTTCAGCGGCCTTCGGTGGCCTTCGGATCGGCCGCGGTGTTGGCCGCCGTGCTGGCAGCGGGCGGCCGCGCATGCGGCCGTTCGGGGCTCGGCTCGCCCGGCGCCGAATCGTGCGGATACAGTTCCATCCGGCTACGCGGCAGGCATTGCGGAAAGCGCGTCTGCAGATACGCAATCAAGCCCTCGCGCACACGGCAGCGCAAATCCCAGCACGCCGACGAGTCGGCCGCGCTGACGAGCGCGCGCAACTGCATCGTGCGCTCGGTCGCGTCCGTCACCTGCAGCACCTGCACGCGGCCGTCCCACTCGGGCGCCGCATGGACGAGCCGCGCGAGCTCCTCGCGCAGCGGCGCGAGCGGCGTGCGGTAGTCGACCGACAGGTACACCGTGCCGATGATTTCCGAGCTGCTGCGCGTCCAGTTCGTGAACGGGTTTTCGATGATCCACTGCAGCGGAACCACGAGCCGGCGCTGGTCCCACAGCCGCACCGACACGAACGAGCCGGTGATTTCCTCGATGCGCCCCCACTCGCCCTGGATCACGACGACGTCGTCGAGCCGGATCGGCTGCGTGAGCGCGATCTGCAGCCCGGCAATCAGGTTGCCGAGCACCGGCCGCGCGGCGATACCGGCGACCAGCCCCGCGACGCCGGCCGACGCCAGCAGGCTCGCGCCGACCTGGCGCACGTTCGGGAACGTCATCAGCGCGGCGCCGGTGCCGATGATCACGATCAGCACCATGACGGTCCGCACGAGTACTTTGGCTTGCGTGTGGATGCGCCGTGCGTGGAGATTGTCGACTGCATCCATCGGATGAGCCTGGATGATCGCATCGCCGACGCCGGCCGCGAGCCGCACCAGCAGCCACGTCAGCGACACGATGGAGCCGACCGCGGCCGCGGTCCGCATGCCGCCCACGAACGACATGCCTTCGTCCGCCTGAAGCCACAGGAACTCGAGCGCGAGCAGCGCGAGCGTGACGAGCGACGGTTTGTCGATGTAGCGCAGGATCACGCTCATCAACGGATACGGCTGCGCGATGCGCTTGACGATGCGTGCGCCGACACGGTGCACGATCACGACGACAAGCACGACGATGACCGACACGCCCAGCGTGCCGAGCCACGCATGCAACGGCGCATCGGCGATGCGCTGCAATTCCTCGATTGAAACCATCGGCGCCCGGGATGCTTCGGTTATGAGGCTCGGCGGCCTCGTCCTGGATGCGTCGGCGACGTCCGGGCAACGCTGCGTGCCCGGACCCGGCAGTCAGATCAGCTGCCGCCCCGGCAGGGGAACGCCTTGCCGAGACCGAGCGACACCGCGGTACTCGCGTTGTAGTCGGCCAGCCTCGGATTCTCCGCGATGTACTTGCGCACCGCGTCGGTCATCTGCTGCGCCCGGATGTCGGGCGGCAGGCAGAAATACTGCCCGACGCGCGGCCCCGTGGTGCCGCCGATCGCATCGATCGTGTTGTAGACGCCATCGGCGGCGCCTTCGATGTAGGCCGCGCACGACGCCCGCGACTTGACGTCCGTCTTCGCGCACAGCCGGTCGAGATCCGCGCCCGTGAAAGCCGCCGCCGACAACGGCACGGCGAACGCCGCGGCACAAAACATAGCCCGCAACATGGTGTTCCTTATGTCAATGCGGCCCGAGGCCGCTCACTGCGCTGACCGGCGCGGCGGCCGCACGCCCGCTGCCGGCCGGGTTGCGGCCGGCCGGGCGCTGCGCCACCGCGCCGAAACCGTCATTTTGCACTCTTTTGGGCATCTGCCGGCGCCGATGCACCGACGCGCACCGTCCGCTTGCTCAGGATGTCGATCGCATCCGGCGCGTTGTAATGCTTCGCGAACTCGAGCGCGGTGATGCCGAGCTGGTTCTTCACCTGCGGATCGGCACCCTGGTCGAGCAGCAGGTTCACCGTCGACGCGTGGTTGCCGCGCGCGGCCATCATCAGCGGCGTCGTGCCGTTCGGCGACGCGGTGTCGATATACGCGTCGTGGTCGAGCAGGATCTTGACGACCTCGTCCTGGCCGTTGGTCGCCGCGTAGTGCAGCGGCGCCCAGCCCTTCTTGCTGACTTCCGCACCCTTGTCGATCAGCAGCTTGACGAGCGCGACGTCGCCGTTCAGCGACGCGAGCATCAGCGCGTTCTCGCCGGCCTTGTCTTCCTTCTCGAGATCGACGTTCGGCGTCGTGGCGATCGCGGCGGCGACCTTGTCGGACTTCTCGCGCGCGGCGATCACGAGGATCGGGTCGCCATTCGGCGCGAGCGTGTTCGGATCGAGCTTGCCGCTCTTGAGCTGCTTGCCGATGTCGGCGATGTCGTCGAACTTGACCGCCTTGACGATCGCGTCGAGCGACTCGGCATGCGCGCCGGCAGCGGCCAGCAGGCCGCTCGCGACGAGCGCGGCGGCGACGAGTGCGCGCTTGGGCAGGTATGTGGTCGGCTTCGTCATTGTTGTGGGCTCCTTCCCTGGGTTGTCGGCTGGCCGCGCGTCGTCAGCGGGCGATCTTGAACAGCCGGAAAAAGTTGCGTGTCGTCGCATCGGCGAGCGCCTCGACGGCGATCCCTCGCTCTGACGCGATAAAGCGTCCGACATGGCTGACGTACGCAGGTTCATTCGGCTTGCCGCGATACGGCACCGGCGCGAGGTACGGCGAGTCGGTTTCGATCAGCAGCCGGTCGAGCGGCACGCGCCGCGCGACGTCCTGCACGTCGGTCGCGTTCTTGAACGTGACGATCCCCGACAGCGAGATATGGAAGTTCTGCGCAAGCGCCTGCTCGGCGACGGGCCACGGCTCGGTGAAGCAGTGCATCACGCCGCCCGGCACGTCCGCGCGCTCCTCGGCCATGATCCGCAGCGTGTCCTCCGACGACGAGCGCGTATGGATGATCAGCGGCTTCATCGTCGCGGTCGCCGCGCGGATGTGCGTGCGAAAGCGCTCGCGCTGCCACTCCATGTCGGCGATCGAGCGGCCTTCGAGGCGGTAGTAGTCGAGGCCCGTCTCGCCGATCGCGACGACCTTCGGGTGCGCGGCCAGCTCGACCAGCTCCGCGAGCGTCGGCTCCCGTGCATCCTCGTGATCCGGATGCACGCCGACCGACGCATACACGTTGTCGTGCGCGTCGGCGATCGCGAGCACGTCCGGCAGCGTCTCGAAGTCGACCGACACGCACAGCGCGTGCGTGACGTCGTGCTCGCGCATGTTCTCCAGCACGGCCGGCAGGCGGTCGGCGAGACCCTTGAAATTGATGTGGCAGTGAGAATCGACGAACATCGTGTTTCCTGAATACGGTTCGCGGGCGCTCATGCGCTCGCGGGCAATCGTTTCCTCACCCGAAGGAAACAATCCTCGCTCATGCGAACATTTCCCGATAACCGAGAAACAGTTCCTCGAATACGAGGCGGGCATTGAGCGGATGGTTCTCGACCGTGCGCTGCCGCGTCACGGCTTTCATGAAGCGCGCGAACGCATTCGCGTCGACCGCCTCGGCGCATCGTGCGAGTGCGGCTGCCTGCATCGGAAAGTAGCGCGGCGCGCCCGCCATGCGCTGCGCGAGCAGATCGTACAGCCAGCGCTGCAGCCAGCCGAGCACCAGCGGCACCGGCAGCTTCTGCAGCGTCTCGCCGCACGCGAACGGATCGCATGCGGCGCCGGCGGCGAGCTGGCCGAGCGTGAAATCGCGCAGCGGGCGATTCTCGTCGCTCGCGAGCGCCAGCGCGGCGAGCGGCGCGCCGCCTGCTTCGGCGAGCAGCGCGCGCGCATCGTCGACGCCTTGCGCGGCGAGCCACGCCGCGGCCGCGTCGGGCGCCGGCACGGTCATCGGCCACTGCCGGCAGCGGCTGATGATGGTCGGCAGCAGCCGGTCGATGCGCGCCGACACCAGCAGGAACACGACGCCGGACGGCGGCTCCTCCAGCGTCTTCAGCAGCGCGTTCGACGCGGCGACGTTCAGCGCCTCGGCCGGGTACAGCACGACGACGCGCGCGCCGCCGCGGTGCGAACCGACCCCGCAGAAGTCGAGCAACGCACGCACCTGCTCGATCTTGATCTCCTTGCTCGGCGTGCGCGTCTTCTTGCCGCCTTCGTCCGCGTCGGCCGGCTTCGCGTCGTCGACGGCGCCCGGCGCCTCGCCCGCGAGCGCCTCGGGCAGCACGATCCGGTAGTCCGGATGATTGCCCTGCGCGAACCATGTGCAGGCCGCGCAGGTGCCGCACGGCTCGCCGTTCGGTCGCGGCGCCTCGCACAGGAAGCCCTGCGCGAGATGCTGCGCGAACTGCAGCTTGCCGATCCCGGCCTGGCCGTGCAGCAGCAGCGCATGCGGCCACTGTGCACGCAGTTGCTGCAGGCGGTTCCAGTCGTCGGTCTGCCACGGGTAGATCATGTGGTGCGTTCCTTCGTGTTACAGCGTGGCGAGCACGCGTTCGAGCTGCTCGCGGATCTCGGGAATCGTCTGCGTCGCGTCGATGATCGCGAAGCGGTGCGGCGCCTCCTGCGCACGCCGCAGGTATTCGCCGCGGGTGCGCGAGAAGAATGCGTCGGACTCGCTTTCGAACTTGTCGGGCATGCGCGCGGCGCCGCGGCGCTCGCTCGCCACCTGCGGCGCGACGTCGAACAGTACCGTCAGGTCGGGCTGGAAACCGCCCTGCACCCAGCGCTCGAGCGTCTCGAGCTTGTCGCGCGGCAGCCCGCGGCCGCCGCCCTGGTATGCGAACGTGGCGTCGGTGAAGCGATCGGACACGACCCAGTCGCCGCGCGCGAGCGCGGGCTCGATCACGAGCGCGAGGTGCTCGCGGCGCGCGGCGAACATCAGCAGCGCTTCGGTCTCGAGATCCATCGGCTGGTTCAGCAGGATCTCGCGCAGCTTCTCGCCCAGTTGCGTGCCGCCCGGCTCGCGGGTGACGACGACTTGTCGGCCGCTCGCGGCCAGCCTCGCCTGGAGACGTTCGCAGAACCATTGCAGGTGGGTGGTCTTCCCCGCCCCGTCGATCCCTTCGAACGTGATGAATTTACCGCTCGCCATTATTGACCTCGTATGTACTTGTCCACGGCCTTGTTGTGGTCGCCGAGCGTGTCCGAGAACACGCTCGTGCCGTCGCCCTTCGCGACGAAATAGAGCGCGCTCGTCTGGGCCGGATTAATTGCCGCTTGCAGCGCGGCGACGCCCGGCAGCGCGATCGGCGTCGGAGGCAGCCCGCGGCGCGTGTAGGTATTGTAAGGAGTGTCGGCCTGCAGGTCGCGCTTGCGCAGGCGGCCGTCGTACGCGTCCCCCAGGCCGTAGATCACGGACGGATCGGTCTGCAGCGGCATCCCGATGCGCAAACGGTTCGCGAACACGGCGGCGACGAACGCGCGATCGGCCGCGTGGCCCGTTTCCTTTTCGACGATCGACGCGACCGTCAGCGCTTCGTAAGGCGTCTTGTACGGCAGCCCCGGCACGCGCGCGGCCCACGCTTCGTCGAGGCGCGTCTGCATCAGATGATACGCACGACGATAGATGTTCAGGTCGCTCGTGCCCTTGTCGAACAGATAGGTGTCGGGAAAGAACAGCCCTTCGCCGCTGCCGCGCTGAATCACGTTCTCCGGCGCACCGATCGCACGCAGCAATTCGGCGTCGCTCATGCCCGCCGTCGCGTGCGCGAGATCGGGATTGCCGTCGAGTTCCGCGCGCATCCGCTTGAAGGTCCAGCCTTCGATCACCGTCGCGACGTATTCGTTCACGTCGCCCCGCGCGATCTTCTGCAGCACCTCGTACGGCGTGATGCCGGTCTTGAATTCGTAGTTGCCGGACTTGAGCCGGCTCGACAGCCCGAGCACGCGCGTCATCGCGACGAAGCCGAACGGCTCGAGCGGCACGCCGCCGCGCTTGAGCTGCAGCGCGACGCTCTTCACGCTGCTGCGCGGCTTGATCGTGACGTCGAGCGATGCGGCACCCAGCAGCAGCGGCCGGGTCGCCCAGTAATACCCGCCGCCCGCGCCGGCAGCGGCCACAACGACGGCCAGCGCCACGACAGTCGCGGCGCATTTCTTCAGTAGGGACATGGAAACGAGACTCAGGTAAGACCCATATAATACTTGCTCGCCTTCGTCAAAGTCAGGGTTGACTGTTCCCTCATTCCATGAGCACACCGTTCGCTTCACCGGCTACCCAGCCCGCATCCGTCTCGCTCCCCGTTTTTCCCCGCCCGTCCGCCGAAGATTTCGACGCGCCGGGCGCGTACATGCCGCTCCCGCAATTCGGCGTGATCGACGTGGCCGGCGACGACGCCGCGACGTTCCTGCACAGCCAGCTCACCAACGACATCGAGCATCTCGATGCCGCGAGCGCGCGCCTGTCCGGCTATTGCTCGCCGAAAGGCCGCCTGCTTGCGTCGTTCCTTGCGTGGCGCGCCGGTCACGGCGTGCGCCTGCTTGTGTCGAAGGACGTCCAGGCTGCCGTGCAGAAACGGCTGTCGATGTTCGTGCTGCGTGCAAAGGCGAAACTGACGGACGCGAGCGACGCGCTCGCGGTGGTCGGCTTCGCGGGCGACGTGCGCAACGCGCTGTCGGGCATCTTCGACGCGCTGCCCGACGGCGTGCACGTGAAGGTCGACGGCCCGGCCGGCGCACTGATCCGTGTGCCGGATGCGGCAGGCCGCAAACGCTACCTGTGGATCGGGCCGCGCGCGGAAGTCGACGCGCGTCTCGCCGCGCTCGCCGGCACGCTGCCGGTCGTGTCGCCTGCGGTATGGGACTGGCTCGACGTGCGCGCGGGCGAGCCGCGCATCACGCAGCCGGCCGTCGAACAGTTCGTGCCACAGATGGTCAACTTCGACGTGATCGGTGCCGTTAACTTCCGCAAGGGGTGCTACCCGGGCCAGGAAGTCGTCGCGCGCAGCCAGTACCGCGGCACGATCAAGCGCCGTACCGCGCTCGCGCATGTCGCCGGCGAGACCGACACCGTGCATGCCGGCGTCGAGCTGTTCCACAGCGACGACCCGGGCCAGCCGTGCGGGATGATCGTCAACGCGGCGGCCGCGCCGGCCGGCGGCGTCGACGCACTCGTCGAGATCAAGCTGGCCGCGCTCGACACCGGCACGGTGCACCTCGGTTCGGCCGACGGTGCGGCACTCGCGTTCGACGCGCTGCCGTACGCATGGCCGACGGAAGCGTGACGCACTGACAACCCGTTCGCACGCCGGCTCCCCGATCGTGGCCGGCGCACGATGTTTCCTGCGAGAGATTCGCCCGATGTGTCTGATTGCCTTCGACTGGCAGCCTGATGCCGCCGCCGGTCCTGTCTTTACCCTGACCGCCAACCGCGACGAATTCTTTCGCCGTACGAGTGCGCCGCTTTCCTGGTGGGAAGATGTGCCGGGCGTGCTCGCCGGCCGCGATCTCGAAGCGGGCGGCACCTGGCTCGGCGTGTCGCGCGACGGTCGCTTCGCGGCGCTGACGAATTACCGTGCGCCGTTCGACATTCGCGCAGGCGCGCCGACCCGCGGCAAGCTCGTGTCGGATTTCCTGCGCGGCCCGTCCGTCGCGCCGCTCGACTATCTCGGCGAGCTGGCCGAGCACGCGGCCGTATACAACGGCTTCAACCTGCTGGTCGGCGACTGGAAGCGGCGCGAGCTCGCGTGGTTCTGCAATCGCGCGGCCGAGGGCGAGACCGGCGTTGCGGCGCCGGTCGCGATCGGCGCCGGCGTGCATGCGCTGTCGAACGCGCGGCTCGATACGCCCTGGCCGAAAGTCGTGCGCAAGCGCGCGGAACTCGGCACGCTGTTGACCGACAACCCGAACCCGTCGCTCGACGAGCTGATCGAGCTGATGCGCGATCCGCACGTCGCGGACGACGACGCGCTGCCGCACACCGGCATTCCGCTCGAGCGCGAGCGGGCGCTGTCGGCTGCGTTCATCGAGACGCCCGAATACGGCACGCGCGGCACGACCGCGCTGCGCGTGACGATGAAGGAAGGCGTGCGGCTGACGGTCGACATCAAGGAACGCTGCGACGACGATGGCTCGCACCGCACCGTTCGGCCGGGCAGTTTCGAGCGCGCGTTCACGTTCGACATCGACGCGACGCAACCGCGCTGAGCCCAAGGCGCGCTAGGGTGCGCGCACCATCTCGACGTGCGGTACGCCGATTTCGACGAACGGTTCGCCGATCGTCGCGAAGCCGTGCCGCACGTAGAACGGCACCGCGGCAACCAGTGCGTAGAGCCGTACGATCGGCTCGCCGCGCTGCCGCGCTGCGTCCAGAAGTGCATGCAGCACGGCCGATCCCGCGCCCTGCCCGCGCGCGTCGGCTAGCACCGCAACGCGGCCGATCGTGCCGGTGCGCAGCAGCCGTCCCGTCGCGACCGCACGGCGCGCGCCGGTCGCCGCATCGACCCGGTACGCAACCGCGTGCAGCGACACCGGATCCTCGTCGTCCAGTTCCCATTCCGGCGGAATGCGCTGCTCGCGCACGAACACCGCATCGCGAATACGTGCGGCGTCGCCGCCCAGCACGGCCCAGTCGCCCGTTTCCACCCAGCCGTCGGTCATCGCTTCCTCCGCGCGGCGCCCGGCGCCGCTGCCGTCAATCGTCGTCGAATGCGGCCTTGAGCGCCGCCACCGCGTCGGCATGCGCGGCCCGCACCTCCGGCACGTAGCCGCCCATCTTGAAGAACTCGTGGATCATCCCCGGATAGCAGACCAGCGTTACCGTATTGCCGGCCGCGCGCAGCTTGTCCGCGTATGCGGCGCCTTCGTCGCTCAGCGGATCGTATTCGGCCGTCGCGATCCAGGCCGGCGCCACACCGGCGAACGACGGCGCGCCGCGCGTGCCATCGAGCGGCGCGAAGCGCCAGTCGTCCCGGTCGGAGGGATCGCGCACGTATTGCGTGAAGAACCACTGGATCGTGTCCTGCGTCAGCAGATAGCCGTTCGCAAGCCGTCCGTGCGACTCGGTGTCCTGGTAGCGCGTCACGCCCGGATAGATCAGCAACTGCAGAGCAAGGTCGATGCCCGCGTCGCGCGCGAGCACCGCGCAGACGGTCGCGAGCGTGCCGCCCGCGCTGTCGCCGCCGACCGCGAGCCGCGTCGCGTCGATCCCGAATGCGGCGGCCTCGCGATGCAGCCAGCGCAACGCGTCGTCGGCGTCGTTCACCGCGGTCGGAAAGCGGTGTTCGGGCGCGAGCCGGTAGTCGACCGACAGCACCGCGCACCCGGCGTCGCGCGCGAACATGCGGCACAGCGCGTCGTGCGTATCGACGCTGCCGACCGTGAAGCCGCCACCGTGGTAATAGACGAGCGCCGGCAGCGGTTCGGCGAGACTCGGCTCGACGGGCAGATAGAGCCGAGCGCCGATCGTGCGGCCATCGCGCGTCGGCACGACGCAGCTCTCGACCGAATGCATCGGCGCGGGCGCGACGTCGAGGATGGGTGCGCTCTTCTCGTACGCGGCGCGCGCCTGCTGCGGCGTCTGGTGGTGATAGGACGGGCGTTTCGCGCGCTCGACCATGTCGAGTATCTGGGCGATCTTCGGATTCAGCGGCATCGGTGAGAACGGCGCGTGCGGCGCCGTGAACGGACAAGCGTCACATGATGCCACGCGCGGATCGGACGAGCGGCACGAGCAGCACCAGCGGCGTTTCGGCGACCCGGAAATCGTCGGCGCTCGCCGCGCGTTGCGGGCATGACACGATCAGGAACTGGCTCAGGATCTGGCGGTTGATCGCATTCATGGCCCGCTTCATTGGTTTCGCTGTCACCGTGACGCCGTCCCGCTGCGAATCCGTGCCGTAAAAAGAAACGGCCCTGCCTGTCACCAGGCAGGGCCGCACGTCCCGGCGCCTACGCGTCGCTCGGGCCGGGCTGCGCATCCGGCGCCGTGCGCGTGCGTTGCCGCTTGATGTCGCGACCCACCGCGAGCCGCCGCATGTACTTGAACGTGCCGAGCGCCTTCGCGACGAAGTTGCCGTCGCTGTCGCGCACTTCGCCTTCGCAGTACGCCATCGTCGTCGAACGATGCATCACGCGCCCGTATGCGCGCAACTCGCCGCGGCCGGGCTGCATGAAATTCACCTTCATCTCGACCGTGACGACGCCGACGCCGTCATCGGTCAGGCTGCGGGCCGCCATCGCGAGCGCGATGTCCGACAGCGTCATCGTCACGCCGCCGTGCGCGATGCTCCACGTGTTCATGTGCCGCTCGTCGAGCGGCAGCACGATCTCGCTCGCACCATCCTTCGCGGACACGAGCCGCACGCCGAGCAGGTCGACGAACGGGCTTTCGATCGACGGGCCGTCCGTCGGGGATGCCGCGTTACTCATCGTGCGCTGTCGGACAGGTAGTCGACGCACTGGCGCGATTCGGCCACGGCCACGACGAATTTCTTCACCTCCTGGTGAACCGGGTGCACCTGGTACGCATCGAGCGCGGCCTGGTCCGTGAAATCGGACACGAGCACGACGTCCGACGTCGCTTCGAGGCCGGGCGTCGCGATGCCGACGTCGAGTTGCAGGATGCCCGGCACGATGTCGCGGCAGCCTTCGAGCTTTTCCTTCAGCTTCAGCGCGTTCTGCGCGCGCGTGCCGCCTTCCGCCGATTCCTTCAGTTTCCACATGACGATATGTCTGATCACTTCCGTTGCTCCTGTTCGTTGGCGTGCGCGCCGCCGGCGCGCCGCAAGCGCGGCGGGCGTCGCGCCGTGTGTGTGGTCGGTCTGCGCTGTTACCTGCGGGCGCGGGCGAGCCGGGACGAAACAAGCCGAATATCGACCGTCGTCCAGTCGTTCCGACGACGATACGCGATTTTTCACTGCATCGATATTCGACGACGCGATCCGGGAAACGGCGGCAGGCACCAAGCCTACCAAACTTGATGACGCCGATGTGCGATCACGCAACGGACAGGCCGTTTTGATTGCTGTTCGGACGCAACGCCATCTAGTCCCCGGCCGACTGGCAGGAACGCGTATTGCTGGACCCTCGGCCAATTGACGCGCTATCACGAACCATTCGATCGCTCGCCATCCGGATTCGTCATTGATATTTTAATATTCGCAGGTTTTACCGATCCGCCGGGTAATAATTACGATTAACGAAGAATTGGATATTCAAAACCCGGCAAGACATCATTGACTTCGGCTTTCATCGAAATTTAGAATCGCACACACCATATTTCATCTTTTCATCTTGATTTTCAGCACCGCACGAACGTCGCCCATCGTCTGCGCGAAGCGCGTTCTGCACTGACTGCACCCGCATCACAACGGGCGGCGCGTCCTTTTACGTTCAATTTTCGGCATTGATCGGCATTCGATTAAAAGCCGTTCAATTCGCCGCCGTGCGTCACGTCACGATTAATCCAGGGCATTTTCCGAATGCCCGCGACACAACACAAAAGCGATCGAATCACCCGCTCCGCTCGAGCATTCCGATAAAAATACATTCATCAGGAGGGTCGTCATGAACATGCACCGCTTCGCGAAATCGCTGTGTCTCGGATTCGTCTGCGCCGGTCTGCTTTCCGCCTGCAACGACGACGACGTCCAGTCGAGCAGCACGCCGTCGAACAGCGCCGCACTGTCGTTCCGCATGGACACCGGCGGGCAGATCAACGCGTTCTACCGGCAGGACAAGGTCGCCGCGCACCTGCTGGTGCGTTCGTCGACGAAACCGCGTCTGCTCGTGGTGTTCCCGGCCGGCAACAGCGGCACCGGGCTGTGGTTCGACGACACCGCCCAGCCGGTGAACTGGAACCTCGACACGTCGCCGTCCCCGCTGTCGGCGCCCGATACGCACGGTCGGCCGCTCTACGGCATCGGCGCCGACGTCTCGGTCGACACCGACACACTGACGATCCGCCAGGGCCTGCTCGGTAGCGTGCGCTTCCTGCGCGATTTCAACGGCGGCGCGACGATTCCGCCGGAGATCGTCACCGCCCCGACGATCCAGGGTAGCGCCGTGCAGTGGCAGCGCGACCGGATCGACGGCGCGCCTGGCCAGATGCTGCGCATCACGCTGCGCGACGGCGGCAGCATCGCGACCGCCGCGGGCGGCAAGCTCGTGCTGCGCGCGGCGGCCGGCGCACGTACGCTGAAACTGCACGTCGACGCGCTGTCGGGCGAGACACCGTTGTCGCCGATCCTGCGCGCGGATCTGCTCGCGCCGTCCGTGAATCCCGATCCGGTCAGCCAGAACGTGCTCGAATTCCTGAGCTTCCACGACAAGCTGCTGGCCGGCTCGTGGCAATACGACACCTACTTCGGCCGCGACACGCTGATCTCGGTGCGCATGCTGTTGCCGGTGCTCGAGCCGGCGGCGATCGAGGCCGGCCTGACGTCGGTGCTGAGTCGCCTGTCGAACGACGGCAAGGTCGCGCACGAGGAAGGCATCGGTGAATTCGCGCTGGTCGACAACGCGAAGCACGGCCGCCCGAACGATGCAACGCCGACCTACGATTACAAGATGATCGACAGCGACTACCTGCTCGCGCCGATCGCGGCAGCCTGGCTGATCGACGACACGCGCGGCCAGGCGCGCGCGGCCGCCTATCTCGCGCAACGCGGCGCCGACGGTCAGACGAACGGCAGCCGGCTCGTCGTCAACCTGCTGCACGTCGCGGCGACCGCGCAGCCGTTTGCACAGCAGCCGTCGGTCGCGAACCTGATCCACCTGCGGCCCGGCGAGATCGTCGGCAACTGGCGCGACAGCACCGACGGGCTCGGCGGCGGCGTCTATCCGTACGACGTGAATGCGGTGCTCGTGCCGGCCGCGCTGCGTGCGGCGAATGCGTTCCTCGCGCGCGGCCTGCTCGATCCTTATCTGGACGCCGGCCAACGCGCAACGCTCGCGAACACGGCCACCGAAGCGGCCACCTGGGAGCAGCAGGCGCCGCCGCTGTTCCAGGTAAGCGTGCCGGCCGCGCAGGCGGCGGCCGACGTCTCGGCCTATGCGCCGTCTGCCGGTGTGCCGGCCGGTACCGCGCCGAGCGCGCCGCGGACGTTCTACGCGCTGTCGCTCGACGAGCAAGGCACGCCGATCCCGGTAATGAATTCCGACGGCGGCTTCGCGCTGCTGTTCGGCACGCCGCCGGACGACCAGCTCCAGCGGATCGTCACCGACGTCACGCGGCCGTTCCCGACGGGGCTCGTCACCGATGTCGGGATGCTGATCGCGAACCCCGCGTATGCGAACCAGGCGCTCTGGCCCAAGTTCACCAGTTCCGCCTATCACGGCACGGTCATCTGGTCCTGGCAGCAGGCGATGTGGGTCGCCGGGCTCGACCGCCAGCTCGCGCGCCAGGATCTGTCGGACACGACGCGCACGCTGCTGACGCAGGCACGACAAAAGATCTGGCAGGTGATTTCGAACGGACGCGCCATGCGCACGTCGGAGATGTGGACCTGGTCGTACGTGAACGGTCAGTACCAGACCGATGCATTCGGCACCCGCAGCGCGGATGCGACCGAGGCCAACGCCGCACAGCTTTGGAGTACGACGTATCTCGCGATTCGCGATCCGCAGCTGCGCGCGGGCAAGTACTGGTGGCAAGCGTCGCAGCGGATGCAGGACACGCAGCCGCAACATGCGGCGGCGATCGCGTCGCGATAGTCGGTGCGGGGAGAGGAAAGCCCCGCGCGCTCATGCTCGTGCGGGGCTTCATTGCGGTGTATGCGAGACGGACACAGTCCACGCGTCGCGCTATTGCGTGACGACCGCGCGCCACATGGTCACAACGCGCGGCCGCCGCGCGTCAATGCGCGACCACGCGATTGCGTCCGTCGCGCTTCGCCTGATACAGCCGTTCATCGACCGCCCGCAGCAACGCATCGACCGTGCTTCCATCGACGCCGTACTGCGCAACGCCGACGCTGACCGTCACCTGCACGCGCTTGAAATCCAGCCCGAACGGCGAACTCGCGATCGACGAACGCACGCGCTCGGCCGTCATGCGCGCGCCTTCGAGCGGCATCTCGGGCAACAGCGCCATGAACTCCTCGCCGCCGACCCGCGCGAGCGCACCGGCCGGACGAATCGCCTCGAGACACTGGCGCACGACGCCGCGCAGCACCTCGTCGCCGATCTGGTGCCCGTACGCGTCGTTGATGTTCTTGAAGTTGTCGAGATCGAGCGCGAGCAGGCAAAACGGCGTGCCGTCGCGCTCCGCGCGCACGATCTCGCGCTCGACCTGCGCGATGAACTGGCGGCGGTTGGACGCGCCCGTCATCGGATCGGTCGCGGCCATGTATTCGAGCTTCTGGTTCGTGCGCCGCAACTCCTGCAGCGCACTCTCGGTGCGCGCCATCGATTCCGACAGCCGGCTCATCAGGTCTTGCTGACTGTAGATCGCCGAGAACGAACGCGTCGTCTGCAGCGCCTGCACGACACCGTAGCTGAGCAGGAAGAACCCGCCCGCGAAGATCGCATGCGCGAGCCACCACATGTGGTTCCAGGGCTTGCCGAGGATGAACGCGAGCGACGACAGCGCGAATGCCATGATCGACATCCCGTAGATCACCATCAACGGCGATCTGATGCGCCGCGCGAGCAGCAGGCCGACGTTGAGCAGCGAAAACACCAGCGCGCCGCCTTCCATCGACAGTCGCGTGCCCAGCGCGCCCGCGACCGGCGAATACGCGATGTAGGCGACCGCCACGTTGATGACGAGGAACGACACGATCCACGGCAGCCACGTTCGCACGCGCGTACGCTTCTCGACGCGATCGGGTGGCTGCGAATACGACAGCAGGCCCGTCAGCAGCAGGATCGACATCACGAGGCGCGACGCGGGCCCGTACAGCAGGAACAGCCAGATGTTGTGGTGCGCCATGCCGGTGAAGACACCGTGCAGCGCATAGATCATCGCGAAGCCCAGGAAGCCGAGCGTCAGCCAGCGCAGCAGCGGTTCGCCGGACGATCGGTAGCACACCCACGTCACATAGGTGACGAATGCGCCTTCGAGGGTCGCGGCGGCGATGGCGATTTCATGGAAGGCGTGGCTCTCGAACACGACGTGCGGGTCGCTGAAGAGCCACAGATAGGCGATCAGATAGGCTGGCAGCAATGCGAAGCCGACCAGCAGGCATTTCGCATAGAGCCTCGCGGCCGCGGTGACGACGCGCGGCGGTTCCCCGGCTGCATAGGTCGTGCTCAATTCGGTCCCCGTTCGGTCTGCTGCGTGGTTCGAACGTTTACGGCGCCAAATGTGCGCGCATGCATCCACTGCGCCGGCTACCGGAAACGCATCACGTACGCCGGTACGACGCACGCGTTGCCCCATCCCGCCGAAAGGCAAATGTCAGAGCAAGTATAGGTGCGGCAATTCGTTTGACAAGTAAGGGGAAACGGCAGCATCGAACCGGCGCCGTTTGCCTCCCGATCCTTTCGAATCGCAAGCGACGGCCGCCGCTTGGGTCAATGCGGGCGGTGGCCGTCGGCGGGCAAAAAATCAGACGATTTCGAACAGCCCGGCGGCGCCCTGCCCGCCGCCGATGCACATCGTGACGACCACGTACTTCACGCCGCGCCGCTTGCCTTCGATCAGCGCATGGCCCGTCAGGCGCGCCCCCGACACGCCGTACGGGTGACCGACCGCGATCGCCCCGCCGTTCACGTTCAGGCGCTCGTCAGGAATCCCGAGCGTATCGCGGCAGTACAGCACCTGTACCGCGAACGCTTCGTTGAGCTCCCACAGGCCGATGTCGTCGACCTTCAGCCCGGCCTGCTTCAGCAGCTTCGGCACCGCGAACACCGGACCGATGCCCATCTCGTCCGGCTCGCAGCCGGCCACCGCGAAACCGCGGAATACGCCGAGCGGCTGCAGCCCTTCGCGCTGGGCGACATCGGCGTTCATCACGACGCACGCCGACGCACCGTCCGAGAACTGGCTCGCGTTGCCCGCGGTAATCACGCCGCCCGGCACGGCCGAACGGATCTTCGACACGCCATCGAGCGTCGTGTCGGGCCGGATGCCTTCGTCGGCCGATACCGTCACCTCCTGCGTGAACAGGCGGCCCGTCGCCTTGTCGGCAATGCCCGCGCGAACGGTGATCGGCACGATCTCGTCGGCGAAGCGGCCCGCTTCCTGCGCGGCCGCGGCGCGCAGTTGCGACTGCACGCCGTACTCGTCCTGCCGCTCCTTCGCGATCCCGTAGCGCTTCGCGACGTTTTCCGCCGTCTGCAGCATGTTCCAGTAGATCTCGGGCTTGTGCTCGACGAGCCAGCTCTCCTGGATCATGTGCCGGTTCATCTCGTTCTGCACGCACGAGATCGATTCGACGCCGCCCGCAACGTACACGTCGCCCTCGCCCGCGATGATCCGTTGCGCGGCGAGCGCGATCGTCTGCAGCCCTGACGAACAGAAGCGGTTCACCGTCATCCCCGGCACGCTCACCGGCAGCCCCGCGCGCAGCGCGATCTGCCGTGCGATGTTCGCGCCGGTCGCGCCTTCGGGGTTTGCGCAGCCCATGATCACGTCCTCGATGCGCGCGGGGTCGAGCTTCGCGCGTTCGAGCGCGGCCGCGACCACGTGGCCGCCGAGCGTCGCGCCGTGCGTCATGTTGAATGCGCCACGCCACGACTTCGCGAGCGGCGTGCGGGCGGTCGATACGATTACGGCTTCGGTCATGCGAGTCTCCTTCGGTCCTGCTTCATGTCCTGAATCGGATGGGAATGCGCTACGCCGTCGGGCGCGCGCCCGCGGACGTCACGTGTGCGACGCCCGCCGCCTGCATCTGCTGCCATGCGTGCGCGAGCGACCCGTTCAGGTCGATCGCACGGCACGCATCGTTGATCACGGCCGCCTCGAAGCCGGCCGCGCGCGCATCGAGCGCCGACCACGCGACGCAATAGTCGGTCGCGAGCCCGCAACACCACACGCGCTTCGCGCCAAGCTCGCGCAAATATCCGGCGAGCCCCGTGCGCGTCGTGCGGTCGGCTTCGACGAACGCGGAATAGCTGTCGACCTGCGCGTCGCCGCCCTTGCGGATCACGAGCCTCGCATGCGGGATGTCGAGGTCGCGATGCAGCGCCGCGCCTTCGGTGTCCTGCACGCAATGCACAGGCCACAGCACCTGCTCGCCGTACGGCAGCGCGAGCGTCGAGAACGGCTCGCGCCCCGGGTGATTCGCCGCGAACGAGACGTGCTCGCGCGGGTGCCAGTCCTGCGTCAGCACGACCTGGTCGAAGCGTCGCGCGAGCGCGTTGATCACCGGCACGACCGCGTCGCCGTCCGGCACCGCGAGTGCGCCGCCCGGCATGAAGTCGTTCTGCACGTCGATCACGAGCAACACGTCGTCGGTGCGTTTCATTGCGTTTCTCCTTGCTGGCCTCGCGGCGCCGTCGCGCGCGGCGTCAGCCGTTGAATCCGCGGCCGGCCCTGGCCAGTTCGACGATCGACGGCGCGAGTTGCCACGCGTCGCCGTTCGGCGCGGCCGCATAACGGCGGATCGCGCGCTCGACGTTGTAGAGGCCGACCATGTCCGCATACAGCATCGGGCCGCCGCGCCACAGCGGGAAGCCGTAGCCGGTCAGATACACCATGTCGATGTCGGACGCCTTCGACGCGATCTTCTCCTCGAGGATCTTCGCGCCTTCGTTGACGAGCGCGTACACGAGCCGCTCGACGATCTCGTCGTCGCCGATCTTGCGCCGCTCGATGCCGCGCTCCTTCGAATACGCGACGACCATCTCGTCGACGAGCGCCGACGGCTTCGCCTTGCGCTCACCCGGCACGTAGTCGTACCAGCCGCCGCCCGTCTTCTGGCCGAAGCGGCCCTGTTCGCACAGACGATCGGCGATCTTCGAGTAATGCAGATCGGGCTGCTCGACATAGCGGCGCTTGCGAATCGCCCAGCCGATGTCGTTGCCGGCGAGGTCGCTCATCCGGAACGGCCCCATCGCGAAACCGAACTTCTCGATCGCGCGATCGACCTGCGCGGGCAGCGCGCCTTCCTCGAGCATGAAGAGTGCCTGGCGAATGTACTGCTCGATCATCCGGTTGCCGATGAAGCCGTCGCACACGCCCGACACGACCGCCGTCTTGCGGATCTTCTTGGCCACCGCCATCACGGTGGCGAGCACGTCCTTCGCGGTGTGCGCGCCGCGCACGACCTCGAGCAGCTTCATCACGTTGGCGGGGCTGAAGAAGTGCATGCCGACCACGTCCTGCGGCCGCTTCGTGAATGCGGCGATCTTGTCGATGTCGAGCGTGGACGTGTTCGATGCGAGGATCGCGCCGGCTTTCGCCACCGCATCGAGCTGGCCGAACACCTGCTCCTTCACGCCGAGCTCCTCGAACACGGCCTCGACGATCAGGTCCGCATCCTTCAGGTCGTCGTAGGACAGCGTCGGCGTGATCAGCGCCATGCGCGCGTCGAGCTTCTGCTGCGTGAGCTTGCCCTTCTTCACTTGCGCGTCGTAGTTCTTGCGGATCGTGGCGAGCCCGCGGTCGAGCGCGTCCTGCTTCGTCTCGAGCAGCGTGACGGGCAGGCCCGCGTTGATGAAGTTCATCGCGATCCCGCCGCCCATCGTGCCCGCGCCGATCACGCCGACGCGGCGGATCTCGCGCACCGGCGTATCGGCCGGCACGTCGGGAATCTTGCTCGCCGCGCGCTCGCCGAAGAACGCATGCCGCAGCGCGCGGCTTTCCGGCGTCATCATCAGCGCGACGAAACCGTCGCGCTCGGCGACGCTGCCCTTGTCGAAGCCGTTCAGCACGCCGGCCTCGATCGCGTCGATGCACTTGTGCGGCGCCGGGAAATTCGGCGCGGCGGCCCGCGCGGAATTGCGCGCGAACTGGATGAAGCCCGCCGCGTTCTCGTGGACGATCTTGCGATCGCGCACGCGCGGATGCGGCCCCTTCTGCGCGCCGACCTTGCGCGCGAACGCAACGGCCGCGTCGAGCAGGTCGCCGTCGGCCATTTCATCGAACAGTCCGCTCGTCGCGAGTTGCTCCGACGGCACCGGCGCGCCCGACACGATCATGTTCAGCGCGGTTTCGAGGCCCACCGCACGCGGCAGGCGTTGCGTGCCGCCCGCGCCCGGCAGCAGGCCGAGCTTCACTTCGGGCAGCGCGACCTGGGCGCCGGGCGCCGCGATGCGATAGTGCGCGCCCAGCGCGAGCTCCAGGCCGCCGCCCATCACGACGCTGTGCAGCGCCGCGACGACCGGCTTCGCGCTCGCCTCCACCGCGCGGATCACCGTGTGCAGCGTCGGTTCCTGCAGGGCCTTCGGGGTATTGAATTCGGTGATGTCGGCGCCGCCGGAGAACGCGCGGCCCGCGCCGGTCAGCACGATCGCCGTGACCGACGGATCCTGCGCCGCGCGATCGAGCGCGTCCATGACGCCCTGGCGTGTCGACAGGCCAAGCCCGTTGACGGGCGGATTGTTGAGCGTGATGACGGCCACGCCGTCGCGAGTCGAGTAATCCACTGCCATCTGCCTGCCTCCATGCATCGCGCGCCGGGGTGGCTGCGCTTCATTGTGCGCGGTCGAACGGCCGCATGTCCGGATCGAACGGAGGCAGCATACAACGAAAAAGCACGGTCGTTCAATTTGATTTTTTCCCGATCCGGGGGCCGGATCGGGCAGACCGCGCGGCTGGCCGTCGCCAGCCGCAACTTACGACTCGCCGACCGCCGTCGGCAGCACGTAGTCGCGGAACGTTTCGCGCAGCTTCAGCTTCTGCAGCTTGCCGGTCGCGGTGTGCGGCAGCGATTCGACGAACACGACGTCGTCGGGCACCCACCACTTCGCGACCTTGCCCTCGTAGAATGCAAGCAGCGCGTCGCGCGTCAGGTTCGCCCCCTCGCGCGGGACGACGACGAGCAGCGGGCGCTCGGTCCACTTCGGGTGTGCGCAAGCAATGCAGGCAGCTTCCGCGACGCCCGGGTGCGCGATCGCGACGTTCTCGATGTCGATCGAGCTGATCCACTCGCCGCCGGACTTGATCACGTCCTTGCTGCGATCGGTGATCTGCAGGAAGCCGTCGGGATCGATCGTCGCGACGTCGCCGGTCGGGAACCAGCCGTCGGAAAGCGGCGACGTATCGCTGCCGAAGTAGCGGTCGATCACCCATGGCCCGCGCACCTGCAGCTCGCCGAACGCGACGCCGTCCCACGGCAATTCGTTGCCGTCGGCGCCGACGATCCGCATGTCGACACCGCAGATCACGCGCCCCTGCTTCTCCAGCAACCGGCGCTGCACGTCGAGCGGCCGCTGCGATTGCGCCCAGTTCAGCTTAGCGAGCGTGCCGAGCGGCGACAGTTCGGTCATCCCCCACGCATGGATCACGCGCACGCCGTATTCGTCCTCGAACGTGCGCAGCATCGCAGGCGGACACGCGGAGCCGCCGATCACCGTGCGGTTCAGCGTCGAGAAGCGGACGCCGGCCTCGCGCATGTAGTTCAGCAGCCCGAGCCACACGGTCGGCACGCCCGCGGAGAACGTCACGCGTTCGGCCTCCATCAGCTCGTACAGCGATTTGCCGTCGAGTTCCTTGCCGGGCAGCACGAGCTTGCCGCCCGTGAGCGGCACCGAATACGGCAGCCCCCACGCATTCACGTGAAACATCGGCACGACGGGCAGCACGGCGTCGAGCGCCGACAGGTTCATCGCGTCGGGCAGCGCGGCGCCGTATGCGTGCAGCACCGTCGAGCGATGCGAATACAGCACGCCCTTCGGATTGCCGGTCGTGCCCGACGTGTAGCACAGGCCGCACGCCTGCTGCTCGTCGAGGCGCGGCCAGTCGTAGCGGCCGTCCTCGGCGTCGACGAGCGTTTCGTAGCACAGGAACGGTGTCGTGCCGGACGGCAAATGCGCGGCGTCCGTCATCGCGATCCAGCCCTTCACGTGCGGACACTGCGGTGCGATCACATCGACCAGCGGCGCGAAATTGATGTCGAAGCAGACGTAGCGGTCTTCCGCGTGATTGACGATGTAGGCGATCTGCTCGGGAAAGAGGCGCGGGTTGATCGTATGGCACACGGCGCCCATCCCGCCGATTCCGTAGTACGCCTCCAGATGCCGGTAGCCGTTCCAGGCCAGCGTGCCGACGCGGTCGCCCGATTCGACGCCGAGCCGCGCGAGCGCCTGCGCGAGCCGCTTCGCACGCTGCTCGCAGTCGCGGTACGTGTAGCGATGCAGGTCGCCTTCCACGCGCCTCGACACGATCTCCGTATCGCCCGCGTAACGCGCGGCATGCGCGATCAGCGACGACACCAGCAACGGCATGTCCATCATCTGGCCCAGCAACGGCTTACCCATCGTCTTGTTCTCCCGGAAGGACGCGAATCGGTGACCAGCCTCGAAGCGGTGCGCCAGCCTGCAGCCCGTCCACGGCCTGGACAGGCCTGGCGCCAGGCGCGCGAGCCGCCATGCGGGCGGCGCGGCGCCGCCTTACAATATCGGCTTACCCAGAGGCGCTCAACATGTCGTTTTCCCGAAGCGCAGCCGCTACGGCTGACACCCTCCCCGACCTCGCCGCGACGCTCGGCGCGCCGGCCGACGGCGCGTTCGTCACGCTCGGCGACGCGTTTCATACGCGTTTGCCGGCCGCGCCGCTGCCCGCGCCGTATGTCGTCGGCTTTTCCGATGAAGTCGCGCACCTGCTCGGCCTGCCGGCGTCGCTCGATCAGCGGTCCGGATTCGCCGAGCTGTTTGCCGGCAACCCGACGCGCGACTGGCCCGCGAGCGCGATGCCTTACGCATCGGTATATTCCGGTCACCAGTTCGGCGTATGGGCCGGCCAGCTCGGCGACGGCCGCGCGCTGACGATCGGCGAGCTCCCCGGCACCGACGGCCGGCGCTACGAACTGCAGATCAAGGGCGGCGGCCGCACGCCGTATTCGCGGATGGGCGACGGCCGCGCGGTGCTGCGTTCGTCGATTCGCGAGTTCCTGTGTTCGGAAGCCATGCATCACCTCGGCATTCCGACCACCCGCGCGCTCACGGTGATCGGTTCCGACCAGCCGGTGGTGCGCGAGGAGATCGAAACGTCTGCCGTCGTCACGCGGGTTTCGGAGAGCTTCGTGCGCTTCGGCCACTTCGAGCACTTTTTCTCGAACGATCGCCCGGACCTGCTGCGCCAGCTCGCCGATCACGTGATCGACCGTTTCTATCCGGCATGCCGCGACGCCGACGATCCGTACCTCGCGCTGCTCGAGGCCGCGACGCTGCGCACCGCCGACCTCGTCGCGCAGTGGCAGGCGGTCGGCTTCTGCCACGGCGTGATGAACACCGACAACATGTCGATCCTCGGCATGACGATCGACTACGGCCCTTTCGGTTTCGTCGACGCGTTCGACGCGAATCACATCTGCAACCACTCCGACACGAGCGGCCGCTATGCGTACCGGATGCAGCCGCGCATCGCGCACTGGAACTGTTACTGCCTCGCGCAGGCGCTGCTGCCGCTGATCGGGCTGCAGCACGGGATCGCCGACGACGATGCGCGCGCCGAGCGCGCGGTCGACGACGCGCAGGCCGTGCTCGCGAAGTTTCCCGAACGCTTCGGCCCCGCGCTCGAGCGAGCGATGCGCGCGAAGCTCGGCCTCGAACTCGAGCGCGAGAACGACGCCGAGCTCGCGAACAAGCTGCTCGAAACGATGCACGCGAGCCATGCGGACTTCACGCTGACGTTCCGCCGTCTCGCGCAATTGTCGAAACACGACGCGAGCCGCGACGCGCCGGTGCGCGATCTGTTCATCGATCGCGACGCGTTCGACGCATGGGCGAACCTCTATCGCGCGCGGCTGTCCGAGGAAACACGCGACGATGCCGCCCGCGCGGCCGCGATGAATTGCGTGAACCCGAAATACGTGCTGCGCAACCATCTGGCAGAAGTCGCGATCCGGCGCGCGAAGGAAAAGGATTTTTCCGAAGTCGAGCGACTCGCGCAGGTGCTGCGCAGGCCGTTCGACGAACAGCCGGAACACGAAGCATATGCGGCATTGCCGCCCGACTGGGCCGGGTCGCTCGAAGTGAGCTGCTCGTCGTGACCCGCACGGCCCGACCGACCGATCAGGAGAACATCCACATGTCACACGATTCCGACGACAAGACCTACCCGTATCAGAAGGACGACGCCGAACTGCGCCGCCGGCTCACGCCGCTTCAATACGAAGTCACGCAGCATGCGGCGACCGAGCGCGCGTTCACCGGCGAATACACGGACACCGAGGACGCCGGCATCTACAAATGCGTCGTCTGCAGCACGCCGCTGTTCGAGTCCGGCGCCAAGTTCCATTCGGGCTGCGGCTGGCCCAGCTACTTCAAGCCGCTCAACGGCGAGGTGATCGACGAGAAGATCGACCGCTCGCACGGCATGGTGCGCGTCGAGGTGCGCTGCAACCATTGCGGCGCGCATCTCGGGCACGTGTTCGAGGACGGCCCGCGCGACAAGACCGGTTTGCGGTACTGCATCAATTCGGCTGCGTTAAACTTCGAGTCCCGACCCGAAAACGAATGAGCGGCGCCGGACGGATCGGTCGGACAGCCTTCGCGGCTGCCCCGATCCCGGACGGTGGCGCCTGGCGGGTCCCCACAACGGTGAAAGGCCGCGCGATGCGGCCTTTCACGCAGCTGCGAGCGCCATGAAATTCCTGTTCGATCTGTTTCCGATCATCCTGTTTTTCGCCGCCTTCAAGGTCTGGGGCATCTTCACCGCAACCGCCGTCGCGATCGCCGCGACACTGGCCCAGGTCGCGTGGGTCGCCTTCCGGCACCGGAAGGTCGACACGATGCTGTGGGTCAGTCTCGGCGTGATCGTCGTCTTCGGTGGCGCCACCCTCGTCCTGCATGACGAGAAATTCATTCAATGGAAACCGACTGTGCTGTACTGGCTGTTTGCGATCGGGCTGCTCGCCGCACGCTATGCGTTCGGCAACAACCTGATCGAGAAGATGATGGGCAAGCAGCTCACGCTGCCGCACCCCGTATGGGACAAGCTGAACGTCGCGTGGTCGCTGTTCTTCGCGCTGCTCGGCGTCGCGAACCTGTACGTGGTGCACAACTACACCGAATCGCAGTGGGTGAACTTCAAGCTGTTCGGCACGACGGGCGCGATGGTCGTGTTCATCATCCTGCAGAGCCTGTGGCTCACGAAGTACCTGAAGGACGAATGACATGAGCGACGCTTTCCTCAACGCCTCGCCCGACGAGCGCATCGCACTGATCGAGGCGCGCCTCACCGCGGCGCTCGCACCGCTGTCGCTCGACGTGCGCGACGACAGCGCCCAGCATGCGGGCCACGCCGGCGCCGCCGCCGGCGGCCATTACACGGTGACGATCGTGTCGGCCGCCTTCGCGGGCAAGCCGCGCGTCGCGCGGCACCGGCTGGTGTATGATGCGCTCGCTGATGCGATGCAGCGCGGCATTCATGCGCTCGCGATCGTGGCCTATACGCCCGAAGAATTCAACGAATCTTCAATCTAGTCTCAACAGGAATTCCCGATGATCCTGAAATCTCCCCGCCTGTGGGTCGTGGCGGCTGCATTCGCAGCGGCACCGGCATTCGCCCAGAACATCGCCGTCGTCAACGGCACGCCGATTCCGAAGTCGCGCGCCGACGCGATGGTCGCGCAGCTCGTCCAGCAGGGCCAGACCGACAGCCCGCAGTTGCAACAAGCCGTGCGCCAGGAACTCGTCAATCGCGAAATCCTGATGCAGGAAGCGATCCGCGAAGGCATCCCGAACCGCCCGGACGTGAAAGCGCAGGTCGCCGTCGCGCAGCAGACGGTCGTGCTGCGCTCGATGATCGAGAGCTTCCTGAAGAAGAACCAGCCGACCGACGCGGAAGTGAAGGCGCGCTATGACGAACTCGTGAAGGGTGCCGGCGGCAACCGCGAGTATCACCTGCACCACATCCTCGTCGACAACGAGCAGCAGGCGAAGGACCTGATCGCGAAGATCAAGGCAGGCGCGAAGTTCGAGGATCTGGCGAAGCAATACTCGAAGGATCCGGGTTCGGGCAAGAACGGCGGCGACCTCGACTGGTCCGATCCGAAGGCGTACGTGCCGGAATTCGCGGCGGCCGCGCAGAAGCTCCAGAAAGGCCAGATGACCGACACGCCGGTGAAGACGCAGTTCGGCTGGCACATCATCCGTGTCGACGACGTCCGCGACATCGCCCCGCCGCCGTTCGACCAGGTGAAGGCGCAGATCGCGCAGCAGCTCGTGCAGCAGAAGCTGCAGGCGTTCGAGGAAGGCCTGCGCCAGCAGGCGAAGATCCAGTAACGCCGGCGCTTGTCGCCCATGCAAAGGCCGCTCCAAGGAGCGGCCTTTTTTTGTCACGCGTGCGGGCGGTGGGTCGGCCGACGCGGCGGCCGCGCAAGAAAAAGCCGCTGCGACGCGGCTTTTCAGGAATGCACGATCGCGCACGGGCAGCGCGGCGAACCGCTATGCCGGATAAAACGCGTCGTGGTAACGGACCACGCCCGACGGCCGCGGCGCGGCTTCGTCGAGCGACAGCGCGAGGAAATACTCGGGCGGCGCATCCGGGAACACCAGGTCGCCCGACCGCACGAAGCCGAAACGCGCGTAATACGCAGGATCGCCGAGCACGACGCAGCCGCGCGCACCAAGCCGGCGCAACGCGTCGAGCCCCGTGCGCACGAGCCCCGCGCCGATGCTCTGGCGCCGGCATTCGGGCAGCACCGCGAGCGGCGCGAGCCCGTACCACTGCTGGCTGCCGGCCGGCTCGCCGCCAATCGACACCGGCGAAAACGCGACGTGACCGATTACGCGCTCGTCGCGCTCCGCAACGAGCGACACGCTGAGCGCACGCTGCGCGCGCAACGCATCGACGATCTGCCGTTCGAGCCGACCGTGCTGCGGCTCGCTCTCGAACGCGGCCACGATCACGCGACCGATCGCATCGACATCGCTCGCGCGTTCGTCGCGCAGCGTGACGATCTCGACCGGTGCGTGCGGATCGAACATCAGCCGATCCAGCGGCGCGCGTTACGGAACACGCGCATCCACGGGCTCGCTTCGCCCCAGCCTTCCGGATGCCAGCTCATCGTCACCGTGCGGTGCACGCGCTCCATGTGCGGCATCAGCACCGTGAAGCGACCGTCGGCCGTCGTGACCGACGTGATGCCGGCGGGCGAGCCGTTCGGGTTGAACGGATAACGTTCGGTCGCTTCGCCGCGGTGGTCGACGTAGCGCATTGCAACCGCGACGCGATCGATGTCGCCCTGCTGCGAGAAGTCCGCGAAGCCTTCGCCGTGCGCGACGGCCACCGGAATCCGCGAGCCTTCCATTCCCGCGAAGAAGATCGACGGCGACTTCTCCACTTCCACGAACGAGAAACGCGCCTCGAACTGCTCGGACTTGTTGCGCGTGAACTTCGGCCACGCTTGCGCACCCGGAATCATCGACGCGAGGCTCGACAGCATCTGGCAACCGTTGCAGATGCCGAGCGCGAACGTGTCGGGACGCGCGAAGAAGGCCGAGAACATGTCGGCGAGATTCGCATTGAAGCGGATCGTCTTCGCCCAGCCTTCGCCCGCCCCCAGCACGTCGCCGTACGAGAAGCCGCCGCATGCCACCGCGCCCGCGAAATCGGCGAGCGTCGCGCGGCCGGCCAGCAGGTCGCTCATGTGCACGTCGTGCGCGTCGAAGCCCGCGCGGTCGAACGCATAGGCCGTTTCGAGATGCGAGTTCACGCCCTGCTCGCGCAGGATCGCGACACGCGGGCGCGCGCCCGTTGCGATGAACGGCGCGGCGATGTCGTCGGCCGGATCGAAGGTGAGCACCGGCGAGATGCCCGGGTCGGCCGCGTCAAGCAACGCGTCGTACTCGGCGTCCGCGCAAGCGGGGTTGTCGCGCAGGCGCGCGATGCGCCAGCTCACTTCGCTCCACGCGCGATGGAGTTCGGCGCGCGGTGCGTCGAACACCTTCTTCGCGTCGCGGTACACCTCGATCACGTCGCGATCGTTGACCGTGCCGATCACGTGCGAGCACGCCGACAGGCCGAACTCGCGCAGCGCGCCGAGCACCGCGTCGCGATCGGCCGCGCGCACCTGCACGACGGCGCCGAGCTCTTCCGAGAACAGCGCGCGCAGCGTGCGATCCTCGCGGCGGCCGCTCGTCTGCTTCGCCCAGTCCTTCGCGTCGCCGTAGTCCGACTCGTGATCCGGGTCGAGCGTCAGCATGTCGACGTTCAGCGACACGCCCGCGTGACCCGCGAACGCCATTTCGCACACCGTCGCCCACAGGCCGCCGTCCGAGCGGTCGTGGTACGCGAGCAGCTTGCCTTGCGCATTGAGCGACTGGATCGCGTTGAAGAAGCGCTTGAGGTCTTCCGGATCGTCGACGTCCGGCGTCGCGTCACCGACCTGCTGCGTGACCTGCGCGAAAATGCTGCCGCCCATCCGGTTCTTGCCGCGGCCGAGATCGATCGCGATCAGCACGCTGTCGCCCGCATCGGCGACGCGGCGCAACTGCGGCGTCAGGTGACGGCGCACGTCCTCGACCGGTGCGAACGCGGAGATGATCAGCGACACCGGCGACACGACTTCCTTCGCGACGCCCTGCTCGTCCCACTTGGTCTTCATCGACAGCGAGTCCTTGCCGACCGGGATGCCGATCCCGAGTGCCGGGCACAGCTCCATGCCGATCGCCTTGACCGTGTCGAACAGCGCGGCATCCTCGCCGGCCGTGCCGCACGCGGCCATCCAGTTCGCCGACAGCTTCAGCTTGTCGAGCGACGCGATCGGCGCGCTCGCGATGTTCGTGATCGCCTCACCGACGGCCATGCGGCCCGATGCCGGCGCGTCGATCACCGCGAGCGGCGTGCGCTCGGCCATCGTCATCGCCTCGCCCTTGAAGCCCGCGTAGTCGAGTGCGGTCACCGCGCAGTCGGCCACCGGCACCTGCCACGGGCCGACCATCTGGTCGCGCACCGACGTGCCGCCGACCGAACGGTCGCCGATCGTGATCAGGAACGACTTGCTGCCGACCGTCGGATGCTTCAGCACGTCGACGGCAACTTCCGACAGCGCGATGCCCGTCACGTCGACCGGCGCGCGCTCGGTCGTCACGCGCGTGACGTCGCGATGCATGCGCGGCGGCTTGCCGAGCAGCACTTCCATCGGCATGTCGACCGGGAATTCCTCGATGCCGGTGGCTTCGTCGTCGACGAGCTTCAGCTGGCGTTCGTCGGTCGCGACGCCGACCACCGCGAACGGGCAGCGCTCGCGGGCGCAGATCGCCTCGAAGCGCGGCAGGTCGGCCGGCGCGATCGCCAGCACGTAGCGCTCCTGCGCCTCGTTCGACCAGATTTCGCGCGGCGACAGGCCCGATTCCTCGAGCGCGATCTTGCGCAATTCGAAGCGCGCGCCCTTGCCCGCACCGTCGACGATTTCGGGGAACGCGTTCGACAGGCCGCCCGCGCCGACGTCGTGGATGCTCAGGATCGGGTTTTCCGCGCCGAGCTGCCAGCAGCCGTTGATCACTTCCTGCGCGCGCCGCTCGATTTCCGGGTTGCCGCGCTGCACCGAGTCGAAGTCGAGTTCGGCCGTGTTCGCGCCGGTCGCCATCGAGCTCGCCGCGCCGCCGCCCATGCCGATCCGCATGCCGGGGCCGCCGATCTGGATCAGCAGCGAGCCGGCCGGCACGTCGTGCTTGTGCGTGTGTTGATCCGCGATGTTGCCGAGACCGCCCGCGATCATGATCGGCTTGTGATAGCCGCGCACCACGCCGCCGACGTTCTGCTCGTACACGCGGAAGTAGCCGCCGAGGTTCGGGCGGCCGAATTCGTTGTTGAACGCGGCGCCGCCGAGCGGGCCGTCGATCATGATCTGCAGCGGCGACGCGATGCGGTCCGGGCGGCCGTACGGGCCGTGCGCATCGTTCGGGTTGCGCTCGCCGAGCGGCTGGACCGCGTCGCGCGCGTTTTCCCACGCCTGGCGTGCGTCCGGCAGATCGAGGTTCGACACGGTGAAGCCCGTGAGACCGGCCTTCGGACGCGCACCGCGGCCCGTCGCGCCTTCGTCGCGGATCTCGCCGCCCGCGCCGGTCGCCGCGCCCGGGAACGGCGAGATCGCCGTCGGGTGGTTGTGCGTCTCGACCTTCATCAGCGTATGGGTGAGCTCGGTGTGACGGCCGTAGCGTTCGCCCGGCTCGCCGGCCGCGCCCGTGTTGCGCGGGAACCAGCGCTCGGCCTCGGCGCCCATCATGATCGACGAGTTGTCCGAATACGCGACGATCGTGCCCTGCGGGCTGAGCTTCTCGGTGTTGCGGATCATCGCGAACAGCGACATGTCCTGCGCTTCACCGTCGATGGTCCACTGCGCGTTGAAGATCTTGTGGCGGCAATGCTCGCTGTTGGCCTGCGCGAACATCATCAGTTCGACGTCGGTCGGGTTGCGCTCGAGCTTGCGGAATGCGTCGACCAGATAGTCGATCTCGTCGTCGGCGAGCGCGAGGCCCAGCTCGACGTTCGCGCGCTCGAGCGCGCCGCGGCCGACGCCCAGCACGTCGACGGTCGCGAGCGGCTTGGCCGGCAGTTCGTCGAACAGGTGCTTCGCGTCGTCGCGCGCGGCGACCACGCTTTCGGTCATCCGGTCATGCAGCGCGGCCGCGACCGCCGCGCGCGCTTCGTCGGACAGCGCCTTCTTGCCGCCGAGCAGGCCCGACTTCAGCGTGACCGTGAATTCGACGCCGCGCTCGATGCGGCGCACCTGCGTGAGACCGCAGTGCTGCGCGATGTCGGTCGCCTTGCTCGCCCACGGCGAGACCGTGCCGAAGCGCGGCAGCACGACGAAGGTCTCGACCGTGCCCTTCTCGGCTGCCGGCTCGAACGGCGCGCCGTAGTGCATCAGCGCGTCGATGCGCGCGCTGTCGTCGGCCGACAGCGGCTCGGCCGCATTGACGAAATGCAGGAACTGGCCGCGCACCGCGACGATGTTGGCGTCGATTTGCCTGAGCGTGTCGAGCAGACGGGTTTGACGGAAATCGGAGAGGGCCGAAGCGCCGGGAAAACACGAGAAGTGAGCCATGGGCTGGACTGACGTCGATGAGTCGCGCGAGGTGGCGACGTGGGGCGAAAGGAAGGCCGTAATTATAACCGGAAGTCGGTCGTCCCAGACCGGCTGATCGGCACCGCTCGCGCACCGCGACGGTGCACCGGCATCCGCCGCGCACGGCCGCCTGCGTGGCCGGCACGCTCGGCTGCGCCAGCCCGCGAGCGCACGGCGGCGTCACCGGACGAGGTCGCGCGACGCCGGTTCGCGCGATTTTGGCGCTATCATTGCCGATTCACCGGGCCGGGAGCCCGTCAGCGAATCCTCACCGGGCGGCATGCATGCCGCCCGTCATCGAAGCAATCCATGGATGTCATCGTCATCGGCGGCGGAATCAGCGGCGTCGCCACCGCCTACCAGCTGCGCGCGGCCGGCCATCGCGTATGCGTGGTCGAACGCCACGCGACCGTCGCGCAGGGCGCGACCTACGGCGACGGCGGCGCGCTGTTGCCGAGCCCGCTCGACGTCTGGTTCGGCCCGACCTTCATGCGTCAGCGCCAGCCGCGCGACACCGGCATCGTCTACAAGCCCGGCTTCAACGGCGGCGTGCGCCGCTTCGTCAAGCAGCTCGCCGCGCTGCGCGAGCCCGACGCGTTCGCCGCCCAGTACGCGCGGCTGCGCCCGCTGATCGACGCGTCGCGCGAGTCGCTCGCCGACATCGAGACGCGCCTGCAGCTCGAATTCGAGCAGAAAACCGGGATCCTGCACGTCGTGCGCGACCCGCGCGACTGGGAAGCGCTGCAACCGGCACTCGACCTGCTGCGCGCGCTCGACCAGCCGTACCGCGTGCTCACGGCCGACGAATGCGCGGCACTGGAGCCGTCAGTGCCGGCGGAACCCGGCTTTGCGGGCGGCGTATTGCTCGAGAGCGAGCGCACCGGAAACTGCCCGCTGTTCGCGAAACTGGTCAAGCAGACGCTCGACGAGCACGGCGTGCAGTTCCGCTTCGGCGCGGACGTCGCCGCGATCCGCGTCGACACCGGCCGGGCCGCGGTCGAGCTCGCACCCGCCGGCGGCCGGCATGCGGCGAAGGCGCACGAGGTCGACGTGATATCGGCCGATGCGATCGTGGTCGCCGCCGGCGCCGGCAGCCTGCCGCTGCTGGAGCGGCTCGGCTGGCGGCTGCCGCTGCATCCGGTGCGCGCGCATACGCTGACCGCCCCCGTTGCTTACGAAGAACATGCGCCACACCTGAGCGTCGTCGATTCGATCAAGCGCATCTCGATCACGCGCACCCACCAGCGGCTGCGCATCGGCGGCGGCGCCGTGCTGCAGAGCCTCGCCGACACCGCGAAGCCGCTCCCCGAGCCGCTGTCCGAGGCCGCGCTCGCGCTGCTCGGCCAGGCCGTCCACGACTGGGTGCCGGGCGCCGCGAAGATTTCCGCCGCGCTGTCGTGGCAAGGCACGCAACTCCTGTCGCCGGACGGCCTGCCGGTCGTCGGTCCGACCCCGCATCCGCGCGTGTTCGTCAATTTCGGGCACGGCCCGGCCGGTTGGGGCCTCGCGTGCGGGTCTGCTAAAGTGGTGACCGACTGTCTGAGCGGCAACACGCAGCAGTGGCCCGGCGACACGCTGGCCGCGCTGAGCGCCGCACGCTTCACGACCTGACCGCCGCGGGCCCGGCCCGGGGCGGCTTCCTCCCGCCGCCATGACCCCGCGATGACGAATCCCCGCCCGCTTCCCGACTCCGCCCCGCTCGCGCTGCTGCGCGTCGCCGACCTGCGCGCGGCCGAGGCCGCCGCGACCGCCCAACTGCCGGCGCACACGCTGATGGGCCGCGCGGGCGCCGCCGCCGCGCGCTGGCTGTCGGAGCGCGTGACGGGCGACGACCGCCCCGTCTGGTTCGCGGTCGGCCCCGGCAACAACGGCGGCGACGCGCTGGTGGCCGCCGCGCAGCTGCAGCAGCTCGGCGTCGCGACGCAGGCCTGGATGCCCGTGCCGGTCAAGCCGGACGATGCGCAATGGGCACTCGGCCTCGCACGCGCGGCCGGCGTGCCGCTGTCGACCGAACCGCCCGCGTCGCTCGACGATTTTGCGTGGGTCGTCGACGGGCTGTTCGGCATCGGCCTCGCTCGCGCCCTCGATGGCCCATTCGCCGCCCAGGCCGCGCGCATCGCCGCCCATGCCCGAAGCGGCGGCCGCGTGCTCGCGCTCGACGTACCGAGCGGGCTCGACAGCGACACGGGCCGCATCGTGGGCGCGGGCGCCGCCGTCGCCGCGACGCACACGCTGACCTTCATCGGCGCGAAGCCCGGCCTTTACACCGGCGACGGCCGCGACCTCGCCGGCGAGATCCACATCGCGTCGCTCGACGTCGCACCGCCCGCCGCGCCGGCCATCGTGCTGAACGCACCGGCACGGTTCGCCGCCGCGCTGCCCGCCCGCGCGTTCGCTTCGCACAAGGGCACGTTCGGCAGCCTGGCCGTGCTCGGCGGCGACACCGGCATGTGCGGCGCGCCGATCCTCGCCGCGCGTGCCGCGCTGTTCGCGGGCGCCGGCAAGGTGCATGTCGGCTTTCTCGGTGCCGGCGCGCCGCCGTACGACCCGCCGTTTCCCGAACTGATGCTGCATCCCGCGGACAACCTCGACCTCGATGCGATGTCCGCGATCGCGGCAGGCTGCGGCCTCGGCGCGCGCGAAGCCGCGGTCGCCCTCGTGCGCGACGTACTCGCGCACGACGCCGCGACGCTGCTCGACGCCGACGCGCTGAACCTCGTCGCGACCCATGCCGACCTCGCTCACGCCGTTGCCGCGCGCGGCGCGCGGGGCGCTGCGTGCGTGCTGACGCCGCATCCCCTCGAGGCGGCGCGGCTGCTCGGCAGCGATACAGCGACGGTGCAGCACGACCGGTTGGCCGCGGCGCAGGCGCTGGCCGCACGCTACGCGAGCATCGTCGTGCTGAAGGGTTCGGGCACGGTGATTGCGGCGCCCGACGGCCGCCTGACGATCAACCCGACCGGCAATGCGGCGCTCGCCACCGGCGGCACCGGCGACGTGCTCGGCGGCCTGATCGGCGCGTTGCTCGCGCAGCGCGTCGCGCCGTACGAAGCCGCGCTCGCCGGCGTGTACCTGCACGGGCTCGCGGCCGACACGCTGAGCGCGAACGGCACGGGTCCGGCCGGCCTCACCGCAGGCGAACTCGCGCCGATGGTGCGCACGCTGATCAATCGCCTTTTTTACCCGTCGGCGCGCGCCGACATATAACGCCGCTATACTGGGTGCCCCCGCCGCACGGCGGGCCCGCTCGTCCGCCGGCGTTCCGATCGCGATGCGCCGGCGCGGCATTCCTCCCGATTCACGCCTCACTCGAACCGCCATGACGCTGAATTCGCTCCCCGCCTGGACTGCCCTTCAATCCCACTTCGAACAGATCCGCCACGCGCGGCTGCGCGACTGGTTCGCGCCGGAAAACGACCGTGCGCCGACCCGCGCCGAACGCTTCACGATCCCCGGCGGCGGCCTTGCGGCCGACTTCTCGAAGAACCGCATCAACGACGACACGCTGCGCCTGCTCGTGCAGCTCGCACGCGAAGCGGGCGTCGAGGCACGCCGCGACGCGATGTTCGCCGGCGACATCGTCAACCCGACCGAAGGCCGCGCCGCGCTGCACACGGCATTGCGCGCGACCGACCCGCAGGCCCCGTTCCACGCGCAGGTCAGCGCCGAGCGCGCGAAGATGGCGACCTTCGCGCGCGCCGTGCGCAGCGGCGCGTGGACCGGCTACACCGGCAAGCGCATCCGCCACGTGATCAACATCGGCATCGGCGGCTCGGATCTCGGCCCGAAGATGGTCACTCACGCGCTGCACCACGTCGCGACGCCGGAGATCTCGACCCACTTCGTGTCAAACGTCGACGGCGCCGATCTCGCGCGCGTGCTGGAACAGGTCGATCCGGAGGAAACGCTCGCGATCATCGTGTCGAAGACCTTCACGACGCTCGAGACGATGACGAACGCGCGCTCGCTGCGCGACTGGTTCATCGCACGCGGCTGCCCCGAGGACGCGCTCGCGAAGCACTTCGTCGGCGTGTCGGCGAACCCGGCCGAGGTCGTGAAGTTCGGCATCGCCGCCGACAACGTGTTCGAAATGTGGGACTGGGTCGGCGGCCGCTATTCGCTGTGGTCGGCGGTCGGCCTGTCGATCATGATCGCGATCGGACCCGAGCAGTTCGACGAACTGCTCGCCGGCGCGAACGACATGGACCGCCATTTCCGCGAAGCGCCGCTCGACCGTAACCTGCCGGTGCTGCTCGGCCTGATCGGCATCTGGTACCGCAACTTCTTCGGCTCGCAGAGCTATCTCGTCGCGCCGTATTCCGAAGCACTGCATTACCTGCCGTCGTACCTGCAGCAGCTCGAGATGGAAAGCAACGGCAAGTCCGCCCGCCTGGACGGCACGTTCGTCGACTACCCGACCTCGGCCGTCACGTGGGGCGAGCCGGGCACCAATGGCCAGCACGCGTTTTTCCAGATGCTGCACCAGGGCCCGACGATCGTGCCGATCGACTTCATCGCGGTGCTGACGCCCGAGCATCCGCTCGCGAGCCATCATCCGAAGCTGCTCGCGAACTGCTTCGCGCAGAGCGAAGCGCTGATGCTCGGCCGCACGCTCGACGAAGCGCGCAAGGTGGCAGGCCCCGGCAAGGAAGCGCTCGCGCCGCACCTGACGTTCCCCGGCAACCGCCCGACGACGACGCTGCTGGTCGATGCGCTCACGCCGCGCACGCTCGGCGCGTTGATCGCGCTTTACGAGCACAAGGTGCTGGTGCAGGCAACGGTGTGGGACATCAATCCGTTCGACCAGTGGGGCGTCGAGCTCGGCAAGATTCTCGGCAAGGTCGTCGAAGCCGACCTGTCGGCCGAATCGGTCGATCCGGCGAAGCACGATTCGTCGACGACCGCGCTGATCGAGCGCGCTCGCGCGGCACTCAAGCGCTGACGCGGCAGCGTCGAACGCATGCCGGCCGCAGTGGGGAATCCTCCTCGTGCGGCCGGCAAGAAGTTCGGGCTCGCGCTACGCGGCGTTCGGCGCGACGATGCGCCCGGCATCGATGGTGACCGTCGTCGCGCAGCGCCGCGCGAGCTCGGCGTCGTGCGTGACGAGCACGAGCGTCGCGCCATGCGTGCGGTTCAGTTCGAACATCAGGTCGATGACGGCGTGGCCGGTGGCTGCGTCGAGGCTGCCGGTCGGTTCGTCGGCGAACAGGATCGCGGGATGCGTGACGAACGCGCGCGCGAGCGCGACGCGCTGCTGTTCGCCGCCCGACAGCAGCTTCGGATAATGCGCGGTGCGCTCGCCGAGACCGACCTGCACGAGCAGCGCGCGCGCCCGATCGGCCGCGTCGCGCGCGTTGATGCCTCCCTGCAGTTCGAGCGGAAGCATCACGTTCTCCAGTGCCGTCAGGTGCGGCATCAGCTGAAACGACTGGAACACGAACCCGACCGCGCCGTTGCGCAGCGCGGCGCGCTCGTCCTCGTCGAGCTGGTCGAGCGCGCGGCCGAGCAGGCGAACCGTGCCGCTCGTCGCGCTGTCCAATCCTGCGAGCAGGCCGAGCAGCGTCGATTTGCCCGACCCCGATGCGCCGACGATCGCGAGGCTGCTGCCCGGCCGCACCGCGAAGGTGATGCCGTCGAGGATCGTCAGCTCGCCCGTTGCGTCCGCAACCCGCTTGCACACGTCATGGACTTCGATGATCGGATCGGTAATCTTGAACATGGACACGACATTCCGCTGGAAAAGACGCACGGCACTCGCCGCACTGCTGGCTACCCTGCTCGCAGCAAACATGCCCGCCCGCGCCGCGACGGCGGCGGCCTCGACATCGGGCAAGCCCGCGCTCGTCGTGCTCGGCGACAGCCTGTCGGCCGAATACGGGTTGCCGCGCGACACCGGCTGGGTCGCGCTGCTGCGGCAACGGCTCGCGACCGAGCGGATCGATTATAGCGTCGCGAACGCAAGCGTCAGCGGCGACACCACGAGCGGCGGCCGCGCGCGCCTGCCTGCGGTGCTGCAACGGCTCAAGCCGTCGATCGTCGTCGTCGAGCTCGGCTCGAACGATGCGCTGCGCGGCGTGCCGCTCGCAACGACCGAACAGAACCTGCGCGAGATCATCGCCGATGCGCGGCAGGCGCGCGCGAAGGTCGTGCTGGTCGGCATGTACGTGCCGGCCAACTACGGGCCCGACTACACGCAAAAATTCCACGCCGTCTACACGCGCCTGTCGAAGGAGCTTGGCGTGCCGCTCGTGCCGTTCCTGCTGGCCGGCATCGAGAACAAGCCGGAGATGTTCCAGGCGGACCAGATGCATCCCGCGCAGCAGGCACAGGGCATCCTGCTCGACAACGTCTGGCCGACGCTCAAGCCGCTCTTCGGCAAGCCACGCAGCTGATCTCGCGACGGCGCTTGGCGCGCGACCGGAAAGCAAGAAGCCCCGCTTCGAGCGGGGCTTCCTGTTGCTGCATGCGAAACCGTGAACGGCGCTTCGCGTGCGCGTCGCCTGCGTCGCGGCTTAGTTGCCGCCGTCCTGCGACTGGCTCTGCGTGGTGCCGTACAGCTTCACCTTCGAGCGGTCGCGCAGCGCGGCGAGATACGCTTCGCCTTCGCTTTGCGCTTCGACCTGCGCCATCTGCTGTTGCGCGGCCGCGAGCTGCTGCGGATCGACCGCCGTACCGGGGATCACCGCATTCACGCGATAGATCGCGTAGCCGTCCGCGCCGAGATCGACGCCGACGTATGCCGGCAGCGTCTTCGCATCGACCTTGTAGACGGCGCTCAACGCCGCCGGCGTCAGCCCCTGCGACTGCGTGCGCGACACCTTCAGCGCGGCCGTGAAACCGTCGGCCGACTTCGACTTCTGCAGCTCGGCGAGCTTGGCCGTGCCGTCCTTCTTCGCGAGTTCCGCGGCCTGCTCGGCGACGACCTTCTGACGCACCGCGTCCTTGATCGCGTCGAGCGCCGGCACGGCAGCCGGCTTGTAGTCGGTCACGCGCGCCGAGATCAACGTGTTGTTGCCCACATCGATCGCCTGCGTGTTGTTGCGGCTCTTCACCGAGTCGTTCGCGAACACGGCGGCGAGGAACTTCGGATTGTTCAGCGGGCTCGTCGGCGGCAGTTGCGGGTTCGGCGTCGGCGTGACGGTGGCCGTCTGGATCGTCAGCTTGTACTTGTCGGCGGCCGGCTGCAGCGTCTTCGCCTTTTCATAGACGGTCGACGTGAAGCCTTCCGCGTTGTCCGAGAATGCCTTCGCCGCGTACTGCTGCTTCAGGTCGACTGCGATCTGATCCTTCACGTCCGCGAACGGCTTGACCACCGACGGCTTCACTTCCGTCGCCTTCAGGATGTGGAAGCCGAGATCCGATTGCACGATACCGCTCACGTCGCCCTGCTTCAGCGCGAATGCCGCATCGTCGAACGCCTTGCCGCCCGCCGTCGAGCCGCGCGTGATGAAGCCCAGATCGCCGCCCTTCGCCGCCGACGGTGCGTCCTGCGAGTTCTTCTGCGCGATCTGCGCGAACTGGTCCGGATGCGCCTTCACGTCGGCCAGCAGCTGCTCGGCCTTCGCCTTCGCGGCCGCCTTGTCGGCGGCGCTTGCGTCGCTCGCCGCGGCGATGAAGATGTGGCTCACGCGCACCTGCGCTTCCGAACGGAAGTGTGTCGGATTGTCATCGTAGAACTTCTTGATGTCGGCATCGGTCGGCTGCGCGCTCGCGGCGGCAGCGGCCGGCGAATAGACGAGATACTGGATCGTCGCGGTTTCCGGCGTCGCGAAGCTCTGCTTGTGCGCGTCGTAGTACGCGGCGAGTTGCGCGTCGGTCGGCTGCACCTTCGCCGCGTAGTCGCTCGCCTTCAGCACGAGTGCCTGCACTTCACGCTGCTGTGCGGCGAGTTCCGACAGGCGTTGCGCCGGGCCCTTCGGCGTGAATGCGCTCGACACGATGCTTGCCGGAATCTGCTGCAGCGCGAGGCTGTAGCGCACGCGTTCCTGGTACTGCTCGGGCGTCATCCCCTGGAACGACAACAATTGCGCGTAGCGCTGGACGTCGATCGTACCGTCGGGCTTCTTCAGCGACGCGATCATCGGGTCGCTCATCAGCGCGTCGCGCACCGCATTGTCGGATGCCGTCAGGTGCAGGCGCTGCGTCTCATCGGCCAGCACGCGTTGCTGGATCAGGCCGTCGAGCACTTGCTTGCGATGTTCGGGCGTGTCGAACGCCTTGATGTCGAACTGCCCGCCGAGCGCCTGACGCGCCTGGTCGATCTGCTGGCGGAACGCGCCGTCGAATTCGACCCGCGTGATCTTGTGTCCGTTGACCGCCGCGACGTTCGCGCTGTCGTCGAAGAAGCCGCGGAAACCCTGGATCCCGACGAAACCCAGGCCCGGCAACACGATCAGGAGCAGGAGCGCCATCATCAGGCGCTGGTGATTACGGAAGAAATCGAGCATGCGTGACGGGAAAATTGGACAAAACGACCGATATTACAACATACGAGGTGGCACGGGAGAAAAGCAGGTGCGCAACGAACGGGCGTAATCGGCGGCGCAAATGAAAAAGCCCGCTCAAGGCGGGCTTTTTCATTTTCTGGCGGAACGGACGGGACTCGCCTACACACTGCAGGCCGCGGCTGCGCGTGCACGCGCAGCCCTTCGAGTCCCGCCGGAAGCCGCGCAGGCGGCTTCCTCCGCACCGCAGTCACACGCCCGCAAGCGGGCGCAATCGACGATGCAAATGAAAAAGCCCGCACGAGGCGGGCTTTCTCATTTTCTGGCGGAGCGGACGGGACTCGAACCCGCGACCCCCGGCGTGACAGGCCGGTATTCTAACCGACTGAACTACCGCTCCTTGGTCTGGCTGAATCGGGAAACTGGTGGGTGCTGAGGGGTTCGAACCCCCGACCTACGCCTTGTAAGGGCGCCGCTCTACCAGCTGAGCTAAGCACCCGTTTCCGATTCGTTCTGGCTGCGATCTGCGTTTCGGCATCAACAACCAGCGAGCCCGCAAGTTTAATTCATCCCCGATCATTTTGCCAAGCCCGCACGCAAAAAAATTTCAACGGCCGCTCAACGTATAAAGCCGACGCACATAAAAAAACCCGCGGACACGCCGCGGGTTTCGTGAACAACCGTCAGCGACGGTGTTCGGGCCTTCAGTGCTTGACGACTTCCGTCGAGCCGGCATCCTTCGCCGCCTCGCCGACCGGTGCCGCAGCCTTCGCCTCTTCTTCCGGCGGCAGCGGGGTCGGCGTACGTTCGAGCGCGAGCTCGAGCACCTTGTCGATCCAGCGGACCGGCACGATCTCGATCGCGTTCTTCACGTTGTCCGGAATGTCCGCGAGATCCTTCACGTTCTCTTCCGGGATCAGCACGAGCTTGATGCCGCCGCGATGCGCAGCCAGCAGCTTTTCCTTCAGCCCGCCGATCGGCAGCACTTCGCCACGCAGCGTGATCTCGCCCGTCATCGCGACATCGGCACGCACGGGGATCCCCGTCAGCACCGACACCAGCGCGGTCGTCATCGCACCGCCCGCGGACGGGCCGTCCTTCGGCGTCGCTCCTTCCGGCACGTGGATGTGGATGTCCTGCTTCTCGAACGCCTCGTCCTTGATACCCAGACGCCGCGAACGCGAGCGCACGACCGAACGCGCAGCCTCGACCGACTCCTTCATCACGTCGCCGAGCGAACCGGTGCGGATCACGTTGCCCTTGCCCGGCATCACCGCAGCTTCGATCGTCAGCAGATCGCCGCCGACTTCCGTCCACGCGAGGCCCGTCACCTGACCGACCTGGTTCTCCTTCGCCGCGAGGCCGAAGTCGTACTTGCGCACGCCGAGGAACGTATCGAGGTTCTCGCCGTCGACCTTGATCGCGCCCGATGCCTTCTTCAGCAGCAGCATCTTCACGACCTTGCGGCAGATCTTCGACACTTCCCGCTCGAGCGAACGCACACCGGCTTCGCGCGTGTAGTAGCGGATGATGTCGCGGATCGCCTGCTCGGTGACCTCGATCTCGCCGTCCTTCAGACCGTTGTTCTTCTTCTGCTTCGGCAGCAGGTAGCGCTGCGCGATGCTGACCTTCTCGTCTTCCGTGTAACCCGACAGACGAATCACTTCCATCCGGTCGAGCAGCGGCGGCGGGATGTTCAGCGAGTTCGACGTCGCGACGAACATCACGTCCGACAGGTCGAAGTCGACTTCGATGTAGTGGTCGGCGAACGTGTGGTTCTGTTCCGGATCGAGCACTTCGAGCAACGCCGACGACGGATCGCCGCGGAAATCCATGCCCATCTTGTCGACTTCGTCGAGCAGGAAGAGCGGATTGCGCACGCCGACCTTCGCGAGGCTTTGCAGGATCTTGCCCGGCATCGAGCCGATGTACGTGCGACGGTGACCGCGGATCTCGGCTTCGTCACGCACGCCGCCGAGCGCCATGCGAACGAACTTGCGGTTCGTCGCGCGAGCGATCGACTGGCCGAGCGAGGTCTTGCCGACGCCCGGAGGCCCGACGAGGCACAGGATCGGCGCCTTCACCTTGTCCACGCGCTGCTGCACCGCGAGGTACTCGAGGATGCGTTCCTTGACCTTCTCGAGGCCGAAGTGATCCTCGTCGAGCACCTGCTCGGCGTTCGACAAGTCGTTGTTGACCTTGCTCTTCTTGCGCCACGGCAGGCCGATCAACGTGTCGATGTAGTTGCGCACGACGGTCGCTTCCGCCGACATCGGCGACATCAGCTTCAGCTTCTTCAGCTCGGCATCGGCCTTCTTCTTCGCTTCCTTCGGCATGCGCGCGGCGTTGATGCGCTTCTCGAGTTCCTCGAGATCCGCGCCTTCTTCGCCTTCGCCCAGTTCCTTCTGGATCGCCTTGACCTGTTCGTTCAGGTAGTACTCGCGCTGGCTCTTTTCCATCTGGCGCTTCACGCGCCCGCGGATGCGCTTTTCGACCTGCAGGATGTCGATCTCGGCTTCGAGCTGCGCGAGCAGGTGCTCGAGACGCTCGATGACCGGGAACATCTCGAGGATGTGCTGCTTCTGGTCGAGCTTCAGCGGCAGGCGCTCGGCGATCATGTCCGCGAGGCGGCCTGCTTCATCGATGCCCGACAGCGACGTGAGAATCTCCGGCGGGATCTTCTTGTTCAGCTTCACGTACTGGTCGAACTGCGACACGATCGCGCGGCGCAGCGCTTCCGTTTCCGCGCTGTCGGCGTGATCGGGCTCGAGCGGCATCACTTCGCAGGAGAACTGCGTCTCCTGCTCTTCGATCGACAACGCCTTCGCACGCTGGAGGCCCTCGACGAGCACCTTAACGGTGCCGTCCGGCAGCTTCAGCATCTGCAGGATGTTGGCAATACAACCGACCTCGTACATGTCCTTTTCGGTCGGTTCGTCCTTGGCCGCGGTTTTCTGGGCGACGAGCATGATGTGCTTGCCGCCTTCCATCGCTGCTTCGAGGGCCTTGATCGATTTCGGCCGGCCGACGAAGAGCGGAATGACCATGTGCGGGAAAACGACGACATCCCGCAGCGGCAGCAGCGGGAGCGTGATGCGTTCCGGCGGGAGAAGTTGGGTGCCTGACATTTCATTTCCCCATGAGTGGAATCAATTGTTCGGTAATTGAGGCCGCCACAACGAATTGCAAGCCTTCAAGTGCGGGAAATATTCGGTAAGAAAGTAACCACCGCGTATCGAGTCAGAGTTACCCACAAGATAAACGAAAAAAAGCCGCCCACGGACTCATGAACGGCCTTTTTCGCTGAACATCGTCGGCAAGCCGGTCAGTTCGAACCCGCCACCTTCGGCGTGTCCTCATAGATCAGCAAGGGCTTGCCGTCGCCATCGATGACGTTCTCGTCGATGATGACCTTGCTGACCCCTTTCATCGTGGGCAGCTCGTACATCACGTCGAGCAATGCCTGTTCGATGATCGAACGCAACCCGCGCGCGCCGGTCTTGCGGCGGATCGCCTTGCGGGCGACTGCCTGCAGCGCGCCCGGCCGGATTTCCAGCTCGACGCGCTCCATCGCGAACAGCTTGTGATACTGCTTGACGAGCGCGTTCTTCGGCTCGACGAGGATCTTCATCAGCGCGGCTTCGTCGAGCTTGCCGAGCGTCGCGACCACCGGCAGACGGCCGATCAATTCGGGGATCAGACCGAATTTGATCAGGTCTTCCGGTTCCGTTTCGCGCAGCACTTCGCCCGCGTCGCGTTCCTGCTTGCTCTTGACCGTCGCGCCGAAGCCGATGCCGGTTTTCTCGGTACGATCGGTGATCACCTTCTCGAGGCCGTCGAATGCGCCGCCGCAGATGAACAGGATGTTGGTCGTGTCGACCTGGATGAAATCCTGGTTCGGGTGCTTGCGGCCGCCCTGCGGCGGCACCGACGCCATCGTGCCCTCGACGAGCTTCAGCAGTGCCTGCTGGACGCCTTCGCCCGACACGTCGCGCGTGATCGACGGGTTGTCCGACTTGCGGCTGATCTTGTCGATCTCGTCGATGTAGACGATCCCGCGCTGGGCCTTGTCGACCTCGTAGTTGCAGTTCTGCAACAGCTTCTGGATGATGTTCTCGACGTCCTCGCCGACGTAGCCGGCTTCGGTCAGCGTCGTCGCGTCGGCGATCACGAACGGCACGTTGAGCAACCGCGCGAGCGTCTGCGCGAGCAGCGTCTTGCCGGAACCCGTCGGGCCGATCAGCAGGATGTTGCTCTTCGACAGCTCGACGTCGTCCTTCTTGTCGAGATGCTTCAGACGCTTGTAATGGTTGTACACGGCCACCGCGAGGATCTTCTTCGCGCGCTCCTGGCCGATCACGTACTGATCGAGGATGTCGCGAATTTCCTGCGGGCTCGGCAAATCCGACCGGGACAGGCTGGCCTCGACGCCGGCGGCAGCCGCCTCGTCGCGAATGATCTCGTTGCAGAGGTCGATGCACTCATCGCAGATGAACACCGACGGGCCCGCGATGAGTTTCTTCACCTCATGCTGGCTCTTCCCGCAAAACGAGCAATACAACAGCTTCTCGCTGTTCGAACCTTTTTTGTCCGCCATGAATGTAGAGCCTCCGGACAGGTAAATGACATGATACGCCGAATGCTCCGAACGCCGCGCCTAGGGCGCGACCGGAGTCGGCTGGATGCGCTTGCCGCAGATGCTCAGGGCACTCGGGACATTGCAAGAGCGCCGCCCGAATCGGGGCGGCACCCCACTTAAGCTCACGGGCGCTTCAGCAACACCTGGTCGATCAGCCCGTACGCCTTCGCGTCCTCGCTCGACATGAAGTTATCACGGTCGGTGTCGCGCGCGATGCGTTCGACGTCCTGGCCCGTATGCTGCGCGAGCAGGTTGTTCAACCGTTCCTTCAGGTAAAGGATTTCGCGTGCCTGGATCTCGATGTCGGACGCCTGGCCGCGCGCGCCGCCGAGCGGCTGGTGAATCATCACGCGCGAGTTCGGCAGCGCGAAACGCTTGCCCTTCGCGCCCGACGCGAGCAGGAACGCGCCCATGCTGGCCGCGAGGCCCATGCAGAGCGTCGACACGTCCGGCTTGATGAACTGCATCGTGTCGTAGATCGCCATGCCGGCCGACACCGAGCCGCCCGGGCTGTTGATGTAGAGGCTGATGTCCTTGTCGGGATTCTCGCTCTCGAGGAACAGCAATTGCGCGACCACGAGGTTGGCGGTCTGGTCGTTCACTTCGCCGACCATGAACACCAGGCGCTCCTTCAGGAGACGCGAATAGATATCGTACGAACGCTCGCCGCGGCCGCTCGTTTCGACGACGATCGGCACCAGCCCCAGCGCTTGCGCCTCGAAACCCTGCGGCGCGTTCGAAGCAAGCATGTCCAGCAATTCAGCGCGAGTGATCATTCAATGAACCTTGTTCGAATGGAAAATTGAACGGAGGGAAGCCGCCCGCTCAATCGCCATATTAATGGCAACCGTGCGCTTGACGTAAAAACGGCGTGCGGGCCGTCGCTCCGACAGCCGGCACGCCGCTAGAGCGACACTTACGCTTGCGCCGATGCGCTCGCGAGTGCCTCGAAGCTCACTTCCTTGTCCGTCACCTTTGCCTTGCCCAGCACGAAGTCGACGACGTTGCTTTCAACGACGAACGCTTCCATCTCGGCGAGGCGCTGCTGGTTCGAATAATACCAGCGGACCACTTCCTTCGGGTCTTCGTAGCTCTTCGCGAACTCGTCGACTTCCGCGCGGATCTGCTCCGGCTTCGCTTCCAGGCCGTTCGCCTTCACGAGCTCGGCCAGCACGAGGCCCAGCTTCACGCGACGCTCTGCCTGCTCGGCGAACATCTCGGCCGGGATCGGTGCGTCCTTCGCGTTCGGCACGCCGCGCTGCGCCAGATCCTGGCGAGCCATTTCGACGAGGCGTTGCTGATCCTGCTCGATCAGCGCCTTCGGCACGTCGAGTTCGGAAATCTTCAGCAGTGCGTCCATCACCTGGTTCTTGACGATGGCTTGCGTGCGACGCTTCGCTTCGCGCTCAAGGTTTTCCTTGATTTCGGCGCGCATCTTCGTCAGGTCGCCGTCTTCGATGCCGAGCGACTTCGCGAATTCGGCGTCGATTTCCGGCATGTGCGGCCACTCGATCTTCTTCATCGTGACCGTGAATTGCGCCGTCTTGCCCGCCACGTCCTTGCCGTGGTAGTCGTCCGGGAACTTCAGGTCGAACGTACGCTGTTCGCCGACCTTCAGGCCCAGCGCGGCCGTTTCGAATTCCGGCAGCATGCGGCCTTCGCCGAGCACGAACGGGAAGTCTTCGGCCGTGCCGCCCTGGAACGCGACGTCGTCGATCTTGCCGACGAAATCGACCGTCACGCGATCGCCGTTCTTCGCTGCGGTGTCCGCGCCGCCGTCGCCGTGCTCGCCGGCTTCGCCGCGCGCGTGGTAGTGCACGCGCTGCTTGCGCAGGATGTCCAGCGTGCGGTCGATTTCGGCGTCGCCGATCGACGTCGTCGAACGCTCGACTTCAGCCGTCGACAGATCGCCGATCTTCACTTCCGGGTAGACCTCGAACGTCGCGTCGAACGCATAGGCGTCCTCGGCCTGCTCCTGCTTCGGCTCGAAGCTCGGCTGGCCGGCGACGCGCAGGTTTTCCGCGCGGCTGATCGTGAAGAACTCCTGGCCGATCTTGTCGCTCAGCACTTCCGCCTCGACCTGACCCGCGTACTGCTGGGCGACCATCTTGAGCGGCACCTTGCCCGGGCGGAAACCCGGCATGCGAACGTTCTTCGCGAGTTTCTGGATACGGGCGTCGATTTCCTTCTGCACGGTGTCCTTCGGCAGGGAAATCGTCACGCGGCGTTCAAGCTTGCCGAGGTTCTCAACAACGTTAGCCATGGCTTCAATCGTCCTAAAATTATTCGAGCGAATCGGGTTTTCCTTGCCGTGCCTGCCTGCAGCGCGCGGTGCGTCGCACTCACACGCCGCGCCGGAGCGCCACGCCATCCCTGCACGCGCCGGATGGCTAGCGCAAGCGGCTCGGAGCACGGCTTTGGCCGGAAGAATCGACTATTCTAGCAAACTATTTTCCCCGCACCGCCAGATCGGCGCGACAACGATGCGCGCCGGCCGTGCCGCCCGCGCCCGGGCACGGCAATGCACGCGGATCGCCGCTATGCCGGACGGCATATCCTCTGCGGGGCCGCCATCCTGTAAGCTCCGATTGAGGGTGCGCCGCGGTCTCGGCCACCATTTTTCATACCAATCACGCCTTCCGGAGACACCATGCCGCAATACCCGTCCGCGCCTGTCGTCGTCATCGCGCCCGATTCGTTCAAAGGCTCGCTTTCCGCCGAGCAGGTCGCGGACGCGATCGCCACCGGCATCCGCCGCGCCCGTCCCGACGCGGTCGTGCGCTGCTGCCCGATGGCCGACGGCGGCGAAGGCACGCTCGACGCGATGCTGGCGGGCGGCGGCACGCGGCGCACGCTGCGGGTGGCAGGCGCGTCGCTCGCCGCACGCGATGCGGCGGTCGGCGTGATCGATGCGCGCACCGCGATCATCGAAACCGCCGAGATCGTCGGCATTACCGACCCGGTCGGCATGAGCGTGCCGGTCGATGCGCGCAGCACGCGCGGCATGGGCGAGGCGATCCGTACGCTGCTCGACGAGGGCGTGCGCCGCTTCTTCGTCGCGCTCGGCGGCAGCAGCACCAACGACGCCGGCGCAGGATTGCTCGCCGGCCTCGGCCTGCAATGCTTCGACGCGGCCGGCCAGCCGGTCGAACCCGTCCCGGCGCGGCTCGCCGATATCGCGCGGATCGACGCGTCGGGCCTCGATCCGCGTCTGAAGGAAGCGGAATTCATCGGCATGTCCGACGTCGACAACCCGCTGACGGGCGCGCACGGCGCGACCGCGGTATTCGGCCCGCAAAAGGGCGTGACGCCCGTGCAGGTTGCGACCCTCGATGCCGCGCTCGGCCGTTTCGCCGACCTGCTCGAGGCCACGCTCGACCGGTATGGGCGCGAGCTGGCCGGCGCCGGCGCCGCGGGCGGCCTCGGATTCGCGCTGCACATGCTCGGCGCGCAGTTCGAAGCCGGCGCGGAAGTCGTCGCGCGGCAGATCGGGCTCGATGCCGCACTCGCAGGTGCCGACTGGCTGATCACCGGCGAAGGTCGCTCCGACGTGCAGACGCTGCATGGCAAGGCGCCGTTCATCGCGTGCCGTCATGCGCAGGCCGCGGGCGTGCCCGCGTCGCTGCTGTCCGGCGCGGTCGACCCGGCCGCGCTGCCGCGCCTGTCCGAACACTTTTCCGGCTGCTTTTCACCCGCCCCCGGCCCGATCACGCTCGACGTCGCGATTCGCGATGCGGCGAACCTGCTCGCGAACGAAGCCGAACAGTTGACACGGCTGAAGTACGGCGCACACTGACCGTTGACCCGAGCGCGCGATACAGGAACAATCGGGCCCGCCCTTTTTCTTCAGGATTCGACATGAAAGGCCGCCAAGCCGGGCTCGATCAGTTTCTGACCTATCGCCTCCATGCGCTCACGAAGCGATCCGATCGCGGGATCGCCGAGGTGTACCGGCACAAGCTGGACATCTCGCTGCCCGAGGCGCGCGTGATCGCCGCCGTCGGTGCCTTCGGTCCGTTTTCGATCATGGATCTCGCGCGTCATACCAACCTCGACAAGAGCCAGGCGAGCCGCGCGGCGGAAGCGCTGCTGCGCCAGGGGCTGCTCGAGCGCAGCGCGAGCGAGGAAGACGGCCGGGTCGTGCTGATCGCGCTGACCGGCGACGGCCGCGCGCTGCATCGCAAGATCATGCCGATCGTGCGCAAGTGGAATGACGGCCTGCTCGCGTGCCTGTCCGACAGCGAGCGCCAGACGTTCGAGCGACTGCTCGACAAGGTCGTCGCGAACGCGGTCGAACGCGACGAATGAGCCGCGCGCGGCGAGTGCGCGCGGTGCCGCGACGATGCGGCATGAGTCGGGCACGTCGCGACGACTTCGCACGCTTCAGGCGCGAGCCGCGCCCCCGCTTTCTTCAGACGAGATGACGCCTGCAGGCGCCCGCATCACGCTGGCGAAACTGCAGCGCGCGCGGCTTCCCAGCCGGGCGCCCGGGCCACTTCCCGTCACTTCTTCGCCCTTGCGCGCGTACCGGCCAGCGCCGCGACGCGCGCGCCGCTATAGCCCGCTGTTCGCCGCGCGCTGACGCAACAACCCGAGCACCGCGTCGCAATACGGGGTCGGCACGTCGAGCTTGCGCCCCAGTTCCGGGAACACGCCGAGGATCGGTCCGATTTCCAGGGCTCGCCCAGCTTCGAGATCCTGCAGCATCGACGTCTTGAACGCGCCGAGCCTGCGCGTCACGGCAATCCGCTCCGGCCCGCTCATCCCCGTATCGAGACCGAGCTTCGCGCCGATCGCGGCCGCCTCCTCCATCATCCGCAACGCGAGGCCCTGCGTGAACGGATCGTCGAGCAGTTGGTCGGCGGCCGAACCCGTCAGCGCACTCAACGGATTCATGTTCATGTTGCCCCACAGCTTTGCCCAGATCTCGGTGCGGATCGCAGGCGTCGACTCGACGTCGAAGCCGCCCGCGGCGAGTGCCGCCGCGAATCGCGCGGTCGCCGCGTCGAGCCGCGAATCGGGCGAGCCGACGATCAGGCGGTTGCCGCGGCCGCGGCGCACGATACCCGGCGCATCGGTGCTCGACGACAGATGCACCACGCAGCCGATCGCCTGCGCGGGCGGCAGCGCCGCCGACACCGCCCCGGCCGGATCGACCGCATCGAGCGGCACGCCGCAGAGCGGGCCCGCGAGCCCGTGCGTGAACCACCACGGCAACCCGTTCATCGCGGCGACGATTACCGTGCCGGGACCGATCAGCGGCGCGATGCGCTCAGCCAGCGCCGGCAACGCCTGCGCCTTCAGCGCGATCACCACGTAATCCTGCACGCCGAGCGCGGCTGCGTCGTCGCTTGCGCGCACCGGGACCGACGACACGGTGCCCGCCTCGTCGATCACGCGCACGCCGTGCGCGTTCAGCGCATCGAGCGTCGCGCCGCGCGCGAATGCACTCACCGTCATGCCGGCCCGCGACAGCGCGGCAGCAAGCAACCCGCCGATCGCGCCGACCCCGACCACCGCCGCACGCGCCGTTCCTGAATTCGTGTCGTTCATGATGGAAATCCGTCTGACGGAAGACGACGAGCATAACGCTCAATCGTTGCGGATACAACTATCTGCTCAAGCCGCTGCAGGCCGTGGTTCGCACCAGCATTCAGCGCGGCGCAACGCCCGCCGCCGCGGGGTCGTCGTCGGCCGGGCCGCGCGTCGCGCCGAGCACGCCGGCGATCTGGCTCTTGTCGTGCATGCCGAGCTTGCGGTATGCGCAGCGCAGATAGTGACGCACGGTCGTCGGCGAAATCGCCATCTGCTGTGCAACCTCCTTGTGCGAGCGGCCGCCACCGTAATAGCGGATCGCCGCCAGCTCGCGCGGACTCAGCCGGTCGAGCAGCGAGCGCGGCCGCGCCTCGATCTGGAACAGGCCCGCGACGGGCACGCACTGGATACGCAGCGCGTCGCCGACGTATGGCTGGCCCGTGTGGCGCCGCACATGCGCGACCAGCGGCTCGGGCACGCGCGGCCCCGTCCATGCCGGCCATTCGGTTCGCAGCACGTCGTCGAAGCCGTGATCGGCGTGGTGCAGCACGCCGAAGTTGTCGCACAGCGCGCGGGCCGTCGGCGCCACCGCATCGGCACGCTCGCGCGTGAGCTGTGCCGCGCGGTTGATCGTCAGCGCGGCCGCGAGATGCGGAATCACTTCTTCGAAGCGACTCGCGTCGTCATCGCTGAACGGACGATTCAGGCCCTGGCGGTAGATCGACATGAACGTCGTCAGCCCGAAGCGGCGATCGAGCGTACACACGCACATCAGTTGCGCGAGCCCGTATTTCACGCACCAGTCGCGAAACCGCGCGTCGACCCCGGGCTCGACGACCGACAAGCGCACCGCGCGACCGTGCGCGCCGAGCAGCGTGCGCTGCGCGAGCGGATCGCAGTCGCGCACGCGTTTCCAGTCGCTGAAGAACGCGTGCGGAAGACGGTACAGGAAACTGTTGTGCATCACGGGACCGGTCGGCACGTGCGTCGCGACGCCCGTCCACGCGGCATCGAACGGGATGAGCCCCTGCAGCAGCGAAAAGAAGCGGCACTCGAATTCGCCGATACCCGAGCGCGCCGCCACTGCGTACAGGTCGAGCAGCATCAGGCCGAGTTCGCGTCGCGCCGCGTCGCCGCGCGTCACGCCGTCGAAGTCGGCACGGCGCGGCGGAACCGCCGGCCATGCGGACTCGTCGAGCACGATCGCGGCCGGCACGTCGCGCAGCGCATCGGGATCCTGTCCGATATCCGTCGTGGTCCTCAACTTCCACTCCCCTGCCCGATCGGGCCGCTGATGCGCGCAACGCAGACCGGCCGATTATAGCGGCCGCCTTTTTTGGCGGGCCGCGTCGCCGGAACACGCGGCAATCCCATCCATTTGAACGGTGCGCCGCCCGTTGCTGCCGCGCAGCACGCCGCGTCGCGGCGTCGCGGCATGTCCACGTCGGGCATCGCGGGTTTTCCATACCGTTCATCTGCACGACTGTTCAGCGGTTTTCCTGCTGCCGACACTGCGTCGCGACAACACCAACGACAAACGATGGACGACGGTATGGAGAACCCCACGTGACGACACCCCGCTTCATCCGCATGGCCACTGCCGCCGCGACGCTTGCCGCGTGCAGCGCCACCGCGCACGCGCAGTCGGCCCTTACGCTCTACGGCGCGCTCGACGTCGGCGTGCAGTACCTGACGCACGCCGACGGGCGCCACTCGGCCGTGCAGTTGCAGAACTACGGGATCCTGCCTTCGCAGGTCGCGATCAAGGGCCACGAGGATCTCGGTGGCGGCTGGCGAGCGCTGTTCAAGCTCGAACAGGGCCTCAACGTCAACGACGGCACCGCGACCGCGCCGGGCTACGCATTCTTCCGCGGCGCATACGTCGGCGTCGCGGGGCCCGTCGGCACCGTGACACTCGGCCGGCAGTTCAGCGTGCTGTTCGACAAGACGCTGTTTTACGACCCGCTCTGGTACGCGTCGTACAGCGGCCAGGGCGTGCTCGTACCGATGACCGCGAACTTCATCGACCACTCGATCAAGTACCAGTCTCCGACGCTGGCCGGCTTCGATGTCGAGGCCCTCGCCGCGACCGCCGGCGTCGCGGGCAATGCGCGCGTCGGGCGCGTGCTCGAACTCGGCGGCCAGTACACGAGCAACGGGCTGTCGGTCAGCGCGGTGCTGCACCAGGCGCACGGCGATGCGGCGGCCGCCGACGACACGTCCTCGCGCCGCCGCGAACTCGGTACGCTCGCCGCGCGTTACGCGTTCGCGACGCTGCCGCTCACCCTCTACGCGGGCATCGAGCGCCTGACCGGCGACCTCGATGCGGCGCGCACGATCGTCTGGGGAGGCGCGCGATACCTGACACCGGGCGGAATCGGACTGAACGCAGGCGTCTACCACACCGATTCGCACACGCCCGCGATCGGTCACCCGACGCTGTTCATCGCGAGCACCACTTACGCGCTGTCGAAACGCACCGTCGCGTACGTGAACCTCGGTTATGCGCGCAACAGCGGCCAGAGTTCGCAAACCGTCTACGAATACGACCCGACACCGCTTGCCGGCGCATCGCAGTTCGGCGCGATGGTCGGCATGTATCACCTGTTCTGATTCCCTTCAGCGAGAACCCGCCATGAAGACCCTTAGCTCCAACGCCGCGCTGCCGTCCGACGGCAGCGCGTCGAGTTTCGCGCGCTCGACGCTCGTCGCACTCGTCGTGTTCGCCGCCATTACGCCGTTGCTGCTGCTCGTCGCGCCGGCCGTCGCCGGTCAACTCGCGATGCAGCTCGGGCTGTCCGCTTCGCAGATCGGCACCTACTTCTTCGTCGAACTCGGCGCGTTCAGCCTCGCGACCGTGCCGTCGTACCTGTGGCTCGGCCGTATCGATGCGCGCCGCGTCGCTGCGTGCGCGATCGCGCTGTTCGGCGCGGGCAATCTCGTGACCGCGTTGTGGATGCCCGGCTTCGTCGCGCTCCTCGCGCTGCGCGCCGTCACCGCGCTCGGCGGCGGCTCGCTGATGGTGCTTTGCATGACAAGCGCGGCGACGAGCGAGAACAGCGATCGCGTGTACGGGCTGTGGGTCGTCGGCCAGTTGATTGCCGGCGCGATCGGGCTGTTCGTGCTGCCGCACGTGTTCGCCGCGTTCGGGCTGCGCGCGCTGTATGTCGCACTGGCCGTGCTCGCGCTGCTCGCCGCGCCGCTGTCGCGCGGCTTTCCCGCGACGCTCGGCACGCGGAACGCGTCCGCACGGGCCGCTCACGGCGCCGCGACCCGTGCGTCCCGGCGCTTCGTCGCGCTCGCGATCGGCGCGGTGCTGACCTTCTATCTCGCGATCGGCAGCGTGTGGACGTTCGCGAGCCGCGCGGCGGCGGAGGCCGGACTCGATCCGCAGTCGACGGGCAACGTGCTCGCGATCGCGAGCGTGATGGGGATCGCCGGCGCGGCGCTCGCATCGTGCGCGGGCGGCCGGCTTGCCCGGCACGCGATGCTGGCCGCCGGTTACGCGCTGCTCGCGGCGTCGCTCGTCGCACTCGCCGCGCTGCCGCATGCGAGCGGCTACAGCGCCGCGATCTTCGCGTTCAAGTTCGCGTGGACGTTCGTATTGCCGTTCATTCTCGCGACCGTCGCGCAGATCGATACGTCCGGCCGCCTGGTGGCGACGCTCAATTTCGTGATCGGCGCGGGCCTTGCGGCCGGCCCGCTCCTCGCCGGACTGTTGCTCGATGCCGGCGGCACGATGCACGTGCTGTTCGGGGCGGCGGCGGCCGTCGCGATCGCGTCGTTCGCCGCGCTGCGCCACATCGATCGGCGCACGCGCAATTCCACGACTTCCGTTTCTTCCCACCCGTGACAGGTCAGCCTATCCATGAATCGCACCGCCTTCTTCACCGACGAACGCACCTTCTGGCACACCGGCGGCACGCATGCGCTGTTCTTCCCCGTCGGCGGCTGGGTCCAGCCGCCGTCGAGCGCCGGCTACGCCGAATCGCCCGATTCGAAGCGCCGCTTCCTGTCGCTCGTTCAGGCGTCGGGCCTGGCCCACCATCTCGACATGCGCGGCGCCGCGCCGGCCACCACCGACGCTCTGCTGCGTATCCATCCGGCGAGCTATCTCGATGCATTCAGCGCGCTCAGCAACGCGAACGGCGGCGACCTCGGCGATCTCGCGCCGTTCGGCAACGGAAGCTACGAGATTGCCGCACTGTCGGCGGGTCTCGCGATCGCGGCGGTCGACACCGTCGTGACGGAACGCGCGGCCAACGCGTTCTCGCTGTCGCGGCCGCCCGGCCATCACTGCCTGCGCGATCGCCCGATGGGTTTCTGCCTGCTCGCGAACATCCCGATCGCGATCGAGGCCGCCCGCGCGAAGCATGGCATCGACCGTGTCGCCGTGATCGACTGGGACGTGCATCACGGCAACGGCACGCAGGCGATCTACTACGACGATCCGGACACGCTGACGATCTCGCTGCATCAGGATCGCTGCTTTCCGCCCGGCTACAGCGGCGCGGACGATCGCGGCGAAGGCGCGGGCGTCGGCGCGAACCTGAACGTGCCGTTGCTCGCGGGCAGCGGCGACGATGCGTATCACCATGCGTTCGAGCGGATCGTGCTGCCGGCGCTGGAGCGGTTCCGGCCGGAACTGATTGTCGTCGCGAGCGGCCTCGACGCGAGCGCGGTCGATCCGCTCGCACGCATGCAGCTGCATACGGACAGTTACCGGTACATGACGCGTGCGATGAAGGAGGCGGCGCAGCGCCACTGCGGCGGACGGCTCGTGATCGTCCATGAGGGCGGCTATTCGGAAGCGTACGTGCCGTTCTGCGGACTCGCAATCGTCGAGGAGCTGGCCGGCATCCGCACCGATGTCGCGGATCCGATGCTCGATCTCGCGATCGCGCAGCAGCCGGGCGAGCGGTTCGTGAGATTCCAGCGCGAGCTGCTCGACGAACTGGCTGTGTCGTTCGGCTTGTAACGCGCGCTCACCGACGATACGGGGCCGACCCTTGCGCGATCGGTGCGGATGAGGTTTCCTGTGCCTTTACACCTGCCCGGCCCCCGTTCGATGAAATCGTCTCCGCGCGACCGCGACACCAACGACAAAGACAAGGCGCGTCGCCAGCCCTCCAGGCTCGCACTGAATATCGCCGCCGTGCTGGTCGGCCTGATCACGTTCGCGATCGGCGCGGCGTGGTTGATCTATAGCTGGATCGTCGATCGCGAAGCGCAGTATTTCGCGATTCCGCTCGTGTTTTCGGTGCCGGTGATCGTCGCGGTCGCGGTGCGGAGTTTCTGGGATTAGGCTCGCTCGAAACGACGAAGCGCCGCGGTCGGAAGACGTGCGGCGCCTTTTTGTTCAACGCGTAGCGATATTGGTAATCGGCTCACGGCCGCTCACAGGCCGGCATGCCTGCACGGGTTGGGAACCGAACCCTGATATCCACCGGCGAAACCCAGCGCGGAGCCGAGAAGTGCGGTGCCGACCGATTTCAGGACGGTTTCGCCCGACAGCGGCACGCCGCTGGCGATCAGCCGGCCCGAGTAGGCCGAGCACTCCGGCGACGACACATCCGGCTGCGCGGGCCTGGCGCTCCGCGCGATGTTGTCGGCGGCCGTCGTGGCAAATGCGGGTGCGGCCAGTGCGAATGTCAGCACGGCAATCGATGCATGTGCGATGTTCTTCATGTGCGGTCCTCGGCAAGATGCGCTGCGTGCGGGCATTGTAATGAGGATTGGCACGCCGAACGCGATTCTGCCTTCCGCTTGTGCTTAACGAGCCTGTTGTATGGACGGGCGAAAACCGGGCTGCAACAAAAAAGCGCTGCGGTCGACCGACCGGCAGCGCTTTTTCTGGAACGGCCTTGGCGCGGCACGTTCGACTTCGTGGTGCGTGAGGCCGGACTCGAACCGGCACACCCTTGCGGGCGTCAGGACCTAAACCTGGTGCGTCTACCAATTTCGCCACTCACGCGCATGTCTGTCGCCTGACTGCGCGGCACGCAAGATGCGTTCTCCACGCGCCCGGGCCTTCATGCCGGCCAGAAAACCGGCACGCCCGATCAGGCGAGCGCGAGATTCTACCCGATCTGTGCAGCATTGTCTCGCCCCACCGACACCCGTCGGAGAGCGGTGCTAGAATGCCGCGCTCGACGTGCCGGCCGCGCGCCGGCGCGCGTCCCCAAACCCGCCTCCGCCACGATCCCACCCGTGAACTTCGACGATTACTGTCAGCAAAAGGCCGCCCCCGCGGGCTCCAGCGTCTATTACGCGCTGCGCCAGGCACCGCTCGCCGCCGCACCGCGCCTGACGGCGTTGTTCGCGCTGCGCCGCGAACTCGAGGAAACCGTCAAGGAAACCAGCGATCCGACCGTCGGACACACGAAGCTCGCGTGGTGGCACAAGGAACTCGCGGCGCTCGCCGCCGGCGAACCGTCGCACCCGGTCACGAAGGCGCTCGCGCAGCATCACCCGGCGATCGGCGCCGAATCCGAGGCGCTGCGCACGCTCGTCAACGGTTACGGGATGGATCTCGAACAGGCGCGTTACCTGGATTTCGCGAACCTGCAGCGCTACATCGCGCAAGTCGGCGGCACCTTCGCGGCGCTGGTCGCACGCGCGAGCGCCGCGAATCCGGCCGACCCGCAACCGTGGGCCGCGGATGCCGGCCGCGCGCTGATGCTCGCGCAATTCGTGCAGGAACTCGGCAACGATGCGCGCCATGGCCGCATCTATCTGCCGATCGACGAACTGCAACGCTACAACGTGACCGCCGCCGATCTGCTGAACCGCCGCTACAGTCCGGCCTTCACCGAGCTGCTGCAGTTTCAGACGGGCCGCGCACGCGAAGCGCTCACCGCCGCCGACGCGGCGATCCCGGCATCCGAACGCCGCGCACAACGCACGCTGCGTGCGCAGATCGCACTGGCCGGCGCGCTGCTCGATGAAATCGAGCGCGACGGCTATCAGGTGCTGCATCAGCGCATCGCGCTGACGCCGATCCGCAAGCTGTGGATCGCGTGGCGCGCCGCGCGCCGCCGCTGACCGACGCCGTCACGACCTCACGCCTCACGCCTTCAGCAGCGGCAGCGTGTCGAAGCGCTGCTGCAGTACATGCGTCGCATCGAGCCCCCACCACGGGCCGAGCACCGTCGCATACAGTTGACGGAAATCGACCGCGACCGGCAGGTTGCCGTTGCCGTCCAGACGTCCGAGTGCCGGCGCCGCGCCGTACAGCCCGCCGGCCACGCGGCCGCCCACCACGAAATGCGGCGCGGCGGTACCGTGATCGGTGCCGTTGCTCTGGTTCTCGCGCACGCGCCGCCCGAATTCCGCATACGTCATCACGAGCGTCTGGTTCCAGCGCCCGAGCTCGATCAGCGCGCCACGCATCGCGCTCATCCCTTCCGCGAACTGCCTGAGCAGCGCAGCCTGCTGCCCCGGCTGGTTCTGGTGCGTATCGAAGCCGTTGAGCGTGAGCCGCAACACCGCGACGCCGTCCTGCGCGCCGGGCCCCGAGGCCTCGCATGCCGCGAGCACCTGCATCGCGGTCTTCACCGACGTCCCGAACGTACCGGACGGAAAGGCCGTCCTGAACTCGCGCATCCCGCCGCGTGGGCGAAGCCGGTCGGCCGCCTTCACGATGTCGTTCTCGACGTCGATGATGTGCGCGAGCGCCGGATTCCGTTCGCGCAGCGACGAGGGTTCGGCCAGCCGCGCCGCGCGAATGAATTGCGCCGGATTGACGAGCGCGATCGCGCGCGCGCCGTTCGCGAGCGGCCCCATCTCGGCGCTGCCGAGCACGACGCCATCCGCCGCGAAGCCGGGCGGCACCGGCGCCTGCGCGAAGGTGCGCGTGAGCCAGCCTTCGTGCAGGTACTGGTCGGAGCGCGATGCGGTATCCCAGATCTCGATCGATCGGAAATGCGACAGGTTCGGCTGCGGATAGCCGACGCCCTGCACGATCGCGACCTGGCCGTCACGCCACAGCGGCATCAACGGCGCAAGCGACGGGTGCAGCCCCGTCTGCGCATCGAGCTGCAGCACCTGGTCGCGCTTGATGCCGATGCTGCGGCGGAACTGGTAGTAGAGCGGATCCGCATACGGCACGACCGTGTTCAGGCCGTCGTTGCCGCCCTTCAGCTCGACGAGGATCAGCACGTTCGCGTAGCCGGCCGTCGGCTGCCGCCCCGCCGCGGCCATCGATGTCGCCGCCTGCGCGGGCGGCTGCCACAACGACACGCCCGCCGCGGCCGCGGCGCCCGTCAGCGTCAGAAAATCACGTCGGTTCATCGTGCATCCTTCGGTTCGCCGCGCGGCATGGCCACCGCGACAGCGCGCCTGTTCATCGTCGTTTCGTTCATTTCAGTTGATAGGCCGGATCCATCAGCAGCGCCTCGAGATACGCGCTGCCGGTCGAGTCCGTATCGATCGCCGCGACCGGCGACACCGGCAGCACCGCATGCTGCAGTTGAAGCTCGGTCGACAATCCGGCGATCGCCTGCGGCCGCGCACGATACTGCGCAAGCCAGCGTTCGAGGTCGAACCGCAGGCCGCCGCGCGCGGGCCGCGCCGGCGCACCGCGCACGCCGGCAACCGACGCGGGAGCAGCGACCGGCATCGCTTGCGCGCGTGCATTCGGCACCGGCTGCGCGATCGCATGCGCGGGCGCCCGCATGCCGGCGGTCTCGGTCGCGCGAAACAACTGCTCGACGAACTGCTTGCGCGCAAGAAGCGTGGTGCTGTTGATCCACATCGCGCCGCCCGGCCAGCCCTTCACGTTCGGCGGATAGAACAGGTTCTGCCCGAGCGTGCGCACGGTGTTCGCGAGCATCTGCGGATCGCCGTACGCGACGTCGAACAGCCGCACCGACCCGACGACGAACTCGACCGGCGATTTCACGAGCACGCCGCGATTGCGCGGATCCCAGAATGCGTCGGTCGACCAGAGCGCGGCGAGCGCCGCACGAATGTCGTAGCCGCTCGCGCGAAACCGTTCGGCGACGATATCGAGCGCGCCGGCGTCCGGCGTATCGGACACGAACTCGCGCCACAATTTGCCGGCGATGAAGCGTGCGGTATCGGGCCGCTTCAACAGAATGTCGAGAAAGCCGTCGCCATCGAACGCGCCGGTCTCGCCGAGTATCGTCTTGTCGCCCGCGTCGTGCCATTCGGGCCGCACCACGAATCGCAACGTATCGGGATCGACGCTCCAGCCCGTCATCGCGCGTGCGGCCTCGGTCACGTCGCGCTGCGTGTAGTGCCCTTCGCCGAGCGTGAACAGCTCCATCACCTCGCGCGCGAAGTTCTCGTTCGGGCGCCCCTTGCGGTTGCTCGCGCCGTCGAGATACTGAAGCATCGCCGGATCCTTCGCGACCGCATGCAGCAGTGTGCCGAAGTTGCCGAGCGCCTCGCGGCGCAACAGCGCATTCTGCGCGGCCATCGTCTGCGGATACGGAACCTTGTCCTGCCCGGAGGTGAAGTGCCCGTGCCAGAACAGCGTCATGCGCTCGGTGAGCGGCGACGGCGTCATGACCATCTCGTTGACCCACGCCGCGCGCAACGCATCGTAGCGGCGATCGCGTTCGCGCTGCTCGTCGCGCCGCATGTCGGGCGTGAGCGCCTGTCGCTGTGCACGGGTCGGCGGCGATTCGGCCAGCCAGTCGGGCCAGCTCGTCACGGGGTCGCGGCGCACGTTGCCCAGCGTATCGGCCACGACCTGTGCGCGCGTCATCCCGACGATGCGGGCGACTTCGGCCGGTGCGGGAGAAAAGCCGGTGCGGCTCAGGAAGAACAGCGCATCGTCGGCGTCGAGCGGCGCCTGCATCGCGGGCGATGCCGGAGCGGCAGCGTTCGCTTTCATCGTCGTGGACTCCCGGAACGCACCGGCGGTGCGGATGCCGGTACAACGGCAGCAGGCATCCGAAAGTTGACGGAAAAATTGCTACGGAATCTTTCCATGCCGCGCGAACGCGCGTGCGGGTCAGCGCTTGTACAGCTCGCGGACGGCGTCCTCGATGTGCTGGCGCAACAGGTGGCGCTCCTCGGGCGTCATGTGCCCGTCGCGGCGGCGCTGCTCGAGATCGGGAGGCACGGCGGAACGGGCCGCCGTGTCGGCGGCGCGATCGGACTGCGGCGCCTTGCCGCGCTGCATCTTGCGCGACGAGGCGCCCGGCTCGGGGCGCTGCGCATACGCGAAGTTCGACGCATATGGACCGGCAAGTGCGATCGTCAGCATCAGTGCAATCCGGGCAGATCGCATGACCGTCCTCGCTTCTTTGGTCGATTTGTTCCCTTCGTCACGCGGCAACCGGTTACCTCTGGTACTTGAAAAACCCTGCGGAATTCGGGCGTACAAAGATGAAAGATGGAGTGCAGGGGAGTATCTACCGAATTTCGGCTTCGAGTAAAGGAATCTCTATAGCCTGCCTTTACTCCGCGCGACACTACGGGTAAATTTTGTAACGGACTGTAACGCGCGAAAATTCGCGAGCGTGCGTGATTTCCCATTCGCGATAAGATGCCGCTCATGGAAACGAAAAACCCCTCCAAGATTCTCGTCGTCGACGACGACCCGCGCCTGCGCGATCTGCTGCGCCGCTATCTCGGCGAGCAGGGTTTCAACGTATACGTCGCCGAAAACGCGACCGCGATGAACAAGCTCTGGGTGCGCGAGCGCTTCGACCTGCTCGTGCTCGACCTGATGCTGCCGGGCGAGGACGGCCTGTCGATCTGCCGCCGCCTGCGCGGCAGCAACGACCGCACGCCGATCATCATGCTCACCGCGAAGGGCGAGGACGTCGATCGCATCGTCGGCCTCGAGATGGGCGCCGACGACTACCTGCCGAAACCGTTCAATCCGCGCGAGCTCGTCGCGCGCATTCACGCGGTGCTGCGCCGCCAGGCACCGGCCGAACTGCCGGGCGCGCCGTCGGAAACCACCGAGGTGTTCGAGTTCGGCGAGTTCTCGCTGAACCTCGCGACGCGCACGCTGACGAAGTCGGGCCAGGAAATTCCGCTGACGACCGGCGAATTCTCGGTGCTGAAGGTGTTCGCGCGCCATCCGCGCCAGCCGCTGTCGCGCGAAAAGCTGATGGAGCTCGCGCGCGGCCGTGAATACGAAGTGTTCGACCGCAGCCTCGACGTGCAGATTTCACGCCTGCGCAAGCTGATCGAGCCGGATCCGGGCAGCCCGCGTTTCATCCAGACCGTCTGGGGCCTCGGCTACGTGTTCATCCCGGACGGCGCTGCCTGATCTTTTTCCCTTGCGGTTTCGTCCGCCCACGGCCCGTCCCATGCGTATCGACCGGCGCCTCCTGCAGCTCGCGTTCGGCGGGCTGTTCTGGCGCACCTTCCTGCTGATCGCGCTGCTGATCTCGGTCAGTCTCGCCGCGTGGTTCCAGAGCTTTCGCGTGATCGAGCGCGAGCCGCGCGCGCAGCGCGTCGCGCTCCAGCTCGTCGCGATCGTGAAGCTCACGCGCACCGCCCTGCTCTATTCCGATCCCGACTTGCGGCGTGCGCTGCTGCAGGATCTCGAAAGCAACGAGGGCGTGCGCGTGTACCCGCGCGAAAAGACCGACAAGTTCAAGCTGCAGCCCGACGAATCGCTGAACCGCCTGATCGAACACGACATTCGCAGCCGCCTCGGCGACGATACCGTGATCGCGCAGTCGGTCAACGACATCCCGGGCGTGTGGATCAGTTTCAAGATCGACGACGACGACTACTGGGTCGCGCTCGATCGCGACCAGCTCGACAGCGTCACCGGCCTGCAATGGGCCGGCTGGGGCCTGTTCGCGCTCGCGCTGTCGCTATTCGGCTCCGCGTTCATCACGAGCCTCGTGAACCGGCCGTTCTCGCGGCTCGCGCTCGCCGCGCGCCAGGTCGGTTCCGGCCAGGCGCCCGACCCGCTGCCCGAGCGCGGGATGGGCGTCGCGGCCGAAACCAATCGCAGCTTCAACCAGATGGTGCGCGACCTCGAGCAGCTCGAGGCCGATCGCGCGCTGATGCTCGCCGGCATCTCGCACGACCTGCGCACGCCGCTCGCGCGGCTGCGGCTCGAAACCGAGATGAGCCCGTCCGATCAGGCAACCAAGGACGCGATGGTCGACGACATCGAGCAGATGGATCGCATCATCGCGGCCTTCATCGATTACGCGCGTCCGAGCCAGCGCAAGCCGGAGCCGGTCGACCTGTCGTCGATCGCGCACGAAGTCGCCGCGCGCGTGGCCGGCGAGGACGGTGTGCAGATCCGCACGCGGCTTGCGCCGAGCGCCGTGATCGAAGCAGACGAAACCGACATGCGCCGCGTGATCGGCAATCTCGTCGAGAACGCGCGCAAGTACGGCCAGAGCCGCGACGACGGCGTGTCGCGCATCACGCTCGAGACGCGCGTGACGCACGCGCGCGTCGAATTGTCGGTGAGCGACGAGGGCCCCGGCATCCCCGAGGATCAGCTGCCGCTCGTGATGCGCCCGTTCTACCGCGTCGACACGGCGCGCACCAAAGCGGACGGCACCGGGCTCGGCATGGCGATCGTGCTGCGCCTCGTCGGCCGCTATCGCGGCGCGCTGCGCCTGCGCAACCGCAGCCCCGAAGCGGGCCTCGAAGTCACGCTCGAATTCCCCGGCGCCGGCAAGGCGCGTGCGACGGCGTGACGCGTTCGCGCACGCTTCTTGCGCGTCACACTATCGGCGCGGTTGAAAAAAACTATGGGAATCATTAGTTAGAAACTATTGAAGCGCCTTGTTAATAGTGTTATAGTCGAGCCCATGCTGTCACATCAACGTTGCAGCACCGAGGTAGCTTGACTCAGTCTTCTTCCCAACTCACACAGGAGTATCCGCATGAAAACCGTGGGCGATAAACTCGAAGCATTCACCGTCGTAGCCGCGAAGCCGGGCTTCAACAATCACGAGGAAAACGGCCAGTCGGCGTTCGAGACCGTCACCGAAGCGTCGTTCCCGGGCAAGTGGAAGATCATCTACTTCTATCCGAAGGATTTCACGTTCGTGTGCCCGACGGAAATCGTCGAGTTCGCGAAGCTGGCGAAGCAATTCGAAGAGCGCGACGCCGTCCTGCTCGGCGGCAGCTCGGACAACGAATTCGTGAAGCTCGCATGGCGCCGTGAGCACAAGGATCTCGACAAGCTGAACCACTACTCGTTCGGCGACGTCAAGGGCGAGCTGATCGACCAGCTCGGCGTGCGCGACAAGGAAGCCGGCGTGGCCCTGCGCGCAACGTTCATCGTCGATCCGGACAACACGATCCAGCACGTTTCGGTGAACAACCTGAACGTCGGCCGTAGCCCGGAAGAAGTCCTGCGCATTCTGGACGGCCTGCAAACGGACGAACTGTGCCCGTGCAACCGCGCAGTCGGCGGCGCAACGCTGTAAGCGCATCGATGCACGAAGCCCGCGGCGCACGTCCTGCCTGCGGGCTTTTTTAACGGCCAACCCATAGGAGATATCAATGGAATTCATCGACTCGATTAAGGCACGCATCCCCGACTACGCGAAGGACATTCGCCTGAACCTCGACGGCACGATCTCGCGCTCGTCGCTCGAAGGCAACGATGCAGTCGGCGTCGCGCTGGCGGCGGCAGTCGCGGCGAAGAGCACCGTGCTCGTGAAGACGATCCGCGAAGCCGGCGTGCTGTCGCCCGAAGAGACGAACGCCGCGTTGACGGCAGCCGCGCTGATGGGGATGAACAACACCTGGTATCCGTATGTCGAGATGGCCGACGACGCCGACCTGAAGACCCAGCGTGCCGAGCTGCGGATGGGCGCGTATGCGTCCCACGGCGGCGTCGACAAGCGCCGGTTCGAGATGTATGCGCTCGCCGCATCGATCGTCGGCAAGTGCCACTTCTGCGTGAAGTCGCACTATGCGCTGCTGAAGAACGAGCAGGGCATGACGACGACGCAGCTGCGCGATGTCGGCCGCATCGCGTCGGTGATCAACGCCGCTGCGCAAGTGATCGCCGCCGAAGGCGAATAAGCGGCACCGCGGTGCGGCGATCACGCGCGCACCGCCTCGCACCGCAAAACGAAAATGCCACGCAAGCGCGTGGCATTTTTTCATTCCGGCGGCGCAACGGCGCGCCGCCCGGAGCGGCTTCAGGCGCTCACGCGCCCCGCTTCACCAGCAACGCGGCGGCCTGCGCCTCGATGCCCTCGCCGCGGCCGAGATAGCCGAGCTTCTCGTTGGTCTTCGCCTTCACGTTCACGCGCTCGAGCGGCAGCCCGAGATCGGCCGCGATGTTCGCGCGCATGCCGTCGATGTGCGGCGCGAGCTTCGGCGCCTGCGCGATCACCGTGCTGTCGACGTTCTGGATCGTGAAGCCGGCCGCCGTCACGCGGGCAACGCACTCGCGCAGCAGCACGCGGCTGTCCGCGCCCTTGAACGCCGCGTCGGTGTCGGAGAAATGACGGCCGATGTCGCCTAGCGCGGCCGCACCGAACAGCGCGTCGGTAATCGCGTGCAGCAGCACGTCCGCGTCCGAATGACCGAGCAGGCCGCGCTCGTACGGAATCGTCACGCCGCCGATGATGAGGGGGCGCCCCGGGACGAGCTGATGCACGTCGTAGCCTTGTCCGATTCTGAAATCCATGCGTATTCCGGTTGAGATGAGGTGAAAGTCAGGAAGCGTTGGCGGGGCGCGCGAGGATCGCTTCCGCGAGCGCGAAATCTTCCGGGTACGTGACCTTGAAGTTGCGCAGGCTGCCCTGCACGACGCGCGGCGTATGGCCGGCCCACTCGATCGCGCTGGCCTCGTCGGTCAGGTCGTGCCCTTCGCGCTGCGCGCGCAGGATCGCGTCGCGCAGCATGCCGATGCGGAACATCTGCGGCGTCTGCGCCTGCCACAACGCGTCGCGCGATTCGGTGCGCGCGATCGCGTCGCCGCCGGCCGGCACGCGCTTGAGCGTATCGGCCACCGGCAGCGCGACGATCCCGCCGACCGGGTCGTCCTTCAGCGTCGCGACCAGCGTGCGGATCAGCTCGGGCGTGATGCCCGGGCGGGCAGCGTCGTGCACCAGCACCCAGTCGTGGTCGGTCGCGCCGAATTCGCCCAGCTCGAGCAGGCCGTTGAGCACCGACGCCTGCCGCGAGCCGCCGCCGCAGCGGCGCACCGCGAAACGCAGGCCCGCGAAGCGGCGCGCGTCGAAATGCGTGTCGTCGGGCGCGAGCACGACGAGCGTCTGCGCGAATTCGCTGCATGCGTCGAACGCGGCGAGCGTGTAATGCAGGAGCGCGCGGCCGGCCAGCGTGCGGTATTGCTTCGGCACGGCCGAACCGGAACGGCTGCCCGTGCCGGCGCAAGGAATCAGGGCGAAAAGTCGGGGAGTCACGAAGGGGAAACGCCGGAAAGATGAAATCGAGAAGCGGATTTTATAATAGGTCTTTCGTCTCGACCGGCGCACCGCGATGCGCCCGTGCCCGCCACCCCTGCCGTCCCTATGCCAGACAACGCTTCCACCCCGTTCGCCTCGCCCGTCGCCCGCGTCAAACCGGGCCAGCGGTTCGCCTTCGACGGTGCGCACGGCTCCGCCGACGCGCTCGTCATCGCCCGCTATCTCGCCGACAACCGCGACGCGGTCCCGCTCCTCGCGGTGATCTGCGCGAATGCGGTCGACGCGCAGCGGCTGTCGCAGGAACTCCGCTACTTCTCGCCCGATGCGCGCGTGCGTCTGCTGCCGGACTGGGAAACGCTGCCGTACGACACGTTCTCGCCGCACCAGGATCTCGTCTCCGAGCGCCTCGCGACGCTGCACGACCTCGGCGAGGGCCGCTGCGACATCCTGCTGGTGCCCGCGACCACCGCGCTGTACCGGATGCCGCCCGCGTCGTTCATGGCCGCGTACACGTTCGCGTTCGCGCAGGGCGAGCGGCTCGACGAAGCGAAGCTGAAGGCGCAGCTCACGCTGGCCGGCTACGAGCACGTGAGCCAGGTCGTGCGGCCCGGCGAATACTGCGTGCGCGGCTCGCTGATCGACCTGTACCCGATGGGCTCGCCGCTGCCCTACCGGATCGACCTGTTCGACGACCAGGTCGACTCGATTCGTGCGTTCGATCCCGATACGCAGCGCAGCCTCTACCCGGTGCGCGACGTGCGCCTGCTGCCGGGCCGCGAGTTTCCGTTCGACGAAGCCGCGCGCACGGCGTTCCGCAGCCGCTGGCGCGAAACCTTCGAAGGCGACCCGAGCCGCGCGCCGATCTACAAGGACATCGGCAACGGCGTGCCGTCAGCGGGCATCGAGTATTACCTGCCGCTCTTCTTCGACGAGACGGCCACGCTGTTCCACTACCTGCCGCAGGATGCGCACCTCGTGTTCGCCGGCGATCTCGAAGCGTCGATCCGCCGCTTCACGGCCGATACGAAGCAGCGTCACGCGTTCCTCGCGCACGATCGCGAGCGGCCGATCCTCGAGCCGCAGCGCCTGTTCCTGTCCGACGAGGATTTCTTCGCATTCGCGAAGCCGTTCGCGCGCGTCGTGCTGCCCGCGCAGCCGGCCGGCGGCTGGGCGACGGGCCTGCCCGAGCTCACCGTCGATCGCCATGCCGACGATCCGCTCGCCGCGCTGCGCACGTTCGTCGAATCGTCGGGCAAGCGCGTGCTGCTGACGGTCGAATCGGCTGGCCGCCGCGAAACGATCCTGCAACTGCTCGCCGAGCATCACCTGCGCCCCGCGTCGAACGACCACTTCGCAGGCTGGCTCGAAAGCGACGCGCCCTTCGCGCTCGGCGTCGCGCCGCTCGCGAGCGGCTTCGCGGTGCCGGGCGAAGGCTACGCGATCGTCACCGAAACCGAGCTGTACGGCGCGCTCGGCCGCCGCGCCGGGCGCCGCCGCCAGGAACAGGCGAGCAACGTCGATGCGATGGTGCGCGACCTGTCGGAGCTGAAGGTGGGCGACCCGGTCGTGCACGCGCAACACGGCATCGGCCGCTACATGGGCCTCGTGTCGATGGATCTCGGCGAGGGCGAGACCGAGTTCCTGCATCTCGAATACGCGGGCGACAGCAAGCTCTACGTGCCGGTCGCGCAATTGCACGTGATCTCGCGCTACAGCGGCGCCGATCCCGACAGCGCGCCGCTGCATGCGCTCGGCTCCGGCCAGTGGGAGCGCGCGAAGCGCAAGGCCGCGCAGCAGATTCGCGACACGGCCGCCGAGCTGCTGAACCTGTACGCGCGCCGCGCGGCCCGCGAAGGCCATGCGTTCGCGCTGGAACCGCGCGACTACGTGAAGTTCGCGGAAAGCTTCGGCTTCGAGGAAACCCCCGACCAGGCCGCGGCGATCGCGGCCGTGATCGGCGACATGACGAGCGGCAAGCCGATGGACCGCCTCGTGTGCGGCGACGTCGGCTTCGGCAAGACCGAGGTCGCGCTGCGCGCCGCGTTCATCGCGGTAATGGGCGGCAAGCAGGTTGCGCTGCTGTCGCCGACCACGCTGCTCGCCGAGCAGCATACGCAGACCTTCGCCGACCGTTTCGCCGACTGGCCGGTGCGCATCGTCGAGCTGTCGCGCTTCAAGACCACGAAGGAAGTGAACGCGGCGATCGCGCAGATCAACGAAGGCAGCGTCGACATCGTGATCGGCACGCACAAGCTGCTGTCGTCGGACGTGCAGTTCAAGCGCCTGGGCCTCGTGATCATCGACGAGGAGCATCGCTTCGGCGTGCGCCAGAAGGAAGCGCTGAAGGCGCTGCGCGCGGAAGTCGACGTGCTGACGCTCACCGCGACGCCGATCCCGCGCACGCTCGGCATGGCGCTCGAAGGGCTGCGCGACTTCTCGGTGATCGCGACCGCACCGCAAAAGCGGCTCGCGATCAAGACCTTCGTGCGGCGCGAGGAAGAAAGCGTGATCCGCGAGGCGATGCTGCGCGAACTGAAGCGCGGCGGCCAAGTGTACTTCCTGCACAACGAGGTCGAGACGATCGAGAACCGCAAGGCGATGCTCGAGGAACTCGTGCCCGAGGCGCGCATCGTGATCGCGCACGGCCAGATGCACGAGCGCGAACTCGAACGCGTGATGCGCGATTTCGTCGCGCAGCGCGCGAACGTGCTGCTGTGCACGACCATCATCGAGACCGGCATCGACGTGCCGAGCGCGAACACGATCATCATGCATCGCGCGGACAAGTTCGGCCTCGCGCAGCTGCATCAGTTGCGCGGCCGCGTCGGCCGTTCGCACCACCAGGCGTATGCGTACCTGCTGGTCCACGACCCGCAGTCGCTGACCAAGCAGGCGCAACGCCGGCTCGAGGCGATCCAGCAGATGGAGGAACTCGGTTCGGGCTTCTATCTCGCGATGCACGACCTCGAGATCCGCGGCACCGGCGAGGTGCTCGGCGACAAGCAGTCGGGCGAGATCCACGAGATCGGCTTCCAGCTTTACACCGACATGCTGAACGACGCGGTGAAGGCGCTGAAGAACGGCAAGGAGCCCGACCTCACCGCCCCGCTCGCCGCGACGACGGAGATCAACCTGCATGCGCCCGCGATCCTGCCGGCCGATTACTGCGCGGACGTGCAGGAGCGGTTGTCGCTGTACAAGCGCCTCGCGAACTGCGAGCACGGCGACGCGATCGACGGCATCCAGGAAGAGCTGATCGACCGCTTCGGCAAGCTGCCGCCGCAGGCGCACGCGCTCGTCGAGACGCACCGGCTGCGGCTCGCCGCGAAGCCGCTCGGCATCGTCAAGATCGACGCGAGCGAGGCCGCGATCGGGCTGCAGTTCGAGCCGAACCCGCCGATCGATCCGATGCGGATCATCGAGATGGTGCAGAAACACCGGCACATCAAGCTCGCGGGCCAGGACAAGCTGCGCATCGAGACGCGCTCGCCCGACCTGGCGATCCGCGTGTCGACGATCAAGGAAACGCTGCGCGCACTCGCGCCGCGCGCCGACGCGGCGAGCGCGGCACGTTGACCGCACGGCCGCGATGCTGCACCGCATCGCGGCCGACGAAGGCGGGCGAACGCGTTTTTGAGTATGATTTTCCAATTCATCAGACGGAGTCTTGCCATGTCCACTCTCGACGCGCCGGCGCCGTCCGCCGCACCCGAAGGCGACGCTTCGCTCGTCAGCCTGCCCTGGATCGAGCGGCTGGTGTCGATGGACACGACGAGCCGCGTGCCGAACCTCGGCCTGATCGAAACGGTGCGCGACGCGCTTGCCGCCAAGGGCATCGCGTCGACGCTCACGCACGATCCGCGCGAAGGCTGGGCCAACCTGTTCGCGACCGTGCCCGCCCACGACGGCTCGACCGACGGCGGCATCGTGCTGTCGGGGCACACCGACGTCGTGCCGGTCGACGGCCAGCAGTGGGACAGCGACCCGTTCGCGCCGGCGCTGCGCGACGGCCGCCTCTACGGCCGCGGCACGTGCGACATGAAGGGCTTCATCGGGGCGGCACTCGCGCTGCTGCCCGAGATGCAGGCGACGAAGCTCGCGCAGCCGATCCATTTCGCACTGTCCTATGACGAGGAAATCGGCTGCGCGGGCGCGCCGCTGCTGATCGCCGATCTCGTCAAGCGCGGCGTGAAGCCGTCCGGCTGCATCGTCGGCGAGCCGACCAGCATGCGACCGATCATCGCGCACAAGGGCATCAACGCGTACCGCTGCTGCGTGCGCGGCCATGCGGCACACTCGTCGCTGACGCCGAAGGGCCTGAACGCGATCGAATACGCGGCGCGCCTGATCTGCCACATCCGCGACATCGCCGAGCGCTTCCGCGCCGAAGGCCCGTTCGACGAGCTGTACGACGTACCGTTCACGACCGCGCAAACGAGCACGATCCAGGGCGGCAACGCGATCAACACGGTGCCGGCCGAATGCCGGTTCGATTTCGAATTCCGCAACCTGCCGACGCTCGATCCCGAGCAGATCTTCGCGCGCATCGAAGCGTATGCGCAGGAAACGCTGCTGCCGCAGATGCGTCGCGAGCATCCGAACGCGGCGATCGAATTCTCGAAGATCGCGGCCGCACCGGGGCTCGACGCGACCGAGCAGGCCGCGATCACGCAGCTCGTGCGCGCGCTGACGGCCGACCAGGACAAACGCAAGGTTGCCTACGGCACCGAGGCCGGACTGTTCGAACGCGCGGGCATCCCGAGCATCGTCTGCGGGCCCGGCAACATCGAACAGGCGCACAAGCCGAACGAATATGTCGAACTCGCGCAGCTCGCCGCCTGCGAGCAGTTCCTGCGCAAGTTCATCCGCAGCATGTCGGTCGACGCACGCTGACTGCCCCCGCCCCGCCGGCCTGCGTGCGCGGGCCGGCCCACCCCGCCACCTGCCACGTCATGTCGACTGAACAACAGGGCACTGCCCATACGACCATCGATGGCGAGCCGATCCCGACGCTCGATGAAATCGCCGCCCAGCATTTCGCGCTGTCGCCGTGGGTCGCGCGCACGCCCGTGTTCGAGCGCGCCGACCTGCCGTCGCTGGAGGGCACGCACGTCAACTTCAAGTTCGAGCTGCTGCAGGTGAGCGGCAGCTTCAAGGCGCGCGGTGCGTTCACGCACCTGCTGGCCCTCGACGAAGCGCGCAAGAACGCCGGTGTCACGTGCGTGTCGGCCGGCAATCATGCGGCAGCCGTCGCCTACGCGGCGATGCGTCTGGGCAGCAGCGCGAAGGTCGTGATGTTCCACACCGCGAGCCCGGCGCGCATCGCGCAGTGCAAGCAGTACCGCGCGGAAGTCGTGCTCGCCGGCAGCGCGTCGCAGGCATTCGACCTCGTGCGGCGGATCGAGGCCGAGGAAGGCCGCTTCTTCATCCATCCGTTCAACGGCTATCACACGATTCTCGGCACCGCGACGCTCGGCTACGAATGGGCGACGCAAACGCCCGATCTGGACGCCGTGATCGTGCCGATCGGCGGCGGCGGGCTCGCGGCCGGCATGGCGACGGCGCTACGGCTCGCGAATCCGCGCGTGCACGTGTATGGCGTCGAACCGGAAGGCGCGGATGCGATGTGCCGCAGCTTCGCGGCGAATCACACGATCAAGATGAGCGCGATGCAGACCATCGCCGATTCGCTGATGGCGCCGCACACCGAGGAATACAGCTACCAGCTGTGCCGGCGCCACGTCGATCGCATCGTGACCGTGTCCGACGACGCGCTGCGCGCGGCGATGCTGTTCTTGTTCTCGCACCTGAAGCTGTCGGTCGAACCGGCGTGCGCGGCGGCGCTCGCGGCGCTGCTCGGCCCGCTGCGCGAAACGCTGCAGGGCAAGCGGGTCGGCGTGCTGCTGTCGGGCACGAACACCGACCCCGCGACGCTCGGCATGCATCTCGCGCACGCGAAATTGCAGCGCTGAAGCCGCGCACCGCACCGAGGGTTATCCCCAGTTTATGTTGACAGCCCTGTTGATAACCCGCCGGACATGCACGCAAGTGGTTGAGCGCGCAGCGTTTTACGCGCGTGAAGCGTGCCGGACGCGAAATAGGCAGATAACGCCTGCGGACGCCCAAGCCGCGACGTGGCCGCGTCGCGCGCGCCACGCGATCGGCGCTGCCGCCATCGCACTGCTCGCCGGTTGCGTGACACCGCCCTCGCCCGTCATCGACACACCCGCCGCCTGCGTGCAGCCGGACGCGCGGCACATGCTGCAAGCCGACCTGCTGTTCGGGCGCGATATCGCCGGGCTCGGCCCCGTCACCGATGCGCAACGCGCGGCATTCCTCGCCGACGTCGTCACGCCGCGCTTTCCGGACGGTCTCACGTACTGGGACACCCATGGCCAATGGCGCGACCGCGCCACCGGCCGGATCGTCCGCGAAGCGAGTTTCGTGATCCGCATCGTCGCCGACGATACGGCCGACACGCGCACGAAGCTTGCCGAGATCCGGCAAGCGTACCGCGAGCGCTTCCGGCAGGAGTCCGTCGGCATCACGCTCGTGCCGGCCTGCGCGTCGTTCTGATTCGCCCTCGCCGGCCGACGCGCGACGACGCACAAAAAACGGGCGCCCGAAGGCGCCCGTCGCATGCGAGACATCCGCGTGTCGGTTACTTGTTCTCGAACATGTCCATGATCTGCTGCTTCTCCTGCTGCGTGACGGGCGGCGGCGCGAGCCCCTCCGAGCCGGCCGAGCCGAGCGCGTCGTTCGCGCTGATCGCGTTCGCGGCCGGGTTGATGTCCACGCTCCCGACGAAGCCGTTGCCCGGCGTGCGATCGGCGTAGTAAAGCTCGCCGTCGATCGTCGTCAGCCCGTCCGGCATCGGCATCTGCTGCTCGGGCACGCCGTTCAGCGCGGTGCGCATGTAGTTCACCCAGATCGGCAGTGCGAGCTGCGCGCCGAATTCGCGGCTGCCGAGACTCTTCGGCTGGTCGAAGCCCATCCATGCGACCGCGACGAGCGACTGCTGGTAGCCGGCGAACCAGCCGTCCTTCGCATCGTTCGTCGTACCCGTCTTGCCCTGCAGGTCACTGCGGCCGAGCACGTTGGTGCCCGCGCCCGTGCCGGCCGTCGCGACCGTGTGCAGCAGGCTGTTCATCACGTATGCGTTGCGGCCTTCGATCGTGCGCGGCGCGGTGCCGCCGGCGATCACCGGCTGCGACTTCTGCAGCGGCTGGCCGCGCGCGTCGTCGACTTCGGCGATCAGGTACGGATCGACCTTGTAGCCGCCGTTCGCGAACACCGCATAGCCGGTCGCGAGCTGCAGCGGCGTGACGAGGCCGGCGCCCAGCGCCATCGGCAGGTACGGCGGCGTCTTCGCCGGATCGAAGCCGAAGCGCTGCGTCACGTACTCCTGCGCATACTGCGTGCCGATCGATGCGAGGATCCGGATCGACACGAGGTTCTTCGACCGCTGCAGGCCCGTGCGCATCGACATCGGGCCGTCGGGCTGGTCGTCGTCCTTCGGCTCCCACGCGGTGCCGCCCGGCACGCTCGGCGGGAAGTACAGCGGCGCATCGTTGATGATCGTCGCCGGTCCGAGCCCCTTGTCGAGCGACGCCGAATAGATGAACGGCTTGAACGACGAACCCGGCTGGCGCCACGCCTGCGTCACGTGGTTGAACTTGCTCTTGTTGAAGTCGAAGCCGCCGACGAGCGAGCGGATCGCACCGTCCTGCGGCGCGATCGCGACGAGCGCGCCTTCGACCTGCGGCAGCTGCACGACCTGCCAGCCCGTCTTGCCGTCCTTCAGCACGCGCACGATCGAGCCCGGCTTGATCCGCAGCGTCGCATTCGCGCGCGGGCTCAGCGCGGCCGACACGAAGCGCAGACCGGCCGGCCCGATCGTCGTCGTCGCGCCGCCGACGAACTGCACCTCGACCGCGTTGGGCGACGCGGCGAGCACCACCGCCGACTGCAGGTCGCCGTTGTCCGGGTGGTCGGCGAGCGCATCGTCGATCGCCTCGTCGCGATCGTCGCCGGCGGCCGGCAGGTTGATCGAGCCTTCCGGCCCGCGATAGCCGTGGCGGCGCTCGTAGTCGAGAATGCCGCGACGCACGGCCTGGTACGCGGCTTCCTGGTCGGCCGCGTTGATCGTCGTCGTGACGGTCAGCCCGCGCGTGTAGGTTTCGTCCTTGTACTGCTGATACATCATCTGCCGCACCATCTCGGCGACGTATTCGCCGTGCACCGCGTACTGGTTGCCCGGCGTGCGCACGTGGATCTCTTCCTTCACCGCCTGGTCGTACTGCGGCTGCGTGATGTAGCCGATCTCGAGCATGCGCTTCAGGATGTACTCCTGACGCACTTTCGCGCGCTTCGGATTGACGACCGGGTTGTACGCGGACGGCGCCTTCGGCAGCCCCGCGAGCATCGCCGCTTCCGCGAGCGTGATGTCCTTCAGGTCCTTGCCGAAATACACGCGCGCGGCGGCCGCGAAACCGTACGAGCGCTGGCCCAGGTAGATCTGGTTCATGTACAGCTCGAGGATCTGGTCCTTCGTCAGCGCCTTTTCGATCTTGTACGCGAGCAGCATCTCGTAGATCTTGCGCGTATACGTCTTCTCGCTTGACAGGAAGAAGTTGCGCGCGACCTGCATCGTGATCGTGCTCGCGCCCTGCCGCGCGCCGCCGTGCATCAGGTCGGCAACGCCCGCGCGCAGGATGCCGAGGAAGTCCACGCCGCCGTGCTCGTAGAAGCGATAGTCCTCGATCGCGAGCACCGCCTTCTTCATCACGTCGGGGATGTCCTGGAAGCGCACGAGGCTGCGGCGCTCCTCGCCGAACTCGCCGATCAGCACGTGATCGGCGGTAAACACTCGCAGCGGCACCTTCGGCTGGTAGTTGGTCAGCGCATCGAGCGACGGCAGTTGCGGCGCCATCACGACCAGCGCGTAGCCGACGATCAGCGCACCGACGATCGCGAGCGTCGCGAACAGGCCGACGAACCACAGCGCGACGCGCGAGCCGAACGAACGGCGATCGCCGCCCCCGCTTCCGCGACGCTGCGTGCGCCGGTCGTCGCCGCGCTCATCGTCATCGGGGTAATAGGCTCCCGACGGCGAACGGCGCAGCGTGTAGTGAGGTTCGTTCCGGTCGGAAGGAGAAGACGGTCGTTTGATAATTGGCATGTCGGAATGGCGGGCGGCGTGGCGCCCTCGGACGCATGCGGAAAATGCAAGCGGATGAGTCAGAGTGGGTGCATCGTGGCAACTGTCACGTCGACAGACCCCGCCGCGCGGCGATCCGTTCCCGCGACGTGACAGCGCATTTTAATGAAATCGTCCGGCCGGCTTCGCGATTTTTTGTAAAAATTCCCGCACGAGCGTGAATTGCGGAACGTATTCGCGCCATGCTCCGCCTATCATGGACTCGCAACCCGCTGCGTGCCGCGGCATTTCTTTCAGATACGAAAGGTCGGCATCCGCACGCGCATGGCGCTTGAACTCGCGCACTTAAGCCGTATTTAAGGGGCCGGCGGTGTAATATCCGCGAGCTCACGCGGGTCGGAACGGATTCGCGACGGGCCTTGCCGCCCACGCGGCACCTTTTAACCACGGAGGATTTCATGTCGCTTTTCGACTCTGTTTCGCGCACGATCAAAGGCCTGCTGAACGACGCGGCCGACTCGGTACAGGATCCGTCGCGCGACGCACGGCAGATCGTGCGGGAGCTCGACGACAGCATCGGCCGTGCCGAGAATTCGCTGATCGAGATCGAGGCACAGGTCGCGACCCAGCGCAGCAAGCGCGACGCGGCCGACGACAAGGTGAAGAAGTACGAGGACGGCGCGAAGCGCGCGCTGCAGGCCGGCGACGAAGCGCTCGCACGCGAGGCGCTCGCCGCGCAGGCGAACGCCGAAGCCGAGCGCGATGCGCTCGCGGCCGAGCTGGCGACGCTCGAGCCGTCGGTCGACAAGCTGAAGGGGCAGATCGCCGACATGCGCCAGCGCCGCAACGATCTGAACGCACGCTCGAACATCCTGCAGGCGAAGCAGGAAATCGCGCAGGCGAAGGACGTCGCAGCCAGCGCGCTGGGTGGCATCGGCGGCAAGAACCTGTCCGAGGATTTCCAGAAGCTCGAGGACAAGGTCGCGCTGCAGAACGCCCGCTCGGACGCGCGCCTCAATTCGGCCGACACGTCGAGCGGCAAGGCGCTCGACGACAAGCTCGCCGCGCTGAACAAGGGCCCGTCGGTGGAGGACCGCCTCGCCGCGCTGAAGAAGCAGCTCGACACGCCCGCGCAGTAACGGCCACCGCGCCGCGGCCCGCCGGGCCTGCGGCGCGCACCGATCGTCAGGAGACGGGCGCTCGCGCCCGGTTCGACCATGAAGAAATCTCTCGCCGCTCTCGGCCTCTCGCTGATGCTGCTGTCGTCCGCCGCGTTCGCGGTCCCGTCGCTGCAGCAGGTCGAGCAATCGATCGCGCAGCGCAACTGGCAGCAAGCCGACACGCAGCTGTCGCAAGTCATCGACGCCCACCCGAACAACGCGCATGCGCGCTATTTGTACGCGCAGGTGCTGGACCGCGAAGGCCGCGCGTCCGACGCGCTCGCGCAACTGCAGAAGGCGAAGTCGCTCGACCCGCAACTGCGCTTCACCGACGCGTCGCGTTTCGCGCAGACCGAATCGCGCATCCGCGCGGACGCCGCGCGCACGAGCGGCAACGCACCGTCTGCCACGCAGAGCGGTTCGCTGCAGTCGTCGCTGGCCCCTGCCGCGCCGGTCGCGAAACACGGTCCGTCGACCGGCATGTGGATCGGCCTCGGGCTGATCGTCGCGATCGTCGCGCTGGTGCTGCGCTGGACGTTGCGACGCGCGCGCTCGGCCGGAGACGGTCGCGCCGACGACGAACGCCGCACGCAATTGAAGCGCGCGACCGACGTGCTGAACGACATCCGTCCGCTGAAGCTCGACGCGAAGCTGTCGACGGCGCCGGGCGCCGCCGCGCTCGTCAGCGAAATCGAAGGCATCGAGACCGACGCACGCACGCTCGTCGAAGCACTGTCGAACGGCAAGAATCCCGTGCCGCCGTATCGCGTCGACGAACTCGAACAGCGACACGCGAGCGTGAAGGCGCGCGTCGAAGGCCGCCCCGATCCGAGCGCGCAACCCGCGGCGCCCGCGAACGGCAGCGGCTCCGTGTACGCGCAGGAAGCCGATCGCGTGACCGGCGCGCAAGGCCAGCCATATCAGCAGCAACCGTACCCGCAACAGCCTTATCCGCCGCAGCCGTATCCGCAACAGCAGCCGCCCGTCGTGATCCAGCAAGGCGGCGGCTTCGGCGGCGGGATGGGTGGCCTGCTGACCGGCGTGCTGCTCGGCGAGGCGATGTCCGGCGGGCGCGAACGCGTGGTCGAACGCGATGTGATCGTCGACGACCAGCGCCGACGCCAGGAAAACAACGATCCGGGCTTCGACCTCGGCCGCGGCGACGACTCGAACTGGAGCGACGGCAACGGCGGCGGCGGCGTCGATCTCGGCAGCAACGACGACGGCTGGACCGACGACAACACCTGAGCATTGCACACGCGGACGTGGACGCATCGCATCGCGCCACGCCCGCCCCGTCGCACCGCGCTTCCTTTCAATTCCGCGCTCGCCGACCCGTCCGCGATTTGTTAATCATTTCAAGATGGGCTACCGGCAATGGGGCACGTTCGCTATCATGCGGCCATCGGCGTGCCTCCGATCCCCCTCCGACCCGTCAGACGCTTCGCAGCCCTGCGCGTCGCGGCACGCCTCCCCTCGCCCAACCAGGAGAAAGCCGCTCATGAGCATAATCAAGGAATTCAAGGAGTTCGCCGTCAAAGGCAACGTGATGGATCTCGCCGTCGGCGTGATCATCGGTGGCGCATTCTCGAAGATCGTCGACTCGGTCGTGAAAGACCTCATCATGCCGGTCATCGGCGTGCTGACGGGCGGTCTGGATTTCTCGAACAAGTTCGTTCTGCTCGGCACCATCCCTCCGTCGTTCAAGGGTAATCCCGATTCGTTCAAGGACCTGCAGGCCGCGGGCGTGGCCGCATTCGGCTACGGCTCGTTCATCACCGTGGCGATCAATTTCGTGATCCTCGCGTTCATCATCTTCCTGATGGTGAAATTCATCAACAAGCTGCGCAAGCCGGAAGAAGCCGCGCCGGCCGCGACGCCGGAAGACATCGTGCTGCTGCGCGAGATCCGCGATTCGCTCAAGCAGCGCTGAGCTTCGCGCCACGCAGCATCCGCCGGGCCCGCCAAGTGCGGGCCTTTTTCATGGGCGCGTGCCGCGCGTGGCCCATCGCACTTTTTTGTGACGCGCGAATGCACGCGCGGGAAAAGCAGGTCTATGATGGAGACTAAACGACAGTACGGGCGCCAAGACGCTGGCTGTGTCGATCATCGTGGCAAGCGGGTCGACGGGAGACATTGATCGTCGTACCGCGCGAGTGCAGCATTTTCGTGTGCTATAAAGGATCGACATGCGGCGTACATAGCCGGGAGTGGGTCGCATGAAAGTGCCGCATTTCTTGCAATTGTTTTTGAGGCGAGTGTTTATGTCCTTCCCGAAAAAACGTCGACGTGCGCAACAGGACGGCCAGGAGTCGTTCCTCGCGGTATTGCGCCACTCGAAACCGTTCGCGCAACTCGACACCAAGATTGCCCGCGCTCGCGCGCAGGACGAGCCCGTCCTCTATGCGCATGTGCTGCCCGGCCTCGACGTGCTCCTGTGCAGTGTGCGCGGCGCACAGCCGCCCTATCCGGCCATCGCCGAACTGCGCAAGCGCTGTATCGAATCGATCGCCAACGCACTCGAACAGCCGCTCGACGGCCTCGAGAACGGCGGGTACTGGTACGAGGCGAACGGCTTCGGCTTCCTCGTGTTCGCAAGCCGCGCCCGGGCCCGCATCCTGCCCGAATTTGGTGCAGGCACGAAGGCCAGCCTGCGCGGCGGCCTCGGACGCCAGAACGCCGGCGACACGACACCGCGCTCGCTCGGCTGAACCGACACCGACACGATGGGCCGCCTCGCAGCGGCCCATCGGCCATTCAGGCTTCCCGCTTCAGCGTCGCCGCATGCTTACTGCGCCGCCGCACGTCCGTTGCCGGGCCGGACGATGTCGATGAACGCGGCGAAATCGGCACCGGCGAGCCCTTGCGCGGCGCCCAGCCGAAGCACCTGCTGCACCGTGGCCGATACGGGCATCACCGCGCCCGTGTCGCGTGCGGCGTCGGCGATCGCGTCGACGTCCTTCTGGAACGTACTCAGCGCGCCGATCGGCGGATGGCCGCCTGACGTCATGCGCGGCACGAACGTCTGCAGCAGCACCGAATCGGCCCACCCGCCGGCCAGCGCATCGGCGAGCCGCGCGGCGTCGATGCCGCTCGCCTGCGCGAGGCCGACCGCTTCCGCGATCGCGGTCACCGTCGCGGTAACGATCGCCTGGTTGCAGAGTTTCGCGGTCTGGCCCGCGCCAGCGTCGCCCATGTGCGTGATGCGCGACGCATACGTGTCGATCAGCGGCCGCACCGCGTCGAGATCCGCCGCGCCGCCACCCGCCATCACCGCGAGCGTGCCGGCCTGCGCGCCGGGCACGCCGCCCGACACCGGCGCGTCGATCCAGCCGACGCCGAGCGTGGCCGCGCGCGCCGCATAGTCGCGCGTCGCGGCCGGCGGAATGCTCGAATGATCGACGATGCGCTTCAGGCGCCGCGCATTCGCATCGCCGGCAAGAAGCCCGTGCTCGCCGAACACGACGTCGCCGACCGCGCGACCGTCAAGCACGCAAACGAACACCGTGTCGACGCGCTCGGCCAGTTCGCGCGGCGTGTCGACCACCTGTGCACCGTCTTTTTCAAGCGCCTCTGCCTTGCCGCGCGTCCGGTTCCATACGCTGACCCGATGGCCCGCCGCCAGCAGATGCCGAATCATCGGCGCGCCCATCAATCCCGGTCCGCAAAATCCGACTTCCACGATGTTTCTCGCCTCCAATTGGGGTTGCACTTGCCGCCCATCATACCTATCACTCAAGAAGCCGGACACGCGCGGTGCCGCCTCGGGCCCGCCGCTTGCGCCGGCCGCACATACCGACATTCCAGGGAGCGCATCATGAGCGACCACGTCTACAAGCTGATCGAACTGACCGGCTCATCGCAGCAGTCTTGCGACGACGCCATCCGCAACGCGATTTCGAAAGCCGGCAAGACGCTGCACAACCTGCACTGGTTCCAGGTCACCGAAACGCGCGGCCACATCGAAGGCGACCAGGTCATCCACTGGCAGGTCACGCTGAAAGTCGGCATGCGCATCGACGACTGACGCACGCGCTTCACCTTCACGCGCGGTGCCGGGCCAACGGATGTGTGCAATGCGCATCCGCGCGGTGCCGCGCCCACCCGCCTCCGTCCGTTCGCGTCCTTCGCAAGGCCCGGCCGGCGGCCGTCTGCGGGTATCCATCTCTTGACGCTGACTTTCGTTCATATTAAAAACCATATACCCACAGCATCCCTCGATCAGCCCAGCCATATAAACTGGAGAAATCATGAGTCAGCAACGCGAGGCGATCGACACGTACCTCTTGCGCGTCTTGCACACCTTGTTGATGGAGCGCAGCGTCACGCGCGCGGCCGTCAAACTGAACCAGTCGCAACCGGCGATCAGCGCCGCGCTGCGGCGCCTGCGCGACATCACCGGCGACCCGCTGCTCGTGCGCGGCAAGTCCGGCATGGTCCCGACCGAATACGGATTGCGCCTGCTCGAGCCGGTACAAAACGCACTGCGCGAAATCGAGCGCATCAAGTTCCAGCAGCACAATTTCGACCCGGCCACGTCGATCCGCTGCTACCGGATCGGCTGCCCCGACTATCTGAACGTGCTGTTCGTGCCGACCGTCGTCGAACGCTTCCGCCAGGCGGCACCGAACGCAACGCTCGAGTTTCACTCGCTCGGCCCCGCATTCGACTACGAGCTCGCGCTCGAAGACGGCAAGCTCGACATCGTCGTCGGCAACTGGCCGGAGCCGCCCGAGCAGCTGCACCTGTCGAACCTGTTCGTCGACGAAATCGTCTGCCTGATGAGCAACACGCATCCGTTCGCGAAGCGCGGCGGGCTCACGCTCGACCAGTACCTGAACGCGCCGCATCTCGCGCCCACGCCGTACTCCGTCGGCCAGCGCGGCGCGATCGACGTGCATCTCGCGCGCGAACGGCTCAAGCGTCACGTGGTCGTCACGCTGCCGTACTTCAACCTCGCGCCGTACGTGCTGGTGAAGTCCGACCTGATCTTCACGACGACGCGCCTGTTCGCCGATCACTACGCGAAGTTCCTGCCGCTGTCGGTCGTGCCGGCACCGCTCGACTTCCCGCCGATGCAGTACTACCAGCTGTGGCACGAACGCTGCCACTACTCGGACGAAGTGCGCTGGCTGCGCGGCCTCGTCGCCGAAGCAACCCGCACGCTGATCGAGGCGTAATCGCGCAGCACGCGCGCGGCGGTCGCGCCGTTGCAGCGCGGCCCGGTGCGATGCGCGGCGTGCGGCGGCCACGCCCGCCGCCGCGCGCGCGATCCGCGGCACGCGGCGTGACTTTCCCATCGACGCGTCAGCGCGACGCCTCCACCAGCGAGCGCGCCAGCGCGTTGTGACGTTCGATGACCGGCGGCAAATCGAGCGTCGCAAGCCGCCCTTCCCGCACCACCACCTTTCCGTTCACCACCGTGTACGCCGTCTGCGACGGCGCGCAGAACACGAGCGCCGCGACCGGATCGTGCAGCGCGCCCGCGAACAGCGGCTGGCGCAGGTCGAATGCGGCGAAGTCCGCGGCCATGCCGGGCTTCAGCGCGCCGATGTCGTCGCGGTTCAGCACCTTCGCGCCGCCCAGCGTAGCGATCTCCAGTGCCTCGCGCGCGGTCATCGCGTCGGGCCCGAAACCCACCCGCTGCAGCAGCAGCGCCTGCCGCACTTCGGCGACCATCTGCGCGCCGTCGTTCGACGCGGAGCCGTCGACGCCGAGCCCGACCGGCACACCTGCGAGACGCATCTTCTTCACGGGCGCGATGCCGGACGCGAGCCGCATGTTCGAACACGGACAATGCGCGACGCCGGTGCCGGTGCGCGCGAACAGGCCGATGCCCGCATCGTCGAGCTGAACGCAGTGTGCGTGCCATACGTCATGGCCGACCCACCCGAGATCCTCCGCGTATTCGGCAGGCGTCATCCCGAACCTCTCGCGGCTGTACGCGATGTCGTTGACGTTCTCGGCAAGGTGCGTGTGCAGCGACACGCCGTAATCGCGCGCCAGCACGGCCGCGTCGCGCATCAGGCCGCGACTCACCGAGAACGGCGAGCACGGCGCGACCACCACCCGCAGCATCGCGTAGCGGCCTTCGTCGTGATAGGTCTCGATCAGGCGCTGCGCGTCGCGCAGGATGTCGGGCTCGCGCTCGACGACGGAATCGGGCGGCAGCCCGCCGTCGCGCTGGCCGACGCTCATCGCGCCGCGGCTCGCGTGAAAGCGCATGCCGATTCGCTGCGCGGCGCCGATGCTGTCGTCGAGCCGGCTGCCGTTCGGATAGATGTACAGATGGTCGCTCGACGTCGTGCAGCCCGACTGCAGCAGTTCGGCCATCGCGGTCAGCGTCGACACCTCGATCATCTCGGGCGTCAGGTGCGCCCAGATCCGGTACAGGTTCGTGAGCCAGCCGAACAGCTCGGCGTTCTGCGCGGCCGGCACCGCGCGGGTGAGGCTCTGGTACATGTGGTGATGCGTGTTCACGAGCCCCGGGATCACGAGGTGGCCGCGCAGGTCGAGCACTTCGTCCGCGGTATCGGGCAACTCGGCGCTCGGGCCGACCGCGACGATCCGGTTGTCTTCGATATAGAGCCCTGCATCGCGCAATTCGCAGCGCGTGTCGTCCATGGTCACGAGCACGTCGGCGTGCTTGACCAGCAAGGTTTTCGGGCGGGATGAGGATGGGTGCGGCGCGCGTGCGCCGGCGTGCTGCTCGAGGTTCATGCGTTCTCCGCGTCGTCTGCCCCCGGGAGCCGCTCCCGGAGGCCGTCACAAGGCCGTTCGAACGCTGATTCGCGGCACGCCCCGGTGCCTGCGTCCGTTCGAACGCGCTGGCCCGGTTACCCGGCGTGAATGCCGTCTTCGGGGTACGCGCGGACCGACGCCCGACGCGCACGGCCGGAGCATCGCCCAAGTGCGCGCAACGCACAATGCGCGATCCGGAATACCGCACTTCACGGTTTCGATATGGTACGCCGCGCGCGGCCCGGGCGGGCGCCGGAATTCCCGGCCGCCGGCCGCTCCCGGCCGGGCGTCGACAGCGGTTCATGCGCGGCGCATTATCTTTGATATCGCGCCCGCATTCGCGCGGGGAACCTTTTTACAATGCCTGCACGGCGCTCGCTTCAATCTCGCCGACGGGTATGTAGCCACGTGACGTGGAGCCTCGATCCGCCGCACAGTCAATGGATCGAGTCGCCGCCGAACCTCGCATTCACACAAGGACAATTGCGAATGGGAAAGCTCACTACCCACGTACTCGATACGGCACACGGTCGCCCCGGCGCTGCCATCAAGGTGGACCTCTACGCGCTGGACGGCGAATCGCGCCGCGCGATCAAGACCGTGCTGACCAATAGCGACGGCCGCTGCGACGAACCGCTGCTCGAAGGTGCCGCACTCGCCGCCGGCGAATACGAACTCGTGTTCCATGCCGGCGACTACTTCGCGTCGCTCGGCGTGAAGGTGCCCGAACCCCGCTTCGTCGACCGCGTCGTGCTGCGCTTCGGCATTGCCGACACCGCCTCGCACTACCACGTGCCGCTGCTCGTGTCGCCGTGGTCGTACAGCACCTATCGCGGCAGCTGACACACGCATCGGCGCCCGCATCAAAGACAACGATCTGAGTCTGGAGGAGTTTCATGGAAGGCTTCATCACCGACTGGCTGAACCTCGCGCTGCGATGGCTGCACGTCATCGTCGCCATTGCGTGGATCGGCGAGTCCTTCTATTTCGTCGCGCTCGACAACAGCCTGAAACCGCCGACCGACGCGAATCAGCGCAAGCGCGGCGTGTTCGGCGAACTGTGGCACGTCCACGGCGGCGGTTTCTACAACATGCAGAAGTACACGGTCGCTCCGCCGGAAATGCCGGATGACCTGCACTGGTCGAAATGGCCGTCGTACACGACGTGGCTGTCGGGCTTCTCGCTGTTCTTCGTGTTGTACCTGCTCGCACCGAACACGTATCTGATCGACAAGAGCGTGCTCGACATGGGCCCGGTCGTCGCCGTCGCATCCGCTCTCGGCTTCCTCGCGGCCGGCTGGATCGTCTACGACTCGCTGTGCCGCATCCTCGGCACCAACGATCGCGTGCTGGGCATCTGCGTCGGCATCTACGTCGTCATCGCCGCATACCTCGCGTGCCACATCTTCTCCGGCCGCGCGGCGTACCTGATCGTCGGCGCGATGCTCGCGACGATCATGTCGGCGAACGTGTTCTTCGTGATCATCCCGGGCCAGCGCAAGATGGTCGACAAGATGCTCAAGGGCGAGGAGCCGAACCCGATCTACGGCAAGCGCGGCAAGCAGCGTTCGGTGCACAACACGTACTTCACGCTGCCGGTCGTGTTCGCGATGCTGTCGAACCACTATGCGATGACGTACACGAACAAGTTCAACTGGGTCGTGCTCGTGTTGATCATGCTGGCCGGCGCGCTGATCCGCCAGTTCTTCGTGATGCGCCACCGTGGCAAGCAGCTGTGGTACCTGCCGATCGGCGGCGTCGCGCTGCTGTCGGGCGCACTGGTGTGGACGATGCCGAAGCCGGTCGCACCGGAAGCGCAAGCCGCGAACGCACCGAAGATCGTGATCAACGACATCATGCCGATCCTGCAGCAGCGCTGCGTCGAGTGTCACTCGGCGAAGCCGACGCTGATGGGCAGCGCACCCGCCGGCGTCATGTTCGACACGCCGGACGAAGTGTCGAAGAACGCACAGCGCATCTACGAACAGGCCGTGCGCCTGAAGGCGATGCCGATCGGCAACGTCACGCACATGACCGACGACGAGCGCGTGAAGCTCGCCGCCTGGTTCGAGGGTGGCGCGGTCAAGTAAGCCGCCGTGCGCCGGCACTGGATGCCGGCGCAATCCTCTCCGTTCGCGGGCCCGGAAACGGGCCCGTTTTTTTTTGCGCGTCCGGAACGCGTCTCCGCTAGCCGCGCATCGCGTCGCGCTGCAGCGCGACGAGCACATCGAGCGCGCGCGGGCCGTCGTCGAACGGCACGAAGATGTGATCGTGATACGCAGCAGCCATCACGTTGCAGCTGATGCCAGCCGCGCCGAGGGCACTTGCGAACGCGGCCGTCAGGCCGACCGCCGCGAGGTCCGAATGAACGGTCAGCGTGATCCAGGCAGCGCGAAACAGCACGGGCCAGCCACGACGCGCGGCCGTCGCCTCGTGGACCACGACCGTCGTGCCTTCCGTTTCGCGGAACGTCGCAATCGCTTCGGATAACGATATGTCGGCATCGGCAGGCAGTGCGACGAAGGCGAACGCATCGCGATGCAGCTCGGGACGCATCGTGCGCAACAGGTTCGCGAGGTCGTTTTCAGGGCGGCTCATCGTGGTACGGCCCGGAAGCCGGGCGTCGTGCGGTAGCGATGCGGGCACGATAGCATGCGATCGACGTCTTCGACATGGCGATCGCGCGATGCGCGTGCGTGCGCGGCGGACATAAAGAAACCCGCGCAGTTTCGCGCGGGTTTCCTTGATGAAACGAGGTACTGCAGAAATGCTGCTCAGGCCGTCACGGCATCCAGCGCATCCTCGGTGAGCCACAGCGATTCCTGCAGGTCCTGCTCGTTCAGATTCAATCCGTCGCCGCCACGATCGACGACGATGAAGTCGCTGACGCCGCCGAGCGCGATCAGCGGGTGATGCCACACGCCCTTCGCATAGTTCACGCCCTGCCACCCGCTCGTCACGAACGCGCGGATCTTCGACGGATCGAGATCGCCCGCCGGCGCGACGACGACCAGGTACGGCCGGTCGTTCAGCGGCACGAACGCCTGGCTGCCGAGCGGATGGCGCTCGAGCATCTTCACCTCGAACGGCAGCGTGCGCGGCTGGCCGCGGAACAGGTTCACGAGCGTGCGGCCGCCTTCGTCGGTCACGTCGACCTTCGCGAGATCGTGAAAGCGGATCGTCGTGCCGAGGTTGATCGGAATCTGCTTCGCACCTTCCGTTTCGATCACGTCGCCGAACGGCGCGAACGCGTCCTTGGTCAGCGGTTCGATTGCAAGCGTCTTCATTTGTCGAGCGTCCCCCACAGACGCAGGCGCGACACGCCGCCGTCCGGAATGATGTTCAGGCGTACGTGGGTCACCGGGCCCAGCGATGCGATCTCGTGTTCGAAGTAATGCTGCTTGTCCATCTGCAGCTTCTGTTCGCCGAGCAGAGCCGGCCAGAACATCGACTGCGTGATCAGCGAGCTATCGGTGCCGCCCGACACGTACGCGGCCTGGATCGAGCAGCGGTCCGGATAGTTGCCCTTGAAGAACGCGGTATCGACTTCGATCTTGCGGATCACGCCCGGTTGCGCGAGCGCGATGATTGCCCAGTCGTTGCCCGGCTCGCGGCGGCGGCGGGTCTCCCAGCCATCGCCCATGTTCACGCCGCGGCCGGGCAGCAGCAGGTTCGACGCGACGCCGAAATGCTGGTTGTTCGCGGCCACCACGTAACCGCCGTTTTCCATCGCCGCGAGGTCGAACTGCTCGGTCGCGCTCGCGCCGGCCCAGTCCAGCTGCGGCTGGCCGTACACGCGCAGGCGCGCGATGCCGCCGTCCGGATAGATGTTCACGCGCAGGTGCGTGAATGCACGCGCGTCGCTCGCTTCGACGTAGTGATGGCTGTTGCCCTGCAGCGTCGTCGACGGCACGATCTCGACCCATTCGGTCGCATGCGTCGGCGCGCCATCGGCCACGTAGGCGGCCTCGATCGACGCGGCCGGCGGGAAGTTGCCGGTGAAGTGGCTCGTGTCGATGTCGAAGCCCTTGATCACCCCGGGCCGCGCGAGCTTGACGATGCACCAGTCATAACCGGTCGTGCGCTTGCGGCGCGTCTCCCAGCCGTCCATCCACTTGCCGTGATCGTCGTACTTGCCGGGGATGAAGACCGCCGGCTCCGGATTCAGCATCCGCTCCTTCGGCGCGAAGAAGTCGTCGCTGGCCTCGAGCGCCTGCGCACCGAGGCGCGGGTCGGCGAGGTTCACGTAGCGCCGCGTGAAATCGGGTGCGTCGGGATCGAGAAGCGGAACAGCCATGATGTTTCCTTGTTTCAGTAAAGCGAACCGGCCGCTGCGCCGCAGCAGGCCATGTTGCGGAGTCAGGCGTCGATGAGGTCGTCGAGACGAAAGCGCGCGATCCGGTAGATCTGGTCGAGGCTCGCCCGCAGTTCTTCGGCGCGCGAGTGGTTCACGCGCGACTCGAAATTCGCGATGATGCCGTGCCGGTCGTAGCCGCGCACCGCGAGAATGAACGGGAAGCCGAACTTCTCGCGATACGTGCGGTTCAGCGTCAGCAGCTTGTCGAACTCTTCCTGCGTGCACTGGTCGAGGCCCGCGCCGCTCTGCTCGCGCGTCGACTCGGCCGTCAGCTCGCCGCGCACCGCAGCTTTCCCGGCCAGTTCCGGGTGAGCGTTGATCAGTGCGAGCTGGCGCACTTCGCCGCTCGTCTCCACCGCGTTCGACATCGTCTCGTGCAGCGCGTCGATGCTCGCGAACGGTCGCGCGGCCGCGGCAATCTCGGCCACCCACGGCGAATGTTCGAAGATTCCCGACAGCGCCGCGACGAATGCGCTCGGCGCCATCGTGTTCAGTTGCTCCAACGTGTAACGCATCGCCTTCATGCTTTCCCTTCGTTTCGATGATTGGGCTGATACGGATGATGTTCACGCCAATGACGCGCGATATCGACACGGCGCGTCACCCATACGCGATCGTGCTTCTCGATGTGGTCGAGGAAACGCTGCAGCCCGCGGAAACGTCCCGGCCGGCCCAGCAGTCGGCAGTGCATGCCGATCGACAGCATCTTCGGCGCTTCGTCGCCCTCGGCGTACAGCACGTCGAATGCGTCGCGCAGGTACTCGAAGAAGTGCTCGCCGGTGTTGAAGCCCTGCGGCGTCGCGAAGCGCATGTCGTTCGTATCGAGCGTGTACGGGACGATCAGCTGGGGCGACGTGCCGCCGCCGGACACCTTGACGTCCATCCAGAACGGCAGGTCGTCGCCGTAGTTGTCGGAGTCGTACAGGAAGCCGCCGTATTCCGCGACGAGGCGGTGCGTGTTCGGGCTGTCGCGGCCGGTGTACCAGCCGAGCGGACGCTCGCCCGTCACGCGCTCGATCGCTTCCATCCCGAGGCGCATGTGCTCGGCCTCGAGCTCGGGCGACATGCTCTGGTAGTGGATCCACCGCCAGCCGTGGCACGCGATCTCGTGGCCGAGTTCGACGAACGCACGCGCGAGTTCCGGATGACGCTCGATCGCCATGCCCACGCCGAACACCGTCAGCGGCAGCCCGCGCTTCTCGAATTCGCGCAGGATGCGCCACACGCCGGCACGCGAGCCGTATTCGTAGATCGATTCCATGCTCATGTGGCGGTCCGGATACGCGGCCGCGCCGACGATCTCGGACAGGAACTGTTCGGAGCCCGGATCGCCGTGCAGTACGCAGTTCTCGCCGCCCTCCTCGTAGTTGAGGACGAATTGCACGGCGACGCGGGCACGCCCGGGCCAGTTCGCCTGCACGGGATGGCGGCCGTAGCCGATCAGGTCGCGAGGATAATCGGGATCGAGTGACATGAGTTCGAGGTGCGGCGAAAGCCTGCTGAAGTAATGGGTTCGCATCGACGCGCGCGGCTGCCCGAGGGCCGGCCGCACGGGCCGATGCGATGACGGCCCAGTGTAGCGAAAACGTCCATACGCGCCCATACAGCGGCGCAGATAGTGCATGTCAGACGGCGTGTATGTGCGATTGCGGCAAATTCGGCACCGGTTCCTCGTCGGCGCCGCCGCTGCGCGCGGCCGCGGCGGCCGGCCCGGCCGTGGACGCGTCCTCCGGCGGGCTGAACCGCGCGAATTCGCCGTCGTAGCGCTTCGGCAGCGGCCGCGCATAATCGCCGCGCTTCGCGGTCGCGAGGCGCAGCGCGACGAGCGCCTCGGCCCACTTGACGGCCGCCGTGACGCCTTCCACCACCGGCGCGCCGATCTGCTGCTCGATCTCGTGCGCGAATTCGGCCATCCCGGCGCAGCCGAGCACGATCGCGTCGGCGCCGTCCTCGTCGAGCGCGCGCCGGCATTCATCGACGATGATCCGTCGCGCGGCCGAACCGGGGCGGTCGAGCTCGAGCACCGCGACATCGGTCGCCCGCACGTTGCGGCAGAACCGCTTCATCCCGTAGCGCTCGGCGAGATGCCACGCCATCCCGCAGGTGCGCGCGAGCGTCGTGACGACCGAGAAGCCCGGCGCAAGCACACTCGCCGCGTGCATCGCCGCCTCGGCGATCCCGATCACCGGGCCGCGCGCGAGTTCGCGCGCCGCATGAAGGCCCGGATCGCCGAAACATGCGATCACGTACGCGTCGCAGCCATCGCGCTCGCCCTGCGCGATCTCGGCCAGAAGCCCGGGCGTCGCGAGCGCCTCGTCGTAATAGCCTTCGATCGACGGCGGACCCATCGGCGGGCTCACCGCGACGATCTCGGTGCCCGCGGCCGCGACTTCGCGAGCGCAGCGGCCCATCGCATCGGTCATCCGCTGCGTCGTGTTGGGATTGATCAGCTTGATCTTCATCGTGCGCTCCTCAAGCCTTCGTGCTCACGAGCAGCCGGTAGAACACGAAGCCGAGCCCCGCGCCGATGAACCACGAGAAGTTCGCGGCGGCCTGCCAGCCCGGCGCCATCACGCAGACGACGGCGATCACCGCGGCCGGCAGCAGCGCGGCGAGCGCGCGGCGGTTCACGCCGCCCGTGTACCAGTAGGTGCCGCGCTCGGACATCGTGTACAGGTCGTCACGCACGAGCCGGCCGCGCTTGACGAGGTAGAAGTCGGCGATCAGCACGCCGTACAGCGGGCCGATGAACGCGCCGAGCACGTCGAGCGTGTAATGGATCACGGCCGGATTGTTGAACAGGTTCCACGGCGTGATGAAGATCGACGCGACGGCCGCGAGCATGCCGCCCGCGCGCCAGCTGATCAGCCGCGGCGCCACGTTCGAGAAGTCGAACGCGGGCGACACGAAGTTCGCGACGATGTTGATGCCGATCGTCGCGATCGTGAACGTCAGCGCACCGAGGATCACGGCCGTCGGATGGTCGATGCGGCCGACCGTCTCGACGGGATCGGTGATGAGCTCGCCGAACACAGGAAGCGTCGCGGCGGTGGTGATCACCGTGACCAGCGAGAACGCGAGGAAGTTGACCGGCAGCCCCCAGAAGTTGCCGCGCTTCACGTCGCCGAACGAGCGGCAGTAGCGCGAGAAGTCGCCGAAGTTGAGCATTGGCCCGGAGAAGTACGACACGACCAGCGACACGGCCGTGATCATCACCGGAATCACTTCCGCGCCGTGATACTTGACGCCGCCGAGGTTGATGCCGATGTTGCGCCAGCCCGCACGCCACACCATGTAGCCGGCCAGGATGAACATCACGACGTAGACGGCCGGGCCGGCGAAGTCGATGAATTTCTTGATCGTCTCCATCCCGTTCCAGAACACGAGCGCCTGCAGCACCCACAGCAGCATGAAGCCGGCCCAGCCGACCGCCGACAGCCCGAGAAAACCGTAGCGATGGACGTCCGCGTACGGCAGCCATTGCGGAAAGAACTTCAGCACGACGATCACGAGCGCGCTGGACGCGAGATAGGTCTGGATGCCATACCACGCGATCGCGATCAGCCCGCGGATCACCGCCGGCACGTTCGCGCCGAGCACGCCGAACGTCGCACGGCATGCGACCGGGTACGGCACGCCGATCTGCTGGCTCGGCCGCGCGATCAGGTTGCACAGCCGGTTCACGATCGTGATGCCCACGATCAGCGCGATCAGCACCTGCCAGCTCGTCAGCCCGAGCGCGAACAGGCTGCCCGCGAACACGTAGCCGCCGACGCTGTGCACGTCCGACATCCAGAACGCGAAGATGTTGTAGGCGCCCCACGTCTGATTCTTCAGGGGTGCCAAATCTTCGTTGTACAAACGTTGACTGTAACCGTCCGGCAACGCCGGGCCGCCGCCCTCGCCGCCTTCTTCCTCCGGATACGCGCTGTCGTGCGCCACACTGAACTGAGCCATGACTTCTCCTTGACGCGGCCTGGGAGCCGCTCCACCGTCATCGATATCGCTCCGGACATCGCCCGGAGTCGGACTGGCGGCCGACGGCGCGAACCGCCGGCCTGCATTGCTCTTGTCGTGTGGCGCGCAGCCGGATTCGCGTCGCCGCTCAGGCGCCGCCGAACACTTCGCGCAAATCGACCTGCCCTTGCGCGGGCCGGTCCAGCATCTTCAGTTCGACATGCTGCAGGTGGTGCGCCATCAGCGTCACCGCCCGCTTCGAATCGCCCGCTTCCAGCGCGGTCAGGATCTCGTCATGGTCGTCGCACGAGCACGGGCTGCGGCCGTGCGATTCATACAGCGCCGACATCAACGTCGAGCGTGCGACGAGCCCGTCGAGGCACTCGCAGAGCGTCGCATTGCCCGTCAGCGCCGCGAGCGCCGTGTGGAATTCGCCCGACAGCCGGATCCACGCCGCGAAGTCGTGCCGCTCGAACGCCTTGCGTTCCTTGTCGATCAGCGTAGCGATGCCTTTCAGCCGCTTCGCGCCCGGCCCCGTCGCGAGCCGCTCGACGACGGCCAGCTCGATGATCCGGCGCATCTCGAATACCTCGTGCACGTCCTGCAGCGTCGGACTCGCGACGAACGCGCCGCGGTTCGGCTCGAGATCGACCAGCTTGTCGGCCGCGAGCTGCGAGAGCGCCTGCCGGATCGTCCCGCGCTTCACGCCGAACACGTCGCAGAGCTGCGCCTCCGTCAGCTTCGCGCCGGGCGCGAGCCGATGCTCGAGGATCGCCGTGCGGATCCGCTCGGCGATCGCTTCGGGGCCGGCAGCGCCGGACGGATGGGAATCGAGGTCGTTCATGTTCTGCATCGCGTGATGATCCTCATCCTAGGATGGACATAAAGATTGTCAACAATTCTTTTCGCGAAATGTGCACAATCCGCGTGCACCCGCCCGTGCCAGAGAGGTGCATCGCGCCCGAAATCCAGGCACGGCAAGCCTCTCCTGCTTCTCCATAGCGGCTCACGGTGTATACCCTCGCGGTCGTTTTGTTGACAAAATTGGTGCACGCCCGGGCACCAAGCCGAGCGACGGTGACGAAAATAGTTGACCGTTAGTTGCACACTTACTTAAAGAAAAAGGCGGTAAACCCCGCCTTTCGATCGTAGCCGACCGGCTCAGCCGAGATGCGGATAGTCCGACAGTGTGAGCCGGAAGCCGTGCGCATTGGCGACGAGTTCGGCCTGCGCGCCGAACGGCAGCGTCAGCAGATCGGGCACGTGACCGAACTGCAGCCCGGTGATGACCGGAATGCCGACCACCGAGCGCACCTGGTCGATCATCGCCTGCATGTCGTAGCCGTTGTCGTATTCGAACGGCCGCGCGCCCGTGAACTGGCCGAGCACGAGCGCCTGCTGGCGCGCAAGCACACCCGACAGGTGCAGCTGGTAGATCATCCGTTCGATCCGGAACGGCTGCTCGTTGACGTCCTCGACGAACAGGATGCCGCCCTCGATGTCGGGCATGTACGGCGTGCCGACCAGCGACGTGAGAATCGCCAGGTTGCCGCCCCACAGCGTGCCCGTCACGTTCGCGGTCTGGACCTGCGGCGCATCGGCGACGATCGTCGTGCTCGGCCGCGACAGCGTCCGCCAGAAGTGCTGCATCGTGAAGTCGCTCGGTGTTTCCGCGCCGAAGTCGGCGGAGAGCATCGGCCCGCCGAAAGTCTTGATGCGCGCCTTCGCATACAGCGCGAGCTGGATCGCGGTGAAGTCGCTGTGACCCACGAGCGCGATCGGCTGGTCGCGCAGGCGTCGTTCGAGCCCGCGATAGTCGAGCCCGTGCAGGATGCGCGCGGCGCCGTAGCCGCCGCGCACCGCGAGCGCGATGTCCGGCAGCGCGCGCTCCGGGTCCGCGAGGCGGTTCAGGTCGCCGGCCCGCTCGCCGTCGGTGCCGCCGAATCGCTGGAAGCGGCGCTGCGTCGCCTCGATGTTCTCGATGCGATGTTGCGCGCCGCTCAGGCGCTCGAGCGCGCGATTGATCGCGTCGGGATCGTGCGGATAACCGGACGGCGCCAGCAGGCGGATGGTGTAGGACGCAGCGGGCTGGAGGGACATGGCGAAAGGTATCGGGATCGTCAAACCTGCTTAGAGGGTCCGAACCGTCTCCGGTTCACGCAACGGTGCTGCCCGCCCCGCTTCAGGCGACGCGCGCAGCAGCTTACGGGGCGCCGGATTCGGTGTCTCGGGCGAGCCTTGCTTCACGCAGCGCGCGACGGCGCTCCGCGAAGAACGACTTCAGCGCGGCGCCGCACTCGTCGGCGAGCACGCCGCCCGTCACGACGGTATGGTGGTTCAGTTGCGGATTCGCGAACGCGTCGATCACGCTGCCGCATGCGCCCGTTTTCGGATCCGCGGCGCCATAGACGACTCGCGCGATGCGCGCATGCATGATCGCGCCCGCGCACATCAGGCACGGCTCGAGCGTCACGTACAGTTCGCAGCCGGGCATCCGGTAATTTTGAAGATGCTGCGCGGCCATGCGCAGCGCGGCCATTTCCGCATGGGCGGACGGGTCGTGCCCGCCGATCGGATGGTTGAAGCCGCGTGCGATCACCTCGTCGCCGCGCACGAGCACCGCGCCGACCGGCACTTCGCCGGCCGCGCGCGCCTCTTCGGCCGCCGCCTGCGCGAGCCGCATGAAATGCAGGTCGCGGGCGGACACGGGCGCAGCTTCGGGAACGGCAGAATCGCAAGCGGCAGCCGATCCGGCTGCCGCGTCGTGCAGCGCGTCGGCACTCACATCGGCCCCGCTTCGGCCGGCACGTCGTCGAGCCCGCGCTCGCACAGACGTTCCGCGATGCGTCGGCAATAGTCGCGCGGCATCACCATCGGGCCGCCGCGCAACGATTCGAGCGCCATGTCGAGCGCGAGGATCTTCGCCTGCAGCCGGCAGCGCGCCGCACGATCGCTGACCGCCTGCAGTTCGTCCTGCAGATTGCGCAGCGCGCGCAGTTGCTCGACGGCCGGCGGCACGAAGCCCGCATTCTTCAGAATGCGATTGGCCACCCGGACCTCCTCCGGTACGAGCAGGTCGTCATCCAGCGCCTGCGGCGCGCCGGTACCCGGCAAATCGTCGAACTCGCCCCGCGCGGCAGCGGCGGCAATGCGTTGTTCGACCAGTGCATCAAGCAATCTCATCAGTCAATCGGAACAAATGCGGCAGCCGAATTCTAGCAGGGTGACGTGCGTATGACAGGCCCTTCGAAGGTATGCTCGATATTGTGTTTTTAGGGGCCGAATCGCTGCGCATGCGTGCCGATCACCGCGACTTCCCGCTGTGCTGCGCCGCAGCAGGCTCCGCGCGGTTTTCGCGGCATTTTGCGCAGGCAAGCTCCGCTCCGGTTTTGAATTTCGCCCGGATGGACCGCGCTCGTCCTCCGGCCGAAATCGCGGTTTCGCGACTGCCCGGTCACGCGGCGAGCGCTTGCGACCGGGCCTTCGGAAACGGCCGGAACATCATCGCGACGAGGAACGCCCCGATGCCGATCGCGAACGATCCGAGGTACAGCCACCCGTAACCGCCCAGTGCGTCGACGATCAACCCGCCCGCCACCGGCCCCGCCGCCATCCCGAGGCTGCCGGCCATCGCGCAGCCGCCGATCACGGTGCCCATCATCCGCAGCGGGAAGTTTTCGCGTGCGAGCACCGCATAGAGCGGCATCACGCCCGCATAGATGAAGCCGAACAGCGTCGCGACCGCGTAGAACCCGTCGAGCGTGCGCACGAAGTAATAGCCGAGCGCGCCGAGCGCCTGCGCGAGCAGCCCGGCCACCAGCATGCGCTTCGCGCCGAGGCGGTCGCCCAGCAGTCCGAACGCGATGCGCCCGCCCATGCCGGCAAGCCCTTCGACGCTGTAGATGGACACCGCGACGATCAACGGAATCCCGCACGTCACCGCGTAGCTGACCGTATGGAAAATCGGGCCGGAGTGCGTCGCGCAGCAGAAAAAGTTGGTCAGCAACAACACGAGGAACTGCGGCGAACGCAGCGCGCCGCCGACCGACAGCGGCGCGGGCCCGCCAGCCGGCGCCGGCCCCGCAGGCGGCGCGTCGAGCGCAGGCGCGCGGCGCACGAGCAGCGACGCCGGAATCATCACGGCGGCCGCGAGCGCGGCAATCAACAACATCGACGTACGCCAGCCGTGCCCCGAGACGAGCCACGCCGCGAGCGGCGACATCGTCATCGGCGCCATGCCCATGCCGGCCGACACCAGCGACACCGCGAGGCTGCGGTGCGTGTCGAACCAACCCGTCACGCACGCCATCATCGGCGCGAACACCGCGGCCGTGGCGCCACCGACGGCCAGCCCGAAAATCAGCTGGAACGCGAGCAGCGACGGCGCGCGGCTCGCAAGCGCCAGGCTCGCCGACAGCAGGACGGCGCCCGTCACGACCACCGCGCGCGTGCCGATCCGGTCCGACAGGCTACCCCAGCCGATGCTCGCGAAGGCCATCGCGATGAAGCCGAGCGTCATCGCGGCGGAAATGCCGGTCATCGACCAGCCGGTGTCCCGTGCGATGGCCCGCAGGAACACCGGCAGCGAAAACATCGCGCCGATCGCGATGCAGCCCATCAGGCCGCCCGCAGCGACGATCACCCAGCGATAGCGCGAATCACGCATCTGGCACCTCCTTTCTCTCTGTCGATCAGGCATTGATGGATGAGGAACCGGATTGCGGGCGTCATCGCAAATCCGGTCGGCATCGATACGACGAACGAGACGCGGGCAAATCGACATGCGCGACCCATGCGGCCGCGAATGTCCGATTGTCGACCCATTCGAGCGGCTGACAAGGGGGCAGATCCGATCCGCTTTCGGCCGCCCCGCTTTCCCGGAATCGGAAAGTCGAAATCAGAAATAGTTGGTTCGGGCAGGCAAGCGCGCTCACTACACTCCAATCCTCTTGTCATGACAAGTTGACCCATGAACCCATCCAACGTCGTGCCGCTGTCGACGGCACCGCTCTATGTGCAGATCAAGGACACGCTGCGCGCACGTATCCTCGACGGTTCGTACGCGCCGCACAGCCGGATGCCGTCCGAGCACGAACTCTGCGCGATGTTCGACGTGAGCCGCATCACGGTGCGCCAGGCGCTCGGCGACCTGCAGAAGGAAGGCCTGCTGTTCAGGCTGCACGGCAAGGGCACGTTCGTGTCCAAGCCGAAGGCGTTCCAGAACGTGACATCGCTGCAGGGCTTCGCCGAGGCGATGTCGTCGATGGGTTACGAGATCGTCAATCAGTTGCGCAGCTTTCGCACCGTGAATGCCGACCGCCATCTCGCGACGAAACTGAACGTGCGGGAAGGCGCGCCGCTCGTCGAGATCCACCGCGTGCGGCTGCTGAACCGCGAGCCGGTGTCGCTCGAGCAGACGTGGGTGCCCGAGGCGCTCGGCAAGCGGCTCGCGGGCGCCGATCTCGCGACCCGCGACATCTTCCTGATACTGGAAAACGACTGCGGCGTGCCGCTCGGCCACGCCGACGTGTCGATCGACGCGATCCTCGCCGACGATGAAATCGTCGATGCATTGCGCGTCGAGGAAAGCAGCCCCGTGCTGCGGATCGAACGGCTCACGCACGACGCGTCAGGCATGCCGGTCGACTACGAACACCTGTACTTCCGCGGCGACGCTTTCCAGTACCGGCTGCGCATCGATCGGCAGAAGACGCATCAACCCGTAAGGAATCCCCAATGAACACTCATATACTCGAATACGACATCGTCGTGGTCGGCGGCGGCACGGCCGGCCCGATGGCGGCGATCAAGGCGAAGGAACGCGATCCGTCGCTGCGCGTGCTGCTGCTGGAGAAGGCCAACGTGAAGCGCAGCGGCGCGATCTCGATGGGCATGGACGGCCTGAACAACGCGGTGATTCCCGGCCACGCGACGCCCGAGCAGTACACGCGCGAGATCACGATCGCCAACGACGGGATCGTCGATCAGGAAGCCGTGTACGCGTATGCGGCGCACAGCTTCGCGACGATCGAGCAGCTCGATCGCTGGGGCGTGAAGTTCGAAAAGGACGGCACCGGCGACTACGCGGTGAAGAAGGTTCACCACATGGGTTCGTACGTGTTGCCGATGCCGGAAGGACACGACATCAAGAAGGTGCTGTACCGGCAGTTGAAGCGCGCGCGCATCGCGATCACCAACCGGATCGTCGCAACGCGGGTGCTGACCGACGCGCACGGCCGCGCAAGCGGCGTGCTCGGCTTCGACTGCCGCACGGCCGATTTTCACGTGATCCGCGCGAAGGCCGTGATCCTGTGCTGCGGCGCGGCCGGCCGTCTCGGGCTGCCGGCATCCGGCTACCTGATGGGCACGTACGAGAACCCGACCAATGCGGGCGACGGCTATGCGATGGCGTACCACGCAGGCGCGGCGCTCGCGAACCTCGAATGCTTCCAGATCAATCCGCTGATCAAGGACTACAACGGCCCGGCCTGCGCGTACGTGACGGGCCCGCTCGGCGGCTTCACCGCGAATGGCAAGGGCGAGCGCTTCATCGAATGCGACTACTGGAGCGGCCAGATGATGTGGGAGTTCCATCAGGAACTGCAAAGCGGCAACGGCCCGGTGTTCCTGAAGCTCGATCATCTCGCGGAAGAAACGATCCAGACGATCGAGCAGATCCTGCACACGAACGAGCGGCCGAGCCGCGGCCGCTTCCATGCGGGCCGAGGCACCGACTACCGGCACCAGATGGTCGAGATGCACATCTCCGAGATCGGCTTGTGCAGCGGCCACAGTGCATCCGGCGTGTACGTGAATGCCCGCGCGGAAACGACGGTGCCGGGGCTCTACGCAGCAGGAGACATGGCGGCCGTGCCTCACAACTACATGCTCGGCGCGTTTACCTACGGCTGGTTCGCCGGGCAGAACGCGGCGGACGACGTGGCCGGCCGCGATCACGCGCCGGTGGACGACGAACAGGTCGCGGCCGAACGCGCCCGCGTGCTCGCACCGCTCACGCGCGAACGCGGCCTCGCGCCGGCACAGGTGGAATACAAGCTGCGCCGCATGGTGAACGATTATCTGCAACCGCCGAAGGTCACGCGCAAGATGGAAATCGGTCTCCAGCGTTTTGACGGAATTATTGAGGATATCGAAGAACTTAAGGCGCACAACCCGCACGAGCTGATGCGAGCGGCGGAGGTGCGCGCGATTCGCGACTGCGCCGAAATGGCCGCGCGTGCGTCGCTGTTCCGTACCGAGAGCCGCTGGGGACTGTACCACCACCGCGTCGATTTTCCGCATCGCAACGACGACGAATGGTTCTGCCATACCTGGCTGCGCAAGGATGCCGACGGCACGATGCGCAGCGAGAAACGGCCGGTCGAGCCTTACATCGTGCCGCTCGCCGACGACGAGCGCAGCGCCTACGCGCACCTGCGCATCCGCGAACCGGCCGCCGTCGCGGCCGCCCTCTGACTCCGAGGAGCCTTACCGTGCCCCATACCCCGCACGACATCTTCCTGCGCAGCAGCGCGCCCGTGACGATCGACGAGGACCGCTGCATCGCCGACAAGGGCTGCACCGTCTGCGTCGACGTGTGCCCGCTCGACCTGCTCGCGATCGACGTGACCAAAGGCAAGGCGTACATGCAGTTCGACGAATGCTGGTACTGCATGCCGTGCGAGCGCGACTGCCCGACCGGCGCAGTGAAGGTCGACATCCCGTACCTGCTGCGCTGACCGGTGCGTCGCTTCCCGCCTTGCGGACTCACGACACATGAAACCCGAGCAACGACCGCTGCGCCGGTTTGCCGTTTGCCGCGTCGCTCGCGCCGGCAGCGCCCCGTCGCGCGTGCGCGTCGCCGGCATTCGCGTGCCGCGCGCGCGGCCGCGTATCTGCGACAGCGCCACCGAACCTGCTTTCATCGACTTCGAGCGTCGCTGCCTCACGCACTTGCGCGATGCCAGCCTGATCGCACGTCACCTTTCTGCTGCGAGTTTTTACCCATGACCGCTTCTTCCCCTGCCTTCCCGCCGCCGGGCGCGCACGATCCCGGCCGCGCTTCGCTCATTGCGCGCGTGGCCGCGCCTGACCCATCGGTGCGCCGCATTGCGCTGCTCGAGCTCGACGATCTCGAGGATCCCGGCCTCGTGCCGATCTTCGTCACGGCGCTGCACGCCGATCCGTCCGCCGATGTGCGCCGCGAAGCCGCACGCGTGCTCGCCGCGTGGGAACAGCCAGATGTCGTCGATGCACTATGCCGCGCACTGCTCGACGCCGACGACGAGGTGCGTACCACGGCCGCGCAAAGCCTGTCCGAACTGAAGGATGTCGCGTCCGGCGCCGTGCTGTGCCGCTGGGCCGAACGCGCCGAGCCATTCGTGTGCGGCGCGGCGCTGCGCGGCTTGCGCGAACTGCGCGACCCAAGGGCGTTCGCACCGGCGCTGCGCGCACTCGACGCGCCGACGCCAGCCGTGCGCGCGGAGGCCGTCGCCGTGCTCGGCTGGCTCAAGGACGTGCGCGCGCTGGCGCCGCTCGCACGCATCGCAACGAACGATACAAATGCGGACGTACGACGCGTCGCGGTGGGTGCGATCGGATTCGCGGCGCCGGACGAATCGTCCGTCGTCACCGCATTGCTCGCGGCATTGCGCGACACCGAATGGCAGGTGCGCGAGGAAGCGGCCGCGACGCTCGGCAAGCTGCGGGTCGCGACCGCGCGCGCACCGCTCGTCGCCGCACTCGACGACGACTACTGGCAGGTTCGCTTGCGCGCCGTGCGTGCGCTCGGGCAGTTGCGCGACGCCGCCGCAGCTCCGGCCGTGGCCCCGCTGCTGTCGCATCCGATCAGCAACCTCCGGAAGGAGGCGGCGCTCGCGCTCGGCGAATTGCGCGACCCCGCGACGTTGCCCGTGCTGCACGATGCGCTGAACGATCGCGATCCCGAAGTACGCAAGGCCGTGCGGATCGCCATTGCGCAGATCGAAGCAGACGCTCGATGATTGCGCCGACCGAAATCCTCGTCGACCATGCGGCGCAGGTATTGACGCTGCGCTGGCCGGACGGCGACATGCAGCGAATCGGCTATGTGCGATTGCGCAGCGCGTGCCCATGCGCGGCGTGCCGGAAGATCCGGCTCGATGGCGGCCGGGTCGCCGCGCCGCCGGGCGTGAAGCTGGACGGCGTGGAGGCCGCCGGTTACGGCATCCGCCTGCTGTTCGGCGACGGTCACGCGCGCGGGATCTACCCGTGGCCGTATCTGGCCGAACTCGGCCGCGACGACACCGATGTCCGCGTCGCGTCGCTCGCCGTGCCCGTCTCCCGACAGCACTCGAACTGAGCGGCCACACGTCACCGCTGCGTGCCGGGCCCGCCGCGATCGGCGTCGTGCCGCGCGGGCATGATGTGCTGCTCGTGCGCCCGTCGAACGCAGCATCGGGATACGCCGGGGAACGAGCATCGATCATCGATGATCCGGCAAATCTTCGCGTGGCACAGAAAAAACGCCCGGCAGGTTTCCCTGCCGGGCGTTCGCATCATCCGATGCGTCGATCTGCTGGCGAGGCAAGCCTTGCCGCGTCCGTTATTCCCACTCGATCGTCGCCGGCGGCTTGCCCGAGATGTCGTACACGACGCGGTTGATCCCGCGCACCTCGTTGATGATCCGGTTCGATGCACGGCCGAGCAGCGCGTACGGCAGATGTGCCCAGTGCGCGGTCATGAAGTCGGTCGTCTGCACCGCGCGCAGCGACGTCACGTAGTCGTACGTGCGGCCGTCGCCCATCACGCCGACGGACTTCACCGGCAGGAACACCGCGAACGCCTGGCTCGTCAGGTCGTACCAGGTCTTGCCGACGTCGGCCTCGCCGCACAGCCCCGCTGCCGCGTCCTGCGCGGTGGCGGTCGTGCCGCGCAGTTCCTCGATGAAGATCGCATCCGCGCGACGCAGCAAGTCCGCGTATTCGCGCTTCACTTCGCCGAGGATCCGCACGCCGAGGCCCGGGCCCGGGAACGGATGGCGGTACACCATTTCCGGCGGCAGGCCGAGCGCGACGCCCAGTTCGCGCACTTCGTCCTTGAACAGGTCGCGCAGCGGCTCGAGCAGCTTCAGACCGAGCGTTTCCGGCAGGCCGCCGACGTTGTGGTGGCTCTTGATCGTCGTCGCCTTCTTCGTCTTCGTGCCGCCGGACTCGACCACGTCCGGATAGATCGTGCCCTGGGCCAGCCACTTCGCCTTCGACAACTTCTTCGCCTCGGCCTGGAACACCTCGACGAACTCGCGGCCGATGATCTTGCGCTTCTGCTCCGGATCGGTCACGCCGGCCAGATGGCCGAGGAACTGCTCGGACGCGTCGACGTGCACGACCTTCGCATGCAGGCGGCCCTCGAACATGTCGAGCACCATCTTGCCTTCGTTCAGGCGCAGCAGGCCGTGGTCGACGAACACGCAGGTGAGCTGGTCGCCGATCGCGCGATGGATCAGCGCGGCCGCGACGCTCGAATCGACACCGCCCGACAGGCCGAGAATCACTTCCTCGTCACCCACCTGCTCGCGGATCTTCGCGACGGCTTCCTCGATGTGGTTCTTCATGATCCAGTCGGCCTTCGCGCCGGCGATCTGCAGCACGAAGCGTTCGATGATCTGGCGGCCCTTCAGCGTGTGCGTGACTTCCGGGTGGAACTGCACCGCGTAATAGCCGCGCGCCTCGTCAGCCATGCCGGCGATCGGGCAGCTCGGCGTCGATGCCATCAGCGAGAAGCCCGGCGGCAGCTCGGCAACCTTGTCGCCGTGGCTCATCCAGACCTTCAGCATCCCGTGGCCTTCGGCCGTCTGGAAATCCTCGATGCCGTCGAGCAGGCGCGTATGGCCATGCGCGCGCATTTCCGCGTAGCCGAATTCGCGATGGTCGCTCCACTCGACCTTGCCGCCGAGCTGCACGGCCATCGTCTGCATGCCGTAGCAGATGCCGAGCACGGGCACACCGAGATCCCAGACGGCCTGCGGCGCGCGCAGCTGGTGATCTTCGTACGTGCTCGCATGGCTGCCCGACAGGATCACTGCCTTCGGCGCGAACTCGCGGACGAAGTCGTCGGACACGTCGTTCGGATGGATTTCGCAGTAGACGTGCGCTTCGCGCACGCGGCGCGCGATCAGTTGGGTGACTTGCGAACCGAAGTCGAGAATCAGGATTTTGTCGTGCATGGCTGCGGACAGGATGAAGAGAATAAGAAAAGCAGCGCACGAAGCGCTGCGTCAATAGCATGGACAACGGCGTCGGGCGGCGGGCGGCTCGCGCGACGCACCGCCGGTCAATCCTGCGACGGCGGGCGGGCGTCGAACGCGACGCTGCCTGACACTCGGTCGGATGCGGCCGGCGTGGCTGCCGACGACGGCGCCGTCGGACGACCGACGACCGGCTCGACCCGCTGCTGCGCGGCGGCGGCCGGCGCCGGCGCCGGCGCGGCCGGACGCTGCGCGTCGCGAGCCTCGAGCGCCTGCGCCTTCTCGCGCCGCCGCACCGCCGACGCGAGGCGTACGCCGCCGACACCGAGCACGATCAGCGCGACACCGGCCATCGCCGACAGCACGCGACCGGCAGCCGCGAGCGCGGGACCGTTGCCGGTGCCGAGCGACCACACCACCGCCAATGCGCCGATCAGCCAGTTCACGTGGCCGACCGCACGCGCGACGGGCGCCGTGAGATCGCCGTTGACCGCTGCATGAAACGCGAGCCACGCGAGGCCGAGCAGCGCGATGCCGAACGCCTGGCCGAGCATCGCCGGCTGGATGTTCGCCAGCTGCAGCGCGTTGAACAGCGCCTGCCAGGGCGTCAGCACGAACAGCACGCCAAACGCCAGCAGCAGCACCGCATCGACGATCAGCACGGCTCGCAGCAACGGTTTCATCGCCGATCAGTCCACGTGGTAGTTCGGTGCTTCCTTCGTGATCTGCACGTCGTGCACGTGCGACTCGCGCATGCCCGCCGCGGTGATCTGGACGAATTCGGCCTTCTCGTGCAGCTCGTCGATCGTGCGGCAGCCGCAGTAGCCCATGCTCGCGCGCACGCCGCCGACCAGCTGGAACAGGATCGCGTTGACCGAACCCTTGTACGCGACGCGGCCTTCGATGCCTTCCGGCACGAGCTTGTCGATATTCGCGGAGTTGTCCTGGAAGTAGCGGTCTGCCGCGCCGTCCTTCATCGCGCCGACCGAACCCATGCCGCGGTACGACTTGTACTGGCGGCCCTGGTACAGGAACACGTCGCCCGGCGCCTCTTCGGTGCCCGCGAACATGCTGCCCATCATCACCGCGTTCGCGCCGGCCGCGAGGGCCTTCGACACGTCGCCCGAGAAACGCACGCCGCCGTCGGCGATGCACGGCACGCCGGTGCCCTTCAGCGCTTCCGCGACGTTCGCGATCGCGCTGATCTGCGGCACGCCGACGCCCGCGACGATCCGCGTCGTGCAGATCGAGCCCGGGCCGATGCCGACCTTGACCGCATCCGCGCCGTATTCGACGAGCGCCTTCGCGGCGGCTGCCGTCGCGATGTTGCCGCCGATCACCTCGACGTGCGGGAAGTTCTGCTTGACCCAGCGCACGCGCTCGAGCACGCCCTTGCTGTGGCCGTGCGCGGTATCGACGACGATCACGTCGACGCCGGCCTGCACCAGCAGCTCGACGCGCTCTTCGTTGTCCGGGCCGACGCCGACCGCCGCGCCCGCGCGCAGCTTGCCGTGTTCGTCCTTGCACGCATCCGGGTGTTCGGTCTGCTTGGTGATGTCCTTGACGGTCATCAGGCCGCGCAGTTCGAACGCGTCGTTGACGACCAGCACGCGCTCGAGGCGGTGGCTGTGCATCAGCGCCTTCGCCTCGGCGAGCGGCGTGCCTTCCTTGACCGTGACGAGACGCTCGCGCGGCGTCATGATCGACTTGACCGGCTCGTCGAGACGCGTCTCGAAACGCAGGTCGCGGTTCGTGACGATGCCGACGAGTTGCGGGCCTTCCACGACCGGGAAGCCCGAGATGCCATGCTGACGCGACAGCGCGATCACGTCGCGCACCTTCATCTGCGGCGGGACCGTGATCGGGTCACGCACGACGCCGGATTCGAAACGCTTGACCTTCGCGACCTCGCGGGCCTGCTCGGCCGGCGTGAGGTTCTTGTGGACGATACCCACGCCACCCTGCTGCGCCATCGCGATCGCGAGGCGACCTTCGGTGACCGTGTCCATCGCGGCGGACACGAGCGGCATGTTCAGGGAGATGTTGCGGGTCAGCTTGGTTTTCAGGCTGGTGTCGCGCGGGAGAACGTCGGAGAAGGCGGGAACGAGGAGCACATCATCGAAAGTGAGTGCTTTTTGGATCAGACGCATGGCAAATCCTATGGGCGCAAAAGCGAATTATACGCGAAGCGCTGCGAATTTTCACAACACGAACAACGGGTTAGGCGTTTTCAAGCGTTCGGGGGCCGAATCGTTCGGATCGTCGTTCGGTTCGTTTTCGATCGCCTTTCGTTTCCCCCCCGCATCGACCCATTCGCGCAGCCGGCCGGAATCGGCCAAACGGCGCGTCCCGGCCGCACGATGCCGGACCTGCCGGCGAGGCCTCGGCCTGCCCGCCGGAAACGCGCGGCCGGCCGCCAACGCGCTAAACCAGCCCGGCCGCGGCGCATACGATCATCGCCGCGCCGGCGCCGACCGCGAGGCCGCCGACGATCCGCGCGACGCGCTCGCCGGCCGGCGCCAGCCGCTCGGCGGCGATCGCCACGGTCACGGCGGCCATCACGCGCAGATCCATCATGCCGGCCGCCAGCGCAACGGCCATCAGGTTCCCGCAACAAGCGCCGCAATGGAGCGCGGTCCGCACGCCGTACCGCCACGCGATCGCGGCCGCGGCGCCCGGCCGCCGCTCGCATGCATCGTCCGATGCATGCCGGCAACCAGCGAGCCGGCGCGCCTTCCAGCCGGAAAACTGCAGCATGCCCGCGCCGAGCACGACCGCGCCGGCCGCGAACGGCATTGCGGCGGCGAGCGCGGGCAGCCGCACGGCCACCGCCGCCAATGCGGTACCGCCCGGGAACACCAGCGCGCCGAGCGCCATCCACGCCGTGAAATACCCGGCGCCCACGAGCGCGACCAACCATGCCGCGCGCACGGCGCCCACCGGGCCGAGGCACTGCCGGTATCGCCAGAGCACCGGCGCCAGCACCGGCAGCATCATCGTCACCGTCATCGCGCCCCACATGCGAGCGAACGCGGCGAACGCGCGCCCTGCCCGCCATCCGCACGGCCCGAGCCATCCGGCCGACAGCGTCCAGCCGCCCGGCATCGGCATGCCGCCCATCGCGTCCATCGATGCGTGCTGCGCGAGCGTCGCCCAGATGGCGGCACCCAATACCGCGACGAGCGCGGCGCCGAATAGCCGCCGGCCATCGCCCGCATTGCCGCGCGCAGCCGGTTTCGTCGCAGCGTTCATGGTCCGCGCCCGCCGCGTGCCGGCCGGCGTTCAACCGCGCGCGTATTCGTCATGGCGGCGCCACCACACGCCCGTCTCGTTGCGTCCGAGCGGCGCGCGATCGAGCCACTGGTACATCCCCCACAGCCCGTCGAGCCCGCGTGCGTACGTCGAATACGTGTGATAGACCACGCCGTCCTCGCGCACGAACGCGCTCATCCCCGGCCGGTCGCGGGCGTACGTGGCCGCGTCGGTGCCGCAGGTCGCCGCGAACTGCGCGACGGCCGCCGGCGGCGGGTCCATGTCCATCGCGTGACCGGCGCGCGCATAGTTGTATTCGACGTCGCCGGTGCGTTGCTGCGTTTCGGTGAACGACACGTTGAAGTCGAAATTGAACTCGCCGCCGTCCGACGACGCCCACGGAAAATGCCAGCCCATCCGCTGCCGGTACGCGAGCAGCTTCGCGAGCGGCGCGCGCGACACCGCCATGAGCGTCACGTCGTGGTTCGCCAGATGGATCGCAAAGCCGTCGAAACCGTCGGCAAGCGCCGAGCACGACGGGCAGCCGGCCTTGTAGTCGGGGCCGAACATGAAGTGATAGACAAGCAGTTGCGAGCGGCCGCCGAACAGGTCGTCAAGCGTCGCCGGACCGTCCTCGGTATCGAACCGGTAAGCCTTGTCGACCCGCACCCACGGCAGTGCCTGACGCCGCCGCGCGAGTTCGTCGCTCTGCCGCGTCAACGTCTTTTCCGCATCGAGCAGCGCGCGCCGCGCGGTCAGCCATTCGGCGCGCGTGCCGGTGAGATGGTTCGTCATTGCAGGTTCCTCCTTTCGATGGATATCCGGACACGGCGCGTCTGCCATGTGCGTGGTGCTAGATTAGGGCCGGGCCTCGGACCGAAGGGAGTGACAACTGTGTCGGGATTCGGATGGATTCGCTGATCACGGCGGCCGCGCGGGCGCTCGCGGCAGGCGACCCGCTCGGCGCGCTGAACCGCGTCGCGCTGCGCGACGACGCGCCGGCGCTCGCGTTGCGCGGCATCGCGATGGCGCAGCTCGGCGATTTCGAGCGCGCGCGGGCGCTTGTGCGCAGCGCGGCACGCGCGTTCGGCGCGAAGGAAGCCGTCGCGCGGGCCCGCTGCGTCGTCGCGGAAGCCGAAATCGCGCTCGCGTCTCGCGACCTCGGCTGGCCGTCGCGCGATCTCGAAGCCGCCTGCGCGACGCTCGATGCACACGGCGATCGCGCGAACGCCGCGCATGCACGCTATCTCGGCGTGCGCCGGCTGCTGCTGATCGGACACGTCGACGATGCGGAGCGGCAGCTCGCGAACCTCGATCCCGCGCCGCTGCCGGCGGCGTCGCGCGCGGCCCACGAACTGATCGCGGCCGGCATCGCGATGCGCCGCATCCGGCCGCACTTCGCGCGCGCGGCACTGGCCCGTGCCCGCGCGGCCGCCCGGGACGCCGGCATTGCCGCGCTGACGGCCGAAGTCGAGACGGCCGCGCGCATGCTCGATACGCCGGCCGCGCGACTCATCGCACGCGGCACGTCGCGGCTCGTGCTGCTCGACGAGGTCGAGGCGCTGCTGGCATCGAACGCGCTGGTCGTCGATGCATGTCGCCACACGGTACGCGACGCACGCACGACCGTGTCGCTCGCGCGCCGCCCGGTGCTGTTCGTGCTCGCCCGCGCGCTGGGCGAGGCGTGGCCCGGCGACGTATCGAGAAACGCGCTCGTCGCCGCGGCGTTTCGCGCGAGACACGCGGACGAATCGCATCGCGCGCGCCTGCGCGTCGAGATCGGCCGCTTGCGCGCGATGCTGCGCCCGCTCGCGAACGTCACCGCGACGCCACGCGGCTTCGCGCTCGAGCCGCTCGGCCTGCGCGAGACCGTCGTGCTCGCGCGTCCGGTCGACGATCGCCACGCGGCCGTGCTCGCACTGCTCGCGGACGGCGAGGCATGGTCGAGTTCCGCGCTGGCGCTCGCGCTCGGCGCGAGCCAGCGCACCGTGCAGCGCGCGCTCGACGCGCTCGCCGAAGCGGACAAGGTGCAGGCGCTCGGGCGCGGGCGCGCGCGCCGCTGGATGACGCCGCCGCTGCCCGGATTCGCGACGACCTTGTTACTCCCCGCGCCGCTGCCGGGCGATTAGGATGGGCACACCAACGACGAGGTGACGGACATGAAACGCTCCACCGCAGACATCATCCGCGAATACGGCCCGTTTCCGGGCGTCGACGGCGTGCACGGCGTCACGTTCGACGGGCAGCGCGTCTGGTTCGCGTCCGGCGACAAGCTGAACGCGCTCGACCCGGCATGCGGCACGACCGTGCGTGCCCTCGACGTCGCCGCGCACGCGGGCACCGCGTTCGACGGGCGTCATCTGTTCCAGATCGTCGAGGGCCGCATCGAGAAGATCGATCCCGATTCGGGCCGCGTGCTCGCGACGATCCCCGCGCCCGGCGGCGGCGCGGATTCCGGGCTCGCGTGGGCCGAAGGCACGCTGTGGGTCGGCCAGTATCGCGAGCGCAAGATTCATCAGGTCGATCCGCAATCGGGCGCCGTGCTGCGCACGATCGAATCGAACCGCTTCGTCACCGGCGTGACCTGGGTCGACGGCGAGCTTTGGCACGGCACCTGGGAAGCGGACGAGAGCGCGCTGCGGCGGATCGACCCGCGCACGGGGCAGGTGCTCGAACAGGTCGACATGCCGCCGGGTGTCGGCGTGTCGGGGCTGGAATCCGACGGGCGCGACCTGTTCTATTGCGGCGGCGGCAACAGCGGCAAGCTGCGCGCCGTGCGCCGCCCCGCGCGAACACGCGCGCAAGGCGACGGTGCGACGGCAACCGAGCCGGTCGAGCGCTGATCGCCGATCATCGACGGGTCACACGGCCCGCCGCGATCCGCGGCAAACACCGCGGCGAATCGCGATGCGTCGGCCTCGCGCCGCCGATCCCGAGCCGTGCCCGCGCGCGAGTGCAGGAATGAACAAGACGCTGTCGCGCCGCCGTCGTTAAGATGCGCGCTCGTCGGTCATTCGTTCGGAGCAGTCGATGCAGCGCGGTGTGGTGTATGGCGTCCTGGCGGGCGCGTTGTGGGGAATGGTCTTTCTGGTGCCGCGGCTGATGACCGACTTCTCGCCGCTGCTGCTGAGCGCGGGCCGCTACGCGATGTACGGCCTCGTGTCGCTGGCGGCGGCACTGCCGGCCGCCCGTTCGCTGCTCGCGCGGCTGACCCGCGAGGATCTCGTCGCGCTCGCGAAGCTCGCGCTGATCGGCAACGTCGCGTACTACATGCTGCTGTCGGGCGCCGTGCACCTGATCGGCATCGCGCCCAGCTCGCTGATCGTCGGCGTGTTGCCCGTGACCGTCACGCTCGCCGGCCTGGGCGACCAGGGCGCGATGCCGCTGCGGCGCCTCGCCGCCCCGCTCGCGCTGGTGATCGCCGGCATCGCGTGCATCAACGTCGATCTCTTCACATCGGAAGCCGCGCATGCGACGACGCTCGGCCAGAAACTCGCCGGCATCGCGTGCGCGACCGGTGCGCTCGCGAGCTGGACCTGGTATGCGGTCGCGAATACGCGCTACCTGCAGCGCCACCATCATTTCGGCGGCAACGAATGGTCGGTGCTGTGGGGCGTCGTGACAGGCGTGATCGGCGGCCTCTGCTGGCTCGCGATCCTCGCGCTGCCGGCGGGCACGATCCAGGCCGCAACCCCGGCATCGCGCTGGCAACTGTTCTGGCTGCTGAACCTCGTGCTCGCGATCGGCGCGTCGTGGCTCGGCAACGGACTGTGGAACGCGGCGTCGAAGCGGCTGCCGCTGACGCTGTCCGGCCAGCTGATCGTGTTCGAGACCGTATTCGCGATGCTTTACGCGTTCATCTACGACCAGCGGATGCCGCGCGTACTCGAGATCGCGGCGCTCGCGCTGCTGCTGGCGGGCGTCTACGGGTCGGTGCGCCGGCACGGCGACACGCATGCGGGCGGCGACACACCCGGCCGCGCGAGCGCGAACATCACGGCCCACTGAGCGCGTGCGCGCCTGGTCTGACGAATCGGGACAAAAACAGAGGAAGCGATGCTGGCGCGACGCGTCAGCGTGCGTCCTTGTGCATCCACTTGCGGCCCTCGATGGAGCCCTCGCGGCGGGTCTTGTCGACGCGCCGCTGGCGCGCGAGCTTCGGATCGACGATCAACGGGCGGTAGATCTCGACACGATCATGATCGGCGAGCGGCGCATCGAGCGGCGCGAGCTTGCCGAACACGCCGGTCTTTGCGTGCGCGAGGTCGATTTCCGGGTGCAGCGCGAGCACGCCGCTCGCGTCGATCGCCGCGCGCACCGTCGCGCCTTCGGGCAGCGACACCGGAATCAGCGTCTGGCGATCCGGCAGCGCGTAACAGACTTCGATCGACAGCATCGCGTCACCCCTTCCCGTAGCGCTGGTCGGCGCGCTTGACGAACGAATCGACGAACGTATTCGCGATATGGCTGAACACGGGCCCGATGATCTTCTCGAGCAGGATGCTCGAGAACTCGTAGTGCAGCGCAAACTCGATCTTGCATGCGTCCGAACGCAGCGGGATGAAGCGCCACGAGCCGGTGAACTTCTTGAACGGGCCGTCGGCGAACTCCATGTCGATCCGCGTCGGGCGCTGCTGCGTGTTGCGCGTCGCGAAATGCTGCTTGATGCCCTTGAAGTTGATGTCGATGCGCGCCTCCATCCCGCTGTCGTCCTGACGGCGAATCTCGACGCCGCCGCACCAGGGCAGGAAATTGGGGTAATCGGCCACGTCGGTGACGAGGTCGAACATCTGTTCCGCCGAATGGCGGATCAATACGGTTTTCTGGACATCTGCCATAAATCGCGCGGCATCGCTCAAGGTGAGAACGCAAGCCGGGCGATTCCCGCCCCGCTTTGCTAAAATCGTGATTTTAAACGAGTTGGCCCGATCCTTTCATGAGCATCATCGACAACAGGAAAGCGCACTTCGATTATCACATCGAGGAACGCTACGAGGCGGGGCTCGTGCTGGAGGGCTGGGAAGTCAAGGCGCTGCGCGCCGGGCGCGGCCAGATCAAGGAAGGCTACGTCGTGGTGAAGAACGCCGAGATCTTCCTGATCGGCACCCACATCAGCCCGCTGCCCGAAGCCTCGACGCACATCAAGCCCGATCCGGTCCGCACGCGCAAGCTGCTGCTGCACCGCGACGAGATCAAGAAACTGATCGGCAAGGTCGAGCAGCGCGGCTACACGCTCGTGCCGCTGAACTTCCACTACAAGGGCGGTCGCGTGAAATGCGACATCGCGCTTGCGAAGGGCAAGAAGCTGCACGACAAGCGCGAAACCGAGAAGAAGCGCGACTGGGAGCGCGAAAAGGCCCGCATCATGCGAGCCGGCACCTGACGCGCAACACCCGGCACTCCAAACGACACGGCCCGCTCGAAGCGGGCCGTTTCTTTTTGTGTCGTGCGATGCGTGTGGGCGTCGGTCGCACCGCTGCCTGTCGCGCCGGATGAATTGCTGCGTCACGCGCTTGCCGCCGTGCAAGCGCTGCTGATGTGAACCTGCGCGACGATTCGTCGCACGCGGCGCACATCTTCAGCACATGCGCGGCGCAACACCGCTGCGAGACCGGCCAGCGCTGCAACGGCCGGCACGCGGTCGACGCACGCGCGCTCAGCCCTTCGCGCCTGCCGCCGGCGCCGCGTTCTTGACGATCGTCAGCGCCGACGCGATCGCGGTGCCGAGATCGGACAGGTTCGCCGGCACGATCAACGTATTGCCCTGTTTCGCGAGGTTCGAGAACGCACCGACATACTGCTCTGCAACCTTCAGGTTCACGGCGTCCATCCCGCCCTGCGACTGGATCGCGTTCGCGATCTTCTGGATGGCCTGCGCGTTCGCCTCGGCCACCGCGAGAATCGCCGCCGCCTCGCCCTGCGCCTGATTGATCGCGGCCTGCCGCTCGCCTTCCGACTTCTGGATCGCCGCCTCGCGCGCCCCCGACGCGAGGTTGATCTGCTCCTGCTTGCGGCCTTCGGATGCGGCGATCAGCGCGCGCTTTTCCCGCTCGGCGGTGATCTGCGCCTGCATCGCGTGCAGGATTTCCTTCGGCGGCGTCAGGTCCTTGATCTCGTAACGCAGCACTTTCACGCCCCAGTTCGCGGCAGCCTGGTCGAGCGCCGACACGATGTTGTGGTTGATGAAGTCGCGCTCCTCGAAGGTCTTGTCCAGTTCGAGCTTGCCGACCACCGACCGTAGTGTGGTCTGCGCGAGTTGCGTGATCGCGAGCACGAAGTTGCTCGACCCGTACGAGGCCTTCATCGGATCGGTCACCTGGAAGTACAGCACGCCGTCGACCTGCAGTTGCGTGTTGTCGCGCGTGATGCAGACCTGGCTCGGCACGTCGAGCGGAATTTCCTTCAGCACGTGGCGGTAGGCGATCCGGTCGACGAACGGCAGCACGATATTGAGGCCGGGCGACAGCGTCGCGTGATAGCGCCCGAAGCGTTCGAGCACCCACGCATGCTGCTGCGGCACGATCTTCACCGTCTTCGACACGATCACGATGGCGATGACGAGCAGGACGACCCAGATGATCAGCGAATCCATGAAATGTTTCCTCCTTGTTGTATTGGCGGACGATCAGCCCGCGGGTTTCGCTACGACCACGAGACAGTTGCCGCGCACGGCGCGCACCTGATACACGCGCGCATCGTCGCGCTCGCCGTGCGCGAGTTCGACGTCCCAGTCGGCGCCGCGATATTGCACGCGCGCGCGGCCGTCATGCCACGCGTCGACCGTGACGGTCGAGCCGATATCGAGATTGACGTCCGGATTCGTCGACGTGTCGCGCTTCTGCTTGCGCCCGAGCCCCGACCGACGCAGCACGATCATCGCGATGATCGCGACCGCGGCGGCCACGCCGAACTGCACGTGCGGCGCGAAACCGGCCAGTTGCAGCAAGCCGCCGGCGAGAAAGCCGAGCGCGATCATCAGCAGGTAGAACGTGCCGGTCAGCAATTCGGCGACGACCAGCACGCCGACTCCGACCCACCAGAACAGATGCCCCGACATCATTGTGGTCTCCAGAAAAACGCTCCCGTACGCACACTATATTCTTCGCCGCCGCAAGCGGATGCGGCCGCCACGCCCGGGTACACCCGAAATTCGCCCGTTACGTACCGACAAACAAAAACACCCCGGTGCTTACCGGGGTGTTTATAACACGAACCTTGCATTTTGCCTTCAACACAAGCGCGGCGGAGCGCGCTTGTGCCGAGCGGACATTACCGACCGTTACTTCCGGTTGGCGAGCGCCTGCCACGTATCGATGATCGTGTCCGGGTTCAGCGAGATCGACACGATGCCTTCGTCGGTCAGCCATTGCGCGAAGTCCGGGTGATCGGACGGGCCCTGGCCGCAGATACCGACGTACTTGCCCATCTTGCGGCAGGTATCGATTGCCCGCTTGAGCAGGAACTTGACGGCCGGGTCGCGTTCGTCGAAGTCGACGGCCAGCAGTTCCATGCCCGAGTCGCGGTCGAGGCCGAGCGTGAGCTGCGTGAGGTCGTTCGAACCGATCGAGAAACCGTCGAAGTGCTCGAGGAACTCTTCGGCGAGGATCGCGTTGGTCGGAACTTCACACATCATCACGAGGCGCAGGCCGTTTTCGCCGCGCTTCAGGCCGAACTTCTCGAGCAGGCCGACGACGCGCTCCGCCTGCTTCACGGTACGCACGAACGGCACCATGATCTCGACGTTGGTCAGGCCCATCTCGTCGCGCACGCGCTTCAGTGCACGGCATTCCATCTCGAACGCCTGCGCGAAGTCTTCCGCGATGTAGCGCGACGCGCCGCGGAAGCCCAGCATCGGGTTTTCCTCGTCCGGCTCGTAGCGCGAACCGCCGATCAGCTTCTTGTACTCGTTCGACTTGAAGTCGGACAGACGCACGATCACGGGCTTCGGATAGAACGCCGCCGCGATCGTCGCAACGCCTTCCGTCAGCTTGTCGACGTAGAACTGGCGCGGCGACGCGTGACCGCGCGCGACGCTCTCGACCGCCTTCTTCAGGTCCTGGTCGATGTTCGGGTACTCGAGGATCGCCTTCGGGTGCACGCCGATGTTGTTGTTGATGATGAACTCGAGACGCGCGAGGCCGACACCGCCGTTCGGCAGTTGCGAGAAGTCGAACGCGAGCTGCGGGTTGCCGACGTTCATCATGATCTTGACCGGGATTTCCGGCAGATCGCCGCGCTGCACTTCCGTGACTTCCGTCTCGAGCAGCCCGTCGTAGATCTTGCCTTCGTCGCCTTCCGCGCACGACACCGTCACCAGCGCGCCGTCCTTCAGCACGTCGGTCGCATCGCCGCAGCCGACGACTGCCGGCACGCCGAGCTCACGCGCGATGATCGCCGCGTGGCAGGTCCGGCCGCCACGGTTCGTGACGATTGCCGCCGCACGCTTCATCACCGGCTCCCAGTTCGGGTCGGTCATGTCGGCCACCAGCACGTCGCCCGGCTGCACGCGTTCCATTTCCGACGGATCCTGGATCACGCGCACGGGACCCGCACCGATCTTCTGGCCGATCGCACGGCCCGTCGCCAGCACCTGCGACTGACCCTTCAGCTTGAAGCGCTGCTCGGCCTTGCCGCTCGCCTGGCTCTTCACCGTTTCAGGACGCGCCTGCAGGATGAAGATCTTGCCGTCGCGGCCGTCCTTGCCCCACTCGATGTCCATCGGACGCTGGTAGTGCTTCTCGATGATGACCGCGTACTTCGCCAGCTCGATCACGTCTTCGTCGGTGATCGAGTAGCGGTTGCGCTGCTCGTGCGGCACGTCGACCGTCTTCACGCGGCCCGGCTCGCCCGGCTGCGTGAATTCCATCTTGATCAGCTTCGAGCCGATCGAGCGGCGGATGATCGGATACTTGTCCTGCGCAAGCGTCGTCTTGAACACATAGAACTCGTCCGGGTTCACCGCGCCCTGCACGACGGTTTCGCCCAGGCCGTAGCTCGACGTGATGAACACGGCGTCCTTGAAGCCCGATTCGGTGTCGATCGTGAACATCACGCCGGCCGCACCGACGTCCGAGCGGACCATGCGCTGCACGCCGGCCGACAGCGCGACTTCGGCGTGCGTGAAGCCCTTGTGCACGCGGTACGAGATCGCGCGGTCGTTGTACAGCGACGCGAACACGTGCTTCATGCGATCGAGCACGTCGTCGATGCCGACCACGTTCAGGTAAGACTCCTGCTGACCCGCGAACGACGCGTCGGGCAGGTCTTCCGCGGTCGCGGACGAACGCACGGCGAACGACAACTCGCTCGGCGAGCCGTTCTTCAGGGTTTCGAACTGTGCGCGGATTTCCTGCTCGAGGCGTGCCTGCAGCGGCGCCTCGACGATCCACTTGCGGATTTCGGCACCAGCTTCGGCGAGCGCCTTCACGTCGTCGATGTCGAGCGACTCGAGACGCTTGGCGATGCGATCGGTCAGATCGTTGTGCTTGAGGAAATCACGGAAGGCGAGCGCGGTCGTGGCGAAACCGGTGGGCACGCGAACGCCTGCTTCGGAAAGCTGGCTGATCATCTCGCCGAGCGACGCATTCTTGCCGCCCACGATCTCCACATCGGTCATCCGCAACTGCTCGAACGGGATTACATACGCCTGGTCCTTTGCGACGTTTGCTGCGTTAGTCATACAAGCCCCTAAGTGTGAAAAAAATGCTCGATTGCGCAAGTGGGCTCGGACGCGGGCGCTTGCAAAAAGGCGCGGCGCGTCTTGCGCAACCTGTTGGAGAAACAATCGCAGCGGCGGAAAATCTTCCGACCCGATTTGCAAAAATCCCGGCAGAAGGGCGATATATTCAGACGAATCGCCGAACTTGCCGGGAGTTTTCGATCGATCAGGGCAAGCCCGCGGTGCCGTTCGCACCGTGCCCCCGCAATTGCTTATCCAACAGGTTGCCGCTATTCTACCGTGCCGGATGCCGGATGTGGCGCGACCTTGTCACTGCGTCTGGAGGCGGACCTCCAGCCGCCCGCGCAACCGCCCTTCACGCTCGACGCCCAGATTCATGCTGCCTACCGTTTTCATCGTCTCCGACGGCACCGGGATCACTGCCGAAACCTTCGCGCACTCGATCCTCTCGCAGTTCGACCAGAAATTCCGCCTCGTACGCTTGCCATTCGTCGACTCGCTCGACAAGGCGTTTGCGACCGTCGAGAAGATCAACGAAGCCGCGGTGCACGACGGCCGGCGCGCGATCGTGTTCACGACGCTCGTCGACAGCGAGTCGAACGACATCGTCAAGCGCTCGAATGCGCTCGTGCTCGACATGTTCCAGCGCTTCGTCGAGCCGCTCGAGCAGGAACTGGAGCTGAAGTCGAGCCACGCGATGGGCCGCGGCCACCAGAACGCCGATACCGAGGAATACAAGACGCGGATCGAGGCGATCAACTTCTCGCTCGCGCACGACGACGGCCAGTCGAACCGCAACCTGTCGGAAGCCGACGTGATCCTGGTCGGCGTGTCGCGCAGCGGCAAGACGCCGACGAGCCTGTATCTCGCGATGCAGTACGGCGTGAAGGCCGCCAACTACCCGCTGATTCCGGAAGACTTCGAGCGCGGCAAGCTGCCGTCGGCGCTGTCGCCGCATCGCGACAAGCTGTTCGGGCTTTCGATCGACCCGCAGCGTCTGTCGGAGATCCGCAACGAGCGCCGCCCCGGCAGCAAGTACGCGGCCCCGGAGAACTGCCGCTACGAGATCAACGAGGCCGAGGCGATGATGCGTCGCGAAGGGATCAAGTGGCTGTCGTCGACGCACAAGTCGATCGAGGAGATCGCCACGACGATCCTGCAGGAAATCCGTCTCGACCGGCAGTCGTACTGACGGCCTGGCCGTCGGCCGCCGCCGGAAACAGAAAGGCCGCGTCGAACGCGGCCTTTTTTCATGGTGCGGGTTACGGCGCACGGACAACGCCGTGCGTCACGTCGTCATGTCATGCGCGCCGCTGCTGCCGCACCTGCTCGAACAGGCACACCGCCGCCGCTGCCGCGACGTTCAGCGACTCCATGCCGCCCGGCTGCGGGATCGTCACGCGATGCGTGGCCGCATCGCGCCAGAACGCCGACACGCCGGCGCCCTCGTTGCCGAACACCCATGCGACGGGCCCGGACAGGTCGCAGTCGTAGACGGCCTGCGCACCGTGCGAATCGGTCAGCGCGATCGGCACGTCGAGGCGCACGGCGAGCGCGTCGGGCTCGACGTCTTCGTGGATCGACAGCAGGAAATGCGCGCCCATCGCCGAACGCAGCACCTTCGACGACCACGCGTAGGCCGTGCCGGGCGCGCAGAAGACGTGCCGCACGCCGGCGGCCGCCGCGCTGCGCAGGATCGAGCCGACGTTGCCGGCGTCCTGCACGCCGTCGAGCACGACCGACGTGTGCGCGATGCGCTCCGGCAGCGGCTGCGCGGGCCGATCCACGAGCAACAGGAAGCCGACACCGCTGACCACGTTCGACAGTTGCCCGAACAGCGCATCGGGCAGCGTGACGACGCGCTGCGCATCGACGCGCGCGATGAGCGCCTGCGCTTCGTCGTGCGCGAGCGCGCCTTCGGTGGCGACGCACAGTTCGGGCACAGCGCCCGTGTCGAGATACGCGCCGGCGAGGTGGAAACCCTCGAGCAGTGCCTGGCCGCCGCGGCGCTGCTGGGACGTCGAACCCGCGAGCGCCTTCAGGCGCTTGTACAGCGGATTGTCGCGGGAAGTAATGCTTTTCATCGAATCAGGTCAAGTGCCGCACGCACCGGCGCGAACGAGCGCCGATGGGCTTCGCACGGGCCGTGCTCGCGCAGCGCGGCAAGGTGTTTCTCGGTGCCGTAGCCGGCATGCACGTTGAAGCCATATACCGGGAAGCGCTCGTGCAGCTCGACGAGCATGCGGTCGCGCGCGACCTTCGCGAGGATCGACGCGGCCGAGATGCTCGGCACGAGCGCGTCGCCGCTGACGATCGCCTCGGCACGCACCTTCAGCGTCGGGCAGCGATTGCCGTCGATCTGGGCGAGCGTCGGCAGCACCGACAGGCCTTCGACGGCCCGCTTCATCGCGAGCATCGTCGCGTGCAGGATATTGAGCGTGTCGATCTCGTCGACGCTGGCCAAAGCGACGCAATATGCGCGCGAGCGCGCGACGATCAGGTCGTACAGCGCGTCGCGCTTTTTCGCGGACAACGCCTTCGAATCGTCGAGCCCGTCGATCGGCTGCGCGGGATCGAGGATCACCGCGGCGGCAACCACCGGCCCCGCGAGCGGGCCGCGGCCCGCTTCGTCGACGCCGCAGACGATCTCGTCGGGCCGGCTGAAGTCGAAGCCGCTTTGCACGTCGATCGACACGCGGCGGCGTGGTGCACGAACTGCCGTCATGCGCGCCCCTTGCGTTGCTCGAGGACCCGCACGACCGCCTCGGCCGCCTTCGCGGCCGTGTTCTGCCGCAGCGAAAGATGCATTTCGGTAAACACTTCGGTCAGCGTGCGGCGGTTCGCGTCGTCGCGCAGCTGCGTGAGCGTCGCATCGGCGAGCGCCTCGGGCGTCGCGAAATGCTGCAGCAGCTCGGGCACGACGAAGCGCCCCGCCAGGATGTTCGGCAAGCCGACGTACGGCAGATAGCCCTGACGGCGCATGATTTGCCCGGTCAGCCACGGCACCTTGTACGAAATCACCATCGGCTTCTTGAGCAACGCGGCTTCAAGCGTGACGGTGCCGCTCTTCACGAGGATCGCATCGGCGGCCGTCATCGCGACCTGCGAGCGCCCGTCGGTGATCGTCAGCGCGAGCTGCGGATGCGCGTCGACGAGCGGCTGCAGCAGTTCGCGCAGCGCCGGCGTCGCGGCCGGCATCACGAACCGCACGCCGGGCTCGCGCTGCTGCATCAGCGCCATCGCCGCGAAGAAGGTCGGGCCTATCAGCGCGATCTCCGAGCGCCGGCTGCCGGGCAGCACGGCGATCACGGGGCCGTCCACGGGCAGGCCCAGTGCGATGCGCGCGCCGTGCGTGTCGGGCTCGAGCGGAATCTCGTCGGCCAGCGGGTGGCCGACATAGGTCGACGCGACGCCCGCCTTGTCGAGGATCGCCGGTTCGAACGGGAACAGGCACAGCATGTGATCGACGGACTTCGCGATCTTCTTGATCCGCCCGCCGCGCCACGCCCAGATCGACGGACACACGAAGTGGATCGACGGGATGCCCGCGTCGCGCGCGGCCTGCTCCACATTGAAGTTGAAGTCGGGTGCGTCGACGCCGATGAATGCGTCGGGCCGCTCCGCGAGCAGCTGGCGCTTCAACTCGCCGCGAATCCGCAGGATCTCGGGAATCTGGCCCAGCGCCTCGACGTAGCCGCGCACCGTGAGCTTGTCCATCTGCCAGTGCGAGTCGAAGCCGTGCGCGAGCATCCGCTGCCCGCCGATCCCGTAATAGTGAGTCGACGCGGGCAGCCGCTCGTGAAGCCCGCCGAGCAACGACGCCGCGAGCAGATCGCCCGACGGCTCGCCGGCCACCATCGCGAGCCGGAGCTGATTGGTCGGGAGCGACATCGCTTAGCGGATGATGCCGCGTTGGGACGCGTCGATGAACGCGACGAGCGCGGCGACTGCCGCGTCGCCATCGCCGCCCGCGGCCGCCAGCTCGCGCAACTGCACCTTCGCTTCCTCGAGCGACAGGCCGTTCTTGTACAGCAGGCGGTACGCGCTGCGCAGCGCCGAGATCGCGTCGGGCGAGAAACCGCGCCGGCGCAGCCCTTCGACGTTGATGCCGTGCGGCTCGGCCTTGTTGCCGGCCGCGATCACGAACGGCGGCACGTCCTGCACGAGCGCCGATGCGCCGCCCAGCATCGAATGCGCACCGATGCGCACGAACTGGTGCACGCCCGACATCCCGCCGACGATCGCAAAGTCGCCGATCTCGACGTGGCCGGCCATCTGCGCGTTGCTCGACAGAATCACGTTGTTGCCGACGCGGCAGTCATGACCGATGTGCACATAGGCCATGATCCAGTTGTCGTCGCCGAGCGTCGTCACGCCGGCGTCCTGGACGGTGCCGGTGTGGATCGTCGTGAATTCGCGGATCGTGTTGCGGTTGCCGATCACGAGCTTCGTCGGCTCGTCCTTGTACTTCATGTCCTGCGGACGACCGCCGACCGACGCGTAATGGCCGATGCGGTTGTCCTCGCCGAGCGTCGTGTGGCCTTCGATCACGCTGTGCGAGCCGATCGTCGTACGCGCGCCGATCGTGACGTGCGGCCCGACGATCGCGTACGGCCCGATCTCGACGGACTCGTCGATCTGCGCGCCCGGTTCGACGATCGCGGTAGGATGAATCCTGGTCATGCGCCGTTGCCTCTCGATATGATGTGTCGCGTTGCTCGCGTTACGTTACCCATGCGTGCCGCGTCGCTCAGGGCGCCGCGTCGGCCGTCTTGACCGTGCACATCAATTCGGCTTCCGCCGCCACCTTGCCGTCCACTTCCGCCACCGCCTTGAACTTCCAGATGCCGCGGATGTAGCGTTCGAACGTCACGTTCAGAATCAGCTGGTCGCCCGGTTCCACCACGCGCTTGAAGCGCGCGCCGTCGATGCCGACGAAGTAGTACAGCGTGTTTTCCGGATCCTTCGGCTGCTCTTCCGCGAACGTCAGCAGCGCGGCCGCCTGAGCGAGCGCCTCGAGGATCAGCACACCCGGCATCACCGGCCGCTTCGGGAAGTGCCCCTGGAAGAACGGCTCGTTGATCGACACGTTCTTCAGCGCTTTGATTCCCTTGTGCGGCTCGAGTTCGAGCACGCGATCGACGAGCAGAATCGGATAGCGATGCGGCAGCAGCGTGAGGATCTTGTGGATGTCGAGATTGATTTTTTCAGTGCTCATGATGGTTCGTCTCACGCAGAAGCTGCGCGGTGGTGATGCAAAGGCTGAAGCGGGCCGCCGCGCGGCCCTGTCTGGCAAACCGGGCCGGATGCGCTGGCCGTGCCCGGTTCGTGGTCTCGCATGGTGCGCTCAGGCGTGCGTGCCGCCCTGGGCGGCCAGTGCGGTTTCGAGCGCCTTGATGCGGTCGCGCAACTTGTCGAGGTTGCGCACGAGCGCGGCGCTCTTGTTCCATTCGCCGTGGTCGACGGCCGGGAATGCGCTCGTGTAGATGCCGGCCTTCGGCAGCGACTTCGACACGCCCGAATTCGCGGTGATGATGACATAGTCGCCGAGCGTCACGTGGCCGGCGATCCCGGCCGCGCCGCCGATCATGCAGTGGCGGCCGATCGTCGTGCTGCCCGCGATGCCCGCCTTGCCGGCGATCACCGTGTAGGCCCCGATCCGGCAGTTGTGGGCGATTTGCACCTGGTTGTCGATCTTCACGCATTCCTCGATGACGGTGTCCGCCATCGCGCCGCGGTCGATCGTCGTGTTCGCGCCGATCTCGACGTCCGGGCCGATCGATACGCCGCCGACCTGCGGGATCTTGACCCAGCTGCCGGTGCGCGCATCGCCGTCGCCGACGAAATCCGGCGCGAAGCCGAAACCGTCGGAGCCGATCACCGCACCCGAGTGGATGATCGCGCGCGGGCCGATCTTGCAGCCGTGGTACACCGATGCGTTCGGATAGATGTGAGAGCCCGCGCCGATCGTCGTGCCGCGCCCGACGAACACGTTCGCGTCGAGCTGCACGCCGTCCTCGATCACCGCGCCGGCCTCGACCGTCACGTGCGGACCGATCACCGCGCTCGCCGCGACCTGCGCGGCCCGGTCGATCGTCGCGCTCGGATGCACGCCGGCCGCGCGCGGCGGCATGGCGAGATCGATGAACATCTGCGCGACGCGTGCGAAGTACGCGTAAGGATTCGGCGTCACGATAAAGTTGCGGGGGCCGGCGGCCTCACCGAGCTTTTCGAGATCCTTCGGCGCGATCAGCACCGCGCCGGCACGGGTCGTCTCGACCTGCGACAGGTACTTCGGATTCGCGAGAAACGCGAGTTGCTGAGGGCCTGCCTGGTCGAGCGGCGCGAGGCCGCCCACCTTGCACTGGGCGTCGCCGACGATCTCGCCGCCGAACCGCGTTACGAGTGCCTCAAGCGTCAATGCCATTCGTCGTCTGCTCCGTTCAGTTCGTCGAGCCGGACGCGAGCGCCTTGAGCACCTTGTCGGTGATGTCGATGCGCGGGCTGACGTACACGGCTTCCTGCACGATCAGGTCGTAATTCTGCTGCTCGGCGATCTGCTTGATGACCTTGTTCGCGCGCTCCAGCACCGCCGCCAGCTCCTCGTTGCGGCGCTGGTTCAGGTCTTCGCGAAATTCGCGCTGCTTGCGCTGGAAGTCGGTATCGAGCTGCGCGAGATCGCGCTGCTTCTGCGCGCGATCGGCCGCCGACAGCGACGCACCGTTCTTGTCCAGCGAGTCGGACATCGACTTCAGACGCGCCGCGAGGTCCTGCAGATCCTTGTCGCGCTTCGCGAACTCGGCTTCGAGCTTCGTCTGCGCCGCCTTGGCGGGCGCCGACTCGCGCAGGATCCGATCCGAATTGACCGCCGCGATGCGGGCGACGTCCTGAGCATGCGCCGTCGCCGCGCCCAAGGCCAGCGCAACGGTCAGCGCACACATCACTCGTTTCGAAAACTTACCGGTTAGCAAAATTACCCTCTCGTTGCTGTTGTCATGCGTTCGATCAGAACGCCGTCCCGATCTGGAACTGGAATTTCTGGTACTGGTCGCCTTCATGCTTCTGCAGCGGGAAGCCGAGGCTCAGCTTCAGCGGGCCGATCGGCGAGATCCATGCGAGGCCCACGCCGTAGCCGTAACGCAGGCCGTTCGCGCCGGTACTCGTGCCGCCCGGCGCGTTGCCCCACACGTTACCGCCGTCGAGGAACGTGAACACACGCAGCGTGCGGTCGTAACCGGTGCCCGGCAGCGGGAACGTCAGCTCGATGTTGCCGACCACCATCTTCGAACCGCCGATCGGGTCGTTCGTCTTCGTGTCGCGCGGGCCCAGCGAGCTCGGCTCGTAGCCACGCACGGAGCCGATACCGCCCGCGTAGTAGTTCTTGAAGATCGGGTACGGGTTGCCGATGCCGTTGCCGTAGCCGCCTTGCAGGTTCAGCCCCAGGATGAAGCCGCGCGAGAACGAATAGTAGTACTGCGCCTGCAGGTCGGCCTTGTAGTACTGGATCTTGCCGACCGGCACGCCGTATTCGACGTTCGCCTGCGTGAAGTAGCCGCGGCTCGGGATCAGCGCGCTGTCGCGCGCGTCGCGCGACCACGCGACCGTCAGCGGCACCGTGTTCGACACGCGGCCGAATTCGTTCACGTAATCCTGGTAGCTTTGCGGCGTGTTCGAGTCGACGTCGAGACGGTTCTGCTCGAAGCCCGCGCCGAAATAGACGGTGTCGACTTCCGAGAACGGAATGCCGAATTTCAGGTTGCCGCCCGCGCTGATGATCCGGAAGCTCGAGCTCGTCGAGTAGTAGAGCGGCTGGTACGTGCGGTAGTAGACGTCCGTGATCCGCTTGATGCCGTCGACCGTGAAATACGGGTCGACCTGCGTGACCGTCAGCGTGCGGTAGCTCTTCGCAGTGTTGACGTTCACGGACAGGCTCGTGCCGGAGCCGAACACGTTGTCCTGCGACACGCCGGCCGACAGCACCACCTTGTCCGTCGACGAGAAGCCCGCGCCCAGCGTGATCGCGCCGGTCGGCTTTTCATCGACCTTCACGTTCACGTCGACCTGGTCGTTCGTGCCTTCGACGGGTACCGTCGTCACGTCGACGTTGGTGAAGTAGCCGAGACGGTTCACGCGGTCCTTCGACAGCGCGAGGCGGTTCGAATCGAACCACGAGCTTTCGAGCTGGCGCATTTCGCGGCGCACGACCTCGTCGCGCGTACGCGTGTTGCCGACCACGTTGATGCGACGCACGTACACGCGGCGGCTCGGATCGACGACGAGATTCAGGTTCACCTTGTGGTTCGCCTGGTCGATGTCCGGCTGTGCATTGACGGTCGCGAACGCGTAGCCGTATTCACCGAGCTTGTCGACGATCGACTTCGTCGTCTGCTGCAGCTTTTCGGCCGAGAAGCGATCGCCCGGCTTGATCTTGATCAGCTTGTTCAGTTCGGCTTCGCGATCGAGCAGGTTGCCCGACAGCTTGATGCCCGACACCGTGTACGGCTCGCCTTCGTGCAGCGTGACCGTCAGGTACATGTCCTTCTTGTCGGGCGAGATCGACACCTGGGTCGACTCGATGTTGAACTCGAGATAACCGCGGTTCAGGTAGTACGAACGCACGGCCTCGAGGTCGCCCGTCAGCTTTTCCTTCGAGTACAGGTCGTTCTTCGTGTACCAGGAGAACCAGTTCGGCGTCGACAGCTGCATTTCGTCGCGCAGCGTGCTGGTGCTGAACGCCTTGTTGCCGATGAAGTTGATCTGGCGGATCTTCGCGCTCGGACCTTCGGCGACCGCGAACAGGATCGACACGCGGTTCGCGTCGACCGGCGTGATCGTCGTCTTGACCTCGGCCGCATAGAAGCCGCGCGTCAGGTACTGACGCTTGAGCTCCTGCTCCGCCTTGTCGACGAGCGCCTTGTCGTAGTAGCGGCCGTCGGCCAGACCTACCGCGCGCAGCGCCTTCGTCAGGTTGTCCTTGTCGAATTCCTTCGTGCCGGTGAAGTCGATCGACGCGATGGCCGGCCGCTCCTGCACCTGCACGATCACGACGTTGCCCTGGGTGGCAATGCGCACGTCGTTGAAGAAGCCCGTGGCGTACAGCGCACGAATTGCTTCGGATGCCTTGTCGTCGGTGAAGGTATCGCCCTGCTTGATCGGCAGGTAGGCGAACACCGAACCCGCTTCGACGCGCTGCAACCCCTCGATCTTGATGTCTTGCACCACGAACGGTGCCGCTGCATGCGCCGCGAGGCCGTGCGCGGCGAGCGCGGCCGCTGCAACTGTCTTAGGTACAAAGCGATGAGGTTTGAACAACGTGCATCCCCAATATTTAGCTGCATCAAATCAGGCGGCGGCCGACTGGCCGCCGCCTGACGCTTCAGAAATGGATTAACCGAGCCAGGTCGTTGAACAGCGCGATCGCCGACAACGCGACGATGCAGATCAACCCGGCTCTTTGCAGAATCAGCTGCCAACGCTCCGAGACGGCTTTCCCGGTCGCGGCTTCAACCAGATAATATAACAGATGCCCCCCGTCCAAAACGGGAATCGGCAGCAAGTTCAGCACCCCGAGGCTAATGCTGACAAGGGCGAGGAACGACAGGAAGGCCGACGGACCGAGCCGCGCGCTCTTGCCCGCGTAGTCGGCGATCGTCACCGGGCCGGACAGATTCTTCAGCGATGCATTGCCCGTGATCATCCGGCCGAACATCTTCAGCGAATAAACGGCGATGTCCCACGTGCGATGCGCGCCGAGCCGCAGGCTCTCGATCGGCCCGTAGCGCACGTCGACCGACGGCGTGTGCATCGACAGCGCCGCGCCGATGCGTCCGATCTGCTGCCCGGTTTCATCGTCGCGCTGCGCCTGCGGCACGATCGACACCGTCCGGGAAACGCCGCCGCGCTCGACCTGCAGTTCGACCGCCTGGCCCGCATGGTGCTTCACCGCATCGATGAAGCGCGATGCGCCGCCGATCGGCTTGCCGTCGAGCGCCAGCAGCTTGTCGCCGGCCTTCAGGCCCGCCTGCTCGGCCGCGCTGCCGGGCTGCACCGACGCCACCGACAGCGTGCCGCCGCCGGTCTCGAAGCCCAGGTGCATCATGAAATCGTCGTCGAGCTGGCTTTCGGGCACATTGCGCAGGTCGACGCGGAAATCGAACGTCGCCGCGCCGCCGTCGCGCGCGCCCAGCACGACCTCGCGATGATCGAACGCGGCGGACAGCAGCTTCCAGCGCAAGTCCGACCACGAGCGCACCGGCACGGCCTCGCCGCCTTGCGCGTCGCCTTCGCGCACGTCGCGGATCGAAACGATCGTCTCGTTGCCGTCGAACCCGGCACGAGCGGCCACCGTGCCCGCGGCCGGCGGTGCGAGCACCGCTGCGGGCTCGGTCACGCCGGTTGCGAATACCGCGGAAAACAGGACGATTGCCAACAGGAAGTTCGCGATGGGGCCGGCGGCGACGATCGCGATGCGCTTGAACACCGATTGCCGGTTGAATGCCTGATCGAGCTCCTCGGGCTTGATGGCCGGCCCCGGTTCACGCTCGTCGAGCATCTTCACGTAGCCGCCGAGCGGCAACGCGGAGAGCGTCCACTCGGTGCCCGTCCTGCGGCTGACCCACCGCGCGACGGGCTGGCCGAAGCCGATCGAGAAACGCAGCACCTTCACGCCGCACCAGCGCGCGACGCGATAATGTCCGTACTCATGCACGACGACCAGCACCCCGATCGCCACCGCAAACGCGATCAGTTCGACCAGCACGTTCATGAGCACCTCATTCAGACAGCGCGCTCCACGCGTGGCGCAGGCGCTTTCGCAATGATCTCGGCGGCGAGGCGGCGTGCCTCGGCGTCCGCCGCAAGGACGTCGTCGAGCCCGTTCGGATTACGGTTCGGCAGTGCGTTGAGCACCGCATCGACCGTCGCCGCGATCGCCATGAAGCCGATCCGGCGCTCGAGAAACGCTTCGACCGCAATTTCGTTGGCCGCGTTCAACGCGGCGCTCGCGATACCGCCCTCCTCGAGCGCCTTCAGCGCGAGCGCGAGGCACGGGAAGCGCGTGTAGTCGGGCTTCTCGAACGACAGTTGCGCGATCTGCGCGAGGTCGAGCTGGTCGACCCCGGCGTCCACGCGCTCCGGGAACGCCAGCGCATGCGCGATCGGCGTGCGCATGTCGGGGTTGCCGAGCTGTGCGAGCACCGAGCCGTCGCGGTACGACACGAGCGAATGGATCACGCTCTGCGGGTGGATCAGCACGTCGATCCGGTCGCCCGGCAGGCCGAAGATCCAGTGCGCCTCGATCACTTCGAGGCCCTTGTTCATCATCGTCGCGGAATCGACGGAAATCTTGCGGCCCATCACCCAGTTCGGGTGCTTGCATGCTTCGTCCGGCGTCACGTCGACGAGCGTTGCCGGCTCGCGCGTGCGGAACGGGCCGCCCGATGCGGTCAGGATGATCTTCGAGATCCCGCCGTGCTCGTTCTCGTCGCGCGGCATGCACTGGAAGATCGCGTTGTGTTCGCTGTCGACCGGCAGCAGGATCGCGCCATGGTCGCGCACGGCGTCCATGAAGATCGCGCCGGACATCACGAGCGATTCCTTGTTCGCGAGCAGGATGCGCTTGCCGGCGCGCGCGGCCGCGAGGCTCGGCGCGAGGCCGGCCGCGCCGACGATCGCGGCGACGACCGTATCGCAGCCGTCGCTCTTCGACACGTCGACGAGCGCCTGCGGCCCGTACAGCACCGTGGTCTTGCTGCCCGCCGCCCGCAGTTTCGCCTCAACGTGCGCCGCGGTGTTCGCATCGCCGACCACCGCGATTTCGGGTGCGAAGCGCAGGCACTGCTCGACGAGCTTGTCGCCGTTGCGGTGCGCGGTCAACGCGTAGACGGAGAAACGCTCGGGATGGCGGGCGACCACGTCGAGCGTGCTGTCTCCGATCGAGCCCGTGGAACCGAGCAGTGTCAGACGTTTTTGCATAGCAGAAATAGTGGTTTAACCAAGCAGCAGCATTGCGAGCGGCAGCACGGGCAGCAGCGCGTCGACGCGGTCGAGCACGCCGCCATGACCCGGCAGCAGGCCGCTCGAATCCTTCACGCCCGCCTGACGCTTGAGCAGCGACTCGAACAGGTCGCCGATCACGCTGTAGACGACCAGCAGCGTCAGCGCGGCCCACGCACCGGGCATCCCGTAGCGTGCGGCGAATGCGGAAAACAGGGTCGGTTCGAACCAGTGCGCGGCCATCGCGACACTCGCGACGACCATCACGGCGAGCCAGCCGCCGATCGCACCTTCCCAGCTCTTGCCGGGGCTGATCGTGACGGCCAGTTTACGCTTTCCGAAGGCCTTGCCGGCGAAGTATGCGCCGATATCGGCCAGCCATACGACCAGAAGCAGCGACAGCACGAACGGAACGCCCTGCGCACGCGCTGCGACGACCGCGTGCCAGCAGGCCGCGAACACCACGAGCCCGGCTGCGAGCAGGAACGGCCGCCATACGCGGCCCGCGAGCTCGGGCTTGCGCCGCAGCGAGAACGGGCCGACCAGCAGCCAGAACACGCCGGCCGCCATGAAAAGGGGACGGGACGAGGCCGCCTCGACGCCGAGCGGCGCGGTCGCCGCGAGCGCCAATGCCGCGACGATCGCGTAGACGATCGAACCGGTCGCGCCGAGCTTGAGCAGGCGCGCCCACTCCCACGCGGCGAACACGAGCACGACGCCGATCAGCGCGCCGAACGCGGCGAGCGGCGCGAACAGCGTCACCGGCAGCAACACTGCCAGCATCACGACCGCCGTGATCACACGGGTCTTCAGCATGAAAGGGAATCGGCGTTCTGCGATTGCGGTTCGAGCTGTGCGCTGGTGCGCCCGAAACGGCGCTCGCGCTCGGTATACGACGCGATCGCGTCGGCCAGCGCCGCGCCGTCGAAGTCCGGCCAGTATTTGTCGGTGAAATAGAATTCGGCGTATGCGAGCTGCCACAGCAGGAAATTGCTGACACGCTGCTCGCCGCCGGTGCGGATGAAGAGATCGGGCTCCGGCGCATAGGCCATCGCCAGGTGCGGCGCGAACGCGTCTTCGGTCACGTCGACCTCGCGGCCCTCGCGCGCGGCCTGCTCGACGAGCTTCTTCGTCGCCTGCAGGATGTCCCAGCGGCCGCCGTAGTTCGCGGCGATCGTCAGGGTGAGACGGGTATTGCGCGCCGTCTTGGTTTCGGCGCGCCGGATCAGTTCGCGGATGCGCGGCTCGAAGCGCTCGAGATCGCCCACCACCCGCAGGCGGATCCCGTTTGCATGCAGCTTGCCGATCTCGCGCTCGAGCGCGGTAATGAACAGCCGCATCAGGAACGACACTTCGTCGCTCGGCCGGCGCCAGTTTTCCGAACTGAACGCGAACAGCGTCAGGTATTCGACGCCGGCGCGCGCGCAGCCTTCGACCACCGCCCGCACGGCATCCACGCCGCGGGTGTGCCCCGCGACGCGCGGCAAGCGGCGTTCGGTCGCCCAACGGCCGTTGCCGTCCATGATGATCGCGATATGACGCGGCACGGCGCCGACGTCAGGCACGCGAACGGTAGAGCTGGTATAGGTCATGGCCGTTGAGACAGTAATGCGGGAAGAAGGCGGCGCGCGAGGACGGTCGTCAGACCGTCATGATCTCGGCTTCCTTGGTCTGCACGAGCTTGTCGACTTCGGCAACGTGCTTGTCGGTCAGCTTCTGCACGTCGTCGCTCGCACGGCGCTCGTCGTCTTCCGAGATTTCCTTGTCCTTCACGAGCTTCTTCAGCGCTTCGTTCGCGTCGCGGCGCAGGTTGCGGATCGCGACCTTGGCCGTTTCGCCTTCGCTCTTGACGACCTTGGTCAGCTCGCGGCGGCGTTCTTCCGTCAGCGCGGGCATCGGCACGCGGATCAGGTCGCCCGCGGTTGCCGGGTTCAGGCCGAGGTCGGCTTCGCGAATGGCCTTCTCGACCTTCGCGACCATGTTCTTTTCCCACGGCTGCACGCCGATCGTGCGTGCGTCGACGAGCGTCAGGTTCGCAACCTGCGAGATCGGCACCATCGAACCGTAGTAGTCGACCTGCACGTGATCGAGCAGACCGGTATGCGCACGGCCCGTACGGATCTTCGCCAGATCGTTCTTGAACGCTTCGATCGAGCGTTGCATCTTCTGCTCTACGCCCTTCTTGACATCAGCGACACTCATTTCAACCTCCAAACCTTCCAACCTTCAAAGAACGCGGGCCCCGCCCGGCGCGCCACGCACCGCGGCCAACGACCCACGCCGCTTGCCCGCATCCGCGGGAGTTTACACGTGGACGAGCGTACCTTCGTCCTCGCCCAGCACGATACGCTTGAGCGCGCCCGGCTTGTTGATCGAGAACACGCGAATCGGCAGCTTCTGGTCGCGGCACAGCGCAAAGGCGGTGGCGTCCATCACCTGCAGATTGCGGCTGATCGCCTCGTCGAAGCTGATCGTCGTGTAGCGCGTGGCCGACGGATCCTTCTTCGGATCGGCAGAATATACGCCATCGACCTTGGTCGCCTTCAGCACGACCTCGGCACCCACTTCCGAACCGCGCAGCGCGGCGGCCGTGTCCGTCGTGAAGAACGGGTTGCCCGTGCCGGCCGCGAAGATCACGACCTTGCCTTCCTCGAGCTGGCGGATCGCGCGAGGCCGGATGTACGGCTCCACGACCTGGTCCATGCGCAGCGCGGACTGCACGCGCGCGACGATGCCGGCGTGGCGCATCGCGTCCTGCAGCGCCAGCGCGTTCATCATCGTCGCCAGCATCCCCATGTAGTCGGCCGTCGCGCGGTCCATGCCGGCCGCGCCGCCCGCGACACCGCGGAAAATGTTACCGCCGCCGATCACGACGGCGAGTTGCGTACCGAGACCCACGACTTCGGCGATATCCGCCACCATCCGCTCGATCGTCGCGCGATTGATGCCGAAGGCATCGTCGCCCATCAGCGCTTCGCCGGAGAGTTTGAGGAGGACGCGTTTATAGGCATTGGACATAGGGGCTTCCGAGCGACGAGAGGATGACAACCACGAACTGTAGGGGCGAAATACTGATTCGGGCAAGCGCCGACGACCGGACCGGGTTTCCCGGCCGGCCGGCGGCGCCGCCGGCCGCGGCGGAGCGGACGCCCGCCGCGGATACTGCCTGACTGCTTACTGCTGCTTTGCTGCTGCGACTTGCGCGGCCACTTCGGCGGCGAAGTCGTCCTGGCGCTTCTCGATGCCTTCGCCGACGACGAACAGCGCGAACTTCTGCACTGCCGCATTCGCTGCCTTGAGCATCTGCTCGATCGTCTGCTTGTCGTTCTTCACGAACGTCTGGTTCAGCAGCGACACTTCCTTCAGGTACTTCTGGACGCTGCCGTCGACCATCTTCGCGACGATTTCAGCCGGCTTGCCCGATTCGGCAGCCTTCTGCTCGGCGACGCGGCGTTCCGTTTCGATCAGTTCCGCCGGCACGTCGGCCGACGACAGCGCGACCGGCTTCATCGCGGCGATGTGCATCGCGACGTCCTTGCCGACCTGCTCGTCCGCGCCCGTGTACTCGACGATCACGCCGATGCGCGCGCCGTGCAGGTACGTCGCGATCTTGTTCGCGGTTTCGAAACGGACGAAACGGCGGATCGAGATGTTCTCGCCGATCTTGCCGACGAGTGCCAGACGCACTTCGTCGACCGTCTTGCCGTCGAGCGCCAGCGCCGACAGGGCTGCCACGTCGGCCGGGTTCTGCGTCGCGACGAGTTCCGCGACCGTCTTCGAGAATGCGAGGAAGTCGTCGTTCTTCGCGACGAAGTCGGTTTCGCAGTTCAGTTCGACCAGCGCGCCCGCGTTGCCGCCGACGAACGATGCGACGACGCCTTCGGCCGTCACGCGCGATGCCGCCTTGCTCGCCTTGTTGCCGAGCTTCACGCGCAGCAGTTCTTCAGCCTTGGCCAGATCGCCGTCGGCTTCCGTCAGCGCCTTCTTGCACTCCATCATCGGTGCGTCGGTCTTTGCGCGCAGTTCTGCCACCATGCTTGCGGTAATTGCCGCCATCATTCGCTCCTTGAGTCTGTATTCACAACGCCGCCCGCTTGGACGCGAACGGCCGAAAATCGTTTCCGGACCCGCGCCGATTTCGCGCGATCAGGTCCGGCGCACAAGCTTAAAAAAAGGGGGCCTGTTGAGAGCCCCCTTTTTGCGCCGGCTCGGGGCCAGTTACGCGTTTTCCTCGACGTACTCGTCGTCGCCACGCACAGCCTGGACCACTTCGTTGACCGCGTTCGCACGGCCTTCCAGGATCGCGTCGGCCACGCCTTGCGCGTACAGCGCAACTGCCTTGCTCGAGTCGTCGTTACCCGGGATCACGTAGTCCACACCTTCCGGCGAGTGGTTCGTATCGACCACGGCGATGACCGGCACGCCCAGCTTGTTCGCTTCGGTGACGGCGATCTTGTGGTAGCCGACGTCGACGACGAAGATCGCGTCCGGAATGCCGCCCATGTCCTTCACGCCGCCGATCGACTTCTGCAGCTTGGCGATTTCACGCTCGAACAGCAGCGCTTCCTTCTTGCTCATCTTCTCGAGTTCGCCCGCCTCGACTGCCGCTTCCATGTCCTTCAGGCGCTTGATCGAAACCTTCAGCGTCTTGAAGTTCGTCATCATGCCGCCGAGCCAGCGTGCGTTGACGTACGGCATGCCCGCGCGCTGCGCTTCCTGGGCGATCGTGTCACGCGACTGACGCTTCGTGCCGACGAACAGGATCGTGCCGCGGTTCGCTGCCAGCTGGCGCACGTACTTCTGTGCGTCCGTGAACATCGGCAGCGTCTTTTCGAGGTTGATGATGTGAATCTTGTTGCGGTGACCGAAAATGAACGGAGCCATCTTCGGGTTCCAGAAACGGGTCTGGTGACCGAAGTGGACACCCGCTTCCAGCATTTGGCGCATCGTGACTGCCATGTAAATTCTCCACGAGGGTTGGGTCTTAAGCCGGCTGCCGTACCGCCGCGCGAACGCGCCCCGAAGGACCCTCGTTCCGCGCGGCCGGCACCCTGGTTGCGCCGGCTTGCGATTCGACACGTGCGAAAATGCCCGTGCCGCAAGCCTTTCATCGCCATGCCGCCCGACACCGCCCCATGACGGTGCACGCTTGGCATTTGGATGTCGACTTAGCCAAAGAGTATAGCACGCCGATTTGTCGGCTCTCAAGTCGCCCGACACTTTCGCTTGCCGCCCGGCAGCCGGCCGGACAATCCGCGAAAACCCGCATCGGCACCGCCGGCAGGGGCTGCGAGGCCCGCCATAAGGTGCGATAATCCGTCAATTCACCGCATTCCAGGCATACCTCGATGGCTATTACGCTCAAAAACGAACACGACATCGCCGAGATGCGCGTCGCCTGCCGTCTCGCGAGCGAAGTGCTCGACTTCATCACGCCGCACGTCGTCGCAGGCATCACGACCGCCGAACTCGACCGGCTCTGTCACGAATTCATGCTCAACGAGCAGGGTACGATCCCCGCGCCGCTGAATTATCAGCCGCCCGGCTATCCGCCGTACCCGAAGGCGACCTGCATCTCGGTCAACGACGTGATCTGCCACGGCATTCCGGGTGAGAAGGTGCTCAAGAACGGCGACGCGCTGAACATCGACATCACCGTGATCAAGAACGGCTACTTCGGCGACACCAGCCGGATGTTCATCGTCGGCGAGGGCTCGATCCTCGCGAAGCGCCTCGTGCAGACGACCTACGAGTGCATGTGGCTCGGCATCGACCAGGTCCGGCCCGGCGCCCACCTCGGCGATATCGGCCACGCAATCCAGAAGCATGCGGAAGCGCAGGGCTACAGCGTCGTGCGCGAATACTGCGGCCACGGCATCGGCACGGTGTTCCACGAGGATCCGCAGGTGGTCCACTACGGGCGCCCGGGCACCGGCATCGAGCTGAAGGCCGGGATGATCTTCACGATCGAGCCGATGATCAACGCCGGCAAGCGCGACATCCGCACGATGCCCGACCAGTGGACGGTCAAGACGCGCGACCGCAGCCTGTCCGCGCAGTGGGAGCACACGGTGCTCGTCACCGAGACGGGCTACGAGGTGCTGACCGTGTCCGCCGGCACGCCGGCGCGCCCGGTGTTCGCGCAACCGGCCGCCGCGGTCTGAGCCGCCGCGCCAGCCCCGCCCGCCCCACCGACCTGCTGACCCGAACGGCCCGCCCATGAGCGCTCACGCCGCCCCCTCGCCCGAAGCGCTGTCGCGGCGCGCCGAATTCAAGGCCGCCAAGGCCGACATGCTCGCGCGCTTTCGCAGCGCGGCGAACGTCGCATCGCTGATGCACGCGCTGTCGAAACTCACCGACGACGCGCTCAAGCGCGTGTGGGACGATTGCGCGCTGCCCGCGACGCTCGCGCTGGTCGCCGTCGGCGGCTACGGGCGCGGCGAGCTCGCCCCCTACTCCGACGTCGACATCCTCGTATTGCTGCCCGATGCGCACGACCCGTCGCTCGACGCACGCATCGAGCGCTTCATCGGAATGGCATGGGATCTCGGCCTCGAGATCGGCAGCAGCGTGCGCACGGTCGCGCAGTGCATCGAGGAAGCGTCGCAGGACGTCACCGTGCAGACGTCGCTGCTCGAGGCGCGCCGCATCGTCGGCAGCACCGCGCTGTTCGAGCGCTTCACCGTCCGGTATCACGAGGCGCTCGACGCGCGCGCGTTCTTCACCGCGAAGGTGCTCGAAATGCGCCAGCGCCACGCGAAGTTCCAGGACACGCCGTACAGCCTCGAGCCGAACGTGAAGGAAAGCCCGGGCGGGTTGCGCGACCTGCAGACGATCCTGTGGATCGCGCGCGCGGCCGGCTTCGGCAGCAGCTGGCGCGAACTCGACACGCGCGGCCTCATCACCGATCGCGAGGCGCGCGAGCTGCGCCGCAACGAAGGATTCCTGAAGACGTTGCGCGCGCGGCTGCACGTGATCGCCGGCCGCCGCCAGGACATGCTCGTGTTCGACCTGCAGACGCAGGCCGCCGAGAGCTTCGGCTACCAGTCGACGCAGGCCAAGCGCGCCAGCGAGCAGCTGATGCGCCGTTACTACTGGGCCGCGAAAGCGGTCACGCAGCTGGCGACGATCCTGATCCAGAACATCGAGGCGCAGCTGTTTCCCGCGACGAGCGGCATCACGCGCGTGCTGTCGCCCGATCGCTTCGTCGAAAAGCAGGGCATGCTCGAGATAGTCGACGACGGCGTGTTCGAGCGCCATCCGGACGCGATCCTCGAAGCGTTCCTGCTGTACGAGACGACCCGCGGCGTGAAGGGCCTGTCCGCCCGCACGCTGCGCGCGCTGTACAACTCGCGCGAAATCATGAACAACACGTGGCGGCGCGATCCGCAGAACCGCCGCACGTTCATGCAGATCCTGCAGCAGCCCGAAGGCATCACGCATGCGTTCCGGCTGATGAACCAGACGAGCGTGCTCGGCCGCTACCTGCTGAATTTCCGCCGCATCGTCGGCCAGATGCAGCACGACCTGTACCACGTGTACACGGTCGACCAGCACATCCTGATGGTGTTGCGCAACATCCGCCGCTTCGCGGTGGCCGAGCATGCGCACGAATACCCGTTCTGCAGCCAGCTGATCGGCAACTTCGAGCGCCCGTGGGTGCTGTATGTCGCGGCGCTGTTCCACGACATCGCGAAAGGCCGCGGCGGCGACCACTCGACGCTCGGGATGGCCGACGCGCGACGCTTCTGCCGCGAACACGGGATCGACGGCGACGACGCGGCGCTGATCGTATGGCTCGTCCAGCATCACCTGACCATGAGCCAGGTCGCGCAGAAGCAGGACACGAGCGACCCCGAGGTCATCAAGCGCTTCGCCGAAGTCGTCGGCAACGAGCGCTACCTCACCGCGCTCTACCTGCTGACCGTCGCCGATATCCGCGGCACGAGCCCGAAGGTGTGGAACACGTGGAAGGGCAAGCTTCTCGAAGACCTCTACCGGATCACGCTGGCGGTGCTCGGCGGCGCGAATCCCGACGCGCATTCGGAACTGAAGTCGCGGCAGGAGCAGGCGCTCGCGCTGCTGCGCCTCGAAACCGTGCCCGAAGACGCGCACCGCGCGCTGTGGGATCAGCTCGACATCGGCTTTTTCCTGCGCCACGACGCGGCCGACATCGCCTGGCAGACGCGTGTGCTGTACCGGTACGTGAACGCCGAAACCGCGATCGTGCGCGCACGGCCGTCGCCGATCGGCGACGCGCTGCAGGTGCTCGTGTACGTGAAGGACCGCCCCGACCTGTTCGCGGGCATCTGTGCGTACTTCGACCGCAACGGGCTGTCGGTGCTCGATGCACGCGTCAGCACGACGCGGCACGGCTACGCGCTCGACAACTTCATCGTCACGCAGACCGAACACGACGTGCGCTACCGCGACATCGCGAATCTGGTCGAACAGCAACTCGCGACGCGCCTTGCCGAAGCCGCTTCGCTGCCGGAACCGTCGAAGGGCCGCCTGTCGAGGCTGTCCCGGACGTTTCCGATCACGCCGCGCGTCGACCTTCGGGCCGACGAGCGCGGCCAGTACTACATCCTGTCCGTGTCCGCCAACGACCGGCCGGGCCTTCTCTATTCGATCGCGCGCGTCCTGGCCGAGCATCGGGTCGGCGTCCACGCGGCGCGGATCAATACGCTCGGCGAACGCGTCGAGGACATCTTCCTGCTTGACGGTGCCGGCCTGTCCGACAACCGCCTGCAGATCCAGCTCGAAACCGAATTGCTGCGCGCGATCGCAGTCTGAATGAATCACAGCGTTTATGCGCACCAAATTGACCGTCAAGAATCCGCGGCCGGCGTCGCCGACCCGCGCACCCGTCCGCTCCGGCAGCCTCGTCGCCCGCAAGGCGGTGCGCCCGGCCGCGCCGTCCGCGGCCGACAAGCCGCCGCGCCCGAAGAAGGCCGCCGCACCGGCCGCCGCCGGCGAGCGTGCGTTCAAGCCGCGCGGCGCGGAGGACCCGGGTGCGGATCGCGCTCCGGCGAAGCGCACACCGCGTGATGGCGCCGCCGAACGCGGTTATCGCAGCGATGCGAAGCCGGGCGGCCGCGCCGAAGGCGGTGCACGTGCGCCCTATCGCGACAAGGCAGCCGGTGAAGGCGAAAAGCGCAGCTTTGGCGAACGCCGTACGTCGTCCGATCGCCCGGCGCGGCGTAGCGACGACGATACGCGCCCGCGCCGCGCAAGCGGAGAAGGCGCTGCTCGCGCACCGTATCGCGACAAGGCGGCCGGCGCAGGCGAAAAGCGCAACTTCGGTGAACGCCGTACGTCCTCCGATCGCCCGGCGCGGCGTAGCGACGACGATACTCGCCCGCGCCGCGCAGGCGGCGAAGGCGCTGCACGCGCACCGTATCGCGACAAGGCGGCCGGCGCAGGCGAAAAGCGCAGCTTCGGCGAACGCCGTACGTCGTCCGATCGCCCGGCTCGCCGCAGCGACGACGATGCGCGCCCGCGCCGCGCAGGCGCCGAAGGCGCTGCACGCGCACCGTATCGCGACAAAGGAGCCGGCGCAGGCGAAAAGCGCAGCTTCGGTGAACGCCGTACGTCGTCCGATCGCCCGGCTCGCCGCAGCGACGACGATGCGCGCCCGCGCCGCGCAGGCGCCGAAGGCGCTGCTCGCGCACCGTATCGCGACAAGGCGGCCGGCGCAGGCGAAAAGCGCAGCTTCGGTGAACGCCGTACGTCGTCCGATCGCCCCGCACGCCGCAGCGACGATGATGCGCGCCCGCGCCGCGCAGGTGCCGAAGGCGCTGCACGCGCACCGTATCGCGACAAGGCAACCGGCTATGCCGAGAAGCGCGGCTTCGGCGAGCGCACCAACACCGATCGCCGCTCGACCGGCGCCGCGCTGAAGACCGCCCAACCGGTCAAGCGCCGCGCCGCCGACGTCGACCACGGCGACGAAACGGGCCTGATGCGCCTGTCGAAGCGCATGTCCGAACTCGGCCTGTGCTCGCGCCGCGAAGCGGACGAATGGATCGAAAAGGGCTGGGTGCTCGTCGACGGCGAACGCATCGACACGCTCGGCACCAAGGTTCGCCCGGACCAGAAGATCGAGATCGACGAGCGCGCGAGCGCCGCGCAGGCCGCGCAAGTGACGATCCTGCTGCACAAGCCGGTCGGCTATGTGTCGGGTCAGGCGGAAGACGGCTACGAGCCGGCGTCGGTGCTGATCACGCGCGCGAACCAGTGGAGCGGCGATCGCTCGCAAGTGCGCTTCTCGCCGCAACATCTGCACGCGCTCGCGCCCGCCGGGCGCCTCGACATCGATTCGACCGGCCTGCTCGTGCTGACGCAGAACGGCCGGATCGCGAAGCAGCTGATCGGCGAGCAGTCGGACATCGACAAGGAATACCTGGTACGCGTGCGCTACCGCGAACGACTGATCGACATCGACCAGCACTTCCCCGCGGAATCGCTCGCGAAGCTGCGTCACGGCCTGGAGCTCGACGGCGTCCCGCTGAAGCCCGCGATGGTGAGCTGGCAGAACGGCGAACAGCTGCGTTTCGTGCTGCGCGAAGGCAAGAAGCGTCAGATCCGGCGCATGTGCGAACTGGTCGGTCTCGAAGTAATCGGCCTGAAACGCGTGCGGATGGGCCGCGTGATGCTCGGTGCGCTGCCGCAAGGGCAATGGCGCTACCTGTCGGCCGACGAGTCGTTCTGACGGCAGGCACGCGCTCGCGTGCCGCGCAATGCAAAAAAGCCCGCGCAAGCGGGCTTTTTCGTTTCGGTACGGCGGCGGCGCGCGGCCGCCCGAACGTCAGTCGTCGTCGGCCGGATCAAGACCGGGAAACAGCACCTCGGTGAAGCCGAAGCGCGTGAAGTCGGTGATCCGCATCGGATACAGCTTGCCGATCAGGTGATCGTATTCGTGCTGCACGACCCGCGCGTGAAAGCCTTCGGCGACACGGTCGAGCTTCGCGCCGAACTGGTCGAAGCCGCTGTAGCGCACCTTCGCATAGCGGCTGACGACACCGCGCATGCCCGGCACCGACAGGCAGCCTTCCCAGCCCTCCTCCATGTCCGGCGGCATGTACTCGACCTTCGGGTTGATCAGCACGGTCTCGGGCACGGGCGGTGCGTCCGGATAACGGTTGTTGCTGCCGAAACCGAAGATAATGATCTGCAGCCCGACGCCGATCTGCGGCGCGGCAAGCCCCGCACCGTTCGCGTGATGCATCGTCTCGAACATGTCCGCGACGATCTCGTGCAGCTCGGGAGTATCGAACCGCTCGACCGGCTTGGCGACTTCGAGCAGGCGCGGATCGCCCATCTTCAGGATCTCGCGAATCATGGCGTGTTGCCCTCCAGGAGTTGGTGCAGTCCGTCTTCGTCCAGCACGGGGATGCCGAGTTCCTCGGCCTTCGCGAGCTTGCTGCCGGCGTCGGCGCCCGCGACCACGTAATCCGTCTTCTTCGATACCGAGCCCGCGACTTTCGCGCCCGCCGCTTCGAGCATTTCCTTCGCCGCGTCGCGCGTGAGCGTCGGCAGCGTGCCCGTCAACACGACCGTCTTCCCGGCGAGCACGCCCTGCGGCGCCTTCGGCGCGGGCGGGCCTTCGGCCCACGTGACCTTGCCGGGCGCACGCAGCTGTTCGATCACCGTGCGGTTGTGCTCTTCCGCGAAGAACTGATGGAGAGACTCGGCCACGATCGGCCCGACGTCGTTCACTTCGAGCAGCTCCTCGATCGATGCGTTCATGATCGGGTCCAGCGATCCGAAGTGCTTTGCGAGATCCTTCGCGGTCGACTCGCCGACATGGCGGATCCCGAGCCCGTAGATGAAGCGCGCGAGCGTCGTATGCTTCGCCTTTTCGAGCGAGTCGAGCAGATTCTGCGCGGACTTCTCGGCGAACCGGTCGAGCTCCGCGAGCGTCGCGAAACCGAGATTGAACAGGTCGGCCGGCGTGCGCACGAGGTTCAGCTCGACCAGCTGATCGATGATCTTCTCGCCGAGCCCGTCGATGTCGAGTGCGCGGCGCTGCGCGAAGTGCCACAGCGCCTGCTTGCGCTGCGCCGGGCAGAACAGGCCGCCCGTGCAGCGCGCGATCGCCTCGTCGGGCAGGCGTTCGATTTTCGAACCGCACACCGGGCACTCGGTCGGCATCACGAACTCGGCCGCATCGGCCGGCCGGCGGTCGAGCACCGCGCCGACGACTTCGGGGATCACGTCGCCCGCGCGCCGCACGATCACGGTATCGCCGATCCGGATGTCCTTGCGGCGCACTTCGTCCTCGTTGTGCAGCGTCGCGTTGGTCACCGTGGCACCGCCGACGAACACCGGCTCGAGCCGTGCGACCGGCGTGATCGCGCCCGTGCGGCCGACCTGCACGTCGATCGCGACGAGCTTCGTCAGCGCTTCCTGCGCGGGGAACTTGTGCGCGAGCGCGAAGCGCGGCGCGCGCGACACGAAGCCCAGGCGATCCTGCTCGTCGCGCCGGTTGACCTTGTAGACGACGCCGTCGATGTCGTACGGCAGCGACTCGCGCTTCTCGCCGATCTTGCGGAAGAAATCCAGCAGGCCGTCGGCGCCGCGCACGACCGCGCGCTCGCGGTTCACCGGCAGGCCGAGCGACTCGTACCAGTCGAGCAGCGCGCTGTGCGTGTCCGGCATCGGCATTCCGTCGAGCACGCCGATCCCGTACGAGAAAAACGACAACGGACGCTGCGCGGTGATCTTCGGGTCGAGCTGGCGCAGGCTGCCGGCCGCCGCGTTGCGCGGATTCGCGAATTCGCGCTGCTCGGCCGCGCGCTGGCGTTCGTTCAGGCGTGCGAAATCGCGCTTGAACATCAGCACCTCGCCGCGCACGTCGAGCACGGCCGGCACGTGCCGGCCCTTCAGCTTCAGCGGAATCGAGCGGATCGTGCGGACGTTCTCCGTCACGTCCTCGCCGGTCGTGCCGTCGCCGCGCGTCGCTGCCTGAACGAACACGCCGTTCTCATAGCGCAACGAGATCGCGAGCCCGTCGAACTTCAGCTCGCATGCGTATTCGACGGGGTCCGTAACCGAGCCGGCGAGATCGGTCGTCTTGTCGAGCGCATCGGCGACGCGCTTGTCGAACGCGACGATGTCCTCGTCGGCGAAGCCGTTGTTCAGCGACAGCATCGGCGCATCATGGACGACCGGCGTGAAGCCGCTCGCGACTTCGCCGCCGACGCGCTGCGTCGGCGAATCGGGCGTCACGAGTTCGGGATGATCGGCTTCGAGCTGCTGCAGCTCGCCAAAGAGTCGGTCGTATTCGGCGTCGGGCAAATCCGGCTGGTCGAGCACGTAATAGGCGTAGTTCGCCCGCTCGAGTTGATCGCGCAGCCACGCGGCACGCGCGTCGGGCTGGCTGGCTGGCGGTTCGGCTTGGGTTCGGGCCATGCTGGCGGCAATTCGTTCTGGAAAATCGGATGTTCGATTATCTCAGTTTGACGTCGCGGCGGGGGCGCACGATGCGTGCCGCGCGGCGGGCCGCTGCAGTGCACGCCGACGATGTATGTGTGCACTGCAACGACGACGGGCGACGGCACCGCAAGCCGTCGCCCCTTGAAGCGCGTTACTGGCTGAAGAGGCGGCGCGTGACCGGCGAACCGGCCGGGATGCCCGCTTCCTCGAGCTTCGCGTACAGCTTCATCAGTTGCTGGTCGATCGCCGCCAGCGTCGATTCCGGCAGCGGCCGGCGCGAATCGTCGACGACTCGCGCGCCGATCCGCTCGGACAGCGACTTCGCGTAGTCGCACATCAGCCGGAACGGCAGGATGTCCTCCTCCGCCACCGGCACGTCGAGCACCAGCGTGATCATGTTGCCGCCCTTGTAGGTCAGGTCGTCACGCAGGAAGTTCGTGTCGCCGAACTGCAGCATGAATACGGGGTTCTGTTTCGCGTCGAGCTTCACGAAGCGCGTGCCGTCGCGCGACAGCAGCAGCCCGTCCTGCGAAGCCACGGCCTGCACGTAGTTCGCCGACCACGGCGCGCCGTCCGACATCACGTTGATCGACAACTGCGCGTCGCACTGCGCGGCAAAGCCGTCGAGCTCGCGCGCCATCGCGACCGTCTCCATCATGTCGGGGAATTCCGGCGCGCCGTCGATCGCGTCGGCGAACTGCTGCACGCCCGTCACGAATTCGGAGAATTCGAGCTCGTTCAGCGCACCGCTACGGTTCGCGAGCTGCGCGGCCGCGCGCAGTTCTTCATAGCGCACGCCGTTCTGCAGCAGCTCCCACTGGCCGCCTTCCGGCTTGCCCTCGATATGGACGGGCTTGGTGCCCGCGCGGCGCAGCCGTTGCGCGACCGGCAGGATCTTGTCGCCCGGCAGCGGCGCGCCGAGGCGAATCGGCACGATGCAGTCGATCCGGCGGTCGACGATCGCGGGCGGCGCCGACGAAATGGTCGTCGCGGCGGGCAGCACGGGTTCGGCCGGTTCGTTCGATGCGTCGGCAGCCGGTGCTTCCTGTGCGGCGGCGACCGCACCTTCGTCGACCTGCTCCGCATGCCCGCTCGACGCCGACGGCGCGTCGCCGCCGGTGGCCTCGGCCTGCAGGTCGGCCGGCGTGTCGGCAGGCGCCACGCCGCCGAAGGTCGGCTCGACGCGCGCGGCTTCGGCCGGCGCGCCCGCGGCCGCAGCGGCCGGTGCCGGCGCAGCGGATTCGCGGCGCACGGGCTGGCGCACCGGCTCGATGAACGGCAACTCTTCGTCGCGCTCGGGGCGATTCATCGCCTCGGCCGTTTCCTCCGGCATCGGGCGCGGCATCCTGCGCCGCACCTTCGCGCCCTGCCATGCGTTGTAGACCACGACGCCGCCCACCACGACGGCGCCCGCGCCGATCAATCCGAGTGTCAACTCGTCCATGCACGCTCCATCAGCAATTCTTGTTCGTCGGACCCGCGAACGGGCGCCCATGCGCCGCGCGAACGCGGTCCGGTCTCGTCAAACGTCAATTCTGGGCAAAACCCGCGGCGGTTTCCATGTCCACCGCGACGATCCGCGACACGCCCTGCTCCTGCATCGTCACGCCGATCAGCTGCTGCGCCATCTCCATCGCGATCTTGTTGTGCGAGATGAAGAGGAACTGCGTCTTGTCGGACATCGCGCGCACCAGATTCGCGAAACGCTCGGTGTTCGCGTCGTCGAGCGGCGCGTCGACCTCGTCGAGCAGACAGAATGGCGCCGGGTTCAGCTGGAACATCGCGAACACCAGCGCGGTGGCGGTCAGCGCCTTCTCGCCGCCCGACAGCAGGTGGATGGTCGCGTTCTTCTTGCCCGGCGGCTGCGCCATCACCTGCACGCCGGCATCGAGGATCTCGTCGCCCGTCATGATCAGCTTCGCCTGGCCACCGCCGAACAGGCGCGGGAACAGGTCGCTGAAGTGACGGTTGACCTCGTCGAAGGTGCCCTGCAGCAGCGTGCGGGTTTCCTGGTCGATCTTGTGGATCGCATCCTCGAGCGTCGTGATCGCGTCGGTCAGGTCGGCCGACTGCGCATCGAGGAACACCTTGCGCTCGCTCGCGGCCTTCAGCTCGTCGAGCGCGGCCATGTTGACCGGGCCCAGCGCGTTGATCGCGTTGTTCAGGCGCGTCACCTCGCCCTGCAGGTACGACGGCTTCAGGTCCGGCGTGAGCTTTTCGCGCAGCGCTTCCTCGTCGACCTCGGCCGCCGTGAGCTGCTCGGCGAACTGCTCGACGGCCAGGCGCGCGGCCTGCTCCTTCAATTGCAGCTCGGTGATGCGGTCGCGCAGCGGCTGCAGCGAACGCTCGGCGACGAGACGCTGCTCGTCCGATGCACGCAGCTTCGCGGTCAGGTCGTCGAGTTCGATCCGCGCGGCCTGCAGCGCCTCTTCCTTCACCGCGCGAATTTCGAGCGCGTCCTGCAGGCCCGTGTGCGCGGTCTGCTCGTTGATCGTTTCGAGTTCGGCGCGCGCGTCTTCCAGCGACGCGGCGACGCGCTCGCTCTGCTCGTGCGCGACCTGGATGCTGCGCTTGAGCTCGTCGATCCGCGTGACCGCGTTGCGCGCGGCGAAGCGTGCGTCGTTCGCGCCGCGCTCGAGGTCGCGCGCTTCCTGGCGCGCCTGCGTCAGCGATTCATCGAGCGCCTCGAATGCGAGCTGGTTGTCCTCGAAGCGCGCCTGCAGCTCCGCGAGTTCGCCGTCGAAACGCTCGAAGTTCGCTTCCGATTCCGCGCGCAGTGCACGCTGCTCGTCGATCTGCGCGCCGATTTCCTCCAGCTCCTCGCGGATCTGCGTACTGCGCTGCGTGTAGCGCTCGTGCGCCTGCGCGAGCTTGAGCACGTCCATCTGCAGCGCATGCACGCGCTGCGTCGCGCGTTCGGCCTGCGCGCGCACGTCGCCGAGCGCCTGCGTGGCCTGCGTGTGCGCCGCCTCCGCGCGCACGGCGGCGGTGCGCGCCTCGTCGGCGAGCAGCGCCTGCGCGCGCACCTGGCGCGTCAGATTCTCGATTTCCTGCTGACGGGCCAGCATCCCGGCCTGCTCCGAATCGGCCGCGTACAGCTGCACGCCGACACGCGTGACGACATGGCCCGCCTTGACGACGAATGCGCCGCCGGCCGGCAGTTGCGCGCGCATCGCGAGCGCCTGCGCGACGTCGTCGGCGACGTACACGTTGCCGAGCCAGTCGTTCAGCACCGCACGAATGCCCGCATCGTCGATGCGCACGAGCGACAGCACCGGGCGCAGCCCGGCCGCGGCCGCGGGCGGCTCACCGGCCGCGGGCGGCGCGTAGAACGCGAGCTTCGCGGGCGGCGCATCGGTCGCGAACGCCTTCACCCAGTCGAGATTCGACACTTCGAGCGCCGCGAGGCGCTCGCGCAGCACGGCCTCGAGCGCGGCTTCCCAGCCGGCCTCGACGTGCAGCTTCTTCCACAGACGCGGCAGCGCGCCGAGCTCGTGCTTGTCGAGCCACGGCTGGATCTTGCCTTCGGTCTGCACGTTCTCCTGCAGTTGCTTGAGCGCGGCGAGCCGCGCCTCGAGCTGGTGAATCTGCGCGCTTTCGGCCTGCACGCGCTCCTGCGCGGCACGGCGCTCGCCGTCGAGGCGCGGCAGCGCTTCCTGCGCATCGGCCAGACGTGCCTGGGCTTCGGCGAGGATCTCTTCCTGCTCGGCGAGCTGCATGCGCAGCTCCTCGAGCTGCGCTTCGTCCGGTGCGTCGAGCCCGCCCGCCTCGGACTTCAGGCGTTCATGGCGCTGCTGAAGCTGCTGGAGCTGCTGGTCGGCATTGCGCTGGTGCGCGGCCTCGAGCTTCAGCGACTGCTCGGTCTGCGCGATCCGCGCGCGTTCTTCGTTGAGCTGCGCCTGCGCATCGCGCCATTTCGCCTCGAGCGCCGGCAGCGCGTCGTGTTTCGCGGCTGCGTTGTCCTCGGCGAGCGCGGCCTTCTCGTCGGCCATCGCCCGCGCCTCTTCGGCTTCCTCGAGCTCGTCCTGCGCCTTCTCGGCCTGCGCGCGCCATTGCTCGCGCTGCGCGTTCAGCGCGGCGATCTGCGCCTGCACGCGGTTGCGCGATTCGACGATGAACTTGATCTCGGCCTCGAGGCGGCTCACTTCGGCGTTCGCCTCGTAGAGCGCGCCCTGTGCGCCCTGCATCGCATCGCTCGCCGAATAATGCGCGACCCGCAACGTCTCGAGCTGCGACTCGACTTCGCGCAACTTCGCCGTCTGCGCCTCGAGGTCGATCTGCGCCTGCTCGATCGCGCGCTGCTGCTTCTGCTGCTCGCCCGCGGCCTCGTTCTTGCGCAGCAGCCACAACAGGCGCTGCTTCTCCTCGCCGTCGGCGACGAGTTCCTTGTATTTGGTCGCGACGACGGCCTGCGCCTCGAGCTTCTCGAGGTTCGCGCCCAATTCGCGGACGATGTCCTCGACGCGCGTCAGGTTCTCGCGCGTGTCGTGCAGGCGGTTCTCGGTCTCGCGACGGCGTTCCTTGTACTTCGACACACCCGCGGCTTCCTCGAGGAACACGCGCAGTTCCTCCGGCTTCGCCTCGATGATCCGCGCGATCATGCCCTGCCCGATGATCGCGTATGCGCGGGGCCCGAGGCCCGTGCCGAGGAAGATGTCCTGGATGTCGCGGCGGCGCGCCGGCAGGTTGTTGATGTAGTAGCTCGACGTGCCGTCGCGCGTCAGCACGCGCTTCACGGCGATCTCGCCGTACTGGCCCCACTGGCCAGCCGCGCGGCCGTCGGAGTTGTCGAAGATCAGTTCGACGCTGGCCCGGCTGCCGGGCTTGCGGGCGGTCGAGCCGTTGAAGATGACGTCCTGCATCGACTCGCCGCGCAGCTCGGACGCGCGCGACTCGCCGAGCACCCAGCGCACGGCATCGATGATGTTGGACTTGCCGCACCCGTTCGGGCCCACCACGCCGACAAGCTGGCCCGGAACCTGGAAATGCGTGGGATCGACGAAGGATTTGAAGCCAGCGAGTTTGATCGAGCTCAGACGCACGGCGGTATCGGATGTGAAGAAGGTGTGAAACGGACGGGGCCGCGACGCGCGGGGCCGGACGGCCCGTGCACGCGATGCGCCCCGGAATTCAAAAGCGGGGCCGCGCGCATCCAGCGTTGGGCCCCGCAAACGGCTTCCATCATACCATCGCGCGCGCGCCGTCCCGCCCGTCGCCGGGTTTGCCCGATGCCGGCGCGGCACGATGCACGCGGCTCGACAGCAGCGTCGCCAGCACGATGCACGCGCCGCCCGCCCACTCGCGCGCGCTCGGCAGTTCGTTCGCGAACACCCATGCGGACAGCGCGGTGATCACGATCTCGAACAGCATGATGATCGATGCGCGGTTCGCGGGCACGCGTGCGAGGCCATATTGGACCAGCAGGTTGTTCGCCGCCATCGTCACGCCGATCGCGGCGACGATCATCGCGGCGATGCCGAGCTGGCCGCCTGCCGGTGCGGCCGGCAGCCCCTCGAACAGCGACGCGATCGCGCCGAACACCGCCGCGCCGCCGAACAGCGTCGCGGTGCGCATCTCCGCGCGCATCTCCGGCAGCTCGCGGCTCGCCTTGATCACGAGCACGTTGCTCATCGCGAAACTCAGGCCGGCCGCGAGCCCTGCCCATTCGGCCGGGTTGGCCGGCAGCGGCATGCCGAGGCTCGGCGACCACAGCATCAGCATCGCGCCACCGATCGACAGCGCCGCGAGCCCCGCACCGGCCCAGGTGAGCCGCTCGCGCAGCAGGAAATGCGCGTAGACCGCGGTCCATGCGGGCGTCAGATAGAACAGCAGCATCACGCGCAGCACTTCGCCGTGGATCGTGCCCCACACGAAACCGAGGTTCGTCACGCCGGCCGTGATCGCAATGCCCGGCAGCACCCAGTGCCAGCGCAGCGTCGCGATGGTGCGGTGCCGCACGACGATCACGAACACGAACGCGACGAGGCTGGTCAACGCGCTCGCCAGAGTGCCGGTCACGCCGAGCGATGCGAGGATCCGCAGCGGATACCAGATCAGGCCCCATACCGATGCGCCGATCAGGATGGCCAGCGTCGGCAGGCTGCCGCGTACCGCGTTGTTCATTTGCTTCGATACCCTTTGTTCGACCGGCCCGGCCGCCGTTCCGGCGGGCCGTGACCGCATTGCGTCACGCTATAATCGTCCGTTGCGACCCGCGCGCCGTCGGCGCCCGTTCGCAGCCGTGCGGCAGCCGCGCCGCCCCTTTCGCTCCAACCGGCCGTGTGGCCGCTTCGCCCGTGAACCCTCGACTCGACTCGCTCCAGCCCTACCCCTTCGAAAAGCTGCGCGCCCTGTTCAAGGACGTGACGCCCTCCGCCGGCCTGAAACCGATCAGCTTCGGCATCGGCGAGCCCAAGCACCCGACGCCGGCGCTGATCCGCGATGCCGTCGTGGCTTCGCTCGACGGCCTCGCGTCGTATCCGGCCACGGCCGGCTCGGACGCGCTGCGCACGTCGATCGCACACTGGCTGGAACGCCGCTACGGGCTGCCGTCGATCGACCCGGCCACGCAGGTGCTGCCCGTGTCGGGGTCGCGCGAGGCGCTGTTCTCGCTCGCGCAGACAGTGATCGATGCCCGCCCGCGCGCGGACGGCAAGAAAGCGATCGTACTCTGTCCGAATCCGTTCTATCAAATTTACGAAGGTGCGGCGCTCCTGTCCGGTGCCGAGCCCTATTTCGCGAACAGCGACCCGGCGCGCAACTTCGCGTGCGACTACGCGGCCGTGCCCGATGAAGTGTGGGCGCGCACCCAGCTGCTGTACGTGTGCTCGCCGGGCAACCCGACGGGCGCCGTGCTGACGCTCGACGACTGGCGCGAGCTGTTCGCGCTGTCCGACCGCCACGGCTTCGTGATCGCGTCCGACGAGTGTTATTCGGAGATCTATTTCGACGAAGCGGCGCCGCCGCTCGGCGGTCTCGAGGCCGCTCACCGCCTCGGTCGCGGCTTCGAGCGGCTTGTGATGCTGTCGAGCCTGTCGAAGCGCTCGAACGTGCCGGGCATGCGCTCGGGCTTCGTCGCCGGCGACGCCGCGCTGCTGAAGAAATTCCTGCTGTACCGCACCTACCACGGCGCCGCGCTGTCGCCGGTCTGGCAGCACGCGAGCATCGCCGCGTGGAACGACGAGGCGCACGTGCGCGAGAATCGCGCGCAGTACCTGCAGAAGTTCAGCACGGTCACGCCGATGCTGGCCGACGTGATCGACGTGAAGCTGCCCGATGCCGCGTTCTACCTGTGGGCCAATGTCGCGCGCACCGGCCTGTCGGACACCGAGTTCGCCCGCCGCCTGTACGCCGACTATAATGTGACGGTTCTGCCCGGCTCGTACCTGGCGCGCGACGCGCACGGCACGAATCCGGGCCGCGATTTCATCCGGATCGCGCTCGTCGCGGGCACCCCCGAATGCGTCGAGGGCGCGCAACGCATCGTCGATTTCTGCCGGGCTCTCGCGCGGTAAGTCGTCCATCCCGATCAATTCCATTCATCTCCTGCGAAAACGAACATGTCGCAACAACTTCAGCAAATCATCGACACCGCCTGGGAAAACCGCGCCGAGCTGTCGCCGAAGGCCGCGCCCGCCGACGTCCGCGAAGCCGTCGCTCACGCGATCGAGCAACTCGACAAGGGCGCGCTGCGCGTCGCCGAGAAGATCGACGGCAACTGGACGGTCCACCAGTGGCTGAAGAAGGCCGTGCTGCTGTCGTTCCGCCTGGAGGACAACGCACCGATGCCGGCTGGCGGCTACTCGCAGTTCTACGACAAGGTGCCGTCGAAGTTCGCGAACTACACGGCCGAAGACTTCGCCGCGGGCGGCTTCCGCGTCGTGCCGCCGGCCATCGCACGCCGCGGCTCGTTCATCGCGAAGAACGTCGTGCTGATGCCGTCGTACACCAACATCGGCGCGTACGTCGACGAAGGCACGATGGTCGACACGTGGGCGACCGTCGGCTCGTGCGCGCAGATCGGCAAGAACGTGCACCTGTCGGGCGGCGTCGGCATCGGCGGCGTGCTCGAGCCGCTGCAGGCGAACCCCGTCATCATCGAAGACAACTGCTTCATCGGCGCGCGCTCGGAAGTCGTCGAAGGCGTGATCGTCGAGGAGAACTCGGTGATCTCGATGGGCGTGTACCTCGGCCAGAGCACGAAGATCTACGATCGCGAAACGGGTGAAGTCAGCTACGGCCGCATTCCGGCCGGCTCGGTCGTCGTCGCCGGCAACCTGCCGTCGAAGGACGGCTCGCACAGCCTGTATTGCGCGGTGATCGTGAAGAAGGTCGACGCGAAGACCCGCGCGAAGGTCGGCCTGAACGAGCTGCTGCGAGGCGACTGATGGCCAAGCCGCGCACCGTGGTCGTCTACGGCATTCCGAACTGCGACACCGTGAAGAAGGCCCGCGTGTGGCTCGACGATCACGGCGTCGAGTTCGAGTTCCACGACTTCAAGAAGCTCGGCGTCAGCGCACCGCTCGTCGAAGACTGGCTGAAGGACGTGTCGCTCGACGCGCTCGTGAACAAGCGCGGCACGACGTGGCGCGGCCTGGACGACGCCATGAAGGCAGCCGCGGAAACGAAGTCCGGCGCGGTCGCGCTGATGATCCACAAGCCGTCGGTCATCAAGCGCCCCGTGCTCGTCATCAACGGCCGCGTGAAATCGCTCGGCTTCGCCGCCGATCAGTACGCGGCGCTGTTTGCCGCATAGGGCCGCCCGCGCGGCGCTTGGCGCTGCACGACGCCCCATCGCTGCCGGCCACCGCGCCGGCATTTTTTATCGAAAGTGGTCCGAACCATGTCCGCCACCCTAGCCCTTACCGAACAGCTGATCGCCCGCGCGTCCGTCACGCCCGACGACCAGCACTGCCAGCAGATCATGACCGAGCGCCTCGCCGCGCTCGGCTTCGAATGCGAGACCATCGCGTCGCAGGGCGTGACCAACCTGTGGGCCGTCAAGCGCGGCACCGACGGCCGCGACGGCAAGCTGCTCGCGTTCGCGGGCCACACCGACGTCGTGCCGACCGGCCCGCTCGAGCAATGGACCTCTCCGCCGTTCGTTCCCGCGCATCGCGACGGCAAGTTGTATGGCCGCGGCGCGGCCGACATGAAGACGTCGCTCGCGGCGTTCGTCGTCGCCTCCGAGGAATTCGTCGCGGCGCACCCCGGCCACCGCGGTGCGATCGCGTTCCTGATCACGAGCGACGAGGAAGGCCCGGCCACCGACGGTACCGTGAAGGTCGTCGAGCTGCTCGAAGCACGCGGCGAGCGTCTCGATTACTGCATCGTCGGCGAGCCGACGTCGACCACCGAACTCGGCGACGTCGTGAAGAACGGCCGCCGCGGCTCGATGTCGGGCGAGCTGATCGTCAAGGGCGTGCAAGGCCACATCGCCTATCCGCACCTCGCGAGGAACCCGATCCACCTGCTCGCGCCGGCGCTCGCGGAGCTGGCCGCCGAACAGTGGGACGAAGGCAACGAATACTTCCCGCCGACCACCTGGCAGGTGTCGAACCTGCACGCAGGCACCGGCGCGACCAACGTGATCCCCGGCCACGCGGATCTGATGTTCAACTTCCGCTTTTCGACGGCCAGCACGGTCGAGGGCCTGCAGGCCCGCGTGCACGCGATCCTCGACAAGCATGGCCTCGAGTACACGCTGAAGTGGTCGGTGAGCGGCCTGCCGTTCCTCACGCCGCGCGGCGAGCTGTCGAACGCGCTCGAGAACGCGATCCGCGCCGAAACGGGCCTCACGACCGAACTGTCGACGACGGGCGGCACGTCCGACGGCCGCTTCATCGCGCGCATCTGCCCGCAGGTGATCGAATTCGGCCCGCCGAACGGCAGCATCCACAAGATCGACGAACACATCGACGTGCGCTTCGTCGACCCGCTAAAGAACGTGTACCGGCGCGTGCTCGAACAACTGATTGCCTGACGGAGCCCCGCATGACGACACCTTTTGCAACCGTTCGCGACCTGCTGCGCTATGCGGTCACGCGCTTCTCGAAGGCGAAACTCTCGTTCGGCCACGGCTCGGACAACGCGTACGACGAAGCCGCCTACCTCGTGCTGCATACGCTCGACCTGCCGCTCGATACGCTTGAGCCGTTCCTCGACGCGCGCCTCTTGCCCGACGAAATCGCGGCCGTACTCGCGGTGATCGAGCGACGCGCGACCGATCGCGTGCCGGCCGCGTACCTCACGCATGAAGCATGGATGCATGGTCACCGCTTCTACGTCGACGAACGCGTGATCGTGCCGCGCTCGTTCATCGGCGAACTGCTCGACGACGGGCTGCAGCCGTACGTCGCCGATCCCGAGCAGGTCGGCGCGGTGCTCGAGCTGTGCACCGGCTCCGGCTGCCTCTCGATCCTCGCGGCGAGCGCATTCCCGAACGCCGAGATCGACGCGGTCGACCTGTCGGACAAGGCACTCGAAGTCGCGGAAATCAACGTGCGCGACTACGGCCTCGAAGACCGCATCGGGCTCTACCGCGGCGACCTCTACGCACCGCTGCCCGCGTTCCGGACCGATCCCGACTCGCGCTACGACGTGATCCTGACGAACCCGCCGTACGTGAACGCTTCGTCGATGGCCGCGCTGCCGCCCGAATACCGGCACGAGCCCGAGATGGCGCTCGCGGGCGGCGACGACGGCATGGACATCGTGCGGCGCATCGTCGCCGAAGCGCACAAGTGGCTGCACGACGACGGCGTGCTCGTGGTCGAGATCGGCAACGAGCGCGAGCACGTCGAGGCCGCGTTCGGCGGCCTCGAGCTCACGTGGCTGCCCACCAGCGCGGGCGACGACGCCGTGTTCCTGATCCAGGCATCGGACCTGCCGCGCAAAGCCTGACGACACGCCGCGATCCAACCGTGGGGTACGGCACACCGTTGTCCCGCACGGTTGGGTAAGATGCGCGTAAGCGGCCGTCGCGCCGCACGACTTCAGGAGTCCGTCACGCGCCCATGACCCTCGACTGGCTACATCTCGGCACCCTGATCCTGGCCATCCACGTGCTCGGGATCATCGGGGCGTGTCATGCGATCATGAACACGCGCACGTCGCAAGGCGCGATCGCGTGGGCCGTGTCGCTCGCCGCGATGCCGTACCTGACGCTCATTCCGTATCTGTTCCTCGGCCGCAGCAAGTTCTCCGGCTACGTCGACGCACGGCGCCACGAGATGGAGGCGCTACGCACGCACACGCCGCTCGCGCCGTGGACCGATGCGGACGCAACCGACGGGCCGGCCGCCGACGCGATCGGCCGCGCCGCCATGCTCGCGCTCACACGGCTGGGCGGAATGCCGTTCGTCGGTGGCAACGCGGTGCGCACGCTTGTGAACGGCGATGCGACCTTCTCGGCGATCCTGTCGGCGATCGACACCGCACGTGATTACGTGATCGTCCAGTTCTTCATCGTGCGCGACGACGCGCTGGGCCAGATGCTGCGCGACGCACTGCTCGCCCGCGCGGCGGCCGGTGTGCGCTGCTACGTGCTGTACGACAGCATCGGCAGCTTCGACCTGCCGCACAGCTACGTCGACACGCTGCGCCGCGGCGGCGTCGAGGTCCATCCGTTCGCAACCCACCGCAAGTTCGTCAACCGCTTCCAGCTCAACTTCCGCAACCATCGCAAGATCGTCGTCGTCGACGGCAATCGCGCATTCGTCGGCGGCCACAACGTCGGCGTCGAATACCTCGGCGCGAACCGTCGCCTGTCGCCATGGCGCGACACGCATATCGAGATCCGCGGGCCGGTGGTCGCCAGCATTCAGTACGTGTTTGCCGAAGACTGGCACTGGGCCACGCAGACGCTGCCGCCGCTCGCAGCACCGCCGCAGGCGCTGCCCGACGACGCGATGCATTGCCTCGCCGTGCCGATGGGGCCGGCCGACAAACAGGAAACCGGCTCGCTGTTCTTCGTCGAGGCGATCAACGCCGCGCGCGAACGCGTGTGGATCACGACGCCGTATCTGATACCCGACGAAGCGGTGATCGCCGCGCTGAAGCTGGCGGTGATGCGCGGCGTCGACGTGCGCATCCTGATCCCGAGCCGGCGCGACCACTACGTCGTGTTCGAGGCGTCGAAGCTCTATGCGCGTGATCTCGTCGACGCGGGCGTCAAGGTGTTCCGCTACCGGCCCGGATTCCTGCACCAGAAGGTCGTGCTGATCGACCGCGTCGCCGCCGCGATCGGCAGCGCGAATCTGGACAACCGCTCGTTCCGGCTCAACTTCGAAATCATGGTGCTGACCGTCGATCGCGCGTTTGCCGACGAGGTCGAGGCCATGCTCGACGCCGATTTCGCGCAAGCCTACGAAGTCGATGCGAACGAATATCGGCACTCGCCCGCGTGGCGGCGCATCGCGATGCACGTCGCGCGCCTGTTCGCACCGATCCTGTAGCAGCCGAGCGAGCGCCCGACGCGCGCCGCACGGAAGCGGCACACGCTTTCGCGGCGCTCGGCTCGCCGCCGTAGCCACTGCCCGTTCGGTCCGGACGGACGGCCCGCCCGGCTGCGACGCGTTACAACAGCTTCTCGATATCCGCGGCGATTTCCTCGGGCTTGGTCGACGGCGCGTAGCGCTTGACGATCCGCCCGTCACGGTCGATCAGGAATTTCGTGAAATTCCACTTGATCGCCTTCAGGCCGAGGATGCCGGGCGCCTCGTCGGTCAGGTAGCGGTACAGCGGATGCGCGTGGTCGCCCTTCACGTCGATCTTCGCGAACATCGGGAACGTGACGCCGTAGTTGCGCTCGCAGAACGCGCCGATCTGCGAGGCGTCGCCCGGCTCCTGCTTGCCGAACTGGTTGCACGGGAAGCCGAGCACGAAGAAACCGCGCGCCGCGTACTGGTCGTACAGCTTCTGCAGGCCCGCATACTGCGGCGTGAAACCGCACTCGCTCGCAGTATTGACGATCAGCAGCACCTTGCCGCGGTACGCATCGAGCGACGCCGGCTGACCGGCGAGCGTCTCTGCGCTGAACGAATACAGGGTGGACATCGGGCACTCCTTTTACGAAACCGGATCGACGTGGAGTCTAGGCCAAATCGCGCCGTTGCGGCACCTGCCGAACGGCCGATATCCGGGGCGACGCGCGTGCAGTCTAGAATAGCGGTTTTGGTCAGTCATTCCCGCCGTGATCCGTTTCAATCAGTTCAGCCTTGCGCGCGGCACCAAGCCGCTGTTCGAGTCAGCCTCGTTCGTGCTCAATCCCGGCGAAAAGGCCGGCCTGATCGGCGCGAACGGCGCCGGCAAATCGACGCTGTTCTCGGTCCTGCGCGGCGAGCTGCATTCCGACGCCGGTGATTTCGCGATGCCGCCGTCGTGGCGGATCGCGCACGTGTCGCAGGAAACGCCTGCCGTCGACCGTTCCGCGCTCGACTACACGCTCGACGGCGACACCGCGCTGCGCGAGATCGAGGCGCGGATCGCCGCCGCCTCGGCCGCGCATGACGGCGCCGCCGAAGCCGACGCGCATGCGGCCTTCGCCGACGCCGACGGCTATACCGCACCCGCGCGCGCCGAAGCGCTGCTGCTCGGCCTCGGCTTCACGCTCGCGCAGACGCGCGAATCGGTCGCCAGTTTCTCCGGCGGCTGGCGCATGCGGCTGAACCTCGCGCAGGCGCTGATGTGCCGCTCCGACCTGCTGCTGCTCGACGAACCGACCAACCACCTCGACCTCGATGCGATCGTCTGGCTCGAGGACTGGCTGCACCGCTACGCCGGCACGCTCGTCGTGATCTCGCACGACCGCGAATTTCTCGACTCGATTTGCAACGTCACGCTGCATCTGGAAAATCGCCAGGTGAAGCGCTACGGCGGCAATTACTCGCAGTTCGAAGTGCTGCGCGCGCAACAACTGGCGCTGCAGCAAAGCGCATACGAAAAGCAGCAGAAAACGATCGAGCACCTGCAGAGCTTCGTCGACCGCTTCAAGGCCAAGGCGACCAAGGCCAAGCAGGCGCAAAGCCGGATGAAGGCGCTCGAGAAGATGGAGCTGATCGCGCCCGCGCACATCGCCTCGCCGTTCACCTTCGAGTTCCGCACACCCGACGCCGCGCCGAATCCGATGATGGTGATGGAGGATGTCCGCTGCGGCTACCACGCCGACGACGGCGGCGAGATTCCCATCGTCGAACGCGTGACGCTGTCGATCCAGAACGGCCAGCGCATCGGCCTGCTGGGCGCGAACGGCCAGGGCAAGTCGACGCTGATCAAGACGCTGGCCGGCACGCTCGCGCCGCTGTCGGGCCAGGTGCGCGACGGCAAGGGGCTGACGATCGGCTATTTCGCGCAGCACCAGCTCGAAACGCTGCGCGAGGACGATTCGCCGCTCGCGCATCTTGCACGGCTCGCCCCCGATACGCGAGAGCAGGAGCTGCGCGATTTCCTCGGCGGCTTCAATTTCTCGGGCGATATGGCGACGAGCCCGGTCGGCCCGTTCTCGGGCGGCGAAAAAGCGCGGCTCGCACTCGCGCTGATCATCTGGCAGAAGCCGAACCTGCTGCTGCTCGACGAACCGACCAACCACCTGGACCTCGAAACGCGTCACGCGCTGACGATGGCGCTCGCGCAGTTCGAAGGCACGCTGATCCTCGTCTCGCACGATCGCCACTTGCTGCGCGCGACCACCGACCAGTTCATGCTCGTCGCGAAGCACCGTCTGCAGCCGTTCGATGGCGACCTCGACGATTACCGCGATTGGCTGCTGCAGCATGCGGCAGAGCAGCGCGCGGCCGCGAAGGCCGACAGCGCGGCGGCAGCGGGCGCGGATCCGGGCGTCAATCGCAAGGATCAGAAACGTCAGGCGGCCGAGGAGCGCCAGCGGCTGTCGCAGTTGAAGAAGCCGCTGCAGAACCGCATCACGAAACTCGAAAAGGAAATGGAAACGCTGCACGCGGAGAAGGCGCGCCTCGACGCGTTCGTGGCCGATCCATCGAGCTACGAGGCCGCGCGCAAGACGGAACTGACCGACGCGATCCGCAAGCTCGGCGAGGTCAATACCCGGCTCGAGACGGTCGAGGCGGACTGGCTCGCAGCGCAGGAAGAACTCGAGCAGATCGGCTGAACGCTGCCCCGGGCGCCGTCGGCCGATCGTTGCATCGGCCACGCGCGGCATCGCCGGGCTGGGTGAGCGCGCGACGCACCGCCCCGGCTGCGCCTGGCTCGGAAACGACAAGGCCGGGCACCCTGGCCCGGCCTTGTCGTCATTGTCGCGTTCGCCGTCGTCGCATCAACTGCCCGCCGGCGCCGCCGCCCGTTCAACGCCGTGGCAACGTATCGCGCGGCATCTGCTCGTCGTCGCCCATCAGATGGCGCCGCCCTTCGGTCGGCCGGCGGATCGCCGCAGCGACCTCCGCCTCCGTCACGTCTTCCGACACGACCCGGCGTGCCAGGCGCCCTTCGTCGTCGATCCACTCGACGATCCGGCATCCACCGCCCCACGGCTGAACGATCGGCTCCGACACGCGGCAGCCGCGCAGGTTGTAACTGCGTCCGCCCGACGTTTCCCCATACTGTTTGAACATAGGTTCCCTTCGCATTGCGCGGTTCGACAATCCGCCCAAGGATAGGGAAAAGCGATGTCCGGCGGGTTACATCAGCCTACATATTCTTTACAACGAATTACGCGACAGATCGCGGCCGGCCGGCGCGCACGATCATTCGAGATCGCGCACGCGGTCGATCGCCTGCTCGATGCGCTCGACGGCCATCACGTTCAGCCCTTCGATCGGCTGTTTCGGCGCGTTCGCCTTCGGAATCAGCGCCGCCGTGAAACCGAGCTTCGCCGCCTCGCGCAGCCGCTCCTGACCGCGCGGGGACGGCCGGATCTCGCCCGCCAGCCCGACTTCGCCGAATACGATCAGGCCCTTCGGCAGCGCCTTGTTGCGCATCGACGAATGGATCGCGAGCAGCACCGCGAGGTCGGCGGCCGGTTCGGTGATCTTCACGCCGCCCACCGCGTTCAGGAATACGTCCTGGTCGAAACACGCGATGCCCGCGTGCCGGTGCAGCACCGCGAGCAGCATCGCGAGCCGGTTCTGTTCGAGGCCGACCGCGAGCCGGCGCGGGTTCGGCACGTGAGCCGTATCGACGAGCGCCTGGATTTCGACGAGCAGCGGGCGCGTGCCCTCCTGCGTGACGAGCACGCAGGAACCGGGCACGACCTGTTCGTGCTGCGACAGGAACAACGCGGACGGATTCGCGACACCGCGCAGCCCACGCTCGGTCATCGCGAACACGCCGAGCTCGTTGACCGCGCCGAAGCGGTTCTTGAACGCGCGCACGAGCCGGAACGACGAATGGGTATCGCCTTCGAAGTACAGCACCGTGTCGACGATGTGCTCGAGCACGCGCGGGCCGGCGAGGTTGCCCTCCTTCGTCACGTGCCCGACCATGATGATCGCCGTGCCGGACTGCTTCGCGATGCGCGTGAGCTGCGCCGCACACTCGCGCACCTGTGCCACCGAACCGGGCGCCGACGTCAGGGCTTCGGAATAGACGGTCTGGATCGAGTCGATGACGGCGACGTCCGGCCGTTCCGCGTCGATCGCGGCCTGGATCTTCTCGAGCTGGATCTCGGCGAGCAGCTTCAGCTCGGCCGCGGGCGCGCCGCCGTCGAGCAGCGCGAGCCGTTGCGCGCGCAACGCGATCTGCGCGGCCGATTCCTCGCCGCTGATATAGAGCGCGCGACGCTCGCTGGCGATGTCCGCGAGCGACTGCAGCAACAGCGTCGACTTGCCAATGCCCGGATCGCCGCCAATCAGCACGACGCCGCCCGGCACCAACCCGCCGCCCAGCACGCGGTCGAATTCGCCGATGCCGGTGGAGAAGCGCGGCACGTCGGCCGCCTCGATGTCGACGAGCCGCTGCACGGGCGCGCGCTTCGCGAGCGACTGGAAGCGATGCGCGGCGGGCGACTCGGCGACCGATTCGACGAGCGTGTTCCAGGCCTGGCACGACGGGCATTGCCCCTGCCACTTCGGGGTTTGTCCGCCGCACTCGCTGCAGACGTAGACGGTTTTCTGTTTGGCCACGCGTGCTGCCCTTATTCCGCGCGCACCGGTACGCGGCTCGCGACCGCGCACATCAGTTCATAGCCGATCGTCCCGCAATGGCGCGCGACGTCGTCGATCGGCAGTGCGTTGCCCCACAGCTCGACCCGCGCGCCGACGCCGGCTTGCGGGCACGGCGTCAGGTCGACGGTAATCATGTCCATCGACACGCGGCCGACGATCCGCGTGCGGATCCCGTCGACGATCACCGGCGTGCCTTCGGGCGCGACGCGCGGATAGCCGTCCGCATAGCCGCACGCGACGACGCCGATGCGCATCGGCGCCGGCGCGGAGAACGTCGAGCCGTAGCCGATCGCCTGCCCCTTCCCGATCGTCTGCACGGCGATCAGCTCGGACGCGAGCGTCATCGCGGGCTTCAATCCGGTATCGGCAATATCGGCCGACTGCCCCGACGGCGATGCGCCGTACAGCACGATCCCGGGCCGCACCCAGTCGAAATGCGTATCCGGATGCCACAGCACCGCCGCCGAATTCGCGAGACTGCGGGCACCGGCAATGTTTTCCGCACCGCGCTCGAACGTCGCGAGCTGCTCGGCCACGCCGCGCTCGTTGTCGGCATCCGAAAAATGGGTCATCAACGTGATCTGGCCGATGCCGGGGCACGCACGGGCGCGTTCCCACGCGGCGCGGTATTTCTCGGGCACGTAGCCGAGCCGGTTCATCCCGCTGTTCATCTTGAGCTGCACGTTGACGGGCTTGGACAACCGCGCCGTCTCCAGCATCCGCATCTGCTCGTCGTTGTGGACGGTGGTCGTCAGGCTGTAGCGGTCGATCACGTCGATGTCGGTCGAGCGAAAGAACCCTTCGAGCAGCAGTATCGGGCCGGCCCAGCCGAGCTCGCGCAGCTTCACGGCCTCGTCGAGGTCGAGCAGGCCGAAGCCGTCGGTGCCGCGCAGGCCGGGAAACACGCGCGCGAGACCGTGGCCGTACGCGTTGGCCTTGACGACCGCCCAGACCTTGGAGGGGCCGGCATATCGGCGGACGACGGAGAGATTGTTCGCGAGAGCAGCGGTATGGATGGTGGCGGAGATCGGGCGCGGCATGGGAAATTTACGTAAAGACGCTTGCGAATCATCAGCTTACCGCGCCTTTTGAGCACCGAAGCCGACAATTTGCGGAACGATCGGGGAATCTTGCTAGTCCGAATTGCCGTATTTTCGTGTTATAAAGCCGTGCGCACAACCCATTTCGAACGGAATAAGCCGATCGCATACCAGGCGGCCTACGCGGCCCTGCCGCAGCGACGAAAGCATCGCATCAGATGAAAAAAGGTTTTTACACCATCATGGCCGCGCAGTTTTTCTCGTCGTTGGCCGACAATGCGCTTCTCATCGCCGCCATCGCCCTGCTGAAAGACCTCCACGCCCCCAACTGGATGACACCGCTGCTCAAGCTGTTCTTCGTGTTGTCCTACGTGGTGCTGGCGGCCTATGTCGGTGCGTTCGCCGATTCACGCCCGAAGGGCCGCGTGATGTTCATCACCAACTCGATCAAGGTGGTCGGCTGCATGATCATGCTGTTCGGCGCCCATCCGCTGATCGCGTACGGAATCGTCGGGTTCGGCGCCGCCGCGTATTCGCCCGCGAAATACGGCATTCTGACCGAGCTGCTGCCGGCCGACAGGCTTGTCGCCGCGAACGGCTGGATCGAAGGCACGACCGTCAGCTCCATCATCCTCGGCACCGTGCTCGGCGGTGCCCTGATCAGTCCGCACATCGCGTCGCACGTGATCGCGCACACGCCAGCGTGGATCGCCACGCCCGCCGAAGCGGCGATGGTGATCATCATGGCGATCTACGTGGTCGCCGCCATCTTCAACCTGCGGATCCCCGATACGGGCGCGCGCTACCCGAAGCAGGAGCGCGGCCCGGTCAAGCTTCTCACCGACTTCGCCGACTGTTTCATGGTGCTCTGGCGCGACAAGCTCGGGCAGATTTCGCTCGCGGTCACGACGCTGTTCTGGGGCGCGGGCGCGACGCTGCAGTTCATCGTGCTGAAGTGGGCCGAAGTCTCGCTCAACATGTCGCTGTCCGAAGGCGCGATCCTGCAGGCCGTGGTCGCGGTCGGCGTCGCAGGCGGCGCGATCGCCGCCGCCGCGCGGATCCCGCTGAAGAAGTCGCTCACGGTGCTGCCGGTCGGCATCGTCATGGGCATCGCCGTCATGCTGATGGCGTTCTACACGCGCGACCTGTTCCCGTCGCACTGGGCCGTGCACTTCGGCCACCTGCGCCTGCCGGCGTACCTGATCGTCGCGTACATCTTCCTGATCTGCGTCGGCGCGCTGTCCGGCTACTTCGTGGTTCCGATGAACGCACTGCTGCAGCATCGCGGCCACGTGTTGCTGTCGGCCGGCCACTCGATCGCGGTGCAGAATTTCAACGAGAATCTCTCGGTGCTCGTGATGCTGTGCCTGTATGCGGTGCTGGTCTGGCTCGACGTGCCGGTCGGCGTCGTGATCGTGCTGTTCGGCACGTTCGTCTGCCTGACGATGTGGCTCGTGATGCGCCGCCATCAGGCGAACCAGCGTCAGTTCGACTCGGTCGCGCTGATCGGCGAATCGCGGCACTGACGCTACACTTCCCGTTTTCGTCCGTCGGCGCCGGTCTTCGAACCGGCGCCTTGCCATCATGACGCACCCGATACCCAACGTCCTGACGATCGCCGGCTCCGACTCGGGCGGCGGCGCGGGCATCCAGGCCGACCTCAAGACGTTCTCCGCGCTCGGTGCGTACGGCGCGAGCGTGATCACCGCGCTGACCGCGCAAAACACGCGCGGCGTGACCGGCGTGCACGCGCCGGACGCCGCGTTCGTGACCGCGCAGCTCGACGCGGTGTTCGACGACATCCGCATCGACGCCGTCAAGATCGGCATGCTCGCGAACGCGGCGATCGTGCACGCGGTGGCCGTCGCGCTGCGGCGTCACGCACCGCGCTTCGTCGTGCTCGATACGGTGATGATCTCGAAGAGTTCGCACGCGCTGCTCGCGCCCGATGCGGTCGACGCGTTGCGCGACATGCTGCTGCCGCTTGCGACCGTCGTCACGCCGAACCTGCCCGAAGCGGCCGCCCTGCTCGGCGATGCGCCCGCGACGACCGAGGACGAGATGGTCCGGCAAGGCCGTGCGCTGTTGCAGACCGGTGCGCGCGCCGTGCTGATGAAGGGCGGCCACCTGCCCGACGCGGCCGCGAGCCCCGACTGGCTCGTCGACGCGGCGCATACGGTGCGGTTCGACGGCGCGCGGGTGCCGGTCAGCAACACGCACGGCACCGGCTGCACGCTGTCGTCGGCGATCGCCGCGCTGCTACCGCAACAACCTGATCTCGAGTGCGCGGTACGCGAAGCGAAGGCCTATCTGAGCGGCGCGATCGCCGCGAGCGGCCAGCTCGACGTCGGCCACGGCGTCGGGCCCGTCCATCACTTCCATCGCTGGTGGTAAGCGCCGCCGACGCGGCGTCAATGGTCCTGCGCGGCGAATGCCCGCGCACGCGCCGGCCAGTCGTCCGGGACGATGAAGCCGCGCGCCGTCTCGCGCCATACGCCGTCTCCATCCTGCCGATGCACGCCGATCAGCGCAGGCGCCTGGCGCGCCGTCAATACGGACGGCAGCGCGTGCGACTGCGCCAGCGGTTCGGGCGCGGCGTCGGCTGCCACCCGCCGAGGCGCGAGCCACGCCAGCCGCGGCAGCACGTTCCAGGCTGCACCGTCGGGCTGCGCGGCCGCCCACGCCGGCCACTGCGCATGCGTGAGCCAGAAACCGCGCGGATGATCGGCCGCGATTTCGGCGGCCACCGGCGCCGGCGGCACGCCGTGCGGATAGAACAGCCAGCCCTTGATGAACATCTGTGCATCGGACGGCGCGCCGTATCCGAGCAATGCGAACCCGTGGCGATCGCTCAACCGCAATTGATGGTCGAGCAAGCGGCTGCGCTTGCGGTCGAGGCGGTCGACGAGATTCGGCCCGACGAAATCCGCGAGCGATGCGTCGCCGTCCACTGGCGCGCATAGATAGCACTTCACCGCGAGTTCCCAGTGCAGACGCTGCCCGCCGGGCGCATCCACGAGAAAATCGACTTCGCCGAGCGTCTTGCCGTTGCTGCGCAGCGGCAGATTGGCCGCGACGAGCCGCAGCGACGGCCCGTGCGTGAGGAAATATTCGAGCAGGCATTCGGCATAGCGGCCGAGTCGCACGGGCCGCAGCGCGTCCAGCGCGCGGTGCAGCGGCTGCGGCGCGGCGTCGAGCGCGACGAGCCATGCTTCGACGGCCACCCGCTCGACCGCGTCCGTCCACGGATGCGCAAGCGGCGCGCCGGGGGCCGCCGTGAGCAGGCTCGGGCTCGCGAGAAGCCAGCCCAGATCGCGAACCGCGGCATCGTGCAGCGCATCGACGAACGCGAACGCCGCGCCGCGCGTCATTGTCCGGCCGGCCCGATCGCGTCGGCACTCTCCGCCTGCCGGAACGTATCGCGCGCCAGGCACAGGTCGGCCCACGCCTTCGATTTGTCCTGCAGGCTGCGCAGCAGGTACGCAGGATGATAGGTGACGATGACCGGCACGCCTTCGTACGCGTGCACGCGGCCGCGCAGCGACGCAATGCTGGCGTCCGTCTTCAGCAGCGTCTGCGCGGCGAAGCGGCCGAGCGCGACGATCAGCTTCGGCTTCACGAGCGCGACCTGGCGCTGCAGGTAAGGCTCGCAGCGCGCGACCTCGTCCGGCTCCGGATTGCGGTTGCCGGGCGGCCTGCACTTGATCACGTTCGCGATGTAGACGTTCTCGCCGCGCTTGAGCGCGAGCGACTGCAGCATGTTGTCGAGCAGCTTGCCGGCCTGGCCGACGAACGGCTCGCCCTGCTTGTCCTCGTTCTCGCCGGGCGCTTCGCCGATCAGCATCCAGTCCGCCTCACGATCGCCGACACCGAATACGGTATTGGTGCGCTTCTCGCACAGGCGGCAGCTCGTGCAGCCGGCAACGCGGGCGGCCAGCGCATCCCAGTCGAGCATCGCCACTGGCTCTGCGGCGGGACGCGATTCGGCCGTCGGCAGCGGAGCGCCGGACGGCGCCGCGTCGAACCACGCGAAATCGTCTTCGGTGACGGGCGGCATGTCGTCTGCGGCCGGCGCGGGCCGGGTGGACGCGCGCTCGCCATCGCTCGCGACACCTGCGACCGATCGGGCTTCGCCTGCCGGTCCCGCATCGCGCGCGGCTGCACCGGCCGGCGGCGTATCGTCACGTGTGGACGCGCGCGTCGCCGGCGGCTGCGCGTCGCGACGCTGCTCCGCGACCGTCCCAGGCGTTGCCGCGACCGTTGCGGTCGCAACGGCGTGCGCGTCGGCCCGCGCGTCGGATGCGGCCGCCGGCGCTGCACCCGCTTCTTCGCGTTGCTCACGCTGCCCGCGCCGCACCCATATTTGCGCGAGCCCCATTTCCTCGAGCGCTGCTTCAGCCCACGCCATGCGCGTCCCCTTCGTCCTTGTTCAGCGTCAGACGCATCACGATCGCGTCTTCCCTGCCGCGATGCCGCGCCGGATAGTAGTTCTTGCGCCGGCCGATCGTCACGAAGCCGAAGCGCTCGTACAGATGGATCGCGCGCGGATTCGACGGCCGCACCTCGAGCAGCACGCCGTCGAGCCGTTCGGCGCGCGAGATCCGCACCGCTTCGCGCAGCAGCGCGAGGCCCGCGCCCGACTGCTGGGCGGCCGGCGCGACGCACAGGTTCAACAGGTGCATCTCGTCGATCACCGGCATCAGCACGCAATAGCCGACGAGCGTGCCCGTCACGTGCCGCAGGCACACGCCGAAATAGCCGTTGCGCAGCGAATCCTCGAAATTGCCGCGGCTCCACGGGAATTCGTACGCCGCCTGCTCGATCGCGACGACTTCGTCGAGATCGGTATCCGTCATCGGCGCCAGATAACGATCGCTCAACAATACGCCTGTCATCCTTTCGCTCCGCCCGTCTGCGCGGCGCGCGCCGCGGTGCGTTCCGCGGTGGTCTGCGCAACCTTGTCGCGCACGTACTCCGGCGCAGCCTGGTCGGCCGGCACGGTACGGCCGGCACGGAATGCCCGCAGCGCGGCATGCGCGACCGCCAGCGCATGCGGCAGCGCGTCGCCGTCGATCACGGCCGCGGCAGCCGCGGCCGGCAGTTGCGCGCCGAATGCGGCCGCCGCGTTGCCCGCGAGCGTAAACGGCGCGTCCGGCACGCCGACGGCACCGGGCGCGTCGAGCGACGCCGGGTGCAGCGTGCGCCAGTCGCCCGCGTGGTCGTCCCACGCGAAGTCGGCCCAGTACGCTTCGTCCATCCGCGCATCGAGCGCGGCCAGCACGCGCGTCGTGCCGGGCGCGCGCAGCCGCGCATGCTCGGCGCACGCGAGCAGCGTGCTGACCGGCACGACCGGCAGCCCGCGCCCGAACGCGAGACCCTGGGTAATGCCGGTCGCGGTACGCAGCCCGGTGAACGAGCCGGGGCCCGCGCCGAACGCGATCGCGTCGCAATCGGCAAATGCGAGCCCCGATTCGGCGAAAAGCTCCTGGATCGCCGGCAGCACGCGCGTGCTCGACACGGCGCCCGTCAGTTCGTGGCGGACCCAGGTTTGCGGGGGGGAAGCGGCGTCATCGGCGAGAACCGAGCGCAGCAGCACGACCGAGCAGTATTCGGTCGACGTATCGATGGCGAGGAGCACTGTTTGCGTCATGGCCGACATTGTAATGCGGCACCGCGCTCCGACGGGCGATCCGACCAGGCCGCGATGCGCGCGCCGCGCGGCCGGCGGTTTGGAAGGATCGCTCGACCCCGCGCGGCGCGGCGCTTGTTAAGATCGCCCGACTGGAAACCCTTACGGAGACACACGATGAGCGAACTCACCGCCCAATTCGACCAGGCCCAGGCCGACGTCAAGCAACTGACCGAGCGACCGGGCAACCTGACGCTGCTGCGCCTGTACGCGCTCTTCAAGCAGGCGACCGACGGCGACGTGCACGGCGACAAGCCGGGCTTCACCGACATCGTCGGCAAATACAAGTACGACGCGTGGGAAGCGCTGAAAGGCACGTCGCAGGACGCGGCGAAGCAGCAATACATCGAGCTCGTCGAATCGCTGAAGAACGGCACGGCGTCCTGACCTGCCGCCGGCCACCGCAATAGACAATCAAATCAGTGGCGCAGCGCAGCAAAACTCTTTATAATGCTGCCTGCGTCATCCCCGCGCTCGGCTCGCAAGCCGTTCCGGCACGACGCCTCGTAGCGTTAAGCTCCAATCCGGTTTAGAACCTGTCCCCTCCTGCTTCGACCCTCGCGGTCGTCACTTATCAGGCTGGCGGCCCCGCTCCAGAAGCGCGCCGCACCCAAAACAGCTTCTAATGCCTCATCCGCCGAATGGTCGGCGGATTGCACCCGTTTCCCGATTTGCTCGCTGAATCCGACGACTTGGGTATGCGCGATTGGCGCCGACGTTTCACCCACTGTGTTTCAAGGATTGTTATGACTTCGAGCATCAACACCAGCCCGCTCAACGCGATCGCCGACCAGGCGCTCGGTCTCGACGCCGCCGCACCGGCCGCGGTCGAACCGGCGTCGGACGAGCCGACTTTCGCGTCGCTCGGGCTGTCGCCGGAGATCGTCTCCGCGCTGCAGGCCGCCGGCTACGCCAAGCCGACGCCGGTCCAGCAGCGCGCGATTCCGGCCGGCATCGCCGGCCGGGACCTGCTGGTTTCGAGCCCGACCGGTTCGGGCAAGACGGCCGCATTCATGCTGCCCGCGATCGAACGTTTCGCGCAGCTTCAGAAGGCGCAGGCGCAGCAACCGCGCGCGCCGCGCGAACCGAACCAGGGCGACCGCCGTGCGCGCCGCCCGCAACCCGTCGCCCGTCCGGGCCTGCTCGTGTTGACGCCGACCCGCGAACTCGCGATGCAGGTCACCACGGCCGCGTCGACCTACGGCAAGCATCTCAAGCGACTGCGCACCGTCAGCATCCTCGGCGGCGTCGCCTACGGCCAGCAATTGATGCTGCTCGCGAAGAACCCCGAGATCCTGGTCGCCACGCCGGGTCGCCTGCTCGACCACCTCGAGCGCGGCCGCATCGACCTGTCCGAACTGAAGATGCTCGTGCTCGACGAAGCCGACCGCATGCTCGACATGGGCTTCATCGACGACATCGAAACGATCGTCGCCGCGACGCCCGAGTCGCGTCAGACGATGCTGTTCTCGGCCACGCTCGACGGCAAGATCGGTTCGCTGACGAGCCGCCTGCTGAAGGATCCGGAGCGCATCGAGATCACGGCGAAGATCGAGTCGCGCGCGAACATCGCGCAGACCGTGCACTACGTCGACGACCGCGATCACAAGGATCGCCTGCTCGATCACCTGCTGCGCGACGACGCGCTCGACCAGGCGATCATCTTCACGGCGACCAAGATCGACGCCGACCAGCTCGCCGGCCGCCTTGCCGACGCCGGCTTCCAGTCGGCCGCGCTGCATGGCGACCTGCCGCAGGGCGCGCGTAACCGCACGATCCGTGCGCTGCGCGAGCGCCGCGTGCGCGTGCTGGTCGCGACCGACGTCGCGGCGCGCGGCATCGACATCCCGGGCATCACGCACGTGTTCAACTACGACCTGCCGAAGTTCGCGGAAGACTACGTTCACCGCATCGGCCGTACGGGCCGTGCCGGTCGCTCGGGCACCGCCGTGAGCCTCGTGCATCACGCCGAACAGGGCGCGCTCAAGCGCATCGAGCGCTTCGTGCGCTCGCCGCTGCCGGTCAACGTGATCGAAGGCTTCGAGCCGCGCAAGGCTCCGCCGCGCAACGATCGCGGCATGGGCGGCCGCGGCCGTCCGGGCGGCGGTAACGGCGGTCGTCGTTTCGGCGGCAAGCCGGGCGGCGGTCATGGCGGCAACGGCCGCAGCTACGGCGGCGGCAATGGCGGCGGCTGGAGCGGCAAGCCGGGCGGCAGCCGTGACGGCGGCCCGCGTCGCGATGGCCAGCGCAGCAGCGGCCCGCGTCGCAGCAATTCGGCGTCGTAAGCACGCCCGGGCGGCCCTGCGCCGCCCCGCTCATCCGGCAGACCGGCGCATCCGCGCCGGTTTTTTTTCGTCCCGTACCAAATTTCACGATGTGGAAAATTTTTTTGCGTCGTAAAAAATCATGCTGCGCGGCACAACCTGGCAATTGCGAGATGGGAAAAGCCGTTTCTTATTGCGAAACAAAAACAGCAAGCTATTGATTAATAACGATTAAAAAGTTTCGAATTCGCTGCAACAAGCTCTGTTTCGCTCCGGCCGGTTTGCCTAGACTCTTATACAAGACTTCGCGAAACGGCACGCGCCTCGCCCCGTTTCGACAACGGCATCCGCACCGTTCGATTCGACCGATTCGGCAACACACCGCATCAAGGAGCTCATCATGTCGCGACAGCAACAGGCACAGGAACTGCAAAAGCAATGGGAGACCGATCCGCGCTGGAAGGGCATCAAGCGCAGCTACACGGCCGAGGACGTCGTTCGCCTGCGCGGCTCGATCGTCGTCGAGCACACGCTGGCCAAGCGCGGCGCGGAAAAATTGTGGAACCTCATCAATGAAGAGCCGTTCGTCAACGCACTCGGCGCACTGACGGGCAACCAGGCAATGCAGCAGGTGAAGGCCGGCCTGAAGGCGATCTACCTGTCCGGCTGGCAGGTGGCCGGCGACGCGAACGTCGCGGGCGAAATGTACCCGGACCAGTCGCTGTACCCGGCGAATTCGGTGCCGCTCGTCGTCAAGCGCATCAACAACACGCTGACGCGTGCCGACCAGATCCAGTGGTCGGAAGGCAAGAACCCGGGCGACGAAGGCTACGTCGATTTCTTCGCGCCGATCGTCGCGGATGCGGAAGCTGGCTTCGGCGGCGTGCTGAACGCATTCGAACTGATGAAGGCGATGATCGAGGCTGGCGCATCGGGCGTCCACTTCGAGGACCAACTCGCGTCGGTGAAAAAGTGCGGCCACATGGGTGGCAAGGTGCTCGTGCCGACACGCGAAGCGGTCGCGAAGCTCACGGCCGCGCGTCTCGCCGCCGACGTGATGGGCACGCCGACCGTGCTGGTCGCGCGCACCGACGCCGAAGCCGCCGATCTGATCACGTCCGACATCGACGACAACGACCAACCGTTCCTGACGGGCGAGCGCACGGTCGAAGGCTTCTTCCGCACGAAGCCGGGCATCGAACAGGCGATCTCGCGCGGCCTCGCGTATGCACCGTACGCCGATCTCGTCTGGTGCGAAACGGGCAAGCCGGATCTCGAGTACGCGAAGAAATTCGCGGAAGCGATCCACAAGCAGTTCCCGGGCAAGATGCTGTCGTACAACTGCTCGCCGTCGTTCAACTGGAAGAAGAATCTCGACGACGCGACGATCGCGAAGTTCCAGAAGGAACTCGGCGCGATGGGCTACAAGTTCCAGTTCATCACGCTGGCCGGCTTCCATGCGCTGAACTACTCGATGTTCAATCTCGCGCACGGCTATGCGCGCACGCAGATGAGCGCGTTCGTCGAACTGCAGCAGGCCGAGTTCGCGGCGGCGGACAAGGGCTTCACGGCCGTCAAGCATCAGCGCGAAGTCGGCACCGGCTACTTCGATGCGGTCACGCAGACGGTCGAGCGCGAAGCGTCGACGACCGCGCTGCACGGCTCGACCGAAGACGAACAGTTCTTCGACGGCAAGAAGGTCGCGTAACGCGAAAAAGCGTCACGCCGATGCCCGCTCGTCACACGATGGCGCGGCATCGGCGGCACCGAACGACAATCAGGGAGGAGACGGCAGGCGCGCGGTGACCCGTGCGACCCGCCGCGCGGCCTGCGGCCGCCAGCAACGATGCGCGCCGGCTTCGTCCGGCGCGCCTTTTTTCAGCGGCGCTGCCATGTCGCCGCCCGCGCGGCCATACACGGCGCCGCGACTACCGATAGACGATCACCGGAATTTTCGTATGGGTCAGCACGCGCTGCGTTTCGCTGCCGATCAGCAGGCTGCCGAGCCCGCGGCGCCCGTGCGACGCCATGAAGATCACGTCGCAGCCGCCGCGTTCGGCCGCCTCGATGATGCCGAGATACGGCGACGGATGCACGCTGGTCCAGGTGTCGCAGGCGACGCCGGCCGCCTTCGCGGCCGCCTGCACGTCGTCCAGGTGCGCGCGCGCCTCGCGCTCGCTGCGCGCCCGGAAATCGGCGGGCGGCTCGATGATCACTTCGGAAAACGGCGAGTATGGATACTGCGGCAGGCACGCATAGGCCGTGACCTGCGCGCCGACCGCGCGCGCCAGGTCGATCGCGCCGTCGATCGCCTTCTGCGACAGCTCGGAACCGTCGGTTGGAACGAGGATGTGCCGGAACATCGCGCCCTCCTGCGTCAGTCGCATCGCGCGCGCCGCGAGCCCATGCGGGCCGGCCCCGGCGCATCGCGCATGCCAGTTTCGATTGTAGTGCGCGAAACCGGGCGGTCGGCACCGGCAGCGGGTTCGCCCTCATATCGGAAACGCGCGGACGCGCGCGCCCTACTCGCCCCAATACCCGGGCCGCTCGTACGTATGTTTCAGGTAGTCGAGAAACAGGCGCACGCGCAGCGGCAGATGGCGGCGCTGCGGAAACACCGCATGGATGCCGATCGGCGGTGCCGCGAACGCATCGAGCACGCTGACGAGACGCCCGGCCGCGATGTCGTCGCCGACCTCCCACCACGACCGCCATGCCAGGCCGTAACCGGCGAGACACCACTCGTGCAGCACCGCGCCGTCCGAGCATTCCATCGTGCCGCTCACGCGGATCGACACGACCTTGCCATCCTCCTGAAACGACCAGCCGCGCTGCTGGTTCGCGTTCGCGGCGAGTGCGAGGCAGTTGTGGCGCGCGAGCTCGGCGAGTGTGGCCGGCGTGCCGCGCCGCGCGAGATACGCGGGCGACGCCACGCACACGCGCCGGTTCTCGCCGAGCTTGAGCGACACCAGCGACGAATCCGGCAACTCGCCGAGCCGCACCGCGCAATCGAATCCTTCGTTGACGAGATCGACCATGCGGTCGGACAGGTCGAGCGTGACCGACACGTCCGGGTGCGCGCCGCTGAATTCGGGCACGAGCGGCGCGACGTGGCGCCGGCCGAAACCGGCCGGCGCGGAAATGCGCAGATGACCGCTGGCCTTCACGCCGCCGGCGGACACGCTCGCCTCGGCGTTCTGCATGTCGTTGATGATCCGCTGGCAATCCTCGAGGAAAGCCGAACCCTCGAACGTCAACGTGAGCTTGCGCGTCGTGCGCACCAGCAGCTTGACGCCGAGCCGCTCCTCGAGCGCGTCGAGGCGGCGGCCGATGATCGCGGGCGCGACGCCTTCGGCATGTGCGGCCGCCGACAGGCTGCCCTTCGCCGCGACCGCGGCGAACGTTTCGATCTGTTTGAACCGGTCCATGACTCGCCAGGGCGGCAGTTCCCGCCCTTCAATTCGCTTGAGCGCTCAAGATTATGTATATGAAAGTAAAAGATCAAGTGATGATTAGCCTCTTTTTTAGCATCTGTTATCACGAATAGAATCGACTCGACCTCTGAAACCGGAGCGCAAGGCTATGTCGGCCACAACGACACTCTCCTCTCCCGACGCAATTCTCTTCGACGCATTCGGCACGTTGTTCGACGTGCATGCGGTCGTGGCCGCGGCCGAGCAGATGTTTCCGGGCCACGGGGACCGGTTGTCGCAGCTCTGGCGACGCAAGCAAATCGAATACTCGCAGTTGCGCACGCTCGCCGATCCGTCCGGCGCCCGCTATCGCCCGTTCCGCGACATCACGCTCGACGCGCTGCGCTTCGCCGCGCGCGTGCTCGGCCTCGCGCTGAACAGCGCGGCCGAGAAGCGGCTGATGGACGAGTACGCGTGCCTGTCCACCTACCCCGACACGGTGCCCGCGCTGCGCAAGCTGCGCGCGCTCGAGCCGCGCCCGCCGCTCGCGATCCTGTCGAACGGCAACCCCGAGATGCTCGACATCGCGATCAAGAGCGCCGGCATGACCGGCCTGTTCGATCGCGTGCTGTCGGCCGACGCGGTGCGTGCGTACAAGCCGAGCCCGGCCGCATACGCGCTCGGCACCGCCGCGTTCGGCGCGAACCCGCGCGACATCGTGTTCGTGTCGTCGAACGCCTGGGACGTCGCGGGCGCCGCCTGGTTCGGCTACACGACATTCTGGCTCAACCGCACGGGCGCGCCCGCCGAGGAACTCGGCGTGCCGCCCGACGGCACCGGCAGCGGCATGGCCGACCTGCTCGCATTCCTCGCCACCCCGGCTCCGTCCGGCAGACCCGCGAACCGCGCGCGCCCCGGCCCGGGCGCATGACGTTCGCGGCGCTGCCGCCTTCCCCCTTCACCGAAACCGCAACTGACCGACCAAGGAGATGAGACTCATGAGCACCCCGATCACGCTGCCGCAAGGCATGGCGATCACCGGCGCAATCAAGCCGGGTTACGAAGCGATCCTGACGCCTGAAGCGCTCGCACTCGTCGCGGCGCTGCACCGCGCATTCGAGCCGCGCCGCCAGGCACTGCTGCAGGCCCGCGTCGAGCGCACCAAGCGCCTCGACGCCGGCGAGCGCCCCGATTTCCTCGCCGAAACGAAGGCGATCCGCGAAGGCGACTGGAAGGTCGCGCCGCTGCCGGCCGACCTGCAATGCCGCCGTGTCGAGATCACCGGCCCCGTCGAGCGCAAGATGATCATCAACGCGCTGAACTCGGGCGCCGATTCGTACATGACGGACTTCGAGGATTCGAACGCACCGAGCTGGACGAACCAGATCGACGGTCAGATCAACCTGAAGGACGCCGTACGCCGCACCATCTCGCTCGAGCAGAACGGCAAGTCGTACCGGCTGAACGACAAGGTCGCGACGCTGATCGTGCGTCCGCGCGGCTGGCACCTCGACGAGAAGCACGTGACGGTCGATGGCCAGCGCGTGTCCGGCGGCATCTTCGATTTCGCGTTGTTCCTGTTCCATAACGCGAAGGAACTGATCGCACGCGGCTCGGGCCCGTACTTCTACCTGCCGAAGATGGAAAGCCATCTCGAGGCGCGCCTGTGGAACGACATCTTCGTCGCCGCACAGGAGGCGGTCGGCGTGCCGCGCGGCACGATCCGCGCGACGGTGCTGATCGAGACGATCCTCGCGGCGTTCGAGATGGACGAGATCCTGTACGAACTGCGCGAACACAGCTCGGGCCTGAACGCCGGCCGCTGGGACTACATCTTCTCGGCGATCAAGAAGTTCAAGAACGACCGCGACTTCTGCCTGGCCGACCGCTCGAAGATCACGATGACGGTGCCGTTCATGCGGGCGTATGCATTGCTGCTGCTGAAGACCTGCCACAAGCGCAACGCGCCGGCGATCGGCGGAATGAGCGCGCTGATCCCGATCAAGAACGATCCGGAAGCGAACGAAAAGGCGATGGGCGGCGTGCGTTCGGACAAGCAGCGCGACGCGACCGACGGATACGACGGCGGCTGGGTTGCGCACCCGGGCCTCGTGCCGATCGCGATGGAAGAATTCGTCAAGGTGCTCGGCGACAAGCCGAACCAGATCGCGAAGCAGCGCGACGACGTCCAGATCGAAGGCCGGAACCTGCTCGACTTCCAGCCTGAAGCGCCGATCACCGAAGCCGGCCTGCGCAACAACATCAACGTGGGCATCCATTATCTCGGCGCCTGGCTCGACGGCAACGGCTGCGTGCCGATTCACAACCTGATGGAAGACGCGGCCACCGCCGAGATTTCCCGCTCGCAGGTGTGGCAGTGGATCCGCTCGCCGAAGGGCGTGCTCGACGACGGCCGCAAGGTCACCGCCGAGCTCGTGCGCGAGTTCGCGAAGGCCGAACTCGAGAACGTGAAGCGCTCGGTCGGTGGCAACACGCAGCCGTACGAGCGCGCCGCGGCGATCTTCGAACAGATGTCGACGTCGGAAGGCTTCACCGAATTCCTGACGCTGCCGCTGTACGAGGAAATCTGACGACGCGGACGGGATCGCCCACTCCGCACGCCGCCGGTCGCCCGACACGGCGGCATGAAAAAAGCGCCCCGCGGGGCGCTTTTTCGTTTTGCCGTGGAGCCGTTCGCCGCGCGGACGCTCAGGCGGCTTCCCGTTCTCGGCGGTGCTGAACCCAGTCGCCCGACGCAATGCGCGGACGGCCGGCTACCGCATCCGCGGCGACCGGATAGAAGACGCACGCATACGTACGACCGCCAAGCTCGACGGTCACCGGCTCCTGCCGGAACAGTGTGTCGACGCCCGGGTAGATGCGCTCGATCTCGTCGAGCACGGGCACCAGTTGCTCGTCGATCTCGTAGACGTCGCCCCATACGAGCGACTGGCCGGCCGGCGCGGCGACCATGCCCGGATACGTGCCGAAATCGTACAGTTCGCCCGGCAGCGCGGCCGCACCGAGCAGCGTCGGCGCGGCGACACCGTGCCGCGCGGCCGCATGGCCGATGTCGTTGGCTTCTCCCGCTCTCAACGTGCCGTAGACGAATACGTAGCGCATCGTGGTTCTCCTCTTCTATTCAGGTATTGCCGTGCCGGGCCGTCGCGGTCGCGCCGCCAAGGCCGGCGTCGCCGGCGCGCCGCTCGCGCGAGGACGCGCCCGCATTGATAGACCGCGCCGGCGGCCGGATGGTTCTGTTCGGCACGACGCGGCGTGCTCGCCCGAACGCGGCTTGCGTCCGCCGGAATGCGTGCGGCCCCACACAAAGTTCATTTGAGCGGTGCATCATCGGCCGAAAAACCGCCGCATGCGCCAGCGCGGCGCCTTCTAGAATAACGGCATCGCCGCCGCGCCGACCGAATCGTCCATGAATCTGCCAGCCCAAGCCGACGCATCGAATCCGTACGATGTCATCGACATCCCGCCCGAGTTCGCGCCGACCCGCGTCCATCCGATGCGCGTCCGGGCGCGGCAGGTCGATGCCGGCCGCCGGATCCCGCTGCATACGCACGCGTGGGCGCAACTTGCGTATGCGTCGCGCGGCGTGCTGCGCGTTGCGACGACCGGGACGACCTGGATGGTGCCGCCTTCACGGGCGATCTGGGTACCGCCGCACGTCACGCACGAAGTCGTGATCGTCGAGGAAGCGTATCTGCGCACGTTGTATATCGACGAGTCGGTCGTACCGGCCGGGCTCGACGCATGCCGGGTCGTCGAAGTGACGGGCTTGCTGCGTGAACTGATCGTCGCACTCGATGCGCGCGACCTGAGCGGCGAGCGCGAACGGCTGCTGGGCGGGCTCGTGCTCGACGAACTGCGCCGCGCCGAGCCGCTGCCGCTCGCGGTGCCGATGCCCGACGAAAAACGGCTTCGCATGCTGTGCGAGTCGGTGCTCGCGCAACCGGCGCACGCGGAATCGCTCGAACACTGGGCAAGTGAGGTCGGCGCGAGCACGCGCACGATTTCGCGGCTGTTCAAGCAGGACCTCGGCGTAAGCTTTTCGCAGTGGCGACAGCAGGCGCTGCTCGCGCGCGCGATTCCGCTGTTGAACCAGGGGCGTCCGCTATCGCATATCGCGCGCGAGCTCGGCTACCAGAGCCAGAGCGCGTTTTCGGCGATGTTCCGGCGCGCGTTCGGCGAGAGCCCGCGCGCGTTCATGCTGCGCGGCTACGAGCATCGCGGCGCGGAAGGCAACGTCGCCGCCGACGACATCCCGGAAGACGACGCGTTCGGCACCGCACGCTGACCGTCGTCGCGTTGCCTCGGGCCTCGTGCCGTTACGCGTTCAAACCGCGCGCACCATGTGACGGATCGATCCGAGCTGAGCGAGCCGCGGCCCGGTTACGCGGTATCCCAGGCGCTCATAGAGCCGCGCGGCCGGATTGTCGACGAATACGCGCAACTGAAGTTCGCGCAGCCCGCGGGCGCGCGCCCAGCGGTGCGACATGTCGAGCATGTAGGTGCCGGCACCTTGCCCGCGATGGCCGGCGGCGATCTGCACATCGCGGATGTGCAGCGAGTCGCCCTCCTCGGTCACGCGTAGCACGCCGATCCGCTCGCCATCGGCTTCCAGAATGAAGTTCTCGGATTCGCGCCAGCTCGCATAGAACAGGTCGCTACGCCAGACGAGCCCATGGCGCTTGTAATAGCCGCCCATGTTGCCGTGCGTGAGCGCCTCGGCAAACGGAAAATCGCCAGGCTCTGCTGGCCGGAGCTGATACAGCAAACGCAGGTCGGTCGGATCGAGCATCGCGCGGGGGTCAAGTACGCATCCCGCCACGATAGCGCAGTCGCGGGTGGATGCAATCGCGAATTTCTCGTAGCGATGCACGGATCGACGATGCAAACGAAAAAGCCCGCACAAGGCGGGCTTTTTCATTTTCTGGCGGAGCGGACGGGACTCGCCTACAGACTGCAGGCCGCGGCTGCGCGTGCACGCGCAGCCCTTCGAGTCCCGCCGGAAGCCGCGCAGGCGGCTTCCTCCGCTCCGCAGTCACACGCCCGCGAGCGGGCGCGATCGACGATGCAAACGAAAAAGCCCGCGCAAGGCGGGCTTTTTCATTTTCTGGCGGAGCGGACGGGACTCGAACCCGCGACCCCCGGCGTGACAGGCCGGTATTCTAACCGACTGAACTACCGCTCCAGTCTTGCTTCTTGCCTGGCAGGCGTCGGTTACTTCCTGCCGGCGCATCGTTTGTTCGAACGACGCCGAAATCTGGCGTCCCCTAGGGGATTCGAACCCCTGTACTCACCGTGAAAGGGTGATGTCCTAGGCCTCTAGACGAAGGGGACAACGTACTGCTTACATCCTTAAAGCAAAAGCCCGTTCAAAACGTTCACTTGAACGGGCTTCGTTCTGGCGGAGCGGACGGGGCTCGAACCCGCGACCCCCGGCGTGACAGGCCGGTATTCTAACCAACTGAACTACCGCTCCAGCTTTCTTCACTCTCGCCCGCAGGACTCGTTCACGTTCCTGCAAGCGTTGCGACACTTCGACTACGAAACGCCGCTGAATCTGGCGTCCCCTAGGGGATTCGAACCCCTGTACTCACCGTGAAAGGGTGATGTCCTAGGCCTCTAGACGAAGGGGACAACGTACTGCTTACATCCTTAATACAAAAGCCCGCTCAAAAACGTCTTGAACGGGCTTCGTTCTGGCGGAGCGGACGGGACTCGAACCCGCGACCCCCGGCGTGACAGGCCGGTATTCTAACCGACTGAACTACCGCTCCAACTTTCTGCACCGTTACCTGCAGGACGTCGGTTACGTTCCTGCAAGCCTCGCGACACTTCAACTACGAAACGCCGCTGAATCTGGCGTCCCCTAGGGGATTCGAACCCCTGTACTCACCGTGAAAGGGTGATGTCCTAGGCCTCTAGACGAAGGGGACATAATCTTCTCAGATCTGTCTGACTTTCGCTATTCACTCATCGTCAACAGCGAAGGCCGAAATTCTAACTGCTTTAAATCATTTTGTGAAGCATTTATTACTACCACCACTGCTTCGCAAATCAATCCATTCTGCTCTGATGGTGGAGGTAAGCGGGATCGAACCGCTGACCTCTTGCATGCCATGCAAGCGCTCTCCCAGCTGAGCTATACCCCCTTGCAGAACAGAAATGAGATTATATGGACCGAATTTGAACTTGTAAATACCCTTTTTGCGATTCGAGCGAATTTTTTTGCGAAGCCGCCGTGACGTCACGTGCGGCGGCTTCGCTCTCGCCTTCGCCTCAGGCCAGCGCACCCTCGATACGCGACACCACGACGTCGCGACCGAACAGCACGAGCACTGCATCGATCGACGGCGTATGCGTCGTGCCCGCCACCAGCAGGCGCACCGGCATCGCGAGCTGCGGCATCTTCAGCTTGTGCGCGCCGAGCGTTGCCTTCAACGCGGCGGACACCGCCTCCTTCGTCCAGTCGGCCGCTTTCAGCGCGGCGACGAGATCGGCCAGCGCCGGGCGCACTGCGTCGGTCACATGCTGCGCAAGCGCGTCGGCGTCCGGCGCCGGCACGCGGTAGAACATCGCGGCACCTTCGGCGATCTCCTTGACCGTCGTCGCGCGATCCTTCATCAGGCCGACCACCGCGTCGAGCGCGGGCCCCGTCGCGATCGCCGCGTCGTCGATGCCCAGCGCGTCGAGGAACGGTTTCGCCAGCGCGGCGAGGCGCGCGTTGTCCGCTTCCTTGATGTAATGGGCGTTCAGCCAGCTCAGCTTGCTGTGATCGTATTGCGCGGGCGACTTGCCGAGATGCTCGAGGTCGAACCATTCGACGAACTGCTCGCGCGAGAAGATTTCCGCGTCGCCGTGCGACCAGCCGAGACGCGCGAGGTAGTTGACGACGGCCTCCGGCAGGAAGCCGGCATCGCGATACGCCATCACGCTCATCGCGCCATGCCGCTTGCTCATCTTCTCGCCCTGCTCGTTCAGCACGGTCGGCAGATGCGCATAGACGGGCGGCTCGCCGCCGAGCGCGCGCAGGATGTTGATCTGGCGCGGCGTGTTGTTCACGTGGTCGTCGCCACGGATCACGTGCGTGATGTTCATGTCCATGTCGTCCACGACCACGCAGAAGTTGTAGATCGGCGTGCCGTCCGGACGCGCGATCACGAGGTCGTCGAGCTCCTCGTTCGAGATTTCGACACGCCCCTTCACCGCGTCATCCCACACGACCGTGCCGGTCAGCGGGTTGCGGAACCGCAGCACGGGCTTCACGCCGGCCGGCGGCTCGGGCAGCACCTTGCCCGGCTCCGGACGCCACGTGCCGTCGTAACGCGGCTTGAGGCCGGCGGCGCGCTGGCGCTCGCGCAGCGCGTCGAGTTCCTCGGCGGACATGTAGCACGGGTACGCAAGGCCTTGCTCGAGCATCTGCGCGAGCACCTCGCGATAGCGGTCCATCCGCTGCATCTGGTAGATCGGGCCTTCGTCGAAATCCAGGCCGAGCCACTGCATCCCCTCGAGAATCGCATCGACGGCTTCCTGCGACGAGCGTTCGACGTCGGTATCCTCGATACGCAGCACGAACGTGCCTTTCATCTTGCGCGCGAACGCCCACGGATAGAGCGCGGAGCGGATGTTGCCGAGGTGGATGAAGCCGGTGGGACTCGGCGCGAAGCGGGTACGGACAGGACGGGTCATAAACGGTAACTCGAACGCCTGGGGCGCATGAATGATTCGACGCGGGATCGACGGCGACAGCCCGGACAACAACGGGGCCGGCCGCGCCCGGAACGGGAAAGAAGCCGGAATTATACTCGCGCCGGTCTTCGCGCCAAGCGCGCCGCTTGCTTTATGATGTGCGCGCCGCGGCCGCCAGCCGGCGCCGCGCCGGCCGCCGGTTTGTGCCGCACGGCCGCTCGGAACCTATCGCCGCCGCGGGCCGCCCGGCCCGCCGCCAAGCCGCCGGAGAACCACTCGATGTCGTCCCCTCGCCTGTCGCGCCGTCACTTCACGATCGCCTGCGCATCCGCCAGCCTCGCCGCCTGCACGTCGTTCGGCGACAAGTCCCGCCCCGACAACGCCGCGAATTCCGCGCAGTCGCGCGAGAAGCCCGTGAAGATCGGCATCGCGCTCGGCGGCGGCGCCGCCCGCGGCTTCTCGCACATCGGCGTGCTAAAGGCGCTGGAGGCGCGCGGCATCCCGATCGAGATCGTCGCCGGCACGAGCGCGGGCTCGGTGGTCGGGGCACTGTACGCGTCGGGAATGAACGGGCTGCAGATCAACAAGATCGCGCTCGACATGGACCAGGCCGCGATCAGCGACTGGGCGCTGCCGTTCCGCTCGCGCGGGCTGCTGCAAGGCATCGCGCTGCAGAACTTCCTGAACAAGACGCTGAACAACCGGCCGATCGAAAAGATGGCGAAGCCGCTCGGTGTCGTCGCCACCGACCTGCAGAACGGCCAGCCGATCCTGTTCCAGCAGGGCAATACGGGGCTTGCCGTGCGCGCGTCGTGCAGCGTGCCGTCGGTGTTCGAGCCCGTGAAGATCGGCAACCGCGAATATGTCGACGGCGGCCTCGTGAGCCCGGTGCCCGCGTCGTTCGCGCGCAAGATGGGCGCGAACTTCGTGATCGCGGTCGACATCTCGTCGCGACCGGACGGCGCGGCGACCAACAACCCGATCGAGATGCTGCTGCAGACTTTCACGATCATGGGTCAGACGATCAAGACCTACGAGCTCGACAAATACGCGGACGTCGTGATCCGCCCGAATCTCGCCGCGATGGGCGGGAGCGACTTCAACCAGCGCAACGCGGCCATCCTCGCGGGCGAGGAAGCAGTCGCGCGCATCATGCCCGAGCTGCAGCGCAAGCTTGCCGCAGCACGCGGGACAGCAGCGGCATAAGCGGACCCATCGCGGCCCCGCGCGTAGCGGGCCGCCCGCGATGGCGGCGCGCCAAGCGGCCGCGCCCGGGAGCTCAAAAGCAAAAAACCCTGCCGCCTTTCGGTGACAGGGTTTTCGTGATCCGGCCGATTGCCGGCGAGCGTCAGTTGCTGCCGTTCGACGCGTCGTCGCCGATCGTCGCGCGCACGCGCTGGCGCAGATCGTCCGCCTTCATCGGGAACGTCGATTCGATCCGGCGCGCACCGGTGAAACGCTTTTCCCAGTAGCCGCTGTCGAGATCGTCCACGCGAACCGTGCTGCCCGTCGACGGCGAATGCACGAACTTGTTGTCGCCGATGTAGATGCCGACGTGCGAGAACGTGCGGCGCATCGTGTTGAAGAACACGAGGTCGCCCGGCTTCAGGTTGCTCATGCTGACCTTCTCGCCGACGCGGCTCATCTCTTCCGCGCGACGCGGCAGCGACATGCCGAGCGTGTCCTGGAACACGTAGCGCACGAAGCCGCTGCAGTCGAGGCCGGAATCCGGCGAGTTGCCGCCCCAGCGATAACGCACGCCGATCATGTTCAGCGCGCCGACGACCACGTCGCCTGCCTTGCCGGCCATGCCGGCGAGGAACGACTTCGCGCCGCCGCTCGACGGCTGCGCGCTGGCCTGCTGGACGGAAGAAGTCGACCCGATTTGAGTCGAATTCGTGACATTCTGGTTAAAACTGCTGACTTCGTCGGCGAACGCGCCGGGAGCTGCTGCGAACAGGGCGCCGATGAACAGCCCGGCGAGGGTACGCGCGCATGCCTGGGTCAGGGATCGATGCTGCATTGGTCGATGGAATGTGCTTAAAAATCAGCTGATTGGCGGAAAATTTCGGTCGATACTAGCCAGCGCGTAATCGTTTGTCAAAACAAATTAAAAAATACAATCGAGATAGTCATACCATTGGACGCCTATCACGCTTTCCAGACCGCTTTCAACAGCTTTTGTGTGTAAGGATGTGACGGGTTCGTGAAGATATCGGCTACTTCCCCGGACTCGACGATGGCCCCGCCCTGCATCACCGCCACCCGATGCGCCATCGCGCCGATCACCTCCAGATCGTGGCTGATGAATACATACCCGAGGTTGTATTTCTGTTGCAAATTCGCGAGCAGCTTCAGCACCTGCTGCTGGATCGACACGTCGAGCGCGGAAGTCGGTTCGTCGAGGATGAGGATGCGCGGCTCCAGCACGAGCGCGCGTGCAATCGCGATCCGCTGGCGCTGTCCGCCCGAGAATTCGTGCGGATAGCGATGCAGCACAGTGCGGTCGAGGCCGACTTCGCGCAGCACGGCCAGCGACTTCGCGCGGCGCGCGTCCGGCGTCAGCTCCGGGCGATGCAGCTCGAGCCCCTCGCCGACGATCCGCTCGATCGTGTGACGCGGCGACAGCGAGCTGAATGGATCCTGAAAGACGACCTGCATGTTCGAGCGCAGCGCTGTCTGTTCGCGGCCGCGGTAGGTCGACAGCGGCCGCCCCTGGAATTCGATCTCGCCGTGCGCCGTCCTTTGCAGCCCGAGCAGCGCCATCGCGAGCGTCGACTTCCCCGAGCCGGATTCGCCGACGATTCCGAGCGTCTCGCCCTGCCGCACCGACACGGACACGTCCGCGACCGCCGTCACGGGCGTCGTGCCGAACCAGCCCGCGAAGCCCGGCCGCTTGCGCGCGAACTGCACGCTGACGTGCCGCGCATCGAGCACGACGGGCGCGATCGGCAGCACCGGCGCAACCGTGCGCTGCGGCCGGCTGTTCAGCAGCCGCCGCGTATACGGATGCTCCGGCTCCGCGAAGATCCGCTCGACCGGCCCGCTTTCGACCAGCTTGCCGCGCTCCATGACCGCGACCCGCTCGGCGAAGTGCCGCACGAGATTCAGGTCATGCGTGATCAGCAGGATCGCCATCCCGCGCTTTTGGGCCTCCTCGCGCTGCAGCTCGAGCAGCAGGTCGACGATCTGCGCGCGGATCGTCACGTCGAGCGCGGTGGTCGGCTCGTCGGCGAGCAGGAGACGCGGCCGGCATGCAAGCGCCATCGCGATCATCGCGCGCTGCCGCTGGCCGCCCGACAACTGGTGCGGGTAGCTGTCGACGCGCCTCTCCGGCTCGGCGATGCCGGTGCGCGCAAGCAGCGCGATTGCGCGCTTGCGCGCCTCGCCCGCCGTCACGCCGTCGTGCAGCACGATCGTCTCGCCGATCTGCGCGCCGATCGTGTACAGCGGGTTGAGCGCCGTCATCGGCTCCTGGAAGATCATCGCGATGTCCGAGCCGCGCAGCCCGCGCATCTCGCGCTCGCTCTTGCCGGCGAGGTCCTGCCCGGCGAAGCGGATCGTGCCGCTCACGTCGGCGTCGCGCAGCAGCCGCAGGATCGACAGCGCGGTCACGCTCTTGCCCGAACCCGATTCGCCGACGAGCGCGACGCGCTCGCCGCGACCGATCGCGAGCGTCACGTCGTCGACGGCCACCGTGTCGCCGAAGCGCACGTGCAGGTGCTCGAGCGACAGCAGCGGTTCGCCCGGCGGCGGAGATGCGCAAGTCGTGCTCATCGCTGCCCTCCCGCCGCACGCACGGAATCGGCGATCCGCGTGTCGAGCGCGTTGCGCAGCGCGTCGCCCATGAACGTCAGCAGCAGCAGCGTCGCGACCAGCACGCCGAACGTCGACAGCGAGATCCACCACGCATCGAGATTGCCCTTGCCCTGCGCGAGCAGCTCGCCGAGGCTCGGTGTCGGCGGCGGCACGCCGAGGCCGAGGAAGTCGAGGCTCGTGAGCGCGAGGATCGCACCGCTCATCCGGAACGGCAGGAACGTGATCACGGGCGTCATGCTGTTCGGCAGCACGTGGCGCCAGATGATTTGCCAGTTCGTGAGTCCCATCGCGCGCGCCGCGCGCACGTAGTCCTGCGTGCGGTTGCGCAGGAATTCGGCGCGCACGTAGTCGGCCAGGCCGATCCAGCCGAACAGCGACAGCAGCACGATCAGCAGCAGGAAGCTCGGCTCGAAGATCGACGCAAAGATGATCAGCAGGTACAGCTCCGGCAGCGAACTCCAGATCTCGATCAGGCGCTGCCCGACGATGTCGATGCGCCCGCCGAAGAAGCCCTGCACCGCGCCCGCGGCGATCCCGAGCAGTGTGCCGATCGCGGTCAGGATCAGCCCGAACTCGACCGATACGCGGAACCCGTACACGAGCCGCGCGAGCAGGTCGCGCCCCTGTGCGTCGGTGCCGAGCAAGTTCGCACGCGACGGCGGCGCCGGGTTCGGCACGTTCGAGAAGTAGTTCAGCGTGTCGTAGTAATAGCGGTTCGGCGGATAGACGACGAAGTTGCCCGGCGCCTCGAGCCGCTTGCGCACGTACGGATCGAGATAGTCGGCCGGTGTCGGGAAGTCGCCGCCGAAGGTGGTCTCCGGATACGCGTGGAACATCGGGAAATAGGTCTGGCTGTCGTAGCGCACGACGAGCGGCTTGTCGTTCGACCATAGCGGCGCCGCGACGCTCGCGGCGAATGCGACGACGAAGATCACGAAGCTCCAGTAGCCGAGGCGCTGCTGGCGAAAGCGCTGCCACACGCGGCGCGCGGGCGACGGCGACACGCGCGCGCGCGCCGCGTCGATGCGGGACGACACGACGGCCCGGTTCATCGCGCACCTCGCCCGGCGAGCGCGGACAGGCGGACGGGCGCGCCGGCAAGCGGCGTGCTGGCGGACGGTTTCATGTCAGCGCTCCAGATTGTCGAATTGAATGCGCGGGTCGACCCACACGTAGCAGAGGTCGGAGATCAGCTTGGTCGCGAGCCCGATCAGCGTGAACAGGTACAGCGTGCCGAGCACGACCGGATAGTCGCGCCGCACGACCGACTCGTATGACAGCAGCCCGAGGCCGTCGAGCGAGAACAGCGTCTCGATCAGCAGGCTGCCCGTGAAGAATGCGCCGATGAACGCGGCCGGAAACCCGACGATCAGCGGCAGCATCGCGTTGCGGAACACGTGCTTCCACAGCACCGTGCGCTCGGCGAGCCCTTTCGCGCGCGCGGTCAGCACGTACTGCTTGCGGATCTCGTCGAGGAACGCGTTCTTCGTGAGCATCGTGACGACCGCGAAGCTGCCGACGACCGACGCCGTGATCGGCAGCGCGATGTGCCACAGATAGTCGAGCACCTTGCCGGCGAGCGACAGCTGCGCGAAGTTGTCCGACGTGAGCCCGCGCAGCGGGAACAATTGCCAGAACGAGCCGCCGCCGAACAGCACGAGCAGCAGCACGCCGAGCACGAAGCCCGGAATCGCATAGCCGACCAGCACGACGAGGCTCGTCGCGACATCGAACGGCGAGCCGTTGCGCACGGCCTTCGCGATGCCGAGCGGCACGGAGATCAGATAGGTGACGAAGAACGTCCACAACCCGATGCTGATCGATACCGGCAACTTCTGCACGATCAGCGACCACACGCTCTGATGGCGGAAGTAGCTGTCACCGAGATCGAAGCGGGCGAAGCGCTTGAGCATCAGCCAGTAACGCTCGAGCGGCGGCTTGTCGAAACCGTACAGCGCCTTGAGCTGCGCGAGCTGCTGCGCGTCGACGCCCGTATGCGCGCGCATCCCGAACGGCGTCGCGCCCTGCTCGGTTGCGCCCTTGCGCAGTTCCTGCACGGCCTGCTCGACCGGGCCGCCGGGCACGAACTGGATCACCGCGAACGTGAGCGTGAGCACGCCGACGAGCGTCGGGATCATCAGCAGCACGCGTTTGAGGATGTAGCTCCACATAGGGCGTAGACTCGCGATCGATAGGCTGGATTGAACGAAGGGCCGGCAGGCTTCAGTGATCGGGCTTGGCCCACCAGGTCGACACGACCCAGCCCTCGGCCGAATAGTACAGCGGCAGCGTCTGCGGATAGCCGAGCGTGCGCTTGTACGCGATCCGGTGCGTCGTGCTGTACCACTGCGGAACCGCGTAGTAGCCGTGCATCAGCACGCGATCGAGCGCGTGCGTCGCGTCGAGCAGGTCCTCGCGCGTCTGCGCGGTGCCGAGTGCATGCAGCAGCGTGTCGACGGCCGGCGACTTCAGGCCGATGATGTTGTCGGAACCGGGCTCGTCGGCGAACTTGCTGGCGTAGCGCGAGAACTGCTCGGCGCCCGGCACCTGCACGCCCGGCAGGCGTACCGTCGTCATGTCGTAGTCGAACGCGTCGAGCCGCTTCTGCAGCAGCGCGAAATCGGCCGTGCGATAACGCGCGTCGATGCCGAGCTTCGCGAGATTGCGCAGGTAGGCGGTCACGACGCCTTCCATCGCCGCGCCCGAATCGTCGAGAATCTCGAACGTGAACGGCTCGCCCTGTGCATTGCGCAACGCGCCGTCGCGATAGGTCCAGCCGGCCTGCGCGAGCAGCGCGCGCGCCTTCAGCAGGTTCGCGCGCAGCGAGCCCGGCGGGTTCGTGTTCGGCTGCGTGACCATCGGCCCGAACACGGCCGGGTCGAGCTGCGCGCGCAACGGCTCCAGCAATTTCAGCTCGCCCGGGCCCGGTGTGCCGGTTGCCTGCAGGTCGGTATCGGCGAAATAGCTGTCGAGACGCGTGTACGCGCTATAGAACAACTGGCGGTTCAGCCATTCGAAGTCGAACGCGAGATCGAGCGCCTGGCGCACGCGCACGTCGCGAAACTGCGGGCGGCGCAGGTTCATGAAGAAACCCTGCATGCCCGCGCCATTGTGTTGGCGGAATTCGCGCTTGACGAGCTCGCCGCTGTCGAACCGCTTGCCGACGTCGCGCCGCGTCCAGTTGCGCGCGATGTATTCAACCAGCACGTCGTACTCGCCGGCCTTGAACGCCTCGAGCCGCGCGACGCCGTCGCCGTACAGCTTGTAGACGATCCGCTCGAAGTTGTCGGTGCCGATGCGCACCGGCAGATCGGCGCCCCAGTACGCAGGATTGCGCCGATACGTGATGGTGCGGCCGTTGTCGTAGTGCTCGATCAGGTACGGGCCGCTGCCGATCGGCTGCTCGAACGCGAGCTGGTCGAAGGGAATGCGCGAACCGTCCGCGCGCAGCCCCCACTTGCGCGAAAACACCGGCACGCCGCCGGCGATCAGCGGCAGCTCGCGGTTCGCGCTGCGGAATTCGAAGCGCACGGTCGCGGAGTCGACCACCACGGCCTTCGCGATTTCGGCGAAATATGCGCCGAACTGCGGTGCGGCGAGCTTGCTCTTGAGCGTGTCGAACGAGAACCGGACATCTTCTGCGGTGACCGGATCGCCGTTCGAGAAGCGCGCGCGCGGATTCAGGTGAAACGTGACCGAGCGGCGGTCCGGCGCGACGGCGATGTCGTCGGCGAGCAGCCCGTACGCGGAAGCCGGTTCGTCCATGCTGCCGGTCGCGAGGCTCTCGAACAGCATGTCGATGCCCGGCGCGGGATTGCCGCGCATGGTGAACGGATTGAACTTGTCAAATGACGTCAGCCGGTTCGGGTTCGCAAGCACGAGCGTGCCGCCCTTCGGCGCGTCCGGGTTCACGTAGTCGAAATGCTTGAAGCCCGGCGGATATTTCGGCTCGCCGTACTGCGCGATCGCATGGGCCGCATGCGCGGCCGTCGCGGCGAGGACCGCCTGTATTGCCCATGCTGCCGCCGTGCGGCCGGCGGCCCGTACCGCACGCGCGATGGCGGCCCGGGGCGAACCCTTCGTCATAGAGGCCCTGTCGGTCGATTGAGGGATGGAACGTGGGTCGATTCTACCCATTCAATTCGACGTCGAGCCAGCCCGCAGCGCGTCGTGCGTGGCGCCGGCGCATCGCGACCGCCGGGCACGGCCCGCGCAGGCAAAAGAAAACCGCCCGGCGGGCGGTCTTCATCTCGTGCGCGCACGCGGCATGCGTGCGTCGCATGTCGGTCAACGCCAGCCGTTGTGGCGGCCGTTGTCCCAGTGACCGTGATCGCGGTCGCCCCAGCCGCGACCGTGATGGCGATACCACTCGTCGCGGCCCCAGTAGCGGCGGCCGTCCCAGTAACGATCGCCGTGCCAGCCGATCACGATCGCCGGGGCCGGCGCGTAGACGGGCGCCGGTGCATACACGGGCGCCGGCTGGTAGACGACCGGCGGCGGCGGCGGCGCATACACGGGCGCGGGCGCGACGTAGACCGGAGCCGGCACGCCGACGTTGATCCCGACATTGACTCCCGCCATTGCTGCGCCCGACACGAGCAAGGCCGTCATACCGGTCAAGAGCGAGGCAACACGCAAAGTCTTCATGGATTCCTCTTCGAGTTGTTTCATGTGTGATTCGACTATAGCGACAAGCGCCGTCGCCGCATATTTCAAGTTTGTAAGAACTGATGCGCGGCATCGCCACGGGACGCGCCCGCTAACGTCTTGTAACAATTGGCGCCCGGGCGGCGCTCCTGCGCCGGTCGCGGGATCGTTCCGCCCTTCCTGAAACATCCTCTATCCTGGCCCGCGCCCGACGTTAAGCGGCGCCACGCACACTGCGCGAGCCGATGCGGGATCGCGCCACGCTTCGGGACCTCGCTGACAGGCCGGCGCCCCGCGCCGGCGGAGACCTCGCCGATGCTGAAACTCGTCCGACTCTCGCTCGGGCGCGCCTATACGTTCGTGCATGCGCTGAAGACCGACGCAAGCCTGAGCGCGAGCACGCACTGAAGAACCACCCTCACCGCGCGGCCGAAACAAAAAAGGCGGCACTGGTGTGCCGCCTTTGCTGCATGACTGCGCATGGAGATCGTCCGCTGCGCCGCGATGCCGGTCAGCGCGACATCATGTTCATGCTGACGTTGTGCATCACCCACAGCGTGCCGACGATCAGGATCGCTGCGGTCAGCACGGTGTAGCTGAACGCCATCACGTTCCAGCGCTGGCCGGACGAACCGTTCATGTGCAGGAAGTACACGAGGTGCACGACGATCTGCACGAACGCGAGCACGGCCAGCGCGATCAGCGATGCGTGCGGCGACAGCACGCCGCCCATCACGAGGCCGAACGACGCTGCCGTGAGCAGCACCGACAGGATGAAGCCGGCAACATAGCCGCCGACGCTGCCGTGCCCTTCTTCGAGTTGAGACGAATGCGAATGAGCCATTTAGATCACGCTCGCGAGATAGACAAAGGAAAACACGCAGATCCACACGATGTCGAGGAAGTGCCAGAAGAGGCTCAGGCACGTCAGACGTCGCAGGTCGCGATCGGTCAGGTCGCCGCCGCGCAATACGATCTGCCCGGCGAGCACGATCATCCACACGAGGCCGGCCGTCACGTGCAGCCCGTGCGTGCCGACCAGCGTGAAGAACGCCGACAGGAACGCGCTGCGTTGCGGGCCCGCGCCTTGCGCGATCAGGTGCGAGAACTCGCGCAGTTCCATCGCGAGGAACGCCGCGCCGAGCACGAACGTCACCGCGAGCCACGCGAGCAGCGCGCCGCGCCGTTGCTTGTACGCGGCCAGCATCGCGAAGCCGTAGGTGATGCTCGACAGCAGCAGCGCGGCGGTTTCCACCGCGACGCCCGGAATGTCGAACAGGTCCTTCGCGGTCGGACCGCCCGCGTACTGGTTGCCGAGCACCGCGAACGTCGCGAACAGCGCCGCGAAGATCACGCAGTCGGTCATCAGGTACAGCCAGAAGCCGAACACCGAGTGCGACGGCGGATGGTCGTCGTGCTCGAGCAAGGTTGCGCTCAAGGTTTTCTGCAACATCAGTTGGCCTCCAGTTCCACGTCGTCGACACGCGTGGCCACGCGCGCCGCCGGTTGCTTCTCTTCGATCCTGCGCACCTTCGACGCCGGGATGTAGTAGCCGTCGTTGTCACGCGAGCTGTAGACCACGAGCGTCGCGATGATGCCGAGCAGCCCGCCGATCGCCACCCACCAGATGTGCCACACGAGCGCGAAGCCCAGCACCAGGCTGAAGACCGCGACCACGAGGCCCGCGCACGTGTTCGACGGCATGTGGATATCGCGGATCGTCGCCGGGTTCGGCCGGCCGTCGCCGCGTGCCTTCATGTCGGCATACGCGTCGAGCGTGCGCACTTGCGGGATCACCGCGAAGTTGTACTCGGCGGGCGGCGACGAGGTCGCCCATTCCAGCGTGCGGCCGCCCCACGGATCGCCCGTGGTGTCGCGATATGCCGGCAGGTTGCGGTTGCGGATGCTGACGACCAGTTGCAGCAGCTGGCACGCGATGCCGATCGCGATCAGCACGGCGCCGAATGCGGCCACGAGCAGCCACGGATGCCACGCCGGATTGTCGTAGTGGTTCAGTCGCCGCGTCATGCCCATGAAGCCGAGCACGTAGAGCGGCACGAACGCGACGTAGAAGCCGACCTGCCAGAACCAGAACGCGGCCTTGCCGAGTTTCTCGTTCAGCTTGAAGCCGAACGCCTTCGGGAACCAGTAGTTGAAGCCCGCGAGATAGCCGAACAGCACGCCGCCGATGATCACGTTGTGGAAGTGCGCGATCAGGAACAGGCTGTTGTGCAGCACGAAGTCCGCGCCCGGGATCGCCATCATCACGCCGGTCATGCCGCCGAGCGTGAACGTGACCATGAAGCCGATCGTCCAGAGCACGGGCGTCGTGAATTCGATCCGGCCGCGATACATCGTAAACAGCCAGTTGAACACCTTCACGCCGGTCGGAATCGCGATGATCATCGTCATGATCCCGAAGAACGCATTCACGTTCGCACCGGAACCCATCGTGAAGAAGTGATGCAGCCACACGAGGAACGACAGCACCATGATCGCGCAGGTTGCATACACCATCGTCTTGTAGCCGAACAGCGGCTTCTTCGAGAACGTCGCGATGACTTCCGAGAAGATGCCGAACGCCGGCAGGATCAGGATGTACACCTCGGGATGGCCCCACGCCCAGATCAGGTTCAGGTACAACATCGCGTTGCCGCCCGCCTCGTTCGTGAAGAAGTGCATGCCGAGGTAACGGTCGAGACCGAGCAGCGCGAGCGTCGCGGTCAGGATCGGGAACGACGCCATGATCAGCACGTTCGTGCAGAGCGCCGTCCACGTGAACACCGGCATCTTCATCAGCGTCATGCCGGGCGCGCGCATCTTGATGATCGTCACGAAGAAGTTCACGCCGGTCAGCAGCGTGCCGACCCCCGAGATCTGCAGCGCCCACAGGTAGTAGTCGACCCCCACCCCCGGACTGAACTGCAGCTCCGACAGCGGCGGATACGCGAGCCAGCCCGTCTGCGCGAACTCGCCGATCACGAGCGACACGTTGATCAGGATCGCGCTGACTGCCGTCATCCAGAACGACAGCGAGTTGATGAACGGAAACGCGACGTCGCGCGCGCCGATCTGCAGCGGCACGACGAGGTTCATCAGGCCGACCATGAACACCATCGCCATGAAGAAGATCATGATCACGCCGTGCGCGGTGAAGATCTGGTCATAGTGGTGAGGCGGCAGGTAGCCGGGCGCGTTGTACGCGAGCGCGAGCTGCATGCGCATCATGATCGCGTCGGCGAAGCCGCGCAGCAGCATGATCAGCGCGACGATGATGTACATCACGCCGAGTTTCTTGTGGTCGACCGTCGTCAGCCATTCCGTCCACAGCCACTTCCAGCGGCCGGTGATCGTCAGCGCGGCGAGGATGCCCAGCACGACCAGTCCCATGAAGGCACCGGCCCCCATGATGATGGGCTGATCGAACGGGATCGCCGATAGTGTGAGTTTGCCGAACATGCGTTACCCCTTCGTGCCGCAGGCGGCGTCCTTCAGGTCGAGGACGTGGCCATCGTTGTATTTCGCGATGATGTTGTGGAAGAGCCGCGGATCGACCGACGAGAAGTAACGCACGGGCGCCTTCTCGCTCGGCTGCGCGACGGTGCCGTACACGGTCGCGTCGAGCCGGTCGGGCGAGGCCTTCACCTTCTGCACCCACGCGTCGAACTGCTCGCGCGGCTCGGCGAGCGTGCGGAACTTCATGTCGGAGAAGCCGCGACCGCTGAAGTTGGCGGAGGTGCCCGCGTAGTCGCCGGCTTCGTCGGCGATCAGGTGCAGGCGCGTCTGCATGCCGGCCATCGCGTACACCTGGCCGCCGAGCTGCGGAATGAAGAACGAGTTCATCACCGAATCCGACGTGATGCGGAAGTTCACCGGCGTGCCGACCGGAATCGCGAGCTGGTTCACCGATGCGATGCCGAGCTCCGGATAGATGAACAGCCACTTCCAGTCGAGCGCGACGACCTCGACGTCGATCGGCTTCACCGACGACTCGAGCGGCTTGTACGGATCGAGCTCGTGCGTGGTTTTCCACGTGAGCACGCCGAGAAACAGGATGATCAGCGTCGGCACCGTCCAGATCACGACCTCGATCGCGGTCGAGTGCGACCAGTTCGGCGCGTAGGCGGCGTTGCGGTTCGACGCGCGGTAGCGCCACGCGAACCAGAGCGTGAGCAGGATCACCGGCACGACGACGATCAGCATCGCCCACGTCGACGTTGCGATCAGCGCCTTTTCAGCGGCGCCGACGCTTCCTTTCGGATTTAGTACATCTAAATTACAGCCTGACAGGCTCAGCGCCGCGCCGATCGATATCAGCGCCGTCCAGCCTCTTGAAGCTTTTCTTTTCATCACACAGCCCGAGGGTCATTGAATCCGTTGCGTATGCCCGATGCGCATTCGATCCACGAAAGTGGCCGAATCATACGTCGCGCGGGCGCGACGAAAAACCGGTGGATGCGGCAAATCATCATTGCAAAATCTGCTGTGAGACAGATTGTCGCGGGGCAATTTCACGCAGCCGGAGGGCGAGCGCCAGCGGGCCGGACGCCGCCCGCGCCCGTCCTCCGAATGGATGTGTGCGCAACGACCTCGCCGTCGTGCGGCGCGGTCGTCGTGCGCGACCTCGCGCGATCAGCCGTGCGTCGCTGCCATGTACGCCTGTGCGGGTGCGTCGCCGTCTCCGGCCGGCAGCTTCGAATGGCTGGCGTCGTCGATCAGCCGCGCGACGGTCGGGTCGATCGCGTCGGTGAACGGCTTCGGATCGACGCCGACCATCAGAACGATCAGCGCGAGCGACGCGAACATCACGATCTCGCGACGGCTGAGATCGGCGAGTTTCGCGATGCGCGCGTTCGCGATCTTGCCGAACACGACGCGCTTGACCATCCACAGCGTGTACGACGCGCTCAGAATCAGCGTGAGTGCCGCGATCGCACCGATCCAGAAGTTGACGCGGATCGCGCCCATGATGACCATGAACTCGCCGACGAATCCCGACGTGCCCGGCAGGCCGACGTTGGCCATCGCGAACAGCAGCGCGAACGTCGCGAAGCGCGGCATCACGCCCGCCACGCCGCCGTACGCGGCAATCTCGCGCTGTTTCGTGCGATCGACCAGCACGCTCACGCAAAGCAGCATCGCGCCCGCAACGAAGCCGTACGACACGAGCTGCACGATCGCGCCCTCGACGCCGATCCGGTTGAACAGGAACAGCCCGAGCGTGACGATCCCCATGTGTGCGACCGTCGAATAGGCGAGCAGCTTGCCGAGATCGGTCTGCGCGAGCGCGATCAGGCTCGCATAGACGATCGTGAACAGCGACAGCGCGATCACGGCCGGCGCGAAGAAGTGGCTCGCGTCCGGCGTGATCGGCAGCGCGAAGCGCAGGAAGCCGTAGCCGCCCAGCTTGAGCATCGCGAGCATCAGCGCCGCGCCGGTCGGGCCGTCCGTGTAGACGTCGCGCAGCCACGTATGCACCGGCCACATCGGCACCTTGACCGCGAACGCGGCGAAGAAGCCGAGGAACACCAGCAACTGCGGCGCGAAGCCGAGCTGCAGCGTGCGCCATGCGTTCATGTCGAACGTATGAGACTTCGCGTACAGGTACAGCATCGCCATCAAGAGCAGCAGCGACCCGGCGAACGAGATGAAGAAGAATTTCACCGCCGCGTACACGCGCTGCTCCCTGCCCCACGTGCCGATCAGCAGGTACAGCGGAATCAGCGTCGCCTCGAAGAAGATGAAGAACAGCAGCCCGTCCTGCGCGACGAACACGCCGACCATCAGCCCCGACAGGATCAGGAACGACGCGTAGTACTGCGCGACGCGCACGGTCACCGACTCCCACGACGCGATCACGACGACGAGCGTCGTGAAGGCGGTCAACACGACGAGCCACAGCGACGCGCCGTCGATCCCGACGCGCCAGCCGGCGTTGAACGCCGCCAGCCAGTTGCGCGTCTCGGAAAACTGCATCGCGGCGGAGTGGGAATCGAAACCGGTGACGAGCGGCACGACGGCGGCCAGCCCGGCGAGTGCGCCGACGAGCGCAATCAATCTCGTGCGATGCGGATGACGGTCGGAACCAGCGCGCAGCAGGCACGCGCCGAACAGGATCGGAAGCCAGATCGCCAGGCTCAGGAAGGGGAAATCATGCATGTCAACAGGCCTTGAGAAGGTCGCGCGCTGCATTTGGAACAGGCGTGACGAAAGGAACGAAATCAAATCGACAGATAGATTTCGTGGATCGCCAATGTTGGCAAAATGTAAAGCGGAATCAGCGCGAAGGTTGATGCCGCTCAAGCGCAATCGGGTTAACCAGCATAAGGCTGTTGATTATTTTTTGCATCGCAGCAAAGCGGCGGTTTGCGATGCGCCGATAGTCCGCTGATTTTTATGAGTAATTTTTTGTATTACGACGCAATGTCGATCGCGTGAGTCGGTGCATCGCCGCATTTTTTTCCAAAGGCCGGTTCTTTGGCGTGCAAGCGCTGGATGCGGGGAACGATGGATGAGATGGGCGCTATCCTTACATCGATTCTTTCATTTTCATTCGCGCGAGCCACGATCGCCGCGCTCGCGAACGTCGAAATTCGCGGCGCATTCCATCAGCGGTGATGGCTCAGCTTGTCCCATACGCGCATCGTCACCGCTCGATAGTGGTTGTGTTGCGCGGGGAAATGGACGAAGCGGCTGTCGCGTGTCGCATAGACCGGCGATGACGCGAGCGACATCGCATCGACGATGTAGCGCGCGTCGATCATGCCCGCCTCCAGCAGTTCGACATAGATCGCCTGCTGGTCGCCGCCGCTCGCGTAAACCGACGACCGATCGTCGAAGCTCTCGATGCGCGCACATATGCGCCCGACCAGTTCGCGCATCGGCGCGACGTTGCGCACACCGATCATGCACGAGTTGATCGCCCAGGCCGTGTGGTCGGTGCCGATCACGAAATCGCGGCCGTCGATCACGCTGTCGACCGTCTGCCGCTGATCGATCGCGAGGATGTCCGCATCGACCCAGAACACGAACGCATGATCCGGCAGATGTTCGCGAATCAGGTGCAGCTTCGCCCAGTTCGCATCGACGCCGGCCGGCAGGAACGCGGGCGGTTCGCGATACGCGTGGTACGCATAACCGTGCCGCGTGCAATAGCGGATGAAGTTCTCTTCGTGAAGATCGCCGTAACCGGCGATGTGCGACGTGTGCAGGCTCACGAACGCGATGTCCGCATGCGGGTTCAGGTGGCGCGCCGGCTCGCGCGTGCGTTGCTGCGCGGCGCGCCAGTCATCCATCGCGCGCGGGTGCTCGCCCCGTTGAACGCGCGCCGCATCGTCGACGAGTGCGAGCACGTAGCGAAAGTCGTAGTCGGGCGTCGGCGCCCATACGCCGTCGATCTGTTGCCATTCGGGCGCGTGGTGCGCCACGAGCGGATGCGCACCGACGACCTCGTCGATCGCGAGCCCGTCGCCCCACACCGTCTGGGCCGATGCAAAGTAGCCAGTCGCGAGCGGCTGGTCGAACGGCAGCGGCGGGAAGTGCTCGGCCAGCAGCGTCGCCTCGCACGCGTGCTGCCGCTCGGGCAGGCGCATCGCCCACTTGCCGAGCTCGACCACCAGCTTGCGCAGGCATTCGCGCACGTCGGGCACGTTGCGAAAGATCATGCCGCTCGCGGCGGGCAACGGCGACTTGGGCGTCTGCGTCGTGACGATCGCGTCATAAGCGCCCGCGACATCCGGCAACGCATGCTGGCCGAACACCACCGAGAACGGATCGAGCACGAGCAGCAACGCGCCCTGCTCCATCGCGACGAGCTGCGCGATGATCGCGTGATACTTGTGCAGCACCTGCTGGCGCTCGCCGTACACGTGCGTGCCGTCGACGATCGCGTGCCGGTAGTCGCGGCCGCGCGCGTAACGTTCGTGATTGTCGACGAGCCCGTCGACGGGTCGATGCGAAAGGATGGTCAGTACGGAATGCATGCGTGCAGGAGCTCCGGATTGAGCCGCGCGAGGCGATACGCCTATTTAGCGCATGAGCGGCGCACAAGTCGAGCATTGATTGGCTGTCCGGACGAAGCGCGACGCCGCGCGGCGCGCACGGAAGCGCGTGCGGAAAAGAAAAAGCCCCGCAAGTCCGAGAACTTGCGGGGCTTTGTCACCGCTTTTGGCGGAGACGGAGGGATTCGAACCCTCGATCCAGGTTTTGGCCCAGATGCTCCCTTAGCAGGGGAGTGCCTTCGACCTCTCGGCCACGTCTCCCAAACTTTCGCTCGCACCAGGGAGGCAGTGCGACGAGAACGAGATAATATAGGGTTTCGAACCGTACGTCAATTTCCGTGATGCATTTTCTTCAATGCATCACAAAAAATTCACGCCGCCTGGTCGAGTTCGAATGCCTTGTGCAGCGCGCGGACAGCCAGCTCCATGTATTTCTCGTCGATCAGCACCGAAATCTTGATTTCGGACGTCGAGATCATCTGGATGTTGATGCCCTCTTCCGACAGCGTGCGGAACATCTTGCTCGCGACGCCCACGTGCGAACGCATGCCGACGCCGACGACCGACACCTTCGACACCTTCGGGTCGCCCTGTACGCGCTCGGCGCTCACATGGCCTTGCACCTGGTTGGTGAGGACGTCCATTGCCTTCTGGTAGTCGCCGCGGCCGACCGTGAACGTGAAGTCCGTCTTCCCTTCGACGCTCTGGTTCTGGATGATCATGTCGACGTCGACGTTCGCGTCGGCGACCGGGCCGAGGATCTGATACGCGATGCCCGGCTTGTCGGGCACACCCATCACCGCAATGCGTGCTTCGTCGCGCTGGAACGCGATGCCGGAAATGACTGCCTTTTCCATGGTCTCGTCTTCTTCAAAAGTAATCAGGGTGCCCGAGCGCATTTCTTCGTCGAGCGCAATCAGCGGATCGGTCAGGCTCGACAGCACGCGCGTCTTCACCTGGTATTTGCCGGCGAATTCGACCGAGCGGATCTGCAGGACCTTCGAGCCGAGGCTGGCCATTTCCAGCATTTCCTCGAACGTCACGCGATCGAGGCGCCGCGCCTCTTCCACCACGCGCGGGTCGGTCGTGTAGACGCCGTCGACGTCCGTATAGATCAGGCACTCTTCCGCGCCCAGCGCGGCCGCGACCGCCACTGCCGACGTGTCCGAGCCGCCGCGGCCCAGCGTCGTGATGTGGCCGTCCGGATCGACGCCCTGGAAGCCCGTGATGATCACGACCTTGCCGGCGTTGAGATCGGCCTTCACGCGCTCGTCGTCGATCGAATGGATACGCGCCTTCGTGAACGCGCTGTCGGTCTTGATCGGCACTTGCCAGCCGGCATAGCTCACGGCCTCGACGCCGATTTCCTGCAGCGCGATCGACAGCAGGCCGACGCTGACCTGCTCGCCGGTCGACGCGATCATGTCGAGCTCACGCGGGCTCGGCTGGCTCGAAATCTCTTTCGCGAGACCGAGCAGACGGTTGGTTTCGCCGGACATCGCCGACGGCACGACCACCATCTGGTGCCCGGCCTGATGCCATTTTGCGACGCGTTTCGCGACGTTCTTGATGCGCTCGACCGAGCCCATCGAAGTGCCGCCGTATTTGTGTACGATGAGTGCCATTGTCGTTCTGAACTGAAGGAGAAGCCGCACGGGCGCGCTGGGCAGGCCGCGTTGCCGTTCGGTCACGCGGCTTGTGGCTGTGGACGGACGACGAGGGGAACGGCTGGGACGCAACACGCAAGCGTGACGGATTTTGCCCGGAAGGCCGATCAGGCCGCGCAAACCGGGTACGTCACGCGGAAAACCTGCACAAATCGCTCAAAAATCGAGCCGAGCAAACGACCGAGCGTACCCGATAGAGGCCCGCTTGACAAGCCGCTCGCCGGTTCGGCAGGCGTTCCGGCGCTGTTTACCAAATGGTGAAAACCGGCGCGCGATCGTGCCGCCGGAAGCGTGCCACCGTGTGCCGCCGCTACGCGATCAGCAGGTCGGGACGCCATTCGATCCGGCGCCACCCGCCGTCGCCGGTGAGCCCGTCGCCATGATTCACACCGAGCCGCGGCACGTAGACGAGCCGCTCGCCCGCGAACAGCAGCGGCACGTCGCGCTGCCAGGCCGGCACGCCGCGCTCCTGGAACAGATTTTTCAGCGTGCGGCCGGGACCGCCTGGCCACGTGCGCAGCCGCTCGCCGCCCGAGCGCGCGCGCGCGGCGAGCACCGCGCTTCGCAACAGGGCCTCCGGCACCGCACCGTCGCTGCCGGCTTCGGCCGGCGCGAACACGAACGTGCCGCGCCATGCCGGCACGTGCCAGACTTCCTGGCCGTCCCATGCGAGCGAGGACTCGGGATGCGGCGTTCCGGTGCCGTCGTCGGCCGGCTCGGCGCTGTCGCCCACCTCCCAGTAAACGGTGTCGCGATAGAGCCGCAGACACTGCCCCGCATGATCGACCCGCAGCGCATGTGCATCGTGCGCGGCGCGCAGTTGCCGCATCATGTTCGCGAGACGGCCTGCCGATGCGCCGGGCAAGCCGAGCCGACGCATCCAGAAACGCAGCAGGTTCGCGCCGCGCGTGTCGTCGAACGCCACCAGCGCATCGCGCGACAGCGCACGGCCGTCGTCGCGCGCGGCGCAGGCGAAATCCAGTTCGGCCAGATCGTCGAGCAGCCGTTGCGCGGCGGCCGCGTGCTGGGCCGCCCGGCCCAGCGCATCGCGAAAACCGGGAAAATGCACGGCGAGCGCCGGCAGCACGTCGAGACGCAGCGCATTGCGCGCATAGCGCGTGTCGCCGTTCGATTCGTCTTCGATCCACGTCAGCTCGCGCTGCGCCGCGTAACGCTCAAGTTGCGCGCGCAACAATCGCAGCAACGGGCGCACGCGTTCGACACTCGCGCCGTCAGGGCGATAACGCGGTGCCATCGCGGCCAGGCCCGCGATCCCCGCGCCGCGCAGCAACTGCAGCAGCACGGTCTCCGCCTGGTCGTCCGCATGCTGCGCGACCCAGAGCGCGGCGACGCCGTGACGTTCGCACATCGCGTCGAGTGCCGCATAGCGGCGCTCGCGCGCGGTCGCCTCGACGCCGAGGCCGCTGTCGCGCGGCACGTCGACACGCTCCGCTTCGAACGCGACGCCGAGTCGCCCGGCTGCTTCCTGCGCATGGGCGACCCATGCGTCGGCATTCGCGCTCAGGCCATGATGCACGTGCAGCGCGACGCAGCGGGCGGCACCCGCCACGCGCACGGCCGCGTCGAGCAGCACGGTCGAGTCGAGGCCGCCGCTGTACGCGATCGCAATGCGCGCATCGGCCGGCAGATCGGCAAGCGCAACGCCGACCGCGTCGAGAACGGCGCGGTCGGCGGAGAATTCGGTCGAGGGGATCACGAGTCAGACGCGCGCCGGACGGCGCGCGATGTGAACACGCCGGTCATGCGCCGGGCGTGGTTTCCTTGAACTTGCCGTAGGCCATCAGGCGCTCGAAGCGGCGCTCGCGCAGCGCGTCGATGCTCATGCCCTGGAACTGGCGCAGCGAATCGGCGAGCGCACGGCGCAGCAGTGCTGCCATGCCCTTCGGATCGCGGTGCGCGCCGCCGAGCGGCTCGTTGATGATCTTGTCGATCAGGCCGAGCGCCTTCAGGCGATGCGCGGTGAGGCCCAGCGCTTCGGCTGCCTCGGGCGCCTTCGCGGCGCTCTTCCACAGAATCGACGCACAGCCTTCCGGCGAGATCACCGAATAGGTCGAGAACTGCAGCATCATCACGGTGTCGGCCACGGCGATCGCGAGCGCGCCGCCCGAACCGCCCTCGCCGATCACGGTCGTGATGATCGGCGTCTTCAGCTCGGCCATCACGTACAGGTTGCGGCCGATCGCCTCCGATTGGCCGCGCTCTTCCGCGCCGATGCCCGGGTACGCGCCCGGCGTGTCGACGAACGTGAAGATCGGCAGCCCGAACTTCTCGGCGAGACGCATCAGGCGTTCGGCCTTGCGATAGCCTTCCGGTCGCGGCATCCCGAAGTTGCGCGCCGCGCGTTCCTTCGTGTCGCGCCCCTTCTGATGGCCGATCACCATGCACGGATGGCCGCCGAAGCGCGCGAGACCACCGACGATCGAAAGATCGTCCGCGAATGCGCGGTCGCCATGCAGCTCGTGAAAATCGGTAAACAGTTCCGCGACGTAATCGAGCGTGTACGGACGCTGCGGATGCCGCGCGATCTGCGAGACCTGCCACGGCGACAGGTTCGCGTACAGGTCCTTCGTCAGTTGCTGGCTTTTCTTCGACAGCCGCTCGATTTCTTCCGAAATATCGACAGCCGAGTCGTCCTGCACGAATCGCAGCTCTTCGATCTTGGCCTCGAGTTCGGCGATCGGCTGTTCGAAATCCAGAAACGTGGTCTTCATGTGTTCGAATCCTTGGGTCTTGCGGCAGCGCGTATTCTACCCGCGCGGGCGACGTGCAAAACCGGCTCTCAACTATTGATGTTTAAAACCCGATAGCCATCAATCGGCGTCGGCGTCCGGCGTGTCGAGGCTGCGCCACATGTACCAGGTCGCGACGGTACGCCACGGCTCCCAGTTGGCGGCCACCTCGCGCGCCTCGCTGCGCGTGACGGGCTCCCCGCTGAAGTAATTGACGCTGATCGCGCGGATCAGGCCCGGATCGTCCAGCGGCAGCACGTCCGGCCGCGACAGGTTGAAGATCAGGAACATCTCGGCCGTCCAGCGGCTGATGCCGCGGATCTGCGTGAGTTCGGCGATCACGTCCTCGTCGTCCATCGACATCCATTTGTCGACGTGCAGCGCGCCGGACACGAAGTGTTGCGCGAGATCGAGAATGTATTCGGTCTTGCGCTTCGACAGCCCGCACGCGATCAGCTTGTCCGCCCCGAGCCGGATCACCGGCTGCGGCGCGAGTTTCGGACACGCATCCTCGATGCGCGCCCACAGCGCCTGCGCGGACGGCACCGAGATCTGCTGGCCGACGACCGAACGCGCGAGCGTGACGAATGGGTCGCCGCGCTTCACGAGATGTGCGGGGCCGAACTTCGGGATCAGCTTTTTCAGGATGCGGTCGCGCTTGACGAGATCGGCGCACGCCTTGTCCCAGTATGCGGGACGCACGGCGCCTTCGGTGACGTCGTCTGCCGGATCGGCGGCGCGCACCTTGCGTGCCGCGTCGGCGGCCGCCATCGAGACCTCCGGTTGCGTCGCGTCCGCGCCCTTGCCGCGCGCGGGCTTCGCATGACCGTTGAGCGCGCCGTTCGGCACGGCGCGCGTCGCATCCGCCTTCGCCGCCGGCGCGCGCTTGCCTGCCGGACGCGCGGCGAGCGGAGTCGCGCGCCTGACCGGCGCTTTTCTGGCCGTTGCCATCTTGCCTCCTACCCGACGGATCGGTCAGTGGAACGCACCGCGCTCATACGCGACGCCATTCGGTCGATCCGCCCGGTTTGTCTTCAAGTGCGATACCGGCGTCGAGCAGCTCCGCCCGAATCCGGTCCGCTTCGGCATAGTCCTTCGCTTGCTTCGCCGCGACACGCGCGGCGATCTTCGCTTCGATCTCTTCGGCTGCGAGCCCGCCCGCCTGCGCGGCACCGGTGCCCTGCTGCAGGAACGCGCGCGGTTCGCGGCCAAGCAGGCCCAGCAGGCCCGCCAGCTGTTTCAGTTGCCGCGCGAGCGCCGCATCGCGCGTGCGGTTGACTTCACCCGCCAGCTCGAACAGCGTCGCCACCGCGACCGGCGTGTTGATGTCGTCGTTCATCGCGGCCGCGAAACGCCGCGCATGCGGTTCGTTCCAGTCGAGCGCGAGCGCGTCGGGTTCGACATCCTTCAGCGCCGTATACAGACGCGTGAGCGACGCGCGCGCATCGTCGAGATGCACGTCGCTGTAGTTGAGCGGCGACCGGTAGTGCGTGCGCACGATGAAGAAGCGCATGACCTCGGCGTCGTAGCGCTCGAGCACTTCGCGGATCGTGAAGAAGTTGCCGAGCGATTTCGACATCTTCTCGTTGTCGACCTGCACGAAGCCGTTGTGCATCCAGTAATTGACGAACGTCTGGCCGGTTGCGCCCTCGCTCTGTGCGATCTCGTTCTCGTGGTGCGGGAATTGCAGATCCTGGCCGCCGCCGTGGATGTCGAAATGCTCGCCCAGCAGCGTGCAGCCCATCGCGGAGCACTCGATGTGCCAGCCCGGCCGGCCCATCCCGTATTTCGATGCCCACGACGCGCCTTCCGGATCGTCCGCCTTCGCACGCTTCCACAGCACGAAATCGAGCGGGTCTTCCTTCGCGTCGTTCGCGGCGACGCGCTCGCCCGCGCGAAGATCGTCGAGCGACTTGCCCGACAGCTTCCCGTAGTTCGCGAACTTGCGCACCGAATAATTGACGTCGCCGTCGGTCGCCTGGTACGCGTAACCGTTCGCCTCCAGTCGCTCGATCATCCCGAGCATCTGCGGAATGAACTGCGTCGCGCGCGGCTCGATGTCCGGCCGCTGGATGCCGAGCGCCGCTTCATCCTCGTGCATCGCGCCGATGAACCGGTCGGTCAGCGACTTGATCGTTTCGCCGTTCTCGACCGCACGGCGGATGATCTTGTCGTCGATGTCGGTGATGTTGCGCACGTACGTGACCCGATAGCCGATCGCACGCAGCCAGCGCTGGACGAGGTCGAACACGACCAGCATGCGCGCGTGGCCCACGTGACAATAGTCGTAGACGGTGATCCCGCATACGTACATCCGCACTTCGCCTGACTGGCGCGGCACGAAAACTTGCTTGTCACGCGCGAGCGTGTTGTAGATGCGCAGTGATTCCATAGAGATGAACCGTGAGCCGAAGGAAACCGCCCTGGCGAAGCTCGCCCAGCATGCGAAACGGACGGACCACCTGCCGCGGCACGACGCCGCGCGTCCTCGGTATCACATGGGGCGGTCAGGCTGCAAGCACAGCGGTGACGGCCACGAGAGGCAAAGAAAGACTGTCTGCGGCTCGCCGGAACGCGCAGACGTTTTGTTAGAATGGCTCGGAGTATAACATTCCGATTTACGCCTATGAAACCTCATCGCGGCCGCGCGCCGAGCGCTGCGACCCTCGTTGCGACCGCCGTCATGGGCGTCGCACTGACGCTTTTCGCGGCTCCCGCGGCATACGCGCAAAAGGCCCCGGCCACCGCCGACGGCACGCCCGAAATCGATGCGTCGATCGCCGGCAAGCAGTGGAAACAGGCGCTCGCGCAACTCGACGCGCGCATCGCGGCGAATCCGCACGACTTGCAAGCGCAGTTCAAGCGCGGCACCGTGCTCGCCCGCCTGAACCGCGACGACGACGCGATCCAGCAGTTCGTCGCGATCACGCAGGCCTACCCCGAACTGCCCGAACCGTACAACAACCTCGCGGCGCTCTACGCGAAGCACGGCCGCTACGACGAAGCGCGCAGCGCGCTCGTCACCGCGACGCAATCGAACCCGAGCTACTCGCTCGCGTACGAGAACCTCGGCGACCTTTACCTGCGTCTCGCGGCCGAATCGTACAAGCGCGCGCAATCGCTCGGCCGCACGAGCGGCGCGACCGCGCAGCGTCTCGCCGACCTGCAGAAGATCGTGTCGCCGCCGAAGGCGGCCGCGAACGCACGCGCCGTCACGCCGGCCACGCGCGCGTATACCGATCGCGCCGCCGCGAACGTGAGCACCACCACGCTGCCGATGTCGCCGACGTTCCAGTTCAACGGTCCGTCCGGTGCGCTGACAGCGCCGTACGTCGCGCCGTCGCAGTAAGGCGGCGCAACCTTCCTTCCCTCCCAATCTGAGGATCGCAATGAAACGTCTGTTGCTGGCGCTTGGCGGCGCCGCCCTTCTCGCGACCGCGCCCGCGTTCGCGCAATCGGCCACCGCGCACCCCGTCGTGCAGCTGAAGACCTCGCAAGGCGACATCCGCGTCGAGCTCTATCCGGAAAAGGCGCCGAAGACGGTCGCCAACTTCCTCGATTACGTGAAGGCCGGCCAGTACAACGGCACGATCTTCCATCGCGTGATCAAGGGCTTCATGATCCAGGGCGGCGGCTACAAGACCAACTTCGAGGAGAAGCCGACGCGCGTGCCGATTCCGCTCGAAAGCCGCAATGGTCTGAAGAACCTGACCGGCACGATCGCGATGGCACGCACCAGCGATCCGAACTCGGCCACCGCGCAGTTCTTCATCAACACGGTCGACAACAGCGGCCTCGACTACCCGAACCCGGACGGCAACGGCTATGCGGTGTTCGGCAAGGTCGTGTCGGGCCTCGACGTCGTGAAGAAGATCGAAGGCGTGGCGACGACCTCGCGCGGCCCGATGCAGGACGTGCCGGCCCAGCCGGTCGTGATCGAATCGGCCAGCATCGTCTCGAAATAAGCACCTGCCGGCACGTCCGGCGCCACACGCGGCCGCGTCGCACGACCGGCCGCGTGCCATTTAAACCGCCTTACCGAAGGAATTCATCATGGTTGAACTGCACACGAACCACGGCGTCATCAAGCTCGAGCTGGACGCCGCCAAGGCACCGAAGACGGTCGAGAACTTCCTCAACTACGTGAAGAAGGGCCACTATGACGGCACGGTGTTCCACCGCGTGATCAACGGCTTCATGATTCAAGGCGGCGGCTTCGAGCCGGGCCTGAAGCAGAAGCCGACCGACGCGCCGATCGACAACGAAGCGAACAACGGCCTGAAGAACGACACGTACACGATCGCGATGGCGCGCACGAACGATCCGCACTCGGCGACCGCCCAGTTCTTCATCAACGTGAACGACAACGACTTCCTGAACCACTCGTCGCCGACGCCGCAGGGCTGGGGCTACGCCGTGTTCGGCAAGGTCGTCGAAGGCCAGGACGTGGTCGACAAGATCAAGGGCGTCAAGACGGGCAACGCGGGCTTCCACCAGGACGTCCCGACCGACGACGTCGTGATCGAAAAGGCCGTGGTGGTCTGACGCATAGTCCGTTACGGAGGCACTTCGATGTTGCAGGAGAGTCCGCCGCGAAGCGTCTCCGCGGGCGTGCCGGGCGAGCGCGAATACGCGCAAGCCGCACGCCCGTTCCTGTTTCTCTCCGATCTGCACTTGAGCGAGGCGATTCCGAAGACGGTCGCCGCGTTCGAACATTTCGTGAAATACACGGCCGACAGCGCCGATTCCGTGTTCATCCTCGGCGACCTGTTCGAATACTGGATCGGCGACGACGTGCTCGACCACGATCCGTTCGCGGCGCGCATGGCCGCGCTGATGCATACGTTCTCGGAACGCGGGATCGCACTCTACGTGATGCACGGCAATCGCGATTTCCTGCTCGGCCGGCGCTTCATGAAGGCGGCCGGTGCAATGCTGCTGCCCGACCCGGCGTTGATCACGTCGTTCGGCCAGCGCATCGTGCTCGCGCACGGCGACGCGCAATGCACCGCCGATCGCGGCTACCAGATGTTTCGTCGGTTCGCCCGCAACGGCATCGCGCAGGCGTTGTTTCTCGCGTGGCCGTTCCGCTGGCGCCGCACGCTCGCGCAACGGATGCGCTCGAACAGCGAAGCGGGCCGCATGCGCCCCGCCACGGCGATCTACGATGTCACGCGTGAAGGCATCGCCGCGCTGTTCCGCAAGAGCCGCGCGAGCGTGATCATTCACGGCCATACGCATCGCCCCGCGCGCCACGTCGAACCGGGCGGGATTCGCTGGGTACTGCCCGACTGGGATCTCGACCATGGCACGCCGCGCGGCGGCTATCTGCGCGTCGACGCCGAAGGCATCCACGCGATGCCGCTCGACTGACACGATCGGCGCTGCCGGCAGCCGCCGGCATGCGCGGCGTTACGACTGGCGCTCGAGCGCCTTGCCTTCCAGCACCGCCGACAACCGACGCAGGTCCAGACGCGCCGCGTCCGCGCCCTGCAGCGTTTCCAGGTGCGTGCCGAGTTGCTCGAGCGCCGCAACGATTTCGTCCACGCGTCGGCTTTCCTTCGCCGCGTGGTCGATCAGGCCATGAATCGCGAGCGACATCGGGTCGTCCGCGTTCGGCGTGATCCCGTACGCGCAGAACGCGGCGCGCTCGGGCTGCGGCTTCGATTGCGCCGGCATCACGATGCGCGCCGGGTTGCCGACCGCGGTGCCACCTGCCGGCACCGGCTTCACGACGACCGCGTTCGAGCCGATCTTCGCGCCGGCGCCGACGGTAAAACCGCCGAGCACCTTCGCACCCGCGCCGACGATCACGCCGGCCTCGAGCGTCGGATGGCGCTTCGCGCCGCGCGTGAGCGACGTGCCGCCGAGCGTCACGCCCTGATAGATCGTGCAGTCGTCGCCGACGATCGCGGTTTCGCCGATCACGACGCCCATCCCGTGATCGATGAACACGCGCCGGCCGATCGTCGCGCCCGGGTGAATTTCGATACCCGTCAGGAAACGCCCGACCTGCGACGCGAAGCGTGCGAGCCAGTAGCGTTTCGCGCGCCAGCATGCATGCGCGAAGCGATGCAGCACGAGCGCGTGCAAGCCCGGATAACAGGTCAGCACTTCCCAGGCACTGCGAGCGGCGGGATCCCGCTCGCGAATCGTCGCAACGTCTTCGCGCAGTCTAGTGAACATGATCTGGTCTGGGCTTGAGAAAGGGCCGGCGCGCCCCGCCGGCAAGGGCCGCGCGTTATCGCACCGGGTAATTTGCTTATGAGTTTCGGCGATTGTAGGGCCACTCGCGCGCGGCCGCACGGCGCCGCGCGTTCCCCCCGCAGGCGGCGCGGGTATTCGTCGGGAACGCCCGCCACGACGGGGCGACGCCGCCATTCGCCAGATCGCCGCGAACCGGGGCGCTGGCATCGAGCGGCCGATGCAATGCGGCGTTCGCGCGCGGGAGAGCCGCCGCCCGGCGTGCGAGCAGCCGGCGGGCCGGCCCGGTTATGCGTCGCCTTCCGGCGTGCCGGACTTCAGCAGAATGTGCTTCGCGATGCCGCGCAGGATGTTGACTTCCTCGCGCTCGAGGCCGGTGCGTGCGAACAGGCGCCGCAGCCGCGGCATCAGCTTCTTCGGGTTGCGCGGATCGAGAAAATCGAGCGCGATCAGCGCGTTTTCGAGGTGCGCATACATCCGCTCGATCTCGTCGCTCTGCGCGAGCGTGCCGGCCTCCGCCGGCGCCTGGTGCGACGGCTCATTGCCGTGCTCGAGGAGCGCGACACGCAGTTCATAAGCGAGCACCTGCACGGCCTGCGCAAGGTTCAGCGAACTGTAGGCCGGATTCGCCGGGATGTGCGCGAGCGCGCTGCACTGTTCGACGTGCTCGTTCGCGAGGCCGGTGCGTTCGTTGCCGAACACGAGCGCGATGTCGCCGGCGCCGGCCTGCGTGCGCGCCTGTTCGGCGGCCGCGCGCGGCGCCAGGCGCGGCGGCCCGTATTCGCGCACGCGCGCGGTCAGCGCGATCGACCAGTGAACGCCGGACAGCGCGTCGCCGAGCGTGGGCACGACATGCGCGGATGCAAGGACGTCATCCGCCCCGCTCGCCATCGCGATCGCCTCCGGGTCGCTCTGCACGTGCGGCACGCGCGGCGCGACCAGCACGAGTCTCGAGAAACCCATCGTCTTCAGCGCGCGCGCAGCCGCCCCGACATTGCCGGGATGGCTCGGCTCGACGAGCACGAAACGGGTAGACGTGAAGCCGCCGGACGGCGGCAGGGACGAGGCCGCGCCCGATTCGGACGGCACGGCGGGGTTCTGCGGGGTTTCCACTACATACGACTCGGTTCATCAGAATGGCAGTATGGTATCGCCATCGCCCCGGCAAACCCACTCGTCCGGACGGCCAGTGCGGGTTTCCCCGTATTCCGATCACCTGAAACGCTCGAAAATCGGGTAAAATCATGCGCTTACGTGTCGCATTCCGTGCGGCGCGGGTCGTACCCTGCTCTTTGTCAATTCGCGTCTCATCTCGCCCGGCACCTTTGCACCGTTCCGGGCGGTGTGTTCCACTTCGTGGCGGCCCGTGCCGCCGGCTACAGGATCCAGGCTCATGCATCCCATGCTCAACATCGCTGTCAAGGCTGCGCGCCGCGCCGGACAGATCATCAACCGTGCGTCCCTCGACCTCGACCTGATCGAGATCCGCAAGAAGCAGCAGAACGACTTCGTCACCGAAGTGGACAAGGCCGCCGAAGAGGCGATCATCGAGACGCTGAAGACCGCCTACCCCGATCACGCGATCCTCGCGGAGGAATCGGGCGAGTCCGAGAACGAATCCGAATTCAAGTGGATCATCGATCCGCTCGACGGCACGACCAACTTCATCCACGGCTTCCCGTACTACTGCGTGTCGATCGCGCTCGAGCACAAGGGCGTCGTCACGCAGGCCGTCGTCTACGATCCGAACAAGAACGACCTGTTTACGGCCACCCGCGGCCGCGGCGCGTACCTGAACGATCGTCGCATCCGCGTCGGCCGCCGCGACCGCCTGGCGGACGCGCTGGTCGGCACCGGCTTCCCGTTCCGCGAGAAGGACGGCCTCGACGCATATGCACGCCTGTTCACCGAAATGACGCAGGCCTGCACGGGGCTGCGCCGTCCGGGCGCGGCCGCGCTCGATCTCGCGAACGTCGCGGCCGGTCGTCTCGATGCGTTCTTCGAGCAGGGCATCAACGTGTGGGACATGGCGGCGGGCAGCCTGCTGATCACCGAAGCCGGCGGCCTCGTCGGCAACTACACGGGCGACGCCGACTTCCTGCATCGTCACGAGATCGTCGCGGCGAACCCGAAGATCTACGCGCAGATGATCCCGATCCTGAACCGCTACAGCCGCGTGCATCCGGCAGCGGAGTAAGCCCGGGCCGCGCCCGCGCGGCGCGGCTGGCGCGGCATCCTTGCCGCCAGCGCGCCGCCCTCACCTGTTTCAACACCGCCGCGACTTCGTGGCGACCGTATCCGAATACTCATGTTACGGCTCAGCGAACTCAAACTCCCGCTCGATCACCCCGAGAGCGCTCTCGAAGCCGCGATCCGCGCGCGCCTCGCGGAGCTCGGCGTGCCCGCAGACGGGCTTCTCCGTTACACGGTGTTCCGCCGTGCGCACGATGCGCGCAAGCGTGCCGACATCAAGCTCACGTATATCGTCGACGTCGAGGTCAAGGACGAAGCGGCCGTGCTTCCGCGACTCGCCGGCACCCCTCATTGCGGCGTGACGCCCGACATGACGTATCACTTCGTCACGAAGGCACCCGAGCACGCGAACTTCCTGCGCCCGGTCGTCATCGGCATGGGCCCGTGCGGGCTGTTCGCCGGCCTGATCCTCGCGCAGATGGGATTTCGCCCCATCATCCTCGAGCGCGGCAAGGCCGTGCGCGAGCGCACCAAGGACACCTTCGGCCTGTGGCGCAAGAGCATCCTCAACCCCGAGTCGAACGTGCAGTTCGGCGAGGGCGGCGCCGGGACGTTTTCCGACGGCAAGCTTTACAGCCAGATCAAGGACCCACACCACTACGGCCGCAAGGTGCTCGACGAATTCGTCAAGGCCGGCGCGCCGGAAGACATCCTGTACCTGAGCCGGCCGCACATCGGCACGTTCCGCCTCGTCAGCATGGTGGAGAAGATGCGCGCGACCATCCATGAACTGGGCGGTGAAGTGCGCTTCGAAACGCGGGTCGAGGACATCGAAATCGACCAGGGCAAGGTGCGCTCGCTGAAGCTGTCGAACGGCGAAACGCTGCGCTGCGATCATGTCGTGCTGGCCGTGGGCCACAGCGCGCGCGACACGTTCCAGATGCTGCACGACCGGGGCGTGTACGTCGAAGCGAAGCCGTTCTCGCTCGGTTTCCGGATCGAACATCCGCAGGGGGTGATCGATCGCAGCCGCTTCGGCAAGTTCGCGGGCCACAAGCAGCTTGGCGCGGCCGACTACAAGGTGGTTCACCACTGCAGCAACGGACGCGCAGTCTACAGCTTCTGCATGTGCCCCGGCGGCACGGTGGTCGCGGCGACCTCGGAGCCGGGCCGCGTGGTCACCAACGGGATGAGCCAGTATTCCCGCGCCGAGCGCAACGCGAATGCGGGCATCGTCGTCGGCATCACGCCGGAAGACTATCCCGGCGGTCCGCTCGCGGGCATCGCGTTCCAGCGCAAATGGGAGGAACGCGCGTTCGAACTGGGCGGCGGCGATTACAGCGCGCCTGGCCAGCTGGTCGGCGATTTCATCGCGGGCCGGCCGTCGACGTCGCTCGGCTCCGTGGTGCCGTCGTACAAGCCGGGCGTGCGCCCGACCGATCTCAGCACCGCGCTGCCCGACTACGTGATCGAGGCCATTCGTGAAGCGCTGCCGCAAATCGACAAGAAGATCGCCGGCTTCGCGATGCACGATGCGGTGCTCACCGGCGTGGAGACGCGCACGTCGTCGCCGATCCGGATCCGGCGCAAGGACGATTACCAGAGCGTGAATGTCGAAGGGCTGTATCCGGCCGGCGAAGGCGCCGGGTATGCGGGCGGTATCTATTCGGCAGCGATCGACGGCATCGAAGTCGCGCAGGCGGTGGCGCTCGACCTGATGTCGCGGCACGCGTCCTGATATTGACGGGCGGGCCCGGCGCATGAAGGTCCGTGCGCCGGGTGAAGCCGGCATCTTTCGATGCTTGCGCTGGGGCGGGCGCGAATCGCTGCATCGAGCCGACCGTCTGCGATCGCAGAGCGACTTCACGAGAATGTTGGCACCCGTCACCGGCGTTACACCGTGTCGTCGGCACATTGGGCAACGCTCGACGATCGCATGAGCGATCGACGGCCCGCTTTCGCAAGCGGGCATCTCGCTGTTGCCCCGCAGGATCCGATAGTCTTGGCGCACAAGGAAAGCCACGCCCAGACCTGTGCCGATCCGATGGATCATCACTGTACAGATCGATCGCTGCGCGTGGCAGGATTTCCCTTGGGCGTCGCGTGGCGGAATCGATGATTCTCACCACGTTGCGTACAGGCCACGTTGCGTACAGGCGAGTGATTTCGCCAGTTGTCGCAGGCCGAGCGAGCGTGCCATCGACGCTTCGCTTGAAACCATCCGACCGGCCAGCAGTGGGAGCCGGATTCATCGCCTGACACGCAGTCGTTGTGCGCGATCTACTGGCCCATCGGCCAACTTCGACCGGAATCGTCGGAGCCACTGGTAAACTCGGGCAACTCAAGCAACAACTTTCGCCGGATCTATGACCACGCTGTCGCCCGAGGCCTTTGCTGGCCACACTCCGATGATGCAGCAGTACCTGCGCATCAAGGCCGATCACCCCGACACGCTCGTCTTCTACCGGATGGGCGACTTCTACGAGCTGTTCTTCGAGGATGCGGAGAAAGCGGCGCGCCTGCTCGACCTGACCCTCACGCAACGCGGCGCATCGGCCGGCACGCCGATCAAGATGGCCGGCGTCCCGCATCACGCGGTCGAACAGTATCTGGCGAAGCTCGTGAAGATGGGCGAATCGGTCGCGATCTGCGAGCAGATCGGCGACCCCGCCACGTCGAAAGGTCCGGTGGAGCGCAAGGTCGTGCGCGTCGTCACGCCCGGCACGCTGACCGACGCGGCACTGCTGTCCGACAAGAACGACGTCTACCTGCTCGCGATGTGCACCGGCCACAACAAGCGCGGCGTCGCGGTCAATATCGGCCTCGCGTGGCTGAATCTCGCGAGCGGTGCGCTGCGGCTCGCCGAAATCGAACCCGACCAGCTCGGCGCCGCGCTCGAACGCATCCGGCCGGCCGAGATCCTGACGGCGGATGGCACAACCGACGCCGTGCCCGCAGGCGCCGGTGCGATCAAGCGCGTGCCCGCATGGCATTTCGACATCGCGGCCGGCACGCAGCGCCTGTGCGACCAGCTCGACGTCGCCGGCCTCGACGGCTTCGGCGCGCATTCGCTGACGAGCGCATGCGGGGCCGCCGGCGCGCTGCTGCTGTACGCGGCCGCGACGCAGGGCCAGCAACTGCGTCACGTGCGCAGCCTGAAGGTCGAGAACGAAACGGAATATATCGGCCTCGATCCGGCGACGCGCCGCAACCTCGAACTGACCGAAACGCTGCGCGGCACCGAATCGCCCACGCTGTACTCGCTGCTCGATACCTGCTGCACGACGATGGGCAGCCGTCTGCTGCGTCATTGGCTGCATCACCCGCCGCGCGCGTCCGTCGCCGCGCAGTCACGCCAGCAGGCAATCGGCGCACTGCTCGATGCGCCCGCGAGCGCGAGCCTCGACGCACTGCGCAGCGCGCTGCGCCAGATCGCCGACGTCGAGCGGATCACCGGGCGTCTCGCGCTGCTGTCCGCGCGCCCGCGCGACCTGTCGAGCCTGCGTGACACGTTCGCCGCACTTCCCGCGCTGCGCGAACGCATCAGCGCGATCGTCGCGAACGCGGATGCGCTCGCGCGCGTCGACGCGGCGCTCGCGCCGCCCGCCGAATGTCTGGACCTGCTGACGAGCGCGATCGCCCCCGAGCCTGCCGCGATGGTGCGCGACGGCGGCGTGATCGCACGCGGCTACGATGCGGAGCTCGACGAGCTGCGCGACATCTCAGAGAACTGCGGGCAGTTCCTGATCGATCTCGAGGCACGCGAGCGTACGCGCACGGGCATCGCGAACCTGCGCGTCGAATACAACAAGGTGCATGGCTTCTACATCGAGGTCACGCGCGGCCAGACCGACAAGGTGCCCGACGACTATCGCCGTCGCCAGACGCTGAAAAATGCCGAGCGCTACATCACGCCCGAACTGAAGACCTTCGAGGACAAGGCGCTGTCCGCGCAGGAGCGCGCGCTGGCGCGCGAACGCGCGCTGTACGACGGGGTGCTGCAGGCACTGCTGCCGTTCATCCCGGAGTGCCAGCGTGTCGCGTCGGCGCTCGCGGAGCTCGACGTGCTCGCCGCATTCGCCGAGCGCGCCCGCACGCTCGACTGGGTCGCGCCCACCTTCACCGACGAAGTCGGCATCGAAATCGAACAGGGCCGCCACCCCGTCGTCGAAGCGCAGGTCGAGCAGTTCATCGCGAACGACTGCCGGTTCGGCACCGAACGCAAACTGCTGCTGATCACCGGCCCGAACATGGGCGGTAAGTCGACCTTCATGCGACAGACGGCGCTGATCGCGCTGATGGCGTACGTCGGCAGCTACGTGCCGGCGAAGTCGGCCTGCTTCGGCCCGATCGACCGGATCTTCACGCGAATCGGCGCGGCCGACGATCTCGCCGGCGGCCGCTCGACCTTCATGGTCGAGATGACCGAAGCGGCTGCGATCCTGAACGACGCGACACCGCAGAGCCTCGTGCTGATGGACGAAATCGGCCGCGGCACGTCGACGTTCGACGGCCTCGCGCTCGCATGGGCCATCGCGCGTCATCTGCTCGCGCACAACGGCTGCTACACGCTGTTCGCGACGCACTACTTCGAGCTGACGCAACTGCCCGCCGAATTCCCGCAAGCGGCCAACGTCCATCTGTCTGCCGTCGAGCATGGCCACGGCATCGTGTTCCTGCATTCGGTCAACGAAGGCCCGGCGAACCAGAGCTACGGGCTGCAGGTCGCACAGCTCGCAGGCGTGCCGGCACCGGTGATCCGCGCCGCGCGCAAGCATCTCGCGTATCTCGAACAGCAATCGGCCACGCAGCATACGCCGCAGCTCGACCTGTTCAGCGCGCCGTCGGCCACGGCGGACGAATTCGAATGCGCGGATGCGCCGGCCACGTCTGACGTCCCGCATCCGGCACTTGAAAAGCTGCGCAGCGTCGATCCCGACGACCTCAAGCCGCGCGAGGCGCTCGACTTGCTGTACGAACTGCGCACGCTCGTCCGCTCGCACGATGCCGACGGGCACGCATAAACGCCGCCCGCCGGGCTGGCCGGCCCGCGCCGCGGCCTCACTGGCCGCGGGGGTGCTGGCGCTGGCGCAGGCCGGCGCGCTGGCCGCGCCGCCCAAACGCGGCGCCGCCCCCTACTCGTTCGCGGTCGTGTCGGGCGTGATCGACGCGAGCGCCGACGAGCCGGCCGCGCAACGGCTGTTCGAATCGATCGCGCGCGAGCGCAATGTGGCCTTCGTCGTCTATGCAGGCAACATCAAGGGCGCGAAGGAAGCGTGCCGCGACTCGCTGTATACGCAGCGCGGCGCGATCCTGGGCGCATCGCGCGCGCCGCTCGTGTTCATTCCCGGCCACGACGATTGGATCACGTGCAACACGGCGGCCGGCGGCAACTACGATCCGGTCGAACGCCTGGACTTCCTGCGTCAGACGCTGCTGGCCGACGCGGCGCTGCCCGACCCCGGTGCGCTGCAGATCACCCGAGAAAGCGAAGTCGCCCGGTTCCGCCCTTATCGCGAAAACGCACGCTGGCTGCATGACGACGTCGTCTACGTCGCGCTGAACGTACCGGCACCGAACAATCACTATCTGACCGCCGGCGGCAGAAACGGCGAATTCGAGGATCGCATCATCGCGAACGGCTTCTGGATCGACCACGCGGCCGAGTATGCGAAGCGGCGCGAAGCGCGCGCGATGGTGGTGATATTCGAAGGCGATCCGCAGTTCGATCGCTATGAACGCGCCGAACGCTTTGCGTGGTTGCGTTTCAACCGGCCGCGCGTGCGCGACGGCTTCCGTGAACTGAAACGAACGCTGGTGAAGGCGGCGGCGACATTCCGCGGCCCGATTCTCGTGATGCACGCGAGCAGCGAGCCGCTTGCGAACGGCTTCCTGATCGACCGCCCGCTGCATGCGGACGATGGCGTGCTGGTGGGAAATGTGACGCGCGTCGCGATCGGCCCGCGTCATGCGGCGAATCAGTGGGTGAAGGTCAACGTGTCGCCGGCACGGCAGACGATCTTCAACGTGAGCCTGCAGGACGTCCCGAAGAATCTGCCGACTCCGCCCGCACTGCCGGCGGCGCCGCGCGACGAGGTCCCGCTGCCGCAAATGCCGGAGATCCCGGCCTTGCCGGCACTGCCCGACTCGTCATCCGTCGCGCCGCCGTTGCAGGGCGACGGCACGACGCCGGGCAGCGCTTCGTGGCCCGCGCCGCCCCCTTCTTCAGGGCCGGCGTCCGGCCAGCCTGCCAGCTCAGTGCAGGGTACGCCCTGACGGCGCGTCGCCGTCTTCTTCCTCGTCTTCGTCCTCGTCTTCGTCCTCGTCGACGATCTCGAGGCCTTCCGCGCCATGCGCGTGCTCATGCTCGATCTCGTCCTCGGTCGCTTCGCGAACGTCCTTGACCGTCAGCGCGAAACGCAGCGCCATGCCCGCGAGCGGGTGGTTGCCGTCGAGCACGACCTTGTCTTCGGCGATGTCGGTGACCGTGTAGATCAGCGAATCCACTTCCTCGTCGCCGTCTTCCGGCGTGCCTTCGAACTGCATGCCCACTTCGATCGGCTCGGGAAAACGATCGCGCGGCTCGATCTTCACGAGTTCGGGATCGTAGTCGCCGAACGCGTCCTGCGGCTCGAGCTGAATCTGCGCCTGGTAACCGGGCTCCTGGCCGTCGAGCTGTTCCTCGATCTTGGGGAACGTGCCATCATAGCCGCCGTGCAGATAAACCATCGGCTCGTCGCTTTCCTCGATCAGATTGCCTTGCGCATCCGACAGCTTGTAAGCGACCGACACGACGGTGTTTTTTGCGATTTTCATCCAATTCTCCCAAATACAAGTCTCATTATACGATGCGCAACCGGTCTCAAGCCGAACCGCGGGATGCCGCTGCCGCCCCGCTCGGCGCGCCGCCCTCCGATCTTCCCACGCCGCTGCTCGGCGGCCTCTCGCCGGCGCAATTCATGCGCCGCTACTGGCAGAAGAAACCGCTGCTGATCCGCCAGGCGATCCCCGGCGTGAAGCCGCCCGTCACGCGCGACGCATTGTTCGAGCTGGCAGCCGACTATGACGCCGAATCGCGACTGATCACCCATTTTCGTAACAAGTGGCAACTGGCCCACGGTCCGTTCGAACCGGGCGCACTGCCCGCCGTTTCGCGCAAGGGCTGGTCCTTGCTCGTGCAAGGGCTCGACCTGCACGTCGACGCGGCGCGCGCGCTGCTCGACCGCTTCCGCTTCATCCCGGACGCACGCCTCGACGACCTGATGATTTCGTACGCGACCGATGGCGGCGGCGTCGGCCCGCACTTCGACTCGTACGACGTCTTCCTGCTGCAGGTCGAAGGCCGGCGCCGCTGGCGCATCGGCGCGCAGAAGGACCTGTCGCTGCAGCCAGGCGTCCCGCTGAAGATCCTCGAGCATTTCGAGCCGAGCGACGAATGGGTACTCGAGCCGGGCGACATGCTGTACCTGCCGCCGCACATCGCGCACGACGGCGTGGCCGAAGGCGAATGCATGACCTGCTCGATCGGCTTTCGGGCGCCATCCGCCGGCGAGCTGGGCGCGCAATTCCTGTACTACCTCGCGGAACGCGGCGGCCTGCGCGACGAGCGCGGCGACGCGCTTTATCGCGACCCGAAGCAGCCGGCGGTCGACACCCCTGCGCAACTGCCGCCGGCGATGGTCGAACGCGTCGCCGAGATCGTCGATGCGATCCGCTGGCGCAAGCGCGACATCGCCGAATTCCTCGGCTGCTACCTGAGCGAACCCAAATCGAACGTCGTATTCGAGCCGCCGGCGCGCCCGATGTCGGAGGCCGCGTTCGTCGCGCAGGCGTCGCGCCGAGGCATATATCTCGACAGACGGACCGCATTGATGTATAACGCGCGCTCGTACTTCGTGAATGGCGAGGAAGAACCACTCGAGCAGGCCAGCGAATGGCTGCCCGAATTGGCGAATCTGCGTCACATGGAGGCGAAACGGTTTGTAACACTATCCCGGGTTCCCTCAATGACAGCCTTGCTGCACGAGTGGTATTGTGCGGGCTGGATACGGGTCGGAAACCGGATTTAGTGAGTCGCCCCGTATGCCCGTGCAGATCAAATTCTGTATGGGAAAGACAACGTATTGACCCCGCATTTGTCGACGGTCGATAGGAAAGTGCATATAATTTCCGCCCAAGCCGTAGGGAAGATTCACGCTCTAGAAGTGCGTCTCCACCAGCGGCCCAGGTCGGTGTTGGAGCACATTACCGGTATTGTTTCGCGCTGTTGCTTACCTTTAACCATAAAAGGACGTGATCATGAAGAAATCCCTCCTCGTAGCTTCCCTGTTGGCTGCTGTTGCACTGGCTGCTTGCAACAAGAGCGCTGATCAAGCTGCTTCGTCGGCTGCTAGCGACGCATCGGCTGCTGCTTCGTCGGCTGCTTCGGCAGTCGCTAGCGCTGCGAGCGACGCTTCGGCAGCTGCTTCGTCGGCATCGGCTGCTGCGAGCGACGCTGCTGCTGCTGTGGCGTCGGCTGCTTCGGCAGCGACGGCTGCTCCGGCTTCGGGCGCAAGCCAGTAAGCCTCAGCATCAGCTGAAAAAAAACCGGCCCGAAGGGCCGGTTTTTTTACGTCCGTCGATTCTGTGGATCTGGGCGGACAGGTGGCCGGCGCGGACGCCTCCCAGCCGCCCTCCTGCGTGCGCTCAGCCGAGCGTCAGCCAGTCGAAGCCCGCGTCCTGCGTGGCCACGACCACATCCTCGCCGTCCGTCCCCAGCACGCCGGCCAACGCCTGGCGGGCCAGTTCGGGCCGGTTGTTCTGCTGGCTCAGGTGCGCCGCGACCAAGTGCTGGAGGCGGCTACGCTCCAGCGAGGCGAGGATGCCCGCGGCGGCGTCGTTGCTCAGGTGGCCATGGTTGCCGCCGATCCGCGCCTTCAGCGACTGCGGATAGCGGCTCCCTGCAAGCATCGCGGTATCGTGGTTGGATTCGAGCACCAGCGCGTCACAGCCGCTCAGAACGGCCGTGATATGCGGCGTGGCCATCCCGACGTCGGTCAGCACGCCGAGTCGGCGGCAACCGTCCATGAAGACGAACTGAAGCGGTTCCCGCGCATCGTGGGGCACCGTGTAGGGCATCACGGCCAGATCGCGAATCGCGGCCGTCTCGTCGCCCCACAACACGTGCAGGTCGACATCGGCTTCGTCCGCGCCCACCGCGCGCGCCGTGCCCCAGCTCATGTAGAGCGGCAGCGACCCGCGCCGTGCGAGCGTGAGCGCGCTGCCGACGTGGTCGCTGTGTTCGTGGGTGATGAGGATCGCATCGAGATCGTCGATGCAGAGATTCAGGCGGCCGAGGCGGCGCTCGACCTCCTTCGCGGAAAAACCGCAGTCGAGCAACACGCGGGTGGTCGTCGTGCCACTCGAGACCTCGACGACCAGCGCGTTGCCTTCGCTGCCGCTACCGAGGCTGGCGAAGCGCACGCGATCAGTTCAGCTGGGCGTGCAGCAGCGAAATGATCCGCTGCGCGTCCGACGAGTTATCGACATTGCCGTTCGCGTCGACCACCGCGACCTGCGTGCCGCCACTGCCCTGCGCGCGCACGTTGACCAGGTATTCCTTGCCCGGCTTGGCCGCCGACGGGCCGCCGTAGAACAGCTTGCCGAACAGCCCGTCGCGCTTGAGCTCTTCCATCGTGTTCGCGTAACGGACCGTGTACAGGCCCTTTTCGCGATCGCGATTGTCGACCGCGAAGTTGGTGCGGTCGAGCGCGAGACCGACGCGCAGCCACGCACGGTCGAACGATTCCGCCAGTTGCAGCGTCGCGGCGCCGCTGCTCGTATCGCTGACCTGCGCCGGCGCCGTCGCCGGGCGCGCATCGGTCAGCAGTTGCTTGGCCTGCGCATCGCTCAGGCCGAACTTCTGCATGAGTTTCGACAGGAACACGGCCTCGAGCACCGGGTTGCGCGGACGCTCCTCCCAGCGCGACGACGTGCCGCCCTGCGGGCCGACCATCATTTCCTCCATCGCGCTGTGCGTGATCGAGATGTCGGTGTTGCCGTCCGGCGTGCGGTTCACGAGCGTGCGGAAACGGTCGCGCGTGCCCGACGAGTACGCGAAGTCGATGACCTTGCCGATCGTGCGGCGGAACCAGTCGTCGGGAATGTTCGCGCGGTTCTCCGCCCAGTCGGTGGCCATGATGCCGGTCGACGGTGCGTCGGTCTTCAGCGAGAAGCCGTTCTCCTGCCAGAATTCCTTCAGGATCGGCCACAGCTGCTCGGGCGTGCGCCCGTCTACGACGAGCCAGCGGCGGTCGCCGTCGCGTTCGATGTGCATGCCGAGCGGATCCTGCGCGCTCGGGACGCCGTCGGTTGCGTTACCGGCCGCGGTCGTCGCCCGCGGCGGCAGCGTGCCGAGACCGGCGTTGCTCGGCGGCGCGACGAACTGCTGGGTCGTCGGCACCGGCTTCAGGTCGCTCGGCACCGCGAGCGGCGGCGCCGAACCCGTTTCCTTGTAGTTGACCCGGTCAGGGGCCAGATAATCGTTCAGCGTATCGCAGCCGGCGAGCGCGCCCAGCGCCAGCGCCACCACCGAAACCTGGATGGCGCGAGAGGAAAAGGCGAAACGTTTCATGAAATCCTTCGTCTTGCTAGAACGCTCGTCAGGAGCGGCGCCGGACGGAGCCGGCCGGTGCGGGTTGATGAGGAGTCGAGCCGGCGGCCGCAGGACGCGGCCGCCCGGGCATCAGAGGACGCCGGCCTCGACGAGGGCCGAACGCACGACATCGTGACAGCGCTCGTCGAGCGGCGTGAGCGGCAGGCGGATGCCGCCCTGCATCTTGCCCATCGCCTGCAGCGCCCACTTCACCGGAATCGGGTTCGCCTCGACGAACAGGTTCTTGTGCAGCGACAGCAGCTTCATGTGCAGTTCGCGCGCCGTTGCGACGTCGCCGGCCAGTGCCGCGCGGCACAGGTCGCTCATCGCGCGCGGCGCGACGTTCGCCGTCACCGAGATGTTGCCGTGGCCGCCGAGCAGCATCAGCGCGATCGCGGTCGGATCGTCGCCGCTGTAGATCGCGAAATGCTTCGGCGCGGCCTTGATCAGGTGCGCGGCGCGGTCGATGTTGCCGGTTGCGTCCTTCAAGCCGATGATGCCGGGCACCTGCGCGAGGCGCAGCGTCGTCTCGTGCGCCATGTCCGCGACCGTCCGGCCGGGCACGTTGTACAGGATCACGGGCAGGTCGACCGCCTCGGCGATCGTCTTGAAGTGCCGGTACATCCCTTCCTGCGTGGGCTTGTTGTAGTACGGCACGACCTGCAGCGTCGCGTCGGCGCCGACGGCCTTCGCGTGCTTCGTCAGCTCGATCGCCTCCGCGGTCGAATTGCCGCCCGCGCCCGCGATGATCGGGATGCGCTTCGCCGCATGCTCGACCGCCGTGCGGATCATCAGGATGTGCTCTTCGACGTTGAGCGTTGCCGACTCGCCGCTCGTGCCGACCACGACGAGTGCGTCGGTGCCTTCCGCGATGTGCCAGTCGATCAGTTTGCGAAACGCCGGCAGGTCGAGACTGCCGTCTTCGAGCATCGGGGTGACGATCGCGGGGATGCTGCCGCGGATTTGAATGCCGTCTTGGGTGCCGTTAGCCATGAAACGCGATTGATTGATGTACCGGTAAACGTTGAGATTGTAGCGGATTAGCCGGGCAGTTCGTAACGTGGAATTCCCGCCCCCGCCGTCGGGGTCGCGTGCTCGCGTACCGCGCAGATGCGCTGCACGAACGCTTCGCGCGGCGCGGCGACGAATCCGTCCTCGTACGCGACCACCCGCAGCGCGCCGCGCACCGCGCCCAGCAGCTCGCCCGGCGCGAGCAGGAATGCCGGATTGGACGGCTTGCCGACCGTTTCGTTTCCTTGCGCGAAGGTTTCGTAGATCAGCACGCCGCCTGGCGCCACCGCGTCGAGCAGTTGGGGCCAGAGCGGGCGATGCAGATAATGGGTGACGACCACCGCCGCGAACGACGCACCGGCCGGCAGCGGCCAAGGGGCACCCTCGAGATCGGCGTCACGCGCGTCGACGCCCGGAATGGCGCGCAATGCGGCCAGCGCCGCAGCATCGCGATCGAGCGCGACGACCGGATGCCCGCGCGATGCAAACCAGCGCGCATGGCGGCCGCCGCCCGCCGCGACGTCGAGCACCGCCCCACCGGCCGGGACGAGCGGCGACCAGCGGGCGACCCAGCGCGACGGTTCGGTCTGGGCGACGTGACCGCCCGCGGCGGCAATGACGGGTTCACGCATGCCGTCGGCTCAGGTGTACGACAGGCCCATCGCCTCGCGCACGTCGCGCATCGTCTCGACCGCGTGCTTGCGCGCCTTGTCGCAGCCGTCCGCGACGATCGCGCGCAGCAGCGACGGATCGTCCATGTACTTCTGCGCGCGCTCGAGCATCGGTTGCTGCTCGCGCAGAATCCCTTCGACGACCGGCTGCTTGCAGTCGAGGCAACCGATGCCTGCCGAGCGGCAGCCGCTCTGCACCCACTGGTGCGTCGTTTCGTCCGTGTAGACCTGGTGCAGCTGCCACACCGGGCACTTGTCGGGATCGCCCGGATCGGTGCGGCGCACGCGCGCCGGGTCGGTCGGCATCGTGCGGACCTTCTTCGTGATCGTCTCCGCGTCCTCGCGCAGGCCGATCGTGTTGCCGTACGACTTCGACATCTTCTGGCCGTCGAGGCCCGGCATCCGGGACGCTTCCGTCAACAGCGCCTGCGGCTCGACCAGGATGATCTTGCGCGCGCCTTCGAGATAGCCGAACAGGCGCTCGCGGTCGCTCATCGACAGGCTCTGCGACTCCTGCAGCATCGCGCGCGCCTGTTCGAGCGCCTCGTCGTCGCCTTCCTGCTGGTACGCATTGCGCAGCTCGTGATAAAGCTTCGCGCGCTTGCCGCCGAGCTTCTTCGCGGCTTCGAGCGCCTTCTCCTCGAAGCCCGGCTCGCGGCCGTACAGGTAGTTGAAGCGGCGCGCGATCTCGCGCGTCATCTCGACGTGCGGCACCTGGTCTTCGCCGACCGGCACGAGCGAGCCGCGATACAGGAGGATGTCGGCCGCCATCAGCACCGGGTAGCCGAGGAAGCCGTAGGTCGACAGGTCCTTGTCCTTCAGCTTCTCCATCTGCTCCTTGTAGGTCGGCACACGTTCGAGCCAGCCGAGCGGCGTGCTCATGCCGAGCAGCAGCGCGAGTTCCGCATGCTCGGGCACCTTGCTCTGGATGAACAGCGTCGCCTGCGCGGGATCGATGCCGGACGCGAGCCAGTCGATCAGCACGTCCCACACGTTCTTCTCGATGACCTCGGGCGTTTCGTAGTGCGTCGTCAGCGCATGCCAGTCGACCACGCAGAAGAAGCACGGGTACTCGGACTGCAGCTTCACCCAGTTTTTCAGCACGCCGTGGTAGTGGCCGAGGTGCAGCGACCCGGTGGGTCGCATGCCGGAGAAAATACGATCTGGGAACATGATTGTCGTTAGAAAAGCGAGGCGAAGGGAGACAGGATGGCGCTCAGCACGCCGGCCGCGGCGTTCACGAGCGGACGCAGCCAGAAATTCGTCAGCACGCCCGTCATGACCAGCACGAGGACGATGATGAAACCGTACGGCTCGATGCGCGACAGCGCGATCGATTGCTTCGGCGGCAGCAGCGCCGCCAGGATGCGGCCGCCGTCGAGCGGCGGCAGCGGAAACAGGTTCAGCACGCCGAGCACCAGGTTCGCGCTGACACCTGCGTAGGCCATCCGCGTGAAGAACGGTTCGTCGATGCCGGCAGCGGCCAGCACGATGGTGAGCACGCCCCAGATCAGCGCCTGCACGAAGTTGCAGGCCGGGCCGGCGAGCGATACCCAAAGGCTGCCCCAGCGCGGGTTGCGCAAATTGCCGAACGATACCGGCACCGGCTTCGCGTAGCCGAACAGGAACGCGCCGCCCGTCAGGAAATACATGGCGAGCGGGATCGCAATCGTGCCGAGCGGATCGATGTGGCGCATCGGATTGAACGACACGCGCCCCATCATGTAGGCGGTGTTGTCGCCGAGCAGGCGCGCGGCATAGCCGTGCGCGGCCTCGTGCAGCGTGATCGCGAAGATCACGGGCAGCGCGTAGACGGCAATGGTCTGTATCAGGGAAGCATCCATATCGCGTTATTGTAACAAGCGCACTCGCGCAAAAATGAATGGCGCTTACGCGGCCGAAAGGCCGAACGGTTCGAGTGCGCCGCGCCCCGCGCGCACGAGTTGCGGCTCGTCGCCCGTCAGGTCGATCACCGTCGACGGCTCGCGCGGACAAGCGCCGCCGTCGATCACGAGATCCACCTGCTTCTCGAGCCGCGCGCGAATCTCGTCGGGATCGTTGAGCGGCTCGTCGTCGGGCGGCAGGATCAGCGTCGTGCCGAGCAGCGGCTGGCCGAGCGATTCGAGCAGCGCGAGCGTGATCGCGTGATCGGGCACGCGCAACCCGATCGTCTTGCGCGAAGGGTGCGACAGCCGGCGCGGCACCTCCTTCGTCGCCTGCAGGATGAACACGTACGGGCCCGGCGTCACCGACTTGATCTGCCGGTACTGACGGTTGTCCACCATCGCGAAGTTGGCCAGTTCCGACAGGTCGCGCACGAGCAGCGACAGGTGCTGCTTCTCGTCGAGGCCACGGATGCGGCGCACGCGTTCGACCGCGTCCTTGTCGTCGAGGTGGCACGCGAGCGCGTAGCTCGAATCGGTGGGCATTGCGATCACACCGCCCTTGCTGACGATGTCCGCGGCCTGCTTGATCAGGCGCGGCTGCGGATTATCCGGATGAATCCTGAAGAACTGGGACATGGGGACACGTAAAGAGGGAGAAGTCGGATGCGCGCCTCGGCGGCAGCGCCGGCGGCGAGCGGCCGCGCTACGTCAGAGCCAGCGCTCCCAGAGCGGTTTCAGGTCGGACGGCAACGGCGGCAGGCTGCCGAGCTCGATACGGCCCTCGCCCGGCGCATGGAAATCCGAGCCGCACGATGCTTCGAAACCGAAGCGGCGCGCGACGTCCGCGTATTCGCGGTACTGGTCGGGCGTATGGCTGCCCGTGATGACCTCGATCGCGCGGCCGCCGAGATCGATGAATTCGCCGAAGAACGCATCGAATTCGACCGGTGTGTAGCGATAGCGGCCCGGATGCGCGACCACGGCCTCGCCGCCCGCCGCGCGAATCCATGTCACGGCGTCGGACAGCGTCGCCCAGCGGTGCGGCACGAACCCGGGCTTGCCGTCGCCGAGCAGGCGGTCGAACACGTCGGAGGTCGATTCCGCATGGCCGTTCTCGACCAGGAAGCGCGCGAAGTGAGTGCGCGAGATCAGGTCCGGATTCGATACGTACTTCAGCGCGCCTTCGTACGCGCCGGGAATGCCGAGCGTCTCGAGTTGCGCGGCAATCGCCCGCGCACGAGCGGCGCGGCCATGACGCGTGCGGTACAGACCGTCGACGAGCGTCGGGTTCGACGGATCGATGTTCAGCCCGACGATATGCACGGTGCGCGACGCCCACGTGACCGAAATCTCGACGCCGCTCAGGTAGCGCATCCCGAGCGCCTCCGCTTCGCTGCGTGCCGCCGCCTGACCGCCGATCTCGTCGTGGTCGGTCAGCGCCCACAGGGTCACGCCGCCGGCATGGGCGCGGCGCGCGACGTCGGCAGGCGACAGCAACCCGTCGGAAACATTCGAATGGCAGTGGAGATCAGCGTTCATTGTCGGCATGGCAGGTGAAGCTTCATTCTACTGCAATGCGGCAATTGCGCCGCCCGCCCGATCCGCCGCCCCGGCGCCGGCCTACGCGCAGAACGCCTCGATCAGCGCCGCGATCTGCTCCGGCTGGTCGTGATGAACCATGTGGCCGGCATCCTCGACGAGCTTCTCGCGCCAGTCGGCAAACGCGTCGAAGCGCGCCTTGAACTCCGGCAGCGGGATGTCGCCGGCGAGATACGCGAGCGTCGGCGAATTGACGGCCTCGACATGCAGCACCTTCGCGCGCACCTGCTTCCAGACCGCCATCACCTCGTCGAGCCGGTACAGCTGCGGGCCCGCCATCTTGTGCGCGGGGTCCGCCAGCAGGTGGTAGAGGCCGTCGTCGCCACGCTTCGACCAGTGCGCGGCGAGGAACGCGGCGCGGCGCGGATCGAGCCGCGGATTGGTCTTGATCAGCCGGGCGGCCACGTCGTCGAGCGACGCATACGGGCGCAGCACGGGCGGCTCGCGCAACTCGTCGAGCCAGCCGCGCAGCCGGCGCGGCGCCTGCTCGGCCCGCGCCGGGGCAAGCCCGAACCCTTCGAGGTCGACCACGCGCCGCACCCGCTCCGGGCGCGCGCCCGCGTACAGGCATACGACGTTCGCCCCCATGCTGTGCCCGACCAGATTGACTTCGCCGGTGGGCGCATAGTGATCGACGAGCGCATCGAGATCGCCCAGGTACTCGTGGAACCAGTAATGACCGCCGCCCTGCCGCGCGACCGGCCAGTCGGACAGGCCGAAGCCGCGCGCATCCGGCGCGATCACCTGCCAGTCGCCCGCGAGCGCGTCGACGACGAACTGGAACGATGCCGCGACGTCCATCCAGCCGTGCAGCATGAACAGCGTCGGCGCATCGGGCCGGCCCCAGCGCCGCACATGCAGCTTGACGCCGCGCACCGTGACGAAATCGGAAACAGAACTCGATGCACTCATTGAAGCCGCCAGAAAAAAGAATGGTCGTTCGATTATAACGATCGCGCTGCCGTTCCGGCGCCCGGCAGTCGAGGCCGCTCTCTAGCGATGGCGGGTGGAATCGGCACGCCGGGCTCCGCCGACATGCCGCCGCCCCGATGCGCGAGGCCTGCGCCGCGGCAGCCTCCGCCCGCGCGCTGCAAGCCCGCGGCGCCCTTCGGACGCCCTAACCCGCCGCCTTGCCGGGCGCCGCATCCTGCGCGGCGAGCTCGTCGAGCTCCGCCTGCTCGAATCCGGCGGTGCGACGCGCGTCGAAATTGAACGGGCCGCGCAACCGTGGCGCGTGATACTGCGCGGCGAGCTCGCGGTATGCCGGCACCGGATCGCGGCCGGCCTGGTCGCACAGATACCGGAACCAGCGGTTCCCGATCGCGACATGGCCGATCTCGTCGCGCAGGATCACGTCGAGGATCGCCGCGGACGCGCAGTCGCCCGCCTGGACGAGGCGCGCCCGGATCGGCGGCGATGCGTCGAGCCCGCGCGCCTCGAGCGTGCGCGGCACGAGAGCCATCCGCGCAAGCACATCGGCCTTGGTCCGCTCGCACATCTCCCACAGCCCGTTGTGCGCGGGAAAATCACCGTACGCATGCCCGAATTCGGCAAGCCGCTCCGACAGCAGCATGAAGTGATGGGCCTCCTCGGCCGCGACCTTCAGCCAGTCCGCATAGAATGCGTCGGGCATCGCGGCGAAGCGCCACACGGCGTCGAGCGCGAGGTTGATCGCGTTGAATTCGATATGCGCGAGCGCGTGCAGCAGCACTGCGCGCCCCTCGGGCGAGCGCATGCTGCGCCGCTCGAGCTGGCGCGGCTCGACGAGCGGCGGGCGCGCCGGACGGCCCGGCAAGTCGGCCGGTTCGTCCAGATCGAGCGTCGGCGCGATCGCGGCCTGCCCGGCCAGCAGCGCGTGATGCAGCGCGCGGACGCGCGCGGCTTTCGCGGCCGGCTCGGACATCCGCAGCGCGTCGAGCGCGCCGCTGCGCACGCAGTGCGGCGCAGCCATCAAGGAAGAAGGCTCCATGTTCATCGAAACGGGGGCACCGTCCGCGCGCATCGCGAGAGCGCATGCACGCGACGGTTTACAATATGCGTTTGTGCCGTCACGCAATGCGCCCGGCACGCCAGACGCGCCATTCTACCTGCGCCCATCATCGAAGAGACCAGGAGACTCCGTGACGATCTACAAACTGGGCGAAACGGCCCCGACGATCCACGAAAGCGTATTCGTCGCCGACACGGCGGCCATCATCGGCAAGGTCGTGCTCGAGGAAAACGCGAGCGTATGGTTCGGCGCGACGATTCGCGGCGACAACGAGACGATCACGGTCGGTGCCGGCAGCAACGTCCAGGAGGGCGCAGTCTTGCATACTGACCCCGGCTTTCCTCTGACGATTGCCGAAAACGTGACGATCGGGCATCAGGCGATGCTGCACGGGTGCACGATCGGCGAAGGTTCGCTGATCGGGATTCAGGCGGTGGTCTTGAATGGAGCGGTGATCGGCCGCAACTGTCTGGTTGGTGCGGGCGCGGTCGTGACGGAAGGCAAGACGTTCCCGGACAATTCGCTGATTCTCGGCGCCCCGGCGAAAGTCGTGCGCGAGCTGTCGGCAGACGACATCGCGCGGCTGCGCGCAAATGCGAAGACGTACGTCGAACGACGCGCGCATTTCAAGGAGCAACTCGTGCGGATCGGCTGATTCGCGCGGATTTCAAGGAACAAGAGTGAGCGACCAGTTACAGAAATTCATGTTCAATTCGGCACCCGTGCGCGGCGAAATCGTGTCGCTGCGCAACACGTGGCACGAGGTGCTTTCCCGCCGTGACTATCCTGCCCCGGTGCGCACGGTGCTCGGCGAGATGATGGCCGCGTGCGCGCTGCTGTCCGCGAACCTGAAATTTCACGGCACCCTGATCATGCAGATCTTCGGCGACGGGCCGGTCCAGATGCTGGTCGTCCAGTGCAGCTCGGACCTGTCGATGCGCGCGACGGCCAAGTTCGCCGGCGACGCCGCGCAGACGATCGGCGACGACATGCAATTCGCGTCGCTCGTCAACGCGAGCGGCCACGGCCGCTGCGTGATCACGCTCGACCCGGCCGAGAAGTTGCCGGGCCAGCAGCCTTATCAGGGCATCGTGCCGCTGAACGGCATCGACGGTCCGCTCGAATCGGTGTCGCAAGTGCTCGAGCATTACATGCACCACTCGGAGCAGCTCGACACGCGGCTGTGGCTCGCGGCCGATCGCGACCGCGCGGTCGGCATGCTGCTGCAGAAACTGCCGGGCGACGGCGGCATCGTGCCGCGCAACGCCGAGACCGACGCCGACACGTGGGAGCGCGTCTGCACGCTTGGCGGCACGCTGTCCGCGAAGGAACTGCTCGAGGTCGAACCGGAAGTCGTGTTCCGCCGGCTCTTCTGGCAGGAAAACGTGCAGCACTTCGACCCGGCCGGCACGCGCTTCCAGTGTTCGTGCTCGCGCGAGAAGGTCGGCGCGATGCTGCGCATGCTCGGTCGCGAGGAAGTCGACAGCGTGATCGTCGAGCGCGGTCACGTCGAGATCCATTGCGAGTTCTGCAATCAGCGCTACGAGTTCGATCCGGTCGACGTTGCGCAACTGTTCGCCGCGCCGGAGCTCGCGGCCGGCATCACGCCCGCGACCGACCAGCGCCACTGAGGCGCGGCGCGCCCGTGCTCGTCATGCGCGCGCGGGCGCATAATGACGCACGAGCGTCGCGCGCACGGCCCGGCGCCGGAGGTCACGCCTTCGGCGCGAGCCGCTTTCCGCTGTCGGCGCGCTGCTGGAGAAACACATGAATCGCCCGTTTCGCACCTTCGTCCTGACCAGTGCCGCAGCCGGCACGCTGGCCCTCGCCGGCTGCGCGGTGCAGCCGCCTTCGTCGACGATCCTGAGCCGCCTGCCCGAACCGGGCGCATCGGGCGGCCAGCCGCCCGCACTGTCGAGTGCGGAGCGCAAACGCTACGACGAAATCGACCGGCAGGTGCTACGCGAGCAGAACGATGCGATGGCCGCCGAAGCCGCCGCGCGCGCGTGGTCGTACTACTCGCCGCCCCCCGTGACGGTCTACGGCGGCTATTACGGCGGCGGCTGGGGAAACCGGTGGGGCACCGGGATCGGCTATGGCTACGGGTATCCGGGCTGGTGGTGGTGATGCGCGATCGCATCGACTGGCCCGACCGGCTCGATTGACGACCGACAGGAAATAAAAAAGCGCGGTATTTCCCGCGCTTTTTCAATGGTTCGGACTCCCGCGCTCAGTGATGCGCGGCCTTGCCCTTCTCGCCGCCATGATGCCGCGACGGCTTCGCGATCGATTGCGGGTTCGGCACGACACGCACGGGCGCCGCGGACACCGTACCGCGTGTCGACGTGCTCGAAGGCGTGTTGTTCAGCGGCGCGGCCGGCGCATTCGGCGACACGAACTGCACGAATACCTCGCCGTCCTTCACCATGCCCATCTCGTAGCGCGCACGCTCCTCGATCGCCGCGGTACCGGTCTGCAGATCCTGCACTTCGCCCGCGATCCGTTCATTGCGCAGCTTCTCGTCCGCATTCTTCTGCAGTTGGTCGCCGAGCTGCTGGCGCAATTCGTGCACCCGCAACCAGCCGCCGTGTCCCCACCATAGGGGGTACTGAATGAGCGCCAGCAACGCAATCAGGACGACAGTGACAAGCCGCATGTAGGAGACGCAGATATAAGAAGCGCCGCTCCGCGCGACATGCACAGAGCGGCGTCGAGATGACGAACCCGATAGTAGCGCGTTAGCGCAGGTTATAGAAAGCCGATTTGCCCGGGTAGCTCGCGATATCGCCGAGGTCTTCCTCGATGCGCAGCAGCTGGTTGTACTTCGAGATGCGATCGCTGCGCGACAGCGAACCCGTCTTGATCTGACCGGCGTTCAGGCCGACCGCGATGTCCGCGATCGTCGAATCTTCGGTTTCGCCCGAGCGGTGCGAGATCACGGCCGTGTAGCCGGCGCGCTTCGCCATTTCGATTGCCGCGAACGTTTCGGTCAGCGTACCGATCTGGTTGATCTTGATGAGGATCGAGTTCGCGATGCCCTTCTCGATGCCTTCCTTCAGGATGCGTGTGTTCGTGACGAACAGGTCGTCGCCGACGAGCTGAACCTTCTTGCCGAGGCGCTCGGTCAGCAGCTTCCAGCCGTCCCAGTCGCCTTCATGCATGCCGTCCTCGATCGACACGATCGGGAACTTGTCGGCGAGCGTCGCGAGGTAGTCGGTGAATTCGGCCGACGACAGTTGCAGACCTTCGCCCGCGAGCTGGTACTTGCCGTCGTGGTAGAACTCGGATGCCGCGCAGTCGAGCGCGAGCAGCACGTCTTCGCCCGCGCGGTAGCCGGCCTTCTCGATCGCCTGCAGGATCGTCGACAGGCACTCGTCGTTGCTGCCGAAGTTCGGCGCGAAGCCGCCTTCGTCGCCGACTGCCGTGCTCATGCCGCGGTCGCTCAGGATCTTCTTCAGTGCGTGGAACACTTCCGCGCCGCAACGCAGGGCTTCACGGAACGTCGGCTGGCTCACCGGGACGATCATGAATTCCTGGATGTCGAGGCTGTTGTTCGCGTGCGCGCCGCCGTTGACGATGTTCATCATCGGAACCGGCAACTGCATCGCGCCCGAGCCGCCGAAGTAGCGGTACAGCGGCAGGCCGGCTTCTTCAGCCGCTGCCTTCGCGACGGCCATCGATACGGCCAGCATCGCGTTCGCGCCGAGGCGCGACTTGTTGTCGGTGCCGTCCAGCTCGAGCAGCGTCTTGTCGAGGAACGCCTGTTCCGACGCGTCGAGGCCCATGATGGCTTCGGAGATTTCGGTGTTGATGTGCTCGACGGCCTTCAGCACGCCCTTGCCGTTGTAGCGGCCGGCTTCGCCGTCGCGCAGCTCGATCGCTTCACGCGAGCCGGTCGACGCGCCCGACGGCACCGCCGCGCGGCCCATCGTGCCCGATTCGAGCAGCACGTCGCATTCGACCGTGGGGTTGCCGCGCGAATCCAGAATCTCGCGTCCGATGATATCTACGATTGCACTCATGGGTTTCCTCTGAGAATGACGATGGATTCTTCAAACTGCGACGGCACGCGCACCGAAACTGCCTACGCTACTGACGCGCGAAGCCGCCGCAAGGTTCATTCGGTCTTTAGTTGAAATCGTTTTCCAGGAACGGATTGCGCTTCACCGCCTGGTCGAGCGTGACGAGCGTCTCCAGCAGCGCGCCCATCCGGTTCAGCGGCACCGCGTTCGGGCCGTCCGACTTCGCTTCGGCCGGATTCGGATGCGTTTCCATGAACAGGCCCGCAACACCCGTCGCCACCGCGGCACGCGCGAGCACCGGCACGAACTCGCGCTGGCCGCCCGAGCTCGTGCCCTGCCCGCCCGGCAACTGCACCGAGTGCGTCGCGTCGAACACGACCGGTGCGCCCGTCTCGCGCATGATCGCGAGCGAACGCATGTCGGACACGAGGTTGTTGTAGCCGAACGAGACGCCGCGCTCGCATGCCATGAAGCGGTCTTCCGACAGACCGGCTTCACGCGCCGCGTCGCGCGCCTTGTCGATCACGTTCTTCATGTCGTGCGGCGCGAGGAACTGGCCCTTCTTGATGTTGACGGGCTTGCCCGAGCGCGCGCACGCATGGATGAAGTCGGTCTGGCGGCACAGGAACGCGGGCGTCTGCAGCACGTCGACGACCGACGCGACCTGCTCGATCTCGTCGATCGAGTGCACGTCGGTCAGCACCGGCAGGCCGAGCTGGCGCTTCACCTCGCCGAGGATCCGCAGCCCCTCGTCCATTCCGAGGCCGCGAAACGACTTGCCCGAGCTGCGATTCGCCTTGTCGTAGGACGACTTGTAAATGAACGGAACGTTCAGCTTCTCGCAGATTTCCTTCAGGCGGCCCGCCGTGTCGATCGTCATTTGCTCCGACTCGACGACGCAGGTACCCGCGATCAGGAAGAAAGGCTGGTCGAGACCGACCTCGAAATCGCACAGCTTCATGCTTGCACTCCACGCGCCTGCTTGTTGGCGAGCGCGGCTTCGACGAACGACTTGAAGAGGGGATGACCGTCACGCGGCGTGGACGTGAATTCCGGGTGGAACTGGACGCCGACGAACCACGGGTGCATCGAACGCGGCAGCTCCATCATTTCCGGCAGATCCTCGCTCGGGGTACGGGCGCTGATGATAAGGCCGCCGGCTTCGAGCTGGGGCACGAAGCGGTTATTGACTTCATAACGGTGGCGATGGCGCTCGTTCACGTCCTTGCCATAGATCTCTTCGGCCATCGTGCCGGGCTTGATCGGGCAACGTTGCGAGCCGAGGCGCATCGTGCCGCCGAGATCGGATTCCTCGGTGCGCGTTTCGACCTTGCCTTCGCGGTCGTACCACTCGGTGATCAGCGCGACCACGCGTTCCGGCGTGTCCGGATCGAATTCCGTGCTGTTCGCCTGCTTCAGGCCGACGACGTCGCGTGCGAATTCGATCACCGCGAGCTGCATGCCCAGGCAGATGCCGAGGTACGGGACCTTCGACTCGCGCGCATAGCGGATCGCGGCGATCTTGCCTTCCGTGCCGCGGCGGCCGAAACCGCCCGGCACCAGCACGGCGTCGAGATGCTTCAGGCTGTCGACACCGTTCGTCTCGATCTCTTCCGAGTCGATGTACTCGATGTTGACCTTGGTCGACGTGTGCAGCGATGCGTGGCGCAGCGCCTCGATCAGCGACTTGTACGACTCGGTCAGGTCGACATACTTGCCGACCATGCCGATCGTGACTTCGTGCTTCGGGTTTTCCAGCTTCTCGACGAGCGTCGACCACATGCTCAGGTCGGCGTCCTTCGGCGACAGCTTCAGTTCCTCGCAGATGATCCGGTCGAGGCCCTGGTCGTGCAGCATCTGCGGAATCTTGTAGATGCTGTCGGCGTCCCACACCGAGATCACGGCGTCTTCCGGCACGTTCGAGAACATCGAGATCTTCTTCGATTCGTCGTCGGGGATGCGGCGATCCGCGCGGCACAGCAGCACGTGCGGCAGGATGCCGATCTCGCGCAGCTTCTGCACGCTGTGCTGGGTCGGCTTCGTCTTCAGCTCGCCGGCCGTCGCGACGTACGGCACGAGCGTCAGGTGCACGAAGCACGCGCTGTTGCGGCCGAGGCGCAGGCTCATCTGGCGCGCGGCCTCGAGGAACGGCAGCGATTCGATGTCGCCGACCGTGCCGCCGATCTCGACGATCGCGACGTCGGGCTCGCCGCAGGTGGCCGATGCCGCCCCGCGCTCGATGAACGCCTGGATTTCGTTCGTGATGTGCGGGATCACCTGCACGGTCTTGCCGAGATAGTCGCCGCGGCGTTCCTTGCGGATCACCGATTCGTAGATCTGGCCGGTCGTGAAGTTGTTGGCCTTGCGCATCTTGGTGCTGATGAAGCGCTCATAGTGGCCGAGGTCGAGGTCGGTCTCCGCTCCGTCTTCCGTCACGAACACTTCGCCGTGCTGGAACGGGCTCATCGTGCCGGGGTCGACGTTGATGTAGGGATCGAGTTTGAGGAGGGTGACTTTCAGACCGCGCGATTCGAGGATCGCGGCGAGGGAGGCGGCGGCAATACCCTTGCCGAGGGAAGAAACTACGCCGCCGGTGACGAAAACATATTTGGTCATCGCTGAATGCTCGCGGGAAAAACGGATTATACCGTAAAGCCCGCCCTTCTCTCAGCAATTGACGCGATGATCCCGCCCTTTCGTGCTGTGCCGCGCCAGCCGTGCGCGCCGGGGCGAAGCGGCCGGCCGGTCGGCGCGACCGCGCACGCCGGCGCGGCGCACCGGACCGGTGCCTCAGGCGCTTTTCGCGAGCGCCGCGCTGTCGCGCGGCACGCCGCCCTCCGCCGCTCTCAGCGAATTCAGCATCCGCTGCAATGCGCGGGCCGTCTCGATCGGCCGCTCCATCGGGAACAGATGACTGCCTTCGAGCCATTCGATGCGCCCGCGCGCCGCGCGACGCGTCGCATCGAGCCCGACCTGCCGCACCTCGCGCGAGCGCGCGCCGGCAAGAAAGCCGAGCGGCACGGGCGCGCCGTGCGCGAGCCGCGGACCGAGCGTATGCGGGAGTGTCCGGTAGATCAGGTATTCGACCTGCCGGTCGAACGCGAGTACGCGTTCGCCGTCGGCGCCCACCTGCGGAATGCCGTAGTCGATGTAGTCGGACAGCATCCGCTCGTCCCAGCGCGCGAATGCGGGTTTCTCGTGGAAGTGCCGCCAGGCCTCGTCGCGGCTCGCCCAGCGCGTACGCCGCTTGCGCGTCGCGGCCGCCGGCGACAGCCGCTCGTCGAGCCCCGCCCATTGGCTCGCGCGCAATGCGCCGGCGCGCCATCCCGCGATGATCGGCGAATCGATCATCACCACGCCGCGCACCCAGTGCGGCTTCTTCAGAGCGGCCATCAGCGACAGGTAGCCGCCGAGCGAATGGCCGACGAGCCAGACCGGGCGCTCGTAGCGGCTGCCGATGTCGTCGAGCAGTTGCTCGACGAGATGCGGCCAGTCACGCGTCACCGGGTAGCGGCGATCGTGGCCGATGCGCTCGATGTAGCGCAGCTCGTAGTCGTCTGCCAGCTCGGCGAAGATCGTCCGGTACGTCGATGCCGGAAAACCGTTCGCATGCGAGAAATGGAGGATGTCCTTCAAACGCCGATGTCTCCTTTGTCGACTGGAGTTGGCGCTTTAGCGCTTACTCCAGTCCCATGCTTCGCGGTCGACTGGAGTTGGCGCTTTAGCGCTTACTCCAGTCCCATGCTTCGCAGCCGACTGGAGTTGGCGCTTCAGCGCTTGCTCCGGTCGCATGCTCCGCGGTTGACTGCAGTTGGGCGCTTCAGCGCTGCTCCTGCCTTCTCTTTCTTGATCCGCGCCATCGCGCCGCTCACCGGTCCATCCAGTACCGCCGCCGCACATCGCGATGGCGCTCGAACGCATAACCGCCGCCCGGGGCGACGTCGAACCTCACGGCCCCGTCGCGATCCGTGCGCGGCAGCGGGATCCCGCGCATTTCGTAACGCGCGAGGACCGTCCGGTGCGGATGCCCGAATCGATTGCGATAGCCTACAGGAAATACCGCGACGCGCGGCCCGACCGAATCGAGGAAAGGCTCGACCGACGACGTGCGGCTGCCGTGGTGCGGCACGACGAGGATCTGCGCGGCCAGCGCGTCGCGCGCATCCTGCACCAGCCGGCGCTCGGCGCGTGCGTCGATGTCGCCCGTCAACAGCGCCGACGTGTCGCCCGCGTCGATGCGCAGCACGCACGATCGTTCGTTCGAGTGACCGGCACCGGCAGCGCGCGCCGGCCACAACATCGTGAATGCGACGCCGTCCCAGGTCCATCGCTGCCCGCTCGCGCACGGCAGCCGATCGGCCACGCCGGCCGCCTGCGCGTCACGCCACAGCCGGTGCTGCGGCGCGATGCCGGCAAGCAGCTGGCGGACCTCGGCGGCCCCGTAGACGGCCGCCGCGCCGCCCGAGTGATCGGCATCCGCATGACTCAGCACGAGCGAATCGATCGTCCGGATCCCGCGTGCGCGCAATGCCGGCGCGACGATCCGCGCACCGGCATGGGTCGACTCGGCCCCAGGCCCCGCATCGAACAGCAAGGTCCGGCGCGCGGTCTCCACGAGCACCGACGCGCCCTGCCCGACATCGAGCACGGTCAGCCGGAAGCCGCCGGGCGGCGGCGCATCGGGTGCCGGCGCGACCAGCGGCAACCATGTCATCGGCGCCGCCCAGCGCAGCGGCCAGCCGCGCGGCATCAGGACCCACGCGACGCCCACGCATGCGAGCGTCAGCGCCGGCCAGTCGGGCATGCGCAACCACAACACACCGGCCGGCCAGTCGGCGAGGTGCCGCAGCAGCGCCATCATCGGTTCGAGCGCCGCATGCGCGAGCCGGAACGCATACGCGTCCAACGGCGCGGGCAACCCGATGCCGGCGAGCACGATCGGCGTCACGACGGCGCTGACCCACGGAATCGCAAGCGCATTGCCGAACGGACCCGATACCGAAATCTGGGCGAACCATGCGGCCGTGAGCGGCGCGAGACCGATCGTCACCGCGTACTGCACGCGCGTCGCCTCCGCGATACGGCGCCCGGCCCGCCTGCACCACGCGCGCCGGCGGTGCCAGTGCTCGATGGCGGCGTCATCGTCCGTCCCGCGGTCGTCACCGCCATCGAAGTCGCGCATCGCGCGCCAGCCCGCCACGGCCATCAGGATCACGGCGACCGCGCCAAAAGACAGCCAGAACCCGGCCGATACCACGGCCCACGGATCGACAAGCAGCACGCCGCCGAGCGCCGTGCACAACACGGCGGACGTCGGCACGCTACGTCCGGCAAGATGGGCGGCCGCCGCGGCCGCGATCATCCACCATGCACGCTGCGCCGGCACGTTGAAACCGGCAAGCGCCGCATAGCCGGCGGCGGCCGTCAGCGCCGCCACCGAAGTCACATAAGGTGCCGGCATCGCGAGCACCGCGGCATGCCCGCGCCAGCGCAGACGCCGCCAGACCCACGATACGATCCCGCCGGCAATTGCGCCGACGAGCCCGACGTGCAGGCCCGAAATCGCGACCAGATGACTCGTGCCCGTATTGCGCAGCACGCGCCAGTCGTCATCGTCGATGGCGGATTGATCACCGACCGCGAGCGCGGTCACGATGCCGCGATGGCGCGCGTCTCTACCCAGCGCGTCACCGATGCCGTTGCGCAATGCATCGCGCAGCCGGTCGATCGACGCGCGCCATCCCGATGCACGCGCATCGAGCAGTTCCGCCCGCCCGGGCGCGACCACGTACCCGATCGCACGAATGCCCGCGGCGAGCCACGTCGCCTCGCTGTCGCGCACGCCGGGATTCGCCTCGGCATGAGGGCGCTTCAGTCGCACGACTAGACGCCAGCGCTGCGCGGCGCGCAAATCGGGCACCGCGTCGCGTGCGGCGCGCGCGCCGTATGTGCGCCACGACAACCGGACGACCGGAGGGAAATGGGCCAGCCCCGCATCGTTCGATTCGACGGCCAGCAGCAGTCGCGCGCCGGTGTCGTCGATCACCGGCAACCCGCTGATCACACCCGTGACGATGATGTCGCGCCCTTCCCACTCGACGGGCAGGTTGTCACGCAACCGCCATTCGGCGCGTGCGGCCGCATAGCCGAATCCGATCGCGCAGGCGGCGCAGGCGCAGAGCATCCACCGAAGCGCGACGAGCGCGCGAGTCCTGCGGCGCCGCGCGCACCATCCGAGCAACGCGCCGCAGCCGGCCAGCATGATCGCCCCGCCAATCCAGGCGCTCATGCCCGGCAACGCCGCCTGCCGCTGCAGCACGACGACGCCGAGCGCGAACGCGATCCACCACACGCGCATCGCACCTCCTCGTCGACCTGGCGCCGCCGTCGATGCGGCGCCTTCGGGCAACGATTATGCGGACGAAAGTGCGAGGCGCGGCAGCGCGGCGAGCGCGTTAGCCGTTGTGGATAGGGACAGCGCGTGCGCGTCGATCCCGCGCAGCTCGGCGAGCACGGCGCCGATGCGCGGCACCTGGTCGGGCGCGTTGCGGGACTTGTACGCCCATTCGGGTGCGATGTCGGGCGCGTCCGTCTCGACGACGATCGCATCGAGCGGCAACTGCGCGGCGAGCCGACGAATCTGCAACGCGCGTCCGAACGTCACGTTGCCGCCGAAACCGAGATGCAGCCCCTGTGCGAGATACGCGTCGGCCTGCTGGAAACTGCCGTTGAACGCATGCGCGATGCCACGCCGCACGCCGAAGCGGCGCAGCCCCGCGAGCACGCGGTCCTGCGACTTGCGCACGTGGCACAGCACCGGCAGGTCGAATTCGCGCGCGAGCTTGAGCTGCCCCTGATAGAAGAATTGCTGCCGGTCCTCGTCCAGGCCGGGCACGAAGTAGTCGAGACCGATCTCGCCGATCGCGACGAAGCGCGGATCATCGAGGCTCGCCTCGATCTCCATGCGCAAGCGGTCGAGATCCTCGTCGCGCGCATGCGGCGTATACATCGGATGGATACCGAGCGCATAGGCCGCACCCGGCGTGCGCTGTGCCAGTTCGCGCACGGTCGTGAAATTGTCGCGCCCGATGCTCGGGATCACGATGCGCGACACGCCCGCCGCGCGCGCCGCATGCGCGACGGCGTCGCGGTCGGCGTCGAACTCGGCGGCATCGAGATGGCAATGCGTATCGATCCACATGGCGGCTTTCCTGCGCCGTCGCCGCCGTGCCGGAAATCGCCGGGCACGGCGGCGCGTTCGTTCATACCGGCAGCGCCGGCTCCTCGTGCAGCACGCCGTCACGCAGCCGCATGATGCGGTCGCAGCGCGCCGCCAGCTCGGGATCGTGCGTGACGATCACGAAGCTCGTCTCAAGCGTCTCGGACAGTTCGAGCATCAGGTTGAACACCGTGTCGGCGGTCGTGCCGTCGAGGTTGCCGGTCGGCTCGTCGGCGAGTACGCACGCGGGTTTCGTCACCAGCGCGCGCGCGATCGCCACGCGTTGCCGCTCGCCGCCCGACAGCTCGCCCGGCCGATGCTTCGCACGCGGGCCGAGACCGACGCGTTCGAGCATCGCCTGTGCCTGCGCGCGTGCGTCCTCGGTCGTCATCCGACGGATGCGCAGCGGCATCGCGACGTTGTCGAGCGCGGTGAACTCCGGCAGCAGATGGTGAAACTGGTAGACGAAGCCGAGCGCGCGGTTGCGCAGCTCGTTGCGCTCGCGCTCGGCGAGTTGCGTAAACGGCTTGCCGAGCAGCGACACCTCGCCCGCGCTCGGTTCGTCGAGGCCGCCCAGCACGTGCAGCAGCGTGCTCTTGCCGGAGCCCGACGCACCGACGACCGCGAGCTTCTCGCCGCGCCGCACCGTCAGCTCGGTGTTGTTGAGCACCTGCACGTTGAAGCCGCCCTGCACGAACGCCTTCGTGATCCCGCGCGCCTGAAGCACGTATTCCTGCATACCTGCCGAATCCTGTCTGATGGGTTGTCGTGAATCCGCGAATGCGGTCGCGCGGTCATTCATAGCGCAGCGCCTCCGCCGGCTTCACCTTCGCGCCGCGCCAGCTCGGATAGAGCGTCGCGACGGCCGACAGCGCGAACGCGATCAGCCCGATCTTGACGACGTCGCCGGCGACGAGCTCGGAGGGCAGCTCGCTGATGAAGTACACCGACGGCGGCAGGAACTGCACGCCGAACAGATGCTCGATCATCGGGATCAGCCACGGAATGCTCCACGCGATCAGGCAGCCGAGCGCGACGCCCGACGCGGTGCCGACGAAGCCGATCGTCACGCCCTGCACGACGAAGATCTTCATGATCGAGCCCGGCTGCGCGCCGAGCGTGCGCAGGATCGCGATGTCGGCCTGCTTGTTGGTCACCGTCATCACGAGCGACGACACGAGGTTGAACGCGGCCACCGCGATGATCAGCGTGAGGATGATGAACATCATCCGTTTCTCGATCTGCACGGCCGAGAACCAGGTCTTGTTCTGCTGGGTCCAGTCGCGGATATACAGGCTGCCCGACAGCGTATGCGACAGCTCGAGCGCGACCTGCGGCGCCTTCTGCATGTCGGTGAGGCGCAATCGCACGCCGGTCGGCGCGGACATCCGGAACAGCGCCTGCGCGTCGCGGATGTCGATCATCGCGAGCGTGCTGTCGTATTCGTAGTGGCCGGACTCGAACACGCCGACCACCGTGAACTGCTTGAGCCGCGGCATCATCCCGGCCGGCGTGATCGTGCCTTCGGGCGCGACGAGCGTGATCTTGTCGCCGACCGTCACGCCGAGGTTACCGGCGAGCGCATCGCCGAGCACGATGCCGAACTGGCCGGGCACGAGCGCCGAGAGCTGGCCCGCCTTCATGTCCTTGCCGATGTCCGACACCTGCGGCTCGAGCGACGGCTCGATGCCGCGCAGCATTACGCCGCTCACCGCGTCCTGGCGCGTGAGCAGCGCCTGGGCCTCGACGTAAGGCGCCGCGCCGATCACCGACGGATTGCGGCGCGCTTCCTGCGCGGTCAGTTGCCAGTCCGGCATCGAGCCGGTCGGCGAGAACACTTCGACGTGCGCAAGCACCGACAACATGCGGTCGCGCACCTCCTTCTGGAAGCCGTTCATCACGGACAGCACGACGATCAGCGCCGCGACGCCGAGCGCGATCCCGAGCATCGATACCAGTGCGATGAAGGAAATGAAGCCGTTGCCGGTCGTGCGTTTGCCGGCGCGCGTGTAGCGCCAGCCGATCTGCCATTCGTACGGAAGTTTCAAGCGAATCCTTTCTGCTGGTTACGGCGGGGATGGCCGCCCGCGGCCGGAGCGCCGTCCGGCGGCGGACGGCCGCCCGGCGCACGGCCGAAAAATCGGTCGCCGGACGCAATCGGGCCGTCCGCCGGCCCGATCACGCGCGCAGTTTGCCATACAATGCGCACCATCATGCACGACCGACGCCTCCATTTTCTCGTTCCGTTCGCGCTGCCGTCGGCGGCCGATGCGGCCTCGTCCCTGCACACGCTGGACAGCCCCGCGCTCGAAAAGTTGCTCGCGCGCGCGAGCCTCGTCGAGCGCGTGGCCGGCGAGGACTTCCAGCGCACGCTGCCGCACGAGCGCTGGCTGGCCCGCCAGTTCGGCGCGACCCAGGGCAACGCCGCCGACGAAGCACCGCTCGCGCCCTACATGCTGCTGGCCGACGGCGGCGACCCGGGCACCCACGCCTGGGCGTGCGTCGAGCCCGTCCACGTCGAAATCGCGCACGATCACCTCGTGCTCGTCGATCCGGCGAGCCTCGCGCTCGACGACGGCGACGCCGCCGCGTTGCTGGCGGTCGCGCGCCCGCTGATCGAGGAGCTCGGCGTGCGACTGGAGGCGCCGCAGCCGGCACGCTGGTACCTGTCCAGCGAGCAGCTCGCCCGCCTCGCCGGCGCGGCGCCGCTGCGCGCGAGCGGCCGCAACATCGAGATCTGGCTGCCGCACGAGGCGCACACGGGCGAACGCTCGCGGATGTGGATGAAGCTGCAGAACGAAGTGCAGATGGCGTGGTTCCAGCATCCGGTCAACGAAGCGCGCGAAGCGCGCGGCCTGCCCGCCGTCAATTCGATCTGGTTCCATGCGCAAGGCACGCTGAAGCCGGTCGACAAGCCGTTCGCTCGCGTGCTGTCCGCATCGCCCGCGGCACTCGGTCTCGCGCGCGCCGCGCAGGCCGAAGCCGGCGCCGTGCCGGCCGCATTCGGCGCACTGCCCGGCGGCCCCGGCGCGACGCTCGTCGAGCTGCCGGCGCTGTCCGCACCGTTCATCGAACAGGACTGGGCGCGCTGGCACGATGCGCTCGCCGCGCTCGAGCGCGACTGGTTCGCGCCCGCGCTGGCCGCGCTGCACAACGGCGAGCTGGCCGGCGTCGACTTCACGCTGTGCGGCGACACCAGCTCGGTGACGCTGCACGCCACGCGCGGCGACCTGCGCAAGTTCTGGCGCCGCCGCGCGCTGGCATCCCTGTTCGAATAACCCGACCTGTATGACCCGGATCGTTACCCGCCCCGTCGCGCCCGCCGACGCCGAAGCGCTCGCCCGCCACGGCCTGCACCCCGTCCTCGCGCGCCTGTATGCGGCGCGCGGCGTGCAGTCCCCGACCGACATCGAGACGGCGCTCGCGCGCCTCGTTCCGCCCTCCGAACTGAAAGGCTGCGCTAACGCCGCGGCGCTGCTCGCCGACGCGATCGCCGACAAGCGGCGACTGCTGGTCGTCGCCGACTACGACTGCGACGGCGCGACCGCCTGCGCGGTGGCGGTGCGCGGCCTGCGGATGTTCGGCGCGCAGATCGACTACCTGGTGCCGAACCGCTTCGAATACGGCTACGGGCTCACGCCCGAGATCGTCGAGCTCGCGGCCGCGCGCAAGCCCGACCTGCTGATCACCGTCGACAACGGGATCGCGAGCGTCGCGGGCGTCGAAGCCGCGAACGCGCGCGGCATCGACGTGCTCGTCACCGACCACCATCTGCCCGGCGACGCGCTGCCCGCCGCGCGCGCGATCGTCAACCCGAACCAGCCCGGCTGCGGATTCCCGAGCAAGCATATCGCCGGCGTGGGCGTGATGTTCTACGTGCTGCTCGCGCTGCGCGCCGAGCTGCGACGCCGCGGCGCGTTCGCGAGCAAGGAGGCCGAACCGCGCCTCGACGGGCTGCTCGACCTCGTCGCGCTCGGCACGGTCGCCGACGTGGTGCGGCTCGACGGCAACAACCGCGTGCTCGTCGCGCAGGGGCTGCAGCGCATCCGCAACGGCCGCATGCAGCCCGGCATCGCCGCGCTGTTTCGCGCGGCCGGCCGCGACGCACGCACCGCGTCGGGCTTCGATCTCGGCTTCGGCCTCGGCCCGCGCCTGAACGCGGCCGGGCGGCTCTCGGACATGTCGCTCGGCATCGAGTGCCTGATCACCGACGACATCGGCCGCGCGTGGGACCTCGCCCAGCAGCTGGACACGATGAACCGCGAACGCCGCGAGATCGAGGCCGGCATGCAGCAGCAGGCGCTCGCCGATCTCGCCGACGTCGATCCGGCCGACGCATGCACGATCACGCTGTTCAACCCCGAGTGGCACCAGGGCGTGATCGGCATCGTCGCCGGGCGGCTCAAGGAGAAATTCCACCGCCCGTCGTTCACGTTCGCGCATGCGGACGAAGCCGGCACGCGGGTCAAGGGTTCGGGCCGCTCGATCCCCGGCTTCCACCTGCGCGATGCGCTCGATCTGGTATCGAAGCGCGAGCCCGACCTGATCGTCGCGTTCGGCGGCCACGCGATGGCGGCCGGCCTCACGCTCGACACCGACAACGTGCCGCGCTTCGCGGCCGCGTTCGAGGCCGTCGCGCGCGAGTGGCTGTCCGACGACGCGCTGGCACGCGTGATCGAGACCGACGGCGAGCTCGAGGACGCGTATTTCACGCCGCAGTTCGTCGGGCTGCTCGACGAAGCCGTCTGGGGCCAGGGCTTCCCGGCCCCGCTTTTCTCCGGTGAATTCGACGTCGTGTCGCAGTCGCTCGTGAAGGAAAAGCACCTGAAGCTGCAACTGGCGCGAGGCCGCCAGCGCTTCAACGCGATCTGGTTCAACCACACCGAGCCGCTGCCGGCGAGCGCGCTGATCGCATACCGCCTCGTGGCCGACACGTGGAACGGCGTGACGCGTGTCCAGCTGATCGTCGAACACGCAGCCGGCTGAGACTCCGCCGCTCGCGGGCCGCATGCGCGCCGCGCCGAACGGGGCCGCGGCGCGCATGCAAGCACGTTCCGCGTCACCGGGTAAGCCCGCCGATCGGCTATAATTCCGCTTTTTTACGAAGCAAGAAAAGCGAACGATCATGGAAGCGGAACGTCTCAACGCGATCGAAAGCTCCCTGCTCGACCTGCGCACGCGCGCGGGCGAGCTTCGGGGGTATCTTTGACTACGACGCCAAAGCTGCGCGTCTGAACGAAGTCAACAAGGAACTCGAAGACCCGAACGTCTGGAACGATTCGAAGAACGCCCAGGCACTCGGCCGCGAGAAGAAGCTGCTCGAAGGCGTCGTCACGACGCTGACGGCGCTCGATAGCGACCTGCGCGACGCACTCGACCTGTTCGAACTCGCACGCGAGGAAGGCGACGAAGACACCCTCGTCGCCTCCGAGGAAGACGCGAAGAAGCTCGAAGCACGCGTCGGCGACATCGAATTCCGCCGGATGTTCTCGAACCCGGCCGACCCGAACAACTGCTTCATCGACATCCAGGCCGGCGCCGGCGGCACCGAAGCGTGCGACTGGGCGTCGATGCTGCTGCGCCAGTACCTGCGCTACTGCGAGCGCAAGGGCTTCAAGGCCGAAGTGCTCGAAGAATCCGACGGCGACGTCGCGGGCATCAAGAACGCGACGATCAAGGTGTCGGGCGAATACGCATACGGCTTCCTGCGCACCGAAACCGGCATTCACCGTCTCGTGCGCAAGTCGCCGTTCGACTCGTCGGGCGGCCGCCACACGTCGTTCTCGTCGGTGTTCGTGTATCCGGAAATCGACGACTCGATCGAAGTCGAGGTCAACCCGGCCGACCTGCGCATCGACACGTACCGCGCATCGGGCGCGGGCGGCCAGCACATCAACAAGACCGACTCGGCCGTGCGTATCACGCACATGCCGACCGGCATCGTCGTGCAGTGCCAGAACGACCGCTCGCAGCACCGCAACCGCGCCGAAGCGATGGCCATGCTGAAGTCGCGCCTGTACGAAGCCGAAATGCGCAAGCGCCAGGCCGAGCAGGACAAGCTCGAGTCGAGCAAGACCGATGTGGGCTGGGGTCACCAGATCCGCTCGTACGTGCTCGACCAGAGCCGCGTGAAGGACCTCCGTACGAACGTCGAAATGAGCAACACGAAGGCCGTACTCGACGGCGATCTCGACGACTTCATCAGCGCGAGCCTCAAACAGGGCGTGTAAGCGCCGCGGCGCGGCCTCTCCGGTCGCGCCGCCCTTCCCGTTGCGTTGCCGCACCCACTCCGAATTCCGACCATCATGACCGAACCGACCCAAACGCAGCCCGCCGTCGCGGCGGACGAAAACCAGATCATCGCCGAGCGCCGCGAGAAGCTGCGCGCGTTGCGCGAGCAAGGCGTCGCCTATCCGAACGATTTCCGGCCGACGCATCACGCCGCCAATCTCCAGGCGGACTTCGCCGACTCGGACAAGGCCGCGCTCGAGGCGAATCCGGTCGAGGTGGCGGTCGCCGGCCGCATGATGCTCAAGCGCGTGATGGGCAAGGCGAGCTTCGCGACGGTGCAGGACGGTTCGGGCCAGATCCAGTTCTTCGTGACGCCGAACGACGTCGGCGCGGAAACCTACGACGCATTCAAGAAGTGGGACCTCGGCGACATCGTCGCCGCACGCGGCGTGCTGTTCCGCACCAACAAGGGCGAGCTGTCGGTCCAGTGCAAGGAACTGCGCCTGCTGTCGAAGGCGCTGCGCCCGCTGCCGGACAAGTTCCACGGCCTGGCGGACCAGGAAATGCGCTATCGCCAGCGCTACGTCGACCTGATCGTCACGCCGGAAACGCGCGACACGTTCCGCGCGCGCACCAAGACCATCGCGTCGATCCGCAAGTTCATGGACAACGCCGACTTCATGGAAGTCGAAACGCCGATGCTGCACCCGATCCCGGGCGGCGCGGCGGCCAAGCCGTTCGTCACGCATCACAACGCGCTCGACATGCAGATGTTCCTGCGCATCGCGCCGGAGCTGTACCTGAAGCGCCTGATCGTCGGCGGCTTCGAACGCGTGTTCGAGATCAACCGCAACTTCCGGAATGAAGGCGTGTCGCCGCGTCACAACCCGGAATTCACGATGATGGAGTTCTACGCCGCGTACACCGACTACCGCTGGCTGATGGACTTCACCGAACAGCTGATCCGCCAGGCGGCGATCGATGCGCTCGGCACCGCGACGATCCAGTACCAGGGCCGCGAGCTCGACCTCGCGAAGCCGTTCCACCGCCTGACAATCACGCAGGCGATCCAGAAGTACGCACCGCAGTACACCGACGGCCAGCTGTCGGACGACGCGTTCCTGCGCTCCGAACTGAAGCGCCTCGGCGTGGACGTGTCGCAGCCGGCCTTCCTGAACGCCGGCATCGGCGCGCTGCAGCTCGCGCTGTTCGAGGAAACCGCCGAATCGCAGCTGTGGGAGCCGACCTACATCATCGACTACCCGGTCGAAGTGTCGCCGCTCGCGCGCGCATCGGATACGGTGCCGGGCATCACCGAGCGTTTCGAGCTGTTCATGACCGGCCGCGAAATCGCGAACGGCTTCTCCGAGCTGAACGATCCGGAAGACCAGGCCGCGCGCTTCAAGAAGCAGGTCGAGCAGAAGGATGCGGGCGACGAGGAAGCGATGTTCTTCGACGCCGACTACATCCGCGCGCTCGAACACGGGATGCCGCCGACGGGTGGCTGCGGGATCGGCATCGACCGTCTCGTGATGCTGCTCACCGACAGCCCGACGATCCGCGACGTGCTGCTGTTCCCGCACCTGCGCCGCGAGGACTGACGGCCGAGCCCGCGTGTGCGCCGTGCCCTGCGGCGCGCACGCGTCAGCTTTGTAACCACGCGTAAATCCCGCCTGCCGGCGTTCGCCGGTTTTCGATCCTTCCCCGATTTATCCCCTCGTCGCGACGGCATCCTCCGGGTTTTCCCTGTAACGCCCGCCGGCTCCCCGCTGCAATTCGTTACACCTTGATACGGTGCGCGCCTCGCCCGTGGACGACACTCCTGTTGCGTCACCACGCATGACCACGGGACCAGAACGCGGCGCCGGAACGCCAAGTCTGCTCGCTCCCGAGCGTGGGATCCGGCGAGTGCAGACATGCGAAGCCGGGTCGACACCGGAGAACAAAATGGACAACCAGAATCAAACCACGCCGCAAAAGCAACGCCTTCACCCGCTCATCGCGACCGCGGCAGGCGCCGTCATCGTCGCGAGCCTCGCAGCCACCGCCGCGATCACGGGCATCCTCCCGAAGGCCAACAGCAACAACGCGCAGAATGGCCAGACCCAGGCCGCGCTGATCGCGTCGCAGCCGGCCGTCGATACGGCTGCGGCGGCCAGCGCGGCGCTCGCCGCGCAAGCGCAGCAACAGGCCGCAGCCGAAGATGCCGCGCGGCAGAAGGCGGCGGCCGAGAAGGCCGCGGCAGTCCAGGCGGAATCGAAGCCCGCGCCGCGCCCCGCAGCCACGCACCGGCGCCACACGCCCGCGCCGCAACCGCCGCAATACGCGCAGCAGCCGTCCGCGCCCGCGCAGCCGGCTTATTGCCAGACTTGCGGGACAGTCGTCGCGATCACCCAGACGCGTACGCCGGGCCAGAGCTCGGGGATCGGCGCGGTTGGCGGCGCAGCGGCCGGCGGCCTGCTCGGCAACCAGTTCGGTCATGGCAACGGCCGCACCGCGATGACGATCATCGGCGCGCTCGGCGGCGGTCTCGCCGGCAACCAGGTCGAGAAGCAGGTGCGCGCGGAAACCGACTATCAGGTGCAGGTCCAGATGGAAAGCGGCGCGACGCGCACGTTCACGTACCACAACCCGCCGCCGTTCGGCCAGGGCCAGCGCGTGCGGATCGAGAACGGCACGCTGGTCGGCGCTTAAAGTCTTACGCGTCGCCGGGCGGCCCCGGCGCCGCGCCGGAAATGAAAAAGGCTCGTGAAGCATCACGAGCCTTTTCCTTTTGCGCGAGGTTTTTGCTGCCGGGCCACCGCGTTGGTGCGGCCCCCGGCCCGAGCGTCAGTCTTCGTCGTCGAAGTCCGATTCATCGATCCAGTGCGCCTGGATCGCTTCGAGGATCTTCTCGCCCGAATGAGCCGGGTCGTCGGTGAAGCCGTCCAGTTCGATGACCCATTGGCGCAGGTCGACGAAATTGATCCGCTGCGGATCGACGTCCGGATGCTTGTCTGCCAGCGCGATGGCGATTTCGCGCGAATCGGTCCACTTCATGGCCTGCTCTCCCGTGTACGCGGCGAGTCCGCCCCGCCGAATCGTCAGTGATTTTCCTTCGCGTGGTTGATCGAGTACTTCGGGATCTCCACCACCAGGTCGGAATCCTCCTTCACGATTGCCTGGCACGACAGGCGCGACGTCGGCTCGAGGCCCCATGCCTTGTCGAGCAGGTCGTCTTCGTCCTCGTCGGACGGCTCGAGATCGTTGAAGCCCTCGCGAATCACCACGTGGCAGGTCGTGCATGCGCACGACTTCTCGCACGCGTGCTCGATCTCGATCCCGTTGTCGAGCAGGTTGTCGCAAATACTCTTGCCGGGCGTCGCGTCGATCACTGCGCCGTCCGGGCACAGTTCGACGTGAGGCAGCACCACCAGTTGAGGCATGTCCGTTCCGTCAGTCAGGGTGCGGCGGCTGGCGCCGCACGGTTCAATATCGCGCGGGCCGTCGCCGGCCCGCGTGCAATTCGTTCAGATCTCGTCGAGGCGTCGGCCCGACAGCGCGCGCTTGATGCTCTTGTCCATCCGGCGCGCCGCGAATTCGTCGGTGCCGTCGGCCAGCATCTTGGTCGCCGCTTCGATCGCGTCCGTGTCGTCGCCCTGCGCGACCGTGCGCAGCGCCGCGACGAGCGCGTCGATCTGCGCGCGTTCGGCGTCGTCGAGCAGCTCGCCGTCGGCGGCCAGCGCCGCCTGCGTCGCCTCGATCATCCGTTCGGCCTCGACCTGCGCTTCGCGCAGCGCGCGTGCGCGCATGTCGATTTCGGCGGTCTTGAAGCTGTCCTCGAGCACCTTTGCGATGTCGTCGTCGGCAAGGCCATACGACGGCTTCACGACGACCGATGCCTCGACGCCCGAGTGCTGCTCGCGCGCGAACACCGACAACAGCCCGTCCGCATCGACCTGGTACGTCACACGGATGCGCGCCGCGCCGGCCGTCATCGGCGGGATGCCGCGCAGCTCGAAGCGCGCGAGCGACCGGCAGTCGGCAACGAGCTCGCGCTCGCCTTGCACGACGTGGATCGCCATCGCGGTCTGGCCGTCCTTGAAGGTCGTGAATTCCTGCGCACGCGCGATCGGAATCGTCGAATTGCGCGGAATGATCTTCTCGACGAGACCGCCCATCGTCTCGACCCCGAGCGACAGCGGGATCACGTCGAGCAGCAGCCAGTCGTCGCCGCTGCCGCGATTGCCGGCGAGCAGATCGGCCTGGATCGCCGCGCCGAGCGCGACGACCTGGTCCGGATCGAGATTGACGAGCGGCGGCTGGCCGAAATACTTCGCGACCGCGTCGCGGATCACCGGCATGCGCGTCGCGCCGCCGACGAGCACGACGCCCTTGATGTCGGCCGGCGTGACCTGCGCATCGCGCAATGCCTTGCGGGTCGGCGTCAGCGTGCGCTGCACGAGCGGCTCGACGAGCGCGGCGAACGTGTCGTGCGAAATCGTCTGCACGAGGTGCGCGCCTGTCGACAACGTCACGTCGAGCGACGCCTGCGGCGCCGACGACAGCGCTTCCTTCAGCACGCGCACGCGATCGAGCAGCAGGCGCACGTCCTCGGGCGCCAGCGCCTTCGCATCGATGCCGGCCTGTGCGAGCACGTGGCCGAACAGCGCGTGGTCGAAATCGTCGCCGCCGAGCGCGGAATCGCCGCCCGCGGCCAGCACTTCGAACACGCCTTTCGTCAGTTTCAGGATCGACAGGTCGAACGTGCCGCCGCCGAGGTCGTACACCGCATAGAGGCCTTCGGCCGCGTTGTCGAGACCGTAGGCGATCGCGGCCGCAGTCGGTTCGTTCAGCAGGCGCAGCACGTTCAAGCCCGCGAGACGCGCGGCGTCCTTCGTCGCCTGGCGCTGCGCATCGTCGAAATACGCGGGCACGGTGATGACCGCGCCGACCAGTTCGTCGCCGAGCGTGTCTTCCGCGCGGTAACGCAGCGTCGCGAGAATCTCGGCCGACACTTCGACCGGGCTCTTCACGCCGTCGATCGTGCGGATCTGCACCATGCCCGGCGCATCGACGAATTCGTAAGGCGCATTCGCCGCGCCTTCGACCTCAGCCTTGCCACGGCCCATGAAGCGTTTGACCGACACGATCGTGTTGCGCGGATCGGTCGCGGCCTGCTCCTTCGCTTCATGACCGATGCGGCGGCCGCCCTTCTCCAGATAACGGACCACCGACGGCAGCAGCACGCGGCCCGCCTCGTCCGGCAGCACTTCGGGCACGCTGTTGCGCACGGCCGCGACGAGCGAGTTCGTCGTGCCGAGATCGATCCCGACAGCGAGTCGCCGCTGGTGCGGCGCCGGCGCCATGCCCGGTTCGGAAATTTGCAGTAAAGCCATCTTGGTTCGTTCGGGCGCTCGGCCCGTTTGCTGCGCGTGCCGCGAGGCACGCGGTTAAGTTTCGAGGCGCTCGATCTGCGCGCCCACTTCCGACGCGACCCGTTCGATGAACATCAGCTGGCGCACGGCTTCGGCGGCGGCCTGGTCGGCTCCGCTGTCGAGCAGCGTGCCGAGGCGCTCGAGGCGCACGCGCTTTTCGTCGCGCAACTCGGCGAGCAGCGCATCGAGCGCGTCGACGTTGCGGGCAGCCGCGGCATCCTCGATGCCTTCGCGCCACTCCATCTGCTGCATCAGGAACGCCGGCTCCATCGCGGTGTTGTTTTCGGCACCGATGTCGACGCCGCGCAGCGACAGCAGATAGGTTGCGCGTTTCAGCGGGTCGCGCAGCGTGCGATACGCTTCGTTCGCACGGGTCGCCCATTGCATCGCGATGCGCTTTTGCGCGTCGCCGGCCGCCGCGAAGCGGTCCGGATGCACCTGCGTCTGCACCGTGCGATACGCGCTGTCGAGCGCCGCCTCGTCGAGCGCGAATTGCGCCGGCAGGTGAAACAGGTCGAAGTGGCTGTCTTTCAGCGAAACCATCGTCGCGTTCAATTCCGATTCGTCGCGCGGCACGCGCCGCACATTAAAAAGGCGGCTCGTGCCGCCTCTTGCCCGCATCGCGCGGAAACCCGCGTCACACGCGGAAGGATTCGCCGCAGCCGCACTCGTCCTTCACGTTCGGGTTGTTGAACTTGAACCCCTCGTTCAGGCCTTCGCGCGCGAAGTCGAGCTCGGTGCCGTCGATGTACGCGAGGCTCTTCGGATCGACGACCACCTTCACGCCATGGCTCTCGAACACCTGATCCTCGGGGGCCAGCTCGTCGACATACTCGAGCTTGTACGCGAGCCCCGAGCACCCGGTCGTGCGAACGCCAAGCCGCAGGCCCACACCCTTGCCGCGACGGACGAGGTATTTCTGGACGTGCTGTGCTGCTTTTTCGGTCAGTGTAATTGCCATGATGTCCTTGCCGCGGCGTGCCGTCCGGGCCCGCCGCGATCCTTCACAAGCCGCTCGATGCCGCTCAGGCCGCTGCCTGATCGCCTTCCTTGGTGTCGTGGCGCTTCTTGTAGTCGGCCACGGCTGCCTTGATCGCGTCTTCCGCGAGAATCGAGCAGTGAATCTTCACCGGCGGCAGCGCCAGCTCTTCGGCGATCTGCGTGTTCTTGATCGACAGCGCCTCGTCGAGCGTCTTGCCCTTCACCCATTCGGTCACGAGCGAGCTCGACGCGATCGCCGAACCGCAGCCGTACGTCTTGAACTTCGCGTCTTCGATCACGCCGTCCGCGCCGACGCGGATCTGCAGCTTCATCACGTCGCCGCAGGCCGGCGCGCCGACCATGCCGGTGCCCACCGCGTCGTCGTCCTTCGCGAACGAACCGACGTTACGCGGGTTTTCGTAGTGATCCAGAACCTTGTTGCTGTATGACATGACTCAGACTCCTTGACTCGTTACGTCTGCGTGCGCAAATCCGCCCGCGAATGTATTCAATGCCGCGTTCAGTGTGCGGCCCATTCGATCGTCGACAGATCGATACCTTCCTGGTGCATTTCCCAGAGCGGCGACAGTTCGCGCAGCTTTGCGATCTTGCTGTTCAGCAGGTCGATCACGAAGTCGACGTCCTGCTCGGTCGTGAAGCGGCCGACCGTGAAGCGGATCGAGCTGTGCGCCAGTTCGTCGTTGCGGCCGAGCGCACGCAGCACGTACGACGGCTCCAGCGACGCCGACGTGCACGCCGAGCCCGACGACACCGCGACGTCCTTGATCGCCATGATCAGCGATTCGCCTTCGACGAAATTGAAGCTGATGTTCAGGTTGTGCGGGACACGGTGCTCCATGTCGCCGTTCACGTACGTTTCCTCGATCTGCGACAGGCCGCGCAGCAGCTTGTCGCGCAGCATGCGGATGCGTTCGTTCTCGGTCGCCATTTCCTCACGCGCGATGCGGAACGCTTCGCCCATGCCGACGATCTGGTGCGTCGGCAGCGTGCCCGAACGCATCCCGCGCTCGTGGCCGCCGCCGTGCATCTGCGCTTCGATGCGCACGCGCGGCTTGCGGCGCACGTACAGCGCGCCGATGCCCTTCGGGCCGTAGGTCTTGTGCGCCGAGAACGACATCAGGTCGACCTTCAGCTTCGCGAGGTCGATCTCGACCTTGCCGGTCGACTGTGCGGCGTCGACGTGGAAGATGATGCCCTTCTCACGGCAGATCTCGCCGATCGTCGCGATGTCCTGGATCACGCCGATCTCGTTGTTCACGTGCATCACCGACACGAGGATCGTGTCCGGGCGCAGCGCGGCCTTGAACACGTCGAGGTCGATCAGGCCGTCTTCCTTCACGTCGAGATAGGTGACTTCGAAGCCGTCGCGCTCGAGCTCGCGGCAGGTGTCGAGCACGGCCTTGTGCTCGGTCTTCACCGTGACGATGTGCTTGCCCTTGCCCTTGTAGAAGTTCGCGGCACCCTTGATGGCGAGGTTGTCCGATTCCGTCGCGCCGGACGTCCAGATGATCTCGCGCGGATCGGCGTTCACGAGCGCGGCCACCTGCTCGCGCGCTTCCTCGACCGCGCGTTCCGCGTCCCAGCCGTACGCGTGGCTGCGCGACGCCGGGTTGCCGAACTGCTCGCGCAGGTACGGCACCATCTTGTCGACCACGCGCGGGTCGACCGGCGTCGTCGCGCTGTAATCCATGTAGATGGGCAGGTGGAGAGTCTCTTGGGTCATCTGTCGCTCCGGGAATTCTGTGCAGGGACTATGTGCGTTATGGGGTGTGCGGCGCGTTCGCGCTCACGAACTCGCGATGTTGAACACCGAATTGGGACCGAGCGGCATCGTGCGCACCGGTTCGGCCGGCGCCGCGACGGGCTCCGGCGTGCGCCGGTCGCGCAGCACCGCGGGTGCGCCCTCGCGTGCACGCTGCTGATCGACGAGATCCTGCAGCGATACCGAATCGAGGTATTCGACCATTTTCTGGTTCAGGGTCGACCACAGCTCGTGCGTCATGCAGTGGCCGTCGGGCTGCTTCGAGCCGTCGCACGTGCCTTTGCCGCCGCACTGCGTGGCGTCGAGCGGCTCATCGACCGCGATGATGATGTCGGCAACGGTGACGTCCTGCGCGCGGCGCGCGAGGTTGTAGCCGCCGCCCGGGCCGCGCACGGATTCGACGATTTCATGCCTGCGCAGCTTGCCGAACAGCTGTTCGAGATACGAGAGCGAAATCCGCTGGCGCTGGCTGATGCCTGCAAGCGTCACCGGGCCCTGCTCCTGGCGCAGTGCCAAGTCAATCATCGCCGTGACGGCGAAACGGCCTTTGGTGGTGAGTCTCATGGTGTCTAGGGGACTGCAATCTTGACGATTTTGGTCAAGTATAAATATTTGACGTTTTTAGTCAAGTATCCATGTCTTCGGCAGGGTATTCGCAAATCGCTGAATACCGCGTTGGCTCAACGTGCGACGTCGCTCCGGAGCGTTTCGAGCAGGCCCGCGCACGCGCGCTCGACCTGGTCGAGCACCGTTTCGAAGCCCTGCGCGCCGCCGAAATAAGGGTCGGCCACTTCGGTCTCGGTCGCGCCCGGTGCGAATTCCATCAGGAGCCGCACCTTGTCGCGATGCGCGGGCGGGCAGCGCCGCCGCAATTCCGCGAAATTGGCCTCGTCCATCGCCAGCAGCAGATCGAAGCGTTCGAAGTCCGCCGCACTGACCTGACGCGCCCGCAGCGCCGACAGATCGTAGCCGCGGGTGCGGGCCGCCGCCTGCGCGCGCGTGTCGGGCGGCTCGCCGACATGCCAGTCGCCGGTGCCTGCCGAATCGATCGCGATCCGGTCGGCCAGCCCGGCCGCGTCGACCTGATGGCGCATCACGCCTTCCGCCGTGGGCGAACGGCAGATATTGCCGAGACAGACGAAACAGATCGCAACGCGGGTCATCGCACTATCCGAAAGCCGCGGTGAACCGCGTGGAGGGAAGAACACGCCATTATACAAAGGCGCCCGGGATCGCGCCGTCGCGCAAAGCGACGGCGGCATGCATTACAGCGCCTTCGGTGCGGCGAGCACGACGTCGCCGGACGCGGCCGGCAACGGCTGCACCGCGTCGCCGACCAGCCCGAACGAAACCGCGCGCGCCAGTTCGGCCGATGCCTGATGGACGGCGATCGGGCCACGCGACGGCGCGTCGGCCATCGCATGCAGATAAGCGACCGCGGCGAGCGGGACGACGATTGCCAGCGGCCAGTACATCGATATTGTCTTTCTCATGATGCGGCTCCTTGACCTCATGCCCCGGAACCCGATTCCGGGGACTACAGGCAGGATTCTATAGACCACACCTATCGAGATAAATACATGAATAGCGAACGCACTGTTGTCCCTCGATGAACAGTCGTCAGCCGAGGTGACTTTGCGAAGCCGCGTACAGTTCGCGGAACGTGCGGCCGGTCGGCGTCGGCATGTCGCGCGTATCCATCCAGCCGCCCATCATCGGCAAGCGCCGCAGCGTGCCGCCATCGCCGCCCAACCGCTCGAGGATGCGCACCGCGAGCTTGGTCGTCAGCGCGTACAGCATCGGCCGGCGCGCGAAAAAGCCCCAGGCGGCAAGCGCTGCGCGCTCGCGCCACGGCCGCAGATGCCGCTCGACCTGTTTCTCGCGCAGCGTGCGCAGCAAGTGCGACAACGGGATACCGGCGGGACACACGCTGTCGCATTCGCCGCACAGCGTCGCGGCCTGCGGCAAATCGAGCGCCCTGTCGACTCCCACGTAGCTCGGCGTCAGCACCGAGCCCATCGGGCCGGGATAGACCCATCCGTACGCGTGCCCTCCAACCTTCTGATATACCGGGCAGTGGTTCATGCACGCGCCGCAGCGGATGCAGCGCAGCATCTCCTGGAATTCCCCGCCGATCAGCCCTGTGCGGCCGCCGTCGACGAGCACCACGTAGTTGTGCTCCGGGCCATCCTCGTCGCCGGGACCGCGTGGCCCGGTGAGCAGCGAAAAATAGTTCGAGGTCTTCTGCCCGGTCGCCGAGCGCGGCAGCAGGCGCATCGCGGTCGCGAGATCCTCGAGCGTAGGCAGTACCTTCTCGATGCCCGTCACCGCGACATGCACGCGCGGCATCACCGTGCACATTCCTTCGTTGCCTTCGTTCGTGACGACCGCGACCGACCCCGTCTCGGCGATCACGAAGTTGCCGCCCGTCACGCCCATGTCGGCCGACAGGAAATGCGGGCGCAGCACCTCGCGCGCCTCGCGTGTCATGTCGGGGATCTCGGTCAGCCGCTCGCGGTGGTGCGTGCGCGCGAACAGATCCGCGATCTCGTCCTTGTCCTTGTGCACGACGGGCGCGATGATGTGGCTCGGCGGCTCGTTGTCGTTGATCTGCAGGATATATTCGCCGAGGTCCGTCTCGATCGACTGCACGCCCATCTCGGCGAGCACCGCGTTCAGGCGCATTTCCTCGGACACCATCGACTTCGTCTTGATGACCTTCTTCACGTCGTGGCGTCGCGCGATGTCGGCAACGAGCCGCGCGGCGTCGGCAGTGGTTTCCGCGAACAGCACGGTCGTGCCGCGCCGCGTCGCCTCGCGCTCGAATGCCTCGAGCCACACGTCGAGGTTCTCCAGCGCCCGGTTGCGCCGCGCCTTCAGCGCGGCGCGCGTGGCCGGGAAGTCGATCGCCGTCATCGCGTCGGCACGTGCGGACACGAACTTCGTCGACAGCTTCTTCAGATTCTGCTGCAGGCGCTGGTCGGCCAGCTTCTGGCCGGCACGCGCCTTGAAATGCATCGATTGGACTTGCATCGCGGTATCCGGAAAAGTGAGCGGACCCGGGCGTCAGACGTCGCCCGCCAGCACCTGCGCGACGTGCAGCACGCGCGTTTCGCGGTCGCCGGTGCGGCGCAACCGCCCTTCGATGTTCAGCATGCAGCCGAGATCGCCGAGCACGACCGCACCGGCGCCGGACGCGCGCACGTTCGCGCACTTCTCGTCGGCAATGGCCGCCGAAATATCGCCGTACTTGACCGCGAACGTGCCGCCGAAGCCGCAGCAGTGCTCGCAGTCCTTCATCTCGGTCACGGCCACGCCGCGCTGCGCGAGCAGCGCGCGCGGCTGCGCCTTCACGCCGAGCTCGCGCAGGCCCGAGCACGAGTCGTGATAGGTGACGGGCCCCGTGAATTCACCGGGCGCGAGCGTCACCTTCGCGACGTTCGCGAGGAAATCGGTCAGCTCATGGACCTTCTGCTGAAATCGCACATAGCGCCCCATCAGTTCGGGGTCGTCGCGGAACAAGTCGCCGTAATGCGCGCGGATCATGCCGCCACACGAGCCCGACGGCACGACGACGTAGTCGAACTGCTCGAACTCGCGCAGCGTCTTTTCGGCGAGATCGCGTGCGAGCGCACGGTCGCCCGAGTTGTAGGCCGGCTGCCCGCAGCAGGTTTGCGCGGGCGGCACGAACACCTCGTAGCCGGCATCGCGAATCAGTTTCAGCGCCGAGAAACCGATTTCCGGACGCATCAGGTCGACCAGGCAGGTCACGAACAAACCGACTCGCATACGCGCTCCTTCGAGAAAACGGCTCTCATTATCCGCCGTTTGGCCGACAAGACAAACGCCGGCGCGCGCTAGAGAGCGCCCGGCGGGAAGCGAGGACTTCCTCGAACGGCGTTCGCTTTTTTCACGATACGAGATACAATCGACGCAACACCGCTTGATGCGTCAACCGATTCTCCCCCGACATGAGCCAACCCACCCCGGATTCCAAAACGTCGATCCAGGTGATCGAACGCATGATGCGGTTGCTGGACGCGCTCGCCGCGCACAGCGACCCCGTCAGCCTGAAGGAGCTTGCGCAGCGCACCGATCTGCATCCGTCGACCGCGCACCGTATCCTCAACGACATGGTCACCTGTCGCCTCGTCGACCGCTCCGACCCCGGCACCTACCGGCTCGGCATGCGGCTGCTCGAACTCGGCAACCTCGTGAAGGCGCGACTGTCGGTACGCGACGCCGCGCTGATGCCGATGCGCGAGCTGCACCGCCTGACCGGCCAGACCGTGAACCTGTCGGTACGCCAGGGCGACGAAATCGTCTATATCGAGCGCGCGTATTCGGAACGCTCCGGCATGCAGGTCGTGCGCGCGATCGGCGGCCGCGCACCGCTGCACCTGACGTCGGTCGGCAAGCTGTTTCTCGCGGTCGACGAAACGTCGCGCGTGCGCGCCTACGCGACGCGCACCGGGCTGTCCGGCCACACGCAGAACAGCATTACCGACCTCGCGAAGCTCGAGCGTGAACTGACGCTCGTGCGCCAGCAATCGTGCGCGCGCGACAACGAGGAACTGGAGCTGGGCGTGCGCTGCATCGCGGCCGGCATCTACGACGACTCGGGCAAGCTCGTCGCGGGCCTGTCGCTGTCGGCACCGGCCGATCGCCTGCAGGATGCGTGGCTCGGCCAGTTGAGCCGCACTGCGCTGACCATCTCGGAATCGCTCGGCTACCGCCCGGAGCCCGCGAAGGACGCGGAAGGCCTGCAACGGCACGCATGACCCGTGCCGCACGGCAGCCGGACGAAAAAAGCCCCGCGATTGCGGGGCTTTTTCTTTGCAGCGACGGTACGGCGGCGAACCGCCGTGGCGCGATCAGGTGCCGCCGCTCGCCGTGTTGGCCGCCGTCAGGCGCTCGCCGCCGCCGGCGTCGAGCCAGTTGCGCAGGCGCGCGGCGTCGGCGAAGCGCGAGTACTTGCCGAACGAATCGAGCAGCACCATCACCATCGGCCGGCCATGGATCGTCGCCTGCATCACGAGACACTCGCCCGCCTCGTTGATGAAGCCCGTCTTCTGCAAGCCGATGTCCCACGAGCCGTTGCCGCGGATCAGCGCGTTCGTGCTGTTGTAGACCAGGTTGCGCTTGCCCGTGTTGACGTCGTACGTACGGTCGGTCGAGAACTGGCGAATCATCGGGTATTGGTACGCCGCATTGACCATTTTCACGAGGTCGCGTGCGCTCGACACGTTCGAGCTCGACAGGCCCGTCGAATTCTCGAAGTGCGTGTCGTTCATGCCGAGCGCCTTCGCCTTCGCGTTCATCGCGGCGATGAACGCCGGACGGCCGCCCGGGTAGTAGCGCGACAGCGCGGCAGCGGCACGGTTTTCCGATGCCATCAGCGCGATGTGCAGCATGTCCTCGCGCGACAGGACCGAGCCGACCGACAGGCGCGAGCCCGTGCCCTTCTCGTAGTCGCGGTCTTCGTCGGTGACTTCGAGCTGATCGGTCATCGGCGCCTTCGAGTCGAGCACGACCATCGCCGTCATCAGCTTCGAGATCGACGCGATCGGCACGACGGCGTGCGAATTCTTGTCGAACAGCGGCTCGCCGGTGTTCTGGTCGACGACGTATGCAACGCTCGAGCGCAGCGCCAGTGCGTCCGGCGTATCGTGCAGGCCGAACGCCTGGCCGACCGTCGGGCGACGCGGCTGGAACGCGACCTTGCGCACCGCCCCGTGGTGGCCGCGCACGTTCGACGCGAGCGTCGCGCGCTTGCGCGTTGCCTTCGGCGCATCGGCCGACGCGACGTTGGCGGATTTCGCGGAGGCGGCCTTCACCGCCTTCTTCTTCGTCGAAGAAGTGGAAGCGGCTTTCTTGGCGGCCTGGTGGGTCTTCGCAGTGGCGGCAAAGGCGTCAGCGGGTGCGACGGACGCAGCGGTCGCCAGCAAGGCGACGGCGACCGACACAGCCGTGCCGAGCGTCATGCTCTGCAACAATCTGCGCGGTGAAAACGATTCGGCTTTCATTGGGGTCTGGACAAAGCGGGCGGGAGTTTCCGCAAGTGTAGTTAAAGCTGAAAAAAAGAGCAATATTAGGCACTTACCGATCGTCGTTAAACCGGAATGTAAGAATTGACCAACGACGAGTCGATCAACCCTCCCGCTCCCATCGAAAAAATCGATGAGATGCGCTGCCCGACAGCACCCGTCTCCCGATTACCACACGGTTAATTGAGATAACGTCACTTTGGCGACGAATTAAAGCGGGGAAAGTACGTACCCGGCGCTCGGTGTGCCAGCGGCACCGGTGTCGACCGCGGCGGCGGCACGTCGCCACGGCACGCGCATTGAAACGGCGCGCTTTTCGACAGGAACAGAAGCATAACGTTCCACACGCCTGTCAGGTTTACCTGTGCATGATCATGGTGCGCCGTGCGTGGCGCGGCAGCATGCGCACCATGTGGGAACCCGTCTGAAACCGATTCCGGACCGGTCACGATAACTCGTTGTTTTATTGATAATTTGTCGCGATTGTGCAATGCACAAAAAGTACTTGACAAGCGCTTTCTCTGCCCTAAAATAGGCCTCATTGCTGCGTTGCACAAAGCACGCGCATCCGAGGTTCCCCAGTGTAGTGCCCCTTACCCTGCGATCGACGCGATCGCTTTTCAGGAGCTTGACATGTCCTTGCTGACCCCCGAGCAAATCGCCGCCGCCCAGAAAGCCAACCTCGAGAGCCTGTTCGGTCTGACGACCAAGGCGTTCGAAGGCGTCGAAAAGCTGATCGAACTCAACCTGCAGGTCGTGAAGTCGTCGCTGGCGGAAAGCCAGGAAAATGCGCAGCGTCTGCTGTCGGTGAAGGACGCACAGGAACTGATCGCGCTGCAAGCGAGCCTGTCGCAGCCGGTCGCGGAGAAGGTGCTGTCGTACAGCCGCCATCTGTATGAAATCGCGTCGTCGACGCAAGCCGAGTTCGCGAAGGTTGCCGAAGCGCAATTCGAAGAGCAGAACAAGAAGGTCCAGGCGCTCGTCGACAACGTCGCGAAGAACGCGCCGGCCGGTTCGGAAACGGCTGTCGCCGCACTGAAGTCGGCACTGAACGCGGCGAACACGACGTACGAAACGGTCCAGAAGGCTGCCAAGCAAGCCGTCGAGATCGCCGAAACGAACTTCAACGCGGCTGCCGCTGTCGCGACGAAGGCCGCGAGCGCTGCTGCATCGCGCCGTTCGAGCAAGCCGGCCGCGTAAGCGTCCCCTGCTCCTGAGAAAGCCGCGCACTGCGCGGCTTTTTTTGTTCCGGCGCCAGGAATTCGGCCATCCGCCCGGCCGTCGCGAGTGCGTCGATGTGCGCTGACGCGCCCCGGATTGCGTACTGCCGTCGGCTGCGGGCAAAAGAAAACGCCTCTGTCCGGATATCCGGGCAGAGGCGTTTTTTGTGGCCGGCGCAACGCCGGCCATGCCGGTCGCGTTACTTCTTGCGTTGCGGCGGCAGGTCCGTGCACACGCCTTCGTACAGCTCGGCGGCCATGCCGACCGATTCGCCGAGCGTCGGGTGCGGATGGATCGTCTTGCCGATGTCTTCCGCGTCCGCGCCCATCTCGACGGCGAGGCAGACTTCGCTGATCAGGTCGCCCGCGTTCAGGCCGACGATGCCGCCACCGATCACGCGATGGGTTTCCTCGTCGAAGATCAGCTTCGTGAAGCCTTCGTCGCGGCCGTTCGCGATCGCGCGGCCCGAAGCGGCCCACGGGAACACGGCCTTGCCGTACTTGATGCCTTCGGCCTTGCACTGGTCTTCCGTCTTGCCGGCCCAGGCCACTTCCGGATCCGTGTACGCCACCGACGGGATCTGCAGCGCGTCGAAGTACGCCTTCTCGCCGTGCGCGGCTTCCGCTGCGACGTGGCCTTCATGCACGGCCTTGTGCGCGAGCATCGGCTGGCCGACGATGTCGCCGATCGCGAAGATGTGCGGGACGTTCGTGCGCATCTGCTTGTCGACGTCGATGAAGCCGCGATCCGTGACGGCGACACCGGCCTTGTCGGCACCGATCTTCTTGCCGTTCGGGCTGCGGCCCACCGCGACGAGCACGAGGTCGTAGCGCTGCGCTTCCGCCGGCGCCTTCTCGCCCTCGAATTTCACGTAGATGCCGTCTTCCTTCGCTTCGGCGCCGACCGTCTTGGTCTTCAGCATCACGTTGCCGAAGCGCTTCGCGTTGTACTTTTCCCAGACCTTCACGAGATCGCGGTCTGCGCCCATCATCAGGCCGTCCATCATTTCGACGACGTCGATTTCCGCGCCGAGCGTCGAGTACACCGTCGCCATTTCGAGGCCGATGATGCCGCCACCGATCACGAGCATGCGCTTGGGCAACTGGCGCAGTTCGAGTGCGCCCGTCGAATCGACGACGCGCGGGTCTTCCGGCATGAACGGCAGCTTCACCGCCTGCGAGCCCGCGGCGATGATCGCCTGCTTGAACTTGACGACCTTCTTGCCGTTCTCGCCCTGCACTTCCATGTGATACGGATCGACGAACGCGCCGACGCCGGTCACGACTTCGACCTTGCGCGCCTTCGCCATGCCGGCGAGGCCCGTCGTCAGCTTCTTGACGACGCCGCCCTTGAAGTCGCGCAGCTTGTCGAGGTCGACCTGCGGTTTGCCGAACGAGATGCCGTGCGCCGCGAGCGCTTCGGCTTCCTCGACGACGAGCGCCGTGTGCAGCAGCGCCTTCGACGGAATGCAGCCGACGTTCAGGCACACGCCGCCGAGTGTCGAGTAGCGTTCGACCAGCACCGTCTTCATGCCGAGGTCGGCGGCGCGGAATGCGGCCGAGTAGCCGCCGGGGCCGGCGCCGAGCACGAGCATGTCGCACTCGATGTCGGCGGCGCCGCTGTAGCTGCCTGCTTGCGGCGCGGGTGCCGGTGTGGCGGCCGGAGCCGGTGCAGCTGCTGCGGGCTTCGGTGCTTCGGGGGCCTTCGCAGGTGCGGGTGCGGCGGCGCCTGCCGATGCTTCGACGATGGCGATGACGGTGCCTTGCGAGACTTTGTCGCCGGCCTTGATCTTGATTTCCTTCACGGTGCCGGCGACGTCGCTGGGCACTTCCATGGAGGCTTTATCGGATTCGAGCGTGATGAGCGTTTGCTCTGTTTCGATCACGTCGCCGGGTTTGACGTTGACTTCGATGACATCGACGCCGCTGAAATCGCCGATATCCGGAACCTTGACTTCGATGAGACTCATTGCTGTCTCCTTCTTGATTGGCTGCAGAGAGAGAGGGAGGGACTGGCGGAATGACGGAACCTGACTACATGCGGCCTGACAAGAGAACGCGACGTCGGGCAGGACCACCTTTGCCGTCCGCCCAAGGACGCGCCTTTCTTTTGGTTACTTTTCTTTGGAAGACGACCCGAAGGTAGTCCCTGTGGGACAAAGAAAAGTGACCGCCGCCCCGCGCAGGGGCGACGCCAGCAGACCGTAGGCAAAACAGGTTCAACGACAAGGGCGTGGAAAACCGACACAAAAAACCACGCCCCGGCGAGCCCCTCATCTCATCAAAGAATGATGCGACGGAAATCGGCCAGCAACGCGCCGAGATACGCGTTGAACCGCGCGGCTTCCGCGCCATCGATGACACGATGGTCATACGACAGCGACAGCGGCAGCGTCAGACGCGGCACGAACTGCTTGCCGTCCCACACCGGCTTCATCTGGCCGCGCGACAACCCGAGGATCGCGACTTCCGGCGCGTTGATGATCGGCGTGAAGTGGGTGCCGCCGATCCCGCCGAGCGACGAGATCGAGAAGCAGCCGCCCTGCATCTGGTCGGGCTTGAGCTTGCCGTCGCGCGCGGCCTTCGACAGCTCGGCCATTTCCTTCGCGATGTCGACGAGGCCCTTCTTGTCCGCGTCGCGAATCACCGGCACGACGAGACCGTTCGGCGTGTCCGCGGCGAAACCGATGTGGTAGTACTGCTTGAACACCAGGTTGTCGCCGTCGAGGCTCGCATTGAAGGTCGGGAACTTCTTCAGCGCCGCGACGACCGCCTTGATCACGAATGCGAGCATCGTGAATTTCACGCCCGCCTTCTCGTGCTCCTTGTTCAGTTGCACGCGCAGCGCTTCGAGCTCGGTGATGTCCGCTTCGTCGTTGTTCGTGACGTGCGGGATCATCACCCAGTTGCGATGCAGGTTCGCGCCCGAGATCTTCTTGATGCGCGACAGCGGCTTCGCCTCGAACGGGCCGAACTTCGAGAAGTCGACCTTCGGCCACGGCAGCAGGTTCAGCTCGCCGCCGGCAGCCGGCGCGGCTGCCGCGGCCGGTGCCGCGCGCTGGCCCGTCATCGCGCCCTTCACGAAGCTCGTGACGTCTTCCTTCGTGATGCGGCCCTTCGGACCGCTGCCCTGCACGCGTGCGACGTCGACGCCGAGTTCGCGTGCGAACTTGCGCACGGACGGCGATGCGTGGCTCGCGCGGTACTCGCCCGACGGCGCGGCGGCCGGCGCAGCGGCAGCCGGAGCCGGCGCAGCCTTCGCGGGCGCCGGTGCGGCGGCCGGAGCCGGCGCGGCAGCGGCCGGTGCAGGTGCCGGTGCGCTCGCCTGCGGCGCGGCGGCAGGCGCTGCGCCGGCGGCGTCGAGCAGCACGATCAGCGTACCTTCCGACACCGAATCGCCCACCTTGACCTTGATTTCCTTCACGACGCCGGCGGCCGGGCTCGGCACGTCCATCGTCGCCTTGTCCGACTCGAGCGTGACGAGCGACTGCTCCTTCTCGACCGTGTCGCCGACCTTCACGCCGATCTCGATCACCGGGACGTCCTTGTAGTCGCCGATGTCGGGCACCTTCACCTCGAGCGTGCCGCCCGCAGCAGCGGGAGCGGCAGCCGGCGCTGCCGCGGCCGGTGCCGCTGCCGGAGCCGGTGCTGCCGCCGGCGCGGCCGCGCCGTTCGCCTGCGCCGCGGCGCCGCCTTCGAGCAGGACGATCAGCGAGCCTTCCGACACGGAATCGCCCACCTTGACCTTCACTTCCTTGACCGTGCCGGCGGCCGGGCTCGGCACGTCCATCGTTGCCTTGTCCGACTCGAGCGTGACGAGCGACTGCTCGGGCTCGACCGTGTCGCCCGCCTTCACGAGCACCTCGATGACGGGCACGTCCTTGTAATCGCCGATATCCGGCACCTTCACTTCGATCGCTTGACTCATCTTTTTCTGTCTCCATGGCCGCGCGCGCCCCTCCCGGAAGCGGCGCGCGGCATCACACGGCGGTGTGCGTTAAACGGTCATCGGGTTGGGCTTCGACGGATCGAGGTTGTACTTGGCAATCGCGTCCGCGACCACCTTGCGCTCGATCGTGCCTTCGTCGGCCAGCGCGTTCAGCGCGGCGACGGTGACCCAGTGACGGTCGACTTCGAAGAAGTGACGCAGCTTCTCGCGGGTATCCGAACGACCGAAGCCGTCCGTGCCCAGCACGACGAAGCGGCGATCGATCTGGCCGCGGATCTGGTCGACCAGCGCGCGCACGTAGTCGGTCGATGCGATGACCGGACCCTGCGTGTCCTTCAGGCACTTCTGCACGTGCGACAGGCGACGCTCCTCGGTCGGATGGAGCAGGTTCCAGCGCTCGACGTCATGGCCTTCGCGCGCGAGTTCGGTGAAGCTCGGCACGCTCCACAGATCGGCCGCGACGCCCCAGTCGTTCTTCAGCAGGTCGGCCGCAGCGATCACTTCGTTGAAGATCGTGCCGGCACCGAGCAGTTGCACGCGCGGCGCCTTCGCGTCGGCGTCGGCCTTCTTGAACGCGTACATGCCCTTGATGATGTCGGCCGCCACGTGCTCGCCCTGCGGAATCGCCGGGTGCTCGTAGTTCTCGTTCATCACCGTGATGTAGTAGTACACGTCTTCCTGGTCCTGCACCATGCGGCGCAGACCGTCCTGGACGATCACCGCGAGTTCGTAGCCGAACGTCGGGTCGTAGCTCACGCAGTTCGGCACCGATGCCGCCCACAGCAGCGAGTGGCCGTCTTCGTGCTGCAGGCCTTCACCGTTCAGCGTCGTGCGGCCCGCGGTGCCGCCGAGCAGGAAGCCGCGCGAGCGCATGTCGCCCGCCGCCCATGCCAGGTCGCCGATGCGCTGGAAGCCGAACATCGAATAGAAGATGTAGAACGGCACCATGATCTCGCCGTGCGTCGAATACGACGTCGCCGCCGCGATCCAGTCGCACATGCCGCCCGCTTCGTTGATGCCTTCCTGCAGGATCTGGCCGGTTTCCGATTCCTTGTAGAACATCAGCTGGTCGGAATCTTCCGGCACGTACTTCTGGCCTTCCTGGTTCCAGATGCCGATCTGGCGGAACAGGCCTTCCATGCCGAACGTACGCGATTCGTCCGGGACGATCGGCACGACACGCTTGCCGAGTGCCTTGTCCTTCAGCAGGATGTTCAGGATCCGCACGAACGCCATCGTCGTCGAGATCTCGCGGCCTTCGCCCGTGCCCTTCAGCAGCGGCTCGAACGCGTCGAGCGCCGGCACCGGCAGCGACGTGGCCTTCTGGCGGCGATGCGGCAGGTAGCCGCCGAGGTCCATGCGCTTCTGGCGCATGTATTCGAGTTCCTTCGAGCCTTCCTCGAACTTCAGGTACGGCACGTCGGCGATCTGCTCGTCGGTGATCGGCAGGCGGAACTGGTCACGGAACTTCTTCAGTTGCTCGACCGGCAGCTTCTTCTGCTGGTGCGTGATGTTCATCGCCTGGCCCGACTCGCCCATCCCGTAGCCCTTGATGGTCTTCGCGAGGATGACGGTCGGCGCGCCCTTCGTGTTGGTCGCTTCGTGGAATGCCGCGTAGATCTTGTGCGGATCGTGGCCGCCACGGTTCAGCGCCCAGATGTCGTCGTCCGACCAGTCGGCGACGAGCGCCTTCAGCTCGGGCGTGTTGAAGAAGTGTTCGCGAACGAACGCGCCCGACTCCGACTTGTACGTCTGGTATTCGCCGTCGACGACTTCCATCATGCGGCGCATCAGCGCGCCGGTCTTGTCGCGCGCGAACAGCGCATCCCAGCGGCTGCCCCAGATGACCTTGATCACGTTCCAGCCGGCGCCGCGGAATTCCGATTCCAGTTCCTGGATGATCTTGCCGTTGCCGCGCACCGGGCCGTCGAGACGCTGCAGGTTGCAGTTGATCACGAACACGAGGTTGTCGAGCTTCTCGCGGCTCGCCATGCCGATTGCCCCGAGCGATTCCGGCTCGTCCGTCTCGCCGTCGCCGAGGAACGCCCAGACCTTGCGGCCGGCCGTCTTCGCGATGCCGCGCGATTCCAGGTACTTCATGAAGCGGGCCTGGTAGATCGCCATGATCGGGCCGAGACCCATCGACACGGTCGGGAACTGCCAGAAGTCCGGCATCAGCCACGGGTGCGGGTACGACGAGATGCCCTTGCCGTCGACTTCCTGACGGAAGTTGTCGAGCTGCTCTTCCGACAGGCGGCCGAGCAGGAATGCGCGCGAGTACACGCCCGGCGACGAGTGGCCCTGCACGAACACGAGGTCGCCGCCGTGCTGGTCGGACGCCGCGTGCCAGAAGTGGTTGTAGCCGACGTCATAGAGCGTCGCGGCCGACGCGAACGACGCGATGTGGCCGCCGACGTTCGTGTCCTTGCCTGCGCGCAGCACCATCGCGAGCGCGTTCCAGCGCGTGTACGAACGGATGCGGTGCTCGATGTCCTGGTCGCCCGGGATCTTCGCCTGGGCTTCGACCGGGATCGTATTGATGTACGGGGTATTGGCGGAGAACGGCAGGTGTTCGCCGTGCATGCGGGCGAATTCGATCTGCTTTTCGATCAGGTAGTGCGCGCGGCCGGTGCCCACGGAGGAGATCACGCCGTCGAGCGACTCGAGCCACTCAACGGTTTCTTGCGGGTCGTCGTCACGATCGGCGGCGACATATTTCATCACTTCGTTCGGTACAGCGGACATTCTCGTCTCCTGGGTCCTGGAATGTGAGGATCGCTCTCATGCAGACGACGCGACGCGGCCGGCTGCGGGCAAGCTCCGACGGATTGTAATGAGCGTGAACGGCCACGCGCAACAAAATTTTCGAATTATGAGATCTTTTCTCGTAATGCGGAATATTGCTGCGCTGCACCCTCGCTGCCGGCCTCCGCGGCACGCGCCGCGGACACAAATCCGTTTCCGTTCAACATATCCGGTATGGGTTTTCCATGTATTGCGCTGCGCTACAATCCTGCCATGTTGACCGATCGGCTTTTCGCACGCTCGGCGCGACCGTCGGGCCCGCCGGCGGAGTCGCAGCCGTCCCGCTGGCACCACGGACCGTGGTGGTCCAACTCCTATTTGCTGACGCCGCTGCTGTCGATCCTCGTGTTCCTCGTGGTGATGAGCCTGATTCTATGGAGCCTCAATCGCCGCGAACAGCAGCAGCAGGAAGACACGCTGTTCCGTAACGTCGCGTGGGCGCAGCAGCAGATCCGCCTGTCGATGACGGGGGCGCAGGAACAGTTGCAGGCGCTGTCGCGCGATCTCGCGTCCGGCCGCCTCGACCAGAACGCATTCCAGATGGCCGTCGCGGACGTGATGCAGACTCATCCGGAAATCCTCTATCTGAACTGGTACACCTCGCCCGGCGTGCAGCGATGGCCGACCGTGCACCCGCCGCTGCTCGGCCAGCGGCTCGCGAAGCCCGGCGACGCGCAGATGCAGGACGCCGTGCGCGGCGCGTACGACGAAGCGCGCAGCACGCGCCGCCAGGCTTACTCGCCGCTGATCTACGACGACTTCGGCAACGGCTTCATCACGCTGCAGACGCCCGTGATGCGCGGCGACCGCGAATATCTCGGCTCGATCGCCGCGGTATTCTCGGTCGAAGGGATCCTCAAGCACGACATCCCGCAGGAGCTGTCGTCGAAGTACAAGATCTCGATCACCGACTCGAACAACCGCGAGCTCTCGTCCACGTCGACGCGCCCGCGCCTGCCGCGCGACTCCCACTACGACCTGCCGCTCGATCCGCCCGGCCAGGGCCTGACCGTGCGCGTGTACGCGTTCCCGCAGCTCACGAACCTGACCAACAACACGCTCGTCTGGCTGGTCGCCGGGCTGTCGTGCTTCGTGCTGTGGAGCCTCTGGAGCCTGTGGAAGCACACGCGCCAGCGCTTCGAGGCGCAGCAGGCGCTGTACGCCGAAGCGTTCTTCCGCCGCGCGATGGAAAACTCGGTGCTGATCGGCATGCGCGTGCTCGACATGCACGGCCGCATCACGCACGTGAACCCCGCGTTCTGCCGGATGACCGGCTGGGACGAAACCGATCTCGTCGGCAAGGTCGCACCCTTCCCGTACTGGCCGCGCGACGCCTACCCGGAAATGCAGCGCCAGCTCGACATGACGCTGCGCGGCAAGGCGCCGAGCTCGGGCTTCGAGCTGCGCGTGCGGCGCAAGAACGGCACCCTGTTCCATGCACGCCTCTACGTGTCGCCGCTGATCGACAGCTCGGGCCGCCAGACCGGCTGGATGTCGTCGATGACCGACATCACCGAGCCGAAGCGCGCACGCGAGGAACTCGCGGCCGCGCACGAGCGCTTCACGACGGTGCTCGAAAGCCTCGACGCCGCGGTGTCGGTGCTGGCCGCCGACGAAGCCGAGCTGCTGTTCGCGAACCGCTACTACCGCCACCTGTTCGGGATTCGCCCCGACGGCCACCTGGAGCTGTCCGGCGGCGGCTTCGACCGCGCGCAGGCATCGTCCGACTCGATCGACATGGTCGACGCGTTCGCGGGCCTGCCGGCGGCCGCACTGACGAGCAGCACGGCCGACGCGCAGGAGGTGTACGTCGAGAGCATCCAGAAGTGGTTCGAGGTGCGCCGCCAGTACATCCAGTGGGTGGACGGCCACCTCGCGCAGATGCAGATCGCGACCGACATCACGACCCGCAAGAAGGCGCAGGAACTCGCGCACCAGCAGGAAGAGAAGCTGCAGTTCACGAGCCGATTGATGACGATGGGCGAAATGGCGTCGTCGATTGCTCACGAATTGAATCAGCCGCTCGCGGCGATCAACAACTATTGCTCGGGCACGCTCGCGCTCGTGAAGAGCGGCCGCGGCACGCCGGAGACGCTGCAGCCCGCGCTGGAAAAGACCGCGCAGCAGGCGTTGCGCGCCGGGATGATCGTCAAGCGGATCCGCGAATTCGTGAAGCGGAGCGAGCCGAAGCGCCAGCCGGCGCGCGTCGCGGACATCGTCGCCGACGCGGTCGGGCTCGCCGAAATCGAGGCCAGGAAGCGCAGGATCCGGATCGTCACGGAAATCCTCGCAAGAATGCCTATTATTTATGTCGACCCCGTGCTGATCGAGCAGGTGCTCGTGAACCTGATGAAGAACGCGGCCGAGGCGATGGCCGACGTGAAGCCGGCGTCGGCGGACGGCGTGATCCGCGTCGTCGCCGACATCGACGCGGGTTTCGTCGACATCCGCGTGATCGACCAGGGGCCCGGCGTGGACGAAGCGACCGCCGAACGCCTGTTCGAACCGTTTTACAGCACCAAGTCCGACGGCATGGGCATGGGGCTGAACATCTGCCGTTCGATCATCGAATCGCATCGGGGGCGTCTGTGGGTGGTGAACAATGTCGAACCGGACGGCCGCATTTCCGGCGCGACATTCCACTGCAGCCTGCCCATTGGGGAACCCGCTGATCTCGGCCAAGGGGGGCGCGAGGCATCGGCATCACATACCGTTACGGGAGAACTATGAATAGCCCTGTCACCACTACTCAGGAAACTGTCTTCGTCGTCGACGACGACGAGGCCGTACGGGATTCGCTGCGCTGGCTGCTGGAGGCGAACGGCTATCGCGTGCAATGCTTCTCGAGCGCCGAGCAGTTCCTCGATGCCTATCAGCCGGCGCAGCAGGCCGGCCAGATCGCGTGCCTGATCCTCGACGTGCGGATGTCGGGCATGAGCGGCCTCGAGCTGCAGGAACGGCTGATCGCGGACAACGCCGCGCTGCCGATCATCTTCGTCACGGGCCACGGCGACGTGCCGATGGCGGTATCGACGATGAAAAAGGGTGCGATGGACTTTATCGAGAAACCGTTCGACGAGGCCGAGTTGCGCAAGCTCGTCGAGCGGATGCTCGACAAGGCCCGAAGCGAAAGCAAGAGCGTCCAGGAACAGCGCGCCGCCAGCGAGCGCCTGTCGAAGCTGACCGCGCGCGAACAGCAGGTGCTCGAGCGGATCATCGCGGGTCGCCTGAACAAGCAGATCGCCGACGATCTCGGGATCAGCATCAAGACGGTCGAAGCGCACCGCGCGAACATCATGGAAAAGCTCAACGTCAACACGGTCGCCGATCTGCTGCGCCTCGCGCTGTCGAAGAAGCAGGCCTGAACGTTGCGCGCGGCTCCGGGCAGCCCTGCCCGGCCGCACCTCCGTGCCGCGATGCGGGCCCGCCGCGCGGCACGGCCCGGCGCCACCTCCCGGGGCGCCGGCACCGCCGCCATGACGCTTTCCTTGTATTCGCTGTCGGACGACGGCAGGCGACCGGTATAATTGCGTGCTTTGCTGCGGCGCTTCGCGCGCCGCACGCCCGCATTCCAACTTCCCGGCAGGACCACCACCATGACAGCCCTCCTCATCGACGGCAACGCCCTCTCGAAGACCTTGCGCGCGCAGGCCGCCGAACGCGCCGCCGCCCTGACCGCACGCGGCCACCAGCCCGGTCTCGCGGTGATCCTCGTCGGCGCGAACCCGGCGAGCGAAGTCTACGTGCGCAACAAGATCAAGGCGTGCGAGGACAACGGTTTCTTCTCGCTGAAGGATGCGTACCCGGACACCCTGTCGGAAGCCGACCTGCTTGCACGCATCGACGAACTGAACCGCGATCCGAAGATCCACGGCATCCTGGTCCAGCTGCCGCTGCCGAAGCATATCGACAGCCACAAGGTGATCGAGGCGATCGCGCCGGAGAAGGACGTCGACGGCTTCCACGTCGCGAATGCCGGCGCGCTGATGACGGGCAAGCCGCTGTTCCGCCCGTGCACGCCGTACGGCGTGATGAAGATGTTCGAAGCGCACGACATCCCGCTGCAGGGCGCGAACGCCGTCGTGATCGGCCGCTCGAACATCGTCGGCAAGCCGATGGCGATGCTGCTGCTCGAAGCCGGCGCGACCGTTACGATCTGCCACAGCAAGACGCGCGATCTCGCCGCGCACACGCGCCAGGCCGACGTCGTGGTCGCCGCGGTCGGCAAGCGCAACATCCTGACGGCCGACATGGTCAAGCCCGGCGCGACGGTGATCGACGTCGGCATGAACCGCGACGACGCGGGCAAGCTGTGCGGCGACGTCGACTTCTCCGGCGTGAAGGAAGTCGCCGGCCACATCACGCCGGTGCCGGGCGGCGTCGGCCCGATGACCATCACGATGCTGCTGATCAACACGATCGAAGCCGCCGAGCGCGCCGCCGCGGCAGCCTGATCGCCGCCGATCGCCCTGCCCGTCCAGCCGGCGCGCGTTCGTGCGCCGGTTTCTTGCCGGCCGCCCGCCGCGGCCGCGCCGTAGCATCGAATTCCCCCGTATCCGACCCCGCACCGCGCGCCGCCAATCGCGTCGTTAGAAACTAACGATTGGAAAGCGCGCGATGCGCCCCAATAATGTCGGTATCGGGCGCCGCCGCATCGCGCCTCACCCTTTTCATCCCGGTTCATCCGGCAACAGACAGGGAGTCTTAATGTCCGCCAGCGCCAACACCAATCCGCTCCTCGATTTCTCCGGCCTGCCCCGCTTCGGCGAGATTCGCCCGGAACACGTGACGCCCGCGCTCGACACGCTGCTCGAAGCCGCCAACCGCGCGGTCGACACCGCGAGTGCGCCCGCGACGCCGGCGACATGGGCCGCGATCGTCGAGACGGTCGAGCAGGCGACGGAGCCGCTCGGGCGCGCGTGGGGCGTGGTCGGCCACCTGAACGCGGTCGCCGATACGCCGGAGCTGCGCGCCGCCTACGGCGAAAACCTGCCGCGCGTGACCGAGTTCTGGTCGAGCGTCGGCCAGAACCTCGCGCTGTACGAGAAGTACAAGGCGATCGCCGCGAGCGCCGAATACGCGACGCTGTCCGCCGAGCGCAAGAAGATCCTCGACAACGCGCTGCGCGATTTCCGGCTGTCGGGCGCCGAGCTGCCCGAGGACCAGAAGCCGCGCTTCGCGGAGCTGCAGGAGCAGCAGGCCGCGCTGTCGAAGGCGTTCTCCGACCACGTGCTCGACGCGACCAACGCGTACGCGTATTACGCGCACGACGAAGCCGAGCTCGCCGGCCTGCCGGGCGACGCGATCGAAGCGGCGCGCGAAGCCGCGCAGAAGGAAGGCAAGGAAGGCTGGAAGTTCACGTTGCACTTCCCGTCCTACTTCCCGGTGCTGCAGTATGCCGAGAACCGCGCGATGCGCGAGACGCTGTACCGCGCGTATGCAACGCGCGCATCGGAACTCGGCCCGCAGTACGGCGGCGGCAAGGCCGAGTGGGACAACACGGCGATCGTCGCCGACGAACTGAAGCTGCGCCGCGAAGAAGCGCAGATGCTCGGCTACCGCAACTTCGCCGAAGTGTCGCTCGCGCCGAAAATGGCCGAATCGCCGCAGCAGGTGATCGCATTCCTCGAGGATCTCGCGACGCGCGCGCGGCCGCATGCCGAAAAGGACTGGGACGAACTGCGCGCGTTCGCCGCGAAGGAACTCGGCCTGACCGAGCTCGCACCGTGGGACGTCGCGTTCGCGGCCGAGCGGCTGCGCCAGCAGCGCTACGCGTTCTCGGAAAACGAGGTGAAGCAATACTTCCCGGAGCCGGCCGTGCTGAAGGGCCTGTTCAACGTCACCGAAACGCTGTTCGGCGTGCGGATCAAGCCGGACGACGCACCGGTGTGGCACAAGGACGTGCGCTTCTTCCGCGTGGAGAACCGCGACGGCTCGCTCGTCGCGCAGTTCTATCTCGACCTGTATGCGCGCGAAGGCAAGCGCGGCGGTGCGTGGATGGACGATGCGCGTGCGCGCGCGAAGCGCGGCAACGCCGTGCAGACGCCGGTCGCGTACCTGACCTGCAACTTCTCGGCGCCGGTCGGCGGCAAGCCCGCGTGCTTCACGCACGACGAAGTCATCACGCTGTTCCATGAATTCGGCCACGGGCTGCATCACATGCTCACGCGCGTCGACGAGCTCGGCGTGTCGGGCATCAACGGCGTCGAATGGGACGCGGTCGAGCTGCCGTCGCAGTTCATGGAAAACTTCTGCTGGGAATGGGACGTGCTGTCGTCGATGTCGTCGCACGTCGACACGGGCGCCGCGCTGCCGCGCGAGCTGTTCGACAAGATGATCGCCGCGAAGAACTTCCAGAGCGGCCTCGGCACGCTGCGCCAGATCGTGTTCTCGATGTTCGACATGCTGCTGCACGTCGACTTCGATCCGGCCGGTGCGACCGGCGTGAACGCGTTCGCGCGCGAGATCAACGAGCGCTACCACGTGATCCCGCAGGCGGCGTTCTCGCGCTGGCCCAACACGTTCAGCCACATCTTCGCCGGCGGCTATGCGGCAGGCTATTACAGCTACAAGTGGGCCGAGGTGCTGTCCGCCGACGCGTACGCGGCATTCGAGGAAGCGGCCGCCGCAAGCGGCAGCGTGCTCGACGCGGCCACCGGCACGCGCTATCGCCGCGAGATCCTCGAGGTCGGCGGCAGCCGGCCGGCGATGGATTCGTTCAAGGCATTCCGCGGCCGCGAGCCGGAGATCGACGCGCTGCTGCGCCACAACGGGATGGCTTCGCCCGCGCACTGAGCCATTGCGCGCCCTGCCCGGCTCGTCCGGCAGCATCGCAAGGCACCGCCGAGGCGGTGCCTTTTTTCATGATGCGGGCGTTTCGCCGCCCGCTTCGTTCGTGTCGGCGACATTGCGGCCGGCCTCGTCGTCGAACAGCGAAAACTGTCCGTGACGCTCGGCCGTGTCTTCGTCGATGCGCACGCCGACACCGAGCAGCCGCACGGCCTGCGCGCGCCGCTGCAGCCCTTTCGCGAGCAGCGTAACGGCCGTCTGCGCGTTGGTCGCGTCGGCCACGCACTCGACCGTCGTACGCTGGAAATCGGCGAAGCGGATCTTCACGTACAGCTTGCGGATCATGCGGGCCGCGCCCGCGCGCGCGATCCGCGCGTCGAGCTGCACGACGAGGCGGCGAATCTCGTCCGCGCATTGCTCGAGCGTCGTCAGGTCGGTCACGTAGGTCGTCTCGACGCTGACCGACTTGCGCTCCTGATCGGCCCGCACCGGCCGCTCGTCGATTCCGCGTGCCAGCTGGTACAGCCGCCGGCCGAATGCACCGAACTCGCGATGCAGGTCGATCAGCGACCAGTCGCGCAACTGCGCGCAGGTCTGGATGCCGAGCCGGTCGAGCCGCGCGGCCGTCACCTGGCCGACGCCGTGCAGCTTGCGCACCGGCAACGCCGCGACGAACGCATCGACCTCATGCGGGCGAACGACGAACAGGCCGTCGGGCTTGTTCCAGTCGGACGCGATCTTCGCGATGAACTTGTTCGGCGCGACACCGGCCGACACCGTCACGCCGACCGTGTCGTACACGCGCTGGCGAATCTCCCGTGCAATCAGCGTCGCGCTGCCCTGGCACAGTTCGGAACCGCTGACGTCGAGGTACGCCTCGTCGAGCGACAGCGGCTCGACGTCACGCGTGTAGTCGCGATAAATCGCCATGATCTGCCGCGACGCCGCGCGGTACTTGTCCATCGCCGACGGCAGGATCAGCAGCTCCGGGCACTTGCGCATCGCCAGCGCCGACGACATCGCCGAATGCACGCCGTAGCGCCTCGCCTCGTAGTTGCAGGTCGCAATCACGCCACGCTGGTCGGGCCGGCCGCCGACCGCGATCGGCCGGTTGCGCAGCGACGGGTCGTCGCGCATCTCGACCGATGCGTAAAAGCAGTCGCAGTCGCAATGGATGATCTTGCGCACGCGCGACGGCGTGTCGCCGGGTGGCGGCACGCGCGGATCGGCAGGCGGGATGATGGTCGGATTCACGGTGCCGATACTGTACAAAAACACAGTGCCCGTTTCAACTGTCGCGTGCTGCCCACCGGCTGCGTCCCGCGCGGCCAGCCGCCGGCGACAGCGTTGTACCGGCCCGCTTCGCACGAAGCGTATCGCCGCGCGCGCGGGCCGGCCCCTATACTCATCCGTCACGAGATACGACACATACGGTGACGCATGAAAACGATCGGACTGATCGGCGGGATGAGCTGGGAATCGTCGGCGGAGTACTACCGGATGATCAATCGCCATTCGAAAGCGCTGCACGGCGGCCATCACAACGCGAAGAGCGTGCTGGTCACGGTGGATTTCGCGGAGATCGAAGCGCTGCAGCGCGCACAGGACTGGGCCGCACTCGGCGAACGGATGGCCGATGCCGCGCGCCGGCTCGAAGCGGCCGGCGCCGATCTCGTCGTGCTGACGACCAACACGATGCATCGCGTGCACGGCGCGATCGAGGCCGCCGTCGCGCTGCCGTTCCTGCACATTGCCGACCCGACCGGCGCCGCGCTGCGTGCAGCCGGCGTCGAGCGCGTCGCGCTGCTCGGCACGCGCTACACGATGGAGCTGCCGTTCTACGCGGAGCGCCTGCGCGACAGATTCGGCCTCGACGTGCTGGTGCCGGACGAATCCGCGCGCGGCGACGTGCACCGGATCATCTACGACGAGCTGTGTCATGGCGTAATCGACGCCGGGTCGCGCGCGACCTACGTGGCGATCATCGATGAACTGGCGAAACGCGGCGCGCAGGCGGTGATACTCGGCTGCACGGAAATCACGCTGCTGATCGGCGCGGACGATTCGCCGCTGCCGGTGTTCGATACGACCGCGCTGCATGCGAAGGCGGCGGTCGAATGGGCGGCGGGCTGAAAACAAAAAACCCGGCGCAGGGCCGGGTTTCCGTCGACGAAGCGCGCATCGGTCACTTGCGCTGCACATCGTCTGGTGTGCTTGGTTGCGGGGGTAGGATTTGAACCTACGACCTTCGGGTTATGAGCCCGACGAGCTGCCAGACTGCTCCACCCCGCGTCAGAGAAATAAATTATAGGGTGATGAAGCACTCACGTCAACACTTTTGTCACAATTTCTTTGCAGGTCATCGATAAGCCGATACGTCGCGCCACGTGTCGCGCGCGTTCGCGCCCCTTGCTCGCGGTAAGATGGCGGCCTTCGCATTCATCCCGCACGCATTCCCGTTCATGAAAATCGCCACCTGGAACGTCAACTCGCTCAACGTCCGCAAGCAGCACGTGCTCGACTGGCTCGCGCAAAGCGGGACCGACGTGCTGTGCCTGCAGGAGCTGAAGCTGCCCGACGAGAAGTATCCGCGCGCCGATCTCGAGGCCGCCGGCTACCGCAGCTGGTTCACGGGCCAGAAGACCTACAACGGCGTCGCGATCCTCGTGCGCGACACGCTCGCCGTCGACGAATCGGACGTCGTGCGCAACATCCCCGGCTTCGACGATCCGCAGCAGCGCGTGGTCGCCGTGACCGTCGAAGGCGTGCGGATCGTGTCCGCCTATTTCCCGAACGGCCAGGCGCCCGACTCCGACAAGTTCGTCTACAAGATGCAATGGCTCGACGCGCTGCATGCGTGGCTGAGCACCGAGATGCAGCGCTACCCGAAGCTTGCGCTGCTCGGCGACTACAACATCGCGCCGGAAGACCGCGACGTGCACGACCCGGCGAAATGGGAAGGCCAGAACCTCGTGTCGCCGCAGGAGCGGGCGCATTTCGCGAAGCTGATCGAACTCGGCTTCGTCGATGCATTCCGCCGTTTCGAACAGCCGGAGAAGACCTTCACGTGGTGGGACTACCGGATGTTCGCGTTTCGCCGCAACGCGGGCCTGCGCATCGACCACGTGCTGCTGTCGCCGGCGCTCGCCGCCACCTGCACGTCGTGCGAAGTCGACCGCGTGCCGCGCACGTGGGACCAGCCGTCCGATCACACGCCCGTCGTCGCGATCGTCGGCTGAGCGCCGTTCGCGCCCGCGCTCAACCTCGCGCGGGCGCGGGCCCGAGGTGAGCCCACAGGAAGCCGAATTCCGCCGCATCGGATTCGGCGCGCTCCAGATCGTCGGCGCTGCCGTGGCCGCCGTCGGTGTTCTCCCAGTACCACACCCGTTCGTGTCCGAGCGCATGCATGCGCGCGGCCATCTTGCGTGCATGCGCCGGATGCACGCGGTCGTCGCGCGTCGACGTCGTCAGCAGCAGTGGCGGATACGCGGTACCTTCGCGCACGCGGTGATACGGCGAGTATGCGGCGAGTGCCGCGCCCTCGCGCGGATCCTCGGGATCGCCGTACTCGTCGAGCCACGCGGCGCCCGCGTGCAGCTTCGGATAGCGTCGCATGTCGAGCAGCGGCACGCGGCACAGCACCGCGCCGAACAGCTCCGGACGCTGCACCATGCATGCACCGACCAGCAGCCCGCCATTGCTGCCGCCCTCGATGCCGAGTTGCGCGGCCGTCGTCACGCCGGTGCGGATCAGGTCCTCGGCCACCGCGATGAAGTCGTCGAACGAGCGCTGCCGATGTTCGCGCTGCGCGTCGACATGCCAGGCCGGTCCGAATTCTCCGCCACCGCGGATGTGCGCGAACGCCGCGACGCCGCCGCGTTCGAGCCATGCGATGCCCAGTGCATCGCTGTAGCCCGGCAGGTTCGGAATCGCGAAACCGCCATAGCCTGACAGCAGGCATGGCCGCGCAACGCGGGCGCGGCCGTCGGCACGATCGGGCGCATCGAGTGCGTCGAGCGCATCACGCGGCCCGATCAGCGTGTACGGCACCACCGTGCCGTCGCGCGAACGGGCATTCGCGCGACGCACGACGAGCCCGGCCGCATCGAACCGCACCGGCGGCCGATCGAGCAGCACGCGGCGCGACGGCGCGTCGGCCGCGCGATCGGACAGATCGGCGAGCCAGCATTCGGGCGGATCGAGATAGGTATCGACGTCCACGTACACGTCGTCGTTCAGCGTCGCCTCGACCGGCTCGACGTCGATCTGCGCATCGCCCGGCCAGTCGAACGGCCGCGCGTCCCACGTCCATGCGCCATCCTCGCGCTGGCGCGGCTGCCACAGCATCGTGCGGTTGTGCACGTCGTCGAGCCAGCTCGCGATCAGCATCGTGCGCGTGTGCGTCCACGTGCAGGCGGAGGTCGACGGCCGCGGCGCGAACAGCGTCGTGAGCTCGCGCGAGCCTGCCAGAAACGCCTGCTCGCGGATCGCGAGCAGCGAGCCGCCCGCGTGACGCACGCCGCCGCACTCCCAGTCGAGCCGCGGCTCCAGCACGAGCCAGCCTTCCCAGAAACCGACTTCGACATGCGTCGGCACGTCGTAGCGCGCCCACTCGCCCGCGTCGGTCAGCCGATACGCGTGTGCGTCGAAGAAATCCACGCTGCGCCACGCGACGTGACGGCCGTCGATCGGATCAAACCACGCGCCCGCGCTGATGTCGTCGGGTTCGCCGCGAAACACGACCGGCGCGTCGGCGAGCGGCGTGCCGCGCACCCAGCGGCGCGCGTCGTACGGATAGCCGGCCGCGGTCGCATGCGCTTCGCCGCGATCCCAGCTCACGTACACGGTATCGCGATCGATCCAGCCGACCGTGTGATGCCCCGGCTCGTCGATCGTGAAACCGCCGTCGACGAAGCGACGCTGCACGAGATCGAACTCGCGCACGACGACGGCATCTGCCCCGCCCGGCGACAGCGACAGCAGCGCGCGATCGCCGTCCGGGTACAGGATCGCATCCTGCTCGAACACCCATGACTCGCCCTCTTGCGCACCGAGCGCGTCGACGTCGAGCAGCGTTTCCCACTCGGGCCGGCCGGCACGCCAGTCATCCCAGCGCGCGCGGCGCCACAGCCCCTTCGGATGAAGATCGTCCTGCCACAGGTCGTACGCCCAGTCGCGCCAGCGGGTGGGAATCACCGGGCGTTCGCGTGGCAGATACGCTTGCGCGAGCCGCACGGTCAGCGCGCGATACGCATCGTCGTCGCGCAGCGCGGCGCGCGTGCGCGCATTCTGCTCGTCGACCCACGCGCGGGCGCGCTTGCTGTCAAGCGCTTCGAGAAAACGGAAGGGATCGGCCCCGGCGGGCCAGCGGAAGGAATCGGACATGACGGACGCGCACGTGACGGCAAACCGCGATTATGTCCGATCGCGGCATGCGCGACGCGCGCGCATGCCGCGACGGTTGCTTACGGCTCCAGATGCAGTTCCTGGATCTTGCGCGTGATCGTATTGCGGCCGATGCCGAGCCGCTCCGCCGCCTCGACCTTGCGGCCGCGCGTGAAGTCGAGCGCCTCGCGGATCACGGCCGCCTCGAAGCGGCGCGCGAGTTCGTCCATCACGTCGGCGGAGTTCTCGCGCAGCAGCCGCGCGACTTCGGTGCGCAGCCCGCTTTCCCACATCGGATAGCCGGCCGGCGCACCGTTCGGCGCCGCCGCGACGGGTGCCGCCGTCAACGGCACGACACCGCCCGCGAGCGACGCGCGCGCCGCGTCGCCCGCACCGCCGCTCCCGCTCACGCCGCCGTGCGCATCCGCGCCGTCGGCCGTCGCGGCCACCGGCGTGCCTGCCGGCACGAGGTCGGGCGGCAGGTCCTTGATCTCGACCGTCTGCGCGGGCGCCATCACGGTCAGCCAGTTCGCGAGGTTCTCGAGCTGCCGCACGTTGCCGGGAAACGGCAGCGACGTCAGATACGCGAGCGCTTCGTCCGACACGCGCTTCGGCTCGACGCCGAGATCGCGCGCGCTCTTCTGCAGGAAGTGACGCGTGAGCAGCGCGATGTCCTCGCTGCGTTCGCGCAGCGGCGGCAGCCGGAGCCGGATCACGTTGAGCCGGTGGTAAAGGTCCTCGCGGAACAGCCCCTGCCGCACGCGCGCCTCCAGATTCTGGTGCGTCGCGGCGATCACGCGCACGTTCGCGCGCAGCGGGTTGTGGCCGCCGACCCGATAGAACTGGCCGTCCGACAGCACGCGCAACAGGCGCGTCTGCAGATCGAACGGCATGTCGCCGATTTCGTCGAGAAACAGCGTGCCGTTCTCGGCCTGCTCGAAGCGGCCCTGGCGCGTGGTCTGTGCGCCGGTGAACGCGCCGCGCTCATGGCCGAACAGTTCGGACTCCAGCAGGTCCTTCGGAATCGCCGCGGTGTTCAGCGCGATGAACGGGCCGTTCGCCCGCGGGCTGTGACGGTGCAGCGCGCGCGCGACGAGTTCCTTGCCGGTGCCCGATTCGCCGGTGATCAGCACGGTCGCGGCCGAATGCGACAAGCGGCCGATCGCGCGAAACATGTCCTGCATCGCGGGCGCCTGGCCGAGCATCTCGGGCGCCTCGGCGACGCGCTCGTCCTGCGGCGCGCCCCCGCGCAGGCTTTCCTCGACCGCGCGGCGAATCAGCTCGACGGCCTTGTCGACGTCGAACGGCTTCGCGAGATATTCGAACGCGCCGCCCTGGAACGCCGCGACGGCGCTGTCGAGATCGGAGAACGCCGTCATGATGATGACGGGCAGGCCCGGCAAGCGCTCGTGCATCGCCTGCAACAGCTCGAGGCCGGAGCCGCCCGGCATCCGGATGTCGGATACGAGCACCTGCGGCGTCTCGTGGTCGAGCGCGGCCAGCGCGTCGCGCACGTTCGCGAAGCTCTTGGTCGCGAAGCTGTCCCGGGCGAGTGCCTTTTCGAGCACCCAGCGGATCGATTGGTCGTCGTCTACTATCCAGATCGGCTTCATAGGTCGGTCAGGTATGGGTGAATCCGGTGAATCGCCATGCCGTCGCTCAGTGATCGAGCGGCAGCAGGATCTGAAATTCGGTACGGCCGGGCCGGCTCTCGACCTCGATCATCCCGTCGTGCTGCTGCACGAACGTCTGCGCGAGCGTGAGGCCCAGGCCGCTGCCGTCGTCGCGCCCGGACACGAGCGGGTAGAAGATCCGGTCGCGGATCTCCTCCGGAATGCCGGGCCCGTTGTCGACCACGTGCAAGTCCAGTGCCAGCCTGTACAGGCGCTTCGCGATCGTCACCTTGCGCGCGATGCGCGTGCGCAGCTCGATCTTCGCGTCGCCCTGCGCGATCCGTTCGCGCAGCGCCTGCGCGGCGTTGCGCACGATGTTCAGCAGCGCCTGGATCAGTTGCTCCTTGTCGCCGCGCAGGTCCGGCACGCTCACGTCGTAGTCGCGCTCGATCGTGAGCCCGCGCGGAAATTCCGCGAGCATCACCGCGCGCACGCGTTCGCATACTTCGTGAATGTTCACGTCGCCGACGATGTGCGGATGCCGGTGCGGCTCCAGCAATCGATCGACGAGCGTCTGCAGGCGGTCGGACTCCTTGATGATCACCTGCGTGTATTCGCGCAACTCGCCGCGCTCGCGCTCGCTCAGTTCGAATTCGAGCAGCTGGGCTGCGCCGCGAATGCCGCCGAGCGGGTTCTTGATCTCGTGCGCGAGGTTGCGGATCAGTTGCTTGTTGACCGCGGTCAGGTCGTGGATGCGCTCCTCGCGATCGGTGCGCGACTGCCGCTCGTTCTCGAACAGCTCGACGAGCACGAAATCGGGAGCCGTCTCGAGGAAACCGACGATCGCGTGCACGTGCAGCGGCTCGCGGCCGGGCCGGTCGAGCACGGTATCGAGATGCGTCGCGTGAAAGCGCTCCTCGCCGATCGCGGTGAGCGTCGACGCGAGCTCGTTCGCGTTCGGGAAAATCTCGCCCCACGGCCGCTGCGCGAGCTGCCGGCGCGAGATGTCGAGCATCGCCTCCGCGGACGGGTTCGCGAACGCGACCCGCAGCGTCTTGCGGTCGAGCACGAGCACGACCGTCGGCAGTGCCTCGAGCCCCGCAAGCAGGCCCGAGCGCGCGAGCCGCTCGTCGTCCGTCAGTCGCTCGGGCTGCCCCGTCCTCGCCTTGATCAGATTCTTCAGAGCCATCGTGCGTATCGTCGCGCCTCACCGGGTCGGAAAATGGAAATGCTCGGAACAAAAAAGGGACGGCTGGACGCCGCCCCTTTCAGACTCCGCAGCTCCCGCCGCAAGCCGCGCGACGGGAACCAACCGGCATGACGGCGCTGAATCGAAGCGCCATCGCCGATTACAGCGAGTAGTACATCTCGAACTCGATCGGATGCGTCGTCATGCGGAACTTCGCCAGCTCCTGCTCCTTGAGCGCGAGGTACGCATCGATCATGCCGTCGGTGAACACGCCACCGCGCGTCAGGAACTCGCGATCCTTGTCGAGCGCTTCCAGTGCCTGGTCGAGGCCGGCGCAGACGGTCGGGATCTTTGCATCCTCTTCCGGCGGCAGGTCGTACAGGTTCTTGTCCGCGGCTTCGCCCGGGTGGATCTTGTTCTGCACGCCGTCGAGGCCGGCCATCATCAGCGCGGTGAAGCACAGGTACGGGTTGGCCATCGGGTCCGGGAAGCGCGTTTCGATGCGGCGGCCCTTCGGGTTCGACACGTGCGGAATGCGGATCGATGCCGAACGGTTGCGCGCCGAGTAAGCGAGCTTGACCGGTGCCTCGAAGTGCGGAACCAGACGCTTGTACGAGTTCGTCGTCGGGTTCGTGATCGCGTTCAGCGCACGTGCGTGCTTGATGATGCCGCCGATGTAGAACAGCGCGAATTCCGACAGGCCGGCGTAGCCGTTGCCCGCGAACAGGTTCTGGCCGTCCTTCCAGATCGACTGGTGAACGTGCATGCCCGAACCGTTGTCGCCCACGACCGGCTTCGGCATGAACGTTGCCGTCTTGCCGTACGAGTGCGCGACGTTGTGGATGATGTACTTCGACCATTGCGTCCAGTCGGCGCGCTGCACGAGCGTCGAGAACTTCGTGCCGATTTCGTTCTGGCCCTGGCCCGCCACTTCGTGGTGGTGCACTTCGACCGGAATGCCGAGCTGTTCGAGCAGCAGGCACATTTCCGAACGCATGTCCTGGAACGTGTCGACCGGCGCGACCGGGAAGTAGCCGCCCTTCGTGCCCGGACGGTGGCCCGTGTTGCCGCCTTCGAATTCCTTGCCTGCCGACCACGGCGCTTCTTCGGAGTTGATCTTCACGAAGCAGCCCGACATGTCCGTGTTCCACTGGACCGAGTCGAAAATGAAGAATTCCGGCTCCGGACCGAAGTAGGCGGTGTCGCCCAGGCCCGTGCTCTTCAGGTACGCTTCGCCGCGCTTCGCGAGCGAACGCGGGTCGCGCTCGTAGCCCTTGCCGTCGGCCGGCTCGACCACGTCGCAGGTCAGCACGAGGGTCGACTCTTCGTAGAACGGGTCGATGAACGCTGCGCTCGGATCCGGCATGAGCAGCATGTCCGACGCCTCGATGCCCTTCCAGCCGGCGATCGACGAGCCGTCGAATGCATGGCCGCTTTCGAACTTGTCTTCGTCAAACGCCGAAACCGGCACCGACACGTGCTGTTCCTTGCCGCGCGTATCCGTGAAGCGGAAATCGACGAACTTGACGTCCTCGTCCTTCACGAGCTGCATGACGTCGGCGACGGTTTTACTCATAACCTCTTCTCCTGATTGAACAATTCCGGCGGACTGGGAACCGCCTCGTTTATCGAGCTGCCCGGGGTCTGGCTTTGGCGCAGCGCGCCCCGGGTGGACCGAATTCTATATAGCAGCAACCGTGCCAACCTTGCGCGGAAGCGACATGAATCGCGCCAGCCCGCGCCACGGCAGGGCCCGGGTGCGCGATTCCGGGGCTGAGGGCCGCATCGCCGGCCTGGCGACTGCACTTATATAGTGCAAACCGCGTAGTGCGCCGACGCAGCGGAATCATTCTGGTGCATGCGTGCCATTCTGCACTTTTTTGGTGAATGTGTGGGCGGTGCGTGCGGCGGCCGGCACGTAGACATCCGCGCGGCGCCGCCGCGCTAGAATGATCGTTTGACCGATACGGAGACCTCCTGCCATGAGTACGCTCGACCAGCTTTACGCGAAGGCCGAAGAACGCCGCGCCCAGGGTGCGCTCCACTACGCCGGCGCATTGCTGCCGGTCGAGGCATTCGAACTGCTGCAGCTCGACCCGTCGGCACGCCTCGTCGACGTGCGCACGCGTGCCGAGCTCGACTGGGTCGGCCGCCCGCTCGTCGGCGACGGCCAGTACCTGCACCTCGAATGGACGCGCTATCCGGGCGGCGTGCCGAATGCCGAATTCGTCGATCAACTGAAAGCGGCCCTCCCGACCGATACGCCCATCCTGTTTCTGTGCCGCAGCGCCGCGCGCTCGAAGCTCGCCGCCGTCGCGTCGGCGCAGGCCGGCTTCACGAAGGCGTTCGACCTGCTCGAAGGCTTCGAGGGCGGCAAGGATGCCGAAGGCCACCGCAAGACGGTCGACGGCTGGTGCTTCCGGAAACTGCCGTGGATCGGCGCCTGACGGCGCACTCGCTTGGGCACGCCCGACTGCGACATCGTCGAGCCGGGCGATGACATCCCGATGACGGGCCGCGTTGCGCGGCCCGCGGTTTTTGGGCGGCCTTCGCGCCGCCCGCATGGGTGACCGGTACGCGGCCCTCAGGCGCGCGGCACGTCCGGTTCGACCACGTCGCCGCCGAGCAGGTGCACGCCTTCGCGCAGCTTCACGAACGCGGCCGCCACCGCCTCCGGCTCGCCCTTCACGCCGAGATCGATATGCCGCCGCGCATAGATCCCGCCGCGCTCGGCATCGCCGACGCTCGGCAGGCTGAACACGCGCACGCCCGGGAAATCGCGCTCGATCTTCTCCATCAGCGGCGTGAGCGTCGATTCCGGCAGTTCGAACACGTACAGCGAGCGCTCCGCGTGCGGCGTCGCGTGATGCAGATGCCGGTATTTCGTGTCGAGCACCCATTCGATCATCGGCCACGCCATCACCGGGAAGCCCGGCACGAAATGGAGATCGCCGACCGAGAAGCCGGGAATCCGGTTGTAGCCGTTCGGGATGATCGTCGCGCCCGCCGGGAACACGCCCATGTTGAAGCGATGCCGGTTTTCCGGCGATTCGAAATCGACCGGCGTGGCCGGATCGGCGTGCGTCTCGCGGATGCGCTCCGCGATCAGCGCCTTCGCTTCCGGGTGCAGCTCGAGCGGCACGCCTAGCGCGGCGGCCGCGCACTGGCGCGTGTGGTCGTCCGGCGTCGCGCCGATGCCGCCCGTGGAGAACACGATGTCGCCCGACGCGATCGCGCGCGCGAGCGTCGCGGTGATGCGCGCCGGATCGTCGCCGACGTATTCGGCCCAGTCGAGCGCGAGGCCGCGCGCGCCGAGCAACTCGATGACCTTGGCCAGGTGCTTGTCCTGCCGACGGCCCGAAAGGATCTCGTCGCCGATGATGATGATGCCGATGCTCATGCCTGCCCCATGTCGATTGCGGTGGCGCGCGAACCCGCGCGCAGGTCGTCCAGCGCGCGCAGGCAATAGTGCCCGAACCACAGCGCCGAAAAAACGAGGATGAAAGCGTAAACCCAGATCATGGCCGCCGCCACGAACGGAAACAGCACCATCATCCAGACCGACGACACCCATACGAAGGTCGGCACGGTGCCGAGCAGCCCGGTCGCGACGCCGATGCCGATCAGCGGCCAGCGATGCTGCCGCACCAGCGCACGGCGCTCGTCGCGGCTCGCGTGCTGCGCGAGCGCGTCGTAGGTCATCACCCGGTAGGTCAGCCAGCCCCAGATCACGGGCGGCAGCAGCGCGAAGAACGGCGGAATCAGCCACAGCGGAATCGTGACGACGAGCAGCACGACGCCGACCACGGCCGCGCCGAGCGAATTGAACACGCTGCCGAAGAACGTGCCGCCCCGCTTCGCCTCCAGCGCGGCGAACTGCCGGTTCGACAGGTGCTTGATCACGACCGGCATCGAGATCGTCGCGATCAGCAGCAGCACGGTCAGCACGATCAGCGGAATCGCGAGCGACACGACGACGAACGGCGCGACGACCGCATGCAGCTGCGACATCCCGATCGCGTCGAACATGCGGTACAGCACGGCCGTGAGCACGAAGCCGTCGAGCGCGCCGCGCGCGGCGTCGATCAGCGTCTGCCACGAGAACCACAACACGACGCCCCACAGCAGCGCCGAGACGACGAACGGCATCAGGGTGAGCCACAGCATGCGCGGGTGCAGCGCGCTGACGAAGGCCCGGACGAAAGAGCGCAGCAAATCGTTCATGCGAACCTGTCTCGACGAAGAAAAACGGGGAAAGGATAAACCACACGGCCCGCGTGCGCCAAAGCGCATGCGGGCCGTGCGGGAGAACCGTTCAACGGGAGAGCGACGGGGTCAGGCCGACGCCGCGCCGCGCTTCGCGGGGACGAGGCGCCGGAAGATGCGCACGAACGCGAGGCCGTGCTGCGCCCAGAAGCCGTCGCCGTAGGACACGCCTTCGACCTGCTCGCGGATGCCGGTCGGCTCGACCGTGCGGTTCCACGACGCGGTGCCGAACATCATGTCCCACCACGGAAACAGCACGCCGAAGTTGCAGCCGTACTTGGTGCCTTCGTGGCCGTAGCCGACCGCGTGATGGCGCCGGTGGAAAGTCGGGCTCACGAGCAGGCGCTCGCCGAGCCATCCGAACGACAGCCGCGCATTCGTATGCTGGATGCTCTGCACGAAGTTCGTGACCGCGGTCAGCACGACGAACTGCGACGGCGTCACGCCGATCACGAGCGCGATCGTCGCGAAGAAGCACGACTGGATCACGTTGTCGAGCAGGTGGTTGCGGTCGTCGCACCACAGCGACATCTGCCGCTGGCTGTGATGCACCGCGTGCAGCTCCCACCAGATGCCGAACTTGTGCTGCCAGCGGTGATACCAGTAGCCGGCGAAGTCGAGCACGACGAGGTAGATCGCAAACGCAACGATCGGCCGCGAGGTCACGCCCGGCCACAGATAGTCGAGGTTGATGTTCGCGATGCCGTGCAGGCGCAGCCACGCCTGGAAGCCGTCGAACACCGGCTGCAGCGCGAAGAAGAAGAACAGCGTGTAGATGCCGAGTTTCGAGATCGCCGTGTAGATCACGTCGACCCGCACCGCGCGGCGGTTCTGCCAGCGCTCGACCGGCAGCAGCGCCTCGAGCGGGCGCAGCAGCGCGAACATCAGCACCATCTGCAGCGCGCCGATGATCACCCAGTACAGCGCGTCGTAGGTGTCCTCGTCATAGCCCATCAGGTTGAACTTGAAGAGGAGCGGCTGCACGACGTCGACGTACAGCCAGGTCTGGATGTCCGACACGAACGCATCGATCAGGTGCAGCATCGCTTGCCTCCGTCGGTCACGCGCCGTTCGCAGCCTTCCACGGCGCGCGGTCGTAGAAGTAGATGCCGTGCGGCGAACGGCCGACGGCGATCGTCTGCACCAGCTTGCGCGATGCGAGATCGATGATACCGACCTTCTTCGCGAAGCGGAACGTCACCCAGAGCGTCTTCTTGTCGGCGGACAGCTCCATGTCGTCCGGGCCCGGCAGCAGGCCGGTGATGTCGCCGACGTTGGTGAGCGTGTTCTCGTCGATGATGCTGATCGTGTTCGCGACCCGGTTGGTGACCGCGACATGCGTGCCGTCGGCCAGCGAGCGGAAGTTGTGCGCGCCGTTGCCCGTATGGATCTGCTTGACGACCTTCTGGTTGCGCCAGTCGACCACCGCGACGTAATCCGCGCCGGTCATGCCGACCAGCAGGAACTTGTCGTCCGGCGTGAGCCACAGGCCCGCCGGCACCTTGCCGACCTTCATCTTCCACTTGACCGTCTGCGTCGGCAGATCGATCGCCGCGATCTCGCCGGACACCTGCAGCGATACGAGCAGCGTCTTGCTGTCCTTCGTGAACGCGAGGTGGCTCGGCATCACCGCGAGCGGCACGCGCTTGGCCAGATGCACGTCATGGCCGTCGTAGCTGTAGATGTCGACGCGGTCGAGCCGCAGCCCGGCCGCCGCGAACCACTTGCGATCGGGCGAGAAGCCGAGCTGGTACGGATCGTCGATCCCCTCCACGGTGCGCTGCAGCTTGCCCGTCTTCGGATCGAGGAACATCAGGCTGTTCGAGACCGAATTTGCGACGATCAGCGACGAATTGTCGGGCGTCGCCATCAGATGGTGCGGCTCCTTGCCGGTCGGCATCGTCGACACGACTTCGCGGGTCTGCTGATCGATCAGGGAAAGCGTCGCTTCGGCCGAATTGAGGATGATCACGTTATTCGCGTGTGCGGCGGGCGCCAGCACGGCGGCGGCCAGCGCAAGCGTGCGGCCGAAGGAAAGGAAAGTGCGCATGAAGACTCACGTCGTGGAACAGCAGTCATTGTAAAACGTTCGGCCAGCCCCGCCGGTTGACGAAAGCCCGCGTTGCGCCACTTCGCCGCACGCCGCCGGAGCCTTGCAGCCGGCCGCGGCCAGCGCGGCCGGACGGCCGGGGCCGACAACCGGCGGGCCCGGCCTGCCGCCGTCGCGCTAGCGCTGCATCGACTCCCACACCTTGTGCAGACGCTTGACAGAGACAGGCATCGGCGTGCGCAGTTCCTGCGCGAACAGCGAAATTCGCAGCTCCTCCAGCAGCCAGCGGAATTCCGCGAGACGCGGGTCGGCGACGCCGCCGCGCTGCGACACCGCGCGCTGATACTGCTGGACGAGCGGCAGCAGTTCGGCGGACTGCTTCGCGTCGCGCGCCGGGTCGGCCTTGAGCTTGTCGATGCGCAGCGCGATGCCCTTCAGGTAGCGCGGGAAATGTGCAAGCTGCGCGTAAGGCGTGTCGATCACGAAGCGCTTGCCGACCAGCGCACCGAGCTGCTGCTGCAGGTCGGCGTGCGCCTGCGCGAACGGCTTCGCCTGCGCGAGCTTCTTCGCAAGCCCCGCATACTCGGCGAGGATCTGCCCGACGAGCCGCGCGATCTCCTGCGCGAGCAGGTTCAGGCGGCTCCTGCCCTCGTCGCGGCGCGCGTGGAAGCTCGCGTCGTCGTCGGGCAGCGGGTCCTGCAGGCACGCGCGGTCGAGCGCCGTGTCGATCAGCTGGTCGCGCAGCTCGTCCTGCGTGCCGAGCGACATGTACTGCATCGCCATCTCGCGCAGCCCCGGCAGGTTCTTCTCGAGGAACTTGATCGGCTCCTTGAGCTGCAGCGCGAACAGCCGCCGCAAACCGGCCCGGTGGATTCGCGCGGCCTCCTCCGGCGAGTCGAACACCTCGACGTCGCAATGCGTGCCGCGATCGACCAGCGCCGGGTAGCCGTACAGCGTCTGGCCTCGGCGGCGAATCTCGAGCAGCTCCGGAAGCTTGCCGAAGTTCCACGTCGTCAGGTTCTCGTACAGCGCGGTCGCACCGGCCTCCGCAGGCGCGGCCGTGTGCGGCGCCGCGCCCCTGGCCGGCTTGCCGCCCTTCGCCGCCGAACCCGGCGCCGCGCCGGGCGCCGGCGCGTCGTGCGCATCGCCGTCGCCCGCTTCGCCGCCCGGTGCGATCGTCGATGCCGCCGCGATCTTCTGGAACTGCTGCTGCGCCTGCGCGCCGAGCTCCTGGCGCAGTTGCGCGAGATTGCGCCCCATCGCGAGCTGGCGGCCGTGCTCGTCGATCACCTTGAAGTTCATGAACAGATGCGCGGGCAGCGTCTCGAGCTTGAAGTCGGCCGTCTTCATCGCGACCTGGGTTTCGCCGCGCACGTCGGCGATCAGCGCCTCGACGAGGCCGCCCGCGCCGAAGCGCTCGCGGCCCGTGCGCTCGACGAAGCCCGCCGCGTATTCGGGCAGCGGCACGCAGTGGCGGCGCAGCTTCTGCGGCAGCGACTTCAGCAGCAGCTGCACCTTTTCCTTCAGCATCCCCGGCACGAGCCATTCGCAACGGCGCGCGTCGACCTGGTTCAGCGCGTAGAGCGGCACCGCGAGCGTCACGCCGTCGCGCGGCGTGCCGGGCTCGAAATGGTACGTGAGCGCCATCTCGACGCCGGCCATCGTCGCGCGCTTCGGGAACAGCTCGGTCGTCACGCCGGCCGCCTCGTGGCGCATCAGGTCGTCGCGCGACAGGTACAGCAGGCGCTGCTTCTCCTCCGCCTGGCCGCCCTTCTTCACCTCGTCGCGATACCAGCGCTCGAACGCGGCGCCCGTGTGAATGCCCTCGGGAATCGCCTGGTCGTAGTACGCGTAGATCAGCTCGTCGTCGACCAGCACGTCCTGGCGGCGCGACTTGTGCTCGAGCTGCTCGATGTCGGCGAGCAGCTTGCGGTTGTGCGCGAAGAACGGCAGCTTCGTGTCGAACTCGCCTTCGACCAGCGCGCCGCGAATGAACAGCTCGCGCGCCCGCGCCGGATCCTGCTTGCCGAACGCGACGCGCCGGCGGTGGTAGATCGGCAGCCCGTACAGCGTCGCGCGCTCGAACGCGCTGACCTGCGCGGGACGCTTTTCCCAATGCGGCTCCGACAGCGATTTCTTCAGCAGGTGCGCGCCGATCTTCTCGACCCACTCCGGCTCGATCTTCGCGAGACAGCGCGCATACAGCCGGCTCGTCTCGACGAGTTCGGCCGCCATCACCCAGCGGCCGGCCTTCTTCGCGAGCGCCGAGCCAGGCCACAGGTAGAACTTGATCCCGCGCGCGCCGAGATAGTGCGGATCGTCGTCGGCCTTCATGCCGAGGTTGCCGAGCAGGCCCGTCAACAGGGCCAGATGAATCTGCTCGTAGGTCGCCTCGACCTCGTTGAGCCGCCAGCCGTGCTCGCGCACGACCGTCAGCAGCTGCGAATGGACATCGCGCCATTCGCGCAGCCGCAGATGCGACAGGAAGTTCTGCCGGCACGCATCGACCAGCTGGCGGTTCGACTTCTTGTGCGCAACGGCTTCCTCGAACCACGCCCAGATCTTCAGCCACTGCAGGAATTCCGAGCGTTCGTCGGCGAACCGGCGGTGCGCCTGGTCGGCCTGCTCCTGCGCGTCGATCGGCCGGTCGCGCGGATCCTGCACGGACAGCGCGCTCGCGATGATCAGCACCTCGCGCAGCGACTGTTGGTCGCGCGCGGCGAGAATCATCCGGCCCACGCGCGGATCGAGCGGCAGGCGCGCGAGTTCGCGGCCGAGCGGCGTCAGCGCGTTGTCGTCGTCGACCGCGCCGAGCTCGTTGAGCAACTGGTAGCCGTCGGCGATCGCGCGGCCCGGCGGCGGCTCGAGGAACGGAAACGACTCGATCGCGGTCAGGTGCAGCGACTTCATCCGCAGGATCACCGACGCGAGCGACGAGCGCAGGATCTCCGGATCGGTGAAGCGCGCGCGCGCCTGGTAGTCGCTTTCCTCGTACAAGCGGATGCACACGCCGTCGGCCACCCGGCCGCAGCGGCCCGCGCGCTGGTTCGCGGCGGCCTGCGAGATCGGCTCGACCTGCAGCTGCTCGACCTTGTTGCGGTACGAATAGCGCTTCACGCGCGCGAGGCCGGTGTCGACGACGTAGCGGATGCCCGGCACCGTCAGCGACGTTTCGGCCACGTTGGTCGCGAGCACGATGCGGCGTGCGTTCGACGCCTTGAACACCTTGTCCTGGTCGGCGGCCGACAGCCGCGCGAACAGCGGCAGGATCTCGGTATGCGGCGGATGATGCTTGCGCAGCGCCTCGGCCGCCTCGCGAATCTCGCGCTCGCCGGGCAGGAACACCAGCACGTCGCCGGGGCCTTCGCGGCACAGTTCGTCGACCGCATCGACGATCGCGTCCATCAGGTCGCGCTCGGCCTCGCGCGCGGTCTTCACGCGATCGCGGCCGCCCGTGCCTTCGGCGTTCTTCACGGCCGGCCGATCCTCGGCCACCGGGCGGTAGCGCATCTCGACCGGGTACAGCCGCCCGCTCACCTCGATCACGGGCGCCGGGCGCGCGTCGGTGCCGAAATGGCGCGCGAAGCGATCGGCGTCGATCGTCGCGGACGTGACGATCAGCTTCAGGTCCGGCCGCCTCGGCAGGATCTCCTTCAGGTAGCCGAGCAGGAAGTCGATGTTCAGGCTGCGCTCGTGCGCCTCGTCGATGATCAGCGTGTCGTACGCCTTCAGCAACGGGTCGGTCTGCGTCTCGGCGAGCAGGATGCCGTCCGTCATCAGCTTGACGGACGCGCCGGGCGCGAGATTGTCGGTGAAGCGCACCTTGTAGCCGACCACTTCGCCGAACGGCGTGCCGAGCTCCTCGGCGATGCGCCGGCCCGTCGACGACGCCGCCAGGCGCCGTGGCTGCGTATGGCCGATCAGGCCCGTGCCGCCGGCGCCGAGGCCACGGCCGAGATCGAGACAGATCTTCGGCAGCTGGGTCGTCTTGCCCGAACCCGTTTCACCGCAGACGATGACGACCTGATGACCGGCGATCGCGCGCGCGATTTCGTCGCGCTTGCCCGACACGGGCAGGCTTTCGGGGTACGTGATCGGCGGAACGGGATTGGGCGCGACGGCGGCGCGCGGCGGACGTTCGCGGCGCGGCCCGCGCTCGCCTGCGGCCTGCGGCGCACCCTTCGCGGCCGGCTGGCCCGGCTCGCGGCGCGGCTCGTCGCCGCGCGGCCCGCGCGGCGGCTTGCCGGCCTGCTGTTGCGGCCCGCGCGGCGGCTGGCCCTGCTGCTGACGCGCATCGGCCGCACCATCCGGGTGCTTCGCCGACGGCGCGTTTGCCCGCGTCGCCGCGGGACTTTTAGGTACATTCGACATGGGGGCGCATTATAATCCCGCCCATGAATTCCCAAACCGACCTCCCACCCGCCCAGACCGGCACCGCGACGCCGCCGGCCGCCGACGATTCGGCCGTCAGCCACGCGCAGTTCGTCGACTGGATGCGCTCCGTCGCGCCCTACATCCACAAGTTCCGCAACAGCACGTTCGTCGTGGGGTTCGGCGGCGAGGTGGTGCAGCAGGGGCTGCTGAATGCGCTCGTGTCCGACATCGCACTGCTGCAGGCGATGGGCATCCAGATCGTGCTCGTGCACGGCTCGCGGCCGCAGGTCGAGGAGCAGCTGAGCCTGCATGGTGTCGAATCCGAGTTTTCGCACGGGCTGCGCATCACCGATGCGCGCGCGCTCGAATCCGCGAAGGAAGCGGCCGGCGAAGTGCGTCTCGACATCGAGGCGGCGATCAGCCAGGGTCTGCCGAACTCGCCGATGGCGCACGCGCACATCAGCGTCGTGTCCGGCAACTTCGTGACCGCACGGCCGGTGGGGATCCTCGACGGGGTCGATTTCGCGCACACGGGCATCGTGCGCAAGATCGACGCCGAATCGATCCGTCATTCGCTCGCGAGCCGCAAGCTCGTGCTGCTGTCGCCGCTCGGCTTCTCGCCGACCGGCGAGGCGTTCAACCTGTCGATGGAAGACGTCGCGTCGGCCGCCGCGATCGCGCTGCGCGCCGACAAGATCATCTTCCTGACCGAAGCGCCGGGCATCGTCGACGACGAAGGCGAGCTGGTGCGTGAAATGTCGCTCGATGCCGCCGCCGAGCTGCTCGATTCCGGCAACATCCAGGGCGACGACGCGTTCTTCCTCAAGCACTCGATCCGCGCGTGCCGCGGCGGCGTGACCCGCGCCCACCTGATTCCGCAGTCGCTCGACGGCAGCATGCTGCTCGAACTGTTCCTGCACGACGGCGTCGGCACGATGATCTCGTACGAGAACCTCGAAAGCCTGCGCGAAGCGACGCCGGACGACGTCGGCGGCATCCTGTCGCTGATCGAGCCGCTCGAGTCGGACGGCACGCTGGTGCGGCGCGGCCGCCACCAGATCGAACGCGACATCGACCACTTCTCGGTGATCGAGCACGATGGCGTGCTGTTCGGCTGCGCGGCGCTGTATCCGTACCAGCAGGAGAAGATCGGCGAGATGGCGTGCCTGACGGTCGCGCCCGAAGCGCAGGGCTCGGGCGACGGCGAACGCCTGCTCAAGCGCATCGAGCAGCGCGCCCGCGCGCGCGGCCTCACGCACATCTTCGTGCTCACGACGCGCACCGAGCACTGGTTCCTCAAGCGCGGCTTCGTCAAGGTCAGCGTCGACGACCTGCCGGAAGACCGCCGCAAGCTCTACAACTGGCAGCGCAAGTCGCTCGTGCTGATGAAGCAGCTCTGAGCGCAGGCACGACTGCCCTCCCCCAGTCCGATTACAGGAGAAGTACACGATGGCTCGAATGATCCAATGCGCGAAGCTCGGCAAGGAAGCCGAAGGTCTCGATTTCCCGCCGCTGCCGGGCGAACTCGGCAAGCGCATCTACGAAAGCGTGTCTAAGGAAGCGTGGCAAGGCTGGCTCAAGCAGCAAACGATGCTGATCAACGAGAACCGCCTGAACATGGCCGACCCGCGCGCGCGCCAGTATCTGATGAAGCAGACCGAGAAGTACTTCTTCGGCGAAGGCGCGGACCAGGCGTCCGGCTACGTGCCGCCGACGGAAGGCTGAAGCGCGTCGAATCGCGCAGGCGGGCAGCGCGAGCGCCTGCGCCACGCGAAGCAACGCAAACGGCACCGTGTATCGCACGGTGCCGTTTGCTTTTGGGAACGCGCAATCGCGCGTAGGCGATTTGGTCGGCGCGTGCGCAGTCGCCGAGCGGCCGGGTCGCGCCGGCCCGGCGGATTCAACCGGCCGGTTTCAACGCAGCGCGCTCGCCCGCCTGCGCGCGCTCGCCGCCGGGAGATTCAGCGCTCGCGCCGTCGGCACGCCATTCGGCCGCATCGCTGCGCTCGGCCGTCGACAGCTCGTCCGCGCGATAGCCGGTGCGATTGAGCAACGCGAGCATGCACGCGAGCGACACGAGCGCGTACAGGCCCGATGCGATCGCGACGCCGACGATGCTGCCGGTCGCGTTCAGGATCGCCTGCGCGAGCACCGGCGTGCCGCCGCCGACGACGAGCGCACTCAGCTGGTAAGCGAGCGACAGGCCCGTATAGCGGATGTTGGCCGGAAACACGCGCGCGAGCACGCCGCCGACCGCGCCGTAGAACATCGCCGACGGGATCGTCGAGATGCACATCCCCGCGACGGCGACCCAGTACGAGCGCGTCGCGAGCGCATGGAACATCACCGGCATCAGCACGATCTCGGGAATCAGGATCCAGCACATCGCGCGCCGCATGTCGACCTTCGACACGAACCATGCGCCGACCGGCTGCATCAGGAACTGCACGACGAGCGAGATCGACAGGATGCCGAGGAACGTGCCCTGCGCATAGCCGAGCTCCTTGGTCGCCCACGACAGCGCGAACGTGCTGCGGAAATACGTGACGTTGATCACCGGCAGCGTGCCGGCCGCGAGCAGCACGACGAGCCAGTGGTCACGCACGACGTCGCGCAGCGGCAGCTTCACCGTGCGCTTGTGCGCCAGCACGCGCTGCATGTCGATCGATTCCTCGAGCCGCAGGCGGATCACCATTCCGATGATCACGAGCACCGCCGACAGCAGGAACGGAATGCGCCAGCCCCAGGTCAGGAACGACGGCGTCGGCAGCGTGCTCAGCGCGAAGAAGGCCGCGGTGGCGAGCAAATTGCCGGTGGGCGAGCCTTGCTGCGCGAACGCCGCATAGAGGATGCTGCGATGCTTCGGCGCGTTCTCGCTCGCGATCAGCACCGCACCGCCCCACTCGCCGCCGACCGCGATGCCCTGCAGCACGCGCAGCATGACGAGGCCCGCGGGCGCCCACACGCCGATCGATGCATAGCCGGGCAACAGGCCGATGCCCGTCGTGGCAAGTCCCATCATCACCAGCGTGATCACGAGCGCGGTCTTTCGGCCGACGCGATCGCCGAGATGGCCGAATACGATTCCGCCAAGCGGCCGCGCGGCGAAGCCGGCCCAGAACGTGACGAATGCGAGCAGCGTCGCGACGCCCGGATCCATCGTGCTCGCGAAGAACACCTTGCCGAACACGAGCGCGGCGGCGGTGCCGTAGATGTAGAAGTCGTACCACTCGATCGTGGTGCCGACGAATGCCGCGACGGCGGCACGGCCGGGCCGCGGCTGCGCGGCGGACGGGGATTGCGGACGGCTCATCGATGTCTCCAGTTTTGTGAATCGGCGGCGCGACTGTCGCGCGCCTTGCCGGATGGCCGGCCTTGCGCCGCCGGCTGGCGGTGTTGCTTGACGTTGCCTTGAGTTGCTTTGCTTCGACTTACATTGACTTGCGCTGCGTTTGCCTGCGACGCGTTAGCCGAGGATGATCGCGTGCCGGCCGCCTGCGCCGGTCACACCGGATCCGGCGCGACCTTCAGCACGCCGGCGTCGAGCAGTCGTTGCTGGAGCGCGGGATCGATGCCGAGGCGGTCGAGCACCGCGCGCGTGTCGCGGCCGAGCGCGGGCGGCGGACAACGGTAGGTCGCCGGCGTACGCGACAGCTTCACCGGCGATGCGGTGCCGCGATATGCGCCGATCTCGACGAACAACGCTCGGTGCAGCGCATGCGGATCTCGTGCGACGTCGGCGACCGTGCGCACCGGCCCGCACGGCACGCCCGCGGCCATCAGCTCGCGCGCCAGCGGCTCGCACGGATGGGCCGCGAGCCGCGTCTCGAGCTCGGCCTTCAGTTCGGGCCGGTGCGCGCAGCGGCTGCGGTTGTCGGCGAAGCGCGGATCGCCCGCGAGCGCCGGCGCGCCGAGATGCGCGACGAGGCGCGCGAACTGCCGATCGTTGCCGACCGCGAGGAAGATCGGCGCCGTCGCCGTGCGATAGCTGTCGTACGGCGCGATGTTCGGATGCGCATTGCCGCTGCGTTCGGGCACGCGCCCCGAGCCAAAGAAGTTCGGCAGGTGCGGATGCAGCAGCGACACGCCGCAGTCGTACAGCGCGATGTCGATCGACTGCCCCTGCCCGCTTCTTTCGCGCTCCGCGAGCGCGAGCAGGATGCCGGCAAGCGCGTTGAGCCCGGTGACCATGTCGACGATCGGCAACCCGATGCGCATCGCATCGCCATCGCGCTCGCCGTTGACGCTCATCAGCCCGGCCATCGCCTGAATCACCGCGTCGTAGCCGGGCAGCCCGCCGAGCGGGCCGTCCTCGCCGAAGCCCGTCACCGCGCAGTGGATCAGGCGCGGGAAACGCGGCCGCAGGTCGCGCGCATAGTCCATCCCCCAGCGCGCGAGCGTGCCGGGCTTGAAGTTCTCGACGAGCACGTCGGCGTCTTCGAGCAGGCGCCACAGGATCGCGCGCCCTTCGTCGCGGGACAGGTCGAGCGCGAGCCCCTCCTTGTTGCGGTTCACGCCCATGAAGTACCAAGCGGTGTCGCCGAGGAACGGCGGCCCCCAGCCGCGCGTTTCGTCGCCGTCCGGCGGTTCGATCTTGATCACCGTCGCGCCGTGGTCGGCGAGCGCCTGCGTGCAGTACGGGCCGCCGAGCACGCGGCTCAGGTCGACGACCTTCAGCCCGTCGAGTGCGCCGCGTGCCGAGGTCGTCGCTTTCGACGAATGGATCGCTTCCGCTGCGTTCATCGTTCGACCTCCGGCAGCAGGTCGAGTGCCATGTCGAGCGGCACCGGCGCGCCGCGCAGCAGCGCATCGAACGCGGCCGCCTCGTCGTCGCGCGACGCCGGTGCGAGCGGGTCGACCGGCAGCAGCTTGTGGCGCACGACGAGGTGCGCGAGCGCGAGGCGCCGGTAATCGGGCGCGAGCCGTGCGCCCTCGCACGCCATTAGCACGGCTGCGCTCGCGTAGTACAGCGCCGACGCGGCCTGCCGCACGCACGCGTCGTCGCCTTGCGCGGCGACCCGTGCAAGCGCATCGCACGCGCGCGCGAGAATGCGCCGCAGCGCCGCGCGGCTCGCGTCGGGCAGCGGCGCCGCGCCGAGCCGGTCGCCGAGGAACGTGCGCAGCGCGTCGAGCGCCTGCTCGCGCTGCGCGGCGCGCGCGACGTCGAGCGCGACGATGTTGCTGGTGCCCTCCCAGATCGAGCCGAGATGCGCGTCGCGCACGAGGCGCGCATCGCTCCACTCCTCGATGTAGCCGGTGCCGCCGCGCACTTCCATCGCGTCGCCCGTCACGCGGCGCGCATCGCGGCACGCGCGGAACTTGATCAGCGGCGTCAGGATGCGCACGCAGCGCGCGGCCTGCGCATCGCCCGCATCCGCCAGCGGCAGCAGCAGCGCGATCTGCATGAACATCGAGCGTGCGGCCTCGGCGGGCAGCAGCATCTTCATCAACTGGCGCTGCATCAGCGGCATGTCGATCAGCTTGCGGCCGAATGCGGCGCGATGCGCCGCCACGTGCAGCGACTCGTTCAGCGCGCGCCGCATCAGGCCCGCCGCGCGCACGCCGTTCGACAACCGCGACATGTTGATCATGTCGGCCATCTGGTGAAAGCCACGGCCGATCTCGCCGATCAGCCAGGCCTGCGCGCCTTCGAGCGCGATCTCGCCGCTCGCCATCGAACGGCTGCCGAGCTTGTCCTTCAGCCGCACGATCCGGTAGCGGTTGCGCGTGCCGTCCGGCAGTGTCTTCGGCAGCAGGAACAGCGCGAGGCCCTTGATGCCGTCAGGCGCGCCGTCGGGCCGCGCGAGGACCATCGCAAGGTCGGCGTCCGCGTTCGAGCAGAACCACTTGTCGCCGTACAGGCGCCACACCGTCCCGCCCTGCGCATCGGTTTCGCGCGCCGCGCGCGTCGCGATGCGGCCGACGTCGGAGCCGGCCGCCTGCTCCGTCATGAACATCGCGCCCTGGAACAGCGTGTCGAAATCGCGTGACGCGAGCATCGGCAGATAGCGCTCGACGAGCACCGGGTCGCCGAAACGGCGCAGCGTGCGCGTCAGCGAATCGGTCATGCTGACCGGGCAGCACAGCCCGAATTCCGCCTGCACGAACAGGAACGTCAGCGCGTACTTGACGAGCGGCGCCGCCGCGTCCGGCTGGTGGCTCAGCGCCGCGAGCCCGAGTTCCGAATAGGCAACGCGTTCGAGCGCGACATACGCGGGGTCCTTGTCGATCCGCTGCACGGCTTCGCCGCGCCGGTTGCGATGCTCGAGCACGGGCGGATGCTTGTCCGCGCGCGACGCCCACGCGTCAAGTTCGCCGGAGACACGCGCGCCGAGCGCGCGAAGTTGCGGTTCGAGTTCCGCGTATCCGGCCGCGCCGAGATGCAGCTTGAGCAACGCGCCGAGATCGGGATCGGTCGTGAAGAAATTGATGCCCCGGCTATCGGGGATGTTGTTGGCCGCGCCGGTGTCCGGCGTGCAGGCGGTGTCGTTCATGCGTGTGTCTCCATGGTGGCCCGGCTACCGGCCGGTGCCCGCGCCGTGGCGGCGCGGCCGGCTGGTGCCAGGCGTTCGACAGAGCATAGGCGCGCGATCGATAAGCGTCCAATACAGGATTTATCCGGTACGATAGACGACGCTTATCGATGCCGATTTGCTAAGGAGACAGCATGGAACTGAGGCAGTTGCGCTACTTTGTGGCGGTCGCCGAGGAACTGCATTTCGGGCGGGCGGCGAAGCGCCTGTTCATCTCGCAGCCGGCGCTGAGCTTCGATATCCGCAAGTTCGAGGATGCGCTCGGCGTGCAGCTCTTTTCCCGCACCAACAAGACGGTCGCGCTGACCAATGCGGGCGCGGTGCTGCTCGGCGAGGCGCGCCGGCTGCTGCTGCAGGCGGCCGAGGCGGAGCGGCTCACCGTGCGCTCGGCGTCCGGCCTCGCGGGGCGGCTGCGGATCGGCTTCGTCCATTCGATGCTGTATCGCGGGCTGCCCGACGCGGTGCGGCGTTTCGAGGTCGACTATCCGGCCGTCGAGATCGTGCTGAGCGAGATGAACACGCAGGCGCAGGTGCAGGCGATCCAGCGCGGCCAGATCGATCTCGGCTATGCGCACTGGGGCCATTGCCCGCCCGAGGTCGAATCGACGCCCGTCTATGCCGAACCGTTCGTCTGTTGCCTGCCGGCCGCGCATCCGCTCGCACGGCGCCGGCAGGTCGCGCTCGCCGCGCTGGCCACGGAGCCGTTCATCCTGTTTCCGCGCGACGCGGCACCGCACTACCACGACCTGATCATCGCGCAATGCGTGAACGCCGGATTCAGCCCGCTGATCCGCCACGAGGCGCGGCTGTGGCAGACGATCCTGTCGATGATCGAGTTCGGGATGGGCATTGCACTCGTGCCGCGCGTGCTGCAGCAGGTGAAGAGCGACCGGCTCGCGTTCCGGCCGCTGAAGGATGCGTCGCTCGAATCGCGCACGCTGGAGCTCAAGCGCAGCGGCACCGCCGAACCGGTCGCGCTGCGCTTCGCGGACTACGTGCGTGCGTCGATCGACGCGCTGCCCGCGCTCGCGGGCTGAGCCGGCGCGCCGTTGCCGCGCGCCGATACTTCCGCGCTATTTCGCTTCGGGCTGCAGCGCCGGCTGCGTGCGCCGGTACCACACCGCATACACCACCGACAACGCGAACAGGAACGGAATGCCGAAGATCAGCGTCATGTGGAATTCGGCCGTGAAGTACGTCGTCACCATTACCGCCAGCATCAGCGCGGCGCCGAGCAGCGTCAGCAGCGGAAAGCCGCGCATCCGGAACGCGGGCGCCGGCAGCCCGAGCGCCGCGCGCCGACGCCGGAAGAAGTAATGCGTGACGAAGATCATCATCCATGTGAACAGCGCACCGAACATCGACACCGCCATCATGATCGTGAACGACGCGTCCGGATACAGCACGCTCAGGACCGTCGCGAGCGCGATGCCGAGCGTCGACAGCATCAGCGCGCCGAACGGCACACCGCGCGCATTCACCTCGCCGAGCGCCTTCGGCGCGTAACCCGCGCGCGACAGGCTGAACATCATCCGCGTCGTGATGTAGAGCTGGCTGTTCATCGCCGACAACGCGGCGATCAGCACGACGAAATTGATCAGCCCGGCCGCGCCCGGCAGGTGGATCGCTTCCATCACCTTCACGAACGGGCTCTCGTCGCGCCCCGCTGCCGTCCACGGCACGATCGCCAGCATCAGCGCGAGCGTGACGAGATAGAACAGCACGAGCCGCACGATCGTCGAGCGGAACGCGCGCGTCACCGCACGCTCGGGATCTTCGGCTTCGCCCGCGGCGACCGCGATCATCTCGATGCTCAGGTAGCTGAAGATCGACACGATCACCGCGACCCACATCCCCCACATCCCCTTCGGAAAGAAGCCGCCATGCGCGGTGTAATGGTGGAAGCCCGCACCGGCCGCGCCGTCGCCGACCAGCGCCGGATTGCCGAACACGACGTACGCGCCCAGCACGATGAAGCCGACGATCGCCGCGATCTTCACGACCGAGAAGCCGTACTCGACCGCGCCGAACACATCGACGCTGCGCGCGTTGACGAACACGAGCAGCGCGGAGAAAGCGACGATCCACAGCCAGCCCGGCACGCCCGGGAACCAGTACTTCATGTACAGCGCGATCGCGGTGACTTCGGTGCCGACCGCGAGCACGATGCACGCCCAGTACGCATAGCGCACGAGGAACCCGGCCCACGGGCTCACGTAATGTTCGGCGTACGCGCCGAACGACCCGGAGGTCGGGTGCGCGACCGTCATCTCGGCGAGACAGCCCATCAGCAGCAGCGAGATGAACGCGCCGATCGCATAGCTGACGAGCACGCTCGGGCCGGCGAAGCCGATCGCGAACCCGCTGCCGAGAAACAGACCCGTGCCGATCGCGCCGCCGATCGCGATCATCGCCATCTGCCGTGCGGAAAGCGTGCGGCGCAGACCGTGCTCGCGCGCCGCGATGTGCTGGAATTGCCCTTCTGATTGCATCGAATGACCTCGTTCGAAAACGTGTGTCCGGTCGAAACGTCGACGGCGCACGGACCGGTGCCGGACCGCACCGGCCACCGCGCGCCGCGTGCTCAGAACAGGTGGCGCAGGCCGGCCGCGATACCCGTCTGGTTGCCGCGTCCGGGCATTTCGGTGAACGCGCCGCCGGTCACGCGGTTGTAGTCGACCGTCGCGTAGACCTGCGTGGCCTTCGACAGCGCGTACTCGGCCTCGAGCACGCCCGTATAGCGCTTCCCGCCGTTGCCCGCGATGCCGTTGACGTTGCGGATGTCGTCGTAATACGCGACGCCCGTCACCGATACCGCCGGCGTGACCTGCACGCTCGCGCCGGTATAGAAGATCGCATCGCGGCGCGGATTGTCGGCGAACGAACCGTAGGTTACGTCGCGGCCCGGCGCGTTCAGCAGCTGTTGGTCCAGCATGCCCGTGCGGTCGATGCCGCCGAGATAGCCGGCGTACAGCGTCGCCGCGCCGAACGCGTAACGCGCGCCCGCGCCCCATGCCTGCTGCGCGCGGCTCGTCAGGTCGCGTACCTGCTGGTACGTCGCGCCGACCATCAGGCCGCCGAGCGTGTACGACACGCGCGTGCCCCAGTACGCATTCGCGCCGAGGCTGCCCGCTACACCGCCAAACCCGTAGCTCGCGCCGACGTTCAGCCCGCCGAACGTGCCGTCGTAGCTGACCACGTTGCTCGCGCGGCCCTGCGTGAGGAAATACGGCCACATGTTGGCCGTGTAGTTGCCAACCGTCAGCGGATCGAGATCGCCGAACAGGTTGAACGCCTCGGTTGCCTGCCGGCCGAGCTTCACGGTGCCCCAGTCGCTCGCGAGGCCGACATACGCGTAGCGGCCGAACAGCGCGCCGTCGAGTTGCCCGTTCTGCGGCTCGAAGCCGCTCTCGAGCCGGAAGATCGCCTGCAGCCCGCCACCGAGCGCTTCGCTGCCCTTCAGGCCCCAGCGGCTGTTGGTGATCGCGCCGTTGGTCATCTGCACGCTGGCGTCGTTCGATGCGTTCGCATGCGTCGTGTAGCGAATGCTCTGGTCGACGATGCCGTACAGCGTCACGCTGCTCTGCGCCATCGTGCCGCTCGCGTCGAGCAGGCCCGCCATCGTCGGCAGTGCGAATCGAGTAATGTGCTTCATCTTCGTCTCCATCCTTGTCTGAATTGTTGTGTTCGTCGGGGTGTTGGTACTTCTCGGTAATCGCGGGTGCTGCAATAGTCGCGAAGTCGGGTGCCGGCCGGGGCCTGTTCACGCTAATAACGCACGGTCCCCTGTTTTGAAAAATTCATTCGTGGGGCTGGCCCGTTATTAGCGTGGACAGGCCTTAACCGCGTGCCGCCGGCAGCGCGACGTACGCGACGAGTTCGACGCGCATGTCCGGATGCGCGAAGCCCTGCACGCCCACGCACGTGCGGTTCGGGTACGGTTCGCGGAAGTGGCGCCGGTATTCGGCGTCGAATTCGGGCATCGCCTTCACGTCGGACAGGTACACGAGCACCTGCGCGACGTCGTCCATCGTCGCGCCGGCCGCCGCGACGGCCTTCGCGAGATTGCCGAGCGTGATGCGCGCCTGCTCGGCCATCGTGTCGCCGGCGATCGCGCCGCACGCATCGACCGGCCCGTGGCCGGTAAACATCAGCCCGCCCGCGCGGGTCGCCCACGAGAACGGCTGCGCTAGCTGGGGCAAGTCGACCGGGATCGTATCTGCCATCGTGTGCTCCTTCGGTTCGGAATCGGCCGCTCAGGCGGCCTGGCGCGACTTGTTGCCGAGCACGTCGGCGATCGCGTTCGCGACATGATCGACGTTCGCGTCGTTCAGGCCCGCGACGCACATGCGGCCCGAGCGCAGCAGGTAGACGCCGTGCGACGCGCGCAGCCGGTCCACGTCGGTCGCGGCGATGCCGGTGTAGCTGAACATGCCGCGCTGCGTGACGAGTGCATCGAACGCGGGCACCGGCAGGCGTGCGTCGAGTCGCGCCTTCAGCGCGCCGCGCATGCGCTTGATGCGCGTGCGCACTTCGGCTACCTCGTCTTCCCAACACGCACGCAGGACGTCGTCGTTCAGCACGGCCGACACCAGCTGCGCGCCGAACAGCGGCGGGCTCGAATAGGTGCGGCGCACGCCGGCCTGCAACTGGCTCAGCACCGTCGCCGCTTCGCCCGCGCTCCCGCAGACGATCGACAGGCCGCCGACGCGCTCGCCGTACAGCGAGAAGTTCTTCGAGAACGAGTTGCCGACGATCGCCGGCAGTCCCGCTTCGACGATCGCGCGCACGGCCCATGCGTCGTCGTCGAGGCCGTCGCCGAAACCCTGGTACGCCATGTCGAGGAACGGAATCAGCCCGCGGCGCGCGAGCACGTCGATCACCGCGCGCCATGCGTCGCGGCCGAGGTCGAGGCCCGTCGGGTTGTGGCAGCACGGCTGCAGCAGCACGACGCTGCGCGCGGGCAGCGCGTCGAGCGCCGCGAGCATCGCGTCGACGCGCAGGTCGTTGCGCGCTTCGTCGTAGTACGGATACGTGTGCACGTCGAGGCCGGCCGCCGCGAAGATCACGCGATGGTTGTCCCACGTCGGATCGCTGATCCAGATCGCGCTGTCGGGAAAATAGCGCTTCACGAACTCCGCGCCGAGCCGCAGCGCACCCGAGCCGCCGAGCGTCTGCAGCGTCGCGATCCGCCCTTGCGCGAGCGCCGCGCAATCTGCGCCGAACACGAGGCGCTGCACGCCCTGCCGATACGCGGCGAGCCCTTCCATCGGCAGATACGTATGCGGCGCACCGGCTTCGCGCACGCGCTCGGCCGCGAGACGCGTGCTCTCCAGCACGGGAATGCGGCCCGCATCGTCGTAGTAGAGCCCGATGCTGAGATTGACCTTGTGCGGATGGGCATCCTGCTGGAACGCCTGGAACAGCGACAGGATCGGGTCGCCCGGATAGGCGGGAACGTGTTCGTACATGACGGAATGACGGTAGAAGTTGAAGGCGGCGGGTCGGCCGGCGGCGTGACGGCGCGTCAGGCCGTGCGGTCGAGGCATGGGGCGCATGTTATCGAGGACGAAATAGAATGAGCTTCACTTTTCGATGACGAATCGCGTCCTTTGCAGTAGAGTCTGCGACTGTCATCTCAAAAATTACGGGATTCTGCGAAATGAATCTGGATCGAACCGACATGCGGATCCTCCGGCATCTCGAGCGGGATGGGCGCATCAGCAATCAGGACCTCGCGAACGCGGTCGCGCTGTCGCCGTCCGCGTGCCTGCGGCGCGTGAAGTTGCTGGAGGAGCGCGGCGCCATTTCGGGCTACCGCTGCACGATCGAGCCGAAGAAGGTCGGCGTCGCGTTCGAGGCGCTCGTGCATGTGTCGATGCGGCCGGACGTGCCCGAATGGCACGACCGCTTCGTCGAGGCGATCCAGGAATGGCCGGAAGTCATCGCCGCGCAGATCGTGACGGGCGGCTCCAATTACGTGCTCACGGTGCGCGCGCGCGACCTCGATCACTACTCCGACTTCGTGATCAACCGCCTGCACCGCGCGACGGGCGTGATGTCGATCAATTCGAGCATCGTGCTCGCGACGCTCAAGCGCGACGGTTCGATCCTCGATCTCGTCGAGCCGTCGACGGGCAGCTGACGAACTTCCTGCACCGGTCTGAAAAATATTTGAAGAAAGTGCTTTACGAACCGAAAAAGCTCTGACATAATTTCAGCTTCTTTGGGCGGTTAGCTCAGCGGTAGAGCACTGCCTTCACACGGCAGGGGTCACTGGTTCGATCCCAGTACCGCCCACCAAAGAATTCAAGGGCCTGCGTCTCACGACGCAGGCCCTTTTCGTTTTTGCGGCCGCGCATATCCGCGCCAAGCGGCAAACTCGAGATACCAGTCGTCGCCATCGGTTATGTCGTAACAATCGGTAATGGACTGGTAATGGGTGAACAGATAACGGCTGACTAGAATCACCCGGAATGACGGCCGAACCGAACCGACTTCCAAATTCAATCAAGGCGAGCGGGGATCGCGACGCCAATTGCGTGGCGGACTCAAATCGTCACGACATACCCATGACATTGCCGAATTCACACACACTCTGGTTGACGGGCCTAAGCGGCGCCGGCAAGTCCACGCTCTCGCGTGAGATCGCCGCACGTCTGCGCGCGCGCAACCTTCCTGTCTGCATTCTCGACGGCGACGAATTGCGCTCCGGCGTCTCGCACGATCTCGGATTCAGACGCGAGGATCGAGCCGAAAATTGTCGGCGCACAGCCGAAATCGCCAAGCTGCTGAACAATCAGGGGATCACGGTTATCGTCGCACTGATTTCCCCGTATGCCGCCGACCGGCAACTGGCGCGCAAAACCATCGGCGACGAGCGGTTCGTCGAAATCTATCTGAAGACCGATATCGCGACCTGCTCCGCGCGCGATCCAAAACGCTTGTATGCGAAAGCCGTGACCGGCCAGACGCGTCAGTTCACCGGCATCTCCGATCCTTACGAGGTTCCTGATACGCCCGACCTCATCGTCGAGACCGCAACGATGTCCATCTCCGCATGCGTCGCGCGCATCATCGAGTTTGATCACGAGCGCTTCGATCACGCGTGATCCGGGCGCGGCTTTCGTTTACTTCAACCGTCCGACTCGTTCCGCCGTCGCGTCAAACGCGCGCTTCGCCTTGTCGACGATCTCGTCGACCTCCGCCTCCCGGATCACCAGCGGCGGCGACAACAGCATCCGGTCGCCCGTCGCACGCATGATCAGGTTGCCGTTGAAGCAGAAGTCGCGGCAGATCGTGCCGATATCGACGCTGCCATCGAACCGCTCGCGCCGTTCGCGATCGCGCGCGAGCTGGACGCCGGCGACCAGCCCGGCCCCGGCGATCTCGCCGACGATCGGATGATCGCCGAGCGCTTCGCGCAGCCGACGCTGGAAATACGGCCCGATATCACGCTTCACGCGCTCGACGATGCCTTCGTCGCGCAGCAGCTTCAGGTTCGCGACCGCCACCGCCGCCGCGACCGGATGGCCCGAGTACGTGAGTCCGTGATTGAATTCGCCGTTGTCGATGATCGGGCGCGCGACGCGCTCGTGGATGCCCACCGCGCCCATCGGCACGTAGCCCGACGTCAGGCCCTTGGCCATCGTGATGAGGTCCGGCTCGAAGCCGAAGTGCTGGTGCGCGAACCATTCGCCGGTGCGGCCGAAGCCACCGATCACTTCGTCGGCCACCAGCAGGATGTCGTACTTGCGGCAGATGCGCTGGATTTCCGGCCAGTACGTCGACGGCGGGAAGATCACGCCGCCCGCGCCCTGGAACGGCTCGCCGATGAACGCGGCGACGTTCTCCGCGCCGAGCTCGAGAATCTTCGCCTCGAGCTGCTGCGCACGCGCGAGGCCGAACGCCTCAGGCGTCTCGCCGGCCTGCGCTTCGCCGAAGAAATACGGCTGGTCGATGTGCACGATGTGCTCGACCTTCGACGGCATCTGCTCGTGCATGTAGCCCATCCCGCCGAGCGTGCCGCCGGCGATCGTCGAGCCGTGATAGCCGTTTTTGCGCGAGATCACGTATTTCTTCTGCGGCTTGCCCTGCACGCGCCAGTACTGATGCACGAGTCGCAGCACGGTGTCGTTGCCTTCCGAGCCGCTGTTGCAATAGAAGAAATGGTTGAAGCCGGCCGGCGTGACTTCGGCGAGCATCGCCGACAGTTCGATCACCGGCGGGTGCGTCGTCTTGAAGAACGTGTTGTAGAACGGCAGTTCCTGGATCTGGCGATACGCGGCATCGGCGAGCGCCTTGCGGCCGTAGCCCACGTTCACGCACCAGAGGCCGGCCATCCCGTCGATGATCTTGTTGCCGTCGGAGTCCCACAGATAGACGCCGTCGGCCTTCACGATCACGCGGCTGCCCGCACGATTGAGCGCGCCCATGTCGGAGAACGGGTGGATGTGGTGCGCGGCGTCGAGCGCGCGGTATTCGGCGCTCGAGCGCGCGTGCGTCGTGCGCGGTGCGGCTTCGCTTCGTTCGGTCATGTTGCCTCCGTATTTCCGTCGTGCGGTTGTGCGCACGCTTACACGTGCAGCAGCAGATGGCGGCGTTCCCACGAGCTGATCACGCGGAAGAACGCTTCGTATTCGGTTTCCTTCAGCGCCAGATACGCCTTCACGAACTTGTCGCCGAGAATGCCGGCGAGCGGCGTGCACGCTGCCATCAGCGAGATGCCTTCCTCGAGATTGCGCGGCAGCTGATACGGCAGGTCGTAGCCGTCGGACGCGATCGGTTCGGTCGGCGCGAGCTGCTGCGTCAGCCCGAGATACCCGGCCGCGAGCGTCGCCGCGAATGCGAGGTACGGGTTGCAGTCGACGCCCGGAATCCGGTTTTCGATGCGCCGCGCGACCGGCGTCGACTGCGGGATGCGGAAGCCGACCGTGCGGTTGTCGTAGCCCCACTGCACGTTGATCGGCGCGGCCATGAAGCGCGACAGCCGACGGTACGAGTTGATGTACGGCGCGAAGATCGGCATCAGCGCGGGCGTGTATTTCTGAAGCCCCGCGAGATAGCTTTGGAACATCGGCGACGCCACGCCGCCCTCGTCGGCGAACAGGTTGTGGCCGGTGCGCGCATCGGCGAGGCTCTGGTGGATATGCATCGCGGAGCCCGGCTCGTTTTCCATCGGCTTGGCCATGAACGTCGCGTACATGTTGTGCCGCAGTGCCGCCTCGCGCACCGTGCGCTTGAACAGGAACACCTGGTCGGCGAGCGACAGCGCGTCGCCGTGCACGAAGTTGATCTCCATCTGCGCGGCGCCAACCTCGTGGATCAGCGTCTCGATGTCGAGGCCCTGCATCTCGCAATATTCGTAGATGTCCTCGAACAGCGGATCGAATTCATTGACGGCCTCGATCGAATACGACTGACGGCCCGTCTCCGCGCGGCCCGTGCGCCCGACCGGCGGACGCAACGGCAGATCCGGGTCGGCGTTCATGTCGACCAGGTAGAACTCGAGCTCCGGCGCGACGACCGGCTTCCAGCCTTTCGCCTTGTACAGGTCGAGCACGCGGCGCAGCACGTAGCGCGGCGAAATCTCGACCGGAGAACCGTCGAAATGCACGCAGTCGTGAATCACCTGCGCGGTCGGATCGACGGCCCACGGAATCAGGCAGATCGTCGACGGATCGGGCACGCACACCATGTCGGGGTCGGTCACGCCGGTCAGCGAACCGTCCTCCGGATAGTCGCCGGTGACGGTCTGCACCATCACGGCCTGCGGCAGCCGCATCGACTCGCCGGACTCGAATTTGTTGCGCGGAATGATCTTGCCGCGCGCGATGCCGGCCATGTCGGGAATGATCGCCTCGACTTCGGTGATGCGGTGCTGCCTCAGGAATTCGCTCAGTTCGGGTTGCATGATCGGCCTCGTTCAGTCGATGTCGGATGCGGCCGGCGACGGCATGGCGCCGCCGGCCGCATGAATGCGGTGTGTCATGCGCGCGCGGCACGCCGCGCCGAATGCCGCGAAGATGTCGCGCGACAGCGGCTGTTCCGCATGGCGCCATTCGGGATGCCACTGCACGCCGAGCGCGAATGCGCGCGCGCCGCGCACGCTGACGGCTTCGACGAGCCCGTCGGGCGCGCTCGCTTCGACCGCGAGCCCCGCACCGAGCCGTGCGATGCCCTGGTCGTGCAGCGAATTGACCATCGCGTCGTGCGCGCCGCGCGCGACCCGTTGCAACAGGCCGCCCGGCGCGAGCTGCACGCGATGCGCGGGGCCGTACTGCCGCTCGAGCGGATCGCCGTCGCGCTCGCGATGATCGTGGAAACCCGCGCTCGCATGGAGCCGTTGATGCAGCGTGCCGCCGTACGCGACGTTCAGCTCCTGCATGCCGCGACAGATCGCGAGCACGGGCACACCCGCGTCGATCGCCGCGCGGATCAGCGGCAGCGCGGTCGCATCGCGCGCGGGGTCGTGCAGTGTGTCCGGCATGCTCGCCGGGCCGCCGTAGTGATGCGGCTCGACGTTCGAATAGCTGCCGGTCAGCAACAGCCCGTCGATGGACGCGACGATCGCGTCGACCGGCTGGCGCGCGCCGAGCGCGGGCAGCACGAAGGCGAGCGCGCCGGCACCGTCGACCACCGCGACGAGATACTTCTCGCCGGCCGTGTGGTTCGGATGGGCGCCGCGCATGACACGGTCGGCGGTGACGGCTACGAACGGGCGCGGTCGCATGATCGCCTCCACGGTGAACGTGCGACGCGTGCGCACGGGCGGGACGATCGCAATGCGCGGTCGCGCCGCCCGCGCGCGTGCGCGTGCGTGCACCGTGCCGTGGCGCGCGAACGGCACGGCAACGGGCGTTGCGACCCGATGCGAAAGCGGAAACGGACGCTAGGGCAACAATGAAGCGCTGCCGTCGCACTGCACCGCGCTGAACACGTGCGCGGTCACGAGGTTGAAGCGGCGCAAGCCGCAATGGGGCACGGCGAAGAAACGAGGCTCGCGTATGAGGGCGGTGCGCGTGCCGCGATCAGCATGCCGGATCGGCCCGGCCTGAGGCGACGCGCCCGCCGACGGACTTCGGGTCCGGCGTATCGAAGGGCTGGCGGCTTTCACGATCGTACTCGACTGACTGATGAAGGCAGGTCACGTGTCGCGATGAAACGGAAGGCGGCAACGCCGCGCGGCGGCACGTCGGCAAGCTGCCACGCAGCGGGTTCCGGCGCAGTGCGGCGCTGATCGACGCCGTCGCGGCCGGCGCGCGTGACGACTTCCTGACATTCAGCTTATATCACCTAAAAATTGCGTCAAATTTTCAGGTGTCGATCCCGACATTCGATCGGATGAAAAAAACGGCATCGACCCGGGCGGTCGATGCCGTTTTGTGCGCTGCGTCGGCGCGCGCCGTGCCTTCCGGCGGGCCGCAAGCGCGAGGTAGCGCCGCGCCGCCGCACGCAGCACGCGCCGGCGGTTCAGCGGTGCGCGAGCGCCGTTTCGACGAGCGTCTGCAGCAGCGGCACGATGCGGGCCGCCCGCGCCTCGTCGTACGCGTACGGACGCGTCTCTTCCATGTAGGTGATCTGCGACAGCTCGAGCTGCACGGCCTCGACGCCGGTCGCGGGCACGCCGTAGTGACGCGTGATGTAGCCGCCCTTGAAACGCCCGTTCGCGACGGCCGTATAGCCGCCGTGCGCGATCACGCATTCGGCCAGCGCCTCGGCCAGGCCGGGCGCCGCGCTCGCGCCGCCCGACGTGCCGAAGTTGAAGTCCGGCAGGCGGCCTTCAAAGAAGCGCGGCACGTGCGAGCGGATCGAATGCGCTTCCCACACGAGCACGCGGCCGTGCTCGCGCTTCAACCGCGCGATCTCGCCTTGCAGTGCGTCGTGATACGGGCGCCAGTAGCGGTCGCGGCGGCGCATGATCTCGTCGTTGCCGGGCAACGCGTTCGCCGGATACAGCGGCGTCTTGTCGAACGTGTCGACCGGCACGAGCCCGGTCGTGTCCTGCCCCGGGTACAGGTTCTCGTTGTCGGGCGGGCGGTTCAGGTCGACCACGTAACGCGCGTGCGACGGCACGAGGATCGACGCGCCGAGCGTCGCCGCGAAACCATACAACCGCTCCAGGTGCCAGTCGCAATCGTCGACGAAGCGCGCGTCGGGCGTCATCGTGGCCGCGATGTCGTCGGGAATGTGGGTGCCTGCGTGCGGAATCGAGATCAGCAGCGGCAGCGTGCCCTGCTTCAGCGTGAAAACAGCCGGTTGTTCAGTCATGTCGCATCACCGTAAGAGTCTGCCGGCGCGCGCACGCGGCGCGCCGGGGCCGCGCGTTCAGCGCAGCAGTTGCGCCAGCGCGGCGCGATAGTCGGCATACGCGACGGCTTCGTCGCGATGGCGGCGGCCGCTCACGACGCGCTCGCCGCCAGTGTAGACGTCGAGCACCGGCGTGTCGCCGTGCTCGGCGAACACCGCGCCCGACAGCCATGCCGTGCTGTCATGTTCGGCGATCGCCGGATGATCGGGATCGAGCACGAGCCAGTCGGCGCGGCAGCCTTCGCGCAGCGCGCCGATGCGCCGGCCGCTGGCCTGCGCGCCGCCCGCGAGCGACGCGTCGAACAGCCGGTCGGCGACACGAGCCTGCGTGTCGCTTGCGAGCACGTTGCGCGCGCGATGCACGAGCCGCTGCCCGTATTCGAGCAGACGCAACTCCGAGCGCCAGTCGACGGACGCATGGCTGTCGGAGCCGACGCCGATCACGCCGCCCTGCGCGAGATAGTCGACGGCCGGGAACACGCCGTCGCCGAGGTTCGCCTCGGTGGTCAGGCACAGGCCGGCCACCGCGCGGCGCTTCGCGAGCGCGGCAGTTTCGGCCGCATCGACGTGCGTCGCATGCACGAGGCACCAGCGCGCATCGACGTCGAAGCGATCGAGCAGCCATTGCACGGGCCGCGCGCCGTAAGCACGCACGCAATCGTCGACCTCGGCGGTCTGTTCGGCGATATGGATATGCACGGGCGCATCGTCGGGCAGCCCGCCGAGCAGCACGCGCAATCCGTTCTCGGACACCGCGCGCAACGAGTGCGGCGCGACGCCGTAGCGCAGGCCGCCGTGCTCGGGCGCGACGCGGCGCATCGCGTCGAGCAGTTCGAGCAGGCCGTCCGGCGTGTTGATGAAGCGGCGCTGGTCGTCGCGCGGCGGCTTGTTGCCGAAGCCGGCGAACTGGTACGACACGGGCAGCATCGTGATGCCGATGCCGGCCGCGCGGGCCGCGTCGATCACGCGCGTGCCGAGTTCCGCGATCTGCGGATAGCGCGAGCCGTCCTGCGCGTGATGCACGTAGTGGAATTCGCACACCGACGTGTAGCCGCACTTGAGCATCTCGACGTACAGCCAGCGCGCGATCGCCGCGAGCGCGTCGGGCGTGATCTTCAGCGCGAAGCGGTACATCAGGTCGCGCCAGCTCCAGAAGCTGTCGGCAGGATTCGCGCGGTATTCGGTGAGCCCCGCCATCGCGCGCTGGAACGCGTGCGAATGCAGGTTCGGCATGCCGGGCAGCACGGGCCCGGCCGCGCGCGCGACGCCGGCCGGCGCGTCGGCGTCGGGCGTCACCTCGGTCAGCGTGCCGGCCGCGTCCCAGCGCAGCAGCACGTTGCGGCGCCAGCCATCGGGCAGCCAGGCATGGTCCGCGAACAGCGTCATTTCGGTCATCGTGAGTCTCGTCTGTTACTCGCCGTTCATCCGGCGAAACACCGTCGTCCCGCCGTGCACGACCTGCTCGCAGAGCGGCCGGCCGATCCAGTAGGCGAGCTCCGACAGCGAGCCGACCGACCAGACCGCGAAATCCGCCTGCCGACCGGTCTCGAGCGCGCCGTGCCGATCCGCGCGGCCGAGTGCCGCGGCCGCATGGCGCGTCACGCCTTGCAGCACCTCGGGTACCGTCATGCGGAACAGCGTGCAGCCCATGTTCATCGTCAGCAGCAACGATTCGAGCGGCGACGTGCCGGGGTTGTGATCGGTCGCGAGCGCGATCGGCACGCCGTGCTTGCGCAGCAGCTCGATCGGCGGCAATTGCGTTTCGCGAATGAAGTAATACGCGCCGGGCAACAGCACGGCGACCGTGCCGGCCGCCTTCATCGCCTCGATCCCGGCTTCGTCGAGAAATTCGAGGTGGTCGGCGGACAGCGCGCGATAACGCGCGGCAAGCGCGGTGCCGCCCGCGTTCGACAATTGCTCCGCGTGCAGCTTCACCGGCAGGCCGCGCTTCGTCGCGGCTTCGAACACGCGCTCGGTCTGCGCGAGCGAGAAGCCGATGCGTTCGCAGAACACGTCGACCGCGTCGACGAGGCCTTCGTCGGCGAGTGCCGGCAGCATCCGCTCGCACACTTCGTCGATGTATTCGTCCGCGCGGCCCGCGTATTCCGGCGGCAGCGCGTGCGCGCCGAGGAACGTGGTGTAGACCGTGACCGGGAAGCGCTCGCCGAGCTGGCGCGCGACGCGCAGCATCTTGCGCTCGCTCGCGAGGTCGAGCCCGTAGCCCGACTTGATCTCGATCGCGCTCACGCCTTCGGCGAGCAACGGCTGCAGGCGTGCGGCGGCCTGCACGAACAGCGCCGTCTCGTCGGCCGCGCGCGTCGCGCGCACCGTCGACACGATCCCGCCGCCCTGCCGCGCGATTTCCTCGTAGCTGACGCCGGCCAGGCGCTGCGCGAACTCGTCGGCGCGCGTGCCGCCGTACACGAGGTGCGTATGGCAGTCGACGAGGCCCGGCGTCACCCACGCGCCGTGCAGGTCCTCCCTGTGCCAGTGCGCATAACCGTGCGGCAACGCGGAAAACGCGCCGAGCCACACGATCGTGCCGGTTTCGTCGACGGCAATCGCCGCGTCGTCGATCGTTTCGTCGGGATGGCCGTGCGGACACAGCCTCAGGTGATGCCAGACTCTCGGTTTCATGCGTTCAGTCTCGTTCGCCGACGGTGAGCGACACGGCCAGCAGCGCGCCGCCTCCGCTCACGACGACGTCAAACGCACGCTGCGGCCCGTCGAGCCGCAGCGTGTCCATTTCCTGCAGTGCGTGGTGCGCGCCGCCGATCTCGATGCCGACGGCGCCCGTCGCGCAAAACAGCAGCACGGTATCGGCGCGCTCGACACGGTGCGTGCCCGCCCGCCATACGTGCAGCGTCCCGCGCGCGGCCGAGCGGCGCGTCATCAGGTTGAAGTCGCGCGTCGCGCCGTCGTGCAGCGTCGCGTCGATCGCCGTTTCGCCGGCGAAATCCGCACGGGCGAGCGGCGTGTCGAGCACATGGCGCGCGCCGCCCGTCTCCTCCAGCGTCATGCCCGCGCCGGACAGCAGCACGAGCGTGCGGTCGACGCCGTCGAAACGCGAGAACGGGCCGGGCGCGCCGACGTCCGCGACGCTCACGCGCCACGCGAACGTATCGAGCGAGGCGCCCGCCGGCGCTGCGGCATCAGTCGCTGCGGGGAAGCATGCCGCGATTTCGCGCGTCACGCCGCCGCCGTTCTTCCACGGCGACGCAACGAGATCCGCGGCGCGGATCATCGTTGCGTGCACCGGCGCCTGGTCGAGCGCCGTCATGCTCAGCGGCCGAGCATCGGCAGCTTCAGGCCGGCTTCGCGGGCCGTCTGCTGCGCGAGTTCGTAGCCGGCATCCGCATGGCGCATCACGCCCGTCGCCGGATCGTTCAGCAGCACGCGGCCAAGACGCTCGTGCGCATCGGCGGTACCGTCGGCGACGATCACGACGCCCGAGTGCTGCGAGAAGCCCATGCCGACGCCGCCGCCGTGGTGCAGCGACACCCACGATGCGCCGCCTGCCGTGTTCAGCAGCGCGTTCAGCAGCGGCCAGTCGCTGACGGCGTCCGAGCCGTCCTTCATCGATTCCGTCTCGCGGTTCGGGCTCGCGACCGAACCGGTGTCGAGGTGGTCGCGGCCGATCACGATCGGGGCCTTCAGTTCGCCGTTCTTCACCATCTCGTTGAATGCCTGGCCGAGGCGATAGCGATCCTTCACGCCGACCCAGCAGATCCGTGCCGGCAGGCCCTGGAACGCGATGCGCTCACGTGCCATGTCGAGCCAGTTGTGCAGGTGCGGATCGTCGGGGATAAGCTCCTTCACCTTCTGGTCGGTCTTGTAGATGTCTTCCGGATCCCCCGACAGCGCGACCCAGCGGAACGGGCCCTTGCCTTCGCAGAACAGCGGGCGGATATAGGCCGGCACGAAGCCCGGGAAGTCGAAGGCGTTCTCGACGCCCATCTCCAGCGCCATCTGGCGGATGTTGTTGCCGTAGTCGAGCGTGGCCGCGCCGCGTTCCTGCAGCGTGAGCATCGCGCGCACCTGGACGGCCATCGACTGCTTCGCGACCTTCACGATGCTCTGCGGATCGACCTTCTGCGCTTCGCGCCATTGCGCGACGGTCCAGCCTTGCGGCAGGTAGCCGTTGATCGGATCGTGCGCGCTCGTCTGGTCGGTCACGCAGTCCGGCGTGATGCCGCGCTGGACGAGTTCCGCGAACACGTCGGCCGCGTTGCCGAGCAGGCCGACCGACACCGGCTTGCCGGTGCGCTTCGCTTCGTCGATCATGCCGAGCGCTTCGTCGAGCGTCGTCGCCTTCTTGTCGACGTAGCGCGTCTTCAGCCGGAAGTCGATGCGCGTCTCGTCGCATTCGACCGCGATCATCGAGAAGCCGGCCATCGTCGCCGCCAGCGGCTGCGCACCGCCCATGCCGCCGAGACCGCCCGTCAGGATCCAGCGGCCCGACGGATCGCCGTTGAAGTGCTGGTTCGCGACCGAGAAGAACGTTTCGTAGGTGCCCTGAACGATGCCCTGGCTGCCGATGTAGATCCAGCTGCCGGCCGTCATCTGGCCATACATCATCAGGCCCTTGCGGTCGAGCTCGTGGAAGTGATCCCAGGTCGCCCAGTGCGGCACCAGGTTCGAGTTCGCAAGCAGCACGCGCGGCGCATCCTTGTGCGTGCGGAACACACCGACCGGCTTGCCCGACTGGATCAGCAGCGTTTCGTTTTCCTCGAGATCCTTCAGCGACGCGAGGATCTGGTCGTAGCATTCCCAGTTGCGCGCCGCACGGCCGATGCCGCCGTACACGACGAGCGCGTGCGGATGCTCGGCGACTTCCGGATCCAGGTTGTTCTGGATCATCCGGTAGGCGGCTTCGGCCAGCCACGTCTTGCAGACCTTCTCGCTGCCGCGCGGCGCGCGGATCGTGCGCGTCGGATCGAGACGGGGATCGATGTGTTTCGGATGGTTCATGACGGCTGCTCCCGAGGGAAAGTGAATATCAAATAGGAATCAGAAATGCCCGGTGAAGCGATAACGGCTGCCGGGGTGCCACAAATTCGCCACCGAGGCGACGACGCCCTGCGACCAGGTACGCCGATGTAAAACCAGACACGGCTCGACGTCGTCCATCCGCAGCTGCTCGCGCCGCTCGGGCGCCGGGGCCGCCGCTTCGATCCGGTACTCGACGCGCTGCAGCGGTGCCGCGCGCATCAGGTAGAGGTTCGGCGTCGTGTTCGTGAAATCCTGCTCGGCATAATCCGGCGCGACGGCCGGATTCACCCACCGCTCTTCGAGCTGGACGGGTTCGTCATTCTCGAAGTGCAACACCTGCGAATAAAACAGCTTCGCGCGCACGGCCATCTGCATCTCGTCGGCGAGCGCCTCGTCGGCGCGGATCGTCTCGAGGCCGAGCACGCTGGCGCGGTACGCATGCCCGCGCGCGTCGACCTCCTCCGAGATGCTGCGGATCGCGACGAGCGTCGACTCGTACTTCGGCCGCGCGACGTAGGTGCCGGCGCCCTTCATGCGCGTGAGCACCTGCTCGGCCGTCAACTCGCGCAGCGCGCGGTTGACGGTCATGCGCGCGACCTTGAACTCGCGGGCCAGTTCGTTCTCGGAGGGCACCTGGTCGCCCTCCGCCCACTCGCCGGCGTGAATGCGGCCCAGGATGAAATCCTTGATCTCCTGGTAGACCGGCGCGCTCATGGGCTTACTGTTCCGACGCGAACGAGAACGGCGCGACCTTCGCGAACGCTCGCTCGCCGACGAGCTTCGCGATCACCGCGATATCCGGCGCGAAGTAGTGGTCGAGTTCGTAGTGCGCGACCTTGCTGCGGATCGTTTCCATCACCGGCGCGAGCTTCGGGCTCGTGTGGTGCGGCGCGCGCAGGTCGACGCCTTGCGCGGCGGCCAGCAGTTCGATCGCGAGGATGTGCTTCGTGTTGTCCGCGATGTCGGCGAGCTTGCGTGCCGCGAACGTCGCCATCGACACGTGGTCTTCCTGGTTCGCCGAGGTCGGCAGCGAGTCGACCGATGCCGGGTGCGCGAGCGTCTTGTTTTCCGATGCGAGGGCCGCGGCCGTCACGTGCGCGATCATGAAGCCCGAGTTCACGCCGCCGTCCTTCACCAGGAACGGGGGCAGGCCCGACAGCGTCGCGTCGATCAGCAGCGCGATGCGACGTTCGGACAGCGCACCGATTTCCGACGCGGCGAGCGCGAGGTTGTCGGCCGCGAACGCGACGGGTTCCGCGTGGAAGTTGCCGCCCGACAGCACTTCGCCGGTATCCGGGAAGATCAGCGGGTTGTCCGACACGGCGTTCGCTTCGACCAGCAGCACGTCGGCCGCATGACGCATCTGGTCCAGGCACGCGCCCATCACCTGCGGCTGGCAGCGCAGGCTGTACGGATCCTGCACCTTGTCGCAGTCGCGGTGCGACTGGTTGATCGGCGAACCTTCGAGCAGCTCGCGGTACGACGCGGCCGCATCGATCTGGCCCTGGTGGCCGCGCAGTTCGTGGATGCGCGCATCGAACGGCTTCACCGAGCCGGCTGCGGCGTCGACCGACAGCGCACCGGCGACGAGCGCGGTGCGGTACAGGTCTTCGATCGCGAACATGTTGTCGAGCGCGAGCGCCGTCGAAGCTTGCGTGCCGTTCAGCAGCGCGAGGCCTTCCTTCGCCTGCAGCGTGAGCGGCGCAAGGCCCGCGACGCGCAGACCGTCGAGCGCGCTGGCGCGCTCGCCGCGGATGAACACTTCACCGACGCCCAGCAGCACGGCCGACATGTGCGCGAGCGGCGCGAGGTCGCCCGATGCGCCGACCGAGCCCTTCACCGGGATCAGCGGCAGCACGTCGGCGTTGAACAGCGTGATCAGCGCGTCCATCACCTCGCGGCGGATGCCCGAGTGGCCGCGGCCGAGGCTCGACAGCTTCAGCGCCATCAGCAGGCGCACCGACGAGCGCGCCATCGGCTCGCCGACGCCGACCGCGTGCGACAGCACCAGGTTCTTCTGCAGCAGTTCGAGCTGGTCGTGCGGGATGTGCGTGCTGGCCAGGCGGCCGAAGCCCGTGTTGATGCCGTATGCCGGCTCGCCCTTCGCCGCGATGTCGGCGACGGCCTTCGCGCCTGCGTCGATCTTCGCGAAGCTCGCCGGGTCGAGCTGGAGCTGCACGGATTCGCGAGCGATCTTGCGCAGTTGCGGGAGGGTCAGGTGGCCGGGGGTCAACGTAATCATGTGAGCAATCCTGTCTAGACAAGTTCGGGATGGATTGAAGTGTAGCCATCGCAACTTGTCTAGACAACCCCGTTTTTCACGATTTCGACTCGGGAGTTTCCCTGATGTCCGGCGCGGCCCGCCGGGCCGGCTCCGCGGACTCCGTAGTTAACATATGTTGCAATTATTTTGTATTTGGCAACATACGGATCAACACTTCCTCATGACCCGCCACGGAGATCCGCCATGACTCGCCCGCCCCGGTTGACCGCCCGCCTCGGCCGCAGCCTGCTCCTCACCGCGTGCGCGCTCGCGTGCGGCGCGTCGCTCGCCGCGGAACCGCTGTCCGGCACGCTCGAGAAAATCCGGCAAGGAGGCCTGATCTCGATCGGCCACCGCGAAACGTCGGTGCCGTTCTCCTACGTCGACACGAACGGCAAGGTGATCGGCTTCTCGCAGGATCTGTGCGATCGCGTGATCGCCGCCGTGAAGGCGCGCACCGGCAAGCCGGACCTGCAGGTGCGCTTCATCCCGGTCACGTCGCAAAACCGCATTCCGCTGGTGCAGAACGGCACGGTCGATCTCGAATGCGGGGTCACCACCAACCTCGCCGCGCGTCACGCGCAGGTCGCGTTCTCGACGACCTTCTTCGTCGCGACGACGCGCCTGCTCACGCGCACGAGCTCGGGCATCCGCGACTTCCCCGATCTCGCCGGCAAGACGGTCGTGACGAACCAGGGCACGACGTCCGAACGCCTGCTGCGCAAGATGAACGAGGAGAAGAAGATGAACATGCAGATCATCAGCGCGAAGGACTACGGCGAAGGACGCCTCACGCTCGAATCGGGCCGCGCGGCCGCCTACATGATGGACGACGTGCTGCTCGCCGGCGTGCGCCAGCTCGCGGCGAAGCCGGCCGAGTGGACGATCGTCGGCACGCCGCAATCGTCGGAAGCGTACGGGTTCATGCTGCGCAAGGACGATCCGCAGTTCAAGGCGCTCGTCGACGGCGTGCTCGTGCAGCTGATGAAGAGCGGCGAGATCAACGCGCTGTACGACAAGTGGTTCATGAAGCCGGTGCCGCCGAAAGGCCTTGCGTTCGACTTCCCGATGAGCGATGTGATCAAGGCGCGCTACGCGGCGCCGAACGACGTGCCGCTCGAGTGAGCGTCGTGTGCCGAAGCGGGTTCAGCGTGCCCACGCGACGCACGCCGCGTAGCCGGGCGCCGCGTCGAGCCAGCCCGCATCGAACGCGGCCACGCCGGCCGCCGGCGCGGCCGGCTCGACGATCGTCGTCGCAGGCGTATCGTGTGTCTGCGCATCGCGCGGCGGCACGACCGCGAACGCGCGCAGCCCGCCGACGATGCCGGTGCCGAGCGCCTTCAGCAACGCCTCCTTCGCGGACCAGATGCGCATGAACGCGTCGGCACGCGCGGCGAGCGGCAGGCTGTCGAGATACGCGGCCTCGGCGCTCGCGCATACTTCGCGCGTCAGCGCACGCCAGTCGGTGGATCGATTGCAGCTTTCGATATCGACGCCGACACGGCCCGCCGGCGTCCATGCGATCAGCGCGTGATCGCCCGCATGCGACACGTTGAAATCGAGCGATGCGCGATGCGCGGCGTCGAGCGACGGCCGCCCCGCTTCGTCGACGACGATCACGATGTCCTTCGGCGCCACGTCGAGCGCCGCGCCTAGCACGTCGCGCAGCGCGGCGCGCGTCGCGGCGCTGCGCACTGCATCCTCGTGCCGCAGGTAGCGCGCGGCGCGCGCGCGCTCGGCGTCGCTCAGAGCCGCATAGGCAGGCGATGCGAGCGGCACGTGCCAGTCGAAATCGATGCGCGCGACCTGCACGCCGGCACGCGACGCGGCAGCCGGCACGTCGAGCAGGTGCATTTGCCACGCGCGGGACAGGTCGGCGGACTTCGCGGAATCGGGCGGAATGGACATCGGCAACGGGCAGCCAGTCGAACGAAACATCCGATGTTAATCGATCGCGCGACGCACACGCCGATGCATTGCGAACGCGTTCGTCGTCAGCGGCAGCCGGCGCGGCCGCCCGATCGACGCGACGGCGTGCCCGCGTGCGCGCTCACCCGTGCGCGACGGCATCCGGCACGCTGCCGTCCGCCGGCCGCGCACGCTGCGCCGGACGGTGCGCGTGCACGCGGCCCGGCGCATCGGCCGGCAGCGCGCCGTGTTGCAGCCACGACAACGCGACGGGCCACAGTGTGTCGGTGAAGCGGCTGTGGAAGAACGCGAAGTGACCGATTGCGTCGACGCCGATGTCGCGCGGCGCGATCCGCAGATGCGTGACGTCGCTGCCCGTGTAGTAGCCGGCCAGCCGCTCGATCGCTTCGACCGTGCCGAACCCGTCGTCGTCGAGGCCGATCGCGAGCATCCGCGCCGGCAGCCGCGCAAAGCGCGCCGGCAGTGAGGCGCGGCTCGCCGCGGGTTCGGCGAGCGGGCCGTGCGTGTACGCGTCCTCGAAGCGCGCTTGCGCGCGCACCCACGACAACGCGACGCCGCGCGGCGTGTCCTCCATCCAGCCGAGCCGTTTCGCGGGCACGTAGCCGAACACGGCCGCAAGCGCCGGCATTGCCACATGCCACTTCCACCACATGCGCCACCGCTCTTGCTGCCGATAGTCGCGCCAGTACGCATATTGCGCGCCGACGGTCACCGCGTGGCGCACGTACGCGTTCGACGCCGCGAGCCCGAGCAGGCAGCCGCCGATGCTGTGCGCGACGACGTCGAGCGGCTGGCCGGGAAACGCGTCGCGCGCGTACTGCAGCGCGGCCTCGCAATCGAGCCGCCCCCAGTCGAGCCAGTTCGCACGCAGCTTCGCGAGCCGCGCGGGGCGCGATCCGCCGATCCCGCGATAGTCGTAGACGAGCACGTCGCGCCCGTGTGCGAAAAGCCAGGCCGCGAAGCGGAAGTAGTAGTCGCAGCGCACCGACGTCGCGCAATTGACGACCGTCACGGGCCGCGCGGCGCCGCTGCCGCGATGCCGCCACACGTAGCCGCGCAGCACATAACCGTCGGCCGCGGTCAGCGTCACGGGCTCCGGCGGCAACGTGTCCGTCGCGCGCGACGCTGCCCGATCCGTGCCGGCTGCTTCATTCGAAATCGTCATCCCGTCTCCTGTGCGGCGCCGCATCACGCGGCGCCCGCCGCTGGTCGGCCAGTCTCCATTGAACTTGACGCGCCCGGCGTTCTCAACCAATCTTGCTGCTCCGTTCGCATGAGCCATACGCATGTCAACGCCGCTCGTCCGTCTCCCGTCGCTGGATCTCGTGCGCGGCTTCGTCGCCGTCGGCCGCCGCATGAGCATCACGCTCGCCGCGCAGGACCTGTGCGTCACGCAGTCGGCGGTCAGCCGCCAGGTGCATGCGCTCGAGGCGCATCTCGGCGTCACGCTGCTGCGGCGCGGCTATCGCAAGATCGCGTTCACGCCGGAAGGCGAGCGGCTGTTTCGCGCCGCCGACGCCGCGCTGCTGAGCCTGCAGGACACCGTCGCGTCGCTCGCCACCACGCGCGAGCGCCAGCCCGTCACGATCACCGCGAGCATCGGCGTGACCGCGCTGTGGCTGCTGCCGCGGCTCGGGCGCCTGCAGGCGCGCGTGCCCGACGTCGACTTGCGCGTGGCCGCGAACGACAAGGTACTCGATTTGCGTGCGGAAGGCATCGACCTCGGCATCCGCTATTGCCCGCGCGAGCGTGCGCCCGCCGGCGCGCTGCACCTGTTCGACGAGGTCGTCGTGCCGGTCGCGCACCCGGCGCTGGCCGCGCGGCCCGTGACCGACGCGGCCGCGATCGCCGAGCACGTGCTGCTCGAGTTCGACGGCCCGCCGCAAACGCAACTGCAGTGGCGTACGTACCTGCACGCGGCCGGGCTCGGCGATGCGCGGCCGAAGGGCGTGCTGCGCTTCAACCAGTACGATCAGGTGATCCACGCCGCGATCGCCGGCCAGGGTGTCGCGCTCGGCAGGCTCGCGCTCGTCGCGCCGATGCTCGCGGACGGCCGGCTCGCGGTGCTCGGCCCGCATTCGCAGGCGTTGTCGGACGCGTACGGCTACTGGCTGTTCCGGCACGATCCCGCCCCGCGCCGCGAAGTCGCCGACGTGCGCGACTGGATTCTCGCGGAAGCGGCCGAATGCGACGCGGCAATGCGCGCGTACGACGCGGCACGGCGGTAAGCCGCGAGCGCGTGTCCGCATCGAGCCGATGGCGGTGCGGCATTGCGCGCCATACGCGCGCAGCCGCAGGCGCGGCGCCGATGGCCGCTGCGCTGCATCGGCAGTGTGCGGTGCGTCGCAGCGACTCCACGGATCCGGCCCGTTCCGCCTTCGCGACCGGCCCCGCGTCCGAACCGCCTCGCATTCCCCACACGCATGCGAACGCGACCGAATGATTGCTTGAGCGTGCCGCGACGGAATCGTCTAATCGGATCGAACGCGGCGTCGCGCCGCGCGCATTCATCCGGAGACCCGCATGACCCCGATCGAACGAGACACCCGGCGCCGCTGGCTGCCGGTGCTGGCGGGCGGCCTGATCATGGGCGCCGCCCTCGGCATCCGCCACGTGCAGGGGCTGTTCCTCGCCCCCGTCACGCTCGACCACGGCTGGTCGCGCGAAGCGTTCGGGCTCGCGCTCGCGCTGCAGAACCTGATATGGGGCATCGCGCAACCGTTTACCGGGATGATCGCCGACCGGTTCGGCTCGGTGCGCGTGATCGTCGCCGGCATGCTGTTGTATGCAGCCGGGCTCGCCACGATGGCGTTCGCCGCGTCGGCCGGCGTGTTTACGCTCGGCGCGGGGCTCGTCATCGGCATCGCGCTGTCGGGCTCGGCCTTCGCATCGATCTACGGCGCGCTGAGCCGGCTGTTCCCGCCCGAGCGGCGCGGCTGGGCACTCGGTGTCGCGGGCGCGATCGGCGGGCTCGGCCAGTTCTGCATGGTGCCGGTCGCACAGGTGCTGATCGGCGGCATCGGCTGGCAGCATGCATTCGTCGCGCTCGCGCTCGTCGCCGCGCTGCTCGCGCCGCTCGCCGTGCTGGTGCGCGACCGGCCCGCGCACGCCGCGAGCCGCGCCGACGGCCCCGACCAGTCGATCGGCGCGGCGGTGCGCGAAGCGTTCGCGCATCGCGGCTTCTGGCTGCTGAACGCGGGATTCTTCGCGTGCGGGTTCCAGCTCGCGTTCATCGCGACCCACCTGCCCGCCTATCTGCTCGATCACGGCCTGCCGGCGCGCCACGCCAGCGTCGCGCTCGCGCTGATCGCATTGACCAACGTGGCCGGCACCTATGCATGCGGCCATCTCGGCGGCCTGCTGCGGCGCAAGTACGTGCTGTCGGTGCTGTACCTCGTCCGCGCGTTGGCGATGGCCGCATTCGTCGCGGCGCCGTTGTCGCCCGCGAGCGTCTACGTGTTCGCGGCGGTGATGGGCTTCACGTGGCTCGGCACCGTGCCGTTGACCAACGGCGTGATCTCGCAGGTGTTCGGCGTGCGCTACATCGCGACGCTGTTCGGCTTCGTCTTCTTCGGGCACCAACTCGGCAGCTTCTTCGGCGTTTGGCTCGGTGCGCTCGTCTACGACGCGACGCATTCGTATCTGCCGCTGTGGATCGGCTCGATCGCGCTCGGCGTGCTCGCCGCGGTGCTGCACCTGCCGATCGACGACGCGCGCATCGCGCGCCCGGTGCCGGGCAAGGCCGCGTGGGCATGATGCGCGTGGCGCTGGCCGTCGGCGTGCTCGCGTTCGTCGCGTGGTGCGGTGCGGCCTACTTCGACTCGGGCGTCGCGCTTGCACTGCTCGAGCACGTCGCGTTCTGCAACTGATACGGCAAGCCGCACCGCGCGCGTGGAGCGGCGGCCGCGGCTGGTGACGCCGGGTGACACCTGTCGACCCTTCGGCAGCGTGGCCAGCGCATGCGCGGCACCTGCGCGCGTGTCGTCGACGTACACCCACACGAGCGGCCCGCCCGACGCGACCGCGCGCGTGAGCGCTGGCTGGTCGGTCACGCGCAGATCGTCGCGGAACCATACGACGGCAGGAGCAACGGACGACTTCGCGGGCACCTCGGTCAGGAAACGGAAAAGCGAACGGTATTGCCGCGTAGCCGAGTCCGATCGATGCGCGCGGCACGGGATCACCGCACGGTACGCGTCCGGCGTTGCGGGCCTGTGGCGTTCAGTCGAGACGGAAGGCCGCCTCGAAACGCTCGGCGAAGGCGTCGAACTCGGTTTCCGGCAGATGATTGATGCCGCCCGCGCGCTTGCGCCCGCCGCCGGTCGGAAAACCGCGGCAGAATTCGTCGGCGCCGATCGGCCGGCCGTCGGGCACGCGCACGCTGACGACGAGCCCGCCCTGCGCACGCGGCGACAGCACCGCGAGCGCCGCATGCGGCGCATTGCGCATCCGCTCGTTCGCGAGCATCCCCGTCGCGCGCCGCGCCCATGGATGATCCGGCATCCTGATCAGTGTCGCGCCGGGCACGTCGCGCAGGGGCGCGAGCGCGCAGGCCCGCGCCATGTCGTCGCGATAGCCGTCGCGCAGCGCGGCGAACACCGGCGTGTCGCGCACGAAGTCGAGCGGGTCCGCACACGGCAGCATCGCATCGGCCAGCACCGCCGGATCGAAATGGAGATCGCCGACGCACTCGCCGTAGGCGTTGTAGTTCAGGTAGAGCCCGAGTTCGGCGAGCGTGCGGCGCTCGACGTCGTCGAGCCCGTATTCGCGCGCGAGCGCGTCGCCGAGCGCCGGCAGTTCGTCGCCGAACGCCGCGACGATCGCCCACCGCACATGACGGCCGCCGAGATGGCGGTTCACGAGCGCGCTCGTGCAGATGTCGGCGGACGTGTCGATGTACGCGTCGAAACGCGGATCGCCCGGCAGCTCGCCCGCGAAGTGATGGTCGAAGTAGCGGACCGCCGCGCCTGCGCGCAGCAGCCGCGCGCAGGCGTCGCGATTCTGGTCGTGCGACACGTCAAGCACGGTCACGCGATCGCCGGCCCGCGCGTCGATTCGCTCGAGCAGCCGGATGTCGCGCTTCACGCCGGTCACGAGCGTGCCGCGCTCGCCCTCCGCGAGCCGCAGTTGCTGCAGCGCGCACAGACCGTCCGCGTCGCCGTTGAACGCGAAGAAATGTCGTCCGCGGTAGGGTTCCCGTTCCTGCATCATCCGTCTCTTTTCCTCAGGGCATGAAGTCGCCGCCGTTCGCGTGCAGCGTCGCGCCGGTCACCGCGTTCGCGTCATCCGATGCGACGAACAGCGCGGCACGCGCGCAGTCGTCGTCGGCCGGCAGCTTCGCGAGCGCTATGTTCGACGCGATCGGCACGATGGTCTCGTCTTGCGTCACTCCGTACTCGGCGGCCGCCGGCCGCAAATGCGTCCGCGGCGGCACGTCTCGCATCCAGCTCATGTGAATGCCGTTCGCGCGAATCCCGTGCACGCCGAGCGCGCGTGCAAGGTATTTTGCCGTAACCGCGAGCACACGCTTCGATACAGCGTAGCCGGATTGCCCTGCAAACGGCTTGCGGGCCGCCTGCGTATCGATCGTCACGATTGCGCCGCGCTTGTGCCGCTTCATGTGCGGGACGAATTTCGGTGCGAGCGTCATCGTGCCGAACACGTTGGTGCCGAACACCGCGCGCCAGCCGGCGAGTCGGCTTCGTCGACCGCCTCCGGAAACGTGCCGTGCACGAATGCACAGTGGCCGAAACGCTCGATCGCCTGCGTTGCGAGCCGCCGGCATTGCGCGCGCCGGGCGATGTCGGTTCGCACCTTCAGCATTTCGCACGCGACGCCGAGTGCGCGGATCCGGCTTGCGCATCGTCGAGCTTTTCCATCGTGCGTGCCGCGACGACCACGCCGCGCGCACCCTCGCGTGCCGCCTCGACCGCGAGCTTCACGCCGAGCCCCGCCCCCGATCCTGGAAATCACGACGCTCTTGTCCTTCAGCAACGTGTTTTTTCGCCTGGTTGTCTTGGGCCTCGCGGGCGCCGTCAGCCGGCCGCCCGCCAGCGCCGTGCGTGCTTTATGTCATATGTCATCTGATGTGATGCGACGAACAACATCCTCATGACGCCCGCAGATATTTGACGAAATTCCGGGTAAACCCGCGACGTCATACGCAAATCTAACGCGTACCATGTCATACGACGACGTACTACAAAAATCGCCACCCTCGACGCCGACGCGGGCCATCGCCCCGTCCGCCGCCCGACCGGAGACTCCCTTGGCCACACCTGCCCTGCCCGGCCGCGACCCGCTCGCGTCCGCCGTCTCGAAAGTGAAATGGCACGTGCTGCCGCTCGTGCTGATCATGTTCATCGCGAACTACATCGACCGCGTCAACGTCGGCTTCGTCGATCGCCACCTCGAGGCGTCGATCGGTATCGGCGCGGCCGCGTACGGACTCGGTGCCGGCCTGTTCTTCGTCGGCTACGCGCTGTTCGAAGTGCCGTCGAACCTGCTGATGCAACGCTACGGCGCGCGCATCTGGCTTGCACGGATCATGGCGACGTGGGGCATCGTCGCCGCCGCGATGGCGTTCGTGTGGAACGACACGTCGTTCTACGTGCTGCGCTTCCTGCTCGGCGCGGCCGAGGCCGGTTTCTTCCCCGGCGTCGTGCTGTACCTGTCGCAATGGCTGCCGCCGCAGGAGCGCGGCAAGGCGATGGCGATCTTTCTCGGCGGCTCCGCGTTCGCGTCGGTGCTGTCCGGGCCCGTGACCGGCGCGCTGCTGTCGATCCACGGCTTCGGCCTGCAGGGCTGGCAGTGGATGTTCCTGATCGAAGGGATGTTCTCGGTCGCGCTGTGCGGCGCGAGCTGGCTGCTGCTGAAGTCGCACATCCGCGACGCGACATGGCTCACCGCCGACGAACGCGCGGCGCTCCAGAACGCGCTCGACGAAGAACGCGCGACCCGCGACGTGCGCTCGAAGGTGCACGTATCGGCCGCCACGCTGCTGCGCGATCCGCAGATCGTGCTGTTCTGCTTCCTGTATTTCTCGATCCAGCTCACGATCTACGCGGCCACCTTCTGGCTGCCGACCATCATCCGCAAGATGGGCGGCCTCACCGATTTCCAGGTCGGTCTCTACAACATGATTCCGTGGATGATCGCGATCGGCGCGATGTACGGCTTCGCGGTGCTGTCCGCGAAGTGGAAGCATCCGCAGCGCTGGCTGTCGTTCGCGCTCGTGCTCGCCGCGTGCGGGCTGTTCGCGTCGACGTCGCGCGATCCGGTCTGGTCGTTCGCATCGATCTGCTTCGCCGCGCTCGGCTTCAAGGCCGCGTCGTCGCTGTTCTGGCCGATCCCGCAGGGCTATCTCGACACCCGCGTGGCCGCGGCCGTGATCGCATTGATCAATTCGATCGGCAACCTCGGCGGCTTCGTCGCACCGACGGCCTTCGGCTATCTGAAGCAACATACGGGTTCGATCACGGGCGGCCTGTATGCGCTCGCGATCGCGTCCGTCGTCGCCGCGGTTGCCGCGCTGTTCGCCCGCACGCACCGGCGCAGCGATCCGCCGCGCGGGCTGCCCGCCGACGAGTCCTTCACGAACACCTCGATGCTCCGCCATGCCGAACACTGACCGCCTGACCGTCGTCGTCTCGAATGCCGTCGACGGCGACCTCGCCACGTTCTCGCTCGCGTCCGACGGCGCGCTCGCGCCGCTCGCCCGCTACCCGGCCGGCGACGTCGCGATGCCGATCGCCGTGCAGGCCGATCGCGCGCGGTTGTACGTCGCGACGCGCGGCGAAACGCCGACGATCGTCGCATTCCGTGTCGCGACGACCACCGGTGCGCTCGCCCGCATCGGCGCAACCGCGATCGACGCGAGCCTCGCCTATCTGTCGCTCGATCGCGGCAGCCGCTGGCTGCTCGGCGCATCGTATGGCGGCAACTCGCTGAGCCTCTACGACGCCGCTCGCGTGCGCGACGGCGACGGCGCGCCGCTGCAAGTCGCGCACGGCATCGCGAACGCACATGCCGTTGTCGTGTCGCCGGACAATCGGTTCGCGTACGTGAGCTCGCTCGGCTCGGACCGAATCTTCACGTTCGCGCTGGTCGAGGATGCAGACGGCCTGCGCGTGCTCGAGCACGGCGAAACGCGCGTGCCGGGCGGCTTCGGCCCGCGTCACTTGCGCTTCGCGCGCGACGGCCACACGCTCGTCGCGGTCAGCGAATTCCAGGCCACGCTCGCCACCTTCTCGAGAGAGCCCGACAGCGGCCGCCTCGGCAACGCGCAGGTCAGCGCGCGCCACCCGGCCGTTGTCGATCTCGCGCAAGGCCATGCACGCCCGCCCGCGCCGACCGTGCCAGCCGCGTGGGCCGCCGATCTCCATCTGACGCCGGACGAGCGTTTCGCGTACGTCAGCGAACGCACGTCGAGCCAGTTGCTCTGCTATCGCCGCGATGCGGACGGCACCTTCGAACCCGCGCACGCGACGGCCATCGAAACGCAGCCGCGCGGCTTCGCGATCGATCCGTCGGGGCGCTGGCTCGTCGCATGCGGCGAGCAGTCGGAATACGTGGCGGTCTACGCGATCGCGCCAGATGACGGCGCGTTGTCGTTGCGCGCGCGTGTGGCCGGCGGTCGCGGCGCGAACTGGGTCGCGATCATCTGACGGATTGAATGACCGATGGATGGCACGATCCATTGATTGATCGATGCCGCGCGCACGACCGACATCGGCCCGCGCCGCCCGGCACGCCGTCAGCGCCGCTCGCTCGGCGCGACGCCGGTCCAGCGCTTGAACGCACGCGTGAAATTGGCGCGGTCGGTATAGCCGACCCGCGCCGCGATCTCGTCGATCGGCAAACGCGTGCCCTCGAGCAACCGGAGCGCATCGCGCAGCCGGATCTCGTCGAGCAGCGCCGAATAGGTCGCACCGAATTCCGCAAGCTTGCGCTTGAGCGTGCGCGCCGACACGTGCAGCTCGCGCGCGACGTCGTCCACCGACGGATAACCGGCGTCGCCGCAGATCAGCAGGTTGCGCACGCGCTCGACGATGCTTTCCGCATAGCCGAGCCGCGCGAGCTCGGCCTCGCATTGCTGGACGATCATCTGCGCGGTCTGCGCGTTCGCGGTGCCGATCGGCTCGTCGAGCAGCGCGGCGTCGCAGCGGATACGGTTCGCGCTCGCGTTGAAATGACAGCGCGGCAGCCGCGCGCGATAGCGCTCGAACCACGGCGGTTCCGGCCATTCGAAATGCAGCTCCGCGCGCGACTGCAGCGTGCGCCCCGGCGCGGGATCGAGCAGCGAGTTGAACAGGATCGCCGTCTCGACCAGGAAATTTTCCACCGCGAACTGGCGCAGCCGGCCGAGCGCAAACGCCTCGAGCACGTCGATGTCGACGATCCCGTCGAGCTGCACGAGCCGCACCGAGAAGAACGGCACGCGCGTCGGCAGATAGCGGATGCCGAGCGCGATCGCTTCGCCGAGCGTCGCGCAACTCATCAGCCCGAAGCCGATCAGTCCGGATTTCGTGAGACTGCTGCGCAGGCCGATCTCGATCGCGATCGACGGATCGTTCGTCGCATCGAGCAGGTTGAACACGATCGTGGCCTGCTGCAGCGGCGTGATGCGTGCATCGGGCCGGGCGAGCCAGTCGCGCTCGACGCCTGAGCCGGCGAGAATCCGGCCGCCGTCGATGCCGCGCTCCTCGGCGAGCATCAGCATGAACAGCGCATACGCGGACGATACCGTCGCCTTGTTCAACTGGCGCGCGGCATCCGGAACGGACAGGGCCATGCGGCGGACTCCGGAGCGGTTTCGGCGGATTGTAGCGTCGCTGGCCCGCAATGACACCGCGGCATGCCTCTAGCGGCGGCGCACGACGGCGACAGCCCGTCGGTCATCGTGGCCCGAAATGACACCATGTTTGGCACCAGCGGCCCTCGCGCGCATGGCAGCGCACGCCTATGCTTTCCACATCGGCATTGCGCCCCACCCTTTCCGCACGGATTCCGCTCGATGAGCCAACCCGCACGAACCGTCTTTCGACATGACGCAGACAAGGTCGCGTACGTCCGCCGCGAGGTCAACGCCGCGAGCGACGCGATCCGCGCGCGCTTTCCGCTGCTCGACAACCAGAACCTCGTCGGCGCGACCGTGATGGCCGTGTCGGTGAGCGCGATGCTTGCGATCGCGTGGCTGTATGCGCGCGGCGCGATCGCGTGGTACGTCGCGCTGCCGCTCGCCGCATTCGTCACGTCGCTGATCCACGAACTCGAGCACGACCTGATCCACCTGATGTACTTCAAGAAGACGCCGTGGGCCTATCACCTGATGATGGCGCTGTGCTGGCTCACGCGGCCGGGCACGATCAATCCGTGGACGCGCCGCCGCATGCACCTGCATCACCACAAGGTGTCGGGAGGCGAGTCGGATCTCGAGGAATTCGGCATCACCAACGGCGAACGCTGGGGCGTGAAGCGCCTGTTGATGATCGCGGACGGCATGCTCGCCGTCGTGCTGCGGCCGGACGCGATGCGCCGCAAGGTCCGGCAGTACGTGGCCGCGCAGCCAGTGCAGGATGCGGCCGAGCGCGCGCAACTGCGCATCGAGCAGGTGTCGTCCTACATGCCGATCGGTCACGCGTATTACGCGCTGTGGCATGCGTTCATCGTCTACCACGCCGGGCTGTTCGCGCTGCATGCGTTCGGTTATGCGGTGAGCGTGCCGGCCGTCGTCGCGCGCACGATGCACGTCGTCGATTTTCTCGCGGTCGTGTGGCTCGGGCCGAATTTCGTGCGCAGCTTCTGCATCAACTTCGTCAGCTCGAACATGCATTACTTCGGCGACATCGATTCGCGCAACGTGATCCAGCAGACGCAGGTGCTCAATCCATGGTGGATGCTGCCGTTCCAGCTGTTCTGCTTCAACTTCGGCAGCACGCATGCGATCCATCACTTCGTGGTGCGCGATCCGTTCTACATTCGGCAGTTGACCGCGCGCACCGCGCACAAGGCGCTGCGTGAAGTCGGCGTGCGGTTCAACGACGTGGGCACGTTCAAGCGTGCGAATCGCTGGGGCGCGTATCGTCCGGTGCGCGGGGTGCGAAGCACGCAGCCGGCCGACGCGTAACGGCGGCGCGCGGCGTTGCCCGCCGTGGTGGCTCCGCCGGTCTGTCGGCCCTTCAGTCGCCGATCGGCGGCATCGGCCCGTGCCCGCGGATCCACGCCCAGTTCGCGAGTTCGGCCATTTCCTTGTCGCCGCGGCTGTCGCCGTACGCGAACAGTTTCGCGGGCAGCCGGTTGCCCCACCAGCCGCGCAGGCGCACGACCTTCTGCGGGCCCCAGCAGTTCTCGCCGTTCAGCCGTCCGGTGAACGTGCCGCGCTCGAACGCGAGGCGCGTCGCGAGCACCGTATCGATGCCGACCGTACGCGCCCACTTCTCCAGATACAGCGACGGCGACGCGCTCACCAGCACGACTTCATGCCCGCGCGCCTGATGTTCGCGCACCCGTTCCAGCATGTCCGGGCGCACGAGGTTCGGCAGGTAGCCGTCGACGAAGCTGCGTGCAAGCGCGTCCAGCGCGTCTTCGCGGATCGGCCCGAGTGCGAACCACGCGAACTTCGCCTTCGCATCGCCGCGCGACAACAGGCCGACCTTCATCGCGACGAGCCACGGCAGCGCGCGTAGGCCGGCCCATGCGAAACGCGGCGTGCCGACCGCGTAGCGGACGAAATGACGGAAGCTGTCGGTGGTCGTGATGGTGCCGTCGAAATCGAATGCGGCGACGATGCGGTCGGTCATGGAGAGGCGGGAAAGCGCTGAGATGCCCGGGAAGATAGCAGACTCGCGCGGCCGTGCGTCCGGGCACGGGCGTGAATGGCGGCACGGCTCTTCTGTGCCGCCGCAATCCGGGCAGGGCAGCGCCGTCGCGCGCGCCGCGGTCGGCGGCTTGCCGCCGATTTCCACTGATCGCCAAAGGGAGTGGCGATCCGCCGCCAGAGTTTGCTATACTCTCGGTCTTCCGGAGAGATGGATGAGTGGTTTAAGTCGCACGCCTGGAAAGCGTGTATAGGTTAATCGCCTATCGGGGGTTCGAATCCCCCTCTCTCCGCCAGGACACGTGAAGCCCCTTGATTCCGCTGAGAAATCAAGGGGCTTTTCTTTTTCCCACCGCGATCTCCCGCATCCCGAGCCCCCGCTCTCACGGATGCCGAATGTAATCCACCAACGCCTGCGTATATTCATCCGGCTGCCGATCGAGCAGACTCACCGCGATCGCCACCGCGAATCCCGCTGGCACGCCGAACACGCCCGAGCTGATCGGCTCGATCCCGAACCACGTCCGCCCGGCGAACCCGGTCAGCTGCGTGAAGAACGGATACGTCGACACGATGTAATACACACACACCGCGAGCCCCGTCAGCATCCCGGCAATCGCACCGCGCGTCGTCGTGCGTTTCCAGAACACCCCAAGCACGAGCACCGGAAAGAAACTGGATGCCGCGAGCGAAAACGCCGCCCCGACCAGGAACAGAATCTTCCCCGTATTGAGCGACGCGACATACGACGCGAACAGCGCAACGCCCAGCAGCAACACCTTCGAGATCGTCACGCGCCGCTGGCTCGACGCATCCGGCGCGACCATGCAGTAATACACGTCGTGCGACAGCGCATTCGCGATCGTCAGCAGCAACCCGTCCGCCGTCGATAGCGCAGCGGCCAGCGCACCGGCCGCGATCAGCCCCGACACGACGTACGGCAGCCCTGCGATCTCCGGCGCGGCCAGCACGACCATGTCCGGCTGCATCTGGATCTCCGACCAGTGCACGATGCCGTCGCGAATCACCTCGACGACGCTGATCAGGTCCGGTTCGAAGTGATGCCACTGCGTGACCCACGCGGGCAATTCGGCGATCGGCCGCCCGACGAGATTGGTGAGGATTTCGTACTTGATCAACACCGCGAGCACCGGCACGCTCAGGTAGAACAGCGCGATGAAGAACAGCGTCCAGCCGACCGAACGCCGCGCGGATGCCACCGATGTCGTCGTGTTGTAGCGCGTCAGGATGTGCGGCAGGCTCGCGGTGCCGAGCGACAGGCACAGCAGCAGCGCGAGGAAATTGCGCTCGCGCGGCTTGCGCTCGTCGTCGTTCGCCGCGGGAAACGGCTCGTGCATCGGCACGGGCGGCTCGGCGCGTGCCAGCAGGTCGTCGCGTGCCTGGGTCCACATCACGCGCGCCGCCGTCGCGTCGCGCGGGAAGTCGGCCAGTTCGCGCTCGCGCTGATTGATCTCGCGCAGCGGCCCGTTGTGGCGCCGCAAGTCCGCAAGCTGGTCGACGAGCCGGCGGCGCGCATCCGCATACGACTCGGGCAAACGATCGAGCTGCGTCTGCACGACCGCGGCCTGCCGGCGATACGCATCGCGCACCTGCTGCTCCTCGGCTGCGTCGCGCACCTGTGCCTCGCGCGCCGCCACGCGCTCCATCAGCTTGCCGTAATTGAACTGCGGCACCGGCCCGAGCCCGTTCTTCATCGCGATCAGCGACACGGGAATCAGGATCGCGCTGATCAGGATGATGTACTGCGCGACCTGCGTCCACGTGACCGCGCGCATCCCGCCGAGAAACGAGCACACGAGAATGCCCGCGAGCCCGCAGAAGATTCCGATCGCGAAGTCGACGCCGATGAAGCGCGTCGCGATCAGCCCGATGCCCTGGATCTGCGCGACCAGATAAACGAACGAGCACAGGATCGCCGCGCCGGCCGCGAGCGCACGCACGGCGGTGCTGGAAAAGCGCGTGCCGAGAAAATCGGGAATCGTGTAGCGCGCGAGCTTGCGCACGTACGGCGCGAGCAGGAACGCGACGAGGCAGAATCCGCCGGTCCATCCCATCACGTACGCGAGCGCATCGTAGCCGGTTGCGTACAGCGAGCCGGCCAACCCGATGAACGACGCCGCCGACAGCCAGTCGGCCGCCGTCGCCATCCCGTTGAACGCGGACGGCACGCGCCGCCCGGCGACGTAGTATTCGACCAGATCGGACGTGCGCGACAGCAGCCCGATCACCGCATACACGGCAATCGGCACGAACAGGAACACGTAGCCGATCCACACGCCGGAGCCGGTCGCACGCTCGATCCGCCACAACAGCAGCACGAACCCGAGAAAACCGAGCGTGTAAAGCGCGTATGCGCGAATCAGTCGATGCGTCAGCATGGATCAGCGCGCATGGTGCGCATCGGCGGCCTGCGCCGCATGGTCGTCGTACGCGCGCCGCAGCACGCGGTCGGCGCGCTGCATCAGGCCGATGTACACGACGATCAGCACGAGATACACGAGAATCGCACCCTGCGCGCCGATATAGAACGGGAGGCTGAAACCGGCGAAGCGAATGCCGGCGAGCGCGGGAGCGAAGAACGGCACGACGAACGACACCGTGAAGCCGATTGCCATCAGCACGACGATCAACACGACGTTGAAACGCCAATAGCGCGCATGGGCACGCGCGAGCAGCTCGGGAACGGGCGGCGGCGCGGCAGGCGCCGGACGGGATGAAACGGTCATGCCGTTATTTAGCAAAAAGCCCCTGCACGGGCAATCGGGATTGCCGCGCAGGGGCTCGTGCGCGCAACGTGCGCAACCGGTGCGATCAGCGCACTTCGGCCAGCTGCTCGAGGATCGCCGGGTTCTCGAGCGTGGAGGTGTCCTGCGTGATCGCCTCGCCCTTCGCGAGCGAGCGCAGCAGGCGCCGCATGATCTTGCCCGAGCGCGTCTTCGGCAGGTTGTCGCCGAAGCGGATGTCCTTCGGCTTCGCGATCGGACCGATCTGCTTGCCCACCCAGTCGCGCAGCGTCTTGGCCAGCGCCGCGGCCTCCTCGCCTTCCGGACGCGAACGCTTGAGCACCACGAACGCGACCACCGCCTCGCCCGTCGTGTCGTCCGGGCGGCCGACCACCGCCGCTTCCGCCACCAGCTCGTGCGACACCAGCGCCGACTCGATCTCCATCGTCCCGAGCCGGTGGCCCGACACGTTCAGCACGTCGTCGATGCGGCCCATGATCGTGAAGTAGCCGGTGTCCTTGTCGCGCACCGTGCCGTCGCCGGCGAGGTACAGCCGCCCGCCGAGTTCCTCCGGGTAATAGCTCTTCCTGAAGCGCTCCGGGTCGCCCCAGATCGTGCGGATCATCGCCGGCCACGGACGCTTGACGACGAGAATGCCGCCTTGCCCGTTCGGCACGTCCTGGCCCGTTTCGTCGACCACCGCGGCCATGATGCCCGGCAGCGGCAGCGTGCACGAACCCGGCACCGTCGGCGTCGCGCCCGGCAGCGGGGTGATCATGTGGCCGCCGGTTTCGGTCTGCCACCACGTGTCGACGATCGGGCAGCGCTCCTGGCCGACGTGCTTGTGGTACCACATCCACGCTTCCGGATTGATCGGCTCGCCGACCGTGCCGATGATGCGCAGGCTCGACAGGTCGTAGCTCTTCGGATGGACGTGGTCGTCGGCTTCCGCGGCCTTGATCAGCGAGCGGATCGCGGTCGGCGCGGTGTAGAACACCGTGACCTTGTGAGCGTCGATCATCTTCCAGAAGCGGCCGGCGTCTGGATAGGTCGGCACGCCTTCGAACACGACCTGCGTGCCGCCGCACGCGAGCGGGCCGTAGGTGATGTACGTGTGGCCAGTGACCCAGCCGATGTCGGCCGTGCACCAGAACACGTCGGCGGGCTTCCAGTCGAAGGTCCACTTCATCGTCTGCGCGGCCCACAGCAGGTAGCCGCCGGTGCTGTGCTGCACGCCCTTGGGCTTGCCGGTCGAGCCCGACGTATAGAGGATGAACAGCGGATGCTCGGCGCCGACCCATTCCGGAGCACACGTGTCGGACTCGCCGTCGGCGATCTCGTGCATCCACAGGTCGCGCCCGGCGTGCCAGTCGATCTTGCCGCCGGTGCGGCGGTAGACGATCACGCTCTTCACGGCCTCGCAGCCGCCCATCGCGAGCGCCTCGTCGGCGATGCTCTTGAGCGGCAGCGTCTTGCCGCCGCGCGCCTGTTCGTCGGCGGTGATGAGCGCGACCGCGCCGACGTCGACGAGCCGCTCGTTGAGCGACTTCGCGGAGAAGCCGCCGAACACGACCGAGTGCGTGGCGCCGATGCGCGCGCAGGCCTGCATCGCGACGATGCCCTCGATCGACATCGGAATGTAGATGACGACGCGATCGCCCTTGCCGATGCCGCGTTTCTTCAGCGCATTCGCGAAGCGCGACACGCGCGCGAGCAGATCGGCGTAGGTGACGCGGGTGACGGTGCCGTCGTCGGCCTCGAAGATGATCGCGACGCGTTCGCCGTTGCCGGCTTCGACGTGACGGTCGAGGCAGTTGTACGACGCGTTGAGCTCGCCGTCGTCGAACCACTTGTAGAACGGCGCATTGCTCTCGTCGAGCACCTTGGTGAACGGCTTGTGCCAGGTCAGGCCCTCGCGCGCGAGGCGTGCCCAGAAGCCTTCGTAATCCCGCTCGGCCTCGGCGGCCAGCGCGCGGTAGGCCGGCATGCCGGAAATGGTCGCCGCCTTCTCGAGCGCCTCGGGCGGCGCAAACTGACGGGTTTCGTGAAGAACCGATTCAATCGCAGACATCGACTACCCCTTGGTGAACATGAATCCTCTGCATGGCGGCGCGATCATGCGCGCCGCGTCTTGGCCGGCGCTTGCGCGCCGCTGTCTCCCACTCACCCGCGCGCGGCCCGGAGGCTGCACGCGATGCTGCGCCGCACCACGTCACATGACGGCGGACGTGCGGCTCGGCGATATCCACGATAAGCGCTCGAACTTACCCGTCACTTACGCGGCATCGCCGTTTCGCACGCCGGGCGGCGCCGCCTTGCGGTCTGCTTTACGCTGTTACAACCGCGACCCTACAATCCTAACTGAACTCGCCTCCCGGATTCCAGCTTGAATCGCTACGCCCTCTTCCTCATCCTGTCGATGCTGTTTGTCGGCAGCAACGTCGGTATCGGCAAGTCCATCGTCGTCTTCGTCCCGGTCGCCATCCTCGCCACGCTGCGCTTCGTGATCGCGATCGCCGTGCTGTGGCCGCTGTTCAGCCCGGTGAAGATGCGCGCGGTGCGGCGCGCGGAATGGCTGAACCTGTTCCTGCAGGCGTTCTTCGGCACCTTCATGTTCACGCTGTTGATGCTCAACGGCGTGCAGCGCACGAGCGCGGTCGCCGCCGGCGTGATCACGAGCACGATCCCGGCGATCGTCGCGCTGTTCGCGTGGCTGATCCTGCGTGAAAAACCGAACGGCCGTGCGCTCGTGTCGATCGCGCTCGCAATCGCCGGCGTCGTGACGATCAACCTCGCCAACGGCAGTGCAGGCAGTGCATCCGCGCACGGCGCCGGCGGCGCAGCGGCCGGCTCGCTGACCGGCAACCTGCTGATCCTCGGCGCGGTATGCTGCGAATCGATCTACGTGATCCTGTCGCGCCGGCTCACGCAGACGCTCGCGCCGATCGACATCTGCGCGTACACGCACCTGTTCGGCCTGTGCCTGATGCTGCCGCTCGGCGCGACGGCGATGTGGCATTTCGATTACGCGAGCGTGCCGGCCGGTACGTGGGCGCTCGTCGTCTGGTACGGGCTGTCGGCCAGCATCTTCTCGTTCTGGCTGTGGATGAAAGGCATCCGGCACGTGCCGGGCAGCCTCGCCGGCGTGTTCAGCGCGGTGCTGCCGGTCGCGGCCGCCGCGTACGGCATCGCGTTCCTCGGCGAACGTCCCACTTTCGCGCACGGCATCGCGCTCGCCTGCGTCGTCACCGGCATCGTGCTCGCGAGCCTGCGCGTGAAGCGCGTGGCAGCCACGGCGTCCTGATCCGTCCCCGGCAGCCCCGGCGCGTCGCTGCAGTCGCGCCGGCCGACGCGTTACAATAGCGCGCCTTTTTCAAGATTACCCTCGATACCCGCGCCCAGCGCCGACTCTCCACCATGTCTGCCCCGCATTCGCCCGGCTCCACCCGTCGTCCCCTGCGCCCGCTGCCCGCACTGATCTTCATGAGCCGCTGGCTCCAGGTTCCGCTGTATCTGGGCCTGATCGTCGCGCAGGCCGTCTATGTGTTCCTGTTCCTGAAGGAAGTCTGGCACCTGCTGTCGCACGCGACCGCCCTCGACGAGATCAGCGTGATGCTCGCGGTGCTCGGCCTGATCGACGTCGTGATGATCTCGAACCTGCTGATCATGGTGATCGTCGGCGGCTACGAAACCTTCGTGTCGCGCCTCGGCATCGAGGGCCATCCCGACGAGCCCGAGTGGCTCGACCACGTGAACGCGGGCGTGCTGAAGGTCAAGCTGTCGATGGCGCTGATCAGCATTTCGTCGATCCACCTGCTGAAGACCTTCATCAACCCGGACCAGCACACGACGCACGCGATCATGTGGCAAGTGATCATCCACGTGTCGTTCCTCGTGTCGGCGCTCGTGATGGCGTGGGTCGACCGCCTGACGACCCACACGCACCCGGCCCATTTCCACGAGCCGCATGCGCCCGCCCCGGCCGTGTCCCGCGCATCGGCCGAAGCGGCCAACGCATAAACGTATTCCCCACAGTCCTCACAGAGTCTCAGCCATGACCGTCATCAAACAGGAAGACCTGATCCAGAGCATCGCGGATTCGCTGCAGTACATCAGCTACTACCATCCGCTCGACTACATCCAGGCGCTCGGCCGCGCGTACGAGCTGGAAGAGAGCCCGGCCGCGAAGGACGCGATCGCGCAGATCCTCACGAACAGCCGCATGTGCGCGGAAGGCCGCCGCCCGATCTGCCAGGACACCGGCATCGTCACGATCTTCGTGAAGGTCGGCATGGACGTGCGCTGGGACGGCGCGACGATGGGTCTCACCGACATGATCAACGAAGGCGTGCGCCGCGGTTACACGCACCCGGACAACGTGCTGCGCGCATCGATCGTCAATCCGCCGGAAGGCGCCCGCAAGAACACGAAGGACAACACGCCGGCCGTGATCCACTACGAGATCGTGCCGGGCGACAAGGTCGACGTGCAGGTTGCGGCGAAGGGCGGCGGCTCGGAGAACAAGTCGAAGTTCGTGATGCTGAACCCGTCCGACTCGATCGTCGACTGGGTGCTGAAGACGGTCCCGACGATGGGCGCCGGCTGGTGCCCGCCGGGCATGCTCGGGATCGGCATCGGCGGCACGGCCGAAAAGGCGATGCTGATGGCGAAGGAATCGCTGATGGAGCCGATCGACATCCAGGAAATCATCGCGCGCGGCCCGAAGGACTGGATCGAGGAACTGCGCGTCGAACTGCACGAGAAGGTCAACGCGCTCGGTATCGGCGCGCAGGGCCTCGGCGGCCTCGCGACCGTGCTCGACGTGAAGATCATGGCTGCGCCGACGCACGCGGCGTCGAAGCCGGTCGCCCTGATCCCGAACTGCGCGGCCACGCGCCACGCGCACTTCGTGCTCGACGGCTCGGGCCCCGCGAAGCTCGAGGCACCGTCGCTCGACGCGTGGCCGAAGGTCCAGTGGGAGCCGAATACGGAAACCAGCAAGCGCGTCGACCTGAACACGCTGACGCCGGAAGAAGTCGCGAGCTGGACGCCGGGCCAGACGCTGCTGCTGTCGGGCAAGATGCTCACGGGCCGCGACGCGGCGCACAAGCGCATCGCCGACATGCTCGCGAAGGGCGAGAAGCTGCCGGTGGACTTCACGAACCGCGTGATCTACTACGTCGGCCCGGTCGATCCGGTGCGTGACGAAGTGGTCGGCCCGGCAGGCCCGACGACGGCCACGCGGATGGACAAGTTCACCGAGATGATGCTCGCTCAGACGGGTCTGATCTCGATGGTCGGCAAGGCCGAACGCGGCCCGGTCGCGATCGATGCGATCAAGAAGCACAAGGCGGCGTACCTGATGGCGGTCGGCGGTGCGGCCTACCTCGTGTCGAAGGCGATTCGCGGCGCGAAGGTGCTCGCATTCGAAGACCTCGGCATGGAAGCGATCTACGAATTCGACGTGCAGGACATGCCGGTGACGGTGGCCGTCGATTCGTCGGGCACGTCGGTGCATCAGACCGGTCCGAAGGAGTGGCAGGCGAAGATCGGCAAGATCCCGGTCGCAACCGCTTAAGCACGGCGACGAAAGGCCGGACGGATGTCCGGCCTTTTTACTTCTCATTCTCGTTATTGCGCGCGGCCCCTTATCCGGCGCTGATTCTCATTACCCGCGAAAGGCAGGCCCGGCAAGGCTTCGAGGCTTGGCTTTTCTCGTTCGAGCGATTATCGTTCGGTTTCTGAAGCCCCATTGAACAAGGAACAGCCATGCAAGGCGACAAGAAAGTCATCGAATACCTGAACGCCCAACTGAAGAACGAACTCACGGCGATCAACCAGTACTTCCTGCATGCGCGCATGTACAAGCACTGGGGCCTTGACAAGCTCGGCAAGCACGAATACGACGAATCGATCGGCGAAATGAAGCACGCCGACTGGCTGATCGAGCGCGTGTTCATGCTCGACGGCCTGCCGAACCTGCAGGACCTGCACAAGCTGCTGGTCGGCGAGGAAACCGAAGAGATCCTGAAGTGCGACCTGAAGCTCGAGCAGATCTCGCAGTCCACGTGCAAGGAAGCGATCGCATACTGCGAATCGGTGCGTGACTACGTGTCGCGCGAAATCTTCGAAAAGATCCTCGACGACACCGAGGAGCACATCGACTGGCTGGAAACGCAGATCGACCTGATCGGCAAGGTCGGCCTGCAGAACTACCAGCAGACGATGATGGGTTCGCCCGAGTAAGCGCCACGCTAGCCACGCCCGCCACGATCGCCACCTCGCATTCCGCATGACGACGACGAACCAGCCAGCCGCTTCCCGGGTCCGCCCCGACGCCCCCGTCGGCATCTTCGATTCGGGGCTCGGCGGCCTGTCGGTGCTGCGCGCCGTGCGCGCGCACCTGCCCGGCGAGTCGTTCGTCTACGTCGCCGACTCGCAGCATGCGCCTTATGGTCCGCGCGACGAGGCATTCATTACGGAGCGCACGCTGGCCATCGGCGAGTGGCTCGCCCGCGAAGGCGCGAAAGCGCTCGTGATCGCGTGCAACACCGCAACGGCGCGGGCGATCGCGGCCATTCGCGAGCGCCTGGCGATCCCGCTCGTGGGTGTCGAGCCGGGCATCAAGCCGGCCGCCGCGCTGTCCGCGACCGGTGTCGCGGGCGTCCTTGCCACGCAATCGACGCTGAACAGCCCGCGCTTCCAGGCGCTGCTCGACCGCTACGGCGCCGGCCGGCGCTTCATCTGCCAGCCTGGCCACGGGCTCGTCGAAGCGATCGAGCGCGGCGACACGAACTCGCCCGCGTTGCGCGCGCTGCTCGAGCGTTACCTGCAGCCGATGCTCGACGAAGGCGCCGATACGCTCGTGCTCGGCTGCACGCACTACCCGTTCTTCACGGAAACGATTCGTGAGCTTGTCGGCGACCGTCTGACGATCGTCGACACGAGCGATGCCATCGCCCGGCAGCTCGCGCGGGTGCTCGACGAACGCGGCCTGCGCGCGCCGGCCGGCACACGTGCCGCGCCGCCCCGCTTCTGCTCGACCAGCGACGGGCTGCAATTGCGCGCACTTGCGTCGTCGCTGCTCGGCCTCGACGCGCCCGTCGAATCCGTCACCATTTCCTCGCCGAACGCGCACGCCTGCGCGACCTTCTGACGCGGGCCGGCACGCCGCCGGTTCGCCCTCTCCCGCGCCGCCTGTCGTTACAAGGGTCTGATGGCCTTAAAAAAAGCCGCACCCAGGCTTGTCAACGTTCGCAAATTTAATGATAATAATTCGCATTAACGTTAGCTATCGCAACTCATCATGATCGTCTGCGTGTGCAAGTCTGTATCCGATCGCAAGATTCGCGCGTCCCTGGCCGAAGGCGTGAGCTCTTTCGACGAGCTCCAGTTCGAACTCGGCGTGGCTACGTGCTGCGGCAAGTGCGAGGAGTCCGTGCGCGACCTGATGGCCGAGCAAGGCGTCTGCGCGAGCCGGTGCGGCGTCGAGCATCACGCTCATCCGATTCCGGTGACGTTCTACGACCGCAAGGCCGCCTGAGCGGCACCGAGCGTACCCGTTGCGGCTGCGGCCGCATTTGATGTCCGTCCGTCAGCAAGCCACCTTTCGCGCGAGCCAGCGGCTTACCTGCCAAGGAGCCTGTCATGGAATTGCTGATCGGATTCGTGACCACCGTGTGCATTTCGCTGCTGATCTTCCGCAAGTAACACCGATTCACCCGCCGCGCCCCGGGTGCGACGTCGTACTTTCAAGCTAACATGCAGGCTTCGCAATCCGCTCCTGCCGGCGTCCTGCCGGCTGTCTCACGTATGAATCCCCGGGTCATCACCGTCGCGGTCGGTGTGCTTGCCGCACATGCGATCATGCTGACGGCCGCGTGGCTTCATCGCAACGCGCCGCCGCCGAAAACGGTCGAAGTCCAGTCGATCACCGCGCAGCTCATCGCGCCTGCGCCGCCCGCGCAGCCGGTCGCGGTCGAATCGGCCGCACAACCCGCGCCGCCCAAGCCCACGCCGCGCGTGAAGCCGAAGGTCGAACCGAAACCGGTACAGAAAGCAGTCAAGCCGACGCCTCAGCCGGTCGCACAATCACCGTCTCCGACGCCCGCCCCGGCAGCCGATCCGGCACCCGCGCCCACCGCGCCCGCGGCCGCCCCCGCTGCACCGGCGGCCGCGCCCGGCCCGGCCCGTGAGACGATGCAGGTCAGCGCGCCGAAGAACGTGTCGGCGCTCAAGTGCAGTTTCGTGAAGCCGACCTATCCGTCGATGTCGCGTCGCCGCGGCGAAACGGGCACGGCGTATGTTCACTTCGTCATCGGCTTGACGGGGAAGATCGAAAGCGTCGAGTTGCAAAAGAGCAGCGGTTACCCGCGCCTCGACGAGGCAGCGCTGGAGGCGACACGCGCCAGCACCTGCCCGCCGTACCTCGAGAACGGGCAAGCGATTCGCGCCGCCCATACGCTGCCGTTCAACTTCACGCTCGACGATTAACCTGCCTCATTCGGAAGATTCAAAGGAAACAAACATGCAAAGCTACGGTATCGCGCACGTCTGGGCGCAAGGTGATTTCGTCACGCGCGCCATCGCGATCACGCTGCTCGTGATGTCGGTCCTGTCGTGGATCGTGATCATCGTCAAGGGCTGGAACGTGGTTCGCCTGAACCGTCTCACGAAGAATGCCGAGCAGGCATTCTGGCATTCGGACGATTTCGACGACGGCATCAAGAAGCTCGGGCTCGCCGCATCGACGCCGAGCGACAACCCGTTCCTCGCGCTCGCGCTGTCGGGCAAGGAAGCCGCCGATCACCACCATCAGACGCAACCGCACCTGCACGACCGCATGGACGTGTCGGACTGGGTCACGCGCTGCCTGAAGGACACGATGGACGAAGGCATCTCGCGCATGCAGGCCGGCCTTGCGATTCTGGCGTCGATCGGCAGCACGGCGCCGTTCGTCGGCCTGTTCGGCACGGTCTGGGGCATCTACCACGCACTGCTCGCGATCGGCGCAACCGGCCAGACGTCGATCGACCAGGTCGCGGGCCCGGTCGGCGAGTCGCTGATCATGACGGCCTTCGGGTTGTTCGTCGCGATTCCGGCAGTGCTCGGCTACAACGCGCTGACCCGTGCGAACAAGGGTGTCGTCAGCAAGCTGCGCCGCTTCGCGCACGGCCTGCACGCCTACTTCGTGACGGGTGCGCGCCTCGCGTCGTCGTCGGCCCGCGACGGCCTGCGCCTTGCCTCGCGCGCCAGCTGAGACGGGGTGAACCATGGCAATGAACACCGGCTTCAGCGATGACGACGACGATGGCGTGATGAGCGAGATCAACATGACGCCGCTCGTCGACGTCATGCTCGTACTCCTGATCATTTTCCTCGTGACGATTCCGGCGATGCAGCACGCGGTGAAGATCGACCTGCCGCACGCAAGCAGCCAGCCCGTCGACGAAAAGCCGGAGACGGTCGACGTCGCGATCCAGGGCAACGGCACGATCCTGTGGAACGACCAGACGGTCACGCGCGAGCAGTTGCAGGCGCACATCGCCGAGGCGGCACAGCATCAACCGCAACCGGAGTTGCACCTGCGCGCCGACCGCAAGGTCGCGTATGAGCGTGTGGCCGAAGTGATGTCCGATGCGCAGGCCGGCGGCCTGACGAAGCTCGGCTTCGTGACGGAGCCGACCGCGAAGGCGAAGTAACGCACGCGCGTTGTCTCACCGGCCGCACCTCGCCGGCCGCGCCTCGCCGGTAGCACCTAGCCGGCCGCACCTAGCCGGCCGCACCTCGCCGGTAGCACCCAAAGTAAAAGGCCTTCATCGCCAGATGAAGGCCTTTTTTCATGCGCACGCGGGCGCCTTCGGGCGGCGGGCTCTTCGGCGGTATCGGTTGCGCCTCGAGCAACGCAAATGCGGCTACCGTGGTCTGCACGGACTGCGCGTTCTGCCCTATCTGGCTCGCAACATATGCGGCCACCTGATTCCGCTCAGAACTTCCTTCGCGAAATGGGATTTCAATATAGGCCTGCCCGCGTGCGCATTCAAGGTCCGCGCGATTGAAACTTGCGATTGCCGGCCGCGCTTCAATGACAAAACAAATTTGCCACGACGGGCATCTTGCATTCAGGTGCCCGAAGCATCGATCGTCGCCGCTTCCTGCTTCGCGCGCTCGGGGCACCCCGGCTGTTTGTATTCGCCGTGGTCGAGTTTCTCGACCAGGTAGTCGACGAATGCGCGCACCGCGGGCGGCATGCCCTGCCGCGACACGAACACCGCATAGAGCTGCGGCACCGGAAGGGTCCACCCCGGCATCACCGGCGACAACTGCCCCGCGCGCAGCGCGTTGCCATACATCATTTCGGGCAGCGCCGCGATGCCGAGGCCGTCGAGCACGGCCTCGCGGATCGTCATCAGATCGGCCGTCACCAGCCGCGGATCGTGCTCGTGCAAGTGCCGCGTGCCGTCCGGCGCGATCAGGTTGAACACGTGCCGCCCATCGACGCTCGGCGTATCGAGCGTCTCGAAGTGCGCCAGATCGTCCGGCACGAGCGGCGGCGCATTCTGGTTCAGCAGGCTCGGCGCGCCGACCAGCATCTGCTCGGTGCGCCACAGCGGCCGCACCACGATGTTCGCGTTCTGCGGCGGCTCCGAACGCACACGCAACGCCACGTCGATCGAATCCTCGAAGAGGTCGATCACGCGATTCGTCACACGGATATGCACCTTCACCTCGGGATAGCGGTGCAGGAATTCGGGGAGGATGCGCGACAGCATCGTCTGCGACAACGTGACCGGCACGCTCACGCGCACCGAGCCGCGCGGCGACGCGCGCAACTGCTGGACGGCGTTCATCGCCGCCTGTGCTTCGGCGAGCATCGCCTGGCAATGCTGGTAGAACAGTTCCCCCGCCTCGGTCAGCGCGAGCTTGCGCGTCGAGCGCTGCAGCAGGCGCACGCCGAGCGCCGCTTCGAGTTCGGTCAGTCGCCGCGACAAACGCGATTTCGAGATCCCCAGCACGCGTTCCGCAGCCGAAAATCCGCCGTGTTCGACGACCTGCGAAAAGTACATGAGGTCGTTCAGGTTGTGTGCATCGATGTTCATGTCATCGTTCCAATTTCAGAACAATCCATTGCGAACCGCCGCAAATCGGACCGTAAAACGCCCAATATAATAGCGCTATGTTTCAAAAATGACGCTATTCCGATGACATCGAGGGCTTCTGCATGACGACCGCTCGCTCGCTTGACCGCACGTACCCGGCACTTCGCACGACCGAAGGCGGCGGCTTCGTGGTTCACCGCCCGTTTCCGACACGGCTGCTGATGGATTTCGATCCGTTCCTGCTGCTCGATGAAATGGGTCCCGTCGACTATGCCCCTGGCGAAGCCAAGGGTGCGCCCGCCCACCCGCATCGCGGCTTCGAGACGGTCACCTACGTGCTCGACGGGCACTTTCGCCATCGCGACTCGGCCGGCCATGCCGGCACGCTCGGCCCGGGCGACGTGCAGTGGATGACGGCCGGCGCCGGCGTCGTCCACAGCGAAATGCCGGATCCCGAATTCGCGCAGGCCGGTGGCCGCTCGCACGGCTTTCAGCTGTGGGTCAATCTGCCGCGGCGCGACAAGCTGATCGCACCACGCTACCAGGAGATCCCGGCCGAGCGCATCCCGAGCGCGACGTCGCCCGACGGCCGCGCGCAGGTCCGCGTGATCGCCGGCGAAGCGTTCGGCGTGCGCGCGGCAATCGAGACGCGCACGCCGATCCTCTACCAGCATTTCATGCTGCGGCCGGGCGCAACGGTCACGCAGCCGGTGCCGGCAGGTTATCGCGTGTTCGCCTACCCGCTCGACGGAACCGGCCGCTACGGGCCCGACAGGCAGCAAATCGATGCGCGGCGCATGATCGTCTACGGCGACGACGGCGACGCCGTGACGTTCGAGGCCGGCGACACGCCGCTCGACCTGCTGCTGATCGGCGGCGTGCCGCTCAACGAGCCGATCGTCCGCTATGGCCCGTTCGTGATGAATACCGAGGAAGAGATCCGGCAGGCCGTCGTCGACTACCAGACGGGCCGCATGGGCTGCATCGACGCGTGACGTCCGATCGGGGCCGCAGGTGCCGCGAAGCCGCCGGTTTTGCGTCACAATAACTTCTTGAACCACGTGGCCGCCCGCCACCAGAAGGAACTCGTCCCCTTGAACTTCGAACATCTGATCCAGATCAACTCCGACGATCCGGCCGTGCCGTCCCTCACCCGCGACCAACTCTGGGAAGGCCTCGTGCTGCGCGCCGAACAGCCGCAGCTGTTCGTGATCGGCCTCGACAGCTGTGTCGTCCATGAACGGACCGACACCACGCTCGAACGCGAGCTGCACTACGGGCATGCAACCGTGCGCGACCGCGTGACGTTCATCCCGAACCAGCAAGTGCGCTACGACATCCATGCAGCGAGCGGCGAAATCGGCGGCTCGCTGACGATGACGATCGAGGAGCGCGACGATCACGAGTTGTTCCTGCGCTTCGAATACCGCACGACGCTGACCGTCACGGACGACAGCGAGGAAGCGCGCCAGACGCACGGCATCGTCAAGGAAGCGTATCGCACGTCCGACATCGACACGGTGCGGCTGATTCGCGAATACGCACAGGGCCGCAAGGACCCCGACCCGCTCCACTGACGCTGGCGGCGGCCTGCGGGCCGCCCTTTGATTCAGACTATCGGATTTGTCACAACGATCGATAAAGAGTTTTTGTAAATGGGAATAGTTATCATTTAGAATTCATTCCATCGTATCGACAGTCACCGATCAACCGAATGACCGACACCACGCGCCCGACCACGCTGACCTTGCGCCGCACGACCGGCACCGCGAGCGCCAACCGCCAGAAAACGGCAGCGGTCACGACGCCGGCGAAACCTGCCGACACCCGCGATGGCGGCACCCGGACCCTCAGCAGCGATGCGCTGCTGCAAGGCCACAGCCACATCAGCATCGCGCACAACGGAGAGACGTATCAGTTGCGTGCCACGCGGCTCGGCAAACTGATCCTGACGAAGTAACGACAGAGTATTGTGGGGACCACCTCCCTGAGAGGTGTTGGGCAGTAGCCAGCGTAACGGCTTGCACGCGAGATCTAGACCCCTTCGTGCAAACACACTCAAGCAGCCGTTGCAGCAAGCCAAGCCACTTTTTTTGGTTCTCGCACCCGGAAGAAAAAAAGCGACACGTCCTTCGACGTGTCGCTTTTTTATTGGGCGTCTGGATGCAAAAACAAAGACGTCGCGGCTGTCGGCGCTGCAGCTTCGGCGTGTTCCGCAGCCTGGCTGGAAGGCCGCCCAGACCGCGTCAGAATCCCCAGAACATCAGCCACCACGCGCTGTCGATCACTGCCAGGGCAGCCGCGAACCACGCGAATGCCGCCAGTCGGCGCGGCCAAGCCGCATAGCGCCCCGTCACCTTCCACGCGAGCCAGCCGCTCCATACGTTCGCGCCGACCAGAATCGCGATGCGAACGTCGCTCGCCCAGCCGAGCGGCACGTGCTCGGCCCGCAGCAGCGACAGCGTCGTCGCCGACAGCCCGAGGAACACGCCGGCTCCCGCGATCGGGATCAGCGCCTGCGCGAGATGATGAAGACGCACGCGGTCGAAACGGCCGAGCATCAGCGTTGCGCCGGCCAGCAGCACGAGCAGCGCGGTGCCGTACACGAGCCCCGTGCCGACGATGTAGCTGACGATCAGCCCGCCGTCGAGCCACGAGAACACGTCGTTGCGATCGGGATAGTGCGTGAGCAGGAACCACGGTGCATTCGTCTCGAGCGGCCACGTGATGTCGTGATCGATCAGCCAGCCCGCGAGCCATTGCTTGATCTGCACGAACCACGGGCTGACCGTCCAGTGGAACGCACCGATCGCGACGCCCAGCAGCCCGTAGAGGATCAGCGCCGTGTCCCACGGATTTGCCTGTTGCGCGCCGAGGCTCACGACCTCGTCCGACGGCGAGCGCCACGACAGCGCGATCGCGTCGCGGTGCCCGCTGCAACGGCCGCACATATGGCATGCGGCAGCGCCCTTCATGTTGCGCAACGGCACGAGCGGCGCGCAATTGATCGGAATCACGCGATGCCCGTGCTCGCCGTTCTTGTACGAGCGACGCCACGCATCCTCGTCGACCTTGTAACGCATCGGCGCGAGCCGCGCGAGCAACCCGAATACACCGTTGACCGGGCACAGGTACTTGCACCACACGCGTTTCTCGCGCCCGTAAAGGACGCCGATCACGATCGCGCCGACGGTCGAGCCGCCGAGCACGAACAGCACCGCGAGCGGGTACTGGTACACGCTCACCATCTGCCCGTAGATCGTCGTGAGCCCGAATGCGACGAACGGCCAACCGCCCCACCGCATCCAGCGCGGAATCGCGCGGCCGCGGCCGAACTTGCTTGCAAATTCGGTCAGCGCGCCCTCCGGACACAGCACGCCGCACCAGACGCGGCCGAGCATCACCATCGACAGCAGCACGAACGGCCACCAGATGCCCCAGAACACGAACTGCGCGATCAGTGTGAGGTTGCTCCACAGATGCGCGGAATCGTCGGGCAGCGGCAACACCGCCGGCACGATGATCAGGAACGCATAGACCGCGACGACGGCCCACTGGATACCGCGGATCACTGCGCCGTGGCGCTGCATCCACTGGCCGGCCTGCGCGAGCCAGCCCGGCTTGGCTGCGGCGACCACGCTCATGCCGCGCGACCCGCAGGAACGGCGGGACGACGGCTCGCGCGCTTCATCAGCAGCCAGACCACCGCCCAGTACACCGCATAGGCGATCAGATTGGTCAGTGCCGGATGCGCCCGGTAGCCCGTCAGCGTCGCGACGAGCGAGCCGAACGTGCCGGAGTCGTCGAGAATCGCCGACGTATCCCAGACCTGCGAAATGCCGAGCGGCAGGATTTCCTTGTCGATCAGCTTGTCGACACCGGTCTGGAACAGGCCCGCGCCGAGGAACAGCAGCATCACTTCGGTGACGCGGAAGAAATGCCGCCAAGAGAAGTACTTGCCGCCGAGTTGCAGCAGATAGAACGTCAGGAACGCGAGGCCCAGGCCGATCACGACCGCGAGCATCTGACTGCCGTCCACATGCCCCGACTGACCGAAGCCGAGGCCGTACAGGAAGATCACCGTTTCGCTGCCTTCGCGAGCGATCGCGAGCGCGACCAGCACGGCGACGCCCCACCAGTTCGAGTCGCGCGTGCTCTGCTGCAGCGACTGCTCCATGTCACGCTTGAGCGTGCGGCCGTGCCGGCGCATCCACAGCACCATCTGCACGATCAGCACGCACGCGATCAGCACCATCGCGGTCTGGAAATAGTCCTGCGCATCGCCGGACAACACTTCGGTAAAGCCGACCAGCGCGGCGCCGAGACCGATCGCCATCAGCAGGCCGACTGCCACGCCCGTCCACAGAAAGGGCAGGCCGCGGCGCGCGTCGTCGTCGCCGTTCTTCAGCCATGCATAGAGGATGCCGACGACGAGCAGCGCTTCGACGCTCTCCCGCCATACGATGAACAAGATCTGACCCATTGAATCCTCCTGACGCGCGGGGCAAGACACGCGTGCGCCCGCACGCAGATAAAACGCATTACTTCGCGACGATCACGCCCTGCGCCTGCTGGTGGAAATCGTCGAAAAACTTGTATTCGCCCGGCGACAGCGGGGCGACGACCACGAACGAATCGGCGCCCGGCGCAAGCACCTTCTCCTTGCGCAACTGCACGCTCTCGAATTCGGCGGCGCCCTTGCCGGTATTCCTGATCTCGATCTTGAAGCGCTGGCCGGCCGGCACTTCGATGCGGGCTGGATTCAGCTTGCCGTCCGTCATCTCGAGCTTGAACGTCGGCAGGTCGGCGGCGTGCGCCGCACCGGCAAGCCACAGCGCGGCGGCCGCGGCAACGATTTTCTGGGGAAATTTCATTCTGGGTTCTCTACGCCGACGGCGTGCCGAGGCACGCCGTCCGTGATGACACCGATCAGTACCCGCCCTTCTTGCCGATGCCGGCGAACGGGAAGTCGTATTCGAGGGTGATGGGTTTGAACCACGGGCCCACGCCCGTTTCCTTGTCGACGTGACGGCCGAACGCCATGTGCCCCGACTGCATCGGCGGCTTGACGGTCATCGTCAGGTGATACTTGCCCGGGCCGGCCAGTTTCACGTTGTCGCCATAGTGCGGGCCGTCGCTCGCAACCATGCCCATCAGGTCGCCTTCGGCCTTCCACTTCGCGTCGCCCTGCTTCGTCAGCTTGTACGTGACCTGCAGGTACGGCATCCAGTCGCCTTCCGCGAAACCCGTCGGGTTGTTCTTGACCGCGTGGATGTCCGCCTCGAGGTGGATATCGGAATCCGACGCCTTGCGCATCATCCCTTCCGGATCCATCGTGATCGGCTGCAGGTACACCGCGCCGATTTCCATGCCGCCCTGGATCTGCTGCTTGCCGATCGGATATTCGGCCGCCGAGGCCGACATCGCGGCAAGCGCCGCCGCTACCGCAACCGACGTGCGGATGAACGAAGAACCCAACATGGACACTCCTTGTTATTTGTCTGGTGACTTGCCCGCCGCCCGCCAGGACCGCGCGCCGGAAACACTAACGCAACGAATAACGTTAATGCGAACTATTCTCAATACTTGCGAGTTTAGCACCGAACCGGCTTCGGAACAAACGAGACACCGTGTAAACCCCTGATACGACAAGGCTTACAACGGTGTTACCGGAAGGTTTCAGCGATGTTGGGAAAGATTTACCGGCCGCCGTTGACGTGGTCGCCCACGTTCGCGCCGAACACGCGTTCTCGCAGCAGCGCAAGCTGGTCGCGCGTGGCCGCGGCCTTTTCGAACTCGAGGTTCTTCGCATAGTCGGCCATCTGCTTCTCGAGACGCTTGATCTCTTTCGCGATCTGCTTTTCCGACATGTCCTCGAACTTCGCACGCTGCTGCGCTTCCTTCAGCTCGGCGCGTGCGTCGTCGGCGTTGTAGACGCCGTCGATGATGTCCTTGATGCGCTTCACGACGCCGCGCGGCGTGATGCCCATCTTCTCGTTGTACGCGATCTGTTTCGCGCGGCGCCGCTCGGTCTCGCCGATCGCGCGCTTCATCGATTCGGTCATCGTGTCGGCGTAGAGAATCGCCTTGCCGTTCACGTTGCGTGCCGCGCGGCCGATCGTCTGGATCAGCGAGCGCTCGGCGCGCAGGAAGCCTTCCTTGTCGGCGTCGAGAATCGCGACGAGCGACACCTCCGGAATGTCGAGGCCTTCGCGCAGCAGGTTGATCCCGACCAGCACGTCGAACGTGCCGAGCCGCAGGTCGCGGATGATCTCGACCCGCTCCACCGTGTCGATGTCGCTGTGCAGGTAGCGCACCTTGACACCGTGGTCGGCCAGAAACTCGGTCAACTGCTCGGCCATCCGCTTCGTCAGCACGGTGATGAGCACGCGCTCGCCGGCACTCACGCGCGCGTTGATCTCGGTCAGCACGTCGTCGACCTGCGAGCTCGCCGGGCGCACTTCGATCTCCGGATCGACGAGCCCGGTCGGCCGCACGACCTGCTCGGCGATCTGCCCTGTCACGCGCTGCTCGTAGTCGGCCGGCGTCGCCGACACGAACACCACCTGGCGCATCTTGCGCTCGAACTCCGGGAACTTGAGCGGCCGGTTGTCCAGTGCCGACGGCAACCGGAAACCATAGTTGACGAGGTTTTCCTTGCGGGCGCGGTCGCCGTTGTACATGCCGTTCAGCTGGCCGATCAGCACGTGCGATTCGTCGAGCAGCATCAGCGCATCGGGCGGCAGGTAGTCGACGAGCGTCGGCGGCGGCTCGCCCGGCGCGGCGCCCGAGAAGTGTCGCGAGTAGTTCTCGATGCCCTTGCAGAAGCCGAGCTCCTGCAGCATCTCCAGATCGAAGCGCGTGCGCTGCTCGAGGCGCTGCGCCTCGACGAGCTTGCCGTCGCGATGGAAGAACTCGAGGCGCTCGCGCAATTCCTCCTTGATCGTCTCGACCGCGCGCATCACGGTGTCGCGCGGCGTCACGTAGTGCGACGACGGATACACGGTGAAGCGCGGAATCTTCTGCCGCACGCGCCCGGTCAGCGGGTCGAACAGCTGAAGCGTCTCGACCTCGTCGTCGAACAGTTCGACGCGCACGGCCAGCTCCGCGTGTTCGGCCGGGAAGATGTCGATCGTGTCGCCGCGCACGCGGAACGTGCCGCGCTGGAAGTCCTGTTCGTTGCGCGAGTACTGCATCGCGATCAGCCGCGCGATCACGTCGCGCTGGCCGAGTTTGTCGCCGGTGCGCAGCGTCAGGATCATCTGGTGGTATTCGGACGGGTTGCCGATACCGTAGATCGCCGACACCGTCGCGACGATCACCACGTCGCGGCGCTCCATCAGGCTCTTCGTCGCCGACAGCCGCATCTGCTCGATGTGCTCGTTGATCGACGAATCCTTCTCGATGAACAGGTCGCGCTGCGGCACGTACGCTTCCGGCTGGTAATAGTCGTAGTACGACACGAAGTACTCGACCGCGTTGCGCGGGAAGAACTCGCGGAATTCCGCGTAGAGCTGCGCCGCGAGCGTCTTGTTCGGCGCGAACACGATTGCCGGGCGGCCGAGCCGCGCGATCGTGTTCGCCATCGTGAAGGTCTTGCCCGAACCGGTTACGCCGAGCAGCGTCTGGAATGCGAGGCCGTCGTTGACGCCTTCGACGAGCGTGTCGATCGCGCTCGGCTGGTCGCCGGCAGGCGGATACGGCTGGTACAACTGGAACGGCGACCCTTCGAAGGTCACGAATTTCGACTCGTCGAGTGCGTCGCCGACTTCGGCGGGATGTGCGGACATGGAGGGCGGCCGGAGCGAGAGCAAAAAAAACATTCTAGCGCTTCGCGGCGTTGCGAACCGCTGACGGCTCCTGACGCGCGGCAGCCTTCCCGAATTGCAATTCGCCGCGCGATCGCCGCCCCGGGCAGCGTGAATTCGCTACAATGTCAGGCTGCTGCGCTTTCCGGCGCCGTGCCCGTCGGCGCGCGGTTCGCTGCGCCCGCCCCGCCGGTTGGAAGCCTGACCCTCTTTTTACTACTGCCGAATCATCATGTCGCTCTTCTCCGCTGTCCAGCTTGCTCCCCGCGACCCGATCCTGGGCCTGAACGAAGCCTTCAACGCCGATACGCGCCCGACCAAGGTCAACCTCGGCGTCGGCGTGTACACGAACGAAGAAGGCAAGATTCCGCTGCTGCGCGCCGTTCGCGACGCGGAAAAGGCGCGTGTCGACGCCGGCCTGCCGCGCGGCTACCTGCCGATCGACGGGATCGCCGCGTACGACGCCGCGGTGCAGAAGCTGCTGCTCGGCAACGATTCGCCGCTGATCGCCGCGGGCCGCGTGGTCACGGCGCAGGCGCTGGGCGGCACGGGCGCGCTGAAGATCGGCGCCGATTTCCTGCGCACCGTGAACCCGAACGTGAAGGTCGCGATCAGCGATCCGAGCTGGGAAAACCACCGCGCACTGTTCGAGGCGGCCGGCTTCGAAGTCGTCGCCTATCCGTACTACGACGCCGCCACCAACGGCGTGAACTTCGAAGGCATGCTGTCGGCGCTGAACGGCTATGCGGCAGGTACGATCGTCGTGCTGCACGCGTGCTGCCACAACCCGACCGGCGTGGACCTGACCGAAGCGCAATGGCAACAGGTCGTCGACGTCGTCAAGGCGCGCAACCTCGTGCCGTTCCTCGACATCGCATACCAGGGTTTCGGCGAGAACATCGAGGCCGATGCCGCCGCCGTGCGCTTGTTTGCCGCTGCCGATCTGAATGCGTTCGTGTCGTCGTCGTTCTCGAAGTCGTTCTCGCTGTACGGCGAGCGCGTCGGCGCGCTGTCGATCATCACGTCGAGCAAGGACGAAGCGACGCGCGTGCTGTCGCAACTGAAGCGCGTGATCCGCACGAACTACTCGAACCCGCCGACCCATGGCGGCGCCGTCGTCGCGGCCGTGCTCGCGTCGCCGGAACTGCACGCTTCGTGGGTGCAGGAACTCGGCGAAATGCGCGACCGTATCCGCGCGATGCGCAACGGCCTGGTCGAGCGCCTGAAGGCGAGCGGCATCGATCGCGACTTCAGCTTCATCAACGCGCAGCGCGGGATGTTCTCGTATTCGGGCCTGACCTCGGCACAAGTCGATCGCCTGCGTGAAGAATTCGGCATCTACGCGGTCGGCACCGGCCGAATCTGCGTTGCCGCGCTGAACACGCGCAACCTCGATGCGGTCGCCAATGCGATCGCAGCGGTGCTGAAGTAAGCCGGCGTCGGCGGGCAGCAGCCCGCCGTGCCGAAACAAAAAACGCGCTCCCCGGAGCGCGTTTTTTCATGCCGCTACACTGCCGGCAAAGGCGGGCTGCAGCACGAACGGCGCTGCTGCCCGAACCGACGGCCGTTACCGTTACTGCATGAACCACCCGTGGCTGACGACGACCGACTGGCCCGTGAGCGCGGCGCTCGGGAACGCCGACAGGAACAGCACCGTCTGCGCGACGTCCTGCACCGTCGTGAACACGCCGTCGACCGTGTTGCCGAGCATCACCTTCTTCACCACTTCCTCTTCGCTGATCCCGAGCTCCTTCGCCTGCTCCGGAATCTGCTTGTCGACCAGCGGCGTGCGCACGAAGCCCGGACACACGACGTGCGAGCGCACGTTGTGCTTCGCGCCTTCCTTCGCCAGCACGCGCGCGAGGCCGAGCAGCCCGTGCTTGGCCGTCACGTACGCCGACTTCAGCGGCGACGCTTCGTGCGAGTGCACCGAACCCATGTAGATCACGACGCCGCCGCGATCGTCCTTGTACATATGCTTGAGCGCGGCCTTGGTCGTCAGGAACGCGCCGTCGACGTGGATCGCCTGCATCTTCTTCCAGTCGGAGAACGAATAGTTCTCGATCGGATTGACGATCTGGATGCCCGCGTTCGATACGAGGATGTCGACCGAGCCGAACGTTTCGGCCACCTTGTCGATACCGCTGTTGACCGCTTCCTCGCTCGTCACGTCCATCGCGACGCCGATCGCCTTGCCGCCCGCCTTGTTGATCTCGTCGGCAACCGCGTTTGCGCCGTCCTGGTTCAGGTCGGCGATCGCGACGGCGGCGCCCGCCTTCGCGAGCTCCAGTGCGATTTCCTTGCCGATGCCGCTCGCGGCGCCCGTGACGACTGCGGTCTTGCCGCTCAGATCTGCTGCCATGTCCGTCTCCTTCCGTTATCGGATCGAAAAAGCGCGCCCCGCTGCATCCGCTTTCATTGCGGTCATGCGGACGGGCCAGCCGCTATTGTGCACGATCGGCCCCGCCGTTCGCGCGCAAAACGTCTAAGCTAAAGGTCGGTTCCGAGTTGCGGAGATTCTCATGCACTATCGACGGCTAGGCCGCTCCGGCCTGCAGATCAGCGAGCTTTCGCTCGGCTCGTGGGTCACCTACGGCAACCAGGTCGATCAGCGGGTTGCCCGCGAGTGCCTTGCAGCGGCCCGCGATGCGGGCGTCAATTTCTTCGACAACGCCGAGGTCTACGCGGGTGGTAAATCCGAGGAAATCATGGGCCACGCGCTCAAGTCGCTCGGCTGGCCGCGCGTGAGCTACCTCGTGTCCACGAAGTTCTTTTGGGGGCTCGCGGAAGCGCCGAACCAGTACCACACGCTGAACCGGAAATATCTGCTGAATGCGATCGACGGCTCGCTGCGGCGGCTGCAGCTCGACTACGTCGACCTCGTGTACTGCCATCGCCCCGATCCGAACACGCCGATCGAGGAGACCGTCTGGGCGATGAGCGACATGATCGTACGCGGCAAGGCGCTGTACTGGGGCACGTCCGAATGGAGCGCCGACGAGATCCGCGCCGCGTACGAAATTGCCGAGCGGCACCATCTGCACAAGCCGGTCGTCGAGCAGCCGCAGTACAACCTGTTCCACCGCACCCGCGTCGAGCAGGAATACGCGCGCCTGTATGACGACTACGGCCTCGGCCTGACGACCTGGAGCCCGCTGGCATCGGGGCTGCTCACCGGCAAGTACCGCAACGGCGTACCGCCGGGCAGCCGCGCGCAACTGCCGGGCTACGACTGGTTGCGCGCGCGGCTGACGGATCCGGCCAGCAACGACGTGGTCGAGCGGCTCGGCGCGATCGCGGCCGAGCTTGGCTGCAGCACCGCCCAGCTCGCGATCGCATGGGTGCTCGCGAATCCGCGCGTGAGTTCTGTCATTACGGGCGCGTCGCGGATCGAGCAGATCGACGACAACATGCGCGCGCTGGACGTTGCCCCGAAGCTGACGCCGGAGGTCAAGCAGCGTATCGAGGAAGCCGTCGGCGACGCATATGAGTAAGGCGACTCATGCCCACTCGCGTACAATACGCGGCCGCATCGGTGCGCGGCCCGCCGGCCACGCGCGATCGTCCGTTTTCATCGATTCATCCTTCGTTTCAGGCAGCCAGCCATGCTCAGTTATCGTCACGGTTTTCATGCAGGCAACCACGCGGACGTGCTCAAGCACGCCGTCGTCGTCCAACTGCTGCGCTACCTGAACAAGAAGGACAAGTCGTACTGGTACATCGACACGCACGCCGGCGCCGGCGTGTATTCGCTGCGCGACGGTTATGCCGCGAAGACCGGAGAGTTCGACACCGGGATCGGGCCGCTGTGGAACGAGAAGGACCTGCCCGAGGTGCTCGGTGATTACGTCGATGAGGTGCGTGCGCTGAACGACGATGGCGAGTTGCGCTACTACCCGGGCTCCCCGTATCTCGCATGGCGATCGATGCGCGAGCAGGACCGGATGCGCCTGTTCGAAATGCACACGACGGAAATCGACGTGCTGCGTCACAACTTTCGCGACGCGGGGCGCCGCGCGATGATTTTTGCCGGCGACGGCTTCGAGGGCATCAAGGCGCTGCTGCCGCCCCCGCCGCGCCGTGCACTCGTGCTGATCGATCCGTCCTATGAGGACAAGAAGGACTACGCGCGCACGGTGACTTGCGTAACGGAATGCCTGAAGCGTTTCGCGACCGGGTGTTATGCGATCTGGTATCCGCAGGTCGCGAGGGCGGAGTCGCAGCGTTTTCCGGAACAGCTCAAGCGCCTGCAGCCGAACAACTGGCTGCATCTGACGCTGACGGTATCGAATCCGCCGGCAGACGGCCTGGGCCTTTACGGCAGCGGAATGTTCATTCTGAATCCGCCGTACAGGCTCGCGCAGAGCATGAATGAAGCGCTGCCCTATCTCGTCGAACACCTGGGACAGGATAGCGGCGCCCGGTGCCAGATCGAGCATCGCGGGAACTGAACGGACGTCCTGACGTTAAGGTTGCGGTCTCGGCGTAGGTCGCGGCTGATTGGCCGGCGACGCGCCCCAGCCCGGTACATTGATATACGGCGCGACAAACAGCGGGATCGATGAATTCGATCCCTGCCCGACTGGCGCTCTCATGCCTGCCGGCTCGACGATCGGCTCGGACGATAACGGAGCCGTCTGCAACACCAGGCCGCCCTTGCCATCCTGAATCCCGCGTTGCGTATCGAGAATCAGCGGTTTGGACGACGTCGCCGCACCGGCCGCCACGCCGTGAGCGAGCACGACGGCCCCCAGAACGAGACGCGCGCGGAAAACGTGACGCACATCGAGACGCAAGCGCATGGTCGTATTCTTCCGGTTGAAAAACAGGCCCATACCATAGCGCCGCGCGGACTATTTCGCCAGATCAACCGCACAAAAAAACAAAGCCCCGTCAATACGGGGCTTGCTTTTCGTTCGGTGCCACACGGCACCTGACGGTGACTCGGATTACAGCGAGTAGCCGTTGGTTTCGAGCGAACGGATGCGGCTCTCGAGCTGGACGATGTCCGACGACGAGGCCAGGTATGCCTCACGGCGTTCACGTTCTGCGGATTCGAACCAGTTGCTCAGCTTTTCAACGATGTAGGCGATCATGATGTTCTCCAAGGAAGGGGGACCCCTGGCGAATCGAGATTCAGGGATTTCCCGTATAGGGTTATCCCGAATTATAGCGATGCCGCACCAAGATGCTAGTGAAATGCGTGCATGGACTCCATTCCGTTTTGGAATGGCTTATGAAGCATCCGCGTTAACCCATTGATTTTTATGAGAATTGAATCGCAGGGCACTTTCGACCTGGAGGGCATGCACTAATCTGGTTCATCGACCGGTTCGGCCAAGCGCGCCAAAATCGGGCATTCAGGCCGATCGTCACCATGGCAGTGCGCGGCGAGATCGGCGAGCGTGTTGCGCATGTCGCTCAATTCAGCGATGCGCTTGTCGAGTTCGGCCACATGTTCGAGGGCGATCGACTTCACCTCGACGCTGGCGCGGGAGCGGTCCTGCCACAGCATTAGCAGCTTGCGGATATCCTCGACGAGAAATCCCAGCCGCCGCGCCTGGCGGATGAAACGCAGGATGTGGACTTCGTCCGATCCGTAGATCCGGTATCCGGCGTCGCTACGCTTGCTCGGCGCAAGAAGCCCGACCTGTTCGTAGTACCGGATCATTTTTGCGCTGACGCCGGATTCGCGCGACGCGTCGCCGATATTCATTCCCTGCCCTCGCTCTCCATCAAGCACCACATCTGATATGAACGCCGAGGCAAGCAGCCATCGACGACACTTCGATCGTATCAAATCGCGAGGCCTCGTTCCGGCGCGAGCGCTGACGGCGGAATCGACGCCAATTCGAATGAGTTTATTGAGAAAGATTGCGGTGGGTCTGCGGACTCGAGACAGCATGCAGTGTGCAAGACATGGACGGTTCGTTGCCGTCTCGCCTGTTTGCGCCGCTCAAATGCAAAAACCCCCGCCTGGTCGGGCGGGGGTTTCTGGCTTAGGGAGCCTGACGATTACCTACTTTCACACGGGAATCCGCACTATCATCGGCGTAGAGTCGTTTCACGGTCCTGTTCGGGATGGGAAGGGGTGGGACCGACTCGCTATGGTCATCAGGCAAAGGGGGTTGTCCTGCTGGCGTGGCCAACAGAACCAATCTTGGAAGAAGCAGTAATCTTGAGTTGTGTGTATCACACACGAGAATCCAACTTGTCCGACGCGCTCATCTTGGCGCGAGACAGACTTGTTATAGGATCAAGCCTTACGGGCAATTAGTATCGGTTAGCTGAACGCATTACTGCGCTTACACACCCGACCTATCAACGTCCTGGTCTCGAACGACCCTTCAAGGGGATCTAGTCCCCGGGGATATCTCATCTTAAGGCGAGTTTCCCGCTTAGATGCTTTCAGCGGTTATCTCTTCCGAACATAGCTACCCGGCGATGCCACTGGCGTGACAACCGGTACACCAGAGGTTCGTCCACTCCGGTCCTCTCGTACTAGGAGCAGCCCCCTTCAAATATCCAACGCCCACGGCAGATAGGGACCAAACTGTCTCACGACGTTTTAAACCCAGCTCACGTACCTCTTTAAATGGCGAACAGCCATACCCTTGGGACCGGCTACAGCCCCAGGATGAGATGAGCCGACATCGAGGTGCCAAACACCGCCGTCGATATGAACTCTTGGGCGGTATCAGCCTGTTATCCCCAGAGTACCTTTTATCCGTTGAGCGATGGCCCTTCCATACAGAACCACCGGATCACTATGACCTGCTTTCGCACCTGCTCGACTTGTCGGTCTCGCAGTTAAGCACGCTTATGCCATTGCACTATCAGCACGATTTCCGACCGTACCTAGCGTACCTTCGTACTCCTCCGTTACGCTTTGGGAGGAGACCGCCCCAGTCAAACTGCCTACCATGCACTGTCCCCGACCCGGATCACGGGCCAAGGTTAGAACCTCAAACAAACCAGGGTGGTATTTCAAGGACGGCTCCACCGAAACTAGCGTTCCGGTTTCATAGCCTCCCACCTATCCTACACAGATCGGTTCAAAGTCCAATGCAAAGCTACAGTAAAGGTTCATGGGGTCTTTCCGTCTAGCCGCGGGTAGATTGCATCATCACAAACACTTCAACTTCGCTGAGTCTCGGGAGGAGACAGTGTGGCCATCGTTACGCCATTCGTGCAGGTCGGAACTTACCCGACAAGGAATTTCGCTACCTTAGGACCGTTATAGTTACGGCCGCCGTTTACCGGGACTTCAATCAAGAGCTTGCACCCCATCATTTAATCTTCCGGCACCGGGCAGGCGTCACACCCTATACGTCCACTTTCGTGTTTGCAGAGTGCTGTGTTTTTATTAAACAGTCGCAGCCACCAGTTTATTGCAACCCCTTCACCCTCCTGGCGCAGGCCAGTCAAGCTACAAGGGCGTACCTTATCCCGAAGTTACGGTACCAATTTGCCGAGTTCCTTCTCCCGAGTTCTCTCAAGCGCCTTAGAATACTCATCTCGCCCACCTGTGTCGGTTTGCGGTACGGTCATCGTTAGACTGAAGCTTAGAGGCTTTTCTTGGAACCACTTCCAATTGCTTCGCTCCCGAAGGAGCTCGCGCCACACCCTTGAATTACGCGCCCGGATTTGCCTAAGCGCCTTCTCCAATGCAGCGACCGGGACTTCCAACACCCGGACAACCTTCCGCGATCCGTCCCCCCATCGCATCTAACAATGGTGCAGGAATATTGACCTGCTTCCCATCAGCTACGCATTTCTGCCTCGCCTTAGGGGCCGACTCACCCTACGCCGATGAACGTTGCGTAGGAAACCTTGGGCTTACGGCGAGGGGGCCTTTCACCCCCTTTATCGCTACTCATGTCAGCATTCGCACTTCCGATACCTCCAGCACCCTTTACAAGGCACCTTCGCAGGCTTACGGAACGCTCTCCTACCATGCGTGCAAGCACGCATCCGCAGCTTCGGTATATAGCTTAGCCCCGTTACATCTTCCGCGCAGGACGACTCGATCAGTGAGCTATTACGCTTTCTTTAAAGGGTGGCTGCTTCTAAGCCAACCTCCTGACTGTTTTAGCCTTCCCACTTCGTTTCCCACTTAGCTATATTTGGGGACCTTAGCTGGCGGTCTGGGTTGTTTCCCTCTTGACACCGGACGTTAGCACCCGATGTCTGTCTCCCGTGATTGCACTCTTCGGTATTCGGAGTTTGCTATGGCGGGGTAATCTGCAATAGACCCCCCAACCATGACAGTGCTCTACCCCCGAAGGTGAGACACGAGGCACTACCTAAATAGTTTTCGGAGAGAACCAGCTATTTCCAGGTTTGTTTAGCCTTTCACCCCTATCCACAGCTCATCCCCTAACTTTTCAACGTTAGTGGGTTCGGACCTCCAGTACGTGTTACCGCACCTTCATCCTGGCCATGGATAGATCACCTGGTTTCGGGTCTACGCCCAGCAACTGAACGCCCTATTCGGACTCGCTTTCGCTACGCCTGCCCTATACGGTTAAGCTTGCTACTGAACGTAAGTCGCTGACCCATTATACAAAAGGTACGCCGTCACCCCTTACGAGGCTCCGACTGTTTGTATGCATGCGGTTTCAGGATCTATTTCACTCCCCTCCCGGGGTTCTTTTCGCCTTTCCCTCACGGTACTGGTTCACTATCGGTCGATCACGAGTATTTAGCCTTGGAGGATGGTCCCCCCATCTTCAGACAGGATTTCACGTGTCCCGCCCTACTTGTCGCACACCTAGTTCTTTCATACTGTTTTCGCCTACAGGGCTATCACCTGCTATGGCCGCACTTTCCAGAGCGTTCGGCTAACAATACAAATAAAGAGTGCAAGGCTCATCCCATTTCGCTCGCCACTACTTTGGGAATCTCGGTTGATTTCTTTTCCTGCGGTTACTTAGATGTTTCAGTTCACCGCGTTCGCTTCGCATGGCCTATGTATTCAGCCATGGATACTCCATACGGAGTGGGTTTCCCCATTCGGACATCCCCGGATCAAAGCTTGTTTGCCAGCTCCCCGGGGCTTTTCGCAGGCTACCGCGTCCTTCATCGCCTGTGATCGCCAAGGCATCCACCACATGCACTTGTTCGCTTGACCCTATAACGAGTCTGTCTCTTCGACAGTCGCTACAGGTTGAGTTCTCGCGTTGTGCCGTATTCCAATTGAGTCGAACAATGAAGTTCGAATCATCTTGAGATACATCGATACAATCACAACCCGGATAGTTTCCACGTCCATCTCAAGACGCTTCCGCTATCCAAATTACTTACTTCTTCCAGATTGTTAAAGAACGACAGCCGATACTTTCGTACCGCTCTGACTGGCTCAATCGCCAATGGGTAAGATTCGATTCGTTCTCTCGAACCCAATCAAACATTATCCATTGGGGCTCCCTTCGGGAGTGAGATGCTCGTAAGCGCTAAAGCGCTAACGATCATCGCAATTGGTGGAGGCAGACGGGATCGAACCGACGACCCCCTGCTTGCAAAGCAGGTGCTCTCCCAGCTGAGCTATGCCCCCATTGAGTACAGATACCCTCAGGTGTACTACCGCCAGACAATGGTGGGTCTGGTTGGATTCGAACCAACGACCCCCGCCTTATCAAGACGGTGCTCTAACCGACTGAGCTACAGACCCCTGAGTCTGTCTTTAATTTACAGCCGATAAGCGTGAGCGCTCAACTTTGCGAGATAGCTCTGGAAAGGAGGTGATCCAGCCGCACCTTCCGATACGGCTACCTTGTTACGACTTCACCCCAGTCATGAATCCTACCGTGGTGACCGTCCTCCTTGCGGTTAGACTAGCCACTTCTGGTAAAACCCACTCCCATGGTGTGACGGGCGGTGTGTACAAGACCCGGGAACGTATTCACCGCGGCATGCTGATCCGCGATTACTAGCGATTCCAGCTTCATGCACTCGAGTTGCAGAGTGCAATCCGGACTACGATCGGTTTTCTGGGATTAGCTCCCCCTCGCGGGTTGGCAACCCTCTGTTCCGACCATTGTATGACGTGTGAAGCCCTACCCATAAGGGCCATGAGGACTTGACGTCATCCCCACCTTCCTCCGGTTTGTCACCGGCAGTCTCCTTAGAGTGCTCTTGCGTAGCAACTAAGGACAAGGGTTGCGCTCGTTGCGGGACTTAACCCAACATCTCACGACACGAGCTGACGACAGCCATGCAGCACCTGTGCGCCGGTTCTCTTTCGAGCACTCCCGCCTCTCAGCAGGATTCCGACCATGTCAAGGGTAGGTAAGGTTTTTCGCGTTGCATCGAATTAATCCACATCATCCACCGCTTGTGCGGGTCCCCGTCAATTCCTTTGAGTTTTAATCTTGCGACCGTACTCCCCAGGCGGTCAACTTCACGCGTTAGCTACGTTACTAAGGAAATGAATCCCCAACAACTAGTTGACATCGTTTAGGGCGTGGACTACCAGGGTATCTAATCCTGTTTGCTCCCCACGCTTTCGTGCATGAGCGTCAGTATTGGCCCAGGGGGCTGCCTTCGCCATCGGTATTCCTCCACATCTCTACGCATTTCACTGCTACACGTGGAATTCTACCCCCCTCTGCCATACTCTAGCCTGCCAGTCACCAATGCAGTTCCCAGGTTGAGCCCGGGGATTTCACATCGGTCTTAGCAAACCGCCTGCGCACGCTTTACGCCCAGTAATTCCGATTAACGCTTGCACCCTACGTATTACCGCGGCTGCTGGCACGTAGTTAGCCGGTGCTTATTCTTCCGGTACCGTCATCCCCCGACTGTATTAGAGCCAAGGATTTCTTTCCGGACAAAAGTGCTTTACAACCCGAAGGCCTTCTTCACACACGCGGCATTGCTGGATCAGGCTTTCGCCCATTGTCCAAAATTCCCCACTGCTGCCTCCCGTAGGAGTCTGGGCCGTGTCTCAGTCCCAGTGTGGCTGGTCGTCCTCTCAGACCAGCTACTGATCGTCGCCTTGGTAGGCCTTTACCCCACCAACTAGCTAATCAGCCATCGGCCAACCCTATAGCGCGAGGCCCGAAGGTCCCCCGCTTTCATCCGTAGATCGTATGCGGTATTAATCCGGCTTTCGCCGGGCTATCCCCCACTACAGGACATGTTCCGATGTATTACTCACCCGTTCGCCACTCGCCACCAGGTGCAAGCACCCGTGCTGCCGTTCGACTTGCATGTGTAAGGCATGCCGCCAGCGTTCAATCTGAGCCAGGATCAAACTCTTCAGTTCAAACCTGTTACTGTTTTCGGTTCTTTCGAACCGGTCGCTCACTCAAAGCTGACAGGAATATGAATCACTTCATAAACCTGACTTACTTTAGTGTGAGACTCTTGATACTTTTGCTATCTGATCCGAGGATCAGCTCGCTACCATCAAGCGCCCACACTTATCGGCTGTTAATTTTTAAAGAGCATTTCTGCGGGAAACCTGGAGTTTCTCAGCAGCGCTGCGTTTTCAGCAGCAGAGAAGCGAGATTATGAACCGCGTTTCTCGGTTCGTCAACAACTTTTTGAACTGCTTCGTTGCGACGACCGGGGTTCAACTTCGTGTGCGTCGGGGGTTCTACAGCCAGCCCAACCGCACCGCTTCCCTTCTTCCTCCGCGCCGCGTTGCCGTTAGCGCGAAAGAGGCGTGATTCTATGCACCTCACGGCAATCGCGCAAGGGTTTGATGGATTTTTCTTCTTCCCTACCGATTCGGCCTCCCGGCCCTGCCAGAGCACGAGACCGCTTATCGCGCAAAGAACGGACTAGAATGTGAGGTTCTTCGCCTCTTTCTATACGTATTTAATATGCGCCAGCGAATCGCCAAACGCCTCCCCCCCGACGCCGACAAACTGGTCGGCCTGTCGCTTGCGCTCTTCGCCTCTGGCAGCCGCATCGAGGATCGCTTCTGGGAAGCGAAGCTCGATGCGCTACTCGCCAAGATTGTCCGCAACGGCAACCAGACCACGCTCGACGCAGCACTCGACCATCTGCAGCAGAACCACCCCGACGCCTACGGCGCGCTCGCCGACATGGCGGAGACGCATAGTGAGTCGATGGTGATCGAGCACGACGGCCAGCCGTATGACGCGCTGCTCGTCGCCGTGCCCGTGCTTGCGTGGACGCGCTACATGATTCCGTCAGGCCCGCTGAAAGCCGACGTCGCCGACGCATTGCGCACGCACCTGCAGGCACACGTACTCGCGACCGGTACGCTGGTCGGGCTGGCCCCGTTCCTGTACAGCATCGACCAACTGCCGCGCCACCACGTCGAGACCTACCGGCTCGCCCAGCAGCTCGCGCACGCCGCACTCGGCCAGCACGCCGCCAAGCTCGGCTTCGGCGATTTGCCCGAAACCTCGCCGATCCTGGCCGACCCACGCTTCCTGCTCGCCGTCGTCGCCGCTCCTGCCGGCGCACCACTGTTCCGCTGGCAGGAAGAGGAGCACGGCAACCGGATCGAACGCGGCCAGTGTCTCGAGCAATGGGCCGCCCAAGGCGGGCCGAACCTGTCGGTTGCGCTCCCTGGTTGCGAATTCGAATGCCTGCTTCCGGACGCGTACTATTCGGCCTGCCGCGATGCGGACGAACGCATCCGTCCGCACACGGTCCGAACGGCCATTCGTTACCTTTTCGACACACTTGGTGCAGCACCGCAAGAGCTGCGCGCCGTGGTCGCGGGCTTCGGCGAGCGACGGATCGACGAGTATCGCGTCGGGTTCACGCGACGCGCCAGCAACGATGTGATTTATGGCGTCGTGTGGCCGCTCTACGGTCGTGAAAACGGCGACGTGTCGATCGATAGCGCGACGCTCGAAGGCGAAGCACCGATCGAGGGGCCGCTCGAGGAGATCGTGAGTCTGCTGAAGGAATGCGGCGTAACCGACGTCCGCAGGCACGCAGGCCGCTTCGAGCCGGAATACTGCGACGACTGCGGCGTGCCGCTCTATGCCGATCCGCTCGGCGAGATCGTCCACGCGGAAATGCCGGAAGATGCATCGCCGGCCCAGCCGCACTTCCACTGATGGACACGCGGCAGGCCCCCAGAGCCTGCCCGACGAAGCCGCTCCCGGTTCCTGCCGGAGCGGCTTTTTTCTCGTCCGCATCTCGGTCAAACGAAATTTCAGACTTCTCCTAAGCCGTTCAGCCAAGCAGACTTCGTGTAAGGTTTTTGTCATTATCGGATCAAACACATGCCAACGGCAGCTCAATGACTCACCTTACGGAGGTTGAATATGCGGTTCCTGGTGCTGAACTCAGACGCCGAACGGCGTGACGGACTGAAGGCTCTGCTACGGCAGATCGACCGTCACGCCAGCATCAACGATGCGCCCGATGGTTTCCAGGCGCGCCGGCTGCTGCGCACCCAGCGCTTCGACCTCGTTGCCATCAACTGGCTGGACGTACACCGTCACTGCGAACTCCAGGCGCTCTGCAGCGCCTGCTCGCCGACGCCGGCCGCGTTACTGATAGACGAATCCACGCCGGAAGCCATCCAGCGCTTCTACAACTATGGCGTCGCGGGTGTGATTCCGCACTCCACGCGGCCGCACCTGATCGTGCGGGCGCTCGAAATGGTTCTGCTGGGCGGCCATTACATCCCGCCCATCGCACTGAGCCTGCTGCCCTCCGCTGCCGCGGTTCGCCAGGACGCCCATTTCCAGACGCTCGCCGGATCGCTGCCGCGCCGCCCGCCAAGTAGCCTCCTGTCACCGAGGCAGGCGCAGATCATGCGCTTCGTCCATATGGGCAGCACCAACAAGATGATCGCTCGCACGCTCGGCATCAGCGAAGGCACCGTGAAGATCCACCTCGCCAGCATCTTTCAGCAACTAGGCGCGGCGAACCGCGCCGCCGCCGTCGCGATCTACAACGGGTGGCTGTCGCCGCATCTCGAAGTGTTGCTGGCGAACCGAGACCATGCGAGCAAACCGGTCATCGGCGAACGCGGCCCGGTTCCGCTGCGTACACAACGGAACGACCGCCCATATCCGCTGCCCGCCGCGAACACCGGCACGCGGGATCTGCCGCTCGCGGCCGAACCGCCAGCGCGATTTCGGCGCGAGCGCTGATCGGACAGTGTCGATATTGCGACGGCCGACATGTGCGAATTCCCACGTTTGATGCTCAACGAGTAATATGAACGCATGGGTTTTCTTTTCACACCGCTTCCGCTCTGGGTTGGCGTCGGTGGCTGGATCGCCGCCGTGGCGCTGCTCGCGCTCGCGCTCTGGAATCGGCCCTTCGTCCGCCTCCAGGATGCAACGCTCCAGCACGTTTGGCTCGCGCTCGTCACAGCGATCACGGTGCTCTGGGCCTCGAATGCGTGGCTCGACGACGGCATCGTCATGCACCTGCTCGGCGCGACACTGCTCGTCACGCTGTTCGACTGGACGCTTGCGCTGATCGCGATGGGTGCCGTCACGGCCGTCGCCGCGGTCGTCTTCGATGCGCCGTGGCAGGGCATCGGCGTCACCTACCTCATCTACGGCGCGCTCCCGGTCGCCGTATCTGCGTTACTGCAACGCGCCGCGATCGCGTGGCTCCCGCACAATCTCGCGTCGTTCATCACCGGCCAGGGATTCCTGTCACCGGCCATCGCGATCATCGCAGTCGCCGCAGCCGCGGCCGGTGTCCAGCTTGCTCTCGCGGACGGCGTGCCCGTCGTCATTCCCGCAGGCTATCTGCTCAACACTGCGCTGCTCGCGCTCGGCGAAGCGTGGTTCACGGGCATGGCCACCGCGCTCATCGCCATCTATCGTCCGGCGTGGGTCACGACGTTCGACGTTCGGCGCTATCGCCTCGGAGGCCCGCGCGCCTGAACATGCCGGCCCCGGTGCAAGCGACGCATGTGACGATCCGCTTGCGCAGTGCGGGAGAGTGCGACATCTACTGCCACGCAACTTTTTTACGCTAAGATTGAACTCCTGTTCTTCATCGGGCATCTATACGTGCCCGATGTCTCATTCGCTCCTCACCAATAACCAGATGGACAGCTCACCTGCCTCGCTTCGGATTTTCCGGGCGTTCGGCAAGCTGGCAGCCTGTGTCGCGGGCCTGTCGCTTGCGCTTCCGGCACCGGTATTCGCCGACCTCCTCGACCAGCGCTCCGAACTGATCAACAAATTCGTCAACGAGATGCATGCGGATCCGATCGTCGCCGATTGTGCGGCGCACGGCAGCTTCATCGCCAGCACGTCGACGGCCTTCGATCGCGTCGACTTCGCGCCGAACGCGTTCGAAAGCGGCAACGCGACGATCACGCCATGGAACGATTCGTTCGATCAGGGCAAGCAGCGCGTGAAGGTCGACAACATCGTCACCGTTGACGGCCTCGGCGTCCACAGCGACGGCAGCGACCCGACACCGCTGAAGTTCCGATGCGGCTATGTCGGGCAGCAAATGCTTGCGTTCAGCTGGAACGATCCGGTGCCGCCACTGAAGCCGCGTGTCGAGCGTCCGTCGTCGTCGACGAAGAAGTTCAAGGGCAAGTCGCACCGCGGCAAGGGCAAGGCCAAGGCATCCGGCCGCACCGGCAAGAAAGCCGTCGCAACGCAGAAATCAAGCGGCCAGAAGAAAGCCGTGAAGAAGAAAACCGCGAAGAAGTCCTGATCCGCGGAGCAGCAACGACGAAAGCAAAAAAGCCGGCGCATCGCACGATGCGCCGGCTTTTTCATATCGACGTCGGAACGCTTACGCGAACGTCTCGACGTGCACCAGGATTGCCGCCAGCATCGCCGCGCCGAGCGCGGCGCTGCGCTCGCCGTTCCAGCCGACCCGCTCGTCCGGAAGGTTCGCATTGTCCTTGAACGGCATCTCGAGCGTCAGCGACAAGCAACCGAACCGATGGCCGATGTACTTCGACGCGAGCTTGAGCGCGTCTTCCTTGTACTTGCTCGCCGCATAACCATGCTCGGTCTGGAAATCCGGGCTCGCGACCTTGAACGCATCGATGAATGCGGCCTGCTCCTTGCCCTGCTGCTCCGTGAAGCTCGGCAGCATTTCCGAACCCGCGACGAACACGTACGGCAGATCCTCGTCACCGTGAATGTCGAAGAACATGTCGCAGCCGATCGCATGGATCGCATCGCGCACGGCCAGCACTTCGGGGCTGCGCTCGGCATCGGGCGCCATCCACTCGCGGTTCAGGTTCGCGCCCGCCGCGTTGGTGCGCAGGTTGCCGTGCACGCTGCCGTCCGGATTCATGTTCGGGACGATGTAGAACGTCGCGCGGTCGTACAACTTGCGCGCCACCGGATCGCCTGCCCAGTCGCCCCAACCGGCCAGTCGCTTGACGAGCCCCTCGACGAACCACTCGGCCATCGTCTCGCCCGGGTGCTGGCGCGCGATGACCCATACCTTCTTCTTCGGTGCGCCGTCGACCTCCGGCGTACCGAGCGTCAGCAGCGACATCGGCCGGCCTTCGACGGTACGGCCGAGCTCTACGACGCTCGCCTGCGGCAATTGCTGGACCGCGCCGAGGAACGCGGCATGGCGCTCTTCGGAATATGGCTCGAAATACGCGTAGTAGATGCTGTCGAACTCGGGCGTATGGTCGATGGTCATCGTCTTACCGTCGAACGTCGTCGGCACGCGGAACCAGTCGACGCGATCGTAGCTCGCGACCGCGCTGTAGTTGCGCCATCCCGACGGATACGCACATTCGGCCGCATTCTCGAACGACATCACGCACCGCTCACCGCGTGCGCCGGTCAGCCGGAAGTAGAACCATTGGGCGAATTCCGAACGGTTGTCGCCGCGTACGCGCAGCCGGATCGCATCGGGGCTGTCGCACGACACGACATCGATGGCGCCCGCGTCGAAATTGCTGGTGATCGAAAGGGTCATCTATCTCTCCACTGTCGACCGGAACCGGCGGTGTGCCGCGTGTCCGGCCTCATGCATGCGCCGGCCGTCTCGTGAACGGCCGGCTTGGTCACTCGCCGATTCGCCGGCGATATACGTAAGTCGAATCGTTCGACGCAGCGGCATCGAACTTGTAGCCTTCCACCGCGAAATCCTTCAGCGCCGCCGGTTCAGCGATGCGGTTCTCGACAATGTAGCGCGCCATCAGCCCACGGGCACGCTTCGCATGGAAGCTGATGATCTTGTAGCGGCCGCCCTTCCAGTCCTCGAACACCGGCGTGACGATCGGCGCGGCCAGCACTTTCGGCTTGACCGACTTGAAGTACTCGGTCGACGCGCAGTTGATCAGCACGCGCGCCGCGCCGCTGCGCGTCTCGAGCTGCTCGTTCAGCGCCCGCGTGATCCGGTCGCCCCAGAACGCATACAGATCCTTGCCGCGCGCGTTCGCGAAACGGGTCCCCATCTCGAGCCGGTACGGCTGCAGCAGATCGAGCGGACGCAGCAGCCCGTAGAGGCCAGAGAGCACGCGCACGTGCTGCTGCGCATAGTCGAGATCGGCGGCCGACAGCGATTTGGCATCGAACCCTTCGTACACGTCGCCGTTGAACGCGAGCACCGCCTGCTTCGCGTTGGCCGTCGTGAAGACGGGCGACCAATCCGCATAGCGCTGGAAGTTCAGCCGGGCGAGCGGGTCGGAGATGTCCATCAGCGTCGAGATGTCCTGCGGCGACAACTTGCGCAGGCCGTCGATCAGTTCCGACGCTTCGTCGATGAATGCAGGCTTCGTGTAAGACGGAACGTGGGCGGGCGTATCGTAGTCGAGGGATTTGGCTGGGGAGAGAACGATTATCATAGAGGCTCGCTGGCACGCCGTGCCTTGCGGTCAGACGAAAACCACCGATTGTAACGAATGACCCGCTCCCTCGCCCCGCATGCCGCACATCGCGTCGTGCTCGACTCGAACGTCTGGATCGACATACTCGTATTCGACGACCCCGCCACGCGCCCGATCCGGGCCGCGCTCGAACGCGGCACGCTGGCCGCCGTCATCGACGGCCGCTGCCTGAACGAACTCGAACTCGTGCTCGATTATCCGCAGTTTCAGGCGCGCGCGATCGACAAGGCCGAAGCGCTCGCGACCGTCGCACGCCTGACGAGCCTCGTCGAGCCGCCGCCCGTGGATGCCGGCGCGCCACCCCTGCCGAAGTGCAAGGACCGCGACGACCAGAAGTTTCTCGAGCTCGCGCGCGCCGCGCAGGCCGACTGGCTCGTGTCGAAAGATCGCGCGCTGCTCAAGCTCGCAAAGCGCACCGCGCGCGACTTCGGCTTCCGGATCGCGCAGCCCGCGCCATTTACCGAAGCCTGCGCGCTCGATGCCGCGTTGGCCGTCACCGCCACCACTACCACGCCGGCCTGACGAGCCCGGCGCCACCGCTTGCGACCGTATCGATGAACGCTCCTTCCGACATGCCTACGACTCCCGTTTTCCCCTCGCGCCTGCCGAACGTCGGCACGACGATCTTCACGGTCATGAGCGCGCTCGCCGCCGAGAAAGGCGCCGTGAACCTCGGCCAAGGCTTCCCGGATTTCGACTGCGACCCGCGCATCGTCGACGCGGTCGCGGCCGCGATGCGCAACGGTCACAACCAGTATCCGCCGATGGCCGGCGTCGCGCCGTTGCGCGACGCGATCGCCGACAAGATCGCGCAGGTCTACGGCCGACGCTACGACCCGGCCACCGAGATCACGGTCACGGCCGGCGCGACGCAGGCGCTGCTGACGGCGATCCTGTGCGCGGTCCATCCGGGCGACGAAGTCATCGTCATCGAGCCGACCTACGACAGCTATCTGCCGTCGATCGAGCTCGCGGGCGGCAAGCCCGTGTTCGTTACGCTGGACGCGCCCGACTACACGATTCCGTTCGATCGCCTGGCCGCGGCGATCACGCCGAAAACGCGGTTGATCATGATCAACACGCCGCACAACCCGACCGGCACCGTGTGGCGCGAGGCCGACATGCGCAAGCTCGAGGAGATCGTGCGCGGCACCAACGTGCTGATCCTGTCGGATGAAGTGTACGAACACATGGTCTACGACGGCGCGCGGCATGAAAGCGTCGCGCGCTACCCGGAACTGGCCGCGCGCAGCTTCATCGTGTCGAGCTTCGGGAAGACCTACCATGTGACGGGCTGGAAGGTCGGCTATGTCGCGGCGCCTGCCGCACTGACCGCGGAGTTTCGCAAGGTCCATCAGTTCAACGTGTTCACGGTGAACACGCCGATGCAGATCGGGCTCGCCGACTACCTGCGCGATCCGGCACCGTACCTCACGCTGCCCGACTTTTACCAGAAGAAGCGCGACTTCTTCCGCGCCGGCCTCGAGCGCACGCGCTTCAAGCTGCTGCCGTGCCCCGGCACGTACTTCCAGTGCGTCGACTATTCGGCGATCAGCGATCTGCCCGAAGCGGAATTCTCGAAGTGGCTCACGTCGGAGATCGGCGTGGCGGCAATTCCGGTGTCGGCGTTCTATCACGAGCCGCACGAATCGGGCGTCGTGCGCTTCTGCTTCGCGAAACAGGAAAGCACGCTCGCATCCGCGCTCGAACGGCTCGCACGCCTGTAATTCGTGGATGGGCGGGCGCGGTGCGGCACCGCGCCCGCGCCCGTGCTTACGAACGTGCGGCGCTCGTCGCCTCGACATAGGCCTTGCGATCGGCCGCCACGCGCTGCGCGGCCGGCCGCTCGCCGACCAGCTTCGCGTGCGCCTTCCAGTCGATGCCGGCATCGAGCAGGAAATCGCGGCCGAAGACGGCCTTCGTCGCCATTCCGATCACCGGCAGATGGATCGCCGCGGCAATGTCCGCAAGACTGAACGTGTCGCCGAGCACGTAGGGCGAGAACCGCGTCATCTGCTTGAACGCGTCGATCGCGCGCGGCAGGCGCTTTTCGACATGCGCCTTCATGCCGTCGCTGACCTTGCCGCCGAAAAACGCCTCCGTATAGACCTCGCGCGCGGTCCATTCGAGATACAGCTCGAGCGTCTCGACGAGTTCGCGCACCTTCGCTGCTGCGAACGGTCCGGCAGGGAAAATCGCCTTGTCGGGATAACGTGCGGCGAGATACTCGACGATCACCTGGGATTCGAACAGCGCACCCTCTTCCGTCTTCAGGAACGGAATCTTGCCGAGCGGCGAATCGGCGAGCAGTGCGGGATCGCAGATCGGCAGGCTGCATGCCGACTCCTCGAACGGGATGCCGTGTTCGAGCAGAACGAACTTCACCTTGTTGTAATAGTTGGACAACGGAATACCGCACAGCTGTAGCATCGGAGTCTCCTTCGTTGCTGAAGCACGGCCGAGCCGACGCCGGCCGCATCGGGATGCGTCGCGCTGAAAAGCACGTTCGTGCTAGTCTAAAGCAGTTTCGCGTCCGTCACGACAACAATGCATCCGCTGCGGCAGCATCCTCACGGGTATGCGCGTGCGCCCGCGTAGCGCGCGGTGCCGCAGCCTCGCCATCCGATGGAGACACACTCGCATGAGTGCTGAACTGCTGGCCTCGCGTCCGCTCGAGAGCGAATCGACGCTCGTCCTCACGCTGTCCAATCCCGGCGCGCGCAACGCGCTGCATCCCGACATGTATGCGGCCGGCGTCGAAGCGCTCGCCACCGCCGAGCGCGATCCCGCCATTCGCGCGGTCGTGCTTACGGGCGCCGATCGTTTCTTTTGCGCGGGTGGCAACCTGAACCGGCTGCTCGAGAACCGCTCGAAGGACCCGTCCTACCAGGCCGACAGCATCGATCAGCTCGCCGCATGGATCACGGCGATCCGCGAAACGACCAAGCCCGTGATCGCGGCCGTCGAAGGTGCGGCGGCCGGCGCGGGCTTTTCGCTCGCGCTCGCATGCGACCTGATCGTTGCCGCGCACGACGCGAAGTTCGTCATGTCGTATGCACGCGTCGGCCTCACGCCCGACGGCGGCGGCTCGTGGTTCCTCGCGCGCGCACTGCCGCGGGCGCTTGCCGCCGAAATCCTGTTCGAGGGCAAGCCCGTCGCGACCGAGCGCCTGCATGCGCTCGGTGTCGTCAATCGGCTCGCCGCGCCCGGTGCCGCGCTATCCGACGCGCTCGCGTGGGCCGACTCGCTTGCCGGCATCTCGCCGAATGCGCTCACGCGCATCAAGTCGCTGCTCGACGATGCGACCGCACAGCCGCTCGATGCACATCTGGGCACCGAGCGCGATCACTTCGTCGCGTCGCTGCATCATGCGGATGCATTGGAAGGCATTACCGCATTCCTCGAGAAACGCCAGCCGCGCTACAAGCGCTGAGCTGCACGCCGCAGCGGCGCTTGCGCCGTTGCGACGACGCGCACGCGCACGCTGCCCGTTTCCGTCGCCTGCAGCCCGCATCGATCCATGCTCTAATGACCGCCTGTCGCGGCGCCCCGCCGGCGCCGTTTTCGCGCATGCAACAAAGGAGTTGACGATGATCGACGTCTACAGCTGGGCGACCCCGAACGGCCACAAGGTACACATCATGCTCGAGGAAACGGGCCTCGCGTATCGTGCGCATCCGGTCGATATCGGTGCGGGCGACCAGTTCAAGCCCGAATTCCTGAAAATCAGCCCGAACAACAAGATCCCCGCGATCGTCGACGCGGACGGCCCCGGCGGCAAGCCGATCTCGCTGTTCGAATCGGGCGCGATCCTCGTGTATCTGGCGGAAAAGACCGGTCAATTCCTGCCGACCGAGCCGGCCGAGCGCTATGCGACACTCGAATGGCTGATGTTCCAGATGGGCGGCGTCGGCCCGATGCTCGGGCAGGCGCATCACTTCCGGCTGTATGCGCCGGAGAAGATCGACTATGCGGTCAATCGCTACACGAACGAAGCGAAGCGCCTGTACAACGTGATGGAAAAGCGCCTCGGCGAATCCGAATATCTCGCCGGCGACACGTACACGATCGCGGACATCGCGACGTTCCCGTGGACGCGCTCGTGGCAGAACCAGGGCATCGTGCTCGACGAGCTGCCGAACGTGAAGCGCTGGCACGAAACGATTGCCGCGCGTGCAGCCGTGCAGCGCGGCGTCGAGGTACTCGCGTCGCTGCGCAAACCGCTGCAGGACGACAAGGCCCGCGAGATGCTGTTCGGCGCGACGCAATACGCGAAGCACTGACGAAGCACGCAGCGTGCGACGCGGCGGCATCCGTCGATGCCGCCGCGCGCATCGTCAGAAGTAATGCAGCGTAATGAATTCCGCCGCGCAAACGAGCAACGGCACGTCCGGACGCTCGACCTGAATCGACACCGACCACGTCACCTGCACGCCGCTCCGCGCGGCCTCTGCCGCCTCCTTCACCGCGAACAGCGCACGCACGCGCGCACCGACCGGCACCGGCTTCAGGAACCGCACGCGGTTCAGTCCGTAGTTCACGCCCATCTTCTGCTCGAAGCGCATCGCGTCGGTCATCAGCGCGGGAATCAGCGACAGCGTCAGGAATCCGTGCGCGATCGGGCCGCCGAACGGCGACTCGCGCCGCGCCCGTTCGGGATCGACGTGAATCCACTGATGATCGCCGGTGGCGTCGGCAAAACCATCGACGCGGCGCTGGTCGATCTCGACCCAGCCGCTCGCCAGCGGCTCCGCGCCAACACGCTCGTGCAGCGCCTGCGCCGACGCGATCAGCGGCAGTGTCACGTCCGTCATGCGCCCGCTCCTTGCGGATGACGCAGGCCGAAGATCACCTTGGTATGCACGGTGATCACCGTGTCGCCGGCGCCGTTGACGCCGATCCACTCGGTCGACACGATGCCGCGATCGGGCTTGCTCTCCGATACGCGCTTGTCGTGGATCTTCTGGTACATCGTGATCGTGTCGCCCGCGCGCACGGGCTTGAGCCAGCGGATCGAGTCGATTCCGGGCGAACCCATGCTGGTCGAATCCGGTCCCAGCTTCTTGACGAGCAGGCTCATGAATACCGAACACGTATGCCAGCCGCTTGCCACCAGGCCACCGAACGGCGATGCCTTGCCGGCCGCTTCGTCGAGGTGGAACGGTTGCGGATCGTAGCGTTGCGCGAACGCCTTGATGTCGTCCGATTCGAACGTATAGCGGCCGATTTCGGTCGTACTGCCGACTTCCAGATCTTCGTAACTGATACCCACTGTCTGTCTCCCATGGCGCGCGCACGCGCCGCCGTCATGCTGCGTCGGTCAGCGCGAATTCCGGCAGTGCCGCGATGCGCGCAAGATGATGATCGGTGTCGCCGAGTGTCGTCTCGATGATCGACAGCCGCTTGAACAGGTGTGCGGCGGCGACCTCGTTGGTCACGCCCATGCCGCCGTGCAGTTGCACCGCCTGCTGGCCGACGAAGCGCGCTGCCGCGCCGACCCGCGCCTTCGCGGCCGACACTGCCTTGCGGCGCGCATCGGCGTCGCCGCTCGCGTAACGCACCGCAGCCAGGTAAGTCAGCGAGCGCGCCTGCTCCGCGTGAATCAGCATGTCGACCATCCGGTGCTGCAGCGCCTGGAAACGTGCAATTGGCACACCGAACTGTTCGCGCGTCTTCGTGTATTCGACCGTCGCGCGATTCAGCTCGTCGAGCGCGCCGACGGCTTCCGCGCAGAGCAGGAAGGTCGCGTAATCGGCGATCTGCTCGAGTGCGGCCGCATCGCGTGCGCCGCCCGTCAACTGGCGTGCGGGCGTGTCGTGCAGCTCGATCGTCGCGGCGCGCTGGCCGTCGATCGTCCGGTAGTCGACGACCTTCGCTCCCGGCGCATCGCGCTCGACGACGAACAGGCCGATGCCGCCGCCATCGACACGCGCGGGCATGATCCACGCATGCGCCTGGGCGCCGTGCTGAACGACCGATTTGGTCCCGGTCAGCCGATACGTGCCGCCCTGATTGCGCGCGTGCGTGTCGAGTTCGTACAGGTCGTAGCGTGCCCGCGGTTCGTGGAATGCCACGGCCAGGCGCTTCTGCCCTTGGGCGACCGCTTCCAGCAACGCGGCATCGTCGCCCGTGCCCGAACCGGCGACACGCAGTGCCTCGATGCCGACCGCCGTCGCCCAGTATGGCTCGACCACGAGCGAGCGGCCGAGCTCCTGCATCGCGACCAGCATGTCGACCGGGCCGCCACCGAAACCGCCCTGTGCATCGGGCACCGGCAGCGCGGTCAGGCCCAGCTCCGCGAATGCGCTCCATTGCGTGTCCGACACGCCGGCATCGCTTCGCACGATGGCCTGGCGCGCGTCGAAACCGTATTGCTCGCCGAGATAACGGCGCAGCGCGTCGGCAAACTGTTGCTGCTCGTCGGTAAAGCTGAAATCCATGGTTGTCTCCGTTCCCTGATCACAGCCCCAGGATCATCTGCGCGATGATGTTCTTCTGAATCTCGTTCGAACCGCCGTAGATCGACGTCTTCCGGTAGTTGAAATAGTAGGCGGCGAGCGGCGCGGCATCGTCGTCGCCCGCGCAGCTGTGTTCGCGCTCGCCCTCGAGGAAAGGCACGTCGAACGGCGCTGCGAGCGGCCCGATCGCCTCGAACATCAGCTCGGTGAGCGCCTGCTGCACCTCGGTGCCCTTGATCTTCAGCATCGATGCCTCCGGGCCCGGCCCCTTGCCGCTCGTCTCGCGGCTCACGACACGCAGCACCGTCACCTCGAGCGCCATCAGCTCGACTTCGAGCGCCGCGACCTTCGCGGCGAACACGGGATCGGCGAGCAGTGGCTTGCCGTTCTTGCGCTGGTTCGACGCCACGCGCTTCAGGAATGCGAGCTCGCGCTTCGACGCGCCGACGCGCGCGATGCCGGTGCGCTCGTGGCCCAACAGATATTTCGCGTAAGTCCAGCCGCGGTTTTCATCGCCGACGAGATTCTCGACGGGCACCTTGACGTCCTCGAAGAACACTTCGTTGACTTCGTGATCCTCGTCGAGCGTGATGATCGGGCGCACCGTGATGCCGGGCGTCTTCATGTCGATCAGCAGGAACGAGATGCCCTCCTGCTTCTTCGCCGCGGGATCGGTGCGTACGAGACAAAACATCATGTCCGCGTACTGGCCGAGCGTGGTCCATGTCTTCTGGCCGTTGACGACGTAGTGGTCGCCGTGACGTTCGGCGCGGGTGCGAAGCGATGCGAGATCCGACCCGGAGCCCGGCTCCGAATAGCCCTGGCACCACCAGTCGGTGCCGTCGAGAATGCGCGGCAGATAGTGGCGCTTCTGCGCTTCGCTGCCGTATTTCATCAGCACCGGCGCGACCATCGATACGCCGAACGGCAGCACGGTCGGCGCGCCGATGCGTGCGCACTCCTCATCCCAGATGTGACGCTGCGTCGCGTTCCAGCCCGGACCGCCATATTCGGGCGGCCACGCGGGTGCGGACCAGCCACGCTGGCCGAGAATCCGGTGCCAGCTCGCGAAATCCTCGCGGTCGAGTCGTTTGTGATCGAGTACCTTGGCGCGCAGTGCGTGAGGCAGATTGGCCTCGAGCCAGGCGCGGACGTCGGCGCGGAATGCGTCGTCGGCGGGGGAATAATCCAGATCCATGCGCAGTGTCTCCTGGCCGCGGCCGTCCCCGGCCCAGGACACACTGCGTACGTCATTGCAGCGGTTCTTTCAGCGCGGCAGGAATCGGCAGCGGCATCACGTCGATGCCTTCTTCGACCAAGGATTGCGCATCCTCCGGCGTCGTGACGCCACGAATGCTCCGCGCCGGCGCCTCGTTGTAATGGATGCGCCGCGCTTCCTCGGCGAAGCGCTCGCCCACGTTCTCGGTCTTCTCCAGCACCTCGCGCAGTGCGCGCATCACCTGCGCCTGCAACGCACGCGGATCGGCCGGCTGCGCCTGCGTCGCACCCGACAGGTTCAGGCGCGGCGCCGACGGCATCCGGGTGATCTCGGTCGTCCCGCACACCGGACATTCGACCAGATTGCGGGACAACTGCGCTTCGAACTCATCGGCGGAAGCGAACCAGCCTTCGAACCGATGACCGTGCGGGCACTGTAAATCGAGGACCTTCATGCTGAATCAGGGCGTGTGGCGAGTGTAGCGCAAAACGCGCTTTTGTGAACGATCGTGCTAAACCAGGATCGCGCGGCCGGACAGCGGCCGCGTCACAGGATTGTAACGCGGCGCTCCACCCGCCGCTGACGCGCCGTCAGGGCTTCTCGACCGGGCCGAGCGGCCAGGTGCCGGACAAAACCTTGTCGAGCCACATCGCGCCGATGATCGTCTTCACGTCGGTGATCTGGCCCGTGCGCACCCACTCCTGCAGGTCGGGCAGCGTCGCCGTGAAGGTTTCGAGGAACTCGCCTTCGTCGAGCTTGCGCTCGCCGGCGGTCAGCCCACGCGCGAGATACAGGTCGATGAATTCGGTCGAATAGGAAATGATCGGGTGAATCCGCGCCAGGAACACGTATTCGCGCGCCGTATAGCCGGTTTCCTCGCGCAATTCGCGCACCGCGCAAGCAAGCGCGCCCTCGTTCGGATCGAGCTTGCCGGCCGGGAATTCGGCCATGACCTTGCCGATCGGATAGCGATACTGGCTTTCCATCAGCACGCGGCCGTCGTCGAACAGCGGGATCACCATCACCGCGCCGGGGTGCTGGACGTATTCGCGCGTGGCCTGCTTGCCATCGGGCAAGCGGACGGTATCGCGCTTCAGCTTGAGGAACGCGCCGTCGAAAATCGCCTCGCTCTCGAGGCAGGTTTCGGTCAGTGCGGCGTCGTGATTGGGTAGTTCGGCCATCGGCAGCTCCGGAGGAATGAGCACGCGACGGCCGGAGCCGTCAGCGTCGTTTGACGAGATACTGGAACGTGAAGCCGGGAAACGCGAACACGACGAAGAGACTGAACGTGATCGCGTAGAACTGCCAGCCTTGTTCGAAGCGGTTGCCGGCGCGCGATTCGAGCCAGAAGCCGAGTGCGCCGACGACGAAATACAGCACGATCAGCTCGCCGATCCGAACCCACGCATTCTTCTTCGTCGCACCGATCGGCACGACGGCGAAGAGGCGTTGGTTCAGGAACGGCACGTTGGCGCCCGCAAGCGCCAACAGCACGATAAACCAGCCGGCTGCCGACATTACAGCGGCAGCGTGTGACGAATTGCCTGCAGGCAGGCCGTCAGCAGCGGGCTCGGGATCAGGCCGAGCACGACAACTGCGATACCGTTCAGCACGAGGATCGTGCGCTTGCAGAAATCGCCGGTGACCGGGGTCGCATCCTGCGGTGCATCGAAGTACATGAGCTTGACGATGCGCAGGTAGTAGAACGCGCCGAACAGCGACGTGATCACGGCCAGCACGGCCAGCCACGTGAGCCCTGCGTTGACGGTCGCCTCGAGCACCGCAAGCTTCGCGTAGAAGCCGACGGTCGGCGGAATACCGGCCAGCGAGAACATCATGACCATCATCACGAACGCGAACACCGGGCTGCGCTTGTTGAGGCCCTTGAAGTCGTCGATCGTTTCGGCTTCGAAATCGCGGCGTGCGAGCAGCATCACCACGCCGAACGAGCCGAGCGTCGTGATCAGGTAGACGATCGCGTAGAACATCGCCGAGCTGTACGCGTTCGCCGGTGCGGTCGCGTCGCCCTTCACGATGCCGGCGAGCAGGCCAAGCAGGACGAAGCCCATGTTCGAGATCGCCGAGTATGCGAGCATCCGCTTGATGTTGCGCTGGACGATACCGGTAATGTTACCGACGATCAGCGACAGCGCGGCGAGGATCACGAGCGCGGTCTGCCAGTTCTGTGCGAGCGGCAGCAGGCCCATCACCAGGAAGCGCAAGCCCCACGCGAACGCGGCAACCTTCGGGCCGCCGCCGACGAACAGCGTCATCGCGGTCGGTGCGCCCTGGTAGACGTCCGGCACCCACATGTGGAACGGCACGGCGCCGAGCTTGAATGCGATACCGGCGACGATGAAGATCACGCCGAACATCAGGACGGCCGCATCGGTGTTGCCGCCGACCGCCTTGTACACCTCGCCCAGCTCGAGCGAGCCGGTCGCGCCGTAGAGCATCGAGATGCCGTACAGCACGAAGCCCGACGCGAGCGCGCCCAGCACGTAGTACTTCATCGCGGCTTCGCTCGACTGTGCGGCATCGCGGCGCAGCGCGATGACGGCATACAGCGACAGCGACATCAGTTCGAGGCCGAGATACAGCGTCAGGAAGTTGTTGCCCGACACCATCACCAGCTGACCGAGCAGCGAGAACATGCCCAGCAGGAACACGTCGCCGCGGAACATGTCGCGGTCTTCGAGGTACTTGCGCGAATAGACGAGCGAGACCGCGAAGCCGAGCGACACGACGGCCTTCATCATGCTCGCGAACGAGTCGACGACGACCATCCGCGAGAAGAAGTAATACTGCTGCGGGTCCAGCGCCTGAACCGCGAACCACACGCCGGCGACGATCGACGAAACCACCGCGATCAGATAGGTCAGGCGGCGGCCGGCGGCACCGGTAAAGGTGTCGTTCAGCCATGCGACGACGATGGCGACCATCACCAGCGCGTCAGGCAACAGGACATTCATAGGTGCGTTCATGATCTTGATTTCCTCCGCTCGCGATTACTGGGCCAGCGGCAGCTTCGACTGCGCGACGTGGGAGAGGAGGTTTTCCACGGAAACGTGCATCACGTCGGTGAAAGGCTTCGGATACAGGCCCATCAGCAGCGTGAACGCGGCGAGCACGGCCAGCATCGTGAATTCGCGACGGCCGATGTCCTTCAGCTTGGCAACGTGATCGTTCGCCACCGCGCCGAAGTACACGCGCTTGTACATCCACAGCGTGTAGGCAGCGCCGAGGATCAGCGTGAATGCCGCGCCGAACGCGATCCAGAAGTTGTACTGGACGGCCGCGAGAATCACCATGAACTCGCCGACGAAACCCGACGTACCCGGCAGGCCGCAGTTGGCCATCGAGAACAGCATCGCGAATGCCGCGAACTTCGGCATCACGTTCACGACGCCGCCGTAATCGGCGATCTGGCGCGAGTGCACGCGGTCGTACAGCACGCCGATGCACAGGAACATCGCGCCCGACACGAAGCCGTGCGAGATCATCTGGACGATCGCGCCTTCGACGCCGAGCTGGTTGAAGATGAAGAAGCCGAGCGTGACGAAGCCCATGTGCGCGATCGACGAATACGCGACCAGCTTCTTCATGTCGGCCTGCACCATCGCGACGAGGCCGATGTAGATCACCGCGATCAGCGACAGCGTGATCACGACCGGTGCCAGGAAGTGGCTCGCGTCAGGCGTGATCGGCAGCGAGAAACGCAGGAAACCGTACGCGCCGAGCTTCAGCATGATCGCCGCCAGCACGACCGAGCCGCCCGTCGGCGCTTCCACGTGCGCGTCCGGCAGCCAGGTGTGCACCGGCCACATCGGCACCTTCACCGCGAATGCGAGGAAGAATGCGATGAACAGCATGATCTGCGGCGTCATTGCGATCTTCGCGTTCTGCCACGTCGCCAGATCGAACGAATGCGTCTGCGTGTACAGATAGATCAGCGCGACCAGCATCAGCAGCGAGCCGGCCAGCGTGTACAGGAAGAACTTGAATGCCGCATACACGCGGTTCGGGCCGCCCCACACGCCGATGATGATGTACATCGGAATCAGGGTCGCCTCGAAGAACACGTAGAACAGCAGGCCGTCGGCCGCCGAGAACACGCCGATCATGATCCCGGACAGGATCAGGAACGCCGCGAGGTACTGCGCGACGTTCTCGGTGATCACTTCCCATGCGGCGATCACGACGATCACGGTGATCAGTGCGGTCAGCACGACGAACCACATCGAGATGCCGTCGACGCCGAGGTGATATGCAATGTCGAAGCGTTCGATCCAGGTCGACTTCTCGACGAACTGCAGCGCAGCCGTGCTCGAGTCGAAGCCCGTGATCAGCGGGATCGTGACCGCGAGACCGAGCAGCGAACCGATCAGCGCGACCCAGCGGGCCGTCCCCGGATTTTTGTCGTTACCCACCGCGAGCACGAGGAGGCCGAAAACGATCGGCAACCAGATCGCGGTACTGAGAATCGGAAAAGCGTGCATTAGTTGTCCCCCCGCCTTATTTGCCGCCGAGCGTTACAAACAGGGTCAGGAGCCCCAGCATGCCGATGATCATGGCGAACGCGTAGTGATAGATGTAACCGGATTGGAGGAAGCGGATCACGCCGGCGAACCAGCCGATGAACCGGGCGCTGCCGTTGACGAGGCCGTCGATCACGACGACGTCGCCTTCCTTCCACAGGCCGCGGCCGATCGCCACCGAACCACGGGCGAACACCACTTCGTTGATCTTGTCCATGTAGTACTTGTTGTCGAGCAGCGTGTAGATCGGACCGAACGCGCGGCGGATCGACGCCGGCAGCTCCGGACGCTTCAGGTACAGGAACCACGCGACGACGACACCGGCGAGCGCCAGCCACACCGGCAGGCCCGACACCGAGTGCAGGCCCATGCCCACCCAGCCGTGGAACTCTTCGGCCATCTCGGCCAGCGCCGGATGGTTTTCGCCGATGAAGATCACCTTGTCGAATGCGACGCCGTGCTGGAAGAAGTCGCCGAACAGCATCGGGCCGATCGCGATCGCGCCGATGATCACCGACGGAATGGCCAGCAGGACCAGCGGCACCCACACGACCCACGGGGTCTCGTGCGGCTCGTGCGCGTGGTCGTCATGACCGTGGCCATGGCCGTGATCGTCGTGACCGTGCGCGGCCGCCATGCCCATCGGCGATTCCGGATGCTTCGGCTTGCGGAAGCGCTCTTCGCCGTGGAACACCAGGAAGTACATGCGGAACGAGTACAGCGCCGTGACGAACACGCTCGCGACGACCGCGAAGTACGCGAAGCCCGAACCCGGCAGGTGCGACAGCTTCACCGCGTCGATGATCGAGTCCTTCGAGTAGAAGCCCGAGAAGAACGGCGTGCCGATCAGCGCGAGCGAACCGACGAGCGATGTGATCCACGTGATCGGCATGTACTTGCGCAGGCCGCCCATGTTGCGCATGTCCTGGTCGTGGTGCATGCCGATGATCACCGAACCGGCGCCGAGGAACAGCAGCGCCTTGAAGAACGCGTGCGTCATCAGGTGGAACACGGCGACCGGGTAAGCGGACACGCCGAGCGCGACGGTCATGTAGCCGAGCTGCGACAGCGTCGAATACGCGACGACACGCTTGATGTCGTTCTGGACGATCCCGAGGAAGCCCATGAACAGCGCCGTGATCGCACCGATCACCGTGATGAACGACAGCGCGGTATCCGACAGCTCGAACAGCGGCGACATGCGCGACACCATGAAGATGCCGGCCGTCACCATCGTTGCCGCGTGAATCAGCGCGGAGATCGGGGTCGGGCCTTCCATCGAGTCGGGCAGCCACACGTGCAGCGGGAACTGCGCCGATTTACCCATCGCGCCGATGAACAGGCAGATACAGGCGACGGTCAGCAAGCCCCAGTCGGTGCCCGGGAAGTGCAGGCTTGCGAGCTCGGCACGCTTCGCGAACACTTCGCCGTAGTTCATCGAACCCGCGAACGCCAGCAGCAGGCCGATGCCCAGCAGGAAGCCGAAGTCGCCCACGCGGTTCACGAGGAACGCCTTCATGTTCGCGTAGATCGCGCTCTCACGCGTGAAGTAGAAGCCGATCAGCAGGTACGACACCAGACCCACCGCTTCCCAGCCGAAGAACAGCTGCAGGAAGTTGTTGCTCATCACGAGCATCAGCATCGAGAACGTGAACAGCGAGATGTACGAGAAGAAGCGCTGGTAGCCGTCTTCTTCCGACATGTAGCCGATCGTGTACACGTGCACCATCAGCGAGACGAAGGTCACGACGACCATCATCATCGCGGTCAGCGAATCGACGAGGAAGCCGACTTCGAGCTTCAGCGAGCCGACGTTCATCCATTCGTAGACGGTCGCATTGAAGCTCGCGCCGCCCATCACGTCGACGAAGACTTTCGCCGACAGGAGGAACGCGATCAATACGCCGAGGATCGTGATCCGGTGTGCGCCCTTGCGCCCCACTGCGTTCCCGAACAGCCCCGCAATCAGCGAGCCGGCCAGCGGAGCGAGCGGAATCGCCAGCAGCAGGTTTTCATTGAGTGTCGTTGACATAACAGCGTTGCCTGAAATTAACCTTTGAGCTGATCGAGATCCTCGACATTGATCGTGTCGAGCTTACGGAACAGGGTCACCAGAATCGCGAGACCGATCGCGGCTTCCGCTGCGGCGACGGTCAGCACGAAGAACACGAAGATCTGGCCGTGCACGTCGCCGAGATAGTGCGAGAACGCGACGAAGTTGGTGTTCACCGCCAGCAGCATCAGTTCGATCGCCATCAGGATGATGATGATGTTGCGGCGGTTCAGGAAGATCCCGACGATCGCGATCGCAAAGAGGATCGCGCCGAGCACGAGGTAATGAGCAAGAGTCAGCATGGTTTTCCTTTCCTCCGCTTAGCCGTTGGTGCTCGTACCGGCTTCGCTCTGCGCCGTTTCCGGCTGCGGCTTGTCCGCTTCCATCTTCACGAGGCGCACGCGGTCGCCGCGGCGCACCTTGACCTGATCCGACACGCGCTGGCGCTTGCTGTCCTTGCCCTTGCGCTCGGTCAGCCCGATCGCGGCAATGATCGCGACCAGCAGCACCAGGCCGGCGATTTCAAACGCGAAGATGTAGTCGGTGTAGATCACCTTGCCGATCAGTCGCGTGTTCGACCAGTCGGCCATCGCGCCCGTCGCCATTGCGTGCACCGTGTTCGTGTCGCCGTAGCCGCGCCACAGGATCAGCGCGGTCTCGACCACGATGATCGCGCCGACGACGGTCGCCATCGGCACGAAGCGCTTGAAGTCGCGGCGCAGGTAATCGATGTTGATGTCCAGCATCATCACGACGAACAGGAACAGCACCATCACGGCGCCCACGTACACCAGCACCAGCAGGATCGCGAGGAACTCCGCCTCCAGCAGCATCCAGATCGCGGCAGCGTTGAAGAACGCCAGCACAAGGAAAAGCGCAGACGCCACCGGGTTGCGCGAAGTGATCACCTTCAGCCCTGATACCACCAGGAGCAGCGCGAAGATGTAGAACAGTACGGTCGTGAATTCCATGATTACCGGTTCATCGTTAGGCCATAGTCAGGCGCGGCTTGCGGGACGCTCTCGCGTGCCGCACCCGTCGCGGCGGCTCGGCCCGTTGATGCCGGGCCGGCACTGCAAACACAATCAACGATACGGCGCGTCGGCGGCCTTCGCCGCGGCGATGTCCTTCTCGTAGCGATCGCCCACCGCGAGCAGCATTTCCTTCGTGAAATACAGGTCGCCGCGCTTTTCGCCGTGGTACTCGAGAATCTGCGTCTCGACGATCGAATCGACCGGGCAGCTCTCTTCGCAGAAACCGCAAAAGATGCACTTCGTCAGGTCGATGTCGTAGCGCGTCGTGCGGCGCGTGTTGTCCGCGCGCGTTTCCGATTCGATCGTGATCGCCATCGCGGGGCACACGGCCTCGCAGAGCTTGCACGCGATGCAGCGCTCTTCGCCGTTTTCATAGCGGCGCAGCGCGTGCAGCCCGCGGAAACGCGGCGAAATCGGGGTCTTCTCTTCCGGGAACTGCACGGTGAACTTGCGCCGGAACGTGTAACGACCGGTCAGCGCGAGCCCCTTCAGCAGTTCCGTCAGGAAGAAGGTCTTAAAGAAGTGTTGGATTGCCGTCATGATTTCGTCCGATCTTTACTTCACCCAGATGTTCAGCGGCGACATCATCCAGAAGCCGACCACGACCACCCAGATCACCGTGACGGGCAGGAATACCTTCCAGCCCAGACGCATGATCTGGTCGTACCGGTAGCGCGGGAACGTCGCGCGCACCCAGATGAACACCGACAGCAGCGCGAATACCTTCAGCACCAGCCAGAAGATGCCCGGAATGAACGACAGGAATTCAAACGGTGCGTCCCAGCCGCCGAGGAACAGCGTCGCGGCCAGCGCCGAGATCACGATCATGTTGATGTACTCGGCGAGGAAGAACAGCGCGAACGCCATGCCCGAGTAATCGATCATGTGACCCGCGACGATCTCCGACTCCCCTTCCACCACGTCGAACGGGTGGCGGTTCGTTTCGGCGATGCCGGACACGAAGTAGACGACGAACGCCGGCAGCAGCGGCAGCCAGTTCCACGACAGGAAGTTCACGCCGTGGCCGGCGAAGAAGCCGTGCTGCTGCGAGCCGACGATTTCCGACAGGTTCAGGCTGCCGGCCGTCATCAGCACGAGCACGAGCGCAAAGCCCATCGAGATTTCGTACGAGACCATCTGTGCCGCGGCACGCATCGCGCCGAGGAACGCGTACTTCGAGTTCGACGCCCAGCCGGCGAGAATCACCGCATACACGCCGATCGACGAAATCGCCATTGCATACAGCAGGCCCGCATTCACGTTCGCGAGCACCGCTTCGGCCTGGAACGGAATCACCGCCCACACGGCAAACGCCGGCACGACGGTCATGATCGGCGCGATCAGGTACAGCCAACGGCTCGCCGCGCTCGGCTGAATGACTTCCTTCAGCAGCAGTTTCAGCACGTCGGCGATCGGCTGCAGCAGACCGCCGGGGCCGACGCGGTTCGGGCCGAGACGCACGTGCATCCAGCCGATCAGCTTGCGTTCCCACAGAATCAGGTACGCGACGCACAGCAGGATCACGACGGCGACGACGAGGATGCGCACGAGGGCCCACACCGTCGGCCACGCGACGCCGAGAAGCTGGGCTCCGCCCGCGTTGATCGTATCGAACAAGCTCATTTACGCCTTCTCCACCACCAGTTCACCGGACAGGCTGCCGAGCGCTGCGCCGGCAGGCGTCGCCGCCGACACGCGAACGACCGTCTCCGCAAGATTCGCGTCGCGCACGGCCGGCAACTGCACCGCACGCTCGCCCTGGCGCACGCGCACCGCGTCGCCTTCCTTCAAGCCCAGCTTGTCGAACAGCCCGGCCGGCAGCGCTGCGACATTCGCAGCCTTCGCGGCGGCCGTCAGGTGCAGCGCACCCGCGCGGCGCACGAGTGCGTCGGCATGATAGATCGGCACGTCGGCGAGACGTTCGAAGCCGCCGTTCGCCGCGGCTGCCGCGGCGCGCGCCGGCGCGACCGACGTCTGGTTCGACAGACGGTTCGCGACGCCTGCGTCGCCGAGCGCCGCGAGACGCACTTCTTCCGCCGTTTCGTATTCGAAGTTCGGCAGGCCGAGCAGGCTGCCGAGCACGCGCAGCACCTTCCACGCCGGACGCGTGTCGCCGAGCGGACGCACGACGCCGTTGAAGCTCTGCACCGAGCCTTCGGCGTTCACGTACGTGCCGGCTGTTTCCGTAAACGGCGCGATCGGCAGCAGCACGTCCGCATGGTCGAGACCATGCTTGAACGGCGACATCACGACGACCATTTCGGCCTGGTTCAGCGCGGCAAGCGCCTGTGCCGGATCGGCGGTGTCGAATTCCGGTTCGACGTTCAGCAGCACGTAGCCCTTGCGCGGCTGCGCGAACGCTTCGCGCGCGTTCAGGCCGCCTTCGCCCGGCAGGGCGCCGACGACGTGCGCGCCGACCGTGTTCGCCGCTTCCGTCAGGAAGCCGAACGTGGCGCCGGTGTTGTCGGCGATCCACTGTGCGACGGCGTGCAGTTTCGCGAATTGCGGGTGACGGACGGCCGCGTTGCCGAGCAGCACCGCGCGGCGCTGGCCGTTCGCGAGCGACTGCGCGACAGCTTGCGCTGCGGGCGATGCGGCGACGCCGGCGAGCGCGTCGGGCAGCGCGACGCCGCGCAGTTGCGCGACGGCCGCGGCGATGCCGGCCAGTTCGTCGAGCCATGCCGACGGCGCGGCGACGATGCGCTTCGCGGTCGGAATCAGCGAGTCATCGGCGGTCGCGTGCAGGAAGTGCAGCGTCGCACCGTTCTTCGCGGCCTGGCGCAGGCGAGCGGCGAACAGCGGGTGGTCGCGGCGCAGGAACGAACCGACGACGAACGCGGCATCCACGTTCGACAGTTCGGCGATCGGCATGCCGAGCCACGGTGCGCCCAGGACCGGTGCCGAGAAATCCTGCTGACGCAGACGGAAGTCGACGTTCGGCGTCTTCAGTTCGTTGGCGAGCTGCTTCACGAGGAACAGCTCCTCGGCCGTGCTGTGCGCGCTCGCGAGCATCGCCAGCGCGTTCGCGCCGTGATCCGCGGCGATGCCCTTCAGGCCCTTCGCGACATATTCGAGCGCGGTCTGCCAGTCGGTTTCGATCCACTGGCCGCCCTGCTTGAGCATCGGCTTCGTCAGGCGCTCTTCGCTGTTCAGGCCTTCGTACGAGAAACGATCCTTGTCCGAGATCCAGCATTCGTTGATCGCTTCGTTCTCGAACGGCAGCACGCGCATCACGCGGTTGTTCTTCACCTGCACGACGAGGTTCGCGCCGACCGAATCGTGCGGGCTCACCGACTTGCGCCGCGACAGTTCCCACGTACGGGCGCTGTAGCGGAACGGCTTGCTGGTCAGCGCGCCGACCGGGCACAGGTCGATCATGTTGCCCGACAGTTCGGAATCGACCGTCTTGCCGACGAACGTCGTGATTTCCGAATGCTCGCCGCGGCCCAGCATGCCGAGCTCCATCACGCCGGCGATTTCCTGGCCGAAGCGGACGCAGCGCGTGCAGTGAATGCAGCGCGACATTTCTTCCATCGAGATCAGCGGGCCCACGTTCTTGTGGAACACCACGCGCTTTTCTTCCGAGTAGCGCGACGACGACTTGCCGTAGCCGACCGCCAGATCCTGCAGCTGGCATTCGCCGCCCTGATCGCAGATCGGGCAGTCGAGCGGGTGGTTGATGAGGAGGAATTCCATCACCGACTGCTGCGCCTTCACGGCCTTGTCGGACTGCGTGCGCACGATCATGCCGGCCGACACGGGCGTCGCGCAGGCAGGCACGGCCTTCGGCATCTTCTCGACTTCGACGAGACACATCCGGCAGTTGGCCGCAACCGACAGTTTCTTGTGATAGCAGAAGTGAGGAATGTACGTATCCGCCTTGTGCGCAGCCTGGATCACCATGCTGCCTTCGGGCACCTCGACCTTCTTGCCGTCTATTTCAAGTTCAACCATGATGGTGAATGGTCCTTAACCTATTTCCGCCCGTTCGCGCGTTCGCCCGACCGTGCGCTCAAATTCCGCAACCGGTGCTTCGCTTCAGGCTGCCGCCGCGTGCGCATGGCCGCCGACCATGCACTGCTTGTGCTCGACGTGGTACGCGAACTCGTCCCAGTAATGCTTGAGCATGCCGCGCACCGGCATTGCCGCCGCATCGCCGAGCGCGCAAATCGTGCGGCCCATGATGTTCTCTGCAACCGAGTTCAGCAGGTCCAGATCTTCCTGGCGCCCTTCGCCGTGCTCGATACGATTCACGACGCGATACAGCCAGCCGGTGCCCTCACGGCACGGCGTGCACTGGCCGCACGATTCCTCGTAGTAGAAGTACGACAGGCGCAGCAGCGAACGCACCATGCAGCGCGTCTCGTCCATCACGATCACCGCGCCGGAGCCGAGCATCGAGCCGGCCTTCGCGATCGAGTCGTAATCGAGATCGGTCTGCATCATGATGTCGCCCGGGATCACCGGTGCCGACGAGCCGCCCGGAATCACGGCCTTGATCTTGCGACCGCCGCGCATCCCGCCGGCGAGCTCCATCAGCGTCGCGAACGGCGTGCCGAGCGGCACTTCATAGTTGCCCGGACGCTCGACGTCGCCCGACACCGAGAAGATCTTCGTGCCGCCGTTGTTCGGCTTGCCGATCTCGAGGTAATTCTGCGGCCCGATGGACAGCAGGAACGGCACCGCAGCGAACGTCTCGGTGTTGTTGATCGTGGTCGGCTTGCCGTACACGCCGAAGCTCGCCGGGAACGGCGGCTTGAAGCGCGGCTGGCCTTTCTTGCCTTCGAGCGACTCGAGCAGCGCCGTTTCCTCGCCGCAGATGTACGCGCCGTAACCGTGGTGCGCGTGCAGCTGGAACGAGAATTCCGAGCCCATGATGTTGTCGCCGAGGAAACCCGCGGCACGCGCTTCATCGAGCGCGGCCTCGAAGCGTCGATACACTTCGAAGATTTCGCCGTGGATGTAGTTGTAGCCGACGGTGATGCCCATCGCGTACGCGCCGATGGCCATGCCTTCGATCAGCGCGTGCGGGTTCCAGCGCAGGATGTCGCGATCCTTGAACGTGCCCGGTTCGCCTTCGTCCGAGTTGCAGACGAGGTACTTCTGCCCCGGGAACTGACGCGGCATGAAGCTCCACTTCAGGCCGGTCGGGAAGCCCGCACCGCCGCGGCCGCGCAGGCCCGATGCCTTCACGTCGGCGATCACCTGCTCCGGCGGAATCTTTTCTTCGAGAATGCGGCGCAGCTGCTTGTAGCCGCCGCGCGCAACGTAGTCTTCGAGATGCCAGTTCTCGCCGTTCAGACCAGCGAGGATCAGCGGTTTGATGTGACGGTCGTGGAGGGACGTCATTTCGAGAGCTCCTCAAGCAGCTGGTCGATCTTCTCGCGGCTCATGAAGCTGCACATTCTGTGATTGTTCACCAGCAGCACCGGCGCATCGCCGCACGAGCCCATGCATTCGCCTTCCTTCAGCGTGAACTTGCCGTCGGGCGTGGTTTCGCCGAAGCCGATGCCCAGCTTCTGTTTCAGGTAGTCGGCAGTCGCTTCCGCGCCACCGTGCGGGCCAAGCTGGCACGGCAGGTTCGTGCAGAGCGTGATCTTATGCTTGCCGACCGGTTTGAGCTCGTACATCGTGTAGAACGTCGCGACTTCCTGCACGGCGACGGCCGGCATGCCGAGATAGTCCGCGACGAACTGCATCAGTTCGGGCGACAGCCAGCCGTGCTCTTCCTGAGCGACGGCCAACGCCGACATCACGGCGGACTGTTTCTGATCGGCGGGATACTTCGTCAACGCTCGATCGATTTCCTTCAGGCCTTCAGCTGAGATCATTTTCAGACACGACTCTTTCAATTCCTACCGAACGAACAACCTGCCGCACTGCTGTGCAAGGACGGCAGACCTGGCGCTCACTGTTGACAGCTTGCGAAGCCGCGCCGGTTCAGCGCGCATCGCGTGTGACTTACTGCTCGCCGCCCGCTCGCGCGGGCGGCGCAACCATTAGCGATCGATTTCGCCGAACACGATGTCCTGCGTACCGATGATCGTGACGGCGTCGGCAATCATGTGGCCGCGCGCCATTTCGTCGAGCGACGCGAGGTGCGCGAAGCCCGGTGCGCGGATCTTGAGGCGATACGGCTTGTTGGCACCATCCGACACGAGGTAGATGCCGAATTCACCCTTCGGATGCTCGACCGCCGCGTACGCTTCGCCTTCCGGCACGTGAAAACCTTCGGTGAAGAGCTTGAAGTGGTGAATCAAGTCTTCCATGTTGGTCTTCATGCCGACGCGCGACGGCGGCGCAACCTTGTGATTGTCGGTCATCACCGGGCCCGGATTCTTGCGGAGCCACTCAATACACTGTTTCGCGATGCGGACGGACTGGCGCATTTCTTCGACGCGCACCAGATAGCGGTCGTAGCAATCGCCGTTCACGCCGACCGGCACGTCGAAATCCATGCGGTCGTACACTTCGTACGGCTGCTTCTTGCGCAGGTCCCACGCGATACCCGAGCCGCGCAGCATCGGGCCCGTCAGGCCCATCTGCAGCGCGCGTTCCGGGCTGACGACGCCGATCCCGACCAGACGCTGCTTCCAGATCCGGTTGTCGGTCAGCAGCGTTTCGTACTCGTCGATGCACTTCGGGAAACGCGTGAAGAAGTCGTCGATGAAGTCGAGCACCGAGCCGCTGCGCGCTTCGTTCATCTTCGCGAGCGCCTTCTCGTTGCGAATCTTCGACGCCTTGTATTGCGGCATTGCGTCAGGCAGATCGCGGTAGACGCCGCCCGGGCGGTAGTACGCCGCGTGCATCCGGGCGCCGGACACCGCTTCGTACACGTCCATCAGGTCTTCGCGCTCGCGGAATGCGTACAGGAACACGGCCATCGCGCCGACGTCGAGCGCGTGCGCGCCGATCCACATCAGGTGGTTCAGCACGCGCGTGATCTCGTCGAACAGCACGCGGATGTACTGCGCGCGCTCCGGCACGTCGATGCCGAGCAGACGCTCGATCGCGAGCACGTAGCCGTGCTCGTTGACCATCATCGACACGTAGTCGAGACGGTCCATGTACGGCACGGACTGGATGAAGGTCTTGTTTTCCGCGAGCTTTTCAGTCGCGCGGTGCAGCAGGCCGATGTGCGGATCGGCGCGCTGGATGACTTCGCCGTCGAGCTCGAGCACGAGGCGCAGCACGCCGTGCGCTGCCGGGTGCTGCGGACCGAAGTTGAGGGTGTAGTTCTTGATTTCTGCCATGACGCCCCCTTAATGTTTCAGACCGCCATAGCGATCCTCGCGGATCACGCGCGGCGTGATTTCGCGCGGCTCGATCGTCACCGGCTGGTAGACGACCCGCTTTTCTTCCGGGTCGTAACGCATTTCGACATAGCCCGACACCGGGAAGTCCTTGCGGAACGGATGGCCGATGAAGCCGTAGTCGGTGAGAATGCGGCGCAGATCGGGGTGACCCTCGAACACGAGGCCGTACAGGTCGAACGCTTCGCGCTCGTACCAGTTCGCGGAGGTCCAGATGTCGACGAGCGATGCGACGATCGGCAGATCGTCGTCCGGCGCGAATACGCGCAGGCGCAGGCGCCAGTTGTTCGTGACCGACAGCAGCTGCGACACGGCCGCGAAACGCGGACCGTCGTAGGCGCCGTCGCCGTAGGTCTGGTAGTCGACGCCGCAGAGGTCGATCAGCTGCTCGAAACGGAACTTCGGATCGTCGCGCAGCATCTTTGCGACTTCGAGGTAATCACTCGCCTTCACGACGAGCGTCAGTTCACCGATCGCTTCGGTGAGGCTCACCACGCGCGCGCCGAGCGCGGCTTCGAGGTTTGCCTTGAGGGTCTCGATTTTGCTTGCCATATTGAGGGGACGCTCGGGGCTTTATTGACGGGCGATGGTGTTGGTGCGGCGGATCTTCGCCTGAAGCTGGATCACGCCGTAGACCAGCGCCTCGGCCGTGGGCGGACAGCCCGGCACGTAGACGTCGACCGGCACGATCCGGTCGCAACCGCGGACCACCGAGTACGAGTAGTGGTAGTACCCGCCACCGTTCGCGCACGACCCCATCGAGATCACCCAGCGCGGCTCGGCCATCTGGTCGTACACGCGGCGCAGCGCGGGCGCCATCTTGTTGCACAGCGTGCCGGCGACGATCATCACGTCCGACTGACGCGGACTCGGACGGAACACGACCCCGAACCGGTCCAGGTCATAACGGGCCGCGCCCGCATGCATCATCTCGACGGCGCAACACGCGAGCCCGAACGTCATCGGCCACAGCGAGCCGGTACGCGTCCAGTTGATCAGCTTGTCAGCCGTCGTGGTGACAAACCCTTCCTTCAAGACCCCTTCGATACTCATTTGCTTTCCACTCCAGACGAGCGGCCCAGCGTGGCCGCCCATGCAAACCGGCGATTAACCCATCACTCCCAGTCGAGGCCGCCTTTCTTCCAGATATAGGCAAAGCCCAGCAGGAATTCGAGCAGAAAAATCATCATTGCGATGAAACCCGGCCAGCCGATGTCCCGGAGCGCGACGCCCCACGGAAACAGGAATGCGGTTTCGAGATCGAAGATGATGAACAGGATGGCGACGAGATAGTACCGGACGTCGAATTTCATCCGGGCGTCTTCAAATGCTTCGAAGCCGCACTCGTACGGTGCGTTCTTGTCGACGTCCGGCTTGTTGGGACCAAGGAGCTTGCCGATGCTGACCAGCGCTATACCTAAACCAGTGCCCACGAGGAGGAACAACAAGACGGGGTAATAGGCTGCGAGGTTCAAGGCAATCCTCTATCGGTTGGTTCTGAGCGTCCGGAGAATACCACTTCCGGCGGAAGGAATCATTTCGGAGTGCATGCGATCACAAGACAATCGCAAGGCACACCCCACAAATGAAAAATGCCAGCCACTAGAAGCGGCTGGCATTGAGTAACTTTGGTGCCGACGGCGAGACTCGAACTCGCACAGCTTTCGCCACTACCCCCTCAAGATAGCGTGTCTACCAATTTCACCACGTCGGCACTGCATGCAACTCGGGTTGTGCTGCTTGTTCCCGCGAATCGCTTCAAGAATTAAATTCTAACCCGAGTTTCAGATTTGTTCAACGCACAAACGCAAAAAAACGAACTTTTTATTTCGGGACGTCCTGGCCCGGCGCGCTCGCTGCCGAGCCCGCGGCAGCAGATGCCGCCACGGCCGGCGCCGAAGCCGCAGGTGCCGACGCCGGCGCCGTAGCGACCGCGCCGAGCACGCCTGCCGACGGCGTCGACTTGTACGATCCGAGGTACGTCAGCGCGAGCGTCGCGACGAAGAAGATCGTCGCGAGGATGCCCGTCGTGCGCGACAGGAAGTTCGCGGAGCCCGTTGCGCCGAACAGGCTGCCCGACGCACCGCTGCCGAATGCGGCACCCATGTCGGCACCCTTGCCATGCTGCAGCAGCACGAGTCCGATCACACCGAGTGCAGACAGCACCTGCACGACAATAATCAGCGTCTTGAATAACAGCATCACACCCACCCGATTGGATCAGGCAACCGGATCGACCGGCCGCCATCATGGTTCTTCAATTCGATCCCGGACCGCTTAACGCGCGGCCCGGCAGATCGCCAGGAAATCTTCCGCCTTCAGCGACGCGCCGCCGATCAGGCCGCCGTCGATATCCGGCTGCGCGAACAGCTCTTCCGCGTTGTCCGGCTTCACGCTGCCGCCGTACAGCACCGACACGTCCGCCGCACCCTTCGCCGCGAGACGCGCACGCAGGAATGCGTGTACGTCCTGCGCCTGCGCCGACGTCGCGCTCTTGCCCGTGCCGATCGCCCAGACCGGCTCGTACGCGACGACGATCCGCGCTGCCTCGTCGGCCGTCAGCACGGCCAGCACGGCATCGAGCTGCGCCCCGACGACCTGCTCGGTCGCGCCCGCTTCGCGCTCGTCGAGCGTTTCGCCGACGCACACGACGGGCGTGAGGCCCGCCGCGAGCGCGCGCTGCGCCTTCGCGGCGACGGTTTCGTTGCGCTCGCCGTGATACGCGCGACGCTCCGAGTGACCGACGATCGCATACTGCGCGCCGAACTCCGCCACCATCGCGGCCGCCACTTCACCGGTGAACGCGCCCTGCTCGTGCGCGGATACATCTTGCGCGCCGAACGCGATACGGCCGCCGCCGAGTTGCGCCTGAACCTGCGCGAGGTACGGGAACGGCACGCATACGCCGACCGACGTTTCGGCCGGCACCGCGCCCGCGCCCTGCACCACTTCGTTCAGCAATGCCTGGTTGCCGGCCAGCCGGCCGTGCATCTTCCAGTTGCCGATCACTCGCTTCGTTCGTTGTTTCGACATCGTGTCTGTCTCGTCACTATCTTGTCATTGACGCGCCGGAATTCGGCCCGTCAGGTTGGATCTGGCGAAGCAAACCCGCGATTTTACTGCGCACGGCTTGAACCGGTCAAACCGCGCATGTCAAGCCCGCCGCCCCGGGCCATCACGTGTTCGCGCCCCAATCCAGCACGATCTTGCCGATGTGCTCGCCGCTCTCCATCAGCGCATGCGCCTGCGCGGCGTCGCCGGCCGGCAGCACGCGGTAGATCACCGGCCGGATGCGGCCGTCCGCGAGCAGCGGCCAGACGCGTGCCTTCAGCTGCGCGGCGATGCGCGCCTTGAATTCCACCGGGCGCGGGCGCAGCGTCGAGCCCGTCACCGTCAGCCGGCGGCGCAGGATCTCGTTGAGGTTGACCTCGGCCTTCGCACCGCCGAGCAGCGCGATCAGCACGAGGCGGCCGCCATCCGCGAGCGCGGACAGCTCGCGCGGCACGTACGAGCCCGCGACCATGTCGAGGATCACGTCGACGCCGCGATCGTGCGTCAGCGACTTGACGACCTCGACGAAGTCCTCGGTCTTGTAGTTGATCGCACGCTCTGCACCGAGCGCCTCGCATGCGCGGCATTTGTCGGCATTCCCGGCCGTCGCGAACACGCGAAAGCCGAGCGCGTGCGCGATCTGGATCGCCGTCACGCCGATTCCGCTCGAGCCGCCCTGCACGAGCAGCGTTTCCTGCTCGCCGCCCTCGCCCGCGCCGAGCAACGCACGGTCGAACACGTTGCTCCACACCGTGAAGAAGGTTTCGGGCAGCGATGCGGCCTCGATGTCGGTCAGCCCGTCGGGCACCGGCAGGCATTGCGGCAGCGGCGCGACCGCATATTCGGCGTAGCCGCCGCCCGCGAGCAGCGCGCAGACGCGATCGCCCAGCTTCAGGCCGAACGGGTTCAGCGTCGCATCGGACAGGTCGCCGCCGACGATCTCGCCCGCGACCTCGAGGCCAGGCAGATCCGATGCGCCGGGCGGCGGCGCATACGCGCCCTTGCGCTGAAACACGTCCGGCCGGTTCACGCCGGAAGCCGCCACCTTGATCAGCACTTCGCCGCGCTTCGGTTCGGGGCGTGGACGCTCCGCGAGCTTCAGCACGTCGGGGGCGCCGAATTCGGTGATTTCGATGGCTTTCATGGTGGTCGCTCCAGGATCGGTCGGATGGCGCACCCGCGCGCGGCACGGGCGCCTCGCAGGCGCTGCTGCGCCGCACAACGATGCTACAGAAAAAACGGCCGGCACGCTTTCGCACTGCCGGCCGTTCTCACGCCTGTCCGCTTACTGCTGCGGCGGCGTATCCGCCTGCGACGCTGCCGCTGCTTCGTTCAGCAGCGCCTTCGCCGACAGACGCACGCGACCCTTCTCGTCCGTCTGGATCACCTTGACCTTAACCTGCTGGCCTTCCTTCAGGTAGTCGTTGATGTCCTTCACGCGTTCGTTGACGATTTCCGAGATGTGCAGCAGGCCGTCCTTGCCCGGCAGCAGGTTCACGATCGCGCCGAAGTCGAGCAGCTTGAGCACCGTGCCTTCGTACACCTGGCCGACTTCGATCTCGGCCGTGATGTTCTCGATGCGCTTCTTCGCCTCGGCCATGCCTTCGCTGCTCGTGCTCGCGATCGTCACGACGCCGTCGTCCGAGATGTCGATGGTCGTGCCGGTTTCCTCGGTCAGCGCGCGGATCACCGAACCGCCCTTGCCGATCACGTCGCGGATCTTTTCCGGGTTGATCTTGATCGTGATCATGCGCGGTGCGAATTCCGACAGTTGCGTGTTCGCGCCAGAGACCGCCGACGTCATCTTGCCGAGGATGTGCATGCGGCCTTCCTTCGCCTGCGCGAGCGCGACCTGCATGATTTCCTTCGTGATGCCCTGGATCTTGATGTCCATCTGCAGCGCCGTCACGCCGTGCTCGGTGCCGGCCACCTTGAAGTCCATGTCGCCGAGGTGATCCTCGTCGCCGAGGATGTCGGTCAGCACCGCGAACTTGTTGCCTTCGAGGATCAGGCCCATCGCGATACCCGCGACGTGCGCCTTCATCGGCACGCCTGCATCCATGAGCGCGAGGCAGCCGCCGCACACCGACGCCATCGACGACGAACCGTTCGACTCGGTGATTTCCGACACGACACGGATCGAGTAGCCGAATTCCTCGGCGCTCGGCAGGCACTTGACCAGTGCGCGCTTCGCGAGACGGCCGTGACCGATTTCACGGCGCTTCGGCGAGCCGACGCGACCCGTTTCGCCGGTTGCGAACGGGGGCATGTTGTAGTGGAGCATGAAGCGCTCGCGGTATTCGCCTTCGAGCGCGTCGATGATCTGCTCGTCACCCTTCGTGCCGAGCGTCGCCACGACGAGCGCCTGCGTTTCGCCGCGCGTGAACAGCGCCGAGCCGTGGGTGCGCGGCAGCACGCCGGTGCGGATCTCGATCGGGCGCACGGTGCGCGTGTCGCGACCGTCGATGCGCGGCTCGCCGTTCAGGATCTGCGAACGCACGATCTTCGCTTCGATGTCGAACAGGATGTTGCCGACCGTAGCCTTGTCGGCCGCGACCGTGCCGGCCGCCAGCGCTTCTTCCTCGAGCTTCGCCGAGGTCGCCGCGTAGACTTCCTTCAGCTTCGTCGAACGCGCTTGCTTGTCGCGCAGCTGGTAAGCGGCGAGCAGGTCGCCGTGCGCCAGTTCCGTCACGCGCGCGATCAGCGCCTCGTTCTTCGGTGCCGGCTGCCAGTCCCATTCGGGCTTGCCGCCGTCGCGCACGAGTTCGTGGATCGCATCGATCGCCACCTGCATCTGCTCGTGGCCGAACACGACCGCGCCCAGCATCACGTCTTCCGGCAGCTGGTCGGCTTCCGACTCGACCATCAACACCGCACGCTCCGTGCCGGCGACGACGAGGTCGAGGCTCGATGCCTTGAGCTGCTCACGCGTCGGGTTCAGCACGTATGCGTTGTCGATGTACGCAACGCGCGCGGCGCCGACCGGACCGTTGAACGGCAGGCCCGACACGGCAAGCGCGGCCGATGCGCCGATCAGCGCAGGGATGTCCGCCGGAATTTCCGGGTTCACGGACAGCACGTGGACCACGACCTGGACTTCGTTGTAGAAGCCTTCCGGGAACAGCGGGCGCAGCGGACGGTCGATCAGGCGCGACGTCAGCGTCTCGTGTTCCGACGGACGGCCTTCGCGACGGAAGAAACCGCCCGGGATCTTGCCGGCCGAGTAGGTCTTTTCGAGGTAGTCGACGGTCAGCGGGAAGAAATCCTGGCCCGGCTTCGCCGACTTCGCGCCGACGACGGTTGCCAGCACGACGGTGTCTTCCACGTCGACGATCACGGCACCGCTCGCCTGGCGAGCGACTTCACCGGTTTCGAGGCGCACCTTGTGCTGGCCCCACTGGAATTCCTTCACGACCTTGTTGAACATGGACATGGTTGCTCCTTTGTATTCATTCATTTCATTCGCCGCGCGGGCCATCCCGTGCGGCGGCGTCCCGACCGAATCACCCGGAGCAAGGTGTGTTTTTTATGCCATTCCAGCGCGCCGCTCGACGAGCGCCTCGCTGGAATGACACAAATCCCGACCCCGGTATCAGCCGTTCCGGCAGCCGGCACTCACGTGCCGGACTACCCGCGGTGCGCGTGACGCTACGCACCGCGCAAAAACAAAATGCCTGCATCAGCGGACTGACACAGGCATCTTGCTGGCGGCAATCGCCTCGATTACTTACGCAGACCCAGCTTCTCGATCAGCGCGCGGTAACGGTCGGCATCCTTGCCCTTGAGGTAGTCGAGCAGCTTGCGGCGGCGGCTCACCATGCGCAGCAGGCCGCGGCGGCTGTGGTGGTCCTTCGCGTGGGTCTTGAAGTGACCCGTCAGTTCGACGATACGTGCGGTCAGCAGTGCGACCTGGACTTCGGGCGAGCCCGTGTCGTTGGTACCGCGGGCGAACTGAGCAACGACTTCCGACTTCTTGATATCTGCAACAGACATGTGATTTCCTTTGATTCCTACTTGCTAACTGAACAGGCGGACACGGAAGAATGGCCGTGCCGTGACTTACAACCGGCGGGCATTGTAGCACAACTGCACGCCGTTCCTACCGCCCCCAGTCACGGGCGCGTCATCGAACAGGTCGACGGCGTCTGCGCACGCTGCGCGGGCACCGCGAGGACCGTCCGGAAGCCATATCCCGAGCCCTCGTTGTCGAAGCGCACGCCCGGCGCGCCGGCCTTGTCCATTTCCATGACATAAAGGGGCTGGATCAACTGATGATCCTGCGCGCGCATCGTCGACGCGTGGAAGCCGTCGTCGAACGACAGCCCCTCGAGCGCACGGGCCACCGCGACAGGATCGGCCGAGCCGGCCCGCGTCATTGCCGCCGCGAGCATTTCGATCATCAGGCTCATGCGCCGCACCGGGTAGTCGTCTTGCGCCGCGGGGAAACGGGTCCGGAACGCGCGGTAGAATGCGTCCGACTTCGCGCCTCCTGCGTTCGGATGCCAGTCCGCGACGGCCACCACCCGCCCGACGCCCGCATCGCCGAGCGCGGCGGGCGCGCCGAGGCTGTTGCCGTAGAAGGTATAGAACTTCGCGTTCAGCCCTTGCTCGCGCGCCGCCTTCACCAGCAGCGTGAGATCGTTGCCCCAGTTGCCGGTCACGACGGCGTCCGCACCGCTCGCCCGGATCTTCGCGATATAAGGCGAGAAATCCTTGATGCGCCCGATCGGATGGAATTCGTCGCCGGCGATCGTCACGTCGGGGCGCCGCTCGGCCAGCGCCTGCCGCGCCAGCGCGCTGACGTCGTGACCGAAGCTGTAGTCCTGGTTCAGCAGGTAGACCTTGCGCAGCGTGCGGTCGCGTGCCATGACATCCGCCAGCGCGGCCATCCGCATTCCCGCGTGCGCATCGAAGCGGAAGTGCCAGAAGCTGCAACGCGCACCTGTGAGCGCCGGATCGTCGGCCGAATAGTTCAGGAACAGCATCCGGTTGTCCGGATTGCGCGTGTTCAGCTTGTCGAGCGCCGCCACGAGCGCGGCCGCGACCGCCGAGCTGTTGCCCTGCGCGACGAAGCCGATGTGCCGGTCCGCCGCCGCGCGCAACTGCACGAGCGCCTCCTCCGGGCTGCCCTTGCTGTCGAGCACGACGAGTTCGAGCGGATGCGCGCCGTCGCGCAGTTTCACGCCGCCGGCCGCATTGACCTGTTCGACGCCGAAGCGCAGGTTGCGCTCGACCGCCGCGCCCGCGTTCGCGAACGGGCCCGACATGCCTTCGATCAGCGCGATCCGCACCGGCTCGCCCGCCGCCAACGCGGACGACGCAAGCATCCACCCCGCGCTCAATGCGAGCGCACACCGTTTCCACAGCTGCATCGACTCCTCGCCCTTCAATCTGTCCGAGAAGCGCGGATCATAGGCCGCGAGCGCCGCCACCCGCAAGCGCGGCGCACCGCGACACGTCGACGGCCGCAGCCCGCGATCCGCACCGATTTTTTCGGCACGATGCACAGGCGCGTGCCGTCCGTGATACAACTGCGCGGTTAGAGAGCTCTGGAGAAACACATGCGCATTCGCATTCCCGTGCGCCTGCCGGTGCTGGTCGCCTGCGCGGCGGCGCTGCTTGCCGGTTGTGCACAACCGTGGCAGCAATACCAGGCCGGCCAGGACGAGTCGGCGATCGTCGCGCGCATGGGCCCGCCGCGCGAGATCTACGATCTGCCCGGCGGCGGCAAGCGCCTGATGTGGCCGACCCAACCGATGGGCGAAATCACCATTGCCGCCGACGTCGACGCGGCCCACCGGATCGTCAATGTCCGCCAGGTGCTGCAGCCGAGCGAGTTCTATCGCGCCGAGATCGGCAAGTGGACCAAGACCGACGTGCTGGTCAATTTCGGCCGCCCGGTCGAGACGTCCTACTTTCCGCTGATGAAGCGCGAAGTGTGGACTTACCGCTATCTCGAAGACAACGTCTGGTACATGATGTACAGCTTCTACTTCGACCAGCAGGGCATCCTGCGCACCACACAGAAAACGCCGGACCCGCTGCACGACCCAGACCGCCGAAACCTGTTCTGATCGGATCGATTGCGCGTTCATACGCAATTTTCACAATGGCCATTCACGAATTATTGCGCGAATGGCCATTTTCATTTTTTCCGTCATATTCGATTAACTTCCCATTCGATGCGGCAATCCTTTCCGATTCGCGCCGCACCGGCAGCATCATGCGGAACCCCTTGCCACATGGGCGCCAGCGGGAAAAGGCATGCACGATACATATCGTGCGTTCTATTGGTGCATTCGATGCACCTGGTCAGATCCAGTTGAAACAATTTGTATCAATGGCACCAGACGTTAGGGCATACCCCTAATATCGGACGAAATTGAACCTTTCAATTTAGAAAGCATCATATTGCTCCACTTCGTCCGGTATCTGTTTGCCCCTATCAGAAAGGAGTCCTCATGAATCGCCCCAAGAGCATGCTGGTTGCCAACATCGCCTGGGCCCGCGAGACGCACGAACACACGCCCGGCTTCTTCGAGGCACTTGCCCGCGGCCAGAACCCGCGCGTGCTGTGGATCGGCTGCGCCGACAGCCGGGTGCCAGCCGAAACCATCACGCACTGCGCGCCCGGCGAGCTGTTCGTCCATCGCAACATCGCGAACCTGTTCCATCCCGACGACGACAATTCGGCGAGCGTGCTCGAGTACGCCGTGCGCGTGCTCGAAGTCGATCACGTGATCGTGTGCGGCCATTACGGATGCGGCGGCGTGCGCGCGTCGCTGCTGCCGCCGCCCGCCGACCTGCCGCACGTTGCACGCCGCATCGCGCCGCTGTGCGCGCTTGCGCGGCGCCATCGCGACGCGCTCGCCGGGCTCGACGACACGGCGGCCGCCGACCGCCTGGCCGAACTCAACGTGCTCGAACAGGTGCGGCTGCTTCGTGCGTCGCCGATCGTGCGCGGCCGGCAGCGGCCGCCGCTCGTGCACGGCTGGATCTTTTCGCTCGCCGACGGCCGCCTGAAGGAACTCGACTCCGGCTACACGGCAGCCCCGGTCGAAGTCGAGCCGGAGCATGCCGCCACGGCCGCCGCACTCGGCTGATCCGCCCCTCTTACGCCAATGAAATCGCGCCAACCATGAAACTGAACGAGCATCTCTCCACGCTGCCGCGCGACATCGTCGCCGGCATCGTCGTTTTCCTCGTCGCGCTGCCGTTGTGTCTCGGCATCGCCAATGCATCCGGCGTCGAGCCGTTCGCCGGGCTCGTGTCCGGCATCGTCGGCGGCATCGTCGTCGCGCTGCTGAGCGGCTCGTCGCTGTCGGTCAGCGGACCGGCCGCCGGCCTCGTCGTGATCGTCGTCGAAGGGATCGCGCAACTCGGCAGCTTTTCCGCATTCCTGCTCGCGGTGCTGCTGTCCGGCGTGCTCCAGTTCGGCTTCGGCATGCTCCGCGCCGGCCGCTTCGCCGCTTACGTGCCGTCGCCCGTCATCAAGGGCATGCTCGCCGCGATCGGCCTGCTGCTGATCGTCAAGCAGATTCCGTTCGCATTCGGCATCGGCGGGCCGGCCGCGCAATCGTTTGCGTCATGGCCGAACCTGCCGACCGCCTGGGCCGCGACGGCCATCGCACTCGTGTCGCTCGTCATGCTCATCGCGTGGGACCAGCCGGCGCTCAAGCGCTTCGGCTGGGTGCGCTCGGTGCCCGCGCCGCTCGCGGTCGTCGTGTTCGGCATCGGCGCGACGCTCGCGCTCGGCGTCGTTGCACCGTCGGTCGCGCCGGGCGCCGCACATCGCGTCACGCTGCCGGAGCTCGAATCGTTCGCGGCACTCGCGGCGTCGCTCAAGCACGCCGAGTTCGGCCCGAACTTCGCGCAACTGGTCAATCCGGACGTATGGCGCGTCGCGATCACGCTCGCGGTTGTCGCGAGCCTCGAGACGCTGCTGAGCCTGGAGGCGGTCGAACAGATCGATCCGAAGCGCCGGCCGACCCAGCCGGACCGCGAACTGAAGGCGCAGGGCGTCGGCAATCTCGTCGCGGGCGCGTTCGGCGGACTGCCGATCACGTCGGTGATCGTGCGCAGTTCGGTGAACGTGCACGCGGGTGCGCAAAGCCGGATGTCGGCGATCGTGCACGGGATCCTGCTGCTTGCCAGCGTGTTCGCGCTCACCGGGCTGATCAACCTGATCCCGCTCGCGAGCCTCGCCGCGATCCTGATCCACACCGGCTTCAAGCTCGCGAAACCGGCGTTGTTCCGCTCGGTGCTGAAGCAGGGCCCGGCCGCGTTCGTGCCGTTCGCTGCGACAATCGCGGGCGTGCTGGCGGTCGACCTGCTGTTCGGCATCGCGCTCGGACTCGCGTGCAGCGTGCTGGCAGTCGCAGTGGCGAACCTGAAAAGCCCCGTCACGCTCGCGCAGCACGACGACCACTTCCTGCTGTCGTTCCGCAAGGACGTGTCGTTCCTCGGCAAGGTGCAGGTCAAGCATCACCTGCGGCACATTCCCGACCGCGCGGCCGTGATCATCGATGCGACGCGCGCCGACTACATCGATCACGACGTGCTGGAACTGCTCGACGCGTTCGTCGCCGATGCGCCGCGGCGCGGGATCGCAGTCGAATTTCGCCGCCGCAGCCCGGCGCCCCGCCCGGCCGCGCGCCGCTGGCAGTTCCGCGCACCGGCGGCCGAATGAGCGGCGCATGAGAAAACGCCCCGGCGGCGCAAGGCCGCACGGGGCATTTCGTGTGCGTCGGACGCTCGACGCGCAGCGCTTCGCTTACGAGCGCTGCGGGTTGACCTTGTCGTCCTTCGAATGCAGCTTGTTCAGCGCCGAGATGTACGCCTTCGCGGACGCCGCGACGATGTCCGGATCGGTGCCGACGCCGTTGACGATCCGCCCGCTCTTCGACAGCCGGACGGTCACTTCACCCTGTGCCTGCGTGCCGGTCGTGATCGCGTTCACCGAATACAGCAGCAGTTCGGAACCGCTGCCGACTTCGCCCTCGATCGCGTTGAACGTCGCGTCGACCGGCCCGTTGCCGCGTGCCTCGCCGGTCACTTCCTTGCCTTCGACCGCGAAGACGATCTTCGCTTGCGGCTGCTCGCCCGTCTCCGAACGCTGCGACAGCGACACGAACTTGAAGTGCTCCTGCTCCTGCGCAAGCGCCGATTCCTCGGAGACGATCGCGATGATGTCTTCGTCGAAGATCTCGGCCTTGCGATCGGCGAGGTCCTTGAAGCGCATGAACGCGGCGTTCAGTTCGGCTTCGCTGTCGAGCGACACGCCGAGTTCCTGCAGACGCTGCTTGAACGCGTTGCGGCCCGACAGCTTGCCGAGCACGATCTTGTTCGCGGTCCAGCCCACGTCTTCCGCGCGCATGATCTCGTAGGTGTCGCGCGCCTTCAGCACGCCGTCCTGGTGGATGCCCGACGCGTGCGCGAATGCGTTTGCGCCGACCACGGCCTTGTTCGGCTGCACGACGAAACCGGTGATCTGCGACACGAGCTTCGACGTCGGCACGATCTGCGTCGTGTCGATGCCGACGTCGAGGCCGAAGTAATCCTTGCGGGTCTTCACGGCCATCACGATTTCCTCGAGCGACGTGTTGCCCGCGCGCTCGCCGAGACCATTGATCGTGCACTCGATCTGCCGCGCACCGCCGATCTTCACACCGGCGAGCGAGTTCGCCACCGCCATCCCGAGGTCGTTGTGGCAGTGCACGGAAAAAATCGCCTTGTCCGAGTTCGGAATGCGTTCGCGCAGCGTCTTCACGAGGTTGCCGTAGAGTTCCGGCACGCCATAGCCGACCGTGTCGGCGATGTTGATCGTCGTCGCGCCTTCGGCGATCACGGCTTCCAGCACACGGCACAGGAAGTCGAGATCCGAACGGCTGCCGTCTTCCGGCGAGAATTCGACGTTGTCGGTGAACTTGCGCGCGAAGCGCACCGCGAGGCGCGCCTGCTCGAACACCTGGTCCGGCGTCATCCGCAGCTTCTTCTCCATGTGCAGCGGCGACGTCGCGATGAACGTGTGGATCCGCGAGCTGTTGGCCGGCTTCAGTGCGTCGGCCGCACGCTGGATGTCCTTGTCGTTGGCGCGCGCCAGCGAGCAGATCGTGCTGTCCTTCACCAGGCCGGCGATCGTGTGGATCGCGTCGAAATCGCCGTTCGAGCTGGCCGCGAAACCGGCCTCGATCACGTCGACCTTCATCCGCTCGAGATGCTTCGCGATGCGGATTTTCTCTTCCTTCGTCATCGACGCGCCGGGCGATTGTTCACCGTCACGCAACGTCGTATCGAAAATGATCAGCTTGTCTGTCATGGGGGGCTCCAGGGCTCTTTATACGGGAATCAAACGTAATGAGATCGCGCCACCGCTGGCGACGCTCAACAACAGACGAGGCTTGACGGAGGGCGAGAACGGTCAGCGCGGCAGGCGCGCCAAAGCTAGCGCGCGTAGCGGCGCACCGGCTAGGAGGAGGGAGAGGCGGGAAAATGCAGTCATGCCGAAGACTATAGCGGCATTCCGCTGGGTGCGCAATCGGACGGCACCCGAGATGCCGGGCCGCGCCGTGCGAAAAAGGGGCAAATGAAAACGGCGGCCTCGAGGCCGCCGTTGCCGGGCAGGTTGCGCGTCAGTGATCGCGCTGCGACGAGCGCGCGGGGTTCGCCCGTCCGCGCACGGCCATGTAGGCCCAGAACACGTAGCCGGACAGCCCGTACAGCACGAACAGACAGAACAGCATCAACGGCGGATCGGACGACACGAGCACGAACGCGACGACGACCAGCAGGATCGCCGCGAACGGCACGCGGTGCCGAACGTCGAGCGCCTTGCCGCTGTAGAACGGCGCGTTCGACACCATCGTCACCCCTGCATAGATCGTCAGCGCGAACGCGACCCACGGCAGCCAGCCGAGCTTCATCGGCACGCGGTTGTCGGTCGCGAGCCACACGAAGCCGGCGATCAGCGCGGCGGCGGCCGGGCTCGGCAGCCCCTGGAAGAAGCGCTTGTCGACGACGCCGATGTTCGTGTTGAAGCGCGCGAGACGCAGCGCGGCGCCCGAACAATAGACGAACGCGGCGAGCCAGCCCCAGCGGCCGAGATCCTTCAGCACCCACTCGTACATCACGAGCGCCGGCGCGACGCCGAACGACACCATGTCCGACAGGCTGTCGAACTGTTCGCCGAACGCGCTTTGCGTATGCGTCATCCGCGCGACGCGCCCGTCCATCCCGTCCAGCACCATCGCGACGAAGATCGCTATCGCGGCGATCTCGAAGCGCACGTTCATCGCCTGCACGACCGCGAAGAAGCCGCAGAACAGCGCGGCGGTCGTGAACGCGTTCGGCAGCAGATAGATGCCGCGCGTCTTGAGAAACCGCTGGCGCGCGGCGCGGCGGCTTTCGATGGGCGCCGGATCGGACGCCATCACCTTGTTGCGGCGGAACGGGCGTGGCGTCTGGCCGGAGCCGTTGCGCGGCCGACGCGGTTTGAATGCGGCCATCGTGCGTCCCGCCGCTTACTGTTCGAGCTCGGCGAGGATCGTCGACGACGCGTACACCTTCTCGCCGATCGACACCTTCGCGCGGCTGCCGAGCGGCAGGTACACGTCGACGCGCGAACCGAAGCGGATGAAACCGTAGCGCTGACCGCGCGACAGCGGCTCGCCCGCACGCACGTAGCAGAGGATCCGGCGGGCGATGAGGCCTGCGATCTGCACGGCGGTGACGGTCTTGCCGCTCGCCGTCTGGATCACGACCGCATTGCGCTCGTTCTCGGTCGACGCCTTGTCGATCGCCGCGTTCAGGAAAGCGCCCGGGAAGTATTCGACCTTGGTGACCGCGCCGTCGACCGGCGAACGCTGCGAATGGACGTTGAAGACGTTCATGAACACGCTGATCTTCAGCGCTTCGCGATTCGCGTACGGATCCTGGGCGGTCTCGACGGCGACGATGCGGCCGTCCGCCGGGCACAGCACCGCGTTCGGCTGCGCCGGGATCGGGCGCTGCGGATCGCGGAAGAACTGGACGACGAAGACGAGCAGCAGCCAGAACGGCCACGCGAAGCCGAAGCCCCCGACGGCGTGGATCAACAACGCGATGACGGCTGCAATCGCGATGAACGGCCAGCCTTCGCGCGCGATGATCGGATGAGGATAGTTCATGGGTTCGTTCGGTGTTCGGTGAATTGCAAAGCCCGTAGGATAGCAAAAGCCGCCCGGGGCACTGCTGCCTTCGGACGGCTTTTTGATACCGACCCTCCACTCGAAGGGCCGGAACAGCACGGCGTGCTTAGTTCTTCGACTGGTCGACGAGCTTGTTCTTCGCGATCCACGGCATCATCGCGCGCAGCTTCGCGCCGACTTGCTCGATCTGGTGCTCGGCCGTCAGGCGGCGGCGCGACTGCAGCGTCGGCGCGCCTGCCTTGTTCTCGAGAATGAAGCTCTTTGCGTACTCGCCCGTCTGGATGTCGGTCAGGCACTGCTTCATCGCCTTCTTCGTCTCTTCCGTGACGACGCGCGGGCCCGTCACGTACTCGCCGTATTCGGCGTTGTTCGAGATCGAGTAGTTCATGTTCGCGATGCCGCCTTCGTAGATCAGGTCGACGATCAGCTTCAGTTCGTGCAGGCACTCGAAGTACGCCATTTCCGGCGCGTAGCCCGCTTCGACCAGCGTCTCGAAACCTGCCTTGATCAGCTCGACGGTGCCGCCGCACAGCACGGCCTGCTCGCCGAACAGGTCGGTTTCGGTCTCTTCGCGGAAGTTCGTCTCGATGATGCCTGCACGGCCGCCGCCGTTGGCCGCCGCGTACGACAGCGCGATGTCACGCGCCGCGCCCGACTTGTTCTGCGCAACCGCGATCAGGTGCGGCACGCCGCCACCTTGCGAATACGTGCCGCGCACGGTGTGGCCCGGCGCCTTCGGCGCGATCATGATCACGTCGAGGTCGGCGCGCGGGATCACCTGGCCGTAGTGGACGTTGAAGCCGTGCGCGAATGCCAGTGCGGCGCCCTGCTTGATGTTCGCGTGCACTTCCTTCGCGTACACGTCGGCGATCTGCTCGTCCGGCAGCAGCATCATGACGACGTCCGCGCCCTTCACCGCTTCCGCGACTTCCTTGACCGACAGGCCCGCGTTTTCGGCCTTGCTCCACGACGCGCCGCCCTTGCGAAGGCCGACCGTCACGTTCACGCCGCTGTCCTTCAGGTTCAGTGCGTGTGCATGGCCTTGCGAGCCGTAGCCGATGATCGTGACTTGCTTGCCCTTGATGAGGGAGAGGTCGGCGTCTTTGTCGTAGAAAACGTTCATGATGGTTCCTTCGCTAATTCAAAAATTCAACAATTCGTTCGGATGGAGTACTGCGGGCCGGGACATGACGGCGCACCCGGCGTGCCTTCGGCGTGCCTTTTCTGCAATATCGGCATCACACCTTCAGGATGCGCTCGCCGCGTCCGATGCCGGAGCTGCCGGTACGCACGGTCTCTAGGATCGCGGTCGCGTCCAGCCCCTGGATGAATGCGTCGAGCTTGTCGCTCGCGCCCGTCAATTCGATCGTGTAGGTCTTTTCGGTCACGTCGATGATGCGGCCGCGGAAAATGTCCGACATCCGCTTCATTTCTTCGCGCTCCTTGCCCACTGCACGTACCTTGATCAGCATCAGCTCGCGTTCGATGTGTGCACCGTCGGTCAGGTCCACCACTTTCACCACCTCGATCAGGCGGTTCAGATGCTTCGTGATCTGTTCGATCACGTCGTCCGAGCCAATGGAAACGATGGTCAGCCGCGACAGCGATTGGTCTTCGGTCGGCGCCACCGTCAAGGTTTCGATGTTGTAGCCGCGTGCGGAAAACAGACCGACCACGCGCGACAGCGCGCCCGGTTCGTTTTCCAGCAGGACGGAAATGATGTGTCTCATGTTCGCTTCTTCCAGAATGTGTCCGTGTCGATTCACTCGCGCCGCGCACCGCCCGATGCCGCACCGCCCTTCGTGAAGGCGGCCGCTTCGGCCCGCGCGCGCGTCGCGCCGTTACAGATCTTCCGATCCGAGCAGCATCTCGGTGATGCCCTTGCCGGCCTGTACCATCGGCCAGACGTTTTCGGTCGGATCGGTCTGGAAGTCGAGAAACACGGTGCGGTCCTTCAGGCGCAGCGCTTCCTTCAGCGCCGGCTCCACATCCGAGGTCTTTTCGATCCGCATGCCGACGTGGCCGTATGCCTCGGCGAGCTTCACGAAGTCAGGCAGCGCATCCATGTACGAATGCGAATAGCGCTTGCTGTATTCGATCTGCTGCCACTGGCGGACCATGCCGAGATAGCGGTTGTTCAGCGAAATGATCTTCACGGGCGTGTCGTACTGCAGGCAGGTCGACAGTTCCTGGATGCACATCTGGATCGAGCCTTCGCCCGTGATGCACAGCACGTCGTCGTCCGGGTGCGCCATCTTGACGCCCATCGCTGCCGGCAGGCCGAAGCCCATCGTGCCGAGGCCGCCGGAGTTGATCCAGCGACGCGGCTTGTTGAAACGGTAGAACTGCGCGGCCCACATCTGGTGCTGGCCGACGTCCGAGCACACGAACGCGTTGCCGTCCGTCAGCTCCCAGGCCTTCTCGACCACGTACTGCGGCTTGATGATCTCGCTTTCGCGGTCGAACTTCAGGCAGTCCTTCGAACGCCAGCTCTCGATGTCCTTCCACCATTGCGCGAGCGCCTCGGTGTCGGGGCCATGCTCGGCCGTCTGCAGCTGCTCGATCAGCTCCTTCAGCACTTCCTTCACGTCGCCGACGATCGGGATGTCGACCTTCACGCGCTTCGAGATCGACGACGGGTCGATGTCGATGTGGATGATCTTGCGCGGGCGCGACGCGAAGTGCGCCGGGTCGCCGATCACGCGGTCGTCGAAGCGGGCGCCGATCGCGATCAGCACGTCGCAGTGCTGCATCGCCATGTTCGCTTCGTAGGTGCCGTGCATGCCGAGCATGCCGAGGAATTTCCTGTCCGACGCGCGATAGCCGCCAAGGCCCATCAGCGTGTTCGTGACCGGGTAGCCGAGCAGGTCGGCGAACTGGTTCAGTTCGCGCGACGCGTCGGCGAGGATGATGCCGCCGCCCGTGTAGATATAAGGACGCTTCGCCGACAGCAGCAGCGACACGGCCTTGCGGATCTGGCCCGAATGGCCTTTCGTCACGGGGTTGTACGAGCGCAGCGACACGCTCTTGACCGGCTCGTACTGGCACGCGGTCTTCGAGATGTCCTTCGGGATGTCGATCAGCACCGGGCCCGGGCGGCCGGTGCGGGCGATGTAGAACGCCTTCTTGACGGTTTCCGCGAGGTCGCGCACGTCCTTCACGAGGAAGTTGTGCTTCACGCACGGACGCGTGATGCCGACCGTGTCGCATTCCTGGAACGCGTCCTGGCCGATCGCGGCAGTCGGCACCTGGCCGCTGATCACGACCATCGGGATCGAGTCCATGTATGCCGTTGCAATGCCGGTCACCGCGTTGGTGACACCGGGGCCGGACGTCACGAGACAGACGCCGACGTTGCCGGTGGAGCGCGCATACGCATCGGCTGCGTGCACGGCCGCCTGTTCGTGGCGCACCAGCACGTGCTGAATCTTGTCCTGCTTGTAAAGCTCGTCGTAGATGTAGAGTACCGAGCCGCCGGGATAGCCCCAGATGAATTCGACGTTCTCGTCGGCCAGTGCCTTCATGAGCACGGTGGCGCCGATGGAGTCGCTATCGGGAGGGGAAAGGGGTTCCGACGTGGAGAATTCCGCGCTGGGCATGTTCATTTTGACCTTTCGAATTTTCGGCAAAAAATTGATCGGGTGCTCTCTGCCGGGCTTGTGGCTCGGGTTCAAGCGGCGCGTCCAGTTTGAAGGGCGGGCTTCTTGGGCCAGCCTCAAATGAGACTATCACTTCATGTTGCGAATCGCTGACGATAGCGGGTCGTGATGGGGGCGTCAAGCAAAATATCCCGCAGCGCATCATGGCCGCCTCCGGCCGGGCCGCGGACGCTGCTGCCGCGCAACGTAGCGAGCCGCCACCGGTGCCAAATCGCGCGAAAATTTGTTAGCATCCGCGGGTTTTACGAAATTTTTCGACCTTTCACACGCCGCAGTCCGCAGCGCATACCTTTACGGAATGGCATCAGACAAGGAACTCGCCGACTTTCTGGCGGGCGTCGAAAGGCGCGCGTTCAAGCAGGCTGCGTACGCCGTGCGTGACGACGATGCGTCGCTCGACATCGTGCAGGACGCGATGATCAAGCTGGCGGAGAAATACGGCGACCGGCCCGCGGCCGAGCTGCCGCTGCTGTTCCAGCGGATCCTGCAGAATGCGATCCACGACTGGTTCCGGCGGCAGAAGGTCCGCAATACCTGGGTCACGCTCTTCTCGTCGCTCAACAGCACGGACGACGAGGACTTCGATCCGCTGGAAACGCTCGAGTCCGCGGACGACAATGCGGGCGTCGAGAGCACCGAGCACCGCCTGGAGCGGGAGCAGGTTCTGGCCCTGATCGACGAGGAAATCCAGAAACTTCCGACGCGTCAACGGGAAGCGTTCCTGATGCGTTATTGGGAAGATATGGATGTCGCCGAGACTGCCGCCGCAATGGGGTGCTCAGAAGGCAGCGTCAAGACGCACTGCTCGCGAGCCACCCACACCCTGGCGCAAGCGCTCAAGGCCAAAGGAATCACGCTATGAGCTCCGCTCCCGTAAATCGAGAACACGAATTCGCGCTGAAGGTCCGCCGCGCGCTGGACGAACGTGCCGCGGCGCTGCCTGCCGCGACCACCGATCGCCTGGCCGCCGCGCGCCGGGCCGCGCTCGCGCGCAAGAAGCCGGAAACCGCGAGCGCGCCGGTGTTCGTGCCCGCCTTCGCCGGCGCCGGCGCCGCATACGGGACGCCGCCCGCGAGTCGTCCGCAGACGTCGTTCGCGCGCCGCCTGCTGCGCGCGTGGCCGCTTGCGCTGCTGCTGGCCGGGCTGGTCGGCATCGCGTACTGGGAAGACATGCAGCGCACCGCCGAGCTCGCCGACATCGACGCGGCGATGCTGAGCGACGACCTGCCGCTCAACGCGTATCTCGACCACGGGTTCAACGCGTATCTTTCGCACGCACGCTAACAGAGAACAACGAGGGGATCGCACGGGTGAGTCAGAAACGCGGCCTGGCCGTATTTTTCGGATGCGTGATCGCGATCGCCGTTTCGTACGTCGCCACCTATTCCCGATTCAACCCGCCTCCCGCGACGTCCTCCGTCGCGGCCAGCAGCGCGCCCGCGCCGACCTCGGCCGCCGCCGGGCAGGCCACCGAACTCGTTCCGCTGCCCCTGCCGCTGCCGGCCGCCAACGGCCCGCTGTCGTGGGCGCGCCTGACGCCCGCGCAACGCGCTGCCCTCGCGCCGTTCGCCGACCAGTGGGACGGCTTCAGCGACGCACGCAAGCGTAAATGGCTGAAGATCGCATCACGTTTCGCGAAATTGACGCCCGATGAGCAGAAGCACCTGCAGGACAGGATGTCCGAGTGGGCACGGATGACCCCCGAGCAGCGTCGCGTCGCGCGCGAGAATTACCAGAGCGCGAAAGAGCTGTCCGCGCAGGCGCGCGAGCGCGCGTGGAAGGCCTACCAGCAACTTCCCGAAGAACAGAAGCAGCGCCTCGCCGCAACCGAGCGCCGCCGCCGGCCGAGCGTCGTCAGTGCGCCGCCGGCGGTCGCCGACCGCGATGTGCGCCGCCTCGTCAATTCGCACGAGCATCCGGCGAGCAGCGCCGCGCCGGCATCGGCGCCCGCTTCCCCGGGCGCCGGCGCGCCGCCCGTGACGGCATCGTCCACGTCCGGCACCGCACCCGCGCCTGCGACCGTCACGCCCGTCTCGCCGGCCGACGCGCCGTCGATGTTCAAGGGTTCCTGACCCGGCATGGCGAGCGCCCCCGCCGCATCCGAGGCCGCGGCCGCCGCCGCGCCGTCCGTGCGGCGGCGCCTCGCCGCGATGCTGTACGAAGCCGTGCTGCTGTTCGGCGTCGTGTTCTTCGCCGGTCTCGCATTCAGCCTCGCGACGCAGCAGCGCAACGGCCTCGTTCATCACAATCTCCTCGCTGCGTGGATCGCGCTCGTCGTCGGCGCGTATTTCGTCTGGTTCTGGACCCACGGCGGCCAGACGCTGCCGATGAAGACCTGGCGGCTGCGCCTCGAATCGTCGAGCGGCCGCCCGCTCGGCGCCGGCCACGCGCTCGTCCGCTACGTGCTCGCGTGGCTGTGGTTCCTGCCGCCGCTCGCGCTGCATCCGCTCCTCGGGCTGTCGGTGCCCGTCACGCTCGCGCTGGCTGCCGCGTGGATCGTCGCGTGGGCCGGCGCGGCCCGCCTGCACACCGGTCGCCAGTTCCCGCACGACCGCCTCGCCCGCACGCGCGTCGTCGCGATCCCGCGCTGACGCGCCGCGCGACGGCCACAGGCCCCGCGCCCAAGCCTATTCATCAGACGAAATGACTCGAAGGCACTGTGGCGCCCATCCGCGTCGTCTGCCCGATCGGCGCAAGACAGTCGGTTCGCCAGATTACGCAACGCCGCCGCATTCACTGCTAAACACGCCCGAACGACAGTAATAAGAACGTCTCGTGACTGTCACGGCATGGTCACGCCCGCATGGCGCAATGCCGGTAATGTCAACCGGCGCGAGTCATGCATGGGCCAGAAAACGTCCGCGACCTCCCTGTTCCGTCAACCGCTCGGCGCTCGCGCCGTCACCGCCTTCCTGTCCGGGTCGGCCGCCACCGATGCCGTTTCGTCGCACGAACCGACGACCACGCACGCCAGGCAACACGACGACCCGGAGCCGTCCACCCATCGCTACCGCACGATCTGGCTGTCCGACATCCATCTCGGCTCGAGCGGCTGCCAGGCGCCGTACCTGCTCGACTTCCTGCGTCACAACGATTCGGAATACCTGTACCTCGTCGGCGACATCATCGACGGCTGGCAGCTGAAGAAGGGCTGGTACTGGCCGCAGGCGCACAACGACGTCGTGCAGAAGGTGCTGCGCAAGGCGCGCAAGGGCACGCAGGTGGTCTACATCCCGGGCAACCACGACGAAGGCGCGCGGCAGTTCTGCGACCTCGCGTTCGGCGACATCCAGGTGCGCGGCGAGGCATTTCACACGACGCTCGCGGGCAAACGTTTGTGGATCGTGCACGGCGACCTGTTCGACGGCGTAATCCAGCACGCGAAATGGCTCGCGTATCTCGGCGACACGCTCTACACGCTGATCCTCGTGCTGAACCGCTGGTTCAACCGGATCCGCAGCCGGCTCGGCTTCCAGTACTGGTCGCTGTCGCAGTACCTGAAGCACCAGGTGAAGAACGCGGTCAACTTCATCTCGCAGTTCGAGACCGTGATGACCGACGAAGCGCGCCGCCGCGGCTGCGACGGCGTCGTGTGCGGGCACATCCACAAGGCGGAGATCCGCGACATCGACGGCGTGCTGTACTGCAACGACGGCGACTGGGTCGAGAGCCTGTCCGCGCTCGTCGAAACGATGGAAGGCGAGCTGAAGATCGTCTACTGGACGGTGATGCGCACCGCGCCGTCCGCCGCTCCGTCGCGCAAGGCCAAGGCCACCGCCGCCTGACACAACTCCACTTACAGGACACATGCCGCGATGAAGATCATGATCGTCACCGACGCGTGGGAACCGCAGGTCAACGGCGTCGTGCGCACGCTGAAGAGCACCTCCCGCGAACTCACCGCGCTCGGCCACCGCGTCGAAATGCTGACGCCGCTGGAATTCCGCACGGTGCCCTGCCCGACCTACCCCGAGATCCGCCTGTCGATCCTGCCGTACCGCAAGCTGCGCGCGCGGATCGATGCGTTCGCACCCGATGCGCTGCACATCGCGACCGAAGGCCCGCTCGGCCTCGCCGCGCGACGCTATGCACGCGCACGCAAGCTGCCGTACACGACCGCGTATCACACGCGCTTTCCGGAATACGTGCAGGCACGCTTCGGCATTCCGCTGGCGGCGACCTACAAGTTCCTGCACTGGTTCCACGGGCCGTCGCTCGCGGTGATGGCGCCGACGCCGGTCGTGAAGCAGGACCTCGAGAAGTTCGGGTTCACGAACGTCGTGCTGTGGACGCGCGGCGTTGATCTCGACATCTTCCGGCCGATGGAGTCGAAGGTGCTCAATACCGCGCGGCCGATCTTCCTGTACGTGGGACGCGTCGCGATCGAGAAGAACGTCGAGGCGTTCCTGCGCCTCGACCTGCCCGGCTCGAAGTGGGTCGCGGGCGAAGGTCCGGCGCTCGCGGAACTGAAATCGCGCTACCCGGAGGCGAACTATCTCGGTGTCCTGTCGCAAGCCGAGCTCGCCAAGGTGTATGCTGCGGCCGACGTGTTCGTGTTTCCGAGTCGCACCGACACGTTCGGCCTCGTGCTGCTGGAGGCGCTCGCATGCGGCACGCCGGTTGCCGCGTACCCCGTCACGGGCCCGATCGACGTGCTCGGCACGGGCGGCGCCGGCGCGATGCACGAAGATCTGCAGGAGGCCTGCCTCGAGGCGCTCAAGATCGAACGCGAAACTGCCCGCGCGTGGGCCGAGCGCTTCTCGTGGCGCGCGGCGTCCGAGCAGTTCGCGTCGCATCTGAAGCCGCTGCCGAAAACTGCGTACTCGCCCGCCGAAGGTGCCGCCGTTTGAAACGAGACCTGAACGACAAGACCCCGCTCCCCGCCGCGACGGCGCAACCGCATGGCCCGTTCGACGAAGAAGAACCGCACGCCGATGCGGACGTGCACACGCACGAGCCGCTCGGCCCCGACGACCGCCTGGCGCCGCTGCCGCCCAACCCGTACAAGCGGCACCGCGGCATCACGCGCGCGTGGTACGCGCTCAAGCATTCGCTGAACGGGTTTCGCGTCGCGATCCGCGAGGAGAGCGCGTTTCGCCAGGAGCTCACGCTCGCCGCGCTGATGCTGCCGATCGGCGCGTTCTCGCCGGTGCCTGCCGCGTCGCGCGCGCTGCTGATCGCATCGGTCCTGCTGGTGCTGATCGTCGAGCTGCTGAACTCGAGCGTCGAGGCCGCGATCGACCGCATCTCGCTCGAGCGCCACGAGTTGTCGAAGCGCGCGAAGGACCTGGGCAGCGCGGCGGTCACCGTCGCGCTGTTCGCGTGCGTGACGACGTGGGCGTTCGTGCTGGGCCCGGTCGTCGCGCGCTGGCTCGGCTTCTAGCGGCACCAGCGGCGCACCGCCCGCGTGCGGCGGTGCACCATGCGCGCAACGCATCGCGATCACGAAATGCGCCCGTTGTAAGGAATCCGCGGTTTATAATCGTCGGCCAGACCTAGAACAGCAACCCGCGCCGGACGAATCTCGCAGCATCGATTGCAGCGCCCGCCAGTCCGGCATACACAGGGCCGGACGACATGGAAGCGAAACCTCCCCGCCGCACCCGCGAACGGATTCTCGAGTTGTCGTTGAAACTCTTCAACGAGATCGGCGAGCCGAACGTCACGACGACGACGATCGCCGAGGAAATGGAAATCAGTCCAGGCAACCTGTACTACCATTTCCGCAACAAGGACGACATCATCAACAGCATCTTCGCGCAGTTCGAGCAGCAGATCGAACGGCGGTTGCGCTTTCCCGAAGATCACCGTCCGACGATCGACGAGACCTGGTCGTACCTGCAGTACATGGCCGATTTCATGTGGACCTACCGGTTCCTGTATCGCGATCTCAACGACCTGCTCGCGCGCAATCGCACGCTCGAGACGCACTTCAAACAGATCATCAGCCACAAGGTGCGCTTCGCGCACGACATGTGCGAGCTGCTCGTGTCCGACGGCGAAATGGTCGCGACGCCCGCCGAGATCGAAGTCATCGCCACCAACATGGCCGTGATCTCGACGTACTGGCTGTCGTATCAGTACGTGATGCACCCGCGCAAATACAACGACCAGGACGCGATCCGCGAAGAGCTGCACCAGGTGAGCATGCACGTGATCTCGGTCATGGCCCCGTACCTGCGCGGACGTTCGCGCCAGCTGTTCGACGATCTCGTCTCCGGCAAGCTGCCCAAGCGCCAGTTCTCCGACTACCTGCCGCCGCGCGACGGTTCGCCGCGCCCCGCCGGCAGCCCGGTCGCGGCCAAGCCCGCCGCAAAGGATACGAAACAATGAAGGCTGTCTGTGTTTACTGCGGCTCGGCGTCCGGCGTGCGGCCCGTCTATGCGGACGCCGCGCGCGCGTTCGGCCGCGCGCTCGTCGATGCGGGCCTCACGCTCGTCTACGGCGGCGGCCGCGTCGGCCTGATGGGCGTGATCGCCGATGAAGTGATGGCGGCCGGCGGCCGTGCGGTCGGCGTGATCCCCGAGTTGCTGGTCGACAAGGAAGTCGGCCATACCGGGCTGTCCGAGCTGCACGTCGTGCCCGACATGCATCACCGCAAGAAGATGATGGCCGACCTCGCGGATGCGTTCGTCGCGATGCCCGGCGGCGCCGGCACGCTCGAGGAATTCTTCGAGGTCTATACGTGGGCGCAGCTCGGCTATCACCGCAAGCCGGTCGCGCTGTACAACATCGATTCGTTCTTCGATCCGCTGATCGCGCTGCTGCGCCACACGGTCGACGAAGGCTTCATGCGTCCGACCTACTTCGACGCGCTGCGCATCGACGCCGAACCGGTCGCGCTGATCGAACAATTGCGCGGCTACCAGCCGCCCGCGCGCGACAAGTGGGCGCCGGACGCGGCCAAGTAAAGTTTATCGGGAGCCGCACGCGATGCCCGCACCGTCGTCCGAACGCAAGGCCGTCCTGATTACCGGCGCGAGTCGCGGCATCGGCCGTGCGACCGCCGTGCTCGCGGCCGAACGCGGCTGGGACGTCGGCATCAACTATGCACGCGACGCGGCAGCAGCCGAACTGACCGCGCAAGCGGTTCGCGACGCCGGCGCGCGCGCGTGCGTCGTCGCCGGCGACGTCGCGAACGAAGCAGACGTGATCGCGATGTTCGACACCGTCTCGGCGGCATTCGGTCGCCTCGACGCACTCGTGAACAATGCGGGGATCGTCGCGCCGTCGATGCCGCTCGCCGACATGCCGCTCGACCGGCTGCGGCGGATCTTCGATACCAACGTGCTCGGCGCCTACCTGTGCGCGCGCGAAGCCGCGCGCCGGCTGTCCACCGACCGCGGCGGGCGCGGCGGCGCGATCGTCAACGTGTCGTCGATCGCGTCGCGGCTCGGTTCCCCTAACGAGTACGTCGACTATGCGGGCTCGAAGGGCGCGGTCGATTCGCTGACGATCGGCCTCGCGAAGGAGCTCGGCCCGCACGGCGTGCGCGTCAACGCGGTGCGGCCCGGCCTGATCGAGACGGAAATCCATGCGAGCGGCGGCCAGCCGGGGCGCGCGGCACGCCTCGGCGCGCAGACGCCGCTCGGCCGCGCGGGCGACGCGCAGGAGATCGCGGAAGCGATCGTCTGGCTGCTCGGCGACACCGCGTCATACACGACGGGCGCCCTGCTCGATGTCGGCGGCGGCCGATAATCGCGCCCTCAAAGGGCAAAAACGGACCGGCTGAAGCCGGTCCGTGGTCACGACACCACAAATCTCCACAATATCGTGACCATTCCAGTAAACATCGGTAACAGTTCCGTGTTCTACTAGCGCCAACCAAAAACAGCCGGTCATCCGGCTGTCATCTCGCCTCGATGCGACCCTTATTGGATCCGGCCCATGTCGCCGGGCCCGCTTGACCCGACCGAGATCTTTTCCATGCCAGGAACAGCAGCGCCCGGCCGGCGACGCACATCCGTGCCCGCTTCGGCCATGCATGCCCGATCAGCCGCCGATCCCGACCTCAGCGCGACCCTCCATGCCGCCGGCACGCCCGCCGTGGCCGGCAGCCCCGCGACGGACGCCGCCGGCAATCGCGCTCTGCGGCTGGGCTGGCGCGTCTGGCTGCTGGTTGCCGCGCTGGTCTGCGCGTACACGCTGCCGGGCGTGCTCGGCCACGATCCGTGGAAGCAGGACGAAACCTATACGTTCGGCATCATCCAGCACATGCTCGAGACGGGCGACTTCGTCGTGCCGACCAACGCCGGCCAGCCGTTCATGGAAAAGCCGCCGCTCTACGCGTGGGTCGCGACGAGCCTCGCATGGCTGCTGCAGCGGGTGATGCCGCTGCACGACGCGGCGCGGCTTGCGAGCGCGCTGTTCGCGGCGCTCGCGTTCGCCTTCGTCGCACGCGCGGCACGCAGTGCCAGCCGGGCCGACAACTGGCTCGACCTGCGCGTGATCGGCCCCGTCGTGCTGAGCGCGGGCACGCTCGTCGTCATCAAGCACGTGCACGACATGATGACCGACGTCGCGCTGTTCGCGGGCACCGCGATGGGCTTTTGCGGCCTGCTCGAGCTCGTGATGCAGCACGTCGCGCGCGCGCGCCGGATGCGACACGGGCTGCCGGTGCGGCCGTCCGGCCGCTGGGCCGCGCCGATCTTCGGCGCGGGCGTCGGCATCGCGCTGATGGCAAAGGGACTGTTCGTGCCGCTCGTGTTCGCGGCCACGCTCACGGGCGCGCTGGTGCTCTACCCCGCCTGCCGCACGCGTGCGTTCGCGCGCTCGCTCGGTGTCGCCGCGCTCGTGTTCGCACCGTTCGCGCTCATCTGGCCGACGGCGCTGTTCCTGCGTTCCGAAACGCTGTTCATGACCTGGTTCTGGGACAACAACGTCGGCCGCTTCTTCGGTTTCTCGGTGCCGGAACTCGGCGCGGAAAACGACAAGCCGTTCTTCATCCTGCGTGCGTTCCTGCTCCTCGGCTTCCCGGTCGCGCCGCTCGCGATCGTCGCGCTGGCACGCGGCGCATGGCGCGAATGGCGCACGCCGCGCATCGCGCTGCCCGTACTCTTCGCCGGGATCGGCCTCGCGGTGCTGCAAGTGTCCGCGACCTCGCGCCAGCTCTACATCCTGCCGTTCTTCGCGCCGCTCGCGCTGGTTGCCGCGCAGGCGATCGAGCGCCTGCCGCGCGGGCTGCATCTCGCATGGGATTACCTGAGCCGATTGCTGTTCGGCACCGTGGTCGCGCTCGCGTGGGGAATCTGGGCGGTAATGGCCGATCCGGGTTCATCGCGTGCGGGCCTCGCGCTGCTTGGCCGCTGGCTGCCGCTCGACTGGACGATGCCGATCGTGCCCGCGTTCGTGATCGGCGCGCTCGTGCTGACGGTCGGCTGGCTGGGGCTGCTGCCGAAGCTGCGCACGACGGGCCCGTGGCGTGGCGCGCTGTCGTGGGGCGCCGGCGCGCTGGTCGCCTGGGGTCTCGTGTATACGCTGTTGCTGCCGTGGCTCGACGTCGCGAAGAGCTACCGGTCGGTGTTCGACGACCTGAACGCACATCTCGCGCTCGAATGGAGCGACGGCGACTGCATGGCGAGCCTGCACGGGCTCGGCGAATCGGAAGCGCCGATGCTGTACTACTTCTCCGGTATCCAGCACACGCCGATCGACGACGCGAAAACGACCCGCTGCACGTGGATGATCGTCCAGGGCGTGCGGGCCGTCGATCCGGCGCCGGGCAGCGAATGGAAACTATTCTGGACCGGCGCTCGCCCGGGCGACGACGAGGAACTGCTGCGCGTCTACGTGCGCACGCCCGAAGAGCACGAAACGCAGTGAAACGAGGCGGCGCCGCGAAACGGCGCCGTCGTCATTTCCGGGAGGCCGCGCAACCGGCATCGAAGCGCGGTTTCACGCCGGCCGTCTCACCGCTCGCGCACGTCAGAACGACGAGCCCGGCTCGCGCAGGAATGCCGCCTCCGCATCGGTCGACGGACGGCCGAGAATCGCATTGCGGTGCGGAAAGCGGCCGAAGCGCTCGACCACGGCCGCATGACGCAACGCGAAGTCGTGATAGCTCTCGCACCCTGCCTCGCCGCGAATACCCGCGCACAGGCGCACGGCCTCGCGCTGGCTCTCGCCCGATTCGTCGTGTTCGAACGGCAGGTACGCAAACGCGCGGTGATGGCCGCTCGGCAATCGCGCATCCCAGCCGGCCGCGACGACGCGCCGCGCGAGCGCCAGCGCCTTCGGATCGGCCGCGAACGCGCGCGGCGTGCCGCGATGAATGTTGCGGGAGAACTGGTCGAGCACGACGATCAGCGCGAGCGCGCCGAGCGGCGTGTCGGCCCAGCGATCGTGGGCGCCGTCGCACGCGGCGTCGAGCAACGCGCCGTAGCGCGTCCGCAGCAAGTCGTCGAACGCCGCGCCGCCGTTGAACCACACCTTGCGCGCGTGGCCGAATTCGGCCGACCCCGGCTCGCCGAACCAGAAATCGAGAATCTCGCGTGCTTGCGGATCGAGCGCCGCGGCACTGTCCGTCGGGTGTTCGACCGTCATGCAAACTCCAGGACGAGGCGCCGTGTCCGCGCGCTCTTCTTTTCAAGTTTGGCGACCCGCAGGTCGCCGATTTCCGACGTATTGCGCACATGCGTGCCGCCGCACGGTTGAAGATCGACGCCTTCGATGCGCAACAGCCGCACGCGGCCCAGCCCCAGCGGCGGCTTCACGCTCATCGTGCGCACGAGCTCGGGCCGCCCGGTCATCTCGGCGTCGGTGATCCATTCGGTGGTGACGGCATGCGCGCCGTGGACCAGCGCCGCGAGACGGCGCTCGACGTCGACGCGGTCGATCGCGTCCGACGTCGCGAAATCGAGCCGCACGTAGTCGGCCGTCACGCTGCAGCCGTCGACCGGATACGGCAGCACCGCGCACATCAGGTGCGCGGCCGTATGCAGCCGCATGTGCCGGTAGCGGCGCAGCCAGTCGATGCCCGCGACCACGCGCGCGCCCGGCACGAGCGCCGCGACGTGCGCTTCCTGGCCCGGCGCGGGCACGTGCACGGCATCGTCCGGCGTCGCGCCGTCGAACTTCGCCTTGCGCGTGTCGGCGATCGCGATCGTGCTGCCGTCAGGCAGCGTCAGCGTGCCGCTGTCGCCGGCCTGCCCGCCGCCAAGCGGATAGAACACGGTGCGGTCGAGCCGGATGCCGTCGTCGCCGACGGCCGCGACGACGGCCTCGCATTGCGTCAGATAGGCATCTTCACGAAACAGGGCATGAGTCGTCATCGGGCGAGCCTCGTATCGATGGGGAAACGGTCAGTGTCGCGCCGCACCGGCCAGGCGCCCAGACGCAGATCGTCCGGGATGCGGACAGCGGCGTACCGGTCGATCAACCGGGCCGGTTGCGCATCCAGTCGGCCGTGTCGTAGAACGAATGCATGAGCCGTTCACGCAACGGCTCGGCCAGCCCGATGTCCTCCATCGCCCACGCCATGCAGCGCAGCCATTGATCGCGCTCGACCGATGCGATCGGGAACGGCAGGTGCCGCGCGCGCAGCCGCGGATGACCGAACCGGCTGATGTAGTGGTCGGGGCCGCCGAGCCAGCCGCTCAGGAACCAGAACAGCTTGTCGCGCGAGCCGTCGAGCGACGCCGGATGCAGCGCGCGAATCTGCGCGAACTCGGGCTCGAGGTCCATCAGGTCGTAAAAGCGGTCCACCATTTCGCGCACGCGGGCTTCGCCGCCCACGAGCTCGAACGCCGTCGGCTGCGACGGCGCTTCATCATTCACATCGGTCATACGAATCGTCGAAAACGGGATAGTCGGGGCCGCCGGCGGCGCTCACGCGTCGCGCAGCGACTGCAGCGCCGGGCGCCGCAACACATTATGCAGGCTCAGCCAGCCGGCCGCACCGGCGCACGCGACGCCGGCCGCGATACCGGCCGGCACGAGCCACGGATCGACGGCGAGCTGGAAGTCGAACACGCGCGACGCCAGCACCCAGCCGACCGCGATCGCACCGGCCGACGCCAGCGCGCCGGCGAGCGCGCCGACGACGACGAATTCCGCGCGCTGCACCGCATTGACCTGCGCGCGCGACGCGCCGAGCGCACGCAGCAGCGCGGCCTCGCGCACGCGCTCGTCGCGCGAGCCGGCAAGCGCCGTGTACAGCACGAGCACGCCCGCCGCGAGCGTGAACGCAAACAGGAACTGCACCGCGCCGACCACCTGCAGCATCATCCGCTGCAACTGGGCAAGGATCGGCGCGACGTCGATCGCGGTCAGGTTCGGGTAGCGCGCGATCAGCGGATCGAGCAACGCCGCCTGCTCGGCCGGCAAATGGAAGCTCGTCAGGTAGACAGCCGGGAAATCCTTCAGCACCGGCGGCGGCATCAGCACGAAAAAGTTGACGCGAAACGAGCCCCAGTCGAGCTTGCGCACGCTGGTGATCGGCGCATCGACCGTGAGCCCCGTCACGTCGAAGCGCAGCGTGTCGCCCGGCTTCACGTTCAGTGTCTTCGCGAGCCCGGCTTCGATCGAGATCTGCGGGCTGGCCGAGCGGCCGAACCAGTCGCCGGCGACGATCCGGTTGTCGGAAGGCAGCTCGCTCGTGTACGACAGGTTGAACTCGCGGTCGACGAGCCGGCGCGCCTCGTCCGACGGGTACGCGTCCGGGTTGACCGGCTTGCCGTTGATCGCGACGAGCCGGCCGCGCACCATCGGCGCGGGCACCGCGTCGCGTATGCCATGCGCGGCGAGCCACGCCGCGACGTCGGCGCGCTGGTCGGGCTGGATGTCGATCAGGAACTGGTTCGGCGCGTCGGGCGGCGTCGACTGCCGCCAGCCGGCGACGAGGTCGTTGCGCGTGATCGCGATCAGCAACAGGCACATCAGCCCCAGCGCGAGCGCGGTGATCTGCAGCGCGCTCGCCGTGCCGCGCCGGTGCAGCGACGCGAGCGCATAGCGCCACCCGACGCCGGCAGCCACGCGCGCATCGCGCACCGCGCGCGCCGCCACGTAGAGCACGAGCCGCGCGATCAGCGAAAAACCGATCAATGCGCCCGCGAATCCGCCCGCGACGATCAGCCCGAGCTTGAGGTTGCCCGCCGCGACGATCAGCAGCCCCGCGAACAGCACGACGCCGAGCGCATACAACGCCCAGGCCGTGCGCGAAGCGTCGCCCCAGTCGCGCCGCAGCACACGCACCGGCGGCACGCGCGTGAGCGGTGCAAGCGGCGGCAGCGCGAAGCCGAGCAGCAGCACGAGCGCGGCGCCGATGCCGACGAGCGCGGGCCAGGGCGTGGGCGGCGGCAGCACGACGTCGATCAGGCTGCCGAGCGCCGCGAGGAGCGCCCAGTGGCCGCCGTAGCCGAGCAACGCGCCGGCGCCCCCCGAGACGATGCCGACGCCGGCGAATTCGAGCGCGAACAGCGCGCCGAGCGTGCGGCGGCTCACGCCGAGGCAGCGCATCGTCGCGCAGCCGTCCAGATGGCGCCGCATGTAGCGCTGCGCGGCCATCGCGATTGCGACCGCCGCGAGCAGCGCGGTGAGCAGCGCGACGAGCGTCAGGAAATGGCGCGCGCGATCGAGCGTCTGGCGCACCTGCGGCTGGCCTTCCTGCAACGATTCGAGGCCGACGCCGCGCAGCTTGCCGCCGTCGACGCGCCCGTGCGCGTAAGCCTCGAAGCGCGCGACGGCCGGCGTGTCGCCGGCCACGAGCAGCCGGTACGTGACGCGGCTGCCGTAGCCGGTGAGCCCGGTCGCGGCGAGTTCGTCCGCGCGCATCATCAGCCGCGGCGAAAAATTGACGAACGAAAAACCGCGATCGAGTTCGCGGGAGATCGACGCGGCGACCGTGAACGTGCGCAGCCCGACACGCACGGTGCCGCCTGCCTTCAGATGCAACGCATCGAGCAATGCGGGATCGGCCCACACGGTACCGGGCGCGGGGATCGCGGTCGCCTTGTGCGCGGCGCTCGCGCCGGCCGGCACGATCTCGACCGCGCCGCGCAGCGGATACCCGGTGGATACGGCCTTCACCGCCGCGAGGCGCGCGGGCGCCGCGTCGCCCGCCTGCCCGCCGGCGGCCGCTGCGATCATGCTCGGGAAAATCGCGGTGGTCGCGGTACGCAGCCCGAGCGCACGCGCCTCGCGGTCGAACGACGGATCGACGGGATGATCGGCGCGCACGACGAAATCGGCGCCGAGCATCTGGCGCGCGTCGCGCTCGAGCCCCTGGCGCAGCCGGTCGGCGAGGAAACCGACGCTCGTCAGCGCGGCGACCGCAAGTACCAGCGCCAGCACGAGCAGCGTGAGTTCACCGGCGCGCCAGTCGCGCGCGGTCATCCGCGCCGCCTGGCGGATCAGGTCGTGCCAGCCGAAGCGGCCGGCATGGCCGGGCCGCCCGGCCGGCAAAGGGTCGGCAGGCTGCCGCTCGGCGGGTGAAGGCGCCTTCAATCGCGCTTGCCCCCGATCGAGTTGAGCCGCGACACCATGTGGTTCGCCATTCCGCGAAAGCCGCCCGACACGCCGCGCCACAGACGCGGCAGCGCCCAGGCCGACGCCGCGATGAACGCCGCGAGCAATACGAGGAAGGCGAGCGGAACGAAGAACGCGAGAGCGAGGCCGCCGAACACGAGGCCGTCCTCGGTGGACGACGCGACCCAGTTCGAGATCGGCTCGGGAGACAGGTTGATCAGCGCGCGCGTGCCGGCCTTCGCGACGTGCGCGGCACCGGCGAGCGAACCGCCGGCCAGCCCGGCGACCGCGAGCACGGTCGGGTCGGCATGGCCGAGTGCGCCGGCGGCCAGCACCGCGCCGGCCGGAATGCGGATGAAGGTGTGCACCGCGTCCCACAGCGAATCGAACGCCGGAATCTTGTCGGCAAGGAATTCGGTGACGGCGAGCACGGCGGCCGCGCCGATGACCCACGGCGACGTCAGGACCGCGAGCGTGTCCGGCAGATGGAGCCAGCCGACCCGCGCGAGCACGCCGGCGATCAACACCGTCAGGTAAAGGCGCAGCCCGCTCGCCCACGCGAGCCCCGCGCCGAGCGAAATGGCTTCGATCATGGCCCTCTCCTTGCACTTTACCGTGCGCTTTGCCGATTGATCGGATCGAGTCGGTGCGACGGCCGCGCGGCGCGTGGCGACCGGAGCCGCGCGGCCGGGAGCGGCGCGGCGACATTCAGGCCCGAATGCGTTCCATTATAGACAGGCTCGCCGGCGGGCCGGCGCAATTCCGCGGTGCATCACGACTGGGGGCGTCCGCCGGTGGGCGCGCCGGCCCGTCGGCATCAGGCAGCCGACGACAGCTTCAGGCCGACCAGCCCGAGCACGATCAGCGACGCGCTCGCGACGCGGGCGACCGTGAGCGCCTCGCCCATCATCACGATCCCGAACACGAATGCACCGACCGCGCCGATGCCCGTCCATACCGCATATGCGGTGCCGAGCGGCAACTGGCGCATCGCGACCGCGAGCAGCCCGAAGCTGGCCAGCGCCGTGACGATCGTAAACACCGACGGTCCGAGCTTCGTGAAACCCTCGGACGACTTCATGCCGGCGGCCCAGGCCACTTCCAGCAAACCGGCAATCAACAACAATACCCACGCCATCTCGACGTACTCCAGAACGGATGGGGCCGTCCCCGTTGCAGCGAATGGCCCGGGGTCGTCCCCGGGCGGCGCCGAGTATAACAAGGCGCTAACGGGCAAGCCGGATGCGCGGCTCCCGGCGGCGAACGGAGATCGGGCGGACGCGCGGTGCGACCCCGCCCGTCCTGCCGCACGCGGCTTCAGTTCGACACGCGCTTGGCCCCGACACCGCCGACGCAGCGGTCGTCGCGATACAGCGCCCACTCGTCGCACACGCGGCCGTCCTTGAACACGCACATGCCGACCTGCCCGCGCGGCAGATTGCGGATCACGTGGCGTCCGCCGAGCTTTTCGCAATTGACCGACGCGGGATTGGCGAGCGTCTGCTGTGACGCGGGAGGCTGTTGTCCGGGCGGCAGCGGCTGCGCGAACGCGCCGGGCGCGGCAAGCGCCAGCGCACTGATGACGACGAGACGGACGGACATGGCACGCTCCTCGGTTTCGTTCGCACAACGGTCAGCATAGCGGGGAATCCGCGGCCGGTGTGCGCCGCCGGCGCATGCGGCAGCAATGTCGCGCCGATGCAACTTCACCGGCGTGCCGCGCTGCATTCACGCCGCATCGCGCGGCATGCCGCGACGTCACGCAGCGCCGACAAGCCGGTAGCCGACGCCGGTTTCGGTGACGATGTGCTCGGGCTGCGCGGGATCGCGTTCGAGCTTCTGGCGCAGATGCGCCATGTAGATGCGCAGATAGTGATGACTCTCGACGTGCGACGGCCCCCAGACGTCGCGCAACAGCTGACGGTGCGTGAGCACGCGCCCCGCATGCCGCACGAGCGTCGCGAGCAGCCGGTATTCGAGCGGCGTCAAATGCACGATCTCGCCGTCGCGCCACACCTGGCGCAGCGCGAGATCGACGCTCACGCCGCCGAAATTCACCTTCGGCGATTCGTTCGCGCCGCCCTGGTTGCGCCGGCGCAGTTGTGCGCGGATGCGCGCACGCAGCTCGGACACGCCGAACGGCTTGGTCAGGTAGTCGTCGGCGCCCGCGTCGAGCGCGGCGACCTTCTCCTCTTCCTGCGTGCGCGCGGACAGCACGATCACCGGCACCTCGGACCACCCGCGCAGCTCGCGGATCACGTCGAGGCCGTCGGTGTCGGGCAGCCCGAGGTCGACGATCACGAGATCGGGCTTGCGGGTCGCCGCATCGATCAGCCCCTGCTTGCCCGTCTCCGCCTCGAACACGGCGACGCCGTCCTCTTCGAGCGCGGCGCGCACGAAGCGGCGGATCTGTTTCTCGTCCTCGATCAGGACGACGGTCAGGCTCGGTTCACTCATGGTCTGGCAATGGCTCGGAGGGGGACGATGCGCCGGGCATGTCGAGTTCGTCGTCGGGTACGGCAGGCACGGCCGGCGGCGTGTCGACCGGCAGCGTGAACCAGAAGCGCGCGCCCGTCACGCGGCCGTCGGGCGCGGTACGGTTGAGTGCGCCGATTTTACCGCCGTGCGCCTCGACGATCGCGCGGCAGATCGCAAGGCCGAGCCCGATGCCGGGCGTCGCCGATTCCTTCTCGCCACGCGTGAACTTGTCGAAGATCCGCGTTTCCATGCCGGCCGGCAGCCCCGGGCCGTGATCGTCGACATGCACGCGCACGAATGGCTGGCCGTCGTCGGTCACGCGCTCGGCGCCGATGTCGATCGACGTATCGGGCGGCGTGTACTTCGCCGCGTTCTCGAACAGGTTGGTGAACAGCCGCTCCATCAGCACCGCGTCCATCTGCAGCAGCGGCAGGTCGGGCGGCAGCGACACGCGCGCGGGATGCCGCGCGAGCACGCGCTTGCACGCGGCGAGCGCGGCGCCGACGGTTTCCTCGAGCAGCGACCACTGGCGCTTGAGCTGCAGGCTGCCGGCCTGCAGCCGCGCCATGTCGAGCAGGTTCGTGACGATGCCGGTCATCCGCAGCGCCTCGTCGTGGATCGCGTCGACCAGCTCGCCCTCGCGCTGCGCGACGCGTTCGGCCGCCGCGGCGTCGCCGTCGCGCGCGGCCGCGCGTCCGTTCGCGAGCATCGAAGAGAAACCGACGATCGTCGTGAGCGGCGTGCGCAGGTCGTGCGAGATCGCCGACAGCAGCGAGTTGCGCAGCCGCTCGGACTCCATGTTGACGAGCGCGTCGCGCGCGATCTCGACGTAGTGCACGCGCTCGAGCGCAAGCGCGATTTGCGCGGCGAACGCATCGAGCATCCGCAACTGCTCGGGCACCTCGAGCTCACGAGGGTCGCGCGACGCGACCGCGAGCACGCCACGCGTGCGCATCGGCGCCTTCAGCGGCAGGTACAGCGCGGCGGTCGCGGGCAGCGTGTCGGTGCCGCGCCCGGCCGGCTTCTGCTGGTCGTACACCCACTGGCCGACGTCGCTGTCGAGATCGGCGCCGGTGAGCGTGACGGCCGCGTCGGGCTCCTCGATCTTCTGCCGCACCTGGTCCGCACTGTCGGGCAGCAGGAACGCGACGCGCGCGCGAAACACCTCGCCCACGTGGCGGCTGCCGATCTCGACGATCTGCTCGGTCGTCAACGCCGCGCCGAGTTCGCGCGCCATCGCGTAGATCGCGCCCGTGCGCCGCTCGCGACGCTGCGCGATGCTCGCCTGGCGCGTCAGCGTCGACGTCAGGTGGCTGATCACGAGCGACGTCAGCAGCATCCCGAAGAAGGTCAGCAGATACTGCGTGTCGCTGACCGAGAACGACATGCGCGGCGGCACGAAGAAGAAATCGAACGCGGCGACCGACAGGAACGACTGCAGCACGCCCGGCCCGCGTCCGAGCCGCACGGCCGAGAACACGACGCCGAGCAGGTACAGCATCACGAGGTTCGTCAGGTCGAGCCGCTCGGACACGATGCTCGCGACGCCGGTGATCGCCGCGCAGATCGCGGCCGCGTACAGGTAGTGACGCGGCGGAGAGCGCCGCATGCCGAACTGCGCGAACGCGTCGCGCCAGTCGCGCGCGCGTGCGTCGAGCGGCGCCGCGCGCACTTCGTCGCTTGCTGACGCGCGAATCAGCATCAGGTCGACGTCGCCCGCGCGTTCGGCGAGCTTTTCGCCGAACGGCCGCGCGAAGCGACGCGCGAGCCCGACCTTCGGCGAGCCGCCCGCGACGAGCTTCGACACGTTGCGCACCTTCGCATAGCCGATCAGCGCGGCGACCGCGTCGTCGCCCGCGAGTGTGGCCGTCTCCGCGCCGAGCTCGGCCGCGAGCTTCAGCGCATCGAGCGTGCGCTGCCGGCGCGCGTCGGGCAGCCGTTGCAGCCGCGGCGTCTCCACGTAGACGGCGATCCAGTCGGCCTTCAGGCTCGCGGCGAGCCGCGCGGCCGCGCGCACGAGCGTCGGCGCCTCGGGGCCCGGGCCGACGCATACGAGCAGCCGCTCGCGCGCCTGCCAGATACGCTGGATCGAACGGTCGGCACGGTATTCGCGCATCTGCGCGTCGACGCGGTCGGCCGTGCGTCGCAGCGCCAGTTCGCGCAGCGCGATCAGGTTGCCCTTGCGGAAGAAGTTGCGCACCGCGCGCTCGGCCTGCTGCGCGAGATAGACCTTGCCGTCGCGCATCCGCGCGAGCAGTTCCTCGGCCGGCAGGTCGACCAGCGTGACCTCGTCGGCCGCGTCGAACACGCGGTCGGGCACGGTCTCCCACACGCGGATGCCGGTGATCGCACCGACCACGTCGTTCAGGCTTTCGAGGTGCTGGACATTGACGGTGGTGTACACGTCGATGCCCGCGTCGAGCAGTTCGTAGACGTCCTGCCAGCGCTTCAGGTGACGCGCGCCCTGCACGTTCGAATGCGCGAGCTCGTCGACGAGGATCAGTTGCGGCGCGCGCGCGAGCGCGCCGTCGAGATCGAATTCGCTGAGCGTGCGGCCGCGATAGTCGATGCGCGCAAGCGGCAGCACGTCGAGGCCGTCGAGCAGCGCGGCGGTTTCATTGCGGCCGTGGGTCTCGACGATGCCGACGACGACGTCGACACCCTCCTGCCGGCGCTGGCGCGCGGCCTGCAGCATCGCATAGGTCTTGCCGACGCCGGCGGACGCGCCGAAGAAGATCTTGAGCTGGCCGCGCCGCTGCTTTTCTTCGTCTCGCTGCAGCTTGTCGAGGAGTTGGTCGGGATCGGGGCGGTTCATGCGTCAGGAAGGCGAAGCGCGGGATGGCGAACGAGTACTGTCATTGTTGTTCCAAATCGCCGCAAAAGGCAAAGACGGCGCATGCGCCGTCGGAAAGACGCGCCCGACGCGGATCGGGCCGCGCCGGACGCCGGTTGCCGCATGCGCTCAGTGCGCGGCCTGCGCCGCATCGAGCGCGAGGTTCAGCTTCAGCACGTTCACGCGCGGCTCGCCGAGCACGCCGAACTGGCGGCCCGTCGTGTTCGCGGCCACGAGCTGCGCGACCGCGCCGGCCGTCAGGTTGCGCGCCTTCGCGACACGCTCGACCTGGTACGCGGCGGCGGCCGGCGTGATCTCCGGATCGAGGCCGCTCGCCGACGCCGTCACGAGATCGACGGGCACGGGCTTCGACATGTCGGTGCCCGCGTCGCGCAGCGCGGCGATGCGCGCCTTCACCTGGTCGGCGAGCGACGGGTTCAGCGGGCCCAGGTTCGAGCCGCCGGAGCCGGTCGCGTTGTACGGCATCGGCGACGTGGCGGACAGCCGGCCCCAGAAATACTTCGGCGCATCGAACGACTGGCCGATCAGCGCGGAGCCGACCGCCTTGCCGTCCTTCTCGAGCAGGCTGCCGTTCGCCTGCGACGGAAACACGGCCTGGCCGAACACGGTCATCACGGCCGGGTATGCGAGCCCCGTCACGACGGTCAGTACGACGAAGATCACGACGAGCGGGCGAATCAACGATTTCATGATGGTTCTTCCTTCAGGTACGGCGCATCAGGCCCAGCCGAGCGCGGCGAGCGTCATGTCGATCAGCTTGATGAACGGGAACGGCAGCAGCACGCCGCCGAGGCCGTACACCAGCAGGTTGCGGCGCAGCAGCGACGCGGCGCCGAGCGGCCGGTAAGTGACGCCCTTCAGCGCGAGCGGGATCAGCGCGACGATGATCAGCGCATTGAAGATCACCGCCGACAGGATCGCCGACGCCGGCGAGCTCAGATGCATGATGTCGAGCACGCGCAGCTGCGGGTACGTCGTCACGAACGCGGCCGGGATGATCGCGAAATACTTCGCGATGTCGTTCGCGATCGAGAACGTCGTCAGCGAGCCGCGCGTCATCAGCATCTGCTTTCCGATCTCGACGATCTCGATCAGCTTCGTCGGGTTCGAATCGAGATCGACCATGTTGCCGGCTTCCTTCGCCGCCTGCGTGCCGGTGTTCATCGCGACCGCCACGTCGGCCTGCGCGAGCGCCGGCGCGTCGTTGGTGCCGTCGCCCGTCATCGCGACGAGGCGCCCCGCCGCCTGGTGCTCGCGGATCGTCGCGAGCTTGGTTTCCGGCGTCGCTTCCGCGAGGAAGTCGTCGACACCGGCCTCGGCCGCGATCGCCGCGGCGGTGAGGCGGTTGTCGCCCGTCACCATCACGGTCTTGATGCCCATCTTGCGCAGCTCCGCGAAGCGTTCCTTGATGCCGCCCTTCACGATGTCCTTCAACTCGATCACGCCCAGCACGCGCGCGACGCCGTCGTGCAGGTCGGCCACGACGAGCGGCGTGCTGCCGCGGCGCGCGACGTCGTCGACCGCGCGGCGCACGTCCTCCGGAAAACGGCTGCCGTGCGCCTCGACGTAGCGGCGAATCGCATCGGCCGCGCCCTTGCGGATCTCGCGGCCGGGCAGATCGACGCCGCTCATCCGCGTCTGCGCGGAGAAGCCGAGGAACGTCGCATGCAGTTGCGCCATGTCGCGCTGGCGGATGTTGAAGCGCTCCTTGGCCAGCACGACGATACTGCGGCCTTCCGGTGTTTCGTCGGCGAGCGACGACAGCTGCGCGGCGTCGGCCAGCGCTTCCTCGGTCACGCCCGGCGCGGGCACGAACGTCGACGCCTGGCGGTTGCCGAGCGTGATCGTGCCGGTCTTGTCAAGCAGCAGCACGTCGACGTCGCCGGCCGCCTCCACCGCGCGGCCCGACGTCGCGATCACGTTCGCCTGCATCATCCGGCTCATCCCGGCCACGCCGATCGCGGACAGCAGGCCGCCGATCGTCGTCGGGATCAGGCACACCAGCAGCGCGACGAGCGCGGTGATCGTCACCACGTGACCGGCCTTCATCGCTTCGACCGAGAACATCGAGAACGGCAGCAGCGTCGCGGTCGCGAGCAGCATCACGATCGTCAGCGCGACGAGCAGGATCGTCAGCGCGACCTCGTTCGGCGTCTTCTTGCGCTTCGCGCCTTCGACCATCGCGATCATCCGGTCGAGGAACGCCTCGCCGGGGTTCGCCGTGACCTTCACGACGATCCAGTCGGACAGCACGCGCGTGCCGCCCGTCACCGACGAGAAGTCGCCGCCCGATTCGCGGATCACCGGCGCGGATTCGCCGGTGATCGCCGATTCGTCGACCGACGCGACGCCCTCGACGACTTCGCCGTCGGCCGGGATCACGTCGCCGGCCTCGACCAGCACGACGTCGCCGCGGCGCAGGTCGGACGCGGTCGTGATGCGGATCGGCGACTTCGGATGCGGCTCGTTGAGCTTCTTCGCCATCACGTCCTTCTTCGCGCTGCGCAGCGATGCGGCCTGCGCCTTCGAGCGCCCTTCGGCGAGCGCTTCGGCGAAGTTCGCGAACAGCACCGTGAACCACAGCCACAGCGCGATCGCGAGGATGAAGCCCGCCGGCGCCTCGGCCTGGCCGGCAAGCGCCGCGATCCACAGGATCGTGGTCAGGATGCTGCCGACGTACACGCAGAACATCACCGGGTTGCGGAACTGCGTGCGCGGCGTGAGTTTCTTGAACGAATCCACGATCGCCGGGCGCAGCAGCGCCGGATCGAACATGGACCGTGTTGCGGAATGTTGAGTCATTGCGATCTCTTCAATCTCTTCAGTCTTTGCAAGGTGTCGCCATGTGCGCGCGCATCACGCGCCCAGCCACATCATCAGATGCTCGACGCCCGGGCCGAGCGCGAGCGCCGGCACGTAAGTCAGCGCGCCAACCAGCATCACGGTGCCGAGCAGCAGCACGACGAACAGCGGGCCGTGGGTCGGCAGCGTGCCGCTCGTCACCGCGATGCGCTTCTTCGCGGCGAGCGAGCCGGCGATCGCCAGCACCGGCACGATCGTGCCGAAGCGGCCGAACCACATCGCGATCGCGGTCATCCAGTTGTAGAACGGCGTGCCGACCGTCAGGCCCGCGAACGCGCTGCCGTTGTTGTTCGCGGCCGAGCTGAACGCGTACAGGATTTCCGAGAAGCCGTGTGGGCCCGGGTTCGCGATGCCGGCACGGCCGGCGTCCGCCAGCACCGCGATCGACGTGCCGACCAGCACGAGCAGCGGCGTGAGCAGCACGACGATCGACACCATCTTCATCTCGTACGACTCGATCTTCTTGCCGACGTATTCGGGCGTGCGGCCGATCATCAGGCCGGCGACGAACACCGCGAGCAGCGCGAACACGAGCATCCCGTAGAGGCCGGAGCCGACCCCGCCGTAGATCACCTCGCCGAGCTGCATCAGCAACATCGGCACGAGACCGCCGAGCGGCGTCAGCGAATCGTGCATCGTGTCGACCGCACCGCACGACGCGGCCGTCGTCGCGACCGTGAAGATGCCGGTCTGCGCGATGCCGAAGCGCGTTTCCTTGCCTTCCATGTTGCCGCCCGGCTGCAGCGCGCTCGTCGACTGGTCGACGTGCAGCGCGGCGAGCGTCGGATTGCCTGCCTGCTCGGCGCCGACCTCGACGCCGATCGCGATCGCGAACGCGACCGTCATCGCCGCGAGCACCGCGATGCCCTGCCGGCGGTCGCCGATCATGCGGCCGAACACGAGACACAACGCGGCCGGGATGATCAGGATCGAGAAGATCTGCACGAAGTTCGCGAACGGCGTCGGGTTCTCGTACGGGTGTGCGGAGTTCGCGTTGAAGAAGCCGCCGCCGTTGGTGCCGAGCATCTTGATCGCTTCCTGCGACGCGACCGGGCCCATCGCGAGCGTCTGCTTCACGAGCGGGGTCGGCACCGTCGCCGGGTTGCCCTTTTCGTCCTTCACCGCGTTGCCCTGCGCGTCGAGCTTCGGCGCCGCATACGTGCTGGCCTGCAGCACCGGCACGTCCTGGTACGCCTTCATGTTCTGGATCACGCCCTGGCTCATCAGCAGCGCGGCGACGAGCGCGGCCATCGGCACCAGCACGTACATCGTCACGCGCGTGAGGTCGACCCAGAAGTTGCCGATCGTCTGCGCGGTATGGCGCGCGAAGCCGCGAATCAGCGCGATCACGACGACGATGCCGGTCGCCGCCGACAGGAAGTTCTGCACGGTCAGGCCGAGCATCTGCGTGAGGTAGCTGACGGTCTGCTCGGGCGTGTAGTCCTGCCAGTTCGTGTTGGTGACGAAGCTCACGGCCGTGTTGAACGCGCCGTCGGCCGTCATCGCGCCGAATTGCTGCGGATTGCCGGGCAGGAAACCCTGCAGGCGCAGCAGGCCGTACAGGAACAGCGCACCGAGCGCGTTGAACGCGATCGTGGCGATCGCATACTGCCTCCAGTTCATTTCGGTGCCGGCGTCGACGCCGGCGATGCGGTACAGCACGCGCTCGAGCGGCCCGAACACGCGCACGACGCGCGAGCTGCCGTCCATCACGCCCGTCAGGTAGCGCGCGACCGGCACCGCCGCCGCGAGCAGCACGACGATGAACAGCAGCATCTGCAACAGGTTGTTCGCGTTCATTCGATGTCCTCCGCGCGCAGCAGCGCAAAGACGAGATACGCGAACAGCAGGGCCGTCGAGGCACCCGCGAGCCAAAGCATCCAGGTCATGCGCGCCCCCCGCGTCCGTATTGCACGAGCTTCTCGCAACCGGCGAGCAAACCGAGGATCAGCGCGGTGAACAACACCAGCGCGCCGATGAAAACCCCATCCATTTTTGTGTTCTCCGTCGTCGAAATCGGACGACTAGAACCTTATGGGAACGCGCGTAAAGGTCGGGTCAAAGGTGATCGGAGCGGTATAAAAAACGCGTAAACGCGTGCGACGAGGCAGGAATGGCGCGACGGATGAAGGCGGAACGGACGGGGGACGGCGCCGCCCGTCACGGTGCGTGCCGGCGTGGCGCCGGCACGAAGGGATACGTCACGGAACGAGGATCGTCGAGCCGGTCGTCTTGCGCGACTCGAGGTCGGCATGCGCGCGGCCGACTTCCGCGAGCGGATAGCGCTGGTTGATGCTGGTCTTCACCTTGCCCGACAGGATCACGTCGAACAGCTCGGCGGCCGCGGACTCGAGATCCGCACGCTTCGCGATGTACGAGAACAGCGTCGGCCGCGTGAAGAACAGCGAGCCGCGCGACGAGAATTCCTTCGAGTCGATCGGCGGCAGCGGGCCCGATGCATTGCCGAAGCTGACGAAATAGCCGAGCGGCGCGAGACAGTCGAGCGAACCGACGTAGGTGTCCTTGCCGATCGAATCGTAGACGACCGGCACGCCCGCGCCGTGCGTGATCTCCTTCACACGCTGCGTGAAGTTCTCGCGCGTGTAGACGACCGGATGATCGCAGCCGTGCGCTTTCGCGAGCGCGGCCTTCTCGTCGGAGCCGACAGTCCCGATCACGGTCGCGCCGAGCGCCTTCGCCCACTGGCACACGAGCAGGCCGACGCCGCCGGCCGCCGCGTGGATGAGGATCGTGTCACCGGCTTTCACCGGGTACGTGCGGCGCAGCAGGTAGTGCGCGGTCAGCCCCTGCAGCATCACCGATGCCGCGTCGTCGTAGCTGATCCCGTCGGGCAGCTTCACGAGCCGCTCGGCCGGCATCACGCGCTCCTGCGCATACGCGCCCGGCGGCTGCCCGACATAGGCGACGCGGTCGCCCGCCTTGAGCGCGGTCACGCCGTCGCCGACGGCCGTCACCTCGCCCGCCGCCTCCATCCCGAGGCCGCCGGGCAGCGGCTGCGGATAGAGGCCGGTGCGGAAATACACGTCGATGTAGTTGAGCCCGACCGCATGCTGCCGGATGCGGACTTCGCCCGCCTTCGGCGCGCCGACCTCGACATCGACCCACTTCATCACTTCCGGGCCGCCCGGCTGGTCGTATCGGATTGCTTTCGGCATCGTTTCGCTCCTCGTTTCTGAAGTTTCCGAATCTAGGTCAACGGATATTCGGGCCGCCGACGCGGGCCCGCACGATCGGTACGGGACCGGCGGCCGGGGCACGTCGCGACGCCCGATTCTCGCGCGTCACTGCGCAGCGTGCATGGCCCTGCCGTCAGTAAGGGCAATCGGCCTGGCGACGGGCTAGCAAACGTCCTGCATGATCCGCGCCAGATCGTCGAGCAGCATCCGCGCGGTGGCCACGTTCGTCGCGACCGGCACGTCGTGCACGTCGCACGCGCGCACCAGCGCGGTGATGTCCGGATCGTGCGGCTGCGCGGTCATCGGGTCACGCAGGAACACGACGATGTCGACGCGGCCTTCGGCCAGTTCCGCGCCGATCTGCAGGTCGCCGCCGAGCGGCCCCGACAGCTTGCGCTCGACCTCCAGGCCATGCGCGGCCGCGATGCGGCCGCCCGTCGTGCCCGTTCCGACCAGCCTGCATTGCGCGAGCGTATCGCGGTACTGGCCCGCGAGCGCGACGATCTCGTCCTTCTTCGCGTCGTGCGCGATCAATGCGATGCGGGGTTTGCTCATCTCCGGTTCCTTCGTGGTTCGATCGTTGTCGTAGGTGCGAATGGCGTCGCGCGCATCAGAACGTGCCCGGATACGCGCCGCCGTCGAGCAGCCAGTTCTGCCCGGTGATATAGCCGGCGTGCACGCTGCAGAGGAACGCGCACGCCGCGCCGAATTCGGCGCGCGTGCCGAGGCGCCCGGCCGGGATTTCCTTCGTGCGCCGCGCGCGCATCTCGTCGACCGTCACGCCCTGCGCCTTCGCCGAGGCCGCGAGCGTCGTCGCGATCCGGTCGGTGTCGAACAGCCCGGGCAGCAGGTTGTTGATGGTCACGCCCTGCCCCGCGACCTTGCGCGACAGCCCCGCGACGAAGCCGGTCAGCCCCGAGCGCGCGCCGTTGGACAGAGCGAGCACGTCGATCGGCGCCTTCACGGCCGAACTGGTGATGTTGACGATCCGGCCGAAGCCGCGCGCGATCATCCCGTCGACGGTCGCGCGGATCAGCTCGATCGGCGTGAGCATGTTCGACTCCAGCGCGCGGATCCAGTCGTCGTGCGAGAAATCGCGGAAGTCGCCGGGCGGCGGCCCGCCGGCATTCGTCACGAGAATGTCCGGCTGCGGGCACGCGGCGAGCGCGGCCGCGCGGCCGTCGGGCGTCGTGATGTCGCACGCGACGGCGGTGACCGACACGTTCGACCCGGCGCGGATCTCCTGCGCGGTTTGCTCCAGCGTGTCGCGCGTGCGCGCGACGATCACGAGATTCACGCCCTCGGCGGCCAGCGCTTCCGCGCAGCCGCGACCGAGGCCCTTGCTCGCCGCGCACACGAGCGCGGTCTTTCCTGCGATGCCGAGATCCATCGTCGATTCCCTTGTGGCGACGCGCGCCGGCCGAGCCCCCGCCGCGTTGCCGGAACGGGCGAGCGGTCGGGTACGGGCGCGCACGGCGCGCGGATTGTCGTGAGACGTCGATAATATCCGGATCACGTGGCGCGCCTTGGTAAAATTGCGGCCATAAGCGATGGCCGGCCTGGCGCCGGCGCCGCCCCCGATCCCCTTTTGCCGCCAAGGCACCCCGTCATGAAACAGGACAGCCGTTTCCCGAATCTCTTCATCACCGATCACCCGCTGATCCAGCACAAGCTGACCCACATGCGCGACAAGGACACGTCGACGCGCACGTTCCGCGAACTGCTGCGCGAGATCACGCTGCTGATGGGCTACGAGATCACCCGCAATCTGCCGATCACGACCAAGCGGGTCGAAACCCCGCTCGTGGCGGTCGACGCGCCGGTGATCGCGGGCAAGAAGCTCGCGATCGTGCCCGTGCTGCGCGCCGGCATCGGGATGTCGGACGGCCTGCTCGACCTGGTGCCGTCCGCGCGCGTCGGCCACATCGGCGTCTATCGCGCCGAGGATCACCGCCCGGTCGAATACCTGGTGCGCCTGCCCGATCTCGAGGATCGCATCTTCATCCTGTGCGACCCGATGGTCGCGACCGGTTATTCGGCCGTGCACGCGGTCGACGTGCTCAAGCGCCGCAACGTGCCGGCCGCGAACATCATGTTCGTCGCGCTGGTCGCGGCTCCCGAGGGCGTCCAGGTGTTCCAGGACGCGCACCCGGACGTGAAGCTGTTCGTCGCGTCGCTCGACTCGCACCTGAACGAGCATGCGTACATCGTGCCGGGCCTGGGCGACGCGGGCGACCGCCTGTTCGGCACCAAGAACTGACGCGTGCCGCGGCCGGGCCGCGCGGCCCGGCGCGCCGGGCGGCCCTCCCGGCCGTTCGGCCATGCACGGCGGCCCCGAAGCGACGGTCGCCGCGTGATAAAATCACGATCCACTCGACACGCGCGGCCCCGCGGCATCACGCCCGCCCAGACGGCCGCCGATTCAACGACACATTGGCACAATCGCCCGCGCAGCGCGCCCGGGCACGGAGAAAGGTATGGCTGGTCATTCGAAATGGGCCAACATCAAGCATAAGAAGGCAGCGGCCGACGCGAAGCGCGGCAAGATCTGGACCCGCCTGATCAAGGAAATCCAGGTCGCGGCCCGCCTCGGCGGCGGCGACGCCAGCTCGAACCCGCGTCTGCGTCTCGCCGTCGACAAGGCGGCCGACGCGAACATGCCGAAAGACAACGTCAAGCGCGCGATCGACCGCGGCGTCGGCGGCGCGGACGGCGCGAACTACGAAGAAATCCGCTACGAAGGCTACGGCATCGGTGGCGCGGCGATCATCGTCGACACGCTGACCGACAACCGCACCCGCACGGTCGCGGAAGTCCGTCACGCATTCTCGAAGTTCGGCGGCAACATGGGCACCGACGGTTCGGTCGCGTTCATGTTCGATCACGTCGGCCAGTTCCTGTTCGCGCCCGGCACGTCGGAAGACGCGCTGATGGAAGCGGCGCTCGAAGCCGGCGCGGACGACGTCAGCACGAACGACGACGGCTCGATCGAAGTGTTGTGCGACTGGCAGGCCTTCTCGGCCGTGAAGGACGCGCTCGAAGCGGCGGGCTTCAAGGCCGAGCTCGCCGAAGTGACGATGAAGCCGCAGAACGAAGTCGAATTCACCGGCGACGACGCGGCGAAGATGCAGAAGCTCCTGGACGCGCTCGAGAACCTCGACGACGTGCAGGAGGTGTATACGAACGCCGTCATCGTCGAGGAATGAGATGCCGGCCGCCGTGCGCATCGTCGCGGCGGCGGCCCGACCGATTTCGCGGCCGGCGCGCCTGAGCGTGCCGGCCGCCCTGTTTTCTAGTCTGCGGGGAATCCCATGAAACTACTCGTCGTCGGTTCCGGCGGCCGCGAACATGCGCTGGCGTGGAAGCTCGCGCAGTCGCCGCGTGTCCAGATGGTCTACGTCGCGCCCGGCAATGGCGGCACGGCGCAGGACGAGCGTCTGAAGAACGTCGACATCACGTCGCTCGACGCGCTCGCCGATTTCGCGGAAAGCGAAGGCGTCGCGTTCACGCTCGTCGGGCCGGAAGCGCCGCTCGCGGCCGGCATCGTCAACCTGTTCCGCGCACGCGGCCTGAAGATCTTCGGGCCGACCCGCGAAGCCGCGCAGCTCGAAAGCTCGAAGGATTTCGCGAAGGCGTTCATGAAGCGCCACGGCATCCCGACCGCCGACTACGAAACCTTCTCCGACGCCGCCGCCGCACACGCGTACATCGACGCGAAGGGCGCGCCGATCGTCGTGAAGGCCGACGGCCTCGCGGCCGGCAAGGGCGTCGTCGTCGCGATGTCGCTGGAAGAAGCGCATGCCGCGGTCGACATGATGCTGTCGGGCAACAAGCTCGGCGATGCCGGCGCGCGCGTCGTGATCGAGGAATTCCTCGACGGCGAGGAAGCGAGCTTCATCGTGATGGTCGACGGCAAGCACGCGCTGGCGCTGGCTTCGAGCCAGGACCACAAGCGCCTGCTCGACGAGGACCGCGGCCCGAACACGGGCGGCATGGGCGCCTACTCGCCCGCGCCGATCGTCACGCCGCAGATGCACGCGCGCGTGATGCGCGAAATCATCATGCCGACGGTGCGCGGGATGGAGAAGGACGGCATCCGCTTCACGGGCTTCCTGTATGCGGGCCTGATGATCGACAAGGATGGCAATCCGCGCACGCTCGAGTTCAACTGCCGGATGGGCGACCCCGAGACGCAGCCGATCATGGCGCGCCTGAAGAGCGATTTCTCGAAGGTCGTCGAGCAGGCGATCGCGGGCACGCTCGACACGGTCGAGCTCGACTGGGACCGCCGCACCGCGCTCGGCGTCGTGCTGGCCGCGCACGGCTATCCGGACGCGCCGCGCAAGGGCGACCGCATCAACGGCATCCCGGCCGAAACCGAGCAGGCCGTCACGTTCCATGCGGGCACGACGCTCGCCGAAGGCGACAAGCTCGTCACGTCGGGCGGCCGCGTGCTGTGCGTGGTCGGTCTCGCCGATTCGGTGCGCGAAGCGCAGCAGCATGCGTACGACACGATCAACCAGATCAATTTCGAAGGCATGCAGTACCGCCGCGACATCGGCTTCCGCGCGCTGAACCGCAAGAGCGCTTGACGCCGTGACCGCCGCCTTGCCGTCGCAAGCGGCGGCCTCCTCTGCCGGGGTTCGATAGAATGCCCGGCAGATGCCTTTTTTACGGCCCCCGCTTCGCGCGGCGGCACCCAGTTCAGACATGACCGATTCGACCTACGACGTGGCGCGCGTGCGCACGTACCTCCAGGGCCTGCAGACACGCATCGCCGACGCGCTCGGCGCGCTCGACGGCACGCCGCTCGCGACCGACGCGTGGCAGCGCGGGCCGCAAGAGCGCCTGCGCGGCGGCGGCTGCACGCGGATTCTCGAAGGCGGCCGCGTGTTCGAGCGCGCGGGGATCGGCTTTTCCGACGTCGCGGGCGACGCGCTGCCGCCGTCGGCGAGCGCCGCGCGCCCGCAGCTGGCCGGTCGCGGCTTCGAGGCGCTCGGCGTGTCGCTCGTGCTGCACCCGCGCAACCCGTACTGCCCGACCGTGCACATGAACGTGCGGATGCTGATCGCGACCAAGCCGGGCGAGGCGCCGATCTTCTGGTTCGGCGGCGGCATGGATCTGACACCCGTTTATCCGTTCGAGGACGACGCGCGGCATTTCCACCAGACCTGCAAGGACGCGCTCGATCCGTTCGGTGCCGAGCTCTATCCGCGTTTCAAGACCTGGTGCGACGAGTATTTCTTCCTGAAGCACCGCAACGAGACGCGCGGCATCGGCGGGATCTTCTTCGACGATTTCTCCGAGCCCGGATTCGAACGCTCGTTCGAGATGATGCAAGGCGTCGGCGACGCGTTCCTGAACGCGTATTTGCCGATCGTCGAACGCCGCGTCGCGCTACCGTACGGCGAGCGCGAACGCGACTTCCAGGCTTACCGGCGCGGCCGCTACGTGGAATTCAACCTCGTGTTCGACCGCGGCACGCTGTTCGGCCTGCAAAGCGGCGGCCGGACGGAGTCGATCCTGATGTCGATGCCGCCGGTCGCGAACTGGCGCTACAACTGGCAACCCGAGCCGGGCTCGCCCGAAGCGCGCCTGAGCGAGTTCCTCGTGCCGCGCGACTGGGTCTGAACCCGCCGCGCCCCAAGAACAGGACGTTTTTCTGGACACCACCGCCCGCCCCGCCCCGCAGCCGCACCCGCCGTTACGTCGCATCGGCCTGCTGGGCGGCACGTTCGATCCGATCCACGACGGCCACCTCGCGCTCGCGCGCCGGTTCGCCGACGTGCTCGGCCTGACCGAGCTCGCACTGCTGCCCGCCGGACAGCCGTACCAGAAGCGCGATGTGTCGGCCGCCGAGCATCGGCTCGCGATGACGCGCGCCGCTGCCGGTTCGCTGTCGCTGCCCGGCGTGACGGTCACCGTCGCCACCGACGAGATCGAGCACGCGGGGCCGACCTATACCGTCGAGACGCTTGCGCGCTGGCGCGAGCGGATCGGCCCCGAGGCGTCGCTGTCGCTGCTGATCGGCGCCGACCAGCTGGTGCGGCTCGACACGTGGCGCGACTGGCGCCGGCTGTTCGACTACGCGCACGTCTGCGCGGCGACGCGCCCGGGATTCGACCTCGGCGCGGCGTCGCCCGACGTCGCACGCGAAATCGCACGGCGTCAGGCCGGCGCCGACGTGCTGAAGGCGACGCCGGCCGGCCACCTGCTGATCGACACGACCCTGGCGTTCGATATCGCCGCAACCGACATCCGTGCGCACCTGCGCGAATGCATCGCGCGTCACGCGCAAATGCCCGATGCGTTGGCCGAGCATGTGCCGGCCGCCGTCTGGGCCTATATTCTTCAACATCGTCTCTACCATTCCTGATTCCATGGATATCCGCAAACTGCAGCGCGTGATCGTCGACGCTCTCGAAGACATCAAGGCGCAAGACATCAAGGTGTTCAACACCAGCCACCTGACCGAACTGTTCGACCGCGTGATCGTCGCGTCGGGCACGTCGAATCGCCAGACCAAGGCGCTCGCGTCGAGCGTGCGCGACAAGGTCAAGGAAGCCGGCGGCGACATCGTCAGCTCCGAAGGCGAAGACACGGGCGAATGGGTGCTGGTCGACTGCGGCGACGCGATCGTGCACATCCTGCAACCGGCCCTGCGCCAGTACTACAACCTCGAGGAAATCTGGGGCGACAAGCCCGTGCGGATGAAGCTCGGCGGCGGCAAGGGCGCGAACGGCGTCGCGACGGCCGGCGAAGACGAGGACGACGAGGAAGAAGCGCCCGCACGCGCTGCGCGCAAGACGGCGGCCCGCCGCCGCTGAGCCGCAGCGAGTCGTCCCGATGAAGCTTTTCATCCTCGCGGTCGGCCACAAGATGCCCGGCTGGATCGCGTCCGGCTTCGACGAATACACGAAGCGGATGCCGCCCGAGCTGCGCATCGAGCTGCGCGAGATCAAGCCCGAACTGCGTTCGGGCGGCCGCAGCGCGGAAAGCGTGATGGCGGCCGAGCGGCAGAAGATCGAAGCCGCGCTGCCGAAGGGCGCGCGCATCGTCGCGCTCGACGAGCGCGGCCGCGACTGGACCACCATGCAGCTCGCGCAGGCGCTGCCCGGCTGGCAGCAGGACGGCCGTGACGTCGCGTTCGTGATCGGCGGCGCCGACGGGCTCGATCCGGAACTCAAGGCGCGCGCCGACCTGCTGCTGCGCATCTCGAGCATGACGCTGCCGCACGGGATGGTGCGCGTGCTGCTCGCCGAACAGCTTTACCGGGCGTGGAGCATCACGCAGAATCACCCTTATCACCGCGCATGACGCGTCGTCCTCGGGACGCGCGCCGCGCGCGCTCAACGAGATAACGACACCATGCCGTCCAGCACGCCTGCCGCCCTTTTCCCGACCCTTTACCTCGCTTCGCAAAGCCCGCGCCGGCAAGAGCTGCTGCAGCAGATCGGCGTGCGCTTCGAATTGCTGCTGCCGCGCCCCGACGAAGATGCCGAGGCGCTCGAAGCCGAATTGCCCGGCGAAGCCGCCGATGCGTATGTGCAACGCGTGACCGTCGCGAAGGCGGAGGCCGCGCGTGCGCGTCTCGTCGCGAGCGGCAAGCCGGCCGCGCCGGTGCTGGTTGCGGACACCACCGTGACGATCGACGGCGCGATCCTCGGCAAGCCGGCCGACGCCGGCGACGCGCTCGCGATGCTGACCCGCCTCGCGGGCCGCGAACACGAAGTGCTCACCGCCGTCGCGGTGATCGGCGCCGACGGTGAACTGCTGCCGCCCGCGCTGTCGCGCTCGTCGGTGCGCTTCGCGGCGGCGCCGCGCGAGGCGTTCGAACGTTACGTCGACACCCGCGAACCGTTCGGCAAGGCCGGCGCCTACGCGATCCAGGGGCGCGCGGCCGAATTCATCGAGCGAATCGAAGGCTCCCATTCGGGTATCATGGGTCTGCCCCTTTTTGAGACCGCGGCACTGCTGCGCGCCGCGCGCGTCGACTTCTGAATGCCACCATGAACGAAGAAATCCTGATCAACCTCACGCCGCAGGAAACGCGGGTCGCACTCGTGCAGCAAGGCGCGGTGCAGGAGCTTCACGTCGAGCGCACGCTGTCGCGCGGGCGCGTCGGCAACATCTACCTCGGCAAGGTCGTGCGCGTGCTGCCCGGCATGCAGTCGGCGTTCATCGACATCGGCCTCGAGCGCGCGGCATTCCTGCATGTCGCGGACATCTGGCATCCGCGCCTCGCGGGCGAGCCGCAGTCGGGCGCGCCGCACCAGCCGATCGAGAAGACCGTGTTCGAAGGCCAGACGCTGATGGTCCAGGTGATCAAGGATCCGATCGGCACGAAGGGCGCGCGACTGTCGACGCAGGTCAGCATCGCGGGCCGCACGCTCGTGTACCTGCCGCAGGAGCCGCACATCGGCATCTCGCAGAAGATCGAGAGCGAGGCCGAGCGCGAGGCCGTGCGCGCACGGCTGACCGCCGTGATTCCGCCGGACGAGAAAGGCGGCTACATCGTGCGCACGATCGCCGAGGACGCGACGTCCGACGAACTCGCGGCCGACGTCACGTATCTGCGCAAGACGTGGGCGACGATCGTCGCCCAGGCGCAGCGGCTGCCCGCGACGAGCCTGTTGTACCAGGATCTCGATCTCGCGCAGCGCGTGCTGCGCGATTTCGCGAACGACGACACGACACGCATCCAGGTCGATTCGCGCGAAACCTACCAGCGCCTCGCGGAATTCGCGGGCGAGTTCACGCCGGCGGTGAGCCCGAAGCTGCACCACTACACCGGCGAGCGGCCGCTGTTCGACCTGTACAACATCGAGACGGAGATCCAGCGCGCGCTGTCGCGCCGCGTCGACCTGAAGTCGGGCGGCTATCTGATGATCGACCAGACCGAGGCGATGACGACGATCGACGTGAACACCGGCGGCTACGTCGGTGCGCGCAACTTCGACGACACGATCTTCAAGACCAATCTCGAGGCCGCGCATACGATCGCGCGGCAACTGCGGCTGCGCAACCTCGGCGGGATCATCATCATCGACTTCATCGACATGGAGAACGCCGAGCATCGCGACGCGGTGCTGTCGGAGCTGAAGAAGGCGCTGTCGCGCGATCGCACGCGCGTGACGGTCAACGGCTTCTCGCAGCTCGGGCTCGTCGAGATGACGCGCAAGCGCACGCGCGAATCGCTCGCGCACGTGCTGTGCGAGCCTTGCCCCACTTGCCAGGGCAAGGGCCAGGTGAAGACGTCGCGCACCGTGTGCTACGACATCCTGCGCGAAATCCTGCGCGAGTCGCGCCAGTTCAACCCGCGCGAATTCCGCGTGATCGCGGCGCAACAGGTGATCGATCTGTTCCTCGACGAAGAGTCGCAGCATCTCGCGATGCTGATCGACTTCATCGGCAAGCCGGTATCGCTGCAGGTCGAGTCGAACCTGAGCCAGGAGCAGTACGATATCGTGCTGATGTAGCATTCCTCCGATTCGCCGCCGGTCGCGCCGTGCGGCGAATCGCGCGGCACGCTCAGTCCTGATCCGTAGGGTTATAGCTCCAGATCACGAGCCCCCAGCTTGTCGATTTAACGTCGGGAAACCTCTCCCCCGCGTGGAAATAGCGCCGCCCCTGCTCGCCGCCCAGTGCGGGACTGACCCACCATCCGCTCTGCGGCACGACGTCACCGGGCCTCGCCTTCAGCTTCGACGATGCAGTTGGCCTGACAGGTTCGCTGGAACCCGATGTAACGGGGCACCATTCCACGGCCATCTGATTTTCCGTACTACCTGCAGCAACCGCTCGGCGCGCCTCCGGCGTGTCGTCGAACCGCGTCCGGTACGTCGTCTCGCCCTGCAACACATTACCGAAGGTGCCGCCGACAAAGCACACCCCTGCCAAGTCCGCACCACGGAAGTCCACTCCCCGCAAATCGCAATTCTCAAACGCGGCAGCGATCAATCGCGCGCGATCGAATTGGGACGCCGTTAATCTGCAGTCGACGAAACGGGCTCCGACGAAATCGCAGCGCGCCATCTTGCTCCAACGCCATGCGTTTCGCTCTGCTGACAAGCCGGAAAAATTGCACTCAGTCATCTCGGACGAATTCAAGTCTCCGTCAGACATCGTCACGCCGGAAAAATCGCAATTGCTCAACCTGGCATATCCAATGAACGAATTCCGAAATCGCGCATGGCGAAAATCGGCGCCGTCACCGTAGACCGGAAGCATCTGCGCCAGATAGAACTCGCATTGAATGAAAGATGCACCATCAAGAATCGCGTGCTGAAACCCGACCTCGTCAAACTGGGTGGCATCGAACACCCCAAAACCAAGATGGCTACCGGCCAGTTCCACGTTCTTGAGCTTGCCGCCAAGGAGTGTCATGCCGCGCAGGTCCGGCGCCGACGCCCCATCAGCAAAATGAGGCAAGTTGTCGCAGAAAGGCAGCCACGCATCGTCCGGTAACGCGTTGTGAATTGCATCGAGCGCATCCTTGTACTTTCCTGACTTCCATCGATCCCGCAACCATCTCGCGTCGGCATCGTTCGTTCGCATGCAATTTCTCCTGGCATAGGTGCGTTCTTCCCGGCACAGCGACTTCTACCTCGCCATGCACGGCATTCCGCCGAAGCTACCATCGGGCTTATGTCCCCCCTCCCGGTAAGGCATTGATGTCATAGCCTTTCACCTTCCGCAACTCGATCGCGAATCGGCCAGTCACCCCCCGGCGCAAGACGGGCAGTCAGCCATGCGATACACTGCGCGACCATTCTCCACAGATCTCCTTCACGAATCCCACACCATGAGCAAACGCCACAACCGCCGCCAGCGCAAGAAACTGCACATCGCCGAGTTCCAGGAACTCGCGTTCAACGCGACCGCGCAATACCGCAACGAGCTGTCCGATCTCGAACGCGGCCAGTTGATCGATGCATTCATCGATTTCGTCGAAGCCAACGGGCTGTTGACCGTCGCGTCCGCCGACGAAGGAATCGGCGCTTACGTGATCTCCGGCGCACCGCGCGGCACGACGACCGATGCCGACCGCGAGAACGTGCGCGCATGGCTGGCCGCACGTCCGGAGCTGACCGACGTCCAGGTCAGCGAATTCAGCGACGCGTGGTATCCGGAAGCCTGACGTTCCGGTTGCTCCGCGCCTCATGCGGCGCCCGCTCCGTCGTCGACGGTCGGGCGCCGTGTTCTTTCGCGCCCTCGCCAACGCACTTCCGGTGCTCGATCCCCGCCATTTCCCCGCCATTTCCCCGCCATTTCCCCGCCATCGCGCGCCCAATCCTCCGCAGAAATCGGTCCTGAAAGGAAGACACGTTAAACTCTCACCTCGCGCGGTGCGCCGCCCGCACCCGCCATCCATCGCCAGCCGCGCGCCTGCGCGCGGCCCCGACCCATGGAGTGAGTATCAATGAGCGGCGGACCTCCGTTTCCCGCACCCCGCATGTCGTTCCCGTCCTCGACGGTCTTGCTGGCTCTCTCGGCCGCCGCGCTGCTGTCCGGCTGCGGGCTGCTGCCAACGCAGAATCCGCCCGCGCCGATCAGCGAGGCGCTCGTCGAACCCGTCGAGGAAACCGCCGGCGAACCGCTGACGATGCCGCCCGTGCCGCCGCTCGTCCAGCCGGAGGAACCGGAAGCGCCGAAGAAGCCGCACCGTGAAGTGACGAAGCCGAAGCCGGTGCAGCGCCCCGAATCGCCGACGCCGCCTCCGCCGCCCCCGCCGCCGCTCATCGCGACACGCCCGCTCGAGCGCTCGCAGATCCATGCGCTGCTCGACAGCGAAGTCGCGCGCCGCAACGGCAAGGTGATCGGCCGCGCGGTCGACATGGTCACCGACGCAAGCGGCAAACCGCGCGAGATGATCGTCAACCTGCAGGGCTTCATGGGTGTCGGCGACCGCAAGGTCGTCTTCCCGTGGAACGTGTTCCGCTTCACGCCGGGCGGCAAACAGGAGCCGATCGTGCTCGACGTCCCGTCGGGCGACCTGCCGCCGGCCGCCCGGCCCAAGGCCGTGCCGCTGTCGGGCTCGGCCGCGGCGTCGCCCGCGACGCGACTGACGCTGCTCGACAGCGACGTCGAACGCCCGAACGGCACGAAGATCGGCCGGGTCGTCGACGTGCTGATCGACCGCGGGGCGCAACCGCAGGCCGTCGTGCTCGACCTCGGCGGGCTCGTCAACACCGACCGCCGCTCGATCGCCGCGAGCTGGGGCGCGCTGCGCTTCGTCACGCGCGACAAGGCGCTGCGTCCGCAACTCGACCTGAACGACGCGCAGATCAAGGCGGCGCCGCCGTACGTGGCCGACAAGCCGATCGTCGTGGTTTCGCCGCCGGCTGCCGCCGCCGCGCCGGCTTCGCCTGCGAGTGCCGCCCGATGACGATCAAGCATTCCGTCAGCGTTCGCAGTCTCCGGGCCCTCGACTGGCTCAACTTTTTCGTTGCAAACGTTCAAACCGGTTTCGGTCCGTTCATCGCGTCCTACCTCGCATCGCACAAGTGGACGCAGGGCGAGATCGGCATGGTGCTGTCGATCGGCACGATCAGCGCGATGGTCAGCCAGGTGCCGGGCGGTGCCGCAGTCGACGCGCTGAAGAACAAGAAAGGCGCGGCCGCGTGGGCGATCGCGGCCATCATCCTGTCCGCGGTGCTGCTCGCGTCGAGCCCGACGATCGTGCCGGTGATCGCGGCCGAAGTGTTCCACGGCTTCGCGAGCTGCATGCTCGTGCCCGCGATGGCCGCGATCTCGTTCTCGCTGGTCGGCCGCGCCGATCTCGGCGACCGGCTCGGCCGCAACGCGCGCTGGGCATCGATCGGCAGCGCGATCGCGGCAGGCCTGATGGGACTCACCGGCGAGTATTTCTCCGCGCGCGCGGTGTTCTGGCTGACCGCGGTGCTGGCGTTGCCCGCGCTGTTCGCGCTCGCGATGATCCAGCCGACACACGAAGTGATCCCGCATGCGTCGAAACCCGACGCGCACGACGAAGGCGAGGAACGCGAGACGCTGCTCGAGCTGCTGCGCGATCGCCGGATGCTGATCTTCGCGGCATGCGTCGTGCTGTTCCACCTGTCGAACGCGGCGATGCTCAACCTCGCGGCCGGCGAAGTGACGGCCGGCATGGGCGAGAACGTGCAGCTCGTGATCGCCGCGTGCATCATCGTGCCGCAGGCGATCGTCGCGATGCTGTCGCCGTGGGTCGGCCGCTCCGCGCAGCGCTGGGGGCGTCGGCCGATCCTGCTGCTCGGCTTCTCGGCGCTACCGGTGCGTGCGCTGCTGTTCGCCGGCGTGAGCAGCCCGTACCTGCTCGTGCCGGTGCAGATGCTCGACGGTATCAGCGCGGCGGTGTTCGGCGTGATGCTGCCGCTGATCGCGGCCGACGTCGCGGGCGGCAAGGGCCGCTACAACCTGTGCATCGGGTTGTTCGGTCTCGCGGCCGGCATCGGCGCGACGCTCAGCACGGCCGTGGCCGGCTTTGTCGCCGACCACTTCGGTAACGCGGTCAGCTTCTTCGGGCTCGCCGCCGCCGGCGCGCTCGCGGTGCTGCTGGTCTGGCTCGCGATGCCGGAAACGCGCGTCGAGAACGGCGATGCGACCGCCGGCGAGCCAGCCGCGACACCGTCGGAACAGGCACACTGACACACGCTCGCCCCCGCTTCCCGGCCGACACGATGGATACGATCAGGACACTCAACGAAGCCCGCCAGCAGATCCAGCAGTCGATCTTCGATCTGTTCAAGGGGCTGACCTTCGGCGAGCGGCTCACGCAAGGCGCGCTGATGGCGTTGCAAGCCGTCTGCGGCGCGTGCCTCGCGTACGCGATCGGCCGCGCGCTGCACACCGAGCAGGCCGTGTGGGCGGCGGTCACCGCCATCGCCGTCACGCAGCACAACTACTCGGACACGATGTCGCTGTCGCGCGACCAGTTCATCGGCGCGATGATCGGCGGGCTGGTCGGCTTCGCCGGTGCCGCGCTCGGCGGCGACCGCCTCTTCGCCTATGCGATCGCGGTCGCGGTCACGATCGTCAGCTGCTGGTGCCTGAACGTCGGCAGCGCGGCACGGCTTGGCGGCGTGACCGCGACGATCGTGCTGCTGTTTCCGGGCAACGGCCCGCTATGGGACATTCCGCTGATGCGGCTCGGGCAAGTGGCGTTGGGCACGGTCTGCGCGCTGGCCGTGTGCTGGGCGATGTCGCGGATCGAGCGGCGCTGGTTCCGCCGCGCGGCGGACGAGCGGAAGGAGAAATGACGCGGCTGCCGGAACGCACGCCCCGGCAGCCGGATGAATCGACGATAGGCGGCAGGCGTTACGGACCGACCCGCAGCACGATGCCCGAGCCGATCTGCACGAGCAGGTAGTCGCCACCGACGCCAACCCAGTGATAGCCGCGCGGCGGCGGGCTCAGGCGGTAGCCGCGCCAGTCGTCGACCACGTACTGGCGATCGCGGAATTCGTCCGGGAGACGGTCGCCCTTGTGCCACTCGCGACGCGGCTGATCGGCCCAGCGCGGCGGCACGTCGTCCTCGCGATGCATCGCCTGGCCCGGCGGCATGTGCTTCGGGCCGTGGCCGTGCCGCATGCCCGGGCCGCCGTGGTCTCCGTGCTTGTCGTAGTTGTCGTGATCCTGCGCCATCGCGGCCGGCGCTGCAAAACCCGCCGCAACCAGCGCTGCCAGCATGATGCCGTGCATCTTCTTCATTGCCCTTCCCTCCGTGTCGTCACGTCGAACCGGAAACAACGAAACCGGACCTGCGCGAGCAAGACTAGCACACGGCGCGGGCGATCCGGCGTCACGCCGCCTGCTGCTGGTACTGGATCCGGTGAAGGTGTGCGTACAGCCCGCCATGGCGCAGCAGCTCGTCGTGGCTGCCCGTCTCGACGATCTTGCCGGCTTCGAGCACGAGGATCCGGTCCGCGCGCTCGATCGTCGACAGCCGGTGCGCGATCACGAGCGTCGTGCGCCCTTCCATCAACCGTTCGAGCGCGGCCTGCACGTGGCGTTCGGATTCCGAATCGAGCGCCGAGGTCGCCTCGTCGAGGATCAGGATCGGCGCGTCCTTGTAGATCGCGCGCGCGATCGCGAGCCGCTGCCGCTGGCCGCCCGACAGACGCATCCCGTTGCCGCCGACGAGCGTGTCGAGCCCGTCGGGCATCGCGGCAACCGCGTCGGCGAGGTTCGCGGCCTCGAGCGCCGCCTGCACGCGTGCGCGATCGGGCGTCTGCCCGTACGCGACGTTGGCGGCGATCGTGTCGTTGAACAGCACGACGTCCTGGCTGACCATCGCCATCTGGCCGCGCAGCGCGTGGATGTCGTAGTCGGCCACCGGTACGCCGTCGACCAGGATCGCGCCGCCCGTCGGATCGAAGAAGCGCGGCAGAAGGTTGACGAGCGTCGTCTTGCCGCTGCCCGACGGCCCCGCGAGCGCGATCATCTCGCCCGGCGCGACCTTGAACGAAATGCGGTCGAGCGTCGGCCGCTCGGAGGCACCGTAGTCGAACGACACGTCCCGGAATTCGATTTCGCCGCGGGCATGCGGCAGCGCGCGGCCGCCGCCTTGCGGCTCGGCCGGCTCGTCGATGAGCCCGAAGATCAGCTCGGCGGCCGTCATCCCGCGCTGCAGCGGCTGGTTGACGTCGATCAGGTGCTTGAGCGGCGAAATGACCAGCAGCATCGACGTGACGAACGCGACGAAACCTCCGACCGTCGTCTGGTCGTTGGACGACTGCACGACCGCGATCGTGATCACGACCGCGAGCGCGATCGACGCGAGGAACTGCGTCAGCGGCTGCGCGAGCCCGCCCGAGATCGTCATGCGCATCGCGTAGCCGCGCAGGCGCTTGCTCATCGTCGTGAAGCGATCCATCTCGTACGCTTCGCCGTTGTGCACCTTCACGACCTTGTAGCCGCCGACCGTCTCCTCGACGATGTACGACAGCTCGTTGGTGAGCGTCTGGTGCTCGCGGTTCAGGCGGCGCAGGCGGCGGTTGATCTTGCTGACGAGCCAGCCGATGCCCGGCAGGATCACCGCGACGATCAGCGTGAGCCGCCAGTTCAGGTAGAACAGGTAGCCGAGCAGGAACACCACGGTCAGCGAGTCGCGCACGAGCGTGACCATCACGCCGGTCAGCACCGACAGGATCTGGTTGACCTCGAACACGATCGCGTTGATCACGGTGCTCGCGGTTTCGCGCTGGAAGAACGATGCGCCCGTGTGGATCATCCGCTGGAACATCTCGAGCCGCAGTTGCAGCAGGATGCGGTTCGACACGTAGTTGAGCAGGTAGTTGGACGTGTACTGCGACACGCCGCGCACCAGCGCAAGGCCAATCACCGCGATCGGCACGTACCATTTGGCGCGATCGCTGCCGTGCGAGCCGAAGCCGTGGTCGAGCAGCGGCTTGAGCAGTGCCGGGATCCCGGCTTCCGTGGCCGCGACTACACCCATCGTCATCACGGCGAGCAGCACGATGCCGATGAGCGGCCGGATGTACGGCCACAGGCGCTTGAGGACCGTGAGCGGCGACGTACCGGTGCCGTCCATCGGTTTGCGAAGAGTGTTCTGGGTTTCCAAGGCAATCCTTCTTGAGCCGCGACGCGGCGCCCGGGGCGTGACTGCCCGGAATTCATCCCGTCCGGCGGGTGCCGAAAAAGGCCCAACATTATAGCTGTACCGCCTCCGCCGGCATGGCCGTCGCCGAAGCGGCCGCCGGCCGGCGCGCGGGTATACTGCCGCTCACCGTTTTCTCCGCCTTTTCGACGATTTCATGGCAGAACCCACCCTCGGCGTCGCCCTCATCGCCCTCAACGCGGCCGCGCGGCTCGCGCAGTGCCTCGACGCGCTGACCTTCGCCGACGACATCGTCGTGATCGACGGCGGCAGCACCGACGATACCGTCGCGATCGCGCGCGCGCACGGCGCCCGCGTGATCGTCGAGCGCGACTGGCCGGGCTTCGGCCCGCAGAAGAACCGCGCGCTCGCTGCCCTCGACACCGACTGGATCCTGTCGCTCGACACCGACGAGGTAGTCAGCGCGGAGCTCGCGCAGTCGATCCGCGCGGCCATTCGCGCGCCGGCCGCACAAGTCTATGCGCTCGACCGGCTGTCGAGCTTCTGCGGCCAGTGGATCCACCATAGCGGCTGGTATCCGGACTGGGTGCCGCGCCTGTTCCGGCGCGGCGCGGCCCGCTTCTCCGACGACCTGGTGCACGAACGCCTGGTATTCGACACGCCCGCGCAGCGGCTGCCGGGCAAGCTGATGCACTATTCCTACGAGGATTTCGAGACCGTCGTGCGCAAGCTCGACGCGTATTCGACGGCCGGTGCGCGCCAGCGCCGCGCGGCCGGCCAGCGCGGCGGCTTCGGCAAGGCACTCGCGCGCGGCGCATGGGCATTCGTGCGGACCTACCTGCTGCGGCGCGGGTTTCTCGACGGTCGCGCGGGCTTCATGATCGCCGTATTCAACGCGGAAACGGTGTACTACCGGTTCCTGAAGCTCGGCCACGAGCCGGCCCGCTGAGCGCGCGCCGCCCTGCCCCGAACCTGCCCCCGACCCAGACGCCGCCGGCATGCGGCCGGCCCGGCGTTACAATGCCGGGCTGCCCGCGCGCCATGCGCGCCCGAGTGCGGCGCCGCGCCACGCGCCGCCGACACGACGACCACCGAATCCGACCGCCATGTTCTCCATCATCATCCCGACCTGGAACAACCTGCCGTACCTCAAGCTCGTCGTCGACAGCCTGCGCCGTCATTCGGCGTACGACCATCAGATCATCGTACACGTGAACGACGGCTCTGACGGCACGCTCGACTGGGTGCGCAGCGAAGGCATCGAGCACACCGCGTCGCCGGCCAACATCGGCATCTGCCACGCGGTGAACCTGGCCGCCGCGCGCGCGACGCGCGACTACGTCGTCTACATGAACGACGACATGTACTGCTGCCCCGGCTGGGACGCGGCGCTCGTGCGGCGCATCGAGCAGATGCCGACCGACCTGTTCATGCTGTCCGGCACGATGGTCGAGCCGGTCGACACGCGCAACCCGTGCGTCGTGGTCAGCAATTTCGGCCGCGACGCCGAACAGTTCGATGCGGCCGGCCTCGTCGCGGCCACGCCGCGGCTCGCGCGCGCGGACTGGCTCGGCTCGACCTGGCCGCCGACGCTCGTGCACCGCGACTGGTGGAACCGCATCGGCGGCTACAGCAGCGAGCTGTCGCCGGGAATGAGCAGCGACAACGACTTCTCGATGAAATTCTGGGACGCCGGCTGCCGGATCTTCCTCGGTGTGGGCGACAGCCTCGTCTATCACTTCCAGCAGAAGAGCACGGGCAAGATCGTCAAGAACGACGGCCGCCGTCAGTTCCTCAACAAATGGGGCATGACGCAGGCCACGTTCGACCGCTATTACCTGCATCGCGGCGAGCCGGCGGGCTCGCGACTCGTGCTCGACACGCCGGCCGTCGAAGGGCACCTGAAGCGCGCGCTGCTGCGCTCCCGGCTCAAGCGCGCCTTCAGCTGATCGGACCCCGAAAACGGCACGGAAACGCGCGCGGCTTCGCGTATACTGCGCGCTTCGTCCCGCGCGGTGCCGCCGGGACGCGCGGCGCGCAGCACGGTGCCCGCATCCCGCATTCGTCCATTCGACAGGTTCCGATGCTTTCGTTTTCCGCTCCCGCCACGCGGCGCCTGACCGCCGCTCGCGCCTTCGCCGTCATCGCGCTGTGCATGGTGCCCGTCTCGACCGCGCTGACCAACGTGTTCTGCGGCCTGTTCGCGGCCGCGCTCGTCATCTCCCCCGAATTCTGGCGCGACCTGCGCACGTTCGTCACCGAACCGGCGTCGCTCGCGGCGCTCCTGATCCTCGCGGCGTTGACCGCGAGCGTCGCCTATACGGTCGCGCCGCATCCGAAGGCGTGGAACTGGGTCGCCAAGTACGACAAGCTGCTGCTGGTGCCGTTTGCCGTGCTCGCGTTCCGTCACTCGAACTGGGCGCCGATCGTGCGGCGAGCATGGTTCGGCACGTTGTGCGTGATCCTGCTGCTGTCGACCACCAACTATCTCGGCCTGACCGCGATCGGGCCCGCGCACGCGACGGAACTGCCGCTGTCGCGCGCATGGGTGTTCAAGAACCACATCGCGGCCGGCATGTTCGGCGCGTTGCTCTTCTATCAGGCGGCCGACCTCGCGCTGTCGGCCCGCGCCGCGCTGTCGCGCACCGCGTATGCCGCCGTCGCCGCATGGTCGCTGATCAACGTGTTCGTGATGCTGCAAGGACGCACCGGGCAGGTCATCGCGCTGCTGCTGATGCTCGTCGTCGCGGTGCGTTTCGTGCTGCTGCTGCGCCGCCAGTCGGCGCTGCGCGCGGGGCTTGCCGCCGGGGCACTGGTGCTGGCGGGCGCCGCACTCGTCGTCGCTGCGTGCACGGTGCACAACGGCCGGCTGGTGAAGGTCGTGTCGGAAGTGCAGCAGTATCGGCAGACCGATGCGGTCACGTCGACCGGGCTGCGCCTCGAGTGGTACAAGAAGGGACTCGAGCTGTATCGCCTGCGCCCTGTGATCGGCTACGGCGCGGGCGGCCTCGAATTCGAGTTCGAAAAGCTCACGGCCGGCAAGACGGCCGCCGAAGGGCAGCTCACGTCGAATCCGCATAACGAATACCTGCTGATGGCCGTGCAGCTCGGCACGCTCGGCGTGCTGCTGTTCCTGAACCTGATCGTGCAGATCGCGCGCGGCAGCCGCGCGCTCGATCCGCGTTCGCGGCAACTGCTGCTCGCGTGGCTCGCGATCTTCGCGATCGGCAGCCTCGCGAATTCGCTGCTGCTCGATTTCGCCGAAGGGCATCTGCTGGTGCTGCTCGCCGGGATCCTGCTCGGCTGCGGCGCGCGAACCGAAGCGCTGCCCCGCGAGACGTCGGCGATCCGGCGCAGCGCGTAACCGTCATGCGGCGGGCGGCGCGCGATGCGCGTTGCGGCCTGCCGCACGTTCGGCGTCGCACGCTTCGATGCGGCGCACGGACGTTGCCGCCGCAAGCGCGGCCGCTCGCGGTCGATGCGTCGCCGCACCGCCGCTTTTTTCAAATCAGGTAACGCAAGGCCTTCACGCGTCAGTCGGAACGCGCGCGATGCAATCGCGACGTGTCGATGACCACGTCGCTGGCGCGCGGCACAGTCAGCCCGAGCATCTCGGCTGCCGCCGCCTTCACACGCTGCGCGCCGAGATTGACGAGGCAGTCGCTACGACTGTCGACATGGCGCTCGCAGCCTTCGTGCCGGCACGGCACGCAATCGCCCTCGCCTTGCAGCAGCCACACGTTGCCGTGCCGCGCGGAGCCGCGCAGCGCCCACGGGTTCTCGGTCGCCGGCCAGTGCTGCGGCCACGGCCCCCAGCGCACCGGATCGGACGGACCGAACAGCGCGATCGTGTCGGTGCCCGTCGCGGCGGCCACGTGCGTCGCCCCCGTATCGGGACCGATGAAGAGCCGCGCACGCCGCACCAGTTCCGCGCTTTCGCCGAACGTCAGGCGCCCGACCAGATTCAGCACGTCGCCGCCTGCCTCGGCCGCGATCTGCTCCGCGTATTCGCGCTCACGATCGGCCGGCCCGCCCGACAGCGCGATCGCGAATCCCTGCGCGCGCAGCCATTCGATCATCTCGACCCAGCCCTCCAGCCGCCATTGCTTGTAGCGGAACATCGGATACGGATGCAGCACGACGAGCGGCTTGCCTTCGCGGATCGCCGGCGATTCGGCGAGCCATGAGTCGAATCGCGCACGCCGCGCGGGATCGTCGCCGATGCCCGGCGCGACCACCTCGGATACCGGCTCGATGCCGATCACCGGAGCGAGCGCGAGCGTGCTGACGACCGTGTGCGCGGACTCGTGATGATTGATCGCGATGCCGTTCAGCATCATTCGAGTCAGCCACGTGACGCGGTTCGGATCGACGAGGCCCACGCGCTTGCGGCCGGCGAACCAGCTGTAGAAACGCGGCCGGTCGGAGCTGAGCGCCGCGCACGCGAGATCGTAGCGGCGCCACATCGATAGCGCGTCGCGCAGCCGCTCGCGGAACCCGGCGCGCTGCGCGACGACGATCACGCGCCGCACGTCGGGGTTGTGCTCCAGCACGCCCTCGGTGCCGCGAAACACCAGCATGTCGATCTGCGCGTCGGGCCAGCGCGCCTTCAGCGAACGCACGAGGGGCGTCGTCAGCAGCACGTCGCCGATACGGCGCGGGGCTGCGACGAGGATGGTTCTGGGCGGGCGGGCGGAAGAAAACAGGGCCACGGCGATCGTTCCGACTAGCTGGCTGGACAAGGCTCGCAATGTACAGGATTTTGCGGCCGGTGGCGTGGCGTCCGGCGCCCGTGCCGGCGTCAGCTACACGCCGTGGCACGCTGCTGCGCGCGCCCGTCCGGCATCGCGTCAGGCAGTCACACGCGGTGCGCGGCGGGCCTGCGGCCATCGCGCGCCCTCCTGCCCTTCCGACGGCAGCGCCGACAATGCCGTCGCCGCGCGCGTTGCCCGGGCTACGAAGCGATTGCTTCGACGCCGGGTGCCGCGAACGTGGCCGCTGCACGGGGCGTCGCGTCGCCCATCGCGTCGTCGGGCCGTCCGGCCGGCAGCAACAGATGAAGCACCGCGCGCTCGAGCGCGTCGACGCCGATCGCGTCGACCGTCGCGCCGGCCCGCAGGATCATATGCGGCACGCCGAGCGGATGCCAGCGCCGGTATTTTTCGGGACGGTCCTCGAACAGTGCGGCGACCGGCACGCCGAGCGCCGACGCGAGATGCACGGGCGCGCTGTCGGCCGACACGATCACGTCGAGCAGGCTGGCGGCGGCCATCAGTTCGGCGACCGACGACGGCGCGACGTGCCGTGCGTTCACGTCCCGCCACGCGTCGCGGTCGGCCTCGGCCGACACGGCGGGATCGCGGAACACGATCACGTCGGCGAACGGTGCGAGCCGCCGGCCGAGGTCTCGCCATCGATCGGCCGGCCAGCGCCGCTCGGCCGCCTTGTTCGACACGAAGAAGCCGACGCGCGGTTTCGTGCGCGGCCCGAGCAGCCGATACCACGTGTCCTGCAGCGCGGGATCGGGGTAGACGGACAGCGCGAGACCGTCGAGATCGGTGCGGCCGAGCTCGGGCACAAGCAGGAATCCCGACAGCGCCTCGTGGCACATCGGCCGCGACGCGACGTGTTCCGGCTTGCGATCGTCGAATTCGGAATCGGCATCGTGCCAGCGACAATCCTTCACGCCGAGCTGCCGGGCGAACCGGATGCTGCTGCGATGCATGCCGCCGTTCGGCACGACCACGAGATCGAACCGCAGGCGGCGCAGCCGGCGCACGAGCCGCAGCCGTTCGAAGAACGCGCGCATCCGTCCCGGGCGATCGTTGCGCTCGCACTGACGGCTGTACACGTAGGTGTGCACCGTGTGCACGTCCGGGTTGCCGGCGAGTGCGGCCGCGTTGTAGCGGTTCGCGACCACGTGCAGCTCCGCGCCGGGCCAGCGCTGCTTCAGCGCGCCGAGAAAAGCGGTCGTGCACAGCATGTCGCCCAGAAAATCAATCCGGATCACGAGGATCCGCCCCGTCGGTTTCCCGTTGGCCATTGTTGTGGTCGTGCTGTCGGTTTTTTTATCGTCGCGTACCGGCCGGCATCCTGGCGTCCTTCCCCGTGCCGGCCTCGTCGCGTGGTCGGTCGCGGCATCGCGCCGCATCGCGTGCGGCGCCGAACCGTACCGTTTGTTCGCGCGTGCGAGGTCGCCGCCGGGCGGTGAACTGACCACGCCCGGCGCCGCAATTGCGTTGCGCGCGACGGATTGTATAGCGTCCGGATGACGGCCCCAAGCGTCCGACGAAATGAAAACGGCCCGCCGCACCGCCCAGTGGCGACGCGGCGGGCCGTGCCGGCGACCGCCAGCCGGGGACCGCTCAGTACGTGATTTCGACGATGCTGCCGTCGAACGTCGCGCGCAATTCCGCGAGCAGCGTGTCGCTCGGTTTGACGCGCCATGCGTCGCCGAGACGCATTTCACCCTGCGCGCGCGCATTGCTGTAATGAACCTGGACCGCGAGCCCGTTCGGCAGCGGCGCCTGCGGGCGACGGCCGCCGTCGCGCCCGCCGCCGCGCGGCGCGGGCACCTCTGCCGCCTGCGCGGCCGCCGGATCGTCCTTCGACACGTGCGGCTCGAGCACGCGGCGCAGCGCCGCCGCATCGGCGTTGCCGTTCATCGTGAGCCGCACCGCCTGCGCGTAGCGGCTGCGCGCGCGCTCGAGATCCATCACCGTGTCGGCGGTGAAACGGATGCCGCCGGTGAACGCATCGTTGCGCGCCTGCCCCTGCACGATCAGCAGTTCGTCTTCCTTGAACAGCGCCTTGTTCGCCTCGAACTGTTCGTTAAAAATTGTGATCTCGCACTGGCCCGAACCGTCGTCGAGCAGCGCGATCAACATCTTGCCGCGCTGGGTCATCTGCGTGCGCAGCGACGCGATGATGCCGGCGACGAGCTTGTCGCGGCCTTCCTTCAGGTCGCCGAGCTTTTGCCGCACGAAGCGGCGCACCTCGTCGCGATACGCGTCGAACAGGTGGCCAGACAGGTAGAAACCGAGCGCGCCCTTCTCTTCCTGCAGGCGGCGCTTGTCGTCCCACGCGGGTTCGTCGACGAGCGCATGCGCGTGCGGCGACTCGGCGCCCATGTCGAACAGGCCGGCCTGCATCGCGTTCGCCGCGGCCTGCTCGGCCGCTTCCATCGCGAGCGGCACCGACGCGAGCATCTGCGCGCGATTCGCGTTCAGCGAATCGAACGCGCCGGCACGGATCAGCGCCTCGACCGTGCGGCGGTTGACCACACGCCGGTCGATCCGCTCGCAGAAATCGAACAGGTCGGTGAACGGCTTTTCCTCGCGCGCGCGCAGGATCTCCTCGATCGCGTTCTGGCCGCTGCCCTTCACCGCGCCGAGACCGTAGCGGATCGTGCGCGAGCGCTTGCCGTCGGGCTCCGCGACGGGCTCGAAGCGGTAGTGCGACTGGTTGATGTCCGGCGGCAGCACGGTGAGGTTGTTCACGACGCAGTCGTCGAACAGGATCTTCACCTTGTCGGTGTCGTCCATCGCGAGCGTCATGTTGGCCGCCATGAATTCGGCCGGATGGTGCGCCTTCAGCCACGCGGTGTAATACGCGAGCAGCGCGTAGGCCGCCGCGTGCGACTTGTTGAAGCCGTAGCCCGCGAACTTCTCCATCAGGTCGAAGATTTCGTCGGACTTCTCGCGCGTGAGGCCGTTCTTCGCCGCACCCTCGGCGAAGATCTCGCGGTGCTTGACCATCTCCTCGGGCTTCTTCTTGCCCATCGCGCGACGCAGCAAGTCCGCGCCGCCGAGCGAGTAGCCGCCGATGATCTGCGCCATCTGCATCACCTGCTCCTGATAGACCATGATCCCGTAGGTCTCTTTCAGAACGGGTTCGACGCGCGGATCCGGATAGTCGACCTTCTCGCGGCCGTGCTTGCGTGCGCAGAAGCTCGGGATCAGGTCCATCGGGCCCGGACGATACAACGACACGAGCGCGATGATGTCCTCGAAGCGGTCGGGCTGCGCATCCTTCAGCATGCCCTGCATCCCGCGGCTTTCCAGCTGGAACACGGCGACCGTGTTGGCCTTCTTCAGGATCTGGAACGACGCCGGATCGTCGAGCGGCACCTGCGCGAGCGACCAGTCCGCCTTCGACGGATCGAGACGGCGGATGTAGCGCTCGGCCCAGTCGAGGATGGTCAGCGTCGTGAGGCCCAGAAAGTCGAACTTCACGAGACCGACCGCTTCGACGTCGTCCTTGTCGTACTGGCTGACGACACCGCCGTCGTCGCCCTGCGTGTACAACGGGCAGAAATCGGTCAGCTTGCCGGGCGCGATCAGCACGCCACCGGCGTGCATCCCGACGTTACGCGTCAGGCCTTCGACGCGCTGCGCGAGGTCGAGCAGCTGGTGCACTTCGTCCTCGTGGTCGTAGCGCTCCTGCAGCTGCGGCTCCTCCTTCATCGCGTCGGCGATGGTCACGTGCTTGCCCGGCTTGAACGGGATCAGCTTCGCGACGCCGTCGGTGAACATGTAGCCGAGGTCGAGCACGCGGCCGATGTCGCGCACGGCGGCCTTCGCGGCCATCGTGCCGAAGGTGGCGATCTGCGACACGGCGTCCGCGCCGTATTTTTCCTTCACGTACTGGATCACGCGATCGCGGCCGTGCTGGCAGAAGTCGATGTCGAAGTCGGGCATCGACACGCGTTCCGGGTTCAGGAATCGCTCGAACAGCAGGTTGTAGCGCAGCGGGTCCAGATCGGTAATGCCGAGCGCGTACGCGACCAGCGAACCGGCGCCCGAGCCGCGGCCCGGGCCGACCGGCACGCCGTTGTTCTTCGCCCAGTTGATGAAGTCGGCCACGATCAGGAAGTAGCCCGGGAAGCCCATCTTCGTGATGGTCCCGCACTCGAACTCGAGCCGCTTGTAGTACGTGTCGCGCTGCGCTTCGCGCTCCGCCGCATCCGGATACAGCTGTTCGAGGCGCTTCTCGAGCCCTTCCTTCGACAGCTGGACCAGGTAGTCGTCGAGCGACATGCCGTCCGGCGTCGGGAACAGCGGCAGCTTCGGCTTGCCCAGCTCGAGCTTCAGGTTGCAGCGCTTCGCGATCTCGACCGTGTTCGCCACCGCCGACGGGATATCGGCGAACAACGCGACCATGTCGTCCTGCGTGCGGAAGTACTGCTCGGTCGTGAAGCGCTTCTGGCGCCGCGGGTTCGCGAGCATGTCGCCTTCCGAGATGCACACGCGCGCCTCGTGCGCGGTGAAGTCGTCGTCGGTCATGAACTGCGTCGGATGCGTCGCGACGACCGGCAGCTTCAGCGACGCGGCGAGCGTCGCGGCCTGCTGGATGTACGCCTCGGCGCCCGGCTGGCCGTAACGCTGCAGCTCGATGTAGAAGCCGCCGGGGAAGACCTTCGCCCAGCGCTCGGCGTGACGGCGCGCGGCTTCCTCGTTGCCGGCCGCGAGCGCGAGCCCGATATCGCCCTGCTGCGCACCCGACAGCGCGAGCAGCCCTTGCGAGAGCTCGCCCTCGAGCCAGCTCGCGTCGAGCTCCGCGCGGCCGCGATACTGGTTCGTAAGCCAAGCCTTCGACAGCAGCTCGCACAGATTCAGGTAGCCGGTCTTGTCCTTCACCAGCAGCAGCAGGCGCGACGGTTTGTCGCGATCGTCCGGATTGGTGATCCAGACGTCGCAGCCGGCGATCGGCTTGATGCCCTTGCCGCGGGCTTCCTGGTAGAAACGGACGAGGCCGAATGCGTTGCCGAGATCGGTGAGGGCGAGCGCGCCCTGACCGTCCGCGGCCGCCGCCTTGACGATGTCGTCGAGACGCACGATGCCGTCGGCAATCGAGAATTCGGAGTGAACGCGAAGATGGACGAAGCGGGGATCTGACATGGGCGATATTGTAGCCGCGTCGTCGCGCCGGCTGCCCAAAAAATCCCCGCGCCCGGCCGTTCGGCCGATGCGCGCGACGTCGGCCGAACGGTCAGGTGCCGGCGCATGCGCAGTTTGCGGGATAATACGGGTTTTCGAATCATCGCCCCGGCTTCGCACCCTTTTTTGCGGGGCCGCCGTGCGCCCGGCGCACGGCCGCGGCCGTTTTCCCGTCGGACCATCATGACCATCGTCAACCTTGCCGCCTACCACTTCGTGTCGCTCGACGCGACCGAGCAATGGCGCCCGCTCGTCACCGCCCGCTGCAACGAACTCGGCCTGCGCGGCACGATCCTGCTCGCGCCGGAAGGCATCAACCTGTTCATCGCCGGCCCGCGCGAGGCGACCGACGCGTTCATCGACTACATCCGCCACGATCCGCTGTTCGAAGGCAAGTTCGCGACGCTGCAGTTCAAGGAGAGCCTGTCCGACTCGCAGCCGTTCCGCCGGATGCTCGTGCGCCTGAAGCGCGAGATCATCACGATGAAGAAGCCCGCGATCAAGCCGGAGCTCGGCCGTGCCCCGTCGGTCGACGCGCGCACGCTGAAGGCGTGGCTCGACCGCGGCCACGACGATGCCGGCCGCCCGGTCGTGATGCTCGACACGCGCAACGCGTTCGAAGTGGACGTCGGCACGTTCGACGACGCGCTCGACTACCGGATCGACAAGTTCAGCGAGTTCCCGGAAGTGATCGACGCGAACCGCGCCGATCTCGAGGGCAAGACGGTCGTGTCGTTCTGCACGGGCGGCATCCGCTGCGAGAAGGCGGCGATCCACATGAAGGAAATCGGCATCGAGAACGTGTACCAGCTCGAGGGCGGGATCCTGAAGTATTTCGAGGAAGTCGGCGGAGCCCACTATCACGGCGACTGCTTCGTGTTCGACTACCGCACCGCGCTGAACCCGCAGCTGCAGCCGACCGCCAACGTCACGTGCTTCGCGTGCCGCGCGGTCGTCACGCCGGAAGCCCAGCAATCGCCGAGCTACGTGCCCGGCAAGTCGTGCCCGGCCTGCGCGCAGGCAGCCAGCGCCGCGTAAGCGCGCGTCGCTTCGCGCCCCGATGAAAGGCTACCGCGGCCGCTTCGCGCCGTCGCCCACCGGCCCGCTGCATTTCGGCTCGCTGGTCGGTGCGCTCGCGAGCTGGCTCGACGCGCGTGCGCATGGCGGCGCGTGGCTCGTGCGCATCGAGGACATCGACGGCCCGCGCACGGTGCCCGGCGCCGCCGACGACATCCTCGCGACGCTCGCGCATTTCGGCATGACGCCCGACGAGCCGCCCGTGTGGCAAAGCACGCGCGAGGCCAACTATGCGGCCGCGCTCAAACGGCTCGTCGATGCGGGGCTCGTCTACCCGTGCGGCTGCACGCGCAAGGAAATCGCCGATTCGCTGCGGGCCGCGCACGAGCGCCACACGACGCTCGCGTACCCGGGCACCTGCCGCACCGGCCTGCACGGCAAGCCCGCGCGCGCATGGCGACTGCGCGTGCCGGACGGCGACGATGCGATCGTCACGTTCGACGACCGCTGGCACCACACGCAAGCGCAGAACCTCGCGACCGACGTCGGCGATTTCGTGCTGAAGCGGGCGGACGGCCAATGGGCGTACCAGCTCGCGGTCGTGGTCGACGATGCCGACGCGGGCATCACGCACGTCGTGCGCGGCGCCGACCTGCTCGATTCGACCGCGCGCCAGATCTACCTGCAGCGCTGTCTCGGCGTGCCGACGCCGGCGTACCTGCACGTGCCCGTCGTCGTCGATGCGAACGGGGAAAAACTCAGCAAGCAGACCGGCGCGATCGCGCTCGAGCGCAACGATCCGCTGCCGGCGCTTCGCGCCGCTGCCGCGCATCTCGGCCTTGCGATGGATGGCGACCCGTCGTGCGACACGATGGACACGTTCTACACGGCCGCGACCGATGCGTGGGCGCGCCGCTTCGGGCCGCACGCCGGCTGATTCGCTCGCGCGACACCGGGCTGTCTCGCCCGCGCCGCGGCATCCGTCAGCGCCGTGTCGAGCGGAACCGCGCCCGCTGACGACGCGGCACCGACGCATGCGCCGGACCGCCCCGATCGATGCGGCAACGCGTCGTTCTTCTGGGCCGCCTCTTCGCGATTCCTCCCGCCCAATGAAAAACGGGCACATGCTCATCGCATGCACCCGTTTCCGCGGCAGCGCTCGCGCGCCGCGCCGACTGGCTGAACCGCCCGCTTACGCCGACGGCTTGCGCGGCATTCCGAAGCCGCCGAGCAGCGCGGCAACCTGACGCTTCGGGCCCTTCTTTTCGGGCTGCTGCGCGGACTTCGACTCTTCCGGCTGCTGCGCCGGCGCCGACGGTTCATACGGCTTCAGGAAGAAATCGTCGACCGGCGCCTCGTGACGACGGTGATGGCCGCCGCGCTCGGAACCGCCCGTACGACGCGCCGACGTGCCGCGGTGCTCGTCGCGCTCGCGGCGCCCGCCACGTTCGCCGCCCCGCTCACCACCGCGCTCGCCGCCACGCTCGTCGTGACGATGGCGCGCCGGCTTGTCGAGCACGATCGTCTGCACGTCGAGCGGACGCTTGATCAGCTTCTCGATTTCGGCGAGCTGCTTGCGCTCGTTCGGGCTGCACAGCGACAGCGCATCGCCCGTCGCGCCCGCACGGCCCGTGCGGCCGATCCGGTGCACGTAGTCTTCCGCGTTGAACGGCAGGTCGAAGTTGATCACGGCCGGCAGCTCGGCGATGTCCAGACCGCGTGCGGCCACGTCGGTCGCCACCAGCGCTTCGATTTCGCCGCGCTTGAACGCGTCGAGGGCCTGCATCCGCTCGATCTGCGACTTGTCGCCGTGGATCGCCGACGCGACCACGCCGTCGCGCTCGAGGTTGCGCGCCAGCCGGCTTGCGCCGATCTTGCTGTTGCAGAACACGATCACCTGCTTGAGCCCGCGATCGCGCAGCAACTGCACGACCGCGGCCTGCTTGTCGCCTTCGGCGACGTCGTAGACTATCTGCGTGACGTTCGCGTTGGTCGAATTGCTGCGCGCGACTTCGATCGTCTGCGGATTGCGCAGGTAGGTCGATGCGAGCTTCTTGATTTCCGGCGAGAAGGTGGCCGAGAACAGCAGCGTCTGACGCTCCTTCGGCAGCAGGTTCAGGATGCGCTGCAAGTCCGGCAGGAAGCCCATGTCGAGCATCCGGTCGGCTTCGTCGAGCACGAGCATCTGCACCTGCCCGAGGTTGGCCGTCTTCTGCTGCACGTGGTCGAGCAGGCGGCCCGGCGTCGCGATCAGGATCTCGACGCCGCGGCGCAGCTCGGCCATCTGCGGGTTCATGTCGACGCCGCCGAACACGACCGCGCTGCGCAGCGACGTGTGCTTCCCGTACGCATGCACGTTCGCGGCGACCTGGTCGGCGAGCTCGCGGGTCGGCGTGAGGATCAGCGCGCGCACCGGATGGCGCGCGGGCGACGCGCTCGTGTTGGCCTGCGGCAGCAGCCGCTGGAGGATCGGCAGCGAGAAGCTCGCGGTCTTGCCGGTGCCCGTTTGCGCGGCGCCCATGACGTCGCGGCCGGCGAGCACGACCGGAATGGCCTGCGCCTGGATCGGCGTCGGCGTCGTATAGCCCTGCTCCGCAATGGCTTTCAGGATATCGGCGGCAAGGCCGAATTGATCGAAGGTTGCGTCGACTGGCTTGGCGACAGAATCGGACATGGTGGCGTTTCGCTCAAAAGGCGCGGCGGGGACATCGTGCGTCAGGCCGGCCGGGCCTGCGCTCATCACATTTCGGAAGTAGACGGAGCCGCGGCGCGCCGCGCGGCGCCGCTCTGGCGCTTGGGACCGGTTCATTTCGAACATCGGGCGCCACAGGCCGTGCGGACTCCGTTCGGCGCGAATGCCGGCGGAAAGGGCCGTATTGTAGCACTGCGCAGCAATCTGTCCGTGACAACGCCGCGAACGCCCCCGGCGGCGGTTCGCGGCGACCTCCGGCCGGCCGGTCACGGGGAAATGCGTCGAGCGACCGGGCTATGCCGATCGGCCGATGAGAAAAAATCGGGGCCACATGTCGGACATATGCTTCAGGGAAATCGGCAAGCGGCCGACGAGCCCGAGCGTCGCCTGCTCGGCCGGGCCCGGGATCGAACGCGGCGGCCCCCATCGATCGCGGCAATCGGCACGCCCGCGCGGCGGGTGCAAAACGCGCGCGGCGCTCAGCCCTTCTTCTTTTTCTTCTTCTCGACCTGCACGCAGTCGCCGAGCAGCGGAGCCGCATTCTGGTCGGCAATCTCGTCGCGCAGCGTCCCTTCCTTGCCCTTCGTCCACCAGGTATAGCGCCCGGCCTGGTAGCGCACGCCCGACGCCGAAACGGTATCGACGAACAGCAGCTGCTGCCCGTTGACCGGCACGAGCGCGAAGCTCTGGCCGTTGCCTGCGCGCCAGTACGACACGCGCACCGGCTGCTTCTGGTTCGCGCACTGATAGACGGTCTGCACGCGGGCATCGGCGTCGATCTCCTCGACGGTCAGTTGCGCGGCATGCGCGACGGAGACGGCGGCGCCGGCCAGCGCGAGCGCGGCGAAGGTTTGGCGAATCATGCAGGTCCTCTCACGAGACGGGTGGAAGCGCGCCCTCGCGGGGCGCGCGGTTATCGTTGATCATCGGTCGAGCGTTCGACGTTCAGGGATCGATGACGTCGGCGCACGCGTCGGTCGGCGCGGCCGCGACATGGCCGACGAGCGGCACGATCTTCAGCCCGGCCGAGGCGACCCGGCACGGCGCGGCCGCAAGGCCGCACCCCGCGAGACTCGCGATCAGCGCCAGTGCGGCGCCCACCTTGCCGAAACGGCCGATCCGCCGCCATGTCGATGCCATCGTGCTCTCCTGATCGCGTCAGCGCGCCGACACGGGCCGCACGGCCGCTGCGGCGCGCTTCGCGCGTTCGCGGGCTTCGTCGACGGTCGCGCCGGTCGCGACGGCGACGCCCATGCGCCGCTTCGCGAAGCTTTCCGGTTTGCCGAACAGGCGCAGGTCGGCGCCCGGCACGGCCAGTGCGTCGCGCACGCCCTCGAACGCGATGCCGCGCTCGTCGAGGCCGCCGTAGATCACCGCCGACGCGGCCGGCGAGCCGAGCGCCGGATCGACCGGCAGCCCGAGAATCGCGCGCGCGTGCAGTTCGAATTCCGACTGGCGCTGCGACGCGAGCGTCACGAGGCCGGTGTCGTGCGGCCGCGGGCTCACCTCGGAGAACCACACGTCGTCGCCGCGCACGAACAGCTCGACGCCGAACAGCCCGCGCCCGCCGAGCGCCTCGGTCACCTTGTGCGCGATCTCGCGCGACTTTTCCAGCGCGACGGCGCTCATCGGCTGCGGCTGCCACGATTCGACGTAATCGCCGGCCACCTGCACGTGCCCGACCGGCTCGCAGAAGTAGGTGCGCGTGTCGAGCGTCGCGGGATCGATCGCGCGCACGGTCAGCTGCGTGATCTCGTAGTCGAAGTCGATGAAGCCCTCGACGATCACGCGGCCGTGGTTCACACGGCCGCCGGCCATTGCGTAATCCCACGCAGGCTTCACGTCGGCCTCGGTCCGCACGACCGACTGCCCCTTGCCCGACGACGACATCACCGGCTTCACGACGCACGGCATGCCGATCTTCGCGACAGCCGCGCTGAATGCGTCGAACGACTCCGCGAACGCGTACGGCGAAGTCGCCAGCCCGAGCTCCTCGGCCGCGAGACGGCGAATGCCCTCGCGGTTCATCGTGAGTTGCGTCGCGCGCGCGGTCGGAATCACCTCGGCCAGGCCGGCCGCCTCGATCGCCGCGAGCGCATCGGTCGCGATCGCCTCGATCTCCGGCACGATCAGGTGCGGGCGCTCGGCCTCGACGACCGCGCGCAGCGCGGCCGCGTCGGTCATGTCGATCACGTGCGCGCGATGCGCGACCTGGTGGCCCGGCGCGTCCGGATAACGGTCGACGGCAACGACTTCGACGCCGAGCCGCTGCAACGCGATGATGACTTCCTTGCCGAGCTCGCCCGCGCCGAGCAGCATGACGCGCGTGGCCGAGGGTGAAAGCGGCGTACCGAGCCGCTGACCGATCTGCATGTGATTTCCCGCTGGTTCTGTTGGAGGACGAAAACGGCTTCGATGTTAACACGCGCATCCGTGCCGGACCGGCCGGTTTCGTCGCGTCGCCGCGTGGCCGCGCGAGGCCGGCCGGAAGGTTGCGAACGTTTTCGCGCGCGAAGTGTCGGCTCGCCTCGCGCGGCGCGGGTGCGTTACTCTTACGCCTTGATCAGAATCCGATGAGGAACGAGGCTCATGTCCCACCTGTCCGCCGCCGCACGCGCACGCATCGGCCTGCTGCGCCCGTTGCGCGCGCCGCTCTGCGCGTTGACGCTTGCCACGCTTCTCGCCGCCTGCGCAATGCCGACCCACCCCGATTCCGCCGCCCCCGCACCCGATCCGTACAACCCCGCCGCCGTCCAGCTGCTCGACGATACGAGCTGGGAGCTCACGAGCTGGGTGAACGCCGACGGCACGCCGCGCACGATTCCGCACGGCGACAACGGCGAACCGATCAAGCTCGCGCTGTCCTCCGAATCGGGCGTGCGGCGCGCCAGCGGCTTTTCCGGCTGCAACCGCTACATGGGCACCTATGCGCTCAAGAACGGGCTGCTGAGTTTCGGGCCGCTCGCCGGCACGCGCATGGCATGCCCGAACACGCTCGGCGGCCAGCTCGAGCACGCGTACCTCGATGCGCTCGAGCACATCGCGAAGACCGGCGTGCAGATGCGCGAACCGCAGCAACTGCAGATCGTGACCGAGGCTGGCGCGACGCTGACCTTCACGCGCCGGAGCCCCTGATGCAGCGCGCGGGCGAAGGCCGCCCGGCCGCCTTCGCCACGCGCGAATCCCGCGCGAACGCGTCGCGCCGCCCGGCAGCGTGTCGACGCCGTCACGCTGCGTTGGAGTCCTGTTCGCCGGCCGGTTAAACTCGGCGGGTCGCGCCCCGCGCGCCCCGCCCTCTTCCTGTTTCATCAAAGCATGCACACGGTTGTCTTCGGCTGGTTCGGCATCTCCGCCGTCTGGTTCCTCCTTCTCATCTGGCGTCTCGTTCAGGCGATGCTGCCCGGCGGCGCCGGGCTCGCCGGGCGCGGCTCGATTCGCCTCTGGCTCGGCTTCGCGGCCGTGTTCGTCGCGAGCTGCACGCTGACGAGCCCGCTGTCGGGCCCCGACACGAATGCGCTCGGCCACGCGTTCTCGAACGGCTTCGCGCATGTGCTCGGCCCGATCGGCACGCCGGTCGCGATGGTCGTCCTGTTCTTCGCGGGCCTGCCGTGGCTGACCGGCATCGGCTGGCGCCAGTTCGCCGCGTGGGTCGACACGTCGTTCGGCGTCAAGCTCGCGCGCGACATCGGCGACGACGACGTGCGCGGTGTCGCCGACCTGCCGCGCAACGCGCTGCATCGCGACGACGACATCGTGCAGCCGACCACCGCACACACCGTCAACTCGATGGCGCCGCGGCAGAACGGCCGCTATTCGCGCCCGACGTTGTGGAAACCGGATCCGCAGGCGCGGCCGAAGCCGCGCGGCAACGCGGCGCCGCGCCCGCTCGCCGAGCCGGTCGCGCCGTCGGGCTGGCTGAAACCGACGTCGGCTCATCGCATGCCGCCGCCCGTAGCGGGCACGACGAGCGCCATGCCGCCCCCGACGACAGGCAGCACGGCCAGCCTCGCGCGGGCCGCCGCGAATGCTCAGATGCCGCGCCCGAATCCGGCCCCGCTTCCGGCCGGGTTCGAGCCCGTTCGGCCGCAACCGACCGCCGCGCGACCGGCCGCAGCCGCATTGAAGCAGCCGACCGCACCGCGCACGGCGGTCACGCCGCGCCCGGCCGCAGCGACGCCGCCGCGCACGCCCGCACGCCCGGTGACGGGCGGCGGCGCAGCCGGCCAGTCGCAGGACGCGGCACGGCGCCGCCCCGCGCCGCCGGTCCCGGCGCGCGCGCCGCTCTACGCATGGGTGCAGCAGCCCGCGGAGCCGATCACGCCGGCGCCGAGCGTTCACGATACGTTGCGCTCGATCGAGGCCAGCACCGCGCAATGGGCGACGCTGGACGATGTGCGGGCGCCCGATGCGGCGGCGGCGAAGGCCGCCGCGGCGACGATGGCCGGGGCGGTGGCGGCGACAGCGAGCGTCGCGGGGTCGGCATCGGCAGCAGCAGCACCGGTCGCGGCATCGACCGCCGTACCCGGCGGGATTGCCGCGGGCGCGCATCATGCCGCGCCCCACGACGCAGGCCTTCCTGACGTGCATGAAGCCGCGCCGGCATACGACGACGCACCGATCGTGCTGGATGCATTCATGCCGGTCGAGCCGAGCGCGCACGCGCCGGTCGTCAATGCAGGCGCGCCGGCATTCGGCGAGGCTGTGCAGCATGCCGTGCCCGATCCCGGCGTCGAGACCGATGCACCTACGCGTGATGCGCACGGCAAGCATCGGGATGATGCCGATGCTCCCGCCGCGCCGGTATTCGATTCCCCGATCGACTTTGCACCCTGGGAAGACATCGTCAGCCCGCCCGTTTCCGACCTCGGCGCAGCGCATGAAAGCCCGATCGCTGCGCCGCTGTCCGACGCGGCTGCGTCGGTGGCGACGAGCAAGGATGTCGATACGCATCCGGTCGCCGTCGCCCCGAGCGCACACGCGACGAGCGGCGCCGCCGATGTGAAGGACGCGGCAACGGTCGCAGTCGGTCACGACGAGTCGCGATCCACGCCGTCCGCCGGTACCGCCGTATCCGTCGATACGAAACAAGACACACTCGCGGCTCAGGACGTCGTGAAGCCTGTCCAGCAGGTGGCACCGACCGCTCCCCTGCCCGCTTCGTCGATCGCAGCATCAGCGACGTCGCCGCTTACCGATGCAACGCCCGTGGCAGCAGCGACACCGACGGCTGCAGACACGTCGAACTCCGCACCGGCCGACACCGTAACGGGAACGGCCTCACATCCTGCAACAGCGCCCGGCGGAGAAGCGGCACCGTCGGCTGCCGACACGCAACGCGCCGTGCAACCCGCACCAGCTGCGTCGCCCTCCACGATCGCGGAACCTGCGTCCGTCAATGTCACGGCGTCCGCATCGTGGTCGAAACCGCTGTCAGTAGAACCCTCCTCTGCGGCGCAGACGATTCCGGCATCTTCCGCATCGTCGCGCGTCGGCAGCGCGCCGGGCCATGACGCACCGACACCGGTGAACGCATCGAACAGCACACCTGCCGCCGCGACGCCGTCGTTGCCCGCCATGACGAGCACCGCCTCCTGGTCGCCGTCGCAACCGCCAGCATCTGTGGCGTCCGTTGCATCGCCCGAGCCGACCGTGCCGGCACGCACCACTGGGACCGCCTACGTTTCGAGCGGCCACGTGCCGGCTGCGGCGTCATCGGCGCTCGGTGCGACGATCACGCCGGCAAACGCCCACACGCATTCGACGAGTGCCGCGGCCCAGCCCACTGCGCAGCCGTCCGCCTCCGCGACGACGTCCGCTCCGACGGTTGCGAACGGAGCCTCGGGGGTGACCGCGACACAACCTTCTGCGGCCGCGCCGGGCATGGCGGCAAAGACGTCTGCCCTGACGCCCGCGATGACTGCGTCCGGTCCGGCCACGTCGCAGTCGTCGGCAACCGCGCCGACCGTGGCAGCCGCGACGGCCGCCGCATCGACTGGCACGTCCTTCGGCGCAATCGCATCGCAACCCGCGCAAGACACGCAGCACGCGCAGGGATCGCCTGCGGTCGCGTCTATCGCTCCGTCGGGCAGCACCTTTACCGCTGCGTCGACCGCATCGGCGACGCCTTCGGCAGCAACGACGCACCGCACGCCGGACGCTTGGTCGCCCGGCATGCCGGCCACGTCGAACGGCGCAGCGCAGGCCGCCGCCGGTACTACTTCTGTCGCCGCCGCTGCGGTCGTTCCGGCGCCGTCTTCCGGCACACTGGCCGCGACGAGCACGATCGCTGCCGCTGCACCCGCCGCGTTTGGCGGCACACCCGCCGCGACGGGAAGCGCGCCAAGCTCCTTCGCCACGACCGCCCCCGCGACGGCATCGGCCGCGTCCGCGACTTCCGCGACTTCCGCGACTTCCGCGACTTCCGCGACTTCCGCGACTTCCGCGACTTCCGCGACCTCCGCGACCTCCGCGACCTCCGCGACCTCCGCGACCGAATCCGTCCCGGCAATGCCGACCTTCCCGGCACCCGGCGGATTCATCGGCACGGCGACACAGGCGCAACCCATCGCGTCCGCGCCGGCGCCGCAGGCCCAGCCGTTCACCACCCCGCTGGCTCCTGCTGCCGCATCGGCAAGCGTGCCGACGCCCGGCGCCGGCACGCCACCCGCGGCAACCGGCATCGCCATCCCGGCCATCCCGGCCGTCACGGCCGTACCGCCTGCAGGCACGACACTCCCCGAGCCCGCCGTACCGTCGGCCCCCGTCGAATCGAGCGCCCCGGCCCCGGACGCGTCGACCGCACCCGCGCGCCAGCCGCGCCCGAACGCATTCGAATTCCACGCACCTGCGTCGTTCAACGTCGAACTGCCGACGCTCGACCTGCTCGAACCCGCGTCCGACGACGTCGAAACGATCACCGAGGAACACCTCGCGCAGACGGCCCAGGTCATCGAGCAGCGCCTGCAGGAATTCAAGGTGCCGGTGACCGTGGTCGGCGCATCGGCGGGCCCGGTGATCACGCGCTTCGAGATCGAGCCGGCGCTCGGCGTGCGCGGCAGCCAGATCGTCGGCCTGATGAAGGACCTGTCGCGCGGCCTCGGCCTCACGTCGATCCGCGTCGTCGAGACGATTCCCGGCAAGACCTGCATGGGCCTCGAGCTGCCGAACGCGAAACGCCAGATGATCCGCCTGTCGGAAATCCTCGAATCGCGCCAGTACCAGCATTCGGCGTCGCAGCTCACGATCGCGATGGGCAAGGACATCACGGGCCACCCGGTCGTCACCGATCTCGCGAAAGCGCCGCACATGCTCGTCGCCGGCACGACGGGTTCGGGCAAGTCGGTCGCGATCAACGCGATGATCCTGTCGCTGCTGTACAAGGCGACGCCCGAGGACGTGCGGCTCATCATGATCGACCCGAAGATGCTCGAGCTGTCGGTCTACGAAGGTATTCCGCACCTGCTGGCGCCGGTCGTCACCGACATGAAGCTCGCGGCGAACGCGCTGAACTGGTGCGTCGGCGAAATGGAAAAGCGCTACCGGCTGATGTCGGCGGTCGGCGTGCGCAACCTCGCGGGCTTCAACCAGAAGATCCGTGACGCGGAGGCGAAGGAAAAGAAGATCGGCAACCCGTTCTCGCTGACGCCCGACGACCCCGAGCCGCTATCGAAACTGCCGCTGATCGTCGTCGTGATCGACGAGCTGGCCGACCTGATGATGGTTGCCGGCAAGAAGATCGAGGAGCTGATCGCCCGTCTCGCGCAGAAGGCACGCGCGGCCGGCATCCATCTGATCCTCGCGACGCAGCGCCCGTCGGTCGACGTGATCACCGGCCTCATCAAGGCGAACATCCCGACACGCGTCGCGTTCCAGGTGTCGTCGAAGATCGACTCTCGCACGATTCTCGACCAGATGGGCGCCGAATCGCTGCTCGGCCAGGGCGACATGCTGTTCCTGCCGCCGGGCACGGGCTATCCGCAGCGCGTGCACGGCGCGTTCGTCGCGGACGAGGAAGTGCACCGGATCGTCGAATACCTGAAGCAGTTCGGCGAGCCGCAGTACGAGGAAGGCATTCTCGACGGCCCGGCGGCCGACGGCGCGACGCAGGACCTGTTCGGCGATGCGCCGGATGCGGAAGCCGATCCGCTGTACGACGAAGCGGTCGCATTCGTCGTGCGTACGCGGCGCGCGTCGATCTCGTCGGTGCAGCGCCAGTTGCGCATCGGCTATAACCGCGCCGCGCGCCTCGTCGAGCAGATGGAAGCGGCCGGCCTCGTGTCGTCGATGGGCATCAACGGCAGCCGCGAGGTGCTCGTGCCGGCCGCGGCCGACTGAGCACGGCGGCCCACGGCCGATACGGGCGTTGCGCGCAAGCGGCCGCCCGGACGAAACAAGGGCGCTGCCTCGGCAGCGCCCTTTTCCATTTGCCGCGTGACATTTACCGCGCGATTACTGCGCCACCGGCACCAGCTTGAAGTCCACCGGGCTGCCGACCGCCACCTTCTGCGGATTCGGGCCGAGCAGACCCGTTTCGACGTCGCGGCTGAATACGTAAAACGTGTCGCTGTCCTGGTTGCCGACGATCAGCCACTTGCCGGTCGGATCGATCAGGAATTCGCGCGGTGTCTTGCCGAGGCTCGACTGATGCCCGACGGTCTTCAGCCGGCCGTCGGCCTTGTTCACCGCGTAGATCACGATGTCGTTCACGTCGCCGCGGTTGCTCGCGTACAGGAAGCGGCCGTCCGGCGACAGGTGGATCGCGCCGCCGCCGACCTTGCCCTTGAAGCCGGGCACCGTCATCGGCAGCGTCTCGATCGGCGTCAGCTTGCCGTCGTGGTAGCCGAACACCTCGACCGACGCGTTGAGCTCGCTCGTCACGTACGCGAACCGGCCGTCGGCGCTGAACACCATGTGACGCGGGCCGGAGCCGGGCTTCACCGGCGTATAGCGCGTGTCGGTCGGGCTGATCAGCCCGCGGCTGCCATCGACCGTGTAGCGGTAGCCGTAGATCTTGTCCGCGCCGAGATCCTGCACGAACAGGTAACGGCCGTCGGGCGAAAACACCGTCGAGTGCACGTGCGCGCCGTCCTGGCGCCCCTTCACGGGCCCGGTGCCTTCGTGGTGCACCGTCAACACCGCCGTGCCGACCGCCCCGCCGTCGCGGACCGGGAACACCGCGAAGCTGCCGCCCGGATCGGCCGCGACCGAGTAGTTGGCCGTGACGAGGTACTTGCCGTCCGGCGACAGCGCGAGATAGCAAGGATCGTTCCCTTCGGACGACACGCGGTCGATGAACGTGAGCGCGCCCGTCTTCGGATCGAAGCCGAACGCGCTGACGCCGCCGCGCTGCGTCGCCGGGCCGTTGTCGCCGGGCAGTTCGTTGACCGCGTAGACGGTGCGACCGTCGCGGCTCGGCAACAGATAGGACGGATTCACGGTCTTGGCCGACGACACGGGCGCGACACCGCCCGTTTTCGTATCGAAGCGGTACACGTAGATCCCGTCGCTGCCGTGTCCCGTATAGGTGCCGACGAGCAGGTTGTAGACGCCGTCGGCCGGTGCCTGGGATTGCTGGGCGAACGCATGGGTCGCGGACAAGGACAGCACGATCGCGAAACCTTTCATCCAGTGAGCGAGCCCAAGCGGGAACCCTCGTGTCGAAGCGCGTGCGTCACGCTCGCGTAAACGGCTGGGCATTGAATCCTCCTTGCATCGAGTCGCTTCAAGTGTTGAGATAGGACGAAACGCCGGCCGTTCATGCGCTCCGCCGCCGCCTGGCCGAGTATACGGGGCGCGACGCCGCAGCGTGAAGCCAGAGCGCCGCAGCCTGCATTGTGAACTCGAATACCCAAGGACCGCTTGCCCATGCCCGCCCTGATCGAAGACTACGCGCTCGTCGGCGACGGCCACACCGCCGCGCTGATCTCGAAAGACGGCTCCGTCGACTGGCTCTGCTGGCCCCGCTTCGATTCGGGCGCCTGCTTCGCGGCGCTGGTCGGCACGCCGGAGCACGGCCGCTGGCTGCTCGCGCCGGCCAGCGACGCCGCGATCACGCACACGACGCGCCGCTATCGCGGCGACACGCTGATCCTCGAAACCGACTACGAAAGCGCGGACGGCGCCGTCACCGTGATCGACTTCATGCCGCCCGGCAACGGCTGGTCGGAACTCGTGCGGATCGTCGTCGGCCGGCACGGCACGATGAAGATGCGCATGGAACTCGTGTTGCGCTTCGACTACGGTTTCTCGATCCCGTGGGTCACGCAGCTCACGCGTGAAAGCGGGATGAAGGCAATCGCCGGTCCCGATACGGTCGTGCTGCGCACGCCGGTGCCGCTCACCGGCAAGAACCTTCACACGCTCGCCGAATTCAAGGTGAACGCCGACGAGCGCGTGCCGTTCTCGCTCGGCTATGCGGCGTCGCACCTGCGGCTGCCGCCCGCGCGCGATCCGCTGTCGATGCTCGCCCGCACCGAGAACTACTGGCTCGAATGGTCGGGCCGCTGCCAGGTGCAGGGCCGCTACGCGGCCGCCGTGCGCCGCTCGCTGATCACGCTGAAGGCGCTCGCGTACGAGCCCACCGGCGGGATCGTCGCGGCGCCCACCACGTCGCTTCCGGAGAAGATCGGCGGCAACCGCAACTGGGACTACCGCTACTGCTGGCTGCGCGACGCGACGATCACGCTGCTCGCGCTGATGCGCGGCGGCTACTACGACGAGGCGCGCGCGTGGCGCACGTGGCTCGGCCGCGTGATGGCCGGCTCGCCCGAGCAAATCCAGATCATGTACGGGATCGCCGGCGAGCGCCGGCTGCCGGAAATGGAGCTCGACTGGCTGCCCGGCTACCAGGACTCGAAACCGGTGCGCGTCGGCAACGGTGCCGCGAACCAGCTCCAGCTCGACGTATTCGGCGAAGTGATGGCAGCGCTGCACCTCGCGCGCGTCGGCGGCCTGCAGGCGGACGACACGGTGTGGTCCGTCCAGTGTTCGCTGCTCGACCATCTCGAGAAAATCTGGCAGGAGCCCGACGAGGGCATCTGGGAGACGCGCGGCGGCCGCCGCCATTTCACGTTCTCGAAGGTGATGGCGTGGGTCGCGTTCGACCGCGCGATCAAGTCGGCGGAGATGTTCCGGCTGCCCGCGTCGCTCGACCGCTGGCGCGCGCTGCGCGACCGGATCCATGCCGACGTCTGCGACAACGCGTGGCATGAAGGCAAACAGGCGTTTGCGCAGAGCTACGGCAGCGACGAGCTCGACGCGAGCGTGCTGCTGATGCCGCTGCTCGGCTTCCTGCCGCCGGAGGACCCGCGCATCGTCGGCACGGTCGATGCGATCGAGCGGGAATTGCTGCACGACGGCCTCGTGATGCGCTACCGAACGACGGAGTACGACGACGGCCTGCCGCCCGGCGAAGGCACGTTTCTCGCGTGCAGCTTCTGGCTGGTCGACAACTACGCGCTGCTCGGCCGAATCGACGACGCGCACCGGCTCTTCAGCCGCCTGCTCGCGCTGTCCAACGACCTGGGGCTGCTCGCCGAGGAATACGACCCGGTCGAGGGCCGACTCGTCGGCAACTTCCCGCAGGCGTTCTCGCACGTGGCGCTGGTGCATACCGCGATGAACCTGATGCACCACGAGGACGCCATGGCGCGCGCGGCGGGCCAGCCGGCGCCGGCCGTCGCGACGGGACGCTGAGCGGGGGCGGAGCGGCTTCTTCAGAGATCGTCAATTCGCAAAAGTTTGATGAAAAATCCGGGAAATGTTGCATTGCACCACCGATCGTTGTCCGATATGATCGATTCGATTGTCCGGCTGCACTGCAACATGGCCGGTCGCTGACCCACACGGCACGCCGCGACGCCCCACGCCGCCCTTGCGCACCGTCCCCCACGCGGGAGTAGTCTGCATGCTTTACCAATTGCACGAATTCCAGCGGGCGATGCTGAGCCCGCTCACGGCTTGGGCCCAGGCCGCCTCCAAATCGTTCGCCAATCCGTCCAGCCCGTTCTCGCTGATGCCCGGCGCGACGCGGATGGCCGCCGCGTACGAGCTGATGTACCGGCTCGGCAAGGATTACGAGAAGCCCGAATTCAACATTCATCAGATCGTCAAGGACGGCCACAACATCCCGATCGTCGAGCAGACGATCATCGAGAAGCCGTTCTGCCGGCTGCTGCGCTTCAAACGCTATTCGGACGACGCCGATGCCGTCACGCAATTGAAGGACGAGCCGGTCGTGCTCGTCTGCGCGCCGCTGTCGGGCCACCACTCGACGCTGCTGCGCGACACCGTGCGCACGCTGCTGCAGGATCACAAGGTGTACATCACCGACTGGATCGACGCGCGGATGGTGCCGGTCGAAGTCGGCCCGTTCCACCTGCACGACTACATCGCGTACATCCAGGAATTCATCCGCCACATCGGCGCGCGCAACCTGCACGTGATCTCCGTATGCCAGCCGACCGTGCCGGTGCTCGCGGCGATCTCGCTGATGGCGAGCCGAGGCGAGGACACGCCGCTCACGATGACGATGATGGGCGGCCCGATCGACGCGCGCCGCAGCCCAACGTCGGTGAACTCGCTCGCAACGCAACACTCGACCGCGTGGTTCGAGAACAACGTGATCCACACGGTGCCCGCGAACTATCCGGGCGAAGGCCGCCACGTCTATCCGGGCTTCCTGCAGCACACGGGCTTCGTCGCGATGAATCCGGAACGCCACGCGCAATCGCACTGGGACTTCTACCAGAGCCTGCTGCGCGGCGACGAGGATGACGCCGAGGCACACCGCCGCTTCTACGACGAGTACAACGCGGTGCTCGACATGGCGGCCGAGTACTACCTCGAGACGATCCGCGTCGTGTTCCAGGAATTCCGGCTCGCGGAAGGCACATGGGACGTCGAAGGCGAGCGCGTGCGCCCGCAGGACATCAAGCACACCGCGCTGATGACGATCGAGGGCGAACTCGACGACATCTCGGGCAGCGGCCAGACACACGTCGCGCACGAGCTGTGCACCGGCATCCCGCAGGACGACCGCCGCAGCCTGACCGCCGAGAAGTGCGGTCATTACGGGATCTTCTCGGGCCGCCGCTGGCGCACGATCATCTATCCGCAACTGCGCGACTTCATCCGCGAGCACGCGCCGGAACCGAAGAACGGCGCGGCGAAGCTGCCTGCCGATGCGCAGGACGCCACCACGATCGGTGCCGCGCCGGCCGCCACGCCGCAGCACGAGTCGACGGCGCGCGCGACCGCCGCGAAGCGCACGCGCGCGAAGGCGCCGGCCGTGAGCGTTGCGCCCGCCAAGACGGCCAGCGCGAAGGCAGCACCGGCCGCGAAACGCGCGGGCGGCACGCGCGCCAAACCCGTTCGCGCGCGCAAGGCCGCCTGACACACCGCGTTCGGACGCAAAAACGCCGCCGTTGCTTGCGCACGGCGGCGTTTTTCTATCCGGCGGCCCGGCGTGGCCCGCCAATTGGCGCGCGGGCTCAGCGTCGCAACAGATACGCGAGCAGCACCTCGGTATTCATCCTGACCATCTCCGCGCGCTCGTCGGCTTCGCTGAAGTCGCGGCCGAGTGTCGCAGCGAGCGTGAAGCGGTTCGACACGATGTAGTAGCCGAGCCCCGACAGCGTCACGTAGAAGCGCAGCGGATCGACGTCGCTGCGAAACAGACCGGCCTTCTGGCCGCGCATCAGCACGTTGCCGAGCTTCGCGACGATCGGCGACATCATCTCGCGGATCCGCGTCGACTTGTGCAGGTAGCGCGCTTCGTGCAGGTTCTCGTTGTTGATGAGCCGCAGCAGCTCCGGATGATCGCGGTAGTAATCCCACACGAAGTGCGCGAGCCGCGTGACGGCCTCGACCGGCGCGACGCCATCGAGATCGAGCACGCGCTCGGCGTCGGTCAGCGCGGAGAACGCGTGTTCGAGCACGGCCGTAAACAGCTGCTCCTTGCTGCCGAAGTAGTAATAGAGCATGCGCTCGTTGGTTTCGGCCCGGCGCGCGATCTGGTCGACGCGTGCGCCGAACAGCCCTCCACTCGCGAACTCTTCGGCGGCCGCCATCAGGATGCGGCGGCGGGTACCTTCAGGATCTCTTTTGATTTTTGGCTGATTCATGGTGGCGTTTTGCTATGTGAGCCGCGTGATCCGGACCGGCACCCCCACCGCCTCGGCGCCGGCTGCCCTGGAACGAGCGCACCGCATGCGGCCGCCCCCCTGCTGAGCCCCTGCAAAAAAGCGGTTCGATTATGCGCACAGACAGCGTCCAGCGCAATGCGGGAAATCGGCGATAATCAAGGTTTGGCAAACCTTTCCGGTCGCGGGCATACGCGGCCGAGAGCCATTCGGCGCTGCTGCGCCCGTTGTCACCGTGACCGATTCCAAGACCCTCGCGGATCGCATCGAAGATCTGCTTCCCCAGACCCAATGCACGAAGTGCGGCTATGACGGCTGCCGTCCGTACGCCGACGCGATCGCCGCCGGCGATGCCAACTACAACCAGTGCCCGCCAGGTGGCGCCGAAGGCATCGCACGCCTCGCGAAGCTGCTCGGCAAGCCCGTGATCCCGCTGAACCCCGTCAACGGCACCGAGCATCCGCGCGCCGTCGCGTTCATCGACGAAAGCCTGTGCATCGGCTGCACGCTGTGCATGCAGGCATGCCCGGTCGACGCGATCGTCGGCGCACCGAAGCAGATGCATACGATCGTCGAATCGCTGTGCACGGGCTGCGACCTGTGCGTGCCGCCCTGCCCGGTCGACTGCATCGCGATGGTTCCCGTCACCGGCGAGCGCACCGGCTGGGACGCATGGTCGCAGGAACAGGCGGACGCCGCACGCGAACGCCACGATCGGCGGCTCGCCCGCCAGCGTCGCGAACGCGAGGCCGCCGAAGCGCGCGCCGCCGCCCGCCGCGCGGCCAGTGCGGGCTCGGCCAAGGCGGCGCCGGCCGCCGCACAGCCAGGCGCCGCGGCCGACGACGCCGAAGCGAAGAAGCGCGCGATCATCGCCGCCGCGCTCGAGCGCGCTCGCAAGAAGAAGGAAGAACTGTCGGAGCAAGGCGCCGGGCCGAAGAACACCGAAGGCGTGAGCGCGGCCGTGCAGGCGCAGATCGACGCGGCCGAAGCCCGCCGCAAGCGGCTCGCCGAACAGCAGGCGCAGCGCGACGCCGAGGCCGCCGGCAACGATCACGACGCCCCGAACAACGACGACCGGAACAGCCCGAGCACGGCGCCCGACAAGAACCGTTCATGAACGCCTCCAAACGACGCGCGATCTACGAAACGCTGCAGAGCCTCAATCCGCATCCGACCACCGAGCTCGAATACACGACGCCGTTCGAGCTGCTGATCGCGGTGATGCTGTCGGCGCAGGCGACCGACGTGTCGGTCAACAAGGCGATGCGCAAGATGTTCCCGGTGGCGAACACCCCGCGACAAATCGTCGCGCTCGGTGAAGAAGGCGTCGCCGACTACATCAAGACGATTGGCCTGTACCGCACCAAGGCGAAGAACGTGATCGCGACGTGCAACATCCTGCTCGAACGCTACGACGGCGAGGTGCCGGCCGATCGCGAAGCGCTCGAAAGCCTGCCGGGCGTGGGCCGCAAGACCGCGAACGTCGTGCTGAATACCGCGTTCGGCCAGCCGACGATCGCGGTCGACACGCATATCTTCCGCGTCGCGAATCGCACGGGGCTTGCGCCGGGCAAGGACGTGCGAGCCGTCGAGGCCGCGCTCGAGAAGTTCACGCCGAAGGAATTCCTGCACGACGCACATCACTGGCTGATTCTGCACGGTCGCTATGTGTGCAAGGCCCGCAAGCCCGAATGCTGGCACTGCGCGATCGAGCCTCTGTGCGAATTCCGGCCGAAGACACCGCCGCCGAACGAGTGAGCGGCGGGCGCGTGACGCGCGCCATGCATCACGCATCACGCGCCCGGCGTGCCCGGTGCCCCGCGCACCACGCGGCACCGACCACGCGCCGTTGAGCACCCGCCGGATTCCCTTCCCTGCTATGCGTTGGATGTCGCCGTCGCGTCGTCGGCGGCCGCACCGCCCGCACGCACGAGCGCCAGCACCGCCGCGAGGATCGCGACGCCGCCCGCCCACTGCAACGGCGACAGCGCCTCACCGAACAGCAGCGCCGCGAGCGCGACCGTCACGACCGGTTCGAGCGTCGACAGCATCGACGTGCGCGCGGCGCCCAGCCGCTCGAGCCCGGCGAAGAACGCGAGCATCGCGGCCACCGTCGACACCAGCGCGATCGCCAGCATCGACGCCCAGCCGGCGGGCGTCGCCGGCCAGCGCGGCGGCGCGCCGAACGCGGCGGTCCGCACGATCGCGATCGCGATGAGCGTCGCGGTCGCCGACAGGCAGATGATCGCGGTGGTCGCGAGCGGATCGACACCGCGCGTCGCCTTCGTGCCGCCGACGATGTACAGCGAATAGATCACCGCGGCGGCCAGCGCGAGCGCGATGCCGAGCGGCTCGCCGTGGCCGCCGCCCACCATCAGCGCGGAACCGGCGACACAGAGCACGAGCGCGACCGCCTTCGCGCGCGTGAGACGCTCGCCGAGCCACCACGCGGCCAGCAGCGTGACGAATGCCGGATACAGGTACAGCAGCAGCGCGACGAGGCTCGCCTGCGCATGCTGGAGCGCGCTGAAATAGCAAAACGACTGCCCGACGTAGCCGAGCGCGCCCATCGCCACGAGCGGCGCGAGCGCATGGCCGCGCGGCCATGCGACGCGGCGGTGCCGGGCGATCGCGGCAAGGACCGCGCCGCCGATCGCGAAGCGCACGATCAGCAGCCCGAGCACGTCGACGCCGGCCGCATACGCGTAGCGGCCGAAGATTGCCATCGCGCCGAATGCGGCGGCGGACAGCGCGACATAGAGCGCGCCCTGCAGCGCGGCGGACGATAAGCGAACGGTGGCGGACATGATGGAACGGTGTGAGCGCGACGACGGCAATCGTCGGAGTGTAGCGGCCCGGCGGCCGGCGGCCTAGCCCGCGCTTACCCGTTGCGCGGCGCCGCGGCCCGCGCTGGCCAATGCGGATCGACGTCGCCGCTGCGTCACGCGGCGCGCTCCGCCGGCCGCAAGCCGCCGTCCACCGCCCAGGCATCACCCGCCGCCAGCGCCGTGCGCCGACCCGGCGTACAATGCGCGACGCGGCATGACGCCGCCCGAATCACCACGCGTTCCCACCATGTTCAATCCGAGTCGCGACGAGGTCCGTCGCTTTTTCACCGAGACCTGGCGCAAGCAGCGCGCCGGCGAGATCCTGACGCCGCTGGAAGCGATGGCAGCCGACTGGATCGTCGAGCATCCCGAATACCACGACGACCTCGCGGACGCCGACGGCGCCGCCGCGCGCAACTACACGCCCGAGGAAGGCCGCACGAACCCGTTCCTGCACCTGTCGATGCACCTCGCGATCAGCGAGCAGCTGTCGATCGACCAGCCGCCCGGCATCCGCGCCGCGCACGACAAGCTGGCCGCGAAGCTCGACTCGACCCACGAGGCGCAGCACATGATCATGGAATGCCTCGGCGAGACGATCTGGGAAGCGCAACGCACCGGCACGCCGCCCGATACGGACGCGTACCTGCAGCGCATCCTGCGCCGCGCGTCGCGCGACTGAGCGCCGCGGACAAAAAAATACCCCGCCGCGGCGGGGTACGCTGGCTGCACGGACCGGCAAGGCCCGGCGCGCTTACTTCTTGAAGACGAGATCGGTCTCTTTCAGCGACTCGATGTAGGCCGCGATGTCCTTCATGTCGTTGACCGACAGGTTCTGCACCTGCGCCTGCATGATCGCGTTGTTGCGGCCGAGCAGCGGGTTCGTCAGGCCCATCTGGTACTGGCGCATCGCCCATACGAGATAGTCGGCGTGCTGGCCGGCGAGGCGCGGATACTCTGCGTTGATCGGCTTGTTCAGCTGCGCGCCGTGGCAGGCCGCGCAGTTGTGCGACTCGACCAGTTCCTTGCCCTTCACGGTGTCCGCCGCATGCGCGGTACCGATCGCGAGGCCGGCCGCCAGTGCAACCGCTGCCGTCTTGAATGCGTTGTTCATGAATGCTCCTGTCCCGCCGGTAAGAATCGGCGGCGCGCGCTTTACTTGTAGGGATTGTCCTTCGTGTCGGCCTTCTGGGCGGCGTAGTAGGCCGCCAGATCCGCGATGTCCTGATCCGTCAGCGAACCGGCGATCGCGTTCATCGACGGGAAGTGACGATCCTTCTTGCGGTAGGCCTTCAGCGCGTTCTCGAGGTATTGCTGGTTCTGGCCACCGAGGACCGGCACCCGGTAGACCTCCGGGTACGCCGCGCGGTAATCCTGGATGCCGTGGCAACCGATGCACATGGCGGCCTTGCTCGCCCCGTCCTTCGGGTTGCCGACCACACCGGCCGCCTGCGCGCTGCCCGCGAGCGCCACGAGCGCTGCGACAACGACGTGTTTGCCGACAAATTTGTTCATAGCTCTTGTAACCTAGCTTGAGGGGAAACTGGCGCCGAAGCGGCAACGGCCCGCGCCGTTTTGCTTATCGGATCGCCACGCAGGCCAAAAAAAACGGCCAGATTGTACCGCGTCGGCGGGGAACGCGTCCATATGGCGCCCCGGTCCGCCCCGCCGCAGCCCCGCCGCAGCCCCGCAACGATACGCGGCAGCGGGCCAACCGGACAGCCCTTCTGACTTATACTGGGTTTTTTTGCGACCAGGAAAGAGCGCCGCCATGCGTTTCGAAGGATCCTCGCACTACGTCGCCACCGACGACCTGAAGCTCGCGGTCAACGCCGCACTGACGCTGCAGCGCCCGCTGCTGATCAAGGGCGAGCCCGGCACCGGCAAGACCATGCTCGCCGAGGAAGTGGCGGCCGCGCTCGGCATGCCGCTGCTGCAGTGGCACATCAAGTCAACGACGAAGGCGCAGCAGGGGCTGTACGAATACGACGCGGTATCGCGGCTGCGCGACTCGCAGCTCGGCGACGAGCGCGTGAAGGACATCGCGAACTACATCGTGAAGGGTGTGCTGTGGCAAGCGTTCGACGCCGAGCGCCCGAGCGTGCTGCTGATCGACGAGATCGACAAGGCCGACATCGAATTCCCGAACGACCTGCTGCGCGAGCTCGACCGCATGGAATTCCACGTGTACGAGACGCGCGAGACGATACGTGCCAAGCACCGCCCGCTCGTGATCATCACGTCGAACAACGAGAAGGAACTGCCCGACGCGTTCCTGCGCCGCTGCTTCTTCCACTACATCCAGTTCCCCGATGCGGCGACGATGCAGAAGATCGTCGCGGTTCACTTCCCGAACATCCGCGAAGAGCTGCTGCACGCGGCGCTGCAGAGCTTCTTCGAGTTGCGCGGCGTGTCGGGGCTGAAGAAGAAGCCGTCAACCTCCGAACTGCTCGACTGGCTGAAGCTGCTGCTCGCCGAGAACATCCCGGCCGACGCGCTGCGCGGCGCCGACGCGAAGCAGATCGTGCCGCCGCTCGCCGGCGCGCTGCTGAAGAACGAGCAGGATCTGAGCCTGCTCGAGCGCCTCGTCTACATGAACCGGCACAACCGGTAACCCACCCGCGAAGGCCCGGCCATGCTGCTCAATTTCTTCTACGCGCTGCGCGCAGCCAAGCTGCCCGTCTCGGTGAAGGAATACCTGACGCTGCTCGAATCGCTGAAGGCCGGGCTGATCTCGCCGTCGATCGACGCGTTCTACTTCCTCGCGCGAATGACGCTCGTGAAGGACGAGCAGTACTTCGACAAGTTCGACCAGGCGTTCGGCGCGTATTTCCATGGCGTGTCCGCGCTGCCGTCCGACGCGTTCGACATTCCGCTCGACTGGCTCGAGAAGCGTCTGGAGCGCGAACTGTCGCCGGAGGAAAAGGCGCAGATCGAAGCGATGGGCGGCCTCGACAAGCTGATGGAGCGCCTGAAGGAACTGCTCGACGAGCAGAAGGAACGCCACGAAGGCGGCAACAAGTGGATCGGCACCGGCGGCACGTCGCCGTTCGGGCACGGCGGCTACAACCCGGAAGGCGTGCGCATCGGCGGCCCGTCGAACGGCAACCGCACCGCGGTCAAGGTATGGGAGGCGCGCGCATACCGCGACTACGACGATTCGGTCGAGATCGGCACGCGCAACATCAAGGTCGCGTTGCGGCGCCTGCGGCGCTTCGCGCGCGAAGGCGCGGCCGAAGAGCTCGATCTGCCGGGCACGATTCGCAGCACCGCCGCGAACGCCGGCTGGCTCGACCTGCGGATGGTGCCCGAGCGTCACAACAACGTGAAGGTGCTGATGCTGCTCGACGTCGGCGGCTCGATGGACGACCACATCAAGCGCACCGAGGAACTGTTCTCGGCCGCGAAGGCGGAATTCAAGCATCTCGAGTTCTACTACTTCCACAATTGCGTGTACGACCACCTGTGGAAGAACAACCGCCGCCGCCATTCCGAGCGCACCGCGACGTGGGACGTGCTGCACAAGTTCACGCCCGACTACAAGCTGATCTTCGTCGGCGACGCGACGATGAGCCCGTACGAGGTGCTGCAACCGGGCGGCTCGGTCGAATACAACAACCCGGAAGCCGGCGCCGTCTGGCTGCGCCGCCTCGCGGACCAATTCCCCCACCATGCGTGGCTGAACCCCGAGCCCGAGCGGCTATGGGAGTACCGGCAATCGGTCGCGGTGATCCGCGACCTCCTCGGCCAGCGCATGTATCCGCTCACGCTCGCGGGCCTCGAAACCGCGATGCGCGCACTCAGCAAATAACGAACCCACCCTGCAGAAACGAAGGCCGCGTCCGAGCGGCCTCCTCCGGAGATAGCATGAACCCTTCGCCTACCGCGAGCGCGGGCCGCGCCGGCGGCCGCCGCTTTTTCGCCGATACGTCCGTCTCCGCGCTCGTCGCCGGCTTCGTCGCGATGATGACGGGCTACACCAGCTCGCTCGTGCTGATGTTCCAGGCCGGCCGCGCCGCGCACCTCACCGACGCGCAGATCTCGTCGTGGATCTGGGCGCTGTCGATCGGCATGGCGCTGACGACCATCGGCCTGTCGCTGCGCTTTCGCGCGCCCGTCGTCGTGGCGTGGTCGACGCCCGGCGCCGCGCTGCTGATCGCGTCGCTGCCCGGTGTGCCGTACGCCGAAGCCATCGGCGCGTTCGTCGTGTGCGCGCTGCTGCTGACCGCGGTCGGCGTGAGCGGGCTGTTCGACACGCTGATGCGGCGCATTCCGGCCGGCATCGCGGCCGCGTTGCTCGCCGGCATCCTGTTCGAGATCGGCATCGAGATCTTCCGCGCCGCGCAGTTCCAGACCGCGCTCGTGCTCGCCATGTTCTTCACCTACCTGATCGTCAAGCGGCTCGCGCCGCGCTATGCGATCGTCACGACGCTGCTCGTCGGCACCGCGGTGGCCGGCAGCCTCGGCCTGCTCGACTTCAGCCGCTTCCAGATCGCGCTCGCGCAGCCCGTGTTCACGATGCCCGCATTCTCGGTCGCATCGATCGTCAGCATCGGCATTCCGCTGTTCGTCGTCGCGATGGTGTCGCAGAACGTGCCGGGCATCGCGGTGCTGCGCGCCGACGGCTATTCGACGCCGTCGTCGCCGCTCATCGCGACCACCGGCCTCGCATCGCTGCTGCTCGCGCCGTTCGGCTCGCACGGCGTGAACCTCGCGGCGATCACCGCGGCGATCTGCACGGGCCCCGAGGCGCACGAGGATCACGCGAAGCGCTACACCGCCGCCGTGTGGTGCGGCACGTTCTACCTGATCGCCGGGATCTTCGGCGCGACGATCGCCGCGCTGTTCGCGGCGCTGCCGAAGGCGCTCGTCGTGTCGGTCGCCGCGCTCGCGCTGTTCGGCTCGATCATGAGCGGGCTCGCGAACGCGATGCAGGACGTGAAGCAGCGCGAAGCCGCGCTCGTCACGTTCATGGTCACCGCATCGGGCCTCACGCTGCTGTCGATCGGCTCGGCGTTCTGGGGGCTCGTCGCGGGGATCGTCACGCAGGTGATCCTGAATGCGCGGCGCCCAGCGTAGCGCCACGTGGTGCGGCCCCGCACCGCAAACGGTTCGCCCAAAACGTGCGCGACGCGATTCGGGCCTAAAATAGTGGATCGGAGGCGGCGCCGGGCGCCGCCTCGCTTCGCCGCCGCGCTCGCGCGGCCCGTGAGAACCCCGGCGCCTTGCGCCCTCCTCCCGAATCGCCATGACTACCGCACTCGACCAGCTGAAGCAGTACACGACCGTCGTCGCCGACACGGGCGATTTCCAGCAGCTTGCGCAATACAAGCCGCAGGATGCGACCACGAATCCGTCGCTGATCCTGAAGGCCGTCCAGAAGGACGCGTACAAGCCGATTCTCGAGAAAACCGTCCGCGATCATCGCAACGAAAACACCGATTTCATCATCGACCGCCTGCTGATCGCATTCGGCACCGAGATCCTGAAGCTGATCCCGGGCCGCGTGTCGACCGAGGTCGATGCGCGCCTGTCGTTCGACACGCAGCGCTCGATCGACAAGGGCCGCGAGCTCATCAAGCTGTACGAAGCCGCCGGCATCGGCCGCGAGCGCATCCTGATCAAGCTCGCGTCGACGTGGGAAGGCATTCGCGCCGCCGAGGTGCTGCAGAAGGAAGGGATCAAGTGCAACATGACCCTGCTTTTCTCGCTCGTTCAGGCCGCCGCATGCGCGGAAGCCGGCGCGCAGCTGATCTCGCCGTTCGTCGGCCGCATCTACGACTGGTACAAGAAGCAAGCCGGCGCCGAGTGGGACGAAGCGAAGAACGGCGGTGCGAACGATCCGGGCGTGCAGTCGGTGCGGCGCATCTACACGTACTACAAGACGTTCGGCTACAACACCGAAGTGATGGGCGCGAGCTTCCGCACGACGAGCCAGATCACCGAGCTCGCGGGCTGCGACCTGCTGACGATCAGCCCCGATTTGCTGCAGAAGCTGCAGGAAAGCACCGACACCGTGGCGCGCAAGCTGTCGCCCGATGCGCTGCAGGACAAGCCGACCGAGCGCGTCGCGATCGACGAGGCGTCGTTCCGCTTCCAGCTGAACGACGAAGCGATGGCAACGGAGAAACTGGCCGAAGGCATCCGCGTATTCGCCGCCGACGCGGTGAAACTCGAGAAGCTGATCGATGCGCTGCGCTGAACCGTGCCACACGTGACGGCTGTCAGTTGAACTGTCAGCAGGCCTGACAACAGCCGTCAGCACGCGCGCCGAACGGCCGCGAACCTCGTGTTCGCGGCCGTTTTTATTTTTCATTCCATCGTCAAGCGCGCGCACTACAATCCACGTCACGAGTGCGCCGGCCGCATCCCGGCGCACTCTTCCCGGTCAACTTCGGAAGTACCCGGGCAGGCACCGGCACGCCGGCCCGGTCAACAGGAGACAACGATGCAAGTCCAACCGTACCTGACGTTCTACGGCCGTGCGGAAGAGGCCCTTCAGTTCTACGAAAAGGCGCTCGGCGCGAAGACGATGTTCAAGATGCACTTCAAGGATGCGCCGCCGAATCCCGATTACCCGATGTCGCCGGAGATGAGCGACAAGGTGATGCATGCGAGCTTCACGATCGGCGACTCGATGATCATGTGCTCGGACGGTGATTGCAGCCAGCCGGGCGGCGGCACGCACGCCGGCTATTCGCTGTCGCTGAACCCGGCGACGGTCGAGGAAGGCCAGAAGCTGTTCAACGCGCTCGCCGACGGCGGCGAAGTGACGATGCCGTTCGGCAAGACGTTCTGGGCGCTCGGCTTCGGCATGGCCAAGGATCGCTTCGGCGTGCACTGGATGGTCAACGTCGAGGACCTGTCGCAACGCGAGGATCTCGCGAAACGCGCGCAAGGCTGACGCCTGCAAAAACGCCCGCCACTTCGCGGTGGCGGGCGTTCGTTTTGCTGCACGATGCGCGGCAAGCAGCAGGCGGCATACCGCCGCGCCGCCCGTTCAGCTCTCGACGACGTCGAGGTAATCCTCCGGCCGCGTGCGGTCCTCCGCATGCGCCATGCCGATCGCGCGCACCAGCACGCTTACCACCACCGACACCACGAGATTCACGACCAGCGACCATACGGCCGCATAGCCGGGAATGGCGAGGCCGAACAGGTGGATCGTGAAGATCGAGCTCGCGAGCTTCAGCGACACCGCCATCCACGTGCCGCACACGATGCCTGCCGCCCAGCCGGCCAGCAGGCCGCGATGATCGAGCAGCCGCGTGTACAGGCCGAGCACGATCGCGGGCAGCGTCTGGATGATCCAGATCCCGCCGAGCAGCTGCAGCTGGATCGCGTAAGTCAGCGGCAGCCCGAGGATGAACGCCACCGCGCCGACCTTCACGATCAGCGACACGAGCTTCGCGACGTGCGTCTCCTGGTCGTGCGTCATGTTGCGGTTCACGAACTCGCGATGGATGTTGCGCGTGTACAGGTTCGCGGCCGCGATCGACATGATCGCCGCCGGCACCAGCGCACCGATGCCGATCGCCGCGAACGCGACGCCGACGAACCACGACGGGAAATACTCGAGGAACAGCGCGGGCACCGCGAAGTTCGGGCCGAACGCCTTGAAGTACGGCACGTACTGCGGCATGTCCTTCACGCCGGACGCGAGCGCCATGTAGCCGAGCAGCGCGAGCAGGCCGAGCACGAACGAGTACGCGGGCAGCATCGCCATGTTGCGGCGGATCGAGTTGCCCGACGCCGACGACAGGATCGCCGTGACCGAGTGCGGATACAGGAACAGCGCGAGCGCGGAGCCGATCGCGAGCGTCGCGTAAGCGCTGTAGCCGTTCAGGCTCGCCGCGTCGGGCGCCTTCAGCAGCAGCTTCGCCGGCGGCACCGACGCGAAGATGTGCCCGAAGCCGCCAAGCTTCGCCGGAATCACGATGACCGCGGCGGCAATCGTGATGTAGATCAGGACGTCCTTCACGATCGCGATCATCGCGGGCGCGCGCAGCCCCGACGTATACGTGTAGGCGGCGAGGATCGCGAACGCGATGATGAGCGGCAGGTCGCCGACGAAGCCCGTCGTGTCGAAGCCGAGCGCACCGATCACGACTTCGATGCCGACGAGTTGCAGCGCGATGTACGGCATCGTCGCGAGGATGCCCGTCACCGCGATCGCGAGCGCGAGCATGCGGCTGCCGTACCGCGCGTTCACGAAGTCGGCGGCGGTCACGTAGCCGTGCCGCTTCGCGATGCTCCACAGCTTCGGGAACACGACGAACGCGAACGGGTAGATCAGGATCGTGTACGGCAACGCGAAGAAGCCCATCGCACCGGCGCCGAACACGAGCGCGGGAACCGCGACGAACGTATACGCCGTATAGAGGTCGCCGCCGAGCAGGAACCACGTGACGATCGTGCCGAAGCGGCGTCCGCCGAGACCCCATTCGTCGAGATGGGCGAGATCGCCGCGCCGCCAGTTCGCGGCCAGGAAGCCGAGGATCGTGACGCCGATGAAGAGCAGGACGAAGACGAAGGTGGCGCCGAGGTTCATCGCGCACCTCCTTGCGGGCCGCTCGCCTTCCACGCGTTCTTGGTCTTGAAATACACGAACGCGGTGATCACCGCGCTAATGAACACCCACAGCAACTGGTACCAGTAGAAGAACGGAAAACCCAACCATTGCGGTTCGATCTTGCTGTACGACGGCACCCAGACCATCGCGATCAGCGGCAGCACCAGCAGCCAGAGCCAGCGCTTGGCGGCCCGGCTGGCGTCGGCATCGTGAGCCATGACGTCTCCTCATCTTTCCCGGTTATCGATCTTGTCAAGCGGGTACGGCGGCGAGAGGAGGGGCAAAACGGGTAAGCTGCGGCTCCCCTGGCTTCGCGCCAGTATAGGAGCCGCGAGCGAGCGGTCAAGCAGGGGCGAACCCGAGGTGATCCGCCCCCAGGTCCAGCGGTTGCACCGGCATGCGGCCGGTGCATGAGCGTCAGATCGCGAACGAGGATTCGCGTGCGCCGATCGTTTCTTTCAAAGCTTTCACCCATTTGCGCGCGGGCAGCTTCAGCGTGTCCTCGATCAGTTTCGCGCGGGCTTCGAGCTGCGCGAACGATACGTCGAGCGCGGGGCCCGAGAACGCGATCGCGATCCGGTTGCCATCGTGCACTTCCGGCAGCGCGATCACGCGATGGTCGAACGCCGCGTTCAGATGCTTCATGTTGCGCACGAAGCTCGGATGGTCGCCGAACAGGTTGATCGTCGCGATGCCCGCGTCGGCAAGACAGCCGCGCACCGCGCGGTAGAACGCGACGCTGTCGAGCACCGGGCCGCGCGCGGTCGCGTCGTACAGGTCGATCTGCAGTGCGCCCGTCGTGCCGCGGTTGGCCGGGTCGTTGACGAAATCCCATGCGTCGGCTTCGTGCACGACGAGGCGTGCATCGTCGGGCGGCAGCGCGAACATCGTGCGGGCAGCAACGATCACGGCCGGGTTCAATTCGACGGCTTCGACCTTCGCGTGCGGCAGGAAACGGTGCGAGAACTTCGTCAGCGCGCCGGTGCCGAGCCCGAGCTGGACGATTCGCGCGGGCGTTTCGAGGAACAGCAGCCATGCCATCATCTGCTGCGCGTATTCGAGCTCGATGTGCAGCGGCTTCGAGATCCGCATCGCACCCTGCACCCATTCGGTACCGAAGTGCAGGAAACGCACGCCGCGCTCTTCCGAGAACGTGACGGGCGCGAAGCGCGGCTTGCGCGGCGCGTCGAGGACGGGCACGTCGTCGTGTTCGTCGATCTCCGGGCGGCGCTTCACGCGCGGCGGCTGGAGCTTTTCGGAGCCGTTGTAGGCGGACGGCTTGCGTTGCTTGAACGCGCGCGCCTCGGCGGACGCGCGCTTGATCAGTCGGGTCATGATTGAATCTCGCTGGGTGACGCTGGATGAGCGGACGAGAGGATAGCATTGGTGCGGGATGGCGGCCGCGCCGCATACCCTGCCCTTCTCTGCACTGCACTGCATGACTTCGAAACCGGTTCGCGCTACGCTGCACGCGTGATCGAAGGAGGACGCATGAACTCGAACGGCAAACGGATCTGGTTTCCGGCGAAGCGCTACGGTTGGGGATGGGGATTGCCGGTGGCGTGGCAGGGCTGGGTCGTGCTGTTGTTGTTCGCGATCGGGATCATCGCGAGCGCGTGGCTGGTGCCGCCCAACCGGTCGCCGATTGCGTACGGCGCCTGCATCGTGGTGATGGTCGCGCTGTTGACTGCCGTTTGCTGGATCAAGGGCGAAAAGCCCGGGTGGAGATGGGGCAAGGACGACTGAGCGCCGGCGCGGCGTTCGCGCGCGACCGGAGAGCGGTCGGGATCGCCGTCAGTCGCGAATTGCCCGCCAGTGCACCAGCTTCTGCTCGAACGACAGCATCGCATTCGCCGGGCTCGACGACGGCAGCACGAGCGTGTCGTATCCGGCCTGGCCGATCACGTCGGCAAACCGCCCTGCCGTCTTGCCGTTGAAACACACTTTCCTCAGCAACGGCGCATGCTCGCGCAACGATGCAAAGTCGTTCGGCTTCGCATTGCGGATCGCCGAATCGAGACTGCCTTGTCGATGGCACGCATCGAGGACGTCCCAGATGCCGATGCCGTGCGAAAGCACGCGCTCGAGCCGCGCGTCGTACTCGAGCTCGTGCAGCCCCGGCTCGCCGAGCACCGCGCCGAGCAACCGCCAGAACTGATTGCGCGGATGCGCGTAGTACTGCGCGGCATCGAGCGACGCCTCGCCCGGAAAGCTGCCGAGAATCATCGTATGCGTGTGCGGCCCGACGACGGGCGGAAAGCCTCGCAGCATCACGCCGCTCCGCGCGGCCCGGCCGATCGCGGCCCGTCGCCGTGCGCATCGAGATGGCGCCACAGCGCAGGCAACATGCACTCGGTGACCATCAACGGCTTGCCGTGGCGCTGGAACACCGAGCGCCGCGCGGCGAACGCATGCGGCGCCCGCGCGCCCTGCAACGCATGGCTCGCGAGCGCATACAGCGGATGACCGGCGATCACGCGCCGGCTGACGAGCGTCGAGCGCTCGACCTGAGGATCGCTGTACAGCAGCTCCGCGAGCGGCCGCGTGCGCAACCGCCGCATCGCCTGCCATACACCCTTGCTGGCCGCGAGCGGCGCGATGCTGTGCGCGGCGACGTACGGCATGCCGTCGACCGACAGGATCACCTCGCGCACCCACATCGGCGCGCGCGGCGCACTGTCGAGCGCATCGGGTTCGTCGAACCACGGGCAATCGACGGCCTCGCGCGTCACGCGCACGCTCACGCTGCCGAGCCGCGCCAGATGCGCGGTCAGCGAACCGCCGCGCGTCAGCCAGTCGCGCTGATCGAGCGTGCAGCCGGGCCGGGGCGTTTCGCGCCAGCCCGCCCGTGCGCCGTCGAATCGCATCCGCGCGCTCACGCGGCGCGCGACAGCAGCAGCGCGTTGGTCCGCTTCACGAAGCTCGCCGGATCGTCGAGCATCCCGCCTTCGGCCAGCAGCGCCTGGTCAAACAGCAGGTGGCACCAGTCGCCGAAATCGGCGCTTTCGGTGTTCAGCTGCTTCACGAGCGCATGCTCCGGGTTGATCTCGAGGATCGGCTGCATCGCCGGCGCGTTCTGGCCGGCCGCCTTCAGCATCCGCTGCAGGTAGCCGCTCATGTCGTTGTCGTCCGCAACGAGGCACGAAGGCGAGTCGGTCAGGCGGAACGTGACGCGCACTTCCTTCACCTTGTCGCCGAGCGCTTCCTTCATCTTCTCGACGACCGGCTTGATCGCCTCGCCAGCCTGCTCCTGCGCCTTCTTTTCCTCGTCGTTGAGCGCGCCGAGGTCGAGATCGCCGCGGGCCACGCTCGCGAGCGGCTTGCCGTCGAATTCGTGCAGGAACGACAGCATCCATTCGTCGACGCGATCGGTCAGCAGCAGCACCTCGACGCCCTTCTTGCGGAACACTTCCAGGTGCGGGCTGTTCTTCGCGGCCTGCCACGTATCGGCGGTCACGTAGTAGATCTTGCTCTGCTCGGGCTTCATGCGCGACACGTAGTCGGCAAGCGACACGTCCTGCGCGTCGGTGTCGCCGTGCGTCGATGCGAAGCGCAGCAGCTTCGCGATACGCTCGCGGTTCGCGTGATCCTCGCCCACGCCTTCCTTCAGCACCTGGCCGAACGCGCTCCAGAACGTCTTGTACTTCTCCTTGCCGGCGTCGTCTTCCGCATTCGCGAGTTCCTCGAGCATCGACAGCGCGCGCTTCGTCACGCCTTCGCGGATCGCCTTCACGTCGCGGCTTTCCTGCAGGATTTCACGCGACACGTTCAGCGGCAGGTCGGCCGAATCGACGACGCCCTTCACGAAGCGCAGGTATTGCGGCAGCAGCTGCTCGGCGTCGTCCATGATGAACACGCGCTTCACGTACAGCTTCAGGCCGCCGCGGTAATCGCGGTTCCACAGGTCGAACGGCGCGCGCGCCGGCACGAACAGCAGCTGCGTGTATTCGCTGCGGCCCTCGACGCGGTTGTGCGTCCAAGTGAGCGGATCCTGATGATCGTGCGCGATATGCTGGTAGAACTGCGTGTACTGCTCGTCGGTGACGTCGCTCTTCGAACGCGTCCAGAGCGCGCTCGCCTGGTTGACGGTCTCGTCCTCGTCCTTCAGGACCATCTCGCCCTTTTCCTGATCCCACTCTTCCTTCTTCATCAGGATCGGCAGCGCGATGTGGTCGGAATACTTCTGGATGATCGACTTCAGGCGGTGCGACGACAGCAGTTCGTCCTCGCCTTCGCGCAGGTGCAGCGTGATCGTCGTGCCGCGCTGCGCGCGCTCGATCGCGTCGATCGTGAAATCGCCCTCGCCCGCGCTTTCCCAGCGCACGGCTTCGTTCGCCGGCAGGCCGGCGCGGCGCGTCTCGACGGTGATCTTGTCCGCGACGATGAAACCCGAGTAGAAGCCGACGCCGAACTGGCCGATCAGCGCCGCGTCCTTCTGCTGGTCGCCGGACAGCTTCGTGAAGAATTCCTTGGTGCCCGAACGCGCGATCGTGCCGAGGTTCGCGATCGCCTCGTCGCGGCTCATGCCGATGCCGTTGTCGTCGATCGTGATCGTGCGCGCGGCCTTGTCGAAACCGATGCGAATGCGCAGGTTCGGATCGTTCTCGTACAGCGCGTTGTCCGCGAGCGCTTCGAAACGCAGCTTGTCGGCAGCGTCGGACGCGTTCGACACCAGTTCGCGCAGGAAGATTTCCTTGTTGCTGTAGAGCGAATGAATCATCAGGTGGAGGAGTTGCTTGACCTCTGCCTGAAAGCTCATCGTTTCGTGTGCCATGGATGCTGTTTCCTCTTACTTGAATGGTGTAACCCCCGGCACCCGGCGCACGATGCCGGGGCCGACCGGTTGTTGCCGCCATCTGGGGGCGGCCGGCTGGATTTCAAGGGCCCGGCCGTGTGCTTCGGCGCCTTGTCCGGATGCACGTGTGGGCCGGGTCGCGAATTAGCGCTTTTACCGCGCGAATTTCGGACCGATCCAATGTTCGCGCCGCTTTCAATTCGCTGAAATGGCGTATCGCTTCCCGGATCGAAAACGAAACGATTTCATGCAGCTTCGAGGCTGATGATCAGCGCGTCAGCCCGTCAGCCCGGATCCGCCTGCGCGCCGCGCCGCCGACTCGATATAGCGCGCGAGAAACCCGGGCAGCGCCGGATCGCCGCAGTTCGCGACGTTGAAGCGCGTCCATGTCGACGGCGACTGCTGCGGCGAGAACAGGCTCCCCGGCGTCAGCAGGAACCCTTCCTCGTGCGCGGCGGCCGCGAGCGCGTCGGAATCGACGCCCGTGTCGGCCCACAGGAACATCCCCGCCGCCGGCATCGTGAAGAGCCGCAACCCGGTACGCTCGAGCATCCGCGCGGTCTTGTCGCGCACGCCGTCGAGCCGCGCGCGCAGCCGCTCCACGTGGCGCCGGTAATGCCCTTCGGTCAGGATCTTGTACAGCACGCGCTCGTTGAGCTCCGGCGTCGTCATCCCGACCAGCATCTTCTGGTCGGTGACGGCCTTCGCGATCTCCGGTGCGCACGCGACATAGCCGACCCGCAAATTCGCCGCGAGCGTCTTCGAATAGCTGCCGAGGTAGATCACGCGCTTCAACTGGTCGAGGCTCGCCAGTCGCGTGGCCGGATAGCTCGGCGGGCACAGGTCGCCGTACACGTCGTCCTCGACGACGAGGAAATCGTACGCCTCGGCGAGCTTCAGGATCCGGAACGCCTGCGCGGCCGACAGCGACGTGCCGGTCGGGTTCTGCAGCACCGAATTGATCACGAGCATCTTCGGCCGCCACATCTGCACGAGCGTCTCCAGCGCGTCGAGATCGGGGCCGTCGGGCGTATACGGCATGCCGACCAGTTGCGCACCCTGCGACGCGAAGCGCCCGAACATCTGGAACCACGCGGGATCGCCGACGATCACCGCATCGCCGGGCCGCACATAGATCCGGGCGATCAGATCGATCGCCTGCGTGATGCCCGACACCAGCACGAGCTGCTCGGGCTTCGCGCCGATCTCGACTTCCGCGAGGCGCGTCTGCAATTGCTGGCGCAGCGGCAGGAAGCCCTGCGCGGTGCCGAAACCGAGCATCTGCGCGCCGGACTGGCGCCCGAGCGCGCGCAGCGCGCCGGTGATCAGCTCGCCGTCCAGCCAGCGGCCCGGCAGATAGCCGAGGCCCGGCCCTTTTTCCGGGCTGACGGTGTGCAGCATGTTGCGCAGCAGCCAGACGACGTCGATCGTGTTGTGCACCGGCGCGGCCTCGGCCACGCGCACCACGTTGTCGGCCGGCTGCGGGCCGGTGGCCGTGCGCTCGCGCACGTAGAAGCCCGAGCCGCGCCGCGAATCGAGATAGCCCTGCGCGACGAGCCGTTCGTACGCTTCCACCACGGTAAAGCGCGACACGCTCTTGTCGAGCGCGAGCTTGCGGATCGACGGCATGCGCATGCCGGGCCGGAACACGCGTTCGTCGATGCGGCGCCGCGCCCACTGGACGAGCTGGTCGACGAGCGTGAGCGTGGCCGTATCGTGCGGCGCGGGAATCTGGGCGAGTGGGACGGTGGACATGGGCGGCGGCTCCAACTGTACCGAAGGCTATCGCGCCGATTGTACCGTTACTGTGCCGGTGGCGACGATTACAGTTCTCTGGAATGGCGATCGTGCGGCTGCCGTCGCGGCCTTGTCGCACGCGGTGCCGCGCCGCCCGGCCGAGATCGCGGCCCGGGCACCGGCCGGCTCCGTAACCGTCCGGCGCATCGCGCGCCCACCATGACACTTTCGCTTTCCGACCGACGTTCATGCCAGCCCGCTCCCTGACCCTCGACCATCTCGTGATCGCCGCACGCACGCTCGACGAAGGCGTGCGCCATGTCGCCGCTTCGCTCGGCATCGAACCGGCCGGCGGCGGCCGCCATCCGCTGATGCGCACCCATAACGCGCTGTTCGGCGCGTGGGGCGGGCTGTACCTCGAGGTGATCGCGATCGATCCCGATGCGAGCGCCACGGGCGGCGGCGCCGCGCCGCCGCGCGCGCGGCTGTTCGGCCTCGACGATCCGGCGATGCAGGCGCGGCTCGCGCAGGGCCCGTTTCTCGCGCACTGGGTCGCGCGCGTCGAGCGTCCGCGCCAGCTCGCGATGTGGCAAAGCCAGTACCCGGCGCGCATCGCGCCGGTCGTCGCGATGCGGCGCGGCGACCTGAGCTGGGGCCTCACGGTGCCCGACGACGGCGCGTTCCCGGCCTGGCAAGGCGCCGGTGACGGCCTCCTGCCGTCGCTGATCCAGTGGGACAGCCCGCGCCATCCGGCCGAATCGCTGCCGAACGACGGCGTCGCGCTCAAGGCGCTCAAGGGCGTCCATCCGCGTGCGGAGGTCATCCGCGAGCAGCTCGACTGGCTCGGTGCCGGCCATCTGCTCGACCTCGACAGCGGCGACGGCCCGCCGGCCCTCGTCGCCGAATTCGACACACCGCAGGGCGCACGCACGCTGCGCTGAGCGCCCCGCGGCCCCTCGATCAACTGAAACCCGCAATACGGAGACACCCCCTTCATGAATTCGCGCGAAACCCGGGGCATGCTGCTCGGCCTCATCGGCGTGATGATCTTCAGCCTCACGCTGCCGATGACGCGTATCGTCGTCTCCGAACTCAACCCGCTGCTGAACGGGCTCGGCCGCGCGCTCGCCGCGTCGGTGCCGGCTGGCCTGCTGCTGTGGTGGCGGCGCGAACGGCTGCCGACCCGCGCCCAGTTGAAAAGCCTCGCGATCGTTTCGGCCGGCGTGATCATCGCGTATCCGGTGTTCTCGGCCTGGGCGATGAAAACCGTGCCGGCCTCGCACGGCGCGGTCGTCAACGGGCTGCAGCCGCTGTTCGTCGCGCTGTACGCGGCGTGGCTGTCGCACGAACGGCCGTCGAAGGCGTTCTGGGCCAGCGCGGTGGCGGGCAGCGCGCTCGTGATCGCGTTCGCGCTGCGCGACGGCGGCGGCACGGTGCAGGCGGGCGACGCGCTGATGCTCGTCGCGGTCGGCATCGGCGCGCTCGGCTATGCGGAAGGCGCGCGCCTCGCGCGCCAGATCGGCGGCTGGCAAGTGATCTGCTGGGCGCTCGTCGTGTCCGCCCCGTTCCTCGTGCTGCCGGTCGGGTGGCTCGCATGGACGCAGCACGTCGCGCACCCCGCCCCGCTCGCGCTGCGCACGTGGCTCGCATTCGGCTACGTGACCCTTTTTTCGCAATTCATCGGTTTTTTCGCGTGGTACGCCGGGCTCGCGATGGGCGGCACCGCGCGCGTCGGCCAGGTGCAGCTGCTGCAGATCTTCTTCACGATCGCCTTTTCCGCGTTGCTGTTCGGCGAGACGGTGACGCCGTCGACGTGGCTGTTCGCGGCCGCCGTGATCGCGACCGTGATGCTCGGCCGGCGTTCGTCGGTGGCCACGGCCCCGCGCCCCGCTCGCGCCGGCTGATGAGGTGCGCCATAATGTCCGTTTTGCCTGAACGGTTTTGCCCACCCGGCCGCGACGGCCCGATCGCGCTCCCGCGCGCCCACCCGGCCGCGTCGACGCGACCAGCCCGATCGACCTTTCTTGACTGACCACGATATCCGAACGAGGAGACTATGAATCCGAGCGACCTGCATCCGCCGCACTGGCAGCTTTCCGAACGCGCCCGCAAGCTGACAAGCTCTGCGATCCGCGAGATCCTGAAGGTCACGGAACGCCCCGAGGTCATCTCGTTCGCAGGCGGCCTGCCCGCTCCCGCGACGTTCCCTGCCGAACGCATGCGGGCCGCGGCCGATCGCGTGCTGCGCGATGCGCCCGCCGCCGCGCTCCAGTACAGCGCGACCGAAGGCTATCTGCCGCTGCGCGAATGGATCGCCGAGCGCTACCGCGTGCGCGTGTCGCAGGTGCTGATCACGACCGGCTCGCAGCAGGCGCTCGACCTGCTCGGCAAGGCGCTGATCGATCCGGACAGCCCGATCCTCGTGGAAACCCCGACCTACCTCGGCGCGCTGCAGTCGTTCTCGCTGTACGAGCCGCGCTACGTGCAGGTGCCGACCGACGAGCAGGGCCTGCTGCCCGAAGGCCTCACGCCCGCGCTGACGCAGGGCGCGCGCCTGCTGTACGCGCAGCCGAACTTCCAGAACCCGACCGGCCGCCGCCTGCCCGTCGAGCGCCGCCGCGCGCTCGCCGCGTTCGCGCAGTCGAGCCCGTTCCCGGTGCTGGAAGACGACCCGTACGGCGCGCTGAACTACCAGGGCGAGCCGCTGCCGACGATGCTGTCGATGGCGCCCGACCACATCGTGCACCTCGGCACGTTCTCGAAGGTGCTCGCGCCGGGCCTGCGGATCGGCTACATCATTGCTCCCGAGGAGCTTCACTTCAAGCTCGTGCAGGCCAAGCAGGCCACCGACCTGCACACGCCGACGCTCACGCAGCGCATCGCGCACGAAGTGATCAAGGACGGCTTCCTCGACGAGCACATCCCGACGATCCGCCAGCTGTACGGCGCGCAGTGCGAAGCGATGCTCGCATCGCTCGCGCGCCACATGCCGGAAGGCGTCACGTGGAACCGCCCGGACGGCGGCATGTTCATCTGGGTGAACCTGCCCGCGCAGATCGACAGCATGAAGCTGCTCGAGGCGGCGGTCGCCAACCACGTCGCCTTCGTGCCGGGCGCGCCGTTCTTCGCGAACGACCCGCAGCAGAACACGCTGCGCCTGTCGTTCGTGACGGTGCCGCCGGAGAAGATCGAGGAAGGCGTCGCGCGCCTCGGCAAGCTGCTGCGCGAGCGTCTCTGATCCGTTTTTTCCTGTCACGACTCTCAACGAGGAATCGAACACATGGCTAACGTCTACGACAAACTGAAGTCGCTCGGCATCGAACTGCCGACCGCCGGCGCACCGGCCGCCGCCTACGTGATGAGCGCGCAAAGCGGCAACACGGTCTATCTGTCGGGCCACATCGCGAAGAAGGACGGCAAGGTCTGGGCCGGCAAGCTCGGCGCCGACCTGCAGACGGAAGACGGCAAGGCGGCCGCGCGCTCGATCGCGATCGACCTGCTCGCGACGCTGCACGCGCACACGGGCGACCTGAACAAGGTCACGCGCATCGTGAAGCTGATGAGCCTCGTCAACTCGACGCTCGACTTCACCGAACAGCACATCGTGACGAACGGCGCGTCGGAACTGATCGCCGAAGTGTTCGGCGATGCGGGCAAGCACGCGCGCTCGGCGTTCGGCGTCGCGCAGATTCCGCTCGGCGCATGCGTCGAGATCGAACTGATCGCCGAAGTCGCGTAACGCGCACATCGAGATGACCGGTCGTCTCGTCCGCTTCAAGCAGGTCGACGTCTTCACGTCGGTGCCGTTCAAGGGCAACCCGCTCGCCGTCGTGTTCGACGCCGATTCGCTCGGCGACGACGCGATGCTCGAGATCGCCCGCTGGACGAACCTGTCGGAAACGACGTTCGTCTGCACGCCGACCGATCCGGACGCCGACTACCGCGTGCGGATCTTCACGACGGCCGGTGAACTGCCGTTCGCCGGCCATCCGACGCTCGGCACCGCGCATGCGTTCCTCGAAAGCGGCGGGCGGCCACGCACGCCGGGCCGGCTGATCCAGCAGTGCGGGGTCGGCCGGGTCGCGCTGCGCGAGCAGGCCGGCAGCTGGGCGTTCGCCGCGCCGCCGGCCCGCGTCACGCCGCTCGACCGTTCGGACTACGCGGTGCTCGCCGCCGCGTTGCGCAGCGACGCGATCGACTTCGACGCCGAGCCGTGCGCGGTGGACAACGGTGCGCCGTGGCTGGTCGTGCGGCTGAAGTCGGCCGACGCGTGCATCGGCCTGTCGCCCGATCCGGCCGCGCTGGAGGCACTCACGCGCCGCTACGGCATGGACGGCCTCGCGGTCTACGCGCCGCACGTCGAAGGCGGCCCCGCGACGTTCGAAATCCGCTGCCTGATGGCGGGCGGCAATTTCGGCGTCGGCGAGGATCCGGTCACCGGCAGCGCGAACGCCGCGCTGGCCGGGCTGCTGACACGGCAGCAACGCCGCCCCGGCCCGTCGTACACGGCCCGCCAGGGAACGGCGATCGGCCGCGACGGCCGCATCGCCGTCAGCTATGACCAAGACGGCACCACGTGGATCGGCGGCCACGTCGTCACGGTCGTCGACGGCACCTTCCGTTCGCCCGTGTAACATTTCGCGATGTGCGATGGCGCCCGCCGGTCCGGCGCCCCTACGATTCGCCCAACTATCGCAAAAATGCGCCACCCAGTAATATCGGGCCTAATCCGTTGTTTCGGAGGTCTGTCCATGGTTGCGTGTCCCGCGAACGAACAGACGTCGGGACAACCCGAACCATAGCCGGCCATCCAGACGGATGGACGCACGCGAGCAGGACGCCGCCCTCTCTGATGAGCTCCGCCCGGTCAAACCACACGCCGCCGACCCGGCCGCTGCGCGCGCCGCGCAAGTCGCGCCGCCGCGCGCTGTTCGCGATCCCGCTGCTCGGGATGCTGGCGCTTGCGCTGCTGTGGGCGGTGATCGTCGCGCGGCTGTCGGTCGAAAAGGACAGCGCGTACAAGGAAGCGGCGGCCTCGGCGGCGATCCTGTCGTCGGCGCTCGAACAGCACACGGTCAAGGCGATCCACCAGGTCGACCAGATCACCCGCTTCGTCAAGTTCGAGTTCGAGAAGTCGCCCGCGCGCTTCAACCTCGCGAGCGCGGTCGAAAAAGGCGTCGTGCCGAGCGACACGCTGATCCAGGTTTCGCTCGTCAACGCGAAGGGCATCCTGTTCGCGAACACGGCCGAGCTCCATCCGAAGCCGATCAACCTGGCCGACCGCGAGCACTTCAAGGTCCACCTCGCGCACAACGACGATCGCCTGTACATCAGCAAGCCGGTGCTCGGCCGCGTGTCGAGCCACTGGACGCTGCAGATGACGCGGCGCCTGAACAACCCGGACGGCAGCTTCGCCGGCATCGTCGTGGTGTCGGAAGACCCGAGCTACTTCACGAACGACTTCTACAACAACGCGGCGATCGGCAAGGAAGGCGTGATCGCCGTGGTGTCCGACACGGGCGCCGTGCTCGCGCGGCGCACCGGCTCGCTCAACAACGCGCCCGGTGCATTCTCCGCATCGGGTGTCTACCCGATCGCCGAACGCGTGACGGGCACGATCATCGACCCGATCGACGGCGTGACGCGCATCGTGTCGTACCGCCACCTCGACGGCTACCCGCTCGCGGTGATGGTCGGGCTGTCGCAGTCCGAGGAATTCGCGGACTACTACCACACGCGCAACGTCTACCTGCTGATGACGAGCTTCATCACGCTCGCGATGCTTGCGTTCTTCGGCGTCGCGACCGGGCTGATCGGCAAGCTGCTCGGCCGCGAGCGCGAGATGACGCAGCTTGCCGAATACGACCTCCTCACCGGCCTCGCGAACCGCTACGCGACGCTGCGCGGGCTGCGCAACGACGTGTCGATGCCGGCCAGCCTGTCGCGGCTCGGCCTGCTGTTCATCGACCTCGACAACTTCAAGACCGTCAACGACACCCTCGGCCACAACGCCGGCGACATCGTGCTGCAGATGACCGCGTCGCGCCTGTCGGATGCCGTCGGCGACGAAGGGTCGCTCGCCCGGATCGGCGGCGACGAGTTCGTCGTCGTGATGAAGGGCGACGACGTCGAGCGGCGCGCGGTGCGGCTCGCGGAAGCGATCATCCGGATGTTCGCCGAGCCGTTCGACGTGCGCGGCAGTTCGTTCGTGCTGCACGCGAGCATCGGCATCGCGCTGCACACCGTCGCGAACGAAAGCGAGATCGACCTGCTGAAGAAGGCCGATCTCGCAATGTACAGCGCGAAGGACGCGGGCAAGAACTGCTACCAGTTCTACGCGCCGCACCTGTCGCATCGTGCCGACCACCTGATGCGCTGGGAACAGCAATTGCGCGTCGCGCTCGCCGAGGGACAGCTGTTCCTCGCCTACCAGCCGAAGATCGACCTGACGCACCGCACGATCACCGGCTTCGAGGCCCTCGCGCGCTGGGACCACCCCGAGCACGGGATCATCTCCGCGAACGAATTCATTTCGATTGCCGAATCGACCGGGCTGATCGTGCCGATCGGCGACTTCGTGATCCGCACCGCGTGCGAACAGATCGCGCGCTGGCGCGACGACGGCCACGACACGCTGACGCTCGCGGTCAACATCTCGCCGGTGCAATTCTGGCGCGGCGACCTGATCGAGACGATTTCGCAGGCGCTGCAGGACACCGGTATCGAGGCGAACCGGCTCGAAATCGAGATCACCGAGACCGCGATGATGGAATATCCGGAGCTCGTCTCCGAGAAGATCGTCGCGTTGAAGAAGCTCGGCATCCGCATTGCGCTCGACGATTTCGGCACCGGCTATTCGTCGCTGTCGTACCTGCACCGCTTCTCCGTCGATACGCTGAAGGTCGACCGCTCGTTCGTGCAGGCGATCCCGACCGATCGCAGCGTGTGCGTGATGGTGTCGTCGATCGTGCACCTCGCGCGCTCGCTCGGCCTGACGGTGGTCGTCGAAGGCACCGAAACCGAGGAGCAGATCGCATGGCTGTCCGCGCTCGGCGAAATCGAGGCGCAGGGCTTCCTCTTCTCCCGCCCCGTGCCGGCCGACGCGATCCCCGCGCTGATCGAGCGCTTCGGCGTGCGCGGCGATAGCCCGACCGCTCTCGCGCACCGCGCGACCGGGAGCACGGGCGTCTGAGCCCGCTGCCTGCTGCCCCCTGCCCGCACGGCGATGTTGCGCGGCACACCGATTATTTCGGTTTCCGATCCGGTTGTTTAGTCCATTAACTGGCGTTTTCGCGCATGGCACTGTCACGATGCCAGGCGGACAATCGGGAGGGCCATCGTGTCGGCAGGCCGCCGGCACGTTTCCATGCGCCACACCAGCCCCCGCGCCAACAGCATAGTCATGACAACCATCGAAGTCGAAGCGGCCGAACGTGTCGAACAGGCACAGGCATCCCTGTGGGCGTTGTTCAAGGTCGTCGCCGGCATTTCCGCCGTGTCGTGGGGCGGGCTTTCGATGATGGCGCAGCTCGAACGCCACTACGTCGAGCGCTTGCAGCGCATCGAGCCGCACGTATTCGCCGATCTCGTCGCGCTTGCATGGCTCGTGCCAGGGCCCGTCGGCTGCAATGTCGCCGTGCAGGTCGGCCAGACGCTGCACGGCCGCACCGGCGCATGGATCGCCGGGATCGCGAGCGTGCTGCCGTTTTCCGTGCTGATGACGCTGTTCGCGATCTTCTACCGCACGCCGATCGTGCGCTCGCTCGCCGCGCCGATGCTGATCAATCACTTCGGGATGGTGCTCGCCGCGCTGATCGGCGTCACGTGGGTCAGGCAATTGCGCACGCTCGCGAGCACGCGGCTCGAGCAGGCGATCGCCGCGCTATCGACGATTCTGCTCGCTTTCGCGCATAGTCCGGCCGCTTTCGTCGGGATTCTCTTCGCCGCGTTTGCAGCCGGCTGGCTGACCGGGCCGCCGCAACACGCCGCCGTCGATTTCACGCTGTCGAAACGCGATCGCAGCCTGCTGGTGCTGCTCGCCGTGCTCGTCGCGCTGTTCGCGCTTCCGTTGCCCGGCGACTACCAGGAAACGCTGCTGTGGCCGCGGCTCGCCGGTGCCGGCATGACGCTGTTCGGCGGCGGCTTCTCCGCGCTGCCCGTGCTCAAGACGCTGTTCGTGTCGCCGGCTACCGGCATCTCCGATCACGACTTCACGCTCGCATTCGCGCTGTCGCCGGTGTCGCCCGGCCCGCTGCTGAACGTCGTGCCGTTTCTCGGCTACCTGACCGCCGGCTGGACCGGCGCGCTGCTCGCCACCGCCGCGCTGTTCATTCCGTCGGGGTGTCTCGTCGTGTTCGCGCAGAACCACCTGTTCCGGCTCAAGCGCCATTCGCGCTTCGAGCACGGCATGCGCCTGCTGCGCGCGGCAACGACGGGTTTTCTCGTCGTCGCCGTCGTGAAGATCCTGCATCGCGAGCCGGCCGATCCCGTCTACTGGCTCACGGGCGCCTTTGCGACGCTGTGCTTCGCACGCTTCAAGGTGCCCGTGTACGCCGTCTACGGTGCGGTCGCGATCGCGTGCGGCGGGTGGCTGTTGTGGGCGGCCGTCGCGCACTGACGGCAGGCCAGCCCGCGAGCGCCGGCCGCGTGCCGCTCAGCCCGCGTGCACCGCGACGCGGCGCGCGACCCAGCGGGCCCGCAACGCGTCGTACGCGAGGTTGAAGCAGAACGTGTACGGCAGGAAGAACAGCACGATGCCGAGGTCCAGCAGCAGCGCCTCGACGAGGCTCACGTTCAGCCACCACGCGGCAACCGGCACCACCATCGCGACAAGGCCGAGCTCGAACGCGACCGCGTGCGCGATGCGCATCCCGAGCGTGCGCGTCAGGCCCGCGCGGCGCTCGAAACGGTCGAACAGCGTGTTGAACGTCATGTTCCACGCCATCGCGATCAGCGACACCATCACCGTCAGCACGCCGACGTGCGACACCGGCATGTCGAGCAGCCACGCGCCGATCGGCGCGCACAGCGCGATCGCCACCAGCTCGAACGCCAGCGCGTGAACGAGGCGTTCCGTCACCGTTTTGTTCATCTGTTTCATGGTTCCTCCGATTCGGTTGTGCAGCATATGCGGCGCATTTTGATCGGCGAAACGACGCAAATCCAGTTTGATATAATCGGTTTTTCCGATATAACGTCGTGAGATCCGCGCATGCACCACGCTCCCGAAGCCCTGCTCGCCTTCGCCGAAGCCGCGATGCTCGGCTCGTTTACGGCTGCCGCGCGCAAGCTCGGCAAGCGCCAGTCGACGGTGTCCGAAGCGATCGCGAACCTCGAGATCGATCTCGGCTTGCAGCTGTTCGACCGCTCGACGCGCACGCCGACGCTGACCGATGCCGGACGCGCGCTGCTGCCGCAGGTGCAGCGCGCACTGGAGGCCGGTGCGGCGATCGACCGCACCGCCGCGCGGCTCGCGCAAGGCGAGGAAGCACGGCTGACGCTCGTCGTGTCGGATACGTATCAGTCGAAGCGTTACGAGGAAACCCTGATGGCGCTCGAGCGGCGCTTTCCGGCGCTGGAACTCGAATGCCTGATCGCCGAACACGAGGACGTGCTCGACCTGATCCAGCAGGGCCGCGCACAGCTCGGGCTGATGGCCGCGCGCGCCGTCTACCCGCCCGATATCGGCGCGGCGACGGTGGCGGAGGAGTCGGAGATCGGCCTGTTCGTCGGGCGCACGCACGCGCTGGCGGCCTTCGGCGACGCCGACGTGCCGCACGGGGCACTACGCGACGCGCGCGAACTGCGCCTGAACACGTATGTGAAGCCGGAGAATCGCGGCGCCGACGACCGCATCGTCATCGGCACGCAGCGCTGGCTCGCGCCGAGCTATCTGATGCTGCTGGAGATGGCGGTGCTGGGATTCGGCTGGGCCGAGCTGCCGCGCTGGATGGTCGAGCACTTCGCGCGCGATCGTCTCTGCGAGTTGCGCTCGCGCGGCTGGCCGCGCCGCGTGCGAGTCGATGCGGTGTGGTCGCGCAACCGGCCGCTCGGCCCGGCCGGCGCGTGGCTGCTCGACGCGATGCTGGCGGCATAGCGGCATGGGCGTCGCGCAAGCGGCGGGCGCCGAACGGCGCCGCACCGTCACGCGTTCGCGTTCAGAAGCCGCGCGACAGCACGGCCGCGCCGATCGTCACGACGCCGAGCACGAGGTTGACGACCACGAGCAAGCGCACGGTGTTGACCGCGCGCGCGCCGTCGGGCCAGTTCTGCGCCTGCACCGCGCGGCGAATGCGCGGAAACAGCGCGAAACGGATGTGGCCGAAGATCAGCATCATCACGACACCGAGCCCGGCCATTGCATGCAGCGTCCACGTCGCGTGCGCGCCACCAAAAGCCGTGAGCAGGAAACCGCCGGACAGCAGGATCACGATCACCGACCCCGACACCCAGTTGAAGAACCGGCCGAACACGCCCTCGATCAGGGGCAGCCGCAGTTGCGGCGTCAGGTCGGACAGCGCCGGGCGCAGGCAGAAGTTCGCGAAAACCATCCCGCCCACCCACACGGCGACGGCCAGCAGATGAAGAAACAACGCGACGGCAACGGCGTGGGACATGGCGGCAATCCTGGTATGAGTTGAGTGCAACGAACAGCCGCGTCACGCGCGGTCTCGAGCGACGTTCGACCGGCGCGCCGCCGCGCGGTTCGGACCCTTGGCGGAATTTCACAATATTTTGCAAGTTCCGCGTGACGGCGCCACTCGCGCTTACCTGAATGCGTCGCGCAAAAAGCAACGGCCGCACGTCCGCCGAAGCGGAGGTGCGACCGTCGATGCCGGTCGAACCGGCCAACGGATGCGTTAGCCGAGCAGCGGACGCAGCTCGTTGACGACCTTGAGCTTCGTGTCCGGCGCGCGGCCCTTGCGCGCACGCTTGCCGACGTGCGGCGCGAGCCCCGTGTACGACAGCGTCTCGTCCTGCACCTTGCCGCCGCGACCGGTGCCGATCAGCACGACGCCGGCCGGGTCGATCGCAAGCGCCTGCACGAGCGTTTCCTTGTCGTCGAGCGCCATCAGGATCACGCCGCGACCGCCGCCCGACAGCGTCTTCATCTCGTCCATCCCGAACACCAGCAGCCGGCCGCCGCTCGACAGACACGCGACCTGCGTCGCGTTCGGCAGCACGGGCATCGGTGCGAGCGGCACCGCGCCCGCATCGATGGTCATGAACGACTTGCCGGCCTTCACGCGGCTCACCATGTCGCCGACCTTGGCGAGGAAGCCGAAGCCGTTGCTCGACGCGAGCAGCAGTTGCTGGTCGGCCGACGCCGCGTAGTAATGCATCAGATGCGAGCCCGACTCGAGCTCGATCAGCGACGTCACCGGCACGCCGTCGCCGCGCCCGCCCGGCAGCACCGACACGTCGACCGAATACACGCGCCCGCTGCTGCCCCATGCGATCAGTCGATCCGGCGTGCGGCACTGGAACGCCGCATACAGGTGATCGCCCGCCTTGAACGAGAAGCCGGCCGGGTCGAGCCCGTGGCCCTTCAGCGCACGCACCCAGCCCTTCTGCGACACGACGACCGTCACCGGCTCGTCGACGACCTTCGCCTCGAACGTCGCGCGCTTTTCCTGCTGGATCAGCGTGCGGCGATCGTCGCCGTACTGCTTGGCGTCGGCCTCGATCTCCTTGATCATCAGCCGCTTCATCGCGCTTTCGTTCGCGAGCAGCTCCTCGAGCTTCGCTTTCTCGTCGCGCAGCGCCTCCAGTTCCTTCTCGATCTTGATCTTCTCGAGCCGCGCGAGCTGACGCAGGCGGATTTCGAGGATGTCTTCGGCCTGGCGTTCGCTGAGGCCGAACGCGCTCATCAGCGCCGCCTTCGGCTCGTCCGACTCGCGGATGATGCGGATCACCTCGTCGATGTTCAGGAAGACGATCATCCGACCTTCGAGGATGTGGATGCGATCGTCGACCTTCGCGAGACGATGGCGGCAGCGGCGCGTCATCGTCAGCTGGCGGAACTTCACCCATTCGTCGAGGATCGTCAGCAGCCCTTTCTGGCCCGGCCGGCCGTCGGCGCCGATCATCACGAGGTTCAGTGTCGCGTTCGACTCGAGGCTCGTGTACGCGAGCAGCGTGTTCACAAATTCCGTCTGGTCGATCGTGCGCGACTTCGGCTCGAACACGAGCCGCACCGCCGCTTCCTTGCCCGACTCGTCGCGCACCGCGTCGAGCAGGTCGAGCATCGCCTTCTTGGTGTTGAGCTGCTCGGGCGTGAGCGTCTTCTTGCCGAGCTTGAGCTTCGGATTGGTGAGCTCCTCGATTTCCTCGAGCACCTTCTGGCCCGACGTGTTCGGCGGCAGCTCGGTGACGACGAGCTGCCACTGGCCGCGCGCGAGATCCTCGATCTTCCAGCGCGCGCGCACCTTGAGGCTGCCGCGGCCGGCCTCGTAGGCCGCCGCGATCTCGGTGTCGCTCGAGATGATCTGGCCGCCGCCCGGAAAGTCCGGGCCGGGGATCAGGCTCATCAGCTCCGCATGCGAGAGCTTCGGATTGCGGATCAACGCGACCGCCGCCGCCGCGACCTCGCGCAGGTTGTGCGACGGAATCTCGGTGGCGAGACCGACCGCGATGCCCGACGCGCCGTTCAGCAGCACGAACGGCATGCGGCTCGGCAGCGTCTTCGGTTCCTCGAACGAGCCGTCGTAGTTCGGCATGAAGTCGACCGTGCCCTGGTCGATCTCGTCGAGCAGCAGCTTCGAGATCGGCGTGAGCCGCGCTTCGGTGTATCGCATCGCCGCCGCGCCGTCGCCGTCGCGCGAGCCGAAGTTGCCCTGGCCGTCGATCAGCGGATAGCGCAGCGAGAAGTCCTGCGCGAGCCGCACGAGCGCGTCGTATGCCGACTGGTCGCCGTGCGGGTGATATTTGCCGAGCACGTCGCCGACCACGCGCGCCGACTTCACCGGCTTCGCGTCCGGGCCGAGGCCCATTTCGTTCATCGCGAACAGGATCCGGCGCTGCACCGGCTTCTGGCCGTCGCACACGTCGGGCAGCGCGCGGCTCTTCACGACGCTGACCGCGTAGCTGAGGTACGCCTGCTCCGCGTAGTTGCCGAGCGTCAGCGCATCCGCGTCCGGTGCGTCGGAGGCGGCGAAGAGATCGGAAGTATTGTCGTCCATCTGTATTCCGTATTCGTAAGTGGCGTGAGGCCGGGCCGGGCGTCATGCCCGGCCGCGCGGGTTTAGATGTCCGCTTCGACGTCGTTGCCCTTTTCCTCGAGCCAGCCGCGTCGCGCGGCTGCCTCGCCCTTGCCCATCAGCATGGTCATCCGCGCGACGGTCGCCTCGTAGTCGAGTTCGCCGAGCTTCACCGGCATCAGGCGGCGCGTGTCGGGGTTCATCGTCGTGTCCCACAACTGCTCCGCGCTCATTTCGCCGAGACCCTTGAAGCGGCTGATGCTCCATTGCGTTTCGCGCACGCCGTCCTTGCGCAGCTTGTCGAGGGTCGCCTCGAGTTCGCCTTCGTCGAGCGCATAGAGCTTCTGCGCGGGCTTCTTGCCGCGTGCGGGCGCGTCGACGCGGAACAGCGGCGGGCGCGCGACGTACACGTGGCCGCGCTCGATCAGCTGCGGGAAATGCTTGAAGAACAGCGTGAGCAGCAGCACCTGGATGTGCGAGCCGTCGACGTCCGCATCCGACAGGATGCAGATCTTGCCGTAGCGCAGGTTCGACAGGTCGACGGTGTCGTCCGGGCTGTGCGGATCGACGCCGATCGCCACCGAGATGTCGTGCACCTCGTTGTTCGCGAACAGGCGATCACGCTCGGTTTCCCACGTGTTCAGCACCTTGCCGCGCAGCGGCAGGATCGCCTGGTATTCCTTGTCGCGGCCCATCTTCGCGGAACCGCCCGCCGAGTCGCCCTCGACGAGGAACAGTTCGTTGCGCGCGATATCCTCCGTCTCGCAGTCGGTCAGCTTGCCCGGCAGCACCGCGACGCCCGAGCTCTTGCGCTTCTCGACCTTCTGGCCCGCGCGCGTGCGCGCCTGCGCCTGCTTGATCACCAGTTCGGCGAGCTTCTTGCCGTGCTCGACGTGCTGGTTCAGCCACAGTTCGAGCGCCGGACGCGAGAACGACGACACGAGCTTCACCGCGTCGCGGCTGTTCAGGCGCTCCTTGATCTGCCCTTGGAACTGCGGGTCGAGCACCTTCGCGGACAGCACGAACGACACGCGCGCGAACACGTCTTCCGCGAGCAGCTTCACGCCCTTCGGTTGCAGGTTGTGCAGTTCGACGAAACTCTTGACCGCCTGATAGAGACCGTCGCGCAGGCCCGACTCGTGCGTGCCGCCGGCCGGCGTCGGGATCAGGTTCACGTACGACTCGCGCACGAGCGAGCCTTCCTCGCTCCATGCGACGACCCACGACGCGCCTTCCCCTTCGGCGAAGGTTTCGTCGGTGGAGCGCGCATCGGCGAAGCGCTCGCCTTCGAACAGCGGGATCAGCAGCTCGCTGCCGTTCATCTCGTCGAGCAGATAGCCGCGCAGGCCATCCTCGTACTTCCACGCCTGGCGCTCGCCCGTCTTCTCGTTGACGAGCACGACCTCGACACCCGGCAGCAGCACGGCCTTCGAGCGCAGCAGGCGCTGCAGCTCGCCGAGCGGCAGGTTCGGCGAATCGAAGTACTTCGGATTCGGCCAGACCTGCACGCGCGTGCCCGACTTCTTCTCGCCGCGGCCCGCGGCTTGTGTTGCGAGCGGCTTCACGACGTCGCCGTCGGCGAAACCGAGTTCGGCGATCTTGCCGTCGCGCCAGACCGTCACGTCCAGGCGCGTCGCGAGCGCGTTCGTCACCGACACGCCGACGCCGTGCAGACCGCCCGAGAACGTGTACGCACCGCCGGCGGCCTTGTCGAACTTGCCGCCCGCGTGCAGGCGCGTGAACACGATCTCGACGACCGGCACGCCCTCTTCGGGGTGCATCCCGAACGGAATGCCGCGACCGTCGTCCTCTACCGACACCGACTGGTCGGCATGCAGCGTGACCGTGATCTGCTTGCCGTAGCCGCCGAGCGCCTCGTCGGACGCGTTGTCGATGACTTCCTGAATGATGTGCAGCGGATTTTCGGTACGGGTGTACATGCCGGGCCGCTGCTTGACCGGCTCGAGACCCTTGAGCACCTTGATCGATGCTTCGCTATAGGCCGCGCTGGGCTTCTTCGTTGACATAGGCGCTGAATTTCGTCATTCATCGGGACGTTGTCCACACCTCGTGTGGATAACGTCGTGGACAAAACGTTGAGTTCCGTAAAAAAGCGAATCGAAACAACGGTGTGCTTGGACTGCTCCGAAAGCGGGCGCGCGGCGTTCGCTGCGCTGCCCGGGACGCGCGGTATTTTACTGGTTCCGCGTGGCGCGCCGTCGCAAGATCGCTCGCACGGCGCACGCAGCGTCAGACTGGCTTGCGCTTTGCCTCGAGCGTCTCCCACCGCTCGAGCGCCGCGAGCAGCTCGTCGTCGATCGCCGCGAACCGCTCGGTCAGGCGCGTGCCTTCCTGCGGATCCTTCGCGAAGATCGAACCGTCCTCGAGCTGCGCGTTGATCGTCTTCTGTTCTTCCTCGAGCGCCGCGATCTTCTCCGGCAGCGCATCGAGTTCGCGCTGCTCGTTGAACGACAGCTTCACCGTGCGCTGTGCATTACGGCCGGCCGCGCTTTTCGCCGCGTCTTCCTTGACCGGCGCCGCTTCCTTCACCGCGCGCTTCGCCGCCTCCTGCTGCGCGAGCTGCTGCGAGCGCTCGCTCTGGATCTGCCAGTCGGTGAAACCGCCGACGTATTCGCGCCACTTGCCGTCGCCCTCGGCCGCGATCACCGACGTGACGACGTTGTCGAGGAACGCGCGATCGTGGCTGACCAGCAGCACCGTGCCGTCGTAGTCGGCCAGCAGCTCTTCGAGCAGTTCGAGCGTCGGGATGTCGAGATCGTTGGTCGGTTCGTCGAGCACCAACACGTTGGCCGGACGCGCGAACAGGCGCGCGAGCAGCAGCCGGTTGCGTTCGCCGCCCGACAGCGACTTCACCGGCGACCGTGCGCGTTCCGGCGCGAACAGGAAGTCGCCGAGATAGCTCATCACGTGCTTGCGCACGCCGCCGATCTCGACCCACTCGCTGCCGGGGCTGATCGTGTCGGCCAGGCTCTTTTCCTGGTCGAGCTGCGCGCGCATCTGGTCGAAATACGCGACCTGCAGGTTCGTGCCGGTGCGCACCGTGCCCGCGTCGGGCTTCAGCTCGCCGAGGATCAGCTTGAGCAGCGTGGTCTTGCCGGCGCCGTTCGGGCCGACGAAACCGATCTTGTCGCCGCGCATGACCGTCGTCGAGAAGGTGTCGACGACCGTGCGATCGCCGTAGCGTTTCGTCACGTCCGTCAGCTCCGCGACGATCTTGCCCGACTTTTCGCCCTGCGCGACGTCGAGCTTCACGTTGCCTTGCGCATTGCGGCGCTCCGCGCGCTCGTTGCGCATCTGCACGAGCCGCGCGATGCGGCCGACGCTGCGCGTGCGGCGCGCCTCGACGCCCTTGCGGATCCACACTTCTTCCTGCGCGAGCAGCTTGTCGAACTTCTCGTTTTCCACGCGCTCGACTTCCAGCTGCTGCGCCTTGCGCGTCTGGTACGCGGAGAAGTTGCCCGGATATGACAGCAGCCGGCCGCGATCGAGCTCGACGATGCGCGTTGCGACGCGATCGAGGAACGCGCGATCGTGGGTGATGAACAACAGGCCCGCGCGCTGCGCGACGAGCAGTTCTTCCAGCCAGCGGATGCCGTCGAAGTCGAGGTGGTTGGTCGGTTCGTCGAGCAGCAGCACGTCCGGCTGCAGCACGAGCGCGCGCGCCAGTGCGACACGCTTCTGCATGCCGCCCGACAGCGCGTCGACCTGCGCGTCGCCGTCGGTCAGGCCGATCTGCGCGAGCGTCATCGACACGCGCGTACGCCAGTTCCATGCATCGTGCGCGTCGAGCGTCGACTGCAGCGCGTTCATCCGCGCGAGCAGCGCGTCGTGCTCGGCGCCTTCGGGCGTCTCCGCGAGGCGGTGCGCGATCGAATCGTATTCTTCGAGCACTTCGCGCGTGTGCGTGAGGCCCGACGCGACGGCGTCGAATACGGTCGCGCCCGGTTCGAACTCGGGCTCCTGCGGCACGTAGACGGTCACGAGCTCCTGCTGGCGCGTGATCAGCCCGTCGTCGGGCTTCGCCAGTCCGGCGACGATCTTCAGCAGCGACGACTTGCCCGCGCCGTTGCGACCGATCAGGCCGACGCGCTCGCCGGCCTCCAGCGAGAAATCCGCGTGATCGAGCAACGCGACGTGACCGAACGCGAGTTGCGCGCCGGTAATGGAATAAAGCGACATGGGGAGACGGCGAAGAGAGAAATCGGAAGCGCCCATTGTACCGGTGGCGGACGCCCGCGCCGGGATGGCCGGACGGACTAGGCCGGTGCGCGGTTCATTTCGTGCCGCGGCGGCATGGCGGCGCGTGTCGGATCGACGGGGCCGCCAGGCGACGCGGCGGGGTTGCGCGGCCGCCGCGACGGGCATCCGGCCGCAGCCTCCCGGCCGGCTGCCTGCATGCGAGGGGGCGATTACTTCACGTTGACCGAGATCGTCGAGCTCAGCTCGGGACCGTACGAGCGGTGCGCGCCGTCGCCGAGCTGCAGCGTCAGCGTGTGCTGGCCGGGCGGCAGCTTCACGTCGGTTTCGGTCTGGCCCTTGCCGAAGTGCAGCGAATGGTCTGTCGCGGGGATCACGTCGCCCTTCGGCACCGGCTTGCCGTCGATCAGCAGGTGATGGTGGCCGGTGTCCGGCGTCATGTCGCCGGCCGGCTTGAGATCCATCCCTTCGAGGCCGAACTTCACGTGCACGGGGCTCGACACCGTCGCGCCGTCCTTCGGCTCGACGAAGAACACGCGCGCCTCGGCCTGCGCGAGCGTCGACACGGCCAGTGCCGCGACACATACCGCACCCGCGATCCACTTCTTGTTGAGCATTGTTTTCTCCTTCAGATTGAAAGGCTCACGAAGCATACACTGCGCGCCCGGCCCGCGCGATGACGGCCGTTGTTCGCGATGCGCACGTTTAAAACGACGTTGCGGCGGTGTTCGACGAAATTCCGGTACCATTGCGCCTTTCGTCCGCCGGCCACACTGCGCACGGCATCACGGATTTTCATCATTCCGAGCACCACATGAGCGAAGTAACCGAATACCAGAGCTGGGTCTGCCTGATTTGCGGGTGGGTGTACAACGAAGCAGAAGGCCTGCCCGACGAGGGCATCCCCGCCGGCACCCGTTTCGCCGACATTCCCGCCGACTGGCGCTGCCCGCTGTGCGACGTGGGCAAGGAAGATTTCGTCGTCGTCGATTTCTGATTCCGGGTTCCCGACACGAGTAAGCGCGCGCGGCGCGTATCGGCACGCATTCCGTCCGCCGATGCGCCGCGCGTTTGCTATACTCTGCGCGCTGTCCACATCGCCGTCCCGTTCGCGTCTTTGGTACGCGAAACCGCGGACAGGGCTCTCCCCGTAGTTCAATGGATAGAACAAGCGCCTCCTAAGCGCTAGATACAGGTTCGATTCCTGTCGGGGGGACCAGCAGTTTCCCGAATTTCCACGTGCCTTGATATCGCGCCGTCCACACGCGCCACGTCCGCCGTATCACGCACGCTCTCTCTAGTCGTCTGCCTACCGCACCCACGCACGCCGTGTTTCACCAAACATCGGCCACCACCCCGCACCCCCGCCACCTCGTCACAGCATCAACCCCGTCCTGACCTGCGGCATCAAACTCGCATTCGCGCCCGTCACTGCAAACGTGCCGGCAAACGACGCCCCGGCCGGCAGCGCCAGCAGGCTGCCGTCCCCGAGCCGATTCGCATCGACGACGATCTGGTTCGCCGTGCAACCATTCGTCAACAAGCCGACCGGCAAACCGGCAATCGACGAGAACGTGTTGCCCGTCACGCTGAACGAACACACGTTCCCGGACGCCCGGAAACCCGCATAGCCGGAGCCTGACACGCGGTTATCCGCCACCGTGACATCGGACACGGTTCCCGACCACGTATCCAGTTCGATCGCCCCCTGCTGCGTCGGCTGCAGCCCGTTGTTCGCGTTCGTGGTCTGGATGTTGGTCACGATATTGCCGGTGATGACGACGTTCGACGACCCGTAGGTCTTCCAGCTGTCCTCCTGCGCGACCAGAATCCCCGCCGCCTTCTCGACGGCGTCGACCGTGTTGTTCGAGATCGTTACCGCCTGCCCGCCGACGACGGTGATGCCGCGCCCCCACGCGTTGCCGGACACGGCGTTATGGTCGATCAGGACGTTGCCGCTGAGGCGGCCGTCGCCGAGATAGCTGACCACGGCGATCAGATCGTCTCCGGTGCCGGCCACCGTATTGTTCTGCACCAGCACGTTGGTCGACCCGTAAGTCGTATGGATGCCGTCGGCGAGCGTCGCGCGCACGGTATTGCCCACGATCGCGATACCGTTGCCGCCGAACACGAAGATCCCCGCGCTCGCGCCGCCCTGGATCGTCACGCCGAGTATCTGGACGTCCGAGCCCGTCACCTCGACCTTGGTCGATTCGGGCGTCGTGAGCCGTGTCGTTCCGGTGCCGGCCAACGTCACGCCGACGAGCGTCGAACCGGCACTCCTCATCTCGATCGTCTGGTCGGCCGGGTTGGTGGCGGCCAGCGTCGCGCCGTATCCGGAAATCACCGCCTGGGGCACCGTCACGGCAAGCGAATGCCCGACGACGTAGCGTCCCGGAGCGATGACCAGACGCTGCCCGGCACGCAGGCTGTCGAATGCCTTCTGTAGCGCATCGGCCTGATCGCTGCCGTCGGCGGCCGGATAAACCGTCACATCGGCGACCGGAATCGGCTTGGTGCCACTGGAAGGCGGAAGCGTCGCTCCGGCCGCCGCTCCGGTCGACCCAGCAGTCGACCCAGCAGTCGACCCAGCAGTCGGTCCGGCGATCGACGCCGGGCTGCCGGAATTCGACGATGAAGCTGATGCACCGGATGCAGCACCGGCAACTGCGCCGGACGACGTCGATGCGCCCGCAACGGTCTGCGTGCCCGCGGCAGCGTTGTCGTCACCGCCGCCACATGCGGCAAGACAAAGGCAGAGCGCGGCAAACATCGCCCGATCGACTGTACGCATGCGAAATTCCGCTATCCCAAATTGGCGTCATCGTAAGTACGCTTGATAACTTTGTAAATGAATTCCGCCTTGCACCTGTGAAATATTTCGTTATCCTCTTTCATTCATCGCCACGTCATCACGGCGACATGTGGCCCCCGACCGCGCATTGTCGGATCGCGGCGAACATATGCGGAAAATTGCGTAGAATCCCGAACCTTCGCCTTAAAGGCGAAGCGCTGGGGCACTACCCGATGCAAACGGGACGCATATGCACGCGCCAGTCGCAAGCCGGTCCGCTGCCTCGTCGTGCGGTCAGCGCTGCATCCGCTGGAGTGATCGGATACGGCCCGGCAAACATTGATCGCGATACGCGAGCAGAGGGTCGCCGCGATACGCACGCGACTCGACGAAGACGTTGCAACCGGCGAGCTCTTCGCGCATGCAAACCGCGATGCGATCGCGCGCTGCGTGACGGTGCAACAGAGAGTGACGATTCAGGCACGCGACGGCACGAGCCGTCGGAGATCGGAAGGCGGTCGCGCAGCCCGCGCGGGCCGCATGGCCGCCGCTCGCGGGCGCGAACGACGGATAACGTCGGAATCCGAAAGGAAGCCGGCTGAATCGGCGCGGCCCGGGGAGCGGCAAGCGCGCCCGCACGACCGCACCGGTCGACGCCTTACTGCGTGACGGCCTGCTGCACGTCCTTCGATGCATGCCACACGCGGTAGCGCACGTCGAAACCGTCCGGCACGTAGACGACGAGCGGCAGGCGGCTGTTATAGCGCAGCAACTGGCCGTCACCGCGCACCTGCACGAAGCGCTGCTGCGGCGCCTGGCCCGGGCAGGCCATCAGCGTCGATGCAGGCCCCTTCACGTCGGTCAGTCGATAGTACGTATAGCCCCAGCCCTTCACGTCCTCGGCGGTCAACTCGCCGCCGAACCATTGCTGGTTGCAGTCGGTCTGCAGCGTCTTGCCGATCATCAGCTCGACGCGTGCGTCGCCCTCGTTCTCGAGCGCGGGCAGCGCGATCACCGCGCGCTGCTGGCCGGCCGTCGGCTGCGGGAACATCTTGATCGATTCGGCCGGCACGGCGGGTGCCGATGCGGGGCCCGCCGCCCAGGCGGCGGCGGTCGTCACGCAAAGGGCGGCCAGGGCGGCCCGGATCGCGAATTTCATCGATGTGCTCCTGATAAACAAAATAGGCCCCGATGCTAACACTTTCGTCGCGCGACCTTACGAGGCTGTAATTTGACGACACAAATGCAAACAGCCGGCAATCCCCGCGCGCGGTACTTATAGGGGAACCAATGGAGAACATCATGCTGAAGCTCATTGCCGCCGCCGGCGTCGCCACGCTGCTGGCCGGGTGCGTCGTCGGTCCGGACGCCGGATACGGCTACGGACAGCCCTACTATTCCGATCCCGGGTACGCGTACGGGCCGGCCTACGGGGCCTCGCCCATCTATGGCACGGTCAATATCTGGGGAGGCGGCGGCGGACGCGACTGGGACCACGGCCACCGCGACTACCGCCGCTGGGATCGCGATCGCGGCGATCGCTGGGACCACGGCGGCTGGGGGCGCGGCGGCGGGCGCCGTGGCGACTGGAACGAAGGCGGCGGCGGACGCGGCGACGGCGGCCACCGCCACTGAGCCAGCAGAACCAATTGCAACCGTTTGTATCCGCACGCGGCGTCGCGCAGCTTCCGTCCGGCGTTCGATAACCAACGTCCGAGAAATGACAAAGGCCCTCGCATCACGCGAGGGCCTTAACTTTTGTCTTCCCGTTGCCGGGAATTCGTTCAATCGGCACCGAGCACATGACGCCGTGCCCGGTCATGCGCCCGCTCACCAGCCAGCCGGTCGCGCATAGCCGCCCGATACCGGCGCGCCGCACACATACGGGCGCTGATAGCGGTCGTAGCAATAGTCCGGGCCGTCGTCCTGGTACTGCGCCTGCTGATACGTCGGATACGCGGGCTGCTGGTAAGCCGGTGCCTGGTAGTACGTCGGCGGCTGATAGGCGGGTGCCTGATACACGGGCGCCCGATACGCGACGGGCGGATTCATCGCCGACGTCACGATCGCACCGAGCACCGCGCCGCCGATCAGCGCGCCGATGATGTCGCCCCCGTCGCGGCCATGCGCGGAAGCCGGGCCGGCCACGGCGAGCGAACCGGCAAGGACACATACTGCGGCAATTCTTTTCATGATGGACTCCCACGCGAAGTGGTACTGGATGCGATGCATTGTGGTCGCGCGCGGCCGTAATAGATGCAGCAAGTGGTAACGCGCCATTACCGGTATCACGCACACCGAAACGCGCCCCCGCCGTGCTACGATTTTCGGCACACAGGAGACGCCTTCATGCAGCCCGAAACCGCCCGCCGTTTCGATACCGAATTCGCGCCGCGCATTGCGCAGGCGATCGCCGCGTTCTTCGCCGATCACGTGCTGACCGACGTCGTCCCATACGGCGGGCACGGGCAACCGACGCGCGTGCAGGTCCGCAGCGCGCCGCACGAGCATGTGAGCGGCTTCGTGCATCCGCTGAACCTCGAGCTGACCTGGGACACGGACGAGATCGAGCGGTTGATGGCACCCGACGGTCCCGCGCGGTTCGAGCACTACCTGAGCGCGCTGCCGAGGAAGCTGAGCGCATGGCAGAGCGCGCGCGACATCGATCTCGCATCGCGCACGCAGGCCGACCCGCTCGTGCGGCTCGGCGGCCTCGACTTCGAAGGTTGAACGCACGCACCGGCCGCCGGCCGGCTGCTGCCGGCGTCGCGCGATACGGTCCGGTGATACACTCGACCGGTCCCGCTCCGGCGCCGCCAGGCTGACCGGGTCGTTCACCGCCGCCTCCACCCGCGAGCATGGTTGCGCACGCAACCGGCATCCGGGCGCGCGGATCATCACGCCTTCGCTCCCGCCATGAACGCCGATACCGGCCTGCCGCTTCCGCAACGCTACTGGGCAATCGTCTGCGTCGCACTGGGCATCACGCTCGCCGTGCTCGACGGCGCCATCGCGAACGTCGCGCTGCCGACGATCGCGCGCGACCTGCGCGCGTCCGACGCCGCATCGATCTGGATCGTCAACGCGTACCAGCTCGCGGTCACGATCACGCTGCTGCCGCTCGCGTCGCTCGGCGAGCGCGTCGGCTATCGCCGCATCTACATCGCCGGGCTCGCGCTCTTCACCGCGGCGTCGCTCGGCTGCGCACTCGCCGGCTCGCTGCCGGTCCTCGCCGTGATGCGCGTGATTCAGGGGTTCGGCGCGGCCGGCATCATGAGCGTGAACGCAGCGCTCGTGCGGATGATCTACCCGTCGTCGATGCTCGGGCGCGGGTTGTCGATCAACGCGATGGTGGTCGCGCTGTCGTCGGCGATCGGGCCGACCGTCGCATCGGCGATCCTGTCGGTCGCGTCGTGGCCCTGGCTGTTCGCGGTCAACGTGCCGATCGGCATCGCGGCGGTATTCGGCAGCCTCCGTGCATTGCCGGCCAACCCGCTGCACGATGCGCCGTACGACTTCCCGAGCGCGCTGATGAACGCGTGCGTCTTCGGGCTGCTGATCATGGCCGTCGACGGGCTCGGGCACGGCGAAAGCCACGCGTACGTTGCCGGCGAACTGGCGATCGCGTTCGCGGTCGGCTACTTCTTCGTGAAGCGGCAGCTGTCGCAGCCGGCACCGCTGCTGCCGGTCGACCTGATGCGCATCCCGATGTTCGCGCTGTCGATCTGCACGTCGGTGGCCTCGTTCACGTCGCAGATGCTCGCGTTCGTCGCGCTGCCGTTCTGGCTGCAGCACTCGCTCGGCTTCTCGCAGGTCGAAACCGGCCTCTACATGACGCCATGGCCGCTCGTGATCGTATTCGCCGCGCCGCTTGCCGGCGTGCTGTCGGATCGTTACTCGGCCGGCATCCTCGGCGGCATCGGCCTCGCGCTGTTCGCGGCCGGGCTGTTGTCGCTCGCGATGATCGGCGCGCATCCGGGCACCGTCGATATCGTGTGGCGGATGGCGCTGTGCGGCGCGGGTTTCGGGCTGTTCCAGTCGCCGAACAATCGCGCGATGCTGTCGTCGGCACCGCGCGAGCGCAGCGGCGGCGCGGGCGGGATGCTGAGCACGGCGCGCCTGACGGGCCAGACGCTCGGAGCCGCGCTCGTCGCACTGATATTCGGGCTGGCGCCCGACCATGGGCCGACGATCGCGCTCTATGTCGCGGCCGTATTCGCGGCGCTCGCCGCGGGAGTCAGCATGCTGCGCATCGCGTCGCCGCGCCCCGACACGGCGGCCTGACGCCGTCGTTCAGGCGGCGTCGATCGCGTCCATCACGAAGCGCACGCGCGCCTTCACGCTCGCGCACGGCAGCTCGATCAACCGATACCCGTACGCCGTATAGCAGTCGACCATTGCGTCGTAGGTGCGCACGGCCTCCGAGAAATCCTGCCGGCGCTCGGTATCCTGCGTGTAGATGTCGGGCCACGGCGGCGCGATGAACACGCGGCGGTGATACCGGAAGCGCCGCGCCGCGGCCTCCGCATGCGCGGGCACCGCGAGGCCCGTGAGCCGCAGATAGCCGATCACGTCCGGCACGCCGCGGTCGAAGAACACGGGCCCGCGCGCGCCTCGTGCGAGATGATACGAACGCATCTCCCAGTTCAGCATCAGCTCGGCGAACGCGGCCCGGTCGCGCCAGGGGAGCGCCGGTCCGTCGATCGCCATCTGATCGCGGATCACGCCGCGCCCGGCCTCGTGCGAACGCGCGAAGCCGCTGCGTTCGAGCGCATCGAGCAACGTGCTCTTGCCGGAGCCGGGGCCGCCCGTGACGACGAAAAAGCGGGCGGACACCTCCTGCGCCGCGCCGTCGTCCTCCACGCGCTCAGACATGCGCGGCTCGCCGGCCCGCGCGCTGCGTGACCGACGCGGCCGCCGCGACGCTGCGCAGGTCGGCGACGAACGTGTCGCGCCAGACCGACAGATTGTTTCCGCGCAGCCGCGCGAGGTTCTCTTCGTGACGCGCCTGCCGCTCCGCGAGCGGCATCGACAGCGCGCGCTCGAGCGCGTCGGCCATCTGCGACAGGTCGTAAGGATTGACGAGCAGCGCACCGGTCAGCTCGGCCGCCGCGCCCGCGAACTCCGACAGCACGAGCACGCCCGGATCGGCCGGATCCTGCGACGCGACGTATTCCTTCGCGACGAGATTCATCCCGTCGCGCAACGGCGTCACGTAGCCGACCTGCGACATCCGGAAGAACGCCATCAGCAGATTGCGCTCGTACTTGCGGTTCAGGTACTGGATCGGCGTCCAGTCGAGCTGCGAGAAGCGGCCATTGATGCGGCCGGCCTCGCCTTCGAGCGTTTCGCGAATGCGCTGGTAGGTCTGCACGTCGGAGCGCGTCGGCGGCGCGATCTGCACGAGCGACACGCGCCCCTGCCAGCCGGGCGCGTTGGCGAGCATCCGCTCGAACGACTGGAAGCGTTCGACCAGCCCTTTCGAATAGTCGAGCCGGTCGACGCTCATCACGAGCTTGCGGCCGCCGAGTGCGTCGCGCAGCATCTTCACCGGCTTGCGCGATGCGTACTGGACGGCTGCGTCCGCGATCGCATCCGGGTGCACGCCGATCGGATAGGCGGCGACCTTCACGACGCGGCCGTGCGCATGCAGCATCCCGTCGTCGCTGGCCGCGCCGATGCCGCGCCGCTCGATGTAGTCGGCGAACGCCTGCTTGTCCGCTTCGGTCTGAAAGCCCGCGATGTCGTACGCGCACATGAACTTCACGAGTTCCTCGTGCGGCGGCACGATGCGCAGCACGTCGGGCGACGGAAACGGGATATGCAGGAAGAAGCCGATCGGATTCTTCACGCCGAGTTCGCGCAGGCAATGCGCGAACGGCAGCAGGTGATAGTCGTGCACCCAGATCAGGTCGTCGGGCCGCAGCAGCGCGGCGAGTTGCTTCGCGAGCATCGCGTTCACGCGCAGATAGCCCGCGTATTCCTGTCGGTCGAAGCGTGCGAGATCGCCGCGGTAGTGAAACACCGGCCACAGCGTCGCGTTCGAGAAGCCGCGGTAGTACTGATCATAGTCGCGCCGCGTCAGCCCGAGCGTCGCATACGTGACGTTGCCGTCACGCTGGATGGCGGGCGCGGCGTCGGGCGTACCGACGATCTCGCCGTTCCAGCCGAACCAGACGCCGCCGGTTTCCTTCAGCGCGTCCATCACGCCGACCGCGAGGCCGCCCGCGCTCGGGCGTGTGTCCTCGCCGGCGGCGACACGGTTCGATACCACGATCAATCTGCTCATGCGGCTTTCCCTCCTCGATTCGATTGAATGGCGCGCGACGCGCGCCACGACGGGCGCGACGGCCAAAAGGCGGTCGCGCGGCGATTCAGATGTGAGCGATGCAACAACGAGCGCAATGAAATGCGGCGGCGGAATGCAACGGCGACGGAATCAGGCGTCCTGCTCCTGGCCGAGGTCGCGTTGATAGTCGAGCCCTTCCGGGCGTGCACCGCCCTGGTTGTGATCGCCGTCGGACGGCGTCTCGTCGGGCGCGCCGGCCGGCGCATCGGTCTGCGGACGCGGGCGCTCGGTCCCCGGGTCGGAGGACCGGGGAGAAAACCGTTTCGAACGGCGCATGGCTGGGTGTCTCATATGCAACGCGGCTCGGAGCCGCCGTAGAAACATTCCATAACAAAAGAGTCTAGGTTGCTTCCTCGCATGCCAAGGTAACAATTGCCTTCAATTTGTAACGTTTCGACCCCTGCTCGGCCGACTGTCCGACAATAGCGCCGCGCGTACGCGCGCGAGCCACTGCCCGGCGATTTGTCAAAGCTTTGCAGTTTTCCTATGACAATTGCGAAACAATGATGCGGCATGGGGGCGCGCATGCGTCGCCGCTCACCCAGACAGGACTTGCACTCAGGGATGAACATTCGTTTCGAACCGCCGCGTCGGGCCATGCCGGCGCGCATCGTGCTGGCCGCGATCGCCACGGCCGCACTGCTGTCCGGCTGCAACTCGCTGTACAGCGAGGGCGCGACTGCCGGCGCCGGTATCGCGGGCGCCGCGATTGCCTCCAAGGTCACCAACAACGCCGCCGTCGCGACGGGTATCGGCCTCGGCGCCGTCGCCGGCGCGCGGGCGGGCGTCCAGTACACGCAACGTGTCGCGCACCGCTACACGCAGGAGCAGATCGCGAAAGCGGCCGGCCCGCTCGACGTCGGCGGTGTCGCACCGTGGAAGACGCACCATTCGTTCCCGATCGAGGACGACGAACAGGGGCGCGTGACGGTCAGCCGGATGATCAGCATCGGCCCGCTCGACTGCAAGGAAATCGTGTTCGCGGTCGATACGCCCGCGAAAGCCGACAAAGCCGCGGAATCGGCGTTCTACGTCGCCACGATCTGCCGCGACGGTCCCGTGTGGAAATGGGCGTCGGCGGAACCCGCGACCGAACGCTGGGGCGCGCTGCAATGAGCGTCGCGATCCGTATCGCGGCGATCGGCGCGCTGTGCGCGGCCAGCGCCGTGCTGTCGGGCTGCGGCTCGGTCGGCGCGGCGAGCGGCGCACTCGCCGGCGCGGCGACGGGCCTCGTCACCGCGAACCCGGCCGTCGGCGTCGGCGTGGGGATTGCCGTGCAGGCGGCGACCGACGAAGCCGTCAACCGCACGATGAAGCAGCTCCATCAGAACCAGCAGGACGCGATCGCGAAAGCGGCGGGCAGCCTGGCCGTCGGCGAAGTGAAGCCATGGAAGGTGAAGAACACGCTGCCGCTCGAAAACGGCGAAGGCGAGGTGCGCGTCACGCGTGCGTACTCGACGGCGCTTGCGCTCTGCAAGGAATTCGCGTTCTCGGTGAAGGACGGCGACAAGGCCGACTGGTATTTCGCGAATGCGTGCCAGCAAGGCACGCACTGGAAGTGGGCGTCGGCCGAACCGGCGGTCGACCGCTGGGGCAACCTGCAGTAAAGATGCGGCGCGCGACAAGCGCCGCGCATGCGAACGCCGGGCCGCGCGGCCCGGCTCGCTGGCTCAGGACTCGACGTCCTCGAGGCTGAAGATTTCGGTCTGGTCGTTGTACGAGAAAATCTCGCCGTAACGACCCCAGTCGATCACCGCGTCGAGCGTCTCCTCGGCCGCGCCGTCCGACAGGAAATCCTCGAGCTCCTGCTCGAAGCGCACGCGCGGCGCGCGATGGCCGGGGCGCTCGTTCAACACTTTCTTGATCCGCGCGGCGAGCGGCACGTGCTTCAGCAGGTGATCGGCGAACATCAGCTTGCGCTCCTGCGTGCCGAACTCCGCGAACACGCGCCCCGGCGGCGTCAGGAACACGTCGCCTTCGCGCACGTCGGCAAAGCCGAGGTACTGCAGCACTTCCGCGATCGGGAACAGGTCGTCGACCTCCAGATGCAGCGTGCGCGCGATTTCCGGCATGTCGGCGCGGCCGTGATACGGCGCCATCGCGAGCGTCTCGATCAGGCCGGCCATCAGGTTGGTCGACACCTGCGGCAGCCAGCTGCCGAGCTCGAGGCCCTTCTTCGTCGCCTCGCCGGTCTGGCGTGCCGTCATCTTCGCGTAGATGTCGTCGACGAGCTTGCGGAAGGCCGGATCCAGCCGGTTGCGCGGATGCTTGAACGGCACCTTGATCTCGGCGATCACACGGCCCGGGTTCGACGACAACACCAGAATCCGGTCGCACATGAACACCGCTTCCTCGATGTTGTGCGTGACGATCAGCACCGACTTGATCGGCATGCGGCCTTGCGTCCACAGGTCGAGCAGGTCGGTACGCAGCGTTTCGGCCGTCAGCACGTCGAGGGCCGAGAACGGCTCGTCCATCAGCAGGATCGTCGGGTCGACCACGAGCGCGCGCGCAAAGCCCACGCGCTGGCGCATGCCGCCCGACAGCTCGCGCGGATACGCGTTCTCGAAGCCGTCCAGACCGATCAGGTCGATCGCGGCGAGCGCGCGCTCGCGCCGCTCGCGTGCGCCGACGCCGAGCGCTTCCAGACCGGCTTCCACGTTCTGCAGCACGGTCAGCCACGGGAACAGCGCGAAGGTCTGGAACACCATCGCGACGCCTTCGGCCGGGCCGGTCAGCGGCTTGCCGAGGTAGGTCACTTCACCGCCGGTCGGCTCGATCAGCCCGGCAATGATTCGCAGCAGCGTGGACTTGCCCGAGCCCGAGCGGCCGAGCAGCCCGACGATCTCGCCCTCGCGCAGCGACAGGTTCGCGTCGTCGAGCACGAGCAGTTCGCCCTGCGTCTTGTTGAAGCCGCGGCAGACGTGCTCGACGCGCAGGATTTCCTCGCCGAGGCGCGGCGGCTGGGACGTCTGGACGGGGGCGTTTACAGCATTCGGATTGTGCATCGCGTTTCGCTCTCAATCGGTCTCAGTCGAGCCGCAGCTTCGCTTCGGCGAAGGCATACAGCGGGCGCCACAGCAGGCGGTTGAACAGGGTAACGAACAGGGACATCACGGCGATGCCCAGGATGATCTTCGGAAAGTCGCCGGCGGCGGTGGTCTGCGCGATGTATGCGCCGAGGCCGTGCGCCTCGATCCTGGTCGTGCCCCACTGCACCGCCTCGGACACGATGCTCGCGTTCCACGCGCCGCCCGACGCGGTGATCGCGCCGGTCACGTAGTACGGGAAGATGCCCGGCAGGATCGCCTGGCGCCACCACTGCCAGCCGCGGATCCGGAAATTCGTCGCGGCTTCGCGATAGTCGTTCGGATAGGACGTCGCGCCCGCGATCACGTTGAACAGGATATACCACTGCGTGCCGAGCACGATCAGCGGCGACAGCCAGATGTCGGCGTTCAGGTGAAAGCGCGCGATCACGATCACGAACACCGGGAACAGCAGGTTCGCCGGGAACGCGGCGAGGAACTGCGCGAGCGGCTGCAGTTTCTCGGCGAGCTTCGGGCGCAGCCCGACCCACACGCCGACCGGCACCCAGATCACCGATGCGATCGCGATCAGCACGACCACGCGCAACAGCGTGATGAGCCCGAGCACGATCACGTGTCCGACTTCGGCCATCGTCACGCCGGTCGACACGAAGCTGACGACACGCCACACGATATAGGCCGTGCCGAGCAGCACGAGCACCGCCCATGCGATGTCGACCGTGCGCGACGCCTTCTTCTCGACCTTCGGCAGCGTGAAGCGCATCGCGCCCGACAACGGCAGACGCAGCGGAATCCGCGCGGCCTTCGCGAAGAACCAGCCGGCCGGCACGAGCAGCTGATGGATCAGGCGCGTACGGCGCACGAGGTCGAGCAGCCAGGATTGCGGCGCGTCGCCCGACGCGGTGTTCTCCATCCGGAACTTGTCGGCCCACGCGATCAGCGGGCGGAACAGGAACTGGTCATAGGCCAGGATCACGACCGTCATCGTCAGGATCACCCAGCCGATCGCGCCGAGGTTCTTGTCCGAGATCGCCTGCGCGAGATACGCGCCGATCCCGGGCAGCGTGATGGTCTGGTTGCCGACCGTGATGGCCTCCGACGCAACGACGAAGAACCAGCCGCCCGACATCGACATCATCATGTTCCAGATCAGCCCCGGCATCGAGAACGGCACCTCGAGCTTCCAGAAGCGCTGCCACGACGTCAGGTGAAAGCCGCGCGACACTTCGTCCAGATCGCGCGGCACCGTGCGCAGCGACTGGTAGAAGCTGAACGTCATGTTCCACGCCTGGCTCGTGAAGATCGCGAAGATCGCAGCGAGCTCGGCGCCGAGCACGCGGCTCGGGAACAGCGCGAGGAAGAACGTCACCGTAAACGAGATGAAGCCGAGCACCGGCACCGACTGCAGGATGTCGAGGATCGGGATCAGCACCATGCCCGCGCGGCGGCTTTTCGCGGCGAGCGTGCCGTAGACGAGCGTGAACGCGAGCGACGCGACCATCGCGGCGAGCATCCGCAGCGTGGTGCGCAATGCGTACTCGGGCAGGTTCGACGGATCGAGCGAGATCTTCTGCGTCTGCAGCGTGGCGATCGGCGCCATCGTCTCGTGGAAGCCGACGACCGCCATCGCGATCAGGCAGATGATCAGCGGAAACGCGATGAAGTCCCACCGGTTCGGCAGAACGCGCCACGCGGATGCGTTGGCGGTCCGGTTCGGATTGAAGAATCCGACGTCCATCAGGCGCCCTCCCCGGTAAGGCCGAACGAAGCCGGCAGACGATGTTGATTCATGGCAAAGCGCACGGGCGCGGTAATTCGACGCGGTAATTCGATTGATTCACGATCTGACGCCGGCGCGAGGCCGCCGTGCGTGCAGGCTGCGGCCCGGCGCGACGAGTCGGCCGCGACGGCACGACACTACACCAACCTGTATTTCAGGTTCAACCGTCCGGGGCCGGCGCGACGCCGCGCGGCGCGCGGACGGCGCACGGATCGTACCCGGCACGCAGGTGACCGACAGGCGTGCGATGCGGAGCAGCCCGGCCGCAGTCCTCAGGCCGGCATGTGCAGGCCCCGAATTATGCCGTGAACCGGGCCGGCCGGGAACCCGCCAGCCGCACGCGCACGCAAACCATGCCGGACGTCAGCGGACGATCACGGCGAAGCAGGTATGATCGGGGCTAGCCCCTGGTGTCGGTGTCGACACAGCCGCCAGGGATCGACCGACCAGCGGGAGAAAGGGAATGGCAGGAAACTTGGTGATCGTCTGCCGCGATCAGGATGCCGATGCGTTCTACGAGCTGATGCAGGAGTATGGGTCGTTCCAGACCCGGCTGTCGTCGACGGCATGGTACCTGAACATGAACGTCGTGCCGGAATCGCTGCAGGAGGAGATTCTGGAGCGCCTCGGCCGCTATACGACCGTCTATATCTTCGAGGCCACGAGCGTGACCTACAACACCATCGACAGCAACGCCGCCGAGACGCTCGGCACGCTGTTCGGCGAATGACGCCGCGCGGCGCCTGCCGCGCAGGCGCCGCATCCGCCGCTTACGCGGCCTGCGCGTGCAGATCGTCCTTCGGTATCGCGTCGAACGGGAACGTCATCGCCACGCGCAGGCCGCCCTCGGGACGATTGCCGATTTCGCACGTCCCGCCCAGCCTCAGCACCAGCCGCTCGACGATCGCAAGCCCGAGCCCGCTGTGGCCATTGCCGCCGCGCGCCGGGTCGAGCCGCACGAACGGCCGCGTCGCGGCCGCCAGGTCGCGCGGCGCGATTCCGCCGCCGCTGTCGCTTACCGACAGCACGTAACCCGTCGGCGTACGCGCCGTCTCGACGAGCACGGGCGGCGCGCCGTACGCATGCGCATTGTCCAGCAGGTTCGACAGGATCCGGTCGAGCGTCGCGGTCGGCAGGCGGAAGCCTTCGTCGGCGGACAGGTGCGTCTGCACCGCCGGCGCGTTGGGCGCGACCGCGCGATAGCTGCGCGCGATCCGCTCGCAGGTCTGGTCGACCGGCACCGGCTCGCTGCGGTCCGCGCCGCCGTGCGCGAATACGAGGAACTGGTCGACGATGTGCGACATCGAGTCGACATCGCGCACCACACCGTCGCGCAGCCGCGCGTCGTCCATCATTTCGGCGCGCAGGCGCATCCGCGCAAGCGGCGTGCGCAGGTCGTGCGCGACGCCGGCCAGCATCACCGCGCGATCGCTCTCGGCTTGCGACACCTGTTCCACCATCTGATTGAAGCCGTGCGTAAGCTGCCGCAGCTCGCGCGGGCCGCGCTCGCGCAGCGGCGGCACCGGCTGGCCGCGGCCGAAGCGCGCGACCGCGCGCGCCAGCGAGCGCAACGGCTGCTGCAGCTGCCAGGCCGCGAACAGCGCGGCGATCACGCCTGCCGAGAAGATCGTGCCGAGCCACAGCAGCATCCGGTCGAGCGAGCGCGGCGGGCGCAGCGGCTGTACCGGCACCACGATCCAGTTGCGGTCGGTCGGCTCCTTGACCCACAGCACCGGCGGATGGCCCGGCGCGCCGATCTCGACCAGCGTGCCGGGCGGCATGCGCTCGCTCACGTCGTCACGGAAACGCTTGAGCGGCGCCGGCAGGTTCGATCCAGCGCTCGTCGGCACGTCCGGGCTGTCCGGCGATACCAGCCGCACGCGTGACGGCAGCGGCTGGTCGGGCGTGCGCTCGACGTGCTGGCGCACGGCGTCGACGAGAAAGGCGGCCTCCTCGACCGCGTAACGCGTCTGCATCTGGCTGCGCTCGAGGCGCATCGCGAAAAACCACGCGAAGTGCGACAGGAGCAGCACGCCGACGACCAGCAGCGCCAGCCGCCCGAACAGTGAATCAATGGGTTTGCGCATGGGCCTCGCCGTCGGGCACGAACACGTAGCCGCGCCCGCGGACCGTCTGGATGAAGCGCGGTGTCGACGGATCCGTTTCCAGAATGCGGCGCAGGCGCCACACCTGGACGTCGATGCCGCGGTCGGTGCCGTCGTATTCGGGCCCGTGCAGCAGCTCGAGCAGCCGCTCGCGCGTGAGCGTGCGCAGCGCGTGGTTCACGAAGATCTTCAGCAGCGCGAATTCGCTGCTCGACAGTGTCGCGGGCTTGCCGTCGACCGACAGCGTGCGCGCCTGGAAGTCGAGCACGAAGCGGCCGAACGCGAACGGCTCGCGTTGCTCGGGCGCCGCCGCCGACGGCGTCGCGCGGCGGCGGCGCAGCACGGCCTGCACGCGCGCGAGCAGCTCGCGCGGGTTGAACGGCTTGCCGAGGTAGTCGTCCGCGCCGAGCTCGAGCCCGACGATGCGGTCGACGTCGTCCGCGCGTGCCGTCAGCATGATCACGGGGATGTCGTCGCCGGCCGCGCGCAGCTGGCGCAGCGCGGTCAGGCCGTCCACGCCCGGCATCATCAGGTCCAGCACGATCAGGTCGGGCCGCTCGCGCTCGAGGCGCTTCTCGAGCGTCGCCGCGTCGTGCAGCACGGACACTTCCATCCCCTGACGCACGAGATAGTCGCGCAGCAGGTCACGGAGTTCTTGGTCGTCGTCGACGATGAGGATCTGGGTAGTCATGGCTCGAAGTTTACCGCGCGAGGGCGGCGTCGAAGAACGAAACAAAGACACGAAAGGGTTACTGCGGGTTACGGCGCAAGGGAACTGTAATGCACCGTAACCCGGCAGCCACCCCGCGTAACACCCGCCGGGACCCGCGCCGCTAACCTGCGTCTTACCGGATGCGGCACACGCGTCATGCGCGCACCGCATCGCCGGACCCTATGGATACAGGAGTTTCTGAAATGTATAAGAAGACTTCCCGCGTGGCCATTGCGGCCGCCGCCGTGCTCGCTCTCGCATTCGGCACCGCGCATGCCGCGCCGCCCGTCGACATGCCGCCGCCGGGCGGCCCCGGCATGCACCAGATGCACGGCGGCCATGAAGGCGGCCCGTTCGGCGCGATCATGAAGCTGCACGATCAGCTGAAGCTCAACGCAGCGCAGGAGCAGCAATGGCAGACGGCCGTCAACACGATGAAGCAGAACCATGAAGCGATGCGCAAGAGCCACGAGCAGATGCGCGAGCAGTTCAAGGCGCAGCAGAATCAGCCGATCCTCGACCTGAACGCGATGCATGCGGCCCGCCAGCAGGCCGAGCAACAGAATGCGCAGCTGCGCGAGCAGAGCTCGGCCGCGTGGCTCGCGTTCTACAACGGACTGAACGACCAGCAGAAGACGACGGTCAGCACCGCGCTGAAACAGCAGTTCGCGCGGATGGAGCAGCGCCACGAGAAGATGAAGGAGCGCTGGGAGCAGCACCGCGCGGCCAAGGCCGCGTCGGCGCCGGTGCAGTAAGCCGGCGCGCCGCCTCCCCGGCGGCATCGCGGGGGCGCGGGCAGTAGGCCCGCGCCCCCGTTTCGTTTCAGGCGACGTCGAACAGCAGCACCTCGGCCGCCCGCCCGCGCGCGAACGCAATCGCGTCCGCCCCGGCGATGCGCGCACCGTCGCCCGCGGCGAGCGCGTGCCCGTTGACTTCCACGTCGCCGCGCGCCACGTGCACATACGTACCGCGCCCGGCCGGCACCCCGAATACCACCTCCTCGTCGCCGTCGATCAGCCCCGTGAAGATGCGCGCATCCGCGCGGATCGACAGCGCCCCGTCGTCGCCGTCCGGCGACGCGACGAGCCGCAGGCGGCCGCGCTTCTCGTCGTCGGCGAATCGCCGCTCCGCGTAACCGGGCCGCCCGCCGCACTCGGCCGGCTGTAGCCAGATCTGCAGCAGATGCAGCACGCGGTCGCGCGACGCGTTGGTCTCACTGTGCATGAGCCCTGTGCCGGCGCTCATCCGCTGGATGCCGCCGGCCCGCACGATCGCGCCGTTGCCGAGGCTGTCGCGATGCGCGAGCGCGCCGTCCAGCACGCAGGTGACGATTTCGACGTCGCGGCGCGGCTGCATCCCGAAACCGCGTGTCGGCGCGATCAGGTCCTCGCTCAGCGCGCACAGCGCGCCGAACGGCGGATGCGCGGCGTCGGCGTCGCCGGCAAGCGCAAAGCTGTGGCTCGACTCGAGCCAGCCCTGGCGCGTATGGCAGCGGTCGGCGGCGCGGCGGATCTGGAACATGGGGGCACTCCGGCAGGCAATATTCTTTCTTCGGGTTTACCTGCACTCTAGGGGCACGCCGCGCGCGCCACAATCCGCCGCACGCGCACCGCATCGTTGCACCCACGAATCCAATCGACGTAATACTCGTTGCGAATACCACGATTGCCGCAACGCCCGGATCGAAGAATCCGTCGGTCACGCCGGATTGCCGTTTTCCGGGTATCGCGTTCGGGTAAAATACCGCCCTTTTGGCGTTCGCCCGTCCGGCGAGCGCCGTTGCCCGCGCGCCGAAACACGAATTTTGGCCGTCTAGAATACGCCGCGGCGCCCGGCCCGACCGGCCGCGAGCGCCTCCCCGGAAGTGAGCGACAAACGAATGGAAATGAAGAAGGCCGCCCTGTGCGCCGCCCTCGCCCTCGTGGCGGGCAGCGCCTTCGCGAAAGAGTGGAAGACCGTGCGGATCGGCGTCGATGCCAGCTACCCGCCGTTCGAGTCGACCGCGCCGAGCGGCGAGATCGTCGGTTTCGACGTCGATCTCACCAAGGAAATCTGCAAGCGGATCAACGTGAAGTGCGTGTGGGTCGCGCAGGATCTCGACGGGATCATTCCCGCGCTGAAGGCGAAGAAGTACGACGTGATCGTGTCGTCGCTGACCGTCACCGACAAGCGTCGCGAGCAGATCGACTTCTCCGACAAGGTGTACGACGCGCCCGCGCGAATGATCGCGAAGGCCGGCTCGCCGCTGCTGCCGACGGTCGCGTCGCTCAAGGGCAAGCGCGTCGGCGTCGAGCAGGGTTCGACGCAGGAATCCTACGCGAAGGCGTACTGGGAACCGCAAGGCGTGACGATCATTCCTTACCAGAACCAGGACCAGGTCTATGCCGATCTCGGCTCGGGCCGCCTCGACGCGACGCTGCAGGATGAACTGCAGGCCGACTACGGCTTCCTGCGTACGCCGCGCGGCAAGGGCTTCGCGTTCGCCGGGCCGGAAGTGAAGGATCCGAAGACGATCGGCGACGGTACCGCGATCGGCCTGCGCAAGGAAGACACGGACCTGAAGCTCAAGATCAACAAGGCGCTGGCCGACATGCACAAGGACGGCACGTACGACCGGCTGTCGCACAAGTATTTCTCGTTCAGCGTCTACTCGGCTCGCTGAGCGCCGACAATGACGGGAACCGGATGCGGGCGCGCCCCGCGTCCGGCAGTACAGGCAGTGAACCACGCGCCGCCCGCCCCTCGCCCGCCGCTCCTCGCGGCGGGCTGGCCCGGCACCGTTGCCGGGGCGGACGGTCATGATACGCACGGGGCGTTCCGCGCAGCTTGGCGGGCGCGTCTTTCGCGGCGCACCGCGTGCGCCGTCCGGGACCACACCAGGGACCACATATGTTTCTACAAGGCTACGGCCCGCTGATCCTCGCAGGCACCTGGCAAACCGTCAAACTGGCGGTGCTTTCGCTCGCGCTGTCGTTCCTGCTGGGGCTGCTCGGCGCGGGCGCGAAGCTGTCGCGCAACCGCGTCACGAACGGCATCGGCACCGTCTATACGACGCTGATCCGCGGCGTACCCGATCTCGTGCTGATGCTGCTGCTGTTCTACAGCCTGCAGATCTGGCTGAACATGGCGACCGACGCGCTCAACTGGGATCAGATCGACATCGACCCGTTCCTCGCCGGCGTGCTCGTGCTCGGCTTCATCTACGGCGCGTACTTCACCGAAACCTTCCGCGGCGCATTCCTGTCCGTGCCGCGCGGCCAGCTCGAAGCAGGCAGCGCGTACGGGATGACCAACTGGCAGGTGTTCACGCGGATCATGTTCCCGCAAATGATGCGCTTCGCGCTGCCGGGCATCGGCAACAACTGGCAGGTGCTCGTGAAATCGACCGCACTGGTGTCGATCATCGGCCTCGCGGACGTCGTGAAGGCGTCGCAGGATGCCGGCAAGGGCACGCTGCGGTTCTTCTTCTTCACGCTGATCGCGGGTGCGGTCTATCTCGCCATCACGACGATCTCGAACTTCGTGCTGATGTGGCTCGAAAAGCGCTACTCGACCGGTGTCCGCAAGGCTGACCTATGATCGAACTCATCAACGAATACTGGCGCAACTACCTCTACACCGACGGCTTCCGCATCACCGGCGTCGCGATCACGCTTTGGCTGCTGGTCGTGTCGATCGGCCTCGGCTTCTGCCTGTCGGTGCCGCTCGCGGTGGCCCGCGTGTCGAAAAGAAAGTGGCTGTCGGGCGCCGTGTGGCTCTACACGTACGTGTTCCGCGGCACGCCGCTCTACGTGCAGCTGCTGCTCTGCTACACCGGCCTCTACAGCCTGCAGGTCGTGCGCGGCACGCCGCTGCTCGATGCGTTCTTCCGCGACGGGATGCACTGCACGCTGCTCGCGTTCACGCTGAATACCTGCGCGTACACCACCGAGATCTTCGCGGGCGCGATCAAGGCGACGTCGTACGGCGAGATCGAAGCCGCGCGCGCATACGGGATGTCGACCTTCACGATGTATCGCCGCGTGATCCTGCCGTCGGCACTGCGCCGCGCGCTGCCGCTCTACAGCAACGAAGTGATCCTGATGCTGCATGCGACCACCGTCGCGTTCACCGCGACCGTGCCGGACATCCTGAAGATCGCGCGCGACGTGAACTCGGCGACCTACATGTCGTTCCACGCATTCGGGATCGCCGCCCTGCTCTATCTCGTGATCTCGTTCACGCTCGTGTGGCTGTTCCGCCAGGCCGAGCGTCGCTGGCTCGCGTATCTGCGCCCGCAAGGCAAGTAAGTTTTCGCAGGACTATTGATGAATTCCCAGACTCAGAAGCTTTTCGTCGACGATCTGCACAAGCGGTACGGCGACAACGAGGTGCTCAAGGGCGTGTCGCTGAAGGCAAACTCGGGCGACGTGATCAGCGTGATCGGCTCGTCCGGTTCCGGCAAGAGCACGATGCTGCGCTGTATCAACTTCCTCGAGCAGCCGAACTCGGGCCGCATCGTCGTCGACGGCGAGGAAGTGCGCACCACGCCCGACAAGACGGGCGCGCTGCGCGCGGCCGATTCGAAGCAGCTGCAGCGCGTGCGCACCAAGCTGTCGATGGTGTTCCAGCATTTCAATCTCTGGTCGCACATGAACGTGATCGAGAACGTGATGGAAGCGCCCGTCAACGTGCTCGGCATCCCGAAGAAGGAAGCGGAAGACCGCGCGCGCGAATATCTCGAGAAGGTCGGCCTCGCGCCGCGCGTCGAGAAGCAGTATCCGTCGCACCTGTCGGGCGGGCAGCAGCAGCGCGTCGCGATCGCGCGCGCGCTGGCGATGCATCCGGACGTGATGCTGTTCGACGAGCCGACTTCCGCGCTGGATCCGGAGCTCGTCGGTGAAGTGCTGAAGGTGATGCAGAAGCTGGCCGAGGAAGGCCGCACGATGATCGTCGTCACGCACGAGATGGGCTTTGCGCGCAACGTGTCGAATCACGTGATGTTCCTACACCAGGGGCGCGTCGAGGAAGAAGGCGTGCCGTCCGAGGTGTTCGCCAACCCGAAGAGCGAACGCCTGCGCGGGTTCCTGTCGGGCAGCCTCAAGTAACGCGCGCGACGCGCGACGACACGCGAACGGGCGCCATGCGGCGCCCGTCTTGCGTTTACGCGGCGTCGACCGGCGCGCCGTCGGCGAACGCGCGCAACGCATCGCCCGCGAGCCGGTAGCGCACCCATTCGCTCTGCGGCGCCGCGCCGACGCTTTCATAGAAGCGGATCGCCGGCTCGTTCCAGTCGAGCACGCTCCATTCGAAACGGCCGCAGCCGCTGTCCACGGCGATGCGTGCGAGCGCCTTCAGCAGCCGCAGCCCGGCACCCGCGCCGCGAAAGCGCGGCGACACGTACAGATCCTCGAGATACAGCCCCTGGCGGCCGAGCCACGTCGAATACGAGAAGAAATACACGGCGAAGCCGGCCGGCTCGCCGTCGACCTCGCAGATCAACGCGCGCGCCGGCGTGCCTTCGCCGAACAGGCTGCGCTCGAGCGACGCGGGCGTCGCGACCACTTCGTGCTCCGCCTTCTCGTAGATGGCCAGTTCGGTGATGAAACGCAGGATTTGCGGCACGTCGGCGACGGTGGCGGAACGAATGTCGATTTGCACGGTGGGGAGCCCTCCTTCGGCCCGGACTGACAACGGATTGCGGCGCCCGCGCGAGCGCGCCTGGCGTCGGACAGATCGACATGGTACGTTCGCGGATCAACTGCAGGAAGTGCAGTTTCTTCATCCGGACATGAACATGATGCATCCCGATCTGCGCCGTCTCGACCTGAACCTGCTGCTCGCATTCGACGCGCTGTACCGCCACCGGTCGGTCGCCGCGGCCGCGCACGAGCTGGCGATGAGCCCGTCCGCGCTGAGCCACGCGCTCGCGAGGCTGCGCGACGCGATCGGCGACGCGCTGTTCGTGCGGCTCGGCAACGAGATGCAGCCGACCGTGCGCGCCGACGACATCGCCACCTGGGCCGGCGACGCGCTCGACACGATGTCGAAGGGATTGGCCCGCGCACGCCGCTTCGATCCGGCGCAAAGCGACCGCACGTTCGTGTTCGCCGCGAGCGACTACACGGCGTTCGCCGTGCTGCCGGCATTGCTCGCGCGCATCGAGCAGGTCGCGCCGCGGTTGCGGATCCGCGTCGTCCACTCCGACCGCAAGATTTCGATCGACGAACTCGCGGCCGGCCATATCGACTTCGCGCTCGGCTATCACGAGGAATCGGCCGCCGACGCGCCGGGCATCGAGGATTTCGACTGGTTTTCGGACGACTACGTGGTGATCGCGAGCGCCAGGCATCCGTCGATCCGCCGGCGGTTGACGCTCGACCAGTACCTCGCGGCACGCCACGTGGTCGTCACGCCGTGGAACGAGTCGCGCGGCGTCATCGACTACGTGCTCGACCGGCTGGGCCTCGCGCGGCAAGTCGCCGCGCAATTGCCGAGCGTGCTGGCCGCACCGTTCGTGATCGCGGAGTCTGCACTCCTGATGACGGTGCCGAACCGTGCCGCGCAGGCGTTGCGTCACGCGGCGCCGATCCGCATCTTCCCCGCACCGTTCGACATCCCGCGCTACACGGTGAAGGTCTACTCGCATGCGAAGCATGCGCGCACCGACGCGCATCGATGGCTTCGCGCGCAGTTGCTCGATGCGCGAGCGGCATCCGCCTGAGCCGCGCGCTTGCACCGCAAGCGGCGCCAGCCTTGCCGGACGAGCGTTTCCGGCCGCGGCCGGCAACGGCGCAACGCCGCCGAATTCATTACGAAATACTTACCAATTTCGCCTTGCGTGTGCTTACGCTCGCGGCCCGATGACGTCAATAGTGGCAATCCTTGACCCACATGCACCGAATCCGTGTCTCCCTTCTCCGACAAGGGTTTTACGGCAATCGACACCCTGTTGGGCACCCGTCGCGCACTGTGTTGCATGGCAAATTGGCGACAGCTGTTAGTCAAACAACGATTTCCGTCGCCACAAAATTGTATTTTTGCTAAATTAGTAACCAAAGTAGCAAAACGAAGTTCGTGAAATGTAGTTTAGCTTCACGACACAACAAGGAGACCCCGCAAGCCCACCCGGCCGCGCGGGACCGCTCAACGGTTTTCCGTCCGCTTGCCCGCGTGCCGCGCTTACCGGCCTTGCACGAGGTCTCCCTGGTTATCCCGCTTTTCGCTTTTGCCCGGCGCTCGCTGCTCCGGGCATCTCGTGCAGTCTGGGTTGACTTTTTGACAGGGTATGGAGGAGATGATGAAGAAAGCTTTGGTCGCGGCCGCGCTGATGGCTGCTGGGGTGGTTACGGCGCACGCGCAGAGCAGCGTCACGCTGTATGGTCGCCTGGATGCCGGCCTCGAGTACCTGAACGGCCTGCAGAACGGCCACCAAGTGCGCGCCGAAAGCGGCGACTGGGGCACGAGCCTGTGGGGCTTGAAGGGCAGCGAGGACATCGGCGGCGGCAACAAGATCCTGTTCCACCTCGAAGGCGCGTTCAACACGATGACGGGCGGCTTCAGCGGCTCGATCTGGGATCGTTTCGCGACCGTCGGCATTTCGAACGACCGCTACGGTACGCTGCTGCTGGGTCGCGAACTCGCGATCGCCAACGGCGTGTGGGACTTCGACCCGTTCGGCCAGTCCGCCTGGTCGACGGCATCGCTCGTGCGCGGCCGCAACTGGAACAAGACCAGCAACAACGTGTCGTACCAGTCGCCGTCGCTCTACGGCCTCGACTTCTACGGCCAGTTCTCGTTCTCGAACTCGACCAGCTTCAACGGCAACACGACGGCCGGCCAGCCGGGTCGTGCAATGGGCGGTCAGATCACCTATACGAACTCGCTGTTCCAGTTGCGCGGCATCTACGACGAAACGCGCGACAGCAACGGCCGCTTCTCGGACGTGTTCAACTACTCGCGTGAATATTTCGCCGGCGTGAACGTGTTCCTCGGCCAGTTCAAGGTTCAGGCGGCTTACCAGGCATCGCACGCGGACGGCAGCGGCGGCCCGGCAGTCAACGCCGGCGTGACGGGCACCCAGCAGGTCTGGGGCGGCGTGACGTGGCAGGCCACGCCGGCGGCAGCGCTGATCGCGGCCGTGTACCACGTGAACGCCAACCACGGTGGCGGCAATGCCAACATCTACACGGTCGGCGGCTCGTACAACATTTCGAAGCGCACGCTGTTCGACCTGCAAGTCGCGACGGTGCGCAACAGCTCGACGGCCAACTTCGGCCTGAACGCAAACGGCGCCGGCACGGCCGTCTCGACGGGCAACCCGCATCCGGGCGGCAGCCAGACCGGCGTCTACGCCGGCATCCAGCACCTGTTCTGATCAGGCGCCGTCCAGAGAACGATTCGACAACACTTTCCACGCTGCTGCGAGAGGCGCGTATCGGTGCGGTACCCACCCGGGTATCCGCACCGTTTTTTATTGGCGGCCCGGAATCGGGCGATTCGCCGCCGATCGCCCGGGCAGGCCGTGCGGCCAATCGGCGCGGAGCTGGCGCTCAGACTGCCGCTTCGTTCTCTTCGCCGGTGCGGATACGGATCACGCGCTCGACGTCCGACACGAAGATCTTGCCGTCACCGATCTTGCCCGTGCGTGCCGCGCCGATCACCGCGTCGATCACCTGGTCGACCTGCGCTTCCGCGACGACCACCTCGATCTTCATCTTCGGCAGGAAGTCGACCACGTATTCGGCGCCGCGATACAGCTCGGTGTGCCCTTTCTGGCGACCGAAGCCCTTCACTTCCGTCACGGTCAGGCCCGTGAGGCCCACTTCGGCGAGCGCTTCGCGGACTTCGTCCAGCTTGAACGGCTTGATGATGGCGGTGATGCGTTTCATGATGGTTGTCCCTCAATGCTCGTTTGGATGAAAAATCGCGATCCCGATTGTAAGCCGGCCGGCCGCGTACGGCCCAGCCCGGCTCAGTCGAGACGTTCGGTAAAGCGCGACGTGATCGGATAGCGCCAGTCGCGCCCGAATGCGCGATGCGTGACGCGAATGCCGATCGGCGCCTGGCGGCGCTTGTATTCGTTGATCTTGATGAGCCGCGTCACGCGCGCGACGTCGGCCTCCGCATAGCCGGCCGCGACGATCTCCGCGAGCGGCCGGTCCTCCTCCATGTACATCCGCATGATCGCGTCGAGCACGTCGTACGGCGGCAGGCTGTCCTGGTCCGTCTGGTTCTCGCGCAGCTCGGCCGACGGCGCGCGCGTCAGGATCCGCTCCGGAATCACGTCGCGCGGGCCGTAGTCCGTCGTGGCGTTGCGATAGCGGCACAGCCGGTAGACCTGCGTTTTCGCGATGTCCTTGATCACCGCGAAGCCGCCGGCCATGTCGCCGTACAGCGTGCAGTAGCCGACCGCCATCTCGCTCTTGTTGCCGGTGGTCAGCACGATCGAGCCGAACTTGTTCGACAGCGCCATCAGGAGCGTGCCGCGAATGCGCGCCTGGATGTTCTCCTCCGTCGCGTCCTCCGCGCGGCCCGCGAACTCGCCCGCGAGCGCCGCGCGGAACGCGTCGAACATCGGCGCGATCGCGATCTCGTCGTAGCGCACGCCCACGCGCCGCGCCATCTCCGCCGCGTCGGTCGTCGAGATGTCGGCCGTGTAGCGCGACGGCATCATCACCGCGCGCACGCGCTCGGGCCCGAGCGCGTCGCAGGCGACCGCGAGCACCAGCGCCGAATCGACGCCGCCCGACAGCCCGATCAGCACGCCGGGAAAACCGTTCTTGCCGATGTAGTCGCGCACGCCGGCCACGAGCGCGCGATAGACCTGCGCGTCGACCGGCAGCTCCGGCGCGATCGCGCCGGGCAGCGGGCGCGGCCCGTCGAATTCGACGATCGCGTGCCCTTCCTCGAACTGCGGCATCCTCGCGACGAGCGCGCCCTGCGCGTCGAGCACGAACGAGCCGCCATCGAACACGAGCTCGTCCTGGCCGCCGACGAGGTTCACGTACACCATCGGCAGCCCGGTTTCGCGGATCCGCGCGCGCAGGATGTCGATGCGCAGCGCTTCCTTGTTCATGTGATAAGGCGAACCGTTCGGGATCAGCAGCACCTGCGCGCCGGCGGCCTTCGCGATCTGCGCGGCCGACGCATGCCATGCGTCCTCGCAGATGATCACGCCGTACCTGACGCCGTCGAGCTCGAACACGAGCGGCTCGGTGTCCGTCGCGAAGTAGCGCTTCTCGTCGAACACGTCGGCGTTCGGCAGGTCCTGCTTGCGGTATGTGCCGACGATCTCGCCGCCGACGATCAGCGACACCGCGTTGTAGGTATCGGTCGGCGGCACGCCGCGCTCGATCGGACGGTTTGCATTACCATCGACGGCTGGCGCATGCGGAGCGCCGCCCGGCGGAGCGCCGCTCGCGCTCCGCAACGGATGGCCGACCAGCACCGCGAGCCCGTCGAACGCGCGCAGCGCATCGGCGAGCGTGTCGAGTGCGGCGGCCGCCGCCGTGTAGAACGCGGGGCGCAGGAGCAGGTCTTCCGGCGGGTAGCCGGACAGCGCGAGTTCGGGCGCGATCATCAGGCGCGCACCGTCGTTGTGCGCGGCGCGCGCGGCGGCGACGATCCGCGCGACGTTGCCGGCGAAATCGCCGACGGTGACGTTGATCTGGGCGAGAGCGAGTCGGGTCTTCATGACGGGATCGGCGCGGCCTGGCGGCGCGCCCTGAACGGCTGACGAAATCGTCCCGGACGCGGGCCACGGTGGCACGCGTCCGGCGGCATCCAACAGTACGGATTCACGCTTGAAACACGAACGCATCGATTATCGCACGGGCATCCTGTCGTCCCCCGCCGAGGTGCCGGCCGACGAATGGAACGCGCTGCTCGAGCGCGACGCGCAGCCGACGCCGTTCCTGCGCCACGAATTTCTCGACGCGCTGCACGTCGCGCGCTGCGCGGTCGACGAGACCGGCTGGTCGCCGCACTTCGTCACGCTGACCGACGCCGGCACGGGCCGGCTCGCGGCCGCCGCCCCCGTCTACGCGAAACAGCATTCATACGGCGAATACGTGTTCGACTGGGCGTGGGCCGATGCGTATCAGCGCAACGACCTGCCCTATTACCCGAAGCTGCTGTGCGCGGTGCCGTTCACGCCCGTGCAGGGCACGCGCCTGCTCGCCGCCGACGACGACGCGCGCCGCCGGCTCGCGGCCACGCTGCTGGCGTTCGCCGAGCAGAGCGACGTGTCGTCGCTGCACGTGCTGTTTCCCACCGGCGACGAAGCGCGGCTGCTCGAGTCGATGGGCATGATGCTGCGCGAAGGCGTGCAGTTTCACTGGCTCAACGACGGCTATCGCGACTTCGACGACTTCCTCGGCACGCTCGAGCAAAAGAAGCGCAAGAACATCCGCGCCGAACGGCGCAAGGTGCGCGATGCCGGGGTCACGTTCCGGCGGCTCACCGGCGAGCAGATCACCGACGCCGACTGGCGCTTCTTCACGCGCTGCTATCGGCAGACGTACCGCGAGCACTATTCGAGCCCGTACCTGAACCTCGACTTCTTCCGCACGATCGGCGCGACGATGCCGGAGAACCTGCTGCTCGTGATCGCGCAAGCCGACGGCAAGCCGATCGCCAGCTCGCTCGCCGTCTACCGGTGCGGCGCGAACGGCAACGGCGGCACGCTGTACGGCCGCTACTGGGGCGCGCTCGAACACGTGCCCTGCCTGCATTTCGAAACGGCCTACTATCAGTTGCTCGAGTTCTGCATCGAGGCCGGACTCGACACGTTCGAGGGCGGCGCGCAGGGCGAGCACAAGCTCGCGCGCGGCTTCCTGCCGACCGTCACGCATTCCGCGCACTGGCTCGCGCACCCGGCGTTCTCCGATGCGGTCGCACGCTTTCTCGAACGCGAGACCGAGCATATCCACGCGTACGTCGACGAGTTGCGCGAGCACGATCCGTTCCGGCGCAGCACCGGGTAGCATCGGCCGGCCGGCGAGCCGCTTCGGCACCGGCCACGGCGATCGGCGGCGTCGGCGCGTGCCATTTCTGAGACACTGACGGCTTCGCATCCCGCCGCCTTCCCATGTCCTGGTTTCTGTATCTGATCGAGTGCGCCGACGACAGCGTCTACACGGGCATCACGACCGACGTCGCAGCGCGCTTCGACGAGCACGCGTCCGGCAAGGGCGCGCGCTATACGCGCTCGCGCAAGCCGCGCGCCGTGCTCGCATCGTTTCCGCTGCCCGACCGGTCGATCGCGTCGCGCGCCGAATACTGGGTGAAGCGGCTCACGGCGGCGCAGAAGCGCGAACTCGCGGCCGGGATCCGGACGCTCGAATCAGTGCTGCCGGCCGGGATGTCGACCGACGGAAACGTCGACGCCGCCGGGCCGCAGGACGGCACCCGCCGAAGGAAAAAGGCGCAGGCGCAACGCGCCGACCTTGCCACGCGGCCGACCGAAACCGAAGCGGCTCGCGATAAAGCCGCGAAGAGCGAATCCGCCGGAAAAAAGCCCGGGACCGCGAAGCCCCGACGAGGCGCGCCGGCGTCGGCAAAGGCCGCGCCCGTCGCCCGGAAGCGTGCGAGGACGGCCGAGGATACCGAAGGAAAAAAGACCGCCTCGCGCGGCACGCCGGCAAAACGGGACAAGGCGGCCACGAACACATCGCCGAAACGCAACGCGCGAGCAACCGGCGGAAAGCCCGCCGCTAACGCGCTCGCCGGCACTACTTCCGCGCCGGCGCGAGACCGTTCGTCGGCGAGGAAGGTCGTCGCCGAAGTGATCGAAGCCGTCGCGGCGCCCGTCAGCTCCGCGCGCCGCGCGACGGCGACAAAACGTGCGAAGACCGCCGCAACCACGGGCAGCCAGCCCGCTCCGGCCCGCAAGAAGACCGTCGCACGCGCCGCCCCGCGCACAAAACAAAACCGCGCGGCCTCCTGAGGAGACACGCGCGGTTTGCGTTCCGAACGAACCGGCCGCGGGGCCGGCCTGCCGGCTTACTTCTTGTAGTTCGCGGCGCCGTCGGCGATTTCCTTGTGCGCGGCGTCGATGCCGGCCCAGCCTTCGACCTTCACCCACTTGCCCTTCTCGAGCGCCTTGTATTGCTCGAAGAAGTGCTTGATCTGGTCCTTCAGGTATTCGGGCACGTCGTCGATCGACTTCAGGTTCGCCGTCATCGGGCAGACCTTGTCGTGCGGCACGGCGACGAGCTTCGCGTCGACGCCCGACTCGTCGGTCATCTGCAGCATGCCGAGCACGCGCGAACGCACGATCGAGCCGGCCAGCAGCGGGAACGGCGTGATCACCAGCACGTCGACCGGATCGCCGTCGCCCGACAGCGTCTGCGGAATGTAGCCGTAGTTGACCGGGTAGCGCATGCCCGTGCCGATGAAGCGGTCGACGACGAGGAGACCCAGCTCCTTGTCCGCCTCGTACTTCACCGGATCGCTTTGCGCGGGGATCTCGATGATCACGTTGAAATCGTGCGGCAGGTCCTTGCCGGCCGGAACATGATTGAAGCTCATAGCGCTCTCTGTTGGTCGATGGAATTCGGGACAGGGCGCCGCGACCGTTGCACCGCCGCGGGCGTCCCCGCAGGGAATGCGCCATTATAGCCAATCGACCGGTGGCGTCCGGATGACGATCGGCGCGATAATCGTTCCGGATCTCGACGCACCGAACCGCGCGCGGCGTCAGCGCGGCCGGCATCCGGCCGATGCGCGAAGCATGGGAGCAGGCATGGAAGAAGCGAAGCACTTCATCGCGGGCGAATGGACGTTACCCGCGCAACTGGAGACGATTCCGGTCATCGACCCGTCCGACGGCCAGCCGTTCGCGACGATCGCGCGCGGCACCGCGCCCGACATCGAGCGCGCGGTCGCCGCGGCCCGCGACGCGTTCGCGGGCCCGTGGGGCGCAGCGAGCGCGGCCGAGCGCGGCCGCGTGCTGATGCGGCTGTCCGCGCGCGTCGCCGACCACCTCGAGGAACTCGCCGCGATCGAGGCGCGCGACACCGGCAAGCCGCTGAAGCAGGCGCGTGCCGACGCGGCCGCGCTCGCGCGCTACTTCGAGTTCTACGCGGGCGCCGCCGACAAGCTGCATGGCGAAACCCTGCCCTATCAGGCCGGCTACACGGTGCTGACGGTGCGCGAGCCGCACGGCGTCACCGGCCACATCGTGCCGTGGAACTACCCGATGCAGATCTTCGGGCGCAGCGTCGGCGCGGCGCTCGCGGCCGGCAACGCGTGCGTCGTGAAGCCGGCCGAGGATGCTTGCCTGTCGTTGCTGCGCGTGGCCGAGCTGGCCGCCGAAGCCGGGCTGCCGGCCGGCGCACTGAACATCGTCACCGGCTACGGCCATGAAGCGGGCGCCGCGCTCGCGCGCCATCCCGGCATCGACCACATCTCGTTTACCGGCTCGCCGGCGACCGGCAAGCTGGTCACGCAGATGGCCGCCGAGAACCACGTACCCGTCACGCTCGAGCTCGGCGGCAAGTCGCCGCAGATCGTGTTCGCCGATGCCGACCTCGACGCGGCGCTGCCCGTGCTCGTATCGGCGATCGTGCAGAACGGCGGGCAAACCTGCTCGGCCGGCAGCCGCGTGCTGATCGAGCGCGCGGTCTACGAGCCGCTCGTCGAACGCCTCGCCACCGCGTTCAACGGGCTGCGGGTCGGCCCGAGCCGCGCGGATCTCGACTGCGGCCCGCTGATCAATGCGAAGCAGCAGCAGCGGGTGTGGGATTTCCTCTCCGACGCGCAGCACGACGGCATTCCGATGGCCGCGCACGGCCAGGTCGTCGCCGATGCGCCGGAAAGCGGCTTCTACCAGGCGCCCGCGCTGCTGCGCGACGTGCCGCCGTCGCACCGGCTCGCGCAGGAGGAAGTGTTCGGCCCGGTCCTTGCCGCGATGCGTTTCGTCGACGAAGACGAAGCGGTCGCGCTCGCGAACGGCACGCCGTACGGCCTCGTCGCGGGCATCTGGACCCGCGACGGCGCACGCCAGCTGCGTGTCGCGCGCCGGCTGCGCGCGGGCCAGGTATTCATCAACAACTATGGAGCCGGCGGCGGCGTCGAGCTGCCGTTCGGCGGCGTCGGCCACTCGGGGCATGGTCGCGAGAAGGGCTTCGAGGCGCTGTACGGCTTCACCGCACTGAAGACGATCGCGATCCGGCACGGTTGAACCGGACGACCCGGCCGGCCACGACCGGCCGCGCACCGACACACCACGCATTCTTCCAACACAGGAGACACACCATGCGGCTGAGCGGCAAGACGGCCATCGTCACGGGCGGCGGTTCGGGCTTCGGCGAGGGCATCGCGAAGACCTATGCACGAGAAGGCGCGAACGTCGTCGTCAACGATCTGAACGGCGCGGCGGCCGAGCGCGTCGCGAGCGAGATCGCGCTGGCGGGCGGCAAGGCGATCGCGGTCGCGGGCGACGTGTCGAAGGACGCCGACTGGCGCGCGCTGCTGCAAGCCGCGCTCGACGATTTCCATTCGGTGCAGATCGTCGTGAACAACGCCGGCACCACGCACCGCAACAAGCCGGTGCTCGACGTGACGGAAGCCGAGTTCGACCGCGTGTACGCCGTGAACATGAAGAGCCTGTTCTGGAGCGTGCAGACCTTCGTGCCGTATTTCCGCGCGCAGGGCGGCGGCGTGTTCGTGAACGTCGCGTCGACGGCCGGCGTGCGGCCGCGCCCGGGCCTCGTCTGGTACAACAGCACGAAGGGCGCGATGATCACCGCGAGCAAGTCGCTCGCGGCCGAGCTCGGCGCCGACCGGATCCGCGTGAACTGCATCAACCCGGTGCTCGGCGAAACGGGGCTGATGACCGAGTTCATGGGCTGCGAGGACACGCCGGAGAATCGCCGCCGGTTCCTCGCGACGATTCCGCTCGGCCGCTTCTCGACGCCGCAGGACATCGCGAACGCGGCCCTGTACCTCGCGTCCGACGAAGCCGAGTTCATCACCGGCGTCTGCCTCGAAGTCGACGGCGGGCGGTGCATCTAGTCGCACCGCTTCGATTGCGCCGCGCCGGTATCGCCGGCCGGCGCCGCATCCGCGCATCAGCACTGCCCCGCATGGCCGGAAATCGGGCGCCCCCGCGCCTGGTCGGCCACGACAAGAATGAACAGGAGACAACATGGCAACATCGACGCACTCGCTGCCGGGCTCGTCCGGCGCATTCGAGGAAGCAACCTACCGCAAGGTGTCGTGGCGGCTCACGCCGCTCCTGCTGCTGTGCTACGTGGTCGCGTATCTCGACCGCGTGAACGTCGGCTTCGCGAAGCTGCAGATGGCGAGCGACCTGAATCTCAGCGACACGGTCTACGGGCTCGGCGCCGGGATATTCTTCTTCGGCTACTTCCTGTTCGAAGTGCCGAGCAACATCATCCTGCACAAGGTCGGCGCGCGCGTCTGGATCGCGCGCATCATGGCGACGTGGGGCGTGATCTCGATCCTGACGATGTTCGTCACGACGCCCGCGATGTTCTACGTGATGCGCTTCCTGCTCGGCGTCGCCGAGGCCGGCTTCTTCCCCGGCGTGATCCTGTACCTCACGTACTGGTATCCCGCGCACCGGCGCGGCCGGATGACGACGTTCTTCATGACGGCGGTCGCGTTGTCCGGCGTGATCGGCGGGCCGATCTCCGGCTTCATCCTGAAGGCGTTCAACGGCGTGAGCGGCTGGCACGGCTGGCAATGGCTGTTCCTGCTCGAAGGGATCCCGTCGGTGCTGGCCGGCGTACTCGTATTCTTCGCGCTCGACGACCGGATCGCGAAAGCCAAATGGCTCACCGACGACGAAAAGGCGCTGCTCGCGCGCAACGTCGATGCGGAGGAAGCGACCAAGGAAGACCTGCCGCTCGGCACCGTGATGGCCAGCCCGCGCGTGTGGCTGATGGCGCTCATCTACTTCTCGTTCGTGATGGGACTGTACGGCGTCGGCTTCTGGCTGCCGACGATCATCAAGGCGACCGGCGTGACGGACTCGTTCATGATCGGCCTGCTGTCGGCGGTTCCGTATGCGGCGGCGGTGGTCGCGATGATCCTGATCGCGCGCAGCGCGGACAAGCGGCGCGAACGACGCTGGCACCTCGCGATTCCGGCCGCGTTCGGCGCGCTCGGGCTCGTGCTGTCGGTGATCTGGGCACACGAGACGGCGCTCGCGATGCTCGGCCTGACGCTCGCGACCATGGGCATCCTGACGACGCTGCCGCTGTTCTGGAGCCTGCCGACGGCGTTCCTCGGCGGCGCGGCCGCTGCCGCGGGCATCGCGATGATCAACTCGATCGGCAACCTCGCGGGCTTCCTGAGCCCGTACATGATGGGCTGGCTCAAGCAGGCGACGGGCGCCAACGACGCGGGCATGTACATGCTCGCCGCGTTCCTCGTGCTCGGCGGGCTGCTTGCGCTGTCGGTGCCGAAGCGGCTCGTCGACAGGTGACGCCGCAACGCAATGCATGAAAAAGCCCCGAACCGCCGGTTGGCGTTCGGGGCTTTTTTGCGCGCGGCGGGCACGCGCCGCCGCGTCAGACCACGGTGATCGCGAGCGCGCTTTCGCGGTAGTGCCTGGCCGCCTTGTCGGTTTCGCCGAGATGCTCGAACAGGCGTGCGAGCGCACGGTGCGCACGCACCTTCAGCGCTTCGTTGTCGGCCTGCTTCAGCGCTGCCTCGAGGAACGACTGCGCCTTGCCCCACAGCTGCTGCTGCTGACAGAGACGCCCGAGCGCGAACAGCAGGTCGGCATCCTCGGGGTGATCCTTCTTCCACCCTTCGGCCTTCTGGATCAGCGGCAACGCATCGCCGCCGGCCGTGTCCGGATAGCGGCGCAGCAGGCGCGCATCCCAGTTGTGCGCGAGCGCTTCCTCGACGATGCGGCGCGCTTCGGTGCGACGCTCGAGCGTCACCAGCAGGTCGGCCGCCAGATCGGCCAGACGCGGCGACTGGCGCTCGAGCGGCGACAGCGACTGCCACACCTCGAGCAGCGCGTCCGGATCGTGCCGGCGTTCACGCAGCAGATTTTCCGCCGCCTGCTGGCGCAAGCGCACGGCCGCGGCCGGATGCAGCGCCTCGCGCTTCTCGAGCGCCTTCGCGAGCTTCAGCACCTCGGCCCAGTTCTTCAACTGCTGCTGCGCGCGCAGCGCGACCTGCTGCGCGTGGATGCGCTTGCCGCCCGCCTGCAGGTCGGCCAGCGCGGCGAGCGCACCTTCGGCATCGCGCGCATCCGCGCGCATGTCGGCCGCGGCGAGCAGCCGTGCGTCCTGCCACTCCGGTGCGTCGACCTTCGACAGCCAGTCGTCGCGGCGTGCGTACTCGTGCATCCGATGCGCGGCGGTCGCCGCGACGAGACTCGCGGCGCCCTGGTTCGCATCGACCGCGAGTGCGTCGCGCGCGGCCTTCTCGGCGCGCGAGAAGCGGCCCGCGTACAGGTTCGCGATCGCATCGCGCAGCGACGCCTGCGCCTTCTCGTTGCGCGAACGCGCGCGATACGCGGCGACCCGCTGCGGCATGCGCCAGATGTTGCGCACGATGCGCAGCAGCGCGTACACGACGATGAACAGCACGACGATGGAGATCACGAACAGGTTCAGCGACACGTCGACCCGGTACGGCGGATAGACGAGCAGCACCTGCCCCGCGTCGAAACGGCCGACGGTGGCGAGTGCCGCGGCGATCGCGAACAGGATCGCGAGCCAGACGATTCCTCGAAGCGTCATCGTTACCCCCGGCTCTTGAACTGCTGAACGGCGTTCAGGCTCGTATTCAGGTTCGGCACGGCAACCGTCAACGATGCGCCGTCGACCTGCCTGAGCAGATCCTCGACGGTTTGCGTGTCCTTCGATGCCTGATCGAAATACTTGCCGAGCGACGCCTGCGCCGCATGCAGGTCGGCCTTCATCGCGCCGTCGTTGCGCGCGAGCAGCGACAGCCGCGCGGTGAGCAGGCGCAGCTTCACGTTCTCGCGCACGAAGTAGCCTTGATCGGGCGATGCGAGCATGGCGTCGGCGTTGTCGATCCGGCGCACCTGCACGAGGCCCTTCAGTTGCTGGCCGAGCCCGGCCGAGAAGTCATGCCACCAGACCTTCCAGCGCGGCTCGCCGGCCGTGGCCGCGGCCGACGACGCCGCGTCGGCCGGCGCGGCCTTCGGCGCCGCGTGCGGGACCATCGCCTCGCCCGACAGCGGCAGCGCGTCGATCTTCGCGATCGCGTCGTCGAGCTTGATCGCGAGGCCCGTGAGGTCGGCCGACGGTGCGGCCTTCAGCTTCTCGATGTCCTGCGCGAGCGCCTTGCGCACCGTCACGGCCTGCGCGCTCTGCGACGTCGCGAGACGCGCGTCGGCGTTCTGCAGTGCAATCAGCGCGAGTTGCGTGTTGCCGGTCAGCTGCAGTTGCTGGCTCGCGCTCGACAACATCTGGTCGACTTCCTCGAGCATCCACGCGTCGCGATTGCGCGACAGGTCCTGGTATTGCTGCTGCAGCGCCTGCTGCGCGCTCTGCGCGTCGGCGAGCTTGCCGTCGAGCTGCGCGAGCTGCGTGTCGACCTGATGCGCGCTCGCGAGCGCCTGCTCGGTCTTCGTGCGGGTCTCGGCCGTCTGCGCATCGAGCGCCTTCTGGCGTGCGACGAACGAATCGTCGAGCCGGTCGATCTTGCGGTTCAGCGCATACCCGCCGACGCCCGCCGCGCAGCCGAGCACGACGACGACGAACCACAGCGCCGCGCTGCCGCCGCGGCGCGCTTGCGGTTCCGGCGCGAGATAAGAAGGACTGGACGGCGGTGCGGATGCAGCGGCCGGCTGGGAAGCGACGCCTTTGGAATCGTTGGTATCTGTCATGCGTTTAGTCACCGGTGCGGCTGTCGCCGGTTGGACGGCCTCTTCGGCCATCGTTCGAAACGCGCGGACGATGCGCTCATCGCCCGCGCCGGTCAGCGTAATCCTATCAAAACCCAGTGCGCGCGCGGTCTGCTCGATGCGCGGATGCGGCGTCACGAGCCGCGCGTGCTTCAGCGCGTCGATCTCGGCGTCGTTCAGATGCGTGCGCGCGAGTTCGTGCAGATTGCGCACGCCCTCCGAGCTCGTGACGAGCCAAGCGTGCGGTGCGCCGGCGAGCAGCGCATGCACGCGCTCCCACGCGCCGATGCGCGGCTCGGGCACGACGCGCCGGTATGCGGCGACGAGCGTGACCTCCGCGCCGGCTTCGCGCAGGCGCTCGGCGAGCCATTCGCGGCCGCCGTCGCCGCGCACGATCAGCACGTGCTGGCCGGCGAGCGCATGCGCGCCGCCGAACGCGGTCTCGATGCTCGCGAACAGGCCTTCGGAATCGTAATGCGGGACGCCGCCATCGGCCGGCGCCTGCGGCGCGATCACGCGATGCGCGGGCGCCGCGATGCCGTGGCGTTCGAGCGCCGCGATGCTGCCGGGGCCGACGACACCGACCGGCAGCGCATTCGGCCAGATCGCGCCGTAGTGCGACAGCGCGCGGTCGATCGCGTTCGGCGACACGAAGATCACGAGCGCGTAACGCTCGAGCGCCGCGAACGCGGCATCGAGCGGCGCCGGATCGTCGACCGGCGCGATGTCGATCAGCGGGAATTCGAGCACGTCGCAACCGGCGTCGGCCAGCTGGGCCGCAAGCGCGGCCGACTGGCCGTCCGGGCGCGTCAGGACGGCGGTGAACGCGCGCGCGCCGCCCGCCATCAGGCGTCGCCCTTGCCGGCCTGCGAGCCGGCGAGCAGTGCGTTGACGATGTCGCGCGCGCCCTGCGCGTCGAGTTCGTCGGACACCGCGCGGCCGAGCGCGAGCGCATCGGCCACCGTGACGACGGCGCCGCACTCCTGCGCGGTCAGTACGCGCTGCCCGTCGGTCGTCGACACGCGGCCCGTCAGGTACAGCTCGCCCGAGCGCCACACCGCGTGCGCGGCGAGCGGCACCTCGCAACTGCCGCCGAGCGCGCGCGACACGGTGCGCTCGGCCTCGACCGCGAGCGCGGTCTGCAGGTCGTGCAGCGGCGCGAGCCATCCGGCGACGTCCGTGCGATGCGCGGCGATTTCGATGCCGAGCGCGCCCTGGCCGGCGGCCGGCGGGCTGTCCTCCACGTCGATCAACGCGCGGATCCGCGCTTCGAGGCCAAGACGCTTCAGGCCCGCGGCCGCGAGAATGATCGCCGCGTAATCGCCGCGATCGAGCTTCGCGAGGCGCGTGTCGAGATTGCCGCGCAGCGGCAGCACGTTCAGGTGCGGATAACGCGCCCGCAGCATCGCCTCGCGGCGCAGGCTCGACGTGCCGACGACCGCGCCGGCCGGCAGCGCGTCGAGCGACGCGTAGTCGTTCGACACGAACGCGTCGCGCGGATCCTCGCGCTCCATGATCGCGGCGAGCGCGAAACCGTCGGGAAGCGCCATCGGCACGTCCTTCAGCGAATGCACGGCCAGGTCGGCGCGGCCGTCGGCGAGCGCGTTCTCCAGCTCCTTGACGAACAGGCCCTTGCCGCCGACCTTCGACAGCGTACGATCGAGAATCTGATCGCCACGGGTCGTCATCCCGAGGATTTTCACGTCACAAGCTGGATATAATTTGCGCAGCGCATCACGCACATGTTCGGCTTGCCACATCGCCAGGCGGCTCTCGCGCGAAGCAATCGTCAGCGTCACGGGCGCTTGTGCCGAAGGGGTCTCGGAATTCATTGCAGGACAATCGAAGGACGGGATTGAAGATCGAACAATGGTAGCACGCACGCCCCAGCCCGCCCGGGCCCGGAGCCTGCGTCCGCCCCGCTTCGGCGGGGGCGGCGACACCAATGTGCGGATGTGCCGCGCGTAGCTGGTTGCTTAACCGCAGTTCCCGTAGTTTCCGCAGTTCCCGCAGTCCCTTTTGACTCGAGCTTTCCCAAGGAAACCCATCGTGAAGTCTTCCGGATCGGCGCGCACGATGCGCCGCAATGCTGCCTTGCCCTCCTCCGACGCCCAGACGGGCTCCATCGCCACCGCCGCGAACGGCCGTGCGAAAACGGCAACGAAACCGAAAGACTCGATACGTCAGACGAAACGCGCGATCAACGACGCCGGCCCGGCCGCCCGCACGGCCGGTGCGGCGAAGCCCGGCGCCCGCACGCGCGAGGACAAGGACGGCCCGCTGTTCGAGGACATCCGCTACCTCGGCCGCCTGCTCGGCGACGTGGTGCGCGAGCAGGAAGGCGACACCGTGTTCGACGTCGTCGAGACCATTCGCCAGACGGCGGTGAAGTTTCGCCGCGAGGACGACAGCGAGGCCGCGCAAACGCTGGAGAAGAAGCTGCGCAAGCTGACGCCGGAGCAGACGGTGAGCGTCGTGCGCGCGTTCAGCTATTTTTCGCATCTGGCGAACATCGCGGAAGACCGCCATCACAACCGCCGCCGCCGCATCCACGCGCTGGCGGGCTCCGCGCCGCAGCCGGGCACCGTCGCCTACGCGCTCGAGCAGCTGAAGACGACCGGCAACGCGTCGAAGCGCCTGCTGCAGCGCTTCTTCGACGATGCGCTGATCGTGCCGGTGCTGACCGCGCACCCGACCGAAGTGCAGCGCAAGAGCATCCTCGACGCGCAGCACGACATCGCTCGCCTGCTCGCCGAGCGCGACCAGCCGCTGACGGCGCGCGAACGCGCGTACAACGAATCGATGCTGCGCGCGCGCGTGACCGCGCTGTGGCAGACCCGCATGCTGCGCGACGCGCGCCTGACGGTCGGCGACGAGATCGAGAACGCGCTGTCTTACTACCGCGCGACGTTCCTCGACGAGCTGCCCGCGCTGTACGGCGACATCGAGGCCGCGCTGGCCGAGCACGGCCTGTCCGCGCGCGTGCCCGCGTTCTTCCAGATGGGCAGCTGGATCGGCGGCGACCGCGACGGCAACCCGAACGTCACCGCCGCGACGCTCGAGGAAGCGATCAACCGCCAGTCCGCGGTGATCCTCGAACACTACCTGGAACAGGTGCACAAGCTCGGCGCCGAGCTGTCGGTGTCGAACCTGCTGGTCGGCGCGAACGACGCGGTGAAAGCGCTGGCGGCCGCGTCGCCCGACCAGTCGCCGCATCGCGTCGACGAACCGTATCGCCGTGCGTTGATCGGCATCTACACACGGCTCGCCGCGAGCGCGCGCGTGCGTCTCGGCGAAGGCACGGTGCCGGTGCGCAGCGCCGGCCGCGGCGCGCCGCCGGTGCGCGCGGTGCCGTACGCCGATTCCGAAGCCTTCGTCGCCGACCTGAAGGTGCTGACCGCGTCGCTCGACGAGCATCACGGCACGTCGCTCGCCGCGCCGCGCCTCGCACCGCTCGTGCGCGCGGCCGAGGTATTCGGCTTCCATCTGGCGAGCATCGACCTGCGCCAGAGCTCCGACATCCACGAAGCCGTGGTCGCGGAACTGTTCGCGCGCGCCGGCGTACATGCGGACTACGCGTCGCTGTCCGAGGACGACAAGCTGATCGCGCTGCTTGCCGCGCTGGCCGATCCGCGCCCGCTGCGCTCGCCGTACATCGAATACTCGGCGCTCGCGCAAAGCGAGCTGGGCGTGTTCGAGAAGGCACGCGAGGTGCGCGCGCAGTTCGGCCCGCGCGCGGTACGCAACTACATCATTTCGCACACCGAGACGGTCAGCGACCTCGTCGAAGTCCTGCTGCTGCAGAAGGAAACCGGGCTGCTCGAAGGCACATTCGGCGCCGCGCACGACAGCGCACGCAACGGCCTGATGGTGATTCCGCTGTTCGAGACGATCCCCGACCTGCGCGATGCCGCGCGCATCATGCGCGAATACTTCGCACTGCCGGGCATCGACGCGCTGATCGCGCACCAGGGTGCCGAGCAGGAAGTGATGCTCGGCTACTCGGACAGCAACAAGGACGGCGGCTTCCTGACGTCGAACTGGGAGCTGTATCGCGCGGAGCTCGCGCTCGTCGAGCTGTTCCGCGAGCGCAAGATCACGCTGCGGCTGTTCCACGGCCGCGGCGGCACGGTCGGCCGCGGGGGCGGCCCGACCTACCAGGCGATCCTGTCGCAACCGCCGGGCACCGTGAACGGCCAGATCCGGTTGACCGAACAGGGCGAGGTGATCGCGAGCAAGTTCGCGAACCCCGAGATCGGCCGGCGCAATCTCGAGACGGTCGTCGCCGCGACGCTCGAGGCGTCGCTGCTGCCGCAATCGAACGCGCCCGCGCAGCTGCCCGCGTTCGAAGCCGCGATGCAGACGCTGTCCGACGCCGCGATGGCGTCGTATCGCGCGCTCGTCTATGAAACGCCCGGCTTCACCGACTACTTCTTCTCGTCGACGCCGATCACCGAAATCGCCGAGCTGAACATCGGCAGCCGCCCGGCCTCGCGCAAGCTGCAGGATCCGAAGAACCGCAGGATCGAAGACCTGCGCGCGATCCCGTGGGGTTTCTCGTGGGGCCAGTGCCGGCTGCTGCTGACGGGCTGGTACGGCTTCGGCAGCGCGGTGAGCGCATATCTCGACGGCGCGAAGGACGCGGCCGAGCGCACCAGGCGCGTCGCGCTGCTCAAGAAGATGAACAAGACCTGGCCGTTCTTCGCGAACCTGCTGTCGAACATGGACATGGTGCTCGCAAAGACCGACCTCGCGGTTGCGTCGCGTTACGCACAGCTGGTCGCCGATCGCAAGCTGCGCAAGCACGTGTTCGAGCGGATCGTCGCGGAATGGGAGCGCACGTCGCAGGCGCTTGCGGAGATTACCGGCCATACCGGCCGCCTCGCGACCAATCCGCTGCTCGCGCGCTCGATCAAGAACCGCTTCCCGTATCTCGATCCGCTGAACCACCTGCAGGTCGAGCTGATCAAGCGTCACCGCGCGGGCGACACGAACGCGCGGCTGCGCCGCGGGATCCACCTGACCATCAACGGGATCGCGGCCGGCCTGCGCAATACGGGCTGATCGGTGCGCGGCGCGGGCCTGCCCGCCGCCGCGCCGGCATCGCGAAACGAGCGCTGCAAAACGAAAGCCGCGATACGCAATCACGCGTATCGCGGCTTTTTTCATGCAACGGCACGACGGCACCGGCCGCCGTGTCGCGTCAGACGCTCATCGCGCATCGATCAGCAACGCATCGTGCTCGAACGATCCGTCCGGCTGCACCGCGTAATAGCCGCGCACCTCGTCGGGCGCATGCGCCCACAGCGCACGGATGCCCGCGACGCTGTCGGCCGGCGTGCGGATCCGCGCGACCCATGTATCGAAATCGATCGGCAGGCGCCAGCGGCTCTGCACGTGCGCGTCGAACCCGGCGCCACGGAACATCGCGAGCCACTCGTCGGCACGGTAGTCACGCACGTGCGACGCGTCGCGCAGCACTTCGGCGGCCTGCAGGTAGGTGTCGAGCAGCGGATGGTCGTTGCCGGCGATATCGATCATCAGCACGCGGCCGCCCGGCTTCAGCACGCGGCGCATCTCGGCGAGCGCCGCGCGCACGTCGTGCCAGTGGTGCGCGCTCATTCGGCTGACCACCCAGTCGAACGTGCCGGCGTCAAACGGCAGCCGTTCGGCCGGCCCCTGCTGCGTGCGGATGTTCGCGAGCCCGCGCTCGCGCGCGGCGGCTTCGACGGTCGCGAGCATCGGCGCCGCGAGATCGTATGCGACCACGTCGCGCACGTGCGGCGCGATCGCGAAACTCGCATGGCCCGCGCCGCAGCCGAGATCGAGCACCGCGGCGCCGGGCGTCGCGCGCACGGCGTCGGCCAGCGCCTGCAGATCGGCGCCCGTCGCGTGCACCGTGCTCGTCAGGTAGGCGGCGGCCGTCGTGCCGAATGCGTCGGCGACCTGGTCGTGGTGTTTCATCGTTCACTCCTTCCTTGGGTGGGCGCTTGCTGCCTGTCAGCGCGCGAATCGCTACAATAGAGCCGCGCTTGTACCAGTACAAGTTAAGCAGTTATTCTGGTATTTGTTACACCTGCCTGATCCCTTGTCGCGCCTCGGGCGCCCTTTTCAGCCGTTTCCGCATGAGCCTGCCGTCCCCCGCCCCCACCCCGCCCCTCGACGCGACGCCCGCCCGCGCACTCGGCGAATTCATCCGCGCGCACCGCGAACGGCTGTCGCCGCAGGCCGTCGGCCTGCCGCCCGGCCCGCGCCGCCGCACGCCGGGGCTGCGGCGCGAGGAAGTCGCGCAGCTGTGCGGCGTCAGTCCGACCTGGTACACATGGATCGAGCAGGGCCGCCCGGTGTCGGCGTCGGCCGATGCACTCGCGCGGATCGCCGTCGCGCTGCAGTTGTCGAAGGCCGAACGCGCGTACCTGTTCGAACTGGCCGCGCAGCGCGATCCGGCCGAGCCCGACGTCGCGGCCGGCGACCTGCCGCCGACGCTCGCGGCGACCGTCGCCGCGATCGCCACGCCCGCGTACGTGCTCGACCGGCAATGGAACGCGCTCGCCTGGAACGCGCCGGCCGCCGCGCTGTTTACGGGCTGGCTCGACGGCGAGCACGACCGCAACCTGCTGCGCTTTACGTTCATGGCGCCGGCCGCGCGCACGTTGATCGTCGACTGGGAAACCCGCGCGCGCCGGCTCGCGGCCGAATTCCGCGCCGACTCGATTCGCCACCTCGCCGATGCGCCGACCCGCGCGCTGATCGACGCGTTGATGGCGGGCAGCGATGCATTCGCGCAGTATTGGGCGTCGCAGGACGTGTTCGAGCGCGAAGGCGGCCTGCGCGAATTCGACCATCCGGCCGACGGCCGCCTCGTGTACCAGCAGATCACGCTGAAGCCCGCGCACCGCGAGGACCTGAAGCTCGTCGTGCTCGTGCGCGATTGACGCGGCTCAGAAACTGATCGTCGCGGTGATGGTGTCGCTGTAGTTGCCGGGCGCCGGTGTCGCCTGCGCGGGGACGCGGCCGTATATCGTGATCGCCTGCGCGAATCCGCTGCCGGTTCCGGTCGCCATCGTCGTGCCGCCGGTGCCATCGCCCCACGGCTGCGTGAACGCGCTGTCGCGATAGAGCTGATAGCTGACCGAGCCGCCACCGGCGCGCTGCATCGTGCGCGCAGTGACACTGCCGCTGACGCCGCCGTTCAACGCAATCTGGAATGCATCGCCGTTCGTGCATCGCGCACTGATCGAGCCGCTCGCGGTCAGCGCCGACGCCAGCACGCCCGACGGCGGAAACGCCACGCCGGTCGCGCTGATGATGCAGTTGTTGATGACCGTGGCCGTAGCGGTAAAACTCATCGTGCCTGCCGTCGACTGCGACACGCACGGCGTCGGCAGCACGCCCAGCAGCGAAAAGCTGTAGCTATAGGCGGCCTGGGTGCCACTGAAGCTTTGCGTATAGACCGTGCTGGCATTGTTCACGGTCGGCACGGTGGGCTGGTTCGCCGCGATGCGGCCGTAGATGGTCACGTTCGTACTCGCGGAGGTACCGAGCAGCGGCTTCGTCAACGAGACCGATATCGGCGTCGTGCCGGTGCTGACGGCGCCCCACGGTTGCGAGTAGCCCGAGTCCTGGTACAGGTCGTACTGCATCTGGTTCGCCCCGCTCGTCAGGTAGCGCGGGCTCGTGCCGCCGAGATTCACGCAAACGAGCACACCCGTGTTCAGGCTCAGCGTGTCCCACGTGCAACTCACGACCATCGTGCTGTTCGTCGTATAGGCCTGCTGCGTAATCGGACTGACCTGACCGAAGCTCGGCACCGGCGGCGTCACCGAACACGTGTCGGCGCGGGCCGGCATCCACGGCATGCCGAGCAGCGCCGCCAGCAACAGGCATGACAGCACCCGCATCCACCAGCGTGCCACGTCGAATCCGTCATCCGTCATGCATTCCCCCGAAAAGGCTTGTCCGCCCGGCCCGGTTTCCAGCGCGGGCAGCGCCCTCATCGTATCCATCCGCGCACCAATCGTTCGCACCGTTATTTGATCCATGTCAAATCGACGGATGGCAATCCAGACGGAACCCCGGACAATGCTCGCCGGGTGCGCGTTTTCTCCATTGCGCGCGACCAAATCCGTGGAGTAGTCTTCCAACAACGACAGAGCGGTTACGGCGACCGGCGACAGACCACGCGGCAGGCACTCCGCGGCCGGGCGTCTCCAATAAACGGCAGGAGATAACCATAATGAACACTTCCCGGCGTCGTCTACTTTCAGCAACCCTCGCAGCCACGCTGGCATTCGCGCCCGCGCTGCAGCCCGTCACCGTTGCCGCAGTTTATTCGAACGGCAACGCCACTGCCCAGTTCAACGTCACGCTCACGATCCAGGCGAACTGCGCGATCGCCGCGAACCCGCTGGCCTTCGGCACGTCCGGCGTGCTTGCGTCCTCGCTCAACCAGCAGACCACGGTCTCCGTCACCTGCTCGAACTCCACGCCGTACAACGTCGGGCTCGACGCCGGCTCGGTGAGCGGCTCGACGGTCGCCAGCCGGTTGATGGGCGGCACGACGACCGGCAATACCGCCACGACGGTCGGCTACCAGCTCTACCAGGACTCGGGCCACACGACGATCTGGGGCAACACGCAAGGCACCGACACGGTCGGCGGCACCGGCACCGGTTCCGCGCAAGTGCTGAACGTGTACGGCCAGGTACCTGCGCAAGCCACGCCGAAGCCCGACACCTACCAGGCCACCGTCACCGCAACCGTGTACTTCTGACGCGCCGTGGCCTCGATTCCGCGCGCGCTGGCCGCGCTGTGCGTCGCGTCGGCGTCCGCGGCCGCATGCGCGGCCACGCTGCAGATCACACCCGTGACGATCGAGCTGCCGCCGTCGGCGGCGGCCGCGACCATGACGCTCAGCAATCCGGGCGGGCAGCCGATCTATGGCCAGGTTCGCGCCTATCGCTGGACGCAGGAAAACGGCGACGACGTGATGACGCCGACCGATGCGCTCGCCGCCTCGCCGCCGTTGCTGCAGATCGGCGCGAGTGCCGAGCAGTTGATCCGGCTCGTGCGCACGACGCGAGGCGCGCCCGTCGCCGAGGAAAGCTATCGCGTGCTGATCGACGAACTGCCCGCGCCCGGGACGCCGGTCGAGAACGGCATCACGATCCGGCTGCGCTATTCCGTGCCCGTTTTCGTCGAGCCCGCCGGCACACCGCAGACGCCGCGCCTTGAATGGCGTGTCGAGCGCGACGGATCCGGCACGCGACTCGCGGTCGAGAACCGCGGCGGGCGGCGCGCGCAGATTTCCGCGGTGAGTCTGGTCGACGCGCGCGGCACCGCGCACGACATCACGCGCGGCCTGCTCGGCTACGCGCTCGCGGGCAGCACGCGGCGCTGGCCGCTCAAGCTGGATGCGGGCGCGGCCGGGTTCGTCAGGATCCAGGCGACCGTGAACGCGCAGCCGGTCGAAGCGCGGCTGGCACCGCCCTGATCCGTGCCGGAGGATCGCACGACGTTGCCCGTTCCGACGACGAGCACGGCCCTCCGGGCTGCCTGCGCCGCACGACACGCCGCGCCCGCCGCTGCCGTGCTTGCACTCGCGGCGGCGCTGGCGCTACATGCTTGCGCCGCCCGTGCGCAGGCGGTGCCGGTGCAGGCGGCCGCGGCAGGCGCGCCCGTCCCTGTGCCCACCCCCGTGCGTGCCCCGGTGCCCTCGCCAACGCCAACGCCCGCAGCCGACACACTGTTTCTCGACGTGTCGCTCAACGGTGAGCCGACGCACCGCATCGCCCGTTTTCAGAGAATCGACGGCCGGCTGTACGCGGCGTCAGCCGACCTGAACGACCTGGGCGTCGCCACGGGCGACCGTGCGCACGAGTCGTCGAACACGCTCGTCGCGCTCGATACGCTCGCGGGGCTGCGCTACGACTACGATGCGGCGCGGCAAACGCTCGACCTGCGCGTGCCCGATGCGCTGCGCATCCCGCACACGTTCGATACGCGCGCACTCGCGGCCGCGCCGCCGGCCAGCTCCGGCCGCGGCTTCGTGCTGAACTACGACGCGTACGCGCAGACCCTCGCCCACGCACCGCTCGCGGTCTGGAGCGAGGCGCGCTATTTCGATCCGGCCGGCGTATTCAGCAGCACGGGCATCGCCTACCTGTACGACGACCGCCGGCGCTACGTGCGCTACGACACGTCGTGGAGCCACTCGAACCCCGGCACGCTCACGACGACCCAGATCGGCGACACGATTTCGTCGTCATTGTCGTGGACCCGCTCGCTGCGCCTCGGCGGCGTGCAGTGGCGCAGCAACTTCGGCCTGCGCCCCGACCTCGTCACGTTTCCGGTGCCTGCGCTGTCCGGCAGCGCGGTCGTGCCGACCTCGGTCGACTTGTATGTGAACAACGTGCGCCAGTTCAGCGGCGACGTGCCGAGCGGCCCGTTCGTGATCAACAGCGTGCCCGGCATCACCGGCGCGGGCAACGCGACGGTCGTCACGCGCGACGCGCTCGGCCGCTCGATCGCGACGACCATTCCGCTGTACGTCGACACGCGCCTGCTCGCGCCCGGCCTCGCCAGCTATTCGGCGGAAGCCGGGTTCCTGCGCCGCGCATATGGCAACGATTCGTTCGACTATGCGCGCACGCCGGCCGCAAGCGGCTCGCTGCGCTACGGCATCAGCGAGCGGCTGACCGTCGAAGCGCACGCGGAAGCGACGGCCGGCGTCTACAACGCCGGTGCCGGCGCGCTCGCCCGCCTCGGCGAACGCGGCGTCGCGAACGCGTCGCTGGCGGTGAGCGCGCCGGGCCGCACGGGCGTGCAGGCCGGCGTCGGCTACCAGTACGTGACGCCGCGCTTCTCGATCGATGCGCAGACGCTGCGCGCGTTCGGCGACTACGGCGATCTCGGCAGCCGCGAAGGCGTGCCGGTCTCGCGCGCCACCGACCGCGTCACGGTCTCGTTCCCGTTCCTGCGCGCGCAGACGCTGTCGTTCAGCTATCTCGGCCTCAAGTATCCGGGCATCGTCCCGTCGCGGATCGGCTCGATCGCGTACCTCGTCAATCTCGGCGGGCTCACTTCGATCACGTTCAGCGGCTTCCAGGACTTCCGGCAGCACGACGCACGCGGGTTCTTCGTGAGCCTGAGCGTCGGGCTCGGCGGCAACACTTCCGTCTCGGCGAACGCCGGCCGGCAGAACGGCGACTCGACCTACACGCTCAACGCGACGCGTCCGCCCGATTACGGCGGCGGCGTCGGCTGGAACGTGCAGGCGGGCGCCAACGCGGGCCTGCGCTACGCGCAGGGGCAACTGCAGTATCTCGGCCGCGCCGGCCAGGTCACGCTGCTCGCGCAATCGTTCGACGGGCGCGGCAACGCGTCGGTCGACGTCACGGGCGCGTTCGTGCTGATGGACGGCCGGCTGATGACCGCGCGCCGCGTCGACGACGGCTTCGCGCTCGTCTCGACCGACACCGGGCGCGTGCCCGTGCTGCACCAGAACCGGCTGATCGGCGAGACGGACCGGGCCGGCTACCTGCTCGTGCCCGACCTGAATGCGTACCAGAGCAATCGCGTCGCGATCGACGGCACGGCGCTGCCCGCCGACGCGCGGATCGCCGACACGACGCTCGACGTGGTACCGCAGGCGCGCTCCGGCGTGCTCGCGCACTTCGCGGTGACGCGCTACAGCGCCGCGTCGATCGCGCTGCGCGCGCCGGACGGCACGCCGCTGCCGCCCGGGCTCGAGGTCCGCCACGTCGAAAGCGGCCAGCGCACGATCGTCGGCTACGACGGCCTGACCTTCGTCGACGGCCTCGTCGCGAACAATCACCTCGAAATCTCCGGCGGCGGCCGCGACTGCGCGGTCGAATTCGCGTACCGGCGCCCGGACGACGGCACGCTGCCGCGCATCGGCCCGCTGACCTGCGGCCCCCGTTGATCCGCGCCTGCGGGCGGCCTGCGCGCTCGCCGGCCGCGGGCGCCGCGAATGTTAGAATCCCGGGATTCCCTCGGCGGCGCACGCCGCCCAACTCCCCTTCGAAGAATCGCCATGACGTCCCAACTGCACAAAAAGGGCGAGGCCTGGTCGGCCCGCTTCTCGGAACCGATGTCGGAGCTGGTCAAGCGCTACACCTCGTCGGTGTTTTTCGACAAGCGCCTCGCGCTCGTCGACATCGCCGGCTCGCTCGCGCACGCGAGCATGCTCGCGGCGCAGAAGATCATCAGCGCCGACGACCTCGCCGCGATCGAACGCGGGATGACGCAGATCAAGGGCGAGATCGAGCGCGGCGAATTCGAATGGCAGCTGGATCTCGAGGACGTCCACCTGAACATCGAGGCGCGCCTGACCGCACTGATCGGCGATGCCGGCAAGCGCCTGCACACGGGCCGCTCGCGCAACGACCAGGTCGCGACCGACATCCGTCTGTGGCTGCGCGGCGAGATCGATCGCATCGGCGGCCTGCTGAACGACCTGCGCGGCGCGCTGATCGACCTCGCGGAAAAGAACGCGGACACGATCATGCCGGGCTTCACGCACCTGCAGGTCGCGCAGCCGGTCACGTTCGGCCACCACCTGCTCGCGTACGTCGAGATGTTCACGCGCGACGCCGAGCGCATGCGCGACTGCCGCACCCGCGTGAACCGCCTGCCGCTCGGCGCGGCCGCGCTCGCCGGCACGAGCTACCCGATCGACCGTCACGCCGTCGCGAAGACGCTCGGCTTCGACGGCATCTGCGCGAACTCGCTCGACGCAGTGTCGGATCGCGACTTCGCGATCGAATTCACGGCGGCATCGGCGCTCGTGATGACGCACGTATCGCGTTTCTCCGAAGAACTCGTGCTGTGGATGAGCCCGCGCGTCGGCTTCATCGACATCGCCGACCGCTTCTGCACCGGCAGCTCGATCATGCCGCAGAAGAAGAACCCGGACGTGCCCGAGCTCGCGCGCGGCAAGACGGGCCGCGTCAACGGCCACCTGATGGCGCTTCTTACGCTGATGAAGGGCCAGCCGCTCGCGTACAACAAGGACAACCAGGAAGACAAGGAGCCGCTGTTCGACACGGTCGACACCGTCGCCGACACGCTGCGCATCTTCGCCGAGATGGTCGCCGGCATCACCGTGAAGCCGGACGCGATGCGCGCGGCCGCGCTGCAGGGCTTCTCGACCGCGACCGACCTCGCCGACTATCTCGTGAAGCGCGGGCTGCCGTTCCGCGATGCGCATGAAGCCGTCGCGCACGCGGTGAAGATCTGCGACGACCGCGGCATCGACCTCGCCGACCTGACGCTCGACGAAATGAAGCAGGAACTGCCGAACGTCGCGCACCTGATCGGCGACGACGTGTTCGGCTACCTGACGCTCGAAGGTTCGGTCGCGAGCCGCAACCACCCGGGCGGCACCGCGCCCGACCAAGTGCGTGCGGCGGTCAAGGCCGCTCGCGCCGCGCTCGGCAAGTAAGCCTGCCGGCATGCACGGGCGCCTGGCGCGTCCGTCCTTCCCTCGGGCGGCCGTCGTGCCGCCCGACGCCTTTCCCGCTTCCCGGATACCGCCGATGACCTTCTCCGCCGCGCTCTTCGACATGGACGGCCTGCTCGTCGATTCCGAGCGGACCATCATGAACACGTGGATCGACGTGTCGAGTGCGCACGGCGTCGTGCTGACCGAAATCGACTACCTGCAGATCGTCGGCCGCTCGTTCGCCGAGGGCCAGGTGATTCTCGCGCGGCTCATCGGCGACGCCGACACGTTCGACGCCGTGCGCACCCGCGTGCGCGAGCAGCTGGCCGCGCCCGAACCTCATCCGAAGTTTCCGCTGAAATCCGGCGCGCTGGCGCTGCTCGAGACGCTCGCGCAGGCCGGCATTCCGTGCGCGGTCGCATCGTCGTCCGCGCGCGACGTGATCCGTGCGCGGCTCGACGCGGTCGGCGTGCTGCCGTTCTTCCGCGCGATCGCGGGCGGCGACGAAGTCGCGCGCGGCAAGCCCGACCCGGCCGTGTACCGGCTCGCGGCCGAACGCCTCGGCGTACCGGCGCACGCGTGCGTTGCGTTCGAGGACAGCGACTTCGGCGCGCAATCGGCCGCCGGCGCGGGCGCATCGGTCGTCACCGTGCCCGACCTGAAGGCGCCGACGCCCGAGATCGTCGCGCTGAGCCTGCACGTGCTCGCATCGCTCGACGATGCGGTCGCGCTCGTGCCGTCGTGGTTCGGACGCATGGACACGCAGCAGCCGGCGTAGGCACCTCGCGGCACGCCACATGCGAAACGGGCACCCTCAGGTGCCCGTTTTCCGTTACCGCGCCGCGTAACCGGCGTCGCGACGCTCGTCAGTTGTTGCCGGCCGTCTCCGACAGCCGCTTCATCGTCGCGATGCGCGCGCCGATCAGGTCGACGCGTCCGTCCTCGCCGACGAGCGGCGCCGTCGCATCGCGGAACGCCACCCACGCGCGTTGCGCACGCACGAGCGTCGCGGCCGAATGCGCGGGCATCTTGCGACGCAGCTTCTGGTAATAGCGATTCAAATCGAACAGCGCGTGTTCGCACGCGGCATCCTGCACGCACGGCCGCACGCGGCGTATCGCCGGATCGCGCGGCACGTTCGCCGGCTTGCCGGTGGCTGCCGCGGCCGTGCCCGGCGCCTTGCCCGCACCGCCCGCGGTGTCGCCTTGCGCACGGCTCGTGGCCGCGACCGGCACGGCGGCGGGCGGCGGCGCATAGCGGTCGGCCGCCGCGCGCAGCGCCAATGCGCGATCGCGCACGGGCTGCAGCTGCAGGTCGGCGCTCGACATCGCATACGCGGTGCCGCGCGTCGTGTCGTATACGGCCTTCAGCAGATGAACCTCGTCCTTGCGCCACGTGACCCAGTGGCGCTGGCTGTCCTGCCAGCCGCGCTTCACGTCGGCCGGCGCGTCGTTCGACAGGCGCTGGTACGCGCTGTCCATCACCGCCTGCCACTGCTGCTGCGCTTCGCCCATGCACTGGATCTGGCCGGCCGTCGACGACCGGTCGCGCCGCGCAAGACACTGCCGCATCGCAACGTCGATCGGGTCGGCCGCCGCCACCTCCGCATGCGCGACGTTCAGCCCCGCAAGCCCTGCGAACCCGCTCGCCCAGACGACGAGCGCGGCCAGCGCCGCGCGCATCGTCCGGATTCGTCCCTGCGCCGCCATCAGTCGCGCACGCAGTCGACGAAGTACTCGACGCGGCCGTTCACTTCTTCCGCGACGAGACCGTGGATGTCCGTGTGGAAGCCCGGGAAGCGCTCGTTGAAGTCGCGCGCGAACCGCAGGTAGTTCACGATCGTCTTGTTGAAGCGCTCGCCCGGGATCAAGAGCGGAATGCCCGGCGGGTACGGCGTGAGCAGGATGCTCGTCACGCGGCCTTCGAGTTCGTCGAGCGGCACGCGGTCGATCTTGCGGTGCGCGAGCTTCGCGAACGCGTCCGACGGCTTCATCGCGGGCTCCATGTCCGACAGGTACATCTCCGTCGTCAGGCGCGCGATGTCGTTCGCACGGTACACGTCGTGGATCTGCGTGCAGAGGTCGCGCAGGCCGACACGCTCGTAACGCGGATGCTGCGCGACGAATTCCGGCAGCACGCGCCACAGCGGCTGGTTGTTGTCGTAGTCGTCCTTGAACTGCTGCAGCTCGGTCACCATCGAGTTCCAGCGGCCCTTCGTGATGCCGATCGTGAACATGATGAAGAACGAATACAGGCCGGTCTTCTCGACGATGATCCCGTGCTCGGCCAGGTACTTCGTGACGATCGCGGCCGGAATGCCCGTCTCGCCGAACTCGCCGTCGACGTCGAGCCCCGGCGTGATGATCGTCGCCTTGATCGGGTCGAGCATGTTGAAGCCTTCCGCCAGCGGGCCGAAGCCGTGCCAGTGGTCATTCGGCTTGAGCATCCAGTCCTCGCGCGAGCCGATGCCTTCTTCCGACAGGTCGTCCGGCCCCCACACGCTGAAGAACCAGTCGTCGCCGTATTCGGCGTCGACCTTGCGCATCGCGCGACGGAAGTCGATCGCCTCGGCGATCGATTCCTCGACGAGCGCGGTGCCGCCCGGCGGCTCCATCATCGCGGCCGCGACGTCGCACGACGCGATGATCGCGTACTGCGGGCTCGTCGACGTGTGCATCAGGTACGCCTCGTTGAAGCGATGCTTGTCGAACGTGCGGTTCTCCGAATCCTGCACGACGATCTGCGACGCCTGCGAGATGCCCGCGAGCAGCTTGTGCGTCGAATGCGTCGCGAACACGAGCGCGCCCGTGCGCGGACGGCCGTCGCCGATCGCGTGCATGTCGCGGTAGAACGGGTGGAACGTCGCGTGCGGCAGCCACGCTTCGTCGAAGTGCAGCGTGTCGAGCAGGTCGCCGAGCAGGTCCTTGATCATCTCGACGTTGTAGACCACGCCGTCGTACGTGCTCTGCGTGATCGTCAGGATGCGCGGCTTCAGGTCCGGGTTCTCGCGCATCGCCTCGCGTGCGAACGGGTTCGCCTCGATCTTCTTGCGGATGTTCTCCGGCTTGAATTCGTCGCGCGGGATCGGCCCGATGATGCCGAAGTGGTTGCGCGTCGGCGTGAGGAACACCGGAATCGCGCCCGTCATCGTGATCGCGTGCAGGATCGACTTGTGGCAGTTGCGGTCGACCAGCACGATGTCGCCGGGTGCGACCGTCGCATGCCAGACGATCTTGTTCGACGTCGACGTGCCGTTGGTCACGAAGAACAGGTGATCCGCGCTGAAGATGCGCGCCGCATTGCGCTCGGACGCCGCGACCGGGCCCGTGTGATCGAGCAGCTGGCCGAGTTCGTCGACGGCGTTGCAGACGTCCGCGCGCAGCATGTTCTCGCCGAAGAACTGGTGGAACATCTGGCCGAGCGGGTTCTTCAGGAACGCGACGCCGCCCGAGTGGCCCGGGCAGTGCCACGAGTACGAGCCTTCGTCCGCGTACTTCACCAGCTCCTTGAAGAACGGCGGGGCGAGCGAGTCGAGATAGACCTTCGCCTCGCGGATGATGTGGCGCGCGACGAACTCCGGCGTGTCCTCGAACATGTGGATGAAGCCGTGCAGCTCGCGCAGGATGTCGTTCGGCAGGTGGCGCGAAGTGCGCGTCTCGCCGTACAGGAAGATCGGGATGTCCGCGTTGCGGCGGCGCACTTCGGCGACGAACGCGCGCAACTCGATGATCGCGGTCGCGAGTTCGGGCAGCTCGCCGTCCGGGCCCGTTTCGCCGAGCATGAGTTCGTCGTCGTCGATCGACAGGATGAAGCACGACGCGCGGCTCGACTGCTGCGCGAACGACGTCAGATCGCCGTAGCTCGTGAGGCCGAGGACTTCGACGCCCTCCTTCTCGATCGCTTCGGCCAACGCCCGGATGCCGGAGCCCGAGATGTTCTCGGAGCGGAAATCTTCGTCGATGATGACGACGGGGAAACGAAACTTCATGGGCGATTCTCCAAAAAGAACGACCGCGGCGCGTCACGCGCAGCGGTCACCCGGAAACTGGTGAGACGTTATGCAACCAGATCAGGTTTTCGGCAGCGTGACACCGCGCTGACCCTGATACTTGCCGCCGCGATCGGCGTACGACACGTCGCACACTTCGTCGCTTTCGAAGAACAGCACCTGCGCGACACCTTCGTTCGCGTAGATCTTCGCGGGCAGCGGCGTGGTATTCGAGAATTCCAGCGTGACGTAGCCTTCCCACTCGGGTTCGAACGGCGTCACGTTGACGATGATCCCGCAGCGCGCGTACGTCGACTTGCCGAGGCAGACGGTGAGCACGGTGCGCGGAATGCGGAAATATTCGACGGTGCGGGCCAGCGCGAACGAGTTCGGCGGGATGATGCACACGTCACCCTTGAAATCGACAAACGAACCTTCGTCGAAGTTCTTCGGATCGACGATCGTCGAGTTGATGTTCGTGAAGATCTTGAATTCGTCCGCGCAGCGGATGTCGTAGCCGTAGCTCGACGTGCCGTAGCTGACGATCCTGCGACCGTCCTCGGACGCGCGAACCTGATCGGGCACGAACGGCTCGATCATCTTGTGTTCTTCGGCCATGCGCCGAATCCATTTGTCGGACTTGATGCTCATATCAGGGCGCCTGGAAACGCTGCGTGACAGTCGGTGAGGGCCGCGCCCGCGAGGCGGCGGCCGGGAAAGGCGCACATTTTACGCGATCATCGGCTCGCGCACGCGGCGGCCGTCACCGGATCACGCCGCAGGCCAGCGCGGGGCCCGCTCCATGCTGCGGAAACGCCGGGTCGCTCGGGTCGCGGTGCACCAGTGCCGCGCGATTCAGCGCGGAGCGCACGCCGTCGAGGGCCAGATCGGGCGCGACGATGAAACCGGCCGCGACGCCATTCGCGTCAGCATGGATGTTGCCGAGATCGCCGGCGACGCGCGCGCCCGCGCGCAACCGGTCGGCTGCCGGCGCGAACACCTGGCCGGCGCTCGAGCCGTCGCCCGCGTTGCAGTCGCCGCGCTCGTGCACCTGCAGTGCGTGATCGCTGTTCGGCGGCAGCCCGACGAGGTTGTAGGTGACCTGCACGCCGTCGGGACGCTCGACGAACGTGACCGCGCCGCGCGCCTGCGAGCCGACGGTCGGCTGCAATTGCGCGTCGGCGCGCTTCTCGTGCGACGAGGAAAAAGAGGCACAGCCGGCCAGCAGGCCCAGCGCGGCGGCGGCCAGCAGCGCGCGCCGCGCGCGGCCGGCATGCACGCCGTGATGTCGTTGGTTCATTCGATCCTCATGCCGGCTGGCGGCCGTTCGAGACGGCTGCCGTGCCGGGCGGGTAAAGGGACCCGGGAAAAGTCGCCATGATACCGCGCCTCGCGACGCCGTAAACAGCGTGAGGCCCCGCCCCGCAAGGGTTTTACGTATTTTGAACAACGATCGACGGGAACTTCGACGTCATGTCGCGCGCGCGCTCGGCGATCGCCAGCGCGACCCCGCGCGCGATGTCGCGGTAGCGCCGCGCCAGCGCGCCATCCGGTTCGGCCACGACCGTCGGCGTGCCGCTGTCGGCGCGCTCGCGGATCGCGATGTCGAGCGGCAGGCTGCCGAGCACGGTCACGCCGTAATCCTGCGCCATCCGCTCGGCGCCGCCCGCGCCGAAGATGTGCTCTTCGTGGCCGCAGTTCGAGCAGATGTGGATGCTCATGTTCTCGACGATCCCGAGGATCGGAATCCCGACCTTCTCGAACATCTTCAGGCCCTTCTTCGCATCGAGCAGCGCGATGTCCTGCGGCGTCGTCACGATCACGGCGCCCGTCACCGGCACGCGCTGCGCGAGCGTGAGCTGGATGTCGCCGGTGCCCGGCGGCATGTCGACGATCAGATAGTCGAGCTCGCGCCAGTTGGTCTGCCGCAGCAGCTGCTCGAGCGCCGACGTCGCCATCGGGCCGCGCCATACCATCGGGTTGTCTTCCTCGATCAGGAAACCGATCGAGTTCGCCTGCAGTCCATGACCGACCAGCGGATTCATCGACTGGTTGTCCGGCGACTCGGGGCGCTGGCCGTGGATGCCGAGCATGGTCGGCAGCGACGGCCCGTAGATGTCGGCATCGAGAATGCCGACCGACGCGCCTTCGGCGGCGAGCGCGAGCGCGAGGTTCACGGCCGTCGTGCTCTTGCCGACGCCGCCCTTGCCCGATGCGACCGCGACGATGTTCTTCACGTTCGGCAGCAGCTTCACGCCGCGCTGGACCGTGTGCGCGACGATCTCCTGCGACACGGCGACGCGCGCGTCGCGCACGCCCGGCACGGCCTTCAGCGCATCGGCGATGCGCGCGCGCACGTCGTCGTGCTGGCTGCGCGCGGGATAGCCGAGCACCACGTCGACCGCCACGGCGTCGCCGTCGATCGCGACGTTGCGCACGCCCTTGTTCGCCGCGTACGGACGGCCGGTATTGGGATCGACGACTGCCGCCAGCGCGGCGTCGACGTGTGCCCGATCAATGCTCATCGAAACTCCGTGAAATCGTTTTTCTCTCGCGCAAACGTCAAGAAATATCAAATAACGCTGCGAAAATCGGGAAAAGTGAAAGAATCTGTTGCACGCCATTGCGCGAACGCGCGCGTCGGAGCAATCTTCGCGTGCGGCATGCTATGGGGCCAAATCGGCCGCCAACCGCCTATATTGTAGAGGCTGATGCGTTGCCCTGTCCGGAACAGCCCCGCTGACGAACAGGGCATGCGGCCGCCTCGGCGGCTGCCGCGGGCACGGGCTTGCCCTTCCTTTTTCGGGTGTCCGTGCAGGGAGCCGTAACTGTTGTTTGTCGTCGTTGTCGACTCGTTCAACCAAGAGAGGAATCCAAGATGAACATGAAAATCGCGACTCGCCTGTCCGTCTTCGCACTCGCCGGCGCGCTGCTGGCAGGCTGCGCCACGCAGCAAGGCAACAATACGGCCGTGGGCACCGGCACGGGTGCGGCGCTGGGCGCGGGCATCGGCGCGCTGGCCGGTGGCGGCAAGGGCGCGGCGATCGGCGCGGGCGTCGGCGCACTGGTCGGCGGCGTGACGGGTTACAACTGGCAAGCGATCAAGAACAAGCTCGCGCCGTCGGCAGCCAAGACGGGCACGCAAGTGACCGAGCAGCCGGACGGCTCGCTGAAACTGAACGTGCCGAGCTCGGTGACGTTCGCGACGAACCAGTACGCGATCACGCCGGCGTTCACGCCGCTGCTGAACGACCTGGCGACGACGCTGAACCAGAACCCGCAAGTGACCGCATCGATCATCGGCTACACGGACAGCACGGGCTCGGCACAGCTGAACCAGACGCTGTCGCAGAACCGTGCGCAGAGCGTCGTGAACGCGCTGGTGCAGCGCGGCGTCGCCGGCGGCCGCCTGTCGGCACAAGGCATGGGCCCGTCGAACCCGATCGCGGACAACGCGACCGAAGCCGGCCGCGCGCAAAACCGCCGCGTCGAGATCTACCTGCGCGCAGCGCAGCAGTAAGCACCGCCGCGAGAGGAGCAAACGGGGGCGCACGCCCCCGTCGCACAAGGCTTCCAGCGGGGCCCGTAACAAATCGAAAAAAATTTCGAACTTCTGTCGCGGCCCGCGGTCTGTCTTTACGGTACGCGGCTGGCGCAGCCGGCGCGTCACCATTCTCCTCTTGTCGTTGTTGCTCCGGGGCCGTATCCGCCCCGGTTTTTTTTGCCCGGAATTTGTATGCTGCGTTGCAGCATCGCGCCGCCGGGCACGCCGCCACGGCGGCCCGCTCCTTCCGGCGCCCGCTCCACGGCGCCCGCGCCGGCTGACCTGCCCGCGCCCCTGCTAGAATCGCAGTTTCCGTCGTTTCAGCCGTTCTTCTACAGACCCTATGTCCGCAACCGACCTCACTTCCGTGCAGGCCGCGGCGCCGCAAGGCCGCCGCCAGATCCTCGTTACGTCCGCACTGCCCTACGCCAACGGCCAGATCCATATCGGCCATCTGGTCGAGTACATCCAGACAGACATCTGGGTGCGGACGCTGCGAATGCACGGCCATGAGGTCTACTACATCGGCGCCGACGACACGCACGGCACGCCGGTCATGCTGCGCGCGGAAAAGGAAGGCCTCACGCCGAAGCAGCTGATCGAGCGCGTGTGGACCGAGCACAAGCGCGATTTCGACAGCTTCGGCGTGTCGTTCGACAACTTCTACTCGACCGACTCGGACGAAAACCGCGTGCTGAGCGAGAAGATCTACCTCGCGCTGAAGGACAACGATCTGATCGCCGAGCGCGAGATCGAGCAGGCGTACGACCCGGTCAAGGAAATGTTCCTGCCGGACCGCTTCATTAAGGGCGAATGCCCGAAGTGCCACGCGAAGGACCAATACGGCGACAACTGCGAAGTGTGCGGTTCGACCTACCTGCCGACCGAACTGCTGAACCCGTACTCGGTCGTGTCTGGTGCGACGCCGGTGCGCAAGACGTCGACGCACTACTTCTTCCGTCTGTCGGACCCGCGCTGCGAATCGTTCCTGCGCGAATGGGTCAGCGGCCTCGCCCAGCCCGAAGCCACCAACAAGATGCGCGAATGGCTCGGCGACGCCGGCGAGGCGAAGCTCGCCGACTGGGACATCTCGCGCGACGCGCCGTACTTCGGCTTCGAGATCCCGGGCGCCCCCGGCAAGTACTTCTACGTGTGGCTGGACGCGCCGGTCGGCTATTACGCGAGCTTCAAGAACCTGTGCGACCGCAAGGGCATCGACTTCGACGCGTGGATCCGGTCGGGCTCGAGCGCCGAGCAGTACCACTTCATCGGCAAGGACATCCTGTATTTCCATACGCTGTTCTGGCCGGCGATGCTCGAATTCTCGGGCCATCGCACGCCGACCAACGTGTTCGCGCACGGCTTCCTGACGGTCGACGGCGCGAAGATGTCGAAGTCGCGCGGCACGTTCATCACCGCGCAGAGCTACATCGACACCGGCCTGAACCCGGAGTGGCTGCGCTACTACTTCGCCGCGAAGCTGAACGCGACGATGGAAGACATCGACCTGAACCTCGACGACTTCCAGGCGCGCGTGAACAGCGATCTCGTCGGCAAGTACGTGAACATCGCGAGCCGCGCAGCCGGCTTCCTGCTCAAGCGCTTCGACGGCCGCGTGCAGGACAGCGCGATGAATCATCCGCTCGTCGCGAAGCTGCGCGGTGCGATTCCCGCGATCGCGTCGCACTACGAGGCGCGTGAATACAGCCGCGCGCTGCGCCAGACGATGGAACTCGCCGACGAAGTGAACGCGTACGTCGACGGCGCGAAGCCGTGGGAACTCGCGAAGGATCCGGCCAACGCGGTCGCGCTGCACGAAACCTGCAGCGTGAGCCTCGAGGCGTTCCGCCTGCTGTCGCTCGCGCTGAAGCCGGTGATGCCGCGCGTGGCCGAAGCCGTCGAGGCCTTCTTCGGGATCGCGCCGCTCACGTGGGCCGATGCCGCGAAGCCGCTGTCGTCCGCGCAGCCGATCAAGGCGTACCAGCACCTGATGACGCGGGTCGATCCGAAGCAGATCGACGCGCTGCTCGCCGCGAACCGCGATTCGCTGCAGGCCGACGCTGCCGGCGCTGCTGCCGCGGGCACGGCCACCGCCAACGCCGCGAAGGCAGGCAAGAACGCCAAGGCGAACGCAAAGCCGGCCGCTGCGAACGCAGCCGACGACGGTCCGATCTCGATCGACGATTTCGCGAAGGTCGACCTGCGCATCGCGAAGATCGTCGCGTGCCAGGCCGTCGAAGGCTCGGACAAGCTGCTGCAGCTCACGCTCGACATCGGCGAGGAAAAGACCCGCAACGTGTTCTCCGGCATCAAGTCGGCGTACCAGCCCGAGCAGCTCGTCGGCAAGCTGACGGTGATGGTCGCGAACCTCGCGCCGCGCAAGATGAAGTTCGGGCTGTCCGAAGGGATGGTGCTCGCCGCGTCGGCTGCCGACGAGAAGGCCGAGCCGGGCCTCTACATCCTCGAGCCGCACAGCGGCGCGAAGCCAGGCATGCGCGTGAAGTAAGCCGCACGCACGGCCGCTTGCACGAGAAAGCCCCGCACCGATCGCGTGCGGGGCTTTTTTTATGCCCGCAACCGGGCCGACGGAAAGCGATCGGAGCGACGACAACGAACCCGGCGCGTGCCGGCGTGCGGCATCGTCACCGCTGGCTGAACCAGCGATCGAAGCGCCGCGTGTAGTTCAGGTCGACGCCCTGGAACGTGCCGCCGTATGCGGACACCGACCAGAAGCGCGTCAGGTTGATCGTCGCCTTGAACGCGTTGCTCGCCGACTGCAGGCCCTGCTCGAAGCCGAGCACAAAGCGTTCGTTGATCGCCTTCGACACCTGGATGACCTGCGGATCGGTCAGCCCGACATCGCTGCGGCCGATCGAGAATTCGTCGAGCCCGAAGGTCTGCGCGACACGCTTGCCGGTCACGCTGCCCAGCAGCGCGAGCGCCGCCGTCATCGTGCCCTGCTGGCCGACGTTGTTGCCCTGGTCGGTGCCGTGCCCGAACAGCAGCCACGACAGTTTTTCGTTGTCGGTGACGTTCGGCTCCGACACCAGCTTGACCGTCAGCGCCTGGATCGTGCCGGTGACCTGCACGCCGGCCTCGACCTCCTGGTTGCGCCGCATCGCGAGAATGTTCACGCCCGGATTCGACACGGGGCCGTTGAACGTGAAGAAGCCGTTCTCGACCGCGAGCTTGCGGCCGAACGACGTATACGTGGACCCTTCGGTCACGCGCACGTTGCCGACCGCGCGCAGCGGCACGCCCGGCGCGCTCATCACGGTGATCGTGCCGCGCAGCCCGAGATCCGCGCCGTGCCCCTTGAAGCGGAAGTTGTTGCCGAGGCCGATGTCGATGTTCGCGCGCGGCGCGAGCGACGGTGCCGGCTTGTTGTCGACCTTCTGCGGCTTCGCGACCGCCGTGCCGGTGGGCGTCTCGCCGCGCACCGTCCCGTCCGGGCGCACCACGACGACGTCGTCGGACAAGTGCGGCGCCGCGTCCTCCGGCAGGTCGAACAACGCACGATCCACGACGAACTTGCCGTCGATCGACAGCGCGCCGCGCGGCCCGTCGTTCGCGACGGTCGCCTTGCCCGACAGCGACAGCTTGCGATCGGGCGCCGCGAACAGTTCGAGCTTGTCCGCGACGATGCTCGCGGTCAGGTCCGGCGCCTCGCCGTCGAGACGCACGCGGCCGATCGCGCGCAACGTGCCGTCGCCGCCGTGGAACTCGACCTGCTGGAATTCGACGAGGTTCTCCGCGAGCTTCACGCGCACGATGCCGTCCTTCAGCTGCACGCCCTGGTCGACGAGCGTCGCGGACAGGTCATCTCCCGTCAGCATCCCCGACACGTTCGGCTTCACCGGCGTGCCCGCGATCGTGAGCTTCAGCGCCGCGCGCCCGCCGAGCAGGTAGCTTGGCCCGAACAGGTTGCCGGTCGCCTTCAGCGACGGGATGTCGGCGTCGATGCGGCCGGCGAGCGGGCCTTCGTCGACGACGCCGAACACGCCGTCGCGCAGCGCGAACGGCACGGTGACGTTCGCATCGAGCGTGCCGACCCGGTTCGCCTTCGCGAGCGCCACCACGTTGAGCCGGTTGCCGGGCACAAAGCTCGCGCGTGCCGACAGGTCGGTCAGGCCAAGCGACGCGATGCCGCGGCCGGTCTCGATCGTCACGTCGCCGCCGCGCCGCTTCACCTGCACGTAACCCGTCGCGTTCGCGCCGAGCGAGAAATCCCAGTCGGCATCGAGCACGACGTCGGTGCGCACCGGCGGCCGCTGGCCCGTCAGCTCCTGGCGGATCTCGAGGAAGCGCGCAACCGACGCGCCGCGCACGGCGCCTGCCGAGCGCATCTGGCCGTGATCGAACACGAACGACCTCAGGTCGATCTCCGCGCCCTCGAGCGTGAGCCGCGTTGCGCCGAGCGTCACGCGGCCGGCGCCGGCCGACACGGCGAGCGGCGACTGGAGCGCCACCGCCGGCGTGCCGCGGTTCGCGAGGCGCGTGACGGTACCGTCCCAGCGCATCCCGTCGCGGTTCTCGATCACGCCACCGTTCGCCGCGAGCGTCAGGTCGATCACGCGGCCGTCGGCCGCTCCGAGCGCCGACGCGTCGAGCGTGTGCTTCGCGCGCGTGCCGTCGAGGTTCGCGCGCAGCGATTTCAATTGCAGCGAGCCGAGCGCGATGTCGGTCGCGTCGGTCGTGAATACGAGCGCGCCGTGCGCGCCGTCGCGGATGTCGGCGCGCCCCTGCGCGGCACCGATCCGGTTCGAGCCGACCACGACGTGCTGGGCCTTGTAGGTGCCCGTCACGTTCGGATGCGCGAAGCTGCCGGTCAGCTCGCCCTGCGCCTGCACGAGCCCCTGCACGCCGAAGCCGAGTCGATCGAGCTCGGGCGCGTCGACGACGAAGCGCAGCCGGTCGCCCGGCGCGCCGAAACTGCCGCGCAGGTCGACATGGTTGCCCGCGATCGACAGGTTCGCGTTGCTCGGCAGGATCCGCGCGCCGACGAGCTGCACGACGCCGGCGCCGGTCAGCGGCACGCCGTCGTAGAGGCTGTCGCCGAGCTTGAAGGTCGCCTTCGTCGACATTTGCGGCGCGAACGCACCGGAGGCCGTCAACGTACCCGATACGCGCGTTTCGCCGCGCCGGGCCGGCGCCTTCGCCGTTGCCTTCGCCGTTTTGGCGGCCGGCTTGCCGCCGCCCGCGCCCGGCGCGCTCGTCGCGGCCAGCAGCAGCGGATCGAACGCGGTCAGCGTCGCCTTCGCGTCGTAGCTCGAATGCGCGTCGTGGCGGAACACGCCGGTCAGGTCGATCCGGCCCTTGCCAGCCGTCACGCGCGCATCGGTCAGCACCGTCTGCTGCTGCGTCAGCGCGACCTTCGCGCGCGCGCCGAGCGCCAGCTTCGGATCGTTCAGATCGAAGTCGACGGTCGTCGCATCGCCGGCGAGCGTCACGCCGAGCGGGCCGCCGAGGCGCATCGGCCGCAACTCGGCGACGAACGCGTTGAGATCGAGGTTCGCGACCTTCAGGTCGAAGCGGCCCTTGCCGCCGGTCAGCGTGCCGCCGCCGGTCACGTTGCCGTCGCGGATCAGCTTCAGCGCGAGGCCGTCGATCCGCTGCGCGTGTGCGTCGAGATTGACGGTCGCATGTGCGTCGACGACGGGCAGCAGATGCTCGCCGAGCGTGCCGGGCTTCGCATTGACGATCGACACCGGGCCGGTCACCGCGAATCCTTTGGCCGGCGCGGTCACGGGCGCCAGCTCCGCGCGCACCGCGAGCTCGGCGGCCGGCGCGCCGGGCGAGATCGCCTGCGGGTTCACGTGATCGAACGCAAGCGACGCGCGGGTGAGCGGCACCGCACCGAACGGCGCGGCCTCGACGTGCGCGCGCCCGTTCAGCTTCATCCCGCTCGCGGTGACGTCGGCGACGAGCGCTTCGAGCGAGCCCGATACGTTCGCGCTCGCATTCACCGGTTCGTCGGCGAGCTTGCCCGCGTAGGTCGCGGTGCCCGTCAGCGCGAACGGCTTCACGCCATCGAGCTTCGCGCGCGCGGTCAGCGCGCCGTACGGCGTGTCGACGCCGTCGAGGGCAAGCTCATGGTGACGGCCGTCGCTGCGACCGCTCAGCGCGAGATGGTCGAGCTGCGTCGTCGAGCCGCCTTCGTGAATCGCCAGGTGATCGACGCGCAGGTCGTCGATCCGCAACTGCAGCGGCAGGCTCAGGTCCTGCGGCGTCGTGGACGGCGTCGACGGACCCGGCGCGATCCGCACGTCGACCGTGCCCGCGCGAAGGTAGTCGACGGTCAGCCGCCACGGCGCGCGGGTCAGCGCCCAGCGGCCGTCGAGCCGGTCGATCCGCACTTCGGTGGCGGCGCCGCCGGGGCTCGTCCACGCGAAGCCGCGCAGCCGCACGCCCGTCGCCAGCGCGCCGCCGTCCAGCGTGCCGGCCAGCCGGCCGCCCAGCACACGCACGGCGGTCTGCCACGCCAGCCGCGTGCCGCGCTCGGTCGTCGCCGCGGCCAGTACGAGCCCGGCTGCAAGCACGGCGAGCAGCACGATCGTCACGAGCGTCCACGCGACGATCCGGCCCGCACGCGGGCGGCGCGGCGCGGGCGGCGGCGCGTCGGGCGCGCGCTCGGGCGCGTCCGGGTCGTGAGGCGGCGGCGTGTCGTTCGGATCCTTCGTCATGCGGTTCGTCGTGGCGGGTGCAACACGTTCAGAAAGCGATGCCGAGCGTCAGGTACGGGCGCACGCTATGGTTGCGCAGTCCGTACGCGACGTCGACGTTGATCGGGCCGACGGGGCTGCGCCAGCGCGCGCCGATGCCGACACCCGGATAAAACACGCGCTCGCCCCACGCATCGGTCGCGGTGCCGATGTCGAAGAAGGTCGCGGCGCCCCAGTCGCGGTTGAACCAGTGCTGGTATTCGGCGGTGCCCGTCACCAGGTACTTGGTCGGCAGCACGGAGCCGTCGACGCTGTTGCCGATGCTCTGGTAGCCGTAGCCGCGCACCGAGTTCGAGCCGCCCGCGCGGAACAGCAGCGACGCCGGCACGCCGTTCGAGCTTCCGCTCGTGAACACGCCGCCGAGCTCCGCGCGGAACACGAACAGGTCGCGCTTGCCGACCGGCAGGTACTGCTGGCCGCGCGCGTAACCGCGGATGAAGGTCTGATCGGTCAGCACGCCCTTGATCGCGAAGCCGGCCTCGGCATGGATCAGGTTGCCAGAGCGCGGGAACAGCGGATCGTCGACGTTGCGGCGCGTCCATGCCCACTGCGGCACCAGCGCGCGGCTCGTGGTCGGGCCCGCGCCGTTCTGGTCGAGCCGGTCCTGGTAGAACATCAGCGAGTATGCGTAGTCGATGAACTGACCGGTGCGCGTGCGCTGCGCGCCGACCCGCGCACTGTAGATGCGCGTGTCCGACACGTTGGTGTTCGTGTACGACGCGAGCACGCTGTTGGTCCACCCTTTCTCGCCGGGCGGCATCGACAGCTGGACCTGGCCGTACTGCTGGATCTGGTCGAGCCGGCCCGAGACAGTGAGCGGCCACGCGGCGCCGAACGTGTCGAGATACGTGTAGGAGCCCTGCACGTGCGGGCCCGTGTCGGTCGCATAGCCGACGCCGCCGCGAATGCTGTTGTACGGAAACTCGCTGACCTTCACGTGCACGGGCGTGCGCTCGGGCTTGGCCGTATCGTCGCCGACGTCGATCGCGACGCTCGCGTAGTACGGCGTGTTCTGCAGCTGCCGCTGCAGCTCGGTGATCCGCTGCACGTCGTAGATCTCGCCTTCGGACAGCGGATTGACGTTCGTGACGATCCGTTCCGGGTAGCGGCGCACGCCGTCGACGTCGACCTTGCCGATCGTGAATGTCGGGCCGCTGTCGAACGTGACGGCCAGCGTCGCGCGTTGCGTGCGCGGATCGATGCGCGCCTCCGACGACGCGATCTTCGCGCCCAGGTAGCGGCGCGACTGCAGCTGCCTGAGCGCCGCGCTCTTCGCGCCGTCCCAGTCGGACTGCGTAAAAGGATCGCCCGGCTTCAGCGAGAACGCGAAGCGGGTCGCGGCCTCCTGCTTCGGATCCTCGGTGCCGACCGGGCCCTTGAACGCCAGGTCGACCGTCGACACGACGGTCTGCGGCCCCGGATCGACGGCGACGCGCACGTCGCGTTTGCCGTCGCGCGTGCGCACGTCGGTGCGCACGACCGGCGAGAAATAGCCGGCCGTCGCGGTCAAGTCGCGCACCTGCTGCAGGGTGGCGGTCACGAGGAAGTCGAACTGGTCGTCGCTGATGTCGTCGCGCTTCGCGAAACGCGCGATGTCGAGATGGGCGTTGAGAAGCTTGCGGATCGCGCGCGGCGCGTCGATCTCGACGTCGTACTTCGCGTAGGCCGGCAGCGCGACGAACGCGGCGAGGCAACCCGCGAGGGCTGCCCGGGCCGCCGCGGCGGCGCCGCGCCGCGCGCGCCGAGCGGGGGGGCGCGGCCCGCGCGGGCTCGCTTCGTGCGCCGTATGTGCCTGCTGGTTCACCTGACCCGCCAACTATGACCTCGCCCTCGGTTGTCGTGATTGTGTGGAAAACCCCGTATTTGACCACAGGGCGGCGGCCCTGCCCGCACGGGTGCCGCTTTGATGCCTGGACGCAACGAGGCGCGCGCGGCCCGGCCGGTCGCGCCGCGGGTGCCGGCCAGCGGATTCGACGCGCGATTGCCGCCGGCTGTTCCCCGCGATGCGGTAAAATCCCGCCATCGCGAACCCGGCGCATCGTGCGCCGCCCGAAACGGAAAGCAAAGCCATGCCGTACCAGTCCGACGTCACGCAATTCCTGAACCAGCTCAAGCAACAGAAGCCGACGCTCGAAGAAGAGCAGCGCAAGGGCCGTTCGCTGCTGTGGGACAAGCAGCCGATCGACCTCGACGAGCGCGCCGAGCAGCAGGAATCGCGCGTGAAGCAAACGCCGTACGTCTACTACCAGAACTTCTGACGACGTGAGCGCCGCCGACGAGGCCAGCGCCGCCCGGCAGGACGACGCGATCGCCGCGCCCGCGGGCGCCGATTCGACGCCCGACACCGTCGACGGTGTCGCGGCGTTCGCACGCCTGTACGGCGAGCCGCTCTTCAAGCTGCCGCAGGATCTCTACATCCCGCCCGATGCGCTCGAGGTGTTTCTCGAGACGTTCGAAGGCCCGCTCGACCTGCTGCTGTACCTGATCCGCAAGCAGAACTTCAACGTGCTCGACATCCCGATGGCGCAGGTCACCGCGCAATATCTCGGCTATGTCGACCAGATCCGCACGTCGAACCTCGAGCTGGCGGCCGAATACCTGCTGATGGCCGCGATGCTGATCGAGATCAAGTCGCGCATGCTGCTGCCGGTCAAGAAGGCCGATACCGGCGAGGAAGCCGAGGATCCGCGCGCGGAACTCGTGCGCCGCCTGCTCGAATACGAGCAGATGAAGCTCGCCGCGCAACGCCTCGACCAGCTGCCGCAGCTCGGCCGCGACTTCCTGCGCGCCGAGGTCTACATCGAGCAGAGCATCACGCCGCGCTTCCCGGACGTCAATTCGGACGACCTGCGCGCCGCATGGGCCGACGTGCTCAAGCGCGCGAAGCTCGTCCAGCATCACAAGATCTCCCGCGAGGAGCTGTCGGTGCGCGAGCACATGAGCCTGATCCTGCGCCGGCTGCAGAACGCACGCTTCATGGAGTTCGCCGACCTGTTCGACACGTCGCGCGGCGTGCCGGTCGTCGTCGTGAACTTCATCGCGATGCTCGAACTCGCGCGCGAATCGCTCGTCGAGATCACGCAGGCCGAACCGTTCGCGCCGATCTACGTGCGCCTCGCCTACCTGCCGGCGTAACCCGCGCCACCGCGCCCGCCACCCCGCACACCGAAAGACATCGCATCCCGCCGCCGGCCGCGCCAGCGCGGCCCGCTCGCGGCGCGCCCGCATAAAAAGTGAACGATCGTACTTTTTTCAATGCGCCCGGCGGCCAAATCCTCTACAATCCGCCGACGCCCGATGCGCCGCCCGCGCGCCGGCGTTCTCCGCTTCGACCCCGACGCCGCTGTTGCGGCGCCAACGCGCGCCTCGCGCGAGGAACCCGCTACCCGATCATGAAAGTCATCAGCTCGATCCAGGAACTGCGCGACCAGTTGCGCGGACAGAACCGCACGGCGTTCGTGCCGACGATGGGCAACCTGCACGAAGGTCACCTGTCGTTGATGCGCCTCGCGCGCCAGCACGGCGACCCGGTCGTGGCGAGCATCTTCGTCAACCGGCTGCAGTTCGGCCCGAACGAGGATTTCGACAAATATCCGCGCACGCTGCAGGACGACATCGAGAAGCTGCAGAAGGAAAACGTCTACGTGCTGTTCGCGCCGACCGAGCGCGACATGTACCCCGAGCCGCAGGAGTACCGCGTGCTGCCGCCGGACGACCTCGGCGGGATTCTCGAAGGCGAGTTCCGCCCCGGCTTCTTCGCCGGCGTGTGCACGGTCGTCACGAAGCTGATGTCCTGCGTGCAGCCGCGCGTCGCCGTGTTCGGCAAGAAGGATTACCAGCAGCTGATGATCGTGCGCCGGATGTGCCAGCAGCTCGCGCTGCCGGTGGAGATCATCGCGGCCGAAACCGTGCGCGACGAGGACGGCCTCGCGCTGTCGTCGCGCAACCGTTATCTGACGGCGGACGAGCGCAAGGAAGCCCCCGAACTCGCGAGGACGCTGCAGCGCGTGCGCGACAGCGTGCTCGGCGGCGAACGCGATCTCGGCAAGCTCGAGCAGCACGCGCACGCGCACCTGGCCGAGCGCGGCTGGGTGCCCGACTACATCGCGATCCGCCGCCGCGCGAACCTGATCGCGCCGAGCGCCGCCGAGCTCGAAGCCGGCGAGCCGCTCGTCGTGCTCGCGGCCGCCAAGCTCGGCGCGACGCGCCTGATCGACAACCTGGAAATCTGACGGGCCGCCCGCCCTCGCCTCTCACGCATCACGGAGATACCATGCAGCGCCACATGCTCAAATCGAAGATCCACCGCGCGGCCGTCACGCACTGCGAGCTGCATTACGAAGGCTCGTGCGCGATCGACGAAGACCTGCTCGAAGCGGCGGGCCTCATCGAGAACGAACGGATCGACATCTGGAACATCAACAACGGCGAGCGCTTCTCGACGTATGCGATCAAGGGCGAGCGCGGCAGCGGGATGATTTCGCTGAACGGCTCGGCCGCGCGCCGCGCTCAACTGGGCGATCTGGTGATCATCGCGGCGTTCGCGATGGTCGACGAAGCCGAACTGCAGGCCGGCTGGAAGCCGAAGCTCGTGTTCATCGACGAAGGCAACAAGATCAAGGGCCACCGCGATCACGTGCCGACGCAGAGCTGGACCTGATCCACGCGGCATCCGGCGTGTCGCGATGCGCCGGGCCGGTGCGTCGGCGTGCTCGTGCGCCGTGACGGCCGGCGCCGCGCCCGCATATGCAAGAAGGGCCTGCTCCGGCACGATGCCGGATCAGGCCCTTCTTCATTCACCCTGGCGTAACCGCATCGCCGGGTGTCCGGCCATCAGCGATCAAGACGCCTTCGCGACCTTCTCCGCCTTCGGCGCGCGACGCTCGGCCCATTCGACGATCGGCCGCCACTGTTCGAGATCCTTCTCGACGCGGCTTTTCGCGACGTCCCACAGCGTCAGGCCGTGCGCGGCGATCTGCACGTAATTCTGCGTGTCGCGCACGTAGCCGAGCACCGGCAGGCCGAGCCCTTCGACGAAACGGTGCAGCTGGTCGGACGAGCGCGTGCGCGCGTCGACTCGCATCCCGACGATCCCGACCTCGACGCTGCCCTTGCGCACGGCCTTCTCGCTGGCCAGGCGCTCGAGAAACTGCTGGGTCGCGAGAATATCGAACATCGACGGCTGCAACGGCACGATCACCTTGTCGGCAAGCTGGAGCGCGACGTTGAGCCGGTTGCCGTGCAGCCCGGCCGGCGTATCGATCACCGCATATTCGAGGCCGCGCGGCGGCTTCGACGGCGCGTCCGGATCGAGCTCCCACGCCTCGATCGCCGGCAGCCCGGCCGGCCGCAGGTCGAGCCACGCGTGCGCGGACTGCTGCCGGTCCAGATCGGCGAGCGCCACCCATGCGCCCTGCGCCGCGAAATAGCCGGCAAGATTGGTGGACAACGTGCTCTTCCCCACGCCGCCCTTCGGATTCGCCACCACGATGACCGTCATGAATTCCCCCGAGAAAGCCACGCGGCGCCGGCCGTCTGGCTGGCGCCGCTCGATTGCGGATACAGGGAGCGATGATATCGGCAAACGGGGGGTCACCGGAACGGGTTACGCCGATGGCCGTCCCTTTTATGCGGGGCGCGTCGCGGCGCGCGGTGCGCCGAGCGCGAATGCGCCGCCGCCCAGCAGCGCCTGCACGGCCAGCGTGACGGCCCAGAAAGCCGGGTATTCCCAGCCACCGTTCGGCGACGCGAAGCTCCAGCCGTTGGGCAGATGCGCGGACACCGCACCGAGCATGAACGGCAGCAGCACCAGCGCGGCGACTCGCACGCGAAAGCCCGCGAGCAGCGCAAGGCCGCCGATCAGCTCGACGAACGTCGTCACATACGCGAGCCAGCCCGGCAGGCCGATCGACGCGAAGAACTGCGCGGTGCCGGGCAGCGTGAAGACGAACACCTTCTGCGCGACGTGTGCGAGGTACAGCACGCCGAGTGCGACGCGCAACAGCGCCGCGCCGAGATCGTTGAGGCGATTGGGATTCATGGCGAATTCCTTCATGAGTGGATGAGAATGGATCGCACTCTATTCGAATCGATTCGGCCAATAAACACGCACGCCGGCTTTAACTGATTCTCCACAGGAACGAATCAGGTCGAAAAAAAGGGGCATGACCGATCATGCCCCCGCTGCCCGCATTGGCCGCGAACCTCAGCCGCCGCTTTTGCCTGACGCAGCGTCACCCGAACCGGCCGGGCCGCCGCCCGGTGTGTACGAGTCACACGCGTGCGCAACCGCCGACGCACCCAGCAGCGCCGCGAGCAGCACGCTGAACCACCATCGAGCCTTCATCGTCGCGCTCCTTCGGGCGGACCGCCGCCCATCTGAGTTGTACGCGATTCGTCGCAAAATGCCAGGCCGGGCAGGCCCTGCGTCAGCGGAACTCGGCGTACAGTGCGCGCAGATCGAGATGCTCGGCAAAGGAATCGGCCAGCCGCTCCAGCGACGCCTCGCGCAGCGCCGGATAGTCGATGCGCTCCGCGCGGTCGAGCCCCGCCCACGCGAGGAGTGCCGCACACGCGTCGGGCGCGTCGAACAGCCCGTGCACGTAGGTCGCGAGGATCTGCCCGTCGGCCGACCGTGCGCCGTCCGAACGCACGCCGCCCGGGGCGTCGGCCGCCGCCAGCTCGAGCGCGGGCGCCGCGAGCGCGGGGCCGCGCGTGTCGCCCATGTGGATCTCGTAGCCGTGCACGGCGGCCGCGCCCGGCAGCGCGAGATGTCCGGTCACGTTCTTCAGCGTCTTGTCGGGCTGCAGCGTCGTGTCGAAATCGAGCAGCCCGAGGCCCGGCACGCTGCCGGGCGGGCCCTCGAGGCCGAGCGGATCATCCAGCGTGCGGCCGAGCATCTGCATGCCGCCGCAGATGCCGATCACCTTCCCGCCATAGCGCAGGTGCCGGCGAATCAGCGCGTCCCAGCCCGTGTCGCGCAACCACGCGAGATCGCGCTGCACGCTTTTCGAGCCCGGCAGGATCAGCAGGTCGGCATCGGGCACCGGGCCGCTCTTCCAGTACGTGAACTCGACCTGCGGATGCGCGCGCAGCGGATCGAAATCGGTATGGTTGCTGATCCGCGGCAGCGCCGGCACCACTACCCGCAGCACACCGGCATCGGCCCGCGCGGCGGCGCTGCGCGCCTGCGACGGCAGCATGTCCTCCGCATCGAGCGTCAATCCGTGCAGGTACGGCAGTACGCCGAACACCGGCTTGCCCGTCTGCGCGCGCAGCCAGTCGAGGCCCGGTTCGAGCAGCTTGATGTCGCCGCGAAAGCGGTTGATGACGAAGCCGCGCACGCGCGCGCGCTCGCTGTCCGAAAGGCACGCGAGCGTGCCGACCAGATGCGCGAACACGCCGCCGCGATCGATGTCCGCCACCAGCACGACCGGGCAATCCACGCGTTCCGCGAAGCCCATGTTCGCGATGTCGCCTTCGCGCAGGTTGATCTCGGCCGGGCTGCCCGCGCCTTCGACCAGCACCGTGTCGTAGCGCGCACGCAGCCGCGCGTACGACTCGAGCACCGCGTCGAACGCGACCGGCTTGTAGTCGTGGTACGCACGCGCATCGAGGTTCATGCGCGCCTTGCCGTGGATGATCACCTGCGCGCCGCGATCGCTCGTCGGCTTCAGCAGCACCGGATTGAAATCGGTATGCGGCGCGACACCCGCGGCGAGCGCCTGCAACGCCTGCGCGCGGCCGATCTCGCCGCCATCGGCCGTCACCGCGCTGTTCAGCGCCATGTTCTGCGGCTTGAACGGCGCGACGCGCGCGCCCGCGCGGCGCGCGAGGCGGCACAGGCCCGCGACGAGCGTGCTCTTGCCCGCGTCGGACGTCGTGCCCTGGATCATCAACGTGCCGCGCGGCTGCGGTTCGGGTGCGTTCATCGTATGCAAGTCATGGCGAAGCAAAGGCGGCATTATCGCCCGCGCCGCCACGCGTGCGCCGTTACAATCACGCGATGATTCCGCACGACATCACCTTCGTCCTCGGCGGCGCACGCTCGGGCAAGAGCGCGTACGCCGAGCGGCTCGCCGCCGACAGCGGCCGCCCCGTCACCTACATCGCGACCGCGGCCGCGTCCGCCGCCGACGCCGAATTCGAACGGCGTATCGCGCATCACCGCGCGCGCCGCCCGGCAGACTGGGGCTTCGCCGACGCACCCGTCGACCTCGCCGGCACGCTCGCGCGCCTCGACGATCCGCGCGCATGCCTGCTCGTCGACTGCCTGACGCTGTGGCTCACGAACCTGCTGTGCCCGCTCGACGGCGAACCGCTCGACGATGCGCAGTATGCGGCGCAGGTCGAGCGGCTCGAGCACGCGTTGCGCGGTGCGCGCGCGAAGGTGATCGTCGTCAGCAACGAAATCGGGCTCGGCGTCGTGCCGCTCGGGTCGGTCACGCGCCGCTACGTCGACGAGCTCGGGCGCCTGAACCAGCGCGTCGCCGCGCTCGCGACGCGCGTGACGCTGCTGGTCGCCGGCCTGCCGCTCGAACTGAAGGGCGGAGCGCCGTCATGCTGATGCTGTCGCTGCCGGTCGTCGCGATGCTCGCGGTCGCGGCCGCGATCGTCGATCGCATCGTCGGCGAGCCGGCCGGCTGGCATCCGCTCGTCGCGTTCGGCCGGCTCGCCGCCCGCATCGAAGGTGCGCTGAACACGGGCCGGCGCGGCCGCGTGATCGGCGTCGCCGCGTGGCTCGCGGCAGTGGCGCCGCCGGTGGCCGTCGCGGCGTGGCTCGCGGCCGTGCTGCCGTGGCCGCTCGCGGCCGCGCTGCACGTCGCGCTGCTGTGGTTCGCGCTCGGCGCGAAGAGCCTCGCCGAGCATGTCGCGCCGATTGCCGCCGCGCTGCTACGACACGACCTCGATGCCGCGCGCGCGCTGACCGCGCGGATCGTGTCGCGCGACACGAGCGAAGCCGACGAAGGCGCGCTGTCGCGCGCGGCCGTCGAATCGGCGCTGGAAAACGGCAACGACGCGATCTTCGGCGCGCTCTTCTGGTTCGTCGTCGCCGGCGGCCCCGGCGCGCTGCTGTTCCGGCTCGCGAACACGCTCGACGCGATGTGGGGCTACCGCACGCCGCGCTTCCTGACGTTCGGCTGGGCGTCCGCGCGTATCGACGACGTGCTCAACTGGATTCCCGCGCGCCTCACCGCCGCGAGCTACGCGCTGCTCGGCGACACGGCCGCCGCATGGCGCTGCTGGCGCACGCAGGCGCGCCACTGGGACAGCCCGAACGCGGGCCCGGTGATGGCCGCCGGCGCCGGCAGCCTCAACGTGCAGCTCGGCGGCCCGGCCGTCTATCACGGCGAAATCGAAGAACGTCCCGCGCTCGGCACCGGCGCGCAGGCGACGGCCGTGCATGTCGTCGCCGCGCTGTCGCTCGTCACGCGCACGCTCGCGCTGTGGCTCGCGCTGCTCGTCGCGAGCGGCGCACTCATCCTCGCTACCCATCATGTCTGACGCACGCATCACGCACGGCGGCAACCTGCACGAAGCCGCGCGCCGCCACGGCATTCCGTACGACACGTGGCTCGACCTGTCGACCGGCATCAATCCGGTCGGCTATCCGGTGCCGCCGGTCCCGGCCGACGCCTGGCGCCGGCTCCCCGACGACGGCGATGCGCTCGCCGCATGCGCGGCCGGCTACTATCACGCGCCCGACGCCGCGCACGTGCTGCCCGTTGCCGGCAGCCAGGCCGCGATCCGCGCATTGCCCGCGCTGCTGCCGAAGGGCGACGCCGGGGTCGCGGCGCTCGCATATGGCGAATATGCGCCTGCATTCGCGCGCCACGGCCATCGCGTCGTCCCGCTCGACATCGCCGCGGACGTGCTGCCGGCGTCGTTGCGCCACGTCATCATCGGGAATCCGAATAATCCGACCGCCGAGATCGTTCCGGCCGAGCGGCTGCTCGGCTGGCATGCGCAGCTGTCGGCGCGCGGCGGCACGCTGATCGTCGACGAGGCATTCGCGGACACGGGCGTCGCGCCATCGCTCGCGCATCTCACCGATCGTCCGGGCCTCGTCGTGCTGCGTTCGGTCGGCAAGTTCTTCGGTCTGGCCGGCATTCGCGCCGGTTTCGCGCTCGCCCGCCCCGAACGGGTCGCCGCGTTGCGCGACATGCTCGGCGCGTGGACCGTCAGCGGCCCCGCGCGTCACGCGGTCGTCGCCGCGTTCGCCGACCACGCGTGGCAGAGCGCCGCGCGCGCGCGGCTCGCGGCCGACGGCGAACGCCTCGCCGCGCTGCTGCGCACGCACGGCTTCGCGGTGCACGCGACGCCGCTGTTCAGCTGGACCGACGATCCGCGCGCGGCCGCGCTGCACGCGGCGCTCGCCGCTCGCGGAATCTGGACGCGGCATTTCGCGCAACCGTCGAGCGTGCGCATCGGCCTGCCGGGCAACGAAGCCGAATGGCGGCGCATCGCCGACGCACTTGCGCAGTGCGTCCCGGCGCTGCCGCAGGCGTGCGCATGAGCGCCCGCCCGTTCGGCCGGCTGCCGGCCTTCGCATCGCTCGCGTCGCTCGTCGCGCTCGCGCACGTACCGTTCGCTCACGCCGCCGTGACGGCCCGTGACGATGCCGGCAATACGATCACGCTGCCCGTGCCGGCGCAACGCGTGATCAGCCTCGCGCCGCATGCGACCGAGCTCGTCTACGCGGCCGGCGGCGGCGCGAAACTGGTCGGCACGGTCACGTACAGCGACTACCCGCCCGCCGCGCAGGCCGTGCCGCGTATCGGCGACAACAAGGCGCTCGATCTCGAGCGCATCGCCGCGCTGAAGCCCGATCTCATCGTCGTCTGGCGACACGGCAACGCCGAGCGGCAGACCGACGCGCTGCGTGCGCTGCACATTCCGCTGTTCTTCAGTGAACCGAAACATCTCGACGACGTGGCCACGTCGCTGCGTCGGCTCGGCACGCTGCTCGGCACCGAACCGGTCGCCGACGCGGCCGCGGCATCGTTCTCGCGCGATATCGCGGCGCTGCGCGCGCGTTACGCGGCACGCCCGCCCGTCACGATGTTCTTCCAGGTATGGGACCGCCCGCTGACGACGCTCAACGGCACACACCTGTTCAACGAAGTGATCGCGCTGTGCGGCGGCCGCAACGTGTTCGCGGCGCTGAAACCGCTTGCGCCGACCGTCACCGACGAAGCCGTGCTGGCCGCAAATCCGGAAGCGATCGTGACGACGAGCGCCGGCGCGACGCGTTCCGACGCGCCGCTGCCGAGCCTCGCACGCTGGCGTGCATGGCCCGCGCTGACGGCCGTGGCGCGCAGCAACCTGTTCGCGATCGACGGCGATCTGCTGACCCGGCCGTCGCCGCGGATCGCGCAAGGCGCGGCCGCGCTGTGCGAGGATCTCGACGCCGCGCGGTCGCGGCGTCCGGCGCGCTGATTTTCGCGCTTCGATGCCGCTGCGAATGTCTGGCGAGCAAGCGCTCGCCTAGTCGTCCCACTGGACGACTTCCCACGTGCGCGCGGCATCCTGCGTTCGCAACCAGACGACGCCGCCCGTGGGCACCGGTCGCGACAACAGCGTATCGAGCGGCACGCGCAACGCATGCGATGCGAATGCGCGAATCACGCCTGCGTGCGTGAGCGCCCATTGTGGCGCGTCGGTCCGCGTGAGCGCATCCGCGACGCGTGCGACGCGCGCGGCGAACCGTGCGACGCTTTCGCCGCCATGCGCGCACGCATGCATCAGGTCGGCCGCCCACGCATCGAGCGCCGCGCGGTCGATATCGTCCCAGCGCCGCAGCTCCCACGTGCCGAAGTCCATCTCCTGCCAGCCGGCATCGCGCCGCAACGGCACGCCGAACGCCTGCGCGAGCCGCTCGGCGACCGACGCGCAACGCGTGAGCGGACTCGTCCAGACCTGCTCGGGCAACGGCGCCCCGAGGGCCGCCAGACGCGCACGCACGGCCCGCGCTGCGGCCTCCGCCGATGCGGCGAGCGGCACGTCGCTGCGTCCGTAGCAGATGCCCGGTTCGACAGCGACGGCCGGATGGCGAATCAGGACGAGATCCATCCAAGCACCACGAGATAGATCGCCAGCTCGCACAACTGCTGCGCGAAGCCGAGACAGTCGCCCGTATAGCCGCCGATCCGCTTCACGAAATAGCGGGCCGCCCATGCGCGTACGAGCAAGAGCGCGACGAACGCGGCGAGACCCGCGCGCCAGTCAGGCCAGAACAGCCACGGCAGCCCGAATGCGGCCGCGACCGACGCCGCGCGTGCGCCCATGCGCTGCGCGACCGGCTTCGCCTTGCCCTCCGGTCGCACGTAGTCGAGCGACATCAGGAGGCTCACGGCCCCCGCGCGGCTCGCCGCATGCGCGGCAATCATCGTCCACGCGGCGCGCAGCGGCGGCATGGCCGAGAGCGCCTGCCACTTCAGGCCGAGCACGATCACGAGTGCCGCCGCGCCGAACGTGCCGATTCGCGAATCGTGCATGATGCGCAGCACGTCGTCGCGCGCGTAGCCGCCGCCGAACGCATCGCAGCTGTCGGCGAGGCCATCCTCGTGGAACGCGCCGGTCGCGAGCAGCGTCGCGGCCATCGACAGGCCGACCGCGATCGACGCCGGCAACACGCGCAGCGCCGCGAGATAGACGAGCGCGCCCCACGCGCCGACGCACGCGCCGACCAGTGGAAAGTAACGCGCGGCCTGGTCGAGATCGCCGGCCGCGTAGCCAATCGCGCGCGGCACCGGCACGCGCGTGAAATAACCGAGCGCGACGAAGAAATAGCGCAGTTCGGCGCGCATGCCGCTCGCGCGTTCAGGCGTCACGATTGTCGACGCCCGCGGATTCGAAGCTCGCCATCTCGTTGAGGAACGCGACCGCCGCGCGCACCAGCGGCAGCGCGAGCGCGGCGCCCGTGCCTTCGCCGAGGCGCAGGTCGAGCGCGAGCAGCGGCTTCGCGCCGAAATGCTCGAGCATGCGCCGATGCCCGGCCTCGTGCGATGCGTGCGAGAACACGCAATAGTCGCGCACGCCGGGGGCGATGCGCTCGGCGACGAGCAGCGCCGCCGTCGCGATGAAGCCGTCGACGAGGATCGTCATCCGCTCGCTCGCGGCCGCGAGATACGCACCCGTCATCATCGCGATCTCGAAGCCGCCGAACGTCGCGAGCACATCGAGCGGCGCGATCGCATGCGAATGCCGGACGAGCGCGCGGCCGAGCACCGCGCGCTTGTGCGCGAGCCCCTGGTCGTCGAGGCCCGTGCCGCGCCCGACGCATGCGTCGATCGGCACGTCGAGCAGCCGGCTCATCAGGCATGCGGCCGACGACGTGTTCGCGATCCCCATTTCACCGAAGCCGATCACGTTCGTGCCGAGCGACGCGTGCAGGCGCGCGCGCGCCGCGCCGGCAGCGAGCGCCGTCTTCGCCTCGTCGAGCGTCATCGCGGGCTCGGCCGCGAAGTTGCGCGTGCCGCGCGCGACCGGCAGCGACACGAGCCGGTCGGACACCGGCAGCGTCGACGCGACGCCCGCGTCGACGATTTCGAGCACGCTCTGCGCGACGCCCGAGAACGCGTTGATCGCCGCGCCGCCGGCCAGGAAGTTCGCGACCATCTGCGCGGTGACGGCCTGCGGATACGGACTCACGCCCTCGGCCGCGATCCCGTGGTCGCCCGCGAACACGATCGTCACCGGCCGCTGCACGTGCGGCTTCTCGGTGCGCTGGATCAGTCCGATCTGCAGCGCGAGCGCCTCGAGCTGGCCGAGACTGCCGGGCGGCTTGGTCTTGTGATCGATCACGTGCTGCAGGCGCTTGCGCAGCGTGTCGTCGAGCGGCGCGATCGCGGGCGGGAAGTCGGTGGTCGGGTTCGTCATCGAAAAGTAGCCTCGTTGGCGCAGCCGAGGCCGCGCATCGAAAGAAGGAAGTTCATCGTCGCTCGGGCCACGCGGGCAACAGCGCGTCGCGGCCGTTCTCGCGGATCAGCACGAGCGGATAGCCGAACGCGTCGCTCGCGCGCGCCGGTGTGAGGACATCGTGCACAAGGCCCGCCCACGCATGGCCGCGGCCGTCGAGCAACAGCGCGTGCGTCGCGAAACGCCGCGCGAGATTCAGGTCGTGGCATGAGAACAGCACCGTGCGCGGGCCCGCGTCGAGCCATGCGCTCAGCGCGGTCAGCCCTTCGATCTGGTGATGCAGGTCGAGATGGGCGAGCGGTTCGTCGAGCAGCATCAGCGGCGCGTCCTGGCACAGCGTCGCGGCCAGCGCGACGCGCTGTCGTTCGCCGCCCGACAACGACAGCACGTCGCGCGACGCAAGTGCGGTCAGGCCGAACGTCGCGAGCGCGTCGCGCGCAGCCGCGCGGTCGCCATCGCGCTCCCAGCCCCAGCCGTCGAGATACGGGAAGCGGTTGAGCAGCACCGTGTCGAATACTGTCGCGCTGAACGCGTCGTGCAGCTGCTGCGGCATCAGCGCACGGCGCCGTGCGAGCTGTTCGGGCGGCCATGCGGCAAGCGGCCTGCCGTCGATCTCGACGTGGCCGCCGGCTGGCCGCCGCAGGCCCGCGAGCGTCGCGAGCAGCGTCGTCTTGCCCGCGCCGTTCGGCCCCGCGATGCACCATATCTCGCCAGGACGGAACACCTGCGTGAAGCCGCCGAGCAGCGTCCGGTCACCGGCCTTCAGCGTGAGATCGAGCGCCGCATAGGTCATGTCGCCTGCGCAGTCCGGTACGGCGTGCGTCATCGCATCGGTCTCCTCAGCAACATCCACAGGAACACCGGCACGCCGATCATCGCGGTCATCACGCCGACCGGCAATTGCGCGGGCGCGATCACGGTGCGCGCGAGCAGGTCGGCCGCCATCACGCCGCCGCCGCCCGCGAGCATCGCGGCGGGCAGCAGCATGCGCTGATCGTTGCCGAATGCGAGCCGCAACGCGTGCGGCACGACGAGGCCGACGAAACCGATCGTGCCGGCCGTCGTCACCGCGGCTGCAGCGGCCAGCGACGCGACGAGGTAGATCCGCATGCGCACTCGCGCGACCGGCACGCCGAGTGCGAGTGCGGTCGCGTCGCCGCGCAGCAGCACGTTGAGCTGCTGCGCGGCCGGCAGCGCCACGCATGCGGCCACCAGCAGCGCGCCCAATGCGAACCACGGCGTCGTCACGCCGTTCAGGTCGCCCGTCAGCCAGAAGATGATGCCGCGCAGTCGCGCATCGGGCGCGAGCGACAGCAGCAGCGTGACGAGCGCGCCCCACCCGGCCGCGATCACCACGCCCGTGAGCAGCAGGCGCGGCGACGCGTCGCGCGAGTCGCCGCGCCACAGCTCGCGGCGAGCCAGCCCGAGCACGAGCGCGACCGACACGAGCGAACCGGCGAACGCGGACGCATCGACGAGCCACCACGCGCCGCCCGCGATCATCGTGACGAGCGCGAAGCCCGCCGCGCCGCCGGACACGCCGAGCACATATGGCTCCGCGAGCGGATTGCGCAGCAGCACCTGCAGCAACGCGCCGGCCAGCGCAAGCAGCGCGCCGCACGCGAACCCGGCGAGCGCACGCGGCAGCCGCAGCGTGCGCACGATGTCGGCGAGCAGCGCGTCGCCGCCGTGCGGCACGAGCGACGAGAGCGCCTGCCACGGCGACATCGGCACGCTGCCGATCGACAGCGATGCGACCAACAGCAACGCGACCGCGGCAGCGAGCGCGGCCCAGATCGCGGCGGCACGCGCGGCGTTCATGCGCCGCACGGCATCGCGCACCACGCACGATGCTTGCGTTGACCGTCGTTGCCGACCGGGCGCGGCACCGGCGTCGCGCGCCGGCGTGTTTCAGGCATACGCAAGCTTGTCTTCCTCGTCGAACAGATTGTGGATGTGTGCACGGACGAACCGCGGCTGGTTGATGCCACCTCGCGCGCGGCGCGGATGCCAGGGCCGAGTGCGGCACCGCGCGCAATGCACGGCCGGCGGCGCGCAACAGCGCGCGCCACGATCGTCGGCCGGATTGCTGCGTGTCGCCGATCGCGTCGCGCGAGCGGGCGCACGGCCGAGCGTCGGCGCCGGCGTGACACGACCACGCTCCGTCGAGCCGCCCCCGCATGCGGCCGACCTTCTGCGCAATATAGTGGAAGGCGCCGCATCGGGTCGATCGGCACCGCGAGCGCGTCGCGGCGGGGCTCGGTCCGCGCGGCGGCCGCGACTTCCGGCGGCAACGGCAACGGCGACGCGGCGCACGGCGCGACAGGTTCGGGCGCCGCGACCGCGCGCGTCGCCGCCGGCCCGGGCGAACCGGCCGCCGTCGCAGTATGCGCGACGGCGCGGCGCGGCACACCGCGGTGCGCGCCGAAGGCCGTACGGACGATTGGGGTCAGCATCGAAGACGAATCCCGTGGAGCACGGCGCGCCCCGCTTCCCCGCAGGCCGCGCGTCATGAAGCCGTGCAGGCTCCTCACCTCGGCCGGTATCCGGGCTGGCGGCGTACCGGCTCGCCTTCCCGCGCGTATCACGCGCAGTGGCCCGCGCCCCGCGTGCGACCTGCACGCGAAACGCGCCCGAGCCGGCCTGCGTCGTCCGACGCGGCCGCTTACCGTTGCGGGGGCAGCGCAGGTTGGCGATCTCCATGCGGAGCGCGCGCCCTGCTTCCCGTTTAACCGCGCGACACGCGCGCGAGCACCGAGGCGGCGCCAGTTTAGGAGCCGGTCGCGCGAGCGTCAAGAAAACGGCCGAACGCATGCCGGGAGCGCGCCGCGAACATGCCGGGGGCCGCATATTCGCGGCAAGAAGCGGGGGTGTTACGACTGGAAACGTTACAGATGTCGGAATGCGCGTTATTCCGCGCTAAAATGCTGGGTCTTTAGAGGACGCAGCAAATGCTCAACGAACTCGAAACCTTATCTCAAAATATTGGCCGTTTGATCTCGCTGAACAAGCGCTATCACTCGGAACGGCTCGCGCTCGAGGAGCAAGTCGCGCAACTGCGCGCGGATGCGGACACGGTCCGCGCGGAACTCGCGCAACTGCGTGACGAACGCAATGCGCTCGCGGCCGAGCGCGACACGCTGTCGGCGAAGATCGACGACGCCCAGGTCAAACTGAACGCGATTCTCGAAAAGCTGCCGCGCACGAAGAGCGCGGAGCAAGCCGATAACCAGCTCGACCTGCTGGATGCGCAGGCGCGCACGGATGGCGACGACGCGGCCAGCCACGGAGAACATGCATGAGCACCAAGCAGATCGAAGTCTCGATTCTCGGTCAGCCCTATCGGCTCGCCTGCTCGGCCGAGACCGAAGCGGCGCTGCTCGAGGCCGTCGCCCGCGTCGACGCCGAAATGTCGAAGATCCGCGCGAACAGTTCGGTGCGCGGCACCGACCGTATCGCGGTGATGGCCGCACTGTCGCTCGCGTCCGAATTGCTGCGACTGCAAACGAGCGTGCGTCACGGTGAAGCATTTCCGGCGGAAGAAATCCGTCGTACAATGCACCAGATGAACGAACAGCTCGGCGCGGTGCTCGCACAGCACGAGACGCAATAACGTTTGATCGATGCGTCGATTCCCCTTGATCTCGGCGATCAACGGTGGTCAAATTGGCGCAACGAAACACAGTTCAGTCAGCTTCCCTGCCTGGTTCGCCAAGGTCATATATTCCTTGAACCAATGCCATGTGCACGGTTGCGGAAATTTGTAGCACGGGCGCGCGCGTCACTCTGTCTGATGTACCCGAAGTGCTGCTAACTGCGACCAATTCTGAACCTCAGGTTCAGGATGCCGGCCTAGCGGCCAAGGTGGGGGCCTATCCAACGGCATCGGGGAACCCCGATGCCGTTTCCTTTTTCAGCGCCTGTCTGCATGCGAAACATGCAGGCAGGCCTTCATGCCCTGTCTGCGTCGATTACGATCCATGCAATACTGGCTGATGAAGTCCGAACCGGACGAAGCAAGCATCGACGATCTCGCGAACGCGCCGCAGCAATCGCTGCCCTGGACCGGCGTGCGCAACTATCAGGCGCGCAATTTCATGCGCGACACGATGAAGATCGGCGACGGCGTGCTGTTCTATCACTCGAGCTGCCCCGAGCCGGGCATTGCCGGCCTCGCCGAAGTCTCGTCGACGCCCTACCCCGACCCGACGCAGTTCGATCCGAAAAGCCCGTATTACGATCCGAAGTCGACGCAGGAAACACCGCGCTGGCTGCTCGTCGACGTGCGCTTCGTGAAGAAATCGCCGCTCGTGCCGCTCGCCGCGCTGCGCGAGCATGACGAACTCGCCGACATGCGCGTGCTTGCGCGCGGCAACCGGCTGTCGATCACGCCCGTCACGCGCGCCGAATGGCGCTTCATCACCGAAAAGCTGATGAAGTAGGCGTACGCAATGTGCGCGCGCAGTACGCGCACGCGTGCCGGACACGCGCAAAAGGTCAAATCCGGTCAATACACGCCGCAGCCACGGAACTCGCGCTGCATTCGCGCAGCCTAAGCAACCGCTGTCGCCCGATCGGGACGACGGCCGTTTTTTCGTCGCGCGGTACGCCCGCGTCGCGCACGCGAGATCCGCATGCGCGCCCTCGCACAAGGAGTCCAACAATGACCAAGAAATCCGCACTCGCGCTATCGCTCGCACTCGCCGCCGCCGTGCCCGTCGCGCTGACGCTCGCGTCGCCGGCCGCGCACGCGCAGACCGCCAACCCGCACTTTCCGGAACCGGCGGGCGTGCTGTCGCTGTCGTCGCAGGCGAGCGCCGACGTGCCGCAGGACATCATTCACATCACGCTGTTCTACGAACAGCAGGCGAAGGACCCGGGCAGCCTGACGTCCGCGCTGAACCAGCGGGCAGACGCAGCGCTCGCGCAGGCGAAGGGTGTATCGGGCGTCACCGCGCGCACCGGCGCGTTCTCCGTGTATCCGAGCACCGATCGCGACGGCAAGATCTCCGCGTGGCGCGGCCGTACCGAGGTCGTGCTCGAATCGCGCGACTTCTCGGCGGCGTCGAAGCTCGCGGGCCAGCTGTCGAACCAGATGCAGGTCGCGAACGTCGAGTTCTCGCTGTCGCCCGAAGCACAGCGCGCAGCGGAGCAGAAGCTCACGACCGAAGCGATCAAGTCGTTCCGCGCGCGCGCCGACGAAGCCGCGAAGGCCTTCGGCTACAACAGCTACTCGATCCGCGACGTGAACGTCGGCGGCAGCCGCAACGTGCAGCCGTACCCGCGCATGATGGCGATGGCCGCGGCACCGATGGACAGCGCGAAGATGAGCGCGCCGATCTCGGTCGAAGGCGGCAAGGCGACGGTGTCGGTCACCGTCAACGGCTCGGTGCAGATGAAGTAACGCACGACGCGCAACACGCGGCAGATGCAAGAACGCCGGCCTTCGGGCCGGCGTTTTTCGTTCGGGATCCTGCGGGCGATGCGCACGCCGAACGTGCGCATCGATATCGCGTCATGCGTCACGCGTCATGCATCGCACGGCTCTCGCACGACGCAACCGCATGACGCCTCGACATTACGCAACCGCGCTCGCCTCGCGGCGGCGATACGCCCACACCAGCAGCGCGATGCCCGCGAGAATCATCGGCAGCGACAGCCACTGCCCCATCGAAAGGCCGAGGGCGAGCAGGCCGAGGAAGTCGTCCGGTTCGCGCGCGAATTCGACCGTGAAGCGCGCGAGCCCGTAGCCGATCAGGAACAACGCGGATATCGCGCCCATCGGGCGCGGCTTGCGCGAGAAGAAGAACAGCACGAAGAACAGCGCAATGCCTTCGAGCGCGATTTCGTAGAGCTGCGAAGGATGGCGCGGCAGCATCTGGTACTGCATGAACACGTCGGCCAGGTGCCACTTCTCGACGAGCGCCGGATGCTGCGGCAGCCACGCCGCGTCGTCGCGCATCGCGCCCGGGAACAACATCGCCCACGGCGCATTCGGATCGGTCACACGGCCCCACAGCTCGCCGTTGATGAAGTTGCCGAGCCGGCCGGCCGCGAGCCCGGTCGGCACCATCGGCGCGACGAAATCAGTGACCTGCAGCCAGTGGCGCTTGCGCTGCCACGCGAACAGCACCATCGCGAGCGTCACGCCGAGGAAGCCGCCGTGGAACGACATCCCGCCTTCCCACACCTTGAACACGTCGAGCGGATGCGAGAAGTAGAAGTCGGCCTTGTAGAACAGCACGTAGCCGAGCCGGCCGCCGAGCACGGTGCCGAGCACGCCGTAGAACATCATGTCGTCGATGTCCTTCGCGGTCCAGCCCTGCGCCGCGACGTGCGGCCACTTCAGGCGGATCCGGCCGACTACGATCGCCGCGATGAAGCCGACGAGATACATGAGGCCATACCAGCGCACGGCCAGCGGCCCGAGATGGATCGCTACGGGGTCGAAATTCGGGTGAATGATCATGGATTAGCGATGAAGTTTTCGAATGCGGTACGGCGCTCGCACCGGCGCCGCACCGCGCGTTGGACGGCGCCCGCGCGCCATCGTTCGCATCATGCGGCGAGACCGTGCGCGCGCACGACGTCGATGAAACCGGCGAGCACCGGGCTGACATCGCCCGTGCGCCACACGAGGCCCGTCTCGACCACCGGCGCGTCGCCGGCGAGCGGCCGGTAGACCACGCCGGTGCGCCGCAGGTTACGCAACGACTGCGGCACCAGTGCGACGCCCATGCCGGCCGACACGAGGCTGACGATCGTCTGCATCTGGATCGCCTCCTGGCCGATGCGCGGGGTTTCCCCCGCCGCGCCGTAGCAGCCCGTAATGATGTCATAAAAGCCGGGCGCCAAACGGCGCGGGAAGATGACGAGCGGCAGCGCGGCCAGCTCGGCCAGATGCACCGGTTCGTCTTCGGCTACGCCGGGCGCCGCGGCCGCCGGCATCGCGACCACCAGCGGCTCGCGCACGACCGGCAGGTACGACAGCGCGGCCGCGTGGCGCGGCGGCACCGGCGGAATCACGAGCCCCGCGTCGATGCGGCCCGCGACGAGTTCGTCGATCTGCACGTCGCTCGTCGCCTCCGCGAGCTGCAGCCGCACCTGCGGATAGCGTGCGCCGAACGCGCGCAGCAGCGACGGCAGCAGCCCGTAGTCGGCGGTCGACACGAACGCGAGCGACAGCGAGCCGGCTTCGCCGCGCGCGAGACGCCGCGCGAGCGGCGGCAGCGCATCGGCCGCCGCGAGCAGCCGGCGCACGTCGGGCAACAGCGCCGCACCGACCGCCGTCAGCGCGACCGAGCGCTTGGTACGCGCGAACAGCGCGACGCCGAGCGCGTCCTCCAGCGCCCGAATCGCTTGCGACAGCGGCGGCTGCGTCATCGACAGGCGCTCGGCCGCGCGGCCGAAATGGCGCTCGTCGGCGACGGTCACGAAATAGCGCCACTGGCGCAGATCGGGTGTCGGGTCGGCCATGTTTCACTCATTCGAAAAACGACTCAATAGGCCACAAATAATATATTGGACATCACAAACCGGAAACGCCATTCTTGATTGATCCGAACCGGCGCGCCGTTCGCGGGCGTCGCCATACAACGATGGAGTCCCCCATGCCGTACAACCGTCGCTCGAAGCACATCACGCAAGGTGTGGCCCGTTCGCCGAATCGCTCGATGTATTACGCCCTCGGCTACCAGAAGGAGGATTTCGACAAGCCGATGATCGGCATCGCGAACGGCCACTCGACGATCACGCCGTGCAACTCGGGCCTGCAGCGGCTCTCGGACGCGGCGGTCGCGGCGGTGAAGGCCGCCGATGCGAACCCGCAGATCTTCGGCACGCCGACGATCTCGGACGGCATGTCGATGGGCACCGAAGGCATGAAGTACTCGCTCGTGTCGCGCGAGGTGATCGCCGACTGCATCGAGACCTGCGTGCAGGGCCAGTGGATGGACGGCGTGATGGTGGTCGGCGGCTGCGACAAGAACATGCCGGGCGGGATGATCGCACTCGCGCGCCTGAACGTGCCGGGCATCTACGTGTACGGCGGCACGATCCGGCCGGGCCACTGGAAGGGCCGGGACCTGACGATCGTGTCGTCGTTCGAGGCGGTCGGCGAGTTCACCGCGGGCCGGATGTCGCAGGAAGATTTCGAAGGGGTCGAGAAGAATGCGTGCCCGACGTCCGGATCGTGCGGCGGGATGTACACCGCGAACACGATGAGCTCGTCGTTCGAGGCGCTGGGCATGTCGCTGATGTATTCGTCGACGATGGCGAACCCCGATCAGGAGAAGGTCGACTCGGCCGCCGAATCGGCGCGCGTGCTGGTCGAGGCCGTGAAGCGCGACCTGAAGCCGCGCGACATCATTACGCGCGAATCGATCGAGAACGCGGTGTCGCTGATCATGGCGACCGGCGGCTCGACCAACGCGGTCCTGCACTATCTCGCGATCGCGCACGCCGCCGAGGTCGACTGGACGATCGACGACTTCGAGCGCATCCGCAAGCGCGTGCCGGTGATCTGCGACCTGAAACCGTCGGGCCAGTACGTCGCGACCGACCTGCACCAGGCCGGCGGCATCCCGCAGGTGCTGCGGATCCTGCTCGATGCGGGGCTGCTGCACGGCGAGTGCATGACGATCACCGGCCGCACGATCGCCGAGGAGCTGAAGGACGTGCCGGGCGTGCCGCGCGCGGACCAGAAGGTGATCTTCCCGATCGATCGCGCGCTGTACAAGGAAGGGCATCTCGCGATCCTGAAGGGCAATCTTGCTGAAGACGGTGCGGTCGCGAAGATCACCGGCCTGAAGAATCCGGTGATCACGGGCCCGGCGCGCGTGTTCGACGACGAGCAAAGCGCGATGGACGCGATCCTCGGCGACCGGATCCGCGCGGGCGACGTGCTGGTGTTGCGCTATCTCGGCCCGCAGGGCGGTCCCGGCATGCCGGAAATGCTCGCGCCGACGTCGGCGATCATCGGCAAGGGCCTCGGTGAATCGGTCGGCTTCATCACCGACGGACGCTTCTCGGGCGGCACGTGGGGGATGGTCGTCGGGCACGTCGCGCCCGAGGCCTTCGTCGGCGGCACGATCGCGCTGGTGCAGGAAGGCGACTCGATCACGATCGATGCGCACCGGCTGCTGCTGCAATTGAATGTCGACGATGCCGAACTCGCCCGCCGGCGCGCCGCGTGGAAGCAACCTGCCCCGCGCTACACGCGCGGCGTGCTCGCGAAGTATGCGGCGCTGGCCCGCCCGGCAAACAAGGGGGCCGTCACCGGCTGATGCGGCGCGCGTGTCATGCGACCCCATTGCGCACGGCCGCCGGGGGAACGCGCAAAACGCGCTTTCCCTTTGCTTTTATAATGCGCGGACCGTGAAGCCGGCCGTTCCTGCCGGCGGAGAACCGCATGAAACAGACGATATCGCGCGCGCTGCTCGTGGCGCTGCTGACGGGCAGCGCGGCGACGGCGCACGCCGACCCGGCCGCCGACGGGCTCATGCTCGCGCAGCGCAAGAACTGCATGGCCTGCCATGCGGTCGGCAAGCCGCTGATGGGCCCGTCGTTCCACGACATCGCCGGCAAGTATGGCGCACGCGCCGATGCCGCCGATTACCTCGCGCAATCGATCGTGAAGGGCAGCGTCGGGTTGTGGGGCGGCGTGCCGATGCCCGCCAACACGCAGTTGACGAGCGTCGAAGCGCACACGCTTGCGCAGTGGGTGCTGTCGTTGCGCTGAACTCGATAAAGAGGCGCGCACGCGCACCGTGCGATGCGCGCGCCGACACGATTCCATGCCGGTCGTTGCAACCGGATCGTGGATCGTTCGCAACGAAGACGGAGCCGCGCCCGCGGCGCCAGCATGCGAAATCCGCCGTGCACTCAGCCTGAATGCGTGGTCCGGCGGCGAGCGATCTCTTCGTCGATCGCGTCGCGAACCCACTCCATCACTTCGGTTTCAAGCGCCAGCGCCACCTCGCGCGTGATCTGGCCGACGAGCCACGCCGTATGGTCGTGCAGCGCCTCGCGGCAGCGGGCCTCGATGGCCTCGCGCCCTTCCCCGGTCAGATAATTCGTCAGCCGGTTGCGCAGACGCTCGGCGACATGTTGCGCGTCCTGCGGCGTCAGCGCGGCGATCGACTGCGACTCCGCGTGCGCTGCGTGTGCAAGATGATCGGTGGCCAGCGCGTCGTCACTCACTGCGACCGTGTGAGAAGGCATCGCTTCACCCGCATCGCGCGGCGTCGGGGCAACGGCCTGGCGACCTTCGTCACCCATCAGCGCGGAGCGCAACGGCGCCTGCGCCGCGGCCGACTCCTCGGCAACGACGTGCCCGGCCGCACCGGGTTGTGCCGGCGCATCGCTGTCGCCCGGCAGTTCGACCGCCGGGACGTCAGGCGTCGGCACCGGCTCGATCGTCACGTATTCGGGGTCGGTTCCTTGGAATTCCGGCGCGGCGGATGCCCCGGCTGAATGGCCTGGCGCAACCACGTCGGTCAGCACCGGCACGGCGGCATCGTCGCGCGGCGGCGCATCGGTCGCGGACGAACGCGCCGGCACCGGCTTGCCGGGCACCAGCACGTCGGTCAGCGTCGGAATCGAAGAGGATTCGGCTTGTGTCACGGGGACGCTCCGTCGACGGTTTCGGCTAGCTGCCTTGCTTGTAGTTGTTCAGCGCGTATCCGCGATCGCGGTAGAAGCGGTAGCGCTCGCGGCCCGCGGCCAGCTCGTCCGGCGCATTGCCGACCACCTCGAGCAGGCGCTCGAAGCGGGCGAACTGCGCGGGCACGGCCGCGCCGAGGTTCAGCAGCACGTGATGATGCGGCACCTGGTCGAGATCCGCGGTCAGCACGATCGGCGTGTCGGCCGCGTGCGCGCTGTCGACGCCGCAGTGCGGAATGAAATCGAGCGGCGAGAACGTCCAGAGCCGCTCGTCGAGCGCGCGCAGGCGCGCGGGCTCCGCGAGCACGACGACCGGCTGCCCCGCCTGGTAGGCCTTGCGCAGCAGCCGGCACGCGTACGCGAGCGAATCGCCGACGTTCGAATGAAAATCGATCCGCGTCATTGCCCGCGCACCCGCATCGTCGTGAGACCCGCCATCACTGGCCGGCGCGATCGATCAGGAACTGCGCGAGCAGCGGCACCGGACGGCCGGTCGCGCCCTTCGCCGCGCCGCCCTTCCACGCGGTGCCGGCGATGTCCAGGTGCGCCCACGGATAGCTTTCCGTGAAGCGCGACAGGAAGCACGCCGCCGTCACGGCGCCGGCCGGACGCCCGCCGATGTTCGCGATGTCCGCGAAGTTCGACTTCAACTGATCCTGGTATTCGTCGTCGAGCGGCATGCGCCACGCCGGATCGTTCGCTTCGCGCGACGCGTCGAGCAGTTCGCCCGCGAGCGCGTCGTCCTTCGAGAACAGCCCGCTGTTGTGCGCGCCGAGCGCGATCACGCAGGCACCCGTCAGCGTCGCCACGTCGATCACCGCGGCCGGCTTGAAGCGTTCGGCATAAGTGAGCGCGTCGCACAGGATCAGGCGGCCTTCGGCGTCGGTGTTGAGCACCTCGATCGTCAACCCCTTCATGCTGGTGACGATATCGCCCGGCTTCGTCGCGTTGCCGCCCGGCATGTTCTCGCAGGTCGGCACGATCGCGACGACGTTGATCTTCAGGCCCATTTCGGCAACCGCACGCATCGTGCCGAGCACCGAGCCCGCGCCGCACATGTCGTACTTCATCTCGTCCATGGCCTCGCCCGGCTTCAGCGAGATGCCGCCCGTGTCGAACGTGATGCCCTTGCCGACCAGCACGACCGGCGCGGCCTTCGCGGCGGCGCCCTGGTAATGCAGCACGATGAATTGCGGCGGCTCGACCGACGCGCGCGCGACCGACAGGAACGAGCCCATCTTGAGCGCCTGAATCTGCTTCAGGCCGAGCACCTCGACCTTCAGACCCCAATCCTTCGCGATCTTCTTCGCGGTGTTGCCGAGATAGGTCGGCGTGCACACGTTGCCCGGCAGGTTGCCGAGGTCGCGCGTAAGGTCCATCCCGTTCGCCAGCGCGACGGCCTGCTTGACCGCCAGCTTCGCCGCCTTTTCATCGGCCGGATCGACGCTGAACACGACACGCTTGAGCGTGTGCGACGCCGGTTCCGGCTTGCTCTTCATCTGCGTGAAGCGGTAGGTTTCATTGCGCAGCGCGAGAATCGCCGCGCGCACGCCCCAGTCGGAGCCGCGCTCGTCGACCGGCAGCTGCGCGAGCGTGAACGTGACCTGGACGACCTTGGTCGCCAGCAGCGCGCGCCAAGCGGCCGTCGCCGCGTCGTTGTAGGCTTTCTGATTGAAAGCATCCTGCTTGCCGAGACCGACGAGCAGCACGCGCGATGCGCCGATGCCCGATACTTCGTGCAGGAACAGCGTCTTGCCGCGCTTGCCGTCCATGTCGCCGGCCTTCACCACGCGCGAGATCAGCCCCTTGGTGGCCGTGTCGATGTCGAGCGCCGCGCCCGAGAGAGTCTGCGCCTCGAAGATGCCGAGCACGATGCAGTCGGACTTCCCGGTCAGGAACCCCTTGGCCTCGCCTTTGCTCCAATCACAGCCTTTTATGCTAAAGTCCATCGCGCTTGTCCTCGGATAAAATCTGGGCTAAGGATGAAAGCCGCAATTATCCGCTATTTTTCCCGTGGCGGCGCGAGCGCTCCACCACGCGTGCGCAGCCTCCCGCCCTCTTCTCATCAAGAATGATCTTCGAACGCTCCCTCCAGCGCGAGCTTGCGTATACGGCTGGCGCCGTGTTCATGGTGCTGCTCACGATCATGCTCACGACGATGATGATCCGCATCGTCGGCTATGCCGCGTCCGGCGAAATCGATCCGCGCGACGTGCTCGTGCTGATCGGCCTGACCGTGATCGGCTATCTCGCCGTGATGCTCGTCGTCACGCTGTTCGTGTCGATCCTGTTCGTGCTGACCCGGTGGTACCGGGACTCCGAAATGGTCGTGTGGCTCGCCTCGGGCGTGAGCCTAACGCGCCTGATCAAGCCGATCGGCGTGTTCGCCACGCCGATCGTCCTGCTGATCGCATTCTTCGCTTTCGTCGGCTGGCCGTGGTCGAACCAGCAGAGCAAGATGATCAAGGCGCGCTTCCAGCAGCGCGACGAGATCTCGCTGCTCGCGCCCGGCCAGTTCCGCGAATCGGCCGCGAACCATCGCGTGTTCTTCATCGAGAAGATGTCGCCGGACCAGAGCAAGGTGCAGAACGTGTTCGTCACGTCCACCGAGAACGGCAAGGTCAACGTCGTGGTGTCGCACACGGGCCACACGGAAACGAAGGACGGCGATCGCTTCGTCGTGCTGGAGGACGGCCGCCGCTACGACGGCACGCCCGGCCAGCCGAACTTCAAGATCATGGAGTTCCAGCGCTACGGCGTGAAGATCACGAGCACGCCGGTCACCAACGTGCCGACCACCAACAGCACGCCGACGCCCGACCTGCTGCGCAACCCGACGCGCGACAATCTCGCGGAATTCGCGTGGCGCGCGGGGCTGCCGCTGATCGCGATCAACCTGATGGTGCTCGGCATTCCGCTGTCGTACCAGAACCCGCGCCGCAGCCGCACGATCAACCTCGTGATGGCCGTGCTGATCTACCTCACGTATTCGAACCTGCTGAACGTCGTGCAGGCGCAGATCGAGCAGGGCAAGATGTCGTTCGGCGTCGGCCTCGTCGGCCTGCACCTGATCGTCGCGGCGATCGTCGCGTTCATCTTCTGGTTGCGCGTGCGCAATCGTCCGCTGTTTACACGCGCGCTGTTCGGCCGCTCGGGAGCATGATCGATGCGGCTCTATGAAAAATACTTCGCGCGGCAGATCTACGTCACGTTCGTCTTCATCCTGTTCGCGTTCTCGGGCCTGTTCTTCTTCTTCGACCTGATCAGCGAACTGAATTCGGTCGGGCACGGCAACTACAAGTTCGGCTACGCGGTGCTGCGCGTCGCGCTGCAGACGCCGTCGCGCTTCTACGAGATCATCCCGGTCGCGGCGCTGATCAGCGCGATCTACGTGTTCGCGCAGATGGCCGCGAACTCGGAATTCACGATCTTCCGCGTGTCGGGCCTCGCGACCAACCAGGCGCTGCGCTCGCTGCTGAAGATCGGCGTGCCGCTCGTGATCGTCACCTACCTGATCGGCGAATTCGTCGGCCCGTACGCCGATCAGCTGTCCGAACGCGTGCGGCTGCAGGCGCTCGGCGCGTCGGTGTCGTCGAACTTCCAGTCCGGCGTGTGGGTGAAGGACACGCTCGCGGCCCGCGAGAACGGCGAGCAGGTCACGCGCTTCGTCAACGTCGGCAGCCTGTCGCCCGATTCGACGATCAGCAACGTGCGCATCTACGAATTCGACTCGAAATTCCAGTTGCAGAACGTGCGGATCGCGCAAACGGGCCGCTACGAGCCGCCCGGCCACTGGCTGCTCAAGGGCGTGACGGAAACCGAACTGACGCCGATCAAGCCGGTCAGCGGTGAACCGGCGGACGCGCTGAACCCCGTGTACCGGTCGCAGCAGGTGACGCTGCCCGAATACCGGCTGCGCTCGGACCTGACGCCGCAGATCCTGTCGGTGCTGCTCGTGTCGCCGGAACGGATGTCGATCATCAACCTGTTCCGCTACATCCAGCACTTGCGCGAAAACCAGCAGGACACGCAGCGCTACGACATCGCACTGTGGCGCAAGCTGCTCTACCCGTTTGCGGTGTTCGTGATGCTCGTGCTGTCGCTGCCGTTCGCGTACCTGCATACGCGTGCCGGCGTGGTCGGCGTGAAGGTGTTCGGCGGCATCATGCTCGGCATGAGCTTCCAGCTGCTCAACACGCTGTTCTCGCACATCGGCACGCTGAACACGTGGCCCGCGCCGCTGACCGCTGCGACACCGGGCCTCATCTATCTCGCGCTCGGCCTGTTCGCGCTCAAGTGGGTCGACCGGCACTGAGCGCCGTCACGACGGAGGCTTCGACATGAGTTCGCACGGCATCGTCCTGTTCGGCCACGGCGCACGCGATCCGCGCTGGGCCGAGCCGTTCGAGCGGCTCGCCGCGCGGCTGCGCGGGGCCGGCTCCGCTTCCCCGCACGTGTCGCTCGCGTTTCTCGAACTGATGACGCCGTCGCTCGATACGGCCGTTGCCGCGCAGGTCGCAGCCGGCTGCACGCGCATCACCGTGGTGCCCGTGTTCTTCGGTCAGGGCGGGCATGTGCGCCGCGACCTGCCGCAGCTCGTCGACGCGTGCCGCGCCGCGCATCCGGGCATCGAGATCCGTTGCGCGACGGCCGTCGGGGAAGACGACGGCGTGCTCGATGCGATCGCGCGCTACTGCATCGACCAGATCGGCCGCGACGCGTAAGCGAATCGCCGGCTGAAGCGGCGAGCCCAAACAAAAAAGCGCTGGCTTCGGAAGCCAGCGCTTTTTTTCGTCTGCGAACCGCGCGATCGACTCAAGCGGCGTCCTGCAACGCATCGCCCTCTTTCACGTGACGCACGCGTTCGGCGAATGCATCGCCGATCATCAGCAGGCTCGGCTCCGCCGGGTCGAGCCACGCCTGCGCGTCGCCCGCCGCCATCTGCGCGAGCGTGAGCGTCAGCGTGCGTTCGCGCGCGGTGCTGCACGCTTCGACGATCGCGACGGGCGTCGCCGGCGCGCGGCCCGCGTCGATCAGTTCGCGGGCGATGCCCGGCGCGCTGTCGCGACCCATGTAGTACACGATCGAATCGGCGCGCGCGGCCTCGCGAATCTCGTCGCTGCCCGGCGCGCGGCTGTGCGTCGCGAAAGCGACGCTGCGCGACACGCCGCGCAACGTCAGCGAGCGCTTCAGCGTCGCCGCGCCGGCCAGCGCCGCGGTGATGCCCGGCACCACTTCGTATTCGATGCCGGCCGCCTCGAGCGCGCGCATTTCCTCTTCGGCACGACCGAACAGCATCGGATCGCCGCCCTTCAGGCGCACCACGCACGCGTGCTCGCGCGCCGCATCGACGATCTGCTTGTTGATGAAGTGCTGCGCGGTCGAACGCTGCCCGCAGCGCTTGCCGACCGCGATCTTCCGCGCGTTCGGTGCATAGTCGAGCATCGCCGGCTCGACGAGCGCGTCGTGCAGCACGACGTCGGCTTGCTCGAGCAGCCGCGCGCCACGCACCGTGATGAGGTCCGCGGCGCCCGGCCCCGCTCCGATCAGATACACCTTGCCCATGTTTGTCGCTTCGCTTGTCCTGCTCGTGGACGGCGACCGGCGCGCGCCGCCCGCATGGGCGGCGCAGAACGCCGGTTACGCCGAGAACGCCCGGATCATGCCGGCGGCGACCGTGTGATGCGTCGCCTCGTCGATCAGCACGAATGCGCCCGTGCCCGGGTGCGCGTCGTACGTGTCGCACACGATCGGCTTCTGCAGCGTCAGCGCCACGCGGCCGATGTCGTTCATCTTCAGTTCCTGACGGTCGGTCGCGTGCGACAGCGTATGCACGTCGAGCACTTCCTTGACCGCGCCGATCTTCGCGAACACCGTGCTCGTGGTCTGCTTCAGCAGGTACTTGCGCTGCGGCGACAGCGGCGTCTCGTCGAACCAGCACAGGTCCGCCTCGAGCTTCTTCGCCGGCGCGACCGTCTCGGCGGTCGTGACGAACATGTCGCCGCGCGACACGTCGACGTCCTCTTCGAGACGGATCGTCACCGTCTGGCCCGCGAACGCATGCGCAACCGACGCGGTGCCGCCGGGCACCGGCGCGATGATCTCGGCGACCGTCGCGGTGCGGTTCGACGGCAGCACGACGATTTCGTCGCCGACCTTCACTTCGCCCGATTCGATCCGGCCCATGTAGCCGCGGAAATCGTCGGCCGAGCTGCCGTCCTGGCGTGCGACCCACTGGACCGGGAAACGCAGCGCGTCATGCGCCTGCGTCTCGACCGGCAGCGATTCGAGCACGTCGAGCAGCGGCTCGCCCGCGTACCACGGCATGCGCTCGCTCGCGCCGACGATGTTGTCGCCCTTCAGCGCCGACACCGGCACGAACCGCACGTCCTTCAGGCCGAGCTGCTTCGCGAGCGCGACGTATGCGTCGCGGATCTCGTTGAAGCGCGCTTCGCTGTAGTCGACGAGGTCCATCTTGTTGATCGCGACGATCACGTGCTGCAACGCGAGCAGCTTCACGATCGCGCTGTGGCGCTTCGTTTGCGGCAGCAGTTGCGCGACGCCGTTCTCGACCGTCACGCGCGTCGCATCGACCAGAATGATCGCCGCGTGCGCGGTCGATGCGCCCGTCACCATGTTGCGCGTGTACTGCTCGTGGCCCGGCGTATCGGCGATGATGAACTTGCGCTTCGCGGTCGCGAAGTAGCGGTACGCGACGTCGATCGTGATGCCCTGCTCGCGCTCGGCTTCGAGACCGTCCGTCAGCAGCGCGAGGTCGATCTCGTCGCCGACCGTGCGCTTGTTCTTCGCGCGCGACAGCGCGGACAGCTGGTCGGACAGCACGGCCTTGCTGTCGTACAGCAGGCGGCCGATCAGCGTGCTCTTGCCGTCGTCGACGCTGCCCGCGGTGATGAAGCGCAACACGCCGAGGTCTTCGGTGTTCTCGATGATGCTCATGATGTGAATGTCCTCGTGTGCTTCAGAAATAACCTTGCTTCTTGCGCTGTTCCATCGCGGCTTCGGACGCCTGGTCGTCCATCCGGGTCGCGCCGCGTTCGGTGATCTCGGTCACCGCCGTCTCGGCGATGATCTTCTCGACGTCGTCCGCGTCGCTCTCGACCGGGCACGTGCAGCTGATGTCGCCGACCGTGCGGAAGCGCACCTGCGCGAGCTCGCTCGTCTCGCCGTCACGCATCGGCGTGAGCGGCGTGACCGGCACGAGCAGGCCGTTGCGGCGCACGATCTCGCGCTGGTGCGCGTAGTAGATCGACGGCAGTTCGAGGTTCTCGCGCGCGATGTACTGCCACACGTCGAGCTCGGTCCAGTTCGAGATCGGGAACACGCGCAGGTGCTCGCCGTTGTGCAGGCGTGCGTTGTACAGGCTCCACAATTCCGGGCGCTGCGCCTTCGGATCCCACTGGCCGAATTCGTCGCGGAACGAGAAGATCCGTTCCTTCGCGCGTGCCTTCTCTTCGTCGCGGCGCGCGCCGCCGATCAGCGCCGTGTAGCCGTGCTGTTCGATCGTCTCGAGCAGCGTGACGGCCTGCGCGGCGTTGCGCGAATCGGTTTCGCGGCGCAGCACGACCGTGCCGCGCTTGATCGAATCCTCGACGTGGCCGACCACCAGCTCGGCGCCGAGCTCCTGCGCGCGGCGATCGCGGAAGTCGATCACTTCCTCGTAGTTGTGGCCCGTGTCGATGTGCACGAGCGGGAACGGCAGCGTCGTCTTGCGGTTCGCGCCGAGGCCGAACGCCTTCAGCGCGAGGTGCAGCACGACGACCGAGTCCTTGCCGCCCGAGAACAACAGCGCCGGCTTGCTGCATTCGGCAACGAGTTCGCGCAGGATGTGGATCGACTCGGCTTCGAGCCAGTCGAGGTGGCCCATGCGGCTGTCGGCACCGGTGGGCGGGGCAAAGGCGGATTGCTCGAGCGTCGTGCTCATGATTTCAGTCCTTCTCTTCTGGGTTCGTGCCGCCCGCTCGCGCGGGCGACGCAATATTCGGTTTCTTGTCGGCTTTCAGTGCGCGGCGCCGGCTTCGGCATTCGCGGGAATCGGCGTGATCGTGATGTGCAGCCCGCATTCCTTCGTGTCGCGCGATTCCCACCACCAGCGGCCCGCGCGGCTGTCCTCGCCGGGGCGGATCGCGCGCGTGCACGGCTCGCAGCCGATGCTCGGGTAGCCGCGCGCATGCAGCGGGTTGACCGGCACGTCGAACGCCTTCAGGTACGCCCACACGTCGGCTTCCGTCCAGTCGGCGAGCGGGTTGTACTTCGCGATTCCGCGCGCTTCGTCCCGCTCTTCCTCGTGCAGCTCCGCACGCGTGACCGACTGCTCGCGGCGCTGGCCCGTGACCCATGCGCCGACGTCGGCCAGCGCGCGGTTCAGCGGCTCGACCTTGCGGATGTGGCAGCACGACTTGCGCAGCTCGACGCTTTCGTAGAACGCGTTCAGGCCATGCTCGGCGACGTACTGGTCGACCGCGTCCTGGCGCGGGTGAAACTGCTCGATCTCGTAGCCGTAGCGCTCGCGCACGCGGTCGATCATGCCCAGCGTTTCCGCGTGCAGGCGGCCGGTGTTCAGCGAGAAGATGCCGATCGACACGCCCTTCGAGAGGATCGCGTGCGTGAGCAGCATGTCTTCCGCGGCGAGGCTGCTCGCCAACTTCACCTTCTCGTGGCGTGCGCCGATCTGCGCGAGCAGCGCGTCGAGGCGCTCGACCTTCGCGGCGAGTTCGGGCGTGAGTGCGGTCGCGGTGCTCATGCGCTCACCTTCGCGTCGGCGGCGGCGTCGCGGCGGCGGAACAGCGGTGCCGGCTCGTCGAACGCGCCCTGGTAACGCTGCGTGAATTCGCCGAACGCATTCAGCGCGTCGCGGATGTCCTTGTCGGCACGAACCGCGAACGCGTCGAAGCCGCAACGCGACATGTACAGCAGCTGGTCGCGCAGCACGTCGCCGATCGCGCGCAGCTCGCCCGTCCAGCCGTGACGCTCGCGCAGCAGGCGCGCAATGCTGTAGCCGCGGCCGTCCGCGAAGCGCGGGAAATCGACGGCGATCAGCGAGATCGCGCCGAAGTCGGCCACGAGATCGGCCGGCTCGCTGTCCGGCGCGAGCCACACGCCGAGTTCGTCCTTCGTCTTCGCGGCGACGAGCGCCGCGCGCTCGGCCTGCCACAGCGCGAACGGCACCAGCACCTTGCCGGCCGGCAACGCGTCGACCGTGGGCAGCGCACCGTCTTCCGACGCGCGCACGACCTGCCATGCGTCGTCGATCACTGCGCGGTTCTTGATAATCGAAGCCATCTGCAAATTCCTTCTACCCGGTTGGTTACGCGTTCACTGCCTGGCGCGCCGCATACACGCGCTCCTTGAACGGCGCGATGCCGATGCGGTCGTACGTGTCGATGAAGCGCTCGCCGTCGATGCGCGACTCGACGAACGTGTCGATCAGCTTCGCGATCACGTCCGGCACTTCCTCCGCGGAGAACGACGGCCCGATCACGCGGCCGAGGCGCGCGCCGTTGCGGCCCGTGCCCTGCTCGCCGCCGAGCGACACCTGGTACCACTCGGCGCCGTCCTTGTCGACGCCGAGGATGCCGATGTTGCCGACGTGATGGTGGCCGCACGAGTTCATGCAACCGGAAATGTTCAGCGACAGGTCGCCCAGGTCGTACACGTAGTCGAGATCGTCGAAACGCTGCTGGATCGCCAGCGCGATCGGGATCGACTTCGCGTTCGCGAGCGAGCAGAAGTCGCCGCCCGGGCACGCGATGATGTCGGTCAGCAGGCCGATGTTCGGCGTCGCGAAACCGGCCGCCTTCGCCTTTTCCCACAACGCGAACAGGTCGCGCTTCTTCACGTTCGCGAGAATCAGGTTCTGCTCGTGCGACACGCGCAGTTCGCCGAACGAGTATGCGTCGGCCCAGTCGGCTACGAGGTCCATCTGCGCATCGGTCGCGTCGCCCGGGGCCACGCGGTGATCCTTCAGCGACAGCGTGACGGCGGCATAACCCGGCACCTTGTGCGGCGCGACGTTGCGCTCGACCCAGCGCGCGAACGCCTTGTTCTCGAGCAGGTGCTGTTCGAACGACGCGTCGGTGTCGGCGAGCTTCTCGTAGACGGGCGGCTTGAAGAACTGCGACACGCGGTCGACTTCCGCCTGCGTGAGCGTCGACGGGCCGTCCTTCAGGTGCTGCCACTCTTCCTCGACCTGCTGCGCGAACTTCGCGGGCGACAGCGCCTTCACGAGGATCTTGATACGCGCCTTGTACAGGTTGTCGCGGCGGCCGTAGCGGTTATATACGCGCAGCACGGCTTCGCAGTAGGTCAGCAGGTGCTGCCACGGCAGGTCTTCCTTGATCACCGCGCCGACGATCGGCGTGCGGCCGAGGCCGCCGCCCGCGAGGATGCTGGCCACCACTTCGCCCTGCGCGTTCTTCTTCAGGTACACGCCGAGGTCGTGGATCTGCACGGCCGCGCGATCGTGCTTCGAGCCGGACACCGCGATCTTGAACTTGCGCGGCAGCCATGCAAATTCGGGATGGAACGTCGACCACTGGCGCAGGATTTCCGACCACGGACGCGGATCGATCTCCTCGTCTTGCGCGACGCCGGCGAACTGGTCGGCCGTGATGTTGCGAATGCAGTTGCCCGACGTCTGGATCGCGTGCATCTGCACCGACGCGAGCTTTGCGAGGATCTCGGGCGTTTCCTCGAGCTGGACCCAGTTGAACTGGATGTTCGAGCGCGTGGAGAAATGGCCGTAGCCGCGGTCGTGTTCGCGCGCGATGCGCGCCAGCATGCGCAGTTGGTCGCTGCGCAGGTTGCCGTACGGAATCGCGATGCGGTGCATGTACGCGTGGCGCTGCATGTACAGGCCGTTCTGCAGGCGCAGCGGACGGAACTCGTCCTCGCTCAACTCACCCGACAGGCGGCGGCGCACCTGATCGCGGTACTGCGCGACTCGCTCGTCGACGATCGTCTGGTCGTACTGGTCGTACTGATACATTCGGGGACCCCAGGGTTTTCGTGGTGACCGCGCGACGTCCTAGCCACGTCGCGCCCGGATCTCCATTCCGCCGCCATCGCAGGCCTTCCGCTGCCCGGCTGGATTGCTAATGACGAAAACAGATATCCATATTTGAAAAACTCCGGTGAATCGTAATAAACTCGCCTTATATTTCAAACGACTAAAAAATTCTGTTGATATGCGGAAGGGTTATAAATGAACCTGCACCAATTTCGCTTCGTGCGCGAGGCCGTCCGGCAGAATTTCAACCTCACCGAGGCCGCCAAGGCGCTCTACACGTCGCAACCGGGGGTGTCGAAGGCGATCATCGAGCTCGAGGACGAACTGGGCGTGGAGATCTTCACGCGGCACGGCAAGCGCGTGCGCTCGCTCACCGAGCCGGGCCGGATCATCCTCGCGTCGGTCGAGCGGATCCTGCAGGAAGTCGAAAGCCTTAAAAGGGTCGGAAAAGATTATGCAGCCCAGGATCAGGGCAACCTGACGATCGCCGCCACCCACACGCAGGCCCGCTACTCGCTGCCGGCCGCGATCGCCGAGTTCAAGAAGCGCTTCCCGAAGGTGCACCTGTCGATCCTGCAGGGCAGCCCGACGCAGGTCGCCGAAATGGTGATCCACGACCAGGCCGATCTTGCGATCGCGACCGAGGCGATCGCCGACTACAAGGAACTCGTGTCGTTGCCCTGCTTCCAGTGGCATCACGCGGCGGTCGTGCCCGCCGACCACCCGCTGCTCGAGCGCAAGCCGGTCACGCTGGACGATCTCGCGCAATATCCGCTGATCACGTACGACGACGCGTTCGCCGGCCGCAAGAAGATCAACCACGCATTCGCGCTGCGCGGGCTGTCGCCGGACATCGTGCTCGAGGCGATCGACGCCGACGTGATCAAGACCTACGTCGAGCTCGGCCTCGGCGTCGGCATCATGGCCGACATCGCATTCAACCCGGAGCGCGACCGCAACCTGCGGCTGATTCCGGTCGGCCATCTGTTCGGCAGCAACGTGACGCGCGTCGCGCTCAAGCAGGGCGCCTACCTGCGCAGCTATGTGTATACGCTCGTCGAGCTGCTGTCGCCGACGCTGAACCGCAAGCTGATCGAACAGGCGCTCAAGGGCGAATCCGAATCGTACGAGCTTTGAAGGACAGGTATAAACACAGGGGCGCAAATCGCGCCCCTTTTTATTGCCCGACGGAGATCTCCGCATGACGCTTCCCGCCCTGTTGCGCCGCGCCGCAGGCGCCGCTCTCGTGCTCGCCTGCGCGGCCGCGCATGCCGACCTGAAGGTCGGCGTCGACCTGTCGTCGACCGGCCCCGCGGCCGCGATCGGCATCACCAGCAAGAACGCGATCCTGATGTGGCCGAAGACCATCGCCGGGCAGCCGCTGCAGGTGACGGTGCTCGACGACGCGTCCGACCCGGGCGCCGCCGTGCGCAACATCCGCAAGCTGGTCGACGAGGATCACGTCGACGTCGTGGTCGGGCCGAACATCACGCCGGCCGCGCTCGCGGCGCTCGATGCGGTAGCGGCCGCCCAGACGCCGATGATCACGCTGGTCGGCTCCGGCGCGATCGTCGAGCCGCAGGAAGGCGCGCGGACCTGGGCATTCAAGATGGCGCAGAGCGACAGCGCGATGGCCGACGTGATGACGCGCTACATGGCCAACCACGGCGTGAAGACGGTCGGCTTCATCGGCTTCGCGGACAGCTACGGCGACAGTTGGCTGAATGAATTCACACGCTTCGCGGAAGTCCGCAAGATCCGCGTGATCGCGACGGAGCGCTTCAACCGCACCGACGCGAGCGTCACCGGCCAGTCGCTGAAGCTGATCGCGGCAAAGCCGGACGCGATCCTGATCGCGGGCTCGGGCACACCGGCCGTGCTGCCGCAGCGCACGCTAATCGAGCGCGGCTACAAGGGCGCCATCTACCAGACGCACGGTATCGCGACGCCTGAATTCATCAAGCTCGGCGGCAAGGACGTCGACGGGACGCTGTTCCCGACGCAGCCGGTCGTCGTCGCACGCACGCTGCCCGCCGACCATCCGGCGCGCAAGGCGGCGCTTGCGTTCGTTGATGCGTACGAGGCGAAATACGGCGCCGGCACCGTCACGCAGTTCGCGGGCGATGCGGCGGGCGTGTTCCCGCGCCTCGCCGACGCGGTCGGCCGCGCGCTCAAGGCGGCGCAGCCCGGTACGCCGGCCTTCCGCGCGGCGCTGCGGCGCGAGCTCGAACGCGCGCACGAGCTCGTCGTGCCGAACGGCGTCGTCAACACCAGCGACAAGGATCACGTCGGGCTCGATCAACGCGCGAGCGTGATGGGAATCGTGAAACACGGCCAGTTCGTCTACCTGAGTCAGTAACGCACGGACGGCGCCGGACAGCTTGCCCGGCGCCCCGTTTTCCGCCATAATTCGCGTTTCGCCGCGCACAATCGCATGCGCGGCCAGGATCAAAGCCCAGGTGGTGAAATTGGTAGACGCAGGGGACTCAAAATCCCCCGCCGCAAGGCGTGCCGGTTCGATTCCGGCCCTGGGCACCAGTCAAAAAATCCGTTAATTTTCAAGAAATTAGCAGGTTCTAAGCGGCAAAGCAAAGCGGAACTTGTCGTGCACAGTTTCAAGGTGTTGACAGTTCTGTGCACAGTTTTTCCCGCCATTGATGCTCTGCGCTGGTCTCGGCTCTCAAACCTATGAGAGCATTAGCGATGACTATTGCTTCCTAGAAGCAATAAAAAAATGTCATCGCCGCGCACCCCGCCACCGCACTCCGACATCTCTATACCACCCCTTGCGTCAATTGATGCTACCGGACGTCGGCGGAGCTACCCAGTCCGTCGGTAGAGGAACATTGAGATATTGAGGTCACATTTCCGGATTCATCTCCTGGGGGAAATGGAAATGCGCAATGACTACTGCAGATTCTCTTCTGCGCCTGCCCGAAGTGCTCAAAATCATCCCCGTCTCACGTGCGACGTGGTACGAGGGCATCAAAACTGGCCGCTTCCCGGCCCAGGTCAAGCTCGGCCCCCGCATCGCCGCGTGGCGGCGCAGTGACATCGACCGCCTGGTTGCATCGCTCAACGGCGGGAACGTGGCATGACGCAGACCGCGCCGACGCACGCCAAGCTGGCGCAGCCCATCGTCCATGCCCCCGGGCTCTTTCACAGCTTGGCACCCGGGGAGCGAAAGAGGGACAAATTGGACGTCACGCACGTAGCCGGTGATACCACCGTCCGCTTCGTCGGGTTTGAACCGCTGGACTCCACCGATTTGCGCGTGCTGCAAGGGTTAATAGCCTTGGCCACCGCGGGGCTACGCAATGTCCGGAGGTTGCTGCGCGACGGCCAATCGCTGAGGACCTCGCTTGACCTTAAAGGGGACGCTCAGGACGAGCGAACCGTAGCGGCCAGATTCACCCTAGCCTCCTTGGCGGACACAGCGGGCTTCGACCGAGGCGGCTTCGGTTGCAGGCAGATGCGGGCGTCACTTCAACGGCTATCAAATGTCACCGCCCTCGTGAGCAGGCCGGAGTTCGAGGGGGCTTTCCGGTTGGTCAGTGGCTATCGCCTGGACAAGCACACCGGCGAATTGGTCGTTTCGATTAGCCCACTGGGAACAACGGCAATCCTCGGACGCCAAGGCTACTTGAGGCTGGACATGAAGGAGGTCCGGCGAATTCACGGTGAGGTTGCTCATCTCATTCACGGTCGGCTCCACTGGGTCAACCAAGGGGATAGGCGACCGGTCAGCTTGGACACGCTCTGTTCATACGCGTACGCAGGAGTTCGGACCGGTAGCGCCCTGCGAAAGCGCAGGATGGCCGTACGCCGGGCACTGCAAGAGCTGGTAGCCATCGGCTGGACCGTAACCGAGACGAATCCGGGTACGTACCTCATTGGTCGGCCACGTCGCGCGAGTAGCTAGGGTGAATTGGTAACGTGGGCCGGGGGGAATTGGTAACGCTGCCAGGGTGAATTGGTAACGCATAACGGTTTGGATACCTGACAAAACTGCCTTCGCTTAGCAGACGTTTTTGGCGTCACGGCCCGCAGCAAACGTGGCAATCAAAGATTTCTTTAAGGGTATTTTTTTAATCAAAGGGAGCCGCCTTGCTCGCGGTGCGCTGTTACGGCGGGCGGCTCTGTCGCCGCTGCGCGGCTCCCTCCCCTCCGGCAGTACGCCTCGCCCTCATCCATCGCGAGCCGCCCCACGCCATCTTCTCGCGAACACCAGACAAGGGCCTGCGGCCCCGCGGCCAGGAGTGGAGGTGTGACACGCAAGGCACTCCACCCTCAACCCAGAGAAGCGCGCACAAATGCTCATGCAGGTCGCAGACCCTGAGGTGGTCGGAGCAGATTAACGTAGACGGCAAACAGCACCCGGGTCTTATCACACAGGGGCGCAGTGCTTGATTTTGAGCGGAGCCACGCGTGGAGGGGGCCCCTGAGACGGCGCCCCGGACGCAAGCCGGGAGCGACAGCGGACAGGCGGCCGGGTGCCGTCTCAGTGGGGCGTCAGCCACGGTCCAGGCGGTCAACCTGGTGGGGGAGCCGCGTCGAGTTCGGCCACAAGCCGGAGGGCTCTGCACGACTGGTGGCCGAAGCTCGGCGTGGGGACGAAGCCACGCTCCCCGGCCCCGGAACGGGGCTGGCAAGTGCGTCTGACCATGCACTGCCCCGCACCTGGGTGCTGGAGCGCGCGGCCCTCCCTCGGTGGCTGCAGGCGCTGGTGCCCCAAGGTATCGGCCTTCAGCGCTTTCCGGGCGGCGGATGGGCAAACCTCGGAACCGACGAGATTTACGTCTCGCCATATCTCTGGACACCATGGGGGGGTGGATGACTCGAAGCCCGTGTGAGCGCTGATGCCAGCCATGTGGCCGGAGCAGCTGTTTACGACGTTGGCTTGAGCACGCCACTCGTGCCTGACACGACATTCTTCGCAGAGAGAATTTCGACGCCCCCCGCATCGTACATTCCACTCACCTTGTCGTTGCGCCAGCAACCGAACCGCTCGTCACATCGTTTTCTGCAAAAAAACAACGCTTCTGTATAACGCGAAATTTGCATATCGCCAAAAGCCGCCGGAAGCCTGTTGACACTCGTTGAACGCCATTGATAGCGTGCCTTTCATGCCAATGGAGTTACCTTCATGAATCAACTTCAAGTTCCCGACGACTTTCCGAGAATCCCCCTCCTTGGCACCGTACCTCGTATACGGCCAGAGTTCGTTTTTATCAAAATCAGCACATGTAGCGCGGCCCTTTCCGACCACGAGTTGCGATATTTGCGGTGCGAGGACTTCGCTCGCCAAATGGAAATCGGAACGTTTCGAGAAATCATGAAGCAGCGATGGTCCGTGCAGACGGCGCTGTCCAATGTTGAAGCGTGTGTCACCGAGACTATCCGCCGCAGCGGTTGGGAACTCACTGATGCCGAGATAGCCTGGACCGTCGACCGTACCCGCATGTTGCTGTCGACCGCCACAGCCGGCGACACATCCCACAAACCAGACTCGAATCTTCCTAGCCATAGCGGGAACGACAATTATGGTGAGTGATAGTAGGTACACCGTGCTCGTGCTCGACCAGCCAACACCTACCCTCTTCGTCGACTATGACGGCACGCTCCACCGGGGACACGCCGTTCTCGACGCCGACGGCAACGTATTACTGGATTCGGGCCAGCCATTGTTCGAATATGCGCCGCTTCTGGCGGAGATGCTCGAGCCGTATCCGGACGTGCAGATTGTCCTGACGACATCTTGGCTCGACACGCTGTCGCTCGACCAGGTCGTCTCGTACCTGCCGGGTGCGCTCTCCAGACGGGTCGTGGACACAACTTGCGGCATCAGGGCGCGCTTTGGGTATCTGATGGACGGGTCGGCACGAACCTATATCATCAGGTCTTACGTGTTCGCGAAACGCCTGAAAAATTGGCTGGCGATTGACGACTCAGTCTACGGTGCATATCACCTGAGTACCGATTTCCTCGACCTGAGTTCGCACCTGGTCTTGCTCGACGCCCAGCGCGGAATTGGCGACGCGCAAGTCCAGCAGCGCATCCGGGAGTGGCTAGTCGAAGTGCATCCACCCTTGAGTTCCTAGCATCCAGCCGATGGTCCAGCGACTGCAGGAGGTGTTGGGCAAGCTGTACAAGCCACCGGCGGACGGTGCACGCCAGGTGTTTGCGCTGTCGCGCCGCGACGCCGAGAAACTGCCGCGGTTACCGTCGGTTGCCATCATCTCGGTCACCGCACCGGGGCGCCCGCCCGCCAGCCTCGATGGCTTCGCCCATCTGCTTCGCCTGAGCTTCGCGGACGTCGATTTCCTGAGTCCGAGTCTCTCCGAGAAGGCGCGGGAAAAGCTGGGGGAAGCGTTCACCGCAGGGCAGGCTCAGGCGATTCGTGCGTTCGTTGAGGCCCTGCCTGACGAAGTCGTGTCGGTGGTCGTCCACTGCGAAGGAGGTTACTCGCGTTCATGTGCCATCGCCTTGGCGCTCCACCAGCTATATGGCTATCGCGCGGAAATCGAACATCTTTCTCAAGCCAACCCCTCAGTCGTTCGCACGCTGATAGGAAATGACCGTAAAGCTCATCGCGAGCGGCAACGGGCCCGTCGTTGAGACGTTTCAACGACCACGCCCGTTGTCCTGCAACCGGCAGCGACGGACCGTCATGTCTTTATTGAGCCAAGAGTCTGCGACGCCACCAGCTTCGGCAGTGGCTCACATTTGCATTGGCACAAATCGTTCTCCAATGCGACCTGCTTACCCATCATCGTCATTGCACGTGGTGAGCCGTCGCTTATGATGACGCCCGTCGTGCCACAGGCTGGGCACAGAACAGGGGCACCCAGATATGCGAAAGGTTGACCTTGAAACGAGGTGCCCACGATACCCTCAACCACAACCCCGTTGCGGTCAGTCTTATCGCCCTGACGAATGAACCGGCGACTCATGCTGTAAGGCCGTTGGACGGCGTCGCAGCATTGCACGCCCGCTCGATATCGTCCGGCCATACCGGTTCGCGGCAAGTCAGTTGGGCGAGCCAATGCAATAGGGATTGAGAGAATGCGGGAAGTGCCCCGACCGCCACCACCAGCCACACTATCGGATTGCCCGACTTAAGTAGGCCCGAGGTGCCGTCGAAATTCAACCTCAGCGAATTGCGCAGGGAGGCTCCCTTCGGCAGGAACTCGGTCACCGGGGGCAGCGAAGCGGGGCCTTCTTCCATAAATCGCCGGTAGAACTCAAAGTCCTGGTAGAGGACTTTCATGACCTCCTGTCCCCCGACGCTTCCCTCATCGGACGACAGGACAACTCGCGTTCCCATCGAGAATGTATCCTTGACCATCCCCTTGTCGTCAAGAACCAGGCAACGAACCACGCGCGGCGCCGTGCGCGTGGGGCCGCTTCTGGGCTTGCGTTCGACGTACAGGAAGGCGCTATCCCAGGGTACCGATACAACCCCGCCAGGGCCATTGTGCTTGAATGCGTAAATCATCCGGTCACGCCGGTTAAACCGGACGGGCTTGCAGGTGTAATTGAAACAGTCGCGTGTCAATGCCCAAATGCCAATTCCCGAGAAACCGAGCGCGACAAACAAGAAAAACGCAAGCACTCCATAAATGAGCCCCAGTTGTCCCCGCTGTTCGTAGATAGGAGGTACATGAGTCATCATCCAAAGAAGGGCCGCCGTGAATGCCAACGAACCGAGCCCCGGTAACATAAACGCAAAGACCCCCCAGCCCTTCTCCGAATAGTTTCCGTCTCGGACCTCTAGGCAAGTATCGCTCATCGAGAATACTGAACGCTCATCCTTAGCCGTGTCAGACGCAGGCTGTCCGATTGCGAGGCGGGCAGCCTGCTCCTCCTCGCTGACCGGCCGGTTCAGGCGGTACCACGAGAGTCCGTCAAATGCCATCTCTTTTCTCCATCACGAAAGCATTGCCGTAAATGCCTTTTGGTCTTCGGCCAGAGTGGGGAACCGCTCTTTAGCCTCTTTCAGCCCAAAAAAACATCGTTCAAGCCACTCATCCACTTCCTTACCCTTGAAGTAGTTGATGAGGATACCAATAAGGGCAGCGATAAGCAGAAGCGGCAGGGCCACGACCGCTGCAGCGGATGCCGAAAGGAATATGACAGAGTAAGCGAGAGCAAGACCGACAACCGCTGATGCGGCATCCAGGATAAACATCGTCACATTACCTTCCTTGAAATCCTGCACGGCATGATAGATGTCAATCGCAGCAGACACGAGCCCAACCACCGCGCCGCCGTACCTCCCCGCGACGTTGAGGAAACGTTCTAGTCGAAGCCAGCCTGTACCCAACTGAGCCCCAGCCTTTCCGACGGTGTCAATTGCAGCCGAACCATATTGCGCAACACTCGCCACGAGTCCACCAATGGCGTTGTTGAACTTGATGCCGGCCTCCGATTGATTGAACCGATTCGCCTTCTTCAATTCTTCCCGAGCAAAGCGAAGATTGATAGCACTGAATATCGCCCCGATGCCCGCAAACCCAGGCTCCCCCTTCGTCATGAGCCGAAATTTCGGCATGTAAATCGTCTCGACCACGTCGGGTGTCAACGTCGCACCGGCCAATTTCTCGAAACCGGGTTTGGCTTTGACGCCAGCCAGGGCAGCTGCCTCTGTCGCCGGGCCTTCGACTGGCACGAACTGCTTCGCCTTAATTTGCGGGTCGGCGCCTCCGCCTGCATTGGCTTTGTCCTGAAGCTGCTTTTTCAGGTCCTGGACACTGATTTTCTGCCGGCCCGGCATCACTTCCTGCATCTGACGGGCGATGTAGTTCACCCACTGGTTTGCCGAACCATATACCGCCTTAAACTCGAACAACTGCTTCGTCCGCATGCACAGAGTTGCATAAAGCACTTTGGCCGCCGCCGTATCTACACTCGCGCTGATAGCTTCGGCCACGGGCCCACCCGTCTCATGGAGAAGCCATGCTAACGCCTTCGCAACAGCAACTTTGATGCCCTTATCCTTCGACTCTTCCACGCCCTCTATCTTGCTGTACGACTCTATGAGCTTCGCGACGAACTCCCTCAGTTCCATGTACGGATAGCCGGACGCCTCCTTGACCTTCTCAGCCAGCACCGGGCTGTTTAGGACGAACGCCCGCAACAGCGGATTACGGGTATCGGATACGTTGCCGTTAGCCCATTTGACGAGCGCATCGACGGCATTCTTGCGGTCAGCCGAACCCTCGATGCATCGTGTAAATGTGTTGGTATAGTTCAGCCCGCATCGCCAGCTTCCCGGCTCGTAATCGGACTCGAAAACATTCAACAATGCTGAACTGGACAGCCACGCCTGATGGTCCTGCGACAGTGGTACAAGCGTGCTCGCTTGCTCCGACTTCATCGCGTTCGCCATCTGTTGCCGAAAGTCGACGATAGCCTGCTGCCGATAATGGGTTGTATAGGGCTTCCATGCCTCCGGTCCGGCCGTTGCAAGCTCAGACTCCTTCTGCGCATCAATGCTTTTGAGCCGTTTCTCCAGCGCCTTGCCACCATCGAACAGAGAGCCAGCGCCCGAACCGTTATAGGCACTGACTTCTTGCAGGTAGGCAAACCGCTCGACGTCCTCTTTCGCCGATACTGCGACCGCTTTTTGCAGCGCGTCGATTGCGCTGGCGGCCCAGATGCCGTGTTCATACGGTGCAAGCGCAGCGCCGAAAGCGACGCGCTGCTCGAAGTTGAGCTCCTGCGTGATACCAACCGGGTCCCACAACGCAAAAAACAGTCCCTTGTTCGGCAGGATGGAATCCATCGCCTTTTTCAGGGCCGGCTGCTGCCCGGCACGGTCATGGTATGGGAAGCAACCGGTGATGAGCGCATCGGGGCGGCCGCCCTTGTATTCGCTCAGAAGCCCCTCGAGGTGGTCCAGGCTATCCGCGTGCGGCTGATTCATGCTGCCGTTATACCAGCCAGTCGCATCGAACTTCTGCATCCGCTTGTCACGACAGCCCATGAAGTTCTTCGCGTAGGTGTCGCGGACTTTCTGTGTCCAAAGCTCATCGCTGAACGCCAGATAGACGGTTCCAGCATGTTCGGCGTCTTCAATGGTGATGCATTGGGCCAATTGCGCGTGCCCGGGTTGATGACAGCTGAACGGCTTCTCGAAACTACGGTCAAGGTTGATGCCGACCGGATAGTCGTACAAGTATCCTTCCGCTGTAACCGCATATATCTGCCATCGCTGTGTTTTCGGATAGAAGATATACACGTAGCCGTAGCGCAGAGTGCGCAGCGTGTACTTCGCCTTCTTGAGCGCAATGCTGACGACGCCGTCACCGAACTTGCCGCCCATGAGGGTCATCGCACCGGCAGAGCTGTGAGCCTTCGAATTGGCCACGGCCCCGTAGCGGACGGGCAGAATCGGCAATCCCTTCTTCTTGCACATGTTGCATGAATTCGGCGCACGCGAGCTTGTCTGCATCGCAGATTGCGTGAGCTGGGCAATATTCGCAAAACTCGTGTCGAGTGCCATTCTTTATCTCTTTCGTGCCGCCACTCGGGCTCATTGATATTGGATGCTTTCGCGCGCAATCGTTTCCCAGTCTGCTGCGCTCCAGCTCGCGACCGTTTCGGCATACGGGCTCTTTTGGGGCGCCTGCAAGACCGTTTGCACACGAGGGTGGCGGTCGAAGTATGGGGAAACGAGTGTGCCGTGAAGTGCGAAAGCAAGCAGGTCCCCGCCGGCAAGTCCATGAGCTTCGCCTTTTGCACACTGTGCGTCGAGCAACGCAGGCATATCTGGGCTAAGCGTCGTACCGTTGCGCCGAAGCAGGTCCAGCGCGCGCTGAACCAGCTCAATGCGCGCGATTCGCGCGTGCTGGTCCGCCGTAACGGAGAAAGCGGCTTCCGGTTCGGTGACGCCGTTGACCACCGCCCAGTCGCCTATAGGGTCGAGGTACGTCCACGTTTCAACCAGCCCCAGAAGCGCGCCCATCTGCTCGGCTTTCAAGATGCGGCGCAGGTGCGGAAACACGCGCGGGTCGTAGTAGCGGAAGACCGCATCGCCAGAAGTCGGCGCCGGCAGTATCAACCGGTCCGCCAAATGTTCCTGTAGCCGGCCCGTTGCCTTGCCACATTTGACAATGGCGCAAACGACCGGCGGCAAGCCATTCTCCAGGTCCGATTCGGCGCGCTCTCTCAACGCTGGCAATTGCAGCTCGGGATGCTCGGCGCAGTACAGCACGGGAGCCACGCCCTCGAGCTCGGGACGAGCCGCGGGAACCAACTCACCGACTTCATAGACCGGCGGCACGCCGGGCAGCTCAAGCTTTCCGTTGACGACTTCAACGATAACGTAGTGAACCATGCCGACCGCCCTACACGAGTGCCGAGCCGGCCTGCGCTGCGGCTGCGAACTGCTGCGCGCACGACTTTGAAGGTGCGAGTTGCGCCGACGCGTTATCGCCCGCCGGGCCATCGAAGACGAGCGGACTGCCCTTGACCTCCACCAGTCCCGGCGCATGGATGAAGATTTTGCCTTCGGCGATACGAATCGTTGCGCCGCCGGCGGTGAGGGTGATTTCCTTCTGGGCCGTAACGTTCACCGAATCGGAAGTGGATACGACCTTTACGGTCTTGTCTGCCGTAAGCTCGATGTTGTCCGACTGCGCCTGCACTTCGACCTTGCCTTTGCCGGCAAACAGCTTGATACCGGCGTTCTGCACGAAGAAGCTCAATTTCTCGCCGATACTGGCAATCCACGACCGGGCCGCCGAAACGTAGGTGCTCTCTCCGCTGACCAGATTGACGTGCTGGGTGGCTGCTGCGTGGAGCGACTTCTGCGTCGACAGGCCCATATCAGCTGGGCTCGCAAGCAACATGACAGGTTGCGAAAACGCATTAGCGCTTCCGGTGCCGCCACCGGCTGTCCTGCCGCCCGCCATAGAGCCCTGCGCGTCGCTCTGCGTCGTCGCAGCGAAGTCCTTGATGGCGTCCTGTGCATCGTCCAGGGTCTCGGCCTTGCCGTCAGCTGCCGCGAGTGAGCGATGCTGAATCACGCCGCTCGAATCGATAAGGTGTTGCGTGGCTTCCTTCACATCCAGCGGCTGACTCGACGTACCGCCGCGGGCGTAGGTCGACACGTAGAGCCCGCGTCCGGCCCGCAGTGCGCCTGACGCCTCGGTCTTCAGTTCGAATCCCGCGCCAAGGTAGTTGCCGCGCGTATTGCCGCTGTGGTCGATGAGATAGCCGATGTGCAGATACGAATTCGCCGTCGAGCTGAAAAGCTGCGCCCGGTTCTGCGACGTGGAATCGTCGAAGACGAGTTGATTGAAACCCTGCCCGCTGTACTCCTGCGACTTGAAACCGGACAGCAGGCCGTTCGAATGCCAATGGGGCGTGTTGACAGCGTGAAAGAGCACTCCGCTGACGACCGGGCGGTCGCAATCCCCGTCGAGGTAATTGACGGCTACTTCCTGCCCGATTCGAGGGACGAACACACCACCGAACCCTTTACCGGCGTGCGGCAGTATCACGCGCATCCAGCACGATGACGTCTCGTTATTGCTACCCAGACGGTCCCAGTGCATCTGCGCCTTCACCCGGTTCAACTCGTCTGTGTACACCTCCTCACCCGGCGGTCCCACGATAGTGGCCGTCTGCATGTGCATGACCGGCTTTCTGTGCTCGAACGGGCTGCGGAATGGCACCGAGCGGCGCTGGACCTCGATTTCGGCCAGCACAAAGCTTTCATTACCTAACGGGTCTTTGGACACGAATGCGGCCTGCCGGTCCTTGTATTCGGCACGCAGACGCGACAAGCGCCGCTGCAGGCTCCCCGGGAAGGGACGGCTGTTGCCCAGCGGCAGATTGTTCTGGATAGCCCAACGCACGCCGAGAATCGCGAACTCGCGGTCCTCAGGCTTGTCTGCTTCGTGCTCGGGATGGTCTTCGAGCGTGAACCATCGACCGGCGTCCATGCACGGCACACTGCCCACCCCAAAAAACCGTTTGCTGCGCGCGGCCATCTCTTCAAGGCGAATACGCATGGCACGCTCGCCACGGTCGTATGATTCGCCGGTAACCGGGAAACTATAGTGGCCCGCGTATTCGTAGACTTCCAGCTGCTGCGGGATATCGCCTTGGTCGACCGTAGACCGGTCCGCCCGCTGCAAAGCGCGCGTTGGACGTTTGTAATCCGCCGTGCTGAACGCATATCCGACGCTTTGCGTCGTACGCTCGCCGCTCCATTCGACGAGTGTGCCGGCCTGACCGTCTTGGTCGCCGCGGTAGAACGGTACTCGCTGGGTAGCAAGCGCCTTGCAATTGAAGAGGTCGTCGGTCACGACAACCGTATGCGACTTACCGTCCTCTGCGTGCTCGACATACGTGAACCATCCCTCCGACTCCATCAACCGATGGACGAAATTGTGGTCGGTTTCGTACTGAGTACAGTACGAGCGAACCGCGCCCGCGTCTTTCACATCGAGCCGGAAGTGACCGCGTGCCTGCGAATGGCCGCTGAACACTTCAGTCAGGATGTCGGCAGTCGTTAGGTCCTGGAAGATGCGCGCGTCCTTGCGGTACTGCAGAAAGCGCATCCACGACGAGAACGAAAGCTGGTAGTAAACGAGTCCCCCATCCGCTCCGAGGCGTCGCGTCGCATGGACGTAACCGTGCCACGGAAGGTACGAATCGTCGGCCTGACGCACCCATAACGTGACGGGTTGCGCCATCAGCGTCTTCAACTGGAGCGCCTGCTCCCGGGAAACGACGTCGACTGCGAACTCGAAATCCCGGCCCATGCGCGATTCGCCGATAGCGCGCTGCGGTAACAGTACTTTCGCCCCGAGGGGAGTGTCCAGGATGAGCGTTCGGTTCGTCTGCTCGATACCCGCGTCGAGCATCAACGAATTGGGCAACCTACCCATTTCGAATATCTCCTCTGGAGGAAAAAATGAACATAAATCGGAGGGGGCGCGAAAGGTCGAAAGAGATTTTGCCACAACGACCTATCCGATTTGATAACAAACGTAAAAACAGCAGCCCGAAAACCGGCACCATTTTCCGACTCGACGTTTCTTAATCCCTCACCCCGACAATATTGGTATTTTTTACCTCAATTAACGCCAAAACAAGCAGCGGAGCGACTCCGGCGCCATCCAGGATTGAAACGGCTGGTCGCTTCCCGTCCTTCGTTAGCATGCGCGACTCTACAAAATGCGCCCTAAATCGACCTCCGCACAACCATGTTGAGTTACTCGATTTTCTGATAAGCGTTGCCCCGAGAGGAAAAAGCTGTCAGAAATAACGGGCTAGCCAAATTTAACGAAGCATTACAGCCTCCGCCCCGTCGGCACGCTTGCCCCGAAATGAAACCCTCGACAACGCGCCAGTAAATCTCGGGGCAAGCGGATAGGTGCTTGAATAGGTTCACACTGGGTGATTCGCGTTGCTCACTCCTCCCTTAGCGATGGACTCACTCCGACGCTACACTCAGGGTCCCTCTCGCACAAAAACGTCGTATGGCTCGCGACTGCGCCCAGACTGGAAACCTCGGCCATGCTCCTAGTTGTCGCTGGGCGATACGCTGAAGACATTTGCCCATCAGCCCTGAGACTTTCGTAACTGACGTGGCAGCATGCGGTCGAGTTCATCATCTGAGAAGAACAGTTCCTCCGCCTCCTTGAGGGCCTTCTGCGCGGCCTGATAGGCAGGCCTATCAGTGCGTGGCGCCGAAGCGTAAATCTGAGTGAGCCGCTCGTTGATTCGGTCACGTTCGCCGCGTATCTGCTCGACGTCGCGCCCGTCTTTCATGTCGACCAACAAGGAAAGCAGTGCCTCACGAATCGCCCACAGATTCGAGGCGACCTCCGAGTGCTTCTGCGCCTTCTCTGTGAGCCCAGCTTCCTTGAAATACAAGGTGAAGCCGAGCAGGACAGCCGACAGTCCTGCACCGACCATAGTGCCCAGATGCGTATCACCTAGCACCGCCAACAGCAGGCTGGATGCCGTTGCGGCTGACAGCACAATCTCCGTCGTCTTGAATATCCTGTACCGGGTGAAATACCGGTCGGCCATCTTCTCATGCGTCTTGTGCGTGTAGGCGGCGCGCCCATACATCTCCCGGAGTTGCCCCTCGAGCGTTGCGACAGTCACCTCCGGCTGCGCGTCATTCGGGGAATGCAGTGCCATAGATTTCCCGGTATTTTTGGCGGGCCGACCAGTTGTAGCCCACCCATTGGTAGTCGATTGCCTCGCGTGCGCGCAACTCAGCGGAGCGGGCCTTGTACTGAAACGGCTGCCCCCGGTAAACGTAGGAACCACTACCCGGCGCCAGCCAGTACGTCTGATTCAGGTCAAGTCCTGCGAGGTACTGGAAAAAATCACGCGTCAGCAAGTCGTAATACAGGTACGACTTGTCTCGATGCTGCCACGCCCCGATGAACTGGTAGGCCAGTGTGTCGATGAGCATGCCGCTGAGGTCGACGTTGTTGGTGTCCCGCCATGCCCGGACCATCCTGCTAAGTTCGCCAAGGTTGCCGTTGCACGCAGCATTGCGGTTGGCGAATGCCTCCATCTCCTGCTTCGGCTTGCAGGTTTTCCAGCTCCCCCCCTGATTGGAATCGGCAAATGTGTACCCGCCCCCTTGATTAGCGAATGCCGGCAGAATCTCGAACCGGACATTGTCTGTGAACGAAATCACGACAACCTGGCCGTCCCCGGAGACCGCGCTGGTTGGGTAGGTGTTGCCGATGGAGTTCCGGACGAGGTTGAGTAGGGACGACTGCCCGTTCCACATGTAGACGTCGAATTGTTTGTACAGGTGGGCAGGCAGTTCGTACAGGAGGTCAACGTCACTGACGCTCGGAATGGCCGTGTAGCGGCCGTAAGAGCCGACATAGAACCGGTTGGCCCACTTGGAATCCAGCTTCCGCAAGTCGCTGTTCAGCTGCCCAACAATGCGGCCGGTCCGGTACGCGATGGATTCGCGCTTGCCCTTGTCGATTCGGAGCTTGCCGCAGAAGCTCGTAAACCACTCCCCTTCGCCCATAGTCGCCCCGCGCTTCTGTTTTGATTTCCCCGTAGCCAGAGAAATTATATCCAGACATGCCCCACGTGTTGAGCTATACGGTTCGCGACGCAGATTTCTGCCAGCCCTCTTTTTCGCCGGAGTAGTACCTGCAATTGCGCCGCCCTCCAACCAAAAGGGGGGAGCGCCATGACCACGCAAAAACTCGACAAATCATCGAGTTATAGGATTTGCAGGTATTTCACTCCATCGTCTTTAACAGCATCGCAGACGAGCAGCGTGAGGGGCCGTGCGCCAGGGAGCCGTATGGCCGTACCCCTTACCTACCGCATCATGCTGGACGACCACGCCCGCAAAGTGCAACTCGAGAATCTCAACGAGCAAACTGCCGCGAACCGCGTCTCCGCGCTGCGCGCCTTCCTCCGAGCGAATTGCCTGACCGAAGATGACGTAATTGGCGACGAGATGCGCATGCGTTATCCCGAGGCTATCGAGCGCTTTGTCACCGCCCTGCAGGCGGTCGGGCGCTCCGCCAGAAACATTACGAACACGCGGTCCGCGCTTCGGCCGTGGAAGGAGTTCGTTATTGAGCATGACACCCGCGTGGCCATCGACCAGGACAATGGCACTCCCTTCATGCAGGCACTCAAGAGCGTTCTGGACGACCAGTCCGTCGCGCGCGTCGCGAGAGATGCCGCGGTGCCGAAGAGCATGCTCTGGGGATGGCTTCGCGGCAAGACGCCTCGCGCCAGCAATGCCCGATATATCCTTCGCCTTGAAGCCTATTTCGGGCTGGAGCGCAATAGCCTGCTCAACCTCTCCGGCATGAAGGTCTCCGGCCACAAGGTTGCTGTCGGCGGACCACCCGCGCCAATCCCATACAACGAAACCATCGGAAAGCTCACCAAGGTCGCATTCCGTTACAAGCCCACCGAGGAGTCGCCACTACGCGGGCAATGGATGGAATATCTGCGCTACAAGACGGCGGCTGTACCGCCGTACAAGCGTACTGAACGCGGACAATGGAGATTTTCACCGTGTCCGCTGACTCCTGAAACCGCTGCCAACTGGTGGGCCTTCTACAAGGGGCAGGAGGTCGCGTCGGCCAGAATCGCCTGGATGAAAACGTCGGCGTACCTCGGCTGGCTAACCATCCCTTCCCACCAGGGCGGCATCGGGCTCGCCGAGCAGGCTATTCAGACGCTCGCTTGGCTTGCCGTGCCAGACTACCTTGAGGCGTTCCTCGACTGGACTCGGTCGCGTATTGGCAAACGCAATCAAAGCGTTAATCAGTTTCTCGCGTTCGTGGCATCACTCGTGCGGCCACGGTTCGGCTATCTGTGGCAACGCCCCGAGTTCCAGTCCACCCTGCCAAGCGCGTATCAAGACCTCGACTGGGAGGTGATGTGCGAACGCCAGCTCGAACTCACCCGGCAACTTGTCGCGAGCTATCGGAATGAAATCGATGTGTCCCGGGACTCCTTCGAACCCATCAGGCATTTCATTGAATTGCCCCAACCGATGGACGTGGTCGTCGACATGATTCAGCGCATGCGGGCCGACCGTCCCATTGGCCAACCGAGAAAGGAAGCAATCTGGGCTCGCGACATGGTTCTCGTCAAAACTCTGGCCAGCAATCCATTGCGCCGGCGTAATCTCGCTCACCTCACCTGGTGTGCAGACAACACGGGGGAACTGTATCAACGTCTGGATAAATCGTGGTGGATACGGATACCCAAAACGAAGTTCAAGAATTGCCGCGGCGCTGCTGGCGAACACAACTACGACTGCATGGTGCAGCCAAGCGCGTGGCCGGACATTGAACGATATCTGTTCATTTACCGTCCGACGCTGCTGCAAGCGCCAACCGACTTGGTCTTCCTGACACGGAAACGGGGTGCCAAGAAAGGCCATGTGCCGTGGGCCGACTTGAGCAAACGCGTCTACGAGCTCACCGGCAAGTACCTTCCGCGGTGCGCCGGCATCAGCGCTCATGCGTTCCGTCACCTGGTCGCGACCTCAATCCTGAAGGCAGACGGCGGTGACTACAAAACCGCGGCATTGGTACTGAACGACCGGACCCAAACCGTGGAGAAGCACTACGCGGGACTGCGCAGCAACGATGGCGCGGAACGGATGGGCACACTGCTCAAGAGCCAGTTCAATCGCATGTAGTGTGGCGGGACTCTGCGCCGTCCGCTTGGATGTGGCGACGCCATACCGCAAAGTGCAAGAATGCGCTCGATTCGAAGCCCGTGCGTGATGGCCTGAAGGACATCTTGTGGAGGCACGACCAACTCCGCGAGACGCTGCAACCACACTCTGGTGCCGCCAAAACTGCGACCGTAGACCCGGTATTCGGTCGGCTTCCACCACCTCCAGGGGGTTGAGAATTCTCAAAACCCCTGAGAATGCTTAAGACAACCGCCTCTGCGGGCATCGTCACCCGGGGTGCGGCAGATTTTTCGCAGGCGGCGCTGCTCATTGCGCGAAGACGCGGGCAGCCTCCGGTGAATCACCGTGCGAGCGCCCAATGTAAAATCGACATCACTTCCCGTCGATGCCGGAATGACGCAACCCGTGGTTCATCCTCTGGCGCTCGGCACCTAAAAAACGAACAAGCACGTACCGGCTTTCAACGAAATGAACCAACAAGCGCTATCGTCTTTCATCTGGTCCGTTGCGGACCTGCTGCGTGGCGATTACAAGCAATCCGAGTACGGCCGCGTCATCCTGCCATTTACCGTGCTGCGGCGCCTCGATTGCGTACTCGAATCCACCAAGGCGGCCGTGCTCGCCGAATTCGAAGCCAAAACGAAGATGGGCCTCAATCCTGAGCCCTTTTTGTTGCGTGTCGTCGGTGACACCAAGTTCTACAACACCTCCCAGCTCGACCTGGTCAAGTTGCTGGGTGACCAGGACCATATCCGCCAGAACTTGTACGCGTACATTCAAGCGTTCTCGCCCGCTGCGCGCGACATCTTTGAACGCTTCGATTTCTACACCCAGGTGGAACGACTCGCGAAGGCCAACCTGCTCTACCTGGTGACCGAGAAGTTCGCGAATATTGACCTGCACCCGGCTGTGGTGGACAACGCCCAGATGGGACTGGTGTTCGAGGAGCTGATTCGCAAGTTCGCGGAAATCTCGAACGAGACGGCCGGGGAGCACTTCACCCCGCGCGAGGTCATCCGCCTGATGGTGAACCTGCTGTTTATCGAGGACGATGACGTGCTCGAGTCGGGCAACGCGGTGGTACGGACCATCTACGACCCGACGGCCGGGACGGGCGGCATGCTGTCTGTGGCTGGCGAACATTTACTGCGGCACAACCCGGCCGCGCGCCTGACCATGTTCGGGCAGGAACTGAACGACGAGTCGTACGCCATCTGCAAGGCAGACATGCTCATCAAGGGGCAGGACGTTGCGAACATCGTCGCCGGCAACACGCTGTCGGACGACGGTCATGGCGGACGCAAGTTCGATTACATGCTCTCCAATCCGCCATTCGGCGTCGAGTGGAAGAAGGTCGAGAAGTCGGTCCGCACCGAGCATGAGCACAAAGGCTTCGACGGCCGCTTCGGTCCTGGCCTGCCACGCGTGTCGGATGGTTCGATGCTGTTCCTGCTGCACCTCATCAGCAAGATGCGCCCGGCTCAGGATGGCGGCAGCCGCTTCGGCATCGTGCTGAATGGCTCGCCGCTTTTCACCGGCGGCGCCGGCAGCGGTGAGAGCGAAATCCGGCGCTACGTGCTGGAGAACGACCTGGTGGAAGCCATCGTGGGTCTCCCGACCGACATGTTCTACAACACCGGTATCGCGACCTACGTGTGGATTCTGTCGAACAGGAAGCCCGAAGCCCGCAAGGGATTCGTCCAGCTCATCGATGCGTCGAGTTTCTGGCAAAAGATGCGCAAGAGCTTGGGCAGCAAGCGCAAGGAGATGTCCGACGAGCACATCGAGACCGTCACGCGCCTGTTCGGCAATTTCGTCGAGGCTGAAATGACAACCGTGTTTGATGCGGAGGGCGCGGAGACTGGCAAATGGGTCGTGCCGTCAGGCAGCCATGCGCCGGCTGTGCCGGAAGGCGGCAAGGTAAAGTCCGTGCCAATCTCGCGGATTTTCCGGAACCAGGATTTCGGCTACACGACGATTACCGTGGAGCGCCCGTTACGTGATGAGCAGGGCAAAGTCGTGCTTGGGCTCAAGGGCAAGCAGAAGGGCAAGCCGCAAGCGGACAGCGCGTTGCGCGATACCGAGAACGTGCCGCTCGCCGAAGATATCGATGCCTTTTTTGCGCGGGAAGTGTTGCCGCACGCGCCGGACGCCTGGATTGATGAAGAGAAAAGTAAGGTCGGTTACGAGATTCCGTTCAATCGGCACTTTTATGTGTTCGAGCCGCCACGCGACCTGCATACGATTGACGAAGAACTGAAGGCGGTGTCGGCCAACATCATGAAGATGCTTGAGGAGCTGGCGGAATGAGTTTGCCAAGTTACCTAGAATATAAGGATAGCGGTACGCCATGGCTTGGAAAAATTCCGGGCCATTGGCAAGTCGTAGCGCTCAAACACGTTCTTGAAACCCCAATTACGGACGGACCTCATGAAACACCAGAGTTTCTTGATGAGGGAATCCCCTTCGTCTCGGCTGAGGCCGTGTCAAGCGGCAATATAGATTTTCGAAAGATTCGCGGGTACATCTCTGACCAAGACCATCAGCGCTACTCTTCAAAATATAAACCAAGACTCCATGACATTTACATCATCAAATCTGGCGCAACGACGGGCGTTACAGCAATTGTCGAGTGCGAAGCGGAATTCAATATCTGGTCGCCGTTAGCAGCAATTCGCTGCAATCAAAATATTGTCGACCCGTTTTTTACATTGAACTATTTGCGCTCGTCAAATTTCCAGGAAGCCATCGCGCTCAACTGGAGTTTTGGTACGCAACAGAACATCGGAATGGGAGTCTTAGGTGACCTGCAAGTAGTGGTGCCGCCGCTTCGCGAACAGCGCGGTATAGCCAACTTTCTCCGATGCGAGACGGCAAAAATCGAGATACTTATTGCCGAGCAGGAAAAGCTCCTCACCCTGCTTGCAGAAAAGCGCCAGGCCACCATCTCGCACGCCGTCACCCGTGGCCTCAACCCCGATGCGCCGATGAAGGATTCTAGCGTTGCATGGCTGGGGGAGGTGCCGACCCACTGGCACCTATGCGCGATTAAACGTGTCGGAAGCATTCGATACGGAATTGGAGAGCCACCAGAGTACAGAGAGGAAGGGGTGCCCCTTATCCGTGCAACAAACGTGCATGCGGGAAAAATATTTCGCGATGGCTTGGTGTACGTTGACCCAATGGACATTCCCCGTCAGCGCATTGTTTGGCTGAAGAATGGCGACATTATTGTTGTTCGAAGCGGTGCATATACGGGAGATTCTGGTCTCGTCGAAAGTGATTATGAGGGTTCCATCGCAGGGTTCGATATGGTGCTTCGCTTGCATTCGTGTGCACCACGTTTCGCCAAGTATGTTTTGCTTAGCTCGTACTTAAAGGACTTTCAGATTGACCTTAAAAAGATGAGAGCAGCTCAACCGCACCTGAACGCAGAAGAGCTTGGTGAATGCGTAATTGCCTTCCCTCCAGAGGATGAACAATTAGCAATTGTCGAATTTCTCGACCGCGAAATCGACAAACTTGACTGCCTCAAAGATGAGGCCGAACGGGCCATTGACCTACTCAAGGAGCGCCGCAGTGCTCTGATTGCCGCCGCCGTCACCGGCAAAATCGACGTACGCAATGCTGCGCCCGAGGAGCTGGCCGCATGAGCGACATCCAGCTCTTTCGACTCTCCAATGGCACCGTGAGCGAGCTACCGGGCCAGGCCGCGAAGCTGGAAAAGCGGCTGCAAGGCCTCATCGAAGCGAACATGCCAACCTTTCTCGGCGTCCGCTTCCTCGCCAGCGAATACGCAACTGGCAAGACCCATCGAGGTCGGATTGACTCGCTGGGTCTGGACGAGAATGGGTGCCCCGTCATCATTGAGTACAAACGTCACAGCAACGAGAACGTCATCAACCAGGGGCTGTTCTATCTGGACTGGCTGCTCGACCATCAGGCCGAGTTCCGGTGGCTCGTGATGGAAAAGCTCGGCAAGGATGTCGCCGAGCAAATCGAGTGGACCGGCACGCGCCTGCTTTGCATTGCCGCCGATTTCACGCGCTACGACGAACATGCCGTCCAGCAGATTCCGCGGAATATCGAGCTGCTCCGCTACAAGCTGTTCGGTGACGACCTGTTGCTGCTCGAACTGGTCAACGCCCAGAGCGTCCCGGATGCCACAGCAGTTAAGCCTGTATCGGCCGATATGCCCGCCGAGCCGGATAAGCTGAAGCCGAGCGGCAAGGACAAGTCGCTGGACGAGCAGCTTTCCCTCGCGTCCACCGAGATTCGCGACCTGTACGCGCAGACAACCCGCTATCTGACCACCCTGGGCGACGACGTACAGGAAAAACGCCTGAAGTTCTACACGGCCTTCCGGCGCCTGAAGAATTTCGCCTGCGTTATTGCTTATCCGAACCGGCTGCTGGTTATGCTGAAGCTCGACCCGACATCCGTCACGCTGGAGGACGGTTTCAGCCGCGACGTCAGTGAAATCGGTCACTGGGGAACCGGCGACGTCGAACTGACACTACGCACGCAGGCCGACCTGGAGCGCGCGAAACCGCTGCTGCAGCGCAGTTACACCGAAGGCTGAACGGCCAGTCCACACGCCTTACCCAAGAACAATATCGAATGCACCGGGGCCATCCATGAGCAACCTGCACCAGGAACATCACTTCGAAGCCGAAATCTGCCAGTCTCTCGCGACCAATGGATGGCTCTACGCCGAAGGCGATGCCGCGCACTACGACCGCACCAATGCGCTCTTCATGCCCGACCTGCTGGCATGGATTGAAGCCACCCAGTCCGACACCTGGCAGCGCCTGAACAAGACTCACGGTCCCGCGCTACACGAGCGCCTGGCGGAACGGGTCCGCAAGAGCCTGAATGAGCGTGGCACGCTCGACGTGCTGCGCCGGGGCATCGAGATGTTGGGCCTGAAAGAGCCGCTTTCGCTCGTGCAGTTCAAGCCCGCGCTGGCCATCAACCCGGTCATCCAGCAGCACTACGCGGCCAATCGACTGCGCGTGGTGCGTCAGGTACGGCATTCGCCGAGCCAACCACAGGACGCGCTGGACCTCGTCTTGTTCGTCAACGGCATCGCAGTCGCGACCGCCGAGCTGAAATCCGATTTCACCCAGAGCGTGCAGGACGCAGTTGACCAGTACCGCTTCGACCGGCACCCGCAGCCCAAGGGCGGGCAAGTCGAACCGCTACTCAGCTTCCCCGGTGGTGCCCTCGTACACTTCGCAGTGAGCCAGACCGAAGTCATGATGACCACCTGGCTCGCGGGGCCGGCCACCCAGTTCCTGCCGTTCAACCGTGGCAACCAGGGTGCAGCGGGCAATGCGCCGAATCAGGATGGTTTCGCCACCGCCTATCTGTGGGAAGAGGTCTGGGCACGCGACAGCTGGCTCGACATCCTGCATCGCTACCTGATTTGCAAGCGCGACGACAAGAAGCAACTGAAAGCCGTCATCTTTCCGCGCTACCACCAGCTCGATGCGACCCGCAGGCTCGTGGCCGATGTGCTGGCTCAGGGACCTGGTCAGCGTTATCTGATTCAGCACTCCGCAGGCTCGGGCAAGACCAATTCGATTGCCTGGACGGCACATTTCCTTGCCGACCTGCACGACGACAACCACCGCAAGCTGTTCGACAGCGTCCTCGTGGTGTCGGACCGCACCGTGCTCGACGCCCAGCTGCAGGAAGCCATCTTCGATTTTGAGCGCACCACCGGCGTGGTGGCCACCATTACCAACGAGCACGGCAGCAAAAGTGCCCAACTCGGCCAGGCGCTGAAAGACGGCAAGAAAATCATCGTCTGCACCATCCAGACGTTCCCGTTCGCGTTGCAGGCCGTGCAAGAGCTGGCGGCGACCGAGGGCAAGCGTTTCGCGGTCATCGCCGATGAGGCCCACAGCTCGCAGACCGGCGAGGCCGCGGCCAAGCTCAAGCAGTTGCTGTCGGCCGAGGAATGGGCCGACCTCCAGGACGGCGGTGAAATCGACACCGAGGCACTGCTGGCCGCCCAGATGGAAGCGCGCACCGGCGCCAACGGGCTGACCTATGTCGCGTTCACGGCCACGCCCAAGCAGAAGACGCTGGAGCTGTTCGGCCGGCCGGGACCGGACGGCCTGCCGGAACCGTTTCATGTGTATTCGATGCGCCAGGCTATCGAGGAAGGCTTCATTCTCGACGTGCTCAAGAACTACACGACCTACAAGCTCGCGTTCAGGCTTGCGCACGACGGCCAGGAATACGACGAGAAGGAAGTCGAGCGCAGCGCCGCGATGAAGGGCATCATGCAGTGGGTCCGGCTGCATCCGTACAACATCGCGCAGAAGGTGCAGATTGTCGTCGAACACTACCGCGAGAACGTGCAGCCGCTGCTCGATGGCAAGGCCAAGGCGATGGTCGTGGTAGCGAGCCGCAAGGAGGCGGTGCGCTGGCAGAAGGCGATTCGCGCCTACATCGAAAAGCGGAACTATCCGCTGGGCGTGCTCGTTGCGTTCTCCGGCGAAATCGACGACCCCGAGAGCTACCCGGCACCAGTGACCGAGACGAGCAAGGAGTTGAATCCGGGCCTCAAGGGGCGCGACATCCGCGATGCGTTTGCCGAGCCCGACTATCACCTGCTGCTGGTGGCCAACAAGTTCCAGACGGGCTTCGACCAGCCGTTGCTGTGCGGGATGTACGTCGACAAGATGCTCGGCGGCATCCAGGCGGTGCAAACGCTGTCGCGCCTCAATCGGGCCCATCCGGGCAAGGACACCACCTATATCCTCGACTTCGTCAATGAAGCCGGCGAAGTCCTGAAGGCGTTCAAGACGTACTACGAGACCGCGGAACTGGAGACCACCACCGACCCGCATCACGTCTACGACCTGCGCGCGAAGCTCGACGCCGCGGGATACTACGACGACTTCGAGGTTGACCGTGTGGTCAAGGTGGAGCTGGACCCGAAAGGCACCCAGGCGCAGTTGCAGGCCGCCATCGCGCCGGTGGCCGACCGCCTGCTCAAGCGCTACAAGGCGGCACAGCAGGACAAGGCGGCAGCGGAGGCGCAGCACGACGACAAGGCCGCTCAGGCCGCCAAGGACACGCTCGACGCGCTGGTCCTATTCAAGAATGACATGGGGGCGTTCGTGCGTCTCTACGCGTTCCTGTCGCAGATTTTCGACTACGGCAATACCGATATCGAAAAGCGCTTCCTGTTCTACAAGCGCCTCATCCCGCTGCTGGAATTCGGCCGTGAGCGCGACACCGTGGACCTGTCCAAGGTTACGCTGACGCACCACAGTCTCAGAAACACTGGCCGCCAGCCCCTGAACCTCGGTCACGGTGAAGCGCCGAAGCTGCCGCCTATGGATGCGGTCGGCAGCGGCGCGGTCCAGGACAAGGAAAAGGCGTTCCTCGATGAAATCATCCAGAAGGTCAACGGCCTATTCGACGGCGCGCTGACCGACGACGACCAGCTCGTGTACGTGAACGGGGTGCTCAAAGGCAAGCTGCTGGAAAACGAGCTGCTGGTGCAGCAAGCCGCGAGCAACAGCAAAGAGCAGTTCGCCAATTCCCCCGACCTGACCGATGCGCTGATGCGCGCCATCATCGACGCCTTCGATGCGCATACCACCATGAGCAAGCAGGCGCTCGACTCGCCGCGCGTGCGCGACGGCCTGAAAGACATCTTGCTGGGGCCGGCTCAACTCTACGAGGCCCTACGGGCCCGCTCGGGCACCTCGCCACGGCCGGAAGCATAAGCCGGGGGAGATTGACTGAGAATTGTCAGCAGCGACACCCAGGAAATGTCGGACTCCCGCGGTATCGCCAAATTGAGAGGTCTCAAAATTGACGATGCCGCGTGATATCGGCTGCGCCGAACAGCGAAGGCTGGACGACCCGCGTCGCCCGCGATGATTTGGCCGGCTTACCGAAACTGCCGGTTGACGCCGGTCATCGACACGCGATAGGTATACATCCTCTTGCTCACACCGTAATCTGCGATGACGTCATCGTCAGACATCCCTTGCCGCCGAATGTGAACAAGTGCGTCCCGCGGCAGCAGAAGCACACCTGCCAACCAGTCAGCCTCCTCCTCCTGCTCCTTGTCATACGCTCTCAACAACATCAGGCCTTCGGAGGAGATGCTCATCTCTTCCGGTTCATGGTTGCGAATGCGATGAGCGAGTTCGTGCATTAGGTCACTCGCCTGGCGCCCGGGCGAATGCGACGAGTTCAGAATAACCAGCGTTTTTTCGCCGACGACGAGCGTTACTGCAGACCAGCAGCTCGGCGTGCCGTCATTGCGCAGGAGCACCGCCCTAGTCTCAGGCGACAACCCGGGAACGTTGTCAGGCGTCCAAACACGGATTCCCAGATGAGCCGACAGTTGCCGAGCGCCCAAGGGCGCGGTCGAGGGCAAACCAAGCTCGCGGCGAGTGTCGGCTGAAAACCGCTCGCACCAGGCTTTGTATCCACGCTGCACAGTATGCTCAGACCTCTTCCTTCAGAAGTGCCTCCTGAGCGAGAACAATCATCTCGCTCAGCGCCTTGGCACTCTCCGGGCGTATCGCCACTTCTTTTTTGAAATGAACCTGAGCTCGAGGCGCCGATGAGGATGCCTGCACCAAGCCAAGGAAGGTTGCAGGGTCCTCGCCCAGCCACGCACAAATTTTCCCGAAGGTTTCCAGGTCAGGAACCTTCCTGTTTTCAACGCGGGAAAGAGTCGCAGGACTGATGCCAACCTCCTTGGCTGCCTCTCGAATACCGCGACCATCTCTCCGCCGAAGAATGTGCTGGGCCAGCACATCCATTTTCACATGTTCCATTTCTCTCCCGTCTTATATATGCAACAGATTTCGTTTGACTAGAGAAACACATCGTGCCAGACTGTTTCACATGTAAGACAGAGTCTGGCACCTAGCCGGCCGAACGTCAACATCGCCCGACGGCGCCTGTCAATCCGACGCAACGGAGTTTGAAATGTCTGCAAACGAGCAACGCATTGAAGAAACCATCATCGTCGGGGCGGCTGGCCGCGACGGCGAGGAAATCATCGACGTGGAAATCCATGTCCGGGAAAAGCAACCCGTTCCCCACGGACACAAGTACCGGATTCGTATCGACAAGCAATACTACGTCGTCGACGTTTCGCACATGACCGGCGAGCAGATTCTGGGGCTGGCCGGCAAAACTAGCGCCGGCTACCTGCTGTCGGAAAAGGTCCACGGGCAGATGCGTCCGGTCGCGCCGAACGAGACCGTTGATTTCACCACCCGCGGCGTGGAGCGCTTCGCGACCATCCCGAAAGAGGTACAGGAGGGGGAAGGGCCGGTCCGCGCGGACTTTGCGGTTCTGGAGGAAGACGTCGAATTCCTCAATGGCAAAGGTTATACGTGGGAAGCCGTCACACAGTCTGAAATTAAACGCATCGTGGTACGCGGGTTCGAGCCACCGTCCGGATTTACGCCGGCGAAAGTCGACATGTTCGTGATTCTTCCCCACGGCTATCCGGACACCCAGATTGACATGGTGTATTTCTATCCGGCGCTCGCACGGAACGACGGCAAACCAATTCGCTCGCTTGTGACCAATGACTTCGAGGGCAAGTCGTGGCAGGGTTGGTCGCGCCACCGCACGGCAAACAGTCCGTGGCGGCAGGGCATCGACAACGTGGGAACGCACCTGATGCTGGTTGACGATTTCCTGCGCGCGGAGCTCTCGAAATGACCACAAACGACCGACTTTCGGTGCTGGCCATGTCCGGCAAGCACCGCGCGCAGCTGTACCAACACCTCTTTCCCGGCGACGGGAAGGAGGCGGTCGCCATCGCGCTGTGTGGCCAGGTGGTGGGCGTGCGACGTAGCCAGCTGCTTGTGCACGAAGTCGTGCTGGTTCCGTACGATGCGTGCCGCGTACGCGAACCTGATGCTGTCGCTTGGTCCGTCGAAACCGTGCTTCCCGCGCTAAACCGTGCGATGGAAAAGAACCTGACGGTGGTTAAGTTTCACAGCCACCCGGGGGGCTATCCGGAATTCTCGCGATACGACGACGAGTCCGACCGGTCTTTTTTCTCCGCGGTCGACAACATCCTTGACAACATCGACACGCGCGCAAGCGTCGTGATGCTCCCCGACGGGCGGCTTCTCGGCCGCCATGTCCGTGACGGCATCCTCGGCGAGCCTATCGACCTGTTTCGTATCGCCGGGGATGATTTCGAGTTCTGCCGCCGTGGCGAGCATGTCCTCGATGAGTCGGAACCGCCCGAGCACGCAACACGCCTAATCCAGACCTTTGGTGAAGGAACGTATCGCACATTGCGACACCTGCACATCGGCGTGGTCGGCGCCTCTGGCACCGGCAGTATCGTTCTCGAGCAGCTCGCGCGTAACTGCGTGGGCGAACTGGTGCCGGTCGACCCGGACCACCTCGAGCGAAAGAACCTCAATCGCGTCCTGAACGCGCGCGGTTCAGACGCGGACAAAAAACGCCTGAAAGTCGAACGGGCTCGCGAAGCAATTCTGGAGATGGACCTCGGCACGAAGGTATGCCCGCTTCCCAACGACATCAGCGACCGCGATACGATTCTCGCGCTCGGCGAGTGCGACATTCTTTTCGGCTGCACCGACTCGGTTGATGGACGGCATATCCTCAACAAAATCGCGTCGCACTTCCTGATTCCGCTCATCGACATGGGTGTCCGCGTCGATGCGGATGGTAAGGGTAATGTCGACCAAGTTACTGGCGCCGTCCATACGGTGCTGCCAGGCGGCTCAAGCCTGATGAGCCGAGGCGTTTACTCCCAGGCGGACCTCGATGCCGCTTTCATGAAAAGGCACGAGCCCGAGCGATATAGGGAAATGGTGAAGGCTGGCTATGTAAAGGGTGCAGAGGTCGACCGTCCTGCCGTTATCTCGCTCAACATGCTGATTGCAGCGTACGCTGTCAACGAGCTACTCGCGCGCTTGGCGCCATACCGTGTAGACCCGAATGCGGAATTCGCGCAGTGGCGCATCAGCCTGTCCGACCCGCTTGCGAGCAGCTATCAAGATGACGGCGAGACGTGTGCCGCGTTCGCGAAACGCATCGGGTTCGGCGCGAACGAGCCGCTCCTCGGAATTATGGGCCTTTGAAAAATGCCGAATCTGCTGTTGCAACTCTGGAGTCGCGCCCTCTCTTATATCGATGGCTGGCGCGGCCGATACACAGTGGCCGTCGTTGCCGACCTACCTGATGAACTCCAGGCTCATAAGCTGTATGCGGTCGGCGAGAGTGGTCACTACTGGCTCGCAGCCCTCCGCTGCCCATGTGGGTGTGGCGACACCATCCAGCTGCCGATGATTGAAGGGCAACGGCCGAGGTGGACCCTGACGCTGAAACGCACACGTCTTCCGAGCCTTTCACCCTCCGTTGACCGCACAGTCGGATGCCGGTCCCATTTCTGGTTAAGGAGAGGCGTGATTCAGTGGTGCGAATCGGCACGCTAAGCACGGCGGGCCTGCGGCAGCTTTTCTGGCCAAGCTGCGCGCACGGATGCCACGCGACGCGCGGCGCCCATTTCGCCGCGCCCCGCCGTACTGCCGTGCCCGGCGTGATGGGTACCTTCGTTACTACGTCTCAACGGCGCCGACCCAGCACCGGCGCCCCCTCCGCCGCCATGACTGGCGCCGCCGGCCACCCCTTCAACGGCTCCGGCAGATAGTCGTTGAGCTGGTCGGCGATATCGCCGTCACGCTCTAGCGCCTCCGCGAGCGCCGTCACCCTTGCCCAGACCGGCGGCGTGCGCAAGGTCTCGTCGGTGACCCTGACCAGATGCTCGAGGGCGCCCGGCGGCAACAGTTGCGCCATCCCGTCGGCAACCGCCAGGTCGTGCTCGAACACGGCGTCGGCCTTGGCTGCCTCCATTTCAAACGCACGCTGCGCGTAGACGTGCCCGGCCACCGGGCCGGCCAGCCGGCTGCATAGATGAGCTCGCACCAAGCGGTGCCATTCCTCCTGGTGGTCGCGCGGCGACGCCGGCAGTTGCCCCTTCAACGCAACACCACGCGTTAGGTCCACGTACCACTCGAAGCCATCGCGGTCGGCGACGTACCGTCGCGCCTCTTCATCCCAATGGATATTCATCGTCACCGTCGGCACGTCCGACGCTTCGCAGACGCCGAGCCGGTCGACGACCTCCCCTCCTTTTCGGGGTTGATAGCACCACGCGTTGCTACCGGTCGGGGCAATGGCTACACGATACACGCGCGCGCCCCCCAGAGCGTGAATGATGGCGCGACCAGCCTCCTGGAAGCAGATGGCACGGCGATGTTCTTGGGTCAGTTTGGGCATGACGGCGGCTCCTGCGGTTGGGAGGGAACAGAAAAAAACACGTCTTTCCTGTCCCGTTATCGACGGACTCGCCGCCCGTCTAAAGCCGATTTCCGCCAAAATTTAAGGGGGCCGAAAGCTATATTGAGCCAGTCCGCTGTGGCGCTACAGTCACGCTGCCTGGCGCCGAATGTCCGCTGGAGCCGAGAACCGTGACCACCATGAAAAATTGGGTTCGCGGAAGGGCGGTAAGCGCCACTGTTCCGCAATCATCACCACCTTGACCGACCTCGCAGCGGGAATGCCACCGCATCTTGTTTTGATATCGGGGGCGCCACGCTCAGCCAGTTTGAGAGTTCTCAAACTGGCTGAGAAGTCTTGAGAAAACGCGGTTGCTTCGACTGATGCATCGAGGGCGAGTGCCCAAAGGCCACGCATCGCAACCTCTGAAAGGGAAGCCAGTGGTCAGGCCGCCACCGCGCCAGCTCCGGACCGAACCCACCGGTTGCTGAACTGCTGCCACCAGCTCTTTATCGGCCGGATTGTAATAACGCATGACGGGCCGATACCTTGCGCCACAAAGGCGAAAGCCCAAACTGCTTCGAACAGTGAACGGCCTCCCCTGGGGAGCGCATTGACAACGAAGTCATCGCCCGGACACCAGGAACTTGTGCATGCGCTCAAGCGCCGCTTTCTTCTCCTTGTAAAAGTCGTACTTGTTGTAGTGCCGGTGCTCTACACCGGTGAGGTTATGCGATTGCAAGTGGTTGCGTATCTCGGAGCTCACGCCAAGCTTCGCCAACAGAGTCGCGACGCCAGAACGGATACGTTTGAGCTCAAATCCATCCAGTTGGTCACCCACGACCCGCTTCGCCCAGACTCGCGCCGTCGTCGGACTTAGGTGCCGTCCGGGAGAAGCTGTAATTGCGAAATCTCCGCTTGGCGTAAGCTGTTTAAGCGCCTCGTCAATGACAGGAATACGCGGCAAATGTATCGGCCTGCTAGTCCCCGACCTGCCTTTCGTGTCTATCAGCGTTATCAGGTCGTCTTGAACGTGTTCGTTGCGCATGCGCACAAATTGCTCGATGCGCTGCCCTCCGAGCATCAGGTGCAAGCGAAGCAACGCTGCCTCTTCGCCTGGTACGTCAATGATTCTCCAGTACCTCCTCATCTCATCGGGCATCAAGGGGTTCTTGTCCGCCCCATGAGACTGCCTGACGCCCGCGACGTCGGAGACCGGGTTGTACTTAATCTTGAACTTCGCCAGTTCCTCCGAGACGGTTGCGTTCTGCTCGGGATTCTTGGCCCTCTCGTACGCGGAACTGAGATAAGCCTTCAGCTTACGCGCAGTGTTGCGCTTCCCAACCGAGGAAAGTGGCCTGAGCACATCGGCAATCTGCCCGCTGGTAACCTTGCTCGCCTGCGTTTCCGCGACTCCCGGAAACGCTAGGCGCACGTTCTTGGCGAATAGATTCCTGGCCTGTTTCGCAGTCTCCGAATTCCGTTTCGCGAGCTGCTCGACATATAAGCCATAGAGCTTGTCGAGCGTGTATCCCACCGCTGCAGCTGCATCTCGCCGCGCCTGCTCCACTGCCTTCTCACCAGCCACGACAGCCCGATACCCACCCTCCTTTCGTGCTTCGTAATGCTTCGCCGCCATGGCTGCCGCCGCCGCGCGGGCAGCGTTTAGCGAGAATCCTTTTGCGGTGCGAGAGATACTCTTCGGCGGTGCGGACGAGTCGTAAAGGCCAATTGCGTACCGGTCGGTCCGACCGTCCAGCGTGACACGCCAGTAGAACGACAAGACACCCCGCCCAGATTTCCACAGTGCGAGAGAGCCACACGGCGGCACGGACTCAAGCGTCATGAGCTGCAGCGGTTTGATAAGCGCGACCGCCTCGCGCAAAGGCACGACCTTCTTCACCGTCCCCGACTCCTACTGTTGACAGTCCTGTGCACAGTTTATCGCCAAATGGCGTCGGACAACAGAAGACAACATCAGACTACGTTTAGTTTAAAATCAATAGCTTATGACTTTTTAATTGTCCAACAACAACCGATAAAATCCAAAAATCGGGGACTCAAAATCCCCCGCCGCAAGGCGTGCCGGTTCGATTCCGGCCCTGGGCACCATGACATAGTTCCGGGAAATTCCCGGAAGTCCCAAAACCCGCGACAGCACAAGGCTTCGCGGGTTTTTTCATTCCGGCAAAGTGCCGTGTAGTGCGTAGACAGCCGGGGGCAAGCGGGGGCAACATTGGGGGCAACCGATCCGAAGTTGCCTTACCCGTCAGGAGTTGCCCCCGTGCCATTAACCGATACAGCCATCCGGAACGCCAAGCCAGCCGACAAGCCCGTGCGCCTGTTCGACGGAGGCGGCCTCTATCTGGAAGTCGCCCCGAGCGGGGGCAAGTGGTGGCGCCTCAAATACCGATTTGGGGGCAAGGAAAAGCGCTACTCGCTCGGCGTCTACCCGGAAGTTACATTGGCGACCGCACGGAAGAAGCGCGACGAAGCCCGTGAAAAGCTCGCCGCCGGCATCGATCCGGGTGAAGCGAAGAAGGCGGAAAAAAGAGCCAGCCTGCTCGCAGCCGCCCATTCGTTTGAGGTTGTCGCCCGTGGCTGGATGGACGAGCGCAAGACGACCGTGGAGCCAGCGCAGCATGCCAAGACGCTCGCCCGCATGGAGAACGATGTATTCCCATGGCTCGGCAAGCGCCCTATCGCTGAAATCGACGCCCCGGAGATACTGGTCGTGCTGAAGCGCGTAGACGGGCGTGGAGCCAGATTTACCGCCCATCGCATCCGCAGTGAGATTAGCCGGGTATTCCGCTACGGCATCAAAGAGGGGCACTGCAAGGCCGATCCGGCCCGCGATCTGGTAGATGCAATCCCGCCCGCGCAGACAACACACTTTGCCTCAATCACCGAGCCGGAGAAAGTGGGCGAGATGCTTCGCGCGTTCGACGGCTTCACGGGCACGTTCCCGGTTCTCTGCGCGCTCAAGCTAGCCCCCATGCTGTTCGTTAGGCCGGGCGAGTTGCGGAAGGCAGAATGGGCGCAATTCGACCTCGACAAAGGCGAATGGCGCTATTTCGTCAACAAAACGAAAACGGATCACCTTGTTCCGCTGGCCGCGCAGGCTGTGACGATTTTGCGCGAGCTTCACGCCCTGACTGGCGAAGGCGTCTACGTGTTCCCTGGTGCTCGCGACCGAAATCGGCCGATGAGCGAGGCCGCTATCAATGCAGCCCTTCGTCGGCTCGGCTACGACACTCGCACCGAGATTACCGGTCACGGCTTCCGGGCAATGGCACGGACGATCCTGCATGAAGAGTTGGAGGAAAAGCCGGAAGTGATCGAGCACCAACTAGCGCATACCGTCCCTGACAGTCTTGGGCGGGCGTACAACCGAACAAAATTCATCAAGGCACGACGCTCGATGATGCAACAGTGGGCGGACTACCTCGACAAACTCAAAGCCGGGGCGGACATCATTCCGATCGCGGCGGCAAGATAGATCCGTACCGCCGCGAGTATGACCCCCTTCCGTGCGTCTCCCACCAGTAAAACGGACACGGCCTAGGCATAGGGTAAGCCGATGATTTGGCCCCTTATTATTATGTGCCCCCCCTATGTTTGCCGTCAGTAGAGAAAAGACGCGGGTGTGAGCCCCCGCATATTGACCCCGCTACAGGGTCCCTTGCTCGCCCTCGACACTTGCGTCCAACGTAACAATACCCGATCGGCGTGCATCGCGCCCCCCCCTCGAAAACACGGTTTCGACGCCCCTCGAATCCCGGATAACCGCGCCCCGTCTAGCTTCACGGTCGACGCAGACGGTCGACGCCTGTCCGCTCAGTGCAAAATGAGTTGGAGAGTTGGAGATAAACGCCCAAATCGGCCGGAAAGCCTTATGGGGTAAGGCTTCACGTGTCTCCAAACGATTTGGAGAGCGCTGGAGATACTGGAGATAAATCGGGCTGAATTGTTACGGATACAGCAAGAGTCACTGCCAACGCCCGCCCGGTTCCGTCTGGTGCGTATCGCTCAAAGTAACTTTGATGCACGGGCGCAAAAATACCGCGCAAAGGAATGCCCGCCACCGCCCTCCCGGACGGCGGCGGATCTCAGATTTCGAGTGAGAAGATGGACGGCAGGACGCGATACACCATGAGCCGCTTTGTCATGCCGGGGATATGTTCTTGTCGATACGGACGCCCATCGCTACGCGGCATCAGCACACCCCGCTTCATCAAAGCCTTCTCGACGATCCGATGATCGTAGCCGGCACACACCTCCTTGCGAAACACGGTTGACTCGATCAGGTATTCCGTCTCGACGCTTTCCGCGTCTTCGGCGCTCATCTTGTCGCCGAACTCCGCGTAATAGGCTTGATTCGACTCAATCGCGACGCTGCTCTTGTCGTGTTTCACGAGTCGTTTCCAGCCCGCACGGTGCGGCGCGTTCGGTCGATGGTCGTCCTGCGCCCGGTTCATCCACACAAAGCGGTTGTCGCCGTGTGCGACGAGGAAGTGCAGCACCTGTCGCACCGCATCCGCTTCGTCCGAATTACCGGTGCCGCCGCGCAGTTCGAGCCAGCCTTCGAAGCAACGACGCGCGGCCTCGACCGCTTCACCCTGCGGCCAGCCGGTCAGCCCGTGCGCCGTCGCCAGCTCGCCCGCCACCGCGACAAGGCAGAACCGTTTGGCGACGCGTGCGACCTGCGAATGCGAGCCGTCCGGCACCCATTTCCCGACCAGCTCGTCGACGCGCACGCGCAGATGCTCAGCCAGCTCATCGGCCTGCGACGATGCCCACTCGATGAAGGCCGGCCCCGCCGTGCCGTAGTGCCTGCCGGCGTGCCGCTCTAGATGCTCGATCAGCGCGGCCGGCGTCGGGAAGCCGTGCAGATTCTCCACGACGCCCATTTCGCCGACCTCGGCCGGGATCGCGGGCAAGCGCACCTCAATACCGCCTTTCATCGGCTTGTTGCCCTCGGCCATCAACGCGGACACGCTCTTTTCGCCGTTCGACAGGAACAGCAGCCGCCACGTGAGAACCGGTTTTGCGGAGCCGCTACGCGACGCGCGGGCCTTGCCGGACTCGTTCGCGAGCATGTAGATCACGTCTCCAACCAAGCGCGGCTCGACCTGCCCGATTTCGTCGAGGATCAGCAGCGCGTCGCTATGTTGCGTGGCGACGGCTTCGAGCGCGTTGTCGGTCGCCTTCCAGCTCCGCACGTAGTCGGGCGAACCGAACACGGACGCGGCGATGACGCCGCCTGTCGACTTGCCCTTGGACGTTGTGCCGAGCAGGTGAAAGCCGCCCGACTGAAGCCCAGAGAAGTGCAGCAGCGGACCAGCGAAGGCGGTAGCGACGCAGAACAGCAGCCGGCTATTGCCGACGCAGTAAGCCGCAACCTCGCGTTGCCAGTCGTCCAGCGTGCCGCGCTCCTTGAACTGGCTCTGGATCGGCGTGTCGGCCTGATAGATCAACGCCTCTTTGCCGGTGCCGATGACGCGATCGGGCAGCACGAACGCGCCGTGATGCCAGCCAACGCGCGGCACGCAGCGCACGCGCTCGTCCGGCTGCGCCATCTGCACATAGTTCGCGATCTGCGTGCGGGCGATCTGCGTCACGCCGAGCTTCACGCCCATATCGAGCAGCATGCGGCGCAGCTCCGTGCCGTCGCCGGCAAAGAGGCCAGCCGGCACCGCCCAGCGTTTCAGGATACCGTCGCGGTCCGTGAATTCGAGCAGGTAGCCCCACTCGCTGTTCATCTCGTTCCGGGTCTCCGCAATGACGTCAATCCGCGTACTGACCCAATGCGGCGGCAGCGGATCGCCCTGATTGTTGAAGCCGTGAAACCACACGCCCTTGTCGTCGACGACGAACCGGGACTTGCCGTCCTGCGCGCGGGCCGTTTTCGGGCGCTTGGCGGGCTTCGCGGCGGGCAGTGCTGCCTTGGCCTTGCCAGCATCCGACGAGCCGGCCGGTGCGAGCGCAGCGCGCACGGCGGCGGCTACCGCATCGGGGCCGACGTGCGCAGCCAGGTCGTTGAAGTCGGTGCCGTTCGCCGGGCGGTTCGGACCGAAGTCGGCCACCGCGACGATGCCGGCGACGGCCTCGGCCGCCGCGCGGGCCTTCGTCACGCCCGGATTGCCCTTCGTCGTGTGGTCGTCATCGGCGCACACAACGATGCGGGCGTCCGGATACTGGCCACGCAGCGCCGTTGCGACCGCGTGCAGGTTGCCGGCGTCGAACGCGACGACAGCCGGATAGCCGGTCGCGGCCGCGAGCGTCGCGCATGTGGCGTAACCCTCACCAATCAGCAGCGTGGACGGCGCGGAAGATAGGGGACCGCCGATCAGCGAGAAGCAGCCCGCCTTGCGGCCGTTCGGCAGATAGCGTTTCTGGCCGTCCGTGAGGACGAACTCCAGCGTCCACAGCTTCCCGTCCGCGTCACGGGCCGGGATGACGAGTGCGCCGTCGCACGCGGCCGTGCCGATACACAAGCCGCCGCGATAGACGCGCAGCGCGTCGACCGGGATGCGCTTGCGAACGAGATACGGATGATCGGCCGGCGCAGGCTCGGCCGCCGACCAGATCGATTCAGCGAGCGCAGACGCGGCGTGCTGTTTCTCGGTCAGTTCGGCCAGCTCGGCCGCTTCGCGTGCCGCGCGCTCGGCTTTCTGCCGCTCGCGCTCCGCTGGATCGACCGGCTTGGCCCGATGCGCGCGCGGATCGAAGCCGCCTTGCTTGGCAAGGTGAAACAACGTGTTGATGGTGATCTTGCCGCCCTTGAACGACTTCCACACATCGCGCGCGTCCTTGGCGTTGTAGCTCTGCGCGCCTTGGCTCCATTCGTTCCAGAGGGCGAAGCCCTCCTCGTCAAACTCGGCCTTGAGCGCCATCCCCACCTGACGCCACGTGTCGCGGTCGTCGGGCGGAACATAGCCGAGCGCGACTCTCGCCCGCTCGAATTCGGACATGGGTGCGTTACTCATAGGTTCCCACTGGACGCGCGTCGGCAGGCTTCCGATTAGTAGTCCATATCGGGCAAGCAGCTACCCGACGCGCGAAGAATTGAATGATGCGACGATGCCTAGCGGCGGAACGTCAGCCGGCCGCGCGCGGCACCGACAGAACGGCACCGCCGGCCGTGACGTCGTTGCTGTAGACGTAGCGGCCGAGCCGCGACTCGCCAAGAGCGTCGTTGGCCGCCTCCAGCGCCGCGCCGATCGACGGAAGGGACGCGCGGAACAGGCTCAGCACAAGCCAGTAGTCGTCATCGGACATGGCCTTGTCAGCCGCCCAATGCAGGCTGTCCAGCAGCTCCATCGCGTCACTGATGCGCGTGCCGATGCGGTTGCGATCGGGGCGGTTCACCTCAGCCACGAAGTGTGACGCGAGCGGTCGCACGGCATTCTTGTTCGTCTTTGCCATGGCCGTCCCTCAGTGCGTCGTGCGCGGTTCGCGCGTGACGAGGCCGAGCGCCGCGAACAGATGCTGCTGCACGCGCCCCATCAGCCCGGCCGCAAACGCTTGACGGCTGATCGTCACGCGGTGCGCGTCGACGTCGCCCGCGTCCTGCATGGCAGCTTCCATGCCGCGCGCGAACGCAGCGGCTTGATGCGCCGCGTAGTCGTGCAGCCGCACGTCGCCTTTCAGGTCGAGCCATGCGTCGGCGCAGATCGCACCCAGGTCGACGGCGAATTGCAGCTCGATCGGTGCGCCTGTATCCAGCGGCGGTGCGTTGTCGAAGCCGTTGATAACCGCGGTTCGGATGCGCTGGTCAGTCATGGCACACCTCCGGCTGCGCAGTGCGACGCATGTCGGCCGAATACCGGCTCGCGACGCCTTGCCCCATGTCCACAAGCGCTCGCTCGTAGGTGCCCTCCGCAAGATGCGAACGGACAGCATCGAACAGGGCTTCGAGCTGGGCGAACTGATGGGCCGCACACATGGCGATCATCGTGACTTCGTTCGGTAGGCGGTATTTAGACATGGCGCACCTCCAGAATCGACGCGAGGAGTTGCCCGACGTCGATCGTGCAATCCAGCTCCGCTTCGTCGCGAATTGGCGTGAGGTTCCAGTCGTGGACGGCTGCGTGCGTGAATTCGCCGGACCGCCGACCGTAGACACTACACCCCGAGACGGGGCCGCCCAAGATCCGCACGCGCCAATCGTGATCGGGTGTCGGCTGAGCCGATGCCACCTCGACCAGCATGCCGATACGCGACCGCGCATCGCATTTCGTGACGATCGCCAGATCGCCGATCTTGCAGCGCAGCTCAGCCATGACGCACCTCCGCACGGACGAGCGCAGCGATCGCGGCCAGTGCCGCGCCGGTTGCGTCGAGCGCGTCCTGGTACGTGCTGGCGGTTGCCGCGTCGCGCAGTGCTGCGCGGACGATGGATTGAATGAGGTGGGATTGCTGCCCGGTATGGGCGTGCGTGAACTGGCGCATGGATTGCGACCTCCTCTGGTGGGTTGAACCACCCGGACCTCAACGCCAATTGAGGTGGCCGGGCGCATGGCGGCGTTGGCGTACCGGACCCAGAGGAAACCGGCGAGCGCGAGCGCTCCACCACCAAGGCCCGACCGTAGAAGGCGCTTAGTGTGCGGACGTAAAAAAACCGCGCTGAGGCGGTCATCCGCCTCTGGAGATTGCCGGACGCCAATCCGGGCCGCTGTTGTCTCAGCGACACGCACAGGATACCGCGCGATGCCGGACGACGCAAATCGCGACGCCCCTCGCCGTGTATTGCCAGTACAAAGTGACTTTGGGCGAGCATCAGGCGGCCTCCCCCTTGAGCACGGCGGTCGCCAGCTTGAGCTGTTCGATATCCAGTCGCGAACCGCCCTGCGCCAGTGATTGGCCGAGCGCGACGCCCCGCATCAGGGCGCTAACTTCCAAGCGGCGCGTCCCGTCCGTGCACTGCGCGTCGATGTCGTTGTAAAGCGCACGATAGGCTCTCCGCAACTGTCGATACTGCCGACGACGATAGTTCGCCGACTCCTGTTCCGCAGCGGCGATCGCCTGGACGAACTTCTCGCAGGCGGTGCCAAGTTGCTTTGTCGTCAGGCGCGGGGCTTCGAGCGCGAGCGTCGAGGCGAGCGTGACGGCGATCGCTACGAGCTTCCCGGTGTCGTCGCCACGGTTCCAGAAGCAACCCTCGATGTCATCGAGGATTCCTGCGAGCTTGCGGAGTCGGGCGTCGCGGCACCGCACGAACGCGGCGTCGCGCGCCGTGACGGCCGCGCCCATCGCGCGGCCATACGGGCCGCCGCGGTCAATCATAAGGGAGGGCGCGCTCATGCTTGCCCCCGCGTGGACTGACGGGATTCGACCCAATGCTGGACGTCTGTGGCGCGCCAGCCGACGCTCCTGGCACCCAACTGGACCGGCGCTGGAAACTTGCCTTCACGAATCCAGCGATACAGCGTTGTTTTCTTGACGCCGACGCAATCCAGCACACCAATAAGTCGAAGAATCTTAAGAGCCATTTTCTGTTTAGAAATGGCCTGTTCCGCAAGAAGGAGGATAGCGGCGGCAATAAACCGCGCCGTACTATCAAAGTACGGGCGCAATGAAGTTCGCGGGAGACGCACAAAGTAACTTTGCAAAGTTACTTTGCACGGCGCGGCGCGCGCGGTATCATCCGTCCTAACAAGAGCTATGCGTTTCCTAGGCGCGGTGGCTCTTGTGGTTCCTCCAATTATGGAACAGGCAGCCAAGCCAAAAAATCGCCGGCGGGATGTGTTGGTAGCACATCCCCCGGCACCCTCTCGTCAGCTCGACGAAATATGCTCAGCGACTGAGCATTCCCCGCCTTTTCCTTGCATCGCCCACAGATTCCTAGAGCCGTGTTCGATTAGGTGCCAACAAGTACCGTCATTATATCGAAAGGTCTGCCCCCATAAAAGATTTGTCTTGGATTATCTAAGACAGCAATACATGGTGTCACTGTTCGGCCAGGAGCAGTCATCCAAACGAGCAGTCGCTTGGACATTCGAACGGCGCATTCCCATCAGCGATACGGCCGCTCACGATCCGGCGAGTTGTCGCGCTGTCTGTCCTTTTTGTTCCTCAAAATGTCAATTATTTAGCGATGGTCCAAAAAGGTCGCCGGCATCTTCCTGTATAACGTCGAGCATTTTGAGACTCATCTTTTTCTGAAATACGTCGACCCAAATCACTTCAACCTGAACACGATCTCCGGCGCTGACTCGATTCCCGTTCATTTTCGAAGTATGGACCAACCCGTGTAATCCATCAGGCAGCTCAACAAAGCATCCAAATTGAACGACGTTGACCACGGTTCCCACATGGGTTGATCCCCGACGAAGCCTCTTATCAGCATCAAACCATGGGTCCCATGAAAAATTTTGCTTGACTCTCTCCAACGCAGCTGCGGCATCGGAAATATCCGTAAGTTCTGATAGCCTGTCTTCCGCCAGGAAGGTGCCATGCGCCGGATTAACTGATTTGCGCATTTCCAATAAATGCTCTACGAGCTCTGATGCGTTGTCCACGGCAGTCTGGATATGAAGATGGGTCGCTGAATCTCGAATACGGGATACTACCTTTTCGGCTTGCAAACGATCCAAAAAGAAAGTGTCCTCGGCAACTGCCGCCAAATAGCTAACATTTCCGACAAGGTCCAAATGTACAAAACCAGCGGGCCCAATTCTGACTAGATCGTCATCAGTCACGGAGTCAATCCTTAGATGCTCTGCCAGAATGCATCTACTCGAAAGTAGATAATTAAACTCGCGATCAAGCATGTCGGGAGAAAGTCCATAAGACATTAGCTCTTGTTTGACCGCGCCTTTTCGATAATATCCTTTTAGTCCATCGGTTCCGGATGTAGAGAATTTTTCCCTTAGCCATCGCAGGATCATATAGCGACAGAAGAAACTTGGTCGCGAATCCTCCTGATTTGCGGAAAATAAATTCTTAACATAAGAATAATCACTGTCGTAGTAGCGACGATTCATGCGCATCAACACAGTCGCGACTTGATGAAGGGGTAGCGTATAGCGCCCCTCAGATTGCCGTATTTTAAATATTTGATCTTCGCCGATATGGGCGCTGTTACAAAACTCAAGAAATATTTCGAGCGCGTCTCGCATGTTGCGACCTGAAAGACCGACGATCATTCTACGAACAAAACGATCGTGCTCAAAAAGCGACTTAATAATCGATGTTAAATAGTATGCTTGATCTGATCGCGGATACTCGACTTGAATTCCGTTTGGCAGCAAAAAATGCAGTTTCTCGCCAGAATTATGATTAAGGGTGTTCATCGCCAGCTTTACCCGGGTGAGAAGGACATTCTGAAATAATGGCGGCTCAATCCGAAATACCATGTCTTTCAAGGCGGTGTCCAGCGGGGGCTGCAATCGATGATTGTCATAAGTCTCGTCACGTAATGGCAGAATCACCAGAGCACGAAACTCTCGTTGCAGCCATTGCGCAACCTCAAACATCAACAACTGTTCATCCCTGGTCTTCTTGTCACAGTTGTCTAGAACAATTATGCAAAGCCGGCTTCGGTCACCGCAGCAATAGCGCATGTGTGCTTGGGCTGACGCATGCCGATCTCGCTGAATTGACTCGATATGTTCCGCGAGTTTGACGTTAAAAATGTCGGTTCCCTGAGCGTAGAGCTTTCCAACCCCCTTGTTAAAGCGATTTATTTCTACAGAGAATATTTTTCTTAATATCTCGATGTCCTCGAAATCTTCGTTCGGCAACGATAATTTGCAGGATTCTATAAGGGAAATTCTGAGCCAATCATAAATCTCGATTGCCGAAACGGGGGCGGAGTTCATATCCATCCGGCACCAGACCGTCTGATTGATGAGCTCTCTGGGTAGCGCTACTTCATGAAGATAATCAATGAATGTTGTTTTTCCTGACCCAACACTTCCAATTATCAATAATACTTTGTGTTCGAGATCATTCTTGTTATTGAGTCGACCGATTAACTCCTTCGGCCTCGAAGTATCTTCGAGCAATTGAGCATCTGTCTCGCTGGGTGGGCGTGCGGCACGAATAACCTTATCGATCGGATCGATGTACCTTTCGCGTCTGTGAGACGCAATATATCCGTGCCTTGCAATGAACGAGCGCTCCGCCCGTGTGGTCGGATTGAAGATGGCGGAAATTGATGCGGTGAGTGTCGCCCCAAAAGAGTTTCTTCCAACCTCTTCATTTTGTAGTCCAATCCCACCAATCATTCGACGCGGCTTGAAAAAGCCATTTGGACGCACCGTTTCCGATAGCGTCCGAGCTAGCGACGACAATTTTTTCCACGACATGAGCTCTTGCAGAGTTGCAATGTCTGGCGAATAAGTGCCAAGCGTTGCAACCGTTGCTTTCGCTAACGGTTCATTATGGTCTGCGTGACCATACCAAAGTTCGATGCCATTTGAGGCGACGATGAAACGCGTCGGATTGAAATCTGGTGGGAACAGTCCATTTAGTTCGTGTGCATAAAGGCGCGCTTGCCTGTAACCTTCCGCGACGGACTCATTTGGGGCTTTGGCTTCCACCACAACTAGCGGTAAGCCGAACATAACTACAATGTAGTCGGGATAATAGAGCTTCTGCTCGATGCCTTTGCCTATTGCGAACCGACGGAGGTTGACCTTTGTCTGAATCACGGCATCCGGTAGGCCCAACCCGACGGGTTCAGTCTCAGTTAGGAAGCGATACAGAAACTTCTGCTCTACGTCACTCTCATTGGCGAGGCCTTCGATTTGCCACATATGCGTTCCTAGACGAAAGGCGTTCCTATCTCAAAACCCAAGGCTTGTTCGAAGAGTCGTGTAACGGACAAGCGGTGCGGCCAGTTCGCGACTGCCGGTCAGGCAGCGCTTGTGGATGGCATCACAGCATATAGCGATCACTCGCATTGTTCCACCGAATGGCTAGCTTCTAACTAGGTTGAGCATGGTGTAGAGCGAGTCTATTTGCAGTGATCCATTATTTTCATCTTGTTTGGACGATCGCCAGTTTTGGCCGAGTACTCGCGGTTCGATGCAGCGATGCGAATGGTCGTTGTACCTTGGAGCTTGGCATTTGGATCGCAGTCGGGCGAGAGGTTGCGGTGGGTCGCTTGTTGTCGTTCGAATAGTGGCACCCTCCTGTCTATCCCAGCGACCGACCAGCAGGCAATCGGCTCCCAATCAAATGCGCCTGTTCAAAACCGATCCCTTGCGGACAGGGGCATTTTGCCCTGTCCGTAAATAAGGGTTGAAATGTTTTGGACACTGCCTTACATTCGGACTCCCATTTCGTACAGATTGAGTGCCCGATATGTCCCGAACCTTTGCCTATGCCCGTGTCAGTACGTCCGACCAGACCACCGCGAACCAGTTACGAGAGATCGAGGCGGCCGGCTTCTCGGTCGACAAGCGCCGCGTTGTGTCAGAAAGCATTTCGGGGAGCGTGAGCGCCGATCAGCGGCCGGGGTTTGCGCAGTTGCTCGTCAAGATGGAAGAAGGCGACGTGTTGATCGTGACGAAGCTCGACCGATTCGGCCGCAATGCGATGGACGTGCGGGCCACGGTCGAGGGATTGGCCGAACGCGGTATCCGGGTTCATTGTCTCGCCCTGGGCGGCGTCGATCTGACTAGCGCGGCCGGCCGGATGACGATGCAGGTGTTGAACGCGGTTGCCGAATTCGAGCGGGATCTGTTGATTGAGCGCACGCACGCTGGTATCGCTCGCGCGAAGGCGGAAGGCAAGGCGATGGGGCGGCCGTCCGCCCTGTCAAACGAGCAGCGGGCGGACGTGCTGCGCGAGTTGGACGCTGGGGCAAGCGTGGCCGCGCTTGCTCGGCGATTTGGCACGAGCCGCCAGACGATCATGCGGGTACGCGACGCAGTCTAAGCGGCGCGCGCCGTTCAACTCACGCCCTGCTAGAGCCCGGCTCAGCGGACCAAGCAGACAGTGTCAGGTTGTCTGGCTCAACTCGGCCACGTTCGGTCATTGGCTCACACCACTGATTGGTCATTCAAAAGTCCGCTTTACCACCGAGTGGCCCTCGCGAACTTACTTTGCCGCACCTCTATAGATGACTGGCGAAGCGTTCAGCGAGGACCGCAGGCAGAAACGTTCTGTCGTCTTCGGTCGCTTATGCCGGCAATTGATTGAACTTACGAATGGCTTTGTCCAGGAAGGACTCAGGCAGATAGCGGCGCAAAAAACGCACCTGACTGGCGTGTTTCCCTGCCGCGTATCGCCGCTTCGGCACAATCTCCGTCGCGGCTTTGAGCACCGTGGCGGCGACGCGCTCGGGAGCGTCACCCGCTGCGATCATGGCCGGTAACAGCGCATGAATCCGGGCACGATCCGAATCGTAGACGGGCAGCTCGCGGTCCGGCCTGATCGTGTTGTCCTCGAATGACGTACGGGTCACGGCAGGTTCCACCAGCACGACCCGGATGCCATGCGTGCGCAACTCATGGTCCAGCGATTCGGAGTAGCCCTCCACCGCGTGCTTCGTCGAGGCGTACAGGGCGCTGTAGGGCGACGGGACCAGACCCAACACGGAACTCATGTTGATGATCCGCCCCCGCTTCTGACGGCGCATCTCGGGCAGAACTGCGTTGGTGACGCGAAGCACACCGAATACATTTACGTCGAATAGCGCCCGGGCCTGCGCGGCAGACGACTCTTCGGCGGCGCCAAACAAGCCAATGCCTGCGTTGTTGACTAGCAGGTCGATCCTCCCAGCTGCTCCCAATACTGCGGCAACCATATTCTGTACGGAGTCGTCGTCGGTCACGTCGCACGTCAGCATCGTAATGCCGTCGGCGCTTGCGGGAAATGCCTTGCGGCTGGTTCCGAATACACGGTAACCCGCCTGCCTGAGTGCCAAGGCCGTGGCCCGTCCAATGCCGGAGTAAGCCCCGGTCACGATGGCGACACGTATGTCGTTCTTGCTCATCATCAATTCTCCAGGTGGTGCGCGAGAGATATCGTCGAAAATGTTACTATCGAATCGATACTAACCATGCTAACACAGTAACTATCGAAACAGTATGGACAAGAAAATTCCCTGCGATGAACCGTGCCCGATCGCGCGCAGCCTTGCCGTGTTCGGCGACGCCTGGAGTCTGTTGATCCTGCGGGATGCCCATGCGGGGCTTACCCGGTTTGACCAGTTCCGCAAAAGCCTCGGCATTGCTCCGACGATCCTTTCTCGCCGGCTCGCGAAGCTGACCGAGGAAGACATGCTGGAGAAGCGGCTCTACTCGGAGAACCCTCCGCGAGAGGAATATGTGCTGACTGCGGCCGGACGGGACGTTTTGCCGGTGCTCTTTATGATTGGCGCGTGGGGCCGCGAGCATCGTGGTGGCGGTGACCTGGTGCGTTTCCTCGATGCCGACGCCGGGACCGAAATCAGGCCAGTGGCTGTTGATGAGAATACAGGCGCCCGGATAGGTTCACGCCCGATACGAGTCATTTCTCCAGAATAATCGCCTTGAAGTCGCGCGATAGTACGAGCTGGCTTCGCTAAGCGCACGAGATAGCAACCCGCTAGGTAATTTGTATAGGCAACGGACGATGCGGCTGCGGCGCCTGTTCGCGTTGCTGGGCGCGAAACGGGTTCGAGCGCATCGAGCCGAGCGTGAAGATCCATTGCGAGATCGTCGTAGCGAAGCCCTTCGAGTTGAACGACCCGAGCGGTGCACATTCCCACTCCTGGATATCGCGTGCGCTCCAGTCGTTGAGCAGCACCATGCCGAAGATATGCGCTTCGGCATCTTCGCACGCGATCGCAGCGCCGAGTTTGCTTGGAGCGCCGACGATGAAACCCATCACCCGTCCGATGTCCAGCTTGCAGCACACGCCGAGGATTGGCAGTTCAGCATCGGGTAGCTTTATCTGCCCGTTCGGCCGCCGCACTGGTGTGCCGCGCACGACCACCGACGACGCACGCCCGTCGTAGCCGACGGGGATCATCGAGTCGTCGATACGGCTAACTCACGCTCGGGGCGTCAGAACTTCACACGTAGTCTGCCCCGAGCCAGGCCTGCATGGTTACTACATAGCATCACGAGCTCTGTGCCATCGCGGTGCTACTCGTGGTCGTCAACGCGGCCGTATGTATCAAGCCCTTTTTCATTCAGGCGTCTCCTTTTCAATTGTTGTTTCTTGTGCGAGCAATCGTGTTCGCTTTTTCTAAGAAGGACAGGCTGATGCGGCGAGTGGAGTCAGTATTGGTTAATTTCTTCCAGTCGCAATCCGTTTGTTCTAGGACCGAAGACGCCGATCGATATCGCCACGACCAGCATCGTCGCTGTGATGCCGGTGAAGACGCCCACGACGCCGAAATTGCGCAGCAGGTATGCGATAAGGAAGCCCGACAACATTGCCCCCACGCGGCTCGCCGAGTAGACGATGCCATTGGCGCGGCATCGCACTGCCGTCGGAAACAGCTCAGCTTGATAAGCGTGGTAGCAGACAGAAATCAATTGGCCAGCAAGACTGATCAAAACGCCAAGGACAATGAGCGATGCTGCCGACTTCATCTGAGCAAACGCGAGACCGCATACGATGACAGCGAGCGCGCCTCCGACGATCAGATATTTACGCTGCACCTTGTCGGCGAAGAACATCGCGAACAATGGTCCGATTGGCAGTGCAAAAGCGATCACAAACGAGTACAGCAGGCTCTTCGTCACCGTGACGCCCTGTCCTATGAGCAGAGTCGGCACCCAGTTCGCGAAGCCGTAGTAGCCGATGGCCTGGCAGAAGTTGAAGGTGATCAGCAGAACGAGGCGTGAGCGATACGGCGCCTGTAGCAGTTCAGCAAATGATGCACGCCGGTGCGCAGGTTGTTCGATTACTGGAAGCGGCGCCGGGAGCGGCTGTCCAGATTGACGCTGGACGATAGCCTCTATCTTCTCGACGATCTGGCTGGCTGCGCTTACCTTGCCATGCGTCGCGAGCCATCGCGGCGACTCTGGGACCGACCGACGAATGAACCACACAACGACGGCGCCTGCCGAGCCCGCGAGAACGACGATGCGCCAGCCGTCAATACCGAATACGATCTCCGGTACAAGCCAGTACGAGAGTATTGCCGCGACTGGCGCCGCTGCGAACATGACCATCTGGTTGAAAGCCATCGCACGGCCGCGCATGTGCTGTGGCACCAGCTCCGTCACATAGCTGTCGATGGTGATAATTTCGACGCCAACACCGATGCCCGTGATAAAACGCCAAAGGATGACGCCTTCGGGCGTCGTCTGCAGCGCCATGATGGCCGAGCCGATCGAGTACCACAGAAGGGACACCGTGAAGACGGCTCGGCGGCCATATCGGTCCGGCATCCATCCCAGGACAAACGTGCCAACGAAGAGGCCCGCGAACGTGGCGGCGATAAAGCCGGCCATGCCCGTCAAGCCGAAGAAGGCGTGCGTCGTGGTTTGAAGGAGCCCGCTCTTCGCCATTCCCGGCGCGATATAGCCCGTGAAAATAAGATCGTAGATCTCGAAGAAGCCGCCGAGCGAGATCAGCGCCACGAGCACCCACAAATGGCGTGCAGAGGGCAGTCGATCCATACGCGCGGAGATCTCTGCGCCGGGTGTGACGCCGACCGAAATGGTCGGCGAGGCGAGCGGGTTCGAATCCGCAGTAACGGTTGGTTGCATGTTCGTCTCCTGATGACTTCGTCTGGTACGACGGCACTCTTTTTGCGGTGCCTGTCGCTTGTCCTGCGCTCGGCGTGCGCCGATTTACGATTGTGCGATCACACCGCGGCGAACCTGGTCGCGCTCGATCGACTGGAACAGCGCCTTGAAATTGCCTTCGCCGAATCCGTCGTCGCCTTCGCGTTGAATAAACTCGAAAAACACCGGCCCGAGCAAGGTGTCGGAGAAGATCTGAAGCAGTAGACGAGGACGATCGCCAGCGGTGTTTCCGTCGAGAAGAATGCCGCGAGTCTGTAGTTCGGCGACTGGCTGACCGTGCCCGGGCAAACGCTCGTCGAGCATCTCGTAGTATGTTTCGCTCGGTCGGCTCATCAACGGTATGCCTGCCATCGCCAGTTGGTCGATCGTATCGATCAGGTTGTTCGTCAGAAGCGCGACGTGCTGGATGCCTTCGCCATTGAACTTCATCAGGAACTCTTCGATCTGTCCCGCGCCCTTGGATGATTCCTCGTTCAACGGGATGCGGATCTTGCCATCCGGTGCTGTCATGGCTTTCGAAGTCAGACCCGTATATTCGCCGGAAATATCGAAGTAGCGAATCTCCCGGAAATTGAAGAGTCTCTCGTAGAATCCGGCCCAGAAAGACATACGGCCGCGATAGACGTTGTGTGTAAGATGGTCGACGAGTTTGAGACCGAAGCCAGCGGGATGTCTGTCGACGCCTTCGACAAACTTGAAGTCGATGTCGTAAATCGACTCACCGTCTTCGTAGCGGTCGATGAGATAGAGCGGCGCGCCACCGATGCCCTTGATAGCGGGCAACCGCAGTTCCATCGGTCCTGTGGGAATGTCGATCGGCTGTGCGCCGAGTTCGAGTGCGCGGGCGTACGCAGCGTGTGCGTCCTTGACGCGGAATGCAAGGCCGCATGCTGAAGGACCGTGCTCCGCTGCGAAGTAAGCGGCGGGACTCTTGGGCTCGCGGTTCACGATAAAGTTGATGTCGCCCTGGCGGTACAGCACCACGTCCTTCGATCGATGACACGCGACCAGTTTAAAGCCCATCTTCTCGAAGATAGGCTCAATCAAACCCGGCGTCGGCGAAGCGAATTCAACAAACTCGAAGCCCATGAGGCCCATTGGGTTTTCGAAAATATCTGCCACTCTCACTGCTCCTTTAGGCAATTTGGTCAAATTCGAGCCCGAAAGCTTCTGCGCACCGCGCGTAGGCCGTCGCATTAGCAAGTAGGCTTCGCATCGCTGATGGAGAAAAGACTCATGCGCTCACCTTGCTCTTTAAGCGCGACAGCACTTCCTGCGTATGCTCGCCGACGCGTGCAAGCGCCTGCCGCACGCCCGGACGGCGGCCGCCCATCGTGATCGGCAAAAGGACCACGTCGGTCATGCTGCCGTCTTCTGTTTGCATCGGCGCGAGCCCGCCACTCGCCTTCAAATGCGGGTCGTCCAGCAACTGCTCTGGGCGAACGATGGGCGCGTAAGGGATGCCTGCCGCTTCGAGTTTCGGCGCGAGTTCTTCCGCGCGATGGTTCCTCAGAATCTCACCAAGTCGCTTGAGCAATTCCGGCCGCACTGCAACGCGCAGAGCGTTGTTCGCAAACCTCGGTTCGGTCGCCAGGTCGGGGCGTTCGAGGACTTCGCATAGCGTGATGAACTGCTTGTCGCTGACCGCTCCAATGAACATCTGTTCGCCCTGTTCAAGCGTAAAAACGTCGTAGACGCTCCAGGCGGACACGCGTGCTGGCATGGGCGGCGGCGCTTCACGGGTCATAGCGTATTGCTGCATATGCTGAGCGCATAAGAACACGCAATTCTCAAATAAAGCGCTCTGGACTTCCTGCCCGCGGCCGGTGGTGTCGCGCTCGCGCAAAGCGGCTAGCACGCCGATCGCGCCAAACATACCGCCCATAATGTCGTTCACGGACGTACCCGCGCGCAGCGGGCGCCCGACCGGGCCGGTCATGTAAGAGAGGCCGCCCATCATCTGCACGACCTCGTCGAGCGCGAGGCGTTTCTCATAGGGTCCGGGCAGGAAGCCCTTGTGAGAAACGTAGATTAGATGCGGATAACGCGCGCAAAGCGTTTCGTAGTCGAGCCCGAGTTTCGTCATCAGGCCGGGGCGGAAGTTCTCGAGCATCACGTCACAGGTGCCGATGAGTTCGACCGCAGCTTCCTTACCCTCAGGTGTGTTGATGTCGAGCACAACGCTCTTCTTGTTTCGATTGAATGAGCGGAAGAAACCAATGCCGAGGCCCGGCAGTTTGCGGGTTTTGTCGCCGCCGGGGGGCTCGATCTTGATTACTTCAGCACCGAGATCGGCGAGGATCATGCCGCATGTTGGTCCCATGACCATGTGCGTGAACTCGATGACGCGAATCCCATCGAGGGGAAGTCTGGTGTTGGTGCTCATGATTGACCTTAGGCGTTAAGCTCAGCGGAAGCGGCGAAGGTTTTGGGCAGCCCGGCGAGCCACAATGCGCCGTGAAGCGTTTCGCCCTTCAACCACTGTGCGACCTTGGCACGCAGCGTCAGCAAGGCAGGAATGTCAATGCCGGTTTCGATCCCCATATCCGCGAGCATGAAGGCCAGGTCTTCGCTGGAAGCATTGCCGCTTGCGCCGGGCGCATGCGGACAGCCGCCGATGCCAGCGAGCGTCGCGTCGAATCGAGCGATGCCGGTCTCAAGCGCGGCATAGACGTTGGCGAGCGCGAGACCGCGCGTGTCGTGAAAGTGGCCACACCAGAGGCGCTCGCCTGCGATGTTGCGCGCCTTATCGAATAGGTCTCGAACCGCAGCGGGGCCCGCATAGCCGACAGTGTCCGCGATGCTGACGCGGTCCGCGCCGGCATCAAGCAGTGCCTGCATGTAGCGCAGTACATCTTTCTGTTCGACGTTGCCCTGGATCGTGCAGCCGAAAGCCGTGCCAATACCGCCTTCGATCAGCGTTTTTGAGCCGGCTGCGTCGCGCGCCGCTCGAATACGCGCGACTTCCGCGACAACGTCCTCTGGTTCCTTGCGCAAGTTCGCAAGGCTGTGTTCGCGGCTCGCAGAAAGCGGTATGAGCATCAGGTCGGCCTGTGTTTCGATCGCGCGTTCTGCGCCTTTAAGGTTCGGCACGAGCACCGATACAACGAGGCCTGGCAGCGTCTTCGCAAAAGCGACGAGGTCTGCAGTGTCGGCAAGTTGCGGAAGAAGGCGCGCAGGCACGAACGAGCCGACTTCAATTTCGCGCTGCCCCGCAGCGTACGCGTCGCCGATCCATTTGAGCTTGAGCTCGGTCGGCAAGACCGTCTTGATGCTTTGCAGGCCGTCGCGCAGGCCGACTTCGCGAATGGCGACGGTAGAAGGGAATGAGGGCATGTTGTCGTCTCCAGTTATCGATGCCGGTCTTGCAAGTCGCCGACGTTTGACAACACTTTAGAGATTCCACATTATTCGTAAAGCGACGTTTGGGAAGCCCCATCGTTCCCGATCGGAACACCACAACGCATCGCCAGCGCTACTGCACCGGGGGACGGCATTGCGGGAACTTGATTTGAAGACGCTGCGGCTTTTCGTTGCCGTCTGCGATCATCGCAATATCGCGCGTGCGGCTAAGGAGGCACACATCGAGCCGTCGGCGATAAGCAAACGCATTGCGCAACTGGAGGCGGACCTTGGTGTACCGATCCTCGCGCGCTCAAGGCGCGGTGTCGAACCGACGCAAGCTGGAATGGCGTTGCTGGAGCATGCGCGGAGCGTGCTTTTCACCATGGACCGCATCGCAAGCGACATTGCGTCGTTTGGCGAGGGTTTGAAGGGCAGAGTCAGCGTATGTGCGTCGGCATCGGCGATCGCGGAAAAACTATTGGATGACATCGCGGCCTTCATGCGCGAGCCGACCAATAAGAACATCATGGTAGACATCGAGGAGCGGCTGTCGCAGGACCTCATTCGGCAGTTGCGCGAAGGCGCGGCATCGATCGGGGTGTGCTGGGACAACGTTGACCTGCAAGGCTTGGAGCATCGCGCTTATCGACAGGACCGCCTTGCATTGGCCGTTCCTCTGGGCCATCCCCTCGCGGAGCTCCCAACGGTTGCATTCCACCAGACGCTCGGCTATGACCATGTTGGGTTGCCGCCCGCAACGGCAGTGCAGAAGATGCTTCAACTTGCCGCAGCACAGGCCGGCCGCACAATCTCATTCCGCGTGATCGTCTCGAGTTTTGATGCCGCATTTCGCGTGGTGGCCGCAGGATTGGGGATTAGCGTCGTGCCAGTGGAGGTTTCGACAGCATATGGGCCTCAGTTGGGCGTTAGGATCATCCCACTTACCGATGTTTGGGCGCAGCGGCGCTTCATTGTCTGCTTCAAAAGCTTCGAAATGCTTCAGCCGGCTGCCCAGCGCATGGTCGAGCATTTGACGGGTCGCGCTAACGGCGACAAAGCGGCAGAGTAGCAAAACATCGACGCCGTTCAACGTCGCTTATCGAGAACGCGTCGCGCGCCGAGGAAGTTCGAATGGCAGGTCCAACCCCGCTAGGAGACATTAGGTCGGTCACGTATCGAATGGCAGATACGGGTCTCGACCACGACCCTTGATGAGGTTGACGTCCAGGCAATCTCCGACCTGATCTGCCTCCGACTGAGAGATCAGGTCTGGACTTGCACATCTCAGCCCCCGAATCACCAATCTTGTCGCCATTATGCCGCGCTTGCTCGTGCCAATCACTGACGTGATGCGACGGTTGCAAAGTAACTTTCTAGCGTGACGGCGACTCGGGGGTGTGGGCGCGCGGGGCGTTCTTTGCGCGCAGCGTTCCAGAAGGCGGGGCAACTCTCAACGTCGTCGTACGGACCCCATGGCTGAGCAGCCTGTCTCCAACTTTATCTCCAAGAAAATGTGTACTTTGGAGATAGACTTGGAGATAACCACAGCCTTACCAGACAAGGCTTACAGGCCGATACAACCGTCTATCTCCAAATCTCCAAATATTTTTGCTTCCGGCGGCACAGCAACGCTCCGTACGGCACGGGCCTTCGACTGATCGAGCCTACGCCGATACGCCCGTCGGTATCTTCTGAACGACCTCGCCCGAACGGCACACGCAGCAGAGCGATATGAATTCTGCGGCTGCCAGAAGCGCGGGGGGCAACTCTGGGGGCAACTCAGCAACACCCAACAAGCAATGCCCTTACACTACGGTCATCACAGAGAATTATTTCATTCCGGCCCTGGCACCAGTATTTCGCAGCGTCATGCACTGCATCTGTCGAAACCCGCGCAAGCTCGCCGCTTCGCGGGTTTTTTGTTTTTCCCGCGCCGTTTTCCCGTGCGCATCGCGCAGCGCAACACCGACCCTCCGCCAGCGGTCCAAGCATCGGGACACGCAAGCACGGAGGCCGCCCATGTCCACGCGCGTCATTTCGAGCCGGATTGGCCGAGGCATGCTGGTCGCATTGCTGTCGATCATGCTCGGCGGATGCGACCTGCTCCGTCAGCCGCCCGTGCCTGACTGGCCCGGGCCGCATGCGCCCTACCCGTTCCCGGACAACGTTCCGCACCGTGCCGAGTGATCGGTTCGACCGCCCCGCCCCAATGTACGCGCCGCGCGCTCAGCCATGCTCGGAGAACTGCAGGATCGCATCCGCGACCGCTCGCGGTGCCTCGCGCTGCGGAAAATGCCCGACGCCGTCGAGCACGGCGCGCTCGTAGCGGCCGGTAAAGAATCGCTCGCGCCCGGCGGAAGTCTCGGGCCCATTGCAGGCGTCCGCGGCGCCGTGCAGCACCAGCGTCGGAAGCGACAGCACCGGCGCCGGCGTCAGTTTCGCTTCGTCTTCCGCATACGCGGCCCCACCGTCGACGAATCCCCAACGATAACGATACGAATGCAGCACCACGTCGATCCAGTCAGGCCCGTCGAACGCGTCGGCGGCCGCGTCGAAGTCACGTTCGTCGTACCAGCCGGCCGGCGACCATGTGTCCCACATCAGGCGCGCGAACGCGCGGCGATCGTCGCGCAACGCCTGCTCGCCGCGCGGCGTCGCCATATACCAGTGGTACCAGTAGTTGCGCGCCTGCTGCAGCGACAGCGGCTGAGCCGGATCGTTCGTGCCGTACCCGACCGACAGCATCACCAGATGCGACGCCGCCCCGTCGCGCAAGCCACACGCGTTCGCTACCGCGCGGGCGCCCCAGTCGTGCCCGACCAGAACCGGCCGCTCGACGCCGAGCGCGTCGACGAACTCGAGCAGGTCGCGGCCGAGCGCCGCGAGCCGGCCGCTACGCGGGGTCGCCGGATCGCGAAAACGGGTCGGCGCAAAGCCGCGCAATGCCGGCGCCAGCACGCGATAGCCGCGCAGGCTCAGCGTTTGCGCCACGGCTTCCCACCCGGCCGGGCTGTCCGGCCAGCCGTGCAGCAACACGGCCACCCGCTCACCTCGCGGATTCCATTCCAGATACGCGACGTCGAGCGACGCGGTCATCGCATGCCGATAAACAGTCATCGTGCCCTCCTCCAGGTTCAGTCCTGAGATCGATGGTAGATCCCGATCTCATCACGATTCGCGGAGTATCATGATTCATTGTTCGAATATCACGTTGAATGCATCGATGGAACCGCCGACCGATCCCGCGTCGACCGCGCTCGACATCACGCTGCTCCGCACCTTCCTCGAGGTGGTCGATCGCCACGGATTCGCGCCGGCCGCCGAACGTCTCGCGCTGACGCCATCTGCGGTCAGCGGCCACATCAAGCGGCTCGAGCAGGCGGCCGGCACGCTGCTGCTCGCGCGCACCACGCGCCGCGTCGCGCTCACGCCGGCCGGCGACACGCTGTATGCGTACGCACGCAACATCGTCGACATGGAGCGCGAAGTGCGCGCCCGGCTGCGCGGCGCGCCGGCGCACGGCCCGCTGCGCGTCGGCGCGTCGGAGGATTTCGCCGGCACGTGGCTGCTGCCGCAGGTGCTGCGCACGTTCCGCGACAGCCATCCGCGCACGTCGATCGAACTGAAGGTCGGCATCACCGCGTCGCTGCTGCGGGAGCAAGCGCTGGGCCGGCTCGATGTCGTGTTCGGCAAGCAATGCCGGCTGGTCGACACGCCCGGCGAACCGCTGTGGGAGGAACCGCTGGTGTGGGCTTTCGCGGCGGATACGGCCCTCGACGCCGACGGCGGCGTGCCGCTCGCGCTGTTTCCGGAGCCGTGTGTGTATCGGGAAGCCGCGGTGGCCGCGCTCGCCGCCGCGCTGCGGCCGTTTCGCGTGCTGTTCGAAAGCGGCAGCATGGCCGGCTGCGTGTCGGCCGCGCTCGCCGGCTTCGCGGTCACGGCGCTCGCACGCAGCCAGTTGCGCGACGGCCTGCGCGAATGCGGCGTGCAAGACGGACTGCCGACGCTGCCGGCCGCGCGCTTCTACGCATTCGCGTCGAAACCCGGCGGGGCCGGCGCCGCGTTGATCGACGCGGTGCGCGCGACCGGGCGCACGCGCCGGTTCGCCGCCTGAACGCGCGGCGCGATGGCCGCGCGCAGCGGACGTGCCGCGCCTGCCGCGTCGCACCTATGCCGATCGCTCGGAGTCACCGGCCGGCGAATGGCGAACGATTTGAGAGCTGGGAAACGACGCGGCTTTCAGTCGCCGCTGCCGGCCGCGCCGCCGACGTCGTTCAACGCTTCCGCCATCAACTCGCCGAACCAGTCGACGAACGCGTTGAGCCGCCGCGACCGGTGCCGACGATGCGGATACACGGCCGACACGTCCATCGGCGCGGCGCGGTAGCCAGGCATCACCTCGACGAGCGCGCCGCCGTCGAGCAGATGCTGGACATCGAAGCGCGGAATCTGGATCAGGCCCAGCCCGGCGATGCAGCTCGCGATATAGGTCTCCGCGTTGTTCACGATCACGCGGCTCGGCAGCGTCAGCGCGTGCCGGTTGCCGTCCATGCAGTATTCCCACGCGAGTTCGCGCCCCGTCGTCGGCGACGCATAGCCGATCGCCCAGTGCCCGTGCGCGAGCGCATCCGGATGGTCGGGCACGCCGCATTCGCGCAGATAGTCGGGGCTCGCGCAGTTGATCAGCGCGAACCGGCCGAGCGGCCTGACCACGAGGCTGCTGTCCGCGAGCCGCCCGACGCGGATCGCGCAGTCGACACCCTCCTGCACGAGATCGATCGAGCGGTCCGTCGAGCCGAGCGACAGCTGGAGCTTCGGGTAGCGGCGGAACAGCGACGGCAACGCGGGCGCGATCACGCGGCGCGCGATCCGGCTCGGCACGTCGACACTCAGGCGCCCGATCACGTCGCGCTCGCGACGGCGGAACAGGCGATCGAGGTCGTCGGCCTCCGCGAGCAGCCGCCGGCCGCGCTCGAGCAGCAGCGCGCCGTCGGCCGTCAGCTGCACCTGCCGGGTCGTGCGATGCAGCAGCCGCGCGCCGAGCGCGGCCTCCAGTTGCTGGACGGCCGCCGACACCGTCGCGCGCGGCACGTCGAGCGCATGCGCAGCCTTGATGAAGCTGCCCATCTCGGCTACCTGAAGGAAGATTCTGACCTGGTCCAGCTTGTCCATCGGCGGGCGGAAAACGTGGGTTCGAACGATCGTCACCGGCGAGCGCCGCACGTCGCGGCCGGCCCGGCGGCACAAGGAAAACGGGCGCGCGGCGTTGTATCCGCGCACCCGCCCATTGTCCATGCAAACGCGCCATTGCGAGCGCCGCGCGTTCTCGACGACCGTCCGGACAGCGTGTTACTTGGTCGTATAGCCGCCGTTGATCAGGATCGTCTGGCCGGTGATCCACCAGCCGTCGGTCACGAGATGGCGGATGAACGGCACGACGTCCTCGATGTCGGTGAGGCCGGTCTTGCTGAACGGCGAGAGCGCCGCCGCCGTCTTGTGGTATGCGACCGCATCGGCGCCTTCGGCCGGATAGAAGAACGGCGTATCCATCGGGCCCGGCCCGACCGCCGTCACCGAGATGCCGCGCGCGCCGTATTCCTTCGACGCCGCGCGCGTGAAGTGCTCGACCGGTGCCTTCGATCCTTCGTAGGCCGCATAGAACGGCGTGAACGCGCCGAGCAGCGACGTCACGAGCGTGACGAGCTTGCCATGATCCTCGAGGTGCCGCCCCGCTTCCTTGATGAAGAAAAATGCCGACTTGCTGTTCACCGCGAACATTTCGTCGTATTCGGCTTCGGAGATTTCGGTGAACGGCTTCTTCAACACCTTGCCGACGGTATTGATCGCGATGTCGATCTTGCCGAAGCGCTGCTTCGCGTCGCCGAACAGCTTCTCGACCGCGGCGGCCGTCGTCAGGTCGGCCTGGAACGTCGCGGCTTGCGCGCCGGCTGCGCGCACGGCGGCGGCCGTCTCCTCCGCCTGCGCCTGCGATGCCGCGCTGTTGTAGTGGATCGCCACCGCCTTCGCGCCGTGGCCGGCCAGATCCCGGGCGATCAGCCCGCCGAGATTCTTGGCGCCGCCTGCGATCAGGACGACCTTGTCTGCGAGCGTGTGAGTAGCCACGGTTGACTCCTTTTTGCGTTGAATGAAGCTAGGAGTGTAGGCACGCGGCACGCGCCGGTCAGCCGCGCGGGGCTGGATGGATTATCCAGAAAAGCGATCCAATCAGGCCTGGGGAATGGTCGGCTGCCGCACCGACGCGGGCGGCGAAATCTGCTCGAGGCGGCACGTCGCGCCGCCGCTGCATGCGCGCGGATCAGCGTGCGTAAAGCGCCGCGTCGATCTTGCCGAGCAGCCACTGCATGCCGGCCAGATGCTGCTGGTCGTGGCTGCACAGATAATGCAGGAGTCCGCGCACGGTCAGCACGCCATAGCCTTCGAAGTCGCCGGTGCGCGCATATTGCTCGGGCGTCAGGCGCGATACGACGTCGAGCGTCTCGCGCCGCGCGTCGCGAATCGCCGCCAGCACATCGGACGCGTGCGCGTCGTCGTAGCGGCGCTTGATCGCGAGCGCATCGCCATCGACGGACTCGAGCAGCGGATGATTCTCAGCGAGCATCCGCCTCAACCGCACGTGGTAGCCGTCGATCTCGATGTCGCGCACGTGGCAGAGTTGTCCGAGCGGCGAGAAGTGCTCGCTCGGTATGCCCGTCCAGTCGGCGGGGGTCCAGCGCGCATAGCCGTCCGGAACGGCGGCGAAATGGGCTTCGAGCTGGCGGGGAAAATCGGCGAGTGCATCGAGCGTCGTCGGACTCATGCGGCAAACTCCGTGTCGGAAGGAAACGGCGGCAGCCGTTGCACGGACCTGCCGCCGACGTGGCGCAACTTCACGCTGACACCGCCTTTCCGTGAAGCCGGAACGTGCGCCGCGTCGTGCGCGGCGCCCTGCAGCTTACCAGCGCGGACGGGTTCGTGCCGATGCGGGCGCGCCGCTTGATAGAATGCGCGCGCTATGGACCTCGAAAGCATTCTCTATACGCAGGGCTTCGGCTCGCGCCGCCAGTGCCGCGGCCTGATCGAAACGGGCCGCGTCACCGTCGCGGGCGCGCGCGCGACGGACCCCGACGCATCGTTCGACACCGAAGGCCTCGTGTTCACGGTCGACGACACCGCGTGGCCGTTCCACGCCCGCGCGTATCTCGCACTCAACAAGCCGGCGGGCTACGAATGCTCGCGCGAGCCGCAACACCACGCGAGCGTGTTCAGCCTGCTGCCCGCGCCGCTCGTCGCCCGCGGCGTGCAGTGCGTCGGCCGCCTCGACCAGGACACGACGGGCCTGCTGCTGCTGTCCGACGATGGCCAGTTCGTGCACGCATACACGTCGCCGAAGCGCAAAGTGCCGAAGACGTACGTCGCGACCGTGCGCCACCCGCTCGACGACGCCCAACTGAACGCGCTGCGCGCCGGCGTGCAGTTGCACGGCGAGCCGAAGCCGATCGCGGCGGTCGCCGCCGACGCGCGCGACACGCACATGCTCGCGCTGACCGTCCTCGAGGGCAAATATCATCAGGTGAAACGCATGGTCGCCGCGGCCAGCAACCGCGTCGAGGCGCTGCACCGCGAAAGCATCGGCGGTTTCGCGCTGCCGGACGACCTGGCGCCCGGTGCGTGGCGCTGGCTCGGGGAAGACGACCTTTCAGCGCTGCGCAATCCCGTCAAAACCCTGTAAGGGAAAATCCGCACGATCGTTCGGTGCCGGACCGCGTCGCGGCCGCACGATCCCCCGCTATACTGAAATCACAAGCTGTACGAGCAGCGATGCAGGGGAGACATCATGAACATCAACCATTCTTTCGAACTGTCGTACGTGATGATCGCCTTCGCGATCATGGGTGCGATCGTGATCGGCGCCCTGCTGGCCACGATGCACATGAAGCACAAATATCATCCGAACCTGATCGGCGCGCTGATCGGTGCGTTGCTGTGCTTCCTGCTGATCGAGGCGTTACCGGCGCTCACCTGACGCGCCGGGCGGCGCGAGCGTTTGAAGGAATTCGTCTACGGTCGGATAGCGCAACGTCACGCACAATTCGGCCTTGAGCCGCGCGTTGGACAGGCGACGCGACTCGCGCATGAACGACAGGAGCGTCGGCTCGAGCCGATGCTCGGCGTCCACGCGGCTGATCCGCGGGGGCAGCGGCAGGCCGAACGCCTGCGCGACCCGGTCGAAATATTCTCCCATCCGCAGTTCGCTGTCGTCCGACGCGTGCACGGCGCGCGCCGGTTTGCCGCGTACGGCCGCGCGTCGCAGGATCGCCGCGAGGTCGTCCGCATGGATATGGTTCGTGTAGACGTCGTCGGCCGCGTCGAGCGCCGGCGTGCCGCGCTCGAGGCGCGCGAGCGGCAGCCGGTTCGCCGCATAGATGCCGGGAATGCGCACGATGCGCGCGGACAGCACGCCGCGCACCGTCGCCGCGCGCAGCTGACGCTCGGCCGACACGCGCCGGAATGCGCGCTCGTTCGCGGGGCGCAGCGGCTGCGTTTCGGCGATGCGCGCCCCGCCGCAATCGCCGTAGACGCCCGTGGTGCTCGCGTAGACGAGCGTCGGCACGCGAGGGGCGTCGGGTACAATAGCTGCCCGCGCCGGCACGCCGGCCTGTCGGGTCGCGGCACGCAGCGCGCGCAGGCGGCCGACCGACGACACCGGCGGTGCGAAGGGTCGCCGCGCAGGCACGGACAATGCGGCGATCAGTGCGCGGGTGCGGCGATCGTCCCGGCCGTCGGATTGCGGCGGCGCGAGATGCAGGATCGTGCGGGCGAGCCCCGCGATACGTCCGAGCGTCGCGCGGCGATCGAGGTCGCCGACGATCGGCGTTGCGCCTGCCGCGCGCAATTCGTCGCAGCGGCCCGGGTGGCTCGTCAGCGCGACGATGCGCAGGTTGCCGCGGGCGGCGCGCCATTGCGCGACGCAGCGCAGGCCGACGTCGCCGCAGCCGACGATCAGTGCGCGCGGCCGGCGCAGGATTCGAGTCGCGATCATGTTGGTTGCGAAATCAGTAGCCACCGTTGCGCGGCGCGCAACGGGTTTGCATTGTAGCTGCCGTGCCGACATGCACGGTCCCCACATTTTGTTCTATTTGGTTCTATGGCATTCAACGTTACTCTCAAGCAAAGCGGCCGGCAGTTCCAGGTCGAATCGGACGAAACCGTGCTGGCGGCGGCGCTGCGCCAGAACGTCCATCTGCCGTATGGATGCAAGAACGGCGCGTGCGGCTCCTGCAAGGGCCAGATCGTGTCGGGCCAGATCGAACAGGGCCCGCACGCCGCGTCGGCACTGTCCAACGACGAACGCACGCGCGGCCTCGCGCTGCTTTGCTGCTCGAAGGCGCAATGCGACCTCGAGATCGACGTGCGTGAGATCGCCGGCGTCGACGGCGTGCAGGTGAAGAAGCTGCCGTGCCGGATCGCCGCGCTCGAACGCAAGGCGGACGACGTGATGGTCGTGAAGCTGCAGTTGCCCGCCAACGAACGCCTGCAATACCTCGCGGGCCAGTACGTCGAGTTCATCCTGAAGGACGGTTCGCGCCGCAGCTACTCGATGGCGAACGCGCCGCACGAGGAAGGTCCGATCGAGTTGCACATCCGTCACATGCCGGGCGGCAAGTTCACCGACCACGTGTTCGGCGCGATGAAGGAGCGCGACATCCTGCGCTTCGAAGGCCCGCTCGGCACGTTCTTCCTGCGCGAGGAGTCCGACAAGCCGATCGTGCTGCTCGCATCGGGCACCGGCTTCGCACCGATCAAGGCGATCATCGAACACGTGAAGCACACGGGCATCACGCGCCCGATGACGCTCTACTGGGGCGCGCGCCGCAAGAAGGACATCTATCTCGGCGAGCTCGCCGAGCAATGGGCGCGCGAGATTCCGAACTTCAAGTACGTGCCGGTGTTGTCCGAGCCGGACGACGCCGACCAGTGGACGGGCCGCACCGGCTTCGTCCATCGCGCGGTCATCGAGGACCTGCCCGACCTGTCGGGCTACCAGGTATACGCATGCGGTGCGCCGGTGATGGTCGAATCCGCGCAGCGCGACTTCACGCAGCACCACGCGCTGCCCGCAGACGAGTTCTACGCGGACTCGTTTACGAGCGCCGCGGATCTCGCCCATCCGGTCTGAGCACCGGGCGCGCCCGCGTTCGCTGTTGCGCGCCGCCGTGTCACATCCGTGGCATCGCGGCGGTTTACAGTGGGACGCGGGATGCCTTATGCTTGCGCACATGAACCGCTTCCTGTCCGCTCTCCGACGTCGCCGCTCGCCGCTCCGCCCGGATGCCGCCGGCTCGTCACGGACTCGCGCGTAACCCTCCTCCGCTTCACCGGTTACGCACAAGCTGTTCGACCTACCAGCCACGGCCTTCCGTGGCTTTTTTATTGCCCGTTTCCCTTTCAACGCCCGCTGGAGCCTGCTGCCATGCCCATGAACGATTACCCGATCGACTCGCTGATGTACATCACGAACCGCCCCGACATCGTGTTTACGCACGGCAAGGGTTCGTGGCTCTACGATCACACGGGCAAGCGCTATCTGGACTTCATCCAGGGCTGGGCCGTCAACAGCCTCGGCCACTGCAACGACGGCATCGTCGAAGCGCTGAAGACGCAGGCCGAGAAGCTGCTGAACCCGTCGCCCGCGTTCTACAACGAACCGATGGCGAAGCTCGCGGGCCTGCTCACGCAGCACAGCGTGTTCGACAAGGTGTTCTTCACGAACAGCGGCGCGGAAGCGAACGAAGGCGCGATCAAGCTCGCGCGCAAGTGGGGCCGCAAGTTCAAGAACGGCGCGTACGAGATCATCACGTTCGACCACAGCTTCCACGGCCGCACGCTCGCGACGATGTCGGCCAGCGGCAAGCCGGGCTGGGACACGCTCTACGCACCGCAGGTGCCGGGATTCCCGAAAGCCGAGCTGAACGACATCAACTCGGTGGAGAAACTGATCACCGACAAGACCGTCGCGGTGATGCTCGAGCCGATCCAGGGCGAAGGCGGCGTGATTCCGGCAACGCGCGAGTTCATGCAGGCGCTGCGCGCGCTGACGAAGCAGCACGACCTGCTGCTGATCGTCGACGAAGTGCAGAGCGGCTGCGGCCGTGCGGGCACGCTGTTCGCGTATGAGCTGTCCGGCGTCGAACCGGACATCATGACGCTCGCGAAGGGCATCGGCGGCGGCGCACCGCTCGGCGCGCTGCTGTCGAAGGCAGACGTCGCGGTGTTCGAGGCCGGCGACCAGGGCGGCACGTACAACGGCAACCCGCTGATGACGGCAGTCGGCCATTCGGTGATCTCGCAACTCGTCGCGCCCGGTTTCCTCGAAGGCGTGCGTGCGCGTGGCGAATACCTGAAGCGCAGGCTGCTCGAACTGTCGGAGGAGCGCGGCTTCGAGGGGGAGCGCGGCGAAGGGTTGCTGCGCGCGCTGCTGCTCGGCAAGGACATCGGCCCGCAGATCGTCGAGAAGGCGCGCGACATGCAGCCCGACGGCCTGCTGCTGAACGCGGCGCGCCCGAACCTGCTGCGCTTCATGCCCGCGCTGAACGTCACGACCGAGGAAATCGACCAGATGATGGCGATGCTGCGGTCGGTCCTCGACACGCTCTAAGGAGACCGCCGCGATGGACGCCGCCGCCGATGCTGTCGCTATCCGCCCGTTCGAACGCGCCGACACCGATGCCGTGCTCGCGGTCTGGCGCGACGCGTTCCCGCAGTACGACGAGCCCGGCGCGCCGCCGCACCGCGATCCGTTGCGATCGATCGAGCTGAAGCTCGCGACGCAGCCGGAGCTGTTCTTCGTCGCGACCAGCGGCGCGCGGGTCGTCGGCACACTGATGGCGGGTTTCGACGGACATCGCGGCTGGCTCTACTCGTTCGGCGTGTCGAACGATGCACGGCGACTCGGCATCGGCCGCGCGCTGATCGCGCATGCGGAACGCGCGCTCGCCGCGCGCGGCTGCCTGAAAGTCAATCTGCAGGTGCTGCCCGGCAACGACGACGCATGCCGCTTCTATGCGGCACTCGGCTATCGCGTCGAGGAACGCATCTCGTTCGGCAAGACGCTGCCGGCCGCCTGACGCCGCCGGCAGCACCCTCCATCAGCGCGTGATCGGCCCCGCGTCAGGCAGCGGATTGCCGAGCGCATCGGTCGGCACGGCCTGCTGCTCGAACGCCGCGAAATACGCGGCCCACTGCGTGTCGCTCACGCGCACGATCAGCGCGCCGTCCTGCCAGACGTCGTTGTGATCGTTGTGGTCGTCGCCCGCGCGGTGCAGGTAGTTCGGGCCCGTCGAGCCCTGGTTCATGTGCGTGTCGTGGATGCCGTTGCCTTCCGAATACGTGCGGCCGAACACGACGACGTCGAGCCCCTGCGACTGCGCGGCGTTGACGAGCCGCAGCAGCGACGGAATCGGCTCCGCGTTCTCGGTGCCGTCCATCACCGCGCTGGCGCGCCATGCGCCCGTCTCGTTCAGGATGTCGCTGCGCAAATAGTCGAGCGCGGGCAGCGCGGTGTGTCCGGTGAGATCGGTGTAGCCTTCGGCCGCGGCCGCGAGCGTCGCCGTGATCGGATGATGGAAATCGTAGACGAGCTTGTAGTTGAGCAGGTCGTCCGCGTCGTTGGTGCCGACGTTGATCGCGACGTCCCAGTCGCCGGTCGGCAATGCGAGCGTCAGGTGGATGTGATACTGAATTTCGCTGCCGTGCGGCGAGCCCTTCAGCCGCGCCACCGACGTCACCTTCGCCTTCACGAAACCGTAGTCCAGACTCATTCGTGCCCTCCGTGTCCCGATGGATCGACCATGCTACGCAGCCCGCGTGTCGGTTTGCGGACGAGCGGTTGCGGACGGCCGGTTGCGGACGAGCGGTTGCGGACGGCCGGTTGCGGACGGCCGGTTGCGGACGGCCGGTCGCGGACGGCCGGTTGCGGACGGCCGGTTTCGGACGCTCCGCTCCGGGTCCCGCGCCGCATGGTCGGCGTCACCGCCGAATGCATGGAGTCGCATCCGCACGCACAGTTCGTCGCCGCGCGCGCCGCACGAAAAAAAAGCTGCCACGGCATCCCGTGACAGCTTTTCGAAAGCCCTTGCGCGGCACGCCGGCATCCGCCGCCGCGCCGCGCCGGCCCGCTTATTCGCCCAGATACGCGGCCCGCACCTTCGGATCGTCGAGCATCTGCTTCGCGTCGCCTTCCATCGTGACCGTGCCCGAGTCCATCACGTAACCGCGGTCGGCCGCCTGCAGCGCGAGGCGCGCGTTCTGCTCGACCAGCAGCACCGTGATGCCCTCCTTCGAGATCTCGCGCACCACTTCGAAGATCTTCTCGACCATGATCGGCGACAGGCCCATCGACGGCTCGTCGAGCAGCAGCAACTTCGGCTTCGACAGAATCGCGCGCGACATCGCCAGCATCTGCTGCTCGCCGCCCGACAGCGTGCCCGCGAGCTGCGTCGCCCGCTCCTTCAGGCGCGGGAAGAAACCGAACATCCGGTCGACGTCCTTCTTGATCTGCTCCTTGTCGCTGCGCAGGTACGCGCCCATCTGCATGTTCTCGACGATCGACATCCGCGCGAAGATCCCGCGGCCTTCCGGCACCATCGCGAGGCCGCGCTTGAGCAGCTCGTGCGGCGGGATGCCTTTGATCGACTTGCCGTCGTACTCGATGTCGCCCGCCGAGTACGGCTTCAGGCCGGTGATCGCCTTCATCGTCGTGGTCTTGCCGGCACCGTTCGCGCCGATCAGCGTCACGAGTTCGCCCTGACGGACTTCCATGTCAACACCCTTGACGGCCTGAATGCCGCCGTAGTTGACCTGCAAGCCCTTGATTTTCAACATTGCCGCTGCCATCAGTGCACCCCTGCGCCGAGATATGCCTCAATCACCTTCGGATTCTTCTGCACGTCCTGCGGCAGACCCTCGGCGATCACCTTGCCGTAATCGAGCACCGTCATCCGGTTGCACAATCCCATCACGAGCTTCACGTCGTGCTCGATCAGCAGAATCGTGCGGCCGTCCGAGCGGATCTTGTCGAGCAGGCGCGTGAGTTCGACCTTCTCGGTCGCGTTCATCCCGGCCGCCGGCTCGTCGAGCGCGAGCAGCTTCGGGTCGGTCGCAAGCGCCCGGGCGATTTCCAGCCGGCGCTGGTGACCGTACGACAGGTTGCGGGACGTGTAGTCGGCGTACTGCAGCACGCCGACGTATTCGAGCAGCTCGATCGCGCGTTCCTTGATCTCGCGCTCTTCCTGGCGTTCGGCCGGCGTCTGGAACACCGCGCCCAGCAGCCCGTGCTTGGTGCGCACGTGGCGGCCCACCATCACGTTCTCGAGTGCGGTCATCCCGCCGAACAGGCGAATGTTCTGGAACGTGCGCGCGATGCCCGTCTTCGCGACCTGGTGCACCGCGGTCGGCTTGTATTCGGTGCCGTCGAGCTTGAACTCGCCGGAGTCCGGCGTGTACAGGCCCGTGATCACGTTGAAGAATGTCGTCTTGCCGGCGCCGTTCGGGCCGATCAGGCCGTAGATCTCGCCTTCCTTGATCTCGAGGCCGACGTCGGACAGTGCCTGCAAGCCGCCGAAGCGCTTGTTCACGCCTTTGACGGACAGTCGGATTTGCTTGTCGCTCATGTGTGATATCCCCTTGTCCGTTGGTTAAGCGCGCACCGGCTTCTTGCTGTTGCGCTTCGCCAGTTTCGCGATCTTGTCCTCATGCTTCGGCGCCGGCCACAGGCCTTCCGAGCGATACAGCATGATGATCACCATCGCGAGGCCGTACAGCGCCTGACGGATCACTTCGGTATCGACGATGTCATGGCCGAACAGCGCGTGCTGCAGCGGGCTCATCGTCGAGCGCAGGAATTCCGGGAAGATCGCGAGCAGCACCGCGCCGAGGATCACGCCGGGGATGTGGCCCATGCCGCCGAGCACCACGCACGCGAGCACGACGATCGATTCCCAGAACGTGAACGACTCGGGCGACACGAAGCCCTGGAACGCACCGAACATCGCACCCGACAGGCCGCCGAACGACGCGCCCATCGCGAACGCGAGCAGCTTCACGTTACGGGTGTTGATGCCCATCGCCTTCGCGGCGATTTCGTCTTCGCGGATCGCGGCCCATGCACGGCCGATACGCGAGTGCTGCAGGCGCGTACAGACCCAGATCACCAGCAGCGCGCAGAGCACGAACAGGTAGTAGTACATGTACACCGACGGCAGCTGGAAGCCGAAGATCGAATGCGTCTGCGACAGGTTGAAGCCGCCGACGTGCACCGGATCGATGCCCGTGATCCCCTTCGGGCCGTTGGTGATGTTCACCGGACGGTCGAGGTTGTTCATGAAGATCCGGACGATTTCACCGAAGCCGAGCGTCACGATCGCCAGGTAGTCGCCGCGCAGGCGCAGCGTCGGCGCGCCCAGCAGGATCCCGAAGGTCGCCGCGAGCGCCATCGCGATCGGCACGATGATCAGGAACGGGATGTGCAGGCCGTTCGGCGCGAGCGCCGCGATCCACTCGAACTGCGAGGTCAGGTGCGGCGAGCTCAGCAGTGCCGCCGTGTACGCGCCCACCGCGTAGAACGCGATGTAGCCGAGGTCGAGCAGGCCGGCGAAGCCGACCACCACGTTCAGGCCGAGCGCGAGCATCACGTACAGCATCGCGAAGTCGAGCACGCGGACCCAGTAGTTGCCGCCCGCCGAGCCGATGATGATCGGCGCCGCGATCACGAACGCCGCGGTCAGGATGCCGATGATGACCGTCTTGGTCGTGTTGCGCTCTTCGACGAGCGACGTCGAGGATTCGATCGGTTGAATGGATGTCATGTTGTTTGCTCCCCTTCCGTTACGCGCGGTCCGCGACACGTTCGCCCAGCAGGCCCGACGGACGGAACACCAGCACGATGATCAGCACGATGAATGCGAACACGTCCTGGTAGTTACTGCCGAATACGCCGCCCGTGAGGTTGCCGATGTAGCCCGCGCCGAGCTGCTCGATCAGGCCGAGCACCACGCCGCCGACCATCGCGCCGCCGAGGTTGCCGATCCCGCCGAGCACCGCCGCCGTGAACGCCTTCATGCCGGGGATGAAGCCCATGTAGAAGTGCACGTTGCCGTATTCGGACGCGATCATCACGCCGGCCAGCGCGGCGAGCGCGGAGCCGATCATGAACGTCGCCGAAATCACGAAGTTCGGGTTCACGCCCATCAGGCTCGCGGTGTTCGGGCTTTCGGCGATCGCACGCATTGCGCGGCCGAGCTTGGTCTTGTGCACGAGCAGCAGGAGGCCGGCCATCACGATGAACGCCACCGCGATGATCACGATTTCAGTCACCGAGATCACGGCGCCGGGCGTCGTGTCGGTCGCCTTGATCACGTTGATCGGATCGGTCGGCAGCAGTTGCGGGAACGGCAGCGGGTTGCGCGACCAGATGATCATCGCGGCCGTCTGCAGCAGGATCGACACGCCGATCGCGGTGATCAGCGGGGCGAGACGCGGCGCGCGGCGCAGCGGCCGGTACGCGACCCGCTCGATCGTATAGCCCACGCACGCGCAGACGACCGCCGCGATGCCAAGGCCGATCGTCAGCGTCGCGACGTTGCCGAGTTCGGGGAAATGGTTCTGCAGCACGGTGATCGCCGACAGGGCGACCATCGCGCCGATCATCAGCACGTCGCCGTGCGCGAAGTTGATGATGCCGAGAATGCCGTACACCATCGTGTAACCCAACGCGATGATGGCGTACACACTGCCGAGCACCAGCCCGTTGAGGATCTGCTGGATGAAAATATCCATTTAAAGCTCCTTGGCCCATGCTGCCGGAGGACGTTGCGCCCCGCGGGTAAGCGAGGAATCGCGCCTTCTCGGCGACACTGCGGGTACTAGTCGATACCGGTAAGGGTGGATCGTCCCGGCGCGCGCCGCCCGGCCTGTACGGCCGGACCTGCCGCCGGAGCGGATACAGAAACGGCACCGCACTGTTCCGGTGCCATCGTGAGTCCCGTCGCTAAATCGTCACGACATCGAGGACGGTGTACTTGGCCTCCTTGAAGTCGTAGGGCAGCGTGCCGCAACGGCCGGTGTCCGGTTTCCCGAACGCCATGCCTTTTTCCGTCCGGGCCGGGGCGAACCCCGCCTCCGGGCAGATCAGGTTCCGCGCCGCGTCGCCCGCGGGCTCGACCACCTTGGCGGCGCACATGCCGTTGTCGCCAAGGGTTTGTGCTCCGATGCCGGACGCCGTCGCCTGCGCGGCAAGCGGGCCGTGCGTCGCCACCCGCGCGGCGCCCGAACCGGCATCGTGCAGGCTGCGCCCGACTTTCGTCAGGACTGCATCGGAATCATCGAAACGAAGCAGGCCGCCCGCCGCGACGCGATGGGTCGCGGCGATACGCTGTTTCGTCGAATCGAAATGAAGGGTCGCCGACATCTGCACGTCGCCTGCGTTGCCCCGAAATCCGGGCGTCCGTCGCTCGGCGCGCCCCGTCATTGCCGCATCACGTTGCGCGGCTCGCTGCCGGGCAATCGGCGTGCCCGTCGCCCGGTCGATGGCAGCGCCGCCGACATGTGCTGCGTGCCGTGCGGAATGCATGCCGATCTTCGAGCCCTGCGCGTTGAATTCCTCGATCGCCAAACGTGCCCCGTTGTCCTTGTCACAGTCCCATTGCGCAATGCGGCACACCGACGGCGCCGCACGACCGGTTCCGGCAGCACGCATGTCGCTGACTGCCGGTACCGCGCGTGCCGCAGCGTCCCTGCCCGCCTCGTCGTCGCTCTTTTTGCTGCAGCCGGCAAGCATTGCAACCGGTGCGGCGACGGACATGGCGTAAGCCAACTTCACATGCATCGAGTAGGTCTCCCGCGCCTTGCCAAAACCCGATTTCAAAGCCATTCCGGCCTGAAAACGGGCGCATTGTAACTCCATTTATAGGACGCCAATAATCCTGATTCGATGGGGTTTTCCTGCATTGCAACCAATTTTGAGAAACGGCTGGGCGCATCGATAGCAACCCGGTTGCACCATTGATGTGAACAATGGTTGCGATGTCATTTTCGCAGCGCAAAAAAAAGCGCGCCAAGCGGCGCGCTTCGGAGTACCTCGGGTGCGATGCGGCAATCAGGCGGCAGGCGGCAAGTTCAGCCCGCGCGGCAGCGGAAACGACACGTTTTCCTCGATGCCGTCGAGGGCGCGGACGTTGCGCACGCCGAGCTCACGCAGCCGCGCGATCACGGCCTGGGCGAGCACTTCCGGCGCCGATGCGCCGGCCGTCACGCCGATGCGGCGCTTGCCGGCGACCCATGCCGGATCGATCTGCTCGGGCGCATCGACCATGTATGCGGCCACGCCGCGCTTCTCCGCCACTTCGCGCAGACGGCTCGAGTTCGAGCTGTTCGGGCTGCCGACGACGATCACGACGTCGCACTGCGGCGCCATGAACTTCACCGCGTCCTGGCGGTTTTGCGTCGCGTAGCAGATGTCCTGCTTCTTCGGTTCGCGAATCTTCGGATACTTCGCCTTCAGCGCGCCGATGATCTCGGCCGCGTCGTCGACGGACAGCGTCGTCTGCGTGACGAGCGCGATGCGCTCGGGATCGGCGAGCTCGAGCTTCTGCACGTCCTCGACGCTTTCGACGAGATGCATGCCGCGCTCGACCTGCCCCATCGTGCCTTCGACTTCCGGGTGGCCCTTGTGGCCGATCATCACGATGTCGACGCCGTCCTGGCGCATCTTCGCCACTTCGACGTGCACCTTCGTGACGAGCGGGCAGGTTGCGTCGTAAATGCGCAACCCGCGCACGTCGGCCTCGTCGCGCACGGCCTTTGACACGCCGTGCGCACTGAAGATCACGGTGTTGCCGGCCGGCACTTCCTCGAGTTCCTCGACGAAGATCGCGCCTTTCTTCTTCAGGTCCTCGACCACGTACTTGTTGTGGACGATCTCGTGGCGCACGTAGATCGGCGCCCCGTGCATCGCGATTGCGCGCTCGACGATCTCGATCGCGCGATCGACGCCCGCGCAGAAGCCACGCGGCTGGGCCAGCAAGATTTCGGCATCGGCGGCGACGGTCTGCCCGGACAGCGTATCGGTGGTGCTCATGATTACAGGATTCCGATGATTTTCACTTCGAACGTGAGCGCTTGGCCCGCGAGCGGATGATTGAAGTCGAACAGCGCCGAGGTTTCGCTGACTTCCTTCAGCACCCCTGCATAGCGGCCGCCGTCCGGCGCGTTGAACTCGATCAGGTCGCCCGGCGTGAAATCCTCGCCGACCATCCCGTTCTCGCGCAGCGTCGACAACGTCACGCGCTGGAGCATGTCGGGATTGCGGGGACCGAACCCTTGCTCGGGCGTTAGCTGATAAGTCGAATGGTCACCCACCTTGAGCCCGATCAGAATCTGTTCCAGCGAGGGCGCCAGTTGGCCGGCGCCGAGCAGCAGCGTGGCGGGCTTGTCGGAGAAGGTGTTGACGATGTCGGCGCCGTCGGCCAGTGCAAGCCGGTAATGCAGCGTCACGTGGGAACCGGGCTTCACTTCGGATAGATCGATGATGCTCATGAATGACTCGTGTTCGTCGGCGCCCGAACTGGCCGAAAGGCCCGGCGCAAAGCCAATATTGTAAGTCACCTGAGCGCGCAAGGCTGAAAGTGCGACGACATCGCGCTCATGCCCGCCGCCAATGGAGTTCTGGATCATGCTGTCCCCCTGTCCCGCCGCCGCGGCGACCGAATGTCGCGACACGGCCGATACAACGGTTGCCGCGGCCCGCCGCATCGACGCAGCCGGGCCGTCGCGCAAGCGCCGCCCGCGAAACTGGAAATCCCATCTGCCGCGCGAGCGGTTGCTGGAGCGCGGCCCGGCCGCGCTCACCGACGCCGAACTCGTCGCGTTGCTGCTCGGCACGGGCGGCGGCGGCCACGACGTGTTCGCCAGCGCCCGCGCGCTGCTCGCACGTTTCGGCGATTCGCTGCGCGACATGCTCGACGCGCAGCCCGACGCGTTCGCCATGCATCCGGGCATCGGCCCCGCCCGCTCGGCGGTGCTGATCGCGGTGACCGAGATCGTGCGGCGCGCGCTGGCCGAGAAAGCCCGCAAGCGAATGCAGATCGGCTCGCCAGGCGCGGTCGAGGATTATCTGCGGCTCAGGATCGGCACACGGGCGCACGAGGTTTTCGTCACGCTGTACCTGGATGCCCGTCACGGCCTGATCGACGTGGAAGAGAGCGCGCGCGGCTCGCTGACGCGGATGGTCGTCTACCCGCGCGAAATCGTGCGGCGCGCGCTCATGCTCAATGCCGCGGCGCTGATCATCGCGCACAATCATCCGTCCGGCGCGGTGCAGCCGAGCGCGGAGGATCGCCGCCTGACACGCATGCTGCACGAAGCGCTTACGCTCGTCGACGCGAAGCTGCTCGATCACGTCGTCGTCGGCAGCGACGATACATTTTCGTTCGCACGCGCCGGTTGGCTGTAGACTGTGGCCCGGCGACCCACCCCGGGTGCGCCGCAACGACGAGGCGAAATTGGGTTTGATTTTTCTGAACTTTTTCTGCTAGAATCGTCGTCTGTCTTTTTTCCAACCAGTTCTAGCCATCGAAGGGCCTTGTCTGTACAGGCTTTGGCGTTCTGAGTGCGGCCATGGATCACGTGGCGGCACGATGGAACCTTCATCGGCGATCGAACCCCGAATTTAGCGTATTAGGAGTGCTCTCATGGCACGCGTATGCCAAGTAACTGGGAAAGCGCCGATGAGCGGCAACAACGTTTCCCACGCAAACAACAAGACGAAGCGCCGCTTCCTGCCGAACCTGCAAAACCGCCGGTTCTGGGTGGAGAGCGAAAACCGCTGGGTGCGCCTGCGCGTCTCGAACGCCGGCCTGCGCCTGATCGACAAGAACGGCATCGATTCCGTGCTCGCTGACCTGCGCGCACGCGGCGAAGCCTAAGCCCAAGGAGCACAATCATGGCAAAAGGCGCACGCGACAAGATCAAGCTCGAGTCGACCGCTGGTACGGGTCACTTCTACACGACCACGAAGAACAAGCGCAACATGCCGGAAAAGATGGCGATCAAGAAGTTCGATCCCGTCGTCCGCAAGCATGTGGAATACAAAGAAACCAAGATCAAGTAATCTCCGGTTTCTGCAAGCCTGACGGCGACCGAAAAGCCCCGCACATGCGGGGCTTTTTGTTTTGCGCGCACGCACGGGCCCGACGCGGTATGCTCTCCCCTTTCCGCGGCCACGGCCGACGGAACGCACAAGAACCAAAGCGTAACGATGGAGATGCAGCATGAAATTCGACGTGGCGATCGTCGGCAGCGGCCTGGCAGGGCTGTCGGTCGCACTGAACCTGGCCAGCACGCGACGTGTCGCGCTGATCGCGAAACGTTCGATGATGGAGGGGGCAAGCGATTACGCGCAAGGCGGCATCGCGGCCGTCCTCGATTCGGCGGACAGCATCGAGAACCACGTCGGTGACACGCTGGTCGCCGGCGGCGGGCTGTGCGACGAAGGCGCGACGCGCTACATCGTCGAGCATGGGCGCGAAGCGATCGAATGGCTGATCTCGCAGGGCGTGCCGTTCACGAAGGACGACGCGGCCGAGCTCGGTTTCCATCTGACGCGCGAAGGCGGCCACAGTCACCGCCGCATCATCCACGCGGCCGACGCGACCGGCCATGCGGTGCTCGCGACGCTGTCCGACCGCGCGCGCCAGCATCCGAACATCACGTTCTTCGAAAACCATCATGCGATCGACTTGATCACGTCGGACCGGCTCGGACTGCCCGGCCGCCGCTGCCACGGCCTGTATGCGCTCGACGTCGACAACGACCGCACGATCACGATCGAGGCGCCGCACACGGTGCTCGCGACCGGCGGCGCCGGCAAGGTCTACCTCTACACGACCAATCCCGACACCGCGACCGGTGACGGCATCGCGATGGCATGGCGCGCGGGGTGCCGCGTGTCGAACATGGAATTCATCCAGTTCCATCCGACCTGCCTGTTCCATCCGTACGCGAAATCGTTCCTGATTTCGGAAGCCGTGCGCGGCGAAGGCGGCCTGCTGAAACTGCCGGACGGCACGCGCTTCATGCCCGCGCACGACCCGCGCGCGGAACTCGCGCCCCGCGACATCGTCGCGCGCGCGATCGACTTCGAAATCAAGAAGCACGGGATCGACTGCGTATATCTCGACATCAGCCACCAGCCAGAAGCATTCCTGCGTGAGCACTTCCCGACGATCCACGCGCGCTGCCTCGAATTCGGCATCGACATCGCGAAGCAGCCGATCCCGGTCGTGCCGGCCGCGCACTACACGTGCGGCGGCGTCGTCACCGACCTCGCGGGGCGCACCGACCTCGCGGGACTGTATGCGGTCGGCGAAACGTCGTACACGGGGCTGCACGGCGCGAACCGGCTCGCGAGCAACTCGCTGCTCGAATGCCTCGTGATCGGCCGTGCGGCGGCCGAGGCAATCGAGGCGGCCGGCTTCGACGCAGAAACGCCGGGCACGCTACCCGCATGGGACGAAAGCCGTGTGTCGGATGCGGACGAGGAAGTCGTCGTCGCGCACAACTGGGACGAACTGCGCCGGCTGATGTGGAACTACGTCGGCATCGTGCGTACCGACAAGCGTCTCGAGCGCGCGAAGCACCGGTTGTCGCTGCTGCGCGACGAGATCCACGAGTACTACGCGAACTTCCGCGTGACGCGCGACCTGCTCGAACTGCGCAACCTCGTCGACGTCGCGACGCTGATCGTGAAGAGCGCGTACTCGCGCCGCGAAAGCCGCGGGCTGCACTACAGCCGCGACTGGCCGCACACGCTGCCGAAGGCGCTGCCGAGCGTGCTCACGCCCCGCTCGCGCCGCTGAGCGGCGCGCCCTTCCGGGGTGTGCGGCCCACGAAAAAGCCGCTGGCGTTTGCGCGCCAGCGGCTTTTTTCGTCAGACGGCCTATCGCCCGGTCAATCGACGATCCGCATCGAATAGTCGGTCGCGCGCACGTCCTTCGTCAGCGCGCCGATCGAGATGCGGTCGACGCCCGTCTCCGCGAACGTGCGTACCGTATCGAAATTGACGCCGCCCGACACTTCCAGCACGGCCTTGCCGGAAGCGACGCGCACCGCTTCGCGCATCATGTCGAGCGTGAAGTTGTCGAGCAGCACCGACTGCGCGCCGTGCGCGAGCGCCGTGTCGAGTTGCGCGAGCGTCTCGACTTCGATCTGCACCGGCACGCCGGCACCGAGCGCGAACGCCGCATCGAGCGCTTCGCCGACACCGCCGGCCGCCGCGATATGGTTTTCCTTGATCAGGATGCCGTCGTACAACGCGAGACGCTGGTTCTCGCCGCCGCCGACCCGCACCGCGTACTTCTGCGCGAGCCGCAGGCCCGGCAGTGTCTTGCGCGTATCGAGGATCTTCGCGCGCGTGCCTTCGACGCGATCGACGTAACGACGCGTCGCGCTCGCGACGCCCGACAGCAGTTGCAGGAAGTTCAGCCCGTTGCGCTCGGCCGTCAGCAGTGCGCGCGCCGGCCCTTCGAGCTCGCAGACCGTCGAATCCGGTGTCATCCGGTCGCCTTCGCGATACCGCCACTGCACGACGATCGACGGATCGATGCGCGCGACGACGGCCTCGAACCACGGCACGCCGCACAACACCGCTTCCTCGCGCACGATGATGCGCGCACGGCGCCGCTCGCCGGCCGGCACGAGCCGCCCGGTCTGGTCGCCGGTGCCGACGTCTTCGGCGATCGCATCGGCGACGTTGCGCGCGATCGCTTCGTCGAATGCCGCGCCGTATTGGGCGCGCACGGCTTCGAACAGCGGAGAGACTGCGCTCGTCATGCCGCCCCCACGTTCGCGAACAGTTGCTGATCCCGCTGCAGATCGCCGCTCGCCTGCACGCGCTTCTTGTGCGCCGCTGCGAAATCCAGCATCCGGTCGATCGGCACGCGCGCGCGCACGCCGATCGCGGGATCGACGAAGATCTCGTTGTGACCGCGCTCGAGCACGTCGGCGAGGTTCGCGAGGCCGTTCATCGCCATCCACGGGCAATGGGCGCAGCTCTTGCAGGTCGCGCTGTTGCCGGCCGTCGGCGCGGCGATGAAGGTCTTGCCGGGTGCGGCGAGCTGCATCTTGTGCAGAATGCCGAGGTCGGTCGCGACGATGAAGTGCGTCGCGTCGAACTTCACGGCGGCGTCGATCAGCTGCGTCGTCGAGCCGACGACGTCCGCCTGCGCGACGACGCTTTCCGGCGACTCGGGATGCACGAGCACCTTCGCGTCCGGATACTCGGCGCGCAGCAGGTCGAGCTCGATGCCCTTGAATTCGTCGTGGACGAGGCACGAGCCCTGCCACAACAGCATGTCGGCGCCGGTTTTCTTCTGGATGTAGCTGCCGAGATGGCGATCGGGTGCCCAGATGATCTTCTCGCCGCGCGCGTGCAGGTCGGCGACGATCTCGAGGCCGATCGACGACGTGACCATCCAGTCGGCACGCGCCTTCACGGCGGCGCTGGTGTTCGCATAGACGACGACGGTGCGGTCGGGATGCGCATCGCAGAACGCGGAGAATTCGTCGACCGGGCAGCCCAGATCGAGCGAGCAGGTCGCGTCGAGATCGGGCATCAGAACGCGTTTGCCGGGGCTCAGGATCTTCGCGGTTTCGCCCATGAAGCGCACGCCGGCGACGACGAGCGTCTGCGCGTCGTGGTCGCGGCCGAAGCGGGCCATTTCGAGCGAATCGGCGACGCAGCCGCCGGTTTCGTCGGCCAGCTCCTGCAGCTCGGCATCCACGTAATAGTGAGCGACGAGCACGGCCTTTTCACGCGCGAGCAGCGCCTTGATGCGTGCCTTCAGCGCGGCGCGTTCTTCGGCGGACGGTGCTTCGGGCACCTTGGCCCATGCCTGGCCCACGCCGCAGACGGTCCCGGCCGAGACTGGCCGGTCGTACTCGACGGATTTGATCGTCGATTGCATCTCCATATCTCCTGTCGACCAGAGTTAGCGCTTCAGCGCTTACTCTGGTCCCATGCTTTGCGGTCGACCAGAGTTAGCGCTTCAGCGCTTACTCTGGTCCCATGCTTTGCGGTCGACCAGAGTTAGCGCTTTAGCGCTTACTCTGGTCCCATGCTTCGCGGTCGACCAGAGTTAGCGCTTTACCGCCTACTCTGTCCCATGCTTCGCGGTAGCCCGGAATCAGCGCTCCAGCGCATGCTCGGGCCGATCCTCTCCGCTTGCCCGGGGCGCAACGTCGGCGCGGCCCCAAACCTCACACGAATTCCGGCGCGTCCGGTCGTCCCTGGAAAACCGGCCGCCCAAATGAAAAAACCCCGCCAACGCGGGGTTTGTGACGTCCTGAGATTCTAATCGATTTCGAATCAGGCGTAGCGACGCAGGCGTGTCGCAAATTCCTGCAGCGCCTTGATGCCGCTTTGTTCCGCGCGGTGGCACCAATCCTGCAATTGCGCGAGCAGCTGTTCGCGCGACGCGGTCGAACGATCCCAGATCGCGGCCAGATCCTGGCGCAGCTGGAAGTACGTATGCAGCTTCTGGCTGTTCGCGAAGATCTCGGGCAGCAGCTTCTTCTGCGGCTCGTCGAGGCCGTCGGCGTCCTTGTGGAACCACTTGCGCGCGCTGCGCATCAGCTGGTACTTCTCGCTCGAACCGAGTTCCTTCAAGTGCGCGAGCTCCTGGCGATACGCGCGCTTCACGGCCTTGCCGTAGCGCGCCATCACTTCGTAGCGGTTCGACAGCACGGCCTGCAGCGTTTCCTGGTCGAGCACCGTCTTCGGCTTGTTCAGGCGCGGCGTCGGCGCAACCTTCTTCACCTTCGCGAGACCGAATGCCGACATGATGCGGATGTACATCCAGCCGATGTCGAATTCGTACCACTTGTTCGACAGCTTCGCCGACGTCGCGAACGTGTGATGGTTGTTGTGCAGCTCTTCGCCGCCGATCACGATGCCCCACGGAAACAGGTTCGTGCTCGCGTCGGCCGAGTTGAAGTTGCGGTAGCCCCAGAAGTGGCCGAAACCGTTCACGACACCCGCTGCCCAGAACGGAATCCAGACCATCTGCACGGCCCACACGGTCAGGCCGAGCACGCCGAACAGCGCGACGTCGATCACCATCATCAGGCTCACGCCGAGGATCGGGTACTTCGAGTAGAGATTGCGCTCGATCCAGTCATTCGGCGTGCCGTGACTGAACTTGCGCATCGTTTCCTCGTTCTTCGCCTCCGCGCGATACAGCTCGGCGCCTTCGAGGAACACCTTCCAGATGCCGCGCGTCTGCGGGCTGTGCGGATCTTCCTCGGTTTCGCACTTCGCGTGGTGCTTGCGATGGATCGCGGCCCACTGGCCGGTCAGCATGCCGGTCGTCATCCACAACCAGGCACGGAAGAAGTGACTTGCGATCGGATGCAGCTCCAGCGCGCGGTGCGCCTGGCAGCGGTGCAGGTAGACCGTCACGCCGATGATCGTGACGTGCGTGACGGCGAGCGCGAACAACGCGACCTGCCACCACGAAAAACGCAGGAGCCCGTGGGAAAGAAAATCGAGCAGGGAATTCAACAAGGCAGTTACCTGTGGTGAGAGCGATGCCGGCGCAGGCCGACGTCATAAAAATGAAAGCATACCGCGTGTAGACCGGAATTTTACTTCAACCGTTCCAAGTCTTTGTAAAAAATGAATATTTTCTTGTCTTGACGCAACGCGGACAGTCCATCGGCGGACCGGGAAAGCCTGTCGATCCGGTTTCGGCCGCCCGCTTCGTCGAGGTTGCCTCTACGCGGCCGACGCGCGCCCGTCCATCGCATCGCCGCCCGCCGCCACGGGCATGCCGTCGGCCACTGCGCCGGTCGCGGCCAGGCCGTCCGGCAGGCCGACCACACGCACCTCGCGCTGCGGGAACGGAATGGAAATTCCATGCTCGGCGAACAGCCGCCAGATGTTGCGGTTCACCGACGAACGCACGCCCGACGTGCCTTTCGCCGCATCCTCGATCCAGAAGCCGAGCTCCAGATCGATCCCGTCCGCGCCGAAGCCGACCAGGTACGGGGTCGGCGCCGGCTCCGCGAGCACGCGCGGCACGCCGTTCGCGGCTTCCGCGAGCACCGCCAGCGCCTGCTCGACGTCGCTCGTATAGGCAATCTGCACGGCGACCTTCGCGTAGCCGCGCGTGAGGTACGACGACTGGTTCTGCACGACGTCGGTGATCAGTTTCTCGTTCGGGATCAGCGTCTCGTTGCCGTCGAGGCCGCGCACGACCGTATAACGCGTGCGAATCTGCGTGACGACGCCCTGCAGCCCGCCGACGCTGATCGCGTCGCCGAGCCGCAGCGAGCGGTCGAGCAGGATGATGAAGCCCGATACGTAGTTGCTGGCGATCTTCTGCAGCCCGAAGCCGAGGCCGACGCCCACCGCACCGCCGAACACGCCGAGCACCGTCACATCGATGCCGACGAGCGACAGCCCGATCAGGATCGCCGCGAACACGAGCAGCGCGCGGCCGACCCGCGACAGCACGACCTTCAGGTTCGCGTCGAGCGTGGTCGCGCGCGTGAGGCGATCCTCGAGCACCGAGCCGAGCCACATCGCGACCATCAGCGTCACGCATACCCACAGCGCGCCCGAAATCACCGACAGCAAAGTCAGGTGGGCATTCGCGACGCGGAATTGCACGCTGTCGAGCCAGCCGAGCACGTCGCGCTGGATACCGAGCACGGTCAGCACCATCGCGACCCACACGACGGTCGACACGATCTTCTCGACGATCGACAGCCACGCATGCGTGTGCCCGTCGCGCGCGAATACGCGCCGCGCGAAAAAGAACAGCACGTAGATGAGCCCGATGCCGAACAGCGGCACGAGCGCGAGCGACAGCAGCGACGTCGACATGAACGGATCGAACGCGAGCTGCGCGATCCCCACGAAAACGCCGCCGAACAGCGGAAACAACGCACGCTTCAGGCTTTGCGCGCCTGCGCCGGGCGCGCGGCCGGCCGCCCGGCGCCGCGCATCGATGCGGCCATGAACGAAGCGCGCGGCAACCCATGCGAAGCACAATGCGCCGACCAGGATCGCCGCCTGCCAGATCATCACGGGCTGATGGAAATCCCGAATCACCGACGCCAGCCGGTGCGACAGCAGGCGGCTCTGCAAATTCTCCATCGTTGGTCCCGGCTGCCGTTACTGCGCGCGCCGTTCGAGGACCGCGGCGAAGAAGCCGTCGGTCGCATGGCGGTGCGGCCACAGCGACAGGTAGTCGCCGGTCTCGAGCGCGATGCGCTGGTCGGCCAGCACCTTCTGCGCGGGCACCAGCACGAAGTCCGGATGGTCGGCCAGGAACTGCTCGACGATCGCTTCGTTCTCCGCGTCGAGCACGCTGCAGGTCGCGTAGACGAGCCGGCCGCCCTTCTTCACGAGACGCGCGGCGCTCGCGAGGATCGACGCCTGCTTCGGCGTGAGCTCCTCGATCGACGTGCGCGTCTGGCGCCACTTGAGGTCCGGGTTGCGGCGCAGCGTGCCGAGCCCGCTGCACGGCGCGTCGACCAGCACGCGGTCGATCTTGCCGGCGAGCCGCTTGATCTTCGCGTCGTGCTCGCTGTCGATCAGCACCGGATTCACGTTGGACAGCCCGCTGCGCGCGAGGCGCGGCTTCAGCTTCGCGAGACGCTTTTCCGACACGTCGAACGCATACAGGCGCCCGGTCGAGCGCATCATCGCGCCGAGCGCGAGCGTCTTGCCGCCGGCCCCCGCGCAGAAATCGACGACCATCTCGCCGCGACGCGGCGCCACCAGCGAGCACAGCAACTGACTGCCTTCGTCCTGCACCTCGATCTGGCCTTCCTCGAACAACTTCAGGCGCGTGAGCGCCGGCTTGCCGACCACGCGCACGCCGTGCGGCGCGAACGGCGTCTCGCCCGCATCGATGCCGTTCGCGCGCAGCGCATCGATCACCTGTTCGCGCGTCGCCTTCTGCACGTTGGCGCGCAGGTCGAGCGGCGCCGGATAGTTCAGCGCCGCGGCGAGCTGCGCGAGCTCCTCGGCGTCGAAACGGGCCGACAGCGCCTGGTAGATCCAGTCCGGCAGGTTCGTGCGCACGCGCACCGGCAGGCTCGCCGGATCGATCTTCGACACGTGCTCGAGCCACGCGGCCTCGGTGTCGGACACGAACGGCTTCAACGCATTGCGGCCGAGCGTCTGCATCAGGCCGAGCAGCGTCAGGCGCCGCGCGGGGCTGCCCGTGCCGCTTTCGGCAAGGTGCGAAAACTCCATCTTCCGGCGCAGCACCGCGAACACCGCCTCGGCGATCACGCCGCGCTCGGCATGGCCGAGCTTCGGATGCGCGCGGAAGAACCGGCTCGTCGTCGCGTCGGCGGGGCCTGTGAACTTCAGCACCTCGGCGAGCAAGGTCTCGGTCTGGCCAATCAGGAATCCGTGCAGCTTCATACGCCCTCGCTCGTTTCGGTATGCGGTTGATCCGCGAAAATCCAGCGCGCCTCTTCCGGCGCCACCACTGCCCGGCCGTTCTCGAGGCGCAGGCGCCCCTCGACGAACCACCGCACCGCACGCGGATACAGCACGTGCTCGACCGTCAGCACGCGCTGCGCAAGCGCGGCCGCGTCGTCGCCGGCGCGCACGGGCACGGCGCCCTGCGCGACGATCGCACCGCTGTCGAGTTCGGGAATCACGAAATGCACGCTCGCGCCATGCAGCGCGACGCCGGCATCCAGCGCCTGCTGGTGCGTGTGGATGCCCTTGAAGCTCGGCAGCAGCGACGGGTGGATGTTCAGCAGCCGGCCCTCGTATCGTCTGACGAATTCGGGCGTGAGGATGCGCATGAAGCCGGCGAGCACGACGAGATCGGGCGCGAAGCGGTCGATCTCGGCGGCGAGCGCCGCGTCGAAGCTGTCGCGGCTGTCGAACGACCGATGGTCGACCACCGCGGTCGCCACCCCGTGCGACGCGGCAAAGGCCAGGCCGGCCGCGTCGGGCCGGTTGGCGATCACGGCGGCGACCTCGGCCGGCCAGCGTTCCTGCGCGCACGCGCGGACGATGGCCTCCATGTTGCTGCCGCGACCGGAAATCAGGATCACGAGTTTTTTCATCCGCGAATTTTACCATTCGCCCCCGCGTTTCCCGCCTTCTCGGCCGCCGGGCCGCCCGAACGTTTATAATCTTCTGCTTTGCGGCATCCCACCGCCCATTCCCCGACGCTGCATCCGCTATCGTGAAAGTCTTCCGCGGCCTGCCCAACGCCGAGAGCCGCGCGCCGTGCGCGCTGACGATCGGCAACTTCGACGGTGTCCATCGCGGCCACCAGGCCCTGCTCGCGCGCGTGCGCGCGGCAGCGGACGCGCGCGGCCTGCCCGTGTGCGTGATGACCTTCGAGCCGCATCCGCGTGAATTCTTCAACCCCGCCGGCGCGCCGCCGCGCATCGCGATGCTGCGCGACAAGCTGGAGGCGCTGCGCGAACACGGGGTCGACCGCGTCGTCGTCGAGCACTTCAACCACACGTTCGCGAGCCAGTCGCCGCAGGCGTTCGTCGAACGCACGCTGGTCGGCGGGCTGCACACGCGCTGGATGATGGTCGGCGACGATTTCTGCTACGGCGCGAAGCGCGCGGGCACCTTCGACACGCTGAAGGCGGCCGGCGAGCAATACGGCTTCGAGGTCGAGCAGATGGGCACGGTCGCCGGCAGCGACGGCACGCGCATCTCCAGCTCGGGCGTGCGCGCCGCGCTCACCGCGGGCGATCTCGACGCGGCCGCGCAAGCGCTCGGCCACGGCTACGCGATCAGCGGCCACGTCGCACACGGGCTCAAGCTCGGCCGCGACCTCGGCTTCCCGACCCTGAACCTGCCGATCGCGCACAAGCGGCCGGCGCTCAAGGGCATCTTCGTCGTGCAGGTGCACGGCCTCGGCCCTGCCCCGCTGCCGGGCGTCGCGAGCCTCGGGCTGCGCCCGACCGTCGACGATTCCGGCCGCGTGCTGCTCGAAGTCCATCTGCTCGACTGGCACGGCAACGCGTACGGCAAGCTCATCCGCGTCGAATTCCTGAAGAAGCTGCGCGACGAGGCGAAGTTCGACGATCTCGAGGCGCTGTCGCGCGCGATCGCGCTGGACGTCGCGAACGCGCGCGCGTACTTCATCGAGCGCGAGCGCGCGCCGGGCAGCCGCGCGACCGGCTTCTCGACGTCGGCGACCGACCGAATTAGCTGATCCGGCCGGCGGCGCCGCGCGCCGCCCCGTCGCGCCGCCCACACGCGCGCATCCCCGATTCACGACGCACGAGCGTCCCCCGATTTAGATAGCGATCCCATCATGAGCAACAAGAAAGCCGATTCGAAACCGCAGGCCAAGTATCCGGTCAACCTGCTCGACACGCCGTTCCCGATGCGCGGCGACCTGCCCAAGCGCGAGCCGCAGTGGGTCAAGGAATGGGAAGAGCGCGGCATCTACGAGAAGATCCGCGCAGCCAGCAAGGGCCGGCCGAAGTTCATCCTGCACGACGGCCCCCCGTATGCGAACGGCGACATCCACCTCGGTCACGCGGTCAACAAGATCCTGAAGGACATCGTCGTCAAGTCGCGCAACATGGCCGGCTTCGACGCGCCGTACGTGCCGGGCTGGGATTGCCACGGGATGCCGATCGAGATCCAGATCGAGAAGCAGTTCGGCAAGTCGCTGCCGGCGGCCGAAGTGATGAGCAAGGCGCGCGCATACGCGACCGAGCAGATCGAGAAGCAGAAGGTCGGCTTCAAGCGCCTCGGCGTGCTCGGCGACTGGGCGAACCCGTACAAGACGATGAATTTCGTGAACGAGGCGGAAGAGATTCGCGCGCTCGGCAAGATCATCGAGAAGGGCTACGTGTATCGCGGGCTGAAGCCGGTGAACTGGTGCTTCGACTGCGGCTCGGCGCTCGCCGAGGCGGAAGTCGAGTACAAGGACCGCACCGACCCGACGATCGACGTGATGTTCCCGTTCGCGGAACCGGAAAAGACCGCGCAGGCGTTCGGCCTGCCGGCGCTGCCGCGCGCCGACGGCGGCATCGTGATCTGGACCACCACGCCGTGGACGATCCCCGCCAACCAGGCGCTGAACCTCCATCCGGAAATCGTCTACGCGCTGGTCGACACCGAGCGCGGGCTGCTGATCATCGCGGAAGAACGCGTCGAAGCCTGCATGACCGACTTCAAGCTGACGGGCCGCGTCATCGCGACCACGCCGGGCGTGAAGCTCGCGAACCTGCGCTTCCACCACCCGCTCGCATCGGCCCACCCCGGCTACAAGCGCACCGCGCCCGTCTACCTCGGCGACTACGTGACGACGGACACCGGTACCGGCGTCGTGCACTCGTCGCCCGCCTACGGCATCGAGGACTTCCAGTCGTGCAAGGCGCACGGGATGACCGACTCCGACATCATCAACCCGGTGATGGGCGACGGCCGCTACATCGAATCGCTGCCGCTGTTCGGCGGCCTGTCGATCTGGGACGCGAACCCGAAGGTCGTCGACGCGCTGCGCGAGGCCGGCTCGCTGCTGCGCAGCGAGCACTACAAGCACAGCTACATGCACTGCTGGCGCCACAAGACGCCGATCATCTACCGCGCGACGTCGCAGTGGTTCGCCGGCATGGACGTGACGCCGCGCGAAGGCGGCAAGACGCTGCGCGAAACCGCGCTCGAAGGCATCGAGGCGACCGCGTTCTACCCGTCGTGGGGCAAGCAGCGCCTGTTCAGCATGATCGCGAACCGCCCGGACTGGACGCTGTCGCGCCAGCGCCAGTGGGGCGTGCCGATGGCGTTCTTCGTGCACAAGGAAACCGGCGAGCTGCACCCGCGCACGCTCGAGCTGCTCGAGGAAGTCGCGAAACGCGTCGAGCAGTCGGGCATCGAGGCGTGGCAGACGCTCGACCCGCGCGAGCTGATCGGCGACGACGCGAACCTGTACGAAAAGAACCGCGACACGCTCGACGTGTGGTTCGACTCGGGCACGACGCACTGGCACGTGCTGCGCGGCTCGCACAAGGATCAGCTGCAGTTCCCGGCCGACCTGTACCTCGAAGGCTCGGACCAGCACCGCGGCTGGTTCCACTCGTCGCTGCTGACCGCGTCGATGATCGACGGCCGCGCGCCGTACAAGGGCCTGCTCACGCACGGCTTCACGGTCGATGGCGAAGGCCGCAAGATGAGCAAGTCGCTCGGCAACGGCATCGACCCGCATGAAGTCGCGAACCGTCTCGGCGCGGAAATCATCCGCCTGTGGATCGCGTCGACCGACTATTCGGGCGAACTGGCGATCTCCGAGGAAATCCTGAAGCGCGTGACGGAAGGCTATCGCCGCATCCGCAACACGCTGCGCTTCCTGCTCGCGAACCTGTCGGACTTCGACTTCTCGCAGCACGCGGTGCCGGTCGACGAATGGCTCGAGATCGACCGCTACGCGGTCGCGTTCTCCACGCAACTGCAGGTGGAACTGCTGGGCCACTACGAGAAGTACGAGTTCCATCCGGTCGTCGCGAAGCTGCAGACGTATTGCTCGGAAGATCTCGGCGGCTTCTACCTCGACGTGCTGAAGGACCGCCTGTACACGAGCGCGCCCGACTCGCGCGCACGCCGCTCCGCGCAGACGGCGCTGTACCACCTGACGCAAGGGCTGCTGCGCGTGCTCGCGCCGTTCCTGTCGTTCACCGCGGAAGAAGCGTGGAAGGTGTTCCAGCCGGCCAGCGACACCGTGTTCACGGAAACCTACTACACGTATCCGGAAGTCGCCGGCGCGGCCGCGCTGATCGACAAGTGGGCGCTGCTGCGCGAAGTGCGCGGCAACGTGACGAAGGCGCTCGAGGAGGCACGCACCGCGAACCGCATCGGTTCGTCGCTGCAGGCCGAAGTGGCCGTGCATGCGAGCGGCGCGCGCTACGACGCACTCGCGAGCCTCGGCGACGACCTGAAGTTCGTGCTGATCACGTCGGCGGCAACGGTCGTGAAGGTCGACGACGAAGCGCAGGAAAGCGTCGACGTCGCGGCGTCGAAGTACGAGAAGTGCGAACGCTGCTGGCACTATCGCGAGGACGTCGGCGCGCACGCCGATCATCCGACGCTGTGCGGCCGCTGCTTCTCGAACCTGTTTGAAAACGGCGAAAACCGGAGCGCTGCTTGAATATGGCGAAGACTGTGTCGAAACCGGCCAGCGGCGCGCTCGCGCCCTGGCTCGGCATTTCGCTGATCGTGATCCTGTTCGACCAGCTGTCGAAGATCGCGATCCTGAAAACGTTCGCGTACGGCGCGCAGCACGCGCTGACGTCGTTCTTCAACCTCGTGCTGGTGTACAACCGCGGCGCCGCGTTCGGCTTCCTGTCGACCGCGAGCGGCTGGCAGCGCTGGGCGTTCACCGCGCTCGGCGTCGGCGCGACGCTCGTGATCTGCTTCCTGCTGCGCCGCCACGGCCATCAACGGCTGTTCAGCCTGTCGCTCGCGCTGATCCTCGGCGGCGCGCTCGGTAACGTGATCGACCGGCTGATCTACGGCCACGTGATCGACTTTCTCGATTTCCACCTCGGCGCCTGGCACTTCCCGGCGTTCAACCTCGCCGATTCCGCGATCACGATCGGTGCGGTGCTGCTGATCTACGACGAACTGCGTCGCGTGCGCGGCTCGCGCTGAGCGCGCATACTCGGTGTCGACGGCCGGCTTCGCGCCGGCCGTTCCGTTTGACCCTTGGAGGCCTGAGTTGGCACACGCAGAACTCGCAGGAAAACACCTCGTTCTCGGCCTGACGGGCGGCATCGCCTGCTACAAGATCGCCGAGCTCACCCGGCTGCTGACGAAGGCAGGCGCGACCGTGCAGGTCGTGATGACCGACGCCGCGACGCAGTTCATCACGCCCGTCACGATGCAGGCGCTGTCCGGCCGGCCCGTCTATACGAGCCAGTGGGACGCGCGCATCGACAACAACATGGCGCACATCGACCTGTCGCGCGAAGCCGACGCGATCGTGATCGCGCCCGCGTCGACGGACTTCCTCGCGAAGCTCGCACACGGGTTCGCCGACGACTTGCTGTCGACGCTGTGCGTCGCGCGCGACTGTCCGCTGCTCGTCGTGCCCGCGATGAACCGCCAGATGTGGCAGAACCCGGCCACGCAGCGCAATGCCGCGCAACTGCGCGCCGACGGCGTGTCGGTGCTCGGCCCCGATTCCGGCGCGCAGGCGTGCGGCGAAGTCGGCGACGGCCGCATGCTCGAACCCGAAGCGATTTACGAAGCGATCGTCGCGCACTTTGCGCCGAAGGTGCTCGCGCACCGTCGCGTACTGATCACGGCCGGCCCGACGTTCGAGCCGCTCGATCCGGTGCGCGGCCTCACGAACCGCTCGAGCGGCAAGATGGGCTTCGCGCTCGCGCGCGCCGCGCAGCAGGCCGGCGCCGACGTGCATCTCGTCGCCGGGCCGGTCGCACTCGACACGCCGTGGGGCGTGTACCGCCAGGACGTCCAGACCGCGCAGCAGATGTACGACGCGGTGATGCACGCGGTGTCCGATGCCGACATCTTCATCGCGGTGGCCGCGGTTGCCGACTGGCGCGTTGCCCAGCCGGCCGAACACAAGATGAAGAAGACGGCCGATCGCAAGATGCCGGCGCTCGCCTTCGTCGAAAACCCGGACATCCTCGCATCGGTCGCGGCACTGCCCGATCCGCCGTTCTGCGTCGGCTTCGCGGCCGAAAGCGGCGATCTCGACGTGCATGGCGACGAGAAGCGCAAGCGCAAGAACGTGCCGCTGCTGGTCGGCAATCTCGGCCCGCTGACGTTCGGCCGCGACGACAACGAAGTCGTGCTGTTCGAGGCGGCCGGCCTCACACGCCTGCCGCGCGCACCGAAGGACGAATTGGCGCACGTGCTCGTCGCGGAAATCGCGAAGCGCCTGCCGGACAACCGCCTGATCTGATCACCCGCGCGGTGGCCCGTGCCGCCGCGCCTTTTCCGACCGATTCGACGACCGCATGAAACTCGATCTGAAGATTCTCGACGCGCGCATGCGCGACTACCTGCCCGCCTACGCGACCACCGGCAGCGCGGGCCTCGACCTGCGCGCGTGTCTCGACGCGCCCGTCACACTGCAGCCGGGCGAAACGACGCTCGTGCCGACCGGCCTCGCGATCCACCTCGCGGATCCCGGCTACGCGGCAATGATCCTGCCGCGCTCGGGCCTCGGCCACAAGCACGGCATCGTGCTCGGCAACCTCGTCGGCCTGATCGATTCGGACTACCAGGGCCAGTTGATGATCTCGACGTGGAACCGCGGCCAGACCGAGTTCGTGCTGAACCCGTTCGAGCGGCTTGCGCAGCTCGTGATCGTGCCGGTCGTGCAGGCGCAATTCAACATCGTCGACGACTTCGCGCAAAGCGATCGCGGCGAGGGCGGCTTCGGCAGCACCGGCCGTCACTGAACGGCACCATGCAAGCAGGGGCCTCACGGCCCCTTTCCTTTTCCGTGACCGATCAACGATCGGCTGTCTGCGCGATCCGCGCGGGCTCGAGCCCGCGGCGCCGCGCCTGCGCGATGCTCGCGTAGATGACCATCGCGACGAGCACGCCGAGCAGCACCGCCGACGATCCGACCGTGCCGAGCGCGAGCCCGCCCTTGGCAACGGGTTTCGTCAGCAGGTCGCCGACCGTCGCCCCGAACGGCCGCGTGAGCACGAACGCGGCCCAGAACAGCAGCACGCCCGAAATGCGCGTGAAATAGTGGGCCAGAACGATCAATGCGAGCAGCCCGCCGATCAGCAATGCGCCGCCGCCGAAGCCGAGACCCGAGCTGTCCGCGAGAAAATCGCCGAGCGCGGTGCCCAGCGTGTTCGAGAACAGGATCGCGATCCAGTACAGGAGTTCGACCTTGCGCGTGCGGATCAGGTCGACCGACAGCGATTCGCCGCTCAGGCGCCACACCGCGAAGATCGCCAGCAGGATCGCGACGAGAATCGACGAGCCGGCCGCATAGCCGAGGCCGAGCGTGCGGTCCATGAAATCGGACATCGTCGTGCCGGCGGTGCTCGTCGCGACGATCACCGCCCAGTAGATCGCCGGCCGATACTGCGTCGTTTTGAGCTGTGCGCCCAGCGTCACGAGGAAGAAACCGAACAGCAGGATCGAGCTCAGTGCATAGCCGACGTTCAGCGTCATCGACAGCAAATCGCCGCCGGTCTCGCCGAGCGTCGTCGCGCAGATCTTCATGATCCAGAACGCGAGCGTGATTTCGGGGAGTTTGTTCATTCGAACCCTTTTTACGGAGGGGCGACGGGCCGGCATGCGCCAGCCGCGGATCGCGGACAGGTTCGAATGTAATCCCCGCCGCCTTAACGCAACCTTAGCGGCGCGACAGCGCCGCGCAGCCCGTGCCGAGCGAAGCCACGCGTCAACGCGCGTGCTGGTGCCGGTAGTGCAGCGCGTATGCGAGCGTCAGCAGCACGACGAATACGACGCCGACCACCATCGTCATCCGGAATTCGCGCGTAAAGGCCGTCGTCAGCAGGATCGCGCCGACGAGGCCGGCACCGAGCAAGCTGCCGAACGGGTGCCCCCACATCCGGAACGCAAGCGCCGGGCCGCGATATCGCGCGCGAAAACGCAGGTGCGTGACGAAGATCATCAGCCACGTGAACAGCGCGCCGAACATCGCGATCGCCATCATCACGGTGAACGCCGTATCCGGCGACAGCGCGACGAGCACCGCCGCGACCGCGACGCCGCTGGTCGAGATCCACAACGCCGCACGCGGCACGCCGTTGTTGCCGAGCCGGCCGAACACAGCCGGCGCGAGCCGCGCGCGCGACAGGCTGAACATCATCCGCGTCGTCACGTAGAGCTGGCTGTTCATCGCCGACAGCGCCGCGATCAGCAACACGAAGTTGATCACGCCGGCCGCATACGGCACGTGCGTCGCGGCCATCACCTTCACGAACGGGCTTTCGTCGGTGCCGGCCTGCGTCCAGGGCACGATCGCGAGCATCAGCGACAGCGTGAGCAGGTAGAACAGCACCAGCCGGAACACCGTCGAGCGGAACGCGCGCGTGACCGCATGCTGCGGATCGCGCGCCTCGCCGGCCGCGATCGCGACGGCCTCGATGCTCATGTAGCTGAAGATCGCGACGATCACCGCGACCCAGGTGCCCCACGGCCCCTTCGGCATGAAGCCGTCGTGCGCGGTGTAGTTCGCAAAGCCGATGCCCGACGCCGCCGGCGCCGACCACACGAGATACGCGCCGAGCACGATGAACACGACGATCGCCGCGATCTTCAGCAACGAAAACGCGTACTCGACCGACCCGTACAGCGTGACGCTCGCGAGGTTCACCGCGATCAGCAGGGCGGAGAAGCCGATCACCCAGTACCAGCCGGGCACGGCCGGGAACCAGTACTTCATGAAGACGGCGATCGCGCTGATCTCGGTGCCGATCGCGAACACCACCGCGAACCAGTACGCATAGCGCACGAGAAAGCCCGCGAGCGGGCCGACGTAGTGCTCGGCGTACGCGCCGAACGAGCCGACCGTTGGATGCGCGACGGTCATTTCCGCGAGCGCGCCCATCAGCAGCAGCGCGATCAGCGCGCCGATCGCGTACGAAACCAGCACGCTCGGGCCCGCTAGCCCGATCGCGAACCCGCTGCCGAGGAAGAGCCCCGTGCCGATCGCGCCGCCGATCGCGATCATCGCCATCTGCCCCGACGTCAGCGCATGGCGCAACCCTTGTTCGCGCGCGACGATGTTGTCGAACGACCGTTGTTGTTGTGTCACTGCGTTGCCACTCCCCTGCACCACCAACGCGCCACCGGCGCCAGATAAAACGAAACGGCGCGGAAGACTTCCCGCGCCGTTCGCATGAACAACGAATTATCGCTTACTCGACTTCGACCGTCTCTTCGTTCGGCTTGTGCGGCGGATTCGCCAGCTTGTCGAACGACAACTGCACCTTGTCGCCTTCGTCGACGTCGACCGTCACATGGCCGCCGTTCACCAGCTTGCCGAACAACAGCTCGTCAGCCAGCGCGCGGCGGATCGTGTCCTGGATCAGCCGCTGCATCGGCCGCGCGCCCATCAGCGGATCGAAGCCGTGCTTTGCGAGATGCTTGCGCAACGCGTCGGTGAAGAGCGCGTCGACCTTCTTCTCGTGCAATTGCTCTTCGAGCTGGATCAGGAACTTGTCGACCACGCGCATGATGATTTCCTCATCGAGCGAGCGGAAGCTGATGATCGCGTCCAGACGGTTGCGGAACTCCGGCGTGAACAGGCGCTTGATGTCGGTCATCTCGTCGCCCGTCTCGCGGCGCGTCGTGAAACCGATCGTCGCCTTCTGCATCGACTCGGCGCCCGCGTTCGTCGTCATGATGATGATGACGTTGCGGAAATCCGCCTTGCGGCCGTTGTTGTCCGTCAGCGTGCCGTGGTCCATCACCTGCAGCAGCACGTTGAAGATGTCCGGATGCGCCTTCTCGATTTCATCGAGCAGCAGCACGCAATGCGGCTTCTTCGTGACGGCTTCGGTCAGCAGGCCGCCCTGGTCGAACCCGACATAGCCCGGCGGCGCGCCGATCAACCGGCTCACCGCGTGACGCTCCATGTATTCCGACATGTCGAAGCGGATCAGCTCGATGCCGAGCGTGAACGCGAGCTGGCGCGCCACTTCGGTCTTGCCGACGCCCGTCGGGCCGGAGAACAGGAACGCACCGATCGGCTTGTCCATCTTGCCGAGGCCCGCGCGCGCCATCTTGATCGATGCCGCGAGTGCATCGATTGCCGGATCCTGGCCGAACACGACGCTCTTCAGGTCGCGATCGAGCGTCTGCAGCTTGCTGCGATCGTCCTGCGACACGCTCTGCGCCGGCACGCGCGCGATCTTCGAGATGATTTCCTCGATCTCGCTCTTGCCGATCGTCTTCTTCTGCTTCGACTTCGGCAGGATGCGCTGCGCGGCACCTGCCTCGTCGATCACGTCGATCGCCTTGTCCGGCAGGTGGCGGTCGGTGATGAAGCGAGCCGACAGCTCGGCCGCGGCCGACAACGCACCCGACGAATACTTGACGCCGTGATGCTCCTCGAAGCGCGACTTCAGCCCGCGCAAGATCGCAACCGTCTGCTCGACGGTCGGCTCCGTCACGTCGACCTTCTGGAAGCGCCGCGACAGCGCCGCGTCCTTTTCGAAGATGCCGCGATACTCGGTGAACGTGGTCGCGCCGATGCACTTGAGCGTGCCCGACGACAGTGCGGGCTTCAGCAGGTTCGATGCGTCGAGCGTGCCGCCCGACGCGGCGCCCGCGCCGATCAGCGTGTGGATCTCGTCGATGAACAGGATCGCGTGCGGCCGTTCCTTCAGCTCCTTGAGCACCGTCTTCAGACGCTGCTCGAAGTCGCCGCGATACTTGGTGCCCGCGAGCAGCGCGCCCATGTCGAGCGAATACACCTGCGCGTTCGCGAGGATGTCCGGCACTTCGCCGCGCGTGATGCGATAGGCGAGCCCTTCGGCGATCGCGGTTTTGCCGACGCCCGCCTCGCCGACGAGCAGCGGATTGTTCTTGCGGCGGCGGCACAGCACCTGCACGACACGCTCCACCTCCGGCTCGCGGCCGATCAGCGGATCGATGCGGCCATCCTTCGCCATCTGGTTCAGGTTCTGCGTGAACTGCGCGAGCGGAGTTTCCTTCTGCGCGTTCGAGTCTTCGCTTTCCGCGTTCGCGTCGGACGACTTCGCGGCTTCGCCGCCGTTCGTCTTCGCGATGCCGTGCGAAATGAAGTTCACGACGTCCAGGCGCGTGACGCCCTGCTGCTGCAGGTAATACACCGCGTGCGAATCCTTCTCGCCGAAGATCGCGACCAGCACGTTCGCGCCGGTGACTTCCTTCTTGCCGTTCGAGGTCGACTGGACGTGCATGATCGCGCGCTGGATCACGCGCTGGAAACCGAGCGTCGGCTGGGTATCGACATCGTCGGTGCCCGGGACGGTAGGTGTGTTGTCGTGGATGAAATTGCGCAGGTTCTGACGCAAGTCCTCGATGTTGGCCGCACACGCGCGCAACACCTCGGCTGCCGTTGGATTATCCAGCAGGGCCAGTAGCAGATGCTCGACCGTAATGAACTCATGGCGCGCCTGGCGTGCTTCCATGAACGCCATGTGCAGGCTGACTTCCAATTCCTGGGCAATCATGCTTCCTCCATCACGCACTGCAGCGGATGCCCGGCCTGCCGCGCATGGGTAACGACTTGCTCAACCTTGGTCGACGCGATGTCCCGCGTATAGACCCCACATACCCCTCGCCCCTCGCGATGGACCTTCAGCATGATCTGCGTGGCCGTCTCGCGATCCTTCTTGAAATACTCCTGTACGACCATCACGACGAACTCCATCGGCGTGAAGTCGTCGTTCAGCAGCACCACCTTGTACATCGAAGGCGGCTTGAGCTTCTGCTGCTTGCGTTCCAGGACGGTGCTGTCCTGCTTGTCCGGGATAATCGCCATACACCCATTCTAAACAACTCGGACAGGCCCGCAATCCTGCCATTACCCGACCGACCGGCCGGCGCCCTCCCTGGTTCCCGACGACTCGCGATCGCCTTCGCGCCATACGAAAGCCGGCTGCGGTGCCGGCTTTCACGCGTGGCGCGGAACACGAACCGTCAGGGGGAAACCGCACCGGACCGTCGCGTCCGCATCCAGTATCCCACAAGCCGGGACGACTCGATCGCGTGTCATTCGAGCCTGGTATATGAGCCGATTATGCGACTTTTCAAGTCGGCGCGCTTGGCGGCATGCTGCACAGCAAAGCCGGAGAAACCCTGAAAATGGGTTCTTTACAACGTCCCTCTAAACGTCTAAAAATTCCGCTTGACACTCAAATAAAGAGCGCCAACAATCAAGCTGGCACTTTTTTCAACTCGTCGGTTGGCGAATTGAAAGAGGCCGAAGGTGAGCTTGTGAGGGGGGAACGGCTGTGTTTTCCGGTCGTTTAGCTTTTCGAGCGTGCTCGTGGTAAGTAGCAGCGACTGTGTGACAGGGGAAGTAGGAAAATGGCAACTGGTATCGTTAAGTGGTTCAACGACGCGAAGGGCTTCGGTTTCATCACTCCCGACGAGGGCGGTGAAGATCTGTTTGCGCACTTCTCGGCCATCAACATGCAGGGCTTCAAGACCCTGAAGGAAGGCCAGAAGGTGAGCTTCGAGGTCGTTCAAGGGCCGAAGGGCAAGCAAGCGTCGAACATCCAGGCCGCGTAAAGGCACCGGATATCAGACGAAGAAACCCGGCATCGCGCCGGGTTTCTTTTTTTCAGGCCGGCCACACGTTAATTCGATTGGCCGGCCTTTTCGTTCAATCCCGATAATTGGACACGTATTGTCTTGTCACACACGCAGATGGAATTCCGTCATACGCGTGAAACGTACCGATACTCGCTACACGACCTTCAGCGTGCCCATCATGCCGAGATCCTCGTGTTCGAGAATATGGCAGTGAAACATGCGCTCGCCGGGCATGTCCTGCATCACGAGGATCGTCACGGTCTCCCCGCTGCGCACGTTCACGGTGTCGCGCCACGCGCGGAACGGTTCGCTCGTGCGCGTGCCGTCCGATGCGCGCTCGATCACCTGGAATTGCGTGCCATGCACATGGAACGGATGATCCATGTCGGTCGCATTGCGAATCGTCCAGCGTTCGACGTCGCCGCGGCGGCTCGTCAGCGTCGCATGGTGCGGCGCGTAGGTCGCGCCGTTGATCGTGAAGCGCATTCCGGCCGGCCGGCCGTGCGCGGGGCCGTTCATCATCGCATCCATGTCCATCTCCTCGCCGAATGCGACTTCCTTGTGCGCAACCGGCTCGCCGAGTGCGGACACGGCGCGCAGCGTGGCCGGCAGCGCACGTGCGGCGGCCGGCGTGAAGGCGACGTCGGCAAGCGGCAATGCAGGATCGGCAGGCAGGCTGCCATGGCCGCCGTCATGCGACATCGCCATCTTGCGGCGGTCGTACTCGGCCGCGAGCAGCACCGCCCGTGACGCGCGATCGCCGGCGCGCACCAGCAGTTCCGCGCGCTCGCCCGGCGCGAGCAGCAGCGACGTCACGCGGCGCGGCGCATCGAACAACCCGCCGTCGGTGCCGACCTGCTCGAACGCACGGCCGTCGTCGAACGCAACAAGCAGATAGCGTGCGCTGCACGCGTTCCACACGCGCCAGCGCTCGTCGCTCGCGACGTCGATCCGCGGCCGGCGCGCACCGTTGACCAGCACGAACTGGCCTTCGCGGCCATTCATCCAGTCCATCATGTCGTTCGGCGCAATCGTGCCGTCGCGCGCGAGCTTCAGGTCGGACACGAACAGGTTGCGCTCGGGCCAGCCGGCGAGCGGATCGTCGGCGGCCCGCACGACGAACGGGCCGGCCAGCCCGCGAAACACCTGCTCGGCGGTCATCATGTGCGGATGCGGGTGATACCAGTATGTGCCGGCACTGCCCTTCGGCAGCGTGAAGCGATACACGCGAGACGCGCCCGGCGCGACGGGATCGGACGGGTTGCCGTCCTGGTCGGGCGGCACCGGCAGGCCGTGCCAGTGGATCGTCGACGGCTGCGGCAGCTTGTTCACGAAGCGGATCTCGACCGTGTCGCCCTCGCGCACGTCGATCAGCGGGCCGACCACCGGCCCGTGCGTGCCCGCACCGAACTGCCAGAACGTCGTCGGACGCGCGCCGTGCAGCATCGGACGCGCGACCGGCTGCGCGACCAGCGTCGCGCGGAACGTGCCGGGTTCACGACTCTCGTTCGCAAGCGTGCGCAGCGGCGCGAGCGGCGCGCCGGCCGGCAGCGCATCGGCCGCCGCGAGCGCGGCCGGTGCCGCTTTCGCGTGCTGCGCGTGCTCCGCCATCCCCGACATCCCCGGCATGTCGTCCATCTGATCCATGCCCGCCATGCCCGCATGACCGGCGTGCTGCGCCCATGCGGTGCGCGCAAACAGCGATGCCGCCGCGACGCCGATGGCATGCGACAGGAAGGTTCTCCGTATCATCAATCGTTCCTCGTTATTCATGCAGCGTCGCGCGGCCTTCGCGACACTCGCGCTGGCTCGCAAGCAAAAGCGCTCGTGCGCGACGCGAATCCAGATGCCGGCGTCATCATAACCGCAGCCCCCATGCCGAAGCGCGGCAACGGCCGACGCGCGTCGATGCGACGCACGGCGGCCCGTCGGACCAACGAATCAGATGCGATCGCCGAGCGCCGTCGCGCGTTACCGGGCGTGGCTGCGCCTCACCACACTCGCCGCAATCGGGCGGGCCGACGGCCTCCGCGATCCGCTTTCGTCACGCGCGGCCGACGCACGTCGCTCCCGCCGCTCGCTTCACCGCTCGGCGCGCCGCGCACCGCCGATGCGCGAACCGGCCAATTTTTCACGATGCGGAACAAGCCCCTGCGTTATAAAAATTCGTGGTGCATGGCACAAATTCGCTGTTTCGCGATGCCGAAAAACGTTCCGCAATACAAAATGATCGAAATAAGCCTTTGTTTTTTGTGATGTATTTTTGTTTCGAGAAAGCACTCTACGCGCACCATCACACGCTGCCCCGGACGTAGACTTTGTTCCATGCACTGACGCTTCGCCATGACGTTCGATACGGAATCCGGCGCAAGCAGCCAGTCGGGCCACAGCCGGCCGAGCCGGCGAACGGCACAACAGAATCGCTTGTGATCAGAAAGGGAGAACGGAAATGAAGGGATTTCGCTTTGGTTCAGCGCTCGGGTCGTTCTATATCCTGCCGGGCAACGGCGGCTGGGAAGCAACGTTCGGCAATGCCGTGCTCGGCGCGTTTTCGTGCCCGGAAGTGGCGGCCGACCACATCTCCCGCGGTGACTGCGAGCAACTGTCCGACCTCGATACGGCCACGCTCGAAGTGCCGCACGAAATCGCCGAGTGGGAAATCGTTCACGTCTGAATGGCACGCCGGCAACGCAAAACGCCCCGGGCGACCGGGGCGTTTTCATGTTCGGCGCAGCGGCGAGCCGCCAGGCCCGCTGCATCGGCTACTGCCGCTGCCGTGGCGAGCGCGCGAGCGCTACCTGCTTCAGGCGACCGCGTCGATGATGCCGTTCAGCGTCGCGCTCGGGCGCATCGCCCGGCTCGTCAGGTCGACGTTCGGGCGGTAGTAGCCACCGATCGCCTGTGCGTTGCCCTGCGCGGCCGACAGTTCTTCCAGGATGCGCGCTTCGTTGTCGGACAACGACTTCGCGACACCTTCGAACTGCGCCTTCAGCGCGGCATCCTCGGTCTGCTCGGCCAGCGCCTGCGCCCAGTACAGGCACAGGTAGAAGTGGCTGCCGCGGTTGTCGAGGCCGCCGACCTTGCGCGCGGGCGACTTGTTCTCGTCCAGGAACTTGCCGGTCGCCTGGTCGAGCGTCTTCGCGAGCACGAGCGCCTTCGGGTTCTGGTACGCGTTGCCGAGGTGTTCGAGCGAAGCGGCCAGCGCGAGGAATTCGCCGAGCGAATCCCAGCGCAGGAAACCTTCCTCGACGAACTGCTGCACGTGCTTCGGTGCCGAGCCGCCCGCGCCCGTTTCGAACATCCCGCCGCCGGCCATCAACGGCACGATCGACAGCATCTTCGCGCTGGTACCCAGTTCCATGATCGGGAACAGGTCGGTCAGGTAGTCACGCAGCACGTTGCCCGTGACCGAGATCGTGTCCTTGCCCGCGCGGATGCGCTCGAGCGAGAAGCGCGTCGCTTCGACCGGCGTCATGATGCGGATGTCGAGGCCGTTCGTGTCGTGATCCTTCAGGTAGCGTTCGACCTTCGCGATGATCTGCGCGTCGTGCGCACGTGCCGGATCGAGCCAGAACACGGCCGGCGCACCCGTGGCGCGCGCGCGGTTCACCGCGAGCTTGACCCAGTCCTGCACCGGCGCGTCCTTCGTCTGGCACATGCGCCAGATGTCGCCCGACTCGACCGCGTGCTCGAGCAGCACGTTGCCCGCTTCGTCGATGACGCGCACGACGCCGTCGGCCGGGATCTGGAACGTCTTGTCGTGCGAACCGTATTCCTCGGCTGCCTGCGCCATCAGGCCGACGTTCGGCACGCTGCCCATCGTGACCGGGTCGAATGCGCCGTGCTGCTTGCAGTCCTCGATCACGGCCTGGTAGACGCCCGCGTAGCAGCGGTCCGGAATCACGGCCTTCGCGTCGTACAGTTCGCCGTCCGGCCCCCACATGCAGCCCGACTCGCGGATCATCGCCGGCATCGACGCGTCGACGATCACGTCGCTCGGCACGTGCAGGTTCGTGATGCCCTTGTCCGAGTTGACCATCGCGAGGCGCGGACGCACCGCGTATTCGGCCTTGATGTCGGCTTCGATCGCTTCGCGCGTGTCGGCCGGCAGGTCCTTCAGGCGCGCGTACAGGTCGCCGATCCCGTTGTTCGGGTTGAAGCCGGCCTGCGCCAGCACGTCCGCGTGCTTCGCGAGCGCGTCGCGATAGAACACCGACACGAAGTGGCCGAACAGGATCGGATCCGAGACCTTCATCATGGTCGCCTTCAGGTGCACCGAGAACAGCACGTCCTGCGCCTTGGCGTCGGCGATCTGCGCTTCGATGAAGCTGCGCAGCGCCTTGCGGCTCATCACCGATGCATCGATGACTTCACCGGCCTTCACGGCCGTCTTTTCCTTCAGCACCTTCTTCACGCCGTCGGCCGTCGTGAGTTCGATCTTCACGCTGCCGGCATCCGCGATCAGCGCCGACTTCTCGCTGCCGTAGAAGTCGCCTTCGCTCATGTGCGCAACATGCGCCTTCGACGTCGGCTTCCATGCGCCCATCTTGTGCGGATGCTTGCGTGCGTAGTTCTTGACCGACAGCGGCGCGCGACGGTCGGAGTTGCCTTCGCGCAGCACCGGGTTCACCGCGCTGCCCTTGATCTTGTCGTAGCGGGCCTTGATCGCCTTTTCTTCGTCGGTCGACGGCTCCTCCGGATAGGCCGGCAGCTTGTAGCCCTGCGCCTGCAGTTCGGCGATCGCGGCCTTGAGCTGCGGCACCGATGCGCTGATGTTCGGCAGCTTGATGATGTTCGCTTCCGGCTTCAGCGTGAGCTGGCCCAGTTCGGCCAGATCGTCGGAACCCTTCTGCTCCGGCGGCAGGACATCGGCGAATGCCGCGATGATGCGGCCGGCGAGCGAGATGTCGCGCGTTTCGACGGCGACGCCCGACGAGCGCGTGAAGGCCTTGACGATCGGCAGCAGCGAATAGGTCGCGAGCGCCGGCGCTTCGTCGGTGAGGGTGTAGATGATCTTGGGCGAAGTGGACATGGTCGATGCGTTGCTACGTGAAAATTTGGGACTGAGGGGCGCCGACGGTAATCGGCGGGGAGCGACCGGGTCGATCGCGAAAGGGGCGCGCCGGCTAGCCGGGCGGTGGTGTTGCGAAGGCCGTCATGTTCTACCTTGCAGGGCATGCGGGCCGCTTCGCGGCGCCGCGGCCCGCATGCCGGGCTGCCCTGCCAACAAACCTGCCGTTCATGAAATGCCCCGGCGCCGGCAGTAGGCGCCGGGGCCGCCGGCGGTTCGCCGGCCTGCCCCGGAACGGGACTTACATGTTCTCGATCAGCACTTCGCCGAAGCCGGAGCACGACACCTGCGTCGCGCCTTCCATCAGGCGCGCGAAGTCGTACGTGACGCGCTTCTGCAGGATCGACTTCTCCATCGCGGCGATGATCGTGTCGGCCGCTTCCGTCCAGCCGAGGTGGCGCAACATCATTTCCGCCGACAGGATCTCGGAACCGGGGTTCACGTAATCCTTGCCCGCGTACTTCGGTGCCGTGCCGTGGGTCGCCTCGAACATCGCGACCGAATCCGACAGGTTCGCGCCTGGCGCGATCCCGATGCCGCCGACCTGCGCGGCCAGCGCGTCGGAGATGTAGTCGCCGTTCAGGTTCAGCGTCGCGATCACGTCGTACTCGGCCGGACGCAGCAGGATCTGCTGCAGGAATGCGTCGGCGATCGAATCCTTGATGACGATCTCGTTGCCCGTCTTCGGATTCTTCACGCGCATCCACGGGCCGCCGTCGATCAGCTCGCCGCCGAACTCCTTCTGCGCGAGCGCATAGCCGGCGTCACGGAACAGGCCTTCCGTGAACTTCATGATGTTGCCCTTGTGCACCAGCGTGACCGACTTGCGATCGTTGTCGATCGCATACTGGATCGCCTTGCGCACGAGACGCTCGGTACCTTCCGTCGACACGGGCTTGACGCCGATCCCCGAGGTTTCCGGGAAGCGGATCTTCTTCACGCCCATTTCTTCCTGCAGGAACTTGATGACCTTCTTCGCCTGCTCGGAGCCCGCGGCCCATTCGATGCCCGCGTAGATGTCTTCCGAGTTCTCGCGGAAGATGACCATGTCGATCTTCTGCGGCTCGCGCACCGGCGACGGCACGCCCTTGAAATACTGGACCGGGCGCAGGCACACGTAGAGGTCGAGCTCCTGGCGCAGCGCGACGTTCAGCGAACGGATGCCGCCGCCGACCGGGGTCGTGAGCGGCCCCTTGATCGACACCACGTATTCCTTCAGCACCTGCAGCGTTTCGTCCGGCAGCCACACGTCCGGACCGTACACTTTCGTCGCCTTCTCGCCAGCGAAGATCTCCATCCAGTGGATCTTGCGCTTGCCCTTGTACGCATGCGCGACCGCCGCGTCGACGACCTTGATCATCACCGGCGTGATATCGAAGCCCGTGCCGTCGCCTTCGATATAGGGAATGATCGGCTGATCGGAAACGTTGAGCGAGAAGTCCTTGTTGACGGTGATCTTGTCACCGCCCTCCGGAACCTTGATGTGCTGATACGGCATGATCGACTCCAGTGACGTGGCTGAGCAGGTGATGCTGGTCGAAACTGCGCGCGCGGCGAGGTGGCCCTGCCACCCTCGTGACGGCAACAGCGAGCGCTATTCTAGCGCCCCAACCGGGGCCGGCGGCACGAAGCGCGACGCTGCGTATCAAGTCTTCCCTTATGTCTTATATAAGACAGAGGACTTGCCGTTCCGTATTATGCATTAAGATTCCGCCATTTGCCATAGACCGCCCCGTCCCGCTTCCCCGCGGGCATGCCGGGCGGGCGCCCGCCATGACCCTGATCGCCCTCAACAAGCCGTTCGGCACGATTTGCCAGTTTTCCGCGCACGAGACGCGGCCGTCGCTCGGCGACTGGGTAAAAACACCCGGCGTCTACCCGGCCGGCCGGCTCGACGCGGACAGCGAGGGCCTGCTGCTGCTCACCGACGACGGTGCGCTGCAAGCGCGCATCGCCGAGCCGCGTCACAAGCTCGTCAAGCGCTACTGGGCGCAGGTCGACGGCGCGCCCGGCCCGGCCGACCTGAAGGCGCTCGCGCGCGGCGTCGATCTCGGCGACTACGTGACGCGCCCGTGCCGCGCCGAATTCATCGAACCGCCCGATGCGCTGTGGCCGCGCGATCCGCCGATCCGCTATCGCGCCGCGATTCCGACCACGTGGATCGAACTCGCGATCACCGAGGGCAAGAATCGGCAGGTGCGGCGGATGACTGCCGCGATCGGCTTCCCGACGTTGCGTCTCGTGCGCGTCGGCATCGGCGCGCTCGACATATTCGCGCTCGGCATTGCACCCGGCGAAACAATCGCACTGCCGCCGCGCGCGCCGTGGGACGGTTTCGCACGCACCGAATGACGCATTCCGGACGCGCGAATTTTTCGTCGTCTTTTTCGTCAACCGCCTGCGAAGATCGCGCGTTAAACCACGCAGATGCCAACCTTAGCTATCCGGCATTGGCAGCCGAACCCGTGTTTGCGTCACGAAAGCGACGTTTTTATCGAATACGATTCGGCGCCCGCAGCGCAATGAGAAATTTCTCGAAGCGTCTGTCAACCGAAAGGTGGATGGCACCGTTAGACGACATGACTCCTATTGCCGGGTCATTTGGTTAATTAACTAAAGCTGAGGAACACAACATGAACAAACTGATCGCCGCTCTGGTCGCTGGCCTCTTCGCAACGGCTGCTTTCGCACAAGCTTCGGCTCCGGAAGCTGCTTCGGCTGCTGCTCCGGCAGCTGCTTCGGCACCGGCAAAGCACAAGGCTGCCAAGAAGCACCACGCAAAGAAGCACCACGCAGCAAAGAAGGCAGCTAGCGAAGCCGAAGCACCGGCAGCTGCTTCGAACTAAGTAAGCAAGCTGTAATAACGCAGTCAAGAACACGCAGTCTTGCCGTTCTTACGGCGTTGAAAGGCAGATCACCGCAAGGCGATCTGCCTTTTTCTTTTTTGTGCCCGCCGGCGCGCTTCGCGTACCATGCGGGTCTCGTTTTCCCGATAGGAGCCCTGCTGTGCGATTCTCCCTGCGCTCGTCGCTCGGCCGCCTTGCGCGCGCCGCCGTGTTTCCCGCCGCGCTTGCCGTCCTCGCACTCGGCATGCAGACCGCCCACGCGCAGATGCCGCCCGGCGCCAAGCAGCCGAGCGAGTTCCCGCGCGCGAAGCTGCGCGCCGGCATGTACGTGATCGACGCGGCCGTCGCCGCGAACGACGCCGACCGCGAACAGGGGCTGATGTACCGGTCGCAGCTCGCGCCGAACGAAGGCATGCTGTTCGTGTTCAACGAGAACGCCGTGCACTGCTTCTGGATGAAGAACACGCTGATTCCGCTGTCGATCGCGTTCATCCGCGCGGACGGCACGATCACCGACATCGACGAAATGAAGGCCGAGACCACCGACAACCACTGCCCGCGCAACAACGGCGTCTACGCGCTCGAAATGAGCAAGGGCTGGTTCGCGGCGAAGGGCATCAAGCCGGGCATGAAACTCGAAGGCCTGCCCAAGGCCCAGTAACAGCCATTGCCGCGGCGCCGCCGCACGTCGACCGAAGCCGGCCGCCCGCTCTCTCCAGCGGGGCGCCGGCTTCTTTTTTTGCCAGCCGACGGCAGCGACAACCTTGATTCGGCCATCGTTGCCCGTATCTGCAAAAGCCACGGACAAGCGCTATCCTTTAAATCTCGCTTGTTCCAGCCCGGGCCGGTGCAGCCGGCCCGCTTACGATCCGAACCACCAGGAGGTTCACGTGCCCCGCAAAACCCCCATCGAGCGCTATCGCAATATCGGGATCAGCGCTCACATCGATGCCGGCAAGACCACGACGACCGAGCGCATCCTGTTTTACACCGGCGTGAGCCACAAGATCGGCGAAGTGCACGACGGCGCGGCCACGATGGACTGGATGGAGCAGGAGCAGGAACGCGGCATCACGATCACGTCGGCGGCGACCACGGCCTTCTGGAAGGGCATGGCCGGCAACTATCCGGAACACCGGATCAACATCATCGACACCCCCGGGCACGTCGACTTCACGATCGAGGTCGAGCGCTCGATGCGCGTGCTCGACGGTGCGTGCATGGTCTACGACTCGGTCGGCGGCGTGCAGCCGCAGTCCGAAACGGTGTGGCGTCAGGCAAACAAGTACAAGGTGCCGCGCATCGCGTTCGTCAACAAGATGGACCGCATCGGCGCGGACTTCTTCCGCGTGCAGAAGCAGATCGGCGAGCGCCTGAAGGGCGTCGCCGTGCCGATCCAGATTCCGATCGGCGCGGAAGAGCATTTCCAGGGCGTCGTCGATCTCGTGAAGATGAAGGCGATCGTCTGGGACGACGAAAGCCAGGGCGTGAAGTTCACGTACGAGGACATCCCGGCAAATCTCGTCGAGCTCGCGCACGAATGGCGCGAGAAGATGGTCGAGGCCGCGGCCGAAGCGAGCGAGGAACTGCTCGAGAAGTATCTGCACGACCATGAATCGCTGACCGAGGACGAGATCAAGGCCGCGTTGCGCCAGCGCACGATCGCCAACGAGATCGTGCCGATGCTGTGCGGCAGCGCATTCAAGAACAAGGGCGTGCAGGCGATGCTCGACGCGGTGATCGACTACCTGCCGTCGCCGGTCGACGTGCCCGCGATCCTCGGCCACGACTTCGCCGATCCGGAGAAGCCGGCGGAACGCCACCCGAGCGACGACGAGCCGTTCTCGTCGCTCGCGTTCAAGATCATGACCGACCCGTTCGTCGGCCAGCTGATCTTCTTCCGCGTGTATTCGGGCGTCGTCGAATCGGGCGACACGGTGCTGAACGCGACGAAGGACAAGAAGGAGCGGCTCGGCCGGATCCTGCAGATGCACGCGAACGAGCGCAAGGAAATCAAGGAAGTGCGCGCGGGCGACATCGCGGCGGCGGTCGGCCTGAAGGAAGCGACGACGGGCGACACGCTGTGCGATCCGGCCAAGCCGATCATCCTCGAGAAGATGGAATTCCCGGAGCCGGTGATCTCGCAGGCCGTCGAGCCGAAGACGAAGGCCGATCAGGAAAAGATGGGCCTGGCGCTGAACCGTCTCGCCCAGGAAGATCCGTCGTTCCGCGTGCAGACCGACGAGGAATCCGGCCAGACGATCATCTCGGGGATGGGCGAGCTCCACCTCGAAATTCTGGTCGACCGGATGAAGCGCGAATTCGGCGTGGAGGCGACTGTCGGCAAGCCGCAGGTCGCGTATCGCGAAACGGTGCGCACGACGGCGACCGATGTCGAAGGCAAGTTCGTCAAGCAGTCGGGCGGGCGCGGCCAGTACGGGCACGCGGTGATCACGCTGGAGCCGAACCCCGGCAAGGGCTACGAGTTCCTCGATGAGATCAAGGGCGGCGTGATTCCGCGCGAATTCATTCCGGCCGTCGACAAGGGCATCATCGACACGCTGAAGAGCGGCGTGCTCGCGGGCTACCCGGTCGTCGACGTCAAGGTGCACCTGACGTTCGGCTCGTACCACGACGTCGACTCGAACGAAAACGCGTTCCGGATGGCCGGCTCGATGGCGTTCAAGGAAGCGATGCGCCGTGCGAAGCCGGTCCTGCTCGAGCCGATGATGGCCGTCGAGGTCGAGACGCCCGAGGACTTCATGGGCAACGTGATGGGCGACCTGTCGAGCCGGCGTGGCATCGTGCAGGGGATGGAGGACATCGCGGGTGGCGGCGGCAAGCTGGTGCGCGCCGAAGTGCCGCTTGCCGAGATGTTCGGCTATTCGACGTCGCTGCGCTCGGCCACGCAAGGTCGGGCGACGTACACGATGGAGTTCAAGCACTACGCGGAAACGCCGGCGAACGTGTCGGAAGCCGTGATCAACGCGAAAGCGAAGTAAGCGCGACGCGCGCGCGCTGCTGCGCGCCGACCGCAAGCCCGTCCGGTTCCGGACGGGCTTTTTTTCGTCCGTCGAACGCGGCGATGCGGGTGACCGACGCCGCTTTTTGATCGGCACCCCGGGCCATTTTTGCGCGTGCCACAATGCATTGCGATTCGTCCGATGGAACCACTCCGATGCCGTCCACCCCTGCCCTGCGCCGCCTGCTGATGCTGTATGCCGGCCTGATCGCCGCGAACGTCGCCGTCTGGCTGTGGGCGCTCGCGGTGCTGCGCGACCATCCGCTGCTGCTCGGCACCGCGGCGATCGCGTACGGGCTCGGCCTGCGTCATGCGGTCGACGCCGATCACATCGCCGCGATCGACGTCGCGACGCGCAAGCTGATGCAGGATGGCCACCGTCCGGTGACGGTGGGCCTGTTCTTCTCGCTCGGCCACTCGACGATCGTGGTCGCCGCGACGCTCGGCATCGCGCTGAGCGCGTTCGCGCTGCGCGAGCGCTTCGACGCATTCCGCGAGATCGGCGGCACGATCGGCACGGCGGTGTCCGCCACCTTCCTGCTCGTGCTCGCGTGCATGAACCTGGTGATCCTGCGCGACGTGTGGCGGCGCTATCGCGGCGCGCCGGACGCGGCTCACGGCGCCGCGCACACGCATCGCGCGAGCCGCCTCGTGTCGCGGCTGCTGCGTCCGCTGTTCCGGTTCGTGTCGAAAAGCTGGCACATGTATCCGGTCGGCGTGCTGTTTGGCCTGGGTTTCGATACTGCAACAGAAATCGCGTTGCTCGCGATCGCGGCCGCGCAGGCGAGCCACGCGCTGCCGCTCCATTCGGTCATGCTGTTTCCCGCGCTGTTCGCCGCCGGCATGACGCTGATCGACTCGACCGACAACGTGCTGATGATCCATGCGTACGGCTGGGCGATGGACGATCCGCGGCGCAAGCTGCTCTATAACGCGAGCATCACGCTGCTGTCGGCGGCCGTCGCGCTGGCGGTGGGCGGGATCGAAGCCGCCGGCCTGCTCGCCGACAAGCTGTCGCTGACGGGCCCCGTACGCGATGCGCTCGATGCACTTGGCGCGCGTTTCGGCACGATCGGTTACGGCATCGTCGCGCTGTTTCTCGTCGCCTGGATCGCGTCGATCCTCTGCCATCGCTGGCCGCGCGCTGCCGACACGGCGGCGCGATAGACGTAGTCAGACGTTTCATTTCGGAAACAAAAAGCTCACGACGACGTATCACGCGCTGACGGGCGATTCGTACGCGCCTTGCGCCACGGGCATGACCGGCCGGTGGCACGAATCTCGCAGTTAGGGATTCGCACGGCGGGCCCGCGTGCCGATTCGTGTTCCGGCTGGCCTCTGGCGCCGGTCCGACACGCATCGGCCGTCGATACGACAATGCATCGTTGCTGGTCCCCTGCATCACACGTTGATGGTCGCGCGTGACGAGGCATCGCGCGCATCGGGGAGATCAATAATGAGCAGAACGAATCAACCATCCCGTACGGCGGGACGATGCCGTCGCACGACCCTGCTGGCCGCAGCTGCGTTTGCGTGCTGCTGTTCCTGCGCGATTGCTCAGGACTCGATTCCCGACGTCGCGTCCATCCCGACTGCCAGCGCAGACCCCGTCATGATGCTCGCCGAGGACACGGCGTCCTGCGCTTCCGCTGCTTGCGCGCTACACATCTATGCCGGCCGAGGCGCTGTGGGAAGCGGTGCCGGCAGTACCTCCGGCGGTAGCAGTCCGGGTAACGGCGCGAACGGTGGAAGCGGCGCTGTCGGGCCCGCAGGCGTCGGTGGATCGACCGGGGCGACATCCGGTGGTACGAGCGGAACCGGTCGTAGCGGCGGGGCATCGGGCAACGACGGTAAAGGTGGCGGTACTTCGGGTGGCGGTACCTCGGGTGGCGGTACTTCGGGTGGCGGTACTTCGGGTGGCGGTACTTCGGGTGGTGGCACTTCGGGTGGCGGTACCTCGGGTGGCGGTACTTCCGGTGGCGGTACTTCCGGTGGCGGTACTTCCGGTGGCGGTACTTCCGGTGGCGGTACTTCCGGTGGCGGTACTTCCGGTGGCGGTACTTCCGGTGGCGGTACTTCCGGTGGCGGTACTTCCGGTGGCGGTACTTCCGGTGGCGGTACTTCCGGTGGCGGTACTTCCGGTGGCGGTACTTCCGGTGGCGGTACTTCCGGTGGCGGTACTTCGGGTGGCGGTACTTCGGGTGGCGGTACTTCGGGTGGCGGTACCTCGGGTGGCCATGGTGGCCACGGCGGCGGCAATGGTGGTGGTGATGGCGGTCACGGCAACGGTGGCGGCGATGGCGGCGGCAACGGCGGTCACGGTAACGGTGGCGGCGATGGCGGCGGCAACGGCGGTCACGGTAACGGTGGCGGCGATGGCGGCGGCAACGGCGGTCACGGCAACGGTGGCGGCAACGGCGGCGGCAACGGCGGTCACGGCAACGGTGGCGGCAACGGTGGCGGCAATGGCGGTGGCAACGGTGGTGGCAACGGTGGCGGCAACGGCGGTCACGGCAACGGTGGCCACGGTAACGGTGGCGGCAACGGCGGTGGCAACGGCGGCGGCAACGGAGGTGGCAACGGCGGCAGCAACGGCGGCAGCAACGGCGGTGGCAACGGCGGTGGCAACGGTGGCGGCAACGGCGGTCACGGCAACGGTGGCCACGGTAACGGTGGCGGCAACGGCGGTGGCAACGGCGGTGGCAACGGCGGCGGCAACGGTGGCGGCAACGGCGGCGGCAACGGCGGCGGCAACGGCGGCCACGGTAACGGCAACGGCGGCGGCAATGGCGGCGGCAACGGTGGTCACGGTAACGGCGGTGGCAGCGGCAACGGCGGCGGCAGCGCTTCCGGCACCGGTGGCCACGGCAACGGCGGCGGCAACGGTAATGGCAACGGAAGCGGCGGCGCGGGCAATGGCGGTGCCAACGGTGTCGGCAACGGCAACGGCAATGGCGGTGCCGGCGGCAACGGCGGCTCGGCCGGTGGCCATGGCCACTGACCGGGACATCGCCTGACCGGTGCGGTCAGAGCATTTCGAGCGCGCGCTTGCTGCGCGGCGGGTGGAAGTAACCGTCGAGTTGCGCGCGCTCGTCATCGCTCAACACGAGATCGAGCGCCGCGCGATTGTCGCGGACGTGTTCGATCCGCGACGCCTTCGGAATCGCGAATACACCCGGCCGCGAGAGCACCCACGCAAGCGCGACGCGCATCACCGACACCCCGCGTTGCCGCGCGATCTCGTCGAGCGGCGAACGCTTCGGCAGGCGTCCGTGATCGACCGGGCTGTAGGCCATCGCCGGCATCCGGTGCGAGGCGAGCCATGGCAGCAGGTCGAATTCCGGGCCGCGCCGCGCGATGTTGTACAGGATCTGGTTGGTCGCGCACGCGCCGCCGCCCGCGTCGTCGACGAGTTCCGCCATATCCGCCGTATCGAAGTTGCTGACACCCCAATGGCGAATCTTGCCCGCGCGCCTCAGCGCCTCGAATCCCTCGACCGTCTCCTCGAGCGGCACCGAACCGCGCCAGTGCAGCAGGTACAGGTCGAGACGGTCGGTACGCAATCGCTTGAGACTAGCGTCGCATGCGGCGACGACGCCACGCCGGCTCGCATGATGCGGATAGACCTTGCTGACGAGAAACACGTCGTCGCGCAGCCCGGTCAGCGCTTCGCCGACGAGCGACTCGGTCGCGCCGTCGCCGTACATCTCGGCGGTGTCGACCAGCGTCATCCCGAGCGCGATACCCTCGCGCAACGCGGCGATCTCCTCGTCGCGACGCCCGGCCCGCTCGCCCATTTCCCAAGTGCCCATGCCGAGCTTCGGAATCGTCTCGCCGTCCGGCAGGACGACCGTGGCAATCGTGTCTGTCATGCGCTCCTCGCTGCGGATTGGTGGCCGCGCACCCGCGGCCGTGGCATCGAATACGACGCATCAGTGTAGTCAATCGGTGCGGCGTCCACCTGTTGCGCGGCAAAAACCGGATATAACGGCGCCGCATGATGACTTAGAATGGCCGGCAATCTGATCGATACCCATTCCATGAAGGCACCCACGGACGACCGCTGGCAGGACCTGCGCCCCGACCCAGAGAACGATACGCCGCTCTACCTGCAGCTCGCCCGCAAGCTCGGCGACGCGATTCACGACAATCGCTGGGCGGCCGGCGAGGCACTGCCGTCCGAACGCGTGCTGTCCGACGCGCTCGGCGTGTCGCGCATCACCGCGCGCAAGGCGATCGCGCTGCTCGTCGAGCAGGGCCTGATCCGTCGCACGCAGGGCGCCGGCAATTTCATCCAGCCACGCTACGAGGATCCGCTGTCGCGGCTGTCGAGCTTCAGCGAAATGCTCGAGCGCCGAGGCTTCAAGCCGAGCTCGCAGTGGCTCGAACGCGAGATTCAGCCGGCGAATCGCGACGAAGTCATCCAGCTCGGCCTGTCGCCGGCCGCATCCGTTACACGACTGAAACGTCTGCGTCTGGCCGACGGCATCGTGATGGCGGTCGAGAACTCGACCTTCCCCGCCACGCTGATTCCGGATCCGCAGGCGATCGGCGGTTCGCTGTACAGCTATCTCGAAGCGCGCGGCACGCCGATCGTGCGCGCGCTGCAGCATTTCCGCGCAGTCAATGCGACCGACGAGATCGCGCAACAGATGGGCATCGCGCCGCACGACGCGCTGCTGCTGATCACGCGGATCGGCTACACGGCCGACCAGCGCGCGATCGAGCTAACCGATACCTACTGCCGCAACGACTACTACGACTTCGTCGTCGAACTGCGCAAGTAGCACGCGTAGCGCCGCCGGCGCTCATCGCCAGCGCGCCTCGTCCGTGCCGAGCGGCACGGGCGGCAGCGTGAACCGCGGCGGCGTCGCCGACAGGTGTTCGGCCGGACGCACGGCATCGATCGTGCCGAACGGCGACGCGGCCCGGTCGATCCGGTCGAGCACGTCGTCGAACGTGACGTCCGGCGCATGCAGGCCGTCCGGCACCGTGCCGAACGATTGCAGCCAGCGCCCCGTCTGTGCGAGCGAGACCCGCACGTGCCAGCTTCCCCCTTCCGTTGCGCGGCGCGCGAGCGCGATCATCGCGCCGAACGCCGCGAGATAACCCGTCGCATGATCGAGCGCCTGGCACGGTAGATGGCGCGGGCCGTCCGCGTGCGCGGCGTGCTGCTCGTGCCATGCGATACCGCTCGCCGACTGCACGAGACTGTCGAATCCGCGCCGCATCGACCACGGCCCCGCGTGCCCGTACGCGGACACCGACACGCACACGATGCCGGGCCGAAGCTCGGCCAGCGCCGGCGGCGAGAACCCGCGTGCCGCCAGCGCGCCGGGACGATAGGCCTGCAGGAACACGTCGGCATCGCGTGCGAGCGCACGCAGCGCGGCAACGCCGGCCGCCTCGCGCAGGTCGATCCATGTCGAGCGCTTGCCGCGCCCGTTGTCGATCACGAGCGATGCGATGTTCGGCAGGTGCGGACCGTTGACGAGCAGCGTTTCTGCACCGTGCGATGCCAGCGTGCGGCCCGCAACCGGGCCCGCGATGATGCGCGTGAGATCGAGCACGCGCACACCCGTGAGCGGCTGGTCGGGCTCGCCACGGCCGATCGGCTCGACCGGCGCGTCGCCGATCCGCTCGATCTCGAACAAAGGCAACGACGCCAGCGCGCGTGCCTGCTCGTGCGCCGCCCACTCGTCTGGAGTTCTGATCAATGCGGCGCACAGGCCGGCGTCTGCCAGCGCGGTGTCGAGCGCCGCCCCGTCCCACGTGCGGATCGCCGCGGCAACGTCGTCACGCGCCGGGCCGCATCCGAGCACGTCGAGTATCCCGTGCAGGTGATGCGGAAAGTTCGCATGCAGCTGGATCCAGCGTCCGTCGCGCGTGGCGTAGAAACCCGTGACCGGATGGCGCGGCTCGGGCGGCAGGCCGCCATCGACGCGCAGGTAGCGTTCGCTGCGGAAGGCGGCGAGCGCATCGCGCATCGACACGTCGACGCGCTGTGCGATGCCCGTGCGCAGCCGATGGCATTCCGCCGCCGCGAGCCCGGCTGCCGCGATCGTCGCCGCGGCGAGCGTGCCGACGTGAAACGTCGACGGCAGCAGCGGGTCCTGCCCCGCCACGGCCGCGCGCGCAAGCGCACCGGGTTCGCCGTGCGCGAGTTGCCACAAGCGGGTCAATGCGAGTTCGGGAGTCATGTGGAAGCGAGCCGTTGAGGAGACGGATTCGAGTCTAGAATTCGTGACGGGCGCGATCAATCTTGATTGCGCGAATCAATGCATAACGAATAGTTGTAGCCGGGCCGCACTTCATGCGCCCCGACAGGAGCGATCGGCATGACGTCCCTCAGCGCGCCGGAAGCCGCCGGCATTCTCGGCGTCAGCGTGAGCACCCTTTACGCGTATGTGAGCCGCGGCCTGCTACGTTCGCTGCCCGACGGCGCGAGCAAGCGCCGCCGCTACGACGCCAACGAAGTGCGCCTGCTCGCGCGCCGTCGCGCCGATGCGAAACGCGCGGGCGGCGTCGCCGAACGCTCGCTCGACTGGGGCGTGCCCGTGCTCGAATCGCGGATCACGCAGATCGCCGGCGGGCGCCTGCACTATCGCGGCGCCGATGCGATCGCGCTCGCGAACGACGCGACGCTCGAGGAGACCGCCGCACTGCTGTGGGATTGTCCGCCCGCGCGGCTCGGTGCGGCATCGCTCGCGTCGACCGGTTTCGATGCCGTGCAGTGGGACGACTGGGCCCGCCGCTGGGCGCATGTCGCGCCGCTCGAGCGCACGCTCGTGCTGCTGCCGGCCGCGGCCGCCTCGTTGCCGCGCGTCTGGGCGCAGGGGCGCGACGCGCAGTTCGACGCGGCCACGCTGCTGCTGCGCGTGACGACGGCGGCGCTGGCCGGCATCGCGCCGGGCGACGCGCCCGTGCATCTGCAGCTCGCCGCCGCGTGGCGGCTGCGACGACGCGACGAAGCCGACCTGCTGCGCCGCGCGCTCGTGCTGTGCGCCGACCATGAACTGAACCCGTCGACCTTTGCGGTGCGCTGCATCGCGTCGACCGGCACCCACCTGTTCGGCGCGATCGCGGGCGGGCTCGCGGCGCTGTCGGGCCCGCGCCACGGCGGCGAGACGTTCCGCGCGGGCGCGCTGCTCGACGAAGCGGCGCGTGCGCCCGATCTTGACCGCTACCTCGCGCTGCGCGTCGCGCATGACGAACGGGCGGACGGCGCACGCACGGTGTTGTCCGGTTTCGCGCACCCGCTCTATCCCGACGGCGACCCGCGCGCACGCGCGTTGCTCGACGCATTGCACGCGACGCTGCCGGACCGGACGCCGCTACGCCTGGCCCGTGCCCTCGCCGCGCGCGTCGAAGCGGCGACCGGCCTGCGGCCGGCGATCGATTTCGCGCTGGCGGTGCTGGAACGCACGCTTGCGCTACCCGACGGCGCCGCGTTCACGGTGTTCGCCGCCGGCCGCACCGCCGGCTGGATCGCACACGCGCTCGAACAATATGCAGACGGCAAGCTGATCCGGCCCCGCGCGCGCTACGTCGGCAGCGACGCGGCTGCCTGACCACGGCCGCCGCACCATGCGGCGAACCGTTGCCACGCAATTGGCGCAGCCCGGACGGCCGGCGCCGCCTGCTGGCCGAACGCGAACACCGCCCCGCCCGCCGCCGCGCTGATCCATACGCGCATGCCCGGCAGCAACGCCAGCGTCTCGCCGGCGCGCAGCCAGTGATCGTCGGGCCGGCCCTCGATCGTCACCCACAGATCGCCGTGCGCCACGTGCAGCGCGGTGCGATCGACGATCCGCCACCGCCCGGCCGGCTCGTTGCCGTCCATCTCGTAGAGTCGCAGTTCTCGCATGGCCGCCTCCGGGTCGCGTGGTTCGATGACGCCAGTATTTCGGACGGCGTCCACACACGGACAGATACGCCTGCGGACACTTTCGGCTGAACTGTACCGGTCGGCTGACGGACGGGCGTCCGGCGCACCTGCGCCGATCCTGCGCGGCACGGCGGCTTTGCCTACAATGGCGGCTGTCCCGCGCCACCGGTCCGTCCCCATGTTCCAACGTCCGCCCGCCGCCGCTCCTGGCGAAAAGAACCTCACCGTGATGCTCTGGCTCGTTGCAACGGGCTTCTTCATGCAGACGCTCGACGCGACGATCGTCAACACCGCGCTGCCGTCGATGGCCGCGAGCCTCGGCGAGTCGCCGTTGCGAATGCAGTCCGTCGTGATCGCGTACTCGCTGACGATGGCGGTGATGATCCCCGTCTCGGGCTGGCTCGCCGACACGTTCGGCACGCGGCGCGTGTTCTTCAGCGCGATCCTGGTGTTCTCGCTCGGTTCGTTGCTGTGCGCGAACGCACATACGCTGTCGCAGCTCGTCGTGTTCCGCGTCGTGCAGGGGGTGGGCGGCGCGATGCTGCTGCCGGTCGGGCGGCTCGCCGTGCTGCGCACGTTCCCGGCCGAGCGCTACCTGGCCGCGCTGTCGTTCGTCGCGATTCCCGGGCTGATCGGCCCGCTGATCGGGCCGACGCTCGGCGGCTGGCTCGTGAAGATCGCGTCGTGGCACTGGATTTTCCTGATCAACGTGCCGGTGGGCGTCGCCGGCTGCGTCGCGACCTTCTACTCGATGCCCGACGCGCGCAATCCGGCGGTCGGCCGCTTCGACGTGAAGGGCTATCTGCTGCTGACGATCGGGATGGTCGCGATCTCGCTGTCGCTCGACGGGCTCGCCGATCTCGGCATGCAGCACGCGGCCGTGCTCGTGCTGCTGATCCTGAGCCTCGCATGCTTCGTCGCGTACGGGCTGTACGCGGTGCGCGCGCCGCAGCCGATCTTCTCGCTCGAACTGTTCAAGATCCACACGTTCAGCGTGGGCCTGCTCGGCAACCTGTTCGCGCGGATCGGCAGCGGCGCGATGCCGTACCTGATTCCGCTGCTGCTGCAGGTGAGCCTCGGTTATTCGGCATTCGAGGCGGGGTTGATGATGCTGCCCGTCGCGGCGGCCGGGATGTTCTCGAAGCGGATCATCACCCGTCTGATCACGCAGCACGGCTACCGCAAGGTGCTGCTCGCGAATACGATCATGGTCGGCGTGATGATGGCGAGCTTCGCACTGATGCGCGACACGGTGCCCGTGTGGGTGAAGGTCGTGCATCTCGCGCTGTTCGGCGGTTTCAATTCGATGCAGTTCACTGCGATGAACACGCTGACGCTGAAGGATCTCGGCACCGGCGGCGCAAGCAGCGGCAACAGCCTGTTCTCGCTCGTGCAGATGCTGTCGATGAGCCTCGGCGTCACGGTCGCGGGCGCGCTGCTGGCCACCTTCACCGGGATGCTGCGCACGGTGACGCCGAGCAACACGTTGCCCGCGTTCCATGCGACGTTCATCTGCGTCGGGATCATCACGGCCGCGTCCGCGTGGATCTTCGCGCAGCTCGCGCCCGAGATCCGCGGCCGCGATCAGCACAAGACCGATCCGTCCGAGCGCGCGTGACGCGCGCGTGCGCCGCGCCGGGAACCCACGACGGCGCACCGCGCACCATATCGGTGCAGCACCGCTGCACCGCGCGACAGCCGGCATGCGCGACGGGGCGCCGCACGGGGCGCGATGCCGTGCATGCTTCTTGCTCGCCTATTCTGTAGGTAAACTGGCAGTCTTCCTTCGGCCGACATCATGAGCATGATCGACATCGATCCACCCGGCTTTCAGCCGCCCCGCCCCGTCGCAGGCGACGACGGAAAGCGGCGCACCGTGCTGTACGGCGCGTACACCGTGTTCAGCGTGTTCCAGCCCGTTTTCTCGGTGTCGCACCGTCGCGCGATCGGCTACCACGCGTCGCTGCGCGCGCACGACGAGGACAGCCGCCAGGTCGCGTCGCACGAGGTATTCACGCAGGCGGCGCGGCGCGGCGACCTGCTCGAGCTCGGCCGGCTCGCCGAATCGCTGCATCTCGGCAATTTCCACGCGTTCGACAGTCACGACGAATGGCTTTTCCTGAGCCTGCACCCGGCTGCGCTGATGGACACCGTCTACGGCGACGCGCTGCTCGCGAACCTGAAGGCGCTCGGCCTGCCGCCGCATCGCGTGGTGCTCGAAGTGCCCGAGCAGGCAGGCGGCGAGACGCCGCGCTATGCGGCGATCGTCGACGGCCTGCGCAAGGCCGGCTTCCTGATCGCGCTCGGCGGCTTCGGCGCGAAGCACTCGAACATCGATCGCGTGTGGCACCTGCACCCCGACATCGTCACGCTCGATCGCGGGATCCTCGCGCAGGCGAGCGAACACTCGCATCTCGAGCGCGTGCTGCCGGGGCTCGTGTCGCTGCTGCACGAATCCGGCCAGCTCGTGCTGATGGGCGGGCTCTCGACCGAGCGCGACGCGCTGATCGCGCTCGAGTGCGACGTCGATTTCGTGCAGGGTCAATACTTCGCGGGGCCGAGCGTCGACCCCGTGCAACCGCAGGCCGCTGCCGGCTGCATGGATACGCTGTCGGCCGCGTTGCGGCTGCGCGTCGCGCAACGCGAGCGCACCCAGGCCGAACGTCTCGCGCCGTATGTCGCCGCGCTGGAGGAAGCGAGCCGCAAGCTCGTCGCGGGTGAAACGCTGATCGACGCGGCCGGCGCCGTGCTCGGATTGCCGGAAACCGCGCGCTGCTTCCTGCTCGATGCATCGGGCCGCCAGATCGGCGACAACGTGCTCGCGCGCGGCAGCGTATCGCAGCGGGCGAAACGCTTCCGGCCGCTGCTGCATTCGGAAGGCGCGAGCTGGGAGCGCCGCCCCTACTTCATCCACGCGATGCGCGCGCCGGGCCGCGTGCACCTGACACCGCCGTACCTGTCGATCAACGAAGCGCACCTGTGCGTGACGGCGTCGATCGCCGCGCCGGCCGCGACCGGCATGCAGGTGCTGTGCGTCGACATCAACTGGGAAGCCGCGCTCAACGGCGAGTGACGTCGCGCGCCGCGCTCATGCGGCGCCATCGGCGTCGGCGGCCCGCCGCGCGATCAGCCGATGCACGCGCTTGCCGGACGATGCGCTGACCACCTCGTGCTCGTCGATCACATGCATGCCCGCGCCGAGCGCCGCGTGCATGCGCGCCGAATCGAGCGGTGTGTACAAGCGGCCGCGCTCGTCGCGCAACGCGCCGCTGCCCGCCACCCGCCAGCTCAGGTACAACGTGCCGCCGGGCATCAGCAGGTCAGCCAGCCGCGCCGCCGCGGCGGCGGCGTCCGCCGCGTCGAGATGCATGATGACCGTCTCGCACAACACGTTTCGAAACGCACCGGATGGCACGCCCGCGAGCGCCGGCAGCGCGGCCAGTTCGAACGTCAGCGACGGGTGGCGCAAGCGTGCCTCGGCGAGCAGCGCCGCGCTCGCGTCGTAGCCGCGCACGTCGAATCCTTGCGACGCGAGCCATGCGGTATCGCGCCCCGCGCCGCAGCCGACGTCGGCGGTCGGCCCACGCGAAAAATACTGCTCGAGCAGCGCATACATGTCGTCGGGGGCGGCCTGGTCGAGCCAGTCCTGCGCGTATTGCGCGGCATGGGCTTCGTAGGCATCGAGAGTCGGACGATCCACCATGGCGATTGCTCCGCGTACGCGTCCTGTCGTGCGACGCATCCCGCATCTTAGCCGTTGCGCATCGCGCGTGGCGTGGCGTGCGGTTCCAGGCCGCGCTCGCGTTGCCCGCGCGATACGCGTGCGCGGGCAGCTCGACCCGCGGCGCATCGCCGCCGCGAGCAGGCCGCCGGAACAGCCGCCGAGCGCCCCCGCGCCGCGCACGCGGACCGGTGCGGCGACCGGTCAGACATGCGAGTGCGCGCCGCCGTGGACCGGGCCCGCGCGCCGCTCGACTTCGCGGCGCACGTCGCCGCGCAGGCCCGCGAAGAACGCGACTTCCGCGACGACGAACAGCGGCCCGACCATCAGGCCGACCAGGTCGTCGACGAACGCCGGCTTGCGCCCTTCGAACCAGTGCCCGACGAACTGCACGATCCAGCCGACCACGAACGCGCCGACGCCGATTCCCAGCCATTGCGCGGTCGGCAGCAGCGCGAGCGTCTGCGCGGCCCACAGGCCGAGCGCGAACAGCGCGGTCATCGCGAGCCCGAAGCGCAGGTCCAGACGCAGGTAGAACGCCGCGAACGCCACCGCGAGCAGCAGCGCCGGCGACAGCGCGACGCCCGCCAGCACGCCGATCGCGGGCCGCGACAGCAGCACCTCGACCGCGAACACGATCATCGGAATGCCGACCAGGTGCGTTGCGATATTGCGCGCGTCGCGATGGTAGGCCGCGTACTGCGAAAGGTGATCCTCGAGCGTCTTCATGGTGTCTCCTGAACGATCATTGAGCGCTATGATGCGCGTCACGCCCGACAACCTCTGTCGGCTACCCGACATCGCGTGCCCATGCCCTCGCCGCTCGCCCCGTACCTGCCGCAGATCGAAGCGCACCCGTGGTTCGCCGCGCTGCCGCGCGCGTTGCGCGACGCGCTGCTCGCCCGCGCCGCGTTGCGGCAGCTGCCTGCCGGCCAGGCGCTGTTCCGCCGCGGCGATCCGCCGTGCGGGCTGTACGCGGTGCTGAGCGGTTCCCTCACCATAGGCGCGGTCGATCCGCAGGGCAAGGAAGCGCTGCTGACGGTCGCCGAACCGGTCACGTGGTTCGGCGAAATCGCGCTGTTCGACGGCCAGCCGCGCACGCACGATGCGATCGCGCTCGACGACACGCTGCTGCTGCACGTCCCGCAGGCCGCGCTGCTCGCGATGCTCGACGCGACGCCGCAATACTGGCGGCAGTTCGCGCTGCTGATGGCGCAAAAGCTCCGGCTGAGCTTCCTGACCGTCGAATCGATGAGCGTGATGCCGGCCGCGCAGCGGCTTGCCGCGCGGCTGTTAATGATCGCGGACGGCTACGGCGGAATCAGCGCCGGCCGCACGCGCATCCGCCTGTCGCAGGAAAAGCTCGCGGCGATGCTGTCGCTCACGCGGCAGACCACCAACCAGTTGCTGAAGGCGCTGCAGGCCGACGGTGTCGTGCGGCTTCACGTCGGCGAAATCGAACTCGTCGACGTCGACGCGCTGCGCCGCGCGAGCGGCCTGCCCGACGCAACGCACTGACCGCGCGCCGACGCCGCCGCGCCGACGCCGCAACGACGCATTCCCGCCGTCACGGCGTTGCGCTATCGTGGCGGATCGTTCGCCCGTCCCGCATCCGCTCTTGAACACGTCGACCCTCACTGCTCCGTCCCGCCATGCGTGGCCCGTATTCGTCGCCTTCCTGCGGCTCGGCCTGACGTCGTTCGGCGGCCCGGTCGCGCATCTCGGCTACTTTCGCGACGCGTTCGTCACGCGGCGCGGCTGGCTCACCGAGCGCGCCTATGCGGATCTCGTCGGCCTGTGCCAGTTTCTGCCGGGGCCGGCGAGCAGCCAGGTCGGGATGGCGATCGGCCTGTCGCGCGCGGGCTATGCGGGGATGTTCGCCGCATGGCTCGGCTTCACGCTGCCGTCCGCGCTGCTGATGATGCTGTTCGCGCTCGGCGTCCATGCGACGGGCATGCCGGTCGCGGCCGGCGCGCTGCACGGGTTGCGCATCGTGTCGGTCGCGGTGGTCGCGCAGGCGGTGTGGGGCATGGCGCGCACGCTGTGTCCGGATGCGCGCCGCGTGACGCTGATGGCGATCGCGGCCTGCATCGCGCTGCTCGTCCCGGCCGCGTGGCTGCAGGTGGTCGTGATCGTCGCGGCAGGCGCAGCCGGTCTCGTGCTGCTGCCGCAGCCCGAACGCGGCGCCCACGATCCATTGCCGTTGCACGTGTCGCACCGCGCGGGCGTGCTGTGGCTCGTCGTGTTTGCCGCACTGATCGTCGTGCTGCCGGTCGCGGCGAGCGCGCTCCACTCGAACACGCTCGCCGTCGTCGACGCGTTCTTCCGCACCGGCGCGCTGGTGTTCGGCGGCGGCCACGTCGTGCTGCCGCTGCTGCAGGCGGCCGTCGTCGCGCCCGGCTGGATCGGCGACTCGGCGTTCCTCGCCGGCTACGGTGTCGCGCAGGCCGTGCCCGGGCCGCTTTTCACGTTCGCGGCGTTCCTCGGTGCGTCGCTGCGCGACGCGCCGAATGGCTGGCTCGGCGGGACGATCGCGCTTATGTCGATCTTCGCGCCGTCGTTCCTGCTCGTCGCGGGCACCGCGCCGTTCTGGGAGCGCCTGCGCCGCAGCACGCGCATGCAGGCCGCGCTCGCGGGCGTGAACGCGGCGGTCGTCGGGCTGCTGCTGGCCGCGCTCTATCACCCGGTGTGGAGCGACACGATCGTGTCGCCGCGCGACTTCGCGGCCGCGCTCGTCGCGTTCGTCGCGCTCGTGTGCTGGCGCGTGCCGCCGTGGGCCGTCGTGATCGCGAGCGCGGCGCTCGGCTGGTGGTCGGCGATGATCGTGTGATCGGGCGAATGCCGCGCACCGCGTCATGCCCGACGAGAAAATGAAAAAGCCCTCGTGACGAGGGCTTTTTTCGGGGCGTGCCGCACGCCGCGCAGGCGTGCGGGATGCCGGGGCTTACGCGAAGTTCTTCGCTGCGAAGTCCCAGTTCACGATGTTCCAGAACGCTTCGACGAACTTCGGACGTGCGTTGCGGTAGTCGATGTAGTACGCGTGTTCCCACACGTCGATCGTCAGCAGCGGCTTGTCGGCCGTCGTCAGCGGCGTGGCGGCGTTGCTGGTCGACACGATGTCGAGCGAGCCGTCGGCCTTCTTCACGAGCCATGCCCAGCCGGAACCGAACGTGCCGACCGCGGCCTTCGTGAAGGCTTCCTTGAATGCGTCGTACGAACCCCACTTCGCGTTGATCGCGTCGCCCAGTGCACCCGACGGTGCACCGCCGCCGTTCGGCGACAGGCTGTTCCAGAAGAACGTGTGGTTCCAGATTTGCGCGGCGTTGTTGAAGATGCCGCCCGACGACTTCTTCACGATCTCTTCCAGCGGCAGGTTTTCGAATTCCGTGCCCGGGATCAGATTGTTCAGGTTCGTCACGTATGCCTGGTGATGCTTGCCGTAGTGGTACTCGATCGTCTCTTTCGAGATGGTCGGCGCGAGTGCGTCTTCAGCGTACGGGAGCGGCGGGAGCGTATGAGCCATGGCGATTCCTTCGTTGAGTATGTAGGGAGGCTGTGTTGAATGCTGCCGAGCGTCCGATTGTAGGCGAGTCCGAATATCCCCGCAAACTCACGGGCATTTATCCGCGGTATGCAGAAAATCGCCGCTGGCGCTTCATCCGGCAGGACGAGACGGCGACGCGCAGCATCCGTTCCCGCGCCCCGCGCAAGCCGGAGTGCACCCGGTGCGCCGGACGCGCGACCTTCGTTTCGCTTACGCGCTGCGCCGTCGTCGTCAGATCGTGTCGGTCAGCCGCGGCTGCACGTCGGCAAGCGACACGTCGGCCGAGCCTTCGGCGAGATGCACGGTGAGCCGGCGCTGCGGCTTCAGCGCACTCGGCGCGCGCACCGCGCGGCCCGTTTGCGCGTCGATCAGGGCCGCGTAGCCGCGCTCGAGCGTGCGCTGCGGGCTCAGCACCTCGAGCCGCGCCGCGCAGGCCGACACGCGCGCGGTATCGCGCTCGTGACGGCGCTGCAGCGCGACCGCGAGACGTTGCGACAGTGCGGCGAGCGACTGACGCGCGGGCGCCGGGTCGGGCCGCGCGCGCTGCCAGCGCAATTGTGCGAGCGCGAAACGCGCACGCGCGTCGCGCACCGGCCGCGACGCCGCCGACGCGAGCCGCACCGCCAGTTGTTCCACGTGGGTGCGTTGCCGCCGCAGCCGTTCGGCCGGACTCACGAGCCGGCGCGCGAGCCAGTCGAGCTGCTGCGCACGCTGTTCGAGCCCGCGCTCCAGGCAGCGTGCGAGCGCGCGCTGCCGGTCGGCCACTTCGCGCAGCAGCAATGCGCGCTGCGGACTCGCGAGCTCGGCCGCGCCGGTCGGCGTCGGCGCGCGCAGGTCGGCCGCGAAGTCCGCGATCGTGAAATCGGTTTCGTGGCCGACGCCGCTGACGACCGGCAGTTCGCTCGCCGCGATCGCCCGCGCGAGTGCTTCATCGTTGAACGACCACAGATCCTCGATCGATCCGCCGCCGCGACAGACGAGCAGCACGTCGACCTCGCGCCGCGCGTTCGCCGTCTGCACGGCCGCGACCAGCTTTTCCGCGGAACCGGCACCCTGCACGGGCGCCGGGTAGACGACCACCGGAATGTGCGGCGCGCGGCGCGCGAGCGTGGTCAGCACGTCGCGCAACGCGGCGGCCTGCAGCGACGTGACGATGCCGATCGCGCGCGGGTGCGCGGGCAACGGCCGCTTGCGTTCGGGCGCGAACAGCCCTTCGGCCTCCAGCTGCGCCTTCAGCCGCAGGAACGCCTCGTACAGACGCCCCTGGCCCGTGCGGCGCACGGCCTCGACGTTGAGCTGCACTTCGCCGCGCGGCTCGTACATCGTGACGACCGCGCGCACCTCGATCCGGTCGCCTTCGCGCGGCGTGAATTCCGCGTACTGCGCGCGACCGCGGAACATCACGCAGCGCATCTGCGCCTGCTGGTCCTTGATCGAGAAATACCAGTGGCCGCTCGCGGCGCGCGTGAAATTCGACACTTCGCCCGAGATCCACAGCAGCGGAAACGACCGCTCGAGCATCGTCGAAATCGCGCGATTGAGCGCCGAAACGGGAATCACTTCGTCGCCGCCGCGCGTCGCGCCGGGAGCGGAAAAAGGAGAGTCGGAAAGCATGGGCGATCGGAAGAATGCTGGCGGCGACACGATAGTCCGACACGCGCGCGGCGTCCAGCGCCGGCCGCATGCGCCGCGCCGGCGCTGAATGTGTCCACACTCTGGAAATCGTCCGCCAAAACGATTTGAAAACCGCGAAAAAACCCAGACAATTCCGTGTAACGCTTTGATTTTTATATATTTTTAAACCTTACGATTTTGTTTGGGATCGATTCGATGTCCGTCCGGCGGGCGTTTGGCGCGAACGGATGGGGAGTTTTTCACAGAGTTATCCACAACCCTCTCCGATCCGGCCCCGACGGATGCGTCGCCCGGCCGCGCTTGCCGCGTGCGCGTGCGGCGCGCTAGAGTGCCGCCTTCCGAAGACCTTGCGGCATGCGCCGCGCAACGGAGAATCCGATTTGACGAAACCGTCCCACGCCGCGGCGCACCACGCGCCGCATCCGGCCCGATGAGCGCGCCCGGCGGCCCGCTCGCGCGGCTCGAAGCGCGTCTCACACGCGAATGGCAGCGACGCGGCGCCCTCGCCTGGGCGCTCACGCCGTTCGCGTGCGTGTTCGGCCTGTGCGCGGCGCTGCGCCGCACGGCCTACGCCCAGGGCTGGAAGCAACCGGTCGACGTCGGCGTGCCCGTCGTCGTGGTCGGCAACGTGACCGTCGGCGGCACCGGCAAGACGCCGACCGTGATCGCGCTGGTCGACGCGCTGCGCGCGGCCGGGTTCACGCCGGGCGTCGTGTCGCGCGGCTACGGCGCGAATGTGAAGACGCCCACCGCCGTCACGCCCGCATCGCGCGCGAGCGCGGCGGGCGACGAGCCGCTGCTGATCGCGCGCCGCACCGGCGCGCCCGTGTGGGTGTGCCCCGACCGCGTCGCGGCCGCGCAGGCGCTGCGCGCCGCGCACCCGGACGTCGACGTGATCGTCAGCGACGACGGCCTGCAACACTACCGTCTCGCCCGCACGGTCGAGCTCGTCGTGTTCGACCACCGGCTCGGCGGCAACGGCTTCCTGCTGCCGGCCGGGCCGCTGCGCGAGCCGCTGTCGCGCCACCGCGACGCGACGCTCGTCAACGATCCGTACAGCGGCGCGCTGCCGCCGTGGCCCGACACCTATGCGCTCGCGCTCACGCCGGGCGCCGCGTGGCACCTCGACCAGCCGTCGCTGCGCCGCCCGCTGTCGCAGTTCGCGAACGAGCGCGTGCTCGCCGCGGCCGGCATCGGCGCGCCGGAGCGCTTCTTCGCGACGCTGCGCGCGGCCGGCCTCGCACCGGCGACGCGCGCGCTGCCCGATCACTACGCGTTCGCCGACAATCCGTTCGTGGACGACGCGGTCGATGCGATCCTGATCACCGAGAAGGATGCAGTAAAATTGGGCGCTTCCTGGCGCGACGCTCGGCTGTGGGTCGTCCCCGTCGAAGCCGCGCTCGATCCTCGCCTCATTGCCCTCGTTGTGGAGAAACTCCGTGGACGCTCGCCTGCTTGAAATCCTTGTGTGCCCTATCTGCAAAGGCCCGCTCCACTATGACCGCGCCGCGCAGGAGCTGATCTGCAACGCGGACAAGCTCGCCTACCCGATCCGCGACGGCATCCCCGTGATGCTCGTCGACGAAGCGCGCCAGACCGTCGAAGGCACGCCGGTCGACCCCGCCGGCCCGGCCGGCAGCTGAGGCCGCACCGCCCTGCCACCGGCGCCCGGCCGCGGTTCGCCGCGCCCGCGTGCCGGCCCCTGCCCCGGGCGGCGCGCCTTCGATGCGCCGCCCGCACCGCTCTTCTCACCGCCCAGCCCCGATGACTCATCCGCAGCCCTTCATCGCCGTCATTCCTGCCCGGCTCGCGTCGACGCGTCTGCCGAACAAGCCGCTCGCCGATCTCGGCGGCAAGCCGATGGTCGTCCGTGTCGCCGAGCGCGCGCGCGAAGCGGGCGCGCAGCAGGTACTCGTCGCGTCCGACGCGCAGAGCGTGCTCGACGCGGCCCGCGAGCACGGCTTCGAAGCGGTGCTCACGCGCGCCGACCATCCGTCCGGCACCGACCGGCTCGCGGAAGTCGCCGCGACGTTCGGGTGGAGCGACGACACCGTCGTCGTCAACGTGCAGGGCGACGAGCCGCTGATCGATCCGGCGCTCGTGCGCGACGTAGCGTCGCACCTCGCCGCGCATCCGGACTGCGCGATCGCGACCGCCGCGCACCCGATCCACACCGCCGCCGACGTGTTCAACCCGAACATCGTGAAGGTCGCGCTCGACGCGCGCAACGTCGCGATGTACTTCTCGCGCGCGCCGATTCCGTGGAGCCGCGATGCGTACCAGCCGCACTGGCCCGACGTCGCGGCCATGCCGGCACCGGCCTTTCCGGTCCATCGCCACATCGGCCTGTACGCGTATCGCGCGCGTTTCCTGCGCACTTATCCGTCGCTCGCGCAGGCGCCGATCGAGCAGGCCGAGCAGCTCGAACAGCTGCGCGCGATGTGGCACGGCGAGCGCATCGCGGTGCTGATCACCGAACATGCACCCGAAGCCGGCATCGACACGCCGGCCGATCTCGCACGCGTGCAGGCCCTTTTTCGGCCGGGTTCAAAATAACCCGTGGCATAATCAGGCGATTGTGCGAGCCGTCCGCGACCCGCGCGTCCTCGCTTGACCCTGCAACGGCCAGCCCCCGGCAGCCGCGCGTCGCGCTTCGCCGACGCGCCGCGTCAGACCGGTCCGCCGCATGCAAAGCAAGCCCCGCGCCAGCCGTCGCCGACGCTTTTGCGTCTCGCCACACGAATCTACATACTGGAGATATCACCATGCGTTTGATCCTGTTGGGCGCGCCCGGCGCGGGAAAGGGCACCCAGGCAAACTTCATCAAGGAAAAATTCGGCATCCCTCAGATTTCGACGGGTGACATGCTGCGCGCGGCCGTCAAGGCCGGCACGCCGCTCGGCATCGAGGCGAAGCGCTTCATGGACGAAGGCAAGCTCGTGACGGACGACCTGATCATCGGTCTCGTGAAGGAGCGCCTGAAGGAAGCCGATTGTGCGAACGGCTATCTGTTCGACGGCTTCCCGCGCACGATCGCGCAGGCCGACGCAATGAAGGAAGCCGGTGTCGCGATCGACTACGTGCTCGAGATCGACGTCCCGTTCTCGGAGATCATCGAGCGCATGAGCGGCCGCCGCACGCACCCGGCTTCGGGCCGCACGTACCACGTCAAGTTCAACCCGCCGAAGGTCGAGGGCGTGGACGACGTGACGGGCGAGCCGCTGATCCAGCGCGACGACGACAAGGAAGAAACCGTCAAGAAGCGTCTCGAAGTGTACGAAGCGCAGACCAAGCCGCTCATCAAGTACTACGGCGACTGGGCGCAGCGCGGCGAGGAAAACGGCCTGAAGGCCCCGCAGTATCGCAAGATCTCGGGCCTCGGCACCGTCGATGAAATCCGCGAGCGTGCATTCGACGCACTGAAGTAACGAGCGCGTCGCGCACCGCAAGCCGCCCTTTCCGGGCGGCTTTTTTTCGTCCGCTGCGGCTGGTTTCGTCGGACCTGGTTTCGTCGGACATCGATTCGCACGGGCCTGGCCGCACTGGCCGGCGTACGACGGCGCCCCGTACAATCGATCGAACGCGTGGACCGGCGCACCGGCGTTTGCTCCGGGCGGCCGGCATCGGATCCAACCAAGGAGACAGTGATGGAGATTCGCGGCAACGTCTTTCTGATCACGGGCGGCGCATCGGGCCTCGGCGCCGGGACGGCCCGCATGCTCGCGCACGCCGGCGGCAAGGTCGTGCTCGCCGACCTGAACGAGGCGGCCGGCACGGCCCTCGCGAGCGAGCTGGGCGGGCTGTTCGTGCGCTGCGACGTGTCGAGCGAGGCCGATGCGCAGGCGGCCGTCGACGCAGCGACGCGCGCCGGCACGCTGCGCGGCCTGGTGAACTGCGCGGGCATCGCGCCCGCGGCGAAAACCGTCGGCAAGGACGGCGCGCACCCGCTCGACGTGTTCGCGAAGACGATCAACGTGAACCTCGTCGGCACCTTCAACATGATCCGGCTCGCGGCCGCCGCGATGGCTGCGACCACGCCGAACGACGGCGGCGAGCGCGGCGTGATCGTGAGCACCGCGTCGGTCGCGGCCTACGACGGACAGATCGGCCAGGCCGCGTACGCGGCGTCGAAAGCCGGCGTCGCGGGCATGACGCTGCCGATCGCACGCGACCTTTCGCGCAGCGGCATCCGCGTGATGACGATCGCGCCGGGGCTGTTCGAGACGCCGATGCTGCTCGGCATGCCGAAGGACGTACAGGACGCGCTCGGCGCGATGGTGCCGTTCCCGCCACGGCTCGGCAAGCCGGAGGAATACGCGATGCTGGTGCGCCAGATCGTCGAGAACCCGATGCTCAACGGCGAAGTGATTCGCCTCGACGGCGCGATCCGGATGCAGCCGAAGTAAGCGGCCACGCAACGGCAAACGAAAACGCCCGCGATGCGGGCGTTTTCACGTTCGGGGTTTCGGCGATGCCGGTGCGGCTCAGTCCTCGCCGTCGCGCTGCATCCGCTGCCGCAACTCGCTGACCTGCGATTCGACGACGGTCGCGTCGTCCGCGTCGGGCCGCTCGCCGAGATACTGCTCGAGATCCTCGAGCGCCGGGCGCAGATAGTCGAGCCGCGCATAGGCGAAGCCGCGGTCGCGCACCTCGTCGAGCTGTTCCGGCAGCAGGATCACGAGCCGCTGCTGCACGGCAAGCAGCCGCTGCCAGCGTTCCGTCTGCAGGTAGATCGTCTTCAGGTTGCGCAGCATCCGCGCGATGATCTCGCGGCTCGTGGCCGGCTGCAGCAGCGCGCGCAACGCGCTGTCGACCGCGCCTGCCGCACGCGCGACGTAAGGCTCGAGCATCTCGACCATCTCGGCCTCTGACAACGAATGCCCGTTGGTCGGATCGATGATCAGGTCGCCGTCCGGCAGCGTCACGCGCAGCAGGAAGTGGCCGGGGAACGACACGCCGCGCGCCGGCACGCCGATCTGCTCGGCGAGCTCCAGGTACAGCACCGACAGCGAGATCGGAATCCCGCGCCGCCGCTTCAGCACCGCGTTCAGGTGGCTGTTATCGGGGTCGTAGTAGTCGTTGTGATTGCACGCGAAGCCGAGTTCGCGGAAGAAGAACTCGTTGAGCGCGGCGACGCGGTCCTTCAGGTTCGCATCGTCGGCGAGCCGGCGGCGCAGGCGCGCGGCCAGCATGTCGATTTCGGCCAGCGTGCCCTGCAGGTCGAGGTCGGGATACGCGTCCTGCGCAAGCGACAGCGCGGTTTCCGTGACGGGCAGACTGCTGTCGTCCGCCACGAGCGTGCTGAAGTAGTCGAGGACGCGGGTCATTGCGGTCGTCACTTGGCGCGCCTTCTGAAGTAAGCGTATTTGAAGCCCATTACCCACAACATACCGAAATATAGTGCAGCGAACAGCACCAGGCATGCGGCCATCAGCGCGATGCGATCGAGCGGCTGCGCGCGCATGCCCGTCCAGTCGAAGCTGATCGCGCACCAGTGCATCAGGCCCGCGAGCACGAGCGCCGCGCCGATCATCTGCACGAAGAAGCGCAGCCAGCCCGGCGACGGCTGATAGATGCCGCGCTTGCGCAGCCCGAGGAACAGCAGCAGCGAGTTCAGGCATGCGCCGACGCCGATGCTCAGCGTGAGGCCCGCGTGGCCGATCAGCGGCACGAACACGTAGTTCGAAAGCTGCGTGACGACCAGCACGCCGATCGCGATCTTCACGGGCGTCTTGATGTCCTGCTTCGCGTAGAAGCCCGGCGCGAGAATCTTGATCAGGATGATGCCGACGAGGCCGATCCCGTAGGTCGCGAGTGCGCGCGCGACCATCGTGACCGTATGCGCGTCGAACTTCCCGTAGTTGAACAGCGTCGCGGTGAGCGGCGTCGCGAAGAAGAACAGCGCGAGCGCGCTCGGCGCCGCGAGCAGGAACGTGACGCGCAGCCCCCAGTCGAGCAGTGCCGAATATTCATGCGTATCGGCGTCGACGTGCGCCTTCGACAGGCTCGGCAGCAGGATCGTGCCGAGCGCGACGCCGAGCAGCGCGGTCGGGAATTCCATCAGGCGGTCGGCGTAATTGATCCACGACACGGCACCCTGCCCGAGCCGCGACGCGATGTTGGTATTGATGATCAGCGACAGTTGCGCGACCGACACCGCGAACGTCGCGGGCACCATCTTCGCGAGCACGCGCTTCACGCCGGGATGACGCAGCGCGCGCATCGGATTGAGGCCGATCAGCGGCACCATGTCGATCTTCTTCAGCCCCGGCAGCTGCACGACGAACTGCAGCAGGCCGCCCACGATGACGGCCCAGGCGAGCGCGTAGACCGGCACCTTCAGGTGCGGCGCGACGAACACGGCCGCGGCGATGAACGCGACGTTGAGCAGCACCGGCGCGAACGCCGGCAGCGAGAAGCTCTTGTACGTATTCAGCACGCCGGACGCGAGCGTCGTCAGCGAGATGAACACGATGTACGGGAACATGATCCGCGTCATCGTGACCGCGAGCGGGAACGCCTGCCCGTCGGTATGCAGGCCGGACGCGACCGCGAACACGACCCACGACGCGCCGGCGATCCCGAGCGCCGACAGCAGCGCGAGCGCCCACGCGAGCACGGTCGACATCGCGTCGACGAGCGCCTTGGTCGCATCGTGCCCCTGCTGGTTCTTGAACTCGGCGAGGATCGGCACGAACGCCTGCGAGAACGCGCCTTCGGCAGACAGGCGGCGCAGCAGGTTCGGAATGCGGAAGGCGACGTAGAACGCGTCGGTGTATTGACTGGCGCCGAACGCACGGGCGATCAGCGTCTCGCGGGCCAGTCCGGTCACGCGCGACAGCAGCGTGAAGCCGCTGACCGTCAGCAGGGCTCGGAATAGATTCATGGGGCGCTTATTATACGGACGTTGCGTGTCCCGGCACGGACGGATGCCGAAAAGGACCGGCGCCGCCGGCGCCCCCGTCCGGCCGACGTCACGTTGACCTTGCCACGCGCTTGATTTTGTTGCTATAATCGCCGGTTTCTGAGCCTGTTACATGCACGGCGGCTGTCGTTTTCATGTCTCGGCCTCGGTTAAAATCACCGTTTTTTATGCGCCCCTGGGCAATCGTTCTCAGGGGACGGATCGAAAAGCAGCGCTTGGCCGTCAGGCTCCAAGCTCTGGAAACAGGACAGGATAAGGAACCGTCATGGCTAACTCCGCACAAGCACGCAAGCGCGCCCGCCAAGCCGCGAAGGCAAATTCGCACAACTCGGCGCTGCGCTCGAAATTCCGTACCGCGATCAAGTCGGTCCGCAAGGCTGTTGAAGCCGGCGACCAGGCAAAGGCTGCCGAGCTGTTCAAGGCTGCCGTGAAGACGATCGACACGATCGCCGACAAGAAGATCGTTCACAAGAACAAGGCCGCTCGCAGCAAGAGCCGCCTCGCCGCAGCCGTCAAGGGCCTGCAGGCAGCAGCGTAAATCCGGTGCGCCCGCTCTCGCGGGCGTTCCTGTTTCCTGCGATCGCAAAAAAGCCCGCCTAGGCGGGCTTTTTTGTTGCGCGTCGCCCGCGCATCGCGCCGGGTGACCATCACGTGCGGGCGCGGAATGCTCCGTCGCCCGCCAAACTCACTTCTTCTCGTTGTAGTCCGGCAACTCGCACGCCTCGGTGACGACGAGGTTGTTGTCCTTCGCGAAATTCAGCACGAAATCGAACGCCATCGGCTCGATGTCGCGCAGCCGGGAATCGAGGATCACGCATTTCAGATCGCCGAGCATCGTCGGACGCACGTACAGCGAATATTTCAGGCGCGCATTCGGCCCGCTCGCACCCGGCCCGAAACAGGCCATCACGCCGGCCAGACGCTCCGACCAGTCGCTCGGGCGAAACTTTTTCCCGTCTTTCGTGATGCCCTGGATGAAGAATTCGGTCGGAGGGGTTTCAGCCATGTGGTTACCCAAGTGACGGCCCGGCGATGCCCAGGCGACGGCGCCTGGATACGCGAACACAAAGCTGGAGTGGACGGCGACACATGCGCTCCGATATCCCGAAAAACAGGTAGTCGACGCGTGCCGCCGACGCGCCGCACCGGATTTGTGCAGCGCATCGCTTGTGTCCGGCAGAGCGTGAAAACGCTTGCCTGCCGGGCTGGAGAAAACTTTCGAATTATACCGCAGCGCGACATCGCGCGTCGTCTCGCGGGCCCTCTTCCGGCATGCTCGAGCGCACGCTGCGATCCTCCCCCGGTTTTCAGCGCGGCTCGTCAAAGCACAGAAAATCCTTTATGCTGCTTTGAGTTATCCACACCCGACGGCGGCGCCGTCCGGCCCTGCTGCCGGTTTCGACCCGCCGTATTTCGTTTCATGACCGCCAAAACCATTCGTCACTACCTGCAGTTCAAGGATTTCTCGCTGGAAGACTACGAGTACGTGCTCGAACGCACGGGTATCCTGAAGCGCAAGTTCAAGAACTACGAGACCTATCACCCGCTGCACGACCGCACGCTCGCGATGATTTTCGAGAAGAGCTCGACGCGCACGCGCCTGTCGTTCGAAGCCGGCATCTTCCAGCTCGGCGGTCACGCGGTGTTCATGAGCACGCGCGACACGCAGCTCGGCCGCGGCGAGCCGGTCGAGGATTCCGCGCAGGTCATTTCGCGGATGGTCGACATCATCATGATCCGCACGTTCGAGCAGGACGTGATCACGCGCTTCGCGGAAAACTCCCGCGTGCCCGTGATCAACGGCCTGACCAACGAATATCACCCGTGCCAGGTGCTCGCGGACATCTTCACGTATTACGAGCACCGCGGCCCGATCGCCGGCAAGACGGTCGCGTGGGTCGGCGATGCGAACAACATGCTGTACACGTGGATCGAAGCCGCGCAGATCCTCGGCTTCAAGCTGCGCCTGTCGACGCCGCCGGGCTACGCGCTCGACATGAAACTCGTGTCGCCGGACAGCGCACCGTTCTACGAAGTGTTCGACGACCCGAACGAAGCGTGCAAGGGCGCCGATCTCGTGACGACCGACGTGTGGACGAGCATGGGCTTCGAAGCCGAGAACGAAGCGCGCAAGCAGGCATTTGCCGACTGGTGCGTCGACGAGGAAATGATGGGCCACGCGAACCCGGACGCGCTCTTCATGCACTGCCTGCCCGCGCACCGTGGCGAGGAAGTGACGGCCGGCGTGATCGACGGCCCGCAGAGCGTCGTGTGGGACGAGGCGGAAAACCGCCTGCACGTGCAGAAGGCGCTGATGGAATTCCTGCTGCTCGGCCGCCTCAAGCACTGATCGCAGCACCCGCGCGCCGCCGCATCCGGCCGCATGCAAAAAAAGCGCCGATCGACGATCGGCGCTTTTTGTTCGTACGGGGCAAAAGCGAATGCAATGCGCGGCCCGCCAGGCCGCGTTACAGGCACACCGGCTCGGGTTCGAGCTCGACGCCGAACCGCTCGCGCACGTCGTCCTGGATCGCGCGTGCCAGCGCGAGGACCTCGGCACCCGTCGCGCCGCCGCGATTCACCAGCACGAGCGCCTGCCGGTCGTGCACGGCCGCCGCGCCGAGCGCGCGCCCCTTCCAGCCGCAACGGTCGATCAGCCAGCCGGCCGCGAGCTTCACCTGCCCGTCGGGCTGCGGATACGACACGACGTCCGGCGCGCGCGCGCGCAGCGCGTCGAACTGCGCGGCGTCGATCACCGGGTTCTTGAAGAAACTGCCCGCGTTGCCGAGCACGAGCGGATCGGGCAGCTTCGCGCGGCGGATCGCGACGACCGCGTCGAACACGTCGCGCGGCGTTGCCGCGTCGGGCGAAATGCCGCGTGCGTCGAGCTCGCGCGTGACGTCCGCGTAGCCGAGCCGCGGCGTCCAGCGCTTGGGCAGCCGGAACGTCACCGCGACGATGGCGAAGCGCCCGCGCCCTTCCCGCTTGAAGAAACTGTCGCGATAGCCGAACGCGCAGCGCGCGGCATCGAAGCGCTCGCTACGCCCCGTCGCGAGCTCGACGGCGACCAGCGAGTCGAAATACGTCTTCATCTCGAGGCCGTACGCGCCGATGTTCTGGATCGGCGCGGCGCCGACGGTGCCCGGAATCAGCGCGAGATTCTCGAGGCCCGGCATCCCGTGCTCGAGCGTCCATGCAACGAATGCGTGCCAGGTCTCGCCGCCGCCGGCCTCGACGTACCACGCGTCGTCGTCCTCGCGCACGACGCGGCGGCCGGCGATCTCGTCGAGCAGCACGATGCCGTCGAAATCGCGCGTGAACACGACGTTGCTGCCGCCGCCGAGCACGAGCTGCGGCAGCGATGCGACGCGCGGGTCGCGGTGCAGCGCCTCGAACTGCGCCGCCTGCGTGATGCGCGCGGCGAAGCGCGCCTTCGCGGCGATGCCGAACGTGTTGTGCGCGGCGAGCGGATGGTCGGGGAGCAGCGACAGGGCGGAATCGTCAGGAGGCATCGGCATTCGCGGTCACGTCCGCCGGGCGGGCTCACGGCCGGCCTTGGGCAAACGGAGGGGCATCGGTAAAATGGCAAACAGTCCGCAATTATAGCGAGTGCCCGCGCGCGAGCCGGGCGCCCGCATCTCAAGGGAGAATGCCATGCCATCGTTCGACGTCGTTTCCGAAGCGAACATGATCGAAGTGAAGAACGCCATCGAGCAGTCGAACAAGGAAATTTCGACGCGCTTCGACTTCAAGGGCTCCGACGCACGCGTCGAGCAGAAGGAGCGCGAGCTCACGCTGTTCGCCGACGACGATTTCAAGCTCGGCCAGGTCAAGGACGTGCTGATCAGCAAGCTCGCGAAGCGCAACGTCGATGTGCGCTTCCTCGACTACGGCAAGGTCGAGAAGATCGGCGGCGACAAGGTCAAGCAGGTCGTCACCGTGAAGAAGGGCGTGACGGGCGACCTCGCGAAGAAGATCGTCAGGCTCGTGAAAGACAGCAAGATCAAGGTGCAGGCGAGCATCCAGGGCGACGCGGTGCGCGTGGCCGGCACGAAGCGCGACGACCTGCAGAGCGTGATCGCGATGCTGCGCAAGGACGTGACCGACACCCCGCTCGACTTCAACAACTTCCGCGACTGATCGACGCTCTCGACCGGCAGTCCGCCGGTCGCGCCGCGCCGCCGGGCCCCGCGCGCGGGGCGCCGCGGCGGGTGGCAGCGGTCACTTCTTTCCTCAGGCCTTCCCGCCGTCCTGCGCGCCGCCGTCGGACGCCGCCTTCTTCTTGTCGCCGATCCGGCTTTCCTGCCCCGCCAGCAGCTTCGAGATGTTGCTGCGGTGGCGCCATACGAGCAGCACGCTCATCGCGAGCACAGCCCACGCGACCGGGTTGTGGCCGGTGCCGAACAGGAACACGTCGAACACCGGAGCGAACACGGCCGCCACCAGCGCCGCGAGCGACGAATAGCGGAAGAAGAACGCGACGATCAGCCAGGTCAGCGCGGTCGCGAGGCCGAGCACCGGATGCACGGCGAGCAGCACGCCGGCCGCGGTCGCGACGCCCTTGCCGCCCTGGAAGCGGAAGAACACCGGATACAGGTGGCCGAGGAACACGGCGATCGCGACCCACGCCACGGCGACGTCGGGCAGCCCGAAGTGCCGCGCGAGCCAGACGGCGAGCCAGCCCTTGAACGCGTCGCCGACGAGCGTCAGGATCGCGGCCTTCTTGTTGCCGCTGCGCAGCACATTGGTCGCGCCGGGATTCTTCGACCCGTACGAACGGGGATCGGCCAGGCCCATCGCGGCGCTGACGACGACGGCGAACGACACCGAACCGATCAGGTAGGCAACAAGTGCGGCGAGCAGGATCTGCATGCGGAGAACTCTTCTTTCAACGTATCGGTGAAGGGGCGGCCGGGCACGGCATGCCGGCCGGTTGCGGCGGGCGCCGTCGCGGCGAACCGCCGGCGGGGCGTGGCGGCCGGCCGAAACGGCGCCCATTCTACCGAACGGGCACGGGCTGCCACGAAGGTGAAACCCTCAGTCGACGCTCGCGCACTGCACGGGCGTCGCACCGAGCAGCGTCGTGAGCACCGCCGGCGCGAGGCTCACGAGATAGCCGCGGCGGCCGCCGTTCAGGTAGATCGTCGGCAATTCGAGGATGGTGGATTCGACGTACACCGGCATCGTCTTGCGCGTGCCGAACGGCGACGTGCCGCCGACCAGATAGCCGGAATGGCGGTTCGCGACATCGGGCTTGCACGGCTCGACGCGCTTCGCGCCGATCTGCCGCGCGAGGTTCTTGGTCGACACCGTGCGGTCGCCGTGCATCAGCACGATCAGCGGCTTCGCGTGCTCGTCCTCCATCACGAGCGTCTTCACGACGCTGTGTTCGTCGACGCCGAGCTGGCGCGCCGACTCGCCGGTGCCGCCGTGCTCGACATAATCGTACGGATGCTCGCCGAAGGCGACGCCGTGGCGGCGCAGCAGTTGGGTCGCGGGTGTCTCGGACACGTGTCTGGATTTGCTCATGGCGGCATTTTAATGGCGAACGACCGGCGCACGGCGCGTCAATGCACGATCGCAACGGCCCGGGTTCGCGGCGGCGTGCCGCGCGCCGGCGGTATACTCGCGGCCCTTTTGCACCGGTGTCGCGGGCGAGCGCGCCTCGCGCGGGCGCATCTGCGTCGGCGTCCGTCCGCCATCATTGCGGACATCGCGAAGCGCTATTGCCCGATTGGCCGATTGTGGCGCGCCCGCCATCGTGGCACGATCGTTCGCAAAACTCGCCGCGCCGCCGCCCGGCCCTTCTTCTGGAGACGCCATGTCCTCGCCTGTCCGCTCATCCGCGCCGCTCGACGTCGCGGCACTGCTCGCCGCGTTGCCCGGCCGCATCGCCGACGTGCCGGCCCGCTGGGCCGAGCAAGCCCCCGCGCATCCGGCGCTGATCGAGGATGCGCGCCGCCTGTCGTACGGCCAGCTGGCGCGCGCGGTCGATGCGGCGGCCGAGCGGCTCGCGGGCCTCGGCGTGCAAGGCGGCGATCGCGTGATGATCGTCGCGGAAAACAGCGTCGCGCAGATCGTGCTGCTGTTCGCGGCCGCGCGCATCGACGCATGGGCGCTCGTGTCGAACGCGCGGCTGTCGGCCGGCGAACTCGATGCGATCGCCGCGCACGCGCGGCCGAAGCTGATCGCATTCGCGACGGAGGCGTCGCCCGATGCGCGCGCACACGCGGCACGCCACGACGCGACGCCGGCCGAGACGCTGCCGGTCGACATCGGCGCGTGGTCGTACCGCGTCGACGCGAGCGCGCCCGGCGAACCGGTGGCGGCCGATGGCGCTGCGCAATGCGCGGCGCTCATCTACACGACCGGCACGACGGGCACGCCGAAAGGCGTGATGCTGTCGCACCGCAACCTGCTGTTCATCGCGGCGACGTCGAGCACGCTGCGCCGCGTGGCGCCGGACGACGTCGTCTACACGGTGCTGCCCGTATCGCACGTGTACGGGCTCGCATCGGTCTGCCTCGGCAGCCTGTACGCCGGCGCGACGCTGCGGCTTGCGCCGCGCTTCTCGCCGGAGGCCGTGCGCGTGGCGCTCGCCGACGAAGGCGTGACGATCTTCCAGGGCGTGCCCGCGATGCACGCGAAGCTGCTCGAGCATCTGCACACACATGCGCACGCGTGGCGCGCGCCGCGGCTGCGCTTCGCGTATTCGGGCGGCTCGCCGCTCGACGCCGACCTGAAGGCGCGCGTCGAGCGCGTATACGGCGTGCCGCTGCACAACGGCTATGGAATGACCGAGAGCAGCCCGACGATCACGCAGACACCGCTCGATGCACCGCGTGCGGACTGCTCGGTCGGCCTGCCGATCCCGGGCGTCGAGATGCGCATCGTCGCACCGGACGGTGCCGACGTGCCGCAAGGTGAAGTGGGCGAAATCCGCGTGCGCGGGCCGAACGTGATGCTCGGCTACTACCGCAACGCGGAAGCCACGCGCGCCGCCGTATCGCCGGACGGCTGGCTCAGCACCGGCGATCTCGCGCGCCAGGAAGCGGACGGCTCGGTGACGATCGCGGGCCGCAGCAAGGAGCTGATCATCCGTTCGGGGTTCAACGTGTATCCGGTCGAAGTCGAACAGGTGCTGAACGCGCATCCGGATGTCGTGCAGGCGGCGGTCGTCGGCCGGGCGGTCGAGGGCAACGAGGAAGTGCTCGCGTTCGTCGAGCTGGTGCCCGGTGCGAGCGCGACCGAGGCCGCGCTGCAGGCGTGGTGCGCGCAACGGCTCGCGCCTTACAAGCGGCCCGCGCGCATCCGCGTGCTCGATGCGCTGCCGGCCGCATCGACCGGCAAGGTGCTCAAGCACAAGCTGCGCGAACTCGCGTGATGCGAGGGCGCAGGCCCGGGCCGCGCTAGCCGCGCGGGTGATGTTGCGCGTGCAGCGTCCTCAGCCGCTCTCGCGCGACGTGCGTGTAGATCTGCGTGGTGGAGATGTCGCTGTGGCCGAGCAGCAGCTGCACGACGCGCAGATCGGCGCCGTGGTTCAGCAGATGCGTCGCGAACGCGTGCCGCAGCGTATGCGGCGACAGGTGCGCGCGCACGTCGGCCTGCTGCGCGTGGCGCTTGATGATGTTCCAGAACTGCTGGCGCGTCATGCCGTCGCCGCGGCCGGTGACGAACAGTGCGTCGGCCGCGCGCGCGCCGAGCAGCGCCGGCCGCGCGTCGCGCAGATAGCGCTCGATCCAGCCGTGCGCGACTTCGCCGAACGGCACGAGCCGTTCCTTCGAACCCTTGCCCATCACGCGCACGACGCCCTCGTTGAGCCCGACCTCGACGGTCTTCAGCGTGACGAGTTCGCTCACGCGCAACCCGCTCGCGTACATCAGCTCCAGCATCGTACGGTCGCGCAGGCCGAGCGGCGTGCCGATGTCGGGTGCGCCGAGCAGCGCTTCGACCTGCGCCTCGGACAGTGTCGACGGAAACCGCGCGGCCTGCTTCGCCGACGTGATCCGCAGAGTCGGGTCCGCGCTCGCGCGATGCTTGCGCACGGCCCAGCCGTAATAGCGGCGGAATACCGACAGCCGCCGGTTCGACGATGTCGCCTTGCCGTCGCTGCGCGCGGCGATGTAACCGGTCACCATCGCTTCGTCGGCCGAGTCGAGCGGCGCACCGTGCGTCGCGGCCAGCCATTGCGAGAACAGCATCAGGTCGCGCCGGTACGCGTCGAGCGTGTTGCGCGCGAGCCCGTGCTCGAGCCACAGCGCGTCGCAGAACACGTCGATCGACGCGCGGCTCGCGAGCAGCGCGGGCGATGCCGCGGCTTCGTCGCCGTCGGCGCCGGACGCGGGGTCGGGGGAAAGCAAGGGTTCACTCATCAGTACGGCACGCCTTCGTGCGCCAGCAGCCAGCGCTTCACTTTCTGGTAATAGCCATTGTCGTCGTGGTTCGCGAAACCGCCGAGACCGCCTGCCGCCACGACGCGATGACACGGAATCACAAGCGGGAAATAGTTCGCGCCGCACGCCTGGCCGACCGCGCGCGGCGCGCTGCCGATCCGCTTCGCGACCTGCCCGTAGGTGAGCACCGTGCCCGGCGGAATGTCGCTGATCACGTTCCACACGCGATGCTGGAATGCGCTCCCGACGTCCGCCAGCGGCAGGTCGAAGCGCGCCGACGCGCGCTCGAAATAACGTTCGATCTGCTCGACCACGCGCGTGGCGAGCGGCGAATCCGGCTCGACCGACTTCACCGACTCGGGCAGATAGACGATCTCGCGCACCACCGCGGCATCCGCGCGGATGCCGACCTTGCCGAACGGTGCGTCGATGACTGCGTTGAACATGTGCTTCTCCTCACCGGTGAGACGCGCCGCGTCGCTGCGCGACGACGACACTGTACGCCGCCTTCATGCAGCCCGCAGCGCCCATTCGACATGCTCGCGCACGACCGGCGACGGATCGTCGGCGCGCGCGCGCAATGCGGCGACGATCGCGGCGCGTGCATCGGGCGCAAGCCGATCGGCCGGCGCGCGCAATGCGTTGCCGAGCCCGACCGCGAGATTGCGCAGCCAGCTTTCGTAACCGATGCGCCGGATCGCGCTGCCTTGCATCCGCGTGTCGAACGCGTCGGCATCCCAGCCGAACAGCTCGACGAGCGTCGCGCGGTCGAGCCCGTGCCGCACGTCGAAATCGGCGACGGGCGCGGCCTGCGCGAACTTGTTCCACGGGCACACGAGCTGGCAGTCGTCGCAGCCGTAGACGCGATTGCCGATCATCGGCCGCAGCGGCTCCGGAATGCTGCCTTTCAGCTCGATCGTCAGGTAGGAGATGCAACGGCGCGCGTCGACGCGATACGGTTCGACGATCGCGCCCGTCGGGCATGCATCGATGCAGCGCGTGCAACTGCCGCAGTGCGCGCCGGGTGTCTCGGGCGCGACGTCGGGTGCGGTTTGCGCATCGGTCGGCAGCGGCACGTCGACATAGATCTCGCCGAGGAAGAACAGCGAACCCGCGTCGCGCTGCAGCAACAACGTGTGCTTGCCGCGCCAGCCGACGCCGGCCTTCTGCGCGAGCTCGACCTCGAGCACCGGCGCCGAGTCGGTGAACACGCGGTAGCCGAATGCGCCGATCTCGCGCTCGATGCGCTCCGCGAGGGTCTGCAGCCGGTTGCGCAGCACCTTGTGATAGTCGCGCCCGCGTGCGTAGATCGACACGACGGCCGCCTGCGGATCGTCCAGGCGCGCGCGCTCGCGTGCACGCCAGTCGTGCGGCGCGCGTGCGCCGGACGGCGCATCGCGGGTGTCGGCGGCAAGCGTTTCGGCCGGCAGATACGCGAGCCGCGCGGAAATCACGCGTCGCGTACCGGCCACAAGTTCGGCCGGCCGCGCGCGTTTCATCCCGTGTTTCGCCATATAATCCATTTCGCCGTGGTAACCGGCTTCCAGCCAGGCGGCAAGGCCTGCTTCGGCATCCGAGAGATCGGTATCGCTGATGCCGATCGCCCCGAAACCCAATTCGCGCCCCCACGCCCTGATGCGAGCGGCGAGCGCTGTCAACGTCGCATCATCGAGCGCGCACGGCGTCGCGCCTTCGACACGCGTCGAAGGTCTGTCGGATGCGGCGAGTTCCGGTAATCGGTTCATCGCACTATTTTACGAGAATGCCAGCCACGTCCCATACGCCTCATGCCGACACGCTGCCCGTCCCGCTCGCGGAGCGCGTGATCGCACTCGCCGACGAAGCGGCGACCGAGGCCTTCGGCACCCGCTTCGCGCACGCGCTCGACGCGGCACGCAGCGAACTCGCCCATGCACACGCGTTCGACGGGCTGCAGATCCAGCTGATCGGCGACCTCGGCGCGGGCAAGACGACCCTCGTGCGCGCGATCCTGCGCGGCCTGGGCTACGCCGGGCGCGTGCGCAGCCCGACCTACACGCTCGTCGAGCCATACGCATTCGCGCGCGACGATGGGGAACTAGAGGTCTATCACTTCGATCTGTATCGATTCAACGATCCGGCCGAATGGTCCGACGCGGGCTTTCGCGAATATTTCAATTCCAGCGCGATCTGCCTCGTCGAATGGCCGCAACAGGCAGGCACCCTGCTCGGCGTGCCCGATCTGGTTTTCTCGCTCGACGTGGATGGCGACGGCCGCGCCCTCACCGTCCGGGCGTTCAGCGCTTCAGGAAAGGCATGTCTCGAAAGATGTTGATCAAACCGTTCCGCTCGATCGAATCGGCGGCCACCGCGACGCACAACTGGCGGCGCCGTCAGATCCTGCGCGCGGGCGCGTCGACGCTGGTGCTCGGCCTGGTCGCGCCGCGGCTCGCGCACGCATCGTCGGTGCTCGGCGTGCGCGTGTGGCCCGCGCGCGATTACACGCGCGTCACGATCGAATCCGACCAGCCGCTGCAGAATAGCCAACAGCTGCTGCAGGGTCCCGACCGGCTCGTCGTCGACCTGAACGGGCTCGAGCTCGACCAGGCGCTGCGCGACCTCGTGTCGAAGATCGCGCCGAACGATCCGCAGATCCAGTCGGTGCGCGTCGGCCAGTATCAACCGCACGTCGTGCGGATGGTGTTCGACCTGAAAGGCTCGGTGAAGCCGCAGGTGTTCACGCTGCCGCCGGTCGGCACCTACAAGTACCGGCTCGTGTTCGACCTGTATCCGGCCGTCGCGCCCGATCCGCTGACCGACCTGATCGCGCAGACGGAGCGCAAGGAACAGGCGCTCAACGACAGCGCGCGCGCGCAGCAGGTGCAGCCGCCGACCACGCTCGCCGGCCCGGCCGCGCCGCCTCCGGCCGCGGGCGACAACAGCGACGCATTCTTCCAGCGCTTCGCGCAGAACACGCCGGCCACCCCGCGCACGCCGCCGGCCGCCGCGACGCCTTCCACACCCGCGAAGCCGGCCGTCAAGCCGCCGCCCGTCATCGCCCGCCGCGACGACAGCGAAGACGACGGCGACACCTACAAGTTCACCGCACCGAAATCGGGCAAGGGCGGCACCGTGCGCCTGCTGACGGTCGCGATCGATCCGGGCCACGGCGGCGAGGATCCGGGCGCGATCGGCGGCGGCGGCACGTACGAGAAACACATCGCGCTCGATATCGCGAAGAAGCTGCGCGCGAAGATCGACGGCGCGCCGAACATGCGCGCGATGATGACGCGCGACGCGGACTTCTTCGTGCCGCTGAACGTGCGCGTGCAGAAGGCGCGCCGCGTCGGCGCCGACCTGTTCGTGTCGATCCACGCGGATGCCTTCACGACGCCGTCCGCGCGCGGCTCGTCGGTGTTCGCGCTGTCCGACCACGGCGCGTCGAGCGCCGCGGCACGCTGGCTCGCGAACAAGGAGAACTCGTCCGACCTGATCGGCGGCATCAACATCAAGACCCAGGACGCGGCAGTCAGCCGCGCGCTGTTCGACATGTCGACGACCGCGCAGATCCGCGATTCGCTGCGCTACGGCAACTACGTGCTGAAGGAAGTCGGCGGCATCAACAAGCTGCACAAGGGCTCGGTCGAGCAGGCCGGGTTCGCGGTGCTGAAGGCGCCCGACATTCCGTCGATCCTCGTCGAGACCGCGTTCATCAGCAACCCTGACGAGGAACGCAAGCTCAACGACGACAGCTATCGCGACGAGATGGCCGACGCGATCTTCCGCGGCATCAAGCGTTACTTCGCCGCGAATCCGCCGCTCGCGAAGAGCCGGATGGCCTGACCGCCTGCCCTTCCCCGCCGGCACGCGCTGCGTGCCGGCGCGTCACGACGCCGCGAAGCGGCGCACCAGCTTCCCGCCGAACACGTTCACCGCGAGCCCGCCCATCACGAGCGCGGCGCCGATCAGTTGCGCGTTCGTCAGATGCTCGTCGAGCAGCAGCGCCGACGAGGCCAGCCCGACGATCGGCACCAGCAGCGAGAACTGCGCGACCTGCGCGGCCGGATAGCGCGACATCAGGCGGCTCCACAAGCCGTAGCCGACGAGCGTCGCGACGAACGCGAGATAGACGACCGCGAAAATCGACGCGCCGTCGAGCCCGGCCAGCGCGGCCTGGATCCGCCGCGGCCCCTCGAACCACAGCGAAAGCAGGAAGAACGGCACGGGCGGCACGAGGCTCGCCCACACGACGAGCGACACCAGGTTCGCACGGCCGACCTTCTTCGTGACGATATTGCCGAACGCCCACATCGCGGCCGAGCAGAGGGTCAGCAGGAAGCCCGCGAGCGTCATCGCGCGGCCGCCCTGCGCCGCGATCACGACGAGCCCGCCCGCCGCGATCGCGAGCCCGATCAGGTTCTGCACGCGCAGCCGCTCGCCGAGGAACAGCATCGCGAACACGAGCGTGAAGAATGCCTGCGACTGCAGCACGAGCGACGCAAGGCCGGCCGGCATGCCGACGTACATGCCGGTAAACAGGAACACGAACTGGCCGAGCTGGATCGTCGCGCCGTACAGGATCAGCATCCGCCACGGAATCTGCGGCCGGCGCACGAAGAACACCGCGGGCACCGCCGCGAGCGTGAAGCGCAGCGCACCGAGCAGCATCGGCGGCATGCCGTGCAGGCCGACCTTGATCACGACGAAGTTCACGCCCCACGCCAGGATCACGACCAGCGCGAGCAGCAAGTCCTTCGGGGCCATCATCGGCGTCTCCTCGGTTATCGGATGGTTTTCGGAAAGCGGACCAGTCTACCGAATTTCGCCGCACGGCCCGATACCCGCACGGCACGCATGGAATCGGCGACGGATCCGACCACATGACGGTCGCACGACGCGTGCCCGCACGTGCGCGTGGCCGGCGGCACCCGGGCCTCTTCGCGCGCCGCACGCGCGCGCCTGCACCGCGCCGCCAGTACAATGACCGGCATTCCAGCCGTTGCCCACGAGGCTCGCCATGACCGATTCGATCAAAGCCCTGCTCAAGCCGCACATCCGCGACATCGGCAACCTGCAGGTGCGCCGCACGCTGCCCGCGCTCGCCGCGCGCCTCGTCGGCCCGTTCATCTTCTTCGATCACATGGGCCCCGCGACGCTGCCGGCCGGCACCGGCCTCGACGTGCGCCCGCACCCGCACATCGGGCTCGCCACCGTCACTTACCTGTTCGACGGCGCGATCCTGCACCGCGACAGCCTCGGCTCGCTGCAGGAAATCGTGCCGGGCGACGTGAACTGGATGACGGCCGGCCGCGGCATCGTCCATTCGGAGCGCACGCCCGACGCGCAGCGCGCGAGCGGCCATACGGTGCACGGGATCCAGACCTGGGTCGCGCTGCCCGTCGCCCACGAAACGACCGAGCCGTCGTTCGAGCATCATGCGGCCGACACGCTGCCCAAGCGCGACGAGAACGGCGTGTCGCTGACGGTGATCGCCGGCGACGCGTTCGGCCTGCGCTCGCCCGTCAAGACGTTTTCGCGCACGCTTTACGTCGCCGCCGAATTCGCGGCCGGCGGCCGCGTCGAACTCGACGGGTCGCACGAGGAGCGCGCGGTCTACGTGGTCGACGGCGACCTCTCGATCGACGGCACGCCGGTGCCCGCCGAGCAGATGGCCGTGCTCGCGCCCGGCGCCACCGTCACGCTCGCGAGCGGCAACGGCGCGCGCGCGATGCTGCTCGGCGGCGCGAAGATCGACGGCGAGCGCTTCATCGAATGGAACTTCGTCGCCAGCAGCCGCGATGCGATCGAGCGCGCGAAACAGGCGTGGACGAACCAGGAAATGGGCAAGGTGCCCGGCGAAACCGAGTGGATTCCGCTGCCCGCATCGAAGCCGCGTTGAAAAAGGGGCACGCCGCCCCCATCCTGACGACATTCGAACGGAAGAGAACGACATGGACACCACGCTTGCCACTTTCGAGAAAGACGTCATCGAGGCGTCGCTGGACACGCCCGTGCTGGTCGACTTCTGGGCGCCGTGGTGCGGCCCCTGCAAGACGCTCGGCCCGCTGCTCGAAAAGCTCGAAGCCGACTACGAAGGCCGCTGGAAGCTCGTGAAGGTGAACGTCGACGAGAACCAGGAACTCGCCGCGCACTTCCAGACGCGCAGTATTCCGCACGTGATTGCGTTCGCCGACGGACGCCCCGTGGACCAGTTCATCGGCGTGCTGCCGGAAGGCCAGTTGCGCGCGTTCCTCGACCGGCTGTTGCCGGCGCCCGACGAAGCCGAGCGCCGCGCCGCGCAAGACGCGATCGCCGAGTCGCGCCACGACGACGCGATCGCTCACCTCGAGGCGGCGCTTGCGCTGAACCCGGGTTTCGACGATGCGCGGCTCGACCTGATCGAACTGCTGCTCGCGAACAACGACGTGGATGCCGCCCGCGCGGAGGCCGAGCGCCTGTCGCCGCAGACGGTGCAGGGTGCCGATCCGCGCTATCAGGCGATCAAGACCCGTTTCGATGCGCTCGACGCGACGGCCGACCTGCCGCCGACCGACGCGCTCGAAGCGCGCATCGCGGCCAACCCTGCCGATCTCGACGCGCGCTTCGACCTCGCGCAGAGCCTGATCGCGCGACGCGCATACGAGGGGGCGCTCGAGCAGTTGCTGGAAATCGTGTTGCGCGACCGCGCGTATGGCGACGACCTCGGCCGCCGCACGATGATCTCGGTGTTCGAGCTGGCGGGCGATCGCCCCGAACTCGTCGCCGCATGGCGGCGCAAGCTGAGCATGGCGCTCAACTGAGAAACGACCGGCCGGGCCGCAATGGCCTGGCCGAATCGCGTGCCGCGCGCGGCGGCCCCGCCGCGCCGCGACATTGCGTTGCGCGGCGGCCGGTTTGCCGCTCAGCCTGCGGCGCGCGCCGCGATTGCCCGCAGCGCATGCGCGGCGGCCGCGAAGCCGAAGCTCGCGGTCACGCATACGCTCGAACCGAACCCCGCGCAGTTGAGCCCCGCGACATGCGCGGCGGCGGACGGCTCCGCGCCGTCCTCGATGTCGCACGCGGCGGCTTCCGGATAAATCAGCGGCTCGTCCGAATACACGGCGCTGACCTTGAAGCGCGCCTTCGGTCCGCGCGGAAAGCCGTGCTGCTTGCGCAGCTGCGCGCGCACCTTCGACAGCAGCGGATCCTGGATCGTCAGCGCGAGATCGTCGATGCGGATGCGCGTCGGGTCGAGCTGCCCGCCCGCGCCGCCGACCGTGACGAGCGGCTGCCCTTTCGCGACGCACCATGCAATCAGCGCGACCTTCGTGCGCACGCTGTCGATCGCATCGACCACGTAGTCGAAACCGCCGCCGAGCAGCGCGTCGAAGTTGTCCGGTTCCGCGAAATCCTCGATCCGGTTCACACGGCAAGCGGGATCGATCAGCGCGATCCGCTCGGCCATCGCGTCGACCTTCGGCTTGCCGTAATTGCCGTCGAGCGCGTGGATCTGCCGGTTCGTATTGCTTTCCGCGACGTTGTCCAGATCGATCAGCGTCAGCGTGCCGATCGCGCTGCGCGCGAGCGCCTCGGCCGTCCATGACCCGACGCCGCCGATGCCGATCACGGCGACGTGCGCGCGCTCGAACGCCGCGAGCGCGGGTGCGCCGTACAACCGCGCGATGCCGCCGAAGCGGCGCTCGCGATCCACGTCAAGCTGGATTGTCGGGCTCGGGGTAAGATCAGAGGAACTGTGCGGGGCAGCGTCGGCAGCGGGCATGGCAGCAAGGAAAACGTAAGTCGTGCAGCCCTCTATTTTGCCTGAACTCCCCGCCGGCACGCGCTCCTGTGCACGCACGATTCTCGCGCGTTCGCTATACTGCCCCCCAGATTGAAGCGTTTGCATAACATGACGACTCTCGCCGATCTCCGCATCAATTATTCGCGTGCTTCGCTCGACGAAGCCGATGCCGCCCCCGACCCCTTCGTCCAGTTCGACCGCTGGTTCAAGGAGGCGCTCGCCGCCAAACTGCCCGAGCCCAACACGATGACGCTCGCCACCGTCGGCGACGACGGCCGGCCGTCGGCCCGAATCGTGCTCATCAAGGGAGTCGACGAACGCGGGTTCGTCTTCTTTACAAACTACGAAAGCCGCAAGGGCCGCGATCTCGCCGCCAATCCGCACGCGGCGCTGCTGTTCTACTGGATCGAGCTCGAGCGCCAGGTGCGCATCGAAGGCCGGATCGAGAAAACCAGCGCCGACGAAAGCGATCGCTATTTCGCGTCGCGCCCGCTCGGCTCGCGCATCGGTGCGTGGGCATCCGACCAGAGCGCCGTGATCGACAGCCGCGCGACGCTCGAAGCGCGCGAAAAGGCCGTGGCCGAGCGCTACGGCGAGAACCCGCCACGCCCGCCGCACTGGGGCGGTTATCGCGTCGTGCCCGACGCGATCGAGTTCTGGCAAGGCCGCCCGTCGCGGCTGCACGACCGCCTGCTCTATACGCGCGATGCCGCGGCGGAGTCGGGCTGGACGATTTCGCGCCTGTCGCCGTAAGCGCGGCTGCCGCGGTGCCGGCGCGCGCCGGCCGTGTCTCGTGTTGCATCCGGGCGCCCGCCTCGCGAGAGGCGGGCGCCGGTCAGGATACCTGGCTGTATTCGATTCAACGAACAAACGGAGAATCCAAATGTTCTGGGAAAAGAAGCTGGCACAGTGGGCGGACGAAGTACGGGCGAAAGCGAACATACCGGCGCGACTCGTGCTGTGGAACGGCGATCAACTCGATTTCGGCACCTTCAGCGCACCGCAGGTCACGCTGAAGGTCAACAGCGCGTCGGCATTGCCGCTGCTGCTCGAACCGAGCCTCGACAATCTCGGCGAGGCGTACGTGAAGGGCAAGATCGACATCGAGGGCCGGCTGTCGGACATCATCAACATCAGCTACGCGCTCGCGCGCAGCACGGTCACCAGCGCCAGCAAGCTCGCGCGCGTGAAGCGCTACTTCAATCACACGAAAAGCACCGACAAGAAGGCGATCCAGTATCACTACGACGTCTCCAACGAGTTCTACCAGCTCTGGCTCGACGAGAACATGGTGTACTCGTGCGCGTACTTCGAGAACGGCGACGAGGATCTCGCGACCGCCCAGATCAAGAAGATCGACCATATCCTGACCAAGATCCGGCTCGAGCCCGGCCAGCGGCTGCTCGACATCGGCTGCGGCTGGGGCGCGCTCGTGCTGCGCGCCGCGCAGAAGTTCGGCGCGACGTGCCTCGGCGTGACGCTGTCGCAGAACCAGTTCGATCTCGCGACCGCGCGCGTGAAAGCCGCCGGGCTCGAGGACAAGATCGAGATCCGGCTGCAGGACTACCGCGAGATCGACGGGCAGTTCGACCGCATCACCAGCGTCGGGATGTTCGAGCACGTCGGCCGCAAGAACCTGCCGCTCTATTTCTCCCGCGTGCACGACCTGCTGACCGACGACGGCATCGCGATGAACCACGGGATCACGTCGACCGACGCCGAAAGCGGCGAAACGGCGCTCGGCGGCGGCGAATTCATCGACCGCTACGTGTTCCCGGACGGCGAGCTGCCGCACATCAGCCTTGCGCTGGAAGCGGCGCAGCGCGGCGGCCTCGAGGCGATTGACGTCGAAAGCCTGCGGCGGCACTATGCGCGCACGCTCGAGATCTGGACCGAGAACTTCGAAGCGAAGGCGGAACAGGCTCGCGCGCTGGTCGACGACGAAAAATTCCGCATCTGGCGCGTGTATCTCGCCGGTTGCGCGTACGCGTTCGAACACGACGACGTGTCGATCTTCCAGATCGTGTGCCGCAAGGCCGGACGCAGCGCGAAAACGCTGCCGTGGTCGCGGCGCTACATGTACGAACACACGCTGCCGCGCTAGGCGGCACTTCACGCTGGGCATGCATGGGTGACGGCAGGACGCGGCGCAACACGGCGCCGCAACGACAGCAGCGCGACGTACCGGACGGGTCGCACGCCGACGAGCAATTCGACCTGTTCGGCGCGTCGCCCGACGGCGCGCGCGCTGACGACGCGTCCGCACGCGCGAGCGAACCCGCGACGGCCGACGAACCCGACGCTGCCCGATCGGCAAAGGCGCCTGCCCGAGCCGGCCGTGCATCGCCGCGCCCTCGCGCCGAGCCGGAAGCCGCGCGCGCTTCCGGCCTGCTGTGGGACGAACCGTCGCCACCGGCCGCACCGACGAAGCCGGCCCGGCGTCGGCGCGGCGTGCCGCCCGCACCGGTTTCCGCGGAAGTGGCCGACGCGGCGGCCGCGCTGCCGCCGAACGTGCGGCTCGGCACGTCGTCGTGGTATTTCCCCGGCTGGGACGGCATCGTGTACGACGGCGATTTCGCGCGGGCCAAGCTGTCGCGCGAAGGACTCGAGGCATATGGCGCACATCCGCTGCTGAGGAGCGTGAGCCTCGACCGATCGTTCTACGGGCCGCTGTCGGTGGCCGACTACCTGCGCTATGCGCAGCAAGTGCCGGACGACTTCCGCTTCGTCGTGAAGGCGCCGGCGTCCGTCACCGACGCGGTCGTGCGCGGCCGGCGCGGCGAGGCGTCGGGCCCGAACCCTACCTTTCTCGATGCGCAGCTCGCCACGCGCGAATTCGTGCAGCCGTGCCTCGAAGGGCTCGGCAGAAAGGCCGGCGTGCTGGTGTTCCAGTTTTCCCCGATGCCCGATCAACTACTCGCCGAACCGGCCGCGCTGATCGATCGGTTGTCGGCATTCTTCGCGGCGCTGCCGGCGCTGCCGCCGCACGCCGACGGCACGCGCTATGCGATCGAGATCCGCGACGCGAGCCTGCTCACGCCGCGCTTCATCCGCGCGCTCGCGGCGCTGGGCGTGCGGTACTGCGTCGGCCTGCATGCGCGGATGCCCGACCCGCTGCGCCAGGCGGCCGCGCTCGCGCTGCTCGACGGCGATGCGCCGGGCCCGCTGATCGTGCGCTGGAGCCTGCATGGCGGTTTCAAGTACGAGCAGGCAAAGGCGAAATACGAGCCGTTCGACAAGCTCGTCGACGAGGATCCGGCCACGCGCTCGGCACTCGCCGAACTGGCCGCGCGCTACGCGCTGGCCGGGCAGCCCGTGATCATCACGATCAACAACAAGGCGGAAGGCTCCGCGCCGCTGTCGTGTCTCGCGCTCGCGCGCGAGATCGCCGCCGCGTGCGCGCACTGGCGCAGCGAGGCGGCCTGAGAATCGCGGCGCGCACGCCGCTCGCGCGCCGGCGAAACGGTTACGCGCCGCGCAGCGACTTCAGCCGGTGCGAGAACTTCTGGCGGAATTTCGCGAGCTTCGGCCCGATCACGACCGAGCAGTAGCCCTGCCCCGGATTGCGCGCGTAATAGTTCTGGTGATAGTCCTCGGCCGGCCAGTAGTTGTCGTCGAGCGGCACGACCTGCGTGACGATCGGCTGCCCGAACACCTGCTCGCGCTCCAGCTCGCGGATCACGTCGAGCGCGATGTCGCGCTGCGTATCCGAATGCGTGAACACGACCGAACGGTATTGCGTGCCGACGTCGTTGCCCTGCCGGTTCAACTGGGTCGGATCGTGCGTCGCGAAGAAGATCTCGAGGATCTCGCGATAACCGATGCGCGCTGGATCGAACGTCACCTGCACGACCTCCGCGTGACCGGTGTCGCCTTCGCAGACGTCGCGATAGCCGGGATTGCGCGTATGGCCGCCCGCATAGCCCGACTGGACGGCCGTCACGCCGTCGACGTCGAGAAACACGGCCTCCGTGCACCAGAAGCACCCGCCGCCCACAGTCGCGGTTTCAAGCATCTCGTTCACCATGAAATCATTACCTCGTTGATGACAACGGCCGGCACGCGCAACGGGCGCCGCCGATCCCGCCGATCCATATGGCCGCGGCCCCGGTCGCCCGGTGCGCAGCGGCAGCGTTCAAGTATCTCACTCGCGCGCGAATCCGGCAGAACGGCACGCGCGCCGCGCACGACCCGCCGCGCGTTTCTCGACTACACTTAGGCACGCTTCGCCGCGACGTCACACCGTCCGGCTGCACGCAGCGTCCGATGCCTGCCCGCCCTGATGCCCACATCATCTGCCGGAACATCGATATGCACGCCTTGACAGAAACCGCCCGCATTGCGGGCCCGACCGCCGGTGCACCGCGCGCCGCCGCTTTCACGCCCTCGCACCGCCGTGCATGCAATGCGCGGCGACCCGACGCACCGCGCTTCCCCGTTTTCCCGACCTGATGCACCGCGCCGCGCGCTCTCCCATCGCGCGCGGCGGCGAGGGCATTCGGAGCCGCACGTTCGCAGCGAACGGCCGTGCGCCCGTGATCCGATACGACCGAGAGAGGCACCACGATGAGCATGCGGCCTGACCCGACATTTCACGCTTCGCCGGAACTTGCGATGCAGGCGCCGGCGGAGGAGTTCGCCTATACGTTGTTGCTGAGCCCCGATTTTTCCAGACCCGACGCGCTCGCCGTGATCGACGTGAAGCCGGGCTCGCCGACCTACGGCAAGATCGTGCACACGGTGACGATGCCGAACACCGGCGACGAATTTCACCACTTCGGCTGGAATGCGTGTTCGTCGTCGCTGTCGCCGCTGACCGGCCACGCGTTTCTCGAGCGCCGCTTCCTGATCATCCCTGGCCTGCGTTCGTCGCGGATCTACGTGATCGACACGAAGCCGCACCCGACGCAGGCGCGCATCCACAAGATCATCGAGCCCGACGAAGTGTTCGCCAAGACCGGCTATTCGCGGCCGCATACGGTTCATTGCGGCCCCGAAGGCATCTATGTGAGCACGCTCGGCGGCGCCGGCAAGGACGGCACCGACGGTGCGCCCGGCATCTTCATCATGGACTGCGAGACGTTCGACGTCCTCGGCCGCTGGGAGATCGATCGCGGCCCGCAGGATAAGCATTACGACTTCTGGTGGAACCTGCCGCGCGATTACATGGTGTCGAGCGAATGGGCGCTGCCGCCGCAATTCGAGAACGGCATCGTGCCGGAAGACCTGCTCGCGAACCGCTACGGCCACCGGCTGCATTTCTGGGACCTGCGCGCGCGGCGCAACGTGCAGACGATCGATCTCGGCGCGCAGCACCAGATGGCGCTCGAGGTGCGGCCCGCACACGATCCGGTACGCGAATACGGGTTCGTCGGCGTCGTCGTCGATACGACCACGCTCGAAGGATCGATCTGGACCTGGTGGCGCGAGGACGGCCGGTTTCATGCGAAGAAGACGGCGACGATTCCGCCGGAGCCGGCCGCGGCCGACGAGCTGCCGCCGCTGCTCAAGGCTTTCGGCGCGGTGCCGCCGCTCGTCACCGACATCGACCTGTCGCTCGACGACCGTTTTCTGTATGTGTCGTGCTGGGGCACCGGCGAGATACGCCAGTACGACGTGTCGGATCCGTATCGTCCGGTGCTCGCGGGATCGGTGCGCATCGGCGGAATCGTGCGCCGCGCGCCGCACACGAACGGCCGCGCGTTCGCCGGCGGCCCGCAGATGGTCGAGATCAGCCGCGACGGGCGCCGCGTGTACTGGACCAACTCGCTCTACTCGACGTGGGACGACCAGTTCTATCCGGACGGCGTGCCGGCCGCGCAGGTGCTCGCGCACGCGGGGCCGGATGGCGGGCTGACGCTCGCCGACGATTACTGGGTCGACTTCCCCGACGGCTATCGCGCCCATCAGATCCGGCTCGAAGGCGGCGACTGCTCGACCGACTCGTTCTGCTATCCGTCGGTCAGGCGTTGAACACCGCCTTCTCCGCGCCGCTCGCGCTGTGGGCGGCCGTCCTGGCGAGCGGCGTCTATCACGGGCTCAATCCGGCGATGGGCTGGCCGCTCGCGGTGTCGAACGCGCTGATGACGCGCCGCGGCGGCGCACTCGTCGCGGCGCTCGGCTATCTCGCGCTCGGCCATGCGCTGGCGGTGTTCATGGTGATGCTGCCGTTCGGTCTGCTTGCCGTGCTGCTGGCGTGGCAGCCGGCGATCCGGATCGGCGCGAGCGCGCTCGTGATCGGCTTCGGCGCGGTGCTGCTGATCCGGCGGCGACACCCGCGTGCGCTCGCGCGGATTGCGCCCGCGCGGCTCGGACTGTGGTCGTTCGCGGTGGCGCTCGCACACGGCGCGGGACTGATGCTGGTGCCGATCTATCTGGGGCTCTGCGGACTCGACCGCGACGCCGGCCACCGCGCGGCGGCCGCGCTGGTCGATGCGCATCTCGGGATGGCGCTCGTCGTCGCGGCCGTGCACGCAGCCGCGATGATCGGCGCAGGCGGCGTGCTCGCATGGCTCGTGTACCGCTATCTCGGGCTGAAGTTCGTCGCGCGGAGCTGGTTCAATCTCGATGCGGTGTGGGCGTCCAGCCTGATCCTGACGGGTGCGGTGTCGTTCGGGCTGGCGGCGGCGCGATAGCGCCCGGCTCGCTCGCGAAGGGCGCCCGCCGATGGCGTCCCAACGAAAGGCGCGGAACCCCCGCTCCAGCACGACGCCGGCGCCGCGCGACAGTGTTCGCTACCTCACGCTCGCCCCGCGATATGCCGTCCGCACGGGCCCGGCGGTCGCGATTCCGCTAAAATCGCGCCATGCGCACCACTTCCCGACCGACCGCCCCGGCCTTGCCGCCTTTCGTCCGCCGCGCCCCCCGCATTCGCCGCGCGCCGCGCCCGTCCGTTTCGTTCCGGATGGCCGCCCGATGAACCACGCCACCCCGCCGGATTTCGATTCGGCCGCCTTTCGCCAGGCGCTCGGCCAGTTCGCGACCGGCGTCACGGTCATCACGACGCGTGCGCCGTCCGGGCAACTGATCGGCATCACCGCGAGCTCGTTCAACTCGGTGTCGCTCGACCCGCCGCTCGTGCTGTGGAGCCTCGCGCACAAATCGGCATCGACCCCGGTGTTCCGCAACAACAGCCATTACGTGGTGAACGTGCTCGCGGCGTCGCAGCTCGACCTGTGCAAGCGCTTCTCGACCTACAAGGGCGACCGCTTCGAAGGGATCGCACACGCGGCCGGCAACTCGGGCATGCCGGTGCTCGACGGCGCGCTCGCGTGGTTCGAATGTCACAACCGCAGCCGCTACGACGAAGGCGACCATGTGATCTTCGTCGGCGAAGTGGAACGCTGCGGCGTGCGGACCGCATCGGATGCCGCAGCGCCGCTCGTGTTCCACGGCGGCGGCTTCCACGGCCTCACACCGCTTTGATCGCCCCCATGCGGGCCAGCCCGACCGGCGCGCCCGCTTCGTCCTTCAGCGTCTGCAACACGATGTTCGAACGGATGTCCATCACGCCCGGCGCCTTGTAGAGCCGGTTCAGCACGAAATCCGAGTAGTGCTTGAGGTTGTGCGCGAGCACCCGCAGCAGATAGTGGCTCTCGCCCGTCACGACGAACGCGCCGACCACCTCCGGCCATTCGCGCAGCGCTTCCGCGAAGCGCTCGTGCCATTGATTTTCTTCGTTGCGCATCGACACCTGCACGAACGCCTCGAGCTCGAAGCCGAGCTTCTCGCGGCTCAGGCATGCGCGATAGTGCTCGATCACGCCCTGCTCCTCGAGCAGGCGCATGCGGCGCAGGCAGGCGGACGGCGACAGCGAGATTCGCTCCGCCAGGTCGAGATTGCTGATTCTGCCCTCCTCCTGCAGTACCGCCAGAATCCGGCAGTCGGTGGCATCGAGCGTGATCGCGTGCATTTTTGGTCCCCGTTTTCCCTCTGATTCGAATTATCTGCCAATCGGGCGGATTGTCCATGTTTATTTCGCAAGCACTTTCTGCGAGCGTCCACCTATCATTCGAAGGATCGATTCACCGATTCGTCATGCCATGGACACACTCTGGGACATCTCGCCGCCCGTCAGCCCCGCCACCCCCGTGTGGCCGGGCGACACGCCGGTTTCCGTCGAACGCGTCTGGCGGATGGAGGCCGGCTCGCCGGTCAACGTCGCGCGCCTGACGCTGTCGCCGCACACGGGCGCGCACTGCGACGCGCCGCTCCACTACGACGCCGACGGCGCGCCGATCGGCGCGGTGCCGCTCGATACGTATCTCGGCCCGTGCCGCGTGATTCACTGCATCGGCGCGTCGCCGGTCGTGCGCCCGGCCGACATCGAGGCCGCGCTCGACGCCGTGCCGGCGCGCGTGCTGCTGCGCACCTATGCGCGCGCCAGCGTCGAGCAATGGGACAGCGGCTTCTGCGCGGTCGCGCCCGAGACCGTCGACCTGCTCGCCGCGCGCGGCGTGAAGCTGATCGGCATCGACACGCCGTCGCTCGACCCGCAGGAATCGAAGACGATGGATGCGCATCACCGCGTGCGCGCGCACCGGATGGCGATCCTCGAGGGAATCGTGCTCGACGACGTGCCGCCCGGTGACTACGAACTCATCGCGCTGCCGCTGAAGCTCGCGACGCTCGACGCGAGCCCCGTGCGCGCGGTGCTGCGCGCACTGCCCGGCCGCTCCGCCTGATTCACCGAACCACTGAACCGAGAACCACTGACCCGACATCATGATCAAGACCCGTGAAGACGCGCTCGCCCTCGACCGCGACGACCCGCTCGCCCCGCTGCGCGACCAGTTCGCGCTGCCCGACGGCGTGATCTATCTCGACGGCAACTCGCTCGGCGCGCAGCCGCGCGCGTCGGCCGCCCGCGCGCAACAGGTGATCGGCGCCGAATGGGGCGAAGGCCTGATCCGCAGCTGGAACACCGCCGGCTGGTTCGCGCTGCCGCGCCGCCTCGGCGACAAGCTCGCGACGCTGATCGGCGGCGCGCCCGGCGAGACCGTCGTGACCGACACGATCTCGATCAACCTGTTCAAGCTGCTGTCGGCGATGGTGCGCCACCAGGCCGAGCGCGCGCCGGAGCGCCGCGTGATCGTGTCGGAGCGCTCGAACTTCCCGACCGACCTGTACATCGCGCAAGGCCTGATCGAACAGCTCGGCGGCGGCTACGAGCTGCGCCTGATCGACGATCCGGCGGACCTGCCCGGCGCGCTCGGCGCCGACACGGCCGTCGCGATGATCACGCACGTGAACTACCGCACCGGCTACATGCACGACATGCCGGCCGTCACGCAGCTCGTGCACGACGCGGGCGCGCTGATGCTGTGGGATCTCGCGCATTCGGCAGGCGCGGTGCCGGTCGACCTGAACGGCGCGCACGCGGACGGCGCGGTCGGCTGCACGTACAAGTACCTGAACGGCGGCCCCGGCTCGCCCGCATTCGTGTGGGTGCCGCACCGCCATCACGCGCACTTCTCGCAGCCGCTGTCGGGCTGGTGGGGCCACCGTGCGCCGTTCGCGATGCAGCCAGGCTTCGCGCCCGATCCGGGCATCGCGCGCTTCCTCTGCGGCACGCAGCCGATCGTGTCGATGTCGATGGTCGAATGCGGGCTCGACGTGTTCCTGCAGACCGACATGCACGCGATCCGCCGCAAGTCGCTCGCGCTGACGGACGCGTTCATCGCGCTCGTCGAGGCGCGCTGCGCGGGCCTGTCGCTGAAGCTCGTCACGCCGCGCGCGCATCACCAGCGCGGCTCGCAGGCGAGCTTCGAGCATCCGCACGGCTACGAGGTGATGCAGGCGCTGATCGCGCGCGGCGTGATCGGCGACTACCGCGAGCCTTACGTGCTGCGCTTCGGCTTCACGCCGCTCTACACGCGCTTCGTCGACGTGTGGGATGCCGTCGAGACGCTGCGCGACATCCTGGCCACCGATGCGTGGAAGGCACCCGAGTTCGCCGAGCGCGGCGCGGTGACCTGACCGGTTCTTGCCCGGCGTGCCGCGCCGACATGCGCATGGCGCGCCGCGCCCCGTCATTCAATTCTGGAGAAAGTCGTGAATTCTGGTCATATGCAGCCACCCGGCGACGATGCGCCGGCGGGCTGCCCGTTCTCGGGCGCACGCGCGGCCCACCCGGCGCACGAAGCCCCGCACGTGCCCGGCGATGCGTCGGGCGAAGCCGGCTGGCACAACGCGCAGCTCGATTTCTCGAAGTCGATGAGCTACGGCGACTACCTGTCGCTGAATTCGATCCTCGACGCGCAGCATCCGCTGTCGCCCGATCACAACGAGATGCTGTTCATCATCCAGCATCAGACGAGCGAGCTGTGGATGAAGCTCGCGCTGTTCGAATTGCGCGGCGCACTCGATGCGGTGCGCGGCGACGCGCTGCCGCCCGCGTTCAAGATGCTCGCGCGCGTGTCGCGCATTCTCGAGCAGCTCGTGCAGGCGTGGAACGTGCTGTCGACGATGACGCCGTCCGAGTATTCGGCGATGCGGCCGTACCTCGGCCAGTCGTCGGGCTTCCAGTCGTATCAGTATCGGCAGCTCGAGTTCCTGCTCGGCAACAAGAACGTCCAGATGCTGCAGCCGCATGCGCACCGGCCGGACATCCTCGAACAGGTGCGCGCGACGCTCGAGGCGCCGTCGTTCTATGACGAAGTCGTGCGCCTGCTCGCGCGGCGCGGCTTCCCGATCGCGCCCGAGCGGCTCGAGCGCGACTGGACGCAGCCGATGCGGCACGACGAAACCGTCGAGGCCGCGTGGCTCGAGGTCTACCGTCACCCGCAGCAGCACTGGGAGCTCTACGAGATGGCCGAGGAACTCGTCGATCTCGAGGACGCGTTCCGCCAGTGGCGGTTCCGTCACGTGACGACGGTCGAGCGCATCATCGGCTTCAAGCAGGGCACGGGCGGCACGAGCGGCGCGCCGTATCTGCGCAAGATGCTCGACGTCGTGCTGTTCCCCGAGCTCTGGCACGTGCGCACCACGCTGTAACGGACGCGCGTGTCATGCGACCCGCGCGTCACGACGACGTGCGGGCCAGCTCCTCCCCTTCGCCCGGCAACGCGCGTTCGCGCGTGAGCCGCGGAATGTGCCGCCGCATCGCGAGCAGCGCGACGCATACCACGCTCATCGCGACGGCCAGCATCGTCAGGTACGCCGTCGCGCCGCCCGCTGTGATGACGAGCGCGCCCGCGAACGCGCTGAGGATCGCGCCGAGCCGGCCGAACGCGAGCGCGCTCGCGGTGCCGGTCGCGCGCACCGCCGTCGGGTAGATGTACGCGCACAGCGCATACATCGTCGACTGCACCGCGTTGACGAACAGGCCGTGCACGCCGAGCCCGACGATCAGCCAGCCCGTGTGGCGCCCCGCATCGACACCCAGCAGCCACACCGCGCTCGCCGCGCCGCCGATGCTGCACAGCGCGAGCGGCCAGCGCGAACCCGCATGCGCGATCGCCCACGCGCACAGCAGCGCACCGATCACGCCGCCGAGGTTGTACGCGGTGAGTCCCGAGCCCGCGACCGACACGCTCAGCCCGCTCGCGGCCAGCATCGTCGGCAGCCAGCTGAACGCCGCATACACCGCGAGCAGGCACATGAAGAACGCGCACCACAGCGCGATCGTGTCGCGTGCCTGGCCGCCGGCGAACAACGCGCCGAACCCGCCGCGTGCGCCGGGCGCGCGTGCGTCGCGAAGATCGGTGAACGCGGTGCCGGGCGCGACCGGCCGCTGCATGCGCGCGAGCAATGCGCCGAGTTCCGGCCAGCGTGCGGGGCGCCGCGCCAGAAAGCGCGGCGATTCGGGCAGCGCGCGCACAAGCACGAAGCCGAGCACGAGCGGCAGCGCGCCGCCCGCGAAGAACAGCCCGCGCCAGCCGTAGCGCGGCAGCACCTCGTGCGCGAACAACCCGGCCAGCATCCCGCCGAGCGGCACGCAGACAATCGTCGCCGTAACCATCATCGTGCGGCGCCGCGCGGGCGTGTATTCGGCCGTCATCGTCGTGGCCGTGGGCAACGCGCCGCCGATCCCGAGCCCCGCGCAGAAGCGCAGCATCGCGATTGTGGCGACATCCGGCGCGAAGCCGATCGCGCAGGTGGCAATGCCGAACAGGAACACGCTGCCGATCACGGCCTGGCGGCGCCCGAAACGGTCCGCGACGATACCCGCGCACGCGCTGCCGATGCCCATCCCGATCAGCCCGGCGGCCACCGCCGGCGCGAACGCACCGCGCGTGATGCCCCATTCGCGGATCAGCACCGGAATCGCGAACCCGATCAACTGGCCGTCGAAGCCGTCGAGCACGATCGCGAGCGCGGCGAGCAGCACCACGCAACGCTGCATCGTCGTGAACGGTCCGTCGTCGAGCGTCGTGCCGATGTCGACCGGTGGCGGCTGCAATTCGTCGCGCGTGCTCACGCGGCCTCCCGTTCGGCACGCGTCGGCGGCAAGGTGCGCGCACGGCGCGCGGCAAGACAACGGCATTCGATGGCCTTCATGGCGTCTCCTGTTGCCGGGCTGGCGCACCGGCGCGTGCCCGGATCTCGTGCTGCGTGGCCGGCCGGCGTTCATGCACCGTTGCCGGCCCCGCGTCCTGTCCCGTCCATCTCCGATCCGGCCGCATCGCCTGCATGCGGCGCGCCCGTATCGTCATGCGGCCGTGGCCCGCCGCCGGCGCGACGCTTAGCCGCCGCGCGCGTCGATCAGCCTGACGAGCGCGAGCAGCGTATCGGTATGCGGAACCGCGATACCCGTCTCGCGCGCGGCCGCGACGACGCTGCCGCTGATCGCGTCGATCTCGGTGCGGCGGCCCGCGAGCACGTCCTGCAGCATCGACGGCCGATGGCCGCGATGCGCGTGGATCGCGTGCTCGACGTTGCGCGCGATGCGCTCGCCGTCCACCGCGATGCCTTTCGCGTGCGCGACGGCGGCCGTCTCCGCCGCGATCGCGAGTGCGAGCCGCGGGCCGTCGGGCACGCGGCCGAGCTGGTCGACCGTGCAACCCGTCGCCGCGCACAGCGTGTTGAGCGCCGCATTGAACGCGACCTTTTCCCAGATCGCGGCCCACACGTCGGCATCGAGCGAACACGCGAGGCCGGCACGCGAGAACGTATCGGCCACGGCCGCCGCAAACGGGCGCGCCGCGCCGTCTGCCGTCATCATGCGAATCGTGCCGGCACCGTGCGAGCGCACGTGCGCTGCGCCGGCGAAATCGGCCGGCCAGGTCGTGACGCCGACCAGAATCCGTTCGAGCGGCACGAACGCGTTCAGCGTCTCGACGTTGCCGAGGCCGTTCTGCAGCGTCAGCACGCAAGTACGCGACGTCAGCAATGCGCGCACGCCTTCGAGCGCCGCACGCGTGTGCAGCGATTTCGTGAAGACGATCAGCAGATCGAACGGCATGTCGGGCGATGCGCTCGCCTGCGCATTCGCCGTTTCCGGCCGGACGGCCTGCAACGCGTGGACGCGGCGTTCGCCGCGATCGTCGTCGACGCGCAGTCCGTCGCGCCGGATCGCATCGAGATGCGCATCGTTCACGTCGATCAGCGTGACGGCCTCGCCGTGCTCGGCCAGTCGCGCGCCGAACAGCGAGCCCATGGCGCCGGCGCCGAGAATCGCGATCTTCATCGTCGGCGGCCTCTCAGAACGGATAGTGGCGCGGCGCGGTCTGCACGGTGATCCAGCGCAGATCCGTGAACGCGGCGATGCCGGCCTTTCCGCCGAAGTGGCCGAAGCCGCTGTCCTTCACGCCGCCGAACGGCATTTGCGCCTCGTCGTGCACGGTCGGACCGTTCACGTGGCAGATGCCCGATTCGATGCGCGCCGCGACCCGCATCGCGCGCGCGACGTCGCGGCTGAACACGGCCGATGCCAGCCCGAACGCGTTGTCGTTCGCGCAGCGGATCGCCGCGGCCTCGCCGTCGACCCGCACGATGCCCTTCACCGGCCCGAACGATTCCTCCGCGTAGATCCGCATCGCGGGCGTCACGTGATCGAGCAGCGTCGCGGGAAACAGCGTGCTGTCCGACTTGCCGCCGCACAGCAGCGTCGCACCGTTTGCGAGCGCATCGTCGATCAGCGCGTTGCAGCGCTCGACGGCCTTCATGTCGATCAGCGAACCGAGCACGACCGGCCCTTGGCGCGGATCGCCGAGCGGCAGCGACGCGGCCTTGGCCGCGAGCTTCGCGACGAACGCGTCGGCGATCGATGCATCGACGACGATCCGCTCGGTCGACATGCAGATCTGCCCGGAATTCGCGAACGCGCCGAATGCGGCCGCTGCGACCGCCGCGTCGAGATCCGCATCGTCGAGCACGACGAACGGCGCCTTGCCGCCGAGTTCGAGCACCGACGGCTTCAGATGACGCGCGCATGCTTCGGCGACGATCCGCCCGACGCGCGTCGAGCCGGTGAAATTCACGCGACGCACGGCCGGATGCGCGATCAGTGCGTCGACGACGGCACCCGCGTCCTCGGGCGCGTTCGTCACGAAGTTGACGACGCCCGCCGGCAAGCCGGCCTCCTGCAGCGCCTCGACGATCAGCCCGTGCGTGACGGGGCACAGCTCGGAGCCCTTGAGCACGACCGAGTTGCCGCATGCGAGCGGCAGCGCGAGCGCACGCGTCGCGAGGATCACCGGCGCGTTCCACGGCGCGATGCCGAGCACCACGCCGGCCGGCTGCCGCACGCCCATCGCGAGCGAACCGGGCACGTCGGACGGGATCAGTTCGCCGCCGACCTGCGTGGTCAGCGACGCGGCCTCGACGAGCCCGCTCGCGGCCAGGTGCACGTTGAAGCCCGCCCACAGCGCCGACGCGCCGGTCTCGGCGGCCATCGCGGCGACGAACTGGTCGTGCTTCGCTTCGAGCGCGGCGGCAGCCTTCAGCAGCAGCGTGCGGCGCGCGCCCGGGCCGAGCGCGGCCCATTCGGGAAATGCGCGGGCGGCCGCGTCGGCCGCCGCGCGCGCATCGTCGAGCGTGCAGGCAGGCGCGCTTGACGCGACTTCGCCGTCGAGGGGGTTGCGGCGCACGAAGGTCGCGCCGCTGGACGAATGGCGGCGTTCGCCGCCGATCAGCATCGATACGGTTTGCATGGATTCTCCGAAACGACGCGCGCACGCGCGTCAGGCAACCTCGACGTCGACGACGACGGGCGTACCGGCCCGCAGCGCATCCGTCAGCGTGTCATGCAGGCGCGTGGCATCGGCGACACGGATGCCGCGGCATCCCATCCCTTGCGCGAGCGCGACGAAATCCAGGTCCGGCAGATCGGTGCCCTGCACCGGATCGTCGGGGCCGAAGCCGAACACGGGCGCGAAATCCTGCAGCGCCGCGTAGCGCCGATTGTTCAGGATCACGAACGTGATCGGCAGCTTCAGTTGCGCGGCACTCCACAATGCCTGGATCGAATAGAGGCTCGATCCGTCGCCGATCAGGCCGATCACGCGCCGCCCCGGCCGCGCGAGCGCGACGCCGACCGCGGCCGGCATCCCGTAGCCGAGCCCGCCGCTGTCCATCGTGTAGAACGTGCCGCTGCGCGTGAACGGCAGGTGCGCCTGCATCACCGGCCGCGCACTCGGCGCTTCCTCGACGACGATGTCGTGCGCGTCGCGCACGTCCGCGAGCGTCTGCAGCGCGAAGGCGACCGACATCCGCGCGCCGGCGGCCGGCGCTTCGGCGCGCGGGCGCGGCGGCCGCGGCGCGGGCATCGGCCGCTCGGGCGGCGCCGGCCTCGCGAGCAGGTCGCGTGCCGCGAGCCGCAGGTTGCCGACGACCGCGTCGCCCGACGGTGTCCATGCGGCGACGCCGGGATCGTCGACGAGCTGCACGAGCATCGCGCCCGGCGGCACGTGCGGGCCGCTGCCCTCGATGTGATAGGTGAATGCGGGCGCGCCGAACGCGAACACGAGGTCGTGCCCGTCGAGCCGCGCGACGATCTTCTCGCGGATCGCGGGCAGGAAGCCGGCGAACAGCGGGTGATCCTCGGGAAAGCTGCAGCGTCCCGACATCGGCGCGACGTACACGCTGGCGCGGTGCCGCTCGGCAAGCCGCACGACGTCGTCCCACGCGCCGGCCCGATCGACGGCCGCACCGACCACCAGCGCGGGGCGCCGTGCCGCATCGAGCGCGTCGCCGAGCCGCGCGAGCGCATCGGGATCGGGCCGCACGACGCTGCTGACCGCGCGTCGCGGCAGCAACTCGGCCGGCTGATCCCAGTCGTCGACCGGAATCGACACGAACACCGGCCCGCGCGGCTCCTGCATCGCGATCCGGTACGCGCGCGCGATCGCGGCCGGCACGTCCTGCGCGCGCGCGGGCTCGATGCTCCATTTCACGTACGGCTTCGGCAGCTCGGCGGCCTGCGTCGCGCCGAGGAACGGATCGAACGGCAAAATCGCGCGCGCCTGCTGGCCCGCGGTGACGATCAGCGGCGTGCGATTCCTGTATGCAGTGAACAGGTTGCCCATCGCGTTGCCGACGCCGGCCGCCGAATGCAGGTTGACGACCGCCGCGTTGCCGGTGGCTTGCGCATGACCGTCCGCCATCCCGACCACGACGGCCTCCTGCAGGCCGAGCACGTAGCGGAAATCGGCGGGGAAATCGCGGAACATCGGGAGCTCGGTGGAGCCGGGATTGCCGAACACGCGATCGATGCCGAACTGGCGAAACAGATCGATGACGGCATCGCGGACGGTGATCTGGGCGGCCGGTGCGGCGGAATGGGACGGGTTGCCGGTCATGCTCGGGCGTCTCCTCGGTGGCTTGGCGGTTTCCACAGTATCGAAGCGCGAGTCATTCACCGATACTGTATTTTTTGCGAAAAGCCATTACGGATCGGCATGACTTTCGATCTCCGACAATTGCGCGCCTTCACGACCATCGTCGCGTGCGGCAGCCTCGGCCGCGCGGCCGACGCGCTGCACGTGACCCAGCCGGCGCTGAGCCGGATCCTGAAGCGGCTCGAGGACCAGGTCGGCGCGCCGCTGTTCGAGCGCCATTCGAAAGGCGTGCAGCTGACGGCGTTCGGCGAGGCGCTGCTGCCGCACGCGACGCTGCTGCAGCACGAGGCCGAGCACGCACGCGAGGAACTCGACGCGATGCGCGGCTTCGCGAAAGGCACGATCAAGGTCGGCACGGTGGGCAGCATCGCGAGCCTCGTGCTGCCGGTCGCGGTCGGCCGCGTGCTCGACCGCTGGCCGAACCTGCGCGTCGAGATTCTCGAAGGCGTGTGGGATCGGCTCGCGCAAGGGCTGAACAAGCACGAGATCGATCTCGCGCTGTCCGCGCACGGGCCCGACACCGACGAGATCGTCGCGATTCCGGAGTGCCGCTGGGAAGATCGCAGCCATATCGTTGCGGCGCCGCACCATCCGCTGCGCATGCTCGGCCGCGCACCGACGCTCGCCGACACGCTGCACGCGCGCTGGGCGATTCCGCCGCGCGGCACCGCGCCGTTCGACCACATGCGCGCGACCTTCGACGCACACGGGCTTGCCCTTCCCGACATCGCGGTCGAAACGCGCTCCGTTACGACGCTCAAGAGCCTCGTCGCGCATGCCGGCTTCCTCAGCTGGATGGCCGAGCCGATGTACGGCGCCGAACAGCGCGCCGGAACGATCGACACGCTGCCGGTGCGCGAGGTCGTCGCGGTGCGCACGCTCACGGCATTCCGGCGCCGACACGGCATCCTGCCGGGACCGGCGGGCAAGCTGCTCGACGAACTCGTCGCGCTCACGCGCGAGCAGCGCTGACGCCTTTCCTCGGCCGGGCGCGGCTTGCCCGCTGCCCCCGCAACGCCGCAACGCACCATCGAAATGCCGTGTCCCCGCCTTGACTTTCGCTCGCCCGAATACGATCATTCGCTCACACAAAGAGCAAATGATCGTATTCATATTCGACAGGAAAGACTGGCACGAACAGGAGACACCGGATGAGCGAATCGTCCCCCGCCCGCGCGCCCGTGCTGCTGCACATCGGCGCGGGCTCGTTCCACCGCGCGCACCAGGCGTGGTATCTGCATCGCGTGAACGCGGCCGTGCCGGCCGACGAGCGCTGGTCGCTGACCGTCGGCAACATCCGCGACGACATGCGCGCGACGATGGACGCGCTCGCCGCGCAGCACGGCGCGTACACGCTCGAAACCGTCACGCCGCAGGGCGAGCGCGCGTACGAAACGATCCGCGCGATCTCGCGCGTGCTGCCGTGGTCGATCGACCTCGCCGCGTTGATCGACGCGGGCGCCGACCCGGCCTGCCGGATCGTGTCGTTTACCGTGACCGAAGGCGGCTACTACCTCGACGAACACAACCGGCTCGACCTCGCGAACGCCGATCTCGCGGCCGATCTGCAGGGCGCGCGCACGACGCTGTACGGCGCGCTCGCGGCGCTGCTCGCCGAACGCGTGAAGCGCGGCGCGGGCCCGCTCACGCTGCAGAGCTGCGACAACCTGCGCAACAACGGCGCGCGCTTTCGCGCGGGCATGCGTGAATTCCTCGAACGGCGCGGCGAAGACGGACTGCTTGCATGGTTCGATGCGAACGTCGCGACACCGAGCGCGATGGTCGACCGCATCACGCCGCGCCCGACCGCCGACGTGCGCGACCGCGTGCGCGCGGCCACCGGCGTCGACGATGCCTGCCCGGTGATGGGCGAATCGTTCATCCAGTGGGTGATCGAGGATCGCTTCGCGGCCGGCCGGCCGCGCTGGGAGCTGGCCGGCGCGGAGCTGGTCGACGACGTGCACCCGTACGAGGAAGCGAAGATCCGCATCCTCAACGCCACGCACAGCTGCATCGCGTGGGCCGGCACGCTCGCGGGCTACACGTACATCCACGAGGGCACGCACGACGCGGCGATCCGCCGGTTCGCGCACGACTACGTGACGCAGGACGTGATCCCGTGCCTGAGCCCGAGCCCGCTCGATCTCGGACGCTACCGCGACGTCGTGCTCGAACGCTTCGGCAACCCGTACGTGCTCGACACGAACCAGCGCGTCGCGGCCGACGGCTTCTCCAAGCTTCCCGGCTTCATCGCGCCGACGCTCGCCGAATCGCTCACGCGCGGCGCGGCGCCGGTCGCCACCGCCGTGCTGCCGGCGCTGTTCCTGCGCTTTCTCGAACGCTGGGCGCGCGGCTTGCTGCCGTATGCATACCAGGACGGCGTGATGGACGACGGCGTCGCGCGCGCGATCGTCGAAGCCGACGACCCGGTCGCCGCGTTGTGCGCGAGCCGCGCGCTCTGGGGCTCGCTCGCCGGCAACGCGGCGCTGTTCGAAGCGCTGCGTGCGGGGCTCGCACGCGTGGACGCATGGCTCGCGCAGCGCTGACGCGCGGCGCTCCGCGGCCTGCCAGCCGGCCGCCCGCGGGCGGTCGCGCATCCGGGCGAACCTGCGTTGGCATGGCCGCGCACGTGCGGCTAAAGTAGCGGCTCCTCACTGACGCAACGGATCGCTCATGTATCTCGGCATCGACCTCGGCACCTCGGAAGTGAAGGTGCTGCTGCTTGCCCCGGACGGCACGGTGATCGGCACCGCGGGCACGCCGTTCAGCGTGTCGCGGCCGCACCCGCGCTGGGCGGAGCAGCATCCGGACGACTGGTGGCGAGGCACGCTCGCCGCGCTCGCGGCGCTGCGCGAGCGGCATCCGCAGGCATTCGCGCAGGTGCGCGGGATCGGCCTGTCGGGCCAGATGCACGGCGCGGTGCTGCTCGGTCGCGACGACCGCGTGCTGCGCCCCGCGATTCTGTGGAACGACATGCGCAGCGCCGACGAATGCGCGCTGCTCACCGAACGCGCGCCCGATCTGCACGCGCTGGCCGGCAACCTGGCGATGCCCGGCTTCACCGCGCCGAAACTGCTGTGGGTCGCCAAGCACGAGCGGGACGTGTTCGCGGCGACCGCGTGCGTGCTGATGCCGAAGGACTACCTGCGCTTCCGTCTGACCGGCGCGAAGGTGTCGGACCCGTCCGACGCGGCCGGCACGCTGTGGCTCGACGTCGCGCGCCGCGACTGGTCCGACGCGCTGCTCGCCGCGTGCGACATGACGCGCGCGCAGATGCCGCGCATCGTCGAAGGCAACGCGCCGTCCGGCACGCTGCGCGCGGATCTCGCGCGCGAGCTCGGGCTGTCGGAGGCCGTCGTGGTGGCCGGCGGCGGCGGCGACAACGCGACGAGCGCGCTGGGCATCGGCGCGATCCACGCGGGCGACGGCTTCGTGTCGCTCGGCACGTCGGGCGTGCTCAGCGTGGTCGGCGACCGCTTCATGCCGAACTCCGCATCGGCCGTGCATGCGTTCTGCCACGCGATTCCCGATCGCTGGCAACTGATGAGCGTCGTGCTGTCGGCGGCGAGCTGCCTGCGCTGGGTCTGCAAGCTGACGGGCACCGACGAGCCGGCGCTGCTCGCCGAAATCGAGGCGCTCGATGCGGACGCGCTCGCGACGGCGCCGCTGTTCCTCCCCTACCTGTCCGGCGAGCGCACGCCGCACAACGATCCGTACGCGCAGGGCGTGTTCTTCGGGATGACGCATGCGACCGAACGCGCGCACCTCGGCTACGCGGTGCTCGAAGGCGTGACGCTCGGCCTCGCGGACGGCCTCGACGCGCTGCACGCGGCCGGCGTCGAAACCGACCGTCTGTCGCTGATCGGCGGCGGCGCGCGCAGCGCGTTCTGGGCGCAGCTGATCGCCGACGCGTTGAATGTGCGCACCTGCCAGCACGGCGGCGGCGAAACCGGCGCGGCGCTCGGCGCCGCACGCCTGGGCTGGCTCGCCGTCGGCGGCGATCCGCATGCGGTGCTGACCAAGCCGCCGGTGCGCGCCGAATACGCGCCCGACGCCGGCCGTCATGCGCGGCTGCGCGAGCGCCTCGACGCGTTCCGCGCGCTGTACCGCCACGTGCGCCCGCTTTACGAACCGTCGCGCGCGCGACTCGTGTAAGCACCGCCGCGGCCGCACGTCCGGCATGCGTTACAGTGGATGCCGTTGCGCCGCCCGACGGCCGACCCCGATCCGAACCGAACCGCTATCGTGTCCAAGTCCTCAGAAAAACTCGATCTCGCCACGCGTGCCGCGTGGCTCTACTACGTCGCGGGCGACACGCAGAACGAAATCGCCGAGAAGCTGCAGGTGTCGCGCCCGGTCGCGCAACGCCTCGTCGCGTTCGCCGTCGAGAAGAACCTGATCCGCGTGCGCGTCGATCATCGGCTCGCCGACTGTCTCGAGCTCGGCGCGCAGCTGTCGAAGCGCTACGGGCTCGCGATGTGCGAGGTCGTGCCCGTCGATGCGGACGCGCCCGAAGCGATCGACCGCAAGCTCGCGGTCGCCGGCGCGCAGGTGATGGAGCGCTACCTGAACGAAACGCGGCCGATGGTGATTGCCGTGAGCAGCGGCCGGACGCTGAAGGCCGCGGTCGCGCAGATCGCGCAGATCGAGCGGCCGCAGCACCGGCTCGTGTCGATGGTCGGCGCGATCGCGGCCGACGGCTCGTCGAACCGCTACGACGTCGCGCAGTACATCTCCGAGAAAACCGGCGGCAAGCACTTCCTGCTGCCCGCGCCGCTGTTCGCCGACAGCGATGCCGAGCGCGCGCAATGGTGCAATCACCGGCTGTACCGGATCGTCGACGCGTTGTCGGCGCAGGCCGACGTCGCGTTCGTCGGGATCGGCAACATCGGCCCGCACTGTCCGCTCTACGAGGACGGCTTCATTACCGAACAGGAACGCGACGAGATGACCGCGCTCGGTGCGGTCGCCGAACTGCTCGGCGTGCCGATCGATGCGCAGGGCAAGCTGGTCGACGTGTCGACCAGCGCGCGCGTGACGAGCGTGTCGCTCGACACGCCGCCGAAACGCCCGACGATCGCGTTCGCCGGCGGCCCGAAGAAGCGCGACGCCGTGATCGCGGCGCTGCGCGGCGGCTGGCTGTCGGGGCTCGTCACCGACGAAACCTGCGCGCGCGCGGCACTCGACGCGAAGGCGGGCTGACGCCGCCGAACGCTCACGCGGCCGCGCGACGCGCGGCAAACGCGTGCCGGCGTGCGCTGCTGGCGCCGATCCGGGCCGCCGCCAGCAGCGCGACGAGCGCCGCCGGCATCGTTCCCGCGCCCGTCACGCCGCCTTCGCGTGCGGGCTCAGCCGACGCAGCGCCTGCCCGCGTTCGTCGAACAGGTGGCAGTGCTCGGGCTGCGCATGCACGTGCAGCGTCTCGCCGGTGCGATACGTGTCGAGCGGCGGAATCCGCGCGATCAGCCCGTCCGGCGCGACGGCCGACTCCGCGTACAGATACGCGGCATCGCCGAGCGATTCGACAGCCATCGTCCGTGCGGCGACACCGTCCGTCGCCTGTCCCACCAGCAGATGTTCGGGCCGCACGCCGACGGTCACGGCCGCGCCGCGCTGCAGGCCCGCCGCGTCGACGGCGACGAGCTGCGTCTCGCCGCTGCCGAAACGCACCAGCACGCCCGTCGCATCGGCCGACTCCACCGTGCCCGTCAGGAAGTTCATCTTCGGCGAGCCGATGAAGCCGGCGACGAACTGGTTGGCCGGCGCGTGGTACAGCGCGTTCGGCGTGCCGACCTGTTGCACCTCGCCGCCCGACAGCACGACGATCTTGTCGGCGAGCGTCATCGCCTCGACCTGGTCGTGGGTCACGTAGATCATCGTCGTCTTGAGCTCGTCGTGCAGCCGCGCGAATTCCAGCCGCATCTTCACGCGCAGCGCCGCGTCGAGGTTCGACAACGGCTCGTCGAACAGGAACACCTTCGGCTTGCGCGTGATCGCGCGGCCGATCGCGACGCGCTGGCGCTGGCCGCCCGACAGCTGCTTCGGCTTGCGGTCGAGCAGGTGATCGATGTGCAGGATCTTCGCGGCCTGCTTCACCGCCTGGTCGATCTCGGGCTTCTTCGCTCCGGCGAGCTTCAGGCCGAACGCCATGTTGTCGTACAGCGTCATGTGCGGGTACAGCGCATACGACTGGAACACCATCGCGATGCCGCGCTTCGCGCTCGGCACGTCGTTGACCTTCGCGCCGTCGATCAGCAGGTCGCCGCTCGAGATGTCCTCGAGCCCGGCGATCATCCGCATCAGCGTGGATTTGCCGCAGCCGCTCGGCCCGACGAACACGACGAATTCGCCGTCGGCGATGTCGAGGTTCACGTTGCGCAGCACTTCGGTGTCGTCGTAGCGCTTCGCGATGTTGCGCAGGAGCACGCTTGCCATGATCTGTCTCCGTTCGTTCATGATGCGCCGCGTGCGACGCGGCGCGATCGTTCGTGGTTGCTAGTTCGGCAGCACGGCGCCGGTCGCCTGCCAGCGCGCGACGTAGCCGGGCAGCTCGTGCATGTCGTCGAATACGTGACGCGCGCCGATCCCGCGCAGCGCGTCGATCTGCGCGGCCGACGCATGCCCGCCGCCGACGAAGCCGAGCACGGTCATGCCGGCCGCGGCGGCCGCGGTGATGCCGGTCACGCTGTCCTCGACGACGAGGCATTGTGCGGGCACCGCGCCGAGCGCGCGGGCGGCCGCGAGATACACGTCGGGTGCCGGCTTCGGCCTCGCGACGGCGTCCGCGCAGAACAGCCGGTCGCCGAAGAAGCGCGCGAGGCCGGTGCGTGCAAGCGCCGCCTCGACGTATGCGCGGTAGCTGTTGCTCGCGCATGCGGTCGTCATGCCGATCGCGGCGAGTGCCGTGTCGATGCCGTCGACCATCGGCGCGTTCACGGCCGCCGCTTCGACCGCGCGGCGGATCGCGTCGACGTCGTCGGCGCTCAGCGTGCGGCCGACCGCCTCGCTCGCGCCGGCCAGCACGCGCTCGATGCGCAGCCCGAGCAGCGGCATCACCGCCGGGCGCGCGTCGACGCCCGGCCAGCGCGCGTCCAGCTCGCGCACGATCACGTCGGCGGCAACGGCCTCGCTGTCGATCAGCACGCCGTCGCAATCGCAGATCAGCACGTTCGTCCCGTGACCGAACGGGCCATTGCCGGCCGCGCCTTTGCTGGCCGCGCCTTTGCCGGCCGCGCTCATTTAACCGCCCCGAACGTGAGCCCGCGCACCAGCTGCTTCTGCGACAGCCAGCCGACGATCAGGATCGGCGCGACCGCGAGCAGCGAAGCGGCGGACAGCTTCGCCCAGAACAGGCCTTCAGGGCTCGAGTACGACGCGATGAACACGGTCAGCGGCGCGGCGTTCGAGCTCGACAGGTTGATGCTCCAGAACGCCTCGTTCCACGACAGGATCACGAGCAGCAGCGCGGTGGACGCGAGCCCCGGCAGCGCCATCGGCATCAGCAGGTAGACGATCTCCTGCCACGTCGACGCGCCGTCGATGCGCCCGGCCTCGAGGATGTCCTTCGGGATTTCGTTGAAGTAGGTGAAGGTCATCCACACCGCGATCGGCAGGTTGATCAACGTGTACACGATCACGAGGCCCGACACGGTGTCGAGCAGCCCCGCGTTCTTCCACAACAGGTAGATCGGCACGAGCACGCCGACCGACGGCATCATCTTCGTCGACAGCATCCACAGCAGCACTTTCTGCGTGCGGTGGTTCGGGAAGAACGCCATCGCGTAGGCCGCCGGCACCGCGAGCAGCAGCGAGATCACCGTGACGCCGGCCGAGATCAGCACCGAGTTCCACGCGAACGCGAAGTAGTTGCTGCGCGCGAACACCTCGCGGAAGCTGTCGAGCGTCGGCATGAAGAACAGCGTCGACGCGTACGCCTGCTGCTCGGTCTTGAACGCGGTGATCGCCATCCAGAAGATCGGGAAGAACAGCAGCAGCGCGAGGAGCCACGCGAGCGCGCCCGGCAGCGCACGCCGCACGAGGTCGAGCGGAGCCGAGGCGCGCCGCCCTTCGAAAGTCAGGTCGCTCATTTCTCGTACTCCCCCTTCAGGTTGCGCGCGAGCATCCGCACCAGGAAGAACGACACGACGTTCGCGACCACGACGGCGATGATCCCGCCCGCGGATGCGAGGCCGACGTCGAACTGCTGCAGGCCGAGCGCGTAGATCAGGTACGACAGGTTGGTCGTCGCGTTGCCGGGGCCGCCGCCCGTCGTCGTGTAGATCTCCGCGAAGATCGACAGCAGGAAGATCGTCTCCATCATCACGACGACGGCGATCGCGCGCTTCAGGTGCGGCAGCGTGATGTAGAAGAACATCGCGATCGGGCCCGCACCGTCGATGCGCGCGGCTTCCTTCTGCTCCTGGTCGAGCGACTGGATCGCCGTAAACAGGATCAGGAATGCGAACGGCAGCCACTGCCACGCGACGATGATGATCACGGCGGTCAGCGGGTAGTCGGCGAACCAGTCGATCGGCGTCATCCCGAGCGCGCGCATCGCGTTCGCGACGAGCCCGTACACCGGATGCAGGATCATGTTCTTCCAGATCAGCGCGGCGACCGTCGGCATCACGAAGAACGGCGCGATCACGAGCAGGCGCGCTACGCCCTGCCCGTAGAACTTGCGGTCGAACAGCACGGCCATCAGCACGCCGCCGACCACGGTGATCGCGAGCACCGCGCCGATCAGTACGAGCGTGTGCCCGATCGCGGGCAGGAACGACGGATCGGTCGCGAGGAAGCGGTAGTTGTCGAACCCGGCAAAGCCCTTCACGTCCGGATTCAGCAGGTTGTAGCGCGAGAACGAATACCAGATCGTCATCGCGAGCGGAATCGACATCCACAGCAGCAGCACCGCGACGGACGGCGACACGAGCCAGCTCGCGCCGCCGCGTGCGCGGCGCGGCGCGCCCGGCGGCGACGACGCGTCGCCGACGGACGGCGCGTGGCTCAGGGGAAGACGTAAATGACGCATGATCGGAGTTCCTCCGGTTGACGCGCGGGCGAAAACGGCCGGCCCGCCTTGCTGCTTCTTCGGCCCGTGCCGCGCGCGACGGCGCGACGCGGGCCGCGTGACTCCCCGCGTTACTTCCTGTAGCCGGCCTGACGCACCGCGCGGTCGGCGGCGGCCTGCCCGGCGGCGAGCGCCTGGTCGACCGACATCTGGCCGGCCACCGCGCCCGCGATCGCCTGCCCGACCACCGTGCCGAACGACTGGAATTCAGGAATCCCGACGTACTGCACGCCCGTGTACGGCACCTTCTTCAGCGACGGGTCGTTCGGGTCGGCCGTCTCGATCGCCTTCAGCACGAAGTCGGAGAACGGCGCGGCGGCCTTGTACTCGGGGCGCTGGTAGGTCGATGCGCGCGTACCCGGCGGCACCGACGCCCAGCCCTCGTCCTTGCCGACCATCTCGATGTACTGCTTCGACGTCGCCCACGCGATGAACTTGCGCGCGGCGTCCTGCTGCTTCGACGTCTTCGGCACGGCCAGCGCCCACGCCCACAGCCAGTGCGAACCCTTCGGCGTGACGGCGACCGGCGCGGCCGCGAAGCCGATCTTGTCGGCGACCTGCGACTGCTGCTTGTTGTAGAGCATCCCGGCCGCGACGGTCGCATCGATCCACATCGCGCACTTGCCCGACGCGGTCAGCGTCAGGTTCTCGTTGAAGCCGTTCGAGCTCGCTCCGGGCGGGCCGTCCTTCTTCAGCAGGTTCACGTAGAAGCCGATCGCCTTCTTCCATTCCGGCGACGTCAGCTGCGCGTTCCAGTTCTCGTCGAACCAGCGCCCGCCGAACGTGTTCACGACCGTCGACACGTACGCCATGTTCTCGCCCCACCCGGCCTTGCCGCGCAGGCAGATGCCATAGGTGCCCTTCGCCTTGTCGGTGAGCTTGTCCGCGAATTCGGCGATCTGGTCGTAGGTCGGCTGGTCGGGCATCTTCAGCCCTTTCGCCGCGAACAGGTCCTTGCGGTAGAACGTCATCGAGCTTTCGACGTAGAACGGCAGCGCGTACAGCTGGCCGTTGTACGACAGGCTGTCGCGCGCGGTCTTCACGATGTCGTTCAGGTCGTAGTCGGCGGGCAGGCCCGTCATCGGCGCGAGCCAGCCGCGCTTGCCCCACTGCGGCGTCTCGTACGTGCCGATCGCCATCACGTCGAACTGGCCGCTGCCGGTCGTGATGTCGGTCGTCGCGCGCTGGCGCAGCACGTTTTCCTCGAGGATCACCCAGTTCAGCTTGATGTCCGGGTTCGCCTTCTCGAACGCCGGCGACAGCTTCTTCAACTCGATCATGTCCGGGTTGTTCAGCGTCGCGATCGTCAGCGTGCCGGCGGACGCCGCGCACGCGGCCGTCGCGAGCGCGGCCGTGGCGAAGCAGCGTGCGGCGGCATCGAGCATCTTTCGTTGCATGGCATGTCTCCTGTGATTGTTCGAACTGTCGGCGATGTTGCGTACTGCGTATTGGGTATTGCGAATTGCGTGTTTCGTGTTGCCTCGCTTCGTTCGCGGCCCGTCACGCCGGCCGCTGCATCCCGCACGCGCGCGCGTAGTGCGCGATCACGTCGCGTATCCGGTGGCGCACCCATGCGCGCGGCTCTCTCGCGAGGCCGCCCGCGCGGCACGCCGCGTACACGTCCGGCAGCCACTGCGCGACGAGCGTCTCGGGCACCGGCTGCCGCGCGAGGTTGTCGAACAGCTGCTCGACCGCCGCCGCGACGGCCGGCTGCAGCCAGTAGTAGCGGATCCGGTCGCTGTAGCTGAACTGGCGCGCGAGCCGCTGCGCGGCCTCGTCGCCGCGGTAATACGGCGCCCAGTGCTCGGGTTGCGCGCGCATCGCGGCGTCGACGACGTCGCGCAACCGCGAGCGCTGCGCGACGTCGTCGATCAGCGCGTCCTCGATGAAAGTGAGCGCGAACAGCGCCTCGCGCAGCGCGAAGGTCAGCGCGGGCCCGACCTTCAGCACCGCGAAGTGATCGCGCACGAGCGCGGCGAGCGCGCCTTCGGTCTGGTAGTCGGTCGAATGCGCTTCGAACACGAGGCCCGGCGTGCGCAGGATGCTCGCACCGAGCGACGCGGCCTTCGCGCTGTCGTAGTCGAGCACGTGGCGATCGTCGAAATCGACGCCCGGCTGCGCGACGATCGCGACCACGCGTGTCCATGCGTCGTCGAGCCCGGCCGCCGTGAAGGCGCTGCGATGCGCGTCCAGCGTCGCGGCGATGCTGTCGCTGCGCGTGACCGCGATCCGCGCGATCGCGTCGCTACCCGTGTCACCGGCCACTTCGCCGCCCGGCGTGGGCACCTCGGTGCCGATCACGTAGACGGGGGCAACGCCTGCGCGCGCCGCCGCGTCCTCGGCCGCGCGGCACAGCTCGGCCGCGCGCGCGGCGATCGTCCGGTCGTCGAGCCGCTCCGGATCGTCCGCGCATGCCATGCTGGCGTCGAGGTGGATCTTTTCGAACCCGGCTTCGACGTACGCGGCGACCATCGCGACCGCTTCGCGCATCGCATCGGCCGCGCGACGGTGCCGCCACGGGTTCGGGCCCAGATGGTCGCCGCCCAGCACGAGCGCCGACGGCGCGAGCCCGCAGCGCTGCGCGATCGCATCGACGTCGCGCCGGAAATCGGCGGGCGTCATGCCCGTGTAGCCGCCGAGGTGATTCACCTGGTTGCAGGTCGCCTCGATCAGGAGCGGCGAGCCGTCCGCACGCGCGGCCTCGCACGCGGCCTCCAGCACGAGCCGGTGCGCGCTGCAGATCGAATAGATGCCGCGCTGCGCGTCCGCGCGGTTCGCGTCGAAGATCATTCGCAGCACGGTGCCGGCGTGCGCGTTGCGCGGGCGCTCGGCGACGGGCGTCAGGCCGGACATGCGATACCTCGTTCGGTCAGGAAGCGGTCGATTTCGGCCGCGCTGCTGTTGCCCTCCATCGGGCCGCGCCGCGTGACCGCGATCGCACCGGCCGCGTTCGCGCGGCGCAGCGCGACATCGATCGGCAGGCCGGCGACGAGGCCCGCGACCAGCGTGCCGCCGAAGCAGTCGCCGGCGCCGGTCGGATCGAGTTCGTCGACCGGCCAGGCCGGTGCGTCCACCCGGCTCGCACGATCGAACGCGGCGCTGCCGGCCGCGCCGCGCTTGAGCACGACGCGCTCGAGCAGCGGATGCGTGGCGAGCAACCCCGCGATCGCGCGCTCGGCCGGCTGCGGCCCGCAGAAGAACGGCAGGTCGGCCTCGCTCGGCAGAAACAGGTGGCAAGCGGCGAGCATCGTGTCGAGCGCCGCGCGCATCGGCCGGAAGCTCAGCATCTCGGGCCGCACGTTCGGGTCGAACGACACCTTCGCGCCGACGCGTGCCGCCTCGATCACGCCGCGCTGGACCGCCGCGATCGCCGATTCGCTCGTCAGCGACGAGCCCATCACGTGGAAGTAGCGGCAGCCGTCGAACATCGCGGTGTCGACGTCGGATGCGTCGACGCACGCGGCCGCGCTGGTCGACAGGCTGAACACGAAGCTGCGCGAGCCGTCGTCGCGATAGGCGACGAACGCGGTGCCGGTCGGACGCGCGACGCGGCGAATGCGCGTGACGTCGACGCCGTCGCGCTCGAGCCGCGCGACGATCGCGTCGCCGAACGCATCGCGGCCCACGCACCCCGCATACGCGACGCGCGCGCCGAGCCGCGCGGCCTGGTCGGCGAAGATCGCCGGCGCACCGCTCGGAAACGGACCCGCGAACAGCCCCGGCGCATCGAAGCCCTGCCCGCGCTCGGCGGCGACGAATTCCGCCAGCAGTTCGCCGGCGACGACGATCTCGGCCATCATGCGTGCCCTCGTGCGGCGGCCGCGCGCGGCGCGCGCGCCCGGGTTGCGGGTGCGAGCGGCGCCATGTCAGCTCATCCAGTTGCCGCCGTCGACGTTCAGCGTCTGGGCGGTAATGTAATCGGCATCGGCCGACGCGAGAAACAGCGCGGCGCCCGTCAGGTCGCCCGGCACGCCCATCCGGCCGAGCGGCACGGCTTCGCCCACGAGCCGCTTCTTCTCGCCGAGCGGCCGGTTCTCGTAGCGCGCGAACAGCGCATCGACCTGCTCCCACATCGGCGTGTCGACCACGCCCGGCGCGATGCCGTTCACGTTGATCCGGTGCGGCGCGAGTGCGAGCGCGGCCGATTGCGTGTAGCTGATCACCGCGGCCTTGGTCGCGCAGTAGTGCGAAACGAGCGCCTCGCCGCGACGCCCGGCCTGCGACGACATGTTGACGATCTTGCCGCCGCGGCCCTGCTCGACCATCCGCTGCGCGACGGCCTGCATCAGGAAGAACAAGCCTTTCACGTTAACCGCGAACAGCCGGTCGAACACGTCCCAGGATTCGTCGAGGAGCGGGCGCATGTCGAACAGCGCCGCGTTGTTGAACAGGATGTCGACGCCGCCGAAGCGCTCGACGGCGGTCGCGACGATGCGCTCGATGTCGTCGCGGCGCGTGACGTCGGCGGTGACGGCCACGGCGCGGCCCGGGTTCGCCTCGATCAGCCGGGCGAGCGACCCGCCCGCGGGCTTCACGTCGACCAGCACGCAGCGCGCGCCTTCGTCCAGATAGCGTTGCGCGACCGCTTCGCCGATGCCGCTTGCCGCGCCCGTCAGGATCGCGACCTTGTCTTCCAGTCTCACTGGTTGTCTCCGGTTCGTTCTGCTGTACGAAGGTCGCGAGGTGAGCGAACGCTCGCTGACCGATCAATTGCTCTGTTGTTGGTCGAATGATCGGATACGCGATTCACGGTGTCAAGGCGGCACGGCGGCTTTCGATGATGCACTGCGCAACGGCGACGCCGGGCATCGGGCGGAGAACCACGCCCGGCAAAGGGCGGCGCGCCGGGTGCGGCGCGGCTGAAAACGGCGATGAAGGGGACGGAGCCGGTGCGCGGGACGAATTCGCGCTGCACGCCGGAAAGATACGTTATATCATCGCGATACTTCGTTACATCGCCTGCTTCACGCCATGGCCACTTCATCGCCCATCGATGCCCGGCTGTCCCGGGCCGACGCATTCGCCGCCGAGCACGGGCTCGCGTGGACGCCGCTGCGCCGCCAGGTCTACGAGCGCGTGCTGGCCGCGCAGCGCCCGATCGGCGCGTACGACCTGCTCGCCGAGCTGGAACCGCAGCGCGGCCGCGTGCCGCCGACGACCGTCTATCGCGCGCTGGATTTTCTCGTCGAGCACGGCTTCATCCATCGGATCGAATCGAAGAACGCGTTCTTCGCGTGCTGCGAGATCGGCGTGCCGCACGAAGGCCAGTTCCTGATCTGCGACGCGTGCGGCGAGACCGTCGAGATTCCCGGCAGCGACCTCGCGAAACAGCTGTCCGCGAGCGCGCCCGCGCACGGGTTCGAAGTCCATCACCAGGTCGTCGAGCTGAACGGCCTGTGCGGGCACTGCAAGGGCAAGCCCGCGCCACGCTGATACCGCACCCGCGCGGCGCATGGCGCCGCCCCTTCCAATGAGGAGTTTCATGTCCATGTTCCTGAAGCGCGCGCCGCGGCGCGCCCTGCCGCTTGCCCGTCTGTTCGCCGCCGCGCTCGCCGCGCTGTCGATCGCCGCCCCTGCGTTCGCGCAGGCGGCGACCGTCAACGTCGTCGCCGCGGAGAATTTCTATGGCGACGTCGTGTCGCAGATCGGCGGCCGCCACGTCGCGGTGACCAGCATCCTCAGCAATCCCGACCAGGATCCGCACCTGTTCGAGGCGAGCCCGAAGACGGCGCGCGCGCTGCAGCACGCGCAGGTCGTGATCTACAACGGCGCGGACTACGATCCGTGGATGGTCAAGCTGCTCGGCGCATCGAAGCAGGCGAAGCGCGCGACGATCGTCGTTGCGGATCTCGTCGGCAAGAAGGCCGGCGACAACCCGCACCTGTGGTACGACCCGGCCACCATGCCGGCCGCCGCGCGCGCGATCGCGGCCGAGCTCGGCCGCGCCGACCCGGCGAACAAGGCCGACTACGATGCGAACCTGCAGAAGTTCGTCGCGTCGCTGAAGCCCATCGACGACAAGGTCGCCGCGTTGCGCGCGCAATACAAGGGCGTGCCGGTGACGGCCACCGAGCCGGTGTTCGGCTACATGTCCGACGCGATCGGCCTCGACATGCGCAATCAGCGCTTCCAGCTCGCGACGATGAACGACACCGAAGCCAGCGCGCAGGACGTCGCCGCGTTCGAGAACGACCTGCGCAAGAAGCAGGTGCGCGTGCTGATCTACAACAGCCAGGCCGAAGCGCCGATGACCAAGCGCCTGCTGAAGATCGCGCGCGAAGGCGGCGTGCCGAGCGTGAGCGTCACCGAGACGCAGCCGGCCGGCAAGACCTTCCAGCAATGGATGGCCGGTCAGCTCGATGCGCTCGCGGCCGCGCTTTCCGCCAGCAAGAAATGACCCGCGCAACGACATGACCGCCACTCCCCACGCACTCGCACTCGATGGCGTCACGCTCGAACTGGGCGGACGCACGATCCTGCGCGATGTGAGTTTCTCGATCGAACCGGGCGAATTCGTCGGCGTGCTCGGGCCGAACGGCGCCGGCAAGACGACGCTGATGCGCGCGGTGCTCGGCCTCGTGCCCGTCACGGGCGGCACACTGTCGGTCGGCGGCATGCCGGTCGTGCGCGGCAACGCGTCGATCGGCTACATGCCACAAATCAGGAGCGGGCTCGCGAATCGCCGGATGCGCGGTTACGACTTCGTCGCGATGGCCGCCGACGGCCATCGCTGGGGGCTGCCGCACACGAACGCCGCGACGCGGCGCGACGTCGATCGCGTGCTCGATCTCGTCGGCGGCGCGACGCTCGCGCGCCGGCCGTTGTCGGAGCTGTCGGGTGGCGAGCGGCAGCGACTGCTGCTCGCGCAGTGCCTGCTCGGCAGCCCGAAGCTGCTGCTGCTCGACGAGCCGCTGATCAGCCTCGACCCGAACCACCAGCGCGGCGTCGTCGAACTCGTGCGCAACGTGCAGCGCGAGCTCGGCATCACCGTGCTGTTTTCCGCGCACGAACTGAATCCGCTGCTGAACGCGCTCGATCGCGTGCTGTATCTCGGCAACGGCGTCGCGGCGCTCGGCACCGTCGACGAGGTGATCACCAAGCCCGTGCTGTCGCGGCTCTACGGCTCGCCCATCGACGTGATGCGCGTGAACGGCAAGATCTTCGTGATGTCGGGCGACGTCGAAATCGAAAAGCACGATCACGAACACGAGGACGACGACGGCCACGCGCACGGCGGTGGCGGCGGCCACGGCCATCACCACCACGGACACGCTCATTCCGGGCATTCGCACGATGTTTGAATACGACTTCATGATCAACGCGTTCGCCGCGTCAGGGATCGTCGCGGTGCTCGCGGGCATCGTCGGCTACTTCCTGGTGCTGCGCGGACAAACCTTCGCCGGCCACGCGCTGTCGCACGTCGGCTTCACCGGCGCGACGGGCGCGGTGCTGCTCGGCATGTCGCCGATCTGGGGGATGGTCGGTTTCACGCTGGCGGCCGGGATCGGCATGGGCGCGCTCGGCGAGCGGCTCGCGGGCCGTGACGTCGCGATCGGCGTGATCCTGTCGGGCGCGCTCGGTTTCGGCCTGCTGTTCCTGCACTTCTTCACGTCGTTCGCGACGCAGGTCACGGCTCTGCTGTTCGGCAACGTACTCGCGGTCAGCCACGACACGCTCGCGGTGCTGGCCGGCATCGGCGTGGTGAGCCTCGTCGCGCTCGCGCTGATCGCGCGTCCGCTGCTGTTCGCGTCGCTGCAGCCCGAACTGGCCGAAGCCAAGGGCGTGTCGCTGCGCACCGTGTCGATGCTGTTCCTCGCGGTGTGCGCGCTGGCGGTGGCCGCGGCGACGCAGATCGTCGGCGTGCTGCTCGTGTTCACGCTGCTGGTCGGGCCGGCCGCGGCCGCGCAGAACGTATCGACGCGGCTGTCGACCGGCGTGCTGCTCGCCGCGCTGTTCGCGCTGTTCGAAGCGTGGGCCGGCATCGCGCTCGCGTATCACACCGACTGGCCGACGAGCTTCTGGATTACCGCGCTGTCGGCGTTCGTGTATGGCATGAGCCTGTTGCGGCGACGCACGTGATCGTCGGTCGGTCGAGAGACTTGCTGATCACGCAGAAGCCGGTTCCGATCCCCGGTTCCTCCGTGCAGGCATACGGCACGATTGCCGTCAAATGAAGCGAGTCGCGTACCGAGCCGCAGTCATCGCATGGGTGCTCGTGGCATCCGTGTCGCTCGCGAGGCTGTGCCTTACTCACGAATCATTCGCACTCCCGATTCCCGAGCACGCGTGGGCTTGGCTCTTCACTCACGTTCCCGGCTTCCGGGACGGCGAGGCCGGCGATGATCTCGTCATCGTCGCGCACCGGCTGATGGCGCTTGCAATCGTGATACCGGCGACATGGCTCGCGTTGCGCATGCTGCGAAACCGGAAGCGCCACGCCACCCGCTGACGCAGGATGGCGCGGCCGGCTTGCCGCACTAACGCGACAACACCCGCGCATGATGCGCGATGTGATCGGCGATGAACGTCGAGATGAAGTAGTACCCGTGGTCGTAACTCGCATGGCGGCGCAGCGTCAGCGGCTGACCGGCCTTCGCGCACGCGGCTTCGAACACGTCCGGGTTCAGTTGGTTCGCAAGAAACTGGTCGGCGAGGCCCTGGTCGACGAGGATGCCGTCCGCGAACTTCGGCGCATCCGCGCGCGCGACGAGTTCGCTTGCGTCATGCTGCTTCCACGCTTCGCGATCGTCGCCGAGGTAGCCCGAGAACGCCTTCTCGCCCCACGGGCAACGCGTCGGCGCGGCAATCGGCGCGAACGCCGACACTGACCGGTACAGGTCGGGGTGGCGCAGCGCGAGCGTCAGCGCGCCGTGCCCGCCCATCGAGTGGCCGAAGATCCCGAGCCGCGCACCGTCGATCGGCAGTTCGGCCGCGACGAGCTCGCGCAGCTCGCCCGTCACGTACGACTCCATCCGGTAATGCGCGGACCACGGCGCTTGCGTCGCGTCGACGTAGAAGCCCGCGCCGACGCCGAAATCCCACGCATCGGTCTCACCCGGCACGCCCGCGCCGCGCGGGCTCGTATCGGGCATCACGAGCGCGAGGCCGTGCTGCGCCGCGTATTGCTGCGCGCCGCCCTTGATCGCGAACGTCTCCTCGGTGCACGTGAGCCCCGCGAGATAGAACAGCGCCGGCACGCGGCCATGCGCGGCCTGCGGCGGCAGGTACACCGAGAACTTCATCGACAGGCCGATCGCCTTCGAATCGTGGCGATAGAAGCGTTGCTCGCCACCGTGGCAAGCATGCGAAGAAACGAGTTCGAGCATGGGTTCCCTTCCGTTCGATACAGCACGATCGGGCGAATCGATTCGCCCGTGTTCATCGGTCGGCGTCGCCGTGGAGCGTCGCAAGCAGCCGCGCGTGCGGGTCGGGCCGACCCCGCGCGATACGGCACGGCGATACCGAAGCGTGCCCGTCATGATTCACCATCCCGCCGCCCGTCGCGTGCGGGAAACAGCCGCCGGCTTGCCGCGATGCGTCACCGCTGTCGCGACCGGACAAGGGCCCGAGTTTAAACGCCGGCCGTGAACCACGCATCCGTTCGCGCATACAGATCGACGAAACGCGCATGGCGTGCGTCCAACGCGCCGTCGTCGTGCGGCGCGGCCACCGGCGACGCGGCTGGCGCCAGCGTGTGCAGCGCATCTTCGCGCCAGTGTCCGATCGCGACGCCCGCGAGCAACGCGGCGCCGCGCGTCGCGGCGTTCGGGCAATCGACCGCGTCGAGCGACGCGCCGAGCGCATCCGCGAGCAACTGGCGCCAGCGCGGATCCACCGAGCCGCCACCGGCGAGGCGCAGCGTCGTCACCGGATCGGCCCGGTTCGCATCGCGGATCGCGTCGAGCCCCGCGCGCAACGCGAATGCGACGCCCTCGAACGCGGCGCGCATCATCGCGCCGCGCGTGTCGCCGAGCCCGAGACCGAGCCACCCTCCGCGTGCGTCCGGATTCATCCACGGCGAACGCTCGCCCGTCAGGTACGGCAGGAAGCAGAGCCGCTCCGACGCCGGCCGCGCGAACGCATCGTCGTACGCATCCGGCCACCCCGGATAGCCGAGCCAGCCGCGCACGGCTTCGAGTGCGAGGCCGACGTTCTGCATCGCGGCCATCGTGTAATAGCCGCCGCCCGCCGCCGTGCGGTAACGATGCAGCCCGTGCCGTGCGGGCGGCAATACGTCCGCGAGCACGACGATCTGGCCGCCGCTGCCGGTGGTCAACAGCGCATCGCCGGCCGCGACGAGCCCGCTGCCGAGCGCCGCGCACGCGGTATCGGCCGCGCCCGTCGCGAGCGGCACGCCGGCCGGCAACCCGAGTGCCGCCGCTGCCTTCGCATCGAGCACGCCGCAGCGGGCGCCCGACGCCCGCAGCGGGGCGAACCGGTCGACGGGCAAGCCCAGCGCAGCGATCAGCGCCGTATCCCACGCACCGTCCGGCGTCGCGAGCGTCGTCGCGCAGGCGTCGCTCGGATCGGCCGCGACCTCGCCGCCCAGCGCGACGCGCAGCCAGTCCTTCGGCTGCACAGCCCAGCGGGCGCGCGTCAACGCCTGCGGCTCGTGTGCGGCCAGCCAGCGCAACAGCGGGCCCGCCATGCCGGGCGCGACCGGATTCGGCGCCATCGGCCAGTCGGCCGCGTCCGCTTCACGCACCGCGCGCGTGTCGGGCCACAACAGCGCGGGCCGCACCGGCTGCCCGGCCGCGTCGATCAGCACGACGCCATGCATCTGGCCGGAGAAGCCGATCGCCGCGACCTGCGCGCGCTCGCCGGCCGGCAGCCGCGCCGCGGCACGCACGAGCGCTTGCCACCATACGTCGGGGGCGATTTCCGCCCAGCCGGGCTGCGGCGACGACAATGCATAAGGTTCGCTCGCAACCGAGCGTTCGACGCCATCGGCATCGAGCGTGACGAGTTTGACGGAGCCGGTACCGAGGTCGATTCCGAGCAGGCGCATGACGGTTTGGCGTATTCGAGTGAACGGATATCGATGATAGCGGGATCGCGAGATGCGGCCCGATTTGCGCGGCGCTTTTCACGCCGCGGCGGCGCGAAAACACGGCTGCGCGCAACCGGTGCCCCCTGGCCGCACGCTGCGCGCCAAAACGGCCGCCAGCGGGTTAACCCGGCGCGATTTTCCTTCGGTCGTTTTTTCCACTATGCCGAGCGCGCGATACACACCATAAAGCCGCCGATATTTGACATGGGGGCCCGCACTATTTTGGAGGGCTATAAAACCGGGAAACCTCACTCCAGCGGCGTTTCCCGATGATCGACACCCTGCTTCATGCCGAAATGGCATATCGAACCAGCAAAGAACGGAATAGAACCCAGCGCTCTTGTTGCGAGTTTGCATTCCGCATAACTTCGTATCACCTCGAAAACAAGATCATGGAGTGAGACAGATGCAATCGAACACGGTCCATCCGTGCGATGAGGTGTTGCCGACCGGCAAGCTTGTAACGCTTGGTCTGCAGCACGTCCTCGTCATGTACGCCGGCGCCGTCGCCGTGCCGCTTATCGTCGGCGGCGCGCTGAAGCTGCCGAAAGACCAGATCGCGTTCCTGATCAGCGCCGATCTGTTTTCGTGCGGCATCGCCACGCTGATCCAGACGCTCGGCCTGTGGATCTTCGGCATCCGCCTGCCCGTGATCATGGGCTGCACGTTCGCGGCCGTCGGCCCGATGATCGCGATCGGCACCAACCCCGGCCTCGGCATTCTCGACATCTTCGGCTCGACCATCGCGGCCGGCATCATCGGCATCGTGCTCGCGCCGATGATCGGCAAGCTGTTGCGGTTCTTCCCGCCGGTCGTCGTCGGCACCGTGATCGCGGTGATCGGGCTGTCGCTGATGGAAGTCGGGATCAACTGGGCAGCGGGCGGCGTCGGCAATCCGGAATACGGCAGCCCCGTCTATCTCGGCCTGTCGCTGCTCGTGCTCACGCTGATCCTGCTGATCAACAAGTACGGGCGCGGCTTCATCGCGAACATCTCGGTGCTGCTCGGCATCGTCGCCGGCTTCGTGATCGCGTTCGCGATCGGCCGCGTCAATACCGACGGCGTCGCGCACGCACCCTGGGTCGGCTTCGTGATGCCGTTCCACTTCGGCCTGCCGCACTTCGACCCGCTGTCTATCGCGACGATGGTCACCGTGATGTTCGTCACGTTCATCGAATCGACCGGCATGTTCCTCGCGGTCGGCGACATGGTCGATCGTCCCGTCAACCAGGAGCGCCTCGTGCGCGGCCTGCGCGTCGACGGCCTCGGCACGCTGATCGGCGGCATCTTCAACTCGTTCCCGCATACGTCGTTCTCGCAGAACGTCGGCCTGATCGGCGTGACGGGCGTGAAGAGCCGGTTCGTCTGCGCGACGGGCGGCGTGATCCTCGTGCTGCTCGGCCTGTTCCCCAAGATGGCGCAAGTCGTCGCATCGGTGCCGCCGTTCGTGCTCGGCGGCGCGGGCATCGTGATGTTCGGGATGGTGGCCGCGAACGGCATCAAGGTGCTGTCGAAGGTCGACTTCGTGAACAACTCGCACAACCTGTTCATCGTCGCCGTCAGCGTCGGGATGGGCCTCGTGCCGGTCGTGTCGCCGCACTTCTTCTCGAAGCTGCCGCCCGCGCTCGCCCCGATCCTGCACAGCGGCATCCTGCTCGCGTCGGCCACCTCGGTGATCCTGAACATCGTGTTCAACGGCGTGAAGGGCGAGAAGGACGCGCGTTGCGAAATCCGCCGCGCGGGGCACGACTTCGACGGACGCCCGGCCGACGTGCATCATTGACCGATCCGCGCCGGATGCGCCGGCGTGCGGCGCAACAAGGTCGCAGGTAGAAGAAAGACGCCACGGCTTGCCGTGGCGTTTTGCTTCGTGGCAAGCGATCGGGCGACGATCGCGCCGACGCCCGGTGATGACGATCCGCGGGGCGCTGCCAATCGAACCGGCGCAAAAAAACGCCACGGACTTTCGTCCGTGGCGTTGTCGTATCGCGGGTACCGCGACCTCGACGGACCGGCGCGGTCGCCCGCGCCTGCCCATCTTCGTGCTTACCCGTTCGTCGCTGCTGCCGACGCCGGTGCCGGCGCGGCCGCCTTGTCGTAGTCGGCCGTTTCGTCCGGCGCGCGCGGCGTCTCCCCTGCACGCTGGATCCAGCCGCCGCCCAGTGCGCGGTACAGCGTGACCAGGTTCGTCCAGCGCGCCAGGCGCGCGCTGATCAGCGATTGCTGCGCCGAGTACAGATCGGTTTGCGCGGTCAGCACCGACAGGTAGCTGTCGACGCCGTTCTTGTAGCGCAGGTCCGACAGGTCGAAGCGACGCTGCTGCGCGTGCTCGTTGCGCTCGAGCGCGGCGATCTGCTGGTCGTACGTGCCGCGTGCAGCCAGCCCGTCCGACACTTCGCGGAACGCCGACTGGATCGCCTTCTCGTAGTTGGCGATCTCGATGCGCTTCTGCACGTTCGCGAGATTCAGGTTCGCGATGTTCTGCCCGCCTTCGAAGATCGGCATCGTGATCTGCGGCGCGAACGACCACGCCGCCGTGCCGGCCTTGAACAGCCCGCCGAGCGTCGGGCTGCCGGTGCCGAACGCGCCCGTCAGCGAGATACGCGGGAAGAACGCCGCGCGTGCCGCGCCGATGTTCGCGTTCGCGGCCAGCAGCGTCTGCTCGGCCTGCATCACGTCCGGCCGACGCGTCAGCAGGTCCGACGGCAGACCGGCCGGCACGTCCGTCAGCAGGTTCTGCGCATCGAGCGGCATGCCGGGCGGCAGGTCGTCCGGCAGCGGCTCGCCGATCAGCAGCACCAGCGCGTTCAGTGCCTGCGCACGCGCACGCGCCTGAGCCTGCTGGTTCGCGAGCGCCGTCTCGACGACCGTCTGCGCCTGACGCAGCTCGAGCTCGGAGCCCGTGCCGTTGTCGAACTGCAGCTTCGTCAGGTCGTACGACGCCTGTGCCGTCTTCAGCGTGTTCTCCGTGACCTTCAGCAGGTCGTCGGTGGACAGCAGCGTCAGGTACTGGTCCGCGACCTGCGACACGAGCGAGATCTCGGCAGCCTGCCGCGCATACGACGTCGACAGGTATTGCGCGAGCGCCTGGTCCTTCAGGCTCTGCACGCGACCGAACAGGTCGAGTTCCCACGACGCCGAAACGCCGACGTTGTAGGCGCGCGAGATATACGGCGCACCGGTCTGCGACAGGCCCTGCGGCACGCGCTGGATGTTGCCCGTGCCCGTGCCGTCGAGCGTCGGGAACAGGCCCGCGCGCGTGATCTGGTACTGCGCGCGCGCCGCCTCGATGTTCAGCACCGACACGCGCAGGTCGCGGTTGTTCTTCAGCGCGATCTCGATCAGCCGCTGCAGGCGCGGATCGACGAAGAATTCGCGCCAGCCGATGGCGGTCGCCGCCTGGCCGTTCGCGCTGCGCGCGCCGGCAGCGCCCGGCTGCGTCGCATAGACGCCGCCGGCCGGGTACGCCTGCGCGACGGGCGCATCGGGCCGCGTGTAATGCGGCGCCAGCGTGCAGCCCGTGGCAAGGAGCGCGACCGCGATTGCAGTCAAAGCGTGTTTTTGCATCATCACTGTCCCTTGTTGCCTTCGTCGCCGTTGCCCGGCTTCTCTTCGTGGTGCGAGTGCTCCTGAGCCAGGCGCAGCGCCTCGTCGACGTCTTCCTTCTCGCCGCTGAAGATCGCGCGGATCTTCACGAAGAACATCGGGATCATGAAGATCGCGAGGAACGTCGCCGTGATCATCCCGCCGATCACGCCCGTACCGATTGCGTGCTGGCTCGCCGAACCCGCGCCGTTGCTGATCGCGAGCGGCATCACGCCGAGAATGAACGCGAGCGACGTCATCAGGATCGGACGCAGCCGCAGGCGCGCCGCTTCCAGCGCGGCCTCGATCGGGCCCATCTTCTCCGTCATCTGCAGTTCGCGCGCGAACTCCACGATCAGGATCGCGTTCTTCGCGGACAAGCCCACGGTGGTCAGCAGGCCGACCTGGAAGAACACGTCGTTCTCGAGGCCGCGCATCGTCGCCGCGAGCAGTGCGCCGATCACGCCGAGCGGCACCACCATGATCACCGAGAACGGGATCGACCAGCTTTCATACAGCGCCGCGAGACACAGGAACACGACGAGGATCGAGATCGCATAGAGGATCGGCGCCTGCGAACCGGACTGGATTTCCTGGAACGACAGGCCCGTCCACGAATAGCCGATACCGACCGGCAGCTTCTTCGCGAGCCCTTCCATCGCCGTCATCGCCTGGCCGGTCGACTTGCCCGGCGCGGCCTGACCCTGGATTTCCATCGCCGACACGCCGTTGTAGCGCTCGAGCTTCGGCGAACCGTACGTCCAGTGACCGGTCGCGAACGCGCTGAACGGCACCATCCCGCCCGAGCCGTTGCGCACGTACCAGATGTTCATGTCCTCCGGCGTCATCCGGAACGGCGCGTCGGCCTGCACGTACACCTTCTTGATCCGGCCGTCGGTGTCGAGGAAGTTGTTCACGTACTTCGACGCCCACGCGATCGAGAACGTCTGGTCGATCGCATCCGCCGTCACGCCGAGCGCATTCGCCTTCTCGCGGTCGATGTCGACCTTGTACTGCGGCGTATCGTTCAGGCCGTTCGGGCGCACGCCCTGCAGCGTCGGATCCTTCGCGGCCATCCCGAGCAACTGGTTACGCGCGGCCATCAGCGCGTCGTGGCCGAGACCGGCGTTGTCCGTCAGCTCGAAGTCGAAGCCCGCGGCCGTACCGAGTTCGGGAATCGACGGCGGGTTGAACGGGATCACGACGGCGTCCTTGTAGCCCGCGTAGCGACCGAACATCCGCCCGATCAGCGCCTGGACCTTCTGGTTCGCATGCTGACGCTGCGAATAGTCCTTCAGCTTCACGAACACGAGACCGGAGTTCTGGCCGCGGCCCGCGAAGCTGAAGCCGTTGACCGTGAACGCCGATTCGACGATTTCCTTCTCGTCCGTCAGCAGGTAGTCGGAGATGTTCGCGAGCGTCTTCGCGGTCGTTTCCTGCGTCGAGCCCGACGGCGTCTGCACGATCACGAACATCAGGCCCTGGTCTTCATCCGGCAGGAACGACTTCGGCAGGCGCACGAACAGCAGCCCGACCGCGACGATCACGACGAGATAGATGATGAGCCAGCGGCCCGAGCGCTTGATCACGTGGTGCACGCCGACGTGGTACTTGTCGCGGCTGTTGTTGAACGTGCGGTTGAACCAGCCGAAGAAGCCCTTCTTCTCTTCGTGATGGCCTTGCGGGATCGGCTTGAGGATCGTCGCGCACAGTGCGGGCGTCAGAATCAACGCGACCAGCACCGACAGCACCATCGCCGACACGATCGTCAGCGAGAACTGACGATAGATCGCGCCGACCGAACCGCCGGAGAACGCGACCGGCACGAACACCGCCGACAGCACGAGCGCCACGCCGACGAGTGCGCCGGTGATCTGGCCCATCGCCTTGCGCGTCGCCTCCTTCGGCGACAGGCCCTCTTCCGCCATCACGCGTTCGACGTTCTCGACCACCACGATCGCATCGTCGACCAGCAGGCCGATTGCGAGCACGAGGCCGAACATCGACAGCGTGTTGATCGAGAAGCCCACGAGCGACATGATCGCGAACGTGCCGAGCAGCACCACCGGCACCGCGATCGTCGGGATGATCGTCGCCCGCAGGTTCTGCAGGAACAGATACATCACGAGGAACACGAGCACGATACCTTCGAGCAGCGTCTTGACCACTTCCTCGATCGACAGCTTCACGAACGGCGTCGTGTCGTACGGATACTTCACGACGAGGCCGTGCGGGAAGAACGGTGCGAGCTCGTCGATCTTCGCGCGCACGGCCTTCGCGGTCGCGAGCGCGTTCGCGTTGGTCGCGAGCTGGATACCGAGTGCCGCGGTCGGCTGACCGTTGTACTTCGTGTCGAAGTTGTAGTTTTCGCCGCCGAGGCCGATCTGCGCGACGTCCTTCAGGCGAACCTGCGAGCCGTCCTGGTTGACCTTCAGCAGGATGTTGCCGAACTGCTCGGGCGTCTGCAGCAGCGTCGATTCGGTGATCGTCGCCTGCAGCACGGTGCCCGGCTTGGCCGGCGTGCCGCCGATCTGGCCGCCCGCGATCTGCACGTTCTGCGCGGTGATCGCCGAGCTCACGTCGACCGGCGTGAGGCCGTAGTTCGTCAGGCGGGTCGGGTCGAGCCAGATCCGCATCGCGTACTGCGAACCGAACAGCGTGACGGTACCGACGCCGTTCAGCCGGCTGATCGGATCCTTCACGTGCGACGCCACGAAGTTCGCGAGGTCGTACTTGTTCATGCTGCCGTCTTCGGAGTTGAAGGCGAGCACCAGCAGGAAGCTGCTGCTCGACTTCGTCACCGACAGACCGAGCTGCTGCACGACCTGCGGCAGAACCGGCGTCGCGAGCGACAGCTTGTTCTGCACCTGGACCTGCGCGATGTCGGCGTTGGTGCCCGGCGCGAACGTCAGCGTGATCGTCGCGTTGCCCGAGTCGTCACTGGTCGACGACATGTACAGGAAGTTGTCGAGACCGCTCATCTGCTGCTCGATCACCTGCGTCACCGTGTCTTCCACCGTCTTCGCGGAAGCGCCCGGGTAGTTCGCGGTGATCTGGATCGATGGCGGCGCGATCGTCGGATACTGCGCGATCGGCAGCGTGAAGATCGCCGCGACCCCGGCCAGCATCAGGATGATGGCGATCACCCACGCGAAGATCGGGCGATCGATAAAAAACTTTGCCATGAAACAGGCTCCCTGTTATTGCGCGCTCGAAGCAGCGGCGGCACTCGCCGGCGCGGCGCCCGATGCAGCGGCACCGGACGCGGCGGCGGCGCCGGAACCGGCGGCAGCCGGTGCGGCGGTGGCAGCGGCGGCACCCGATGCGGCACCGGGCGCCGGTGCGAGTTGTGCCTCCACCGACTTCACGGTCGCGCCCGGACGCACCTTCTCGCCGCCCTGCACGATCACGTGGTCGCCCGCCTGCAGACCGCCTTCGACGATCCAGTCCTGACCGCGCATGCCCGCCGTCTTCAGCGGACGCGGCTCGACCTTGTTGTTCGCGTTCACCACCATCGCGATCGCCTGGCCCTTCTGGTCATGCGTGACGCCGATCTGCGGCACGAGGAACGCGTTCTCGTTCACGCCTTCCTCGATCCGCGCGCGCACGAACATCCCCGGCAGCAGCACACGGCCCGGGTTCGGGAAGACCGCGCGGATCGTCACCGAGCCGGTTGCCTGGTCGACCGTCACGTCGGAGAACTGCAGCTTGCCGGCTTCCGAATAGGTCTTGCCGTCCTCGAGGATCAGCGACACCTTCGCCGCGCCCGGGCCGCTCGTCTTCAGACGGCCGCTCTGCACGTCCTGGCGCAGCTTCAGCCCCTCGAGGCTCGATTGCGTGAGGTCCACGTACACGGGGTCGAGCTGCTGCACCGTCGACATCAGCGTCGCCTGGCTCGCCTGCACGTAAGCGCCCGGCGTCACTTGCGAAATGCCGACGCGGCCCGTGATCGGCGAGACCACGTCCGTGTAGCCGAGGTTGATCTGCGCGGTGTCGACCGCCGCCTTGCCGGCCGCGACGTCCGCCGCGGCCTGCCCCTGGGCGGCCACCGCGTTGTCGTAGTCCTGCTTGCTGACCGCGTTCGCGGCCACGAGCACCTTGTAGCGCGCGACGAGCGCGTTCTGCGTGGCGAGGTTCGCCTGCGCCTTCGCGAGCGTCGCCTTCGCGCTGTTCAATGCCGCGATGTACGGCGCCGGATCGATCTTGTACAGACGCTGGCCAGCCTTGACGTCGGTGCCTTCGGTGAATTCACGGCGCAGCACGATGCCGTCGACCCGTGCGCGGACCTGCGCGACCAGGAATGCGCTGGTGCGCCCCGGCAGCTCGCTGAAGACCGGAACGGCTTGCGGCTGGACGGTGACGACGCCGACTTCCGGCGTTTGCGGCGGAGGTGCCGATTCTTTTTTTCCGCATGCAGCCAGGAAAACCGCGGCTGCCGCGACAGTGATCAAGCGGTATGGAACCCGTTCGACGCGCATGGAGCGACCTCTGTGTGTAACCAATGGAATAAGTGCAGCACCCGACGGGAGCGCAACACGGATGCGCCTCGCGGCGCAGATCGAACACCTGAATTACTGGACTGCTGGATACAGCAAGTCGGCACGAGACCTCCATGCCGACGAGATGCCGCGAACTGCGGACTGGTACTTTGGCGGGAATCAGCAGAGTGGGATATTAACTGATTGCCACTTTGGTCATTCGATCGTAGGGTGGTATTGTATATACATTCACGAATGTATGTAAAAAGCCCGCCCGCCCATCGCCGACCGCCAAGTCTTACGAATTATTTCCAGTCGCAAGCATAGCCCGTCCGCACGTCGGCGACGAGGGTTACGGACCCTATATTCATCCACGACAGATTCATTCAGGCCTGCACATGGTCAGACGCACCAAGGAGGAGGCGCTCGAGACGCGCAACCGCATTCTCGACGCCGCCGAGCACGTGTTCTTCGAGAAGGGCGTGTCGCACACGTCGCTCGCGGACATCGCCCAGCACGCCGGCGTGACGCGCGGCGCGATCTACTGGCATTTCGCGAACAAGAGCGAGCTGTTCGACGCGATGTTCGATCGCGTGTTCCTGCCGATCGACGAGCTCAAGCGGATGCCGCTCGACGCGCCCGGCGGCAATCCGCTGGAGAAGATCCGCAAGATCGTGATCTGGTGCCTGCTCGGCGTGCAGCGCGACTCGCAGTTGCGGCGCGTGTTCAGCATCCTGTTCATGAAGTGCGAGTACGTCGCGGACATGGAGCCGCTGCTGCAGCGCAATCGCGCGGGGATGAGCGAGGCGCTGCATGCGATCGATGCCGATCTCGCGGGTGCCGTGCGGCTCAAGCTGCTGCCCGAGCGGCTCGACACATGGCGCGCGACGCTGATGCTGCACACGCTCGTCAGCGGTTTCGTGCGCGACATGCTGATGCTGCCCGACGAGATCGACGCCGAGCAGCACGCGGAACAGCTCGTCGACGGCTGCTTCGACATGATGCGCTACAGCCCGGCGATGCTGAAGACGGGCGACTGACCAACGGCCGCTGCGCCGGCGCATACCGCGCGCCGGGCCATCGCCGGTCGGCCGATGAGGCCACGCGCGGACGGCAGCGCCGCGCTTGCCCCGACGCACCCGGTTCCCCTGTTACCCCCGGTTCTTTCAGGCCGCCTTCGCGCGTTGCGCGCGGGCTCGCCGGTTCGACGCGGCCACCGAGTCGCGCGCCGGCATCGCCGCGCCGCCGAGTCCCGCGATCCACGCATCGGTCGACATCACGGCCGCGAAATTCGACTGAAACACCACCGTGTACGCGCGGTGAATCTCTTCGGCACTCACCGCACCCGCTTCGTTCTCGTACGGCAACGCGCCCGTCGCGTCCGCCAGATACTCGACGGCGAGCCCCGCATGCGCCGCGTGATAGACGGTCGACGCGTTGCAGTTGTGCGTCATGTAGCCGGCGACCGTGAGCGTGTCGATGCCGTGCGCGTCGAGCCATGCGGCGAGATCGGTGCCGGCGAACGAACTGGCCTGCGCCTTTACGATCAGGTGCGCATACGGCCGGTCGGCGACGACCGGATGCAGCGCGACACCGTCCGTGCCCGGCGCAAAGATCGGCGCACCGGCCGGCGCGACGTGCTGGACGACGATCACGGGCACGCCGGCCGCATGCGCGGCATCGATCGCGCGACCGATGTTCGCCAGCGACACGTCGACGGGCGGATATTCGATCGGCAGGTTGCCCGTCACATATTCGTTCTGGACATCGATCACGATCAGCGCACGGCGGGAAGCAGAAGGCAATTTGGCATTCGACATGGCAGGCTCCGGTTTCGGCAGCGCCGCCCCGCTCCGGAACGGGGCGGCCAGCAGCGCGATGCGATGCATTGTCGGATCTCGCCGCGCGGACGGACAGTGGCCCGATAGCCATTCTTCGATAGAATCGGGCCATCGCCATTCGGGAGCCCATCATGCGCGCCGCTGCGTCGTCCGTTGCCGCTGTCCCGACCGTCGTCGCCGTGATCGCGTACGACGGCATCAGTCCGTTTCACCTGTCGGTGCCGTCCGTCGTGTTCGGCAAGGAACGCGATGTGGCCGCGATGCCGGTGTTCGAGTTTCGCGTGTGCTCGGCCGAGCGCGGCCCGCTGTCGACGACGGGCGGCTTCACGATCACCGCGCCTTACGGGCTCGATGCGCTCGACGACGCGGACATCGTCATCGTGCCGTCATGGCGCGATCCCGACGAAGCACCGCCCGACGTGCTGGTCGATGCCGTACGCGCGGCCGCCGCGCGCGGCGCGCAGGTCGTCGGCCTGTGCCTCGGCGCGTACGTGCTCGCGGCGGCCGGGCTGCTCGACGGGCGCCCGGCCACGACGCACTGGGCGTGGGCCGACGACTTCGCGCAGCGCTTTCCGCGCGTGAACCTCGATCCCGACGTGCTGTACGTCGACGACGGCAACCTGATGACGTCGGCCGGCACGGCCGCCGGGCTCGACTGCTGCCTGCACGTCGTGCGCCGGCGCTTCGGCTCGGACGCCGCGAACCAGATCGCGCGCCGTCTCGTGATTCCGCCGCACCGCCAGGGCGGACAGGCGCAATACGTACCGCAGCCGGTTGCCGCGCATCCGCGCGACGAGCGGCTCGCCGGCCTGCTCGACTGGGTACGCGCGCATCTCGACATCGCGCACAGCGTGGATTCGCTCGCCCAGCGCGTGCTGATGAGCCGGCGCACGTTCACGCGCCACTTCCGCCAGGCGACCGGCACGACCGTCACCGCGTGGCTGCAGGCCGAGCGGCTCGCGCGCGCGCAGCATCTGCTGGAAACCACCGGGCATTCGATCGATGCGATCGCGCAGGCGGCCGGCTACGGCTCGAGCGTGTCGCTGCGCCAGCATTTCGCGGGAGCGCTCGGCACGTCGCCATCGGCGTATCGGAGGGAATTTCGCGGCGCCGGGGCCGACGCGCGGGGCTGATGGCCGTCGCGTCGCCGGTGCGCGGCCGGGTGACGCCCGGGCACGCCGACGAGCCGCTCAGGCGCCGTTGATCCAGCGCGCCGCGTACAGCAGCAGCGCGACGAACACGACGATCGCCGCCCACGCCCAGACGGGCAGCGGCCCGGATTCGCGATGATGCACGGCGCTCGCGACGCGGCCGCTCAGCGCACCGCCGAGGTGCGGCGGCAGCGGGCGCTTCGCCGCGGCCAGCAGCGACGCGGGCCGCAGAAACACATGCTGGCGACGGTGCGGGCTCGAACGCGCGCGATTCGGCACGAGACCGTGCTTCGCCTGCACGACCGCGCAGAATTCGCGGAAGAAATCGTCGGTCCACTCATGCAGCGCATTCTCGATCTGCCGTGCCGGCAGTTCGGCGAGCGGCCCGCTCGCGGTCGCCCACACCACGTATTCGATGCGCGTCGCGGCCGCGTCGTCATCGTCCGCCCTCAGCACCAGCTCGACCTGCCCGCGCAGCGCGCCGAGGCCGTCGGCCCGCGCCTTGAAGTTCAGCAGGCGGCGCGGCTGGCCTTCCGCGTCGCCCTGCTCGCTCGCCGAATGCGCACGCACGTCGTAGCGCGCACGCAGCGGCCCGAGCGGCACCGTGATGGTCAGCGCGAATTCGCCGTGCGGGTGCTCCACGAACGATTCGCAATGGTCGAAGCTCGCCCGCAGCAAGGCGAGGTCCTCGAATGCTTCCCGCACGACGGCCGGCGCGAGCGGCACGCGTAACGCGTCGTTCAGTTCCATGATGCCTCCCCGATGAACGCGCGCCGCATCAGGACGTCTCGATGAGACTGTCGACCCGCGCGACGTCGAAGGCGACGTAGTGCGCGAGCGCGAACGCCGTCTCCCCAGGTTCCTCGTAACTCCATGCGGCGTTCTCGATCACGCCGTCTTCGGTCTGCAGGTTGAAATACACGGCACGGCCCCTCAGCGGACAAACCGACGTGACGCTCGACTTCACGAGCCGGTGCATGTTGACGTCGCCGCGCGGCAGGTAATGGATGTCCGGCAGGCCCGTCTCCCGCACGGTCAGCGCACCGTGCGAATCGGCATACGTGATGCCGCGATGGATCACGCGCACGCGATGGCGGTTCGGCACGATTTCGAGGCGAGGGTCGGCAGCGTCGGACATCGTTTCTCCTCCGGTCGGCGGCCCCGGCGGGCAGGCCGGGCGCAGGAAACGAAAAAGCCACGGCACAGGTGCCGTGGCTCTCATTATGGGCGAAACCGCATCCGATTGCGCGGCCTGGCCGCGCCCGCGCGATGCGCTACTGCGCACTCCACTGGAACGCGGCCTTCGCGCCGCCCTTCGCGCCGACCGTGACCGCGCGCGATTCGTCGCTTCCCTGGTACGACGCATGCACGGTGTAGCGCCCGGGCGGCAGCTTCACGAGCATGTACGGGCCGCGCGCGTCCGTCGCCAGCAGCTCGGTGCCCTTGCCGTCGACAATCCGCACATGGACGTCGGCCAGATATTCGCCGCCCTTGCCGGTGAAACGCAGCGCGAGCGGCCACGCCGCTTCGTTGCGCTCGAATGCCGTCGATTGATCCTTGCCGATGCCGCCCGACACGTAGCTGACATCGCCCTGCTGGCTCGCCGCCGGCAGGCCGTCCGATTGTGCGTACGCGCCGGGCGCGGCGACGGCGAAGCCGGCGGCCAGCACCGCGGCGACGGCAAATCGGGACACGTTGCGTAGATATTGCATGGCTCCCTCCTTTCGGGTCGGAACACAGCACCGCGGGCCGACCGCCGGCGGCGCCCGCCCGGGCCGGCGCAGCCGGCCCGCAGCGACCACCGGTCAGCTCAGGTCGACCGGCACGAAGATCTGTGCATTATCGCGCTGGATCAGGAGAGCAAGACTGTTGCCTGCCCCCTTGACCGCGTCGCGCAGCTGCTCGGGGCTCGTGACCGGGCGACCGTTCACCGCGAGGATCACGTCGCCGGGCTGGATGCCCGCGCTGGCTGCCGGGCCGCCCGCCTGCTGCACGATCAGCCCGTGCGACAGGTTGGTGGCGCTGCGCTCCTGCGGCGTCAGCGGACGCACCGCGACACCCAGACGCCCTTGCTCGACGGGGCCGCCGTCGTTCGATGCCAGCTTCGCGTCGGTCATCGCGCCGAGCGTCACGGTGATCGACTTCTTCGCCTTGTCGCGCCACACCTGCAGATCGGCCTTCGAGCCCGGCTTGAGGTTCGCGATCTGCGCGGGCAGCGACGTGGAGTCGGCAACCGGCGAACCGTTGACCGAGAGGATCACGTCGCCCGGCTGCAAGCCCGCTTTCGCGGCCGGGCCGTTCGGGTCGACCGAACTGACGAGCGCGCCGTCCGGCTTCTGCAGGCCGAACGAGCTGGCGAGCGTCTGGTTCAGCCCCTGCACGGCGACGCCGAGGCGGCCGCGGCTCACGTGGCCCGTCTTCACGAGCTCGTCCTTGACCTTGATCGCCTCGTTGATCGGAATCGCGAACGACAGCCCCTGGAAGCCGCCCGTCTGCGAGTAGATCATCGAGTTGATGCCGATCACCTCGCCCTGCAGGTTGAACAGCGGGCCGCCCGAGTTGCCGGGATTGACCGGCACGTCGGTCTGGATGAACGGCGTGTAGTTCTCGTCGGGCAGCGCGCGCGATTTCGCGCTGATGATGCCGGACGTGACCGTGTTGTCGAAGCCGTACGGCGAACCGATCGCGACGACCCACTGGCCGACCTTGCTCTGCGCCGGGTCGCCGATCTTCACGGTCGGCAGGCCGCTCGCGTCGATCTTCAGCACCGCGACGTCGGACTGCTTGTCGGAGCCGACGACCTTCGCCTTGTACTCGCGCTTGTCGGTCAGCTTGACCGTGACGACGTTCGCGCCGTCGATCACGTGCGCGTTGGTGAGGATGTACCCGTCCGCGCTGACGATGAATCCCGAACCGAGGCTCGCGCTCGGCTGGTCGTCCGGCTGGGTGTCGCCGCCCATGCCCGGCACCTGGCCGTAGAAGTGCTTGAAGAACTGGTAGAACGGATCGCTCGGATCCATCGGCAGCTGCGGCTGCGGCACGCGCCGCGACACCTGCTTCACGACGTGCTTCGCGCTGATGTTCACGACCGCCGGGCCATAGGTTTCGACCAGCCCGGAGAAATCGGGAATGCCGGTCTTCGCCGCGGCTTCGGCCGGCATCAGCGCCGCGGCCTGCGCGGGCGTGATGATCTGCGGATCGGCACGGCGGGTGCCCGCGACGTAGCCGGCGGACAGGGCGGCCGCCACGGCGACCGCGACGGCGCCGCGCGCAAGGAATCGGGTGTTCATCGTAGGACCTCCTCGTTGTTAGGACGCAGCGTATCGACCCTGACTTAAAGGAGGCTTAATCAACCTTAAACGAGGCTTAGGCCGTCGCCCGCGCCGTTCGTCATACCGATTCGGACGCCTCCGGCACGGGCGCCGGCGTCTCGGCGTCGCGGAACACGACGCTCACGAGCAGGCCGCCCGCGGCCGCGTCGCCGAGCGTTACCGTCGCGCCCTGCTGCGCCGCGACGCGCTTGACGATCGCCAGCCCGAGCCCGCTGCCCGACACGTCGGCGCGCGCGCGCGCGGAGCTGTCGCGGTAGAAGCGGTCGAACACGCGCTCGCGCTCGTCGGCCGGGATGCCGGGGCCGCTGTCGCCGATCTGCACGCAGATGCGGCCGGCCGCGTCGCGCGTCAGCGACACGTCGATGCGGCCGCCGTCCGGCGTGTACTTCACCGCGTTGTCGAGCAGGTTGCCGAACATCACGCGCAGCGCGCCGACGTCCGCGACGACGGTCGCCGCGTGGCTGTCCTCGAAGCCGAGATCGATGCTGTGCCGTTGCGCGAGCGGTGCATACGCGGCCACGCATTCGACCAGCAGCGCCTGCAGGTCGACCGGCTCGCGCATCGTCGCGCCGTCCGGTTCGGCGCGCGCCAGCGCGAGCAACTGCTCGGCGAGGCGCGTCGCGCGCGTGACGCCGTCCTGCAGATCGGCGAGCGCCTCGCGGCGCGACGTGTCGTCCTTCGCGCGCGCGACGAGCTGCGCCTGGATCTGCACGGCCGCGAGCGGCGTGCGCAGCTCGTGCGCGGCATCGGCGACGAAGGCCTTCTGCGTATCGAGCGCCGCCGACAGCCGCGCGAGCAGCCCGTTCAGCGCGCGCACGAGCGGCTGCACCTCGAGCGGCAGGCGCGCATCGGGCAACGGATCGAGCGCTTCGGGCCGGCGCGCCTCGACCGCGTGCGTCACGCGGCCGAGCGGCGCGAGCCCGCGCCCGACGATCATCCACACCGCCGCGCCGAGGAACGGCAGCAGCACGATCAACGGCCACAGCGTGCGCAGCGCCACGTTCGCCGCGAGCCGGTTGCGCACCGACAGCGGCTGCGCGAGCTGCACGACGTTGTCGCCGACGATCGCGCCGTACACGCGCCATTCACCGCGATCGGTGCGCTCGGTCGAGAAGCCGAGCTCCGCGCGCGGCGCGATCGGCGCGCGCGGATGCGAGAAGTACATCAGCACGCCGTTGCGGTTCCAGATCTGGATCACGATGCCTTCGTCGCCGTTGGTGCGCGAACCGAACACCTGCGAGAACGGCTCGGACGGCAGCGCCGCCGCGATTTCCTGCAGCTGGTAGTCGAACAGCTCGTTCGCCTCGGCGAGCGCCTGCCGGTAGATGAGCCAGCCCGCGGCGCCCACGCCCGCGACGACGATCGCGAGCAGCCAGATCAGCAATTGATGACGAATCGACCTCACGCGTCAGCTTTCCTTGACGACCATGTAGCCGAGCCCGCGCACGTTGCGGATCAGATCCGAGCCGAGCTTCTTGCGCAGCGCGTGGATGTAGACCTCGACCGTGTTGCTGCCGATCTCCTCGCCCCAGCCGTACATCTTTTCCTCGAGCTGGCTCTTCGACAGCACCGCGCCGGGCCGCGCGAGCAGCGCCTCGAGCAGCGCGAACTCGCGCGCGGACAGCGCGACGGGCGCGCCGTCGAGCGTCACCTGGTGCGAAGCCGGGTCGAGCGTCAGCGCGCCGTGACGGATCAGCGACTCGCTGCGCCCTGCCTGGCGGCGAATCAGCGCGCGCATCCGCGCACCCAGTTCGTCGAGGTCGAACGGCTTGACGAGGTAGTCGTCGGCGCCCGCGTCGAGGCCCTTCACGCGATCGGCGACCGCATCGCGCGCGGTGACGATCAGCACCGGCAGCGACAGCCCGCGCGCGCGCAGCGTGCGCAGCACGTCGATGCCGTCGCGCTTGGGCAGGCCGAGGTCGAGCAGCAGCAGGTCGTACGTCTCGCCGCCGAGCGCCGTGAGCGCGGCGTCGCCGTCCTGTACCCAGTCGACCGCGAAGCCGTCGGCGCGCAACGCCTTGCGCACGCCCTCGGCAATCATGCGATCGTCTTCAACAAGCAGAATCCGCATCGGAGCTGGAACCCATCGGGCGAGTCAAACATGGCGATCATTGTAGCGCCGCGAATCGCGTGCGCCCGGTGCAATGCAATAGAAAGGCGGATTCAACGGACATGTCCGCACTTGTCTCTACAATGTGCGCTCCGGCGCCGCGCGCGCCCCGCCCGAATTCCGTGCTTTTCCCGTATTCGCCCATGCCGATTTCCGATCTTTCCACCCGGTTCGCCCCCCGCGCCCGCCCGCTTCTGCGCGCGGCCGCCGTCGTCGCCACCTGCACGGCCCTTGCGTTCGCACCGTCCGCGCAGGCCCGCAAGAAGTCCCACAAGGAAGCGCGCAAGACCGCCGTCGTGTCGCCCGCCGCGCGGGCGGCCGGCCTGCCGGCGTCGGTGCTCGTCGCGCTGCAGCGCGCGAAGGTGCCGGCATCGGCGATGAGCGTCGTCGTCGAGCGCGTCGGCGACCCCGAGCCGCTGATCGCATGGAATGCGAACCGGCCGATGATGCCGGCGTCGACGATGAAGCTCGTCACGACCTTCTCGGGCCTGTCGATCCTCGGCCCCGACTACCGCTGGCGCACCACGGCGTATGCGGACGGCCCGGTCGATCCGGACGGCACGCTGCAGGGCAACCTGTACATCAAGGGCACCGGCGATCCGAAGCTCGTGCCGGAGGAACTGATCGACCTCGTCGACAAGCTGCGCAAGGCGGGCATCAAGCGCGTGGCCGGCGGCCTCGTGCTCGACAAGAGCTATTTCGCCGCGTCGACGCGCGACCTGCCGTCGTTCGACGACGACGCGAGCGCGCCGTACAACGTCGGCCCCGATCCGCTGCTGTACGCGTTCAAGGCCGTGTCGTTCACGGTCACGCCGGGCGACGACGGCAAGGTCGCCGTCGACGTGCTGCCGCCGCTCGCGAACCTGTCGATCGACAATCAGCTGTACGAAGGCACGGGGTCGTGCGGCGCGGCCGCCGCGGCCGCGCGTCCGACGCTGTCGGCCGGCGGCGGGATCATGACCGCGTCGTTCGTCGGCGACTACCCGCTGCGCTGCGGCGCGCGCACGACCAACCTGGCGATCCTCGATCACACGACGTTCTTCGCGCGCGGCTTCCTCGCGCTGTGGCAGCAGGACGGCGGCACGATCGCGGGCCCCGTCAGCGAAGGCAAGGTGCCGACCTCCGCGCGCCCGCTCGCCGTCCATCACAGCCCCGTGCTCGGCAGCATCGTCTACGACATCAACAAGTTCAGCAACAACGTGATGGCGCGCAACCTGTTCCTGACGATCGGCGCGGTTGCCGGCAAGCCGCCCGCGACACCCGAGCAGTCGAGTCGCGCGATTCGCGCGTTCCTGCAGAAGAGCGGGATCGCGATGCCCGACCTCGAGCTCGAGAACGGCTCGGGCCTGTCGCGCGACGAGCACGTGAGCGCGCAGTCGCTCGCCGCGCTGCTGCAGGCCGCGAACGCAAGCCCGGTCGCGCAGGCGTTCATCGATTCGCTGCCGATCGCCGGCATCGACGGCACGATGAAGAACCGCCTGACCAACGCCGGCGTGCTCGGCAACGCGCACATCAAGACCGGCACGCTGCGCGACGTGCGCGCGATCGCGGGCTACGTCGCCGGTGCCGACGGCCAGAGCTACATCGTCGTCAGTTTCATCAACGACGATCACGCGGAAGCCGCGCGCGCCGCGCACGACACCCTGCTCGAATGGATCTACGCGGGCGCGCACTGACGCCGCACGCGGCGCCCCAGCGCTTCGCCACCGGCCTGCGTCGATCGCGCCACGGCAGCATCCGCCGGGCCGCGCACGGCACCGGAATCTCGCCGGCACGGTTTGAAACGGCATCGGCCGCCCGCCAACGTTCCATCGCCCGCTGGCGCCGACCATAAAACGGGGCCGCACCGCGCGGCCCCGTTGCGCATGACTTCCGTAGAAACCCTGTCCTCAGAGGGAACCCTCTACGCTGCCCCCTCGCCTAGCGCGTGGCGATTGCGTAGGCTGTTGGCCTGACCGATATCTACAACGGGCCGTACGCCCGGCCTCACGGCTTGCAGGGGAAAGGAGGAGACACGCCCATGCGATTCGACGTCGAATTGCTTCTGCTCGCGCTGGCACCCGTCTTCCTGCTCTGCATCGCGTGGGAAGCCTGGCACCTCGCCCGCACGCGCGCGCAGGACCATGTTTATGCGTGGCGCGACACGCTGTGCAACGCGGTGCTCGCCCTGATGCACCAGGGCGCCGACAAGCTCGCGTGGCTGTTCGTGATCCCCGTTTATGCGTACTGCTACGCACATTTCCGGCTGTTCACGTGGCACGACGGCTGGCTGTCGTTCGCCGTGCTGTTCGTCGGCCAGGACTTCCTCTACTACGTGTTCCATCGCGCGAGCCATCGCGTGCGCTGGCTGTGGGCGGCGCACGTCGTGCATCACTCGTCCGAGCGGATGAATTTCTCGACCGCGTTCCGGCAGAGCCTCATGTATCCCGTCGCGGGCATGTGGGCGTTCTGGCTGCCGCTCGCGTTCCTCGGTTTTCCGCCGCAGCAGATCGTCGGCATCGTGCTGATCAACCTCGCGTTCCAGTTCTTCGTGCACACGCAGGCGATCGGCAAGCTCGGCTGGCTCGAATACGTGCTCAACACGCCGTCGATCCATCGCGCGCACCATGCGCGCAACCCGCGCTACATCGACCGCAATTACGCAGGTGTGCTCGTGATCTGGGACCGCCTGTTCGGCAGCTACGTCGAGGAGTCGCCCGACGATCCGCCGCAATACGGAATCGTCGAGCCGCTGGGCTCGAACAACCCGCTCGTCGCGACCTTTCACGAGTGGGTGTCGATGGCGGCCGACGCGTTACGCGTCCAAGGATGGCGCAACAAGCTGCGTGCGATTTTCGGCCCGCCCGAATGGGCGAGCGCTTATCATGCGCAGATCGCCGAGGCCGCGAATCACGATCCGCGCACCGCGCCGCTTGCGGCCGTACGCGACCAATAACCGTTTCAGCCAACGGCCGCCGCGCAGCCCGGATCCGAGCCGGCGCGCGGCAGATGAGAAACACATCGGGCCATATCTACGAGGAGATCGAACGATGCAGTCACAACGACAAATCCCGACGCGCCACCGTCAACGCCTGTTGCGCACCGCGCAGGTCGCGATCGCGGGCGCCGCGCTCGCGCTGCTCGCCGCGTGCGGCGGCGGCGACGACAACAACAGCAGCAGCGCGTCGAACACGCCGCCGTCCGGCGTGAAGATGCAGATCGTGTCGTTCGGCGACAGCCTGTCGGACGTCGGCACCTACTCGCAGATCAAGCTCGGTTTCGGCGGCGGCCGCTTCACGACCAACCCGGGCCAGGTGTGGACGCAGGACGTCGCGCAGTACTACGGCGACACGCTGCAACCCGCGAACCAGGGCGGCTTCGGCATTCCGCTGCAGGCCACGGGCGGCCTCGGCTACGCGCAGGGCGGCTCGCGCGTGACGCTGCAACCGGGCATCGGCCACGCGGACGCCAGCGTCGCGAACTCGGACTATGCACAGGCGACGACGACGCCGATCGCCGATCAGGTCAAGCAGTACCTGTCGCAGCACGGCAGCTTCAACGCCGGTCAGATCGTGCTGATCAACGGTGGCGCGAACGACATCTTCTATCAGGCGCAGGTCGCGCAGGCGCAAGGCAACACGCCGGCCGCGCAACTCGCGGCCGCGCAGGCGATCGGCCTCGCCGCCCAGCAGCTCGGTGGCATCGTCCAGCAGATCGTCGCGGCCGGTGCAACGCACGTGTTCGTCGCGACCGTGCCGGACATCGGCGGCACGCCGCTCGCGCTGCAAGGCGGCACGCAGGCCGCGTTCACGCAACTGTCGGGCCTCTTCAACAAGACGCTGGTCGGCACGCTGGCCGCACTGAAGGTCGACACGACGAAATACGCAGTGGTCGACGCGTTTACGTGGCAGGACGGCATCGCGGCCAACTACCAGGCGAACGGCTTCAGCGTGTCGAATACCGATACGGCGTGCAACCTGAAGGCGATGGTCCAGGCCGCCACGCAGTACGGCGTCGCGAACGCGACCGCGTTCGGCTCGTCGCTGTTCTGCTCGCCGCAGACCTACACGACCGCCAACGCGGACCAGACGTACATGTTCGCCGATACGGTCCACCCGACCACGCGCCTGCACGCGTTGTTCGCGCAATACGTCGAGCAGCAGATCGCGAAGTCCGGCGTCGGCAAGTAAGCCGCCGGCCACGCGCACAAACGAAAACGCCTGACCGGTTCGCGCCGGTCAGGCGTTTTTTTGCTGGTTCTTTGCTGGTCTTTTGCCGGCTCTTCGCTGGCTCGCCGGATGAAAGCGGCTACGTCAGTCGCGCGCTTCGAACGCCGCTGCCGCGCGGCCGAGACGATCGTTGACCGCGATCCACTCGACGGTCTCGGGCAGTTTCTCGACGAGGATACGTGCGACCTGCGCACGATCGAGCGCGCGCAGCATGCCGTACAGGTCGCGCGCATACGCCTGCGGATCTTCCGGCGCCGCGACGAAATGCACGCCGTCGGCCTGGGCCCAGCGTCCCGCGCGCGATGCGCGTGCGACGAGCGCGACACGTTCGCCGTCCGTCTGCGCGGCCGCGAGCAGCGGCTCGAGCGAGTCGAACGGCAGCAACGCGAGCGGCGTGCGCGGCGCGTAATGCGCCTTCAGCGTACCGGACGCGCGCGGCGCGGTCGCATCGCTGCCGTCCGGCAGGCGCGGCGCGCGGCCGAGCACGTCGGCAATCTGCTGCGGCGTCACGTGGCCCGGGCGCAGCAGCGCGGGGAAACCGCGCGACAGGTCGAGAATCGTCGATTCGATGCCGACCTCGGACGGGCCGCCGTCGAGCACGTGTACGGTGTCGCCGAATTCGTCGCGCACGTGCTGTGCGGTGGTCGGGCTCACGTGCCCGAAGCGGTTCGCGGACGGCGCGGCGACGCCGCCATGGCCGCCCCGCCGCGCGCTGAACGCGGCCAGTAGCGCCTGCGCGACCGGATGCGACGGACAGCGCAGGCCGACCGAATCCTGGCCGCCGCTCACGGCGTCCGGTATGCGTGCATGGCGCTTCAGGATCAGCGTCAGCGGGCCCGGCCAGAATGCATCGATCAACGCCTGCGCATCGGCGGGCAGTTCTTCGGCCCAGTAAGCGGGATCGCCGCCGGGCGGCAGATGCACGATCACCGGATGGTTCGCCGGGCGCCCTTTCGCCGCGTAGATGCGCGCGACGGCCTCGGGATTCGCCGCATCGCCGCCGAGCCCGTAGACGGTTTCGGTCGGGAACGCGACGAGTTGGCCGGCGTCGAGCAGCGCGGCGGCCGCGTCGATCTGCGCGGGCGTCACCGACTTCGGGAGATCGATGGACATCGGCTGGCGCCTCAGTCGAGCGGCACGCGCAGCAGTTGCGCGCACGCGTTGGCGGCGGCGACGGCTTCGTCGCGCGTCGGCGCCGTGAAGTTGACGTGGCCCATCTTGCGGCCGACGCGCGCCTCTTCCTTGCCGTACAGGTGCAGGTGCGCGGCCGGCATCGCGGCGACCGTGTCCCACGGCGGCGTGACGGCCTCGGCCGCCCCGTTGGGGAACCACACGTCGCCGAGGATGTTCAGCATCGCGGCCGGCGAATGCTGGTGCGGGTTGCCGAGCGGCATGCGCGTCATCGTGCGCACCTGCTGCTCGAACTGGCTCGTGGCGCACGCGTCGACCGTGTAATGGCCGGAATTGTGCGGGCGCGGCGCCATCTCGTTCGCGACGAACGAGCCGTCTTCCAGCACGAAGAATTCGACGCACAGCACGCCGACGTAGCCGAGCGTGTCGGCGATCCGCACGGCTGCCTGCTGCGCCTCCTCGACGCGCGCGGCGTCGGCGGCCGGCGCCGGCACGACGGTCAGCGCGAGGATGCCGTTGTGATGCACGTTCTGCGCGAGCGGAAATGCGGCCGAGCGGCCGTCCGCGCCGCGCGCGATCAATGCGGACACTTCGTATTTCAGCGGCAGGCGCTTCTCGAGCACGCACGGCACGCCGCCGAGCGACGCATGCGCGTCGCGCGCTTCCCGCGCGGTGCTCACGCGCACCTGGCCCTTGCCGTCGTAACCGAGGCGCGCCGTCTTCAGGATGCCCGGCAGCACCGCGTCGAGCGCGGCGTCGCCGAGCGCGGCGAGCGCCTGCGCCGATTCGATCACGACGTGCGGTGCGACCGGCACGCCCGACGCCTCGATGAAACGCTTCTCCGCGATCCGGTCCTGCGCGACCGCGACGCAGCGGCCGGCCGGCGCGACGAACGTCGTGCGCGCGAGGAAATCGAGGCTCGCGGCCGGCACGTTCTCGAATTCCGTCGACACGGCATCGCACAGCCCGGCCAGTTCGGCGAGCGCGGCTTCGTCGTCGTAGGCCGCGCGCAGGTGACGGTCGGCGACCGCGCCGGCGGGGCTCGTCGGATCGGGATCGAGCACGGCGACGCGATAGCCCATCGACTGGGCGGCAAAGCAGAACATGCGGCCGAGCTGGCCACCGCCGACCATGCCCAGCCACGCGCCGGGCAGGATCGGGGAAACGGAATCAGGAGTTGCGGTCATGTCAGTGGTCGGTCGCGACGGGCAACGCCCGCCGCAGTGGGGAAAATCGGGCGGCCGCCGAATCGCCGTGCGCCCGCCGGTGCACCGTCATTCGAGCGGCGGCAGCACCATCGCGTGCGCGGCTTCGTTCTGGCGCACGCGGAACGCGGCGAGACGGTTCGCGTAGTCGACCGACGTGCCGGACAGGATCGACACCGCGAACAGCGCGGCATTCGCGGCGCCGGCCTCGCCGATCGCGAACGTCGCGACCGGCACGCCCTTCGGCATCTGCACGATCGAGTGCAGCGAATCGACGCCCTTCAGGTACTTGCTCGCGACCGGCACGCCGAGCACCGGCACCGTGGTCTTTGCGGCCAGCATGCCGGGCAGGTGCGCGGCGCCGCCCGCGCCCGCGATGATCGCGCGCAGCCCGCGCTCGCGCGCCTTCTCCGCATAGTCGAACATCTCGTCGGGCATCCGGTGCGCGGACACGACCTTCGCTTCGTACGGCACGCCGAATTCCTGCAGGATAGCGACCGCGTTCTTCATCACGTCCCAGTCGGAACTCGAACCCATCAGCACGCCGACGAGCGGCGCGCTGTGCGTGTGGGCAGTCTGGACTTCACTCATTGTGCGTTCCTTCCTTCAGGCGAGCGGCTGGCCGGTGATGCGCTCGAGCGCTTCCTGGTACTTCGCGGCCGTCTTCTCGACGACGTCGGCCGGCAGTGCCGGTGCCGGCGCGGTCTTGCCCCACGGCTGCGCCTCGAGCCAGTCGCGCACGAACTGCTTGTCGAACGACGGCGGGTTGGTGCCGACCTGGTACTGGTCGGCCGGCCAGAAGCGCGACGAGTCGGCGGTCAGCACTTCGTCCATCAGGTACAGCTTGCCGTGGTTGTCGAGGCCGAATTCGAACTTCGTGTCGGCGATGATGATGCCGCGCGTCGCCGCGTAGTCGGCCGCTTCCTTGTACAGGCGGATCGAGATGTCGCGGATCGTCGCGGCCAGCTCGGTGCCGATGCGGCGCTCGGTTTCCTCGAACGTGATGTTCTCGTCGTGCTCGCCGAGCTCGGCCTTCGCGGCCGGCGTGAAGATCGGCTCGGGCAGCTTCTGCGCGTTCTGCAGCCCTTCCGGCAGCTTCACGCCGCACACGGCGCCCGACTGCTGGTATTCCTTCCAGCCGCTGCCGGCCAGGTAGCCGCGCACGACCGCCTCGATCATGATCGGCTCGAGGCGCTTGACGACGGCCGCGCGGCCCTTCACCTGCTCGACTTCGTCAGCCGCGACGACCGATTCCGGCGCGTCGCCGGTCAGGTGGTTCGGCACGATGTGCGCGAGCTTGTCGAACCAGAAGTTCGCCATCTGGTTCAGCACGCGGCCCTTGTTCGGAATCGGCTCGCCCATGATCACGTCGAATGCCGACAGGCGATCCGTCGTGACGATCAGGAGCTTGTCGTTGCCGACCGCGTAGTTGTCGCGGACCTTGCCGCGACCGAGGAGCGGCAGCGAGCGGAGCGTGGATTCGTAAAGGGTAGACATCGTCTTTTCGCAGATAAGGAGCCAAACAAAAGGGAAACGCCGTTCCCCGCGGCAGGCGGGAACGGCGGTCTTGCAATGCGTCGGCGCGCCGGCGGGCGCTCAGGCTCGCCGGCTGCCGGCCGGCCCTCGTTCGGCCGGATGGAGCGGCCGCCCCGGGGCCCGGACCGAATCCGGCGCCGCGGCGGCCAGCCTCGCCCCGGCGGCAGGACCGGGCGGGGCAATCGTACTACAGTCTCAGCGCACGACCTGCGCAAGCGCGCCGGACTTGTACTGCTCGGCGATCTTGTCGAGCGAGACCGGCTTGATCTTCGCGGCCTGGCCTTCGCAGCCGAACGCGAGGTAACGGTCGACGCACACCTTCTTCGCCGCTTCGCGCGCGGGCTTCAGGTAGTCGCGCGGGTCGAACTTGCCCGGGTTCTCGAACATGTAGCGGCGGATCGCGCCGGTGATCGCGAGGCGCAGGTCGGTGTCGATGTTGATCTTGCGCACGCCGTGCTTGATGCCTTCCTGGATTTCCTCGACCGGCACGCCGTAGGTTTCCTTCATGTCGCCGCCGAACTCGCGGATCTCGGCGAGGAGCTCCTGCGGCACCGACGACGAACCGTGCATCACGAGGTGCGTGTTCGGGATGCGTGCGTGGATTTCCTTGATGCGCTGGATCGACAGGATGTCGCCCGTCGGCTTCTTCGAGAACTTGTACGCGCCGTGCGACGTACCGATCGCGATCGCGAGCGCGTCGCACTGCGTGAGCTTCACGAAGTCGGCGGCCTGCTCCGGATCGGTCAGCAGCTGCTCGCGGGTCATCGTGCCTTCCGCGCCGTGGCCGTCTTCCTTGTCGCCCTTCATCGTCTCGAGCGAGCCGAGCACGCCGAGTTCGGCCTCGACCGTCACGCCGATCGAGTGCGCCATCTCGACGACCTTGCGCGACACGTCGACGTTGTATTCGTACGAGGCGACCGTCTTGCCGTCGGCTTCGAGCGAACCGTCCATCATCACGCTGGTGAAGCCGCTGCGGATCGCGGCCATGCAGACGGCCGGCGACTGGCCGTGGTCCTGGTGCATCACGACCGGGATGTGCGGATACGACTCGACCGCCGCTTCGATCAGGTGACGCAGGAACGGCTCGCCCGCGTACTTACGCGCGCCGGCCGATGCCTGCATGATCACGGGCGCGCCGACCTGATCCGCCGCCGCCATGATCGCCTGGACCTGCTCCAGGTTGTTCACGTTGAAGGCCGGCAGGCCGTAACCGTGCTCTGCCGCGTGGTCCAGCAATTGACGCATTGATACGAGAGGCATTGTGGAACTCCTTGGAATGAAAACCGGTGCGCCCTGACGCCGGAGCGGCGCTCGCTCCCTTGTGAGCCGGGACGGCGCGGCGCGGCTGAGCGTCGAATAGCCGCATTTTATCGCGAAGCGCCTCCGATTCCGACCGGCCGGTGGCGCGTACTCGCAATTTGTTACCTTCGCACGGCACAATCGGGCCAAAAAACAGAAAAAAAGCCGCGCGGGGCATCGGACCCCGCGCGGCTTTCGTCAAAAAAAACGGTGCCGGATCGGCTCCGGCGGCCGGTGGACGGCCAACCGGCCGCCCCGGCGCGTGCCGGCGCTCAGTAATGCTCGCCGACCCGCACGATCTTCAGCGTGTTGGTGCCGCCCGCCTGCCCCATCGGCTCGCCGACGGTGAGCACGACCATGTCGCCGTGCTGCACGTAGCCCTGCTTGACGACGATCTCGAGCGCGGCCTGCAGCGCCGAGTCGCGGTCGCTGTTGAAGTCGACGTGCAGCGGCGTCACGTTGCGGTACAGCGCCATCGTGCGCTCGCTGCCGACGCGCGGCGTCAGCGCGAAGATCGGCACGTGCGTGTAGTGACGCGACATCCACAGCGCGGTCGCGCCCGATTCGGTCAGCGCGACGATCGCCTTGGCACCGAGGTGATATGCGGTAAACAGCGCGCCCATCGCGATCGACTGGTCGATCCGCGTGAACGTGCGGTCGAGGAAATCCTTGTCCAGCTCGACGTGCTCGGACTTTTCCGCCTCGACGCACACGGCCGCCATCGTCTCGATCGTGACGACCGGGTACTTGCCGGCGGCCGTCTCGGCCGACAGCATCACCGCATCGGTGCCGTCGAGCACCGCGTTCGCGACGTCGGACACTTCCGCGCGGGTCGGCACCGGCGCGTGGATCATCGATTCCATCATCTGCGTCGCGGTGATCACGAGCTTGTTCGACTCGCGCGCCATCCGGATCATGCGCTTCTGCAGCGCCGGCACGGCCGCGTTGCCGACTTCGACCGCGAGGTCGCCGCGCGCGACCATGATGCCGTCGGACGCGTCGAGAATGCTCTGCAGCGCCGGAATCGCTTCGGCGCGCTCGATCTTCGCGATCATCTTCGGCTTGATGCCGTAAGGCGCGCCCGCGATGTTCGCGAGCTGGCGCGCCATTTCCATGTCCGTTGCGTTCTTCGGGAACGACACCGCGACGAGATCCGCGCCGAGCGACATCGCCGTGCGGATGTCCTCCATGTCCTTCGCGGTCAGCGCGGGCGCCGACAGGCCACCGCCCTGGCGGTTGATGCCCTTGTTGTTCGACAGCTCGCCGCCCACCTTGACGATCGTGTGGATCTCGTCACCGAGCACGCGCTCGACGGTCAGCACGATCAGGCCGTCGTTCAGCAGCAGCAGGTCGCCCGGCTTCAGGTCGCGCGGCAGCTCCTTGTAGTCGAGGCCGACGCGCTCGTCGTTGCCGAGTTCGCAGCCCGCGTCGAGGATGAAGGCCTGGCCCGGCACGAGCGTCGTCTTGCCGTTCTCGAACTTGCCGACGCGGATCTTCGGGCCCTGGAGGTCGGCCATGATCGCGATCTCGCGGCCGACCTTGCGGGCGGCCTCGCGCACCATCTCGGCGCGCTGGCGGTGATCGTCGGCCGTGCCGTGCGAAAAGTTGAGCCGCACGACGTCGAGGCCCGCCTGCATCATCTGCAGCAGAATCTCCGGCGAACTGGAAGCCGGGCCGATCGTGGCGACTATCTTGGTGGCGCGCTGCATGAAACTCCTCATCTGGATCAAGGTGGATGCGCTGGGTGAAACGCTGCGAGAGCCGGAATCGGCGGGCCCAGCGGCGGCCGTTCCGGGGGGCGTGCCGGTGCTTGCGTCCGGCATCGCTTTGTTCTGAATCTCGTGGTGCTGCACGGCCGCGTCGCCGGCGGCCGCCGGTGCGCGCGGGGTCGAGTTCGCCCGCGCGGGCGCGCGTTTGCGCTTGCCCGCGCCGGCCGGCTGCTCCGCCTTCGCGGAGCGCGCGGCCCTCGTCACCCCTGCGCGCGCCGCCACGCTCAGGCCGCCCGCGTTTCGAGCACTTCCACTGCCGGCAGCTTCTTCCCTTCGAGGAACTCGAGGAAGGCGCCGCCGCCCGTCGAGATGTAGCTGACCTGGTCGTGGATGCCGTACTTCGCGATGGCCGCGAGCGTGTCGCCGCCGCCCGCGATCGAGAACGCGGACGATTTGGCGATCGCTTCGGCGAGCGTCTTGGTGCCGTTGCCGAACTGGTCGAACTCGAACACGCCGACCGGGCCGTTCCACACGATCGTGCCGGCCTTCTCGAGCTGGCTGGCGAGCGCGCGGGCGGTGTCCGGGCCGATGTCGAGGATCATGTCGTCCGCTTCGATGTCGGCGACCTGCTTCACCGTGGCCGCGGCCGTCGGCGAGAATTCCTTGGCCGTCACGACGTCGGTCGGGATCGGCACCGACGCGCCGCGCTCGCGCGCCTCGTCGATGATCGCCTTCGCCTCGGCGACGAGATCGGCTTCCGCGAGCGACTTGCCGATCGACAGGCCGGCCGCGAGCATGAACGTGTTCGCGATGCCGCCGCCGACGATCAGCTGGTCGACCTTGCCGGCGAGCGACTTCAGAATCGTCAGCTTGGTCGACACCTTCGAGCCGGCGACGATCGCGACCAGCGGGCGGGCCGGGTTGCCGAGCGCCTTGCCGAGCGCGTCGAGTTCGGCGGCCAGCAGCGGACCCGCGCACGCGACGGGCGCGTACTTCGCGATCCCGTGGGTGGTCGCTTCCGCGCGGTGCGCGGTGCCGAACGCATCGTTGACGTAGACGTCGCAGAGCTTCGCCATCTTCTGCGCGAGCTCGTCCGAATTCTTCTTCTCGCCCTTGTTCACGCGGCAGTTCTCGAGCAGCACGACCTGGCCCGGCGCGACGTTCACGCCGTTGTCGACCCAGTTCGACACGAGCGGCACGTCGCGGCCGAGCAGCTCGGCGAGGCGCTTCGCGACCGGCGCGAGCGAGTCTTCCGGCTTGAATTCGCCTTCGGTCGGACGGCCGAGGTGCGACGTGACCATCACGGCCGCGCCGGCGTCGAGCGCGGCCTTGATGGCCGGCACGGACGCGCGCACGCGCGTGTCTTCGGTGATGTTGCCGTGATCGTCCTGCGGAACGTTCAGGTCGGCGCGGATGAACACCCGCTTGCCGGCGAGCTGGCCGGCGGCGATCAGGTCGGTAAGACGCTTGACTTGGCTCATGTTGAACAGATTGAAGTAGTGGATGGGGAAAGGGGGTTTCACGCTGGACGTGCGCGGGCTGCCGCGAAAGGGCGCCGGATGCGGCCGTGGCTGGCGGTTCGCATGACGCGCACGGGTAAAAAATCTCGAACGGGCATTCTAGCCGATCCATCCGGCAGACTGACCCGTGCGGCGGCGAATTCCGCCTATTTGGGATCGCGCGCGGCCACCGACCTTTTCCCGCAATGCAGCAATCCATGCGCGCGAGCGGCCGGCGCCCGGTGCGCCGGCACGGCGATTCGTCAGAAGATCAGTCGCAGCACGGTGAAGACGAGCATGCCGACGACGATCGTGCCGAGCATGCTGCGCCGCCACAAGAACCAGCCGAGGCCGGCGAGCGCGGCATAGAACGGATGGTTGGACAGCGCGAACGACAGCCCGGCCGGCGTTTCGAGCAGGTCGGGCAGCACGACCGCGACGAGCGCGGCGGCCGGCGCGTAGCGCAACGCGCGCTGCGCGCGCTCGGGCAGCACGGTGCGTTCGCCGCCGATCAGGAACAGCGCGCGCGTGACGGCGGTGACGATCGTCATCCCGACGATCACGATCCAGATTTCCGTCGCGCTCATTCGACTTCCTTCTCGTGGACGGTTTCGGTGCGGATGCGGCGCCAGTCGGCGCGTTCGACGAAGAAATCGGCCATGCAGCCGGCCGCGAGCGCGGCCAGCACCGCGATCGGCAGCGCGAGCCGGTACGGCAGGTCGAACGCGATCAGCGACACGATGCCCGCGACGGCAACGGCCGCGACCGTCGAGCGGTTCGCGACCGCCGACACGATGATCGGCAGCAGCGCGAGCGTGCCGGCCAGCTCCAGCCCCCAGCTCGCGGGAAAAAGGCTCGCGAGCAGGATGCCGGCGAGCGACGACACCTGCCACGACGCCCAGCTCGCGAGCGCCATCCCCCAGAAATACGCCTCCTTGCCCGGCACGTGGCCGTAAGCAAAGCCCTGTTTCTGGAACAGCAGGTAGATCACGTCGCCGTTGAAATAGCCGATCGCGAGGCGCCGCCACAGCGGCAGGTAGGAAAAATGGGGAGCAAGCCCCGCGCTGAAGATCACGAAGCGCAGGTTGACCATCGCGGCCGTAAGCAGGATCGTCCAGATCGGCAGCTTCGCGACGAGCAGCGGCAGCACCGCGAGCTGCGACGAGCCCGCGTAGACGAAGATCGACATCGCGCTCGCCTGCCCCAGCGTCATCACCGACTTGCTCATCGCGACCCCGGTCACGAGCCCCCAGGACAGGATCGCCATCAGTGTCGGGGAATAGTCGCGCGCGCCCTGGATCAGCGCGAAGCGGTCGGTGGCGGACAATCGAGCGAGCATGGGAAGCGGGCCGCGGCGGGCAGTTCGCCGGGCCGCCGGCGCCTCCTGCCGGTACGACCCGTCGTTATTGGAATCGGTACCGGGCGATTATAGCGCCGGCACCTTGCCGACCGACCGGATCGCCTTCAAATGACGCTAAAATAAACGTCTTTCCGGCTCAATGCTGCACACAACCCGCTGTACAACCGCTTCCCAGGAGAATCCTATGTCAATGGCCGACCGCGACGGCAAGATCTGGATGGACGGCAAGCTGATCGACTGGCGCGACGCCAAGATCCACGTCCTGACCCATACGCTGCACTACGGCATGGGCGTCTTCGAGGGCGTGCGTGCGTACAAGACGGCCGACGGCAGCACCGCGATCTTCCGTCTGCGCGAGCACACCAAACGTCTGCTGAATTCGGCGAAGATCTTCCAGATGGACGTGCCGTTCGACCGGGAAACGCTCGAAGCCGCGCAGCTCGAAGTCGTGCGCGAGAACAAGCTCGAGTCGTGCTACCTGCGCCCGATCATCTGGGTCGGCTCGGAAAAGCTCGGCGTGTCGGCCAAGGGCAACACGATCCACGTCGCGATCGCCGCATGGCCGTGGGGCGCGTACCTCGGCGAGGACGGCCTCGCGAAGGGCATCCGCGTGAAGACGTCGTCGTTCACGCGCCACCACGTGAACGTGTCCATGGTGCGCGCGAAGGCGTCGGGCTGGTACGTGAACTCGATCCTCGCGAACCAGGAAGCGACCGCCGACGGCTACGACGAAGCGCTGCTGCTCGACGTCGACGGCTACGTGTCGGAGGGCTCCGGCGAGAACTTCTTCCTCGTGAACAACGGCAAGCTGTACACGCCGGATCTTTCGTCGTGCCTCGACGGCATCACGCGCGACACGATCATCACGCTCGCGAAGGACGCCGGCATCGAGGTGATCGAGAAGCGCATCACGCGCGACGAGGTCTACACGGCCGACGAAGCGTTCTTCACGGGCACGGCCGCCGAAGTCACGCCGATCCGCGAGCTCGACAACCGCACGATCGGCAGCGGCGCGCGCGGCCCGGTCACGGAAAAGCTCCAGTCGGCATTTTTCGATATCGTGTCGGGCAAGAACGCGAAGTACGCGCACTGGCTGACGAAGGTCTGAGCGCGCTGCGCCACCGACCGCCCCACAAAAGAGTGATAAGAGAAAGTCTCATGAGTGAAATCAAGGAAATGCCGCTGGTCGAGCTGACGGCCAAGGATCTCCCCGCCTACTGCCCGAACCCCGCCATGGCGCGCTGGAGTGCGCACCCGCGCGTGTTCATCGACGTGTCGCACGGCGAGGCACGCTGCCCGTACTGCGGCACGCGCTACAAGCTGCGCGACGGCGAGGTGGTCAAGGGCCACTGAGCCGCGACCGGGCCCTTGGGCCCGCCGCACGCGAGGCGGCGCAGCCGGAACCCCGGCGCGCCGCCCTTTTCCTGTTCTGACAACCCGAACGCGGCGCATGCGCGCCGTGCTTCATTACGACATCGGAAGTCGACCTGATGCGTCGAGCGCTGGTTATCGCACCGAACTGGATCGGTGACGCATTGATGGCGCAGCCGCTTTTTGCGCTGCTGAAGAAGCTCCATCCCCGCATCGCGATCGATGCCGTCGCGCCCACCTGGGTCGCGCCCGTGCTCGAGCGGATGCCCGAGATCCACGATGTCTACGCGACCGACCTCGCGCACGGCAAGCTGCAGCTGCTGCGCCGCTGGCAGCTCGCGACCGACCTGCGCGACGTCGGCTACGACGCGGCCTACGTGCTGCCGAATTCGCTGAAGTCCGCGGTGATCCCGTGGCTCGCGAACATCCCGCTGCGCATCGGCTACACGGGCGAGCACCGCTACGGGCTGTTGAACGTGCGGCACGCGAACCCCGACAAGTCGGCCGAGCGTGCGCCGATGACGACCCACTACGCGGCCCTCGCGTATGCGCCGGGCGCGAAGCTGCCCGAGTCGATGAAGACGTTGCCCGCGCCGCGCCTCGACGCCGACCTGAACGAGACGGCGCGCGTGTCCGCACGTTTCAATCTCGATACGCGCAAGCCGCTCGTCGTGTTCTGCCCCGGCGCGGAATACGGGCCGGCCAAGCGCTGGCCGCCCGAGCATTTCGCGACGCTCGCGACGATCGTCCACCAGTCGTTCCCGTACACGCAGATCGTCGCGCTCGGCTCGCAGAAGGATGCCGCCGCCGCGCAGGCGATCGCCGACCACGCGCCGAACGTGCGCAATCTGTGCGGGCAGACGTCGCTGTCCGAGGCGTGCGCGCTCATCGCGCGCGCGAACGCGGTCGTGACCAACGATTCGGGGCTGATGCACGTCGCGGCCGCGTTGCGCCGCCCGCTCGTCGCGCTGTACGGGTCGACGGATCCGCGCCACACCCCTCCGCTGTCGGAGCTGGCGAAGGTACAATGGCTGCATCTCGAATGCAGTCCCTGCTTCCAACGCGAGTGCCCGCTCGGCCATCTGAACTGCCTGCGCGAACTCGGTCCCGAGCAGGTATTCGGCGATTTGCGCGGCATGCTCGTCGGGCAGCGCTGACCCTGGCCGGCAGCGTCGCACGACGCGCCGGGCAATCCGATTCACCGGTGTACGGCGGCTCCACCCGGGCCGCCGTGCTTAATACGGCGCGCGACGCGCGCGAGAGATAACCCCGATGCCACGTTTTGCCCGCCTCTTCGAAGCCGCTGCCGATACGCTGAACGCTTACTACCAGGCCGTCGCCGATGCCAATCTCGACGCGTTGCTGGGGTTGTGGATCGACGAGGACTTCGCCAGCTGCGTCTGGGCCGACGGCGAGCATCTGCACGGCCTCGACCAGATCCGCAGCGGGCTGGCGAACCGCCTCGCGACGCGCCCCGTGACGATCGAGCCGCTCGACATCCGCGTGTACGACAGTCTCGGCACCGTCGTCTACACGATCGCCGAAGCGCACCAGCAGGCCGACCTGACGGCCGAACCGGACATGGTTTTCGCCACGTACGTGATGATCCACGAACGCGGCGAGTGGCGCATCGCGCACATCCACGCGAGCCCGATTCCCGAACAAGCGGCCGGACAATTCGCCGCGAAGATCCGTCACGGGCAGGGTCCGCTGCACTGACGAAGAACGAAGCAACGCATTAGCGGGGCGATCATGAGTACGGCTTCTCCGCCCACCTCGCCGCTGACGGGGGCCCCGGCCCCCGACAACGATTCATTGCGCTATCGCGCACCGCGCTGGCTGCCGAACAGCCATGCCCAAACCATCGTGCCTGCGCTGTTCGCACGGCGTCCGGCGGTCGCGTACCGACGAGAGCGATGGGAAACCCCCGACCACGACTTCATCGATCTCGACTGGGTCGCGCATCTCGACAGCGCCGCGCCGCCGCCCGACGCGCCGCTGTTCGTGCTGTTCCACGGCCTCGAAGGCTCTTCCGGCTCGCACTACGCGCTGGCGATGATGGCCGCCGCGCGCGCGAAGGGCTGGCACGCGGTCGTCCCGCACTTTCGCAGTTGCAGCGGCGAGCTCAACCGCCAGCCGCGCTTCTACCATCTCGCCGACAGCGCCGAAGTCGACTGGATCCTGCGCCGGCTCGCCGCGCAGCATCGCGGGCCGATCGTCGCGGCCGGCGTGTCGCTCGGCGGCAACGTGCTGCTGCGCTGGCTCGGCGAGCATCGCAGCGACACGTCGATCGTGCACGCGGCCGCCGCGATCTCGACGCCGATCGACGTGCACGCGGGCGGCCGCGCGCTGTCGCAGGGTTTCGCGATGGTCTATACGCGCAGCTTCCTGAAGACGCTGAAGCGCAAGGCGCTCGCGAAGCTCGATCAGTATCCGGGGCTGTTCGACCGCGACGCGATGCTGCGGGCCGTGACGATGCGCGACTTCGACGAAGTCGTGACCGCGCCGCTGCACGGTTTCGCAAACGCCGACGACTACTGGACCCAGGCCACGACGCGCCCGCTGCTGCCCGCGATCGACGTGCCGACGCTGATTCTCAACGCCCGCAACGATCCTTTCCTGCCCGAATCCGCGCTGCCGAGCGCCGCCGACGTGTCGCCGGCCATCGAGCTCGACCAGCCCGCGCACGGCGGCCACGCGGGATTCATGACCGGGCCGTTCCCCGGGCGCCTCGACTGGCTGTCGGCGCGCGTGTTCGGCTATTGCTCGAAATTCGTCGACCATGGATGACATCGTCAGGCAGGCCCTCGCCAAGTGGCCGAACGTGCCGCACTGCACCGGCTGGCTGCTGCTCGACCGGCGCGGCCAGTGGCGGCTGCGCGACGACGCCGCGCAAGCCGCCGGCGAGCTCGGCTCGCCGGTGCGGCATGCGGCACTGAACGCGTTCATCGGACGCAACTACGACTGCGACGCGCACGGCCAGTGGTTCTTCCAGAACGGGCCGCAGCGCGTGTACGTCGAGCTCGCCTATACGCCGTGGGTCGTGCGACTGGCCGAACGCGACGGCCAACTTGCGCTGACCGACCAGACCGGCGCGCCGTTCGAGCCGGACGCCGCGTGGCTCGACGATGCGGGTGGCGTGCTGTTTCGCGCGGCCGGCTCGCCGCCGCGCATCGCGGCGCTGCACGACCACGACCTCGGCCTGTTCGCCGATCACGCGGACTTCGACGCGACGCCGCCCGTGCTGCGCTGGCGCGACGGGCATACGCTGGCGCTCGGCAATCTCGCCCGCGCCGACGTTCCGGCGACGTTCGGCTTCGTCGCGAGTCCCGCGCAGCGGGCGCAGCGCGACGCATCGGATGGCCGCAACGGTCCCGTCGAAGGCTGACACGCACGCTCCCCGCTCGCCTGACGGTCGTTATCCGCGGCCGTTCTTCTCGTCTTCGCGCTCTTCCTTGTAGCGCGCCTCGAACTCCAGCAGCCGCGCGCCGATGATCGACTGGTCGTAGAACGACACGTCCTTCGCGTCGCGCGCCTCCTTCAGCTGGCGTATCGCCGACGGCCACGCGCCGTCGAGCGCCAGCTTCTCCGCGAGCGCGCGGCGCCGCGCGAGCACGTCGCCCCGGCCGTCGCTCGCCTTCGCGAGATAGTCCCACCAGTCCGGCTGCTCGGGATCCGCTTGCGCCTCCTTGCGCGCGAGCGTCTGCGCTTCGGCGAAGCGGCGCGCGGCGATCAACGCCTGCAGGTGCGCGACGATCGCCGCGTGCGACGCGGGCCAGCGCCGCTGCGCGAGCGCCGCGAGCCGCACCGCGTCGTCGGTCCCGCCCGCGCGGCGCGCGATGTCGGCGGCGAGCACATCGAGGCTCGGCGAACTCGTCTCCGGATCGTCCGCGCGCCGCTCGCGCGCGTCGAACGCGGCGCGGGCCGACGCGAGCGCCTTGTCGGCCGCGTCGTACTGGCCGAGCAGCGTGTTCGCGAGCGCGATCCCGTACTCGTTCGCCGCGACGTTCGGCGCGGTGCGATCGTCGAGCTCGAGCTGCATCCGGCGCGCCTCGGCCGCGATGTCGTTCGGCGCGCGATTCTGCAGAACGCGCAGCCGGGCGCGCACGAAGCCGTATTCCGCCGACTGGCGCGGCTGCCGATATGGCGCGCGGCGTGCGCGATCCTCCATGTCGGCGATCCGTTCGCCCGTCAGCGGGTGCGTACGCGCATAGGCCGGCACGCCCGCGTCGCCCATCGATGCGCGCTCGAGCCGCTCGAAGAAGCCCGGCATGCCGTACGGGTCGTAGCCGGCGCCGGCGAGCAGCTGGAAGCCGACGCGATCGGCCTCGCGCTCCGCCGAGCGCGAGAAGCGCAGCTGGTTGTCGACCGCGTACGCCTGCCCGCCCATCGCGATCGCGCTGCCGAGATCGCCGCTTCGCGCGAGCACGCCCGCCAGCACGCCGAGCAGCATCGTCGCGAGCGCCGTGTAGCCCGTCTTCTCGTTCGCGCCGATCATGCGTGCAATGTGCCGCTGCAGCACGTGGCCCATTTCATGGCCGACCACCGACGCCAGTTCCGATTCCGTCTGCGTCGTGACGACCAGCCCGCTGTTGATGCCGATGAAGCCGCCCGGCATCGAGAACGCGTTGATCTGCGGATCGCGCACCGGGAACAGTTCGAAGTCCGGCATGTAGCCGCCGATGTAGCGCGCCGCCGCCGCGGCCGCGAGCCGCTTCGCGATCGCGTTCAGGTAGTCGCGCGCGAGCCAGTCGTCGAGATAGTCCGGGTCGCGCCGCACCTCTCGCATCACGCGCTCGCCGAGACGGCGCTCGGCCTGCGGCGTGAGCGAACCGCCTGAACCGTCGCCGAGGTCGGGCAGCTCCAGCGCGCGCAGCGGTGCGCGCAGGCTCGCGACGGGTGCGGACGCGCCGTCGGCGCCGGAAAACCGGCTCTCCGCGCCGCCGTAAGTGCCGAATACGCCGGTCGCGATGCCGGACGGCACCGTGGAAATCGACGGCGAAGCGCCGGCCGCCGGCTCGAGCGGCGGCGCGGACGCGCGCTGCGCATGCCCGCTCGGCGGCAGCACGAGCGACGCCGACAGCAGCACGGCAACCAACTGTTTGACACGCATGGCAGGATGAAAGCGACGCCGTCCCGCGCGCCGGGCGCGCATCGCGGCGTTTGGTCTGTCTGGTCTGAATATTCGGGGCATTGTACCGGCGACAGCGCGACTGTCCCGCGCGGCATATGCGCCATCTGCGCGCTCGGTGCCGCGAACGCCACTGCTATGATAGGCGCCCGTTGAAACGTTGGATCGGATCGGGTGCGAAGACGGGATTCGGCGCCCCGGCCGATCGCGAAGCAGGAGCGAGGGACGCGCTCGCGCGCGTACTCCGTTCCACTGGAGCAAGACATGTCAGGACTCACCCATTTCGACGCCGCCGGCCACGCACACATGGTCGACGTCGGCGGCAAAGAGGAAACGCAACGCATCGCGATCGCGCGCGGCACGATCCGGATGCTGCCGGCGACGTTCGCGCTGATCCGCGACGGCAAGGCGAAGAAAGGCGACGTGCTCGGCGTCGCGCGCATCGCGGCGATCCAGGGCGCGAAGCGCACGGCCGAGCTCATTCCGCTGTGTCACCCGCTCGCGCTGACGCGCGTGGCCGTCGACTTCGAGCTCGACGACGCACTGCCGGGCGTGCACTGCGTCGCGCAGGTCGAGACGTTCGGGCGTACCGGCGTCGAGATGGAAGCGCTGACCGCCGTGCAGGTCGGGTTGTTGACCGTGTACGACATGTGCAAGGCCGTGGATCGCGGGATGGTGATCACCGACGTGAGCGTCAGGGAGAAGCGCGGCGGGAAGTCGGGGGACTGGAAGGCGGAGGACGCGGCGGATTGAGCGGCGCAGAGCCGGTCGATCCGGCTTGCACGACCATGCCCGACCGGTCGGCGTGCGTGCCCTGCCCCGCCACGCCGACGCTCTGACCATCCTTGAAATATCGTTGAAAGGCAAATTCGAGATAACTGTCGTTTTTCTCATACAATTACCGGATTCCGCACGGGAGAGCGTGCGACCCAGCACAAAAAAATCGAGCACGGGTGATGAATTCGCAAGCATTGAGAAACGCACTGCAGGCAGGGCCAATCCAGGACGAACGACTCGTCAAGCTGGAGACGCCGCTCGGCCCTGACGTCCTGCTGCCCCATCGCGTCAAGGGACGATCGCGGCTCGGGCGTCATTTCGAGTTCACCGTCGATGCCGTGTCGGTATCCGACGACATCGCGCTCAAGAAACTGATCGCCCAACCCGTCACGCTGCGGATCCAGCAGGCCGACCGGTCGTACGCACCGCACCACGGATACGTGCACGCGGCACGCCGGCTCGGGTCGGACAGCGGCCTCACGCACTACCAGATCGTCTTCGCGTCATTCCTGCATTTCCTGAAGTTCCGCCGCGACCAGCGCATCTGGCAGGACAAGCCGGCCGACGAGATCATCGCCGACGTGCTGAACCAGCATCCGCAAGCCAGGGGCTGCTTCGAGTTCAGGCTCTACCGGCCGCTGCCGCCCCGATCGTTCTGCATGCAATACGAGGACGACTGGAACTTCGTGCATCGCCTGCTGGAATCGGAAGGCCTGTACGGCTTCTGGGAGCAGGCGCAAGACGGCAAGTCGCACAAGCTCGTCGTCGTCGACACGATCGACGCGCTGCCCGCGCTGTCGCCGCAGACCGTGCGCTTTCATCACGCCGGCGCGCGCGACGAGGCCGACACGCTCGTCCAGTTCTCCGGCACGCGCACGCTGCGCAGTGTCGAGCGCACGACGCGCACGTTCGACTACAAGCAGCCGCCCACTGCGTCGAATCCGAAGGCAACCCACACGCCGACGATCGCGAACCAGGGCGACCTGCCGCAGCAGCTCGAAGTCTACGAATACACCGGCGCCTACACGTACGCCGAACAGTCTCGTGGCGATCATCTGTCGAAGATCTGGATGGAGCAGCAAGAGTCGCTTGCGAAGCGTTTTCACGGCGTGGGCGGCGTCCGGCGCATGGACGCGGGTCGCACGTTCGAACTCGCCGATCACCCGGAACACGACAAGGACGATGTCGGCCAGCGCCGCTTCGCCGTGATCGAGACGGTCTGGCGCATTGTCAACAACCTGCCCGTCGCCGATCGCCAGGCCAGGTTCCCGCACAACCTGGAGGCCGAAATCGACGAACTGGTGCGGGCTGGCGGCACGGACCTGCCGCACGTCCGGCATCCGGACGGCAGCGAAGGCATTTTCCAGGTCAGCATCGAAGCGCAGCGCACGACCGTGCCCTTCCGCAGCCCGTTCGAGCATCCGAAGCCGCCGATGCATCTGCAATCGGCGATCGTCGTCGCGCCGCAGGGCGAGGAAGTCCACACCGACGAACTCAACCGCATCAAGGTCCGATTCCACTGGGATCGTCTCAATGACGGCGACGAGAAGGCTTCGTGCTGGCTGCGCGCCGCCGCGTCGGATTCGGGCAATGGCTATGGCGCCGTTCATCCGCATCGCAGCGGCGAGGAAGTGCTGGTCGATTTCCTCGGTGGCGACTGCGATCGTCCAATCGTCGTCGGAAAGGTGTACAACGGCGCGACGCGTCCGCAATGGCACAGTAACGGGATCCTGTCCGGATACCGATCCAGGGAATATTCAGGCGCGGGCTACAACCAGCTGGTGCTCGACGATGCAACATCGCAGAACCGCGTGCATCTGTACAGCAGCCAGGCCAACACGCACCTGCACCTCGGCTACCTGATCGACCATACCGGCAACGACCGCGGCGGCTATCTCGGCAGCGGCTTCGACCTGCGCTCCGATGCATTCGGCGCGGTCCGCGCGAACCGCGGCCTGTACGTCACGACGCATCCGAAACAGCCGGCGAGCCAGCCGCTCGACGTGAAGGAAACGCAACAGCAGCTCGTCAGGGCGGAAGGCCTGATGGAAGCGATGTCGGAACTCAGCACGCAGCATCAGGGCGAGTCGCTCGACGCCGGTCATTCGGCGCTGAAGCAGTTCAGCGACGCGACGCAGAACAGCGTGAGCGGCAGCGCGTCGGGCGGGCGAACCGGTGGCGGCGGAACCGGAAGCGCCAATGCATTCAAGGAGCCGGTGATGCTGTTCGGCAGCCCGGCCGGCATCGCGCTGTCGACGCAACAATCCGTGCAGTTCGCCGCGGACCAGCACGTCAACCTCGTCAGCGGACAAAGCCTGCACGTCGCTGCCGGGAAGTCGCTCATCGCGAGCGTCCTCGACCGGATCAGCCTGTTCGCGCAGAACGCGGGCATGAAGCTGTTCGCCGGCAAGGGCAAGGTGGAAATCCAGGCGCACGCGGACAACATCGAACTGACGGCGCAAAAGGCGCTGAAACTGCTGGCGGCTACGCAGTCGATCGAAGGCGCGGCAGCGAAGGAGATCCTGCTGACGTCCGGCGGCGCCTACATCCGCATCGCGGACGGCAACATCGAAGTGCACGCGCCCGGCAAGATCGACATCAAGGGAGCGCAGCACGTGTTCGACGGCCCCACGCACCTGTCGCAAACCCTGCCGACGCTGCCGAACTCGAGCGGCAACTACGACCAGGCGTTCATCGCGCACTGGGCCGGCACCGACATTCCGGTCGCGAATACGCGATACCAGATGTTCTCGAACGGCACGCTGATCTCGGAAGGTGTCACCAACGCGGCCGGCGAGACGGGACTCACGCAGAGCCACGTGCCGCATGACGTCGTCGTCAAGTTTTTAGGGAAATCGAATGGCTGACGTGCAACAGAAGGACAACGTGCTGGGTACCGGCGCCGGGATGCTGACGCCGACCGGGTACAAGGATCGGCCGAAAGTGGCGATCCAGATCTGTGACAAGCATGTCACGCCGGCGGCGGATTCCATCATTGGTACTTGCCCGTTCTACTACCTGCCGCTTCACGGCGAGTACTGGGCAACGGTCGAGAAGGTCAGCGTGTCGAGCGCATGGGAAACCGTGAAGAAATTCGCGACATCATGGGATCCGTGGAAAGACAAGAAAGTCGTCCATGAACTGCTGCATCGGCGAGAGGAACTGATCAAACCGAAAAGTACCGATTCGGACTGGTCGCGCCACGGCAATTTCATGATGCGCCATATTGGATGCGGGCATAAACCGCCCGATTACTATGTGAGTTACGGCTACTACTATTGCTCGGATTACGGCGCCAATCTCTATCCCACCCTCACGGCAAAGGGGAAGCAATGGCTCGATAGCGCGCGATGGTGGCTTCAGAAATACATCGAAATCGGGCTGTATCAGAACATGCAGGGAAACCAGATCGCATTCAAAAGCGCGAAACCGGGAAACGGCAAGCTCTCGATGCAGGTGAAGCGATACGAACTGGAACTGGACAAAGACGGAGAGACGTTCAAGACCTTCGCCTTTGTCACTCACCCATTGGCATATCTGGATGGAGGGCTGGCCGGCCTACCGGTCTCCGACCTCGTCAAGATCGGCAGGCGACCGAACATAGAGGAATGGGCCGACGCGCGCACGCGCAAACAGGCAATCGACGCAGGCATTCCCGTCGCGAAGGCGAAAGCACGCGAATGGAGCAAGGATGCGGTTGACAAGGCGCGCGAATGGGGCTCGGACGCAGCCAATAAAGCACGCGAGTGGGGTTCGGATGCCGCCGACAAAGCACGCGAGTGGAGTTCGGAAGCGGCCGACGAAGTTAACCGCGCGCTCGAACGTTTGCTGAAAAAGTGACATGCGAAAACTCAAGCGCTGGACATGGATCGCCGGTGGCCTCGTTGCCCTGGCCATTGCAACATACGGGTACGTAAATATGACGACGGGCTGGGAGACGATTTCGACAAGCTTCATGCGGGACGACACGCCCTATGGCGGCGGCAACTTCCGCATCAGGGGCAATGACGTGATGAGCGTCAAGCTTGCCAACCCCGAAGTGACGTTCAAGCCCCGGGTCGAATCGAACGAGCCGCAGCGGCCCGAGCCGACCGAAGCATGGATGAACGACACGGGCGAGTTGCTGAACCGCATGACGATCAGTTTCTTCCGCGGCACCATCGACGGCGGGATGAAGCGCCATTTCCAGCAGGTCGGCCAGGAAGCCGCCTGGTGGTACTCGCCGGACTGGACCGTTCAGTTCATCAGCACATCGTGGATGAACTACAAGGCCCCCGAGGCGCAAGGCGGCGATGCGCCGCAAATCACCAAGGTGTGGAAATCCAGTAATGGCGGCCAAACATGGTCGCAACTCCAGTGGCCCGAAAACCAGAACATCGGCCGCCTGCTCTTTCTCGATCCGCAGCGGGGCTACGCGGCAGGCTGGGGCCCCCGCATATGGCGAACCTCGGACGGCGGAAACACGTGGCAGGCGATCGACGTGCCGGCCGATGCACACGCTGGCAGTGAAACGCGCCAGGAATTCAATGCCATCAGCCTCGGCCCGGACGGTGTTCTGCGGATCGCCTACTATGTCGCACCGACGGCAGAAGCACCGGGCCACAGCGTGGTCGATCGGCTCGACTGGGGGCAGCACGCGTTCGTGAACGAGGTCGTGGTGCCAGACCAGGTCATCACAGCGCTCGACACCACGCCTGAACCGGGACCACATTACTCTCTGTACGCGCTATCACATCTCGACAAACCGCAAAACGGCGAGGGCCGCGACAACGGCCACCGGACAGGCGCCATTTCCACGTGGACGAACAACCATCCCGAGGCGGTACAGCAACTGCGCACGTTCGACGAGAAGCTCACGCTCGACAGCATGAGCATCGGTCGCAACGGCCTCCTGCTCGTCTATGCAACCGATCCGAACTCAGGAAGCGGCGGCACCGGCGGCGGCGCACCGATCGACCTCACGTTCAGCAGCACCGACGCCGGCAAAACGTGGAATAAAACGACCGACAAGACCGCACAGGGCGGCTACTTCGACGCGCAAACCAACACGCTGTACTGGCTGCATGGCTATACGTTGAAGAAGCGGACGTTCTGATCGCGCGCCGGCCGCCTCGGCGGCCGGACCTCAATGCGGCCGCGCGACCGTCACGGTAGCGTGCCGCAGCGATCTTCTGTCGTGCCTGACGACCTTGACCGCACGCACGTCGGCGGCCACGGTTCCGCGCATCATTCGCCCCGTCGCGGCTCGAACACGAACGGTTGCGTGAGCAGAAACGGATTCGCGGTGGCGCCCGTCTGCGCGCAGGTCGCGTGCGTCATCGCGTCGACGGCCGCGCGGTCCGCCGCCGCATTGCGGCTGCTCGTCGTCACGGTCACGTTCTGCGCTTCGCCCGACGTCGTCATCAGCGCGCGCACGAGCACGGTGACGGAGCGCGTGAGCGGCTTCGCGGTTTCGGGATAGACCGCGCGTGGAATGTGGCAGGTCAGCTTGCTTTCCTGCGACGACGACAGCATCGCGCAGCCGGACGACAGCACGGCGACGGCAGGCAGGATCAGGATGGTCGAGCGAAGGGTCATGGTCGAATATCGTTCTTCAGTACTGTTCCGTTCCGGACAAGCGCCGCGCCGGTGGACATCGTCCGGCAGCATCGCATGCATTGCCCCACACCACGGCCGGCGGAGGGGCGCCCCGCGACGACCGCGCGACGGATGGCTGCCCGGTCGCGGTCCTGCTCCGCGGGTTCACGCAAATCCAGGGCTGCGTTCGCGCGGGCGACCTTGCATCCGAACGCTTTCGCGCATTGTGCACGCGCCGCCTCGTGCGTGGCGGCGATTTGACAATGGTTGACGCGAATCGCATCAGGTTCGGCGGGCATCCCTTCTCCACGAGAAGCAATCGCGCCACCGTCCCGGGCCGCCGCCATGCGCGTGCCTCACCGTGTTCGAACCAGCGCCGGGATTCCCCGCCCGGCGCCTCCCGGCGTCACTCCGAGTCGTCGTCCGTATCGTCGTCTTCGGCGTCGGCAGGGACTTCCCCGTACTTCGCGACGACGGCCGCCTTGAACGCCTTCAGCGCCGGCTGCTGGTCGCACAGCTTGTACAGCGCCGCGAGCTGCTGCGGCCAGTCCTTCAACTCCTTCGCGAACACATGCAGGCGCGCGACCGTATCGAGGGCATCGGCTTCGCGACCGGCCAGCGCCTGCAGCGCCGCATAACGGCGCAGCACCGTCTCGCCGGGCAGCAGCGCGATCGCACGCTCATGCGCGACGAGCTTGAGCGGCAGGTTGTCCGGCGAGATCGTCAGCAACGTGGCCGCTCCGTAATCGCCCCACGCACCGAACAGGAGCGACGGCGCATCGCGGTACTGCGCGGCCGGATCGCTGCCGTAATACAGCACTTCCGCGCGCTGGTAGTCGCGCAGCACGGGGACCGCCGCCAGCACGCCGCCGATCGACAACACCGCGAACAGCCCGAACGCCGCTCGGCCCGGCAGGAGGCGCAGCGGCTTCACGTCGAGCAGGCCGATCACGAACATCGCCGGCAGCAGGAAGAACATGTACTGCTGCGGGTATTCGACGAGCGCATGCATCAACAGGATGCCGATCAGCGCGAGGCCGAACACGCGCGTGCTCGACTGCGGCGCGCGCACCGCGCGCACGAACCACATCACGAGGGCGACGACGAGCACGCCGAGACCGACGAGGCCGGACTTCGCGAGCAGGTCGATGAAGATGTCGTGCGAGTTGTTCGCGATCTCGACACCGCCGAGCGTGCGCACGAGTGCGAACTGGTGCGACGGGAACTCGCCCCAGCCGACGCCCAGTACCGGATGCTCGCGGAACATCGCGAGCCCGTACTTCCACAGCGCGAGGCGAGGCGCAATCTGCCCCGCATCGCGCATCCGCTCGGCCGCCGACTCGGCGAGCCCCAGATGGAAATGCACGTTGGCCCAGCGCACCGCGACGTTCACCGCGACGAAGGTCACCGCGAGCGCGACCGGCATCACCCACGCACGGCGGTTGCCCGGCGCACGGCGCGACTCGAGCCATGCCATCCAGAAGCCCGCGACGACGAGCACCGCGACCTGCAGCCACGGGCCGCGCGACACCGTCAGCGCGAGCCCGACCGACAGCGCGATCGACAGCGCAAGCCACGCCCATACCGCGAGCCGGCGCGTCTGCACCAGATACATCGCGCTTGCGAGCGCGAACGCGATGTAGGTGGCCAGGTGGTTCGCCTGCGCCATGTTGCCGTACGGACGGCGATCGACAGCGATGTTGTACACCACCACGAACGGCGACACCGCGGATTCGAGATGGAACAGCTGCACGATCTGGCTCGCGACCGCGAGCATCCCGCCGAGCAACAACGCGCCGGACATCATTTGCGCGGCGGCCTCCGCAAGCCCCTCGCGCGCGAGCGTGTAGCCGGCCTGCATCGCGACCAGCGCGGCAGCCAGATAGCCGACCGCCAGCCAGTTCATCGACGGCACCTTCAACGGCATCAGCGCGACCTGCGCGATCAGCACCGCCGCGAACCCGAGCGGCGCGACGAACGCGGCCGGCGCGGCGAACGGCGCTGCCGGGCGCCCCGTGCGTGCAAGCAGCACGACGGAGAGACCGACCAGCAGATACAGCACGAGCGCGGCGAACTCGGAATAGAAGGTCGGGATCGGATACGTGTGATTCGTGATCGAGTACGGCACGATCAGGGCGACAGCCAGTGCAACGAGCGGCAACGAACGGGAAAAAGTAGAAGGCATGAGCGAACCGGATGTCAGCAACCGGCGCACTATACAAAACTTTCCCCCCTCTGTGCGGGCCCGTCGTGCCATCACCCAGCCGGTGGAGCGGGCGCAGCCGGCCCACGGGCATGGCGGGCGCCGCCCCACGCACGCGGCTGCGGCCCCCCGACACTACGCTCGGCACTCCGCCGGTGCGTATTGCGCCGGCAACGTCGCGGCTTCGGCCGGCAACGGGCCCGCACCCGGCGCCGGAAGCGACGACGCGGACTTGCCGGCCGCAAAGCATTCCCAGGCGATCGCGCCCGCCTGCATCGCGCCCTTTTTGAGCGGCACGCGTGCGGTCGGCGTGTCGGCCTTGTCCGGGGCGGACGGCACCAGGACGAGCGTATTCGCGCCGGCCGCGGCGACGCGGGCGGTGAACGCCACCGTAATCTGGCCGGTGTCGCCGTCGATCGTGACGGATTCGACGTTGCGGGTCGCGGCCGGCGGGCTGTAACCGCCGTCGAGACTCGCGCCGCTCGAAGCGTTGTCGGCAACCGCGAGCCGCGCGGACGACGCGAGCGCGAGCCCCTCGCCGACGCGCGATCGCGCCAGGTAATCCTGGTACGCGGGAATCGCGTAGGCCGCGACCACGCCGACGATCGCAAGCACGATCATCAATTCGATCAGCGTGAAGCCGTGTGGCCGCCAACGCGGCACCGGCCGGCGCGCGCGTCGCAGATCGGCGGCGATGCGCCGGAACAGGGAAACGGAAAAGGCTTCGAACATGACTGGCTCCGGAAACGAAAAACGCCTGCCGAATCAGGCAGGCGTTTCGATCGTAGCCAGCGGGCCGCGGCCCCGGCAGTCGGCCGGACGGCCAGACGTCAATGCGCGTGCGAGGCACCGCGACGGCGCCGCAGCGCATAACCGGCGGCGACGACGAACAGCGCGCCGGCGATACTCGCTCCGTAGATCGCCTCCGGCGTATCGAGCGCCGGCCAGCGGTCGCCGACCGGGTCGTGCACCATCAGCCCGCCGGCGATCCAGCCGAGCAGCCCGGCGCCGAGCGCCACGACGACCGGGAACCGATCGAGCAGCTTCAACACCAGCGTGCTGCCCCATACGATGATCGGCACGCTGACGACGAGCCCGAAGATCACCAGCGCCAGCCGGTGCGCCGGATCGGCCTGCTCGGCCGCACCGGCGATCGCGATCACGTTGTCGAGGCTCATCACGGCATCGGCGATCACGATCGTCTTCACCGCGTCCCACAGCCGGTCGGCCGGCTTCACGTTGTCGTGCGCATCGGCGTCCGGCGCCATCAGCTTGATGCCGATCCACAGCAGCAGCAAGCCGCCGCCGAACTTCAGGAACGGCACGTCGAGCAGCACGACCGCGAACGCGATCAGCGCGACCCGCAGCAGAATCGCGCCGGCCGTGCCCCACACGACGCCGCGCAGCCGCTGATTGGCCGGCAGGTTGCGGCACGCGAGCGCGATCACGACCGCGTTGTCGCCGCCGAGAAGGATGTCGATGATGACGATCTGGAACACGGCGCCCCAGTGGAGCGACGTCAGGAATTCAAGCATGAGCGGTATCGGATGGAGGGAGCGGTTGCAGGACTCGGTGCCCGGATGAACACCGGGACGGCCATCGCGCATGCCCGGTGCTTACAAATTCATTGCGCGAGCATAACAAAAAACGCCGGCAAGGCCGGCGTTTTTTGCAGGACGAAACCGCGGGGAAATTACAGCGCCTTCTTGAGCAGACGGCCCATTTCCGACGGGTTGCGCGTGACGGTGATGCCGCACGCTTCCATGATTTCCAGCTTCGCTTCGGCCGTATCCGCACCGCCCGAGATCAGCGCGCCGGCGTGGCCCATGCGCTTGCCCGGAGGCGCCGTGACGCCCGCGATGAAGCCGACCACCGGCTTCTTCATGTTGTCCTTGATCCACTGAGCGGCGTTGGCTTCGTCCGGACCGCCGATTTCGCCGATCATCACGACCGCATCCGTATCCGGATCGTCGTTGAACATCTTCATCACGTCGATGTGCTTCAGACCGTTGATCGGGTCGCCGCCGATGCCGACTGCCGACGACTGGCCGAGGCCCAGTGCCGTCAGCTGAGCAACGGCTTCATACGTCAGCGTGCCCGAACGCGACACGACGCCGATGCGGCCCTTGCGGTGGATGTGACCCGGCATGATGCCGATCTTCAGTTCGTCCGGCGTGATCGTGCCCGGGCAGTTCGGCCCGAGCAGCAGCGTCTTGCGGCCTTCGCGACGCATGCGGTCCTTCACTTCGATCATGTCGCGCACGGGGATGCCTTCCGTGATGCAGATCGCGAGATCCAGGTCGGCTTCGACCGCTTCCCAGATCGCTGCGGCAGCGCCTGCCGGCGGAACGTAGATGACCGACACGGTCGCGCCGGTTTCCGCCTTCGCTTCCTTGACGCTCGCGTAGATCGGAATGCCTTCGAAGTCTTCGCCGGCCTTCTTCGGGTTCACGCCCGCGACGAATGCTTCGCGGCCGTTTGCATATTCACGGCAGGCGCGCGTATGGAACTGACCGGTCTTGCCGGTAATGCCCTGCGTGATGACCTTCGTGTCCTTGTTGATCAGAATCGACATGTATTTTGACCTCTGTTCGATTGGCGTCGCGTGCGAAGCGCGCCGCCATGCGTGTTCATTAGCGCGCTTACTTGCCTGCGGCAGCCGCGACAACCTTCTGCGCAGCCTCTTCCATGCTGTCCGCCGAGATGATCGGCAGGCCCGAATCGGCCAGCATCTTCTTGCCGAGGTCCTCGTTCGTGCCCTTCATGCGCACGACGAGCGGCACGTTCAGGTTCACGGCCTTCGAACCGGCGATCACGCCTTCCGCGATCACGTCGCAGCGCATGATGCCGCCGAAGATGTTCACGAGGATCGCCTTCAGGCCCGGGTTCTTCAGCATCAGCTTGAACGCTTCGGTGACCTTCTCGGTCGTCGCGCCGCCGCCGACGTCCAGGAAGTTCGCCGGCTCGCCGCCGAACAGCTTGATCGTGTCCATCGTCGCCATCGCGAGGCCTGCGCCGTTCACGAGACAGCCGATGTTGCCGTCGAGCGAGATGTACGCGAGGTCGAACTTCGACGCTTCGATTTCAGCCGGATCTTCTTCGTCCAGGTCGCGGTATGCGACGATTTCCGGGTGGCGGAACAGCGCGTTCGAGTCGAAGTTGAACTTCGCGTCGAGTGCGATGACCTTGCCGTCGCCCGAGACGTTCAGCGGGTTGATTTCCGCCAGCGATGCGTCGGTTTCCCAGAATGCCTTGTACAGGCCTTGCAGGATCGCACGCGCTTGCGGGATCGAGGCAGCCGGCACGCCGATCTTCGCGGCGAGGTCGTCGGCCTGTGCGTCGAGCAGGCCCGTCGACGGCTCGACGATGACCTTGTGGATCAGTTCCGGGTGCTTTTCGGCAACTTCCTCGATGTCCATGCCGCCTTCGCTCGAACCCATCAGAACGATCTTTTGCGACACGCGGTCGACGACGAGGCTGACATACAGTTCCTGCTTGATGTCGGCGCCTTCTTCGATCAGCAGACGGTTGACCTTCTGGCCTTCCGGACCGGTCTGGTGCGTGACGAGCTGCATGCCGAGGATCTGGTTCGCGTATTCGCGAACCTGCTCGATCGACTTCGCCACCTTCACGCCGCCGCCCTTGCCACGGCCACCCGCGTGAATCTGAGCCTTCACGACCCACACCGGGCCGCCCAGCTCTTCTGCCACCTTGACGGCCTCTTCAACCGAGAACGCCGGCTTGCCGCGCGGTACCGCGACTCCGAATTTCCGCAGGATTTCCTTACCCTGGTACTCGTGAATCTTCATGCGTGATTCCCTTCAGTCTGAGAGTTGGATGAAATGTCGCTTAAGACGCTTCTTCGAATGATTTCCGTTCATTCCTTCGTGCTGCCTTCACCGGGCAGATCCGGCCGAATCGGCCCATACCACCGCGGGTAGTACTGCCGCACGACTTCGCCGTCGAACCGCAACGCGCGGCAGCGGCCGAGCTGAAAAGGCGGTTCGGCGTGCTCGCCGTCGTGATCCGGCCCTTCGCCGCCCTCCTCGCGCACGTTCCACACATCACCGGCGAACGCCTGGATCGCTGCCGTGGGCAGCACGGCGCACAGTTCGGTGAGATGGGAGCAGCCTTCGACGCCGGCGAGCAGCCGGTTCGCGTTGCGGCGGAAATTGCGGAAGAGATTGAGCCCGATGAGGGCCCGATAGGCGGGAGGGGCGGATTGACAGTGACCGGGATAGGGAACCCACTCCGACGACGCTTCGGCGTCGACGACATTGAGGTCACGATCGATGGTCACGCGCAGCCAGAGTTCGTGGATCGGCAGGCCCTGGGGCCGGATGCCCGACGCAAGCGCGACATCGCGCGGCTTGTGGTCGGTCAGGCAGGCTTCGATGTCCCACAAGCCGTCGCCGCGCTCGTAGGCTTCCGCTCGGATTGCGCGTCGATGTCGCAACTGACGGGGCACGGGCTCGGATAGCGGCATGCTGGAGGTTGAGGCCGAAGAGGAAAACCCGTGGATTTTAGCATATTGGGTATTCGAGGCATCCGGCCGCGAAGGCGGGTATTCCCGCCTGTCGGGAAACGGTTGCATTGCAGCAAAATCGCGCGCAGCGCGCGCGACCGAACCGGTCAGTCGTCGATCGGGAAATCGTCGCCGACTTTCAGCAACTTCACGATGGTCGAGCTCGAGAAGCCGCGCGCGGCAAGGAAGCGCGCCTGCTTCGCGCGCTCGGCGGGTGTTTGCGGCAGTGCACCGAATTTCTTGCGCCAGACGGCCTGCGCGCGGGCCCATTCGGTCTCGCGCAATTGCGCATTCACTTCCTCGACGAGCGTGTCGCCGACCGCATGACGCTTCAGCTCGCTGACGATGCGCGCGACGCCGACGCGCGACGCACGGCGATGCACGAGGCTCTCGGCAAAGCGTGCGTCGGACAGCCAGCCTTCCTTTTCCAGTGCATCGAGCACCGACTCGACGGATTCGTCCTCACCGACGTACGGTGCGAGCTTGCGCGCGAGTTCGGCCCGGCTGTACTCGCGCCGGGACAAATAGCCGAGCGCGCGGCCCTTCAGCGAACGCGGCGGTTTCGACGACTTGCGCTCGGCGGCGCCGGATTCGTCGCCGGACGCAGCGCCCGCGGAACCACCGGGCGCACGGCGCGTGCGACGCGGATGCTGGCTGCTGCGCGTATACACATCTTCCTTGGCCGACGCAGAGGCATCGGCCGCGCGCGCGCCCGGGAAATTGACACCGGACACGCGACGGCGCGACCGGTCGTGCGCGTCGAACGATTCGTCGTCGTCGAACGGATCGACCGGCGCGGTGATCTCAAACGAAACGAGGGCATCCTCGGATGCCCTCGTCGCGGTGCGGCTCGCGGCATCGCTGCCCGCGCTCCGCCGGTGGGCCCCCGAGGATTCGGCTTGCCGGCCGGAGCGACCCGCCGTGTCGGGCGCGTCGCTCGGTTCCGGTTCGCCAGCCTGACCTCGGCGCCCGACCATCACTCTTCTTCGTCCATCGCCTCGGCTTCGTCGAGCCCTGCACCATCCGGCATGGCGGCAACGCCGAGCGATTCGCGAATGCGGTTTTCGATCTCGCGTGCGATTTCCGGATTCTCGCGCAGGAATTCACGCGCGTTGTCCTTGCCCTGGCCGATCTTCTCGCCGTTGTAGCTGTACCAGGCGCCCGCCTTGTCGACGATCTTCGCCTGCACGCCGAGATCGATGATCTCGCCCTGGCGCGAAATGCCTTCGCCGTACAGGATGTCGAAGATCGCTTCGCGGAACGGCGGCGACACCTTGTTCTTGACGACCTTCACGCGGGTTTCGTTGCCGATCACCTCGTCGTTCTTCTTGATCGAACCGATCCGGCGGATATCCAGACGCACCGACGAGTAGAACTTCAGCGCGTTGCCGCCCGTCGTGGTTTCCGGGTTGCCGAACATCACGCCGATCTTCATCCGGATCTGGTTGATGAAGATCACGAGGCAGTTCGTGCGTTTGATCGTGCCCGTCAGCTTGCGCAGTGCCTGCGACATCAGGCGAGCCTGCAGGCCCGGCAGCGAATCGCCCATCTCGCCTTCGATTTCCGCCTTCGGCACGAGCGCCGCGACCGAGTCGATGACGATCATGTCGATCGAGCCCGAGCGCACCAGCGCGTCGGTGATTTCGAGCGCCTGCTCGCCGGTGTCCGGCTGCGAGATCAGCAGCTCCGGCACGTTCACGCCGAGCTTCGCCGCATACTGGACGTCGAGCGCGTGCTCGGCGTCGATGAAGGCTGCCGTGCCGCCCAGCTTCTGCAGTTCGGCGATGACCTGCAGCGTGAGCGTGGTTTTACCGGACGATTCCGGACCGTAGATCTCGACCACCCGGCCACGCGGCAAGCCGCCGACGCCGAGCGCGATATCGAGACCCAGCGAGCCCGTGGAGACGACCTGGATGTCTTCCTTCGCTTCGCCGTCGCCCATCCGCATGATCGATCCCTTGCCGAACTGCTTTTCGATCTGCGCGAGTGCGGCCGCCAGCGCCTTGCTCTTCTCGGCGGTCATCCCGGAGCCCTTCTTGCTATCTTCCATGAATCGTCCTTTGCTATGATGAGCAGCGTCTGTCAGAGGCGCGCCCGCTTTCAAGCGCTGCCCACGAATGCAGACACTGTATAAAAAAACAGTGTTTTATGCAAGCCCGCAATGCAGGCTGCGTTGTACACGGATAACTTCGGAGACAGCCGCGCACGCGTGAGCGCCCGCCGGCCATCGGTCAGCAACATGCGAATTCTCATCGCCGAAGACGACAGCATACTCGCGGACGGCCTCACCCGGTCACTCCGCCAATCGGGCTATGCCGTCGACCACGTGAAGAGCGGCGTCGAGGCCGATACCGCGCTGTCGATGCAGTCCTTCGACCTGCTGATCCTCGATCTCGGGCTGCCCAGGATGTCCGGGCTCGACGTGCTCAAGCGCCTGCGCGCGCGCAATTCCAATCTCCCCGTGCTGATCCTGACCGCCGCCGACAGCGTCGACGAGCGCGTGAAAGGGCTCGACCTCGGCGCGGACGACTACATGGCCAAGCCGTTCGCGCTCAACGAGCTCGAGGCACGCGTGCGTGCGCTGACCCGGCGCGGCGCGGGCGGCGGCCCGACCGTCGTGCGCCACGGCTCGCTCGCGTTCGACCAGGTCGGCCGTATCGCGTATGCGAACGAGCGCGTGCTCGACTTGTCGGCGCGCGAGCTCGGGCTGCTCGAAGTGCTGCTGCAGCGCATCGGCCGGCTCGTGTCGAAGGAACAGCTCGTCGACCATCTGTGCGAATGGGGCGAGGAAGTCAGCAACAACGCGATCGAAGTGTACGTGCACCGGCTGCGCAAGAAGATCGAGCCGAGCGGCGTGCGGATTTCGACCGTGCGCGGCCTCGGCTACTGCCTCGAGAAAGCCGCGCCCGCGGCGCCGGCCGACTCGCCCGCGGCCGCGCCCCCGTCCGCGGCCGCCGGCACGCCGCTGCGCTGAACCCGGCCGTCGCCGCGATGGCCACGCCGGCCCGTTCCCGCCATCCGACCGGCGATCAACCGTCCGCCGCCGACGCCGCGCGCGACGCGCGCTACGAGAACCCGTTCGCGCCGCCAGACGAAACCGACACGCCCGAGGCCGCGCGTCCGCGCTCGCTGTTCGGCGAAATCCTCGACTGGATGCTCGCGCCGCTCCTGCTGCTGTGGCCGATGAGCATCGCCGTCACCTACCTCGTCGCGAAGACGATCGCGAACAGCCCGTTCGACCGCGCGCTCGAGACCAACGCGTACGTGCTCGCGCGGCAGATCCATCCGGTCAACGGCGTCGCCGAGCTGACGCTGCCGCAGCAGACGCGCGACTTCCTGCGCGCGGACAACGTCGACAGCGTCTACTTCCAGGTGCTCGGCACGCGCGGCGAACTGGTCGCGGGCGAAGCCGACATGCCGCTGCCGCGCGACGAGGACCGTCCGCCGCCGGGCGTCGTCGCATTTCGCGACGACCTGCTGCGCGGCAACGACGTGCGCGTCGCGTATACGACGGTCGCGCTGCCGGAGTCGAACGGCACGCAGCCCGTGCTCGTGCAGGTCGGCGAGACGCTCGACAAGCGCAACGCGCTCGCGAACGACATCATCAAGGGCGTGATCCTGCCGCAGTTCGTGATCCTGCCGCTCGCGATCCTGCTCGTCTGGTTCGGGCTGTCGCGCGGGCTCGCGCCGCTCAATGCGCTGCAGGCGCACATTCGCGCACGCCGGCCCGACGACCTGTCGCCCGTCGAGGCGCAGCGCGCGCCGCCCGAGATCGAGCCGCTCGTCACGTCGTTCAACGACCTGCTCGCGCGCCTCGAACAGAACATGGCGCTGCAGAAGCGCTTCATCGCCGACGCCGCGCATCAGATGAAGACGCCGCTCGCCGGGCTGCGCACGCAGGCCGAGTTCGCGTTGCGCCATCCCGTGCCGCCCGACGTGCAGCGTTCGCTCGAACAGATCGCGACGAGCTCCGAGCAGGCCGCGCGGCTCGTCACGCAACTGCTGGCGCTCGCGCGCGCCGAGAACCGCGCGAGCGGGCTGACGTTCGAGCCGGTCGAGATTGCCGCGCTTGCGCGCCGCACGGTGCGCGACTGGGTGCAGGCCGCGCTCGCGAAGCGCATGGACCTCGGCTACGAAGGCCCGGAGGACGACGCGCCGCTCGAGGTCGACGGCAATCCCGTGATGCTGCGCGAGATGCTCGGCAACCTGGTCGACAACGCAATCCGCTACACGCCCGAAGGCGGCCGCATCACCGTGCGCGTGCGGGCCGAGCATGCGGCGCGGCGCGTGCATCTCGAGGTCGAGGACACCGGGCCCGGCATTCCGGCCGCGGAACGCGACCGCGTGGTCGAACGCTTCTACCGGATCCTCGGCCGCGAAGGCGACGGCAGCGGCCTCGGGCTCGCGATCGTCCGCGAGATCGCGGCGCAGCACGGCGGCACGCTGATGCTCGACGATCACGTCTATCAGAGCGAACCGCGCCTCGCGGGCACGCTCGTGCGCATCACGCTGCCGCTGTCGGACACCGCACCGAACCAATCCTGATACGCGCGGGTCCGTGCCGCGCGCCGCGATCGCGTCGAAACCGGCGTTTTCCTTCCGATTGCGACACGATCGGGATGCGAAACGGTCGATTCGACACGGGTTAACGCGCAGTCGTTTTGTGCCCGCGAGTCAGTGCGCCGTAAGTTTCCGTGCCAATAATCGTCGACAGGCCCGCCCTCCCAAGGCGGCCGCACATTTATATCAAGGGACTTGGAGACGATTCATGGCAACGTTAGGCGAGCAAATTTCGCACTCGCCGATGACGGGCGAAGAGAAGAAGGTGATCTTCGCGTCGTCGCTCGGCACCGTGTTCGAGTGGTACGACTTTTACCTGGCCGGATCACTCGCGGCCTACATCAGCAAGAGCTTCTTCTCCGGAGTCAATCCGACCGCCGCGTTCATCTTCACGCTGCTCGGCTTCGCGGCCGGCTTCGCGGTGCGGCCGTTCGGCGCGATCGTGTTCGGCCGGCTCGGCGACCTCGTCGGCCGCAAGCACACGTTCCTCGTGACGATCGTGATCATGGGCATCTCGACCTTCGTGGTCGGCTTCCTGCCCGGCTACGCATCGATCGGCATCGCGGCACCCGTGATCTTCATCGCGATGCGGCTGCTGCAGGGCCTCGCGCTCGGCGGCGAGTACGGCGGCGCGGCGACCTACGTCGCCGAGCATGCGCCGGCGAACCGTCGCGGCTTCTACACCGCGTGGATCCAGACGACCGCGACGCTCGGCCTGTTCCTGTCGCTGCTCGTGATCCTCGGCGTGCGCACGTTCATCGGCGAGGAAGCGTTCGGCAGCTGGGGCTGGCGCGTGCCGTTCGTCGCGTCGATCCTGCTGCTCGCGGTGTCGGTGTGGATCCGGCTGCAACTGAACGAATCGCCGGTGTTCCTGCGCATCAAGGCGGAAGGCAAGACGTCGAAGGCGCCGCTGACCGAAGCGTTCGGCCAGTGGAAGAACCTGAAGATCGTGATCCTCGCGCTCGTCGGCCTGACCGCCGGCCAGGCCGTCGTGTGGTACACGGGCCAGTTCTACGCCCTGTTCTTCCTGACGCAGACGCTGAAGGTCGACGGTGCCAGCGCGAACATCCTGATCGCGATCGCGCTGCTGATCGGCACGCCGTTCTTCCTGTTCTTCGGTTCGCTGTCGGACAAGATCGGCCGCAAGCCGATCATTCTCGCGGGCTGCCTGATCGCGGCACTCACCTACTTCCCGCTGTTCAAGGCACTCACGCACTACGCGAACCCGCAGCTCGAACTCGCGACGCAGAAGGCGCCGATCACGGTCCTCGCCGATCCGGCCACCTGCTCGTTCCAGTTCAACCCGGTGGGCACGTCGAAGTTCACGAGCTCGTGCGACATCGTGAAGAGCGCGCTCGCGAAGGCCGGCCTGAACTACGAGAACGTCGCGGCGCCGGCTGGCACGACCGCGCAGATCAAGGTCGGCGACACGGTGATCCCCGCGTATGACGGCAAGGCGGCCGACGCGAAGGCGCAGGGCGCGGCGTTCGACAAGACGCTCGCGTCGACGCTGAAGGCGGCCGGCTACCCGGCGAAGGCCGACCCGTCGCAGCTCAACTGGCCGATGACGATCGTGATCCTGACGATCCTCGTGATCTACGTGACGATGGTCTACGGCCCGATCGCGGCGATGCTGGTCGAGATGTTCCCGACGCGCATTCGCTACACGTCGATGTCGCTGCCGTATCACATCGGCAACGGCTGGTTCGGCGGCTTCCTGCCGGCAACCGCGTTCGCGATCGTCGCGGCGAAGGGCGACATCTATTCGGGGCTCTGGTATCCGATCGTGATCGCGCTGGTCACGTTCGTGATCGGTCTGCTGTTCGTCAAGGACACGAAGAACTCGAATATCTACGCGCAGGATTGACGCGCGCGGCGGGCGGCACCTCGCCCGCGACCCGTGCCGGCACGGGCTACCGGCACCTTTTTTCACTTTCCCGAAAAAAGGTGTTGACAGCCCGGCGGCATATCTACATAATTCAAGTCTTCGGCGAATTAGCTCAGTCGGTTAGAGCGACGGAATCATAATCCGCAGGTCCGGGGTTCGAGTCCCTGATTCGCCACCAAATGCGAAAAGCCGCTGTTCCGCAAGGATCAGCGGCTTTTTTCATTGCATCGCCCCGGCGTGCGCGCCTTCGCGCGTCGCCTGTCCATCAAGCACGTGCGGCCAGCGCCCTAAGCCACCACCGCCCCGCGCTGCGCATCGGGCACTTCCGCCCGCACCTTCCCCCGCCAGTTCTCCCCGCCCTCCAGCGCCGGCGTCGATTCGAACAGCTCCGCGATCCAGTCCGCGAACACGCGCACCTTCTGCGACAGATGCCGATTGTGCGGATACACGATCGAGATCGGCTTGGGCTTCGGATTGCAGTCGGGCAGCACCTCGACCAGCGAGCCGTCGCGCAGGTTCGGCAGCACCATGAACAGCGTCGGCTGGATCATCCCGAACCCTTCGAGCCCGCATGTCACGTACGCATCCGAATCGTTGACGGTGACGCTGCCGTTCATCCGCACTTCGACCGGCTTGCCCTCGATCATGAACACCCACGGAACCGCCCGCGCGCCGTGGCTTGCGCGGAAATTCACCGCATGATGGTCGGCCAGGTCGGCGATCTCCTGAGGCTCGCCGTGGCGCGCAAGATAGTCGGGCGACGCGCAGGTCACGCGCTTGAGCATGCCGATTCGTCGCGCGACCATCGACGAATCCTCGAGCGGCCCGACCCGGATCATGCAGTCGATGCCCTCCTCGACCGGATCCACGTAGCGGTCCGACAAGCCGAGATCGAGCGTGATGTCCGGATAGCGCTGCCGGAAAATCGACAGCGCCGGCAACACGACGCGCCGCCCGAGCGAACTCGGCATGTGAACGCGCAGCACGCCGCTCGGGTTGCGGTTGCCGGTCTGGAAACTCGCGTCGGCCTCAGCGATTTCCGAGATGATCTTCATGCAGTGCTCGTAATACGCGGCGCCTTCCGGCGTCAGCGACAGCCGGCGCGTCGTCCGGTGCATCAGGCGCACGCCGAGCAGCGCCTCGAGATTCTGGATGATGGTGGTCACCGACGCGCGCGGCATCGCGAGCGTCTCGGCCGCGCGCGTGAAGCTGTTTGCGTCGACCACGCGGGTGAAAACTTCCATTGCCTGGATGCGGTCCATGCTGCGCCCCCTTCGAATCGCCAACGGGACAGAATAGAGCGCGCCACCCACGCGGCACAAGCCCCAGGCTATTGTTCTCAACTTCTGAATAGTCGCGGCATTTCGGACTGGAAAGTGACGCGGATTCATGCAGCTCCGGATGCGACGGCTCCGCCCCGGCGGCAGCGCATTCGCCGTTCGCCGTTCGCCGTTCGCCGTTCGCCGCTCACCTGCCCATCACCGCACGAACCGCTCGCGATAACCCTGCGGCGACACACCGAGCACACGCACGAAACTGCGCCGCAGCGTCTCTTCCGAGCCGAAGCCGCACCGCGAGGCGATCCGCTTGACGGGCCACTCGGTTTCGCCGAGCAGACGCTGCGCGGCCTCGACGCGAATCTGCTCGACCGCGCGCGCGGGCGTGCGGCCGGTGTCCGCGCGGTAGTGGCGCACGAAGCTGCGCTCGCTCATGCTGACGCGCTCGGCGAGCGCCGGCACCGACAGGTCGGCCGTCAGGTGCTCGGCGATCCATGCGTGGAGTTCGCCGAAACGGTCGTCGGTGCGCTGCATCGACAGCATCGCGCTGAACTGCGCCTGCCCGCCCGGCCGCTTCAGGAACACGACGAGCTCGCGTGCGGCGTCGAGCGCGATCGCCCGCCCGAGATCCTCCTCGACCAGCGCGAGCGCGAGATCGATGCCGGCCGTCACGCCGGCCGAGGTCCACAGCGCGCCTTCGCGGATGAAGATCGGATCGGCCTCGACGCGCACGTTCGGATAGCGCGCCGCGAATTCGTCGCAGCGCGCCCAGTGCGTGACCGCGCGCCGCCCGTCGAGCAGGCCGGCCTCGGCGAGCAGGAACGCGCCGGTGCAGACCGACGCGACACGTCGCGCGCGCTGCGCCTGCTGCCGGACCCAGCGCACCGTCCGCGCATCGCGCGAAGCGGCGTGCACGCCCTTGCCGCCGGCCACGATCACCGTGTCGGGCCGCCCGGCCGAGCGCAGCGAATCGGCCATCACCACGACGCCGGAGGACGTCTCGACCGGCCCAGCCTCGGCGGCGACGACGCGCGGTGCATACGGCGCGGGCCGCCCGCGCTCCAGCGCGAGTTCGTTGACGGATGCGAACACCTGCAGCGGCCCGGTCACGTCGAGCAATTGCGCGCGGGGAAACGCGAGGACGACGATCGAACGTGGAGCGGCAGGCATGGCGATTGGCTGAAAACGTGGGTGATATGGCAATTTCGCCAAACACTACGCGCCTAGAATCGATCTGTCCATCGTGCGCCGGCCGCGGCGCATCCCCTTCCCTTCGGAGCATTCGCATGACCCTGCATATCGGCCTTCTCGTGTTTCCGGGCGTCCAGCAACTCGATCTCACCGGCCCGCACGACGTGCTCGCGTCGTTGCCCGACGCGACTGTCCATCTGGTCTGGAAATCGCGCGACACCGTCGTGTCGAGCAGCGGTCTCGCGCTCGCGCCGACCTGCACGTTCGACGATTGCCCGCCGCTCGACGTCATCTGCGTGCCCGGCGGGATCGGCATCAACGACCTGCTGCTCGACGCCGAAACGATCGCGTTCGTGCAACGGCGCGCGGCCGCCGCGCGCTACGTCACGTCGGTCTGCACGGGGGCGCTGCTGCTCGGCGTGGCCGGCCTGCTGCGCGGACGCCGTGCAACGACGCACTGGGCGTTTCATTCGCTGCTCGCGCCGCTCGGGGCCGTGCCCGTGCACGAGCGAGTGGTGCGCGACGGCAACCTGATCACCGGCGGCGGCGTGACGGCCGGCATCGACTTCGCGTTGACAATCGCCGCCGAACTGGCCGGCGACGAAGAGGCACAGTCGATCCAGCTCGCGCTCGAATACGCGCCCGCGCCGCCGTTCGATGCGGGCTCGCCGGATACCGCGCCGGCGTCGGTACTGAAGCGCGTGACCGAACGCACGGCGGCAGGACTGGAGAAGCGCCGGCAGACGATCGACGCGGCCTTGCGCGCGATGTCGCACTGAAGACGAGCACGCGCAAACCGAGGGCGGGCGAGCCACCAGGCTACGCCGTCTGCCCGAGTTTCATGGCATTCGCATCGACGCACCGAGATCGACCGATGAAGATCATCCGCAGCACCGCATTCACCGCGCAACGCCCGTGGGGCGCGCTCGACATCGCGAACCTGAACGGCATCACGGTCCGCCTGCACTGGACCGATCGGCCATACAGGTGGCACGTGAACGATGGCGAGGAAGTTTTCGCGGTGCTCGACGGCCGCGTCGAGATGCGCTACCGCTCGGCAGGCATCGAGCACGCGACGGTGCTCGAAACGGGAGACGTATTCCACGCGACGATCGGCACCGAACACGTCGCGCACCCGCTCGGCGAAGCGCGCATCCTCGTGATCGAGACCGAAGGCAGCGACTGACGACGGGCGTCAGCCCGAGATGGTGCCCGTGCCCTGCGACGGGATCAGCTTCGGCTGCGGCGTGCACAGGCATTGGCACAGGTCGTGTTCGAGCGCGACGACCTTGCCCATCACGGTCATCGTCCGCTCGCCGCCGTCGGACACGATCACGCCCTGGCTCTTGCATGCGGCGCAGAACACCGGCGCACCGAGATACGCGAGTTCGCGGCCGTCGAATGACGAATTGGCGATGCCGTCGAGCACGACGCCGCCGTGATCGGTCGTATCGCCCTTCAGGATGAATTTGCGGCTCATGGTTCGGCTCTCCCTCGGAAACGCCGCGCAACACGGCGTCGGGCCGTGCGCGGGCAGTCGGTATCCGCCCGTCGGTCGCGGGCGTTTCGCGAGGATATCACCGCGCGGCCGATCGTCGAATGCACGGTGTTCGGCGCGGCGTTCGCGCTGTCGTTGCACGCCGACGCCGTGTCGTGCGCGCCGAAGGTCGTCATGGAAGTCGACGGATACGCGAGCGGATGAAGGAGGCGTTCCCGACCGTGTCGGCTGGCGTGCTCAAACGAACAGCGCGACGCAAAGCGCGGCGCCGCACAGATACGTGCCGAGCGCGCCGATAAAGCGCAACGGGTTCGGCCTGCCCATCGTCGGCCATGCGAGCAGCCCGATCACGAGCAGACAGCGGCACGCGGTTGCCGCGACGATCAACGACACGATCGCGCGCGACGGGTCGTGCGCGCCGAAATAGAGAAACAGCACCGCGAGAAACGGCGCGTATTCGGCCGTGTTGCCGTGCGCGCGCACGACCTTGTGCAACCCGTCGGTCGGATCGGACGCACACCCGGAACCGGTGGTGTGCCGAAAGCGCGTGACGGACACGACCAGGCCAAGCCCGAACAGCAGCAATCCCAGGACCGCCGTACAAACGAGCGCGACGGGATGGATCGACATGGAAACCCCGATGAAAGCGGACGTGCGCCGCACATCCGGCGATCGTACCTGCAGCCGCAGCCGCCGGCTATCGCGGAAACCCGCAGCTTCCTCATGTGGCGGTGGATCGCAGCCGGATCTGACCCGTTTTGCGCCCGACACGGCAATGCACGACGCCGGTGCGTGGACCGCCGGCGCCGCCAGCGGCCGTCGTGTCCGGGACTCAAACGGCACGCGCAAACGTTACGCCAAGACGCCATGCGCACCGCGCCGCAACGCCGCTTGCCGCATGTCACAGGCATGCGCGTTGCGTCGACGCATCTCGGTAATGAACCACCCTTGGCAGCCCGCTGCGGAGGACTACACTAATCCTTAATGAGGTGCGGCTGGAGCCTGCGCCTTCAGGGAGACGCCGCCATGAATCGGCCGCTGAATCGCATCCTGCCGCGCGTGACCGGGAGTGCCTCGGTCTGGACGTGGATCAAGTGGTCCTTGCTGGCCGCGCTGGTGATCGCGATCGCGATCCTCGCGCGGCTCGTGATGACCGAGATCGAGACGTCGCGCCTGCAGGCGCACTACCTGTCCGAGCTCACGCGCGACGTCGGCTACACCGTCGAGACCGGCGCAAGCGACCATATCCGCTTCCCTGCCAACGGGCCGTACGACCAGCGCCTCGGCTATTCGATGATTCCCGCGTTCCAGCAGCGCCTGCTCGCGCGCGGCTTCGTCGTCGGCAAGCAGGCGCGCGATTCGCAACGCATGCTGTCGCTCGCCGATCACGGCCTGTTCCTGCCTTACGAAGAGAAAGACCAGGCCGGGCTGATGCTGTTCGACTCGACCGGCTCGCCGCTGTTCGCGACCGTGTTCCCGCAGCGCGTCTATGCCGACTTCGACACGGTGCCGCGTGTGGTCGCGGATTCGCTGTTGTTCATCGAGGATCGCTACCTGCTCGACGCGAACCAGCCGAACCGCAACCCGGCGATCGACTGGGGCCGCTTCAGCCGCGCGCTCGCCGACCAGGCGCTGCACGTCGTCAACCATCACCAGGCGCGCCCGGGCGGCAGCACGCTCGCCACGCAGATCGAGAAGTTCCGCCACTCGCCCGACGGTCGCACCGCGACGCCGCCGGAGAAGCTGCGGCAGATTGCGTCGGCGTCGGTGCTCGCTTATCTCAACGGCCCGCAGACGATGCTCGCGCGGCGCGCGATCCTGGTGCGCTACCTGAACTCGGTGCCGCTCGCCGCGCGGCCGCACGTAGGCGAAATCACGGGCATCGGCGACGGTCTCGCCGCGTGGTACGGCCGCGACTTCAACGACGTGAACCGGATCCTGTCCGCGCCGACGACCGGCGACAACGTCGACGAACAGGGCAAGACTTTCCGCGAGGTGCTGTCGCTGATCATCGCGCAGCGCGCGCCGTCGTACTTCCTGAATCGCGGCTATCCGGCATTGCAGAAGCTGACCGACAGCTACCTGCGGCTGCTGTCGAACGGCGGCGTGATCTCGCCCGCGCTGCGCGATGCTGCGCTCGCCGCGCAGATCGAGCGCAGCGCGCCGCCGGCGGCCGCGCGCGTGCAGTCGTTCGTGTCGCGCAAGGCCGTGTCGTCCGCGCGTGCTTCGTTGCTGTCGGCACTCGGGATGAGCGACCTCTACCAGCTCGACCAACTGGACCTGGAAGCCACCAGCACGCTCGACAACGGCGTGCAGCAGGCGGTCGCCGAACGGCTCGCGCGGGCGTCGACCCGCGACGGCGCGCAGGCCGCCGGCCTGTATGGCTTCGAGATGCTCGCGCCGAAGGACGACCCGTCGCATCTCACGTACAGCTTCACGCTGTACGAACACCGCAACGGCGCAAACATGCTGCGCGTGCAGACCGACAGCGTGAACCAGCCGTTCGACGTGAACCGCGGCGGCCGCATCAACCTCGGCTCGACCGCGAAGCTGCGCACGCTGATCACCTACCTGCAGATCGTCTCCGACCTGCATGCGCGCTACGGCAACCTGTCGAACGCGCAACTCGCGAAGGTGAAGCCCGATCCGATCGACGGGCTGTCGCGCTGGGCGCTCGATTACCTGTCGCATACGCGCGATCGCTCGCTGCGGGCGATGCTCGACGCGGCGGTCGAACGCAAGTATTCGGCGAGCCCCGACGTGTTCTACACGGGCGGCGGCGCGCAGGTGTTCTCCAACTTCGAGAAGTCGGACAACAGCCGCATCCTGACGCTGCATGCGGCGTTCGAGCACTCGGTCAACCTCGTGTTCGTGCGGCTGATGCGCGACATCGTCCATTACGAGATGCTGCAGGCGGCCGGCCCGTCGTCGTCGTGGCTCGGCGATCCGGAGCAGCGCAAGCATTATCTCGAGCAGTTCGTCGACGGCGAGAGCAAGGTCTACGTGAAGCGCTACTACACGCGCTATGCGGGCAAGGCACCCGACGACGCGCTCGCGCTGATGCTGAAGGACGTGCGCAAGTCGCCGCCGAAGATCGCGACGGTGCTGCGCAGCGTCGCGCCGAACGAATCGCTCGCGTGGTTCAGTGCGCAGATGCGCGCGCAACTGAAGGGCACGCCGGCCGCGACGCTGTCGGACGACGATCTCGCCGCACTCTACGCGAAATATGCGATCGAACGGTTCAACCTGAACGATCGCGGCTATATCGCGAGCGTCCACCCGCTCGCGCTGTGGACGCTCAACTACCTGCGCGCGCATCCGGACGCGCCGCTCGGTGACGTTCAGCGCGACAGCCGCGACGCGCGCTTCTACACGTACTCGTGGCTGTACAAGACGCGCTACCACGCAACCCAGGACCGGCGCATTCGCCATATGGTCGAGCTGCGCGCATACGGGGAGATCACGAAAGCGTGGCGTGCGCTCGGCTACCCGTTCGCGGAAGTCACGCCGTCGTACGCGGCCGCGATCGGCGCGTCGGGCGACCAGCCCGACGCGCTCGCGAAACTGATCGGCCTGATCGCCAACGGCGGCCAGAAGGCGCCGACCGAGACGATCACGCGCCTCGACTTCGCGAAAGGCACGCCGTACGAAACGCGTTTCGTGCGCGCCGCCGCGCAGCCGCAACCGATGCTGTCGCCCGAGATCGTCAACGTCGCGCGCACGCTGCTGCGCGACGTCGTGCTCAACGGCACCGCACGGCGTCTCGCGGGCGGCTTCACGCTGCCCGACGGCAAGACGCTCGACGTGTACGGCAAGACCGGGACGGGCGACCAGCGCTTCAACGTCTACGCGCGCGGCGCGCGGTTGATCGAATCGCGCAAGGTCAATCGCAGCGGCACGTTCGTGTTCGTGCTGGGCGACCGGTTCTTCGGCGTGCTGACGGCGACCGCGCACGAGCCATACGCGGCACGCTACGACTTCACAAGCGCGATGGCGGTGCAGTTGCTGAAGTCGATGGCGCCGGCGCTCGCGCCGCTGATCGAGCGCCCCGTCACGGCCGGCACGCGCACGGCAGGCCCCGCGCCGCAGGCGGAAACGCCGGCGCCGCAGGCCGCCCCGGTCGAGCCTTCGTGACGGCAGCCCGCACGCTCGGGCGACGCTCCGGCCGCACACATTGGCGCGGACGATCCAAGCGCGTACAGTAACGCGCACCGCGCCGCGCGCATCGTGCCGCAGCGCCCTTCCGATCCGTTCCGACCAAGAGGAAAACCGCCATGCTCGAACTGCGCCCCGGCTGCGAATGCTGCGACAAGGACCTGCCGCCCGATTCGCCCGACGCACGCATCTGCACCTTCGAATGCACGTTCTGCGCGAGCTGCGCCGACAACGTGCTGAAGGGTCGCTGCCCGAACTGCGGCGGCGATCTGGTCGCGCGGCCGCGCCGCCCGGCGGGCCTGCTCGCGAAGTATCCGGCGTCGACGCAACGCGTGCTGAAACCGGGCGGCTGCGCGAACCACTGACCGCCTGCACCGCCCTTCCCGTCAGGACATCTCGATTCGCGCGCGCGTGATGGCAAGCAGCGACGCCATCGCGCGGCGCGCGCCGTTCTCGTCGCGCACGCGGATCGCATCGCTGACGGCCGTGTGCTCGGCGAGCGATGCATTGAACACATGCGCGCGACGCGCGTTCAGATGCAGCTGAGCCTCGAGCGTGCGGTCGATCAGCGCCCCGAGCGGCACCAGCAGCTCGTTGCCGCCGGCCTCCAGCACGCTCAGGTGAAAGCGCAGGTCCGCGCGCACCCATTCGTCGACGTTGCGCGCGGCGGCCATCGCGCGCACGGCGTCCTCGATCGCGGCGAAGGCGTCCGGCCCGTGCGTGCGCGCGGCCAGCGCGGCCGCATGCGGCTCGATCATCTCGCGCATCTCCTGCAGCTTCAGCGCGAACGCGAGCGGCGGCGCGACGCGCGCGTACCAGTCGAGCAGGTCGGCGTCGAGCAGGTTCCATGCGCGGCGCGGGCGCACGCGCGTGCCGACCTTCGGCCGCGATTCGACCAGCCCCTTCGACGTCAGCGTGCGCAGCGCCTCGCGCAGCACCGTGCGGCTCACGCCGAACATCTCCATCAGGTCCGGCTCGCGCGGCAGCAACGACTCGGGCGGATAGTCGCCGCGCAGGATCGCCGTCGCCAGCCGGAAGGCCGTCTGTCCATGCAGGTCGCGTTGAATGATCGTTCTCCGGTGACGGGCAACGCCGCGGCTGCCCACTATCTGCACAATAGTGCTATTAATACTATTTTTTATCGGGCTACGCTAGGATAACCGTCACGTATTCGACCGGCGCCGCATCCGCACGTCCGCGCCGGCCACTCCTGGAGACTCGCGACATGAAAATCACCCGCCTCGAAACCTTCGTCGTCCCGCCGCGCTGGCTGTTCCTCAAGATCGAAACCGACGAAGGGATCGTCGGCTGGGGCGAACCGGTCGTCGAGGGCCGCGCGCACACGGTCGAGGCCGCGGTGCACGAACTCGCCGACTACCTCGTCGGCAAGGATCCGCTGCTGATCGAGGATCACTGGCAGGTGATGTACCGCGCCGGCTTCTACCGCGGCGGTCCGATCACGATGAGCGCGATCGCGGGCGTCGACCAGGCGTTGTGGGACATCAAGGGCAAGCATCACGGCGTGCCCGTGCACGCGCTGCTCGGCGGCCAGGTGCGCGAGCGCATCAAGGTGTATTCGTGGATCGGCGGCGACCGGCCGAGCGACGTCGCGAACAACGCGCGCGCGGTGGTCGAGCGCGGCTTCAAGGCCGTGAAGATGAACGGCTCCGAGGAGCTGCAGATCGTCGACACCTACGACAAGGTCGAGCAGGTGATCGCGAACGTCGCGGCGGTGCGCGACGCGGTCGGCCCGCACGTCGGTATCGGCGTCGACTTCCACGGCCGCGTGCACAAGCCGATGGCGAAGGTCCTCGCGAAGGAGCTCGATCCGTACAAGCTGATGTTCATCGAGGAGCCGGTGCTATCGGAGAACGCCGAGGCGCTGCGCGACATCGTCAACCAGACCAACACGCCGATCGCGCTCGGCGAGCGGCTCTATTCGCGCTGGGACTTCAAGCACATCCTCGCGGGCGGCTACGTCGACATCATCCAGCCCGATGCATCGCACGCGGGCGGCATCACGGAGTGCCGCAAGATCGCGACGCTCGCGGAAAGCTACGACGTCGCGCTCGCATTGCACTGCCCGCTCGGGCCGATCGCGCTGGCCGCGTGCCTGCAGCTCGATGCGGTCAGCTACAACGCGTTCATCCAGGAACAGAGCCTCGGCATCCACTACAACCAGGGCAACGACCTGCTCGACTACCTGCGCAACCCCGAGGTGTTCCGCTACGAGGACGGCTTCGTCGCGATCCCGCAGGGCCCGGGGCTCGGCATCGACGTCAACGAGGAGAAGGTGCGCGAGATGGCGAAGACGGGACATCGCTGGCGCAACCCGGTGTGGCGTCACGCGGACGGCAGCGTCGCCGAATGGTGATGAGGAAGTGAGGGGAAGTGCGTTGCGCGGCGCGCATGCCGCGCAACGGCTTCGAGACGGCCGCCCGACAGGCGGCCGTTCGCGCATCTGCGGCACGTGACGCGCGGGCAACCGGCCCGGCACCGCGCCGCCGCCCGCCCGTCAGCCGAGCGCGGCGAACCCCGGCACGCTGAACGACAGCACCGCGGCCGCGACGAACACGCCGATCATCGTCAGCGCCTCGAGATGCAGGATGTTGCGGAACGTGTGCGCGTCTTCGGTCGACGCGGTGCGACGCAGGCGCGGCAGCGCGGAGAAGCGGTTCAGGCCGCCGAGCACGAGCGCGAGCGCGACGAGCAGCAGCTTGAGCAAAAGCACGCGCCCCCACGTGCTGCCGTCGAGCGGCGCGAGCGAGCCGCCGAGCCCGCGCAGCGCATTGAGCACGCCCGTGCCGAGCACGAACACGACCGCGATCACCGACGTACGCGACAATTGCTGGCCGATCCGAATCAGCGCGCCGCGCGCGACCGACGAGCCGAGCACCGGCAGCACCGCGAGCCCGCCCGCGAGCACGAGGCCGCCCCACACCGCGGTGGCGAGCAGGTGCAGCGTCTGCACGCCGACCGCCGCGGACAGCGGGCCGGTGTCGGCCGCATGGCCGAGCGATGCCTTGCCGGCCGCGATCACGATCACCGCGAGCCACAGCACCGCGTGCGCGACCGGGCCCTCCGGCTTTGCCAGCGCGACGATCGCGAGCACGACGGCGCCGCCGAACGCGACGCTCCATGCGAAGCCCGTGTGCGTCTGCGCGAGCATCACGGGAATCGCGGCGAACGCGCCGCCGAGCCCCGCACCGCTCATCGATGCGGCTTCGTACACCAGCCAGCCGAGATCGGCGAGCACGAGCGCCAGCGCCGCCGCGACCAGCGAATGTTGCGCGCGCAGCCATGCAGGATGCGACGGCGCGACGACCGGCCGCGCACCGTCCTTGCCGAGCCATGCCTTGAGCAACGCCGAGCCGACGGCCATCGCGAACGTCGCGTCCACCAGCGCCGCCAACGCGACCTGCCCGATCCACAAGCTGTCGATCCTCATCGTGCGCGCCCTCCCGGGAACGGCCGGCCCGCGGCGCGGCGGCAAGTGGAACGACAGCGGAAAGATGGCAACGGCACGATAGGGAACGTCATCGATGAATCCGGAAACGTGGGAAATGACTGGGTCTGCGGCGGAGGCGGCGCCGCGCGACCCGCGAGTGTACGGTCTTCGATGGTCAAAGCGCACGCCGGTTCACACGATCGGCGCACAAAGCGCGTCAAATTGTCGCAAGTCGCAAACAGACAGGAACCGATGTCCTTTCGCCAAATAGCCGTCATTACCCATCGATGATAGAATGCCGCGTCGCAGCAGCCCGGCTGTCCTGCCGTCCATGCGCCGAGCCGATCGTAGCCCGGACAGGTCCCCGACGAATAAACATGGAGTCTCGTGTGTCTTCAAGACGCCTCTTCCGTCCGTTGCTTGCCGTTCTCCTGATCGGTGGCGCGGGCCTTATGAGCGCTGCCCAAGCGCAGACCAAGCCCACGGAGCAAGCGCACGCCCAGCAGGCGCCGCTCAAGGCACCCGATACGATGGCCGAGCGCGTGCGCGGCTGTACCGCATGCCACGGCGTCCACGGCCAGGGCACGGACAACGACTATTTCCCGCGGCTTGCCGGCAAGCCCGCCGAGTACCTGTACAACCAGCTCGTCAACTTCCGTGACGGCCGGCGCAAGTACCCGCCGATGAACTATCTGCTGACGTACCTGAACGACGATTACCTGAAGGAAATCGCCGAGCACTTCTCGGCCGAGCGCCCGCCGTACCCGACGCCGGCCAAGCCGACGCTGCCGGCTGCCACGCTCGCGCGCGGCAAGCAGCTCGTCACGCAAGGCGATCCGTCGCGCAAGCTGCCGGCCTGCGTGGCCTGCCACGGCGCGGGGCTGACCGGCATGCAGCCGGCAATCCCGGGCCTCGTCGGCCTGCACGCCGACTACCTGAGCGCACAGCTCGGCGCATGGCGCTCGGGCAACCGCCACGCGAAGGCACCGGATTGCATGCATGAAATCGCGTCGAAGCTGTCGGACGAAGACGTGACGGCCGTGACCGCATGGCTCGCCGCGCAACCGGCGCCCGCCAACCCCGTGCCGGCCCCGGCGCGTTCGATGAAGACTCCGCTCGCCTGCGGCAGCGAACCGCAATAAGGCAAGGGAGACAGACACAATGAAACGCAAGTCCCTGTTTGCACTCTCGGCCGTCGCGATCGTCGCGGCTGCCGCCCTCGTGCCGGTCCTGTGGCCGGCCAGCGACACGCTGCACGGCAATGCCGCCGTCGCGGCCACGCCGGCCGACCAGGCCGCGCTGATCAAGAAGGGCGAATACCTCGCACGCGTCGGCGACTGTATCGCGTGCCACACCGTGCGCGGCGGCAAGTCGTTCGCGGGCGGCCTGCCGATGGCGACGCCGTTCGGCACGATGTACACGCCGAACATCACGCCGGACGACAAGGACGGCATCGGCAAGTGGACGTCGGACGACTTCTACCGCGCGATGCACACCGGCCGTTCGAAGGATGGCAGCCTGCTCTACCCGGGCTTCCCGTTCGCAAGCTACACGAAGGTCACGCGCGCCGACTCGGACGCGATCTACGCGTACCTGCGTTCGGTCCCGCCGGTATCGGTGCCGAGCCGTCCGCACGAACTGAAGTTCCCGTTCAACAACCGCAACCTGCTGATCGGCTGGCGCACGCTGTTCTTCAAGGAAGGCGAATACAAGCCGGATCCGACCAAGTCGGTCGAATGGAACCGCGGCGCGTACCTCGTCGAAGGCCTCGGCCACTGCTCGATGTGCCACACGTCGATCAACATGATGGGCGGCCCGGTGAATTCGGCAGCCTTCGCGGGCGGCCTGATTCCGCTGCAGAACTGGTATGCGCCGTCGCTGACGAACGACAAGGAACTCGGCCTCGGCGACTGGCACGTGCAGGAGCTGTCGGACCTGCTGCAAGCCGGCGTGTCGAACAAGGGCGCGGTGTTCGGCCCGATGGCCGACGTCGTGCACAACAGCCTGCAGTACATGAGCGACGAGGATACGCGCGCGATGTCGACGTACCTGAAGTCGATCCCGCAGAAGGCTGAAGCGCCGAAAAACATGCAGTACGAGCCGTCGAAGCAATTCGGCAACGCGCTGTTCGATCAGGGCAAGAAGATCTACGCGGACAACTGCGCGACCTGCCACGCCGAAACCGGCGCGGGCAAGCCGCCGGCATATCCGCCGCTCGCGGGCAACCATTCGATCGTGATGGAATCGGCGGTCAACCCGATCCGCATGGTCCTGAACGGCGGCTATCCGCCGAGCACGTTCAAGAATCCGCGTCCGTACGGGATGCCGCCGTTCGCGCAGTCGCTGTCGAACCAGGAAGTCGCGGCGGTCGTCACGTATATCCGGATGTCGTGGGGCAACAACGGTACGCCGATCTCGCCGCAACAGGTGAGCGACCTGCGTTCCGCGCCGCTTGACTAAATAACGCGCGACACAAACGGGGGCGCGGCTGCGGGAAACCGCAGCCGCGCCCCTTTGCTTTTTGCGACGCCGTTCCCCGCGCGGGCCGCGCGAGGCGTCGCCGATCATAAAACTCAAGAGTGGTATCTATGTCTTTCGAATCTCTCGGCCTGGCCGAACCGCTGGTCAAGGCGGTCAACGAGCTCGGCTACACGTCGCCGACTCCCATCCAGCAGCAGGCGATCCCCGCCGTCCTCGGCGGCGGCGACCTGCTCGCCGGCGCGCAGACCGGCACCGGCAAGACCGCCGGCTTCACGCTGCCGATCCTGCAGCGCCTGCACACGTTCTACGCCGAACATCGCGGCGCGAAACGCGCGGTGCGCGCGCTGATCCTCACGCCGACGCGCGAACTCGCCGCCCAGGTCGAGGAAAGCGTGCGTGCGTACAGCAAATACCTGAAGCTGCGCTCGACCGTGATGTTCGGCGGCGTCAGCATCAATCCGCAGATCGATGCGCTCAAGCGCGGCGTCGACATCGTCGTCGCGACGCCCGGGCGTCTGCTCGACCACATGCAGCAGAAGACGATCGACCTGTCGGATCTCGACATCCTCGTGCTCGACGAAGCCGACCGGATGCTCGACATGGGCTTCATCCACGACATCAAGCGCGTGCTCGCGAAGCTGCCGCCGCAGCGCCAGAACCTGCTGTTCTCGGCCACCTTCTCCGACGAGATCAAGTCGCTCGCCGACAGCCTGCTCGACTCGCCGGCACTGATCGAGGTCGCGCGCCGCAACACGACCGCCGAGACCGTCGCGCAGAAGATCCACCCGGTCGACCGCGACCGCAAGCGCGAACTGCTCACGCATCTGATCCGCGAGCACAACTGGTTCCAGGTGCTCGTGTTCACGCGCACCAAGCACGGCGCGAACCGGCTCGCGGAACAGTTGACGAAGGACGGCATCAGCGCGATGGCGATCCACGGCAACAAGAGCCAGTCGGCGCGCACGCGCGCGCTCGCGGAATTCAAGAACAGCACGCTGCAGGTGCTCGTCGCGACCGACATCGCCGCGCGCGGGATCGACATCGACCAGTTGCCGCACGTCGTCAACTTCGACCTGCCGAACGTGCCGGAAGATTACGTGCACCGGATCGGCCGCACGGGCCGCGCGGGCGCGACGGGCGAAGCCGTGTCGCTCGTGTGCGTCGACGAGAAGCAACTGCTGCGCGACATCGAGCGGCTGATCAAGCGCGAGATTCCGCAGGAAGTGATCGCGGGCTTCGAACCCGATCCGAACGCGAAGCCCGAGCCGATCCAGCAACGCCGCGGGCAGCAACCGCGTGGCGGCAACGGTGGCGGCGGTGGCGGCGGCGGCAATCGCCAGCCGCGCGCGGGCGGTTCCGGGCAGCCGGCCGCGAAGCGCGACGGCAATGCGCAGCCGAAGGCCGCGAAGGCGGCCAAGCCGCGCACGGGCGGCAGCGCGAGCGGCAACGCCAGCGGCGGTGCGCGCCCGTCAGGCGGCAATGGCGCGCGTCCCGCGAACGGCAATGCCGCGCATGCGAACCGCAACCGTTCGTCGCGCAGCGGCCAGCGCGGTCACTGAAGCCGCGCGGCCGCGCGCCGCAGGTGCTCGACCTGGCGCTGCCAGCGCGCGAGCACCTCGGCGCGCGCCTGCCCTTCCAGCGCGAACGTGACACCCGTCGCGAGACGCGCATAGCCGACCCGCTGCGCATCGCCATGCGCGATCGTCGCAGCGAACCCGGCCAGCCCGCCGAAATCTCCTTCGAGCGGGTCGATCCTTAGTTGTGCCTGAAAGAATGCGCCGTCCGCGACAAGCGTCAACGCGGCCGTGCGCCGTTGCGCCAGCGCGCGCGCCGCACGCGATTGCGGCCAGAGCGCGAGCAGCAGCGTGCGCGCGTCGCGTGCATGGATCTCGCCGACGCTGAGCAGCGTCGTGCGCAACTGGCCATCGTCGGTCGCGACGATCAGCGATGCGGCGAAGTCGGCATGGCGTTCAAGTGCCGTGCCGTCGAACAGCGAAACGACGGCCGGCGGCCACGCGTCGAACGTCCATTGTTCGAGCGCGTGGCGATGGGTATCGGTCATGATGGCGGCCCCGGTGAAAAGCGGACGATGATGCCGAAGCATACGCGCGCCGCCGGGCCCGCGGTGGCACCCGATGACACTCAGCGCATGAACACGTGCCGCGTAATCTTCGTCAGCGGATAGTGGACGCTCGGCTGGATCTTCGCGGGAAGGTCGAGCGGTTTGAGCAGCATCTTCACGCACATGTCGGCCGACAGGTTGCGCCGCACGAGCGAGCTGATGCGCGCGGCGCGCTCGCGGTTGTATTGGTCGTCGCCGACCCGCTCCGGGTAGCGGACCGCGAACACGTGGCGCAGCGCGATCTCGGAATCCTCGTTCTTGATTTCCAGCACGCGGCGCATCAACGCGCCGAGCACCGCGAGCCGGCCGTTGCCTTCGAGCTTGTTGTACTTCTTGAAGAACTTGAAGAAGTGCTTGTAGTGACGCACTTCGTCCGTGCGGATGTTGTCGGTGATTTCCTTCAGCACGGGCTCGTCCGAGCATTCGTTGATCGCGCGATAGAGCGTGGCGGTGCCCGTCTCGACGACGCAGCGCGCGACCATCTCGAGCGCGCGGGTCTTTTCGAACGCTTCGACCGAGCACGTCTTCGAATATTCGGCGAAGAAATTCGCGAACGCGGTATCCCAGTCGAACTCGGGCCATACATGCGCGATGTACGCCTTCAGCGCGCGCCCGTGCTGCAGTTCCTCGTGCTCCCATGCATTGTTGAGCCACGCGGACACTTCCGGATCGTCGTTGAAGAACTCGCTCAGATTGCTCGTGTAGAGATCCGAGCCGCTCTCGATGAACGACGACGCGCACAGCAACAGCAGCAGATCCTCGTTCGCGGCGGCGCGCTGACGATCGATCCGGTTCAGGTCGATGTCCTCGATACGCCACGGCATGACATGCGTCGTTTCAGTAGGCATGGTGGTGCGCTCCCAGTCGTCGCGCGGCCGGCCGGCCCGATCTTCGGCACAGGCCCGGCGCGCCCGCAGGCGACGTTTTGCTTGCGTTTTTAGTGAGTTGGTCCGGCCGAACCATTCAGGCATCTTAGCCGGACTTTTATGTTCGTGCTTCAAAGCACTGACCATACCCGACGGGCGCAGTTCCGCCGCGCATGTTGCGGTTCGTTAGACGGGTTGCTCGAACCGGCTGCGCGCGTTCGACGAGATGCCCCGCATGAAGCAGGACGGGCAGCCACGCGGCCGCCCGTCGAGCGCGAGACCGAGACTGGAAGCGTTCCGTCAGAAACCGGCCGCGAGGCCGTCGCGACGGCCGTCGCTCGCGGCCACGTACCCGCACTCGGGATCGTCGCGGTCAAGGCGCCACACGAACTGTCCCGAGCCGAAATCCATGTAAGGATCGTCGATCGACTTGATCGTGTGGCCGCGCGCGGCGAGCGCGTCGACCGTGTCGCGATTCATCGTCGACTCGACGTCGAGCGTGAAGTCGCGATTGACCTTCCAGCGCGGCGCGTCGCAGGCGGCCTGCGGCTGCTGCCCGTAGCCGAGCATCCGCACGACGGTCTGCAGGTGGCCCTGCGGCTGCATGTCGCCGCCCATCACGCCGAAGCTCATCACGGCCTCGGTGCGCCCGTCGACTTCCTCGGTGACGAACGCCGGAATGATTGTATGGAACGGCCGCTTGCCGCCCGCGACGACGTTCGGCGACGCCGGGTCCATCGAGAAGCCGTGCCCGCGGTTCTGCAACGCAATGCCCGTACCCGGCACGACGAGCCCCGAACCGAAACCCATGTAGTTCGACTGAATGAAGCTCACCATCATCCCGCGCTCGTCCGCCGCCGACAGATAGATCGTGCCGCCCGAATGCGGCCGGCCGGCAGCGAAGTGCGTCGCGCGCGCGCGATCGATCAGCTTCGCGCGTTCCGCGAGATACGCGTCGTCGAGCATCTGCGCGGGCGTCACGTCCATCGCGCGCGGATCGGCGACGTAGCGATAGACGTCCGCGAACGCGAGCTTCATCGCCTCGATCTGCAGGTGCTGCGAGTCGGCCGAATCGACCGGCCATTCGGCCACGCCCGCATGCTCGGCGATCCCGAGCGCGATCAGCGCGGCGATGCCCTGCCCGTTCGGCGGAATCTCGTGAATCGTGTGCCGGCCGAAGCGCTTGCCGATCGGCTCGACCCATTCCGGCCGGTACGCGCTCAGGTCGGCCTCGGTCAGCGCGCCGCCGCCGTCGCGCGCGAAGGCCGCGATCCGCCCGGCGAGCGCACCCTCGTAGAACGCGCGCGGGCCGTCCTTCGCGAGGGCGCGCAGCGTGCGCGCGTGACCGGGCAGGCACATGCGCTCGCCGACGAGCGGCGCGCGCCCGCGCGGCATGAAGGTATCGGCGAAACCCGGCAGTCCCTGCAGCTCGGGCACCGCGGCCGCCCACTTGTGCGCGACGATCGGCGGCACCGAATAGCCGCGCTCGGCGATCTCGATCGCCGGCTCGAGCAGGTCCGCGAACGGCAGCAAACCGAACTTCGCGTGCAGCGCTTCCCAGCCGGCGATCACGCCCGGCACCGTGACGGTGTCCCAGCCGCGCGTCGGCTTGTTCGCGATGCCGCGCGCGTCCTCGCCGTGGCGCCGGCGGAAGTAGTCCGGGTTCCACGCCGCCGGCGCGACGCCCGACGCATTCAGCCCGGACAACCGCGCGCCGTCCCACACGAGCGCAAATGCATCGCCGCCGAGCCCGCACGACACCGGCTCGACCACCGTGATCGCGGCGGCGGCGGCCAGCGCCGCATCGACGGCATTGCCGCCCTTCCACAGCATCCGCAGCCCGGCCTGCGCCGCGAGCGGGTGCGATGTCGACACGACGTTGCGCGCGAACACCGGAATGCGGGTCGTCGGATACGGGTTGTGCCAGTTGAAGCCAGTCATCGGTTCCACCTCGTCGAAAGCTCAATGAACGCGCCGCGCGCACCACCGGCGCGCGCGGACAGTCCGCCATTGCAGCGCGATCCGAGCGATCGCACAAATTCATTTGTGACATGAATCCATGTGCTTCGCGCATGAATTGCGGACCGCGATATGCCGCAGGCCGGTCGAATGCCCTTCGCGCCCTTACAATACCCGCTCCGCCTCACGACCCGACCGCCGAGCCATGACCCGAGATCCCCGCCTCACCCTCAACGCGCGCCAGCAGGAACTGCTCGAATGGGTGCAGCGCGACGGCTTCGTGACCGTCGACGATCTCGCCGCGCACTTCGCGGTCACGCCGCAGACGATCCGCCGCGACGTGAACTGGCTCGCCGACCTGAACCTGCTGCGCCGCTACCACGGCGGCGCGAGCCTGCCGACCAGCTCGGAGAACGTGTCGTACACCGCGCGCCAGCGGATGTTCCACGACGAGAAGCGGCGCATCGCGGCACTCGCCGCGTCGCACATCCCCGACCAGGCATCGCTGTTCATCAATCTCGGCACGACGACCGAGGAAGTCGCCCGCGCGCTGAACCGCCATCACGGCCTTCACGTGATCACGAACAACCTGAACGTCGCGTCGATGATGAGCGGCTACCCCGACTGCGAGGTGCTGATCACGGGCGGCATCGTGCGGCCGTGGGACAAGGGCATCGTCGGCGAACTCGCGATCGACTTCATCCGCCAGTTCAAGGTCGACTACGCGATCATCGGCACGTCGGCGATCGAGGCCGACGGCACGCTGCGCGACTTCGACACGCGCGAGGTGCGCGTGGCCGAGGCGATCATGCAGCATGCGCGCACGGTCTACCTCGTCGCCGATCATTCGAAGGTCGGCCGCCCGGCGCTGGTGCGTCAAGGGCACCTGAGCCAGGTGCATGCGCTCTTCACCGACAAGCCGCTGCCGCCGGAGATGGCCGACGCGGTGGCGAACGCGGGCACCCAGGTGTATGTCGCGGAATGATGTTTGCGTTGCTGCACCGCACCTGAAACTTCAAGTGAAATCAAGAAGTTGGCGTGCCGACTGAACCGCTTGCGGCACACCTGCCTGTCAAACTGAAAATTAACGGGGCACGATTTGTCGTTGCCCGCGCGTTCGACTAGACTCCAGTTCCCCGGCCCGTTCGCCCGTTACGCCCGTGCCAAGGCGTGTGCGAATCCCAAGGCCGGCGAATACAGCTTTCCCCCCAAGCCATACCCCGCGGGGTATCGCGCACCGGCGTTCGCGCCGATCGCGCGGGCAGACCGATTGCCATGGAGAGAACGATGCTGAGTCCGCATGAATTCGCCACGCTACTGCTTGTGAAGGACGCCCCTGACCAGGGCGACATGGATCGGGATGAACTCGACGCGCTGCTCGAACAGCAGCTCGTTCGGCTGGAAGGGCTGGGATCGGGACGCAAATACTGCGTGACCGAGACCGGCGACGCCGCGCTGCGATCCATCAAATACCGCTATTCGTAAAGCTCCGCTGTTGCTGACCTGAGCGCCCGGCCGGATTTCCGGCCGTGCCGCCTTTTCCGGTTTTCCCGCCTCCCGCAGCTTTCCCGCGTCAGCCGCCGCGCAGCGTCGGATCGACCGCGGCCCGCCAGCTGATGGCCTGCGCGCGTGCGCCGTTGAAATACGCGATCCATCCGGCGCGCCCCGCCGCGTCCGGTGCCGCGTAGTGCGCCGAAAGTTCGTTTACGAACGCACAATAGTTCTCCTGCGTCAGCCCGCGATACCGTTTCGCCACGTACGCGTCGTAAAGCGTCGAATAGACCGGCTGCGCGTCCGCGCCCCAGTCGCGCGCGGCGCCGCCGCACGACGTCTCCAGGTCGACGAACGACGGCGCGCGCCAGTTCCCGGCCAGCGGCGGCATGCCGGCGCTGCACCCTGCCAGAACGACGGCGCACGCACCGGCCCACATCCCAATACGCATGATTCACCTCGCGAAACGGTCGATTCCGTCAGTATCGTCCGGGATCGCGCCGCGCGCTACTGGCCCCGCTTTTTCGAACTTTACTTTTTCGATTTCGTTCGTTAAATTTCGAATTCGAACATTTCGTGTTCGCCCATTTCCCTCAGACGATAAGGACAGCAGGTGACCCAACCGAATCGCTACGATCTGCTCGTCGTCGGCGGCGGCATCAACGGCGCGGGCATCGCGCGCGATGCGGCCGGCCGCGGCCTGTCGGTGCTGCTCTGCGAGCAGGACGACCTCGCGTCGCACACGTCGTCGTCCAGCACGAAGCTGATTCACGGCGGCCTGCGCTACCTCGAATACAACGAATTCGGCCTCGTGCGCAAAGCGCTTCAGGAGCGTGAAACGCTGCTGCGCGCGGCGCCGCACATCATGTGGCCGCTGCGCTTCGTGATGCCGCACATGCCGAACCTGCGGCCGGCCTGGCTGATCCGCATCGGCCTGTTCCTCTACGATCACCTCGCGAAGCGCGAACTGCTGCCCGGCTCGCGCGGCATCGACATGCGCCGCCATGCGGCCGGCGCACCGCTGATCGACTCGATCAAGCGCGGCTTCGTGTATTCGGACGGCTGGGTCGACGACGCACGCCTCGTCGTGCTGAACGCGCTCGATGCGAAGGAGCGCGGCGCCGAGATCCTGACGCGCACGAAGCTCGTGTCGGCGGAACGACGCGGCGACGAATGGGAAGCACGGCTGCGGCACGCGGACGGCTCGATGCGCGTCGTGCATGCGCGCGCGGTCGCGAACGCGGCGGGCCCGTGGGTCGGCGAAGTGCTGCACGGCGCGCTCGGCCGCGGCGCGCAACACAGCGTGCGGCTCGTGAAGGGCAGCCACATCGTCACGCGCCGCCTGTTCGATCACGATCACGCATACATCTTCCAGAACCCGGACAAGCGGATCATCTTCGCGATTCCGTACGAGCACGATTTCACGCTGATCGGCACGACCGACGTCGAATACACGAACGATCCCGCGAAGGTCGCGATCGATCGCGACGAGACGCAGTATCTGTGCGATTCGATCAACCGCTACTTCAAGCGCAAGATCTCGCCGGCCGACGTGCACTGGACCTATTCGGGCGTGCGCCCGCTGCTCGAGGACGAAAACGCCGCGAACGCATCGGCCGTCACGCGCGACTACCGCCTCGAGATGGACGACGGGGCCGGCGCGCCGCTGCTGTCGGTGTTCGGCGGCAAGATCACGACCTTCCGCAAGCTCGCGGAAGAAGCCGGCGACCTGCTGTGCCACGCGCTCGGCCGCGATGCGAAAACCTGGACGGCCGGCGCGCCGCTGCCCGGCGGCGACATCGCGAACGCGAAGTTCGACACGTTCGCCGACGCATTCGCGAAGCGCCACCCGTGGCTGCCCGCCGCACTCGCGCGCCGCTATGCGCGCGCGTACGGCACGCGCGCGGAACGCGTGATCGACGGCGCGACCTCGCTCGCCGAGCTCGGCGCTGAAGTCGCGCCGGGCATCCACGATGCCGAACTGCGTTACCTGCGCGACGTCGAATGGGCGACCTGCGCGCAGGACGTGCTGTGGCGCCGCTCGAAGCTCGGGCTGCACGCAGCGCCCGGCACGCTCGACGCGGTGACGGCCGCGCTCGACGCATGGTTCGCCGCCGCGCACGCGCCGCACGCGTGATTCGTTTGCAGTTGCAGTTGCTTGACCGACGTTGATTCACCGACGCGCCGCGTAACATGCGGCGCGCATCACAACTACGCCAATCCACGGATGGAGATGAGAGACATGCAGGATCAGTACATCCTCGCGCTCGACCAGGGCACGACCAGCTCCCGCGCGATGCTGTTCGATCGTCAGGGCAACATCGTATCGATCGCCCAGAAGGAGTTCGAACAGATCTACCCGCAACCCGGCTGGGTCGAGCACGACCCGCAGGAAATCTGGTCGACGCAGGCGGGCGTCGCCGCCGAAGCCGTCACGCGCACGGGCCTGAACGGCACGTCGATCGCCGCGATCGGCATCACCAACCAGCGCGAGACGACGATCGTCTGGGATCGCGAGACGGGCCAGCCCGTCTACAACGCGATCGTGTGGCAGGACCGCCGCACCGCCGACTTCTGCGATTCGCTGAAGAAGCAGGGCCTCGAAGCGAAGGTGCGCGCGAAGACCGGCCTGCCGATCGACTCGTACTTCTCCGCGACCAAGATCCGCTGGATCCTCGACAACGTGCCGGGCGCGCGCGACAAGGCGCGCCAGGGCAAGCTCGCGTTCGGCACCGTCGACAGCTGGCTCGTGTGGAACTTCACGAAGCACGAACTGCACGTGACCGACGTGACCAACGCGTCGCGCACGATGCTGTTCAACATCCACACGCGCGAATGGGACAGCGAGCTGCTCGAGCTGCTCGACATTCCGCGCAGCATGCTGCCGGAAGTGAAGGCGTCGTCGGAAATCTACGGCCACACGAAAACCACGGTGTTCGCGTCGAAGATTCCGCTCGCGGGCATCGCCGGCGACCAGCACGCGGCGCTGTTCGGGCAGATGTGCACGACGTCGGGCATGGTGAAGAACACGTACGGCACCGGCTGCTTCCTGATGATGAACACCGGCAACAAGCCGATCGAGTCGAAGAACAACCTCGTCACGACGATCGCCTGGCAGATCGGCGACGACGTGCAGTACGCGCTCGAAGGCAGCATCTTCATCGCGGGCGCGGTCGTGCAATGGCTGCGCGACGGCGTCGGCATCATCAAGACCGCCGCCGAGATCGAAGCGCTCGCCGCGAGCGTGCCGCACACCGACGGCGTCTATCTCGTGCCGGCATTCGCGGGCCTCGGCGCGCCGCACTGGAATGCACGGGCGCGCGGTTCGGTGTTCGGCGTCACGCGCGGCACGACGTCCGCGCACCTCGCGCGCGCGGCGCTCGACGCGATCGCTTACCAGTCGCTCGACGTGCTGGCCGCGATGGAAGCCGACTCCGGCATCAGCATCGGCGAGCTGCGCGTCGACGGCGGCGCGAGCGCGAACAATCTGTTGATGCAGTTCCAGGCGGACCTGCTCGGCGTCGACGCGGTGCGTCCGCAGATCACCGAGACGACCGCGTTGGGCGCGGCCTACCTCGCCGGTCTCGCGATCGGCTACTGGAAGAACCTCGACGAAGTGCGCAGCCAGTGGCAGCTCGATCGCCGCTTCTCGCCGTCGATGCCCAAGGAGCAGGTCGAACGCTGCATGGCCGGCTGGCAACGCGCGGTGCGCGCCGCCAAGGCGTGGGCCGACGACACGCAGTAACCCGAAGCAGCCGGAAGCAATCCGAACGAAATAAAACAACACCGGCGGACCGCGCGGCGCGCGAGTCCGCCGTCCTCTACGAGAGACAACATGTCACCTTATATTGCTGAATTCATCGGCACCGCGATCCTCGTGCTGCTCGGCAACGGCGCGGTCGCGAACGTGCTGCTTGCGAAGACCAAGGGCAAAGGCGCGGACCTCATCGTGATCGTGATGGGCTGGGCGATGGCGGTTTTCGTCGCCGTCTACGTGACCGCGTCGTTCAGCGGCGCGCACCTGAACCCGATCGTCACGATCAGCCTTGCGCTCGCGGGCAAGTTCGCGTGGTCGAAGGTCGGCGGCTACATCGTCGCGCAGATGCTCGGCGGGATGGCCGGCGCGCTGCTCGTGTGGCTCGCGTATCGCCAGCACTTCGCGAAGGAAGCCGATGCCGACCTGAAGCTCGCCGTGTTCTGCACGGCGCCCGCGATCCGCAGCACGACGCACAACGTGCTGACCGAAGCGATCTGCACGTTCGTGCTGATTCTCGGCGTGCTGTATCTGGCGTCGCCGCAGGTCGGCCTCGGCGCGCTCGACGCACTGCCCGTCGGCCTGCTCGTGCTCGGCATCGGCATCTCGCTCGGCGGCCCGACCGGCTACGCGATGAGCCCGGCGCGCGACCTGTCGCCGCGCCTGATGCATGCGCTGCTGCCGATCCCCGGCAAGCGCGACAGCGACTGGCGCTACGCATGGGTGCCGGTGGTCGGCCCGCTGCTCGGCGGCGCCGCGGCGGCCGGCCTGTATCTGCGTCTGCACGCGATGGCCTGAGCGCCGTTTCATTCGAGAATGCGGGCTCGAGCGTGCGGCCACGGCTGCCGCGCGCTCGAGCGCCGATCCCCTCCCCCCGGTCGTCGCTGCGCCGGCACCGCACACCGCCGCTGGGGACCGCCCACGGCCGACACCCGCGACTTCAGCTTCACGTTCGCGAACGCCTTCCCCCGGCCCACGGCCGCTGCTGCGCCGGCACCGCACACCGCCGCTGGCGACCGTCCACGGCCGACACCCGCGACTTCAGCTTCACGTTCGCGAGCGCGAACGCATCCGGCGTCGCGTCGATTTCGCGCTCGACCGGCCTGCACGATTCCTCCCGGCATCCAGCCGTCCCGGGTAGCGCGGCGCCACCGCGAAAGCACGTATCATGGCGGGATGCTCGGCGTCGCCGACACTCCGCTTCTTCACCATCATGCTCGATCACCTTATCTGCGACTGCGACGGCGTCCTCGTCGACAGCGAAGTCATTGCCGACCGCGTGCTGTTCGAAACGCTGTCCGCCACCTTCCCTCACCTCGATTTCGAAGACGCCGCGAAGTCCGCCTTCGGCCAGCAGACGTCGCGCTTTCTCGCCGGGCTCGAAGCGCATTTCGGCATCCGGATGCCCGAGAACTTCATCGAGACCGTCGAGCGCAACATCGAGACCGGTCTCGCCCAATCGCTCGCGCCAATCACCGGCGTGCGCGATGCGCTGCTGAAGGTGGGCCTGCCGGCGGCGGTGGTATCGAACAGCCGGCTCGTGCGCGTGCGCAGCTCGCTCAAGCGCGCGTCGCTCACCGAAATCTTCGGCGATCGCGTGTTCAGCTCCGAGCAGGTCGCGCGACCGAAACCTTACCCGGACGTGTACCTGCACGCCGCGCAGACGCTCGGCGTCGAGCCGGCGCGCTGCATCGTCGTCGAGGACAGCGTGTCGGGCCTGAACGCCGCGCGCGCGGCGGGCATGAAGACGATCGCGTTCGTCGGCGCGAGCCACATCCCCGACAACTACGCGGACGCGCTGCGCGCGATGGGCATCACGCGAATCATGCGAAGGATGGATGAACTGCCGGCGCTCGTCGCGGCCGGCCTGCGCGGCGAATTCGGCGACGTGCAGTCCTGACGGACGTCCGCGCCGAACCGGCGCGACCGGCGTGCGGCGCGATGCGCACGCCGTATCGCGGGCGCATCGACGCGCCCGCTCGAACCGCGCCCGCCCGAACGATACTCAGGCCGGTTCGCAGCAGCGCTCGCGCGCGGCTGCCAGCGCCTGGCGGAACTCGACCAGTTCCGCGATCGTCAGCATGGGCAGCCCGTGCCGACGCGCGAAGTGCTCGACGTCGTCGCCGCGCGTCATCGTGCCGTCCGGATTCATCAGCTCGCACAGCACGCCGGCCGGCTTCAGGCCGGCGAGGATCGACAGATCGACCGTCCCTTCGGTGTGACCGCGCCGCGCCAGCACGCCGCCCGGTTGCGCACGCAACGGAAACACGTGGCCGGGCCGCACGATGTCGTACGGCTTCGCATCGTCGGCGATCGCCGCGCGAATGGTCGTCACGCGGTCGGCCGCGGACACGCCGGTATGCACGCCTTCGCGCGCCTCGATCGACACGGTGAACGCGGTGCCGTTGCGGCTCTCGTTGGTCTGCACCATCGGCGGCAGCTCGAGCGCGCGGACCTTGTCGTCGGTCAGGCACAGGCACACGATGCCGCTGCACTCGCGGATCAGCAGCGCCATCGTCTCGGGCGTGATGCGCTCGGCGGCGACGATCAGGTCGGCCTCGTTTTCGCGGTCGTGATCGTCCTGCAACACGACCGCGCGGCCCGCGCGCAACGCGTCGAGCGCGGCGGCGATGCGCGGCGGCACCGGTTCGGAATCGAGCAACGGGAGATCGGCAAAGGCGTCGGCGGGTGCCGACGAAACGGACATGAAGGACATGTGAAACGCTCCTCGCAATGATGATTTGGGCGAAAAACGTTTCAGGGCATTGCAAACAGACAGAACGACAACCCGCTTCGCACGCATGGCAAAGCGGCCCTGACGGACATGACTATCTGCACATCTTCTCTCATCCGGACTGTGACCGTCGGCTCTGGCATTCGACCAGATCTGCTGACCCCGCGCGGATGCGCGGGCGCTCGCGGGCTCGCCGGCTTTCGCCAGCCTACCGCCGGTGGGGAATTTCGCCCCGCCCTGAAGACGCACTGATTGCCGGCCGGGATCTACCCGTGACCGGCGGGCCAAGCATACATCAGCTGCGCGCACCGCGCAGCGCACTACACCTAAAACCTTACCGACGACGCTGTCTAACGGCATCGTCCGAACGGCCGGCATCCGGCCTTCGCGCCCGCGGCCAGCGGAACCCGCGCCGGCGGCGTGGCGCCCTCGCGCGCTCAGCCGGCCGCGTGCGCGGCGTCGGGCACGTGCCAGCGCGGCGGCACCTCGGGGCTCACCGTCACGCGGAACGCGCGCGCCTCGCTGTCGCCGGGATTGCGCAGGCTGTACGGCTGATCGGCATCGAACACGATCGCATCGCCGGTCGCGAGCAACTGTCGGCGATCGTGCACGCTGACTTCGAGCGTGCCCTCGCTGACGACCAGGTTGACCGTCGTGCCCGGCGCACGGCGCGTGCCGGGTTCCGTGTGCAGCGGCGCGATCCGCAGCTCGTGGAATTCGGCCGCGGCGGGCTCGCCTTCCGGATACAGCGCGCGCGCCGAGAAGCGGCCGTTCGAGCTGACGACGCGCGCCGCGCGCTCGGCCGCCAGGTGCTCGAAGCCGTTCACCGCATGGCGGCGCAGGAATGCGGCGACCGATACCTTCAGCGCCGCGGCGATCTTGCAGAGCACCTTGATCGACGGCACGCTGCGCGCGGATTCGATCTGCGCGAGCATCGCGCGCGACACGCCGGACAGCCGCGCGAGCGCATCGAGCGACAACTGCCGCTCGGCGCGCAGGCGCGCGAGATTCACGCCGACGACCTGCTCGAGGACGTCGAGCGACGCGGACGTCCGCGCGTCGGCGGCATTGCCGGACTCGAAGGAAGACACGTCGCGCACCAGCGACAGGGGTGAAGACATAGCATGGCCTCCGGGCCGCCGTGCGGCCCTGCGAATGGGGTAAGCCGGAATCGGGTTGCGCCACGAACGGCGCGTATCGAGACGCTATCACCGGGCCCCGACCCGGCAAACGAAGTTATCTTCACACCGTTATCAGCATCGCGGAGGAATGCGTTTCTCGCGAACCTTTGCGCGCCGTCATCGCGTCGGCGCCCCGCCGCCCGACGCGCCGCTCAATGCGCGGCCGGTGCCGCGCCGCGCGCCGGTGCGCGCGCATCGAGCCGCATCGCGAGCCACGTGACGACGAGCGCCGCGAACGTCACCGCGACGGCGACCCACGGCAACGCGTCGAGCGCGAAGCCGTGCGACAGCGCAAGGCCGCCGAGCCACGCGCCGCCCGCATTGCCGACGTTGAACGCGCCGATGTTCAGCGTCGACGCGAGATGCGGCGCGCTCGCGGCCTTTTCGACCACGCGCGCCTGCAGCGGCGGCACCGTCGCGAACGCGGCGATTCCCCAGACGAACACGGTCACCGCGGCCGCGACCGGCAGGTGGCTCGTCTTCGCGAACACGGCCATCACGGCCATCAGTGCGACCAGGATCGCGATCAGCGACGGCATCAGCTTGCGATCGGCCAGCCTGCCGCCGAGCGTATTGCCGACCGTCAGCCCCGCGCCGAACAGCACGAGGATCAATGCGACCGCACGCGGCGAATAGCCGGTGACGGTTTCGAGGATCGGCGCGATGTACGTGAACACGACGAATACGCCGCCGAAGCCGAGCACGGTCATCAGGAGCGCGAGCCATACCTGCGGCTCCTTCAGCACGCGCACTTCATGGCCGAGGCCGACGGGCCCGCTGTCGTGGCGGTTCGGCACCAGCAGCGCGACGCCGCCGAGCGACAGCACGCCGAGCGCGGCGACGATCCAGAACGACGCGCGCCAGCCGAGCAACTGGCCGACGAACGTGCCGAACGGCACGCCGAGCACGTTCGACAGCGTGAGGCCGGTGAACATCAGCGCGATCGCGCTCGCACGCTTGTCGGCCGGCACGAGCGACGCGGCGACCACCGCGCCGATCCCGAAGAACGAGCCGTGCGCGAACGACGTGACGACCCGCGCAACCATCAGCATCGCGTAGCCGGACGCGGTCGCGCACAGCACGTTGCCGACGATGAAGATCGCCATCAGCAACTGCAGCGCGGCCTTGCGCGGCATGCGGCTGGTCAGCACCGCGAGCAGCGGCGCGCCGACCGCGACGCCGAGCGCATAGCCGGTGACCAGCAGGCCGGCCGACGGCAGCGACACGGCGAGGTCGTGCGCGACTTCGGGCAGCAGTCCCATGATGATGAATTCGGTGGTGCCGATGGCGAAGGCGCTGATCGCAAGCGCCAGGAGCGGAATGGGCATGACGTTCTCCGAAAAGGCGGCGGACGCGCAAACCGGTCCGTACCGCACCGCACAAAAAGGCGGGATGTGCGCGCATTGTCCCGAATACGCCTATCTTTGATAATTGGCGTGGCCTTTGAACCATTTTCAAAAATTTCTGGAAAATCCGATGGATCGACTGGGTGACATCCGGCTGTTCGTGGAAGCGGCGGAACTGGGCAGCCTGTCGGCGGCGGGGCGCAAGCTGAACCTCACGCCGGCCGCCGCGAGCGCGCGCCTCGCGAAGCTGGAGGCGAAGATCGCGACGCGGCTGTTCGAACGCTCGACGCGGCAACTGCGCCTCACCGACGAGGGCCGGCTCTACCTCAACTGCTGCCGGCAGGCGCTGCAGGCACTCGACGACGCGCACGCGCTGCTGCAGGAAGGCCGCAACGTGGTGGCCGGCAAGGTGCGGCTGTCGTCGACGTCCGATTTCGGCCGCAATCAGCTGCTCGACTGGCTCGACGAATTCACCACGCTGCATCCGGGCGTCACGTTCTCGCTGACGGCGTCCGATTCGTCGTCGAACCTGTGGCAGGACGAAATCGACCTCGCGATCCGCTTCGCCGCCCCGCCCGACGGCGCGCTGATCGCACGCCGCCTCGCCGCGAACCGGCGCGTGCTGTGCGCGGCGCCGTCGTTCGTCGAGCGCCACGGCATGCCGACCGACCCGCACGATCTGGCCCGCTTTCCCTGCAACGTGATCACGATCGCGTCGGGCCCGATGAACACGTGGCGCTTCAAGCGCGGCGACGAGGTGCAGACTCACACGGTGCCGGTGTCGACCGCGTTCGAAACCAACGACGGCGGCCTTACCCGCGAATGGACGCTGCGCGGCCACGGCATCGCGCTGAAGTCGCTGTGGGACATCGCCGACGACGTGCGCGCCGGCCGGCTGCGCGTGCTCCTGCCCGAGTGGCGCCACCAGGACGCGCCGCTGCACGCGCTCTATCACGGCAAGCGCTACATGGCGCCGCGCGTGCGCGTGCTGCTCGACTTTCTCGCCGAACGCTTCGCGCGCGAGGAAGCGGCGCTCGACGACCTGCTGAATGCTTGCCGCTGACGGCTGCGTAGTCGCCATATGGGGGTCGGAGCGCCACGCTGGCGTCGCGCGGCTGCAACCCGCATGCCGCCCGGAACAGCGCGTAAAGCTATAATGGAAGGCTTTCCCGACGGCTTTTCAGGCGTTCGCGCGTATTCGCGACAGGCTCGCACGACGCGCACCGCGCGCCCGGTCCGCCACGCGGCACCGGCCCGAGCCGCTGCACCGGCAGCAGCCGTCCCGATTCACCCTTGACGACGCCCCCAGGTCAACCACTGCGAACGGCGAATCCCCATGACCAAGAAAGTTTACGTAAAGACCTTCGGCTGCCAGATGAACGAGTACGACTCGGACAAGATGGTGGACGTGCTCAATGCGGCCGAAGGCCTCGAGAAGACCGATACCCCGGAAGACGCGGACATCATCCTGTTCAACACGTGCTCGGTGCGTGAGAAGGCGCAGGAAAAGGTGTTCTCCGACCTCGGCCGCGTGCGCGAGCTGAAGGAAGCGAAGCCGGGCCTGCTGATCGGCGTCGGCGGCTGCGTCGCGAGCCAGGAAGGCGCGTCGATCGTGTCGCGCGCCCCGTACGTCGACCTCGTGTTCGGCCCGCAGACCTTGCACCGCCTGCCGCAGATGATCGATGCGCGCCGCGCAAGCGGCCGCGCGCAGGTCGACATCACGTTCCCCGAGATCGAGAAGTTCGACCATCTGCCGCCCGCGCGCGTCGAGGGGCCGAGCGCGTTCGTGTCGATCATGGAAGGCTGCTCGAAGTACTGCAGCTACTGCGTCGTGCCGTACACGCGCGGCGACGAAGTATCGCGTCCGCTCGACGACGTGCTGACCGAAGTGGCCGGCCTCGCCGATCAGGGCGTGCGCGAAGTCACGCTGCTCGGCCAGAACGTGAACGCGTATCGCGGCGCGCTGACGGCCGGTTCGACCGAGATCGCCGATTTCGCGACGCTGATCGAATACGTCGCCGACATCCCCGGCATCGAGCGGATCCGCTACACGACGTCGCACCCGAAGGAATTCACGCAGCGCCTGATCGACACCTACGCGAAGGTGCCCAAGCTCGTGAGCCACCTGCACCTGCCGGTCCAGCACGGCTCCGACCGCATCCTGATGGCGATGAAGCGCGGCTACACCGTGCTCGAATACAAGTCGGTGATCCGCAAGCTGCGCGCGATCCGCCCGGACCTGTCGCTGTCGACCGACATGATCGTCGGCTTCCCCGGCGAGACCGAGGAAGATTTCGACAAGATGATGGCGCTCGTGCACGAGATGAGCTACGACACCAGCTTCTCGTTCATCTACAGCCCGCGCCCCGGCACGCCGGCCGCGAACCTGCACGACGACACGCCGCGCGAGGTCAAGCTCAAACGCCTGCAACATCTGCAGGCGACCATCGAGGAAAACGTCGCGCGCATCAGCCAGTCGATGGTCGGGAAGGTCGAGCGGATCCTCGTCGAGGGGCCGTCGCGCAAGGATCCGAACGAACTGTCGGGCCGCACCGAGAACAACCGGGTCGTGAATTTCCCGGCGCCGCTTGCGTCGCACCCGCGCCTGATCGGCCAGATGATCGACGTGAAGATCAACCATGCGTACCCGCACTCGTTGCGCGGCGAGCTCCTGCTCGTGAGCGACGACGCGAGCGCCGCCACCCATTGACCGACTGACGCTCAACAGGAGCCCGACGCTACTTTGAAGACCGTCCAAGCACTGGAATTCACCGCGCCGCGCGACGACAACGCGCGCCTCGCCAACCTCTGCGGCCCGCTCGACGAGAACCTGCGGCAGATCGAACAGGCGCTCGACGTCACGCTCGCGCGGCGCGGCCACCGGATCACGATCCGCGGGCGCGGCGCGAAGCTCGCGCTCGCGGCGCTCGAGAACTTCTACAACCGCGCGCGCGATCCGCTGTCGGTCGACGATATCCAGCTTGCGCTGGTCGAAGTGCGCCACACGTCCGGCAACGGCCGCCAGGACGCGATCGACGTGCGCTTTCGCGGCGACCCCGACCATCCGTTCGACGAGCCCGTCGTGCAGCTCGACGCGGACATGCCGGACGAAGAGCCCGCGCCGAAGCTCTATACGCGGCGCGCCGACCTGCGCGGCCGCACGCCCGCGCAGCGCGAATACCTGAAGCAGATCCTGCAGCACGACGTGACGTTCGGCATCGGGCCGGCCGGCACCGGCAAGACCTACCTCGCGGTCGCGTGCGCGGTCGACGCACTGGAGCGCGACCAGGTCAAGCGGATCGTGCTGACGCGCCCGGCCGTCGAAGCCGGCGAGCGGCTCGGCTTCCTGCCGGGCGATCTCGCGCAGAAGGTCGACCCGTACCTGCGGCCGCTGTACGACGCGCTGTACGACCTGCTCGGCTTCGACAAGACCGCGAAGATGTTCGAGCGCCAGATGATCGAGATCGCGCCGCTCGCGTACATGCGCGGCCGCACGCTGAACCACGCGTTCATCATCCTCGACGAGGCGCAGAACACGACGCCCGAGCAGATGAAGATGTTCCTCACGCGTATCGGCTTCGGCTCGAAGGCCGTCGTCACCGGCGACACGAGCCAGGTCGACCTGCCGCGCGGGCACAAGAGCGGCCTCGTCGAGGCGCAGCAGGTGCTCGGTGGCGTGCGCGGCATCGCGCTCACGCGCTTCACGAGCGCCGATGTCGTGCGGCATCCGCTCGTCGCGCGCATCGTCGAGGCGTACGACGACTTCCACGCGCAGCACAAGGACGCATGACGAGCCGGCGGCGCCCGCGCGCCGCACCGGCCGACGGCCCGGCCCGCCCGACGGCGCGCCGGGCTTTTTTTCGCCTGCGCGCGGCCGGTTCGAATTCGGGCGCGATCGGCCGTTTGGTGTATCCTCAACGCGTTCCAATCGCCGCACCCGTCATGAAATCTTCCCGTTCTCGCAAGTCCGGGCGCGACCAGTCCGCCGCGCCCGATTCCCCCCGTCTCTCGCTGTTCGATGCGAAGGGCAAGGCCCGCGCCGTCAACGCGCAAGGGCTTCGAATCGACTTCCCCGACGGCCGCAGCCTGATGTTCGACCTGTCGGGCAGTTCCGGCGAGGCGGCCGTCGCGATCGTCGCGCAGCACAACGATCCGGCGATGCGCGCAAAGCTCGCGCTGCAGCCCGAGCACTACGACAGCGTGACGCTGCACGTGGGTGCCGAACCCGCGCCGCGCGACGAGGAAATCGCGGAGATGGCGGACGAAGTGCGCGAGCTGGAGCTCGACCTGTCCGTGCAGTACGGCGACGAAATCACCGGCGACGTCCGCAAGACGTTGCCCAAGCGCAAGCTGATCGCCGAATGGATCGAGCCGGCGCTGTTCGCGAGCGCGCAGCTCACCGTGCGCTTCGTCGGCGAGGAAGAAGGCCGTACGCTGAACGCCGGCTACCGCCACAAGGACTACCCGACCAACGTACTGACCTTCGCGTACGATCCGGCGCCGGACGGCACCGTGATCGGCGACCTCGTGCTGTGCTGCCCGGTCGTCGAGAAGGAAGCGCACGAACAGGGCAAGCCGCTCGCGGCCCACTACGCGCACCTGCTGGTGCACGGCGCGCTGCACGCGCAGGGCTACGATCACGAGACGAGCGACGAGGACGCCGCCGCGATGGAGGCGCTCGAAATCGACATCCTCGCTAAACTGGGCTTTCCGAACCCGTACCGGTAACAGTAAAGCCGTCCGCACCATGCACCATGCCGCGATGCTGCCGCCCGCCTACCCGCCGTCGATCGGCGAGGGACGGCTGCTGACGGAAGACGAGCTCGCCGCGTCGCTCGCGCACACGATGCGCGACTGGGACGGGCAGCAGGATCTCTGGCTGTTCGGCTATGGCTCGCTGATCTGGAACCCGGGGTTGCCGACCGTCGCCGCCGTGCGCGGCAAGGTGCACGGCTACCATCGCGGGCTCTACCTGTGGTCGCGCGTGAACCGCGGCACGCCCGAACGTCCGGGCCTCGTGCTCGCGCTCGATCGCGGCGGCTCGTGTTCGGGCATCGCATTCCGGCTCGCGGGCCCGACCGCGCGGCCGCATCTCGAGACGTTGTGGAAACGCGAAATGCCGATGGGCTCGTACCGGCCCGCGTGGCTGCCGTGCTCGCTCGAGACCGGCGAACGCGTGAACGCGCTTGCGTTCGTGATGCGCCGCGACGTGCCCACTTACACCGGCAAGCTGACCGACTCCGTCGTCAAGGAAGTGTTCAGCTGCGCGGCCGGCCGCTACGGCACGACACTCGACTACGTGAGCCGCACCGTCGACGCGTTGCGCGCGAGCGGCATCCCCGATCGCGCGCTGGAAGGGCTGCTCGCGCGATGCCGGTGAGGCTCGACTCGCGGGCCGCACCGCCCATGCATGCGAAGGAGGCACTGCACCCATGAAACCGTCACGCACATCGCGCATCACGCTCGCCGCATTGCTCGTCGCCGCGAGCGTCGCGCTGTCCGGCTGCGGCATCTTCGGCTGCGGCGGCGCCGCGACCAACGGCGCGGCAGCGGGCGGCTGTTCCGCTGGCATGCGTTTTTGAGGGTCCGAACGTCGGTCCAGCCCGTACGCGACGAAATGCCGCTGACGCCGACTGACCCGCCGGCCAGTCGCCGCGCGCATTTTTGCCGCCGCTGCCCCGCCGCCTCTTTCTGAGATAGGATGGAGACGACGGACCGCGCCGCGCCCGGCGCGGCCGTTCCCGAGCGGGGCTCGCGCGCCGCGTGCCCCTGGCCGGACGGCCGGTGTGACACGGCCGCGCCATGCCCTTGGTGTATCCTTGCCTACTCCGTGACCGCGCGCTCCGGCATGACCCGGGCGCACCACCATGAACGATTCGTATCCCAGTCGTAAGCTCACCGACAAACCGCAAGAAAAGCGCTCGCTGCTCGAGCGCCTGACCGACTTCATCTCGCCCGAACCGGAATCCCGGACCGAGCTGCTGGAAATCCTCCAGGACGCCCACGAACGCAATCTGATCGACGCCGATTCGCTGTCGATGATCGAAGGCGTGTTCCAGGTGTCCGACCTGTGCGCGCGCGACATCATGGTGCCGCGCGCACAGATGGACGCGATCAACATCGCCGACAAGCCCGAAGATTTCATCCCGTTCGTCCTCGAGAAAGCACACTCGCGCTACCCGGTGTACGAGGAGAACCGCGACAACGTGATCGGCGTGCTGCTCGCGAAAGATCTGCTGCGCTTCTATGCCGAAGAGGAATTCGACGTGCGCGGGATGCTGCGCCCCGCCGTGTTCATTCCCGAATCGAAGCGCCTGAACGTGCTGCTGCATGACTTCCGCGTGAACCGCAACCACCTTGCGATCGTCGTCGACGAATACGGCGGCGTCGCGGGCCTGATCACGATCGAGGACGTGCTCGAACAGATCGTCGGCGACATCGAGGACGAATACGACTTCGACGAGGAAGCCGGCAACATCATCTCGGGGCCGGACGGCCGCTACCGCGTGCGCGCGCTCACCGAGATCGAACAGTTCAACGAGACGTTCGGCACCGACTTCCCCGACGACGAGGTCGACACGATCGGCGGCCTGATCACCCATCACTTCGGCCGCGTGCCGCATCGCGGCGAGAAGCTGCAGCTCGGCAATCTCGTGTTCGAGATCCAGCGCGGCGATGCGCGCCAGGTCCACGTGCTGCTGGTGCGCCGCAATCCGCTCGCGAGCCGTCGCGCCGAAACCTCGCACGAGGACTGACCGTCTCGCGCCGGCCGCGTCTCCTTCAACCGCTCGCCCTCTTTCGCTTCACATGGACGATCCGATCCCGTCCCGCCCGGCTGGCGGCCTTTTCGCGCCGGCCCCCGGCCGCACGCTGCCGCGCTGGCACTATCCGGCCGCACTGCTCGCCGGCGCGGCCAATACGCTCAGCTTCGCACCGACTCCGCACGGCGGCTGGCTGCAGCTCGCCGTATTCGTCTGGTTTTTCGCGCAGCTGACACGCACGTCGAGCTGGCGCGGCGCCGCGCTCACCGGCGGCGCGTTCGGCTTCGGCAACTTCATCACCGGCATCTGGTGGCTGTACATCAGCATGCACGTGTACGGCGAGATGGCCGCGCCGCTCGCGGGCGGCGCGCTGGTGTTGTTCTCGCTCTATCTGTCGCTGTACCCGGCGTTCTCGGCCGCGCTCTGGTCGTTCTGCGCGGGCCATGCATGGCACCGCCGCGAAGCCGATCCGCGGCCGTTCTCGCCGACCTGGCACGGTGCATTCGCGTTCGCGAGCGCATGGGCGCTCGGCGAATGGCTGCGCGGCACCGTCTTTACCGGCTTCCCGTGGCTCGCGAGCGGCTATCCGCAAGTCGACGGCCCGTTCGCGGGCTTCGCGCCGGTCGTCGGTGTCTACGGGATCGCGTGGGTGCTCGCGCTGTTCGCGGCGCTGGTCGTGCAGGCGCTCGTCGCCGCGCGCCGGTCGCCCGCATCCGGATCCGGCGGCGCCGGCACTGCACGCGTGCGCGTCGTCGCGCCGGCCGGCATCGCCGTCGCGCTCGTCGCGGCCGGCATCGGGCTGTCGCAGGCCACCTGGACCGTGCCCGCGAACGCGCCGCTCACAGTGCGGCTGTTGCAAGGCAACGTGAAGCAGGACATCAAGTTCGAACAGGAAGGCATCGACGCGGCGATCAAGATGTACACGCAGATGATCGTCGAGAAGCCCGCCGACCTGATCGTCACGCCGGAGACCGCGATCGCGGTGATGATCCAGGAGCTGCCCGAGCCGTTCGCCGTCGCGATCCGCAAGTTCAGCGACACGACGGGCTCGGCCGTGCTGTTCGGCGCGGTGGGGGCGTCGGTGACGCCGGACGGCCACTACGTCGATTACACGAACAGCCTCTACGGCGTGACGCCGCATTCGCGCGACATCTATCACTACGACAAGCATCATCTCGTGCCCTTCGGCGAATTCATCCCGTGGGGCTTCCGGTGGTTCGTCGACCTGATGAAGATGCCGCTCGGCGACTTCGCGCGCGGCGCGCCGGTGCAGAAGCCGTTCCTCGTGCACAACCAGCCGGTGATGGCCGACATCTGCTACGAGGACTTGTTCGGCGAGGAAATCACCGCGACGATCCGCGACAACCCGCAGCCGCCCGGTGTGCTCGTCAACGTGACGAACCTCGCGTGGTTCGGCGATACGATCGCGCTCGACCAGCATCTGCAGATCGCGCGGATGCGCGCGCTCGAAACGGGGCGGCCGATGCTGCGCTCGACCAACACGGGGATGACAGCCGCGATCGACGCGCACGGCCGCGTGCTCGGCCAGTTGAAGCCGTTCACGGTCGGCTCGCTCGACGTGCGTATCGAAGGCACGAGCGGCTTCACGCCGTACGTGACGAGCGGCAACAACATCGTGCTTGCGGTGTCGTTGATCCTGCTTGCGTTCGGGTTCACGTTCGGGCCGGGGCTGCGGCGACGCGACTGAACTCGTATCGGCTGTGTGACAGGCAATGCGCGGCGGCATGACGCTCGCCGCGTAGTCGGCATGCCGATTTGGTCAACCGATATTCACGAACCCCGCCGAACAGAATCATCTGCAGCAGCGTTTTACCCACAAAACGGCAATCCGCATAAGTTTCGGATTCATCTGATTGATCCTCTTTTCTCGTTCGCGCAAATTTGTGCGGAATGATCCTCGCCCATTTGTCGAGAAAGGAGACCCGGATGAGCCACAAGCGGAAAACACCGATCGGTCGCGCTACGACCGTCAGATCACGTACAGAGCGCGGCCATGGAGCGGCCTTCGCTACCGGCAGCCGGGAGGTCATCGGGCTCGCCATTGCCGACGTCAGCCATATCGCGGCCCCCGAGCGCAGTAGCGAGGCACCATGATTCGCTACTTTCTTGCCAAGGGCGACCGAGCCGGAAACGCGGTGATCACCGAGGGTCTCGACAATGTGACGTGCTCCAACCCGCCACCACGGGTGAATATCGCGACGCTTTACATGAAAACATACTGCGCGGCATGCAAGCGGGAAGGGTTTGTCGCGCCAAAAGGACCACGCCGGCCCGGTACCGCGCCAAACGGAAAACCGTGGGCGCTGAGCGGCGACATCAATGTCTGCGGGTGCAATCCGCCACCCGTTTTCCATGCCGAGCGCGGCATGAAGATGATCTTCACGTCACCGGAAGCGGCGACGCTGCCCGGAGGAAGCAGCACCCCGGCAGCAGGCACCACGGTCGCCAAGATGTCGACGGGGACGCAGTCGAATATTTCGGCAACCTGCGACGAACAGGTGCGAGCCGGCATATGCACAACACTCCGGCAAAACTATCCGTATCTGATCGAAATGAGCGACGGCCGCACCTATAGCGGTCGCGTCAACACTAACGGCCAGTTGCCGCGCATCCATTCCGGCGCCGCCGACAACTACACAATCTATTGGGGCGAAGACGCTCTGTCACATAAGGATTGGACGTAATGCCAAATGGCCCAACAACGGTCAGAACGAACACGACACCCAATTCGGTAAGGGTAGTACAACTGCGTGCGGTCACATTCAAGGAACTATGGGACGTCTATCCACGGGGCAATCCCTATGACAATCCCGCGTACTCCAATCAGTGCGCCATTCGAGTGAGCGTCGCCTTTCATCGCGCCGGCATCGAAATGAAGTCGTTTTCCTCGAAACTCGTCAAGCCGCGTAGCGGGCAGCCGAGCATCGGGCGAATCCTGTTGAACGGAAAAGCAACGGCTACGCGGGCCAACGAACTTGCAGCATGGTTGGCGCTCCAGCCTTTTGCCGGTCTGGGAAGAACCGAAAACATCACTGGGCCAGATTGGGAGTCGAGGATCAAAGGCCGCACCGGCATCGTCATGTTTGACAGTTACTGGACGCGCGAGGGCGAAATTCCGGCAAATGCAAGCGGCGGGCATATTGACCTGTGGAACGGATCACGGATGCCAATTAACAGCTTCTGGAGCAGCCTCTCGACGATCGGACGCTATATTGGAATATCATCATTCCGACAAGGCACGAGCGTTCTACCAGCCATCAGTTATTCAGATCTCGGCAAATCAAAGTCGATTCTATTTTGGGAAATCAGGTGAGGCGATTCGTAGTATCTCTGCTCGGAACCCTCTACGGCCTGATATTGAGCTGTTTTTTCCTTTACATATACAGCCGCATAAAATGGCCTGACATCCAGAACGATGCATCACGTGGCTGCCGCGAGCTCGACAAATGTGCGATCCCGTGGTGGGAAGGGGCAATTCTTCTTTCCTATTTGCTTGCCCCGGCTTTACTCTTTGGCCTCGTCAATGCAGTTGCCTATAGGCGCTGGTCGCGACGGAAATGGGCCATCTCGCTCGGCATCGGGACCTTGCTCGCAAGCGTGCTTTATCTTGAAGCTTACGTCGCTCGCTTTTTTTAGAAGCAGCCATGATGCATTCTGCGCAAAACGGGAGCGAGATCACGTTGCCGTCAGCCCCCGCTACGCGTGCGCGGCCAGACCGCGCAAATCCCGCGCCACCGCGTCCATCACCGTCGCCCAATCCCCGAACGTCGGCTGCCGGTACAGCGTCGCGGTCGGATACCACGGGCTGTCGGTGCGCTCGAGCAGCCACGGCCAGTGCGGATTCACGTCGAGCAGCACCCACGTGCGCGCGCCGAGCGCGCCCGACAGGTGCGCAACCGACGTGCACACCGTGATCACCAGATCCAGCGCGCCGATGAACGCGGCCGTATCGTCGAAACTCTTCAGTTCGGCAGTGAAGTCCTCGATCGGGAAACCGGCCGCGCGCGCCGCGGCGACATCCGCGTCCGCGCCGGGCTGCAGCGAATGGAACGCGACGCCGTCGATACCGCGAAACGCATCGGCATAGCGTTCGAGCCCGACGCGCCGGAACGGATTGCGCTGGTGCTGCGCGCTGCCCGTCCACACGAGCCCGACCTTCAGCCGGCCGTCGCCCGCGAGCCGCGCCCGCCATGCGTCGCGCGCGCGCGAATCGGCGTGCAGGTACGGCACCGACGCGCCGAGCGTCGACGTCTCCATCCCGAGCATCAGCGGCAGGCCGATGAGCGGCACTTCATAGTCGAAGGCAGGCAGCTCGTCGGCGCCGCCGCCCGCACTGAACGCATCCGCGCATGAACCGAGGCTGCGCCGCATCAGCGTGCCCACTTGCGGGAACGTGTTCCACGCGAGCCGGCCGCCCTCGCGGTGCACGCGCTCGGCGAGCGGCGCGACGAAGCGCGCGAACTGCAGCACGTCGCCGAGCCCCTGCTCGCCCCAGACGAGCAGCGTCTTGCCCGCGAGCGGCTCGCCCTGCCAGCGCGGGCCGGGCAGCACCGGGCGGCGGCCGCGCAGCTCGCCTGCGCCGTCCCAGCGCGCCTCGTGGCCGCGCCAGCCGGCCGCGTAGTTGCCGCGCACGAGCTGGATGATCGCGAGATTGAAACGAAACGACGCGTCGTCGGGCGCCAGCTCGCACGCACGCGCCGCGTAGCGCTCGGCGTCGTCCCAGCGCTGCGCCTCCTTCATCGCCATCGCGATGTTGTTCAATGCGAGCGCATTGTCGGGCGCGATCTCCGCGAGCCGCGCCGCAGCGGCCAGCGCGCCGTCGAGGTCGAGCGCCGCGAGCCGCGCGACGATCAGGTTGATCCATGCCTGCACGTCGTGCGGGTCGGCTTCCACGGCCGCTGCGAGCAGCGCGATTTCCTCGCGGCGATCGCCACCCGACAGCCGCAGCGCGATCGCCAGGTTGTTGCGCAGCGACGGCAAGCGCGGATCGAGCGCATAGGCGGCGCGGTACGGCGCGACGGCATCCGCGTGCCGGCCGAGCATCTGCAACGCGTAGCCGAGATTGAAACGGGCGCCGGCGTCCGCATGGATGCGTGCCGCGCACTCGGCCAGCGCGAGCGCGTCGGCCGTGCGCTGCCGCGCGACGAGCGTCACGGTGAGTTGCGAGAGCGCGGCCATGTCGACCGCGTGCAGATGGCCGGCGGCGGCGAGCCAGAGTGCGTGCGCGTCGTGCTCGCCGCGCGCTTGCGCGTCGGCGGCCTGCCCGAGCAGCGCGAGCAGCGGCGGCATCAACGGAATGAGGAGGTCGTTCGAATCGTCCATGCGGCCCGGAGTGGAAAATCGGTCGCGCGGCAGGTGTCGCGCGCACCGCGATACGCGCATCTTAACGCCCGCGCGAGGCGGCGCGGCACGCGGCGCAACATGCGCATCGCCACGTCGCCCGCGCGAGCGCGCCGCGCATGCCGGCAACCCGCGCACGGCCTGCGCCCGGCTCGCCGGAACAGCGCCGGCGGCCCCTTCGTCCGCGTTCCGGCCGCATCCGCCCGCCGATCCGGTAAAATTGCACGTTTCAGCACACTAACAAGCCGCGCCGCCGCGCGAGCCGACCCTCCGGGCCCCGCCCGGAGCGCCGCCCGCAACGGAGCGCCAGCGCCACGAAGGCTCTTCATGCTTACGTTTCAGCAAATCATCCTGACGCTGCAGTCCTACTGGGACAAGCAGGGTTGCGCCCTGCTCCAGCCCATCGACATGGAAGTCGGCGCGGGCACGTCGCACGTTCACACGTTCCTGCGCGCGGTCGGCCCCGAGCCGTGGCGCGCCGCTTACGTGCAGCCGTCGCGCCGCCCGAAGGACGGCCGCTACGGCGAGAACCCGAACCGCCTGCAGCATTACTACCAGTACCAGGTCGTGCTCAAGCCGGCGCCTGAAAACATCCTCGACCTGTACCTCGGCTCGCTGGAAGCGCTCGGCTTCGACCTGAAGCAGAACGACGTGCGCTTCGTCGAGGACGACTGGGAGAACCCGACGCTCGGCGCGTGGGGCCTCGGCTGGGAAGTGTGGCTGAACGGGATGGAAGTCACGCAGTTCACGTATTTCCAGCAGGTCGGCGGCCTCGACTGCAAGCCGGTGCTCGGCGAGATCACGTACGGCCTCGAGCGCCTCGCGATGTATCTGCAGAAGGTCGAGAACGTGTACGACCTCGTATGGACCGAGTGGGAAGAGCAAGGCCCGAACGGCCCGGAGCTGCGCCGCCTGTCGTACGGCGACGTCTACCACCAGAACGAAGTCGAGCAGTCGACCTACAACTTCGAGCATGCGAACGTCGACCTGCTGTTCACGTTCTTCAACAGCTACGAGGCGGAAGCGAAGAAGATGATCGACGCGCAGCTCGCGCTGCCCGCGTACGAGCTCGTGCTGAAGGCCGGCCACACGTTCAACCTGCTCGACGCGCGCGGCGCGATCTCGGTTACCGAGCGTGCGGCGTACATCGGCCGCATCCGCGCGCTGTCGCGTCTCGTCGCGCAGGCCTACTACGACTCGCGCGAGAAGCTCGGCTTCCCGATGCTCGGCAACCCGCCGGGCGTGCCGGGCCTCACCACCGACGCCCAGGATGCCGCCCAGCCGGCCTGGGCGCCGCCGCTCAAGGTCGAACGCAAGATCGATCAGGACTGACGAGACGAGATTTATTCCACACATGACGCACAATCATCCCGCCCCCCTGCTCGTCGAACTGCTGACCGAAGAGCTGCCGCCGAAGGCCCTCGCGCGCCTCGGCGACGCATTCGCCGAAGGTCTCGCACAACGCCTCGCGGCGCGCGACCTCGTCGAAGGCGAACTCGTATTCGAACGTTATGCCACGCCGCGCCGCCTCGCGGTCGTCGTGCAGAACGTGCGCGCCGTCGCACCTGAAAAGCAGGTCCGCGAAAAGGTCCTGCCCGTGTCCGTCGCGCTCGACGCCGACGGCAAGCCGACCGCCCCGCTCGCGAAGAAACTCGCGGCGCTCGGCCATCCGAACCTGACGATCGCCGATCTCGAGCGCGCGCAGGACGGCAAGGCCGAAGCGTTCTTCGTCAACTACTCGGCGGCCGGCGCGACCCTCGCCGACGGCCTGCAGGCCGCGCTCGACGAAACGCTCGAGAAGCTGCCGATCCCGAAGGTCATGACCTACCAGCGTCCGGACGGCACCGACGTGAAGTTCGTGCGCCCGGTGCATCGCCTGACGGTGCTGCACGACGATCGCATCGTGCCCGTCACCGCGTTCGGCGTCGATGCCGGCGACACCACGCTCGGCCACCGCTTCCTGTCCGACGGCCTCGTCGCGATCCAGCATGCGCGCGCGTATGCCGACACGCTGCGCGACAAGGGCCGCGTGATCGCGCACTTCGCCGATCGCCGCGAAACGATCCGCACGCAGCTGAACGAGCACGCGAACGGCGACACCGTCGTGATGCCCGAAGCGCTGCTCGACGAAGTGACGTCGCTGGTCGAATGGCCGGTCGTCTATCCGTGCCGCTTCGAGGACGAATTCCTGCAGGTTCCGCAGGAATGCCTGATCCTCACGATGCAGACGAACCAGAAATACTTCGCGCTGACCGACATCGCCGGCAAGCTGCGCTCGCGCTTCCTGATCGTGTCGAACATCGAGACGAAGACGCCCGAGGAAATCGTCGAAGGCAACGAGCGCGTCGTGCGCCCGCGCCTGGCAGATGCGAAGTTCTTCTTCGAGCAGGACAAGAAGAAGCCGCTCGCCGAACGCGTGCCGCTGCTCGCGAACGTCGTCTATCACAACAAGCTCGGTTCGGCGCTCGCGCGCGTCGAGCGCCTCGAAGCGCTGGCCGGCGAGATCGCGCCCGCGATCGGCGCCGACGCCGCGCACGCGAAGCGCGCCGCGCGCCTCGCGAAGGCCGACCTGCTGACCGACATGGTCGGCGAGTTCCCGGAGCTGCAGGGCACGATGGGCACGTACTACGCGCGCCACGACGGCGAGCCCGACGACGTCGCGCTCGCATGCGCCGAGCACTACCAGCCGCGTTTCTCCGGCGATGCGCTGCCGACCACGCCGGTGTCCACCGCCGTCGCGCTGGCCGACAAGCTCGAGACGATCGTCGGCATCTGGGGCATCGGCCTCGCGCCGACCGGCGAGAAAGATCCGTTCGCGCTGCGCCGTCACGCGCTCGGCGTGCTGCGCCTGCTCGTCGAGAAGCAACTGCCGCTCGATCTCGTGTCGCTGCTGCGCACGGCCCATGCGCGTTTCGAGGGCGTGCCGGGCGTCGCGGAATCGACCGACGCGATCTTCGCATTCTTCATGGATCGCCTGCGCGGCCTGCTGCGCGAACGCGGCTACACGGCCGGCGAAGTCGATGCGGTGCTGAGCCTGAACCCGACGCGCGTCGACGATCTCGTCGCGCGCCTCGACGCGGTGCGCGAGTTCACGCGCCTCGCGGAAGCCGAAGCGCTCGCGGCCGCGAACAAGCGGATCACGAACATCCTGAAGAAATCGGAAGGCGGCGCGAACGGCGCGGTGCAGCCGACGCTGCTCGTCGAGGCCGCCGAAAAGGCGCTGCACGAACAGCTCGCGGCCGTGACGCCGCACGTGCAGTCGCAGCTCGAGGCGCGGGCATACACGGGCGCGCTGTCGGCGCTCGCCGCGCTGCGCGCGCCGGTCGACACGTTCTTCAACGACGTGATGGTCAACGCCGAGGATCCCGCGCTGCGCGCGAACCGCCTTGCGCTGCTCGCCGCGCTGCATCAGCAGATGAACTGCGTCGCCGACATCTCGAAGCTCGCCGCATAAGGGCCGAACGATGCCGACCAGCCCCAACCGCAAGCTCGTCGTCCTCGACCGGGACGGCGTGATCAACGTCGATTCGGATGCGTTCATCAAGACGCCCGACGAGTGGATCGCGCTGCCCGGCAGCCTCGAGGCGATCGCACGACTCAACCACGCGGGCTACCGCGTGGTCGTCGCGACCAACCAGTCCGGCATCGGCCGCGGGCTGTTCGACATGGCCGCGCTCAACGCGATGCACCTGAAGATGCATCGCGCGGCGGCCGCCGTCGGCGCACGCATCGACGCGGTGTTCTTCTGTCCGCACGTGTCGGAAGACCACTGCGAGTGCCGCAAGCCGAAACCCGGCATGATGCAGATGATCGCCGAGCGCTTTGAGGCCGATCCCGGTCACACGCCGGCCGTCGGCGATTCCCTGCGCGACCTGCAGGCCGGCGTCGCGGTCGGCTTCCAGCCGCACCTCGTGCTGACCGGCAAGGGCAAGAAAACGCTCGCCGCGGGCAATCTGCCGGCCGGCACGAAGGTCCACGACGACCTGCGCGCGTTCGCGCTCGACTTCCTTTCACACGAACACGAGTGATGCGGCCGCCGCGCGCATCCTCCCTACTGTCAGACTCACGCCGATGCGCTTCGTCCGCTCCCTGCTGCTGCTGATCTACTTCATCGTGTACACGGTGCCTTACGCCACCGCGTGCTTCATCGCGTTCCCGTTCATGCGTCCCGACGCGCGTTACTGGATGGCGGCCGGCTGGTGCAAGTCGACGCTGTGGGTCGTACGCTGGCTGAACGGCATCCGCTACCGGATCGAAGGGATGGAAAACCTGCCCGACGGCCCGGCCGTGCTGCTGTCGAAGCACCAGTCCGCGTGGGAGACGCTCGCGTTTCCGGCGCTGATGCCCAAGCCGCTCTGCTACGTGTTCAAGCGCGAACTGCTGTACGTGCCGTTCTTCGGCTGGGCGCTCGGGCTGCTGCACATGGTCAACATCAACCGCAAGGAAGGCAAGAACGCGTTCGCGTCGGTGATCCGCCAGGGCAAAAAGCGCCTGTCCGAAGGCGCGTGGATGATCATGTTTCCGGAAGGCACGCGCACGCCGGTCGGCAAGCAGGGCAAGTACAAGACGGGCGGCGCGCGCTTCGCGATCGAAACCGGCACGCCGGTCGTGCCGATCGCGCACAATGCCGGTCACGTGTGGCCGCGCAATTCGTTCACGAAATTCCCGGGCGTCGTCACCGTGTCGATCGGCAAGCCGATTCCGGTCGACGGCAAGACGCCCGACGTATTGAACTCGCAGGTCGAAGCATGGATCGAAGCGGAAATGCGCCGCATCGATCCCGATGCCTATCGCCAGCCGGGCAATGCCGGCGCGCGCGATGCCGCGCGCGTCTGAGTCACCCGGATTGCAGCCGTTGCGAACGACGAAACGAAGCGAACTGATGAAAAAGCGTCCGCGGCCACGGCCTGCCGTCGTGGCCCTCGATCATCGCCAGATGGACCTGCCGCTCTTCGACGGGCCGGCCGCATCGTCGGCGCCGCCGGCGTCGCCGGTGCCCGCCGCACCGCCGTCGCCGCCTGAAGCGGCTGCGGCGCCCGCGATGCCCGCCGCGCCGCTCGATCCTGGCCCCGCGCCCGATCGCTCCCGCGTCCGCACGCTCGCAATCGACAGCCGTGTGCTCGAATATCGGCTGAAGCGCTCCGCGCGCCGCACGATCGGATTCACGATCGACGGCAGCGGGCTGTCTATCACCGCGCCGCGCTGGGTCACGCTCGCCGATATCGAAGCCGCCATCGCCGAGAAGCAACGCTGGATCTTCGCAAAGCTCGCGGAGTGGAAGACCCGCACCGAGCAGCGCGCGCTGCCGCAGATCGACTGGCGCGACGGCGCGCAACTTCCGTATCTCGGCAAGACGATCACGATCGCGCTCGGCGCCGGTGCGCTCGCATTCGACGCCGATGCGCAGCGCCTGTCGCTGCCGTTGCCCGCGCAAGCCGACATGCAGCAGATCAAGGATCGCGTGCAGGGCTGGCTCCAGGGCGAAGCGAAGCGGATCTTCGGCGAACGCCTCGTCGTCTACGCGCAAAAGCTCGGCGTCACGTATTCGATGGTTGCGCTGTCGTCGGCCGCGACGCGCTGGGGCAGCTGCTCGAGCGACGGCAAGATCCGGCTGAACTGGCGGCTGATTCACTTCCCGATGTCGATCATCGACTACGTCGTCGCGCACGAGCTGTCGCATCTGCGCGAAATGAATCACAGCCCGGCCTTCTGGCAGACCGTCGAATCGATCTTCCCGGAATTCCGCGAAGCGCGTCACACGCTCAAGCATCACCCGCCCGAGCTGCTGCCGGCGCTGTAACGCGATCGATCAAACCAAAAATACGAACGGGCGATGCGGATTCCTCCGCATCGCCCGTTTTCGTTGCCCGCGACGCCTGTCGTGCGTCGCGCGCCGTTCATTGCGCGCTCAGTGCGCCTTCTTCTGGATGAACTCGATCTTGTAGCCGTCCGGATCCTCGACGAATGCGATCACGGTCGTGCCGTGCTTCATCGGGCCCGCCTCGCGGGTCACCTTGCCGCCTTGCGCCTTGATCCGGTCGCAGGCCGCGTACGCGTCGTCGACTTCCAGCGCCAGATGGCCGAAACCGTTGCCGAGATCGTAGGACGGCGTATCCCAGTTATGGGTGAGCTCGATCACGGTGCCCGTGCTTTCCGCCTCATACCCGACGAACGCGAGCGTGAACTTGCCTTCCGGATAATCCTCGCGACGCAGCAGCTTCATGCCGAGCAATTCGGTATAGAACTTGATCGAGCGGTCGAGATCGCCGACTCGCAGCATCGTATGCAGCAAACGCATGTGTTGTACTCCTGTGGGGACTTTCCAGAAGCGGAAATTCTACCGGAGTCGCGTGAATCCCGCCGCCGGCGCCCCGTGCGCCGCCATGGCCGCTAGCGGGCATCCGCACGGCGTGCGCGATGCGTGATGCGCGTGCGGCGCCAGTCGTCACGGGTGCCCGACGGCCCCGGCAAGTCCGCCGATCGGGTAACATCGTCCCACCTCGCACCAAAAGCGGGCATCCCGTCCGCCGCTCGAACGCGACCACCTTCTCTTTCAGCCACACCCTGCCGTGCGAAACCGCCGAATCGAGCGCGCCGGACGCGACATCCGTCCGCCGCTGCCCATGTCCGTGCCCCGTTGCCGCCGCATCGCGGAGGTCCGCCGATGACCGCGCTCGCCGGCACGCCCGCGCGCCGCACGCTCGACACGCGCGCCATCGGCGTGATGCTGCTGCTCTGCGCGATCTGGGGCTTCCAGCAGGTCGCGATCAAGAGCACGAACGCGGCGATCCCGCCGATGTTTCAGGCCGGGCTGCGCTCGGTGATCGCCGCGCTCCTGCTTTGGTGCTGGGCGCGCTCGCGCGGCACACCGCTGTTCCGCGCGGACGGCACGCTCGGCGCGGGTATCGCGGCCGGTGCGCTGTTCGCCGGCGAGTTCGTCTGCGTGTTCTTCGGGCTGACACTGACGAGCGCGTCGCACATGGCGATCTTCCTGTACACGGCACCGTGCTTCACCGCGCTCGGCCTGCACCTGTTCGCGCCGGGCGAGCGGCTGCAGCGCGTCCAGTGGGCCGGCGTCGGCCTCGCGTTCGCCGGTATCGCGCTTGCATTCGCGGACGGCTTCCTCAAGCCGCGCACACCCGGCGCATCGGTCTTGGCCGGGCTGGCCGGCGACGCGCTCGGCATCCTCGGCGGCGCGATGTGGGCCGCGACGACGGTCGTCGTGCGCTCGACGTCGCTCGCGCGTGCCAGCGCAAGCAAGACGCTGTTCTACCAGCTCGCGGTGTCGGCCGTCGTGCTGATCGCGCTCGCCGCACTGCTCGGCCAGATGTCGTTCGCGCAGGTCACGCCGATCGCGCTCGCGAGCCTCGCGTACCAGTCGGTGATCGTCGCGTTCGTCAGCTATCTGTCGTGGTTCTGGTTGCTGACGCGCTACAGCGCGTCGCGGCTGTCGGTGTTCACGTTCCTGTCGCCGTTGTTCGGCGTCGCGTTCGGCGTGCTGCTGCTCGGCGAATCGGTCGGCTGGCGCTTCATGTCCGCGGCCGCGCTGGTGCTGACCGGAATCGCGCTCGTCAACGCGCCGCCGCGCGGGCGCGCGTAACGCCGCCAGGCCGCGCTCCGGCCTCGGCGAGCATGGCGCGGCAAACAAAAAGGCTGCCCATCGGGGCAGCCTCGTGAATCTCGGGCCGGCGCGCACCGCGCGCGCGCGGCCCGCGTGGTCCGGTTACTCCGCGGGCTTGCGCACCTTCGCAAGCGCCTGCGCGACGCCGACGTATTCGGCCACGCTCACATCCTCCGCACGTCGCGCGAGGTCGAAGCCGAGCCCGTCGAAATCGATCGACTCGCGATAGTCGCCGAGCGTGTTGCGCAGCATCTTCCGACGTTGCGAGAACGCCGCGGTGACCACTTCGCCGAGCAGCACGGGATCCACGTCCGGCAGTTCGTGCGGCTCGTACGGAATCATCCGGACGATCGCCGAATCGACCTTCGGCGGCGGCTGGAACGACTCCGGCGGCACGTCGAGCATCTTGTCCATCACGAAGCGGTACTGCAGCATCACCGACAGCCGCGAGAACGCCTTCGTGCCCGGCTCGGCGACCATCCGTTCGACGACCTCGTTCTGCAGCATGAAATGCTGGTCGATGACCACGTGGGCGAACGTCATCAGATGAAACAGCAGCGGGCTGGAAATGTTGTACGGCAGGTTGCCGACGATGCGCAGCGACGGCTTGTCGCCAGGTGCCGCGAGCGAGCCGAAGTCGAACGCGAGCGCGTCGCCCGCGTGCAACTCCAGCAGTGCGCCGAAGCGCTGCTGCAGGCGCCCGATCAGGTCGCGGTCGAGCTCGACCGCATGCAGCGGCGACTCGGGCGTTGCGAGACGCGCGATCAGCGGCTCGGTCAGCGCGCCGAGGCCGGGGCCGATCTCGACCATGCGCTGGCCGCGCGCGGGGCCGATCGTCGCAACGATCGAGTCGATCACGCCGTGATCGACGAGGAAGTTCTGCCCGAAGCGCTTGCGCGCGAAGTGGCCTTGGTGCTGTCTGCTGTTCGACATCGACTGAGAAAAACGAAAAATACGACGAATGAGGTCAGGCCCGGGCCCGTGCGCGTCAGGCCGCGCGGCGATGGCGCGCCATCGTAACGGCCGTGTCGAGCGCGGCGACCATGCTGCCCGGATCTGCGCGGCCCGTGCCGGCGAGATCGAGCGCGGTGCCGTGATCGACCGACGTGCGAATGATCGGCAGCCCGAGCGTGACGTTGATGCCCTCGCCGAAGGTCGCATACTTCAGCACGGGCAAGCCCTGATCGTGGAACATCGCGAGCACGCAATCCGCATTCTCGAGATAGCGCGGCTGGAACAGCGTGTCGGCCGGATACGGGCCGCGCGCGTCGATGCGCTGCGCTTGCGCGCGCGCGAGCGCCGGCGCGATCACGTCGATCTCCTCGCGCCCGAGATAGCCGTTCTCGCCCGCGTGCGGGTTGAGCCCGGTCACGAGGATGCGTGGCGATGCGAGGCCGAAGTCGCGCCGCAGGTCGCGATCGACGATCGCCAGCGTCTCGACGAGCCCGTCGATCGTCAGGGCGGCCGACACGTCCTTCAGCGGCAAGTGCGTGGTCGCGAGCGCCACGCGCAGCGGCCGCACGCCCGTGCCCGCCAGCATCATCACGACGCGCGGTGTGTGCGTGCGTTCCGCAAGGTATTCGGTATGGCCGGTAAACGGCACGCCGGCATCGTTGATCGTGCTCTTCTGCAGCGGCGCGGTGACGATCGCGTCGAAGCGGCCCGCCATCGCGCCGTCGATCGCGGCATCGAGCAGCGCGAGCACGTAGCGGCCGTTGGCCGCGTCGAGCGTGCCGGCCCGCGCGGGCACGGCAAGCGGATGATGCTCGACCGACACCGGCCCGCCGCCGGCGAGCACCGCTCGGTCGGCACCGACGGCCGCCGCGCGCGCGTCGAGCAGCGCGGCGTCGCCGAGCACGGTGAAATGCGCGCCCGGCCAGCGCCGCGCGGCATCCTGCAACGCCTGCACGGTCAGCTCCGGGCCGACACCCGCGGGTTCGCCGGTCGTGATCGCGATCTGCAGCGCGGATGCCGTCATGTGAAGCTCGCTCAGTTCGCCGGGCCGACGCCGCCGATCTTGTACTGCACGTACGACGAATCGCGCAGTTCGCGCAGCCAGTCGGCGTACGCCTGCTCGGCCTTGCGCTGGCCGATCGCCTGGCGCGCGATATCCATCTGCTGTTGCACCGAGCCTTCCGCCTCGCGGCGCTCCATCACCTGAATCAGGTGGTAGCCGTACTCGGTACGAATCGGCTGGCTGATCTGGCCGTCCTGCAGGTTGTTCATCGCGCGCTCGAATTCGGGCACGGTCTCGCCCGGGCTGATCCAGCCGAGATCGCCGCCCTGCGACGCCGAACCGTCCTGCGAGTAGGTGCGCGCGAATTTCGCGAAATCGCCGCCCGCCTCGACCTGGCGGCGGATGTCCTGCAGCTGCTGGCGCGCCTGGCCTTCCGACTTGCCTTCGCCGACACGCAACAGGATGTGGCGCACGTGCGTCTGGACGATCTTCGGTGCCGCGGCGGTCGCGCCCTGGCTCTGGCGGCGGTCGACGAGACGCACGATCTCGAAGCCGTCCGGCACGCGGATCAGCGTCGGGTTGACCTGCCCCGGGCGCAGCTTCGATGCAGCCTCGACGACGTCGGCCGGCAACGCGGACGGTGCCTTGAAGCCGAGATCGCCGCCCTTCTTCGCGTCGTTCGCTTCCGAGTTGCTCTTCGCGAGCTTCTCGAAGTCGGCGCCCGACGTGGCCTGCTGCAGCAGCGCTTCGGCCTTCTTCTGCGCGGCTTCGATCTCGGCCTGCGGCGCGTTGGTCGGTGCCTTGATGAAGATGTGCTGGAAGCGCAGGTCCTGCTGCTGCGACGCGTTCGGCCCGCGCTGGCTCGCGATGTAGTTCGCGACCTCGGCGTCCGACACGGTGATCTTGCCGTCCACCTCGCGCTCGCGCAGCTTCGACAGCATCAGCTCGGTACGCGCGTCGCTCGTGAACACGCTCCAGGGCACGCCTTGCGCGACGATCCGCGCGCGGTACTGGTCGAGCGTCATCCCGTTCGCCTGCGCGAGGCGCTGCAGCGTGGACTGCACGGTCGCGTCGTCGATGCGGATCCCGTCGTCCTTGGCCTTCTGCACCTGGATGCGTTCGAGCACCATCTGGTTCAGCACCTGCGCGCGCAACTGATCGGCCGGCGGCACGGGTGCGTTCTGCTGCTGCAGCCGGCGCGCGATCAGGCCGACGCGCTGGTCGAGTTCGCGGCCCGTGATCACGTCGTTGTTGACGACCGCGACGACTTCGTCGGCGAGCTGCGCACCTTGCGACCCGAGCGCCTGCGCCGAGGCCGGCGCGGCGGCGAGCAGCGCGGCGGCGGCGGCAAGGCTGGACACGACTGCCGCGAAACGAAGGGTTTTCTTCATTGCCACTGGAACTCCATTGAAATCGTGCTGACCGGTGCAGACAAGCCGGCGTTACTCGTAGTTGCTGAAGCGGGACATCGGCGGCGGCGAGGACGGCAGCGGCGTGTAGCCCGGCACCCCGGCGCGGAATGCGGCCACGAGGCCGTTGTCGATCGTCGACAAGCCCTTGAGCGTCAGCTGCATCATGAATCGCGTCGACGAGTTCTGCTGTCCCGACGAGTTGATGCCGTTCGCAAATCGCTGCACGCCGACCCCGAGCGCCCAGCAATCCGCGTCGTATTGTAAGCCGAGCAGACCGTCGACCACGCGATCGCCCGCGAGGTCGTAATTGAAACGGCCGATCGCGTACAGGCGACGCGTGAGCGGCCACTGCGCGGATACCAGGAACTGGTTGATCGGCTGGCCGTCGAGCGTGGTGTTCGCGCGCGTGTAGCGATAGCCGACGTTGATCACCTTGCGCTCGCCCGGGCTGAACCCGAAACCGACGCTCGACTTCACGAGCTGGTTGTTGTTCTGGTTGTACTGGAACGCCGTCTCCGACATGAAGCCGGAGCCCAGTTTCAGCGCCGCGCCGACGATCAGGTCCGAGTGGCGGGCCTGCACGGCCGATTGCCCCGAGTTCAGCGTCACGCGCTGATCGGCGAAATAATACTGCTGCGCGACCACGAAGCGCGCGCGCTCGTCGCCCGTGCGCGGGTCGATGAAGCGCGACGTCAGCCCGGCCGTGATCCGGTTCGCGTCGGCGATCCGGTCGTTGCCGACGAACGTGTTCGGCTGGTAGATCTCCGCGAGGCCGAAGTCCGATTCCGCGGTGTCGAACAGCGGTGCGTTCGACTGGTCGCGATACGGCGTGTACACGTAGTACAGGCGCGGCTCGAGGGTCTGGATGAAGTCCTGGCCGAACAGGCGCACCGAGCGGTCGAAGATCAGGCCCGAGTCGAAGCTCACGGTCGGGATCGACTCGGTGAAGCGCTTCGGGTTGTTCGGCGTGCTCGACGACAGATGGTTCAGGTCGTACGAAGCGAAGTGATACTGCACCTTCGGCACGACGAAATAGCCGGGGCCGTACACGCCGTACGCGATATACGGATTGAAGGCGATCCGGTCGCCTTCGGTCGAATCGGCGGTCGTGATGCGGAAGCGCGAATAGTCGGCTTCGGCGCCGAAGTCGAAGCCCCCGACGTTGTACTTCGTGTACTTCACGTTCAACTGCGGCTCGCGGCTGTACGGCGCGATCGACGGCGGCAGCGTCTGCCAGTGCTGATAGCGCGCGAGCACCGACCACGGGCCGTTGTTGTACGTGAGGCCGGCTTCCTGCTGGTACAGCGTCTGCGTCCCGTTGACGAACTGGTTCATCGACCCAAGGTCTTCGGGATACGTATTGTCCGAGACCTTGTTGTAGTAGACGTAGCCGCCGAAACCGCCGCCGAAGTTCTGCTGGTGCTGCCAGTAGATCGCGTAGCGGTTGCGGTGCGCGAGCCGGTCGTCCGGCAGGTAATTGGCCGTAAACGTGCCCGAATACGACGGCGACAGGTAGCGGAACGTCGCTTCCGTCTGCACGCCGCGCCGCGAAATGATGTGCGGCGTGATCGTCAGGTCGCGGTTGGGCGCGATGTTGAAGTAGTACGGCAGCGACAGCTCGAACCCGTTGCTCGAGTTCATCGAGAACGTCGGCGGCAGCAAGCCGCTACGGCGCTCGCCCGACAGCGGGAACGTCATCCACGGGCTCGCGAAGATCGGCACGCCCTGGAAGAACAGCACGCCGTTGCGCGCGGTGCCTTCGTCGGCGCCCGTGTCGAAGTCGAAGCGGCTGCCCTTGATGTACCACGCCGGGTCCGTCGCGCACTGGCACGCCGTGTAGGTGCCGTTGACGAACACCGAGCGCTCGCTGTCGAGCAGGTCGACGCGCTCCGCGCTGCCGGACCCGCCCGTCACGTTGAAGTGGTACTTCGGCGCCGTCATGAAGCCCTGGTTCGCCTCGACCTTCAGATGCGCCTCAGGGCCCGCGAACGACGTGCCGCCGTTGACCACCTTGACCTGGCCGTACGCGTCGGCCATGTCGGTATCCTGATCGTAGTGGATCGCGTCGGCCTTCACGACCGCATCGCCGCGACGCAGCTCGGCCGAACCCTTCGCGGCCAGGTCCTGATCGGCCGTGCCGCTCGTATGGTCGGCGATCACGAAGGTGGCCGGCTTCGCGCCGTCCTTCAGCGGATGATTCTCGAGTTGCGGGGCGAGACGCAGGTCCCACGGCGAGTCGAGCGGCTGCGGCTGCGCGGCTGCGCCCGACAGCTGCGCGTGCGACACGGCCGGCACGAGGCCGGGCACGGCCAGGAGCGCGAGCGCGAGCCGCCGTTTGCGCGGCGCCCCGTCACCGGGGAAGACATTCGGGAATAGCGGTTTGGGCGGCATCTATCGTTTGGCGAATCGCCCCTTGTCAACCGCACCGGCACGGCACATTCGCGCGCGGCGAGCCGCGCCGTCGCACCGCGACTGCGGCTGAGCGCAAACCGGGGAGGCGATCGGGCGGACGGCGCGACAGGCGGCGGGCCTGCACGGCGCAAGCTGACGCGGGGCGCGTCAAAAAAGTCGTGGGGTATTATATGGCAAGACGTTCCCCCCTCCGCCGAGTTTCATGACACCCCCATCCGCCGCATCCCAGCCCGACGCCCGCCTCGACGCACTGACCGCGTGGCTGCGCCCGCTCGCCGAGCGCTTCGCCCTCGACCTGTCGACCCTCGCGCCCGCGTCGTCGGACGCCAGTTTCCGCCGCTATTTCCGGGTCGCGTCGGCCACGCGCCCCGGCGGCTCGCTGATCGCGGTCGACGCGCCGCCCCCCGAGAAATGTCGCGAATTCGTTCAGGTCGCGCAGTTGCTCGCCGCGGCCGGCGATCACGTGCCCGACGTGCTGGCCCACGATTTCGACGCGGGCTTCATGCTCGTGACCGACCTCGGCCGCACATCGTACATCTCGGTGCTCGATCCGGCCGATCCGGTTGCGGCGCGCCCGTTGATGCGCGACGCGCTCGACGCGCTGATCCGCTTCCAGCTGAGCTCGAAACCCGACGTGCTGCCGCCGTTCGACGAGGCATTCCTGCGCCGCGAGATGGAGCTGCTGCCCGAATGGTTCGTCGGCCGGCACCTGGGCAAGCCCGTCACCGACGCGATGCGCGGCACGCTCGAACGCACCTTCGCGCTGCTGGTCGCGAGCGCCCATGCGCAGCCGCAGGGCTTCATGCTGCGCGACTTCATGCCGCGCAACCTGATGGTCTGCGAGCCGAACCCCGGCGTGCTCGACTTCCAGGACGCCGTGTACGGGCCGCTCACATACGACGTCGTGTCGCTGCTGCGCGACGCGTTCATCAGCTGGGACGAGGAGTTCGAGCTCGACTGCTTCGCGTACTACTGGGAAAAGGCGAAGAAGGCCGGCCTGCCGGTCGATCCGGACTTCGGCGAGTTCTACCGCCAGCTCGAGTGGATGGGACTGCAGCGCCACATCAAGATCCTCGGCCTGTTCGCGCGCATCAACTACCGCGACGGCAAGCCGCATTACCTGAACGACCTGCCGCGCTTCCTCGCCTATGCGCGCAAGGTCGCGCTGCGCTACCGCCCGCTCGTGCCGTTCGCGAAGCTGCTCGACGAGCTCGAGGGCAAAGGCGCGGCCGACGTCGGCTATACGTTCTGACCGCCCTCACATTCAGCCGAACATGAGCACTACCCTGACCACGGCGATGATCTTCGCCGCCGGGCGCGGCGAACGGATGCGCCCGTTGACCGACACCCGCCCGAAGCCGCTGCTCGAAGCCGGCGGCAAGCCGCTGATCGTCTGGCAGATCGAGGCACTCGCGCGCGCGGGCATCGAAACGATCGTGATCAACCACGCATGGCTCGGCGAGCAGCTCGAGGCGACCCTCGGCGACGGCTCGCGCTGGGGCGTGCGGCTCGCGTACTCGGCCGAAGGCGACGCGCTGGAAACCGCCGGCGGCATCGCGAAGGCGCTGCCGCTGCTCGAGCGCGACGGCCGTCCGACGGTGTTCGCGGCGGTCGCGGGCGACGTGTACTGCGCATTCGACTACCGGACGCTCGCCGCCCGGGCCGCGCGGATGGCCGCGCTCGACGCGCCGGGGATGCATCTCGTGATGGTGCCGAACCCGCCGTTCCATCCGGACGGCGATTTCGTGCTTTGCGACGACGGCCGGCTCGCGCTCGCCGGCGCCCCGCGCGTCACGTTCGGCAGCATCGGCGTGTACGACACGCGGATGTTCCGCGACATCGTGCCGGGCACCCACCGTCCGCTCACGCCGTACTTCAAGGCGACCATCGAGGCCGGCCGCGCGAGCGGCGAGTTGTACGAAGGCATCTGGGAAAACGTCGGCACGCCGGCGCAGCTCGGCGAGCTCGACGCGCGGCTGCGCGCCGCAGCACGCTGATCCTTTCGCGGCTGGCTGCCGGGCCATCCGGCGACGCGGCGGCTGCCAAAGGCCGGAAAGGGCGATGATTGCCCGGTCGATCGGCGTCAGGCGACCATCGAAATAGTGTGGCGGTCGCGACGCGCGATCATCCGGTCGTGACGGCCCAACGCCGCCCGATCGCGAATCGCCGGCGAAACGGCCGTTCCCGCGCCGCGCCGCACGGCATCGACGCACGCATTCACGCGGCCTCGGCCGCCTCCCCGCCCGCCGCCGCGCGCTGCTGCTGCAGCGCCCACATCTGCGCATACAGCCCGTCCGCGCGCACGAGTTCATCATGCGTGCCGCGCTCGACGATGCGCCCGTGATCCATCACGAGAATCTGCTGCGCATGCACGACCGTCGACAGACGATGCGCGATCACGAGCGTCGTGCGGTGCCGCGCGATCTGGTCGAGTTCGTGCTGGATCGCGCGCTCCGAGCGCGAATCGAGCGCCGACGTCGCCTCGTCGAACAGCAGCACCGGCGGATCCTTCAACAGCGTGCGCGCGATCGCGACGCGCTGCTTTTCGCCGCCCGACAGTTTCAGCCCGCGCTCGCCGACCGGCGTGTCATAGCCCTTCGGCAAGCTCTCGATGAAGTCGTGGATGTGCGCGGCGCGCGCGGCCGCGATCACTTCGTCGCGGGTCGCGGTGGGCCGGCCGTAGGCGATGTTGTAGTAGATCGAATCGTTGAACAGCACGGTGTCCTGCGGCACGATCCCGATCGATGCGCGCAGCGAGTCCTGCGTGACGTCGCGAATGTCCTGGCCGTCGATCCGGATTGCGCCGCCCGTCTGCCGGTCCAGATCGTAGAAGCGGAACAGCAGGCGCGACAGCGTCGACTTGCCCGACCCGCTGTGACCGACCACGGCGGTCGTCGTGCCCGCGTCGATCGTGAAGGTCACGTCGTGCAGGATCTGCCGCGACGCTTCGTACGCGAAGTTCACGTGCTCGAAGCGAACCTGCGCGCCGGCGACCGCGAGCGGCCGCGCGTCGGGCGCGTCCGCGACTTCCTTCGCAGCCGACAGCAGCCCGAACATCCGGTCCATGTCGGTCAGGCTCTGCTTCAGCTCGCGATACACGACGCCGAGAAAGTTCAGCGGGATGTACAGCTGCAGCATGAATGTGTTGATCAGCACGAGATCGCCGAGCGTCAGCTTGCCGGCCAGCACGCCCTGCGTCGCGCGCCACAGGATGAACACGAGCCCGGTGCCGATGATCGCCTGCTGGCCGAAGTTCAGCAGCGACAGCGAATTCTGCGAGCGGATCGCCGCCTTGCGGTAGCGCTTCAGGTTCTCGTCGTAGCGCTGCGCCTCCCACTCCTCGTTGCCGAAGTACTTCACCGTCTCGTAGTTGATCAGCGAATCGATCGCCCGCGAGTTCGCGCGCGAATCCAGTTCGTTCATCGTGCGGCGAAAGTGCGTGCGCCAGTTGGTGACCTTCACGGTAAACACGATGTACGTGACGAGCGCCGCGAACGTCACATACGCGTAGTACGCGTCGTACTTCACGACGAAGAAGCCGAGCACGAGGCCGACCTCGACGAGCGTCGGCAGGATGCTGTACAGCGAATAGGAAATCAGTTGCTGAATGCCGCGCGTGCCGCGCTCGATGTCGCGCGACATGCCGCCCGTCTGGCGCTCGAGATGGTAGCGCAGCGACAGCCCGTGCAGATGCCGGAACACCTGCAGCGCGAGCTGGCGCACCGCGCTCTCGGTGACCTTCGAGAACAGGATTTCGCGCAGCTCGGTAAAGAGCGACGTCGACAGCCGTACGAGCGCATACGCGACGACGAGCAGGCCGACGCCGCCCGCGAGCACGATGCCGGCCGATTGCTCCGCGCGCCCGAGCGCGGTGAGTTGCTGCACGGCCGACAAGTGATCGACGATGCGCTTCATCACGACCGGCACGCCGAGGTTCGCGACCTTCGCGCCGATCAGGCAGCCGAGCGCGAGCGCGACGCGCCATTTGTAGGTGGTCAGGTACGGCAGCAGCGACCGGATGGTCTGCCAGTCGTTGCGAGGCCCGGTCGGAGCCGGCGCGGGCTCGCCGGAAGCGGAATATCGGCGCATGGGGGAAGGATCGGCGGCGGTGCGGCACGCGTTGCTGCGACGGCCGGCTCGCCCGCTTTCTCGTACAATTTGCGAACGTTGTATTGTCGCAGAAGCCGCTACGCGCCGCTGCCGGCGCCCTCGCCGGCCGGGCTGCGCGTGGCGGCGCACTTATTACAGGATGAAAGCCTCCGCCATGACCGATTCGACCCTCGAACTTCCGCAAAAACAGCCCGCGCTGCGCGTCGTCCCGCAACCGCACGACGCGAACGTCCACGGCGACGTGTTCGGCGGCTGGATCATGTCGCAGGTCGACATCGCCGGCTCGATCCCTGCGAGCCAGCGCGCGAACGGCCGCGTCGCGACGGTCGCGGTCAATTCGTTCGTGTTCAAGCAGCCGGTGTTCGTCGGCGATCTGCTGAGCTTCTACGCCACCATCATGCGCACCGGCAACACGTCGATCACGGTCGACGTCGAGGTGTACGCGCAGCGCATGCGCCTGATGGGCGAAGTCGTGAAGGTCACCGAAGCAACGCTCACCTACGTCGCGACCGGCCCCGACCGCAAGCCGCGGCAACTGCCGCCGCTCTGATCCACGCCGCGGCGCCGCGCGCGGCCCGTCAGTGGGTGGCCGTCAACCCGAATTCGCGCATCGCGGGCACGAAGTCGTGATTGAGCGTCGGCTTGCGCGACAGCTTCATCAGCACGTAGCGCTGGAACGGCGCGAGCCGCTGCCACTGCGCGAGCGCGGGCGCCGGCAGCCCGGCCAGCGCGCTCTGCTGCACGAGCGCGTCGGGCACCGAGTCGGTCACGCGCCAGCTCGGCTGCTCGTCCGGCTGGAACCACGACGGTTCGAGATCGGCGTGCGTGCGCAGCATTTCGAACAGCGCGTGATCGAAATTGGGCTCGATCGCGGTGTCGTCGTCGGCCGGAAAGCGCGCGAGCAGCTTGCGGTCCTCGAGCGGCAGCAACTGCCATTGCTCCAGGGAAATGCGCAGACCGAAACGGTCGAGATTGAAACGCACGATCATCGGGATGTACGTCAGGTTTTCCGACGAATCGTGTTCGAAATCGAATAGCAGCGGAGCGTCGCTGAGTCCCATGGTCGTTACCTGAGTGGCGGATGCCGGCGCGGCCGGCCTGCCTGAGGTATTTTAGAACCTCTGCGCGCAAGCGGCGCACGCGATCGTCGCCGCACATGCATCGAATCAACGGGAGTGCTCGTGAATCCGACTGAAACAGAAGAACCGCGCGGCGCGATCGAGCTGTCCGTGCGCCGCACGCGCGGCGGCGCCGTCGAAACCGCGCACGACTACGTCGGCCAGGAATGGCCGGTCGCGCTGGTCTTCAACGGCATCTCGCACGCGGTGATGATGTGCACGCCGCGCGACCTCGAGGCGTTCGCGGTCGGCTTCGCGATCTCGGAAGGGATCGTCGAGCGCGGCAGCGACATCAAGGACATCGAGGTGATCCTGCACGCCGACGCGCCGCTGCCGCACGCGGAAGTGCATCTGGAGGTCGTCCAGCAGGCGTTCGCCGCGCTGAAGGACCGCCGCCGCGCGCTCGCGGGCCGGACCGGCTGCGGCGTGTGCGGCATCGAGAGCATCGACCTGCTCGATCTCGCGCCCGAGCGCGTGCCCGACACCGGTTTCCTCGCGCGCCTCGCGCCCGATGCGCTCGCGCGCGCGGCCCATGCGCTGCCGGTGCACCAGGCGCTCACGCGTCTCACCGGCGGCCTGCACGCGGCCGCATGGTGCGACGCAACGGGCGCGATCCGGATGGCGTTCGAGGATGTCGGCCGCCACAACGCGCTCGACAAGCTGATCGGCTCGCTCGTGCTCGCGCGTGCGGACGCAACCGACGGCTTCGTGTTCCTGTCGAGCCGCGCGAGCTACGAGCTGGTGCGCAAGTCGGCGCGGGTCGGCATCCCGATGGTCGCGACGATCTCCGCGCCGTCGTCGCTCGCGATCGAGATCGCGAAGGCGGCCGGCCTGCGGCTGGTCAGTTTCTGCCGCGAAACCGGCCACGTCGATTACGGCACGGCCTGAGCCGGCCGTCCGATCGCGGCGTCAGTCGAACTGACGGAAATCCGGCTTGCGCTTCTCGAAGAACGCGGTCATCGCCTCGCGTGCTTCCGGCGCACGCAGCATCGCGGAGAAGTGGCCGGCCTCCTCCTTCATCCGCTCGGCAACGCCCACCCCGCCCGTCTCCTTCAACAGCGCCTTCGTGACGCGCAGCGACGACGCCGGCAGCGCCGCGAGTTTCGCGGCCTGCTTCGCCGCGAATGCGTCGAGCTCGGCGGCCGGCAGCACCCGGTTGACGATGCCGATGCGGTGCGCTTCCAGCGCGTCGAACGCTTCGCCGAGCAGCAGCTTCTCGGCGGCGACCTGATGGCCGGCCAGACGCGGCAGCAGCACGCTCGATGCGGCTTCCGGGCACAGCCCGAGCTGCGCGAACGGCAGCGAGAACGCGGCGGTGTCGGCCGCATAGACGAGATCGCAGTGCAGCAGCATCGTCACGCCGACGCCGACGGCGATGCCCGGCACCGCGGCGACGATCGGCTTGGCCGCGCCGCTGATGCGTGCGAGAAACTGGAATACCGACGCGTTCTCGTCCTTCGGCGGCGACTTCAGGAAATCCTCGAGATCGTTGCCCGCGCTGAAGTTGCCGTCGCTGCCGCGCAGCAGGATCACGCGGACCGCCTTGTCCTCCTGCGCGTCGGCGAGCGCATCGGCCATCGTCTGGTACATCGCCGCCGTCAGCGCGTTCTTCTTCGCCGGGCGGGCGATCGTGATCGTCATCACGCCGTCGGCGCGCTCCACTTGAATTTCGGCCACAACCGTCTCCTTTGACTTTCTTCTTCCGGAATGAAAAACGGTGCGCAAGCTCGTGGCTCGCGCACCGTGATCGCTACTGTCGCGCTCCGCTTACAGGCGTTCGATGATGCCCGCCGCACCCATGCCGGTGCCGACGCACATCGTGACCATCCCGTACTTCAGGTTGCGCCGGCGCAGGCCGTGCACGACGGTCGCCGCGCGGATCGCGCCGGTCGCGCCGAGCGGGTGGCCAAGCGCGATCGCGCCGCCGACCGGGTTGACCTTCGACGGGTCGAGGCCGAGATCGCGGATCACCGCCAGCGACTGCGCGGCGAATGCCTCGTTCAGCTCGATCCAGTCGAGATCGTCCTGCTTCAGGCCGGCGGCCTTCAGCGCGGCCGGGATCGCTTCCTTCGGGCCGATGCCCATGATTTCCGGCGGCACGCCGCGCACCGCGAAACTCACGAAGCGCGCGAGCGGCGTCAGGTTGAATTCCTTGAGCACCTTCTCCGACACGACCAGCAGCGCGCCCGCGCCGTCCGACGTCTGCGAGCTGTTGCCGGCCGTCACCGAGCCCTTGTTCGCGAACACCGTGCGCAGCTTCGCGAGGCCTTCGAGCGACGTATCCGCGCGCGGACCTTCGTCCAGCTTGATCTCGCGCGTCTTCACGTCGACTTCGCCGGTCGAGAGGTTCGGGAAACGCTCGGTGATCGTGTACGCGGCGATTTCGTCGCCGAACTCGCCGGCCTGCTGCGCGGCGAGCGCCTTGCGGTGCGACTCGACCGAGAATGCATCCTGGTCTTCGCGGCTCACCTTCCACTGCTCGGCGACGCGCTCGGCCGTCAGGCCCATCCCGTAGGCAATGCCGAAATCCTCGCTGCGATCGAAGATGTGCGGCGACATCGACGGCTTGTTGCCCATCATCGGCACCATGCTCATCGATTCGCAGCCGCCCGCGAGCAGCGCGTCCGATTCGCCGACACGGATGCGGTCCGCCGCCATCGCCAGCGCCGTGATGCCCGACGCGCAGAAGCGGTTGACCGTCACGCCGCCGACCGTCTGCGGCAGGCCCGCGAGCAGCGCGCCCATGCGCGCGACGTTCAGGCCCTGCTCGGCTTCGGGAATCGCGCAGCCGATGATCGCGTCCTCGATCACCTTCGTGTCGAGGCCGGGCACCTGCGCGACCGCCGACTTGATCGCGTGAACCAGCAGTTCGTCCGGGCGCGTGTTCTTGAAGACACCGCGCGGAGCCTTGCCGATCGGCGTGCGGCTGGCGGCGACGATGTATGCGTCTTGCAATTGTTTGCTCATTTCAAACTCCTGTCGGACGAAGCGCAGCCTTCGAAGCGCGCTCCGGTCCCGTGCAAAGTTGTCCGCTCGCTCAGTTACGCACCGGCTTGCCGGTCTGCAACATGCCCATGATCCGTTCCTGCGTCTTCTGCGTGCCGAGCAGCTCGACGAACGCGCGGCGCTCGAGCGCGAGCAGCCACTGCTCGTCGACCAGGCTGCCGGCTTCGACGTCGCCGCCGCACACGGCTTCCGCGATGCGGCTCGCGATCAGGAAGTCGTGGTCGCTGATGAAGCGGCCGTCACGCATGTTGACGAGCGATGCCTTGATCGTCGCGATCGCGGAGCGGCCCGCCACCGGCACGTCCTTCGCGCGCAGCGGCGCGCGATAGCCGGTGTCGGCGAGCGCACGCGCTTCCTTCTTCGCGGTATCGAGCAGCTCGAACACGTTGAAGACGATCGTGTCGGACGGCTTCAGGTAGCCCATCGCGCGCGCATCGTGCGCCGACGACGATACCTTCGCCATCGCCGCGTTCTCGAACGACTTCGTGACGAACTTCAGGATGTCGGTCGTCGCGTTCGCGGCCGTCGCCGCATCCGCCGCGCGCAGCGCCGCTTCCTTCAGGCCGCCGCCCGCCGGCACGAGGCCGACGCCCACTTCGACCAGACCGATGTAGCTCTCGACGTGCACGACGCGCTTCGCGCTGTGCAGCATCAGCTCGCACCCGCCGCCGAGCGCGATGCCCGACACGGCCGCAACGACCGGCACGTTCGCGTACTTCACGCGCAGCATGCCTTCCTGGAACTTCTTCACGAACGGCTCGATGCCCTTCGCACCGCCCATCATGAACGCGGGCATCGCCTCCTCGAGGTTCGCGCCGGCCGAGAACGGGCCGCCCGGCGTGCCGAGCTTCAGCGACGTCGGTTGCCAGATCACCACGCCCTTGTAATCCTTCTCCGCGAGCTCGATCGCCTGCACGAGGCCGTCGATCACGCTCGGCCCGATCGTGTTCATCTTCGACTTGAACGACACGATCACGACGTCGTCTTCACCCGCACGATCGTCGACCCACGCACGCACCGCGTCGGTTTCGAACAGCGTCTTGCCGTACGTCTTCGGATCGGCGCCCGCTTCGCCGAAGAGCGGCGCGCGGAACACCTGCTTGCGATAGACGGCGAGATCGGAACGCGGCACGAAGCGCTTCGACGCCGGCGCCCACGAGCCTTCGGCCGTGTGCACGCCGCCCTTCTCGGCGACCGGGCCTTCGAGGACCCACGACGGCAGCGGCACGTTCGCGAGGGCCTTGCCGGCCGCGATGTCTTCCTGCACCCACTCGGCGACCTGCTTCCAGCCGGCGGCCTGCCAGCCTTCGAACGGGCCTTCGTTCCAGCCGAAGCCCCAGCGGATCGCGAGGTCGACGTCGCGCGCGTTGTCGGCGATCGACTCGAGGTGCACGCCGATGTAGTGGAACACGTCGCGGAAGATCGACCACAGGAATTGCGCGTGCGGATGGTCCGTTTCACGCAGCAACTTCAGGCGCTCCGCCGGCGGGCGCTTCAGGATGCGGCCGACGGTTTCGTCCGCCTTCGCGCCCGAATCGACGTAGGTGCCCGTCTTCGCGTCGAGCACCTTGATCGCCTTGCCTTCCTTCTTGTAGAAGCCGCCGCCCGTCTTCTGGCCGAGCGCGCCCTGCTTCACCAGTTCGGCGAGCACGGCGGGCGTCTGGTAGACCGGGAAGAACGGATCGTCGGCGAGGTTGTCCTGCATCGTCTTGATCACGTGCGCCATCGTGTCGAGGCCGACCACGTCCGCGGTGCGGAACGTCGCCGACTTCGCGCGGCCGAGGCGGCTGCCCGTCAGGTCGTCGACTTCGTCGAAGCGCAGGCCGAACTTCGCGGCCTCGGTGATCACGGCCAGGATCGAGAAGATGCCGACGCGGTTCGCGATGAAGTTCGGCGTGTCCTTCGCGCGCACGACGCCCTTGCCGACGACGCTCGTCAGGAAGGTCTCGAGCTGGTCGAGGATTTCCGGACGCGTATGCGCGGTCGGGATCAGCTCGACCAGGTGCATGTAGCGCGGCGGGTTGAAGAAGTGCACGCCGCAGAAGCGCGCCTTCAGCTCGTCCGAGAAACCTTCGGACAGCTTCGTGATCGACAGGCCCGACGTGTTGGTCGCGAAGATCGCATTCGGCGCGATGTGCGGCGCGACCTTCTTGTACAGGTCGTGCTTCCAGTCCATCCGCTCGGCGATCGCCTCGATCACGACGTCGCACTCGGCGAGCTTCGCGATGTCGTCCTCGTAGTTCGCGGCTTCGAGGTATTTCGCGTCGTCCTTCACGCCGAACGGCGCGGGCGACAGCTTCTTCAGGTTCTCGATCGCCTTCAGCGCGATCGCGTTTTTCGGGCCTTCCTTGGCCGGCAGGTCGAACAGCAGCACCGGCACGCGCGCGTTGACGAGGTGCGCGGCGATCTGCGCGCCCATCACGCCGGCGCCCAGCACGGCGACCTTGCGAATCAGGAAATTGCTCACGGGATGTCTCCGGATAATGTCGTGCAGCACGGGTTGTGAGGGCTGCACGGCGAAGTGAGTACCAGGAACCGTTGCGTTCGGGCGGCGCGCGGCGCGCGCCGCCCGGACTCGCGTCAGAACAGCGATTCGTCGACTTCCATCAGCGTCTTCGAGCCGGCGCGCGCGGCGCGGATCGTCGCCGCCGTCTCGGGCAGCAGGCGCGCGAAATAGAAGCGGGCCGTCGCGAGCTTCGACTTGTAGAACGGATCGCCCGACGCTTCCTTGTCGAGCGCGATGCGCGCCATGCGCGCCCAGAAGTACGAGAACACCAGATGGCCGACGGTGCGCAGGTACGGCACGGCCGCGGCGCCGACTTCGTCCGGGTTCTGCATCGCCTTCATGCCGATTTCCATCGTCAGCTTCTGCACCTTGTCGCCGATGTCGGCGAGCGGATTGATGAACTCGGCCATCTCCGGCTTCACGCCTTCGGCTTCCGCGAATTCGGTGACGAGCTTGCCGAACTTCTTCAGCTTCGCGCCCATGTCGCCCAGCACCTTGCGGCCCAGCAGGTCGAGCGACTGGATCGAGTTCGTGCCTTCGTAGATCATGTTGATCCGCGCGTCGCGCACGTACTGCTCCATGCCCCACTCGGAGATGAAGCCGTGGCCGCCGTAGATCTGCATCGCATGGTTGGTCGACTCGAACGCGTTGTCGGTCAGGAATGCCTTGATGATCGGCGTGAGCAGCGCGACGAGGTCGGCCGCTTCCTTGCGCACCGCTTCGTCGGCGTGCGACAGCTCCTTGTCGATCTGCAGCGCGGACCAGTACGTGAACGCGCGCGCGCCTTCCGCGTAGGCCTTTTGCGTGAGCAGCATGCGGCGCACGTCCGGATGCACGATGATCGGGTCGGCCGGCTTGTCCGGTGCCTTCGGGCCCGTCAGCGAACGCATCTGCAGGCGCTCCTTCGCGTACGTCAGCGAGTTCTGGTACGCGACTTCCGTCAGGCCCAGGCCCTGCATGCCGACACCCAGACGCGCGGCGTTCATCATCACGAACATCGCGTTCAAGCCCTTGTTCGGCTCGCCGACCATCCAGCCCGTCGCGTTGTCGAGGTTCATCACGCACGTCGAGTTGCCGTGGATGCCCATCTTGTGTTCGATCGAGCCGCACTTGATGCCGTTGCGCTCGCCCGGCTCGCCCGATGCGTCCGGAATGAATTTCGGCACGATGAACAGCGAGATCCCCTTCGTGCCTTGCGGTGCGTCCGGCAGGCGCGCGAGCACGAGGTGGATGATGTTCTTCGACATGTCGTGCTCGCCGCTCGAGATGAAGATCTTCGTGCCGCTGATCGAGTACGAGCCGTCGCCGTTCGGTTCGGCCTTGGTGCGCAGGATGCCGAGGTCGGTGCCGCAGTGCGGCTCGGTCAGGCACATCGTGCCCGTCCATTCGCCCGACACGAGCTTCGGCAGGTAGCGCTGCTGCAGTTCCGGCGCGCCGTGCGCGTGCAGGCATTCGTATGCGCCGTGCGACAGGCCCGGATACATCGTCCATGCCTGGTTCGCCGAGTTCAGCATTTCGTAGAGCGCGTTGTTCACGAACGCGGGCAGGCCCTGGCCGCCGTAGTCCGGATCGCAGCCGAGCGCCGGCCAGCCGGCCTCGACGTATTGCTGATACGCTTCCTTGAACCCGGTCGGCGTCTTCACGACGCCGTCGCCTTCATACGTGCAACCTTCGCGGTCGCCGACCTGGTTCAGCGGGAACAGTACCTCGGAGCAGAACTTGCCCGCTTCCTCGAGGACCTGGTTGATCGTGTCGGCGTCGAGGTCCGCATGCCGCGGCATTTGCTTGACCTCGGCTTCGACGTTCAGAAGCTCGTGCAACACGAATTGCATGTCGCGCAGCGGCGCGGCGTACTGTCCCATGACTCTCTCCAAAGGTGGGCAAACGGCTCGAGCTCCTGGCGGGCGGATCACGCGCCGCTAACGGCTCTCGCTCTGATACGAAACGATCGTCTTTTCCAGCGCGGCCCACGTGAGGCGCACGGCATCCGGCGAATGCAGAAATCGTGCGTCGTGATGCAGGCCGAGCGTGAAGCTGTACAACTCGAAGAGCATCAGGTCCGGATCCGTATCCGCACGCAGATGGCCTTCTTCCTTCGCCTGCGAAATGGCACGCAGCATCGCGGCACGCCAGGCCGTCACGCTCGCGATCAGCTGCTCGCGCACGGGGCTGTCAGGCCGGTCGTCGTACTCGACGGCACCGCTGATGTAGATGCATCCCGTCGTCACCTCCTGGATGCGCTTCTCCGTCCAGCGGGCCAGCATCGCCCGAAGGCGCGGCAAGCCTCGCGGCTCGCGCAGGCTCGGAAAGAACACCTCGTTCTCGAAACGATGGTGATACTCGCGCACGACCTCGACCTGCAGGTCCTCGCGCGATCCGAAGTGCGCGAACACGCCACTCTTGCTCATCTGCATGCGCTCGGCCAGCAGGCCGATCGTCAGCCCCTCCAGCCCGTCACGGCTGGCGAGGTCCAAAGCAGCTTCGAGTATCGCGGCACGCGTCTGTTCGCCTTTTCGCATAGCTATTTCTGTAACCGTTCGGGGGTTCGAATAAAATCGAACGGCCGTACTATTATTGAGTGCGGCCGCTCGCGAAACAAGGAAATTATTAGAAACCGGTGTCTAACCGAGCCGCTATTTTGCGCGATTCCGGCGGGACCTGAGCGGCTTTTCCGCACGAACGTGCGGACGGATTTTTGAAGCGAATGCTTAGTCGGAGTCAGTCGTAACCGCCGACCGTCAGCGCCTTCATCACGATGCGGTACGTGTTGTACGCGAGCCAGTTCAGCATGCGCTCGATGCGCGGCCGCGCGGCATACCGGGCGGCGTCGATTTCGCGGCCTTCGGAGAACGCGGCCGCGATCGCATCGCGCAGTTCGTTGGTGATTGCATCGTAGCGCACCAGCACGACGTTCGCCTCATTGTTCAGCATCAGGCTCAGCGCGTCCAGGTTCGACGAGCCGACGGTCGCCCAGTTGTCGTCGATCACCGCCACCTTGCCGTGCAGGATCGTCTTGTCGTATTCCGCCACGCGCACGCCCGCGCGCAGCAGCGCGTGATACAGGAACGGCACCGCCGTATCGAGCGCCGTGAACTCGTTGCGGCCGATCAGGACCCGCACGTCGACGCCGCGGCGTGCGGCGCCCGTCAGCGCGCGGCGCAGCTTGCGGCCCGGCATGAAATACGGATTCGCGAGCAGGATTCGCTGGCGCGCTTGGCCGATCGCGGCGAGATACGCCTTCTCGATCGCGCGGCGGTTCACGACATTGTCGCGCGCGACGAACGCGACGCTCGGCTCCGTCACGACCCGCAGCGCACCGGCCTTGATCCACCGGTGGCTGCGCATCCAGCGCCGGAACATGTCCGGGAACGCTTCGCCGCCGTGCAGCCCGGCCGCGTACTGGGCATATGGCTTGTGGCCGAACTGGATGCGATGCCACTGCAGTTCGAACGCGGCACGCACGTCCGACACCACCGGCCCGGCCATCTCGACCGCGAAATCCCAGCGCGGAAACGGCAGCGTCGCGCTGCCCTGCGCGTAGTCGTCGACGATGTTGATGCCGCCGCAGAACGCGACCGCGTGATCGATCACCGCGAGCTTGCGGTGCGTGCGCGAGAAGCCGAAACGGCCGAACAGGTAGCGGTTGTAGATGCAGTGCTCGACGCCTGCACCGGCCCACGTATCGAACAGCGGCAGGCGCGCGGTGCCGACGCCGTCGGTGATCACGCGCACGCGCACGCCACGCTGCGCCGCGCGGATCAGCGCATCCGACACCGGGCGGCCGGCCGCGTCGTCGCAGAAGATGTAGGTTTCGAGCATCACCTGCTCGCGCGCCGCATCGATCCGTTCGATCAGCGCGTGGAAGAATTCGGCGCCGGTCTCGCAGAGCCGCACCGTGTTGCCGGCGGTGAACGCGAGCCGCGACGCGGAGCCGCGCTCCTGCAGGAACATCTGCCGCAACTGCGCGAAGCGCTTGCGGGTTTCCGCATTCATGCGGACGAGCCGTGCGGCGCCCGCGCGAGCGACACGCGCACGGGCAATTGCAGGATCGCTTCGGCGTTCGACGGCGAGAAGCACCGCGCGGCCGCTTCGCGGTACGGCAGCCACGCATGGTCGACGTGTTCGCGCGGCGACAGCGTCACGTCGACGCGGCGCGGCACGCACAGACCGAACCAGTGCTCGACGTTGCGCGTGACGCCCGGTGCATAGCGATGCAGGTATTGCGGATAGATGCTGTATTCGATCCGGTGGTGCCAGTCGACCAGCGCGCTGGCCGGCACGTCGTGCGTACCGACCGAGATGCCGGTTTCCTCGGCGACTTCGCGCGCGGCCGTGAGCGCGAGCGGCTCGTCGAGCGCGTCCTTCGATCCGGTCACCGATTGCCAGAAATCGGGCTGGTCGGCACGCTTGATCACCAGCACGTCGAGTTCGGGCGTGTAGATCACGACGAGAACGGATTCGGGGATTTTCGGCGGCTTCGTCATCTTTGTTTCATGCGGCACAGGGCCGGGCGCCGGGCCTGTGCCGGAACGTACGGCAAGTGCTGCGACTGTACCGCAAAAAACGAAAAAGGCGCACTACGGCGCCTTTTTCGCTGGATGTCGTGCACGCGTCACCGCGCACACGACCTGTGACACGCGTTACGCCTTCGGCTGTTCCGGCTGGCGCAGACGAATGTGCAGCTCGCGCAGCTGACGCTCGTCGACCGGGCTCGGTGCCTGCGTGAGAAGATCCTGCGCACGCTGCGTCTTCGGGAACGCGATCACGTCGCGGATCGAGTCGGCACCGGCCATCATCGTGACGATGCGGTCGAGGCCGAATGCGATACCGCCGTGCGGCGGCGCGCCGTACTGCAGCGCGTCCAGCAGGAAGCCGAACTTGAGCTGCGCCTCTTCCGCACCGATCTTCAGCGCGCGGAACACCTTGCTCTGCACTTCCTCACGGTGGATACGCACCGAACCGCCGCCGATTTCCCAGCCGTTCAGGACCATGTCGTACGCCTTCGCGAGGCAGCGGCCCGGATCCGTCTCGAGGTACTCGAGGTGCTCGTCCTTCGGGCTGGTGAACGGGTGGTGCGCGGCAACGTAGCGCGCGTCTTCGTCGTCGTATTCGAACATCGGGAAGTCGACGACCCACAGCGGCTTCCAGCCAGCCTGCACGAGACCGTTCGCCTTGCCGAATTCGGAATGGCCGATCTTCAGGCGCAGTGCGCCCAGGCTGTCGTTGACGACCTTCGCGCGGTCGGCCGCGAAGAAGATGATGTCGCCGTCTTCAGCACCGGTGCGCTCGAGGATCGCCGCGATCGACGCGTCGTGCAGGTTCTTGACGATCGGGCTTTGCAGGCCGTCGCGACCCTTCGCCTTCTCGTTGACCTTGATCCATGCGAGGCCCTTCGCGCCGTAGATGCGCACGAATTCCGTGTAACCGTCGATGTCGCCGCGCGACAGCTCGCCGCCCTTCGGCACGCGCAGCGCCGCGACACGGCCGTCCTTCGCGTTGGCCGGCGTGCTGAACACCTTGAAGTCGACGTCCTTCATCGCGTCGGTCAGCTCGGTGAATTCGAGCTGCACGCGCAGGTCCGGCTTGTCCGAACCGAAACGCGCCATCGCTTCCGAGTACGGCATCACCGGGAATTTCGCGTCGAGTTCGACGTCGATCGTCTTCTTGAAGATGTGACGGATCATGTCTTCGAACAGATCGCGGATTTCCTGCTCGCCGAGGAACGACGTCTCGCAGTCGATCTGCGTGAATTCCGGCTGACGGTCGGCGCGGAGGTCTTCGTCGCGGAAGCACTTGGTGATCTGGTAGTAACGGTCGAAGTTCGCGACCATCAGCAGCTGCTTGAACAGCTGCGGCGACTGCGGCAGCGCGAAGAACTGGCCCGCGTTCACGCGCGACGGCACGAGGTAGTCGCGCGCGCCTTCCGGCGTGCTCTTCGTCAGCATCGGCGTTTCGATGTCGATGAAGCCCTGCTCGTCGAGGTACTTGCGTGCCTCGATCGCGACGCGGTAGCGCAGGCGCAGGTTGTGCTGCATCTGCGGACGGCGCAGGTCGAGCACGCGGTGCGTGAGGCGCGTCGTTTCCGACAGGTTGTCGTCGTCGAGCTGGAACGGCGGCGTGATCGACGCGTTCAGCACGATCAGCTCATGGCACAGCACTTCGATCTTGCCGCTCTTCAGGCCGGCGTTGACCGTGCCTTCCGGACGGTTGCGCACGAGACCCTTGATCTGCACGCAGAACTCGTTGCGCACGCCTTCGGCGGTCGCGAACATTTCGGCACGATCCGGGTCGCACACCACCTGCACGAGGCCTTCACGATCGCGCAGGTCGATGAAGATCACACCGCCGTGATCGCGGCGGCGCTGCACCCAGCCGCACAGCGACACGGTTTGGCCCAGCAGGTGTTCGGTCACGAGACCGCAGTATTCAGTACGCATCGACATGATGTTTGCTTTCGTTCGGTTTGATCAACGGGTGCCGCAACGCGCGGCCCGGGCGATGATTCTTTACTTACAGCGGCGGCTCGACGGGACGGCGGGCGGGCGCCGGAATCGGCGCGGGAGGCGCCACGACGCCCATCGAGACGATGTACTTGAGCGCGGCATCGACCGACATGTCGAGTTCGATGACTTCGCTCTTCGGCAGCATCAGGAAGAAGCCCGACGTCGGGTTCGGCGTCGTGGGCACGTACACGCTCACGTACTCTTCCGTCAGATGGTTGACCACGTCGCCGCCGGGCGCGCCCGTCAGGAACGCGATCGTATACGAGCCGCGCCGCGGGTATTCGATCAGCAGCGCCTTGCGGAACGCGTTGCCGCTGCTCGACAGCAGCGTGTCGGATACCTGCTTGACGCTCGTGTAGATCGGCCCGACGACCGGGATGTGACGCACGACCGCGTTCCACCACGTGACGAGCTTCTGGCCGATGAAATTCTGCGTGGCCAGCCCGACGACGAAGATGAACGCGAGCGTCAGCACCGCGCCGATCCCCGGCAGATGGAAGCCGAGCATCCGCTCCGGTTGCCACGATTCGGGCAACAGCAGCAGCGTCTGGTCCATCGTGCCGATGATGAGGCCGAGCACCCACAGCGTGATCGCGAGCGGAACGAGAACCAGCAGGCCGGTCAGGAACACCGTTTTCAGGGTCGTCTTTTTCATCATCTGCCGTCAATGAACCGCGCCGGAAGCGCGGGTTGGTCGCGGCCCGACCGGGCCGCGACGGTCAACTGCCGGCGGCGGGCGTCGCAGCCGGGGCGGGCGCGGCGCTCGTCGTCGTACTTTCGGAGCTCGCGGCAGCGGGTGCGGCTGCCGCCGGCGCTGCCGCCGCGTCGCCGGATGCCGTCGCCGGCGCGCTGGTGCCGCCCGAGCCGCCGCGGAAATCGGTGACATACCAGCCGGAGCCCTTCAGCTGAAAACCGGCGGCGGTCACCTGCTTGCGAAAAGTGTCCTTCCCGCATTCGGGGCACTGCGACAGCGGCGCGTCGCTCATCTTCTGGAGCACGTCCTTCGCGAAACCGCACGCTTCGCATCGATAGGCGTAGATCGGCATGATATTTTTCCCGCAGAAACTGGAAACGGCTTGCAAAACCTTGAATTATAGCCGAAACCCCGGCGCACTCCGGCAACGGCTGCGACGCCCGGCCTTCAGCGGCGGCGCCACGTAAGCCAGCGCTCGTGCCCCTCGAACACGGCCAGCGAATCGGTCACCGGCAGATCCTCGACCAGTTCGAAGTGCGGCGCGAGCAGCGCATCGAGTTCCGCCCGCTCGATGCCGAACGGCGGCCCCTTCGGTTTCGTCGTCACGAAAAAATACCCGGCCAGCAACGCTCCGGCCGGCAGCAATTCGGCCATCCGCACCGCATAGCCCGCGCGCAGGCTCGGCGGCAGCGCGCACAGAAACGCGCGCTCGTACACCCACTGCACGTCGAACGGCGGCCGGTACGCGAAGAAATCGGCCTGCTCGACGACGTCCGCATGCGCGCCGAGCTGCGCCTTCGCGGCCGCCACCGCCTGCGCCGAGAAGTCGATCGCACGCACCGGCCAGCCGGCCTGCGCGAGCCAGCCGGCTTCCCGCGCGCTGCCGCAGCCGGGAATCAGCACCGCGCACGGCTCGCGCCGCTGCGCGAACGCGCGAAACCCGTCGGGCACGCCGCCGAACTCCCAGGGCGTGACGCCGCGCGCGAAGCGCTCGTCCCAGAACGCGGCATTGCCGGGGTCGCGTGTCGCGAAATCGGCGGCGCTCGGTGCGGACGGTTGTCGGGGTTCGGACATCGCTCGGCTCCTTTCGGTCATGCGCCGGACGCGAGCGCGAGCAGCACGCGCGCGGCAAGCGCCCCGACGCCGACGGCAAGACCGAAGATCAGCAATGCCTGCAGCAGCCGGTTCGTCCGCTTCTGCTCGACGAGAATCTGACGCATCAGATCTTCGCTCGCCGCACGCGGCGCGTCGTGGCGCGCCGCCATCGCGTGGTGGATCAGGCGCGGCAGTTGCGGCAGCGTCTTGCTCCACTGCGGCGCCTCGACCTTGAAGCGCTCGTACCAGCCGCGCAGGCCGATCTGCTCGGTCATCCAGCGCTCGAGATACGGTTTCGCCGTTTTCCACAGGTCGAGCTCGGGGTCGAGCGAACGGCCGAGCCCTTCGACGTTGAGCATCGTCTTCTGCAGCAGCACGAGCTGCGGCTGGATCTCGACGTTGAAGCGGCGCGACGTCGAGAACAGGCGCATCAGCACCTGGCCGAGCGAGATATCCTTCAGCGCGCGGTCGAAATAAGGCTCGCACACCGCGCGGATCGCGCTTTCGAGCTCCTCGACGCGCGTCTCGGGCGGCACCCAGCCCGATTCCAGATGCAGCGTCGCGACGCGGTGGTAATCGCGCTTGAAGAACGCGAGGAAGTTCTGAGCGAGGTAGTTCTTGTCGAAATCCGACAACGCGCCGACGATCCCGAAATCGAGCGCGATATAGCGGCCGAACGTGTTCGGATCGAGGCTCACCTGGATGTTGCCCGGGTGCATGTCCGCATGAAAGAACCCGTCGCGGAACACCTGCGTGAAGAAGATCTCGACGCCTTCGCGCGCGAGCTTCTTGATGTCGACGCCGGCCGAGCGCAGCGTCTCGACCTGGCTGATCGGCACGCCGGTCATGCGCTCCATCACGAGCACCTGCGACGTCGAGAAATCCCAGAACATCTCGGGCACGAGCAGCAGATCGAGGCCGGCAAAGTTGCGGCGCAGCTGGCTGCCGTTCGCGGCCTCGCGCATCAGGTCCAGCTCGTCGTGCAGGTACTTGTCGAATTCGGCGACGACTTCCCGCGGCTTCAGGCGCCGGCCGTCCGCCCACATGCGCTCCGTCCACGTCGCGATGTCGCGCATCAGCGCGAGGTCCGAATCGATCACCGGCAGCATGTTGGGGCGCAGCACCTTGACCGCGACGGCCTTGCCCGCATGCTGGCCCTGCTTCAACTTCGCGAAATGCACCTGCGCGATCGACGCGCTCGCGACCGGCTCGCGCTCGAATTCGTCGAACAGTTCGTCGACCGGCGCGCCGAGCGACTTCTCGATGATCGCGATCGCGACCGCCGAATCGAACGGCGGCACCTGGTCCTGCAGTTTCGCGAGTTCGTTCGCGAAATCGACCGACAGCAGATCGCGGCGCGTCGACAGCACCTGCCCGAACTTCACGAAGATCGGGCCGAGGCTTTCGAGCGCGTGACGCAGCCGCACGGCGGGCGGATCGGAATAGCGGCGGCCGATCGTCGTGATCCGCAGCAGCAGCTTCACGCGCCGGTCGTCGATCCGCGACAGCATCACTTCGTCGAGGCCAAAGCGGATGACGGTGTAGACAATCTTGATGAAACGGAAAATGCGCATGCCCTGCGGCCCTCAGTGCGCGCCGCGCGGGCCGGAGCCCGTGCGCGCGCCGATTTTTTGTTCGAGTCGCTCGACCCGTTTCTCGACCCGCGCGAGCGCATCGCGCGCCCGCGCCAGTTCGGCGTCGAAGCCGCCGAGCACCTTGCGACGGACGACTTGCGGGTTCTCGTCGAGCCAGTACTCGGCGACGGAATCGAGCACGTTGCGGCCGGTGCGGCGCGCGCGCGCGCCGGCGTCGCGCACGACCGTCGCGATCCGGTGCGCCGCCGCGTCGCCGACCAGCTTCGCGAGATCTTCCTCGGGTTCCCAGCGCAGATGCTCGGCCAGCTTCGCGATTTGCGTCGCGAACTCCGCGTCGCCGTCGATCTTCACGTGCTTCATCACGGCCGCCTGGCCACCCTGCAGGAATGCGGCGACGGTGTCGCCCGCGAGGGCGATCGACACGTCGACGTGTTGCGCATCGTGCGCTTCCACCGCGGAAAGATAACCGTCGGGCTGCACGAGCAGCGTGAGCGTGACGGGCGGCACGTCGAGCCGGGCGGTCTTGCCCGCATAGGGAATCAGGCGATCGCGCGCCCACGATTCGCGCGCGAGCAGGTGATTGACAGCAGCAGCAAAAGGCTTGGCGGCAAAGGTCATCGGGCTGGGAAAGAAAAAACCCGCGCAGGCCGGGCGCCCACGCGGGTTTCTATTGTAACGTCGGATCGTCGGCAGACCGCGGCCAACCGCACACCCGGGCGGCAAGCGGTCGCAGCGCGGCGGCCGTCGCCCGGGCAGCCGGCAAGCCGGCCGCCGGTCACGCTCAGTGCGTGTTGATCTGCTGGATACCCGCGAGCAACCAGCCCTGGCTGCCCGACTTCGACAGGTTCCACACCTCGTCGAACGGCGCCGCCGACGCATTCGCCGATTCGCGGATCAGCCCGTGGAAACGCACGCTCGCCGACTGCTCGATGCCGCGATCCTCGATCGCGACCAGTTCCGCGTCGAGCTGCACGACATCGGTCTGGTTCGCCTCGTTGCCGCGCGAGTCGAGGTCGATCTTGATCTCGGCGAACATTTCCGGCGTCGTGAACTCGCGAATGTCGGCCAGGTTGCCTTGATCCCAGGCTGCCTGCAGCCGCACGAAGTAGACCTTCGCGCTGCGCAGGAACGCTTCGGTGTCGAAGCCGGCCGGCACCTGCAGCGGTGCAGCGGCCATCGCGCCGGCCGCGCCCGAGGCAGCCGCGCCGCCACCGAACACGCCTTGCGCTTCGTTCGCATAGCTGCTGCCGCTGCCCGCATAGCTGCTGCCGGCGCCCTGCTGGAACGACGGGCTCTGCGAATAGCCGCCCGACGACGATGCCGAACCGCCCACCGAGTACGCCGGCTCGTGCGGACGGCGGCGGTTCATGAACTTGCGGATCAGCCAGATGCCGACCATCGCGAGCAGCGCGATCACGATGACGTTCGCCATCATGCTCGCGAATGCGCCGCCGAGGCCGAAGTGCGACAGCAGCGCCGCGATGCCGAGACCGGCCGCGAGACCGGCGATCGGCCCGAGCCAGCGCGAACGGTTGGGCTGCGCGGCCGGCGCCGGTGCGGCCGGGTTCGCGCGCTGCGCCTGCGCCGGCGCGGCCTGCTGCATCGGCTGCTGCGCGGGCGGCGTGGCCTGGCGCTGCGTGACGGTGGAGTTTTGACGGCCGATGCTGCGCCCGCCGCCCATGCGCTTGGCTTCGGCGTCGAGCGATGCGAACGTGCCGGCCGTGAGCAGGCCGACCATCAGCAGCGTGCCGACCCGTCGAGCCCACGGCTTCGACGGCTTGCTACGGTTGAACAGCGAACGCGATTCGGACATCAGCTTCTCCAGATGTAAGGCGAATGTATGGAAAGAACCCCTTAGTACTTGGTTCCTAGGTGTAACGCTACCACGCCACCTGACAAATTGTAATATTTGACGGCGTCGAGGCCCGCTTGTTCCATCATCGTCTTCAGCGTGTCCTGATCGGGGTGCATCCGGATAGATTCAGCAAGATACCGATAACTTTCAGCATCTTTCGCGAACTTGTCGCCAAGCCACGGTAATACTTTGAAAGAATACAGATCGTACGCTTTTTTCAGCGGATCCCAGACTTTCGAGAATTCGAGCACCATCACGCGGCCGCCCGGCTTCGCCACGCGGCGCATCTCGGCGAGCGCGGCGTCCTTGTGCGTCATGTTGCGCAGCCCGAACGCGACCGTGACCACATCGAAGTAGTTGTCGGGAAACGGAATTTTCTCGGCGTCGCACAGCAGCGACGGCGTCACGATGCCCTTGTCGAGCAGCCGGTCGCGGCCGACGCGCAGCATCGATTCGTTGATGTCGGTGTGCCAGACCTCGCCCGTCGGGCCCGCTGCCTTCGCGAACGCCTTGGTCAGGTCGCCCGTGCCGGCCGCGATGTCGAGCACCTTGAAGCCGGGGCGCACGTTCGCCTGCGCGATCGTGAACGCCTTCCACGCGCGGTGCATGCCGGCCGACATCAGGTCGTTCATCAGATCGTAGTTGCTCGCGACCGAATGGAACACGCCCGCCACTTTCTTCGCTTTTTCGGTTTCCTCGACGCTTTCGAAGCCGAAGTGGGTTTTGCTCATCGCGTTGATCCTCAGTAAATGGCAAGACGGCGCCGAGCGGGCGCCGTCGATTTCAGTGGCAGTGGCCGTGCGGCGCGGGGGCCGCCTGCATCGGCGCGTCGCGCTCGACGCCCGCCGCCTTCAGTTTGTCGAAATAGTCGCGCCACAGCGCGTCCTGCTGCGTCGCCAGTTCGTACAGCAGATCCCACGAGTAGATGCCGGTCGAATGGCCATCGGAGAACGTCGGCTGCAGCGCGTAGTTGCCCACGCCCTCGAGCGCGGTGATCGTCACCTCGCGCTTGCCCGTCTGCAGCGTCTCCTGGCCCGGCCCGTGGCCGCGCACCTCGGCCGACGGCGAGTAGACGCGCATCAGCTCGAACGGAATCCGGTAGCTCTCGCCGTTCGGGTACTGCAATTCGAGCACGCGCGACACCGCGTGCACGACGACGCCGGACGGAATCGGCGTCGTGGAAGTCAAACCGCTCATGGCTGCCTCGAATCGGTCATCTGTTGAATTTCCTCGCGCACCGCATTGTGCAGCAGCGAAGCCTGCGCCGCGCGCGAGCGCAACAGCGCCTCGGACACGCTGCGCTGGCGCGGCGCCCACACGGGCTGCGGGAAATGGGCGTCGTTGGAGAAGCGCGGGATCACGTGCCAGTGCACGTGCGGCACCATGTTGCCGAGGCTCGCGAGATTCACCTTGTTCGGCTGCATCACGCGGCGCACGGCCCGCTCCACCGCGTACACCACGCGCATCAAATGTGCCCTTTCGGGCTCGCCGAGATCGGAGAACTCGGCCACGTGCGCGCCCCAGATCACCCGGCAGAAACCCGGGTAGTCGTGCTCGCCCGTCGCCAGCACGACGCGCAGCGCATCGTCCTGCCAGAGCACCTCGCCGCCGTCTTCACGGCAAAACACGCATTCCATCGTCGCTCCCATGTGCACGGGCGCCGGCGCTGCCGCACCGGCGCCCGCTCTCATTCCTGGCCCGGCCGGGCGGGCGTCATGCCCGCATTAGACCAGCACGCGCTCGATCCCGCCATTGTTCGCGCGTGCGACATAGTCGGCCATCCAGTTCTCGCCGAGCACCTGGCGCGCGATCTCGACCACGATGTAGTCGGCCTCGAGGTTCGCGTCCTCGTTGTAGCGCGACAGGCCCTGCAGGCACGACGGGCAGCTCGTCAGGATCTTCACGTCCGGGCCGTTCGCGGCCGGTGCCGGCGCGTCGCCGGCCACCACGGGAATCGCGCGCAGCTTCGCCGCGCCCTTGCGGATTTCCTCTTCCTTGCGGAAGCGGACCTGCGTGGACACGTCCGGACGCGTGACCGCCAGCGTGCCCGATTCGCCGCAGCAGCGGTCGTTCTTCTCGATCCTGTAGCCGTCCTTCTCCGTGCCCATCAGCTCGTTGACGAGCTTCACCGGGTCGATCGTCTTGATCGGCGTATGGCACGGGTCGTGATACATGTAGCGGGTGCCCGTGACGCCATCGAGCTTCATCCCCTTCTCGAGCAGGAACTCGTGGATGTCGATGATCCGGCAGCCCGGGAAGATCTTGTCGAATTCGTAGCCTGCGAGCTGGTCGTAGCAGGTACCGCACGACACGACCACCGTCTTGATGTCGAGGTAGTTCAGCGTGTTCGCGACCCGGTGGAACAGCACGCGGTTGTCGGTGACGATCTTCTCGGCCTTGTCGTACTGGCCCGAGCCGCGCTGCGGATAGCCGCAGCACAGGTAGCCCGGCGGCAGCACGGTCTGCACGCCCGCCTCCCACAGCATCGCCTGCGTGGCGAGCCCGACCTGCGAGAACAGCCGCTCGGAGCCGCAGCCCGGGAAGTAGAACACCGCTTCCGAATCGACGGTCGTCGACTTCGGGTTGCGGATGATCGGCACGATCTTGTTGTCCTCGATGTCGAGCAGCGCGCGCGCCGTCTTCTTCGGCAGGTTGCCCGGCATCTTCTTGTTGACGAAGTGGATCACCTGCTCGACGGCGGGCGGCTTGCCGGTGGTCGCGGGCGGGTGCTGGGTCTGCTTCGTCACGACCTTCTTCAGCATGTCGTTCGCGAAGCGCTGCACCTTGTAGCCGACGCCCATCATCACGGTGCGCGCGGCGTTGATCGTCTGCGGATTGGTCGCGTTCAGGAAGAACATGCCCGCCGCATTGCCGGCGTTGAACTTCTTCTTGCCCATCTTGCGCAACAGGTTGCGCATGTTCATCGTCACGTCGCCGAAGTCGATCTTCACCGGGCACGGCGTCGCGCACTTGTGGCACACCGTGCAGTGGTCGGCCACGTCGTTGAACTCGTCCCAGTGCTTGATCGACACGCCGCGGCGCGTCTGCTCCTCGTACAGGAACGCCTCGACCAGCAGCGAGGTCGCGAGGATCTTGTTGCGCGGGCTGTACAGCAGGTTCGCGCGCGGCACGTGCGTCGCGCACACCGGCTTGCACTTGCCGCAGCGCAGGCAGTCCTTCACCGAATCGGCGATCGCGCCGATGTCGGACTGCTGCATGATCAGCGACTCGTAGCCCATCAGCCCGAAGCTCGGCGTGTAGGCATTGCGCAGGTCGGCGCCGTCGAGCAGCTTGCCCTTGTTGAAGCGGCCGTTCGGGTCGACGCGCTGCTTGTACGCGCGGAATTCGGCGATCTCGTCGTCGGTCAGGAACTCGAGCTTCGTGATGCCGATCCCGTGTTCGCCGGAGATCACGCCGTCGAGCGAGCGTGCGAGCTTCATGATGCGCGCGACCGCCGCGTGCGCGTCCTGCAGCATCTCGTAGTTGTCGGAGTTGACCGGGATGTTGGTGTGGACGTTGCCGTCGCCCGCGTGCATGTGCAGTGCGACGAACACGCGGCCGCGCAGCACGCGCTTGTGGATCGCCTGCGCTTCGTCGAGGATCTGCTTGAACGCGCCGCCGTTGAAGATCGCGCGCAGCTCCGCGCGGATCTCCTGCTTCCACGAGATGCGGACCGTGCGGTCCTGCGTGACGTGGAACACGGTCGCGCCCGGCTGTTCGTCGGCGCGATCCGCGAACTTCTCGGCGAGCGCCTCGTAGCCGAGCTGCACGAGGTAGTGCTGCGCCTCGCGCAGCGGCTGGTCGAGCCGGTCGCGCACGAATTCCCAGCGCGCGCGCACGCGCTTGAGCAGCTCCAGCGCCTGCTGCACGCGGTCCTCGAGCAGCTCGGCGCTCGGGATTTCGTTCGCGTCGTCGGTCTTGCCGAGCGGCAGGTTGCCGGCGCGGAAGAACGCCTCGAGCGCGTCGACGAGTTGCAGCTTGTTCTTCAGCGACAGCTCGATGTTGATCCGCTCGATGCCGTCGGTGTACTCGCCCATCCGGTTCAGCGGAATGACGACGTCTTCGTTGATCTTGAACGCGTTGGTGTGCTTCGCGATCGCGGCCGTGCGGCTGCGGTCGAGCCAGAAGCGCTTGCGCGCCTCCGCGCTGATCGCGACGAAGCCTTCGCCGCTCTTGCCGTTCGCCATCCGCACCACTTCGGACGTCGCGTGCGCGACCGCATCGGCGTCGTCGCCGACGATGTCGCCGATCAGCACCATCTTCGGGAATGCGTTGCGCTTGCTCTTGGTCGCGTAGCCGACCGCGCGCAGGTAGCGCTCGTCGAGGTGCTCGAGGCCCGCGAGGATCGCGCCGCCCTGCTTCGATGTTTCGAACAGGTAGTCCTTGATCTCGACGATGCTCGGGATCGCCTCGCGCGCCTGGCCGAAGAATTCGAGACAGACGGTGCGCGTGTGCGCGGGCATCTTGTGCAGCACCCATCGCGCGGACGTGATCAGCCCGTCGCAGCCTTCCTTCTGCACGCCCGGCAGGCCGGCGAGGAACTTGTCGGTGACGTCCTTGCCGAGGCCTTCCTTGCGGAACCGGCGGCCTTCGATCTCGAGCATCTCCGTCTTCAGCAGCTTCTCGCCCGGCGCGTACGCGCCGTCGAACCACTTCAGCTCGAAACGCGCGACCGCGATGTCGTGGATCTTGCCCTGGTTGTGCTCGTGGCGCGTGACTTCGAGCCAGTTGCCGTCCGGATCGACCATCCGCCACCAGGCCAGGTTGTCGAGCGCGGTGCCCCACAGCACGGCCTTCTTGCCGCCGGCGTTCATCGCGACGTTGCCGCCGATGCACGATGCGTCGAGCGAGGTCGGATCGACCGCGAACACGTAGCCGGCCGCTTCGGCCGCCTCCGTCACGCGGCGCGTGACGACGCCCGCGCCGGAGAAGATCGTCGGCACCTTGTGCGCGACGCCCGGCAGCTCGGTGAGCTCGACCGCGCCGAGCTGTTCGAGCTTCTCGGTGTTGATCACGGCGGAGAACGGCGTGAGCGGCACCGCGCCGCCCGTGTAGCCGGTGCCGCCGCCGCGCGGGATCACTGTCAGGCCGAGCTCGAAGCACGCCTTGATCAGGCCCGCGATCTCGGCTTCGGTATCGGGGGTCAGCACGACGAACGGGTATTCGACGCGCCAGTCGGTCGCGTCGGTCACGTGCGACACGCGCGACAGCCCGTCGAAGCGGATGTTGTCCTTCTGCGTGCAGCGGCCGAGCGCCTTGGTCGCGCGGCGGCGCAGGTCGGCCATCTTGTCGAATTCGTCGGCGAACTCGTCGACCGCGCGCTGCGCGGCGGCCTCGAGCATCTCGACGCGGCCGGCACGTTCACGGCCCGCGTCGTCGCGATGCTCGGTCAGATCGGCGCGACGGCGCTTGCCGATCTCGGTGAGGCGGTGGTTCAGCGCCTCGATCAGCAGCGCGCGGCGCTTCGGGTTGTCGAGCAGGTCGTCCTGCAGGTACGGGTTGCGGCGCACGACCCAGATGTCGCCGAGCACTTCGTACAGCATCCGTGCCGAGCGGCCCGTGCGGCGTTCGGCGCGCAGCTCGTCGAGCACCGACCACGCCTCCTCGCCGAGCAGGCGAATCACGATCTCGCGGTCGGAGAAGGACGTGTAGTTGTAAGGAATCTCGCGCAGACGGGGCGCGGGGTCGGCGGCGACGGCGGCGGCCGCGCCATGCGGATCGAAAACTTGTGGTGCGTTCATGTTCGGACGACTCGGAGGGCCGATACACCGTGCACGGGCGTCGGCAAGCGCGTGGGCGCAATCTTGGGGAAATCTGTTCTGGTGCCAGGCGCGCGACTATCTCGCATCGGGCGGGAGCGGGTCTGGACTCACCGTTTCCGGCCGGCAAAGCCTGGCGGCACTCGGAGCCATCAGCACGATCGCGCGCGGCGCGCATGCCGCTCCGCCGCGGGGCTGGCTGCGCGCGGCGTCGGCTTCAACGGGGCGATCCGAGGGTGCCTCTGCATCTTCCGATCCTTGATTCAAAACGGAATTCTAACCCATGATCGGCCCGCCCGTGAGACGCCGGACAGGTCGTGGGGCTTTCGCCGCAACCCGCGCCGGGCCTGCGTCGGCGCGCTTTCGCGCCGGCATTCGCCGTCCGTCCGGTCGGTAACCATGCAGTTAAATCGGTAAAAAGGGACGCTCCGCGCGGCAAACCCGCCCGCCGCCGTGCTTGCGCGCCCGTGCACCCGGCATGCCGCTTGCGTGCGGACGGACCCTTGGCGCTATCATTGATCCTTTACCGTCTGCTTCCGCACCGCACGCGAGCGCCCATGGCCACCCACGATTACCTGAAGAAAATCCTCACCGCGCGCGTCTACGACGTCGCGCTCGAGACGGAACTCGAACCCGCCCGCAACCTGTCGGCCCGACTGCGCAACCCCGTCTACCTGAAGCGCGAGGACAACCAGCCGGTGTTCTCGTTCAAGCTGCGCGGCGCGTACAACAAGATGGCGCACATTCCGGCCGACGCGCTCGCGCGCGGGGTGATTACGGCATCGGCCGGCAATCATGCGCAGGGCGTCGCGTTCTCGGCGGCACGAATGGGCATCAAGGCCGTGATCGTCGTGCCCGTGACGACGCCGCAGGTGAAGGTCGACGCGGTACGTGCGCACGGCGGCCCGAGCGTCGAGGTGATCCAGGCAGGCGAGTCGTACAGCGATGCGTACGCGCACGCGGTCAAGGTGCAGGCGGAGCGCGACCTCACGTTCGTCCACCCGTTCGACGATCCTTACGTGATCGCCGGCCAGGGCACGATCGCGATGGAAATCCTGCGTCAGCACCAGGGGCCGATTCACGCGATCTTCGTGCCGATCGGCGGCGGCGGGCTCGCGGCCGGCGTGGCGGCCTACGTCAAGGCGGTGCGGCCGGAAATCAAGGTGTTCGGCGTGCAGGCCGAGGATTCGTGCGCGATGGCGCAGTCGCTGCAGAAGGGCGCGCGCGTCGAGCTGAGCGAGGTCGGCCTGTTCGCGGACGGCACCGCGGTGAAACTCGTCGGCGAGGAAACCTTCCGGCTCTGCAGCGAGTTCCTCGACGGCGTGCTGACGGTCGACACCGACGCGCTGTGCGCGGCGATCAAGGACGTGTTCCAGGACACGCGCAGCGTGCTCGAGCCGTCCGGCGCGCTCGCGGTCGCGGGCGCGAAACGCTACGCGGAACGCGAAGGCATCGAGAACCAGACGCTCGTCGCGGTCACGTCCGGCGCGAACATGAACTTCGACCGGATGCGCTTCGTCGCCGAACGCGCGGAAGTCGGCGAGGCGCGCGAAGCCGTGTTCGCCGTCACGATCCCCGAGGAGCGCGGCAGCTTCAAGCGGTTCTGCTCGCTCGTCGGCGATCGCAACGTGACCGAGTTCAACTACCGTATCGCCGACGAAAAGTCCGCGCACATCTTCGTCGGCGTGCAGATCAGGCGACGCGGCGAATCGGCCGAGATCGCCGCGAATTTCGAGTCGCACGGTTTCAAGACCGTCGACCTGACGCACGACGAGCTGTCGAAGGAACACATCCGCTACATGGTGGGCGGGCGCTCGCCGCTCGCGCTGGACGAACGCCTGTTCCGCTTCGAATTCCCGGAGCGGCCGGGCGCGCTGATGAAGTTCCTGTCGTCGATGGCGCCGGACTGGAACATCAGCCTGTTCCACTACCGCAACCAGGGCGCGGACTACAGCTCGATTCTCGTCGGGCTGCAGGTGCCGCAGGCCGATCGCGCCGAATTCGAACGCTTCCTCGCGGCGCTCGGCTATCCGTATGTCGAAGAGAGCGCCAATCCGGCTTACCGCCTCTTCCTGTCGTAAAGGCTTCGTGCAATGAATCCCGAACATTCCCCGCTGGGCAAGGCGACCGTCTACGCTGCGCAGTACGACGCGTCGCTGCTGTTCCCGATCCCGCGCGCCGGCTCGCGCGAACAGCTCGGCATCACGTCGGCGCTGCCGTTCTTCGGCACCGACATCTGGAACGCTTACGAGCTGTCGTGGCTCAACGCGCGCGGCAAGCCGCAGCTCGCGGTCGCGACGTTCTTCGTGCCGGCCGAATCGCCGAACATCGTCGAATCGAAGTCGTTCAAGCTGTATCTCGGCTCGTTCGCGCAATCGAAGTTCGACTCGGTCGACGCGGTGCGCGACGTGCTCAAGCGCGACGTGTCCGCCGCGTGCGGCGCGAGCGTGTCGGTGCAGCTGGTGTCGCCGCACGATTTCGGCAAGCTGCAGATGGAAGAGCTCGACGGGTTGTCGCTCGACCGGCTCGACCTCGACACCGACGTGTACGAACCCGATCCGTCGCTGCTGTCGGCCGCCGAGGACGAAGCGCCCGTCGAGGAGACGCTGGTGTCCGACCTGCTGCGCTCGAACTGCCCGGTCACCGGCCAGCCCGACTGGGGCAGCGTGCAGATTCACTACGTCGGGCCGCAGATCGATCACGCGGGGCTGCTGCGCTACATCATCTCGTTCCGCAATCACACGGGCTTTCACGAGCAGTGCGTCGAGCGCATCTTCCTCGACATCCTGCATGCGTGCAAACCGGTGAAGCTTGCCGTGTATGCGCGCTATACACGTCGCGGCGGCCTCGACATCAATCCGTTCCGCACGAACTACAACCAGCCGATGCCGGACAACGCGCGGACCGCGCGGCAGTAACACCGGCCCGCCGGAAACGAAACAGCCCCGCCGGCTCGCGCCCGCGGGGCTGTTTCACTGTGCGCAGCGGACTGCGCGGGCGCGTTACTTCGCCGGCGCCTTGTAAGCGATGCAATCGACCTCGACCTTGCAGTCGATCACCATGCTCGACTGCACGCACGCGCGTGCCGGCGGATGCTCGCCGAAGTACGACACGAACACCCTGTTGAACGACGCGAAATCGCGTGCGTCGTCGAGCCACACGCCGCAGCGCACGACGTGTTCGAGGCCGTAGCCGGCTTCCTTCAGGATCGCGATCACGTTCTCGATCGCCTGCTTCGACTGCGTGACGATCCCGCCTTCGACGACCTCGCCGTTCACCATCGGCGTCTGGCCCGACACATACAGCCAGCCGTCGGCCTCGACCGCGCGTGCAAACGGCATCACCTGGCCGCCCGTACCCTTCGCTTCGCCCACGCCATATCGCTTCATCGTTTCACTCCTTGGTTGTCGACCGGCATCGGCATGCAAGCGCCAGTGCCGGTTCCATGCAACGCACGGTTGCGGATGCGCGCGCCGACATGGCGCACGCGGCAAATCGGATCGGGGCCGCGCTCAGAACGCGGCTTCGGCACTCGCCGGCACGCGCTCGCCGCGCGCGACGAAACCGCCGGCGCGCGCGCCGGTCGGCTGGCCGTTCTCGTAGGTCAGCACACCGTTCACCCACACCGCGTCGATCCCGTGCGCGGGCTGCTGCGGCTGCTCGAACGTCGCGGCATCGATCACGCGCGCCGGATCGAACAGCACGAGATCCGCGTGGTAGCCGACATGCACTTCGCCGCGCCGCGCAATCCCGAAGCGGCGCGCGGACAGCGACGTCATCTTGCGGATCGCTTCCTCGAGCGGCAGCAGGTTCGTGTCGCGCACGTAATGGCCGAGCACGCGCGGAAACGCGCCCCAGAGCCGCGGGTGCGGCAGCGGATCGTTCGGCAGGCCGTCCGAGCCGACCATCGTCGCCGGATGCGACAGGATCCGCCGCACGTCGTCCTCGGACATGTTGTGGTACACGGCGCCGGCCGGACGGATGCGCTGCGCGGCCTCCTGCTCGGTCACGCCCCAGTCGGCCGCGATCGCCTTCAGCAGCTTGCCCGCGACTTCCGGATGCGGCTGCGACCATGTGATCGTGATGTCGATGTCGCCCGTCACCTGCTTCAGGTCGAGCGTCGACGAGCTGCGGCTGTACGGATAGCAGTCGCAGCCGACCGGCTGGTAGCGGCGCGCACCGTCGAGCGACGCAAGCACTTCGGTGCTGCGCCCCCAGTTCGACGGGCCCGCGCATTTCAGGTGCGAGATCACGACCGGCACCCGCGCGTGACGGCCGACGCGGTACGCTTCGTCCATCGCGTCGAGGATCGCGTCGAACTCGGTGCGCATGTGCGTCGTGTACAGCGCGCCCGCGTTCGCGAGCGGCTCGGCGAGCGCCATCACTTCCTCGGCCGGCGCCGCGAACGCGGAGCCATATGCGAGGCCCGACGACAGCCCGAGCGCGCCGTTCGCGAGCGCCTCCTCGAGCTGCGTGCGCATTCCGGCGATTTCGCCGTCGGTCGCCGCGCGGTCGAGGCGGTCCATCTGGTTGTTGCGCAGCGCCGTGTGCCCGACGAGCGCCGCGACGTTCACGGCCGGCCGCGCGTCGTTGACGGCCGCGACATACGCGGCGAAGGTCGGGTAGCGGAACGCGGCGCGATCGCCGAGCAGGTTCATCGGGTCGGGCGGATCGCCCGCGAGCGTCACCGGCGACGCGCTGATCCCGCAGTTGCCGACGATCACCGTCGTCACGCCCTGCGAGATCTTCGGCAGCATTTCGGGTGCGCGGATCACGTGCGTGTCGTCGTGCGTGTGCACGTCGACGAAGCCCGGCGCGAGCGCGCGGCCGTTCGCATCGACGACGGTCTCGGCAAGCCAGTTCGACAGGTTGCCGATCGCCGCGATCACGCCGTTGCGAATCGCGACGTCGCGCGTGACGGGCGGCGCGCCGGTGCCGTCGTACAGCTGCGCGCCGACGATCAGCGTATCGGCGGCTTCGGGATGCGAATGCATGGTCAGTCTCCTACCGGTTGACGGTCTCCGCCGCCGCGGTGCGCATCGAGCGCATGCTTGATGCGGCGCAGCGATTCTCGGCCCGCATCGCCGAGCCGCAATGCGACCCCGGTGACGAGCACGTCGATCGCCATCATCATCGCGTAGCGCGACGTCGACGGCTTGTAAATGAAATCGGTTTCGAACGCGACCACCGGAATCAGATGATCGGCCAGCTTCGCGAGCGGCGACGCCGGCGCGGTGATCGCGATCAGCTTCGCGCCGTAGCGCTTCGCGAGCCGGCAGCTTTCGAGCAGTTCGGGCACGCGCCCGCTCACCGACAGCGCGACGACCACGGCGTCGCGCGACAGCGTCGCCGCCACCATCCGCTGCAGCAGGCTGTCCTGGTAGCTCGCCACCGGCCGGCCGAAGCGCACGAGCCGGAAGCGCAGTTCATCGGCGAGCGCGGTCGAGCCGCCGCCCTGCCCGTACACGTAGATCATCTTCGCACCGGCGAGCAGGTCGGCCGCCGCATCGAACGACGTATTGCGTAGCAACTGGTGGTTGTGCGCGAGCGCCACGCGGATCTCGTCGTAGACGACCGATGCGGGGCTCGCGTCTTGTTCGGGATGCGCGTCGGCCGGCACCAGGAAGCGCTGGCCGACCGCCGCCGCCTGCGCGACGAGCACTTTCAGTTCGCGCACGTCGCGGCAGCCGACGGCCTTCGCGAAACGCGTGACGGTGGCGACGCTGACGCCCGCGTCGCGCGCGAGCGCGCCGATGCTCGCCCGCGCGGCGCGCGCGAGATCGGCGAGGATGAAGGCGGCGACCTTGCGTTCGGCCTCGCGCAGGTCCGGCGCGCATTCGGCGATCCGCGCGACGATGTCGAGGACCGGCTGGGCGACCGAAGCCGAAGGCTCGGCCGCGAACGGAGCGGACGGGGTAGCTGGCGAATTCATCTGCTGAAAGGGCGTGTGGCGGCTCATGTTACTAAATAACATTACCGCGTCGATGCTACTTTCTGTACCATTTCCATGTCAACTTCAGTGCAATGCATAGTGATGATGGAGCGGGATGACATGAAAGTTACAAACTATCAGGAACCGACAATCAATCCGTTGGGCAAGGGCCTCGGCAACCTGCCGAGCGCGAGCGTGCCGCTCGACGACGCGGGCCGCCTCGAGTGGAACCTGCTCGCGGAAGACGTCAGCCTGCCGGCCGCCGTGCTGTATGCGGATCGCATCGAACACAATCTGAACTGGATGCAGGCGTTCGTCCAGCAATACGGCGTGCAGTTCGCACCGCACGGCAAGACGACGATGGCGCCGCAACTGTTCCGCCGCCAGCTCGACGCCGGCGCATGGGGCATCACGCTCGCGACCGCGCACCAGACGCAGGCCGCGTATCACGGCGGCGTGCGGCGCGTGCTGCTCGCGAATCAGCTGGTCGGCCGGCAGAACATGGCGATCATCGCCCAGTTGCTGTCCGATCCCGAGTTCGAATTCTTCTGCCTCGTCGATTCGGCCGACGGCGTCGACCAGCTCGGCCGCTTCTTCGGCGAAGCGAAACGGACGCTGAACGTGCTGATCGAGCTCGGCGTGCCGGGCGGTCGCGCGGGCGTGCGCGACGCCGCGCAACGCGAGGCCGTGCTCGATGCGATCGCGCGCTATCCGGACACGCTGAAGCTGGCCGGCATCGAACTCTACGAAGGCGTGCTGAAGGAGGAAGGCGAGATCCGCGCGTTCCTGCAGGACGCGGTCGCGCTCACGCGAGCGCTGGCCGAAGCCGGCCGTTTCGCGCGCACGCCGGCGATCCTGTCGGGCGCGGGCTCGGCGTGGTACGACGTGGTCGCGGAGGAATTCGCGAAGGCGTCCGACGCCGGTTTCGCGGAAGTCGTGCTGCGCCCGGGCTGCTACCTGACGCACGACGTCGGCATCTACAAGAAGGCGCAGACCGACGTGTTCGCGCGCAACCCGACCGCCCGCAGGATGGGCGAAGGGCTGCTTCCGGCGCTGCAGCTGTGGGCGTACGTGCAATCGGTGCCGGAGCCGGATCGCGCGATCGTCGCGCTCGGCAAGCGCGACGCGGCGTTCGACGCGGGCCTGCCCGAGCCGGCGCGCCACTTCCGCCCGGGGCGCGACGACGCGCCGCGCGATGTCGCCGCGAGCGAAGGCTGGGCCGTGACCGGAATGATGGACCAGCATGCGTACCTGCAGATCCCGCCGGGTGCGGACGTGAAGGTCGGCGACATGGTCGCGTTCGACATCTCGCACCCGTGCCTGACGTTCGACAAGTGGCGCCAGCTGCTCGTCCTCGATCCGCAGTTCCGCGTGACGGAAGTCGTCGAAACCTTCTTCTGACAACCCGCGCACCGCCCCGCCGCCGCGCGGGGCGGCCGTCACGCGCGCTTCAAGCGGCCGGAGTACACTGCGCTTTCGTCCTCGGGGCCGCTTCGCCGCCGCAGCGCCGTCTGCCGCACGCGGCGCGAACAGGCCCCCAACGCTGTTCAATGGAGAAAGCCATGGCCGCGAAGAAGATCCTGTTCCTGACCGGCGATTTCGCCGAAGACTACGAAACGATGGTGCCGTTCCAGGCGCTGCAGGCCGTCGGCCATCACGTCGATGCAGTCTGCCCGGGCAAGCGCGCGGGCGACAAGGTCAAGACCGCGATCCACGATTTCGAGGGCGATCAGACCTACACCGAAAAGCCCGGCCACAACTTCACGCTGAACGCGACGTTCGACGACGTCGATGCGTCCGGTTACGACGCGCTCGCGATCGCGGGCGGCCGCGCGCCCGAATACCTGCGTCTCGATGCGAAGGTGATCGCGCTGGTGCGCGCGTTCGCCGAAGCCGGCAAGCCGATCGCCGCGATCTGCCATGCGGCGCAGCTGCTCGCGGCCGCCGACGTGATCCGCGGCAAGCGCATCTCGGCCTACCCGGCCTGCGCGCCGGAAGTGAAGCTCGCGGGCGGCGAGTACGCGGACATCCCGGTCGATGCGGCCGTGACCGACGCGCCGTTCGTCACCGCGCCCGCGTGGCCCGCGCATCCGGCATGGCTCGCGCAGTTCCTCGCGCTGCTGGGCACGCGTATCGAGCTGTAAACCGAAGCGGGATGAAATGAAGTGAAACGCCGGCCGGCGGCGGGTTCTCAGGACCCGGATGCCCTGCCGGCGCCTGGCGGCCGAGGGATGCACCCGTCGGGCCGCCTGCCGCGCTGCCCTTCAGTGCGGCGTCGGCGTCGAGCCGGCTTCCGCGATCCGCGACTCCAGCATCGCCAGCGCACCCGACAGCGCAGTCAGCACGTCGTCCGGCAGTTGCGCCATCGTCTGGTCGAGGAACGCCTTGCGGCGCGGCAGGCACGCGGCGAACGCGGCGCGGCCGTCTTCGGTCAGCGTGACGTTGGTCACGCGGTTGTCGCGCGCGTCGGACGCGCGCTCGATCCAGCCGAGCGCATCGAGCGACTTCAGCTGGCGCGTGAGCGCGCCCGGATCGATGCGCAGCACTTCCACGAGCTTCTTCTGCGACGCATGGCCGCCCATCGTGTGCAGCGCGACCATGATGCGCCAGCGCGGCATCGGCTGCCCCACGTGCGTTTCGAACGCGCTCATGAACGCGCGATACGTGCGTCCGAATTGCTGCAAGATCGCGACGCGGTCCTGTTCTTCCATGCGCTGATGCCTACCCGTTCAATCGGTGAATCGTTCAATCGGCCGCGACATGCGGTTCGATCTTGCGCCGCAGCGCGATCGGCGGCACGCGGCGACACTGCCATACCGACACCACGGCGACCACGGCCGCCATCGCGACGCCCAGGTGAATCGCGCCGACCAGCGATTCACGGGCCGCTTCCAGCAGCAGCGCGCCATTATGCCCGGCGCGCGTCAGCTCCGCGACGAGACCGCCTTGCGCCGCGCGGTCGATCAGGATCTGCGGATCGGCGAGCCGCGCATGCCACTGCAGCGCATGATCGCCCGACAGCGCATTGCGCACGCCGCTCGAATACATCTGGTTGACCAGCGTGCCGGTCAGCGCGGTGCCGATCATCCCGCCGACCATCCGCAGCGACTGCAGCAATGCCGTCGCGATGCCGAGGTGCTCGCGGCCGGCCGTCTGCTGCGCGAACACGGTGAGGTTCGGCAGCACGAAGCCTAGGCCGATGCCGCCGGCGACCATCAGCGCCATCAGCGCCCAGGTCGGCGTCGTGTGCGTCGACACGACGATGCCCGCGCACGCGATCGCGAACAGTATGAACCCGACGTGCAGCATCGCATTCGGATTGCGGATGCGCGTGACGACGCGGCCGTTCATGATGCTGCCGATCGTGATGAACACGACGAGCGGCGTGATCACGAGCCCGGCCTCCTTCGGCGACATCCCGAAGCCGCCCTGGAACAGCAGTGGCGCGTAGAACAGCAGCGAGAACATCGAGAAGCCGGCGAGGATCGCGAGCACGAACAGCGCCGACAGCGCGCGGTTGCCGAACATGTCGAACGGCAGGATCGGCTGCGCGCAGCGTTTTTCCCAATGCCACAAGCCGATGCCGGCACCGACCGCGACGACCAGCAGCAGCGACGCCCAGCTCGTCACGCCGTACTTCGGCAGCCACTCGACGAACAGTTGCAGCGCGCCGAGCGACAGCGCGATCAGCAGCGCGCCGGGCCAGTCGAGCCGCATCTTGCGGTCGTGCTCGACATGGCGCAGGTGCGGCAGGTAGCGCCACACGAAGAACAGCGACAGCAGGCCGACCGGCAGGTTGACGTAGAACACCGAGCGCCAGCCGAACGACTGGGTCAGGATCCCGCCGAGCGACGGTCCGACCGCGTTCGCGATGCCGAACGCGGAGCTCATCAACACCTGCCAGCGCAGCCGCACGACGGAATCGGGGAACAGGTCGGGAATGCACGCGAACGCGGTGCCGACCAGCATCCCGCCGCCGATGCCCTGCAGGCCGCGCGCGAGCACCAGGAACAGCATGTCGTTGGCCATCCCGCACAGCACCGACGCGCCGGTGAACACGACGATCGACGCGATCACGAACGGCTTGCGCCCGTAATAGTCGCCAAGCCGGCCGAAGATCGGCACGGTGATCACGGAACTGAGCAGATACGAAGTCGCGACCCACGCGTACAGGTCGAAGCCTCTCAACTCGGCGACGATGGTCGGCAACGCGGTGCCGACGACCGTCTGGTCGAGCGCGACGAGCATGGTCACAAACGAGATCCCGATCATCGCCAGCAGCGATTCGCGGAACGGCAGGACTTGCCCGCTCGAATGGTGGGCGGCAGTATGGACGGCCATTTTTTGTTGATGCAACTTTTGACGAGTCAAACAATCTCAAAATTCTAGCACGCCGGAGTAATCTAGGCTGGCGACGGCCGGGGCCGATACCCGCCGCAAAGGAGAAAGATGGAACCGATTTCAATCACGCCCGCGGCGACGCTGTCGGAGCAGGATCTGGACGCGCTGCGGCGCGCGAAGCAGGTACTGGAGAGCCCGTCGCTGACGATGAAGCTGACGGGCGTGCTGGGCGCGCCGGTCGAGAAGATGATCGCGCGGCTGCCCGACTTCGCGACCGGCAAGATCAACGACGCGACGCAGCTGGCGCTGCGCAAGTGCCTGAACATCGCGCTGCGCACGCTCGGCAAGCCGCAGACGCCCGACGCCGAGCCGGACAAGCCGAGCAATCTGCTGCACAAGCTCGCGGTCGCGACGACCGGCGCGGCGGGCGGCGCATTCGGTTTCCTCGCGCTGCCGGTGGAGCTGCCGGTGACGACCACGCTGATCTTCCGCTCGGTGTGCGACATCGCGCGCAGCGAGGGCGAGGATCTCGGCTCGGTGGATACGCAGTTGCAGTGCCTGGCCGTGCTCGGCATGGGCGGCAACGCGGACAAGCGCGAGGAGAACGCCGATCTCGGCTATTTCGTGCTGCGCGGCGCGCTCGCGCAGGCGATTTCGAAGGCATCGTCGGACATCACGACGAAAGGGATCGCCGCGCACAGCTCGGCGGCGGTGTTCAAGCTGGTGCAGACGGTGGCATCGCGCTTCTCGGTACAGGTCACCGAGCAGATGGCCGCGAAGTCGATCCCGGCGATCGGCGCGGTGCTCGGCGCGACCGTCAACACGCTGTTCATCGACCACTTCCAGCAGATGGCGCACGGCCACTTCACCGTGCGCCGGCTCGAGCGCAAGTACGGCCCGGTCGCCGTGAAGGCCGCTTATCAGGCGATCGACGGCTCGCCCACGCGCTGAACCGCCCGCTCGACCGCGACGCGGCGCAGGAATGCGGCCGCGCGGTCGAGCGCGTCGCGCGACTCCGGCACCATCGGCGCGTACAGTTGCCACACGTGCGGCATGTCCGGCCACACCTCGATCTCCACCGGCACGCCGGCCGCCTTCGCGTTGTCGGCGACGCGGCGTGAATCGTCGAGGAGCACCTCGGTGCTGCCTGCCTGGATGAAAAGCGGCGGCAGCCCGGTCAAGTCCGCATAGAGCGGCGACGCGTACGGATGCGTCGCCGATTCGTCTCCCAGATACAGCTTCGCCGCCTTCGGCAATGCCGCGGCCGCGAACATCGGATCGAGCCCGTCGTTGCTGCGCATCGTGCCGCCGGTGCCGGCCAGGTCGGTCCACGGCGAGAACAGGATCGCGCCGGCCGGCAGCGGTTCGCCGCGATCGCGCAGCGCGACGAGCGTCGCGAGGGCGAGGCCGCCGCCCGCCGAATCGCCGCCGAACACGATCGACTCGGGCGGCGTACCGAGCGCGAGCAGTTGCCGGTAGGCGGCCAGCGCGTCGTCGAGCGCGGCCGGGAAGCGGTTCTCGGGCGCGAGCCGGTAGTCGAGCGAGAACGAGCGCACGCCCGCGCGCTTCGTGAGGCCGAACACGAGCGGCCGATGGGTCTTCGTCGAACAGAAGTAGTAGCCGCCGCCGTGGAAGTACAGCAGCGTGCGGCCGGGCCCGCGAGCGGCGAGCGCGTCGGCGCGTTCGAGCCATTCGCCGCGCAGCGGCGCGTCGCCGGGCCCGTAGCATTCGCGTAGCCGGTAGCCCGACGGCGGGCGACGCGGCACGATCATTCTCAGGTCGGTAAAGCGCCGCGCGCGTGCAGGATCGAGCACCGGGCGCGTGGTCTCGGGACGAAACTGCCAGCGCAGCAGCCAGCACGCGAACTTGCTTTGCCAACTCATCGAATCCACTCCGTCATCACAGTGTGACGATGGTACGTGCGATCGTCGCCGCGCCGCTCGACGGGAGCCTCTATATCAAACGCCGGCGGGCGGTTCGCCGGCCCCGGCTAGCGTCGGCTTCAGCGTCAGCTCGCCGGCATCATCTGGCCGCGGATCTCGCCGGACGGATGCTCCTTCGTGTGCACGTTGAAGTACCACTTGCCGGCCATCAGGTCGGTGACCTGCGAGTCGGTGAGCTCCCTGGAACCCTTGATCGGGCTCTCGAGCGCGTCCTTCGGAATCGGTACCTGCACGCCGGCGTTCTGGCCGACCGGCGCGGGCCCGTGGAAATGCGCGGCGGTGGCCGGCCCCGTGAGGTGTTCGTAAGTCACCGTCCACCGCAACATGTGGGTGGCCGTGTCGTAGGTCGCATCGACGGCGCCGGCGCCCTTGGTCGCGGTGGGCGGCACTTCGCTCGACGGCTGCAGGTTGGCTGTCAGGCGCACCGTTTCGGCGGCGGCGCTGCCGGCGACCAGCACGCCCGCGAGCAAAGCCATCTGGAGCAAACGCAGCTTCGGCATGAATCCTCCTTGTACGACTGGGTACGCCCCCCGGACGGGGGCGCTCCATGATGGTAGTCGATCGCCGCCGATCCGGCACCGGGGCGTCGCGCGCCAGCCTGACGGAACCTGGAAGAGACCTTTGCAGCGCAAGCCCTGAATCCGCGTGCGGCCTTTCGCTACACTTCGTCTCACAGTTGCTTGTTTCCTTCGTCCGAAGGAGTCTGCGAGTATTCACGCGGCCACCCGGCCGCGTTTTTTTTGCGCGTGCCCGGGCGGCATGCCCGCGGCGTCGAGCGAAGCTGCGCTTCGCGGGCCATCAAGCATCACGAATCAATTGCGGCCGCCGCGATCGCGTTCGACGTCGCGCCAGCGCCCCGCCTCACGCGCGATAACCCGGATCGATCCGGTCGACGATGCGCTGCAACGCGTCGAATGCATCCTGCCCCGCGCCGTGCTTCGGATCGAAGTTCAGCGAATCGCGCACGCAGCCCTCGAGCACCGGCGGCGCGATCGGCAGTGCGTCGCCGATCGCGCGGGTCGCGACCTGCACTTCGCATGCACGATTGAGCAGCCACATCAACGAGAAGGTCTGCGCGAGCGTCGCGCCGATCGTCACGGGCCCGTGGTTGCGCAGCAGCAGCACGGGCCGCCCGCCGGCGCTCTCGACGATGCGCCTGCCTTCCTCGAGATGCACGGTAATGCCCTCGAAATCGTGATACGCGACCTTCCCGTACAACTGCGCCGAATAGAAATTCGAGAACGACAGGCCTTCGCGCGAGCAGCACACGGCCATCGTCGGCGTCGTATGCACGTGCATCACGCAGTGCGCGTCGGGCAGCGCCGCATGGATCGCGCTGTGGAACGTGAAGCCCGCCGGATTGATCGGCCAGTCGGAATGGCCGATCACGTTGCCGTCGATGTCGATCTTCACGAGGTTCGACGCGCATACCTCGCGGTAATGGAGCCCGAACGGATTGATCAGGAAATGGCCGTCCTCGCCCGGCACGCGCAGCGAGATATGGTTGTAGATCAGCTCGGTCCAGCCGAGATGGTCGAAGATCCGGTAGGCGGCCGCGAGCTGCACGCGCGCCTGCCATTCGGCTTCGGAGAAGCGGGCAGGACGCGTGAACGGCTGGTTCGGTACACGTTGCATGGGGCACTCCGGTTGCGGGCGGCGCGGCCGCGCGGGCGGCTCGCGCGTCGTCCCTCGTCTCCTGGCGGTGCACGCGGCGCGCGGTTGCGTCCGGCGCACGCGCGTGCGACGCGTCGTTCGGCACCGCTGCGGCCCGCCTTGCGCGAGCCGTGCCGCGGCACCCGTCACGATGCGAATATCGTTGCGCGCACAACCATATCATCTTTCCCCGCGCACCGGTATCGCGGGTTTGGCCCGAGTCGTTCCGGCCCTTACAACTGGTCGTCGACCGGCAGCAGCATGAAGAATCCGGTCATCAGGTTGCGCATCAGCCCGGCATGCGGATCGACGTGATAGGTCGCCGGCGCGCCGTCGTCGGTGCCGGTCCACTCGAGTTCGGCCGGGCCGCCGCCCGCCGGCGTCGCGAGGCTCACGCGATAGCTTTCGTCCGGCTGCGTCACGCGCGCGAAGATCGCCGCGGCCTGCTGCGCGATCGTCGGACTGTGGATTACGAGTGCGAGTTCGGTATTCAGGTGCGCGGAGCGCGGATCGAGATTCAGCGACCCGATCACCAGGACCTTGCGGTCGATCACGTACGCCTTCGCATGCAGGCTCGCGCGCGAGCGCGAACCGAACAGGCCCGCGCTCGGCGGGTTCGGCCGCGCCTTGAATTCGTACAGTTCGATGCCGCGCCGCAGCAGCGGCACGCGGTACGGCGCGTAGCCGGCTTGTACGGCGACCGCGTCGGTCGCGGCGAGCGAATTGGTCAGGATCGCGACGCGCACGCCGCGCGCGGCCGTGTCGCCGAGGATCTTCACGCCCGCGTCGTGCGGCACGAAGTACGGCGAGAACGCGAGGAATTCCTGCTGTGCGCCGCGCATCAGCTCGACGAGGCGCTGCATCGGCGGACTGACGTACGTATCGGTCGGCCGCACGATCTTGTCCGGCGCGTCGACCTTGAACTCGGCCGGCGCCCACACGAGCTCGAGCTCGTCACGCGCGATCTGCTGCGCGAGCGGCGTCGCGTTCAGCGGCTTCGCGTTGTACGGATCGGCGTTCTTGCGCCAGTGGTCGCGCAGTTCGTCGCGCATCGCGTCGAGATCCTTCGGATCGAACGTCTGATGATTCAGCACCCGCAGCGGATAGCTGCTCGCGCTCGCCCAGTAGTCGTCGAAGCTCCTCGAGATGTCGTTCGTCACGGGCCCGGCGGCGAGCACGTCGAGATCGCGGAACTGCAGTGTCGGGCTCGCGCTGAAATATTCGTCGCCGAGGTTGCGGCCGCCGACGATCGCGATCTGGTTGTCCGCGATCATCGCCTTGTTGTGCATCCGTCGCGTGAAGCTGTCGATCCGCGTCAGCGAGTTGGCCGTGCGCTCGACCATCCCGTAGTGCGACGCGCCGAACGGGTTGAACACGCGAATCTCGATCTTCGGGTGTGTGTTCAGCGCGGCCATCACGCGGTCGATGTCGCGGAAATTCAGGTCGTCGACCAGCATCCGCACCCGGACGCCGCGGTCGGCCGCATACAGCGCCGCGGCGAGCAGCAGCTTGCCGGTCGTGTCCTCGGTCGCGATGTAGTACTGCATGTCGAGCGTCTTCGTCGCCGCGCGCGCAAGCGCGATGCGCATCTGCAGCGCGGTCGCGCCGTCGGACAACAGCCGGAAGCCCGATTGCCCCGGATGCGCGGCTTGCGGCGCGGCCAGCGCGTTGCGCAGCGGCGTCGCGGTATCGGCCGGGAGTGCATGCGAGACGGAGCGATCGAGTGTGGTGGCGGGCGGATGCGTCGCGCAAGCGGCGACCGAAGACAGCAGCGCGCAGACGGCGAGCGCGCGGGCCGCGCGGCAGGCGACGCGCCACGACAGCGCGGCCGGCGCGCGCCGGATCAGGGACGTGAGCACGGAAACTTCCTCGACAGGCGGATCGTTGAATCCGCAATCGCCGCGACGTGCGGCTGACCGGTGGTTCCAACCGATTCTAGTGGGCGCCCGATGAACCGGTCAATCGCGCGGCTCGCGCATGCGCGCCGCTGGCGATCGCGGTGGCATGCGCGACGACCGGCCTCGTCGGCAACGAATCGGGGCTGTTTCGCTTCACGGTTCGCCGCAGCCTGCTGTTCGCGATGATCGTCGGCCCGATCACGCTCGGGCAGGCCTGCGTGCTGCCCGGGATGGTGCCACAAGCGAGCGGCGCGGCCGTTTCCCCGTTCGCCGAAAAACGAAACCCCCACGCCCGCAAGAGCGTGGGGGTCTTTCGTTATCCAGCGCGCCGGACGCGGCCGGCGCACCGGACGGCGATCAGTTGCCCTTCGCGATGCGATCCTGGATGTGCTGCGCACGGCTCGCCGACGACGGGTGCGAGCTCATCATCGAGCTCTTGCCGCCATCGAGTTGCGCAAGCTTCTGGAACGCGGTGACGAGGCCCTTCTGGTTCATGTTCTTCTGCTTCAGCAGATCGAACGAGTAGTCGTCGGCCGCGCTTTCCTGCGTCTGCGAGAACTGCGCGTTGATGAACTTCTCGGTGATGTCGCCGAGCTGCGAGCTCGTCAGCGCCGCGACGCCCGGCGACGCCGCGCCCGCCGCGGTGCGCGCCGCGCTGACCGCGTAGGCGGTCTGCATCGCCTTCTTCGAGTGACCCAGCGCGACGTGGCCCATTTCATGACCGATCACGCCGCGCAGTTCGTCGTCGTTCATCATGTCCATCAGGCCGCTGTACACGCGCACGCAGCCGTTGCCCATCGCCCACGCGTTGACGTCCTTGGTCATGTAGACCTTGTAGTTGATCTTCTGGCCGTTCAGCGTCATGTCGCCGAAGCCCTTCATCACCTTCGCCAGGCGCTTCGAATACGCGCTGTTCGGCGCGGCGATCTTCGATTCGGCGTCGCTCGCCTTGCAAGAGTCGTTCGACAGCGCCGCGATGTCGCTGTCCGACAGCGTCGCCGCCTTGACCAGGCTGGTCCCCGCCGACGTCAGGCTGTTCGCGTCGAGATTCTGCACCCCGCCGCATGCGCTCAACAGGAACGCCATGCCACACGCTGCCGCCGCTTTCTTGATATGCATCCCGGATCCCTCGGTAGTTGTATTTGAGAGCGGCGATTTTGCATAATCCGGCAGAAAATTACCAGATGTTTACATCGAATGACAACTTGATTACCGAACGATCCGGAATGAACGACGCGATCGATCAACGAATTGACGACAATCCGGCCCTCAATCGCCGCGGCCGGACGATCGGCTGAGCGCGGCATGCGAGCGGCGCGTGAGCCGCCGTGCGACCAGCATCGGCAGTCGCACCACGAAACCGGCGAAGAGCCGCAGGTGCATCCACACGAGCAGCGCGTTGTCGCGGCCGTAGTGGAAATGCGACACGCCGCCCTCGTGCGCGCCGAAGTAGCGCACCGGCGCGTCGATGCGGATCGGCCGCACCCCGGCCCAGCATAGCCGCACGGCGGCTTCCGGGTCGAAGTCGAAGCCGCGCATCCACGGCTGGCGATGCATGATCGCGGCGAGCGGCGCGACCGGATACACGCGAAAGCCGTACAGCGAATCGCCGATCCCGGCCCACAGCGTCTCGAGGTCGGCCCATCCGTTCGACAGCCGACGGCCCTGCACGCGCAGCTGCGGCGCGCTCGCGTCGAACTTCGGCAGGCCCAGCACCATCGCGTCCGGCGCCGCCTGCGACGCGGCCATGAACTCGGGAATCAGGTCGGCCGGGTGCTGGCCGTCGGAGTCCATCGTCAGCACGTGCGTGAAGCCGCTCGCGGCCGCCGCGTCGAGCCCGGCCAACACCGCGGCGCCCTTGCCGCGGTTCTCCGGCAGCACGATCACGCGGAGCCCGGGGTCGCGCTCGGCCATCGCCTGCAGCCGCTCGGCGCTGCCGTCGGTGCTGCCGTCGACGACGACCCACACCGGATTCCACTGCGCGCGGGCGTTGCGCACGGTCGTGTCGACCTTGACGCCTGGGTTGTAGCTCGGAATCAGTACGAGATGGGTCGACGAGGCGTGCAGCTTGGACATGGGAACGGCCGATTGCGAAGACAAGGATCCTGACAAAAGTGTATGACCGGCCGACGAGCGCGGACCGGACTGGTCGACGCCGGGCGACGGTTCGCGCAACGACAGGCCCGCGCGCTTCACGACAGGTGCTCCAGCGGATGGCCGGCGCTCGCGTCGATCTCGACCAGCAGATCGTCGCGGCACACGTCCGCGTGGACGAACAGCAGCCGTACGGCGGCGCCCGCCGCTTCGCGCAGCGCGCGTTCGATCGCGGCGAGCGCCGCGGCATCGCCGGCGTCGCGCACGTACACGCGGTAGCTCAGGTCGGCCAGCGTGAAAGCGCCGTGCCCCTGCCGCGCGGCCTGCTCGAGCACGGCGGCCAGGTTCGAGATCGTCTCGCGCGTTTGCGCGACGACGTCGCCGCGATGCACGGTGCGATGCCCGACGATGCTCGCGGTGCCCGATACGAACAGCAGCGGCGACGCTTCGTCGGCAGGCCACGCGGCCGCGCGCGCGAACGTCGGCGCACGCGGCCCGTATTCCGCCGGATAGTGATACGCGCTGACCTGACGCGGGTTCTCGACCGGATCGGCCGGCGTGCGGCTCGCGATGAAATGGATCGCGAGCGGCGCGGCAGGCGGCGCGTCGCCCGTGACCGGCGCGATCGAGCCGAGCGCGCAGGCCGCCGGCACGCTGCCCGTCAGTGCGCGGCGGCACGCGTCGAACGCGCGCTGCCTGCCGATATTGAACTGACGATAGCGCTCGATCCCGAACTGCAGCGCGTTGATTGCGGGCACGGTGTTCCAGATTCGCAGCGCATGTGCAATGCCGAGCATATCGAGCACGTCGAACAGCGTGCGGTACGCATCGTATGTGGCGCGCTCGAGCGGCGTGCCGCCATCGCGATCGGCATCGATCGCTTCCGCCTGTTCCTGCACGACGATGCTGCCGAACGCGAGCCCCGCCGTTTCGCTGTAGCGATACTGCAGCGCGCCGCGTCGCTCGCTGCGCAGGTCGTGCGCGTCGCACTGCCAGATTTCGCAGACCGCGCCCGCGCCTGCGTGGCCGCCGGCGTCGAGCAGCGCCATCCGCACCGGTGCGAGCGGCAGGTCGGGCGCGGCGGCGGCGAGCATGCGGGCCATCGCGTCGGCCGGCGCGCCGGCCGCGCCGATGCAGACCGCCCCGAGCGCGCCGGGAAACGCGCGGTCGAATGCGTCTGCCCGTTGCTGCCCGGCGTCCAGCAGTGCAGCCAGCCGCGCATGATCGATCCGGACGAGCCGCAACGCACGGTCGCCGCCGTTCGCTGCCGACGACATGCCCGCGTGCGATGCGGCCGCCGCGCCCGCCACGGGTTCGCGCGCGAGCACGGCCGGGGCGGACGGCACGGAAGACGCTCGCCGTTCGGCGTCGACTGGATGCACTGACACTTCGATTTCCTCACTATGCGATGCGGATGCGCGCCATCGTGGCCACGCACCGCGTTGCGCGCCGTTGCGTCGCGTCAGGCCGACGCCGTGCGCATCGTCATGCGAGCCCGCCGTTGACGGACAGCACCTGCCCCGTCACATAAGCGGCCGCGTCGGATACCAGATATGCGACCATCGCCGCGACTTCATCGGGCCGGCCCGCGCGTTGCGCCGGCACGAGCTGCCTGATCCGTTCGACGGGAAACGCAGGGTCCGCCATCGGCGATTCGATGATGCCGGGCGCGACCGCATTCACCGTGATGCCGCGCGACGCGAGCTCCAGCGACAGCGACTTCGTCGCGCCGATCAGCCCCGCCTTCGCGGCCGCGTAGTTCACCTGCCCGCGATTGCCGGTCACGCCCGCGACCGACGCGATGTTGACGATCCGGCCGCGCCGCGTGCGAATCATCGGCAGCAGCAACGGCTGCGTCACGTTGAAAAACCCGTTGAGCGTCACGTCGATCACGCTGTGCCACTGCCGGCGCGACATGCCGGCCATCGGCGCGTCGTCGTGAATGCCCGCGTTGTTCACGAGGATCTGCACCGGCGCGTCGTCGATGAACGGCGCGAGCGCGGCGAGCGTCGCATCGGCGTCGGTCACGTCGAATGCAATCGCATGCGCGATGCCGCCGGCCGCGACGATGTACTGCGCGATCGCCTCCGCCTGCGCGAGATTCCGGTTCGCGTGCACCCAGACTTCGTGGCCGGCCTGCGCGAGCGCCGTGCAGATCGCCTGCCCGAGTGCGCCGCTGCCACCCGTTACGAGCGCACGCATCGCATTGCTCCGTTCATCGCGTTTCCTCTCGATCGCCGTGCCGGCGGTTCGTGCGGCCACCGTCGCCATGCCGTCATCGTCTTCGTGCCGCGTCGCGCCCGTGCGCGCCGCCGTCACTTCGTGCGATGCGCGGCGACGTACCCGGCAAGCGCGCCGAGCGTCGCGAAGATCTTCTGGTTGTCGGGATTGTCCGATCGCAGCTCGAAGCCGTACTTCTTCGAAATCAGCAGCGCGATTTCCAGGATGTCGATGGAGTCGAGCCCGAAGCCTTCGCCATACAGCGGGGTCTCGGCCGTCACCGTTTCGAGCGGGACGTCTTCGAGATTCAGTTCGCCGATGATCAGCGTGGCGAGCTCTTGTTCGAGTGCGTTCATCATGCTTGCGGGCAGGCGGCCATGGCAGCGGGAGGCGCCCGGAAACGGCAATCGTCGTGCGCGACCGGCGCGTGCGAAGCCCGCGCAAATCTCCGTCCCTCCGGCGTCTGCCGGCTCCCCGCCTGCGTTATCGGGGGTCGTGTGTAAAAGTTACGCGGATTCTAGACGAACGGGTATCGGCACGTATACGCGGAATGGTTACAGACTGAAGGCCCCCGCCGCACCCGGTTTCGGGACCCGATCGCAGCAGATGCTTGAGCCGCTTCGGGCGGATATGAATCGCCGCCGCGAAAGGTTCAGTGCGCTGCCATACATTCGGTTACAAAACCCGCGCGCGCCGCGCGCGAACCGCCGCCCCGCGGCCCTAAAATGTGCGTGCCCGACAGTCGGCCGGGACATGCGTCGCGGCCGCCATTCATATGATGTTTGATGGCCCGGCGAATGCGTCCGGCCTCGATTCACCCGATGTTTCCAGCAACCATGCCGCGCCCTTCCGTTCGCCTCGCCCCGGTTTGCCCGCCCGTTCGCCGCCGTGCCGCGAACAACGGCGGCAATGCACGCATGCGTTGCGTGCGCGGAGTGCAGCGATGAGCTCGCCGCTCGGCATCGCGCGCGGCGTCGGCGCGCTCGCCGCAGTGGCGGCGTACCAGATCGGCGCGCACTACGCGGCCGCCACGCCCGGCGCGCACGGCTTCGGCCTCGCGATGGCGCTCGTGCCACCGCTGCTGCTTGCGCTCGGCGCGGCATGGCGCTCGCCGCGGCGTGGCTGGCTGGTGCCCGCATGGCTGCTGGCCGCCGTCGCGCTGTGGATCGGGCGCACCGCGCTCGCGCGCCATTTCGAATGGGGCCTGTATCTGGAACACGCGAGCTTCAACCTCGCGATGGCGCTGCTGTTCGGCCGCACGCTCGCCGCCGGCCAGGTGCCGCTGTGCACGCGCTTCGCGACGATGATCCACGGCACGATCACGCCGGCCGTCGCACGCTACACGCGACGCATCACGCTCGCATGGACGCTGTTCTTCGTCGCGATCGCCGCCGTGTCGACGCTGCTGTTCGCGACCGCGCCGATCGTCACGTGGTCGACGTTCGCGAACTACCTGTCGCTGCCGCTCGTCGCCGCGATGTTCGCCGCCGAGCATGCGTGCCGGCGCTTCGCACTGCCGCATGACGCGCGGCCGCGAATGGTCGACGCGGTGCGCGCATATCGTGCGTCGACGCAGCCGTCACGATGAATTCATGACCGGCGCGGCGCCGCATCACGGCCGCGCCGGTGACCGTCTCCCGCTTCAGACGATTTATGCCGACTTACCCGCTGGTGTTTCATTCCTCGCCGGATCAGACGATTGCCTGGCGCGACGGTGCGCCCGTCAGCGTGCGCGCGTTCGTCGCCGACGTCGCGCGCGTGGCCGCCGCGCTGCCCGCCGGCGGCCACGTGTTCAACGTGTGCCGCGATCGCTACCGCTTCGCGGTCAGCCTGTGCGCGGCGCTCGTCGCCGGCAGGATCAGCCTGCTGCCGTCGACGCACACGCCGGAGATGGTGCGCCAACTCGCGTCGTTCGCGCCGGACGCGTTCTGCCTGCACGACGCGCCGGACTGCGCGATCGACCTGCCGCGCTTCGCGTATCCGGACGCCGCGCCCGGCGACCTCGCGGATGACGCGCCGTGCGAGGTGCCGCTGATCGACGCGTCGCGGATCATGGCGTACGTGTTCACGTCCGGTTCGACCGGCGCGCCGGTGCCGCATCGCAAGACCTGGGGCTTCCTGGTCGGCTGCGTGCGCGCGGCGGCCGACCGCCTCGGCCTGCTCGACGGCCGCGCGGCCACGCTGATCGGCACCGTGCCCGCGCAGCACATGTACGGCTTCGAATCGACGGTGCTGCTCGCGCTGATCGGCGGCCTCGCGTTCAGCAACCGCCAGCCGTTCTACCCGGTCGACATTCGCGACGAACTCGCCGCGATCCCGCAGCCGCGCGTGCTGGTCACGTCGCCGATTCACCTGCGCGCGCTGCTGTCGGCCGGCCACGCGCTGCCGCCTGCCGCGCTCGTGCTGTCGGCCACCGCGCCGCTGTCGGAGAAGCTCGCGTGCGAAGCCGAGGCCGCGCTCGATGCGCCGCTCGTCGAGATCTACGGCAGCACCGAGACCGGCCAGATCGCGACCCGCCGCACGTCGCAAGGCGCGACGTGGCAGCTCTTCCCCGGCATCCGTCTCGACGCCCGCGCAGCACATGACGCAGGCGACGACAGCGGCCCGACCGTGTGGGCGTCGGGCGGCCACGTCGAAACTCCCGTGCCGATGGGCGACGCGCTCGAGCTGCTCGGCGACGGCCGGGTCCTGCTGCACGGCCGCAAGGCGGACCTCGTCAACATCGCCGGCAAGCGCACGTCGCTCACCTATCTGAATCACCAGTTGAACGCGATCGCCGGCGTCGTGGACGGCGTGTTCTTCATGCCGGACGACGCCGCGCCGGCCGGTGCCGATGCGACCCGCGAACCGGTCACGCGGCTCGTCGCGCTCGTGGTCGCGCCGACGCTCGCCGCGGCCGACCTGCAGCGCGCGCTGCGCGAACGAATCGATCCCGCATTCATGCCGCGTCCGCTCGTGTTCGTCGACGCATTGCCGCGCAACGAAACGGGCAAGCTGCCGCGCGACGTGCTCGCCGCGCTCGTCGCACGGCACGCGCGCACCGCGACAGCCAACGCGACCGAGCCCGTCGTTGCGGATGCGCCGCTTGCGTTCACGATACCCGCCGACCACCCTGCGCTGCCCGGTCATTTCCCCGGTCATCCGATCGTGCCGGGCGTCGTGCTGCTCGATCACGCGATCGCGGCACTCGGCGCATCGCTGAACCGCCCGCTGCACACGTGGCGGCTGGCTTCCGCGAAATTCCTGAGCCCGGTCGCGCCCGGCGAGCCGCTCGATCTCGCGTTCGATGCGGCAGCGGGCGGCCCGATCCGCTTCACGTTGCGCGCCGGCGCGCGCGACGTCGCCACCGGTGTGCTGTCCGCGCCGGCTGCCGCGCAGGACGGTGCACAACCATGAAGCGCACCGCATGGGCCGAGCGCCAGGAGCGCAGCAACGCGGCGTTGCTGCGTGCGATGACGTGGATCTCGCTGCGGCTCGGCCGGCGGCCGTCGCGCGTCGTGCTGCACGCCATCGCGGCCTATTTCGTGCTGTTCTCGCCGGCCGCCTGCGCGGCGTCGCGCGACTATCTGCGCCGCGTGCTCGGCCGTCCCGCCCGCTGGCGCGACGTGTACCGGCACGTGTTCACGTTCGCGGCGACGATCCACGACCGCATCTACCTGATGAACGGACGCTTCGATCTGTTCGACATCCGGCTGCATGGCGAAACGCGCGTCGACGACGCACTCGCCGCCGGGCGCGGCGTATTCCTGATGGGCGCGCACCTCGGCAGCTTCGAAGTCGTGCGCGCGATCGGCCGCACGCGTGCGGACCTGCGGGTCGTCGTCACGATGTTCGAAGAGAACGCGCGCAAGATCAACGCGACGCTCGCCGCCGTGAATCCGGCCGCGAAACCGGAAGTGATTCCGCTCGGGCAGGTCGACTCGATGCTGAAGGTGCGCGAACGCCTCGACGCGAATTGCATGGTCGGCATGCTCGCCGACCGCACGCTGCTCGACGATGCGGCCACGTCGCTGCGGCGGTTGCCGCTGCTCGGCGCACCGGCCGCGTTCCCGCTCGGGCCGCTGTACATGGCCGCGATGCTGCGGCGCCCGGTGCTGTTCATGACGGGCCTCTATCGCGACGGCAACCGCTACGACGTGCACTTCGAGACGCTCGCCGATTTCTCCGACGTGCGCCGCGACACGCGCGCGGCGGCCGTCGACGCGGCGCTCGCGCGCTACGTCGCGCTGCTCGACAAGTATTGCCGCGCGGCGCCGTACAACTGGTTCAACTATTTCGATTTCTGGCAGACCGGCACCGCCGCCGCGCACCGCGACGATGCGCGCGCGTGCGCCGGCCTGCCCGCCACGAGGGATTCCGACGCATGACCGCAGCTCGCCGCTTCACGTTGCCGTTTCCGCTGCCGGGCGCGCGCGCGCTGCGCCGCTCGGCGCGCAGGTTCGCCATCACGGCCGCCGTCGCGCTCGCGTTGCCAGCGCACGCGGCCGACACCGGTTCGGCGTCGTGGACCCTGGACCGGCTGATGTCGACGCTCGCGCAGCACAAGTCCGGGCGCGCGACGTTCACCGAGACGAAGACGCTGTCGATCGCCGCGCAACCGCTCGAATCGTCGGGCGAGCTCGTGTTCGTCGCGCCGGATCACCTCGAGAAACACACGCTCAGCCCGAAGCCCGAGCATCTCGTCGTCGACGGCGACATGCTCACCGTCGAGCGCAACAACCGCAAGTACACGCTCGCGCTTGCGCGCTATCCGGAGCTCGGCGCGTTCATCGACAGCATCCGCGCGACGCTCGCGGGCAATCGCTATGCGCTCGAGCAGGTCTACAAGGTCGCGCTCGCCGGCCGCGGCGACGACTGGACGCTGATGCTCACACCGCTCGATTCGCGGATGCTGAAGGTCGTCAGCACGATCACGCTCGAGGGCTCGCGCGACGTGTTGCGCAGCGTCGCGATCCAGCAGGCCGACGGCGATCATTCGACGATGCGCCTGCAACCCGTGCCAGCGAAGTGATGGACGAACGTACCCGGCCAAGCGCCCCCGTCGCGCACCGCACGCCTGCGTGGCGGCAACGCGCCGTGCTCGCGTGGCTGCTCGCGCTCGTCGCGTGCGGGATCGCGATCGCCCGCGCGAACTTCACGGCCGACCTGTCCGCGTTCCTGCCGAGCGCGCCGAGCGCCGGCCAGCGCGTGCTCGTCGATCAATTGCGCGACGGCATCGTGTCGCGGATGATCCTCGTCGCGATCGACGGCGGCGATGCGGCCACGCGCGCCGCGCTGTCGCGGCGCGTCGCCGGCACGCTGCGCGCCGACCGGCAATTCTCGGCGGTCAACAACGGCGAAGCCGTCGACGACGCGCGCGACCGGCAATTCGTGTTCGACCATCGCTACCTGCTGAGCCCGGCCGTCTCGCCGCAACGCTTCAGCGCGGACGGCCTGCACCAGGCGCTCGGCGACAGCCTCGACCTGCTGAGCTCGTCGGCCGGCCTCGTCGCGAAGGCGATGTTGCCGCGCGACCCGACCGGCGAAGTGACCGCGCTCATCGACCGGCTCGACAGCGGCGCGCAGCCCGCGATGCGCGACGGCGTATGGGCGTCGCGCGACGGCACGCGCGCGGTGCTGGTCGTGCAGACGGCCGCCGCCGGCGCCGACACCGACGCGCAGGCGCGTGCGATCGATGCGGTGCGCCACGCGTTCGCCGCCGCGACGCGAACGCTGCCGAACGGCGCCGCATACACGCTCGCGATGACCGGCCCCGGCGTGTTCTCGGTCGACACGCGCGACACGATCCGGCACGACGTCGAACGGCTGTCGACGGCGAGCGTCGTGCTGATCGTCGCGCTGCTGCTGACGCTGTACCGTTCGCCGCGCACGCTCGCGCTAGGGCTGCTGCCGGTGCTGACGGGCATCGCGGCCGGCATCGCGGCGGTCGGCATCGCGTTCGGCACGGTCCACGGGCTGACGCTCGGTTTCGGCACGACGCTGATCGGCGAAGCGGTCGACTACTCGATCTATCTTTTCGTGCAGTCGGCGCAGGCCGGCTCGCGCGGCACCGCGCGGCCCGCCGATGCGACACGCGCGTGGGTCGCCGCATACTGGCCGACGATCCGCCTCGGCGTGCTGACGTCCGTGTGCGGTTTCGCGTCGATGCTGTTCTCCGGCTTTCCGGGCCTCGTGCAGCTCGGGCTGTACTCGATCGCCGGCCTGACGGCCGCCGCGCTCGTCACGCGCTTCGTGCTGCCTCACCTGCGCGGCGAGCACGTTGCGATTCGCGACGTGTCGCGCATCGGCGCGGTGCTCGCGCGCGCGGCCGCTGCGGCGCCGCGACTGCGCTGGCCGCTCGGCGTGCTCGTGCTCGCCGCGTGCGCGACGCTCGTGTGGCATCACGACCGCCTGTGGAGCCGCGAGCTTGCGGCGCTGAGCCCCGTGCCCGCCCGCGCGCAGACCCTCGACGCGCGCCTGCGCGCCGATGTCGGCGCACCGGACGTACGCTATCTCGTCGTGATTTCCGCGCCGACCGAACAGGCCGCACTCGAACGCGCGGAACGGGTGGCCGCGCAATTGCAGCCGCTCGTCGATCGCGGCACGCTCGCGGGCTTCGAGAGTCCCGCGCGCTATCTGCCGAGTAATGCCACGCAGCGCGCGCGCCAGGCGAGCCTGCCGGATGCCGACGTGCTCGCCGCGAGAATGCGCGAGGCCGTCGCGAACCAGCCCGTGTCGGTCAAACCCGAGCTGTTCGCGCCGTTCATCGTCGATGTCGAGGCCGCGCGTCACGCGCCGTTGCTCACGCGTGCGGACCTGCGCGGCACGTCGATGGCGCTCGCCGTCGACGCGCTGCTGACCGAGCGTGCGGGCCGCTGGAGCGCGATGCTGCCGCTGCGCGCGCCGGATGCCGCACGCGCGGCTTCGGCGGCGGCACCGGCGCTCGATGCCGCGCCGATCCGCGCGGCCGTCGCGCGCGCCGGCGTGCCGGATGCGCTGTTCGTCGACATGAAGGCCGAGGCCAACGGCCTGTACGTGAACTACGTGCGCGAGGATCTGCACCTGTCGCTCGCGGGTTTCGCGGCGATCGCCGTGCTGCTGTTGATCGCGCTGCGCTCGCCGCGCCGCGCCGTGCGCGCGCTCGCGCCGCTGATCGCGGCCGTGCTGGTCGTGACGGCCGGCTTCGCGCTCGCCGGCGTGCCGCTGACCATCCTGCATCTCGTCGGAATGCTGCTGATCGTCGCGGTCGGCTCGAACTATGCGCTGTTCTTCTGCAAGCGCGACGATGCGCAACCGGTCACGCCGTACACGCTCGTGTCGCTGCTGATCGCGAACCTCGCGACGGTCGCCGGCTTCGGCCTGCTTGCGCTGTCGCGCGTGCCGCTGCTCGAAACCTTCGGGCTGACCGTCGGCCCCGGCGCGATGCTCGCGCTCGCATTCGCTGCGATTCTCGCGCCGCGTGGCGCGGCGACGCGCCGCACACTTTCCGATCTGACAGGAGCCCGCGGATGAACGCGCCGTCATCCGTTCCGCCGCGACAGCCCGGCACCGACGCGCGCCGCTGGAAGCCGACGCCGCTGATCGCGGGCACGGCCGCGCTGCATGCGGGCGCGCTCGCGGCCGTCGTCGCGCAGCCGGCCGCGTGGCCGTGGGCCGCAGGCGGCGTGGTCGCGTCGCATCTCGCGCTGACCGCCGCCGGCCTGTGGCCGCGCAGCGCGCTGCTGGGGCCGAACTGGACGCGCCTGCCGGCCGGCGCCGGCCGCCGTATCGCGCTGACGATCGACGACGGCCCCGACCCCGACGTCACGCCGCGCGTGCTCGACCTGCTCGATCGTTACGATGCGCGCGCGACGTTCTTCTGCATCGGCGATCTCGCGCGCCGCCATCCGCGATGGATCGAAGCGATCGTCGCGCGCGGCCATGCGGTGGAAAACCACAGCCAGCGGCACCGGCATACGTTCTCGTTGTCCGGGCCCGCCGCGCTGCGGCGCGAAATCGCGGCCGCGCAGCAGACGCTGACCGAAATCGCCGGCACGCGTCCGCGCTTCTTCCGCGCGCCGGCCGGCCTGCGCAATCCGTTTCTCGAGCCGGTGCTGTGCGAGCTCGGGCTGCAGCTCGCCAGCTGGACACGGCGCGGCTTCGACACGCGCGCGCGCGACGCGGCCATCGTCACGCGCCGCCTGCTCGACGGTCTCGCGCCGCGCGACATCCTGCTCGTGCACGACGGCCATGCGGCGCGCGACGCGCGCGGCGAACCGGTCGTGCTCGACGTGCTCCCCGCGCTGGTTCGCGCGGCCGCCGATGCGCAGCTGCAGTGGACCACGCTGCGCGCCGCGCTCGCGCCCGAACCGCCCGGCCAGCCGGGCACGCCGGCATGCCCGTTTGATAAAATCTGACCACGCCCGGCGCGCCCGCCAGCCTCGCTGCGGCGCCCGTTCCGGCTACCGGATACGACCCTCGTGAAACCTCTCCTGCTCTCGCACTTCACCGCCACCAGCTGCATCGGCAGCGGCCTCGAGGCGACGCTCGACGCGCTGCGCAACGCACGCGGCGGGCTCGCGCCGTGCGACTTCGAACGCGCGGATCTCGATACCTGGATCGGCGCCGTGGACGGCGTCGATGCGCACCCCGTGCGCCCGGATCTCGCCGACTTCGACTGCCGCAACAACCGCCTCGCGCAACTCGGCCTCGTCCAGGACGGCTTCGACGCGCGCGTCGCGGCGGCCGTGTCGCGCCATGGCGCCGCGCGCGTCGGCGTGTTCATCGGCACGAGCACGTCCGGCATCCTCGAGACCGAACGTGCGTACCAGCAACGCGATCCGGCAAGCGGCGCGCTGCCCGCGGCGTTCCGCTATGCACACACGCACAACCCGTATTCGGCGGCCGCGTTCGTGCGCGCGTATTTCGCGCTGCGCGGGCCGGCCATGGCGATCTCGTCCGCGTGTTCGTCCGGTGCGAAGGTGTTCGGCTCCGCGCGCCGGATGATCGAAGCCGGGCTGATCGACGCGGCCGTCGTCGGCGGCGTCGATTCGTTGTGCCTGACGACGCTGTACGGCTTCAATTCGCTCGAGCTGCTGTCGCGCAGGCCGTGCCGGCCGTTCGACGTCGCGCGCGACGGCATCTCGATCGGCGAGGCGGCTGCGTTCGCGCTGCTCGAACGCATGCCGGATACACGTGCCGCGCCCGACGACGACGCGATCCTGCTGCTCGGCATCGGCGAATCGAGCGATGCGCATCACATGTCGTCGCCGCATCCGGAAGGGCTCGGCGCACGCATCGCGATCGAACAGGCACTCGCATCGGCCGGCCTCGCCGCAGGCGACATCGACTACGTGAACCTGCACGGCACCGCGACGCCGAGCAACGATGCCGCCGAAAGTCGCGCCGTGGGCGCGCTGCTCGCGCGCACGCCATGCAGCTCGACGAAGGGCGCAACCGGTCATACGCTCGGTGCGGCCGGCGCGCTCGAAGCGGTCGTCGCCGCGCTCGCGCTGCGCGAACAGTTCGTGCCGGCAGGTGTGAATACGACGCATCCCGACCCGGCGCTGGCCGCCGACTACGTGCTCGCGAGCCGCGACGCGCGCGTGCGTGCGGTCCTGTCGAATTCGTTCGGCTTCGGCGGCACGAACTGCAGCCTGATCCTCGGCCGCGCCGGGCATGCCAGTCGCGGGGAGCCGACATGACGCTCACGGCCTTCATCGAAAGCGTCGGTCTCGTCGGGCCGGGACTGAACGACTGGCCGCACGCGGCCGACGTGCTCGCGGGCCGTGCGGCCTATGCGAGCGCACGCACCGTGCTGCCGCCGCCCGCCGGCCTGCCGCCGGCGGAGCGCCGCCGCACCGGCCCCGTCGTGCGCGTTGCGCTTGCGGTCGGCCTCGAGGCGGCAGCGGCGAGCGGACGCGATGCGGCCACGCTCGCGACCGTGTTCAGCGCGTCCGGCGGCGACGGCCAGAACTGCCACGCGATCTGCGAGACCCTCGCCAGCGACGATCGCCATCTGTCGCCGACGCGCTTTCACAACTCCGTGCACAACGCGCCGGCCGGCTACTGGAGCATCGCGACCCGCGCGATGGCAACGTCGAACGTGGTGTGCGCGCACGACGGCAGTTTTGCCGCGGGCCTGCTCGAGAGCCTGTGCCAGGTCGCGGTCGATCGCGTGCCGAGCCTGCTGAACGCCTACGACACCGACTATCCGGAGCCGCTGCGCGCGGTGCGGCCGATCGTCGACGCATTCGGCGTCGCGCTGGTGTTCGCACCCGACGCGAGCGAACGCACGCTCGCGCGCATTGACGTGCAGCTCACCGACGCGCCTGCAACGACGCTCGCGAATCCCGAACTCGACGCGCTGCGCACCGGCAATCCGGCCGCGCGCGCACTGCCTTTGCTCGATGCGCTCGCGACGCGACGCTCGACGAGCGTCGTGCTCGACTATCTCGACGATACGCGCGTGCAGGTCGATATCGCGCTGCCGGCTACCGCAGCGGAGGGCGCGCAATGACGACGCCCGTATCGACGCTCGTGCCCGAGCCGACGGCGGCGACGCTCGATCGCGCATGGATCGCCGCGCACATTCCGCACGACGGCGCGATGTGCCTGCTCGATCGCGTCGAAGCATGGGATGCCGCGCGGATCCGCTGCAGCGCGACGAGCCATCGCGATCCGCGCAACCCGCTTCGCTCGCACGGCCGGCTCGCATCGGTCTGCGGCATCGAATACGCGGCGCAGGCGATGGCCGTGCACGGCGCGCTGCTCAGTACGCAATGCGCGCAGACGGAATTCGCACGGCCGCGCGCCGGCTATCTGGCGAGCGTGCGCAACGTCGACGCATTCGTCGATCGGCTCGACACGTTCGAGCTGCCGCTGATCGTCGATGCCGAGCGCATCGGCGGCGACGACCGCTCCGTGCTGTACGGCTTCACGCTGCGCTGCGGCGAGCGCGTGCTGCTCGGCGGCCGGGCCGTGGTGATGCTCGACGCATCTGCGGCCGGCGTCCTCGTTCCGCCGCCTGCCGGCCGCGCGGACATTCGATAAACAGCCCCAAGGAAACCAGGTCGTGAAAGCACGTCAGTTCATTTGCACCGCGTTCGTTCTCGCGCTGATCTGCCCGATCGCGCACGCGGACATGTCGGAAGTGAAGCAGGACATCAAGCGCGATTCGAAGGAAGCCGCGCACAAGACCGGCGAGGCCGCGCGCAGCTTCGGCCATGCGACCGCGAGTGCGGCGAAGACGGTCGGCCACGGCATCGCGCATGCGTCGCGCGAGGGCTGGGACGCCACCAAGCGCACGACGAAGCGGATCTTCCACAAGAACGATTCGGGCGAAGGCTCCGCGAAAAGCAGCGACTGAGCGCGGGCGTCCCGCGCACGCACAAGCACACGCATGCGCGGGATACGCCGGTGCCGCAGCGTCGCCGTCAGCGCGCGCCGCCGCGCGTACGGCGCGCCTGCCTGCGCGCGAGGCACTTGCCGTACGCGAAGAACCAGCAATCGCGATGATCGAAGTTGCGCAGCAGCCGCGCACGGCGCCGCTCGAGCCAGTGAAGCGCGATCGCCATCGTCAGCGCGACGGCCAGTGCCGAGCCGCCGATCGCGAATCCCATCCAGGTATCACCCATGCCTCCTCCGGAATGCGAGGCCGATGCGGCGCGCGTGCCGCGACGCAGTGCAGGAACGCGGGCACGCACGGCCCGCCGCCTGCGCGGCGAACGTGAGTCCGCGATCCGTCACCGCGCGCCTGGCGCGCCGCCCGGCGCTGGATACAGCGGGAGCGCGGCCCGGACGCGCATGCGAACGCCGCCCGGGCCAGTCGCGCGTCAATGCATGTGCTGACCGCCGTTGATCGCGATGTTCGAGCCCGTCACGAAGCCGGCGTCCTCCGAGCACAGAAACGCGACCAGCGCCGCGACTTCCTCGGGTTGACCGAGCCGTCCCACCGGAATCTGCGGGAGGATCTTCGTATCGAGGATGTCCTGCGGAATCGCCGTCACCATCTTCGTCGCGAGATAGCCCGGCGATACCGTATTCACCGTCACGCCCTTGCGCGCGATCTCGAGCGCGAGCGATTTCGTGAAGCCGTGCATGCCGGCCTTCGCGGCCGCGTAGTTGGTCTGGCCGACCGAGCCCTTCGAGCCGTTGACCGACGCGATGTTGACGATGCGTCCCCAGCCGCGCTCGACCATCCCGTCGCAGACCGGCTTCGTCATGTTGAACACGGAATCGAGATTGGTGCGGATCACCGCATCCCAGTTGACCTTGTCGAGCTTGCGCAGCGTCATGTCGCGCGTGATGCCCGCATTGTTCACGAGGATGTCGACCGGGCCGACGTCCCGGACGATCTTCTCGATGCATTGCTGACACGAATCGTGGTCGGCCACGTCCACCGGATACGCGTGGAATTCGCGGCCGGCCGCGTGCATCTCGGTCAGCCAGCGATCGGCACCGGTGTTGTTCGGCGAATACGTGACGACGACCCGGTGCCCGGCATCGTTCAACCGGATGCTGATCGCTTCGCCGAGACCGCCCATCCCACCTGTCACAACTGCAATTCGCTTAGTCATCCTATGAGTTACCGACAAAAAGTAGTCAATGATGCGGGGCGACGGCATGGCACATGCTGCCACCCCACCGCTGCGATGCGCCGGCGCCTGCAACGCAGGCACGGCGCACCGGAACATCACGCATGTTGTTGGCTGCTTGTTCCGCGCGAAGATTGCCGCGCACGCTTGCGGCGCTGGCCGGCGCCGCGCGCGTGCATATCGTCAGACCCTGCTCAACCGCGCTCGACCGCGAGCGCGACGCCCATCCCGCCGCCGATGCACAGCGACGCCAGCCCGCGCTTCGCATCGCGCTTGACCATCTCGTGCAGCAGCGTCACCAGGATCCGGCAGCCCGATGCGCCGATCGGGTGACCGATCGCGATCGCCCCGCCGTTCACGTTCACCTTCGACGTGTCCCAGCCCATCTGCTTGTGCACCGCCAGCGCCTGCGCCGCGAATGCCTCGTTGATTTCCATCAGGTCCAGGTCGCCCGGCGTCCAGCCCGCACGCTCCAGGCAGCGGCGCGACGCCGGCACCGGACCCATGCCCATCACGCTCGGATCCACGCCCGCGTTCGCGTATGCCTTGATCCGCGCAAGCGGCGTCAGCCCCAGCGCCGCCGCCTTCTGCGCCGACATCACCAGCACCGCCGCCGCGCCGTCGTTCAGCCCCGACGCGTTCGCCGCCGTCACCGAGCCGTCCTTCGCGAACGCCGGCTTGAGCCCCGCCAGCGATTCCGCCGTCACGCCGTGACGCACGAACTCGTCGGTCGCGAACTGCAGCGGCTCGCCCTTGCGCTGCGGAATCGACACCGGCACGATCTCGTCGGCGAAGCGGCCCGCCTTCTGCGCGGCTTCCGCCTTGTTCTGCGACAGCGCCGCGAACGCGTCCTGCTCCTCGCGCGTGATCCCGTATTCCTTCGCGACGTTCTCCGCCGTGATGCCCATGTGGTACTGGTTGTACACGTCCCACAGGCCGTCGACGATCATCGTGTCGACCAGCTTCGCATCGCCCATCCGGAACCCGTCGCGCGAGCCCGGCAGCACGTGCGGCGCCGCGCTCATGTTCTCCTGGCCGCCCGCGATCACGATGTCCGCGTCGCCCGCCATGATCGCGTTCGCCGCCAGCATCACCGCCTTCAGGCCCGAGCCGCACACCTTGTTGATCGTCATGCCCGGCACCGCGCTCGGCAGGCCCGCCTTGATCAGCGACTGGCGCGCCGGGTTCTGTCCCGAGCCCGCCGTCAGCACCTGCCCCATGATCACTTCGCTCACCTGCTCGGGCTTCACGCCCGCACGCTCCAGCACCGCGCGAATCACCGTCGCGCCCAGCTCCGGTGCCGCGACCTTCGCGAGCGAGCCGCCGAATTTGCCGACCGCGGTCCGCGCGGCCGATACGATCACTACGTCCGTCATGTTCTCTTCCTGCATTGAAATCAGTGGGTCGATGCGCATTGCGTGCCGGTACGGCGCGGCGGCGGCGCGTGAGCGCCGTGCGGCCGGCGACGCGGCTGCACGTTCGCGCACTCGTGCGCGCCGCGCATCCGGCCGCCCCGGCCGTGTCCGGTGTCCGGGCACGATGCGGCGAACCGGGCATACGCCGAACGCCGCGCGGCACACGCGGCGGCCGGCGCCTGCCGGCGCCGCTCGGTCAATGTCGCGCCTGCGCGCGACACGCGCTCATGCAGCCGATTCGCGCGAAGCGGCTTCCTTGCGAGCGGCGGCGGCGGTCTGCTTGGCACCGCGGGCCGTCGTTTCGCTGACCGCGTCGAAGCCGCTCTGCGCGGCCTCGATCGCCTGCCCCGTCGCGGCACGCACGGAGTCGGCCGCGGCGCTCGCCGCCGACAGTGCCGAATTCAGCGCGGCGACCACGGCGCCCGAGCCCGCCGGCGCGTGCTTCGTGAGTTCGCCGACCACTTCCTTCACGCGCTTGTCGTTCTGTTCGTACTGAGCCTGGGCGACCTTCGCCCATTCGGCCTGCGTCGACACCGCAATATCGAACAGATGGCGGCCGTACGCGACCGCCTTGCCTGCGGCCTCCTGCGGGACGGCGACCTGCTGCGCGAAGCCTGCAGCCGGGTTGCCCGAGTTGAACGCGTTCTTCAGCTTGTCCTCGTACTCCTCGAGCGCCGTCTTGGCCACTTGCAGGTTGAGTTCGACGACGGCTTCAAAGCCCTTGATGGCCGGACGGGCAATCGCGAACCACGCAGCGATGCCGGACTGATAATCGGCGGCGAATTTTTCGGGGGCAAATACGGACATCGGGCACGCTCCTGTTGGCAAATGCGAGAGACGACGTAAAGAAAATGGAAGCCGGATCGAAGTCCGCTTCCTTATTCATGACCGCGGATGTCATTGACCGCGACCGCTTGAGAAAGGCCATTCTAGATTGATTAATTGTCGATTATGTGGAATCAATACTAGGTGAAAACCCTTATCCGATGAAATGACCGTTTCTCAATCGCATAGCCCCACAATGGGGCCACGCTGCAACACGTTGTCCGGCAGTGGCTTTTACTTTTTTACAGCATAACCCGACGCGGCCATCCGCAACATTTACCACGTCATTATTTCCGTTATTAGAAAAAAGGTAGCCATTGAAGACGGATCGATTTTCCGATGTAATCGTTTTTCCAGATTTATTCCGGAATCGTTACCAGGATTATTAATAACGATTTCAATAATCAGAGCAATTAACGAACACGTTCACCGGGATCTCATCCGATCAATTCCCGATGCAGCGCGCGAAACTCCTGCGCGAGCTTGTGCGCCGGCTCGAGATGGATCACCGGCTTCGACTGCTGATGCGACTCGCGAATCTTCACCGATGCCGACAGCCGCGACGCCAGCACCGGCAGCCCCTCCTCGACGAGTTCGTCGACCAGGCGCTGCGGCAGGCTCGCGCGCGGCTGGAACTGATTGATGACGATTCCTTCGACCTCCAGCGCCGCGTTGTGGTCCTGCTGGATTTCCTTCACGTTTTCGAGCAGCGTGTACAGCGCGCGGCGCGAGAAGTCGTCGCAGTCGAACGGAATCAGGCAGCGTTCGACCGCGATCAGCGCCGAGCGCGTGTAGAAGTTCAGCGCGGGCGGCGTGTCGATGTAGACGGCATCGTAGGCGTCGAGCTCGTTGAGCGCATCGCGCAGCTTGTAGATCTTGTAGCGCGACTCGAGCTTGCCGTGCAGCGTGTCGAGATCCGGATGCGCGGGCATCACGTCGAGCCCGTCGAACGGCGTCGGATGGATGAACGATGCGACGTCGACCGGCCGGAAGTTGAACGTCAGCGCAGTCTCGAAGAATTCCGCTGCGCCGGGGCGGGCGTCGCTCGCGCGCTCGCCGAGCAGGTAGCGCGTGGAATTCGCCTGCGCATCGAGGTCGATGACGAGCGTGCGCAGTCCTTCGCTCGCGCTGATCGCCGCCAGGTTGCAGACGATCGTCGACTTGCCCACACCGCCCTTCTGGTTGAACACGACCCGCCGCATGGTGTCTCCTTCGATCGATACGTCGAAACGATGAGCTTAGCCGGACAATCGTGGCGGCCGCGTGACATGCATCAGATAGTGGGCACGGGTCCCGACACGTGACGATTGCCGGGCACGCTCCATCGCCACGGGAGGTCCTGGCCGACGCGAATGCCGACGCGCGGCCCGCCCGCCAGGTTCGCGGGCGGCGCCATGCCGTCGTCCACGATCGCGAAACCTTCAAGCCCGGCGACCAGATCGACGCCGTCCTGCGCGCCCGTGATACCGAGTGCCTGGGTCAACCGTGCGGGCCCCCGGCACAGATCGCGATCGCGCGTCAGCGGCGGCCGCGCCGCGCGCATCCGTTCGAGCCCGTGCAACGGTTCCAGCGCACGAATCAACACGCCCGTGCCGGTGCCTTGCGGGCCGCACACGCAATTGCAGCACCAGTGCATGCCATAGGTGAAATAGACGTACATGTGCCCGGGTGGCCCGAACATCGTCGCATTGCGCGGCGTTTTGCCTCGGTAGGTATGCGCGGCAGGATCGATCGCACCCGCGTAGGCCTCCACTTCGACGATCCGGCCGGCGCGGCCGTCCGCCGCTGCGAGTATCTTGTTCAGCAATTGCGGCGCGACTTCGGGGGCCGCGCGATCGAAGAACGAGCGCGGCAGCAGCGTGCCGGGCCAGTCAGGCACGGGCTTATTGCGCGGCATCGGACGCCCCGCGCTGCTGGCGGCCGGAACCGGCGTGCGCCGCTTCTCGTAGCTGGCGATACGCGTCGACCAGTTCGTCGATGCCGAATGCGCGGTTCCTGCCGCTCGGGTTCGGCAGGATCCACACGACCGCGTGCTGCATGCGCTCGGCCTGCCTGCCCCATGCGATCTCGCGTTGCCCGGAGAGCGCGGCGTAAGCCGCCTTGCCCAGGAACGCGACGAAGCGCGGCGCGTAATGCACGATCTTCTGCTCGAAGACGGCCGCCTGCGCGACGAATTCCGCGTGCGACAACTGATCGGCGCTCGCGGTCGGCCGCGGCACCACCGCGGTCAGCCCGCATCCGTACGCGAGGATCGTCCGGTCGTCCGTCGGCGCGATTTCGTCCGGGGTGAAGCCGGCAAGATGCAGCACGCGCCAGAAGCGGTTGTTCCTGCCCGCGAAGTGATGCCCTGTCGCGGCGGCGGTCATGCCGGGGTTGAGCCCGCAGAACAGCACGTCGAGCCGCGGCGCGATGAGGTCGGGTAGCGCATCAGCCACGATCGGCCTCCGGGGCGTGGAGCGTAAACGAAAAAAGACCCGAAGGTCCGTGCCAAGCGACTGGCTTGACTCGGACATTCGGGCCCATTCCGGTGCGGGATGGCGACGTGCCGTCAGAACGGAATATCGTCGTCCATCTCGTCGAAACCGCCGCCTGCCGGCGCGCTCGGACGGCTCTGAGCGCCGCCTGCACCGCCGCGCGGCGCACCGCCGGCACGGCCGCCGCCACCGCCGCGTTCCATCTGCTCGCCGCCGCGACCGCCGCCGCCACCACCGTAGCCGCCGCCGTAACCGCCTTCGTCACCGCCGCCACCGCCGCCGCCCGAACCGCCGCGGCCGCCCAGCATCTGCATCTGGTCGGCGACGATTTCGGTCGAATAGCGATCCTGGCCGTCCTGGCCCTGCCACTTGCGCGTGCGGATACGGCCTTCGATATAGACCGACGAACCCTTCTTCAGGTATTCGCTGACGATTTCGGCGAGACGGCCGAAAAACGCGACGCGGTGCCACTCGGTCATTTCCTTGAAATCGCCGCTCGCCTTGTCCTTGTAGCGGTCGGTCGTCGCGAGGCGGATGTTCGCAACCGCGTCGCCGCTCGGCAGGTAACGGACTTCAGGATCGGCGCCGAGGTTGCCGACGAGGATGACCTTGTTGACGGATGCCATGTGTTTCTCCAGTAGATTCGATGCCGGGCCGCCCGCGAATGTCGTCGCGGCGGCCCGCCGGGCAAGCCGGCGAGCGCCGCCGGTGCCTGCCCGAAAAAAGGTTCAGGCCTTGCGCGGCGGCGCTTTCATGCTGGCCGCGATTATAAGCCACGCCGCCACGAGCCCCGAGCATGCATAGAAGACGGTGTTCGCGCCGCCGTGCTTCAGCAGCCAGCCGCCCACGATGCCGCCGAGCGCGAGCCCGATCGATTGCGTGGTGTTGTAGACGCCCGTGGCCGCGCCCTTGCGCGAACCCGGCGCGAGCTTCGACACGAGCGACGGCTGCGATGCTTCCAGGATGTTGAAGCCGAGGAAGTACACGAAAAGAATCGCCGCCACAATCAGGATGGTATGCGGTGCGCTGCCGAGCAACAATTGGCCGATCAGGATAGCCAGAATGCCGCCGAGCAGCACCGGCTTCATCTTGCCCCGTTTTTCCGCGACGATGATCGCCGGGACCATCATCACGAACGCGAGCCCCATCACCGGCAGGTAGACCTTCCAGTGCGCGGCGACCGGCAGCCCGCCGTCGACGAGCAGGCGCGGCACGACGAGAAACAGCGCAGTCTGCGTCGCATGCAGCACGAGCACGCCGAAATTCAGGCGCAGCAGTTCGCCGTTGTGCAGCACCTCGCCGAACGGCGCCGGCACGTGCACGGGCTTCGCCGCATCCGGCACGATCCACATCACGACGCCGATCGCGAGGATCGACAGCACGCCGACGATCGCGAACAGACCGCTCATCCCGACCCAGTGGAATACGATCGGCGCGCCGACGATCGCGACCGCGAACGACACGCCGATCGAGCCGCCGACCATCGCCATCGCCTTCGTGCGGTTCTGCTCGGAAGTCAGGTCGGCAATGAACGCGAGCACCGCGGACGACACGGCGCCCATGCCCTGGATCACGCGGCCGACGATGATCCACGTGATGTCGTGCGCGAACGCGGCGACGAAGCTGCCGAGCGCGAAGATCAGGAGGCCGGTGGCGATCACGGGCTTGCGGCCGAACTTGTCCGACGCCCACCCGTAGAAGATGTAGAGCAGCGACTGCGTGACGCCGTAGGCCCCGAGTGCGATGCCGACGAGCAGCACGTTGTCGCCGCCCGGGATGGTTTTCGCGTAGACCGAGAACACCGGCATGATCATGAACAGGCCGAGCATGCGCAGCGCGAAGATCGCCGCGAGCGACGTGGTCGCGCGCAGTTCGGGCGCGCTCATGCGGGAAGACGTGGCGGACGGATTGGACATCGGGAATGAATTTCGAATGATCGGAATGTCCGCCCGGCGGCGGGCGGCGGAAGATCAGGGCCACTGGCCCGGCAGGCCTGGCGGGCACGTTCCGGGACCACTTTCCGGGCCGTCACGCAGGCTGCCTGCGGGCCGCCTCGAGCCGTGCGGCGCAGCCGCTTCCCTGGCGTGGAATCGCCTTGCTGCCAGCTGCTGCAAAGGCTGGGGGCCCCCAACGACGGCCTCGAAAAGCCGTTATAGTAGCAGGTTTGGTTCCCTCCATTTTCGCCAGGTTCATGGAACAGATCCGTATCCGTGGGGCACGCACCCACAACCTGAAAAACGTCAATCTCGACCTGCCGCGCCACAAGCTGGTCGTGATTACCGGGTTGTCCGGGTCGGGCAAGTCGTCGCTCGCGTTCGACACCCTTTATGCCGAAGGCCAGCGCCGCTACGTCGAAAGCCTGTCCGCGTACGCCCGCCAGTTCCTGCAGTTGATGGAGAAACCCGACGTCGACCTGATCGAGGGGTTGTCGCCCGCGATCTCGATCGAGCAGAAGGCGACGTCCCACAACCCGCGTTCGACCGTCGGCACGGTCACCGAAATCCACGACTACCTGCGACTTTTGTTCGCACGTGTCGGCACGCCGTATTGCCCGGACCACGACATCCCGCTCGAGGCGCAGAGCGTGTCGCAGATGGTCGACGCGGCGCTTGCGCTGCCCGAGGAAACCAAGCTGATGATCCTCGCACCCGTCGTCGCGAACCGCAAGGGCGAGCACGCCGAGCTGTTCGAGGACATGCAGGCGCAGGGTTTCGTCCGCTTTCGCGTGCGCTCGGGCGGCGGCACGGCGAACGAGGGTGTCGCGAAGATCTTCGAGGTCGAGTCGCTGCCGAAGCTCAAGAAGAACGACAAGCACACGATCGACGTCGTCGTCGACCGCCTGAAGGTGCGCCCGGACATGAAGCAGCGCCTCGCCGAATCGTTCGAGACCGCGCTGCGCCTCGCCGACGGCCGCGCGATCGCGCTGGAGATGGACACCGACCGCGAGCACCTGTTCAGCTCGAAGTTCGCGTGCCCGATCTGCTCGTACTCGCTGCAGGAGCTCGAGCCGCGCCTGTTCTCGTTCAACAACCCGATGGGCGCGTGCCCGGAATGCGACGGCCTTGGCCAGATCACGTTCTTCGATCCGAAGCGGGTCGTCGCGCACCCGTCGCTGTCGCTCGCGGCCGGCGCCGTGAAAGGCTGGGATCGCCGCAACCAGTTCTACTTCCAGATGCTGCAGAGCTTGGCGGCGTTCTACGAATTCGACATCGACGCCGCATTCGAAGACCTGCCGGAGAAGATCCGCAAGGTGCTGCTGTTCGGCTCGGGCAAGCAGACGATCCCGTTCTCGTATATCAACGAGCGCGGCCGCACGACGATCCGCGAGCACGTGTTCGAAGGGATCATCCCGAACCTCGAGCGCCGCTATCGCGAAACCGATTCGGTCGCCGTACGCGAGGAACTCGCGAAATACCAGAACAACCAGCCGTGCCCGTCGTGCGACGGCACGCGGCTGCGCCGCGAGGCGCGCCACGTGCGGGTCGGCACCGGCGACTACGCGCGCGGCATCTATGAGATCAGCAGCTGGCCGCTGCGCGATGCGCTCGGCTATTTCGACGGCCTGTCGCTCGACGGCGCGAAGCGCGAGATCGCCGACAAGGTGATCAAGGAAATCGTCGCGCGCCTGACCTTCCTGAACAACGTCGGCCTCGACTACCTGTCGCTCGAGCGCAGCGCCGAGACGCTGTCCGGCGGCGAGGCGCAGCGGATCCGGCTGGCATCGCAGATCGGCTCGGGCCTGACCGGCGTGATGTACGTGCTCGACGAGCCGTCGATCGGCCTGCACCAGCGCGACAACGACCGCCTGATCGCGACGCTCAAGCATCTGCGCGACCTCGGCAACTCGGTGATCGTCGTCGAGCACGACGAGGACATGATCCGCACGGCCGACTACGTCGTCGACATGGGCCCCGGCGCGGGCGAGCACGGCGGCGTGGTGGTCGCCGAAGGCACGCCGAAGCAGGTGCAGGCGAACCCGCAGTCGCTGACGGGCCAGTATCTGGTCGGCAAGCGCACGATCGAGTACCCGGACGAGCGCATCGCGCCCGATCCGGAGCGGATGCTGCGCATCGTCGACGCGCACGGCAACAACCTGAAGCACGTCGATCTCGAGCTGCCGGTCGGCCTGTTGACCTGCATCACCGGCGTGTCGGGTTCCGGCAAGTCGACGCTGATCAACGACACGCTGTACCACGCGGTCGCGCGCCACCTGTACGGCTCGTCGGCGGAGCCGGCGCCGCACGAGGCGATCGAGGGCCTCGAGCACTTCGACAAGGTGATCAACGTCGACCAGTCGCCGATCGGCCGCACGCCGCGCTCGAACCCGGCCACCTATACGGGCCTGTTCACGCCGATCCGCGAGCTGTTCTCGGGTGTGCCGACCGCGAAGGAGCGCGGCTACGATCCGGGCCGCTTCTCGTTCAACGTGAAGGGCGGCCGCTGCGAGTCGTGCCAGGGCGACGGCGTGCTGAAGGTCGAGATGCACTTCCTGCCGGACGTCTACGTGCCGTGCGACGTGTGCCACGGCAAGCGCTACAACCGTGAGACGCTCGAAGTGCAGTACAAGGGCAAGAACATCAGCGAAGTGCTCGACATGACGGTCGAGCATGCGTACGAATTCTTCAGCGCGGTGCCGGTCATCGCGCGCAAGCTGAAGACGCTGCTCGACGTCGGCCTCGGCTACATCCGCCTCGGCCAGTCGGCCACGACGCTGTCGGGCGGCGAGGCGCAGCGCGTGAAGCTGTCGCTGGAGCTGTCGAAGCGCGACACGGGCCGCACGCTGTACATCCTCGACGAGCCGACCACCGGCCTGCACTTCCACGACATCGCGCTGCTGCTCGAAGTGATCCACCGGCTGCGCGACCAGGGCAACACCGTCGTGATCATCGAGCACAACCTCGACGTGATCAAGACGGCCGACTGGGTGATCGACCTCGGGCCCGAAGGCGGTGCCGGCGGCGGGCAGATCATCGCGCAGGGCACGCCCGAGCAGGTCGCGAAGACCAAGGCAAGCTTCACCGGCAAGTATCTGGCGCCGCTGCTCAAGCGCCCGACCCGCAAGGCGGCGGCCGGCTGACACACTTTCCGTTCCCGCGCGCGGCTGCCGGCCGCGCGCGCCCGGCGCCCGCGGCGGCGCCGGCCTCCTCGTTTTCCCTTCTGCGGTTTTCCCTTCTGCGTATACACCACGAGCCAAACAGCCCCGTGGCGGACCATAATGGCAGCTATACTTTACGGTCGTAAGGTTCGCCATCCGCACCAATCCGGTGCGGCGCCGGGCGGCCACCGTCCTGCCGCCCACCGCGCGGCACGACACCCGAACGACAGGAATCCATGATGGAGAAGCAACAAGAGTCGCGCGACGCGCAGAACCGCGAGCCGCACCTGCGCAGCGTGCGGCTGACGAGCGACTTCAGCCTGCCGAAGCTGTCGGCGATCGAGATCGGCAGCTACCTGTTCGCCCTCGTCGCGATGGTGCTCGTCATCGAGCTCAAGCTGCTGGGCGGGCTGCTGGCCGGCATGCTGGTCTATCAACTGATCCACACGATCGCGCCGGTGGTCGAACGCCACACCACGAGCATGCGCGCGCGCTGGGTCGCCGTCGTGCTGCTGTCGGTGGCGATCGTCGGCGGCCTCACGGGCCTGACGATCGGCATCATCGAGCACTTCGAGCACACGGTGCCGAACCTGCAGAGCCTGCTCGACCAGCTGATGCAGATCGTCGAGCAGACCCGCGCCCGCACGCCGTCCTGGATCGCAAACGTGCTGCCGGTCGACGTCGAACAGATGAAGGCCAAGGCGGCGCTGCTGATGCATTCGCACATGGACCAGCTCCAGCAAGGCGGCAAGAGCGTCGCGCGCGGCTTCGGCCACGTGCTGTTCGGGATGATCATCGGCGCGATGATCGCGATCGGCGTCGAGCACGGCAAGGTGCGCCGGCCGCTGTCGACCGCGCTCGTCACGCGCGTGTCGCGCTTCGCCGAATCGTTCCGCCGGATCGTGTTCGCGCAGATCAAGATCTCGGCGATCAACGCGATCTTCACCGGCATCTACCTGCTCGTCGCGCTGCCGATCTTCCACCAGCGGCTGCCGCTGTCGAAGACGCTCGTGCTCGTCACGTTCATCGTCGGCCTGCTGCCGGTGATCGGCAACCTGATCTCGAACACGCTGATCGTCGCGGTGTCGCTGTCGGTCAGCATGGGCACCGCGATCGCGTCGCTCGCGTTCCTCGTCGTGATCCACAAGTTCGAGTACTTCCTGAACGCGAAGATCATCGGCGGCCAGATCGAGTCGCGCGCATGGGAGCTGCTGCTCGCGATGCTGATCATGGAAGCCGCATTCGGGCTGCCGGGCGTGATCGCCGCGCCGATCTTCTATGCGTATCTGAAGCGCGAGCTGTACATGCTGCGGCTGATCTGACGGCCGCGCAGGCCGAGTCACCGATCACTCGATAAAAAAACGCCGCGTCTCGTGAAGAGCGCGGCGTTTTCGTTTGCGGCAACGGCCGGTCAGCGGAACACGACCGTCTTCGTCCCGTTCAGCACGATCCGGTGCTCGACGTGCCACTTCACCGCGCGCGCGAGCGTCACGCACTCGACGTCGCGGCCGATCGCGGTGAGCTGGTCGGGCGTCATGCTGTGGTCGACCCGCTCGACTTCCTGCTCGATGATCGGGCCTTCGTCGAGGTCGGTCGTCACGTAGTGCGCGGTCGCGCCGATCAGCTTCACGCCGCGGTCGAACGCCTGGTAGTACGGCTTCGCGCCCTTGAAGCTCGGCAGGAACGAATGGTGGATGTTGATCGCCCGGCCGGCGAGCTGCTCGCACATGTTCGGCGACAGGATCTGCATGTAGCGCGCGAGCACGACGAGGTCGGCCTGGTGCTCGTCGATCACTTCGAGCACGCGCGCTTCCTGCGCGGCCTTCGCCGCATCGGACGAGCCGCCGACGAGCGGAAAGTGATGGAACGGGATGTTGTAGCTCGCGGCGAGCTGGTAGAACTCCTTGTGGTTCGACACGATCGCCGGGATCTCGATCGGCAGCTGGCCGGTGCGGTAGCGGAACAGCAGGTCGTTCAGGCAGTGGCCGATCTTCGAGACCATGATCACGACGCGCGGCTTCACGGCCGCGTCGTGCATCTCCCAGCGCATCGCGAACTGCTCGGCGAGCGGCGCGAATTCCTGGCGAAGCGTGTCGAGCGCCGCCGCGGCATCCGCGCCGTCGCCGTCCTGCACGAAGTGCACGCGCATGAAGAACTCGCCGGTGCGGCTGTCGCCGAACTGCGCCGAATCGAGGATGTTGTTGGCGCGCTCGAACAGGAAGCCCGAGACCGCGTGGACGATGCCGTGCCGGTCGGGGCACGACAGTTTCAAGATAAAGCTGTGATCGGTCGACATGACCGCTACTCCCTTCGTTTCGGTATTCGTCAAATGGGCCGTTCGTTCGGCCGCGCCCGGGCCCCGGCCCGCGCCGGCATGCCGCGCGTCACGCGGCCGGCGCGAACAGCGCGTCGATGCCCGCCGCGTCGGCCGCCGAAAGCCAGCGATGGCGCAGCAGCGTGTCGAGCATCGCGAGGCTCGCATCCATCGTCGCGCGGCCTTCGCGCAGCCAGCCGATCACCTCGGGCACGCCGGCCAGCAGGTGCTCGGCCACTTCGCCGTCCTGGTTGTGCGGCGCGAAGTCGCGCGGCAGCGGCAGGTCGTACACGAAGATCAGTTCGGACTGCGTGCCTTCCGGCAGCGAGCACAGCACCTGCACCGCGCGGCCCGCGATCGCGCGCGCCGCCAGCTCGGCCGGCATGCCGGCCTCTTCCCAGCATTCCTTCGCGAGCGTCTCGTGAACGCCCAGGCCCCAGCCGATGCCGCCCGCGACGACGTTGTCGAGCATGCCGGGATCGGTGGCCTTGGTCGCGCTGCGCCGGCCGAGCCACATCCGCGGCACGGCCGGCTCGCCCGGCGCAACCGCATATTCTACGATGCCGTTCAGATGCACCGCATAGGTCTGCGTGCCGAAGAAGCGCGATGCGGCGCGTTCGATATACGCGAGCGGCGGATCGTCGAAGCGGTTGCGGATCGCGTAGATCTCGTCGCGCCAGCCCGGAATCGCGCCTTCGGCCGCCAGCGCGCCGATCGCGCTCGCGAGCGCCATGCTGCGCGCGTCGACCGTGTCGTAACGCGCCGACAGCACGACGCGCGCGTCGGTCAGCTCGAACACGTCGGGCCAGCGCGCGAGCTTCGCGACGTCCTGGCGGCGCACCCAGCCGACCTGCTCGCCGGCGATCTCGAAACGCAGGTGCGCGGCCGGATCGAAGCGGCGCGCGGCCGCGATGCACGGAAAGGTCATCGGCTCAATCCTTCAGTGCGACCCGGATGCCGATCGCGATGAAGGTCGCGCCGGCGATCCGGTCGAGCCACACGCCGGCCTTCGGGCGACGCTTCAGCCATGTGCCGATCGCGCCCGCGCCGACGCCGAACAGCGAGAACACCACGGCCGTCTGCAGCATGAACAGTGCGCCGAGCTCGAACATCTGCAGCGTCACGCCCTGCACACCGTGCGGATCGACGAACTGCGGCAGGAACACGACGAAGAACAGCGTGACCTTCGGGTTCATCAGGTTGCCGATCACGCTCTGCCGGAAGATCGCGCCAAGCGGCTGCGGCGGCCGCTCGTGCGCGTTCGCGAGACCCTGGCTGCGCAACGCCTTGATGCCGATCCACACGAGGTACGCGGCGCCCGCGAGCTTCAGCGTCTGGAACGCGACCGGCGACGAGCGCAGCACGGCCGCGACGCCGAGCGCCGCGAGCGTCGTATGGAACAGGATCCCGGCCGTGAAGCCGAGCGCGGCGACGAAGCCGGCCGCACGGCCCTGCGAGATGCCGCGCGCGAGCACCTGCAGGTTGTCGGGCCCCGGCGCGAACGTGATCGCGATCGACGTGGCGAGAAACAGCATGAAGTTGGGCATCTTGACCTCGCGGCGTGGGCCGGCGTCCAATGGTTCGGTGGGTTCAGTGGCCGGCGAATTCGGTGACGGTATAGACGGGCAGCCCCGCGTCGCGCAGCAGCGTCGAGCCGCCGAGATCCGGCAGATCGATGATCGCCGCGCCTTCGACGACGACCGCGCCGAGCCGCTGCAGCAGGTTGCGCCCCGCCATCATCGTGCCGCCGGTCGCGATCAGGTCGTCCATGATAATCACGCGGTCGCCGGGGCGGCACGCGTCTTCGTGGATCTCGACGGTCGCGCTGCCGTATTCGAGGTCGTACGACTCCGAGCGCGTCTTGTACGGCAGCTTGCCGACCTTGCGGATCGGCACGAAGCCGACGCTCAATTCGTACGCGACGATCGGCGCGATGATGAAGCCGCGCGCATCGAGCCCCGCGACGTAGTCGAGCTTCGCATCGACATAGCGTTCGACGAACAGGTCGACGAGGATGCGCAGCGCCTTCGGGCTCTGCAGCAGCGTCGTGATGTCGCGGAACATCACGCCCGGCTGCGGCCAGTCGGGCACGGTGCGGATCTGGCTGTGAATGAAGGCGACCGGATCGAGCGGTGCGCCCGACGACGAATGCGGCATGAAACTCTCCGAAAAAAACGGTGCGCGAAGATCGGGCACCGTTTCGAGTAAATACGGGTCAGGTTATCGAATCGCGACTCACGCGACTGCGGCCGGCGGCTCGCGCCGATGCCGCGACAGCCGCTCCTCCGCGAGCGCGAGCGCTTCGGGAAGCCCGCGCAGCACGACGATGTCGCTTGCGCGCAGCTTGGTCTGCGGATCGGGTTCGACGCCGCGGATGCCGTGCCGGCGGATCGCCGTGACTTCCAGCCCGAGCGCATACAGCCCGAGCTCCTCCAGCGAGCGCCCGACCGCGTCCGCGCGCGCATCGACCGGCACCGATTGTAGCCGCACCTGCTCGTGATCGTCGTCGTCCGCATCGTCCGCGCCGTGGAAATAGCCGCGCAGCAGGCTGTAGCGCTCGTCGCGCATCTCCTCGACGCGCCGCACGACCTTGCGCATCGGCACGCCGACCAGCACCAGCGTGTGCGACGCGAGCATCAGGCTGCCCTCGACGATCTCCGGAATCACCTCGGTCGCGCCGGCCGCCAGCAGCTTCTCGAGATCGGCGTCGTCGACCGTGCGCACGATCGCCGGCAGCGTCGGCTCCAGTTCGTGCACGTGATGCAGCACGCGCAGCGCCGACGGCGTATTTGCGTACGTGATCGCGACGGCCGCCGCGCGATGAATGCCGGCCGCGAGCAACGACTCGCGGCGCGCGGCGTCACCGAACACGACCGATTCGCCGGCCGTCGCCGCCGCGCTCACGCGATCGGGATCGAGGTCCAGCGCGACGTACGAAATGCCTTCCTGCTCGAGCATGCGTGCCAGGTTCTGCCCCGCGCGACCGTAGCCGCAGATGATCACGTGGCCGCGCTGCTTGAGGCTTTGCGTCGCGATCCGCGTCATCTGCAGCGACTGCTGCATCCATTCCGTCGACGACAGCCGCATCACGATCCGGTCGGCGTTCTGGATCAGGAACGGCGCGGCGAGCATCGACAGCAGCATCGACGCGAGGATCGCCTGCAGCAGCGTCGAATCGACGAGATGCCGGTCGAGGATCAGGTTCAGCAGCACGAAGCCGAATTCGCCGGCCTGCGCGAGGCCGATGCCGGTGCGCATCGCGACGCCCGGCGTCGCGCCGAACAGCCGCGCGAGCCCCGCGATCATCGTCGCCTTGAACAGGATCTGCCCGACGAAGAAGCCGAGCACGATCAGCGGATGCTCCCAGATCACGCGCGGGTCGAGCAGCATCCCCGTCGTCACGAAGAACAGGCCGAGCAGCACGTCGCGGAACGGCTTGATGTCCTCTTCCACCTGATGGCGGAACGGCGTCTCGGAGATCAGCATCCCCGCGATGAACGCGCCGAGCGCGAGCGACAGCCCGAAGCGGTCGGTGATGAACGCGGCGCCGAGCGTGACGAGCAGCAGGTTCAGCACGAACAGCTCCTGCGAGCGGCGCCGCGCGACGACGTTGAGCCAGCGCGTCATGAAACGCTGCCCGACGATCAGCAGCAGCGCCAGCGCGATCACGATCTTGACCGCCGCGAAACCGAGCGTGAGCGCGAGATCCTTCGACGACTCGGCGCCGAACGCGGCGATCACGATCAGCAGCGGCACCACGGCCAGATCCTGGAACAGCAGCACGCCGAAGATGTTGCGGCCGTGCTCGGTCTCGATCTCGAGCCGCTCGGCGAGCATCTTCGACACGATCGCCGTCGAAGACATCGCGAGCGCGCCGCCGAGCGCGATGCAGCCCTGCCACGTGATGTGTACCCAGCGCTCGAACAGCAGGCCCAGCGCGAGCGCGAGCACGAGCGTGGCGACTACCTGCAGCAGCCCGAGCCCGAACACGAGCCGCTGCATCGCCCTCAGCTTCGCGAGCGAGAATTCGAGGCCGATCGAGAACATCAGGAACACGACGCCGAATTCCGCGAGATGCTCGGCCCGCTCCAGATCCGCGGCGACGCCGAACGCGTGCGGGCCGACCAGGATGCCGACGGTCAGGTAGCCGAGCATCGGCGGCAGGTTCAACGAGCGAAATACGACGACGCCCACCACCGAGGCCAGCAGCAGCAGCAGGGTCATTTCGAGCGGGGAAATCACGGGCGAAGCGTCCTCGTTCGTCGGTGCCACGGCAATGCGGGCGCGGGTGGTGGCGGTGGGCAAGCGACATCGGACAAGTCCGAAGGCGCGGCGCGGCGAACAAACGCCTTTGCTATACTCCGCGCATGATAGCGAAAATCAATGATGACCGGGCGCTCGCGCTCGCCCGCGACGTGCTCGACATCGAGGCGGACGCCGTGCGCGCGCTGCGCGACCAGCTCGACGGCGACTTCGTCCAGGCCGTCGCGCTGCTGCTCGGCTGCCGCGGCCGCGTCGTGGTCTCCGGCATCGGCAAATCGGGGCATATCGCCCGCAAGATCGCGGCCACGCTCGCGAGCACCGGCACGCCGGCCTTCTTCGTCCACCCGGCCGAGGCCAGCCACGGCGACCTCGGCATGGTCACGTCGGACGACGTCTTCATCGGCATCTCGTATTCCGGCGAGTCGGAAGAGCTCGTCGCGATCCTGCCGCTCGTAAAGCGGATCGGCGCGAAGCTGATCGCGATCACGGGCCGTGCGGAATCGAGCCTCGGCACGCTCGCCGACGTGAACCTGAACGCCGCGGTCTCGAAGGAAGCCTGCCCGCTGAACCTCGCTCCCACCGCGAGCACGACCGCCGCGCTCGCGCTCGGCGACGCGCTCGCCGTCGCGGTGCTCGACGCGCGCGGCTTCGGCTCCGAGGATTTCGCGCGCTCGCACCCGGGCGGCGCGCTCGGCCGGCGCCTGCTCACCCATGTGCGCGACGTGATGCGCTCGGGCGACGACATTCCGCGCGTCGGGCTCGACGCAACGCTGTCGGACGCGCTGTTCCAGATCACCGCGAAGCGGCTGGGCATGACCGCCGTGGTCGGCGCCGACGGCCGCGTGGCCGGCATCTTCACCGACGGCGACCTGCGCCGCGTGCTCGCGCGCGACGGCGATTTCCGCACGCTGCCGATCGTCGACGTGATGACGCGCGAACCGCGCACGATCGGCCCCGACCACCTCGCGGTCGAAGCCGTGGAACTGATGGAGCGCCACCGGATCAACCAGATGCTGGTGGTCGATGCCGACGGCGTGCTGATCGGCGCGCTGAACATGCACGACCTGTTTTCGAAGAAGGTGATCTGATGAGCGCAGCGTTGACTGCGGCCGAACGCGCGAGCCGCGTGAAGCTGATGATTTTCGACGTCGACGGCGTGCTGACCGACGGCGGCCTGCTGTTTACCGCCGCCGGCGACGCGATGAAGTCGTTCAATTCGCTCGACGGCCACGGCGTGAAGCTGCTCGGCGAAGCCGGCATCGCAACCGCGATCATCACCGGCCGCCGCTCGGACATCGTCGCGGCGCGCGCGAAGGAAATGAAGATCGCGCATCTGTTCCAGGGCGTCGAGGACAAGCTCGCCGTGTTCGGCGACCTGATCGCGTCGCTCGGCATCACCGCCGACGCCTGCGGCTACATGGGCGACGACTGGCCCGACCTGCCGGTGATGCTCCGCTGCGGCTTCGCGACGGCACCGGCCAACGCGCATCCCGAGGTGATCGCCCGCGCGCACTGGGTGGCCGAGGCCCGCGGCGGCCATGGCGCGGTGCGCGAAGTCTGCGACGCGATCCTGCGCGCGCAGCGCCGCTACGACGCGCTGCTCGCGGCTGCCTGCGGAGCCTGACGGATGAACACGCATTTCCGCTGGACCCAGTTGCTGCCGCTCGTCGCGGTCGCCGCGCTCGCGGGGATCACGTGGTGGCTGCTGCAGGCGACGCTGCCGCCGCCCGGCGAGGGCACCGTGCAGCCGAAGCGCCACACGCCCGACTATTTCGCGGACAACTTCTCGGTCACCGAGCTCGACCAGACGGGCACGACGCAGTACCGGCTGACGGCCGCGAAGCTGATCCATTACGAAGACACCGAAAACAGCGACCTGACCGATCCGGCCATGCGCGCGTTCCAGCCCGGCAAGCCGGTCGTGACGACCACCGCGAAGCGCGGCACCGTCAACGGCGACGTGTCGATCGTCGATTTGTACGACGACGCGCGCATCCTGCGCGTGGCCGGCGGCGGCGATCCGCAGATGCAGGCCGATTCCCAGCATTTCCGGATCTTCGTCAATGACGATGTGATCCAGACCGAAAAGCCGGTTAAACTTCAGCGCGGCCTGTCGCTCGTCAACGCGACCGACGGCATGAAGTACAACAACGTCACCCGGGTCATCGAGCTTTACGGCAACGTGCGCGGCACGATCGCCGCGGCGGACACGTCCGGCGGCTCGAAAGGTCAATCCAGGTGACGCATCCCTCACGTGACTGCATGAACGAACCGTTCCCTCGACAGAATTCCGGCGGCGCTGCGCGCGCCGTCCGCGCCGCGCTCGCCGCGACGCTCGTGGCGCTCCCGCTCGTCGGGCTGGCGCCGCTCGCCCATGCCGAGAAGGCCGACCAGAACAAGCCGATCAACGTCGAGGCGGACAACCTGACCTATGACGACCTGAAGCAGGTGACGGTCGCGACCGGCAACGTCGTGATCACGAAAGGCACGATCATCATCAAGGGCGACCGCGTCGAAGTGCGCCAGGATCCCGAAGGCTATCAGTACGCGACGTCGTTCGGCAGCGGCAAGAAGCACGCGACGTTCCGCCAGAAGCGCGAAGGTCTCGACGAATACATCGACGGCGACGCCGAGCGCATCGACTACGACGGCAAGCAGGACCTGACGACGCTGACGACCGCCGCGACCGTGCGCCGCCTGCAGGGCACGTCGACGGTCGCCGACACCGTGCACGGCAGCGTGATCACGTACGACGGCCAGCGCGACTTCTACACCGCGAAGGGCGGCAAGGACGTCGCCGCGCCGGGCAACCCGAACGGCCGCGTGCGCGCGATGCTGTCGCCGAAGAACGGCGGCCCCGGGCCGCTGAACGGCGCGCCGGCGAAACTGTCGCCGTCGACCACGATCCAGGGAGCGCCGGGCCAATGAACGCGCTCCCGAACCGCCAGCCGGCCGGCACGACCAGCTCGCTCGTCGTCCGCAATCTGAAGAAGCGCTACGGCTCGCGCACGGTCGTCAAGGACGTGTCGCTCGACGTGAAGAGCGGCGAAGTCGTCGGCCTGCTCGGCCCGAACGGCGCCGGCAAGACGACGTCGTTCTACATGATCGTCGGCCTCGTGCCGACCGATGCGGGCGAGATCTCGCTGAACGGCAGCTCGATCAGCCTGTTGCCGATCCACAAGCGTGCGTCGCTCGGCCTGTCGTACCTGCCGCAGGAAGCGTCGGTGTTCCGCAAGCTGACCGTCGAGGAAAACATCCGCGCGGTGCTCGAACTTCAGCACGGCGAAGACGGCAAGCGGCTGTCGAAGGACGCAATCGCATCGCGCACCGAGGCGCTGCTCGACGAGCTGCAGATCGGCCACCTGCGCGAGAACCCGGCGCTGTCGCTGTCGGGCGGCGAACGCCGTCGCGTCGAAATCGCGCGGGCGCTGGCGACCAACCCGAACTTCATCCTGCTCGACGAGCCGTTCGCCGGCGTCGACCCGATCGCGGTGCTCGAGATCCAGAAGATCGTCAAGTTCCTGAAGCAGCGCAACATCGGCGTGTTGATTACCGATCACAACGTCCGCGAAACGCTCGGCATCTGCGACCACGCATACATCATCAGCGACGGTTCGGTGCTCGCCGCCGGCGCGCCGAGCGAAATCATCGAAAACGAAAGCGTGCGCCGCGTGTACCTCGGCGAACACTTCCGCATGTAACGCCTCCGTTGGCTGGCCGCCCCGGGCGCCGGCGTCGCCGCGCGGGGGCGCGCCCGCATGCCCCGCAAGGCGGCCCTGCCTGCGGCCATGCGCCGCGCCGCGCGTAATCGCGGATGGCTCAAGGCGCTTGGGTCGTGGCAAACTGCCGGTATGACTCCCTCTCTGCCATGAAAGCCAGCCTTCAACTCCGCCTGTCGCAACACCTGGCACTGACACCGCAACTGCAGCAGTCGATCCGGCTCCTGCAGCTGTCGACGCTCGAACTGCAGCAGGAAGTCGCGATGGCCGTCGCGCAGAATCCGCTGCTCGAGAACGATGACGAATGGATCGCGAGCCCGCTGCGTGTCGCGGCGGACGGGTCGCTGATCGCGCAGACGCCTGCCGGCCAGAACGCCGAGCCGGGCGCCGTGAACGGCAGCAGCCAGTCGGGCGATCGCGCCGAGCGCGACGAGCCGGCCGCTGCCGACGAATACGACGGCTACGCCTCGGGCGACGCCGGCGACGGCCCGCAATGGAATCTCGACGAGTTCGGCCGCTCGAGCGGCGCGTCGGACGACGACGACCTCCCGCCGCTGCAGGTTCAGGAAGCCGCGACGTCGCTGCGCGACCACCTGTCCGCGCAATTGCGCGTCACGCAGGCCGGCCCGCGCGATCGCGCGCTCGTGATGTTCCTGATCGAATCGCTCGACGACGACGGCTACCTGACCGCCTCCCTCGACGAAGTCCTCGCCGACCTGCCGCCGGAACTGGAAATCGACTGCGACGAACTGAACGCGGCGCTTGCGCTGCTGCACAGTTTCGATCCGCCCGGGGTCGGGGCCCGCTCGGCGTCCGAATGCCTGAAGCTGCAGCTGCTGCGACTCGATCCGTCCCCCACCCGCACGCTCGCGCTGGAGATCGTGTCGCAGCATCTCGAGTTGCTCGCCGCGCGCGATTTCACGCGGCTGCGCAAGCATCTGAAGGCGAGCGACGACGCGCTGCGCGACGCGCACGCGCTGATCCGTTCGCTGGAGCCGTTCCCCGGCGCCGCATACGGCAAGGCCGAGGCCGACTACGTCGTGCCCGACATCATCGTGAAAAAGGCCGGCCAGGGCTGGCTCGCGGAACTCAATCCGGAAGTGATGCCGCGCCTGCGGATCAACAACCTGTACGCGAACATCCTGCGCAACAGCCGCGGCGATCCGTCGGCCGGATCGCTGAAACAGCAGCTCCAGGAAGCACGCTGGCTGATCAAGAACATCCAGCAGCGATTCGACACGATCCTGCGTGTCGCGCAGGCTATTGTCGAGCGTCAGAAGAATTTCTTTGCGCACGGTGAAATTGCCATGCGCCCCTTGGTTTTGCGGGAAATAGCTGATACGCTGGGCCTACACGAGTCGACTGTCAGCCGTGTGACAACCGGCAAGTACATGCTGACCCCGTTCGGGACGCTTGAATTTAAGTACTTCTTCGGATCACACGTTTCGACCGACACCGGAGGCGCCGCATCGTCGACCGCCATCCGAGCCCTGATCAAGCAACTGATAGGAGCTGAAGACCCAAAATCGCCACTTTCGGACAGCCGCATTGCCGAGCTGCTGGCAGAACAGGGATTCGTGGTCGCGCGCCGCACGGTTGCCAAGTATCGCGAAGCCCTCAAAATCCCGGCAGTGAATCTGCGCAAGTCTCTTTAAGCCTGCTGCCTGCCCGGCGGCAGGCGTGTTCCGGCCACCGCGCATACGGGGAACAGGCCGGGCGACTTGTCCGCGAATTTGCCGCGACCTGCGGCAGGAGCAAGTCGACCGGAGCGCCGCCTCGATGCGGCCGGGTGGTCACTCGCTTGGAGAAGCACTATGAACCTGAAGATCAGTGGACATCATCTCGAAGTCACGCCTGCAATTCGCGAATACGTGATCACCAAGCTGGACCGGGTGCTACGGCATAGCGATCAGGTGATCGATGGCACTGTGATCCTCTCGGTCGACAATCACAAGGAAAAGGACAAGCAGCAGCGCGCGGAAATCAACCTGCATCTGAAGGGCAAGGACATCTTCGTCGAAAGCGCAAACGGCAACCTGTACGCTGCAATCGATCTGCTGATCGACAAGCTGGATCGCCAGGTCGTCAAGCACATGGAGCGTCTGCAGACGCATGCGCACGACCCGATCAAGCTGCAGCCGTCGATCGACCAGATCGAACTGCCGCCGCAATAACGTTCACCGCAATACACACGCCGCCCGGTTCGCCGGGCGTTTTTTTTGTGTCCGAGCGGCAGTGGTGCGACCGGTCCGTCCATGCCGCGCCATGCACGCGGCTGTGCTCTATAATGTCCCGGTTATCGCCGGGGGGCGTTGGGTGCGGTAGCTGCCTCGCAGGTTTCCGATGCCGAACGCCTTGATATCGCCGAACATGGAAAATCAGTCTGCCGCCGCAAGGAGACCCCAGGCCGCCCAATCGCCTGCCAACATGAATCGCCTAGCCAAAATCCTGCCCATAGAGAACGTCGTCATCGACCTCTCCGTCACCAGCAAGAAACGCGTCTTCGAACAAGCCGGGCTGATCTTCGAGAATCAGAACGGCATCGCCCGCAGCACCGTCACGGACAACCTGTTCGCGCGCGAGCGCCTCGGCTCGACCGGGCTCGGCGAAGGCGTCGCGATTCCGCACGGGCGCATCAAGGGGCTCAAGCACCCGCTCGCCGCGTTCGTGCGGCTGGCCGACGCGATCCCGTTCGAAGCGCCCGACGGCCAGCCCGTCGGTCTCCTGATTTTCCTGCTCGTTCCCGAGCAAGCTACCCAGCAGCACCTCGAAATCCTGTCGGAAATCGCGCAACTGCTGTCCGATCGCGACGCGCGCGAGCGTCTGCACAACGAAACGGATATCGCCGAGTTGCATCGCCTGCTCACTCAGTGGCAACCTTGAGTTGATCCGGGCGGAATTTTTCCGGTACGACGCGGCACGCGCCGCCGTCCAGGGCCGCCCGGCATGGCGACGTCCGTCGCCGCGCGCCTGCACACCGGCCCATTGGAGTGACGAGAGTCATGGATACGTCCAGCATCAACGCCCAGAGCATCTTCGACGACAACGCGGCCACGCTGAAGCTGAGCTGGCTGACGGGGCATGAAGGCTGGGAGCGCGGTTTTTCGGCCGACACCGTCGGCAACGCAACGTCGAGCGCCGACCTCGTCGGCCACCTGAACCTGATCCACCCGAACCGGATCCAGGTGCTCGGCGAAGCCGAAATCGACTACTACCAGCGGCAGACCGACGAAGACCGTTCACGCCACATGGCCGAGCTGATTGCCCTCGAGCCTCCGTTCCTCGTCGTCGCCGGCGGTGCCGCGGCGCCGCCGGAACTCGTGCTGCGCTGCACGCGCTCGTCCACGCCGCTGTTCACGACGCCGATGTCGGCCGCCGCGGTGATCGACAGCCTGCGGCTCTACATGTCGCGCATCTTGGCGCCGCGCGCGACGCTGCATGGCGTGTTCCTCGACATCCTCGGGATGGGCGTGCTGCTCACCGGCGACTCCGGCCTCGGCAAGAGCGAACTCGGCCTCGAACTCATCAGCCGCGGCCACGGCCTCGTCGCCGACGATGCCGTCGACTTCGTCCGACTTGGCCCCGATTTCGTCGAAGGGCGTTGCCCGCCGCTGCTGCAGAACCTGCTCGAAGTGCGCGGCCTCGGTCTGCTCGACATCAAGACGATCTTCGGTGAAACCGCGGTGCGCCGGAAAATGAAGCTGAAGCTGATCGTCCAACTCGTGCGCCGCCCGGACGGCGAATTCCAGCGGCTGCCGCTGGAAAGCCAGACGGTCGACGTGCTCGGCCTGCCGATCAGCAAGGTCACGATCCAGGTGGCGGCCGGCCGCAACCTCGCGGTGCTCGTCGAGGCGGCCGTGCGGAACACGATCCTGCAGTTGCGCGGCATCGACACGTTGCGGGATTTCATGGATCGGCAACGGCTCGCGATGCAGGATCCCGACAGCCAGTTCCCCGGCAAGCTCGTGTAACGCCCCGGCGCCGGCCTCGAAGCGCCGACGCGTCGAGCCGGTGCTATGATGAAACGTCAGGATTCTCTGCTTCCCATGCGCATCGTCCTCATCACCGGCATCTCCGGCTCAGGCAAGTCCGTCGCGCTGAACGCGCTCGAAGACGCAGGCTACTACTGCGTCGACAACCTGCCGCCGCACGTGCTTCCCGAACTCGCCCGCTACCTGGCCGACGGCGGCCAGCACCGGCTTGCGGTCGCGATCGACGCGCGTTCGAGCGCGTCGCTGGACGAAATGCCCGGCCTGATCCGCGCGCTGTCGCTCGAGCACGATGTCCGCGTGCTGTTCCTCAACGCGAGCACGCAGGCGCTGATCCAGCGCTTCTCCGAAACGCGCCGGCGCCATCCGCTGTCGGGCTCGCCGTCGCACGACGCGAACGTCGGGCTGCTGTCGTCGCTCGAGGAAGCGATCGAGCGCGAGCGCGAGCTCGTGGCACCGCTCGCCGAATTCGGCCATCAGATCGATACGAGCACGCTGCGCGCGAACGTTCTACGCACGTGGGTCAAGCGCTTCATCGACCAGAAGAACAACGACCTGATGGTGATGTTCGAGTCGTTCGGCTTCAAGCGCGGCGTGCCGCTCGATGCCGACCTGATGTTCGACGTGCGCGCGCTGCCGAATCCGTACTACGACCATGAGCTGCGCCCGCTCACCGGGCTGGACCAGCCGGTCATCGCCTTTCTGGACGCACTGCCGATCGTCCACCAGATGATCGACGACATCCATGCGTTCCTGACGAAATGGCTGCCGCACTTTCGCGAAGACAACCGCAGCTACCTGACCGTCGCCATCGGCTGCACGGGCGGTCAGCATCGCTCGGTGTTCATCGCGGAAACGCTCGCCGCGCGCCTCGCGCACGATGCGAACGTGATCGTGCGGCATCGTGACGCGCCCGTGGATGTCGACGCGTCGTCGCGGCTCGTCACCGAGGTCGAACGACCTTAGCGACACCGCCCTCTTGCCGGTGCGCCATGTCCACGCTATCGACCACCCTGATCGACCTGCCGCTGTTTCCGCTGCACACGGTGCTGTTCCCCGGTGGCTGGCTGCCGCTCAAGGTGTTCGAGGCGCGCTATCTCGACATGGCGCGCGCATGCCTGCGCGACGATGCGCCGTTCGGCGTGTGCCTGTTGAAGAGCGGCCCCGAAGTCGCGCAGGACGGCGCCGTGTCGGTGCCCGAGACGATCGGCTGCATGGCGCGCATCACCGAGTGCGACACCGGCGAATTCGGCATGCTGTACCTGCAGGCGATCGGTACGCAGCGATTCGAGCTGCTGTCCTATCGCGTCGAAGGCAACGGGCTGCTGGTCGGGATCGCGGAACCGCTACCCGACGACATCCCGCTCGAAGGCGAACAGGCGCTCGCGCAATTCGGCTCGTGCGCCGAGGTGCTGGAGCGCATCATCGACGCGCTGAAGAAATCCGAACCGGACAAGATGCCGTTTTGCGAACCGTTCCGCCTCGACGACCCGAGCTGGGTATCGAACCGCCTCGCTGAACTGCTGCCGCTCGACCTGCGTGCGCGGCAGAAATTGATGGAATTTCCTGACGTCGGCGCGCGGATCGATGCCGTGCACCACGTGCTCGACCGGCACGGATGGCTGTAAGCCGCGGCCGCACATCGCAGCAGCGCGCAGAGTGAATCATCCTCGCGGGCAAGATGAGCGCGGCGATCCGGCGCTTCGGTAAGCGCGGTCCGCGCCGCGCCCTTCCCCTTCCTTCTTTCTCTACAGCAGCGGCCCGCTCAACGCATCGAGCAGCTTGCGCACGGGCGCCGGCACGCCGTACGCATCGAGCCCGGCCAACGGCACCCACGCGGTCTCGGCGTCCTGCGCGTGCGCGAGCGGCGGCCCGCCGTTCGCCACATCGCTCAGCCGCGGCTCGATCTCGAGCCGAAAATGCGTGAACGTGTGCGTGAACGGCGCGAGCGGCACCGGCCCGCCACCGCCGAAGCCGCGTGCGAGTTCCGCGAGTGCCGCGTCGCCGTCCGCCTGCGGCAGGCACCAGAGGCCGCCCCAGATGCCGGCCGGCGGACGCCGCTCGAGCAACACGGCGTCGCCGTCGCGCAGCACGAGCATCCAGGTCTTGCGCGTCGGCACGGCCTTCTTCGGCCGCGCGGCCGGCAGTTCGCGCTGACGCCCCGTCGATTGCGCGACGCAGTCGCCCGCGAACGGGCAGCGCGCGCAATCCGGCTTGCCGCGCACGCAAAGCGTCGCGCCGAGATCCATCAGCCCCTGCGTATACGCGCTCACGTCGGCCGCGTTCGCGGCATCCGGCAGCAGCGATTCCGCCAGCGCCCACATGTCGTTCTCGACGCGCTTCTCGCCCGGAAAGCCTTCGACGCCAAACACCCGCGCGAGCACGCGCTTCACGTTGCCGTCGAGGATCGTCGCGCGCGCGCCGTACGCGAACGACGCAATCGCCGCTGCCGTCGAACGGCCGATACCCGGCAGTTCAGCGAGCCCTTCCGGCGTCGACGGAAACACGCCGCCATGCTCGGCAACGACCACCTGTGCACAGCGATGCAGGTTGCGCGCGCGCGAGTAGTAGCCGAGCCCGGCCCACAGCGCCATCACGTCGTCCGACGGCGCGGCCGCGAGCGCGACGACGTCGGGAAAGCGTTCGAGAAAGCGCGTGTAATACGGGACGACGGTCGAGACCTGCGTCTGCTGCAGCATGATTTCCGACAGCCAGATCCGGTAGGGATCGCGGGTGTTCTGCCACGGCAGGTCGTGGCGGCCGTGCACGCGCTGCCACGCGATCAGGCGCGTGGCGAACGTGCGATGCAGCGGTGTGACGGGGAACGGAGAGGGAGCAATGCGGGGCGGCTTCAAGTGTTCGAATCTTTGGAAAGAGGTTGCAACGCGCGACTCAACGCTGGCAGGTCGGGCAGAAATAGGTCGAGCGCTGGCCCTGCACGATCTGGCGAATCGGCGTGCCGCAGGTGCGGCAAGGCAGCCCCGCCCGGTCATAGACGAAGCAGTCGAGCTGGAAGTAGCCGCTTTCGCCGTTACTGCCGACGAAATCGCGCAGCGTGCTGCCGCCGCGCTCGATCGCATCGGCGAGCGTCGCGCGCACCGCGTCGGCCAGCCGCTCGTAGCGCGGCAGCGATACCTTGCCGGCGGCGGTCGTCGGCCGAATGCCCGCGCGAAACAGGCTCTCCGATGCATAGATGTTGCCGACGCCGACGACCATGTCGCCCGCCAGCAGCGCCTGCTTGACCGACACCGTGCGGCCGCGCGTGCGCGCGTGCAGCAGCGCGCCGGTAAACGCCGGCGAGAACGGCTCCACGCCGAGGCTCGCGAGCAGCGGATGCGCATGCACGTCGCCCGCTTCGCGCGGGTGCCACAGCACCGCGCCGAAACGACGCGGATCGCGGAACCGCAGCACGAATTCGTCGAAGATCCAGTCGATGTGGTCGTGTTTCGCGGCGACCGGCACGCCGGCCGCGGGCAGCACGCGCAGCGTGCCCGTCATCCCCAGGTGAACGATGAACCAGCCTGCGTCGACCTCGAACAGCAGATACTTGCCGCGACGCTCGACGGCGAGCACCTCGCGCGCGCGCAATTGCTCGGCAAGCCCCGCCGGCACGGGCCAGCGCAGCATCGCGGTACGGACGTCGACACGCTCGACGCGGCGGCCCGCGACAAAGGGCGCGATGCCCCGGCGCGTGACTTCGACTTCTGGCAACTCTGGCATGTTCTGCGGGTCTTAAGCTGGATTTACGATCGTGCGTGTATTGTAGCGAGCGCGTTACAATCGGTTGAAACATCGAACGGATTTCCATGACCTTGCCCTCGAAGCTGCTTCTGAAGCGCCCCGCCGCCGCGCGCGGCGCGCGCGCCTTCCCGGTCCGCCGTGCGCTCGGCGCCGCGCTGTTCGCCGCGTGGACCCTCACCGCCTTCCCGGCTCACGCGCAGGATCCGGCATCGGACGACGCGGAGCCGCAGGGCGCGTTCGAGCACGTCATGCCGGACGAGAAGAAGGATCTCCCCGGAGTCCCGCTGACGAGCCAGATCGTCTACCAGGTGCTGGCCGCCGAGGTGGCACTTCAGCGCAACCAGCCGGCGCCGGCCTACCAGACCTACCTCGCGCTCGCCCGCGACACGCGCGATCCGCGCATGGCGCAGCGTGCGACCGAGATCGCGCTCGGCGCGCAAAGTCCGGCCGATGCGCTGTCCGCGGCCAATCTGTGGCGCCAGTACGCGCCCGATTCGAACCGCGCTTCGCAAGTCGACGCCGCGCTGCTCGTGCTCGCCGGCAAGCCGGCCGACGCGCAGCCGATGCTCGCGCGCGAACTGGCCCGCGCGACCGGCGAGACGCGCGGCCCCGCGATCCTCGCGCTGCAGGCACTGCTGGTGCGCGGCTCCGACCGCGTCGGCGGCCTCGCGGTGCTGAAGGACATGTTGAAGAACGACATGAACCGCCCCGAGGCGCAGCTCGCGATCGCGCGGCAGCAACTCGCGGTCGACGACAAGGAAGGCGCGGCGCAGTCGCTGAAGCAGGCGCTGCAGATCCGCCCCGACTATCTGCCGGCGGCGCTGATGCTGTCGCAGATGGGCCCCGCCGAGCGCGCGACGGGCATCGCGTCGTTCGAGAAATATGTTCAGCAGAATCCGAAGTCGCGCGATGCACGGCTCGCGCTGTCGCAGCTCTATCTCGCCGACGACCGTCTCGACGACGCGCAAAAGCAGTTCGAGACGATGCGCAAGCTCGACGCGAAGGATCCGACACCGTTGATGGCGCTCGCGCTGATCAAGATCCAGCAGAAGAAGCTCGACGACGCGAGCGCATACCTGAAACAGTACGTGCAGCTCGGCGACAAGCAGCCGAACCTCGACGTCGGCCAGGGCTACATCTACCTCGCGCAGATCGCGATCGAGCAGGGCAACGACGCGCAGGCGTCGCAATGGCTCGACAAGGTCGACCAGACGAGCCAGCACTACCTGCCCGCCCAGATCACGCGCGCGCAGCTGCTGCAGAAACAGGGCAAGACCGACGAAGCGCGCAAGGTGCTCGACGACCTGCCGATCAGCGACCCGCGCGATGCGGCCGTGGTTGCACGCACCGATGCATCGATCCTGTTCACCGCGAAGCGCTATCCGGAAGCCGAGGCGCGGCTCGCACAGGCAGTCCAGGACTTCCCGGACGACCCGGACCTGCGCTACGACTACGCAATGGCGGCCGAGAAAACCGGCCACTATGCGGCGATGGAAAAGCAGCTGCGCGAACTGATCCGCACGCAGCCCGACAACCCGCAGGCGTACAACGCGCTCGGCTATTCGCTGGCCGACCGCAACCAGCGCCTGCCCGAGGCCAGCAAGCTGATCGACAAGGCACTGTCGCTCGCGCCGAACGACGCCTACATCATGGACAGCCTCGGCTGGGTGAAGTACCGGATGGGCGACACGGCCGGCGCGGCGAAGGTGCTGCGGCGCGCGTACGAGCTGCAGCCGAACGCCGAGATCGGCGCGCACCTCGGCGAAGTGCTGTGGAAGAGCGGCGCGCAGGACGACGCGCGTGTCGCGTGGCGTGCCGCGCAGAAGCTCGAACCCGACAACGACACGCTCGTGCAGACGCTCAAGCGCCTGCAGGTCAACGGCCTGTGATGCGGATGTTCCCGATGCCTTCTCCGTCTTCCCGCGCGCTGCGCACGCTGGCCGCGGCCGGCGCCGCGCTCGCGCTCGCCGGCTGCGCGAGCACGCCGCCGTCGGCGAATGCGCCGTCGGGCGCCGTGCTGCAGACGGCCGCGACACATGCGTATCACGGCCGCTTCGCGGTGCAGTACAGCGACCGCCTCGGCCGACCGCAAAACGTGTACGGCAACTTCGACTGGCAGGAGCACGGCGACGACGTATCGCTCGAACTGCGCAGCCCGCTCGGCCAGACGCTCGCCGTCGTGAAATCGACGCCGCAGGCCGCATCGCTCGAACTGCCGAACCGCCAGCCGCAATACGCGACGGACGTCGGCGAGCTGATGCAGAACACGCTCGGCTTCTCGCTGCCGCTGGCCGGTCTGCGCTATTGGCTGCTGCCGACGCCCGCGCCCGCCACGCCCGCGCAGACGGTGCGCGACCCGGCGGACACGACGCACGTGAAACAGATCCGCCAGGACGGCTGGACGATCGACTATCTTGCCTACGCGGACGCACCGGCCACGGGCGTCAAACGCGTGAACCTCGTGCGCGCGACGCCGCCGCTCGACATCAAGCTCGTGCTCGACCAGTAAGCACGCAACCTAGCCCCGACATACGCATGACCGATTCGACCCGCTCGCTGCGCAACTGCCTTGCGCCCGCGAAACTCAACCTGTTCCTGCACATCACCGGCCGTCGACCGAACGGCTATCACGATCTGCAGAGCGTGTTCCAGTTGCTGAACTGGGGCGATACGCTGCACTTCACGCTGCGCGACGACGGTCGCGTCGCACGCGTCACCGACGTGCCTGGCGTGCCCGAGGAATGCGACCTCGTCGTGCGCGCGGCCAACCTGCTGAAAACGCACACGGGCACCACGGCCGGCGTCGACATCGAGATCGACAAGCGCCTGCCGATGGGCGCGGGCCTCGGCGGCGGCAGCTCCGACGCGGCGACGACGCTGCTCGCGCTGAACCGTCTGTGGCAGCTCGATCTGCCGCGCGCGGAACTGCAGTCGCTCGCAGTGAAACTCGGCGCGGACGTCCCGTTTTTCGTGTTTGGAAAAAATGCGTTCGCAGAGGGTATCGGAGAAGAATTAGCTGAGGTAGAATTGCCGACTCGCTGGTTCTTGGTCGTAACGCCGCGAGTTCATGTCCCAACCGCTGAAATTTTTTCAGACGAGTTGTTGACAAGAGATACGAAGCGAGTCACAATTACGGACTTTCTTGCACAGCAAAACAGCGATGCGGGATGGCCAGACAGCTTCGGCCGGAACGACATGCAGCAAGTTGTGACAAGTAAGTACGCGGAAGTTGCGCAGGTGGTCAAATGGTTGTATAATGTGACCCCCGCGAGGATGACCGGCTCCGGAGCAAGCGTGTTTGCAGCGTTTCATAGCAGGCACGAGGCAGAAGCGGCGCAAGCCAAGCTGCCCACCGGTTGGAACGGTGCAGTTGCCGAGAGTCTGAACGAGCATCCGCTCTTCGCTTTCGCGTCATGAAGTTTCGCTTTATCGGATGGCCTACAAGTCCGGTGAAGTTATCAGTTGAGTGTAGGGGAGTCGCCAAGTTGGTCAAGGCACCGGATTTTGATTCCGGCATGCGAGGGTTCGAGTCCTTCCTCCCCTGCCAAAAATTTTCCCGCATTTCCCGCCTAAGCCTGAAGCAGGTGCACGATGAGCAGCCACAGCCATGATGGCCTGATGGTCTTTACTGGCAACGCGAATCCCGCGCTCGCCCAGGAAGTCGTCAATATCCTTGGAATTCCCCTCGGCAAAGCAATGGTCAGCCGTTTCTCCGACGGCGAGATCCAGGTCGAGATCCAGGAAAACGTGCGCGGCAAGGACGTCTTCGTCCTGCAATCCACGTGCGCGCCGACGAACGACAACCTGATGGAACTGATGATCATGGTCGACGCGCTCAAGCGCGCGTCCGCCGGCCGGATCACCGCAGCCATCCCCTACTTCGGCTATGCCCGCCAGGACCGCCGCCCGCGTTCGGCGCGCGTCGCGATCTCGGCGAAGGTCATCGCGAACATGCTGGAAATCGCCGGCGTCGAGCGGATCATCACGATGGATCTGCACGCCGACCAGATTCAAGGCTTCTTCGACATCCCGGTCGACAACATCTACGCAACGCCGATCCTGCTGGGCGACCTGCGCAAGCAGAACTACTCGGATCTGCTCGTCGTGTCGCCGGACGTCGGCGGCGTGGTCCGTGCCCGGGCACTCGCGAAGCAGCTCAACTGCGATCTCGCGATCATCGACAAGCGTCGTCCGAAGGCGAACGTCGCCGAAGTGATGAACATCATCGGTGAAGTCGAAGGCCGCACCTGCGTGATCATGGACGACATGGTCGACACGGCCGGCACGCTCTGCAAGGCAGCGCAAGTGCTGAAGGATCGCGGTGCGAAGCAGGTGTTCGCGTACGCGACGCACCCGGTGCTGTCGGGTGGCGCCGCCGAGCGTATCGCCGCATCGGCACTCGACGAGCTGGTCGTCACCGATACGATCCCGCTGTCGGCCGAATCGCTGGCCTGCTCGAAGATCCGCTCGCTGACGAGCGCGAGCCTGCTGGCCGAAACGTTCTCGCGGATTCGCCGCGGCGACTCGGTGATGTCGCTGTTCGCGGAATCCTGATCGCGGAACGACACGATATAGCATGCGCGGAAAGCGAAGCGGCAACGCTTCGCTTTTTGCACAATCGGACGGGATAGACGAAGCCCCGTCCGTTTCATCGGGGGCCGCCATTTCGCCGGCCCCGTTTTACTGCCTGGTCGCGGGCAGCTAATGGAGAATCACATGAAAGTCGTCGCTTTCGAGCGCCAACAGCAAGGTACGGGTGCGAGCCGCCGCCTGCGCAACGCCGGTAAGACCACGGGTATCGTCTACGGTGGCGAAGCAGCCCCGCAAAAGATCGAACTGGATCACAACGCGCTGTGGCACGCACTGAAGAAGGAAGCCTTCCACTCGTCGATCCTCGACCTGGAAATCGCTGGCCAGTCGCAACAGGTTCTGCTGCGCGACGTGCAATACCACCCGTTCAAGCAACTCGTGCTGCACGTGGACTTCCAGCGCGTCGACGCGAAGAAGAAGCTGCACACGAAGGTGCCGCTGCACTTCCTGAACGCTGAAGTCAGCCCGGCAGTGAAGCTGTCGAGCGCAATCGTCTCGCACGTCGCGACGGAAATCGAAGTCGAGTGCCTGCCGTCGGCTCTGCCGGAATTCCTCGAAGTCGATCTGTCGAAGATCGAAGCAGGTCAGTCGCTGCACGCGAAGGACATCGCACTGCCGAAGGGCGTGACGCTGGTCGCGCACGTCGACGCGGAAAACCCGGTCATCGCATCGGCGACGGTCCCGGCTGGCGCCGTGTCGGACGCAGCAGGCGAAGGCGAAACGCCGGCTGCCTAAGCGGCCGCCTACGCGCCCGATCGATCCGTTTCGAGAAACGGTCGACGCAACCCGCCGCGGCTTGCCCGGCGGGTTTTTCTTTTTCTGCGCCCAGGCGGGCGCTGCCGCCTACGAAACGTCATGATCAAACTGATCGTCGGCCTCGGCAATCCCGGGGCGGAATACACCGCGACGCGCCACAACGCCGGCTTCTGGCTGATCGACCAGCTCGCCCGCGAAGCCGGCGCGACGCTGCGCGACGAGCGCCGCTTCCATGGCTTTTACGCGAAAGCGCGCCTGCACGGCGAGGAAGTGCACCTGCTCGAGCCGCAAACCTACATGAACCGCTCCGGCCAGTCGGTCGTCGCGCTCGCGAGTTTCTTCAAGATCCTGCCCGACCAGATCCTCGTCGCCCACGACGAACTCGATCTGCCGCCCGGCACGGTGAAGCTGAAGCTCGGCGGCGGCAGCGGCGGCCACAACGGCCTGAAGGACATCACCGCGCATCTGTCGTCGCAGCAGTATTGGCGCCTGCGCATCGGCATCGGCCATCCGCGCGATCTGATCCCGGAAGGCGCGCGCGCCGGCGCGAAGCCCGACGTCGCGAACTTCGTGCTGAAGCCGCCGCGCCGCGAGGAGCAGGACGTGATCGACGCATCGATCGAGCGCGCGCTCGCCGTGATGCCGATGGTCGTCAAGGGCGAACTCGACCGCGCGACGATGCAGCTGCATCGCAACTGAATCCGCATCGCACCGGCATGGTGCAACGTGCCGTCCGGCGGCGCCGGGCGGCGACTGCTTCGTGCGCGATCACGCACCGCAACCGCCACATGCGGTAATCTGGTCGTTTTTGCCCGTCAGGAGCCAAGCGGTGAGCCGTTACTGGAGCGACGTCGTTCAGCAACTCGTGCCTTACGTGCCGGGCGAACAGCCCGCGCTCGCACATCCCGTCAAGCTGAACACCAACGAGAATCCCTATCCGCCCTCGCCGCGCGTCGTCGCGGCGATCACCCGCGAACTCGGCGACACCGGCGACACGCTGCGCCGCTATCCCGACCCGCTCGCGCGTGCACTGCGCGAGACGGTCGCCGCGCATCATCGGATCAAGCCCGGGCAGGTCTTCGTCGGCAACGGCTCCGACGAGGTGCTCGCACACGCATTCCAGGCGCTGCTCAAGCATGACCGGCCGCTGCGCTTTCCCGACATCTCGTACAGCTTCTACCCGACCTATGCGCGCCTGTACGGCGTAGAGACCGCAATCGTGCCGCTCGCGGACGACTTCTCGATCCGGGTCGAAGACTATCTCGACGATGCGGGCGGCGTGCTGTTTCCGAACCCGAACGCGCCGACCGGGCGCGCGTTGCCGCTCGCGGACATCGAGCGGATCGCGGCCGCGAACCCGTCGTCGGTCGTGTTGATCGACGAGGCGTACGTCGATTTCGGCGCGCAATCGGCGATCACGCTGATCGACCGCCATCCGAACCTCCTCGTCGTGCACACGACGTCGAAGGCGCGCTCGCTGGCGGGCATGCGCGTCGGCTTCGCGTTCGGCGATGCGGCGTTGATCGACGCATTGAATCGTGTGAAGGACAGCTTCAATTCGTATCCGCTCGACCGGCTCGCGCAGGTCGCCGCGCAAGCGGCATACGAAGACACCGACTACTTCGATGCGACCTGCCGGCGCGTGATCGACAGCCGCGCGCGGCTCACGCACGCGCTCGAGTCACTCGGTTTCGACGTCGTGCCGTCGGCCGCGAATTTCGTGTTCGCGCGTCATCCCGCGCACGATGCGGGCACGATCGCGGCGAAGCTGAAGGATCGGGAAATTTTCGTACGGCACTTCCGGGCGCCGCGCATCGACCAGCATTTGCGCATCACCGTCGGCACCGACGCCGAATGCGACGCGCTCGTCGCGGCATTGCGCGACCTGATCGGCTGACTCGAAGGGGAAGGAACCGGCGCCACGCGGCGCCGGCCGGGCAATCCGTGACGACGCGAGCGGCGCGCGTCGTCACGCGGTCACTACGCGTCGTCGCCCTTGGCGGCGATCAACGCGTGATACTTCGCCATCAACTGCGCGTGCGATTCTTCATGCTGCGGATCGCGCGGAATGCATTCGACCGGACACACCTGCTGGCACTGCGGCTCGTCGAAATGGCCGACGCACTCGGTGCACTTGTTCGGGTCGATCACGTAGATATCCGGGCCCATCGAAATCGCGCCGTTCGGGCACTCGGGCTCGCACACGTCGCAATTGATGCACTCGTCGGTAATCATCAAAGACATACTGATCTCACTTCTTCAGGCCGTCGGCCGGCTTCGCATCGAAACCGGCCGGCGCCGCGTCACGCGGCAGGGCCTCCCATCGCGGCGACTTTCTCGGTCAGCCACTTCTCGACGGACGGGAACACGAACTTGCTGACATCGCCGCCCAACTGCGCGATTTCGCGCACGATCGTCCCCGAGATGAACTGATACTGGTCGGACGGCGTCATGAACATCGTCTCGACGTCGGGCAGCAGATAGCGGTTCATCCCCGCCATCTGGAACTCATATTCGAAATCGGACACGGCACGCAGGCCGCGCACGATCACGCGTGCGTCGTTGGTGCGGACGAAGTCCTTCAACAGGCCCTTGAAGCCCATCACCTTCACGTTCGGATAATGACCGAGCACCTCGTTCGCAATCTTCAGACGTTCTTCCAGCGAGAAAAACGGCTTCTTCGCGCGGCTGTCGGCCACACCGACCACCAGCGTATCAAAAATGCTCGACGCACGCCGCACGAGGTCTTCGTGCCCGCGCGTCAGCGGATCGAACGTACCGGGATACACGGCGACTACCATGTCGCTCCTCCTGTCATCACGCAAACGGGGTGGCAGCCGTGCGATGCGCACGCCGCTGCCGAGATGGGCATGCGTCGCCTTTGCGGTGCGCCGCCTCGTATGGAACGCGCATTATTCATCATTTTCGCGCCGCAGCAAATGATAGTGAACCGCGCCTGCCTTGCCGTGCTTCACCACCTGCCAACCAGCCAGCGCTTCGTGCGCGGCCGGGTCGAGTTCCGCACCGGTCTCCACGTATAGCGCGCCGTCCGGCGCGACGAGCGGCGCCGCCAGCGCGATCGCGCGATCGAGCACGGCCGGCTCACCGAACGGCGGATCAAGGAACACGACGTCGAACGCGCCCGGGGTCAGCCCGGCCGCGAGCCGCAGCGCGTCGGCTTCCGCGACCTCGACCGAGCGCGCGCCGAGCTTGTCCTTGATCGCGCGCAGTTGTTGCGCCGCGCGCGGGTGGCGTTCGACCATCACGACGCTCGTCGCGCCGCGCGACGCAGCCTCGAAACCGAGCGCGCCGGTGCCCGCAAACAGGTCGAGGCAGCGCCGGCCTTCGAGATCCTGGCCGAGCCAGTTGAACAGCGTCTCGCGCACGCGATCGGGCGTCGGCCGCAGGCCGTCGAGATCGAGCACGGCGAGCGGCGTGCGCTTCCAGTCACCGCCGATGATGCGGATCGTGTGCGGCTTGCCGCGGCCAGGGGAGGCCGTCGGGCGGCCGGAAGAGGAACGGGACATACGGAAATATCGACGACGGAGGACCGGGTGCGCAGGAGGGCGCACCGCCAAACAGGCGCACGTTACCACAGCGGCGGCACCGGCTGACGCGAGTGCGTCGCCGCGCTGATAAAATGCACGGTTTCGGCCGCCGTGCGCACGCATGACGGCCCCTCCGGCGCTCCGCCCTGGCGGCGCCCCGCCCTCTTCCCGACGTCAGACCATGTTCAGCTTCTTCAAACGATTCAAGAAAACACAGGAGCCCGACTCCGCGGAATCGCAATCGATCGATGCGCCGCAACCGGACGAACCGTCCGACGCGCCCGCCGCCGACGCGCACCAGCCGATCGAAGCGCCGCAGGCGCCCGCGCAAGCGCAGCCGGCCGCGCCGGCCGTCGTGATGACGGTCACGCCGACCAACGACGGCAGCGACGAAGTCGTCGAAGCGGTCGAGATCGTTCCGCCGCCGACGCAGGACGCCGCCGCGAAGAAATCGTGGCTCGCGCGCCTGAAGTCCGGCCTCGCGAAGACGGGCTCGAGCATCACCGGCGTGTTCGTCAACACGAAGATCGACGACGACCTGTACGAAGAGCTCGAAGCCGCGCTCCTGATGTCCGACGCCGGCGTCGATGCGACCGAATACCTGCTCGGCGCGCTGCGCGAGAAGGTGCGCGCGGGCCGGCTGACCGATCCGCAACAGGTGAAGAGCGCACTGCACGACTTGCTCGTCGAGCTGCTCAAGCCACTCGAGAAATCGCTGATGCTCGGCCGCGCGCAGCCGCTCGTGATGATGATCACGGGCGTGAACGGCGCCGGCAAGACGACCAGCATCGGCAAGCTCGCGAAGCACCTGCAGAGCTTCGACCAGTCGGTGCTGCTGGCCGCGGGCGACACGTTCCGCGCGGCCGCGCGCGAACAGCTGGCCGTCTGGGGCGAGCGCAACAACGTGACGGTCGTCCAGCAGGAAAGCGGCGACCCGGCCGCGGTGATCTTCGACGCGGTCAGCGCCGCGCGCGCGCGCAAGATCGACGTGATGATGGCCGACACGGCCGGCCGCCTGCCGACGCAGCTGCACCTGATGGAAGAGCTGAAGAAGGTGAAGCGCGTGATCTCGAAGGCGCACGACGGCGCACCGCACGAGGTGCTGCTCGTGATCGATGCGAACACGGGCCAGAACGCGCTCACGCAGGTGAAGGCATTCGACGATGCGCTGGGCCTCACGGGCCTGATCGTCACGAAGCTCGACGGCACCGCGAAGGGCGGCATTCTCGCCGCGATCGCGCGGCAGCGCCCGGTGCCCGTCTACTTCATCGGCGTCGGCGAGAAGGTCGAAGACCTGCAGCCGTTCAGCGCAGTGGAATTCGCGGACGCGCTGCTCGGCTGAACGCAGCCGGCCCGTACCGCGACGGGGCGCCTTCGGGCGCCCTTTTTCATGCGTGGCCGGCCAGCCGTTCAGCCGGCCGCTTGCGCCGTCGCGGCGTCACTCGGCATCGGGCTGCACGCCTGGCTCGGCGGCCTTGAACGCGTCGAGCGTCGACGCATGTTCGGCGATCCGATGGAGCGTCGGAAAACGGGTCGTGTCAATCGAGAAACGGTTCGCGTTGAACACCTGCGGCACGATGCAGATATCGGCGAGCGTCGGCGTGTCGCCGAAGCAGAGCTTGCCGGTGCGCGGATCGTTCGCGAGGCGCGTCTCGAGCGACGCGAAACCCGCCTCGATCCAGTGCCGATACCAGTCGTTCTTCGCTTCCTCGGGCACATTCAGCGTGTGCTTCAGGTATTTGAGCACGCGCAGGTTGTTGAGCGGATGGATCTCGCACGCAATCTGCAGCGCGATCGCCCGCACATACGCGCGATCGACGGGCTGCTTCGGCAACAGCGCCGGTTCGGGATGCGTTTCCTCGAGATATTCGATGATCGCGAGCGATTGCTGCAGCGTGGCGTCGCCGTCGATCAGCGTCGGCACGACCGCATCCGGATTCAACGCGCGGTACGCGTCCTTCAATTGCTCGCCGCCGTCGCGCAGCATGTGCACGGGCACCGTGTCGTACGGCAACTGCTTCAGGTTCAGGGCGATCCGCACGCGGTACGACGCGGAACTGCGGAAATAGCTGTAGAGCTTCATGGGATGTCTCTCTGTTCGTATTCGGCCGGCAACGGCGCCGCGGCGCACGCGACCCCGCCGGGAACCCGAGTTTAGCGCGCCGCGCCGCGTCGGCGCGCGCAGCCGTGCTTGGGCGAGCCGCGCCCGTGCGATACTCGGGGCATTCCCCACCGCTCACCGCGCGCCCCGATGACCGCTCCCCACGATTCCGCAGCCTCGCCGTTCCCTTGCGCCCGCTTCATCAAGGAAATCGGCCGCGGCCCGCACGGCGCACGCGCGCTGTCCGCCGAAGACACGTTCGAGCTCTATCGCGCGATGCTCGACGCGCGCGTGTCGGACGTCGAGCTCGGCGCGATCCTGATCGCCTATCGCCTGAAGGGCGAAAGCGCCGACGAACTGGCCGCGATGCTCGCCGCCGCGCAGGCATCGTTCGAACCGGTGCGCGTGCAGGACGCCGCGTTCCGCCCCGTGTCGATCCCGAGCTACAACGGCGCGCGCAAGCAGCCGAACCTGGTGCCGTTGCTCGCGCTATTGCTCGCGCGTGAAGGCGTGCCGGTGCTCGTGCACGGCGTCGAGCGCGATCCGGGCCGCGTGACGAGCGCGGAGATCTTCTCGGCGCTGTCGATCGCGCCGTCGACATCGCACGACGCGATCGAGGACACGCTCGCGGAACGCCGCGTCGCGTTCGCGCCGATCGATGCGCTGGCGCCGCGCATCGCGCGCCTGCTGTCGCTGCGCGGCGTGCTCGGCGTGCGCAACTCGACGCACACGCTCGTGAAGATCCTGCAGCCGTTCGCGCCGGCCGGGCTGCGGCTCGTGAACTACACGCATCCGCCGTACCGCGACAGCCTCGCGCAACTGTTCCGCGATCATCCGGACGCCGCGCTCGGCGGCGCGCTGCTCGCGCGCGGCACCGAAGGCGAGGCGGTGGCCGACACGCGACGCCAGGTGCAGGTCGACTGGCTGCACGACGGCGTGTGCGACACGCTGATCGATCCCGAGCGCTCGTCGAGCGACGCGCCGCCCGTCGCGCTGCCGGAATCGCGCGACGCGGCAACCACGGCCGCGTGGACGGACGCCGTGCTGCGCGGCGAAATTCCGGTACCCGACACGCTTGCGCGGCAAGTCGCGACGATCGTGCGGATCGCCCGGCTCGCACCGTGACCGTGCATCCCGGCCCGGCACGGCGTCGCGCCGGGCTTTGAACCGACCATTTGACACGCGCACGCATCCTGGCATAGAGTTGTCGCCATGCGTTCCTTTCCGAACACCCTCCGAATTACCTCCGGCCGCCTAGCGCGGTCGCTATCGCTACGACTAGCCTAAGGCTGTCTTAGCGCCGTGTGCTGTCCGCACGGTCCCTCCCTGCAGTTCCTCGCAGCACCCTTCTCGCAGTTTTTACAACCCGAAGTCGTCAGCATTCGTCCGTCTATCCGTCGGCCGATTCGCGAAGATCATCCGCATCCGTTGCGCATTTGCCGCGCCACGGTGCGAGGCAGCGCCACCCGTCGCCCATGCCGCCCGTCTTCGCTCGCGACTTGAGACCCGAGGTCCAGAAGATGAAGCGCAACCCGCAAGACAAGTACCGTCCGTTCGAACCCGTCCGCATCAACGGCCGCCGATGGCCGACCCGCACCATCGAGCGTGCGCCGGTCTGGATGAGCACCGACCTGCGCGACGGCAACCAGTCGCTGATCGAGCCGATGAGCATCGAGCAGAAGCTGGAATTCTTCGACATGCTGGTCGCGATCGGTTTCAAGGAGATCGAAGTCGGTTTTCCGTCGGCGTCGCAAACCGACTTCGATTTCGTCCGCAAGCTGATCGACGACAAGCGCATTCCGGACGACGTGACGATCGAAGTGCTCGTGCAGTCGCGCGAAGACCTGATCGCGCGCACCTTCGATGCGCTCGAAGGCGTGCCGCGTGCGATCGTGCACCTGTACAACGCGATCTGCCCGTCGTTCCGGCGCATCGTGTTCGGGATGTCGAAGGACGACGTGAAGGCGCTCGCGGTCGACGGCACGCGACTCATCAAGGAACACGCGGCGGCCCGCCCGGACACGCACTGGACCTACCAGTACTCGCCGGAAACCTTCAGCATGACCGAGCTGACGTTCGCGCGCGAAGTGTGCGACGCGGTCGCGCAGGCGTGGCGGCCGACCCGCGACCACAAGATGATCGTCAACCTGCCGGCGACCGTCGAAGCCGCGAGCCCGAACGTGTTCGCCGACCAGATCGAGTGGATGGACCGCAACCTCGCGTATCGCGACAGCATCGTGTTGTCCGTGCATCCGCACAACGATCGCGGCACCGCGGTCGCGGCCGCCGAGCTCGCGCTGCTCGCGGGCGCCGACCGCATCGAAGGCTGCCTGTTCGGCAACGGCGAGCGCACCGGGAACGTCGATCTCGTCACGCTCGCGCTGAATCTCTATACGCAGGGCATCGATCCGGGCCTCGATTTCTCCGACATCGACGCGGTGCGCCGCGTGGTCGAACGCTGCAATCAGATTCCGGTGCATCCGCGTCATCCGTACGCGGGCGACCTCGTATTCACCGCGTTCTCGGGCTCGCACCAGGATGCGATCCGCAAGGGCTTCGCGCAGCAGCGCCCCGACGCGGTATGGGAAGTGCCGTACCTGCCGATCGATCCGGCCGACCTCGGCCGCAGCTATGACGCGGTCATTCGCGTGAACAGCCAGTCCGGCAAGGGCGGCGCGACGTTCCTGCTCGAGCGCGGGATGGGCTTTACGCCGACGCGGCGCGTGCAGATCGAATTCAGCCACGCGGTGCAGACGCTCGCCGATGCGTCGGGCGAGGAAGTGACCGGCGACGCGATCTGCGCGCTGTTCGCCCGCGAATTCTTCGAGACCGACGGCCCGGCCGCGCGCCACGGCGACACCGCGCGCTGGCAGAACCGCGACATCGCGGGCACGCCGCCCGCCGGCGCGACGCCCGAAGACGTCGTGCAACGCACTGCCGCGGCCTTCGCGACGGCAGCCGGCGCGACGATCGACGTCGCCTCGTGCGAACACACGCGCACGGCGGACGGACGAATCGCGGTATCGGTCGGCTGCCGGGTCGGCGATGCGCCGCTGCGGCACGGCGTCGGCGTGCATGCCGACGCGGCCAGCGCCGCGCTCGATGCGCTCGTCAGCGCAATCAACCGCTCGGCCTGGCAGTGCGCCGACCGCCGTGCGGCGGCCTGACCGGCGGGTTTTCGTTTCAGTGTTCGAACGTCAGCGAGCGGTGCGTGACCGCCCGTGCGCCGCGCAATCCGCGCCGCACGGGCAATGAAAAGCGGCCCAGGAGGCCGCTTCGGTCGGGACATGAAAAGGAGCGCGACGCGCGCTCATGTCTCGGTCGCGCACCGCGTCGCCTGCCACGCCAGCAGGCGCCACTGCCCCTGCTCGTGCGTATGGACGGCGGTATAGGCGATCGGAAACACCAGCCCGCCGTTGTTGGTTTCCATCTCGATCAGTGCGCGCCCGGTGACGACGCAGGTTGCGTCGCCGACGGGCAGCAGGTCTTGCGACTGGATTTCGATCTGGCGATAGCGACGGCGGCCGCCGACGATGGCGTCGATGAACTGCTGCTTGGTTTCGCGTTTGCCGTTGGTGTGCACGAAGAACACCTTGTCCGACAATTGCGCATCGAGCGCCTCGCCGTCCCCGTCGACCATCGCCCGGAACCGATCGCGCTCGAGCGCGCGAATCGCATCGACCACCTTCGCCATCGCCTGACTCCTCGGCAACGCGCCCGCCATGCGCGGGCGTGCGGATCAGAAGTTGTACTGCACGTAGAACTGGTGGAAATTTATACCAGGATTCGGCTCTTTGATACCCGCGTTAGACACATGTTGAAAACGGTAGCCGAGCTGGTACTGTTGCCGTTCTCCGAACTGCGCGCCGACGCCGACGACGTCCACGAACTGGAACGACGTCGCAAGCGACAGCTTGTCGGAGATCGTCGGGGAAGTCAGGAAGCGGATGCCGGCGCCGGCCTCGACGAACGGACGCACCTGGCCGGCGCTCTTGATGAAGCGGAACATCGGCGTCGCGCCGAATTCGCCGATGCTGCCGTGAACATTGCCGCCCGTGTGCCAGTAGCTGGCGTGGCCTTCCATCACGAACGCGAAGTGCCAGCCGCCGATTTCCCACCAGTTCCAGCCCGGATCCCACACGACGCCGAGATCGGCCTTGTCGATCCCGTGGCGATCCGAAAACCCGCCGCCCGCCTGGATCCCCCATCGATCGGCGAACGCGGCACCGGATCCGCCCAGCAGCGACGCCGCCAGCAGCGCATGCAGCGCAAGCCGGCTACGGGGGCGACAATTCTTCTTATTGTTCATCAGACACTCCAACTTTGTGGGTTGAATGGAGCCTCGCCGCAACGGCCGGGCCCGAGCGAACTGAATGGTATGGTAAAGGACTTTTCCGATCGGCATCACGAAGCGAAATTGTTTGCTTCCAAAACTACAAAAATCGAAACCGTCTACTGATTACCATGTGAAACAACGGCTTACGGAACTTCCGCCGGCCAGCCCTGTCGCAAATTAGACTATCGATTCAACGATCCCGATAGAGAACCGGGAACTTCGATGCCCGCACCCCCTCTAAGGATTTAGCACTCGGATTACGGGAGTGCTAAGATGGACCCCGGAATCTCATCCGAGACCACGGGTTTGTCCCTGATTCCAAAGGAGTTTTTAGTGAGCCATGCCCTGACCCTTCCGAACACGCTGAGCCCGACGCCGGCCAAGGCCGAATCGGCAGGCTCGCTGGCGCTCGCGACCCAATCGATGTTGCCGGGCCAGCTTGGCAACATCGACGCGTACATCCAGGCCGTCAACCGGATCCCGCTGCTGACCGCCGAAGAGGAACGCCAGTACGCGACCGAATTCCGCGAACACAACAACCTCGACGCGGCACGCCGCCTCGTGCTGTCGCACCTGCGGCTCGTCGTGTCGATCGCGCGCAACTACCTCGGCTACGGCCTGCCGCACGGCGACCTGATCCAGGAAGGCAACATCGGCCTGATGAAGGCCGTGAAACGTTTCGACCCGGCGCAAAACGTGCGCCTGGTGTCGTATGCGATCCACTGGATCAAGGCCGAGATCCACGAGTACATCCTGCGCAACTGGCGGATGGTGAAGGTCGCGACGACGAAGGCGCAGCGCAAGCTGTTCTTCAACCTGCGCAGCCACAAGAAGAGCATGCAGGCGATGACGCCCGAGGAAATCGACGGCCTCGCGCAGGAACTCAACGTCAAGCGCGAAGACGTGACGGAAATGGAAACGCGTCTGTCGGGCGGCGACATCGCGCTCGAGGGCCAGGTCGAAGACGGCGAGGAGTCGTACGCACCGATCGCCTACCTGGCCGATTCGCACAACGAGCCGACCGCCGTGCTCGCCGCGCGTCAGCGCGACATGCTGCAGACGGACGGCATCGCGCAGGCGCTCGACGCGCTGGATGCGCGCAGCCGCCGGATCATCGAGGCGCGCTGGCTGAACGTCGACGACGACGGCTCGGGCGGCTCGACGCTGCACGATCTCGCGGCCGAGTTCGGCGTATCGGCGGAACGCATCCGCCAGATCGAAGCGAGCGCGATGAAGAAGATGCGCACCGCACTCGCCGAATACGCCTGAGTTCGCGATTTAGAGCGCTTTACCCAAAACCGCTGCCCGACCGGCAGCGGTTTTTTTTCGTCCGTCGTTCGGCCTCGATCGTCTCTTGTTAATCGACCTTATTGATCGGGTTCGCGCGAATTCCGCGACCTTCCGCATAACCTTGATCTGCCTCAAGTTTCGACATGCTCTTCGCGACGGTCTGCCGCAGCGCAGCACTCGGCATCGGAAAGCCGGCATTTTAAAATTGGCACGTCGGCTTAAAAGGATTAAAACAGCTTAACTGCCGTCATGAATCCGACGTAGAGTCGCCCCAAAACCGATGTAAATCGATTCAGGATAATCGCCTTGATCTCGATCAATAAAGAGCCCGCGCCGCCTCCCCCGCAGGCCGCCGGCACGATCGGCTGGCGCGCGCGCATTGCCGCGTGGGCTCGCGGACCAACCCTCGCCCGCGACATCACGCTGGTGCTGATCGTCAAGCTGATTCTCTTGATGTCGCTCAAATACGCATTCTTCAATCATCCGCAGGCTGAGCATATGTCGCTGCCGCCTGCCGCCGTCGCCGAGAAGCTGCTCTCGGTGCCGGCGCCTGCATCCACCGAGGGAGACCACCATGATAAGTAGCGAAGTCGTCGATCTGTCGCGTCTGCAGTTCGGCATCACGGCGCTCTACCACTTCCTGTTCGTGCCGCTGACGCTCGGCCTGTCCTGGCTGCTCGTCATCATGGAAGCGGTTTACGTGATGACCGGCAAACAGGTCTACAAGGACATGACCCAGTTCTGGGGCAAGCTGTTCGGGATCAACTTTGCGATGGGCGTGACGACCGGCATCACGCTCGAATTCCAGTTCGGCACGAACTGGTCGTACTACTCGCACTACGTCGGCGATATCTTCGGCGTGCCGCTCGCGGTCGAAGGCCTGATGGCGTTCTTCCTCGAGTCGACGTTCGTCGGCCTGTTCTTCTTCGGCTGGAACCGCCTGTCGAAGGTCAAGCACCTGATCGTCACGTTCCTCGTCGCGCTGGGCTCGAACCTGTCCGCGCTGTGGATCCTCGTCGCGAACGGCTGGATGAACAATCCGGTCGGCGCCGAGTTCAACTACCAGACGATGCGCATGGAGTTGACGAGCCTGTTCGATGTGCTGTTCAACCCGGTCGCGCAGGTGAAGTTCGTGCACACGGTGTCGGCCGGCTACGTGACGGCCGCGATGTTCGTGCTCGGCGTGTCGTCGTGGTATCTGCTGAAGAAGCGCGACGTCGACTTCGCGCTGCGCTCGTTCGCGGTCGCGGCCGGCTTCGGCCTCGCGGCGACGCTCTGCGTGATCGTGCTCGGGGACGAATCCGGCTACACGACCGGCGAAGTGCAGAAGATGAAGCTCGCCGCGATCGAGTCCGAATGGGAAACGCAACCGGCGCCCGCTTCGTTCACGCTGATCGGCATCCCGAACCAGGAGGAGCAGCGCACCGACTACGCGATCAAGATCCCGTACGCGCTCGGCCTGATCGCCACGCGCTCGATCGACGAACCGGTGATCGGCCTGCGCGAACTCGCGAAGCATAGCGAAGAGCACATCCAGAGCGGGATGGTCGCGTACGGCGCGCTGCAGAAGATCAAGGAAGGCGACACGAGCGCCGCGACCCGTGCACTGTTCGACCAGCACAAGCAGTATCTCGGCTACGGGCTGATGCTCAAGCAGTTCACGCCGAACGTGATCGACGCAACGCCCGAGCAGATCAAGGCCGCCGCGAAGAAGACGATCCCGCCGGTCGCGCCCGTGTTCTTCTCGTTCCGGATCATGGTGTTCCTCGGCTTCCTGTTCCTCGCGACCTTCGTCGCCGCGTTCTGGTTCTGCGCGCGCCGCCAGTTGCTGCAGGACAACCGCCGCTGGTTCCTCCGCTATGCGGTGTGGGCGATCCCGCTGCCGTGGCTCGCCGCGGAATTCGGCTGGGTGGTCGCCGAACTCGGCCGTCAGCCGTGGACCATCGCCGGCATCCTGCCGACGCACCTGTCCGCGTCGAGCCTGCAGCCGAGCGACCTGTACCTGAGTCTCGCCGGCTTCATCCTGTTCTATACCGCGCTGTTCGTCATCGAGATCACGCTGATGTTCAAGTACGCGCGACTCGGCCCGTCGTCGCTGCATACCGGCCGCTATCACCACGAACTCGCCGCAGCAGGCGAGCGTGCCGCGGTTTGAGCACGCCCTCGCAACGGAACAAGGAATCGCTATGGACTACGCAACTCTCAAGCTGATCTGGTGGCTGCTCGTCGGCGTGCTGCTGATCGGCTTCGCCGTCACCGACGGCTTCGACATGGGCGCGACAGCGCTGCTGCCGTTCCTCGGCAAGACCGACGAGGAACGCCGCATCATCGTCAACACGGTCGGCGCGACGTGGGAAGGCAACCAGGTGTGGCTGATCACGGCCGGCGGCGCGATGTTCGCCGCGTGGCCGCTGGTCTATGCCGCGTCGTTCTCCGGCTTCTACTTCGCGATGCTGCTCGTGCTGTTCGCGCTGTTCTTCCGGCCGGTCGGCTTCGACTATCGCAGCAAGCGGCCCGACCCGCGCTGGCGCGCGGGCTGGGACTGGGGCCTGTTCGTCGGCGGCTTCGTGCCGGCGCTGGTGTTCGGCGTCGCGTTCGGCAACCTGCTGCAGGGCGTGCCGTTCAAGTTCGACGGCGACCTGCGCGTGACCTACTACGGCGGCTTCTGGGCACTGCTGAACCCGTTCGCGCTGCTCTGCGGGCTCGTCAGCCTCACGATGCTGGTCGCGCACGGTGCCGCGTTCATCAAGATGAAGACCGACGGCGCGATCGCACGCCGCGCGTCGGTCGCGCTGCGTGTGTCGGCGCTCCTCGCGGTCGTGCTGTTCGTGCTGGCCGGCGTGCTGATTGCGTCGACCATCGGCGGCTTCCACGTCACGCACGCCGCGCCGAACGATACGGTCGCGAACCCGCTGCTCAAGGACGTCGCCGCCGGCTCGGGCCTCTGGCTCGCGAATTACGGCGAATATCCGTGGATGATGGCAGCCCCCGTCGTCGGGATCGCGGGCGGCCTGCTCGCGCTGCTGCTCGCGGGCTCGAAGCAGGAAAAGACGGCGTTCTTCTGCACCGGCCTGATGATCGCCGGCGTGATCCTGACCGCGGGCTTCTCGATGTTCCCGTTCATCATGCCGTCGTCGCTCGACCCGCGCAGCAGCCTGACCGTGTGGGATTCGACATCGAGCCACATGACGCTGCAGGTGATGCTGTTCGCGGTGATCGTGTTCCTGCCGATCGTGCTGCTCTATACGGGCTGGGTGTATCGCGTGATGCGCGGCAAGGTCACGCATCAGTCGCTCGAAGAGAACAAGCACTCGATGTACTGAACCCGGCCGGGGCGCCCGCGCGCGCCTCGCCCACCGTTTCACAAGGAGTCGGATCATGTGGTATTTCAGCTGGATTCTCGGTATCGGCGTCGCGCTGTCGTTCGGCATCGTCAATGCGATGTGGCTCGAAGCACGGCAGAAGCCGCAGGAAGCGCCGGTGCGCGCACGTTGCGACTGAGCGGCGCGGATGGCGGCTTGCGCCGCCGTTGCCGATCGGAACGAACCTCGCGTCACGCGAGGTTTTTTTTCGTCCGGGCCACCGGCGCACCGGCGATTCCTCGATGCCAATTTAGCGCCAGATTGATACCACTTGAATACCAATCAAAGGTTTCATAAGATCGTTGGACACGGCCGCCGACAGGCCGAATCCATCTGGTGGGGGAGACATGCGAATCCCGTGTGTGGCGCGCGCTCGCGCGCCCGGTTGGCACGCGTGTGCGGCGGCGGCCGCCGTTGCGATCATGCGCGGCCGGCCGAACGCAGCCTGCCGCGGCCGCGGCGGTGTCGCAACGATTGCCGTGCGTCGCCGATGAGCACGCGCAAGCCACCTTGCCGAGCCGATCGGCACGCGTGTCCGCCTCCCGTTCCGTAACGCACGCTCGTGCGTGCCGAATGCGCGCGGTGCGGCCGCATCGCCCCGTGCGCGGGTATGTCCCGCAGCTCCATTGAAAGACCCGACCGCAGCGACGTCGCGCCAACGACGCCGCTACGCCCATTTTTTCTCAGGAGTTCGAATGAAAAGCACGTTTCCTTCCCTGTTGACCGGCTTGCTGATCGCCGCGCTGCTACCCGCCGCGAGTTGCGCCGAGCCCGTTCTGATGTCCGCTGGCGCGACCGCTGGCGCGGCCCGGCCGGCCACGCAGCCAGCCGATCTGGCGACGCTGCTGTCGAACGGTCTCGCGCTGCGCGTCGCCGTCGACAACAATCACGCGGCCTCGGCCGGCGTGCCGTGCGCCGATCTGGGCGCCGACGGGGCGGCCTGCGCGACCGGCCGCCTGATCCTGCAGAACCGCGGTCACCAGACGATTACCGACGGCGGCTGGAAGCTGTACCTGCACAGTATCCGCCGGCTGCTGCGGATCGATCGCCCGGGCTTCGCGCTGCGGCGGCTCACCGGCGACCTGTACGAACTGACGCCGCAGCCGGGCTCGATGCGGCTTGCCCCCGGCGAACGCATCGAACTGCCGTTCGTCGCCGAATACTGGCTGCTGCGTTACAGCGACGTGATTCCGCGCCCGTATGTCGTCGTCGACGGCGCGCCGCCCGCCGTACTGCGCTACAACGACACCGACGACGAGCTCCGCTACGTCGAATCGCTGCCGGCCGACGCGCAGAACAATTCGACCGGCAACGCGCCGCCCGTGGCGGCACGCCCCGACGCGAGCCGCGCGCTGCCGAGCGTGAAGCGCGAGCAGCCGCTGCCCGGCACGCTCGAGCTGCGCGGCGTCGAGCTCGCGCTGCCGGACCTGCCCGATGCGCAGGTCGCGGCGCTGCGCGAACGGGCGTCGACGCTCGGGCTCGACGGCACGCGCGTGCCGGTTCGCGGCGCCGTCGCACCGCGCCGGCTGCCGGCCGACATTGCGGTACCGGGCGGCTACCGGCTCGCGATCGGGCCGCGCGGCGTGCTGATCGAAGGCTACGATCGCGCGGGTCTCTACTACGGCGTGCAGACGCTCTACTCGCTCGCGCCCGCCGGCGGCGGCCCGATCCCGGCGATGCTCGTCGAGGATGCGCCGCGCTTCACGCATCGCGGGATGCACGTCGACCTCGCGCGCAACTTCAAGCATCCGGCGACGCTGCGCCGCCTGGTCGACCAGATGAGCGCGTACAAGCTGAATCGCCTGCATCTGCATCTGTCCGATGACGAAGGCTGGCGCATCGAGATTCCCGGCCTGCCGGAGCTGACCGAAATCGGCTCGCGCCGCTGTCACGACCCGAGCGAGACGCGCTGCCTGCTGCCGCAACTCGGCTCCGGGCCGGACAACCGCTCGGGCGGCGGCTACCTGACGCGCGACGACTACGTGGCGCTCGTTCGCTACGCGGCGGCCCGCTTCGTCACGATCATCCCCGAGATCGACATGCCCGCGCATGCGCGCGCGGCCGTCGTGACGATGGAGGCGCGTTACCGGCGGCTGCACGCGGCCGGCCGCGAGCAGGAAGCGAACGCGTACCGGCTGCTCGATCCGCAAGACACGACGAACCTGACGACCGTGCAGTTCTACGACCGGCGCAGCGACCTGAACCCGTGCGTGCCGGGCGCGCTCAATTTCGCATCGAAGGTGATCCGCGAAATCGCGGCGATGCATGCGGACGCGCAAGCGCCGCTGCACACCTGGCACTACGGCGGCGACGAAGCGAAGAACATCTTCCTCGGCGGGGGCTTCCAGCCGCTGAACGGCACCGACCCGAACAAGGGGCGCATCGATCTCGCCGCGCAGGACAAGCCGTGGGCGCGTTCGCCCGCATGCATGGCGCTGCTCCAGCGCGGGGAGATCAAGTCGACCGACGAGTTGCCGACGCGTTTCGCGAAACAGGTGAGCGCGGCGGTCGCCGCGAACGGGATCGACACGATGGCCGCGTGGCAGGACGGCATCAAGCATGCGAACGGGCCGCAGGACTTCAGCACGCGTCACGTGATGGTGTCGCTGTGGGACACGATCTTCTGGGGTGCGTCGGACAGCGCGCGCGACCTGAGCGGCAAGGGCTACCTGACGGTGCTCGCGCTGCCCGACTACCTGTACTTCGACTTCCCGTACACGCTGAACCCGCGCGAGCGCGGCTACTACTGGGGCTCGCACGCGACGGACGAGTACAAGGTGTTCTCGTTCGCGCCGGAGAACCTGCCGCAGAACGCCGAAGTGATGGGCGACCGTGACGGCAACGCGTTCGAGGTGACCGGCACGGGCCCGGCGCCGCGTATCGAAGGCATTCAGGGGCAGGCGTGGGGCGAGGTGATGCGCAACGACACCTTCCTCGAATACATGACTTATCCGCGGCTGCTCGCGCTCGCCGAACGCGCGTGGCACCGGGCCGACTGGGAGCTGCCGTATGCGGCCGGCGTGCGGTTCAAGCGCGGCGACACGCATCACGTCGACCAGGCTGCCCTGCAGCGCGACTGGGCCGGCTTCGCGACGCTGCTCACGCAGCGCGAATTGCCGAAGCTCGATCGGGCCGGCATCGGCTACCGGAAGCCGACCTTCACGCTGACGAACCCGTGAACGGTGTAGTGCCCGAGCAACCGGGCACTTGAGTGAGCGGTTGCCGATCCATGCAGGCGGTGCGCGATGCGGACGAATGCTCGCGCACCGGCCCCGCCCAAGAAAAAACGGCTTGCGACGCATCGCAAGCCGTTTTCGTTTTACCGACCGGCGGCCCGAACGCGCCACGCGCGTCGGGCCTGCGTCGGTGCAGCGTGCCGGATCAGGCCGGTTGCGGCGCCGCGCCGCCGCCCGTCGACGTCAGGCGCGCGCCGAGCTGTTCGGCATAGCGTGCCGCCGCATTGCCGCAGACGATGTGGAACGTGTCCGGCGACACCCATGCGACATCGAGCGCGCCGAGCCGATCGCGATCGACCGCCGATGCGTCGCGCACGACGACGCGCAGGCGCGTGGTCGCGATCGCGTCGAGCGAGGCGACGTTGGTCGCGCCGCCGAACACCGCGAGCCAGCGCAGCGGATCGGGATCGAGCGGGCCGGCCGCCGCGCCGGTGACCGGCTCGGCGGCGGCGGCCGTGGCCGCCACGGCGGCACCGGCAGCGCCGCTGCCGATCGCCGCGCGCATCTCGTCGGCAATGATGTCTGCCTCCGGCCCGATGATCACCTGCACGCTGTTGCCGCCCCGCTTGAGCACGCCGCGCGCGCCGATCGACTTCAGTTCTGGCTCCGACACCTTCTCCGGATCGACGACGGTCAGGCGCAGGCGTGTCGTGCAGGCATCCACGACGCTCAGGTTGCCGGCGCCGCCGAGCGCGGCGATGTAGCGCTGCGCACGCGGTGCTGCCGCTGCGGCACCAGCCGCCGGCGCGACGAAGCCGCCCGATGCGTACGACTGGGCCGCCGCATCGGCCGAGGCCGGCTCGCGGCCCGGCGTCGCCATGTTGAACTTCCGGATGAAGAAGCGGAACAGCCCGTAATACGCGACGCCATATGCGATACCGAGCGGCACCGCGATCCAGCCCTTCGTCGACAGCCCGTAGTTCAGCACGTAGTCGATCGCGCCGGCCGAGAACGTGAAGCCGAGCTTCACGCCGAGGATCTGGCAGATCGCGAGCGACAGCCCCGTGAGCACCGCGTGGATCACGTACAGCACCGGCGCGAGGAACATGAAGCTGAATTCGATCGGCTCGGTCACGCCGGTCAGGAACGACGTGAGCGCCATCGAGAACAGCAGGCCGCCGACCATCGCGCGGCGCTCCTTCGGCGCTTCGTGCAGCATTGCGAGACACGCGGCCGGCAGGCCGAACATCATGATCGGGAAGAAGCCGGCCATGAAGGTGCCCGCGGTCGGATCGCCCGCGAAGAAGCGGTGCAGGTCGCCGTGCACGAGCTCGCCGCCGGCCGGCGGCGTGAAGTTGCCGAACACGAACCATGCGAGGGAGTTGATGATGTGATGCAGGCCCGTGACGAGCAGCAGGCGGTTCAGGAAGCCGAACACGAACGCACCGATCGCGCCCGCCGTCGTCAGCCACTGGCCGGCCGCGTCGATCGCATGCTGGATCGGCTGCCACACGTAACCGAACACGATGCCGAGTATCACGCACGCGAGCCCGGTGATGATCGGCACGAACCGCTTGCCGCCGAAGAACGCGAGGTAGTCGGGCAGCTTGATGTCCTTGTAGCGGTTGTACAGCAGGCCCGCGACCACGCCCGCGATGATCCCGGACAGCACGCCCATGTTCAGCTTGGGATCGATATCCTTCATGATCGCGGTTTCGATCAGGTAACCGATCGCGCCCGCGAGTGCCGCCACGCCGTTGTTGTCCTTCGCGAAGCCGACCGCCACGCCGATCGCGAACAGCAGCGGCAGGTTGTCGAAGATCGCGCCGCCGGCGTCGGCGATCATCTTGATGTTGAACACGTCCGGCTGTCCGAGCCGCAGCAGGATGCCGGCGACCGGCAACACCGCGATCGGCAGCATCAGCGCGCGGCCCAGGCCCTGTATCTTCAGAAACGGATTCCCGTCCATTCAGTCCTCCAATCCATGTCGCGTCATTAATCGTCGTTGACCTAATTGCTTGCGTGGTGAAACGCTCGCGCGCCCGCCGTCGACGTTCAGTCGAGCGGCCAGACCTCGCGGCTTGCTGCCCTTACCGCCTGTGCCGAGTCGAGTGCGAGCAGATCCTGCGCACGCTGGCGACACAGCTGGTAATCGAGACGGCGCACGCGCGCCTTGATGCCCGGCACCGACACCGGATCGACCGACAGTTCGGTCACGCCGAGGCCGACGAGGATCGGCACCGCGAGCGGATCGCCGCCGAGCGCGCCGCACACGCCCACCCACTTGCCGTGCTTCGCCGCGCCGCGCACCGCGATGTCGATCAGGCGCAGCACGGCCGGATGCAGGCCGTCGGACTGCGCGGCGAGATCGGCCTGGCAGCGGTCCATCGCGAGCGTGTATTGCGTCAGGTCGTTGGTGCCGATCGACAGGAAATCGGCGTGCTGCGCGAGCTGGTCGGCGAGCAGCGCCGCCGACGGCACCTCGATCATCACGCCGACTTCGATCGGCTCGGTGCGGCCCTGCGCACGCGCGAATTCGTCGATACGCGCGCGCAGCCGCACGAGCTCGCCCGCATCGGTCACCATCGGCAGCAGGATCCGCACCGCGCCGAACGGCTTCACCGCGAGCAGGCCCTGCAGCTGATCGTCGAGCAGGTCGGGGCGCACCTGCGCGAGGCGAATGCCGCGCAGGCCGAGCGCCGGATTCGGTTCGGGCGGCAGCGTCAGATAGTCGACTTCCTTGTCGGCGCCGACGTCGAGCGTGCGGATGATCGCGGTGCGGCCCTGCAGCGCGTCGACGATCGACTGGTAGCTCTGCTGGTGTTCGACGACGCTCGGCGCGGCCTGGCGGTGGATGAACATCAGCTCGGTGCGCAGCAGGCCGACCGCATCCGCGCCGTTGTCGACCGCGGTGTTCGCGTCGTCGAGCGTCGCGATGTTCGCGGCGACCTCGATCGCGCGGCCGTCGGTGGTCGCGGCGGCGGCGCCGGCCAGTTGCCGGTTCGCTTCGCGCACGCCGTCCAGCCGCTGGCGTTCGTGGCGCGCGCGTTCGACGTCGAGCGCGGTCGGCGCGTGTTCGAGGCGGCCCGCGCTCGCATCGACGACGACCTGCGTGCCGTCCGGAATCGCATAGAGCGCGTCGCCGACCGCGACAAGCGCCGGAATGCCGAGCTGGCGCGCGATGATCGCCGCATGCGACGTCGCCCCGCCGCGCGCCATCACGAGCGCGGTCACGCGCTCGCGATCGAGCGAAGCAAGATCCGACGGCGTGAACTCCTCGGCGGCGAGCACGGCCTCGTCGGGCAACGTGCGCGCGGCGCCGCTCGTATGGCCGAGCGCGCGCAGCACGCGCTTTTCGATGTCGCGGAGATCCGCCGCGCGTTCGGCGAGCAGTGCGTCGTCGAGTTTCGACAGCGTGTCGATCTGCGCGCGGATCGTCGCGCGCCATGCGAAGCCCGCGCTCTTGCCGAGGCTGATCTGGTCGCGCGCGGCGTCGACCAGCGTCGGGTCTTCGAGCAGCACGCGATGCACCGCGAAGATCCCCGCCTCGCCGACCGCGCCGCGCGCCGATGCGTTGCGCACCGTGTCGCCGAGTTCGGCGTCGACCGCCGTCAGCGCCTGGTCGAGCCGGCGGCTTTCCGACGCGGGCGTGCCGCTCGCCTGTTCGGGCGGCACGATGTCCGCATCGTCGAGACGCACCAGCGTACCGACCGCGATGCCGGGCGCCGCGCACACGCCCGCGATCGTGTTCGGATCGAGCGTTGCGCCGGCGTTGCGCACGATCGGCTGCGGGGCGGGCGACCGGAGCCGCGCCGGCTTTTCCTCGACCTCGCCGTGCGCTTCGCGCAGCAGCTCGCGCTCGACCGCTTCGACCGCTTGCTGCGCGTGCGCGCCGCGACCGACCAGTTCGATCGTCGCGCCTTCGCCGGCGCCGAGGCCGAGCAGACCGACCACGCTTGCAATCGACGCCTTGCGGCCGTCGAAATGCACGTCGACGTGGGCATCGAACCCGTGTGCGGCTTCGCGCGCCCGCGCCGCCGGGCGTGCATGCAGGCCGCCGGGCTGCGTCAGCACGACCTCGCGGCGCACTTCGTTCATCGCCGCCGCGCCGGCCTGCGCCGCCTGCGCGGCGGCGTCGCCTTTGCCGCGCAGCGTCAGCAGCGGAGTCTCGCCGGCCGTCGCGAAACCGCTCGCGCGCTCGACGACGTCGAACGCGTCGGAATTCGCGATCGCGATCACCGAGACCAGCGAGTGCGCGCTGCGTGCGACCGCGTCCTGGTCGAACTCGATCAGCAAATCGCCCGCCGCGACACGCGCGCCGGCTTCGACGCGCGCGGTAAAGCCCTGCCCGTTCAGCTCGACGGTGTCGATGCCGATGTGCAGCAGCACTTCCGCGCCTTGCGGCGTCGTGATAGTCACCGCATGGCCGGTGCGCGCGAGATGCGACACGACGCCGGCGCACGGCGCGACGAGCTTGCCCGCGAGCGGGTCGATGCCGATGCCGTCGCCGAACATCCCGCCGGAGAACACCGGATCGGGCACGTCGGCCAGTGCGACGATCGGCCCGGTCAACGGGCTGAGCAGGACGATCGGATCATGGGCGGAACTCTTCAACTGGGACTCCTCGGCGCGTCTCATCGGCTGTCTCGGCTATCAGTGCGTTTCGGTGACTTTGTTCAGATGGCGCGGCGTGTCGGGATTGCGGCCGCGCGCGGCGGCGAGATCCGCTGCCATCACGTAGAACGAAAGAATGGCGGCGATCGGATCGAGCGCCGAATGGGCGGACTGCGCGAGCGGCAAGGTCGCGCCGGGCGTGCCGGCGGGCGCCGCGAGCAGCACGGCCGCGCCGCGTGCGCGCATGTCCTGCGCGAGCTGCAGCAGCCCGGCCTGCTCCGGGCCCGGCGGCGCGAACACGAGCAGCGGGTAGTCGCGGTCGATCAGCTCCATCGGGCCGTGACGGACTTCAGCGCTCGAGAATGCCTCGGCCTGGATGCCCGACGTTTCCTTCAGTTTCAGCGCGGCTTCCTGCGCGATCGCAAGGCCGAGCCCCCGGCCGATCACGATCATTCGCTCCACGCCCGCGAGCGCGGCGACGGCCGGCGACCAGTCGAGCCGGCCGGCCTGCGCGAGCACGTCGGGCAGGCCGCGCAGTGCGGCGAGCAGCGCGGCGTCGCGCTGCCAGTGCGCGACGATCTGCGCGGACAGCGACAGCATCGCGATGTAGCTCTTGGTCGCGGCGACCGACAGTTCGGGGCCGGCCAGCAGCGGCAGCTGGTGCTCGCACGCGTCGGCGAGCGGCGACGGCAGCACGTTGACGGCGGCGACGGTGCGCGCGCCGGCTTCGCGCAGCGCGGCCATCGTGTTGACGAGATCGGGGCTCTTGCCCGACTGGGAAAACGCGATCGCGAGCTGGTCCTGCACCTTCAGCGGCGCTTGCTGCAGCGTCGCGACGGACATCGGCAGCGACGCGACGGGCACGCCGAGGCGGCTCATCGTCAGGCTCGCGAAATAGCTGGCGGCGTGATCCGAGCTGCCGCGCGCGACCGTCAGCGCGACGGCCGGCGGGTGATCGAGCAATTGGCCGGCGAGCGCTTCGACGCGCGCGGTGTCGGCGAGTTGCGCGGCGACGACCTGGGCGGACTCGCGCGCTTCCTTAAGCATATTCGACAATCGATTCTCCTTCGACGTAAGTCGCGGTGAGGTTCAGTTCGCGATCGAACACGGCGAGGTCGGCCCACGCGCCGCGCTCGATGCGGCCGCGATCGGCGATGCCGAGGTAGTCGGCCGCGTAGCGCGACATCCGGTTCGACACGTCGGCGATCGGCAGGCCGAGCGACACGAGGTTGCGCAACGCCTGGTCCATCGTCAGCGTGGAGCCGGCGAGCGTGCCGTCGGCGAGCCGCACGCCGCCGAGGCACTTCGTCACGTGCTGGCTGCCGAGCCGGTATTCGCCGTCGGGCATGCCGGTGGCCGACGTGCTGTCGGTCACGACGTACAGGCGCGGAATCGCGCGAAGCGCCGCACGAATCGCGCCCGGGTGCACGTGCAGCAGATCGGGGATGATTTCCGCGTACTCGGCGTGCGCGAGCGCGGCGCCCACCAGGCCCGGGTTGCGGTGATGCAGCGGCGACATCGCGTTGAACAGGTGCGTGAAGCCGCACGCGCCGTGCTTGAGCGCGGCGACGGCGTCGTCGTAGGTCGCGAGCGAGTGACCGAGCTGCACGCGCACGCCGCGCGCGGCCATCTCGCCGATGATCTCGATGTGGCCGGCGATTTCCGGCGCGAGCGTGACGACGCGGATCGGCGCGATCGACAGGTACTTCAACACTTCGTCGAGCACGGCCGACACGGCCGCGTCCGGCTGCGCGCCGAGCTTGCCCGGATTGATGTACGGCCCTTCGAGATGCACGCCGAGCACGCGCGCGCCACCGGGCGTGCGGGTGCGCGCGACGATGCCGAGATTCGCGACGACCTCCATCAGTTCGTCGCGCGGCGCGGTCATCGTCGTCGCGAGCAGGCTCGTCGTGCCGAATTGCGCGTGCGTGCGCGCGATCGTCTCGATCGCGTCGCCGCCTTCCATCACGTCGGCGCCGCCGCCGCCGTGCACGTGCAGGTCGATGAAGCCGGGCAGGATGTACGGCGCGTCGTTCTTCGCGGGATCGGCGGGCGTGCCGTGGAGCGTGGTGATGCGGCCGTTCTCGCTGTCGAGCGAGCCGTGAATCCAGCCGTCGGGGGTCAGGATGTTTCCAGTCAGCATGAGGTTTCTCTGGATGATCTGGTGACGCGGACATCCGCGTCGCGATTTGCAATTCCGTTGTGCTTCGGTGCTTCGGTGCGCCGTGCTGCGCGGGGCGCGCGGGCAGTCTCGCGCGTCAGCGTTTCAGTTCGGCGACGAAGTCGTAGTAGTCGTCGCGGCAATACGTTTCGGACACTTCGATCGCGCGCTGGTCGACTCCGTAGCCGATGCGCGTGATCACGAGCAGGGCCGAGCCCGGCTTCACCGACATCCACTTCGCGATCTCGTGCGTCGCATTCGCCGCGCGAAAGTGCTGCAGCGCGCGCACGACCGTCATTCCGCGCGCGTCGAGGTATTCGTACAGCGACGCGCCGAGCGCCTGCGGATCGGGCACGACCGCGGCCGGCAGCGTCGAATGCTCGACGGCCATCACGATGCCGTCCGCGCGGCGCAGCCGCTCGAGCCGCGCGACCGTCGCGCCCGGCGCGAGACCGAGACGCGTGATCTCGTCGCGACTCGCGGTGCGCAGCGTGCGCGACAGCCACACCGAATCGGGCACGAAACCGCGCTGCTGCATCTTCGCGGTGAAGCCGACGAGACGCGACAGCGGATCGGCAACGCGCGGCGTGATGAAGCTGCCCGCGCCGCGCGCCCGCTTGATCAATCCCTGCTCGACCAGCAGCGCGAGTGCACGGCGCGCCGTGATACGCGACACGCCGACCGACCCCGACAGCAGCCGCTCCGACGGCAGCGCCTCGCCGGCCCGCCACGCGCCGGCGTGGATCGCGCTCGCCAGATTGCGGGCGAGCTGCAGATACAGCGGCGTGTCGTCGAGGGGATCGGGTGCCAGTTCGGGCCAGCCGGTTTCCATGTGCCTCCGGGTGTCGGACGACGATCTCGGACCGTCGAAAGTGAACGCATTATATAACCACCATAATACCAGTCAACGAACTGGTATTAGCGGCTTGGAAATCGCCAGAAGCCTTGTCCGGCAAGCGTTTTAGTTCCTGTAAAGCCTTTGTTTACAAGGAAATGCCGGATAGGGATTTACCCGGATTGGTATGCAAGGGGACAGTTCCCGTGGCGTATTTGCCTGGCTTGGGAGGCAGGAAACGATACCGGAATAGAACCAATTCGATCGACTGGTATGCATCCGGCGACGGTGCGCGGGTGACATGCCGGCGGCGGGTCGGCGGCGGGTCGGCGGCGTGTCGGCGCGCCGCGTCAGTGAAACTCGCGGCTCGACGTGCGCAGGCCGCCGAGCAACGGCGTCAGATCCTCGAAATGCTGCGCGACGAGGTGCCTCACGTCGCTGACGACCTGCCACACGCCCGATGCCGCGAGCAGTCGCGAGTCGAGCGTTTCGCGGCGCTGCCGCGCGAGCAGCTCGGGCCGCACGATCACGTTCACGCAGCCCGTCTCGTCCTCGAGCGTCATGAACATCACGCCCTTCGCGGTACCCGGCATCTGCCGCGCGATCACGAGCCCGCATGCGCGCGCGAGCCGGCCGTCGGGGCGATCGCGCAACTCGGCAGCGGACGACAGCCGCTGCGCGCGCAGCGCGGGCCGCAGCAGCGCGACCGGGTGGCGGTTCAGCGTGAGGCCGGTGGTGTGATAGTCGGCGAGGATGTCGTCGGCTTCCGACGGCGCGCCGAGCACCGGCTGCTCCGTTTCGTCGATCGGCGCGGCGGCGAGCAGGTCGCGCTCCGGTGCCGCGGCGACGGCCTGCCACAATGCATCGCGCCGATGGCCGGCGAGCGTCGCGAGCGCGTTCGCGGCGGCGAGCGCTTCGAGATCGCGCCGTTCGAGCTGCGCGCGGCGCGCGAGCGCGTCGACGCTCTCGAACGGGCCCGCCGCGCGCGCGGCCTCGATGCGCCGCGCGGCGGCCTCGCCGAGGCCGCGCACGAGCGACAGGCCGAGCCGCACCGCGGGCTGCCCGTGCGGCGGCGGCTGGCCGGGCAACGCTTCGAGCGACGCTTCCCAGCCGCTTCGCGTGACGTCGGCCGGAAAGACCTTCACGCCGTGGCGCTTCGCGTCCTGCACGAGCTGCGCGGGCGCGTAGAAGCCCATCGGCTGGCTGTTCAGCAGCGATGCGACGAAGATCGCGGGTTCGTGGCATTTGAGCCAGCTGCTCGCGTACGCGAGTTTCGCGAAGCTGGCCGCGTGGCTCTCGGGGAAGCCGTATTCGCCGAAGCCCTTGATCTGCTCGAAGATCTGCTCGGCGAACTCGCGCGTGTAGCCGCGCTCGAGCATGCCGTCGATGATCTTGTCGTGATACTTCTCGAGGTTGCCCTTGCGCTTCCACGCGGCCATCGCGCGGCGCAGTTCGTCGGCCTCGCCGGGTGTGAAGCCCGCCGCGACGATCGCGATCTGCATCACCTGTTCCTGGAAGATCGGCACGCCGAGCGTGCGAACGAGCACTTCCTTGAGCGCGTCGCTCGGATACGTGACTTCGCCCTCTTCCTCGCCGGCCACGATCCTGCGCCGCTTCAGATACGGATGCACGGCCCCGCCCTGGATCGGCCCGGGCCGCACGATCGACACCTGGACGACGAGATCGTAATAGTTGCGCGGCCTCAACCGCGGCAGCATCGACATCTGCGCACGCGACTCGATCTGGAACACGCCGACCGTATCGGCGCGGCAGATCATGTCGTAGGTTGGTTCGTCATCCTGCGGAATGTCCTTCAGCGTGAACGGCTGGCCGTCTTCCTGCGGCCCGCGCCACGCGGTGCGCATGTCGAACGCGCGATGCAGCGCCGACAGCATGCCGAGCGCGAGCACGTCGACCTTCATCAGCCCGAGCGCCTCGAGATCGTCCTTGTCCCACTGGATCACGCGCCGCCCGTCCATCGCCGCGTTCTCGACCGGCACGAGCCGCGTGAGCTTGCCGCGGCTGATCACGAAGCCGCCCGAATGCTGCGACAGGTGGCGCGGAAAGTTGAGCAGGCGCGCGGCGAGTTCGGCCCACGTGCGAATGATCGGCGTGGCCGGATCGAGCCCGGTCGACGAGAATTGCTGCAGCAGATCGCGGCTGCCGTCGAACCAGCGATGCCCCTTCGCGACACGATCGACCAGCATCGGATCGACGCCGAGCGCCTTGCCGGTTTCGCGCAGCACGCCGCGCGGACGATACGTCGAGACGGCCGCCGCGAGTGCGGCGCGCTCCTTGCCGTATTTTTCGTAGATATGCTGAATGACCTCTTCCCGGCGCTGATGCTCGAAGTCGACGTCGATGTCCGGCGGCTCGCCGCGCTCCTCGCTGATGAAGCGCTCGAACAGCATCGTGCTCTGGTCGGGATCGACCTCGGTGATGCCGAGGCAGTAGCAGACGACCGAGTTCGCGGCCGAGCCGCGGCCCTGGCACAGGATGTTCTGGCTGCGTGCGTATTTGACGATGTCGTAGACGGTCAGGAAGAACGGTTCGTAGCTCAGCCGCGCGATCAGGCCGAGTTCATGGCGGATCTGCTTTTTGACCTTCTGCGGAATGCCTTGCGGATAACGCACGGCCGCGCCCGCGAAGGTTTCCTGTTCCAGATAGCGCGTCGGCGTCAGCCCGTGCGGCACGATCTCGTCGGGATACTCGTAGCGCAGCGAGCCGAGGTCGAAATCGCACGCGTCGAGAATCGCGCAGGTCTGCGCGATCTCGTCCGGCGCATACAACTGTCCGATCCGCTGCCGCGAACGCAGGTGCTGCTCCGCATTCGGCGCCAGCGCATACCCGCACTCGGCAACCGGCATCCCGACCCGGATCGCCGTCATCACATCCTGCAATGCCTTGCACGAGCGCCGGTGCATCGTCACGTCGCCGAGCGCGACGATACGCACGCCGCGCCGCTCGCCGGCCGCGCGAATCTCCTCGCGCTGCGCACCGTCGAGCGCGCGCTGCAACTGCACGAGCCCGAGCCGCGCGCGTTCGCCGAAAGTCGCGCGAAACCATGCGACCTGCGCATCGAGCACGTCGGCACGCACCGGATACGCGGGCACCAGAATCGCGAAGCAGTCGGGCATGCCGCGCAGGTGCGCAAACTCCGCGGGCGGTGCCGACAGCATCCGCGACGTCAACGTATAGCTGCCCTTCGGCGCGGCCATGCGCCGCCACGAAATCAGCTCGGAAAGATTGCCGTAACCCTCGCGGTTCTGCGCGAGCAGCACGAGGCCGAATGCACCGGGGCCCGGATCGTGGCCCGGTGCGACGTCATCCGGCGTGACGTCGAAATACGAACCGATGACGAGCGGCAGCCCGTGCGCCTGCGCGGCGACATGCATGCGCGGCGCGCCGGCGAGCGAGCATTCGTCGGTGATCGCGATCCCGCGGTAGCCGAGTTCGGCCGCGCGCTCGACCAGTTCGTCCGCATGCGACGCGCCATGCAGGAACGAAAAGTTCGAGCGGCAGAACAACTCCGCGTAATCGGGCAACAAACTGAATTGCGCAACCATCTTCGTTCACCCGAACAGCCCGTGCAAGAACCAGTGCGGTTCGGCCTCGCTCCCCGCTCGCTCCCTGAACACCCAATAGCACGCACCGGCTTCGTCCTGGGCAACGTAGTAATCGCGTGCGGTCAATTGCCCGTCGAACCACCCGGCTTCGATCCGCTCGGCCGACGACATCATCCTGAGCGGCGTATGGAACACCGGCCGGTTCGCGCGCATCAGGAGCGGCTGCGGCTCGGCCAGCAGCCACGCGGGACGCGGCGGCACGGCAGGCGGCCCGCCGGCCGGCTTGCCCGCTTGCGCATCGAGCGGCAGCCAGCGGTTCGCGGCCTCCGGACGGTAATCGGCGACGGGCGCCGCGCGCAGCACGTTGTCCGCGCCGAGCCGCGCGACCAGCAGTTCGAGCAGGCGCGCGCGCGTCTCTTTCGTGCCGCCCGGTTCGGGAAAAAGATCGTCGGCCGGCGGCGCGACCGATTCGACGCGCGTGGCCTTCAGCCGCACCGCGATCACCGCGGCCGGCAATTCGACGCGCGCGAGCCGCTCGCCGAGCAGCCGCATGAAGTGAGCTTCGTCGCGCACCGGCGCGGCGAACGCGAGTTCGAGCGGCGTCGGCGGCACGGCCTGGCGGCCTCGCTCGTGCTCGAGATCGAACGTCATCGCGGCCAGCGACAGCTGTCGCGCGGCGAGCCACCCGCAGAGCTGCACGACGAGCCGCCGCGCGGCGAACAGCACGGCTTGCGCGTATTCGACGCGCTCCGGCAATTCGAGCCGCACGTCGAACACGGGCGGCACCGCCATCCACGCGAGCGGCTCGACCGCATCGCCGTACGCGCGATCGAGCGCGGCGAGCAGCGCCGGACCGCAGCGCCGCTGCAGCCCCGCGCGCGGCAGGCCGCGCAGATCGGCGAGCGTGCGGCAGCCGAGGCCGTCGAACCAGCCCGCATACGGGCGCGCGTCGGGCAGCAGCACGCACGGCAGCCGATCGAGCGTGCGGACGAGCGAAGCCGGTGCGGCCACGCGACGCCGAATGCGCGCACGCGCCGACGTGCGCGCGAGCAGCCACGCGCCGCGCCCGGTCGGCGCGGCGGACAGGCGCGCCGCATAGCCGAGCGCCGCGAGCGTTGCGCGCACCTGGCGGCACAGCGACGGCAGCCCGCCGAACAGGCGCAGGCTCGGGCCGACGTCGACGATCAGCGTCGCTTCGTCGTCGAGCGCGACGCACGGCGAGAAACGCAGCAACGCGAGCGCGACCGCGCGCAGCGCATCGGCCTCGCGGGCGGGATCGCGTTCGACGAGCCGCGTGTCGGGCGCGAGCGTCAGCACGCCGCCGCGCTTCATGCCCGCGCGCACGCCCTGCCGGCGCGCGGGCGCATCGGCAATCAGCACGACACCTTGCTCGAGCACCGCGCAGCCTGCATCGCCGGCCTCGCTCGCCTCGCCGGCCGCTGCGTCAGACGGCGGCGGGGCGCACACGTCGAGCGGCAGGCGCGGCAGATGGATGCCGAGCAAGACGCGCATAGCGGCTCTCCACGATGGGCGACGGCAAATCGAGCGCGAGCGGCTCGCTGCGCGCGGGCCCGCGACGCTTGACGATGTCGAGCGACACGCCGCCCGGCACCGGATGCAGCGCGACGCGCAGCACGGCCGGCGACGGCTGCCGTGCGGCCGACAGCGGGCGCAGCATCACGAACAGCGTGTCGCCGGTGCGCGCGGCCGCGAGATGCAGGCGGCGCAGCGCGTCGGGCCGCGCGTCCTGCCAGAGCAGCAGCGCGCCGCAGCAGCCCGCCTTGAGCGCCTGCTCGGCGGCCCACAAGGCATCCGTGCGACTGCCGGCGCGCAGCCACAGCAGTGCGTCGGCCGGCACGCCGAGACTGGAGAGCGCGGTCGCATGCGGCGCGTGCGGCGGCGCGACGAGCGCGAGCGGCCGCCGCGCGCTCACGGTACGCGCGAGCGCGGGCGCGAGCAGCCGCATCTCGCCGCAACCCGGCTGCGCGGCCAGCAGCTCGACGAGCCCGCCGACCGGCCAGCCGCCGCCCGGCAGCTCGGCCGATAGCGGCGCGAAACCCGTGTCGATCGTGCGCGAACCGCCGCGCGCGAGCTGCGAGCCGCGCCAGAGCGACGGATGAAGGGATTCGGGGGAAATGGAGGATGCGAGCATGACGCCACCCACAACTGTATGGATATACAGTATATGGCAATGCGCGTACGCCGCACAGTCCCGAGGTGAAACGGGGGTTTCGTCAGAGGAAAAACGACGGGAAAACCGGTGCGGCCGTCATGTTACGCCACACCGAGCGGGCGGGCCGGATCGTGTCGGCCGAACCCGCTTCATCGCCGCCCGGCCCGAATCGTCGGGCCGACACGCCGGGCCGACATGCCGCCGCCCGGCAGGCGAGCCGGCACGATACAACACCCCGCACCGCGCCGGTCCGCCCGCCGCGCGTCAACCGAGCAGCAGCGCGTCGTCGTCGAGCTGCTCGTGCCGCACCTTCTCGAACATCTGCAGCAAGTCCGGCACGTCGAGCCCGCGGCGCTGGTCGCCCGACACGTCGAGCACGACCTGCCCCTGGTGCAGCATCACCGTGCGGTCGCCGTAGTCGAGCGCCTGCCGCATGCTGTGCGTGACCATCATCGTCGTCAGCTTGCTCTCGGCGACGATGCGCGCCGTCAGCTCGAGCACGAACGCGGCCGTCTTCGGGTCGAGCGCGGCCGTGTGCTCGTCCAGCAGCAGGATCCGCGACGGCCGCAGCGACGCCATCAACAGGCTCACCGCCTGCCGCTGGCCGCCCGACAGCAGCCCGATCCGGTCGGTCAGCCGGTTTTCCAGCCCGAGGTTCAGCAGACGCAGCTTGTCGCGGAACAGCTCGCGCGACGGCCGGTCGAGCGCCGCGCGAAAGCCGCGCCGGGCACCGCGCGCCATCGCGAGCGCCATGTTCTCCTCGATCGTCAGCGCCTCGCAGGTGCCGGCCATCGGATCCTGGAACACGCGCGCGACGAGGTGCGCGCGATTCCACGCGGGCTGACGCGTGACGTCCGTGCCGTCGATCGCGATGCGTCCCGAATCGACGCGCTGGTCGCCGCTGACCGCGTTGAGGAAGGTCGACTTGCCCGCGCCGTTCGAGCCGATCACCGCGACGAACTGGCCGTCCGGAATCTCGAGCGAGAGCCCGCGCAGCGCACGCGTCTCGATCGGCGTGCCGGGATTGAACGTGAGTTTCAGGTCTTGTGCGGACAACATGTCATGCCCCTCCGTTCTTGCGCGCGAACAGCTTCTTGCGCGTCGCCGGCAGCACCAGCGCGATCGTGACGAGCGCGGCCGTCACGAGGTTCAGGTCCTGCGCCTTCAGGCCGATGAACTCGCTGTTCAGCGCGAGCGCGATGAAGAAGCGGTAGACGATCGCGCCGAGCACGACGGCGAGCGTCGTCAGCACGAGCCGGCGCGCGGGCAACAGCGTCTCGCCGATGATCACCGCGGCCAGCCCGATGACGATCGTGCCGATCCCCATCGAGATGTCGGCGCCGCCCTGCGTCTGCGCGAACAGCGCACCGGCGAGCGCGACGAGCGCGTTCGACAGCGCCATCCCGGCGAGCGTCGCGCGGCCCGTCGCGATGCCCTGCGCGCGCGCCATCCGCGGGTTCGCGCCGGTCGCGCGCATCGCAAGGCCGAGCTGCGACGAGAAGAACCAGTCGAGGCCGAGCTTCGCGACCACCACGACGATCGCGAGCAGCGCCGGGCGCAGCACGTAGTCGGGCATCCAGTCGGGCTGCAGCACGGTGAAGAGCGTCGGCTCGGTGATGAGCGGCACGTTCGGGCGGCCCATGATCCGCAGGTTCACCGAGTAGAGCGCGATCATCATCAGGATGCTGGCGAGCAGGTCCATGATCTTCAGGCGCACGTTGAGCCAGCCGGTGACGAAGCCGGCCAGCGCGCCCGCGACGATCGCGAGCACCGTCGACGTGAACGGGTCGTGGCCGGCGGAGATCAGCGTCGCGGCGACGGCGCCGCCGAGCGGAAAGCTGCCGTCGACGGTCAGGTCGGGGAAGTTGAGGATGCGGAATGAAATCAGCACCCCGAGGGCGACGAGACTGAAGATCAGGCCGATCTCCAGCGCGCCCAGAAACGAGAACAGAGACATGATGGGGAAATCCTGTTGCTTCCCGGCCTCGCGTGTACGGCCGGGCGAAGCGGACGGGCGGCCCCGGGTGGAGGCCGCCCGTCCGATGGTTTCGTTCAGGCCCGGATCGGGCCTGCAAGCGCGGCGGTCGGGCCGCGGCTTACTTGATGACCGTCTTCGCTTCCTTGAGCAGATCCGGCGACAGCGTCACGCCCTGCTTCGCGGCCGCGCCCGTGTTCGCGAACAATTCGAGGTTGCTGCTCGTTTCCGACGCGATCGCACCCGGCTTCTCGCCCTTCAGGATGCGCGCGACGACCTTGCCGGTCTGCCGGCCGAGATCGCCGTAGTTGATGCCGAGCGCCGCGATGCCGCCGCGCTTCACGCTGTCGGTATCGCCGGCGACGAGCGGGATCTTCGCTTCGTTGGCGACCTTCACGAGCGCTTCGTACGCGGACACGACGTTGTTGTCGGTGTTCGTGTAGATCACGTCGACCTTGCCGATCAGGCTCTTCGCGGCCGGGCCGATGTCGACGGTGCGCGGCGCGGCCGCTTCCTTCAGCGTCATCCCCTGCTTCGCGAGGAGCTCCTTGAGCTCCTTCACGACCACGACCGAGTTCGCCTCGCCCGGGTTGTAGACCATGCCGACCGTCTTCGCCTTCGGCACGACGCGCTTGATCAGCGCGACCTGGCGGTCGAGCGGCAGCTTGTCGGACACGCCCGTCACGTTGGTTCCCGACGGGCCCCAGCCCTTCACGAGCTGCGCGGCGACCGGATCGGTCACCCCCGAATAGACGACCGGCACGCTCTTGGTCGAAGCGACGACCGCCTGCGCGGCCGGCGTCGCGATCGCGACGATCACGTCGGGCTGGTCGCCGACGAACTTGCGCGCGATCTGCGCGGCCGTGCCCGTGTTGCCCTGCGCGCTCTGGTATTCCCACTTGAGCTTGTCGTCGCCGTAGCCTTGCGCCTTCAGTTCGGCGCGCACGCCGTCGCGGATCGCATCGAGCGCCGGGTGGTCGACGATCGACAGCACCTTGACCGTCTGTGCGTGCGCGGCGCCTGCCAGCGCGAATGCGGCGACGCCGGCCGTGATCGAACGGATCGCGAAAGTCTTGAAACGCTTCATGGGTGAGTCTCCCCCGTATTTGTGTCGGTTCTGGATGATGGATTCCCGCCGCCGTCATGCAGGTGCCGGTGCGCGCGCAGCCGGGTGACGGCTCGGGCGGCAGCGGCCCCGCGCGGCCCCGGGAAGGCGCGCGGCGGCGAACGCTCGAGGATACCATTTCCGCAGACCACCGCCTGACTCCATGCTTTCGGTCGGACGGCCGCCACACGCGCCGCCGTGCTGCCGCGAAACGCCCGGCAAGCGCGGCCGTCGGCACTCCGGGCCGCTTCCCGCGCAACGCGTCAGCCGCGTTTACAGCTTTACGTTATGCTGTCCGCCGACCCAATCCACACGATCGGAGAGCACATGAAACGTGGCATCCGTGCAATCGCGTGCGCGGCCGTCGCGCTGGCGCTGCCAGGTGCGGCATTCGCGCTGACCGACGGCAGCGCGCAATACGACGACTGCATGCTGGGCGCGTTGCGCGAGAGCCGCAACAGCGCGGCCGCGCAGCTGATCCAGCGCTCGTGCGACGCGCTGTACCGCAACAACGCGATGCTGCTGCCGCGCGAGCGACGCTATCACGAGTGCGTCGTGCAATCGCTGCCGGGCGTGCGCGACAACTACGCGATCCAGCAGATCATGGCGATCTGCTCGCGGCGCGGCGAGATGTGAGCCGACGTCGAACACCAGACGCCGCGCGGTCGCATGCCGGCCGCGCACATGAAAAAAGGGCCTGCACGATGCAGGCCCTTTCGTTTCAGCGGTCCGACCGGTGAGCGGCGCTCAGAACGACGCGACCATCGAGCCCTTGAACTGCTTGTTGATGAACTCCTTCACTTCCGGCGACTGGTACGCCTTGACCAGCTTCTTCACCCACGGCTGGTCCTTGTCCTTCGCGCGCACGGCGATCAGGTTCGCATACGGGCTCGTCAGCGATTCGAGCGCGATCGCGTCCTTGGTCGGCTGCAGGTTCGCGGCGAGCGCGTAGTTCGTGTTGATCACGGCGGCGTCGACGTCCGACAGCACGCGCGGCAGTTGCGCGGCGTCGAGCTCGGAGATCTTCAGCTTCTTCGGGTTCTCGGCGATGTCGAGCACCGTCGCGTTGTTGCCGCCCGTGCCGGCGCCGGCCTTCAGCTTGATCACGCCTTGCGTCTGCAGCAGCAGCAGCGCGCGGTTCTCGTTCGACGGATCGTTCGGCACCGCGAGCTTCGCGCCTTGCGGCAGGTCCTTCAGCGCCTTGAACTTCTTCGAATACACGCCGATCGGCGAGATGTAGGTCAGGCCCGCGCTGACGATCTTGTAGCCGCGCTGCTTCACCTGGCTGTCGAGGTAAGGCTGGTGCTGGAAGCTGTTCGCGTCGAGGTCGCCCGCATCGAGCGCCGCGTTCGGCTGCACGTAGTCGTTGAACTCGATGACCTTCACGTTCAGGCCTTCCTTCTCCTTCGCGACCTTCTGCACCACCTGCCACACCTGCGCATCCGGGCCGGCGACCGTGCCGACCTTGATGACCTTGTCGTCGGCGTGCGCGGCGGCCGACAGCGTCAGCGCGGCACCGGTGGCCAGCACGGAAAATACCTTCAGGAGACTGCGACGCTTCATTTGTTTCTCGCTTTCTTGCTAACTGAAAATGGGGCGCGATACGGGTAAGCCCCGACTCGCAGGAAAGGGGCAAATGGTGTCACAGGATCGGCCGGAAGTGAAATACATCCCGCTCATATGGGTATGCACCGCGGCAGTGCCGGCGGAACGCGCATGATTCGGCCGTTAGTTGCGTTCAGTGCGCACGGGCGCCGGCATCGGGCACCCGGAACGCGCCGATCGCTTCGCGCAGCCGGCCGGCCTGCTCCTGCAACGACGCGGCGGCCGCGGCGGCCTCCTCGACGAGCGCCGCGTTCTGCTGCGTGACCTGGTCCATCTGCGTGACCGCGCGCCCGACCTGCGTGATGCCGCTCGCCTGCTCTTCGGACGCCGCCGCGATCTCGCCCATGATGTCGGTCACGCGCGCGACCGCCTGCAGGATCTCGCCCATCGTCGTGCCGGCCTGGCCGACCAGCGTCGAGCCGTTGCGCACGCGCTCGACCGAATCGACGATCAGTTCGCGGATCTCCTTCGCGGCCGTCGCGCTGCGCTGCGCGAGCGAGCGCACCTCGCCCGCGACCACCGCGAAGCCACGCCCCTGCTCGCCGGCCCGCGCGGCCTCGACCGCCGCATTCAACGCGAGGATGTTGGTCTGGAACGCGATGCCCTCGATCACGCCGATGATGTCGGCGATCTTGCGCGAGCTGTCGTCGATCTCGCCCATCGTGCCGATCACGCGACCGACGACATCGTTGCCGGCCCGCGCGATCTCCGAGGCATTGTTCGCGAGCCCGCTCGCCTGCCGCGCATTGTCGGCGTTCTGCTTCACCGTCGCGGTGAGCTGCTCCATGCTCGCGGCCGTTTCCTCGAGCGACGCGGCCTGCTCCTCGGTGCGTTGCGACAGGTCGTCGTTGCCGGACGCGATCTGGCGGCTCGCCGACGCGATCGACTCGGCCGACTGGCGGATCCCGCCGATCGTCGCCTGCAGGCGCGCCTGCATGTCGCGCATCGCCGCCATCATGCTCGTGTCGTCGCCCGCACGCACCGGCACCGGCCGCGTGAGGTCGCCCTGCGCGATGCGCGTGGCCAGCGCGGCCGCTTCGTCCGGCTCGCCGCCGAGGCTGCCGCGCACGTTGCGGATGATCACGAGCATCGCCGCGCTGATCACGAAGCCGATCACGAGCACGACCGCAAGGTGGCCGAACAGCGTCCGGTAGTAGACGGTATCGATGTCCTTCAGGAACACGCCGCTCGAGATGTTCCAGTCCCAGGGCGCGAAGCGCGTGACGTAGCTGATCTTCGGCACGGCGGTCTCGCTGTGCGGCAGCCGCCCGCGATATTCGGCGAAGCCGCTGCCGGTCGTTTTCGCGGCGTTCAGGATCGTGACGAACAGCGGCTTGCCGTCCGGGTCGAGATAGTCGCCGACCTGCGTGCCGACCAGCTTCGGCAGCGTCGGATGCATCAGCACGACGGGTTTCGAATCCATCACGAACACATATCCCGACTCGCCGTAGCGCATCGCGGCCAGGCTCGCGAGCGCGTCGCGCTTCGCGTCGGCCTCGGGCAGCGAGCCGCTCTGCGCGAGCGCGTGATACGCGTTGACGATACCGGCCGCCGACTCGACCAGGTTGGCGATGCCTGCCTTGCGTTCGGCGAGCATCGTCGCGCGTGTCTCGTATGCGCTCCATGCGCCGACGCCGAGCAAGCCGATCCATACCAGCGCAAGCGCGAGCCACAGCTTGCGGTTCAAACTCATTCTGCTCATCTGCGTGCCTTGTTGTGAAATTCGATGCCCGCGATGCGCGCGAACGGCCGGTCGCGCGCAAACGGTTGCCCCCGTAATTACGGCAACGAGACTTACAACTTGAATACACGCACGACGGCCGGCACGACACGACGCGGCCGCTGTGCTAAAAAGACCGGCTGACCGGCACACGACGCGCCGGCGATATTCCAGGGCCATCCATGTACGTCATCGACATCCACTACAACGCGTCGCTCGAGCGCATCGACGATGCACTCGAACGCCACCGTGCGTATCTGCAGCCGCTGTTCGAGCGCGGCATCTTCATCGCCGCGGGGCCGAAGGTGCCGCGCGAAGGCGGCGTGATTCTCGCGGCCCGCATCGACCGCGACGAACTGGACGCGATCCTCGAGACCGATCCGTTCGTGACCGAAGGCCTTGCGACGTACCGCGTGACGGAATTCCGCATCACGCGTGCCGCGCAGGGCTTCAACGTGCCGGCGCTGCCGTAACGCGCGCCGGCGCGCGAATGCGCGCACGCACGCCGCCTACCGAGGCGGCGAATGCGGATCGAGGGGAAACGGGAGGAATGCGTGACGGCGCGTCGCGGCCGTCACGCGCTTCGCCGGGCGAACGCCCGGACGAGCATGCCGCGCGCGCCGCTCAGTCGACCAGCAGCTTCAGGTCGTGCACCCACGGGCCGGGGCCCTGACCGTCGCGCACGAACAGACGCAGCTTGCCGTCGCGATCGAACACGTAGCTCGCGGCGGTGTGATCCATCGTGTAGCTGCCGGGCGTCTTGCCGGGCACCTTCGCGTAATACACGCGGAAATCCTTCGTGACCTTCTTGAGCTGCGCTTCATCGGCCGGCCGCAGGCCGATGAACGACGGGTTGAACGCCGGCACGTACTGGCCGAGCAGCGCGGGCGTGTCGCGCTCCGGATCGACGGTGACGAACAGCACCTGCACGCGCTTCGCGGCATCGGGCCCGAGCTGCTTCAGTGCTTCGGACAATTCGGCCATCGTCGTCGGACACACGTCCGGACAGTGCGTATAGCCGAAGAACATCACGACCGCACGGCCCTTGAAATCGGCGAGCGTGCGCACCTTGCCGGTCGTGTCGGGCAGCGAGAAATCGCTGCCGAACTGCGTGTTGCCGGTGATGTCGAGATTCTGGAATTTCGGCGCGTTGTCGCAGCCGGCGAGCAGCGTGGCTGCCGCGAATGCGCACGCGAGCATCCAGCCTTGGCGCGCGCGGCGCCCGAACCATGAATGGAGCATTGCGTTCAAACCGTGCGGTTACACGCCGAGCAGCGGGCGTGCATAGTGATCGACGAGCAGCGCGGCGAACAGCAGCGACAGGTAGACGATCGAATAACGGAAGGCCTTGCGGGCGAGTGCGTCCGAATAGTCGCGATAGATCTTCCATGCATACGCGAGGAACACCGCGCCGAGCAGCACCGCGCTCGTCAGGTAGACGGCGCCGCTCATCCCCGAGATGAACGGCATCAGCGCGACCGCGAACAGGATCACCGTGTACAGCAGGATGTGCAGCCGCGTGTACTTCTCGCCGTGCGTGACGGGCAGCATCGGCAGCCCCGCGTTCTCGTAGTCCTTGCGGCGATAGAGCGCGAGCACCCAGAAATGCGGCGGCGTCCATACGAAGATGATCAGCACGAGGATCCATGCGTCGCCCGGCACCGCGCCGGTGACTGCTGCCCAGCCGAGCGCCGGCGGCATCGCGCCCGACGCGCCGCCGATCACGATGTTCTGCGGCGTCATCGGCTTCAGCAACAGCGTGTAGACCACCGCGTAGCCGACGAACGTCGCGATCGTCAGCCACATCGTCAGCGGGTTCGTGAACGTATAGAGCGTCCATGCGCCGATGCTGCCGAGCACGGCCGAGAACAGCAGGATCTGCGGGGTCGTGATCTCGCCGCGCGCGGACGGACGCCATGCGGTGCGGCGCATCATCGCGTCGATCTTCTGTTCGACGAGGCAGTTGATCGCGAACGCGGCGCCGGCCAGCAGCCAGATGCCGACGGTGCCGCCGATCAGCACATGCCACGGCACCATGCCCGGCGTCGCGAGAAACATGCCGATCACCGCGCAGAACACCGCGAGCTGCGTGACACGCGGCTTCGTCAACGCCATGTACTGCGAGAACCGGTTACCGGGCGATTGGGAAAGGGTGCTTTGCATGGGGACGGTCACGCCGGGGCGGCGTCGCGCGCGGGCTGCACGACACGGCCGGGGCGGCTTGAAAGGATGCGAAAGTTTAACATGACGACGAGCAGCAGCAGGATCGCGGCGCCGCCGTTGTGCGCGACGGCGACCGGCAGCGGCCACTGCAGCACGATGTTGGTCAGGCCCGTCAGGAACTGCAGCAGGACGATCAGCAGCACGCCGTTCGCGGGCCGGCGCAGCGACTCGAAGCGGCGCATCTTCAGCGCGAACGCGACCAGGTACGCGACGACGACGAACGCGAACGTGCGGTGGGTCCAGTGAATCGCGACCAGCGCGTCCTGCGTGATCGCGTCGCCATCCTTCGTCATGCCGAGCGCGCGCCACAGATGGAAGCCCTGCTCGAAGTTCATCGGCGGGATCCACTGGCCGTTGCAGGTCGGGAAGTCGGTGCAGGCGAGCACCGCATAGTTCGTGCTCACCCAGCCGCCAAGCGCGATCTGCACGACCAGCAGCGCGAGCGCCGCGAGCGCGGCCGCGCGGTAGCGGCCGGCCTCCGGGTCATGCGACGGCAGCGGCGTTTGCCGCGCCGCGAGCCAGCCGAGCGTGCCGAGCAGCGTGAGGCCGAGCAGCAGGTGGGTCGTGACGATCACCGGCTGCAGCTTCATCGTGACCGTCCACGCGCCGAACACGCCCTGCACGACGATCAGCAGCAGCAGGCTCGTCGGCCACCACGGCGACACGTGCAGCGGGCGGCGGCGCAGCCGCGCGGACCACGCGATCACGACCTGCGCGATGATCAGCACGCCGATCGCCATCGCGAAATAGCGGTGGATCATCTCGATCCACGCCTTCGTCATGCTGACGGGGCCGGTCGGCATCGCCTGATGGGCGGCCGTGATCGCCGCGTGCGCGATGAACGGCGACGACGTGCCGTAGCAGCCGGGCCAGTCCGGGCAGCCGAGGCCCGAATCGGTCAGCCGCGTGAAGCCGCCGAACATCACGAGGTCGAGGGTCAGGAACGTGGTGATCCACACCAGCTTGCGGAACTTGTCGTCGTCGGCCTTCACCCACACGTACGACAGCGGCAGCAGCGCGATGCAGAGGCCGATCAGGCCGAGTTGCAGTAGATACGACATCGAATGGTTGCCTCGCCGTCTCGCCTTAGCCGATGCTCGACCACTTCAGCAGTTTCGTGACGTCCGTCTTGATCTTGCTGGGGTTCGGGTTCTTCGGGAAACGCATCATCAGGTTGCCGTTCGGATCGACCATGTAGATGTGGTCGGTGTCCTTCGTGCCGGCGTCGGCCGGCAGCCACGCGGCGACCGCAGCCGGATCGGCGACGAGCCGACGCGTGTCCGGGTACGCCTCCAGCACCTTCGGCGGGACCGCGCCCGCATCGCTGCGCAGCCATACCATCGTGATCCGGTGCCGCTCGCCCGCCTGCGTGACGCGGATCTGGCGCATGAAGTAGAGCTTTTGCGCGCAGGCGTCGTCGCACGCGCTGCGGTCGGTCATCACGAACAGCCACACGCCGCGCAGCGACGACAGCGGCACCGTGTTGCCGGTTTCGTCGGTCACCTGCAGGTCGGCCGGAATCGGCCGCTGCGGCTCGATCAGCGTGCCATAGTTGGTCGAGCCGCCCTTCGGCTTGATCACGTAATAGGTGAAGTACGACGCGATGATCGGTGCTGCGCACACGAGACCCAGCAGCACGAGCATCCAGCGGCCGCGCTTGCGGGCCGCGGGCGAGATCGGCGTTGCGGCCGAACCCTGACGGGAAGATTGCATGGACAAATCAGACCTCTCGAAACGAACCCGCGGCGCTTGCGCCGCGTCCTGGCATGGCACTCACGCGCCGGCCGACTTCTTCGCCGCACGCCGCGCGGCGTACAGGCCGAAACCGAGCGCGGCCGCCGCCATGGCCCACCACTGAAACATGTAACCGTAATTGCGCTCGACGCCGGTCGTCGCCGCCGGCCAGTCGCGCACGAGTTTGTCGCCGTCGTCGCTCGTCTGCTGGATCACGAACGGCTGCAGCGGCAGCCCCGTTTCCTTCGCATACGCGGCGACGTCCAGGTTCTGCCGGATCTTCTGGTGCGCGGCCGAGCCGCCTTCGCCAAGCTCGAACGCGCGTGACGCATCGGCGCGTGCGATACCTTCGATCTCGATGTCGCCTTCCGGTGTCGAGAACGGCTCGATCGCCGTGCGATCGGCGATATTGCGCGGCAGCCAGCCCCGGTTCACCAGCACGACGCCGCCGTCCGTGAGTTTAAACGGCATCACGACGTAGAAACCCGGCTGGTCGTTATACGGCCGATTGTCGAGGAACACCGCTTGCTCCGGCAGGAAGCGGCCCTTCGCCCGCACGCGATGGAACTCGATCGATGCGAGCGGAATCGGCTGCGCACCGATGTCGACGGGCGCCGCGTGCTCGTAGCGCACGATGCTCGCCTGCAGCGCTTCCTTCTGGTGCGCACGGTCGCGCTGCCAGAATCCGAGGCGAATCGTGACCGCGACGACGGCGAGTATCAGCAGCGCAGGCAGCAACCGGATCTTCATCGGGCCACCCGCGAGGCGCATTCGCGAAAGCGAAGTGCGATAATTATCCTCTTCCTTTCGAATTGCCGTCGTCCGGTACGCGTCATGCACATCCTCGTTCCCATCGCCTTCGTCCTCATCGTCGCCAGCATGGGCTCGGCGCTCTACTTCATGATGCAAGACCGCGGCCATACGAAGCGCATGGTGTGGTCGCTCGCCACCCGCGTCGGGCTGTCGATCTCGCTGTTCGTGTTCATCCTGTTCGCGAACTGGATGGGCTGGATTCATTCGACCGGCCTGCCGATCGGGCGTTGATGCATCCGTGCCCGCGGTCGCCGCGACCGCTGTCACCTCCGCGCCCGCTGTGACATTTCGCCGCACAACGGCGCCACCAAGCAAAAGCGCCGCCTGACTGAGTCGCGGCGGCGCCGGGCTGGCGTCGGGCGCAGGCAACCAGCCGCTGCCCCGTCCTTGCCAATGAAAACGGCCCGCGCATCGCTGCGCGGGCCGTTCCTGCATTTACAGCCAGTAGACGACGACGTACAGGCCGAGCCAGACGACGTCGACGAAGTGCCAGTACCACGCGGCGCCTTCGAATGCGAAGTGGTGATCGGGCTTGAAGTGGCCGCGGATCATCCGCACCAGCACCACCGCGAGCATCGTGCCGCCGAGGAACACGTGGAAGCCGTGGAAGCCCGTCAGCAGGAAGAACGTCGAGCCGTACACGCCCGAGTTCAGCGTCAGGTTCAGTTCGTTGTACGCGTGGTAGTACTCGAAGCCCTGCATGAACAGGAAGCAGACACCGAGCACGAGCGTCGCGGCCAGCCACGCGATCGCCTTCTTGCGGTGATCGTCGCGCAGCGCGTGGTGCGACACCGTCAGCGTCGCGCCCGACGCCAGCAGGAATGCGGTGTTCAGCGTCGGCACCGGCCACGGGCCCATCGTCTTGAAGTGACCGGCGAGCGCGGCGGGGCCTTCGTTCGGCCACACGGCGGAGAAGTCCGGCCAAATCAGCTTGTAGTCGAGGCTGCCGAGCTGGTGCAGCGCGATTTCGCGCGCATAGAACAGCGCGCCGAAGAATGCGCCGAAGAACATGACTTCGGAGAAGATGAACCAGCTCATGCTCCAGCGGTACGACTTGTCGACGTTCTTGCCGTAATGACCGCCTTCGGACTCGGCGATCGCGTCGCCGAACCAGTGATACAGCGTGAAGAGCAACCACAGCAGGCCAAGCAGCGCCGTGTACGGAGCCCAGTCGTGACCGTTGATCCACAGCGCCACCGACGCGAGCATGACCAGCAGGCCGATGGCCGCGCTGATCGGATGCTGCGACGGATGCGGCACGAAATAGTACGGGGTCTGGTTTTGACCGCTCATGCTTGATTCTCCACTTCAGTCCAATTTGTGTACCGGAAACCGCTCCGGCTTTATTTCTTGCACGGCGCGTGCCGCCGCCGCGCTTTCCCGCACGCGGCGCCCGGGCGCCACGCACTGCATTCTTTCGTGGCCGCGGGCCTCAACCCACGACCGCACGCACGATCAGGATCAGCACGCCGATGAACATGCCGGCCGCGATCAACGCGACGATCAGCACGTGCAGCGGATTGAGCTGCGTCGCATCGGCCTCCAGGTCGCGCCGCTTGCGCACCCCGAAGAACGACCACAACACCGCTCGCAATGCCTGGCCGAACGTCCCGCTCCGCTTGGTCTCCGTCACCGCTCCGTCTCCGTCATGCGTCCGGCTTCGCCGCGCCCTGCGCCGCCGTCTTGCGCGGCGCCGGCGCCGGCGCGGCCGGCGTGTTCAGTTCGAAGAACGTGTACGACAACGTGATCGTCTTCACGTCCTTCGGCAGCTTCGGATCGATCACGAACACCACCGGCATCTTGCGCGACTCGTTCGCTGCCAGCGTCTGTTGCGTGAAGCAAAAACACTCGATCTTCTTGAAGAATTCCGTTGCCTGCTTCGGCGCGTAGCTCGGAATCGCCTGCGCCACCATCGGCCGGCCCTGCCCGTTGGTCACGTCGTACACGATCGTCGTCAGCTCGCCGGGATGCACGTCGAGGCTGTTGTGCTCGGGCTTGAACCCGAGCGGGCCGCGCGCATTCGCATCGAACTCGACCGACACCGTGCGGCTGTAGTCGACCTGCGTGTTCTTCGCCTCGCGTTCGCTGACGTCGCGCTGCACCAGGTTGTTGATGCCGGTGATCTGGCAAATCGCGCGATACATCGGAATCAGCGCGAAGCCGAAGCCGAACATCAGTCCGGCCACGACGAAGAGCTTCATCAGCATCGAACGATTGAACGCGCGATCGACGGCGCCCTCTTCCGGCTTCGACATACGACTACTTCCTCGCTACTGCGTCAGTTACTGCATCAGTGAGTGGACAGCCACCACTGCTTGATCACGACACCCACGAAAAAAACGGCGGCGATGACGAGCAGGATGAGGCCGAGCCGCTTGTTGCCCGCGCGAATCTGCTCGGGCGTTCGTCTTTCTTGTGGATTCCGGTTCATCTGGAACTTTGCTGAGACTTCAGTTCGGCGCCCGCCGCGCCTGCCTGCGCGGCAGGCAGCGGCGGAACGCCGGGCGAAACTTATTCGACGTGCGGCGGTTGCTCGAACGTATGGAACGGAGCCGGGCTCGGCACCGTCCACTCGAGGCCCGTCGCGCCATCCCACGGCTTGTCCGACGCCTTTTCCAGCTCGCCGCCGCCACGGTAGGCCGGCAGCGCGACCGCGAACAGGAAGTACACCTGCGCGAGGCCGAAGCCGAATGCGCCGATCGTCGCCACCTGGTTGAAGTCCGTGAACTGCGCCGGGTAGTCCGCATAGCGGCGCGGCATGCCCGCGAGACCGACGAAGTGCATCGGGAAGAACGTCAGGTTGAAGAAGATCATCGACGCCCAGAAGTGGATCTTGCCGCGCGTCTCGTTGTACATCCAGCCCGTCCACTTCGGCGCCCAGTAGTACCAGCCCGCGAACAGCGCGAACAGCGACCCGGCCACCAGCACGTAGTGGAAGTGCGCGACCACGAAGTAGGTGCCGTGGTACTGGATGTCGAGCGGCGCCATCGCCAGCATCAGACCCGTCAGGCCGCCGAACGTGAACACGAACAGGAAGCCGATCGCGAACAGCATCGGGGTTTCGAACGTCATCGAGCCGCGCCACATCGTCGCGAGCCAGTTGAACACCTTCACGCCCGTCGGCACCGCGATCAGCATCGTCGCGTACATGAAGAACAGCTGGCCGGTGACCGGCATGCCCGTTGCGAACATGTGGTGCGCCCAGACCATGAACGACAGGATCGCGATCGAAGCCGTCGCGTACACCATCGAGCTGTAGCCGAACAGCGTCTTGCGTGCGAACGCCGGGATCACCTGCGACACGATCCCGAACGCCGGCAGAATCATGATGTACACCTCGGGGTGGCCGAAGAACCAGAAGATGTGCTGGTACATCACCGGGTCGCCGCCGCCTGCCGCGTTGAAGAACGACGTGCCGAAGTGGCGATCGAACAGCACCATCGTGATCGCGCCCGCCAGGACCGGCATCACGGCGATCAGCAGGTACGCGGTGATCAGCCAGGTCCATGCGAACATCGGCATCTTCATCAGCGTCATGCCCGGTGCGCGCATGTTCAGGATCGTCACGACGATGTTGATCCCGCCCATGATCGACGAAGCGCCCATGATGTGGACCGCGAAGATCGCGAAGTCCATGCCCGGGCCCATCTGCGTCGACAGCGGTGCGTACAGCGTCCAGCCGGCGGCCGTCGCGCCGCCCGGCGCGAAGAACGAACCGACCAGCAGCACGGCCGCGACCGGCAGCAGCCAGAAGCTGAAGTTGTTCATCCGCGCGAACGCCATGTCGGACGCGCCGATCTGCAGCGGAATCATCCAGTTCGCGAAGCCGACGAACGCCGGCATGATCGCGCCGAACACCATGATCAGGCCGTGCATCGTCGTGAGTTCGTTGAAGAACTCCGGACGCATGATCTGCAGGCCCGGCTCGAACAGCTCGGCACGGATGCCGAGTGCCATCACGCCGCCCGACAGGAACATGATGAACGAGAACAGCAGGTACAGCGTACCGATGTCCTTGTGGTTGGTGGCGAACAGCCAGCGACGCCAGCCGTGCGGGGCTTCGTGCGCGTGGTCGTCGTGCGCGTGGTCCGCGGCTACGTCGTGCCCGATGCTAGACATGAGAATCTCCTAATGCGAATACGTCGACTAACTCAGCGACACGTCAAGCCGCCGGCCCGATCTCGACCCGCCGGGCTTCCTTGGCGTCAGCCCCGCCCGTGATCGTTTCCGGCTTTTTGAGAATAATGTGGTCTTCCGCCACGCCTGCTGCCTTCAGCGCGTCGCGCACGGCCTGCGCGCGATGCTTGGCGAGTTCGGCGTTCGCGTCGGCCGAGCCCGTCTTGTCGGTGAAACCCGACAGCGCGAGCTTCGCGTCCGGATGTGCCTTCGCATAGTCGGCCGCTGCGGCGATCGCCGCTTTCGCGTCGGCCGGCAGCACGCTCTTGCCCGTCTCGAAGTAGATCGTCGACAGCGCAGCCGATGCCGCCGCCGGTTCCGCGCCCGACGCGGCTTGCGCCGGCGCCGAAGCCGCTTCGGCCGGGGCCGCTGCACCTGCCGCGTCTTCCGGCATCTTGCCGTTGCGCGCGTCAGCCACTTGCTTCGGCTGCAGCAGGTCGTTCTTGTGGTTGCCCCACGAATTGCGCTCGTACGTGATGACCGATGCGATGTCGAGGTCCGACAGCGACGCCCACGACGGCATTGCACCCTTGCCGTGCAGCACGCGCTCGACGTGACCGGCGATCGGGCCGTTCACGATCTGGCTGCCGTCCATCGCCGGGAATGCGCCGAGGCCCTTGCCGTTCACCTGGTGGCAGGCCGCGCAGTTCGCCTTGTAGACTTCCTCGCCGTGCGCGACGAGTTCGGCCATCGTGTAAACCTTGTTCGGATCGACCGACGCGCTCGCCAGCTTCGCCTTCTGCGCGCTCACCCACTTCGCGTAGTCGTCGTCCGACAGCACTTCGACCACCACCGGCATGAACGCGTGTTCCTTGCCGCACAGTTCGGTACAGAAGCCGCGGAACGTGCCGACCTTGTCGGCCTTGAACCACGTGTCGCGCACGAAGCCGGGGATCGCATCCTGCTTCACGCCGAACGCGGGCACGTACCACGAGTGAACGACGTCGTTCGCGGTCGTGATGATGCGGATCTTCTTGTTGACCGGCACGACGAGCGGGTTGTCGACTTCCTGCAGATAGGTGTCGCTGATCGCCTTCTTGCCCATCACTTCGTCACGCGGGGTGGTGAGCGTCGACAGGAAGCTGATGCCCTCGCCCGGGCCCTTCACGTAGTCGTAGCCCCACTTCCACTGGTAGCCGGTGACCTTGATCGTGAGATCGGCGTTGGTCGTGTCCTTCATCGCGACGACGGCCTTCGTGGCCGGCAGCGCCATCAGCACGACGATGATGAACGGCACGATCGTCCAGATGATTTCGACGGTCGTGCTTTCATGGAAATTGGCGGCCTTGTGGCCCTTGGATTTGCGGTGCGCGAAGATCGAATAGAACATCACGCCGAACACGCCGACGAAGATCACCGTACACAGGATCAGCATCATCGTGTGGAGATCGTAGAGCTCCTCGGCGATTTTCGTGACCGGCGGCTGAAAGTTGATCTCGTTGACGCGGGGGCCGCCCGGGCTATCACCGACCGCCAGAGCAGCGCCGGCAAAGAGCAATCCGCTGCATGCCAGCACGCCCGTGAGGGCTCGCTTGATTGTTTTCATAGCATCCTTACCCAAAATTTCCATTCAAACCCTCCCCCGTCGCGAGCCGCCGGCCCGTTTCGGCCGATGCCCGCGCTTCGTCAGCCGCAGCGCCTGAGCGACACGCGCAGTTCGTCGGCGAACTGCGCACGCTTGTGCTGCGCGAGATGCTGCCCGATTACGACGGTCTGCCCGCGCGATACCAGTCGAATCGGATCGCGTGGCGTCGCACCCGGCTCGACCCGCACCCAGCGCGGGTTGAATTCGATCTGCGTGAACCGCTCCGCATCCATCCGCTCGATCACGAGCCGATGCGGAAACAGCCTGATGCGCTCGTAATCGATCGCATGACGGGCATAGACCGCAAACGCGACGCCTACCGCCAGCAATTCGATTCCAGTGAAGGGCATGACGAGCCAGGCCCCCCGCCACATCAGCAATGCCGCGATCACCAGCGAGAAGCTCGCGAGCGACGCGTAAAACAGCACGAACTGGCGCGGCGACACCGAACAGTTGCGTTTCATGAGCCAGTCTTCGAGGACCGGCTCACCGTTCGTCGTCTCCGCCAAAACCCTCGCTGCTTCCATCGCCGCCTCACGCGAATGGCATGCGATGCATGCCTGCATCGGACTCGCCGGCCCGTATTGCGGGGACCCCGGGACGACAAGCTGACGCATTATAGGCGGGTTCAATGGCATCCACAAGCAAGCGGCTATCGGCCCGCGAGCCAAGCGCCACAAGCTTCCCGGCCGTTTTTCACATCAATTCGGCCCCGCTTTGCGCCGCTAATTTCAGACATAACAAAACCCCTCTTTACCGCTTTACCGATTCTTCGGACGCCCCTTTCCGATATCTTCGATGCGCACGATCCCGTGCCCCTCGGCGGTCGTGCGCGGCACGGCCTTCCACGCGTGGCCGTAGATCACTTCGAACGTCAGCGGAATCGTGCCGTCCGCGCGCCGGCGCGCGTCCAGCGCGTCGCCGAGCGCCGCGCGAAAGCGCCGCCCCGCATGCTGGGGCACTGCGCGCTCGAACGGATAGGCGCCCCAGCGGCGCACGTCGGCGAGCAGGGAATCGGGGGTCTTGTACGTGACGGTCAGCACTTCCTGGTCCATCACCGGGATCTCGAAGCCGCTCTCGACGAGCATGTCGCCGAGATCGTGCATGTCGACGAAGTCGACGACGCGCGCGGCGGGGGAAGCGATGCCGAGCGCCGCTTCGGCGTCCGCGCAGGCCGCGCGCAACTCGCGCAGCGTGTCGGGGCCGAGCGTGCTGAACATCAGCAGGCCATTCACGCGCAGCACGCGCTGCCATTCGGGGAACACCGTATCGGGACGGGAATGCCAGTGCAGCGCGAGATTCGACCAGATCAGGTCGAACGCGCCGGCCGCGAACGGCAGCGTCGAGAAGTCGGCCTGCGCGACGCGCGGGCCGCGCTGGCCCAGCGCCCGGCCGAGCGACGCGGGCAGCCAGCGGCGCCAGCTCGTCTGCTCGACCTCGCGCTCACCCGCCCGCGCGAGCATCGCGCCGGACAGGTCGACGCCGAACACCGGCGCTTCGGGAAAGCGTGCGCGCAACGCCGGCAGGTCGTCGCCCGGACCGCAGCCCGCGTCGAGCACGGCCGCGGGGCTCACCTTGATGTATTCGAGGCGCTCGTTCATCCGCTGCGCGATCTCGCGCGGCAGGAACGCGACCGCGTCGAACGCGGCGGCGCGGCGATCGAAGATCCGCCGCAAACGCCGGGCGTCATTGGCCGGACGGCCGGTTGAAGTCGAAGCTGGGGACATGTCGGGCACACTGGCGAAGAGCCCGAAGTATACTCGCTCGCCTCGCTGCCTTCAGCGAGACGGGGACGCCAGGAGTGTTCGCGATGGATAGCCGTCTCGCCCCGCGCCCGATGCGCGTCGTTTTGTCGCAGGTTCGTGCGCTGGCAGCGCGCGTCGTCGCGCTCGCGTTGCCCAATCGGTGCGCCCTGTGCGGCAATTTGTCACACACGGTGATTTGCAGCGACTGCGATGCCGCGTACTGGAACGAAGCGCGGCTGCGCTGCGATGTGTGCGCGATGCCGCTGGGCGCCGGGCAGACGATGCCGCGCGGTGCGCGCGGCCGGCGCGGTGGCGCGGGGTCCGCGTCCACGTACCGGTGTGACGCATGCCGCGCGGCTCCGCCGCCGTTCGATGCGACGCTCGCGCTCGCCGATTACCGCGCGCCGCTCGACGGGCTCGCGCGCGGCCTGAAGTTTCACGCGCGGCTCGCGCTCGGGGCGGAATTCGCGGCTCGGCTCGCGCAGCGCGTCGACGACACGGACGCGATGCGCGCCGCCGGCGGCTTCGACGTGATCGCGCCGGTGCCGCTGTCGCGCGGCCGGCTCGTCGCGCGCGGCTACAACCAGGCGTGGGCGATCGCGCGCCCGCTCGCCCGCCGGCTCGGCGTGCGCGCCGACGCGGCACTGCTTGCCCGCGTGGCCGAGACCGCGCCGCAGTCGCGGCTCGACCGACGTGCGCGGCGCGACAACGTGCACGCGGCGTTCTCGGTGGCGGGCGATCTCACCGGCCGCCACGTGGCGCTCGTCGACGACGTGATGACGTCCGGTGCGACGCTCGCGGCCGCCGCGAATGCATTGAAGACGGCGGGTGCCGCGCGCGTGACGAATCTGGTTGCGCTGCGCACCGCCAGGGATTAATTAGTTAGAGAGGCCGCCCGCCCTCAAGCGGCGCCGGCCGTCACGAACCGGCCGGCCGGGACGGAATGCACACTGCTCCGCCCCGGCCGGCCCAGCCAGACTCAACCATGTTCAACGTCGTCCTCGTCGCCCCTGAAATTCCGCCGAACACCGGCAACGTGATCCGCCTGTGCGCCAACACCGGCGCGCGCCTGCATCTGATCGAGCCGCTCGGCTTTCCACTCGACGACGCGAAGATGCGCCGCGCGGGCCTCGACTATCACGAGTACGCCGAAATGCGCGTGCACGCCGACTGGGGTGCATTCGTCGCCAGCGAAGCACCGGATCCCGCGCGAATGTTCGCGTTCACGACCCGCGGCTCGGGCCGCTTCCACGACCATGCATTCGTGCCCGGCGACTGGTTCGTGTTCGGCTCCGAGACGCGCGGCCTGCCGGCCGAATTGCTCGAGCGCTTCCCGAACGAACAGCGCGTGCGCCTGCCGATGCGGCCGGGCAACCGCAGCCTGAATCTGTCGAACACCGTGGCCGTGGTCGTGTTCGAGGCGTGGCGCCAGGCAGGCTTCGAAGGCGGCGCCTGACGCGCGCGCCAGCACCACCCGGCCGCGCAGCACTAGTTGCGCGCGAGCCGCGCGCGATACAAGTCGTAGATGTCGGATGAAAAGCACGCGAATACCACGCGTGCGAGATTCGGCGCCTGCGGCAGCATTTCGGCCACCGTGCCGACGGCGATGTCGACGGCCTCCTCGGGCGGATAGCGATACACGCCGCAACTGATTGCCGGGAATGCGATCGACGTCGCCGCAACCTCCTCGGCCAGCTCGATCGCGCGCCGGTAGCATGCCGCGAGCAACTCGGGTTCGCCGCGACCGCCGCCGTGCCATACCGGGCCGACCGCATGAATCACGTACTTCGCGGGCAGCCGGTGGCCGCGCGTGAGCTTCGCGTCGCCGGTCTCGCAGCCGCCGAGCGTGCGGCACTCGGCCAAGAGGCCCGGGCCGGCCGCGCGATGGATCGCGCCGTCGACCCCGCCTCCGCCGAGCAGCGAACCGTTCGCGGCGTTGACGATCGCGTCGACGTCGAGCGTCGTGATGTCGACGAGTTGCGCGTCGAACGTGGTCGAACCAATCTGCAGCATGACACCCTCCCGATACGCCGGAGACTGTTCAAGCGTAGCGCGCTTTGGCGCCGGCCGCGTTGCGCGAGCGCGCTCGGCCGCCAGAATCGGTGGAATTCGTCGGTGCTGGCTTATTCGGCGCGCGCGTCGCGCCGCAGCAGGCCGCTGACCGCATCGCGCGGGGCGACGCCGTCGAACAGCACGCCGCATACGGCCTCGGTGATCGGCATTTCGATACCCTGCTTGCGCGCGAGCGCGAGCACGGCCTGCGCGCAGCGCACGCCCTCGGCCACATGGCCGAGCGCGCCGAGGATGTCGTTCAGCGAGCGGCCGGCCGCCAGTTGCAGCCCGACCGTGCGATTGCGCGACAGGTCGCCTGTCGCGGTGAGGATCAGGTCGCCGAGGCCCGTGAGGCCCGTGAAGGTTTCCGCGCGGCCGCCGAGCGCGACGCCGAGGCGCGACATTTCGGCGAGGCCGCGCGTGACCAGCGCGGCGCGCGCGTTCAGCCCGAGCCCGAGGCCGTCGGAGATGCCTGTCGCGATCGCCAGCACGTTCTTCACCGCGCCGCCGACCTCGACGCCGACCACGTCGTCGCCCGTGTAGATCCGCATCGCGCCGTGATGGAACGCGGCAAGCGTGCGCTCGCGGCACTCGGCGGAGGTGCTTGCGACCGTCAGCGCGACGGGCAGCGCGAGCCCGACCTCGCGGGCGAAGCTCGGCCCCGACAGCACGCCGTTGCTGTGCTGCTCCGGCAATTCGGCCGCGATCACCTGGTGCGGCAGCAGATGCGTGTCGGCCTCGAAGCCCTTGCAGACCCACACGATGTGCGCAGGCACGCAGCCTGCGTCGCGCATCGCGCCGAACAGCGTGCGCAATCCGGCCACCGGCGCGGCGATCACGCACAGCGCATCATGCGCGGCGCCGTGCGCGAGCGCGGCGCCGAGATCGGCGTCGTAGCGCAGCGCATCGGGCAGCGCGATGCCGTCCAGATAGCGGGAATTTTCATGCCGGGCCTGCAGCCCGGCGATCAGCGCGGCGTCGCGCGCCCAGAGAAGCGTATCGTGCCGCGCGGCCAGATGGCCCGCGAGCGCGGTGCCCCAGGCACCGGCGCCGAGAACGGCTACTTTCATACCCAGCACCGGTCCGGAGTGAAACGTCAGTTCAGCGTCGTGCCGTTCGGCGCGCCATTCGCCGCGCCTGCCGCACCGGCTTGCTGCTGGAGCTGCGCGAGACGCTGCTCGTACAGCGCCTGGAAGTTGATTTCCGCCAGGTGGATCGGCGGGAAGCCCGCGCGCGTGATCGCGTCGGCGATGTTCGAACGCAGGTACGGGAACAGGATCGTCGGGCACGCGATGCCCACGAGCGGATCGAGCTGTTCGTCGGGAATGTTGCGAATGTCGAAAATGCCGGCCTGCTTCGCTTCGATCAGGAACGCGACCTTGTCCTTCACCTTCGCGGTGACGGTACCGGACACGACGACCTCGAACACGCTTTCCGCGAGACGCTCGGCCTTGACGTCGACTTCGACTTCAACCGACGGCATGTCCTGCTCGAGGAAGATTGCCGGCGAATTCGGCTGCTCGAGCGACATATCCTTCAGGTAGACGCGCTGGATGTTGAAGAACGGTTGGTTTTCGACGTCGGACATGGTGTTTCCCTAAAAGTGGTGACGGGGCGGCCGGCTTCACGCCGGCCGCCTCGGTTGAATCCTGCGCGCTCGAGCCGCGGCGCGACCGGCGGCCATTCTGCCCTAATCAGGCCGCTTGCAGAAGCGGCAAGAGCCCGCCTTCGCGGTCGAGCTTCGACAGATCGTCGTAACCGCCGACGTGCGTGTCGCCGATGTAGATCTGCGGCACCGTGCGACGGCCCGTGCGGGCCATCATTTCCTCACGGCGAGCCGGATCGCGGTCGATCAGCACCTTTTCGATCTGCTCGACGCCGCGCAGCTTCAGCAGGCGCTCGGCCTGAATGCAATACGGACACACCTGCGTGCTGTACATCAAAACCTTGCTCACTTCGCCACTCCTTGTTTGACGACCGGCATCCCGGCCTGCTGCCAGGCGGCGACGCCGCCCTCGAGCACGTGCACCTCGGCATAGCCCGCCGCCTCGACCTCGCGCGCCGCCTTCTGCGACTGCTGGCCATTCTGGCAGACGAGCAGCACGGGCGTGCTCTTGTTCTTCGCGACCTGCGCAATTTTCGCGCCGATCTCGCCGGCGGCGACCTGGCGCGCGGACGGCAGGTGGCCGGCGGCGAAGTCGGACGGCGCGCGCAGGTCGATCACGACCGCGTTGCGGCGATTGATGAGCTGCGTGGCCTCCGCGGCCGACAGGCCGCCGCGGCCGCGGCGCAGCGCCGGCCATGCGAGCAGGCCGCCGGAAACCAGCAGGATCGCGATAAGGGCCAGGTTCGTGTAATTGGTAAAGAACGTCACGGAAAGCCGCCGGAAAAAGAGAAATCGGAAAAGGACAATCCCGCCATTATAAAATAACCGTCTTGCGCGATGGCGGACCCGGAACGGGTGCCGCGCGACGCGCCCCGCTTCCCTATCACTACCGACCGCAAGATCCATGTACAAACTCGTTCTCATCCGCCACGGCGAATCGACGTGGAACAAGGAAAACCGCTTCACCGGCTGGGTCGACGTCGACCTGACCGAACAGGGTCGCAACGAGGCCTACCAGGCCGGCGAACTGCTCAAGGAGGCTGGCTACACGTTCGACATCGCGTACACGTCGGTGCTCAAGCGCGCGATCCGCACGCTGTGGCACGTGCAGGACAAGATGGACCTGATGTATCTGCCGGTCGTCCATTCGTGGCGTCTGAACGAGCGCCACTACGGCGCGCTGTCGGGCCTGAACAAGGCGGAAACGGCCGCCAAGTTCGGCGACGACCAGGTGCTCGTGTGGCGCCGCAGCTACGACACGCCGCCGCCGGCGCTCGAGCCGACCGACGAACGCGCGCCGTTCAACGACCCGCGCTACGCGAAGGTGCCGCGCGAGCAACTGCCGCTCACCGAGTGCCTGAAGGACACGGTCGCGCGCGTGCTGCCGCTGTGGAACGAATCGATCGCGCCGGCCATCCGTGCGGGCAAGCAGGTGCTGATCGCCGCTCACGGCAACTCGCTGCGCGCGCTGATCAAGTACCTCGACGGCATCTCGGACAGCGACATCGTCGGCCTGAACATCCCGAACGGCGTGCCGCTCGTGTACGAACTCGACGAAAACCTGAAGCCGATCCAGCACTACTACCTGGGCGATCAGGACGCGATCGCGAAGGCGCAGGCCGCCGTCGCGAAGCAGGGCAAGGCGGGCTGAACCCCGCGAGGCCGGGCATGCCGCCGCGCGCGGCGCTGCCCGGCCCGCGCCGCCGCCGTGCGGCGCGAACCTTCGCGGCCCCGGTGCTGTCGAATCGGCTTTCGAATCCGCTGCGCGCGCGGCGGCACCCCGCCGGGAACCAGGGCTCCGGGGCCATTTCGCACCGTTCCACTGAGCAATCGGACGAACAGTTATACTTGTCCGCTACATCCCCGCTACCGCCACGCGCTTCCCGACCGCACCAGACTCTCTATGCGAATGAAATTGAAGAACATCGGCCTGATTGCCGCGGGCCTCGCCACGGGCGTATTCGCCACGCTGCAGGTTTCGGCATCGGCCGAGCAGACCGCCACGGCGCCGCTTCCCCTCGACCAGCTCCGCCTGTTCGCGGAGGTGTTCGGCCAGATCAAGCGCGAGTACGTCGAGCCGGTCGACGACAAGAAGCTGCTGACGGCGGCGATCAAGGGCATGGTATCGAGCCTCGACCCGCATTCGTCGTTCCTCGACAAGACCGACTATGACGAACTGCAGGAGCAGACCAAGGGTCGCTTCGCCGGTCTCGGCATCGAGATCTCGCAGGAAGACGGCCTCGTCAAGGTGATCTCCCCGATCGAAGACACGCCCGCGTTCCGCGCCGGCATTCGTCCGGGCGACCTGATCACCCGCATCAACGACAAGCCGGTGCGCGGCATGACGCTCGACAAGGCCGTCAAGCAGATGCGCGGCGAGCCGGGCACCAAGGTCACGCTGACGATCTTCCGCAAGAGCGACGACCGCACGTTCCCGGTCACGGTCACGCGCGCGATCATCCGGGTCCAGAGCGTGAAGATGAAGCTGCTCGACCCGGGCTACGCCTACATCCGGATCACGAGCTTCCAGGAGCGCACGACGCCCGATCTCGCCGCGAAGCTGCAGGACATCGCACGCCAGCAGCCGAACCTGAAGGGCCTGATCCTCGACCTGCGCAACAACGGCGGCGGCCTGCTGCAGAGCGCGGTCGGCGTCGCCGGCGCGTTCCTGCCGCCCGACTCCGTCGTCGTGTCGACCAACGGCCAGATTCCGGATTCGAAGCAGGTCTACCGCGATACCTACGACAACTACCGCCTGCCGTCCTTCGACGGCGATCCGCTGAAGAGCCTGCCGCCGATCTTCAAGACCGTGCCGATGGTCGTGCTGACGAACGCGTATTCGGCGTCCGCGTCGGAAATCGTCGCCGGCGCGCTGCAGGATTCGAAGCGCGCGCAGATCATGGGCAAGACGACGTTCGGCAAGGGCTCGGTGCAGACGGTCCGTCCGATGACGGCGGACACCGCGCTGCGCCTGACGACGGCCTACTATTACACGCCGAGCGGCCGTTCGATCCAGAACAAGGGCATCACACCCGACGTGCCGGTCGATCAGTACGCGGACGGCGATCCGGACGACGTGCTCGTGACGCGCGAAGTCGACTACACGAACCACCTCGCGAACACGCAGGATCCGAACGAGAAGAAGGAACAGGAAGAGCGCGAGCAGCGCCGGATGGATCAGCTGCGCGTCCTCGAGGAGCAGAACGACAAGAAGACGCCGGAGCAGCGCCAGAAGGACCGCGATCGCAAGCCGATCGAGTTCGGCAGCACCGACGACTTCATGATGCAGCAGGCGCTCAACAAGCTCGAGGGCAAGCCGGTGCAGGAGTCGAAGTCGCTGCTCGCCGAGAGCACGGCGAAGAGCCCGGCAGCGAAGGCCGCGTCCGCCGCGAAGGCGTCGGGCGCGAAGGCGGCCGCACCGAAGGCCGCGTCGGCGCCGCAGTAAGCGCCGGCCGGCATCCGACGGGCCATCGCGGGAAGACCGCGATGGCCCGTTTTTCATGTGCGCCTAGAATGGATCGATACGCCCACGCTTGCGCCCCGCTCACGACTTCCCCATGAACGACGATCAACTCCTTCGCTACTCCCGCCACATCCTCGTCGACGAAATCGGCATCGAGGCGCAGCAGCGCTTTCTCGACGCGCATGCGATCGTCGTCGGCGCCGGCGGGCTCGGCTCGCCTGCCGCGATGTATCTCGCGGCATCGGGCGTCGGCACGATCACGCTGGTCGACGCCGACACGGTCGACCTCACGAACCTGCAGCGGCAGATCCTCCACGTGAGCGCATCGGTCGGCCGCAGCAAGGTCGAATCGGGGCGCGACACGCTCGCGCAGCTGAACCCCGAAGTGACCGTGCATGCCGTCGCGGCGCGCGCGGACGATGCGTGGCTGGACGAACATGTGCCGCGTGCGACCGTCGTGCTCGACTGCACCGACAACTTCGCGACGCGCCATGCGATCAATCGCGCGTGCGTCGCGCACGGCGTGCCGCTCGTGTCGGGCGCCGCGCTGCGCTTCGACGGCCAGATCAGTACGTTCGACTTCCGCGACCCGGCCGCGCCCTGCTATGCATGCGTGTTTCCGGAGGATCAACCGTTCGAGGAAGTCGCGTGCGCGACGATGGGCGTGTTCGCGCCGACGGTCGGCATCATCGGTGCGATGCAGGCCGCCGAGGCGCTGCGCGTGATCGGCGCGATCGGCACGACGCTCAACGGCCGCCTGATGATGCTCGACTCGCTGCGGATGGAATGGACGACGATGAAGATCGCGCGCCAGGCCGACTGCCCCGTGTGCCAGGGCCGGCACTGACGCGCGCAGCATGCATGCGCCGGGCGCGCATGCGTGACGTTTCGCAACCTTCGCGAAACTGCCGCGGCGCGGCCCGTGCTGCCTAGGCGGCTGCGTCCGCGCGCGGCTCGGCGACCGCCAGGCGCTTGAGCGCCGCCTGCACTTCCTCCGGCTCGAATGCGGCCAGCACGTCGGCCGTGGGTTTCTCGAGCGCCTTCAGGTGCGCACGCAGGATCTCCTGCTTCACGACCAGCAGCTGGCTCGGATGCATCGAGAACTCGGTGAGGCCCATTCCCAGCAACAGACGCGTGAGCGCCGGGTCGCCCGCCATCTCCCCGCACACCGACACCGACACCCCCGCCCGCTTCGCTTCGCGCAGCGTATAGGCGATCAGGTGCAGCACCGCCGGATGCAGCGGGTCGTACAGGTGCGCGACCGCGTTGTCCGCGCGATCGATCGCGAGCGTGTACTGGATCAGGTCGTTCGTGCCGATCGACAGGAAATCGAAGCGCTTCAGGAACAGCGGCAATGCGATCGCCGCGGCCGGAATCTCGATCATCGCGCCGATGCGCACGTTCGGATCGTAAGCGAGCCCCGCGTCGTCGAGCTGGCGCTTCGCCTCGCGGATCAGGTCGAGCGTCTGGTCGATCTCCTGCGCGTGTGCGAGCATCGGAATCAGGATCTTCACCTGGCCGAACGCGGACGCGCGCAGGATCGCGCGCAGCTGAGTGAGGAACATCTGCGGCTCGGACAGGCTCCAGCGGATCGCGCGCAAGCCGAGCGCCGGGTTCGGCGCCGTCTCATAGCCTTCGTCGAGCGCCTCGAGCGGCTTGTCCGCGCCGACGTCGATCGTGCGGATCGTCACCGGCATACCCTTCATCCATTCGACCGCGCGCTTGTACGCGGCGAACTGCTCCTCCTCCTCCGGCATCTCCTTCTGATGCATGAACAGGAACTCGGAGCGGAACAGCCCGACGCCGACCGCGCCGGCCGCGACCGCCGCCTTCGCGTCGTCGGGCAGCTCGATGTTCGCGTACAGCTCGATCTTCGTGCCGCACAGGGTTTGCGTCGGCGAGAACTTCAGGCGCTGCAGCTTGCGTTGCTCGAGCAGCTTCTCGGACTGGCGGTACGAATATTCCTCCAGGACGATCGGCGCGGGATCGACGATCACGATCCCCTGGTCGCCGTCGACGATGATCAGGTCGTCCTGCCGGATCAGCGAGCTCGCATGCTGGACGCCGACCGCCGCCGGAATGCCGAGACTGCGCGCGACGATCGCCGTGTGCGACGTGCGGCCGCCGAGATCGGTGACGAACGCCTGGAACGACTGCGACTTGAACTGCATCATGTCGGCCGGCGCGATGTCGTGCGCGACGACGATCATCTCGTTCTGGCCATGCGCGGCCGCGCGATCGAGCGCCTGCGACGCCGACGGCGCACCGGCGAGCGCCTTCAGCACGCGCTCGACCACCTGCTCGATGTCGGCCTTGCGCTCGCGCAGGTATTCGTCCTCGATGTCGTCGAAGTGGCGCGTGAGCAGCTCGAGCTGCTCGGTCAGCGCCCATTCGACGTTGTAGCGCCGCGTGCGGATCAGGTCGATGGTCTCCTGCACGAGCATCGCGTCGCCCAGGATCATCGCGTGGACGTCGATGAACGCGCCCACTTCGGTCGGGGTGTCGTCGGTCAGGTCGGCGCGCAGCGCCTCGAGTTCGTGATGCACGACCTCGCGCGCCGTGCGGAAGCGCTCGACCTCGGCGTCGATCTGGTTCGCCTCGACGAGGTAATGGGCGACGTCGAGCGCCGCCGGCGCGATCAGATACGCTCGCCCGATCGCGATACCACGTGAGACGGGAATGCCATGCAGCGTGAAGGACACGCGCACCTCCTCTGTACATGTAAAGCCGCGGCACACTGCTGCGATGCGCTTATGACCCCGGTTAGCGATTATAAATTCCGTACCTCCGTGCTGACTGCGTGCAGCGCAGCATTGCGGCTTCCGCATCAATGCGGCGGACGAAAAAAATGCCGCGACGAACGCGGCATTCTGCTTCGAAACGACAACGATCCCGCGCGGGGATCACTGACCTTCGCCGAACTTGTCCGCGATCAGCTTGAGCAGCGCATCCATCGCCTCGCGTTCGTCGGGACCTTCGGTCTCGATCGTCACGGTGCTGCCGATGCCCGCGGCGAGCATCATCACGCCCATGATGCTCTTCGCGTTGATCTTGCGTCCGTTGCGTGTCATCCAGACTTCCGACTGGAAATTGCCGGCCAGTTGCGTAAGCTTGGCCGATGCGCGCGCATGGAGCCCCAATTTGTTGACGATGGTGGTTTCTTGTTGAAGCATGATTCTCGGTCGGGTCGGTCGAGGCCGCCGGCGACGTGCGTCGGCGGGTCAGTCTAAAACGGAAAACGGGACGGTCAGTGCGATTCGGTGCGCGGTTGCGGCTCGGGCGGAATCGGCGCGCATTGGCCGCAGCCGGTTTCCGACGGCGGCGGCGGCGTGCCGGCCGACACCTCGTGGACGCCCTTCGCGCCGCCGGACAGCGCCTTGTCGACGAGCTTGTCGAGCGGCACGGTTCGGTAGCAGACGGCCCGCACCAGCATCGGCAGGTTCACGCCCGCCAGCACGCGCACGTTGTCGAGCTTCGCGAGCTGACCCGCGATGTTCGCGGGCGTCGCGCCGTACATGTCGGTCAGCACGACGACCCCGTTCTCTTCCCTGAGCCGCGCAAGCTCCGCGTGCGCGAACGCCATCACCTGGGCAGGATCGCTGTCGGCCAGCACGTCGATGCAGCCGATGCGCGCGGGCACGCCGCCGTAGATGTGCGCGATGCAGTCCCGCAGCGCGGTGGCGAGCGGTGCGTGCGCGATGATCAGAATCCCGGCCATGTCAGACCGCCCCCGGCCGCCCCTGGCGGGCCGACGCCCCGCAGCGGGGCAACGAGCGTAGCGAATGAGGGAATCGTTTCATGTTCAGCCTTGCAACGGTTTCGGCCCGACCGCCGGGCCTTCGGCCCGCGGGTCGCGGCGCCTGGCAAGCGGGCATTGTAGCAGGCCGGTCGAATCGCTCCGGCGACGGGGGACCTGCGCGGCCGCCGCCGGGCTTGCGTGAAAAGCGGGCTATGCGGCCGCCCGCTCCAGCGCGTCGATGAACATCGCGGCGACGTCGAAACCCGTCTGCTCCATGATTTCGCGGAAGCACGTCGGGCTCGTCACGTTCACCTCGGTCAGCCAGTCGCCGATCGCGTCGAGGCCAACCAGCAGCAGCCCGCGCGCGGCGAGCACCGGCCCCAGCGTCTCGGCGATTTCGCGGTCGCGCGGCGTCAGCGGCTGCGCGACGCCGAGCCCGCCCGCCGCGAGATTGCCGCGCACTTCGCTGCCCTGCGGAATCCGCGCGAGCGAATACGGCACCGGCTCGCCCGCGATCAGCAGAATGCGCTTGTCGCCGGCCGTGATCTCGGGAATGAACTTCTGGATCATCAGCGAGCGCGTGCCGTCGTGGCCGAGCATCTCGATGATCGCGCCGAGATTCATCCCGTCGGCCTTCACGCGGAACACGCCCATCCCGCCCATGCCGTCGAGCGGCTTCACGATCACGTCGCCATGCTCGGCGTGAAACGCACGCAAGCGCGCGGCGTCGCGCGTGACGAGCGTCGGCGCGACGAACTGCGGAAACTCGCCGATCGCGAGCTTCTCCGAGTGATCGCGGATCGACTGCGGCTTGTTGAACACGCGTGCGCCCGCACGCTCGGCAAGCTCGAGCATCCAGGTGGCCGTCACGTACTCCATGTCGAACGGCGGATCCTTGCGCATCAGCACCGCGCCGAACGACGTCAGCTGACGCGATTCGTGCGTGCCAGCCTCGTACCACGGATGACGATGCAGATCGGCCGTGTCGCCGACGATCGTCACGCGCTGCACGTCCGCCTCGACGCCCGAGCCCGTCCACGCGAGCTGATGCGGCTGGCATGCGTACACCGCATGCCCGCGCCGCGCGGCTTCCGCCATCATCGCGTAGGTCGAATCCTTGTAGATCTTGAAGCGCTCGAGCGGGTCGGCGATAAAGAGAATGTCCATGCGGGTCCTGTACGTAGCGAAGCCGTTACACCTGGATGGCTTCGGGATCGGTCTTTTCCAGTTCGATCGACGACGCGATCAGCGACAGGCGCGCGACGACGCCGTACATGTAGAAACGGTTCGGCGGCGCGGCGCCCGGTTTGGCGCCCGCATCCGGCAGCGCGGTGTGCTCGAAGCCGAGCGGCACGTAATGCATGCCGGGCGCGTTCAGGTTCTGGTCGCGCTCGCGGCCGCCGTGCGTGCGGTAGAAACCGCCGACCACGTAGCGGTCGATCATGTACACGACCGGCTCCGCGACTTCGTCGCCGACGCGCTCGAACGTATACACGCCTTCCTGCACGATCACGTCGCGCACCGCGAGGCCGGCCTTCGACTCGGCCATCTGCGCGCGCTCGGCCTTCGACATGCGGCCGATCTCGGCTGCGTCGTGCACGGTCATCACGCCACGGCCCGCGGTGCCCGCGTCGGCCTTCACGACGACGTACGGCTTTTCGCTGATTCCGTATTCGCGATACTTGCGCGCGATCTTCTTCAGCACGCCGTCGATCGCGTCGGCGAGCGCCTGCTCGCCTTCATGGCCCTGCCAGTCGACGCCTTCGACGTGCGCGAAATACGGATTCACCATCCACGGATCGACGCCGACCATCTTCGCGAACTTCTTCGCGACGTCGTCGTAGCACGAGAAGTGCGTCGACTTGCGGCGCACGGCCCAGCCCGCGTGCAGCGGCGGCAGCAGGTATTGCTCGTGCAGGTTTTCCAGCACGGCCGGAATGCCAGCCGACAGGTCGTTGTTCAGCAGGATCGAGCACGGATCGAAATTCTTCAGGCCGAGGCGGCGCTGCGAACGCTCGAGCGGCTCGAGCACGATCTTCTGGCCGTCGGCCAGCGTGATCGGCGTCATGTCGGTGATGCTCGGGTCGAGCGAGCCGAAGCGCACGTTCAGGCCGGCCTGACGCATGATCGTCGCGAGCCGCGCGACGTTTTCGAGGTAGAACGCGTTGCGGGTCGGCAGCTCGGGGATCACGAGCAGGTTCTTCGCGTCCGGGCAGATCTTCTCGATCGCGGCCATCGCGGCCTGAACGGCGAGCGGCAGCACTTCGGACGGCAGATTGTTGAACGCGCCGGGGAACAGGTTCGCGTCGACGGGCGCCAGCTTGAAACCGGCGTTGCGCAGGTCCACCGAACAATAGAACGGCGGGGTGTGTTCCTGCCATTCGAGCCTGAACCAGCGTTCGATCGCCGGCGTCGCGTCGAGGATCTTCTGCTCGAGCTCGAGCAGCGGACCGTTCAACGCGGTAACGAGGTGGGGAACCATGAATCACTCGCGAGCGGGAGAATGGAGATTGTAGAGCAATTGCCCTGCCCATTTGGGGATTGTTCCCGGCTTCGCAAGGATTTGGAGGAAGTTTTCGGCTATTGACCCGATAGCCTGAAGGGTTATGCGCTACGGCAGCACGCGGCAGGAGAAAAAAAGCCCGCCGGGAGGGCGGGCCGAAGTCGCTGCGCTCATTCGGGGCGGGCGCCGTCTGCGCGGCGGCCCGCGGTCATCCGTACGACTTATTCGACGTGCTCGCCGTGCAGCACCACGTCGAGGCCTTCGCGCTCTTCCTCTTCGGTCACGCGCAGGCCGATCGTCAGGTCGATCAGCTTCAGCAGCACGAAGCTCAGCACGCCGCTGTACACCAGCGTGATCAGCACGCCCTTCGCCTGCAGCAGCAGGCTGCCGTCGGCGCCGCCGATGTCCTTGATCGCGAACACGCCCGTCAGCAGCGCGCCGAGAATCCCGCCGATGCCGTGCACGCCGAACGCGTCGAGCGAATCGTCGTAGCCGAGCTTCGACTTGAGCCACGTGGCCGACCAGAAGCACACGACGCCTGCCGCGATACCGATCACGAGCGCACCCGTCACGCCGACGAAGCCTGCGGCCGGGGTGATCGCGACGAGGCCCGCGACCGCGCCGGACACGATGCCGAGCACCGACGGCTTGCCGTGCGAGATCCATTCGGCAAACATCCAGCCGAGCGCCGCGCACGCCGTCGCGACTTGCGTCGTCAGCATCGCGAAGCCGGCACGGCCGTCGGCCGCGACCGCGGAACCTGCGTTGAAGCCGAACCAGCCGACCCACAGCATCGAGCCGCCGATCATCGTCAGCACGAGGTTGTGCGGCGCCATCGATTCACGGCCGAAGCCGATGCGCTTGCCGAGCATCAGGCACGACACGAGGCCCGCGATACCGGCGTTGATGTGCACCACCGTGCCGCCCGCGAAGTCGAGCACGCCGTCCGCCGACAGCCAGCCGGTCGGCTCCCACACCATGTGCGCGATCGGCACATAGACCACCAGCGACCAGAGCGCCATGAACACGAGCATCGCCGAGAACTTCATGCGGTCGGCGAACGCGCCGCAGATCAGCGCCGGCGTGATGATCGCGAACGTCATCTGGTAGACGAAGTACACGGACTCCGGAATCGTCGTCGCGAGGTGGCTGACGGTCAGCGTGGTCGCCTTGTCGCCCTTCACGTAGGTCATCCCGTGCAGGAACGCGCGCGACAGCCCGCCGATGAAGCCATTGCCCGGCGTGAACGCGAGGCTGTAGCCGACCACCGTCCACAGCACCGTGATCACCGCGGTGATCGCGAAGCTCTGCATCACGGTCGCGAGCACGTTCTTCTTGCGGACCATGCCCGCATAGAACAGCGCAAGGCCCGGGATCGTCATGAACAGCACGAGCGCGGTGGACGTCAGCATCCACGCGGTGTCGCCGGCACTGATCTTCGACGAATCGACGGAGAACGGCTCGGTCGGCGCGGCGGGTGCGGCCGGCGCGGAGGCCGCGGCGGCGGCGTCGGACGCGGCGCCAGAAGCAGGGGCGGCGGCAGCGGCAGGTGCCGATGCTTCCGTGGCGGCCGGCGCCGAAGCGGCCGGTGCGGCGGCGGCCGACGCATCGGACGCCGTTGCGGCGGGCGCGGACGCAGCGGCGGCGGAAGCCGCGTCGTCGGCGAGCGCGGGGCCGACACCGGCCGCGATCAGCGAGCCGGCCATCAGCAGGGACATCAGAAGTTTGCGCATCTCGGGTTTCCTCTTGTCGCTTGTCTTTGTCTGTTACAGCGCGTCAGCGCCGGTCTCCCCGGTCCGGATCCGGATCACTTGCTCGATCGGCGTGACGAAGATCTTTCCGTCGCCGATCTTGCCGGTGCGGGCGGCCCGCTCGATCGCCTCGACGGCCTGATCGACCAGATCGTCGGACACGGCTGCCTCGATCTTCATCTTGGGCAGGAAATCGACCACGTATTCGGCGCCCCGGTACAGCTCGGTATGCCCCTTCTGGCGCCCGAATCCCTTGACCTCCGTGACCGTGATGCCCGAGACGCCGAGCGCTGAGAGCGCTTCGCGCGTCTCATCGAGCTTGAACGGCTTGATGATTGCGGTAATCAGTTTCATGAAGTCCTCTCGCTGGGTGGTCCCGTCGAATTGGTTGGAATGGTGTGACGCTCTCTCCTCAGCAACTCGCATGCCATGTGCGTGCGAACACCGCCTCGAACGGCTTCCGAACAGGGTCACATCGACTGCTGAAAGGTGCGAAAGCCCGGCCGAATGGCCAACATGGCCCGGTTTGCTGGCGCGTCGAAAGGATCGTTGCTAGAGTGCACGCACGTCCCGGCTCACCGGGCCATTCACCCATGCGGGCGCCATGCCCGGAAATCGCGCCGCAGGCGCACCATTTCCGGTCATGCGTGCATCATGGGCACGTATGCAACTGAAGATGCACAATTTTTGTGCAAGGAAGGGAAATCTCATGAAGCAACCCAGCGATGTTTTCAACGACCTGCAGTCGCGCGTCAGCGACCTGCTGAAAAACTCGCCGGCCAAGGACGTCGAGCGCAACGTGAAGGCCATGTTGTCGCAAGGCTTCTCGAAGCTCGATCTCGTCACGCGCGAGGAGTTCGACACGCAGGCGCAGGTGCTCGCCCGCACTCGCGTGCGTCTCGAGGAACTCGAGAAGCGCGTCGCGGAACTCGAGCAGAAGCTCGCAGCGTCCCAGGCCTGACGCCCCCACCCGACCGACCGGTCCGGGCGCGGGCCGCCTCGTGCGGCCCGCGCCCGCCACCCGGAAATCGGCCGGTCAGCGAGTCGTGACGTCGCGCTTCGCTGTTCTTCGCCGCTGTTCCTGGCTCTTGGCAGTTCGTCGTTCCCCGCAGTTCGTCGTTCCTCGTTCTTTCCCGCGCCACGCCGGCAGCGCGCACCGATTCCTCCGATTCCCGCGGCATGCGGCCACCAACGGCCGTTGCCCGCACGATCCACCTACAGGAGCCTCGCCATGTCGCTCGCCGTGGTGCGCAGTCGCGCGCCGGCGGCCGGCCGCGCGCCGGACGTCACCGTCGAAGTTCACCTTGCCAACGGGTTGCCGTCGTTCTCGATCGTCGGCCTGCCCGATCTCGAAGTCCGCGAAAGCCGCGAGCGCGTGCGCGCCGCGCTGCAGAACTGCGGATTCGACTTCCCCGTCAGGCGCATCACCGTCAATCTCGCGCCGGCCGACCTGCCGAAGGAGTCGGGCCGCTTCGACCTGCCGATCGCGCTCGGCATTCTCGCCGCGAACGGCCAGCTGCCGGCCGACACGCTGGTCGGCCGCGAATTCGCGGGCGAACTGTCGCTGACCGGCGCGCTGCGGCCGATGCGCGGCGCGTTCGCGATGGCGTGCGGTGCGGCGCGCGACTGGCGCGCGGACCATGCCAGCCACGCCGGTCGCGTTGGAGCGGACCTCGATTCCGGTCTCGGCGCCAGCCCCGGTTCCAGCGGCCATTCCGGCGTCGATCGCGTCGCGATAACCGGCGCGACGGCCGCGTCGCGCCCGCCCGAGCTGTACCTGCCGCTTGACAGCGCGGCCGAGGCTGCGCTGGTGCCGGGCGTCACCGTGTTCGGCGCGCCCGACCTTCCCGCGCTGTGCGCGCACCTGGCCGGTGCGCCGGATGCGCGGCTCGCGCCGGTCGCGGCGCCCTGCCTCGACGGCGTGCCGGCGCCGGCCGCGCCCGATCTCGCGGACGTCGTCGGCCAGCGCGGCGCCCGGCGCGCGCTCGAAGTCGCGGCCGCAGGCGGCCACCACATGCTGATGATCGGGCCGCCCGGCGCCGGCAAGTCGATGCTCGCCGCGCGGCTGCCCGGCCTGCTGCCGCCGCTGACCGACGACGAGGCGCTGACGTCGGCAGCGCTTCTTTCCGCGAGCCGCATCGGCTTCTCGCCGTCGCAGTGGCGGCGGCGTCCGTTCCGCTCGCCGCACCATTCGTCGAGCGCCGCCGCGCTGGTCGGCGGCCGCAACCCGCCGCAGCCTGGAGAAATCACGCTCGCGCACCTCGGCGTGCTGTTTCTCGACGAGCTGCCCGAATTCGACCGGCACGTGCTGGAAATGCTGCGCGAGCCGCTGGAGGCCGGCCGCATCACGATCTCGCGGGCGGCGCAGCAGGCCGACTTCCCCGCCGCGTGCCAGCTGATCGCCGCGATGAATCCGTGTCCGTGCGGCTGGCACGGCGATCCGTCCGGGCGCTGTCGCTGCACGCCGGATGTCGCCACGCGCTACCTGCGCAAGCTGTCGGGTCCGTTGCTCGATCGCATCGACATCCAGATCGACCTGCCCGCGCTGTCGCCGGCCGAGCTCGCGTCGCGCGCGACGGCACCGGGCGAGCCGAGCGCGGCCGTCGCCGCGCGGGTCGCCCGGGCGCGCGCGTTGCAACTCGAGCGGCAGGGCAAGACCAATCACATGCTGAGCGGCCGCGAAACCGACGATCTGTGCCGGCCGACGGACGACGGCGAGCGGCTGCTGCGCGAGGCCGGCGAGCGCTTCGGCTGGTCGGCACGCGCATATTTCCGCGTGCTGAAGGTCGCACGCACGATCGCCGATCTGGCCGGCGACCCGTGGCCTACCGCCGCGCAGATCGCCGAAGCGATCCGCTACCGGCGTGCGCTCACGGCGCTGTGAACGCCCTCGAAGGACAAAATACGGCTGTCAAGACTTGACTTATGCACAATTTCACGAATCCGGCGTCCGATCGTGCAGCGTGGGCGACGCTCCATCGCGAAATTCGTATCTCGTTGTTTTAATTGATTTTTCTCAAACGGGGCGCGAGCTGTCAAATATACCGGAAGGCCGTCCGGCGCGGCTTTGCGGGAGATTCGGCCCACTTTTCAACAAAGTTATCCACATGCGCTGTGGATAGCCGAAAAATCCCCGCAAAATCCGTCGATTAGCGCCGAAAGCTGCGAATGAACTTTCAATTGTCACGGAGAGTCCGAGCGCCCTCGCCGGCCGCCGTCAGTCGAGTTTGAACGAGCCGAAAAACTGGTCGAGCTGCTCCTGCGCAAGCGGCCGGTCGGCGATCGCGACGGCCTGGTAAGCGTGCCGGCCTCGTGCCACGAGCCGCGCGACGATCGTCTTGTGCGAATGGTCGCCGCCGCTGGCCGCGCCCGCGACGCGCAGTTCGAGCCCGTTCACCGCGCCGCCGGCCGCGAGCGGCACCGGCACCGACGCCGTCCGTGGCACACCTTCGAGATTGCGCGACAACCCGGCGCGCAGGAACTCGAGCGCCGCGCGACGCGTGTCGTCGCGGTCGTCGGGCAGCGTCAGCGTGCCGACCGCGAACACCGCGCCGTCGACGTGCGCGGCCTGCATCCGCATCGGCATCGACGCACCGCCGACCGCCACCGGCTGATCCTCGACGGTGGGCTTCGCCGGCAGGTCGATCGTGTAACCGGCGTCGTTGTGCAGCGTACGCCAGTCATACGATGGCGAGCACGCGGCCAGCGCCGCGCCGACACACACGAGCGCGGCGTAGTGTCGCAGCGGACGAAAAAGGGGGCGCAACGAATCGATGACTTCCTTCGGCATGGCGGTGATGGGGACAGGCAAAACGCCCATTATCCGCCGAAGCCGGCATCCGGTATGCGCGGCGGCCACCGGTGCGCGCGCCGCATTCGCGCTAAAATAAGCGCCGAATTTCGACGTCCTTTGCATCGATGCGCGTCATCGACCGACTCCGAGAGCACCGCAGATGAACACCACGCCTCCCGCCCAGCGCCGCACCGGCCCCGCCCGCTATATCGCCGCGGCCGTCGTCGTCGCGGCCATCGCCGTTGCCGGCTTCTTCGCGTTCAACGGCAAGTCCACCGTGCCGGACGCGACGTTCACGCTGCTGTCGGGCCAGAAGGTGTCGACGGCCGGCGACCTGAAGGGCAAGGTGTACCTCGTGAACTTCTGGGCGACGAGCTGCGCGACCTGCATGCAGGAAATGCCGCAGATGGTCGATACCTACAATCGCTTCAAGGGCCAGGGGCTGGAATTCGTCGCGGTCGCGATGAACTACGATCCGCCGATGTACGTCGCGAACTATGCGCAGACGCGCCAGCTGCCGTTCAAGGTCGCGCTCGACGACGGCAGCGTCGCGAAGCAGTTCGGCAACGTGCAGCTCACGCCGACGACCTTCGTCGTCGACAAGGACGGCAAGATCCTGAAACGCTACGTCGGCGCCCCGCAATTCGCGGAACTCGACGCGCTGCTCAAGAAGGCGCTCGACGCCAACGCGGCCTGAGCGCCGCCCGACGAGGCTCGCCGGGGCGCCCGCCGCGCGCTGCCCCGCACCACGGACCGCCCGACCGGCCTGCCCGGTTCCGCGGTCCGTTGCTTTTTCAGCGCTCGGTTTCGCCTTTCGCCGACAGCCCGTAGCGCTTCATCTTCTCGTACAGCGTCGCCTTGCCGACGTGCAGCCGGTCGGCCGTCGCGGCGACCGCGCCGCCCGTCTGGTTCAGCGCTTCGGCGATCACCGCGCGCTCGAACTGCTCGATACGCTCCTTCAGCGTCTGGTCGCTGTCGGCCGCGTCGCCGCCCGCACCGGCTTCCGGCGGCATGTCGGCGACGCCGAGCACGAACCGGTCGGCCGCGTTGCGCAGCTCGCGCACGTTGCCGGGCCAGTCGCGCTGCATCAGGCTCGCCCGCTGCCGGTCGGTCAGCACGGGCGCCGGCCGCCCGTAGCGCACGGCCGCGTCGAGCATGAAGTGCTCGAACAGCGGCACGATGTCCTCGCGGCGCTCGGCGAGCGGCGGCAGCGCGATCGTCACGACGTTGAGCCGGTACAGCAGGTCGCGCCGGAACGCGCCGGCCGCGACGAGTTCGCTCATGTCGCCTTTGGCGGCCGCGACGACGCGGCAGTTCACGCGGATCGGCTGGTTCGAGCCGAGCCGCTCGAGCACGCCGTCCTGCAGCACGCGCAGGAGCTTCACCTGCAGCGCGAGCGGCATGCTTTCGATTTCGTCGAGGAACAGCGTGCCGCCGGATGCGTATTCGAGCTTGCCGACGCGACGCTTCGCGGCGCCGGTGAACGCGCCGGGCTCGTAGCCGAACATCTCGGACTCGAACATCGGCTCCGGCAGCGCGCCGCAGTTCACCGCGATGAACGGCTTGTCGCGACGCGGCGACAGCTCGTGCAGGCTGCGCGCGATCAGCTCCTTGCCGGCGCCCGTGTCGCCGTTGATCAGCACCGACGCATCGGTGGGCGCGACGTTCGCGATCAGCTTGCGCACCTGCTCGATCGCCGGGCTGCGGCCGATGATGCGCGGCGCGACGACGTTCTGCCCGGCCAGCTCGCGCCGCAGCGCGTGATTCTCGAGCACGAGCTCGCGCCGCTCGAGCGCGCGCCGCACGGTCTCGATCAGCCGCTCGGCCGCGAACGGTTTCTCGATGAAGTCGTACGCGCCGTCGCGCATCGCCTGCACGGCCATCGAGATGTCGCCGTGGCCGGTGACGAGGATCACCGGCACGTCGGGCACGCGCTCGCGGCACTGCGCGAGCAGGTCGAGCCCGCTCGCGCCAGGCAGGCGGATGTCGCTGACGATCGCGCCGGCGGTTTCCGCGACGATCGCCTTGTCGGCCGCCTCGGCCGACTCGAACCCGACGACGTCGAACCCCGCGAGCTGGAGGCTCTGCACGCTCGCCCGGCGAACGAGCGCATCGTCTTCGATATAGATCACTTGCAGCCGGTTGGCCATCTTGGTCACTTGCTCCTGACACGCCGCGCGACACTGGCGCGCGCGGCTCTCGTTGATGCCGGTCGTGCGGCGAACCGGCCCTAGTGCGAGCCCGCCGGCTCCGACACCGAGTCCGGATGATGCGTGCGCGCGCGCCGCAGCGTCAAGACGAACAGCGCACCGCCGGACGGTGCATTGCGCGCGGTCAGCGCGCCGCCCGCGTCGCTCGCGATCGACGACGAGATCGCGAGGCCCAGCCCGAGCCCGCGCCCCATTTCCTTGGTGGTGAAGAACGGTTCGAACAAGCGCGGCAGCAAGTCGGGCGCGATGCCCGGGCCGTTGTCGCGCACTTCGACCGCGAGCGTCGCGACCGACACCGCGATCGTCACTTCGATCGCCGGCGACGCAACGCCCGCGACCGCGTCGAGCGCGTTGCCGAGCAGGTTGATCAGCACCTGTTCGAGGCGCAGGTCCTCGCAGCGGGCGACGAGCTCCGGATAGTCGCACGCGAGATCGAGCGGTGCGTCGCGCGCGGGCGACACGGTCGCGTCCTGCAGCGTCAGCGTGAGCGCGACGCCGCGCAGCCGGTCGCCTAGCAGCGACAGCACGCTGCGCAGCGCGCGCACGACGAGCGCCTGTTCGTTGCGCGGCTTCGCGCGGCCGACGAACAGCTTCAGCTGGTTGGTGATTTTGCCCATCCGCTCGGTCAGCGCCGCGATCGCCTCGAGGTTCTCGCGTGCGGCCGCCTGCTCTCCGCGGTCGAGCAGCACGCGCGTGTTGTCCGAGAAGCTGCGCAGCGCCGCGAGCGGCTGGTTCAGTTCATGCGTGATGCCGGCCGCCATCTGGCCAAGCGCGGCGAGCTTGCTCGCCTGGATCAGTTCGTCGTGCGCGGCGCGCAGTTCCTGTTCCGCGCGGATCCGGTCGCCGACTTCCTTCTGCAATTGCTCGTTCGCCTCCGACAGGTCGGCCGTGCGCTCCTCGACGCGCCGGTTCAGCTCCGCATACGCCTGCTGCAGCAACGCGCGGCCGCGGATCATCTCGCGCACGCGGGCGCGGCGCATGCGCCAGTAGAACGCGAGCAACGCGACCGACACGAAGCCGAAGCCGGTGACGATCGTCGCGTTGCGCGCGTCGGCGTCGATCGGCGCGATCGGCGCGAGCGTCACCAGCAGCCAGTCGGGCTCGCCGATCCGCCGCTTGCTCGCGAGGAAACGCGGCGCGCGCCGGCCGTGGCCGAGGCGCACGATCTCCGCGTCGGCGTCGAGCACCTGTTCGACGCGCAGCGGCAGCGGCGTGACGGGTTGCTGCGCATACTGGCGCGTCTCGTAGATCGACGCGGCGACGGGCCCGGTCAACGGATGCAGCGTGTGGTATTTCCACGCGGGCACGGACGACAGGAACACGACGCCGTGATCGTCCGCGACGACGAGCGGCTCGGACGCGTCGGCGCCCTGGAACCATTCGAGATTGAGCTTCACGACGACGACGCCCGCGATCCTGCCGTCGCGCCACACCGGCTGCGAGATGTAGTAGCCGGGATCGCGCGAGATCGTGCCGATCCCGAAGAAGCGGCCGACCCGGCCGCCCATCGCATCGATGAAATACGGACGAAACTGGTATCCGGTCCCGACGAAGCTGTCGGGCGCGCGCCAGTTGCTCGCGGCGACGCACAGGCCGTCCGCGCCGATCACGTAAGTGACGGTCGCGTGCGCGTGTTCGTTGAGGTCTTCGAGATAGCGGTTTGCGCGCGCGGTGAAGTCGGCGCGCTTCGGCTCGGCAAGCACGTCCTGCACGTACGGGTGGCTGCCGAGCAGATACGGCAGCGACTCGTAGCGGTCGAGCGTGCTCTTGAGCGCGTTGGTGGTGCGGTCGACGCGCACCGCGGCGTTGCGCTGCAGCTCCGCGACGCCGCGCCGCCACGTGATGGTCCACGTCAGCGCGCACGCCGCCGCGAGCGCGGCGGCAAGCACGACGAGGATGAGCAGGCGGCGCTTCACGGACGTGACTTCCTGGCGATGCGGATCGCCTATTGTGTCATAGGGCTCCGCACCGCTGCCGCGTTCGCCCGGGCCGCCGCGCGGCGCGCCGCCGGCGAGCGGCGCCGCCGCCTGCTCCTTCATGACGTCAGACGCCGGCCGTCTCGGTCGTCGTGACCTCGCCGCCGCCCTTCAGCGCCTGGCGCAGCTTGTTGCGGTCGAGCTCCTTCTCCCAGGCCGACACGACGACGGTCGCGACGCCGTTGCCGACGATGTTGGTCAGCGCGCGGCATTCGCTCATGAAGCGGTCGATGCCGAGGATCAGCACCATGCCCGACAGCGGGATCGTCGGCACGACGGCGAGCGTTGCGGCGAGCGTGATGAAGCCCGCGCCCGTGACGCCGCTCGCGCCCTTCGACGTCAGCATCGCGACGGCGAGCAGCGTGAGCTGCTGCATCCACGTCAGTTCGATGTTGGTCGCCTGCGCGATGAACAGCACGGCCATCGTCATGTAGATGTTGGTGCCGTCGAGGTTGAACGAGTAGCCGGTCGGCACGACGAGGCCGACCACCGAGCGCGAGCAGCCGGCCTTCTCGAGCTTTTCCATCAGCTGCGGCAGCGCGGCTTCCGACGAGCTCGTGCCGAGCACGATCAGCAGCTCTTCCTTGATGTACGACACGAAGCGGATGATCGAGAAGCCCGTCACGCGCGCGATCGCGCCGAGCACGACCAGCACGAACACGACCGAGGTCAGGTAGAACGTGCCGATCAGCTTGAGCAGCGGCACCAGCGAGCCGACGCCGTACTTGCCGATCGTGAACGCCATCGCGCCGAACGCGCCGATCGGCGCCAGCTTCGTGACGATGTGCACGATGCCGAACAGCACGCGCGTGAGGCCGTCGATGAAATCGGTGACGACCTTGCCGCGTTCGCCGAGGTGCGCGAGCACGCTGCCGAACAGCAGCGCGATCAGCAGGATCTGCAGGATTTCGCCCTGCGCGAACGCATCGACCATCGTGTTCGGGATGATGTGCATCAGGAAGTCGACCGTCGACTGCCCGTGCGCCTTGGCCGCGTACGACGCGACGGCCTTGCCGTCGAGCGTCGCCGGATCGATGTTGAAGCCGACGCCCGGGCGCAGCAGGTGCGTGGCCGCGAGGCCGAGCAGCAGCGCGAAGGTCGACACGATCTCGAAGTACAGCAGCGCCTTGCCGCCGACGCGGCCGACCTTCTTCATGTCCTCCATGCCGGCGATGCCGGTGACGACCGTACAGAAGATGATCGGTCCGATCACCATCTTGATCAGCTTGATGAAGCCGTCGCCGAGCGGTTTCATGTCGGTGGCGAGCGCCGGATAGAAGTGGCCGAGGATCACGCCGACGATGATGGCGAAGATCACCTGCACATAGAGCACTTTGTAGAAGGGTTTCTTCTTCACGATGGTTCCTGCTGAAGTAGATGATGAGCCGGTGGAGACGGCGTCACGCGCGCGGACGAATGCCCAGGGGAAAAGTCACTCGCCCGCGCGGCTGCCGTGCCGCAACAAGCGATGCCTCAGGACGTCCGGAGGGGATGGAAGGCAGTGGTCATCGATTGTCTCCTTGGTTTAATAGTCGGGCCGGGGGGATGGCCGTGCTTTTCATATTGCAAGGTCGATGCCAGGTTTCCGGAACCCCTCAAGCCGTTGTTTTCATTGTATTTCTCATAATGCGGCAGGCAAGGAAATCCGGGATTCCGGATTTCCGGAAAATATCCGTCCGGCGATCCGGACGGATCGATCGTTTCATCCGACGAATCAGTGCTGCACGGCCTCGCCGGCCAGCACGCCCGTCTGCGCGTAGAACTCCTGCCGCGCGAACGCCTCGCGCTCGCGTCGCGCGCGCTCGCCGCGGTCCGCGAGCGAGCCGACGACGATCCCGACGAACGCCAGCGGCACCGACACGAGCGCCGGGTTGTCGAGGAACACCGGCGCATGCGCGTGGTGCAGCACGTCGACCCACACCGACTTCGACAGCACCGTGAGCGCCACCGCCGACGCGAGGCCCAGGCCGCCGCCGAGCACCGCGCCGCGCGTCGTCATCCCGCGCCAGAAGATCGACATCGCGAGCACCGGGAAATTCGCGCTGGCGGCCACCGCCGCGACGAGACCGACCATGAACGCGACGTTCACGTGCTCGAACAGGATCGACAGCGCGATCGCGACGGCGGACAACCCGATCGTCGCCGCGCGCGAGATGCGCATCTCCAGCCGCTCGTCGGGCTTGCCGCGCGCCCACATCTGCGCGTACAGGTCATGCGAGATCGTGGTCGCGCCGGCGAGCGTCAGCCCGGCGACCACCGCGAGGATCGTCGCGAACGTGACGGCCGCGATGAAGCCGTAGAACCAGTTGCCGCCGACCGCCTGCGCGAGCTTCACCGCGACCATGTTCGAACCGCCGAGCAGGTCGTGCGTGAGGTTGAAGGTGCCGTTCGCGCCGAGCCGGAAGAATTCCGGATGCTGCGCGAGCAGCACGATCGCCGAGAAGCCGATCACGAACGTGAGCAGATAGAAGTAGCCGATGAAGCCGGTCGCGTAGAGCACCGACTTGCGCGCCTCCTTCGCGTTCGGCACCGTGAAGAAGCGCATCAGGATGTGCGGGAAGCCGGCCGTGCCGAACATCAGCGCGATGCCGAGCGACAGCGCGTTGGCCGGATCGCGGATCAGCTTGCCGGGCCACATGATCGACAGCGCGCCCGGATGCACGGCCACCGCGCGGCGGAACATCTCGTCGACGCTGAAGCCGAACTCGCCCAGCGCGAGCAACGCGAGCAGCGTCGCGCCGCACAGCAGCAGCACGGCCTTGATCACCTGCACCCAGGTGGTCGCGGTCATCCCGCCGAAGAACACGTACACGACCATCAGCACGCCGACGATCAGCTCGGCCGTGCCGTACGACAGCCCGAACAGCAGCTGGATCAGCTTGCCCGCGCCGACCATCTGCACGACCAGGTAGAGCACGACGATCGTCAGCGCGTTCGCGGACGTCAGCAGCCGGATCGGCCGCTGCGCGAAGCGGTACGCGACGACGTCGACGAACGTGAACTTGCCGAGGTTGCGCAGCGGCTCGGCGATCAGGAACATCACGAACGGCCAGCCGACCAGGAAGCCGATCGAGTAGATCAGCCCGTCGAAGCCGAACATGAACACCATCCCCGACAGCCCGAGGAACGACGCGGCCGACATGTAGTCGCCCGCGATCGCGAGCCCGTTCTGCAGGCCGGTGATGCCGCCGCCGGCCGTGTAGAAGTCGCGCGTCGAGCGCGTGCGGCGCGCGGCCCAGCGCGTGAGCGCGAGCGTCGCGAACACGAACGCGAAGAACATCGCGATCGCGACCGGGTTCAGCTCGACCTTGTCGGGCATCGGCCCCGCGACGGCGCTCGCGTGCGCGGTAGAGGAAACGAGAATGGCCAGCGCGCCGGGCGCGCTCGAGATGCGTCGCATGTCGGCCTCCGTCACGAACGTTGCAGGATCGCGTCGACGCGGCGGTCGAACGCACGGTTCGCGCGCAGCACGTAGCACGCGGTCAGGCCGATCGCGACCAGGATGATCGCGACGCCCGCGACGATCCCGACCGTGGTCGTCGCGCCGCGGTACAGCGGCGCGGCCAGCACGTGCGGGGCAAGCGCGACGAGCAGGATGAAGCCGTAGTAGGTGGCGATCATCAGCGCCGTCAGCGTGAAGCTGAAGCGGCGCCGCGCACGCACGAGCTGCTGGTAGTCACGGCGCGCCGTGACCGATTCGATGACGGAATGCTCCATGGTGTCTCCGGTGTCCCCTCGTCGTTCGCGAGGCGTGTCTTATGGATGGTCGGCGCGCATCGACTGCTCCGCCCGCGCCGCGGCGGCAATCCATGAAACGCGCTACACGACGCGGTCCGCGCGCAGCCGCGCCAGCGCGTCCGGCGACAATCCAAGCCAGCTGCCGAGCACGTCGTCCGTATCGGCGCCGAGCACCGGCGGCGCACCGCGCACCGGCAGCCGCGCACCGTCGAAGCGGTACGGCGGCGCGAGCACGTCGACGCCGCCCGCGACCGGATGCGGCTGCCGCGTGACGAGCCCCGCGCGACTCGCACGCTCCGACGTGAGCGCGTCGTGCAGCCCGAGCACCTCGCCGCACGGAATGCCCGCATCGGCCAGCGCCGCAAGCAGCATCGCGCGCGGCCGCCGCGCGAGTTCGCCGCGAATCTCCGGCAGCAGCGCGGCGCGGTTCTCCGAGCGGCCGAGATTGGTCCGGTAGCGATCGTCCGCCGCGAGGTCGGGCCGCTCGATCGCATCGCAGAAACGCGCGAACTGCGTGTTGTTGCCGACCGTGATCACGAGCGGGCCGTCGGCTGCATCGAACACGCCGTACGGCACGATCGACGGATGCGCGTTGCCGTAGCGCGGCGGATCCTCGCCCATCAGCAACGCATCGAGCCCGTAGTACGCGGTGATCATCAACCCGCAGTCGAACAGCGCCATCTCGATGCGCCGTCCGCGGCCGGTCGCGTGGCGCTCGTACAGCGCGGCGAGGATCGCCTGCGCCGAATACATGCCGGTGAACAGGTCGACCGCCGCGACGCCGAACTTCAGCGGCGGCTGGCCGGCCTCGCCGTTCAGTGCCATCAGCCCGGCCTCGCCCTGCACGACGAGGTCGTAGCCGGGCCGCGCGGCCTCCGGGCCCGAGCGGTCGTAGCCGGAAATCGCGCAGTGCACGAGCCGCGGGTTCAATTCCGCGAGCGCGTCGTAGCCGAGGCCCAGCTTCTCCGCGCCGCCGAACTTGAAGTTGTGGATCAGCACGTCGGCCTGCGCGGCCAGCTCGCGCGCGATGCGCTGCCCTTCTTCGGTCTGCAGGTCGATGCAGATCGAGCGCTTGCTGCGGTTCACGCTGTTGAAATAGGTCGTCTCGGTGTCGCCGATCCGCAGCCCCCAGTCGCGCGTGTCGTCGCCGCGCGCCGGATGCTCGACCTTGATCACGTCCGCGCCGAAATCGGCGAGCACCATCGCGCTCCACGGGCCCGCCAGCACGCGCGAAAAATCGAGCACCTTCACGCCGGCCAGCGGCAATGCGCGCGCGTCGTTCGTCATCCTTGTCTCCTCCATTCGCGTCGTATGCCTTTACTGCTTCGACAGCGCGATGTAGCGCGCGAGATGGTGATCCTCGTCGCCGAGCTGGTGATCGATCATCACGAGCCGCTTCGCGTAATGCGACAACGGCAGCTCCCACGTCATCCCGATCCCGCCGTGCAGCTGGATGCTCTCCTCGGCGACGAGCGTGCCGATCCGGCCGATGCTGTATTTCGCCGCCGCGAGCGCGCGCTCGCGCACCGCGCGCGGCGCATCGAGCTGCGCGGCCGCGTTGATCACCGCCGAGCGCGCCTGCTCGACTTCCAGCAGCAGGTCGGCCATCCGGTGCTGCAGCGCCTGGAAGCTGCCGATCGGCAGTCCGAACTGCTTGCGCGTGCGCAGGTAGTCGAGTGTCGCGTCCTTCGCGACGTCCATCGCGCCGAGCGCTTCCGCCGACAGCGCGAGCAGCCCGTAGCCGAGCACGCGCTCGAGCAGCATGGCGCCGGCTTCTCCGTCATGCGCATCCGGCGCGCCGAGCGCGGCATCGGCCGGCAACACGACGCGCTCGAAGCGCACTTCGGCCGCGTGGCCGCCGTCAATCTTCCGGTAGTCGCGCAGCGACACGCCCGGCGCGTCGGCCGGCACGACGAACAGGCCGATGCCGGCCGCGTCGTCGTCATCGCCGGACACGCGCGCGCTGACGACCAGGAACGCCGCCTGCGCGCCCTGGTCGACGACACCCTTCGCGCCGGTCAGCACCCAGCCGTCGGCGGTGCGCTCGGCGCGCGTGCGCACCGTCGTCAGTTCGTAGTGCGAGCCCGGCTCGTCGTGCGCGAATGCAGCGCTCGCGCTGCCGTCGATCAACGCGGCGAGCTTGTCGCGATGCGCGTCGCCGCCGGCCAGCGACAGCGCGCGGCCCGCGAGCAGCGCACCGAGGAACGGCTCGACGACGAGCCCGCGCCCGAGGCATTCGAACACGACGGCGATATCGAAACCCGCGCCGCCGAAGCCGCCGTCGGCTTCGGGAAACAGCGCGCCGATCGCGCCGAGTTCGGCGAAGCGCCGCCACATCGCGCGATCGAATCCGTCGGCCGACTGCGCGATGCGGTCGCGCACGGGGAACGCATATTGTTCGGCGATAAACCGGTTCAACGTGTCCGCCAGCATCCGGCGGTCTTCTGTGTGCTGGAAATCCATCGTCGCGTCCCTCGTTACAGCCCGAGCATCATCTTCGCGATGATGTTCTTCTGGATCTCGTTCGAGCCGCCGAAGATCGACAGCTTGCGGTTGTTGAAATACTGCTGCGCGGCGCTGGCGGCCCCGTCCGGGCCGAGCGGCTCGCCGTCGTAATCGGCGTCGAGCGCCTCCTCGACGAACGGCTGCGCGTAAGGCCCCATCGCGCGGCGCATCAGCGCGGTGATCTCCTGGCGGATCTGCGTGCCGCGAATCTTCAGCATCGAGCTTTCCGCGCCCGGCACGCCGCCGCCCGCGACCGCGGCCAGCACGCGCAGGTTGGTCGTGCGCATGTTCTCGAGCTCGATCTCCACGCGGGCGATGCGCGCCGCGAAGAACGGATCGTCCGCGAGCGGCCGGCCGTTCTTCGTGACCTGCGCGGCGACCGCGCGCAGCCGCTCGAGCGCGGCCGTCGAGAAGCCGATCCCGGCGATGTTGGTGCGTTCGTACGTGAGCAGGTATTTCGCGTACGTCCAGCCGCGATTCTCTTCGCCGACCAGGTTCGCCACGGGCACGCGCACGTCGGTGAAGAACACCTCGTTCACCTCGTGCTCGCCGTCGAGCGTGACGATCGGGCGCACTTCGACACCGGGCGTCGCCATGTCGATCAGCAGGAAGCTGATGCCCTCCTGCTTGCGCACGTCGGTCGCGGTGCGCACCAGGCAGAAGATCATGTTCGCGTAGTGGCCGAGCGTGGTCCACGTCTTCTGCCCGTTCACGACATAGTGGTCGCCGTCGCGCACGGCGCTCGTCTTCACCGACGCGAGGTCTGAACCGGCGCCCGGCTCCGAATAGCCCTGGCACCACCAGTCGCGGCCGTCGAGAATGCGCGGCAGCCAGTGGCGCTTTTGCGCGTCGCTGCCGTACTTGATCAGCACGGGCCCGAGCATGTTCACGCCGAACGGCACGATGCGCGGCGCGCCCGCGAGCGCGCATTCGTTGTCGAACAGAAATTTCTGCGCGACGCTCCAGCCGGGGCCGCCATACTCGCGCGGCCAGTGGCTCGCGAGCCAGCCGCGCGCATTGAGGATCGCGTGCCATTCGCGCATGTCGTCGCGCGTCAGATGCAGACCGCCCCTTACCTTGCGCGCGATGCGCGCGGGCAGTTCGGCGGCGAGAAAGCGCTGCACTTCGGTGCGAAACGCTTCCTCTTCGGGTGTGAAATTGAGATCCATCGTGAGTCCGTTGCGAATGCGGTGAACGTTCAGTCGATATGGTTGAGGCTCGCGAAACCTGCGCCGCGCTCGACCAGCTCGACGATCAGCGGCGAAGGCTTCCAGAACAGCGGATCCTCCTTCGCGAACGCGCGGATGTCGGCCAGCACGTTCGCGAGGCCGACCGTGTCCGCGTAGTGCATCGGGCCGCCGCGATAGCGCGGGAAGCCGTAGCCGTACAGGAACACCGCGTCGACGTCGAGCGGGCGCAGCGCGATCTTCTCGTGCACGACGTTCGCGCCTTCGTTGATCATCGCGGCGAGGTAGCGGCGCATGATCTCGTCGTCGGTGAAGGTGCGCGGCGTGATGCCCTTCTTCGCGCGCTCGTCGGCGACGATCGCCTCGACTTCCGGGTCCGGCGTGCCGGTGCGCGCGCCGTCCGGATACAGGTAGTAGCCGCGCGCGGTCTTCTGCCCGAACCAGCCGCGCTCGCACAGCCGGTCGGAAATCTCCACGTAGCGCGCGCGCGGGTCGCGGGTCGCCGCGCGGCGCTTGCGCGTCGCCCAGCCGATGTCGCCGCCCGCCAGATCGACGACCTGGAACGGTCCCATCGGGAAGCCGAATTCGCGCACCGCGCGATCGATCTGGTACGGCGATGCGCCGTCTTCCATCAGGTAGTCGGCCGCCGTCCGGTAGACGGCGAGGATCCGGTTGCCGATGAAGCCGTCGCACACGCCAGCGCGCACCGGCGTCTTCTTCAGCTGTTTGGCCAGCGCGAACGCGGTCGCGACGACGTCCGCGCTCGCGCGCGCCGGCACGACGATCTCCAGCAGCTTCATCACGTTGGCCGGCGAGAAGAAATGCAGGCCGATCACGTCGGCCGGCCGGTCGATGCTGGCGGCCAGCTCGTCGATGTCGAGATACGACGTGTTGGTCGCAAGCACCGCGCCCGGCTTGCACACGCGCGCGAGCTCGGCGAACACGGCCTTCTTCACGGCCATGTCCTCGAACACGGCCTCGATCACGACGTCGGCCTGCGCGAGCGCATCGTACGACGTGCTGCCCTTGAAGCGCGCGAGCCGCGCCGCATGCGCGGCCGGCGTCATCCGCCCCTTCGCGACGAGCGCGTCGTACACCTTCTCCACATGCGCGCGGCCGCGCGCGAGCGACGCGTCGTCGCGCTCGATCATCGTCACCGGCAGCCCGGCGTCGAGCGCCGCGACCGCGATGCCCGCGCCCATCGTGCCGCCGCCGACCACGCCGATCCGCTCGACCGGCCGTGCGCTCGCGCGGCGCGCCTCGGGCGCCTTGGCCGCCTCGCGTTCCGCGAAGAACGCGTGCACGAGGCCCGCGCGCTGCGGGCTGTCGATGCATTGCAGGAACAGGCTGCGCTCGAGCTTCATCCCCGCGTCGAACGACAGCGTGAGCGCCGCCTCGACCGCTTCGACGATCTTCGCGGGCGAGAACAGCCCGCGCGACTTCTTCGGCAGCTCGGCGCGCGCCGCGTCGATCGCGGCCTGCGCGGCCGCGCGATCGGCAAGCCCCTGCGCATCGCGCGTGCGCCGCGCCGGCGCGCCGAGCGACACGAGTTCCTGCGCATAGGCGAGCCCTTCGGCGAGCGTGTCGTCGCTGTGCGCGACGCGATCGACGAGGCCGAGCGCGAGCGCTTCGTCGGCGCTGGCGTGACGCCCCGTCAGCATCAGGTCGAGCGCGGCCTTCGCACCGATCAGGCGCGGTGTGCGCTGCGTACCGCCCGCGCCGGGCAGCAGGCCGAGCGTGACTTCGGGCAGGCCGAGCTTCGCGCCGGGCACCGCGAGCCGGTAATGCGCGGCGAGCGCGACCTCGAGGCCGCCGCCGAGCGTCGCGCCGTGCAGCGCGACCACGACCGGCTTCGCGCTCGACTCGATCCGCTCGCACACGTCGGGCAGCGACGGCGGCACCGGCGGCTTGCCGAATTCGCGGATGTCGGCGCCCGCGATGAAATTGCGGCCGGCGCCGACGATCAGCACCGCGCGGATCGCGTCGTCGGCCTGCGCGGCGTCCAATGCGTCGGCGAGGCCGCGCCGCACGTCGGCGGACAACGCGTTGACGGGCGGATGGTCGATCGTGACGACGAGCACCTTGTCGCGCCGTTCGCGCGTGACGGTGCCGGCCTGGGAGGATTCGGGGGAAGCGGATGAATTCATCGTGTCTCCAGTGCGATGCGCCGCGCGGGCGGAAGCGGTCGTCGGGGCGGGCCAGCGATGCGGCCTTCCGAGCCTGATGCCGCGCGGCGGGAAACGATCCGGCGTGGTTGCCGGGCATGACTCGATTCTCGATTGATCGAGATTCATTGACAATTCCCGCGCGCCTTTACAAGCTGTCAAGTCTGACTTGACATTGAAGGTTTCCGGGCCATCAAAGGGCCGGATCAGGAGACACCAGGCATGGACCTGAACGCGCTGACGCTGCTCGTCGAGATTCTCGATGCGGGCAACCTGAGCAAGGCCGCGCAGCGGCTCAAGATGAGCCGCGCGAACGTCAGCTACCGGCTGAACCAGCTCGAACGCTCGATCGGCCAGCAGCTCGTGCGCCGCACGACGCGCCGCATCGAGCCGACCGAGATCGGGCTGAAGCTGTACGAACACGGCCGGCGCATCCGCAACGAGCTGCTTGCCGCGCAGGAATCGGTGACGACGCTCGGCCAGGACCTGCAGGGCCGCGTGCGGCTGTCGGTGCCGAGCGGCTACGGGCAGATGGTGATGTCCGACTGGCTGCTCGCGTTCAAGCGGCTGCATCCGGGCATCGTGCTCGACGTCGTGTTCGAGAATCGCGTGGAGGACCTCATGCGCGACGAGGTCGACATCGCGATCCGCGTGATGTCCGAGCCGCCGCAGAACCTCGTCGCGCGCGACATGGGCGCGGTGCGCTACGTCGCGTGCGCGTCGCCCGCGTTCGCCGCCGCGCACGGGATGCCGGCGAGCCTCGGCGCGCTGGCCGCCGCGCCGGTCGTCACCGCGACGGTGCTCGGGCGGCAGCTGCGGATCGCCGCGTATCTCGGCGACGAACGCCACGAGGTGCTGCTCGAGCCCACGCTGATTTCGGAGAACTTCCTGTTCCTGCGCCAGGCGATTCTCGCCGGGATCGGGGTCGGCATCGTGCCCGACTACGTGATGCAGGACGACATGCGGCGCGGCACGGTCGTCACGTCGCTCGATGCGTATCGGCTCAGTATCTTCGGCACGCACATGTACATGCTCTACATGCCGAACCGGCACCACACGCGCGCGACCGCGACGTTCATAGAGTTCATCCTCGAACAGGCCGGAAAGACCGGCCGGGGCGGGCCCGACGGGATGCGTCAGGGTTTCCTGTCGGGTGACAACCCGCCGGCCGCGCGGCGACAATAGCGCGCCGCCCGTGCGGAGCGCGTGCCGCGCACACGCCGCCTCCTTCGAATTCACTGTTGCCGAGGGTTTCAATGTTCGACCGGATCCGTCCGCATTCGCGTCCCCGGACGCTCGCCGCCACGCTCGCGCTCGCCGCGCTCGTCACGTTCGCCGCGTTCGGTGCGGGCTGCACGTCCCCGTCCGCGCCGTCGGGCGCCGTCGTTCCGGTGGCCGCCGCGTCGGGCGCCGCTGTGCCGCTGCCCGGCGTTCACGCGCCCGAGCGGTCGTCAGGCTGGACCGACAAGCCGGGCTGGACCTCGCAGCATTTCATGATCGCGGCCGCGAACCCGCTCGCGACGCAGGCCGGCTACGACATGCTGAAGGCCGGCGGCACCGCGATCGATGCGGCGATCGCGACGCAGATGGTGCTGGCGCTCGTCGAGCCGCAATCGTCCGGGCTCGGCGGCGGCGCGTTCATGCTGTACTCCGACGGCAAGACGACGCAGGCATACGACGGCCGCGAGACCGCGCCGGCCGCCGCGACCGAGCGCCTGTTCTACGGCCCGACCGGCCAGCCGATGGGCTTCTACGAAGGCGTCGTCGGCGGCCGTTCGGTCGGCACGCCGGGCGTGCTGCGCATGCTCGAGGCCGCGCACCGGGCGCACGGCAAGCTGCCGTGGCGCCGGCTGTTCCAGCCCGCGATCCGGCTCGCCGAGCACGGCTTCACGATCAGCCCGCGCCTCGCGATGCTGATCGCGAACGACAAGTACCTGATGAACGATGCGGCCGCGCGCGCGTATTTCTACAACAAGGACGGCACGCCGAAGGCGGCCGGCACGGTGCTGAAGAACCCCGCGCTCGCGACCGTGCTGCGCCAGGTCGCCGAGCGCGGCGCGAATGCGTTCTACACCGGCGCGATCGCGCGCGACATCGTCGCCAAGGTGCGCAAGCATCCGACCAACCCGGGCCTGCTGTCGCTGCAGGATCTCGCGCGCTACAAGGCGAAGGTGCGTGCGCCGCTGTGCACCGACTACCGGCGCTCGGTGGTGTGCGGAATGCCGCCGCCGTCGTCGGGCGGTCTCGCGATCGCGCAGATGCTCGGCATTCTCGAGGCGATGCCCGACTGGCAGCAGATCGGCGCGCAGAAGCCGGTACGCAACGAGCTCGGCTACGAGCCGACGCCGTTTGCCGCGCACCTGTTCAGCGAGGCCGGGCGCCTTGCGTTCGCCGATCGCGCGCGCTACGTCGCCGATCCGGATTTCGTGCCGTTGCCGGGCGGCAGCTGGGCGAGCCTTGCCGACAAGACCTATCTCGCTCAGCGCGCGCGCCTGATCGGCGACACGAGCATGGGCGTCGCGCAGGCAGGCACGCCGCAGGGCGCGACGCTCGCGCTGGCCGACGACCGCAGCCCCGAATTGCCGTCGACGTCCGATATCGCGATCGTCGACCGCTACGGCCAGGCGCTGTCGATGACGACCAGCGTCGAAGACGCGTTCGGCTCGCGGCTGATGGTGCGCGGTTTCATGCTGAACAACCAGCTCACCGATTTCTCGTTCGCGGCGAGCGAGAACGGCCGGCCCGTCGCGAACCGCGTGCAGCCGGGCAAGCGGCCGCGCTCGTCGATGTCGCCCGAACTCGTGTTCGACAAGAAGACGAAACAGGTGACGATGATCGTCGGCTCGGCCGGCGGCCCCGCGATCATCAACCACGTCGCGAAGACGCTGATCGGCGTGATGGACTGGGGGATGACGATGCAGCAGGCGATCGCGCTGCCGAACTTCGGATCGATGAACGGGCCGACGCAGCTCGAGCGCGGGCGCGTGTCGGATGCGCTCGTCGACGGGCTCAAGGGGCGCGGGCACGACGTGCAGGTCGTCGAGATGAACTCGGGCCTGCAGGGCATCCAGCGGCTGAACGTGCAGGGGCAGACGGTGTGGTTCGGCGGCGCGGACCCGCGGCGCGAAGGGATCGCGATGGGCGATTGAGGCCGGCGGGAACGGGCGGCGCGTGCGCCGCCTGCGTTCGCGTCACCCGCGCCCTTTCCACGGCACCACCCGCCGCTCGACCCATCGCATCGCGAGATCGAACAGCCACGCGATCGCGCCGATGATCAGGATGCCCATCACGACGATATCCGTGCGCAGGAAGCTCGACGCATTGAGCACCATCTGCCCGAGGCCGGCCGTCGCGGCGACCATCTCGGCCGCGACGAGCGTCGTCCAGCCGAAGCCGATCGCGATCCGCAGGCCGGTGAGGATTTCCGGCAGCGCGGCCGGCAGCACGACGTGGCGCACGATCTGCGCGAAGCTGCCGCCGAGCGAATATGCGGCGTTGATCTGCTCGACCGTCGCCGCGCGCACGCCCGCGCGGGCGGCCATCGCGATCGGCGCGAAGCACGCGAGAAAGATCACGACCAGCTTCGCCGTCTCGTCGATGCCGAACCAGATCACCACGAGCGGCAGGTACGCGAGCGGCGGCAGCGGCCGGTAGAACTCCAGCAGCGGATCGAGCACGCCGCGCGCGATGCGGCTCACGCCCATCAGGATGCCCGTCGGCACGCCGATCGCGGTGGCGAACACGAACGCGCCGAACACGCGCGCGGCGCTCCACAACAGATGGTCGGACAACGGCAGGCCGCCCTGGATCCGGCCGTGCCATGCGTCGACGAACGCGGCCCACACCGCTTCCGGCGTGGGCAGGAATAGCGGCGGCAGCCACTGCAGATGCGTCGCGACCCACCACAGCACGGCCAGCGCCGCGACCGTCGCCGCGCTGAGCGCGGCCGCCCGCCCCTGCCCGGGCAACCGGTAGCGATGCGATGCGCGTGGCGCCCGCACCGCGCGCTGCCCTGGCGTGCTGCGCTCGTCCTGCGCGAATGGCGCGACCGCTCGATCGGCCGGCCAGGAATCCTGCGTGCTCATGTCGTCCTGCCTGTGCAAAGTACTGATCCGGCCGCGCCCGACGGACGCGCCGTGCCGCGCGAACTCGTGCATCACGCCGCCTGCCCGATCGCGTCGTCGCGATGCAGATACGCGATCAGCCGCTCGCGCCATGCGATGAATTCCGGCGCCGACTTCACCGCGCGCGCATCGCGCGATTCGACGTAGCGCCGCGCGAACGGCAGCTCGAAGGTTTCCGCGATGCGGCCGGGGCCGGGCGTCATCACGACGAGACGCGTCGCGAGGAACAGCGCCTCCTCGACGTCGTGCGTGATGAAGAACACCGTCTTGCCTGTGCGTGCCCACACATCGAGCACCAGCGCCTGCATCGTGCCGCGCGTCATCGCGTCGAGCGCGCCCATCGGCTCGTCCATCAGCAGCACGCGCGGATCGCTCGCGAGCGCACGCGCGATGCCGACGCGCTGCTGCATCCCGCCCGACAGTTCGTACACGCGCGCGTGCGCATGGCGCTCGAGGCCGACGAGCGCGAGCATCTCCATCGCGCGCGCTTCGCGCTCGGGCTTCGACACGCGCGCGAAGCGCAGCCCGAGCGCGACGTTGTCGAGCACGTCGAGCCACGGCAGCAACGCATATTTCTGGAATACGACGCCGCGATCGGCGCCGGGGCCCGTGACCGGCACGCCGTCGACGCGCACGTCGCCCGTCGTCGGCGCGACGAAGCCAGCCATGCAATTGAGCAGCGTCGTCTTCCCGCAACCCGACGCGCCGAGCGCGACGACAAATTCACCGGAATCGATGCGCAGGTCGACGCGCGCGAGCGCCTGCGTCGTCGGCCTGCCGCGTTCGCCCGGATAGGCGACCGATACCTGACGAACCTCCAGCGTGCTCATGATCGAATGCTCCGGGGTGAGTGGCGTGATGCGCGGCGCTCAGCGCGCGGCCTTCTGCACGAACTGCGGATCGACGCCGACCGAGTAGTCGGACAGCACCGTCTGGATCGTGCCTTGCGATTTGAGGAACGTGGCCGTGGCCGCGAGCGACTTCGCGGCGCCCGATTGCGCGCCGCCGCCGAGCCACGTCGGCGATGCCTGCTCGGCCGGCGTCGGGAATGCGTAGAGCGCGAGGCTGGCCGGCACGTCCTGCGCGTTCGCGCCGGACACCTTCGCCACCGCCGCGACCTGCGGCGAGCCGACCTTCCACGCCGCCGCATGCGCGCGATAATCCGCATCGGCGGCCGCCAGCACCTTCACGAAGCGCTCGACGAATTCGGGGTTGGCACGCGCGAACTTGCGGCTCACGACGAAACCGTCGAACGTGGCCTTGCCGCTTTCCTTCGCGACCTGCCCCGACGTCGTCAGCACGGTGCCCGACTGCTTGACCTTCGCGAGTACCGGATCCCAGATATAGGTCGCGTCGATGTCGCCGCGCGTCCACGCGGCCGCGACCTCGGGCGGGCGCAGGTTGACGATCTTCACGTCGTTCGGATTCACGCCGGCGGCCTGCAGCGCGACGAGCGTATGGAAATGCGACGTCGACACGAACGGCACGCCGATCTTCCTGCCCTTGAGCGCGGCGACGCTCGTCACGCCCGAGCCGTTGCGCGCGACGAGCGCCTCGGCGTCGTTGATGTTGTCGAGCACCCAGAACAGCGAGATGTCGAGCCCCTGCGACAGGCCGGCCGCGATCGGGCTGGAGCCTGCCTCGCCGAGCTGCACGGAGCCCGACGCAAGCGCGCGGATCACGTCGGCGCCGCTGTCGAGCTTGCGGAACGTGACCTTGTAGCCGGTGGCTTTTTCGACTTCACCGCTCGCCTGCGCATAGCGCCACGGCACGACCATGTCCTGGTACGCGATCACGACTTCGCGCGATTCGGCGTGCGCCGCGCCGAGTACGGCAAAGGCGGCCAGCGCGACTGCGGCGCGGCCCACGAGGCTGAAACGGGACATGCGGCTCTCCTTCGAATGCGTGCATTGCTGCGGGAGAGCCGACTTTACGGGCTTTGCGCGCGGCGGGAGCGAACTTATCCTGCGAAGCTATCGATGCCGCTCCAGCTTTGCTTTTCACGTTCGACTGGATCGGACGTCCGGTCGGGTGGCGAATGTCGTGCGAACGCGTGCTCGGCGGCCGCGCCAACGAAAAAGCCCGCATCGCTGCGGGCTTTTTTCGACTGCAAGGCTTCTGCGGAGCAGGCCAATGGCGCTCAGACCACCCCCGCCCCATGCGCCTGCAGATCGGCGTGATAGCTCGAACGCACCATCGCGCCGACGGCCGCGTGCGTAAAGCCCATCTTGTACGCTTCTTCCTCGTACATCTTGAACGTGTCCGGATGCACGTAAGCGCGCACCGGCAGGTGGTGCTCCGACGGCTGCAGATACTGGCCGATCGTCAGCATGTCGACGTCGTGCGCGCGCAGGTCGCGCATCACCTGCAGGATTTCCTCTTCGGTCTCGCCGAGGCCGACCATCAGGCCCGACTTCGTCGCGACGTCCGGATGCAGCGCCTTGAAGTCCTTCAGCAGCTTCAGCGAGTGCGCGTAGTCCGAACCCGGGCGCGCTTCCTTGTACAGGCGCGGCACCGTTTCGAGGTTGTGGTTCATCACGTCGGGCGGCGCCGCGTTCAGGATCGAGATCGCGCGGTCGAGACGGCCGCGGAAGTCCGGCGTCAGGATCTCGATGCGCGTTTCCGGCGATTGCTCGCGCACTTCGCGGATGCACTCGACGAAGTGAGCCGCGCCGCCGTCGCGCAGGTCGTCGCGGTCGACGCTCGTGATCACCACGTACTTGAGCTTGAGTGCTGCGATCGTGCGCGCGAGGTTCTTCGGTTCATCCGCGTCGAGCGGATCGGGACGGCCGTGGCCGACGTCGCAGAACGGGCAGCGGCGCGTGCACTTGTCGCCCATGATCATGAACGTCGCCGTGCCCTTGCCGAAGCATTCGCCGATGTTCGGGCAGCTCGCTTCCTCGCACACGGTGTGCAGGTTGTGCTCGCGCAGGATCGTCTTGATCTCGTTGAAGCGCGAGCTGCCGGTGGCCGCCTTCACGCGGATCCATTCCGGCTTCTTCAGCTTCTCGATCGGAATGACCTTGATCGGGATGCGCGCCGTCTTCGCCTGCGCCTTCTGCTTGGCGGTCGGATCGTAGGCAGGGGTCGCGGCCGAATCGGCCGGTGCGGGGGAAGCGGTAACGTCAGTCATTCGAATGTTCCAGTGCCTGCGGCTTGTCGGCGGCCGCGGATTCGCCGTCGAGGTTGGCGATCAGACGCCCCACCAGCGTGTGGGCGACGTCGTTCCAGTCGGCGGCAACCTCGAGGCTCGCCATGTCGACGGTTTCCAGTCCGGCATAGCCGCACGGGTTGATCGCGAGAAACGGGCGCAGATCCATCTTCACGTTCAGGCTCAGCCCGTGATAGCTGCAGCCGTTGCGGATCTTCAGGCCGAGGGCCGCGATCTTCGCGCCTTCGTGCACGCCGGATGCCACGTAGATTCCCGGCGCGCCCGCCTTGCGGACCGAAGCGAGATTATACGCCGCGAGGGTTTCGATCACGGCCTCCTCGATCTTCGTCACGAGCGTGCGCACCATCAGCTTGCGCCGGCGCAGGTCCAGCAGCAAATAGACGACGATCTGGCCGGGGCCGTGGTAGGTGATTTGTCCGCCGCGGTCGACCTTCACGAGCGGCACGCCGCTGTCGGCCACCAGCAGGTGGGCCGGGTCGCCGGCCTGGCCGAGCGTGTAGACGGGCGGATGCTCGACGACCCAGATTTCGTCGCCGGTGTCGGCCGTGCGCGTGTCGGTGAACGCGCGCATCGCGTCGAAGCTCGTCTCGTACGCCTCGCTGCCCCGCCAGCGCACGGTGACCGGCACGACGGGCTGAACCGGAGACCCGGCGGGCGATTCGGAAACAGCGACAGGCGTGGACACGATGGCAACCGGCGAGACGGACATGGCCGGTAGTTTACCGAAAACCCATGCGTCTCGCCGGCTTCAGAAGGGGACGGATCGCGCGCATCCGTCGGAGGAAAGGCGCGTCAGACGGTGCGCCAGCCGTCGTGGAACAGTGCGTTCACGCGGTGACGCAGCCGTGCGAGCGCGCCGCGCGCAACCTCGCCGGCCGGCCGCGACACCGAGAACGCCACCTGCGCGCCCTGCCCGCTTTCCGCGCTCAACCACAGCCGCTCGCCACGGCGCAGCCGCAGCGTCTCGCCGTCGACCAGGAAGTAGTCCTCGACGTCGTTGCTGCGCGTCGCCCACACCGGCCCGCATTGCACCGTCAGACGCGTGCTGCGTTGCACCTTCATCGGCACGGTTTCGCCGGGAGGGATTTCGAACGTGATGCTTGAAGAAATTTCTTGCATGATCGACTCCGCCAATAAATGCTTCGATGGCTACAATCGTAGTCATTTGAAGGGGCTCGACCAAACGACCATTTTTCACGTCGATGTGAGGAAAATTAGCAAATGGACCTCCGCCAGCTGCCCGCGCTGAACGCGATCCGTGCGTTCGAAGCCGCCGCCCGCCACGAGAATTTCTCCCGCGCCGCCGACGAGCTGTACGTCACGCACGGCGCGGTCAGCCACCAGGTTCGCGCGCTCGAGGAGGAGCTCGGCGTGCAGCTGTTCACGCGCAACGGCAAGCGGCTGTGCCTGACCGACGCCGGCATGCGCTACGCGCAGCAGGTCCGCACCGCGCTGATGGTGATCGCCGATGCGACGCGCGACGTGCGCGCAAGCGACCGCGGCCGGCGGCTGGTGGTGTCGATGCTGTCGTCGTTCGCGGCGCGCTTCATCACGCCGCGCATCGGCACGTTCATCGAGCGGCATCCGGAAATCGACGTCGAGCTGCAGTCGACCAACTCGCTCACCGATTTCGCGCGCGACGACGTCGACCTCGCGATCCGCTTCGGCTCCGGCCACTATCCGGGGCTGCACGTCGAGCCGTTGTTCGAGGAGGTGTTCTTTCCGGCATGCTCGCCGACACTGAACGGCGGCAAGCTGCCGCAAACGCCCGCCGATCTCGTGCATTACAACCTGCTGCGCTCGGACGACGAGCTGTGGCGGCCGTGGTTCGACGCGGCCGGGCTCGATACGCTGACCGAGCCGAAACGGGGAATTCTGTACCAGGATTCGTCGAACCTGCTGCTGGCCGCGATCGACGGCCAGGGCATCGCGCTGGTGCGCCGCTCGCTCGCGGTGCACGACCTGCTGGACGGGCGCCTCGTGCGCCTGTTCGACATCGACGGGCAAAGCCCGTGGCACTATTTTTTCGTGTGTCCGCCGCCGCTCGTGAACACCCCGCGCGTGCAGGCGTTCAGAACCTGGCTGCTTCAGGAAGTCGCCGAATACAAGCTGCTGTGCGACGAACTGGACGCGCGGCGCGCGGCGGGGAAGACCCCCGCCGAGTGCGCGCGGGAAGGAGGATGGAAAACGGCGCTCAGAGCACGACCTTGACCATCGGATGGCCGGTCAGTGCGCGGTAGATGTTGTCGAGCTGTTCCTGGCTCGTCGCGCGCACGGTGATCGTGAGGCCGGTGTAGTTGCCGCCGCTCGATGCACGCTCCTCGATCTTCTCGACGTCGATCTCGTTGTCATGGACGGCCACGACCTTGAAGATCGTATCCTTGAACTCCGGGTGCGCCTTGCCCATGATCTTGATCGGGAAATCGCACGGAAACTCCAGCAGCGACTCCTTCCTGGCATCGATTGCGCCGGTAACCTCGATGGTTTTGGTCGGTTCGCTCATCACTTTCTCCGGGTTAGGTCAAACTTTTCAAACTCGCGTGCCTTCGCACGCTGGTACGCGTCGTACAACGCCGCGAACACCGGGCCCGGCTTGCCGCCTTGCACGGGCAGGTCGTCGAGCGACGTCACGGGCAGGATCTCCTTGGTCGCCGACGTGATCATGATCTCGTCCGCCGAGCGCAATTCGACCTCGCTGATCTCGCGCGCGACGAACCGAATGCCGCACTCCTCGGCCAGCTGCTCGACCAGCGCGTAGCGAATCCCCTCGAGGATCCTGTTGCTGCGCGGCGGCGCCATCAGCTCGCCGTTCTTCACGATCCACACGTTCGACGACGACCCTTCGGTCACGTTGTCGTCGCGCAGCTGGATCGTCTCGAACGCATCGCGTTCGGCCGCATGCTGCGCCATCAACACGTTACCGAGCAACGAAATCGACTTGATGTCGCAATGCAGCCAGCGGCGATCCTCGGCCGTCACGCAGCGCACGCCCTGCGCGCGCTCGTCGGCCGACGGCAGGCGCAGCGGGCTCGCCATCGCGAACACCGTCGGCACCGTGTTCGCCGGGAACGCGTGGCCGCGTTTGGCGACGCCGCGCGTGACCTGCAGGTAGACGAGCGCATTGCCGTCGCCGAGGCCTTGCGCGTTCGCGGCGACCACGCGCTCGATCAGCGCGCGCCAGCCGGCCGCGTCATGCGGATCGTCGATGCCGATTTTCTTCAGGCTGCGCGCGAGCCGCTCCAGATGCTGGTCGATCCGGAACGGCACGTGCGCGCCGTCGTGCGCATAAACGGGGACGACTTCATACACGCCATCGCCGAAGATGAACCCGCGGTCGAGCACCGGCACGCGGGCTTGCGACAGCGGCACCAGTTCCTCCTGCGACGACACGCTGAGGTAGACGATCGGTTCGAATTCGGCTTGGCTCATGGATGTACCAGATGGGGATGAAGTCGTGAAAACAAAGGCCCGTCGTGCTTACTTCTTCTTGCTGAACATCAGCAGGATCGAGTCCCAGATACGTCCGAAGATACCCGCTTCCGGCACGGCCTGCAGCGCGACGACCGGGAACTCCGACAGCGTCTTGCCGTCGGCGACGATCTTCACGGTGCCGACCTGCTGGCCTTCCGCGAGCGGCGCGATCAGCGGCGCGTTGACGTCGACTTCCGGCTTGACCTTGTCGCCCAGGCCGCGCGGCACGGTCACCCACTGGTCGCCCTTCACGCCGACCTGAACGGTGTTTTCCTTGCCCTTGTAGATGCGCGGCGTCGACATCGCCTGGCCGCCCTTGAACAGGCGCACCGCGTCGAACGCGCTATAGCCGTAGTTCAGCATCTTCATGCTGTCCTGCGTGCGGTCGCTTTCCTTCTGCTCGCCCATCATCACCGACACGAGACGGCGCTGGCTGTCGACACCCGGGATCGCGCGCTTGGACGACGCGATCAGGCAATAGCCCGCCGCTTGCGTGTGGCCCGTCTTCAGGCCGTCGACCGTCGGATCCAGCCACAGCAGGCGGTTGCGGTTACCCTGGCGGATGTTGTTGTACTTGAATTCCTTCTCCGAGAAGATGCCGTAGTACTGCGGAAAATCGCGGATCAGGTGCGCGGACAGCTTCGCGAGGTCGCCGGCCGTCGTGTAGTGGTTCGGGTCGGGCATGCCGTTCACGTCGGCGAAGTGCGTGCCCTTCATGCCGAGGCGCGCGGCCTCGTCGTTCATCATCGTGACGAACTGCCCTTCGCTGCCGCCGACGAGTTCGGCCAGCGCGATCGCGGCGTCGTTGCCCGACTGGATGATCATCCCGTACACGAGGTCGTGCACGGACACCGGCTTGTTCGCCTCGATGAACATGCGCGACTCGTCGCGGCCGACGCGGCGCACCGCTTCGCTCGGCGTGACGATCTGCTCCATCGAGATCTTCTTCTTGTCGAGCGCCTCGAACACCAGGTAGGCCGTCATCAGCTTCGTCAGCGACGCGGGCTCGACGCGTTCGTCGGCGTTGCCCGATGCGAGCACGGTGTTGCTCGTCGCATCGACGAGCACCCACGAGCGCGCGTTCACGCCCGGCGGCGGCACCGCGCCCGGCATGAAGGTCGCGGGCGCGCCGGTGGACTGCTCGGCGGCGGCGGCCGGCGCGGCATGCGCGGTCTTGGCCTTGGCGGCCGGCTTCGCCTCGGCGACGACGATCGTCGACGCGAGTGCGACGGGCAGCATCACGCCCAGCGCGACGTTGCGCGCGGCGGTGCCGAAGGCGATGGAAGAAGCGAGGGACTTGAGGCCTTGGGAAGACAGACGCATGATCGATTCAGGCTGGTGGCAGAAAGTGCGGCGCGAAACGCGCAGGGGTTGAACGGCAAGGCGGCGAGCGTTCCGGCGTTCGCCCGACTGCGTCGGACGGCGCGAAACGCGCCGGTTGGACTCGTGCGGACGCGTTCGGTTCGCGGCCGTCGCGAGCGGGCGGACAGGCGGCGAAACGAGCGCCGCATGGGCCCGGCCGGGCCGCGGGCGACGCGAAATGCGGCCATTATACGTGGCCGCGAACGGCGTTTTCGCGAACCATGGGTCGGCCGGCAACACACAGGCTTCGCGAGGATAGCGCGGCTTCGCTGCGGACGATCGTGCTCGAAGCCGCGCGAAAGGTGTGCGCAGGCGCCGTGCAAGCGGGGTTGCGCCGCGCCGGCGTGCGCATGTGCGGTCGTGCCGTGACACGCTGCGGTGCGATGTCGCGCGAGCGCCCACATCGCGGCCCTGCGGCAACCGCGCCGCATGCCGGGCTCAGCGGATCAACGCCACGCGTCGACGATGATGCGCTTCAGCACGTGCAGCTTGCGATGCAGGAAATGCTCGGCACCGGGAATCACGACGACCGGCAGCTCCTGCGGCCGCGCCCAGTCGTAGACCGAGCCGATCGGCACCGTGTCGTCGGTCTCGCCGTGGATCACGAGCGTGTTCTCGGGCACGTCGGCGACCTGCCAGCGGCTCGCGGCCGTGCCGACGAACACCATCCGCTCGATCGTCTCGCCCGCGTCGCGCAAGCGCTTCGCGACATGCGACAGCACGAAGGTGCCGAACGAGAAGCCCGCGAGCACGAGCGGCAGGTCCGCATAGGCGGGCTGCGCGCGCATATGCGCGAGCACGGCCAGCAGGTCGTCGGCCTCGCCGATGCCGTTGTCGTGCACGCCCTCGGTCGCGCCGACACCGCGGAAGTTCGACCGGTACACCACGTAGCCGAGCTGGACCAGCGTGCGCGCGAGCGTTTGCGCGACCTTGTTGTCCATCGTGCCGCCGAACAGCGGATGCGGATGCGCGACGAGCGCGATGCCGCGCGGCGCGGCGCCGCCTTCGCGCACGGCATCCGGCAGGTCGACCGCGATTTCGATCTGCCCGACCGGGCCGGCAATCAGCGACTTCTGCGTATGAACGTTCATTCGGCCCGCCCGCTCAGATCTTCAGGCGGTCGACGACCTTGCCGTCGCGCAGGTGCGATTCGACGATCTCGTCGATGTCGGCGCGATCGACGTACGTGTACCACGTGCCTTCCGGATACACGACCATCACGGGCCCTTCCTCGCAGCGGTCGAGGCAGCCGGCCTTGTTGATGCGTACCTTGCCGGGGCCGGCGAGGCCGAGTTCCTTCACGCGCTTTTTCGCGTACTCCTGCATGGTCTGCGCATCGCATTGCGCGCAGCTCGGGCGCTCGGCGCCCGGTTCGCGCTGGTTCAGGCAGAAGAAGACGTGGTGCTGGTAGTAGGAGTCCATGATGGTGACGAGCGGCCCGGCGCGGCGCCGGACGGAAAGAGAGGCGATTGACGTTGCGCGCGGCAACGGATGTGCGGACGATTATAACGACCGGCGCGCGCGGCTGCCCGCGATCGACACGCGCGCGGCCGCGCTCGTGGTTGCGCCCGCTGCCGCGTCAGCGCCGCCGCACGGCCGGCAGCCACGCGTGCTCGACCCGCTGGCCGAGCCAGATCAGCGCCGCGTAGGGCCAGATCCACGCGAGCCAGCGCGCGATGCTGTTGAAGTGCACGTAGCGGCCCTGCCGCCAGCCCGACAGTGTGAAGTCGAAGAACGGGTTGACCGGCAGCAGGTTGACGAGCGCCACGCCGGCCAGCAGCGCGAGCGCCGCGAGCAGCGCACGCCACGTGGCCGGCACGCGCAACGCGAGCAGCGCCGCCGCGAAGCCGAGCTCGATGCCGAGCCGCGCGCCGGGCGTCGCCCACACGACGACGAGGCCGGTGCTCGACTGCATGAAGGTCGCGGCCGCCTTCAGCGCGAGCGTCGCGGCGACGAACGCGATCAGGAGCCGCACGCGCGGCGCGCCGGCGCGCATCGCGAGCGACGCGATCGCCAGCGCGGCGAACAGCATCAACCCGCCGAGCGCGGCTTCCCACGCGGAGTCGGACAGCCAGGCGTCGACGCGCTCCGGCCATTCGCTCACGCGCCATGCATCCGGCAGCCATGCGAGCAGCGCGTCCTGCATCGAGCCGTCGGCGCGCTCCCACAGCGCGGCCGGCCAGTCGCCGATGCCGAACAGGAACGGTGACGGAAACAGGATCGCGAACGGCCACAGCGCGGCGAGCAGCAGCGGGGTCGCACCGTCGGCCTCGAACCATGCGAAGCGCAACCGCCGCAGCGCGCCGCGCTCGAGCAGCGCGCCGGTGGCCGGTGCCGCGAGCGCCGCGCCGAGCAGCGCGCCGAGCGCATTGGCCGCAAGGTCCAGATTCGATGCGACGCGCGTGGGCAAGTAGGTCTGCAGCGCCTCCATCGATCCCGACAGCAGCACGCCGAGGCCGCCCACGAGCAGCGTCGCGGCCACGCCGCGCCAGCGCGGATGCAGCGCGAGCACGCCGAGGGCGCCGAACGGCATGTAGCCGAGCACGTTGGTGACCACGTCGAACGCGGTCACATAACGCTGCATCGGCGCGAACAGATAGTCGAACGGCCCGATGCCGAGCGATACCCAGCCGTCGAACGGATACAGCGATGCATAGACGATCAGCGCCGCATACGCGGCGAACGCCTGCCGCGCCAGCGACGACGCGCGCGACGCGCCCGGTGCGCTCATCGCGGCTGCGCGCGCTGCGTCACGGGTTGCCCGCGTACGCCTGCACGCCGACCCACGCGGCGATCTGCGACACGAGCTCGTCGCTCGCGGCCGCGAGCGCCTGCGCGCCGCCGGCCGCATCGGGCGTGCTCGACGGCGCACGCGCGACGAACGTGCGCTGGCCGAGCACCTTGCCGTCCTGCATCAGCGTCGCACGCGCGGTGACCGCGCCATGGCTCTTCGATTGCCCGTCGAACACCTGCTCGAATTCGTTCAGATCGACCTTCAGCGTCGGCGCACGCACGCCGTCGGAGCCTTCGAGCACCGCGCCGCGCGACGACAGCGCGCCGCGCAGCCGCTGCGTGAGCAGTTGCGCGGGCGGCGCGGTCCAGCGGCTGTCGCGATAGACGGCCATGCGTTGCGCATCCGCATACGCCAGACGGTAGACGAACTTGTCGGTGTCGAGCGCGTCGGGCGCCGCGACGTCGAGCACCTTCAGTGCGGGGCCCGTGCCGGCCGTGACGGTCGATGCGGCCGGACCGAGGTCGTAGCGGATGTTCGACAGCGCCGCGCTGTTGCCGGCGCAGCCGGCGGCGAGCACGAGCGTCAGCATCGCGAGCGCGGTCGCGGCCGGACGCAGCGCGCGATCAAGGATTCGTGGCATGGCATGTTCCTGCATGGTGTTTCCGGTTTCGATGGCGTCGTGACCCGCGCTCGCGCGGGGCCGGACGATCAACTTCGATGAACTGGCGATCTGCTTCATTTCCCGGCCGCGGCTGCCGCGCCCGGCCACACGAAGCCCGCCTCGCCGGGCCCCGGCGCCGCGCCGGGCGAACCGAACAACAGACTGCTCGGGTTGCGGCCGAGTTCACCGGCGACGTCCTTCAATTGCCGCGACGCATCGCCGACGCTGCCGGCCAGCGCGTTGAAACGCGGCAGCGTGTCGTACTGGACCCGCGCGTTCAGGTCGTTCAACGCGACGCCGACCTGCTCGGCCGCCGTGCCGGCCTTGTTCAGGTTCGACACGAGCGGGCCGTTCGGCTGCAGCAGCGTGTTCGCCGACGCCATCGCGCGATCGACCTGGTGCATCGTTTCCGGCAGCGCGGCCACCGCCGGTGCGAGCTGCTTCGACAGCGTGGTCGCGCCGTCCGCCGCGTGCTGCAGGCTTTCGGCCGTCGCGCGCAGTTGCTCGCGCATCTCCGGCGACATCAGCGCGTTCGCGCTTTTCGCCGCCAGTTCGAGCTGCCGCAGCAGCACGTCGCCGCGCTCCTGGATCTGGTCGAACAGGCTCGGCCGCATCGGGATCTGCGCGATCGCCTTCGGCGACGACGGCAGCGGCGCCAGATCGCGGCCCGTGTCCTCGAGCTGCACGAATGCGATGCCCGTCACGCCCTGGAAGCCGAGGCTGCCGTAGGTCGACTGCGTGATCGGCGCGTCGTGATCGACGAGAATCCGGATCCGGATCTGGCCCGGATGCGAGCGGTCGAAGCCGATCGACTGCACCTTGCCCACGTCGAGCCCGCGAAAACGCACGGCCGCGTCGGGGAACAGACCCGTCACGTTGGTGCGCGCGAGCAGGTCGTACGGCACGCGCACGGTGCGATCGACGTTGAACCAGAACACGGTGCCCGCGATCGCCAGCGTCAGCGCGATCGTGAACAGGCCGGCCCAGAACGCATGTGATTTGTTTTCCATTCGCGGGTTCCTTGCTTCGTGCCTTTCCTACAGTTCGACGCTCGACAGCGCCGGTTCGAGGGCCGCCTTCGGCAGCTTCGCGCGCCGCTCCGGCGGCAGCGCCTGCAGTGCGCGGCGCCCGCGCAGCCCCAGGAAATATTCGTGGATGAACGGATGGTCGACGTTCGCGGCCTCCTCGACCGGCGCGGCGACCAGCACCTTGCGATCGGCCAGCACCGCGACGCGCGTCGACAGCGCGACCATCGTGTCGAGATCGTGCGTCACCATCACGACGGTCAGCCCGAGCGTGCGGTGCAGCGTCGCGATCAGCTCGACGAATTCGTCGGAGGCCTGCGGGTCGAGGCCGGCGGTCGGCTCGTCGAGGAACAGCAGCTCCGGCTCGAGCGCGATCGCGCGCGCGATGCCGACCCGCTTCACCATCCCGCCCGACAGCGCGGCCGGCATCTTCGACGCGTGCTTGCACGGCAGCCCGACCATCTCGAGCTTGAGCATCACGATGTCGTGCAGCAGGTCGGGCGGGACGCGGCCAAGTTCGCGCAGCGGCTGCGCGACGTTGTCGAACACCGTCATCGACGAGAACAGCGCGCCCTGCTGGAACAGCATTCCGGAACGCGTGCGCATCATTCGCGCGGTCGCGTCGTCGATCTTCGACGTGTCTTCGCCGAACACCTTGATCGTGCCCGAGGTCGGCCGCTCGAGGCCGAGGATCTGCCGCACGAGCGTCGTCTTGCCCGAGCCCGAGCCGCCGACGATCGCGACGATTTCGCCGCGCCGCACGTCGAAATCGAGCTTCTGGTGAACGATGTTGCGCCCGTAGCGCTTCGTCAGGTTGCGCACCTCGATCACGAGGTCATCGCCGCGCGCGGCCGGCGCCGGCGGCGCGCCGACCGTGCCCGCGTCGAGTGCCGCGGCGTGCGCACGGGCATCGTCTGCCGGCGCGGCACCGGCCGGCGCGGCACCGGCCGCCGAATCTTTCGACGCGTTCATCCGAGCCCCACGTTCTGGAACAGGATCGCGAACACCGCGTCGGCGAGGATCACGACCGTGATCGACGTGACGACCGACGTCGTCGTGCCTTCGCCGAGGCTCTGCGAGTTCGCCTTGATCCGGAAGCCGAAATGACATGCGACCAGCGCGATCAGCATGCCGAACACGACGCCCTTGCCGAGGCCGATGTACAGGTTCGCGATCGGCACGACGCCCGGCAGCGAGCGCACGAAATAGTTGACGTCGATCCCCAGCACGAACTTCGCGGCGAGCGCGCCGCCCGTCAGCGCGACGACGTTGGTCCACATCACGAGCAGCGGCATCGCGACGCCGAGCGCGAGCACGCGCGGCAGGATCAGCCGCAACCCGTGCGGAATGCCCATCACGCGCATCGCGTCGAGTTCCTCGGTCACGCGCATCACGCCGATCTGCGCGGTGATCGCCGAGCCCGAGCGGCCCGCGACGAGGATCGCGGACAACACCGGGCCGAGTTCGCGAATCACCGACAGCCCGAGAATGTTCACGATGTAGCGGTTCGCGCCGAACATCTGCAGTTGCTGCGCGGACAGGTAGCTGAGCACGATGCCGATCAGGAATGCGACCAGCGCGGTGATCGGCAGCGCCTGCGCGCCGGCGCTGTAGATATTCGCGGAGGTTTCCTTCCACGGCATCGTCTGCGGACGGCGCAGCACCGACAGCGCATCGAGGATCACGAGGCCGAACATCGCGATGCCGCCCTGCAGATGTTCGCCGAACGAGAAGATCGCCTGGCCGAGCCGCGTGACGGGATCGAAGCGCACGATGCGCTCGGGCGCCTCGCGCTGGCTGTCGAGACGCTCGATCCGCTCGAAGATCGTGCGCTGCGTGGCGCTCAGCGCGACGCCGGCCGGCAGCTTGCGGCCCCAGACGCGCCACAGCGCCTGGCCGCCGACATGGTCGAGCCGCTCGATGCCGGACAGATCCCATTCGTTCACGCGCCCGGACGCCAGGCCCGCGATGCGGCGCGCGACCTCGCCGCGATTGCGCGCGAGCGCAAGCGCGGTCCACTGGCCGGTCAGGCGCACCGTCTGGCCCTGGCCGCCGGCGTCGACCGACAGGCCGGGAGATGTGTCGAAGTCCAAGGGCGGGTTGTTTGCAAAAGGATGACAGCGGCCATTGTAGCGAACCGTCCGGCGGCGCGACGTGAGGATTTCCGTCGGAGCGGACGACGGTGCCCGGCATGCCCCGTGGCGGCGTTGGCCTCCGCCACGGCGCGCGGCACACGCGACCTTTCATTCTTCCGTCACGTTTCCTTTCGATACTCTCACGCGCCGCACATCAGGCCGTCGGCGCCCGCGCCGCCATTTCGCGGCGTCTCGCAATGCTCGGAACAGAACACCAAACAGGACAATCGATGCGTCTGCCCCCGCTTACCCGCCGCCGCGCGCGCACCGCCGCCGCGCTCGCCAGTCTCGCCTTCGCCCTCGCCGGTTGCGGCGGCGACGACGTCACCGCCCCCTCGTCGCAGACGCAGGCCCGGGCGCCGGCCGGCACGACGGCCACGCTCGCGCTGCTCGAAACGACCGACCTGCACACCAACGTGCTGTCGTACGACTATTTCAAGCTCGCCGCCGACAAGTCGCTCGGTTTCGAGCGCGTGTCGACGCTGATCGCGCAGGCGCGCGCGCAGTACCCGAACACGCTGCTGCTCGACAACGGCGACACGATCCAGGGCACCGCGCTGTCGGATTACCAGGCGCTCGTGAACCCGCTCGGCTGCGACCAGACGCTCGCGATCTACAAGGTGATGAACGCCGCGAAGTTCGACGGCGGCGGAATCGGCAACCACGAGTTCAACTACGGGCTGCCGTACCTGTCGCAGGTGACCGGCAACACGTTCGACGTCGACGGCCTGCCGGCCCCCGCGCAACAGAAGAAGTGCGCGGGCCCGAACTTCCCGCAGGTGCTCGCGAACGTGATCAGCGCGCGGACCAACGCGCCGCTGTTCACGCCGTACACGATCCTGACCCGCACGGTGACGGCCGTCACGCCCGACGGCAAGACCGTCAGCGCGCCGGTGAAGATCGGCATCATCGGCTTCACGCCGCCGGCGATCATGAGCTGGGACAAGCGCTGGCTCGACGGCAAGGTCTACACGACCGGCCTGAAGGAAGCGGCCGAGAAGTACATCCCGGAGATGCGCGCGAAGGGCGCCGATCTGGTCGTCGCGATCTCGCACGGCGGCCTCGACAATTCCGCGTATTCGCCGACGATGGAAAACGGCAGCTGGTGGCTGTCGAAGGTGCCCGGCATCGACGCGATGCTGATCGGCCACTCGCACCAGGTGTTCCCGGACGCGAACAGCACCGTCGCGCAGTTCAACCTGCCGGGCGTCGACAAGGCGAAGGGCACCGTCAACGGCGTGCCGACCGTGATGGCGAACTACTGGGGCAAGCATCTCGGCGTGATCAAGCTCAGCCTGAAGTTCGACGGCAACGCGTGGAGCGTCGACAAGTCGCAGACGACCGTCGAGGCGCGGCCGATCCAGAACGCCGACAAAAGCTACGTCGCCGCCGATCCGTCGGTGTCCGCCGCGATCGCCGCCGAGCACCAGGCGACGATCGACTACGTGAAGACGCCGATCGGCTCGACCGACTACCGGATGAACTCGTACTTCGCGGACGTCGGCGATCCCGGCGCGATCCAGATCGTCAACGAGGCGCAGGCCGACTACGTGAAGACCTACGTGCAGGCGAACCTGCCGCAATACGCGTCGCTGCCGGTGCTGTCGGTCAGCGCGCCGTTCAAGAGCGGCTTCGGCGGCGGCAGCGACTACACCGACGTCGCGCCCGGCGCGCTCGCGATCAACAACGCGGCCGACCTGTACCTGTATCCGAACACGGTGTACGCGGTGAAGGTGAGCGGCAGCGACGTGAAGAACTGGCTCGAGACGGCCGCGAAGCGCTTCAACACGATCGATCCGGCCAAGGCGACCGTGCAGCCGCTCGTCAGCAGCTTCCCCGGCTACAACTTCGACATGTTCACGTCCGCGGATCTCGCGTACGAGATCGACGTCACGCAGCCGGTCGGCAGCCGGATCAGGAACCTGACGTACAAGGGCGCGCCGATCGACCCGAACGCGCAGTTCATCGTCGCGACCAACAACTACCGCGCGAGCGGCGGCGGCAACTTCCCCGGCCTCGACGGCAGCAAGACGATCTTCGCGTCGCCCGACGCGAACCGCGACGTGCTGATTTCGTTCATCAAGAAGCGCGGCGCGATCACGCGCGCGGCGGACGGCGCGCAGCGCAGCTGGCGCTTCACGAAGCTCGCGAGCTCGGTCGCGCACGTGCAGTTCACGTCGGCGCCGAACCGGCTCGGCGACGCGGCGGCAGCCGGCCTGACCGGCCTCACGCAGGTCGCCGCCGACGACGGCTCGGGCAAGAACCTCGCCATCTACGAGATCGACCTCACGCAATGACCTCGAGACCCGCGATGCAACCGATCCGGACCATGCGTCCGGCCGAGACCGGCCTCGCCGGCACCGCGCGGCGCGTGCTGCGCGCAAAGCTCCCGCCCGCCGCGCTGCTCGCGGCGGCGGCCGTGACCGTCGCGGCCGTCGTCGCGGCGACCGGCTGGCGCGCCGCCGGCCCCGCGCCGAGCGCCGCGCAGCTCGACGAATGGCAGGCGATGGTCGCGCAGGCGGTCGAGCCGCACGCGCTCGCGCAGTTGCGCACGCTCGCGCGGCGCGGCTCGGGCGACGCGCAGGCGGCGCTCGGGATCGCGCTCGTCGATGCGCGCGAGCCGGGGCTGCGCGACGAGGGACGCGGCTGGCTCGAAACCGCCGCGCAGGCGGACGGCCGCACCGACACGCCGGCCGCGCGGCGTGCGCAACTGGCGCTCGGCAAGGCGCTGCTGCTCGGCAGCGGCGACATGCCGAAGGACTACGCGCGCGCCCGCATGCTGCTCGGCGAAGCGGCCGCGCAGGGCGACCCGGCCGCCGCGTATTACCTCGGGTTGATCTATCGCAGCGGTTACGGCGTCGCGGCCGATCCGGTGCGCGCCGCGCACTGGTTCGAAATCGCGTCGCGCGCGGACATCCCGGCCGCGGACTTCATGCTCGCCAACGCGTACCGCGAAGGCAGCGGCGTGCCGCGCGACGAAGCGCGCGCACTCGCGCTGTATCGTCGTGCGGCGGAACACGAGCTGCCCGAAGCCGTGCAGACGCTCGCGATGGCGTATCGCAACGGCGAGCTGGGGCTGCGGCCCGACGCGGACGAATTCCACGCGCAGTGGATCGAGACCGCGCATGCGTTGAAGCATCCGGTCGTCGCGCCGTGACGGTGCGTTGGCGGCGCCGGCGCGAATGCGGCGGCAGGGCGGCGCTTTCCGCGACGGGCATGAGTTGACGCGCCGCGCATCGATCGTCCGCAACGCGAATCGATGCGCGGCGCACCGATCCTCGTGTGTCGGCCCGCCGGGGCCTGCCCTGCATGGCAAGACGCTGCTTGCGGGCGAGATGGCGTTTGACGTTGAAAAAAACATCAACACGCCGAGCCAGATGGCGAAGTACCAGACCGCATGCCGGGCGGCCCTGCGCACGTCGGCCGCCCGGCATGCGCGCCGCCCGTCACGCACTGTCCCCTGTCGCTACAATAGGCGCCATGAACGCCCCCACCTCCTCCGACACGCCCGATTCCGGCGACGCGCACATCGCGCGCAACCGGCTCGAGGCACACCTGGACGCCGGCCCGCGTGCGTGGCCGCTCGACATCGTCGCCGCCACCGGCTCGACCAATGCCGACATCGCGACGCGCCTGAAGGCGCTGCCGCGCACCGCGAACGCGCTGCCCGCACCGCTCGTGCGCGTCGCGTTCGAGCAGACGGCGGGCCGCGGCCGGCAAGGTCGGCCCTGGTTCGCGCAGCCCGGCAACGCGTTGCTGTGCTCGGTCGGCTGCATCGTGCCCCGCTCCGTCGATGCGCTCGGCGGCCTCAGCATCGCGATCGGCGTCGCGCTCGCGGAAGGGCTCGCCACGCTGCCGCTCGACGCCCGCGCGCGCGTCGCGCTCAAGTGGCCGAACGACCTGCTGCTGACGACCATCGACGACGGCGCGCCGCGCATCGTCGGCAAGCTCGCCGGGATCCTGATCGAAACCGTCTGGACCACCGCCGACGCGACGGCCGTCGTGATCGGCTTCGGCATCAACGTGCGCGGCGCGCAAGCCGTTGCCGCGCAGGTCGATGCGCTGCGCGCGCGCGAAGCGACGCTCGCGAGCGGGCTGCCGCCGGCCGCGTTGTCGGCCGCCTGCGCGTCGGCGAACCTCACGGACACGCTCGCCGCGGCGCTGAACGCGCTCACGCCCGCACTCGCGCAGTTCGGCACCGACGGGCTCGCGCCGTTCCTGCCGCGCTGGCACGCGCTGCACGCGTACGCGGGACGCGAAGTCGTGCTGCTCGAACAGGGCGTCGAACGCGTGCGCGGCATCGCCACCGGCATCGACGCGACCGGCCAGCTGCTGCTCGACACGCCGGACGGCATCCAGGCAATCGCAGCCGGCGACGTATCGCTGCGCGAAGCGCAATGAACGCACCGCATCTGCTGATCGACGCCGGCAACAGCCGGATCAAGTGGGCGCTTGCCGACGCGCAGCGCACGCTCGTCGACACCGGCGCGTTCGGCCATACGCGCGACGGCGGTGCCGATCCCGACTGGTCGGCTCTGCCGCGTCCGCGTGGCGCCTGGATCTCGAACGTCGCGGGCGCCGACGTGGCCGCGCGGCTCGATGCGTTGCTCGATGCCCGCTGGCCGGGCCTCGCGCGCACGACGATCCGCTCGCGGCCCGCACAATGCGGCGTGACGAACGGCTACACGACGCCCGAGCAGCTCGGCAGCGATCGCTGGGCCGGCCTGATCGGCGCACGGGCGGCGTTTCCGGGCGAGCATCTGCTGATCGCGACCTTCGGCACGGCGACGACGCTCGAAGCGCTGCGCGCGGACGGCCGCTTCACCGGCGGGCTGATCGCGCCCGGCTGGGCACTGATGATGCGCGCGCTCGGCACGCACACCGCGCAGCTGCCGACGCTCACGACCGACATCGCGAGCGGGCTGCTCGCGGGCGCGCAGGCCGAGCCGTTCCAGGTCGATACGCCGCGCTCGCTGTCGGCGGGCTGCCTGTACGCGCAGGCGGGGCTGATCGAGCGCGCATGGCGCGAGCTCGCCGATGCATGGCAGGCGCCCGTGCGGCTCGTGCTGGCGGGCGGCGCGGCGGACGACGTCGCGCGCGCGCTGACGCTGCCGCATACGCGGCACGACGCGCTGATCCTGTCCGGGCTTGCGTTGATCGCGGCGGAGGCGGCGGCGGAGGCGCGAAATTGACGGAAACCGGCCGGCATCGCGCCGGCCGCATCGACGGATGCCCGGCTGCGGGCATCGTCACGGTGAAGATGGGAAATGGGCGCCGGCGTTTGCGCCGACGCGGACAGCTGGCCGCATCGGCATGCGGCCTGGCCGATGCGTACGATCGCCCGCGGCAACGCCCGCGCGTGCGATGCAGCCGGCCCGACTGAACAACTGAACGACCGAACAACGACGAGGAGTGTCGACGATGCTGCGCTGGCTGATCGCTGTTCTCATTCTCGCGAACCTGCTTGCGTTCGTCGCGGTGCGCGGCGTGTTCGGGCCGCTGCCGGCGGCCGGCCCGCGCGAACCGGGCGTGCTGTCGCGGCAGGTGCGGCCCGATGCGTTGCATGCGATGCCGCTCGCGCAAGAGAGCGATCAGCCGGTGATCGGCGGCCCGATCGGCGCGCCGGCCGTGACGGCCGAGCCGCTCGCGGCATCCGCGCCCTGACGGCGCTACACCCGCATCACGACTGCTGCGCGCGCACCTTCTTCAGCAGCGCGGTGGTCGAGCGGTCGTGCTCGAACGGAATCGCGAGCGCCCGCCCGCCCCAGCCGCGCACGATGGCCGATTCCGGCAGCGCGTCCATGTCGTAGTCGCCGCCCTTCACGAGAATGTCCGGACGGACGGCCTCGATCAGCAACACCGGCGTCTTTTCCTCGAATTTCACGACCCAGTCGACGCTTTCCAGCGCGGCGAGCAGCGCCATCCGGTCTTCCTCGCGGTTGATCGGACGGTCGTCGCCCTTGCCGAGCATGCGCACCGACGCATCGCTGTTCACGCCGACGATCAGGCACGCGCCGAGCGCCTTCGCATCGGCGAGGTACGTGACGTGGCCACGATGCAGGATGTCGAACACGCCGTTCGTGAACACGACGGGCGAAGGCAGCGAAGCGCGCAGGGCAACCAGGGCATCGCGGGTGATCAGCTTGCGTTCGAAGGTAGCGGACATGATGAATTTCGGATGGCGTGAGCGGCGCGCGGTGCACATCGCAACGGAACACGGCGGCGCCAGATAAAAAGCCCGCCGGACGGCCGGGCGGGCTTCATGCGGAACGACACTGCGGCGACTCGCGGCCGGCGGCGCTTCACGCCGGCTGCGATGCCGTGCGGCCTCAGGCCGGTTGCGCGGCCGACGACGGGCCGCTTTCGGACTGCAGGCGCCCGGTGACTTCCTTGCGGTAGCGGTTCAGCTCCTGCGCGGTCGCGAACGTGCGCTCGAACAGGATCGACAGGTTGTGCAGGATTCGCTCGACGACCTTCTTCTCCCACTCGCCGTCGAAGCGGATCTGCTCGTCGAGCCAGCGCTCGAGCCACTCCGGATCGGGCAGGCGCGACTGCACGGTGTCGCGCGGGAACAGCGCCTGGTTCACGTGCAGGTTGGTCGGGTGCAGCGGCTTCTCGGTGCGGCGCGCCGACGCCATCAGCACGCCGATCTTCGCGAACGCCGCGCGCGCGACGTCGCCGCAATTGTTCAGCGCCTTCTTCATGTAGCGCAGGTATGCGCCGCCATGGCGCGCTTCATCGCGCGAGATCGTTTCGTAGATGTGCTTGATGACCGGCTCGGTGTGCCAGTCGGCCGCGCAGCGATACCAGTGGTTCAGGCGAATCTCGCCGCAGAAGTGCAGCATCAGCGTCTCGAGCGGCGGCGCCGGATCGAACTCGAAGCGCACCGCGTGCAGCTCTTCCTCGGTCGGCACCATTTCGGGCCGGAAGCGACGCAGGTATTCCATCAGCACGAGCGAATGCTTCTGCTCCTCGAAGAACCACACGCTCATGAACGCGGAAAAGTCGCTGTCGTGCTGGTTGTCGCGCAGGAACATTTCCGTCGCGGGCAGCGCCGACCATTCGGTGATCGCGTTCATCTTGATCGTCTTCGCCTGCTCGTCGGTGAGCAACGAAGCGTCGAACTTGTCCCACGGAATGTCCTTTTCCATGTCCCAGCGGACAGCTTCGAGCGACCTGTAAAGTTCCGGATAAAGCATGGTGTTCATGATGGTCCCACCCCTGTTCTGCGCAATGCGACTTCTCTAAACGTGACTGTTGCCGCGCCGGCGCACAAGCGCGCCTTTTGCAGCCAAGACTCTAATTTTACGCGTGTATCCCGCCCCCGGACGCAGTTTCCGCTTCCGGCAGCCGGGCGGCCGCGCCGCGTTGAAGCACGGCGGCCCCGCTCCGCTCGAACGGAACCGGCCGCGCGTGCCTGATGTGGGGGGCCGGCGCAAGCCGGCTCGGTGGCGAGCCCGCCCGGCGCCACGCGGTCCCCGACGGGTTCCCGTGCGACCGCCGGACCGGCGGGCTGCTCGATATGGTGTATACGGCGGCGGCCATGATAGCACGCGTGCATGACGGTTCCGAGACGCTGAACCGGTCGCGCGCCGCCAGCAGCGGTGCGGCGATCGGTCGCGGGGCAGCCGTCGCGAAAATGCAACCGATATGTAAGCTTCGGGCGCCTGGCGCGCTCTGCGCGCGTCATGGGCGTCAGACCCGTATTTCGCCGCTTGCGCGACCGCCCGCCGGCGACGTGCCGGATGGCGGCGCGCTGCCGCCGTCGGCCCCGGCGATCCAGTCCGCCAGCGTGTCGCGCTGCGCGCGCCCGTCGCGATAGCCCAGCTCGATCAGCTCGCGCGTGAAGGCTTCCTCGAACAGCAGGTAGCTCGCGAACGACGCGCCGGCCGGCTGGCTGCCGCCGATCGCGCCGAGCAGCCCGCGCATCGTGGCCGGCATCTGCTTCAGGTGTTTCGCGGCGATCAGCTCGATGCGCTCGGACGGCGCGATCGCGAGCACGTCGACGTGCCGCCAGCCGCTGTCCACTTCGACCTGGTGCGGCAAGTGCTCGATCATCCGGTTGATGTGTTCGATGCGCTCGATGTCCGAGCCGATCGAGTCGAGAAACACGCTCGCGAGCACCTGCTGGCCGATCTGCGCGAGCGTCGGGTAGCCGCGCACCCGCCCCGAGCCGTTCGCGGCCGGGATCTCGGGCCGCGGGTCGGCCGCGCCGACGACGACGATCCGGTTCGCGCCGAAGTGGATCGCCGGCGACAGCGGCGCGACCTGCCGGATCGAGCCGTCGCCGAAATATTCGACCTGGCCGTCGAGCACGAGCGGCACGGCGGGAAACACGAACGGAATGGCCGACGACGCAAGCAGGTGCGACGCCGACAGATCGACGAGCCGCGCGGTGCGCTGCGCGCGCCGCCAGGCCTGGATCGGCTCGGCAGCCTGGTAGAAGGTCAGGTGCCGGCCGCTCGAATAGCTGAGCGCCGTCACCGAGAGCGCGTGCAGCAGCCGGCTCTCGAGCATCTGCTCGATCCGGTGAAAGCTCAGCTCGCGCTGCAGCAGGTGGGCGAGCGGCGCGTTGTCGAGCAACCCGCGCGGGGAGCGGCGCGCCGCCCAGCCGAAGGTCATCGTCGCGAGCCAGCGTGCGCCCGCCGCCGCGATGCCGAGCCAGTCGGTGCGATACACGTAGTCCGCGCGCAGCGGCTCCCAGAATTCCAGCAGCCGCCGCACGCCGTGCGAAAAATCGTCCGCGTGGCTCGCGATCGAAGTTGCATTGATCGCGCCGGCCGACGAGCCGCAGACGACCGTGAACGGCACCGTGTGCCGGTTCGGATCGGCCTCGCGCGCGATCTCGGCCAGCGCCTTCAGCACGCCGACCTGGTAGGCGGCACGTGCGCCGCCTCCCATCAGCACGAGCGCGAGCCGCATGATCGACCTGCTATCCGGTGCGCGTCACGTCGAGCGCTTCGGCGGACGCGTTTCGGGCGACGACGCGGCCGCCGCGCGCGCCGCGGCCGAGCCGGCCGGCTTCGCGCGCTTCGCGGCCGGCTTGCGCGGCGCGGCGGCGGCCGGTGCGGGCGGCTCCGCCCGCGCCGTCGATGCGGCCTGCCCGGACGGCGCAGCGCCCGACGCGTCGGGTTGCGCGCCCGGCTGCGCCATCGCGAGGCTCGCGAGCTGGTTGAACTGCGCCTGCAGCAGGTTCCACCAGCCGGCCGGGTCGAATGCCTGCTGCGCGGCGTCGCCTGCCGGCGGTGCGTCGGGCGCGGCAGCGGCATCCGGCGCCTGCGGCGCATCGGCGCGCGGCACATCGGCGCGCGGCGCGGACGCCGCTTGCGCGGCCGCGACCGCGGCGTCCTCGGCCGCCGACATCGAGCTTTGCGCGAACGCGCCGAACGCGCGCAGCGTCGCGAGCGTCGCGCGCTGTACCTCAAGCGCCTGGATCGCGGACTGCAGCATCCCGAGATTGAGCTTGAGCCACTGCTCGACTGCGCGCAGGTCGGTGATCCGCTTGTCGAGCTCCTCGACGCTCGTGAGCGGCGCCATCATGTCGGACATGCTCGACAGCGACGGTGGCAGCCCCGATGCGGCGCCGGGAAACGACGCCATCCCGCCGAACGGCGACATCCGCATCATGTCCCACATCCGGTCGAGCATGTCGGCAGGCTTGAAACCGGCAAAGCCGGCGAAAGGATTGGAGCCGGAGGCATCGGTCGTCATACGGGCATCCTGGTTGACTGGGTGGGCGATGCGGCCGGCGTGAGTCGCGCGGCCGCCGTTGATCCGATCATAGCGCGCGTCAGAACGGTGCGTCGCCGCGGAAGTCGGGGGCGCGCCGCTCGCGCAGCGAGCGGATGCCTTCCTGCACGTCGGGCCCCGAGAAGCCCATGAACTCGAGCGCGAGCGACGTATCGAAGGCCGGCCCGGCGCTGCGCAGCCAGTTGTTCAGCGCGTACTTGGTCCAGCGGATCGCCGATTGCGACCCGTGCGCGAGCCTCTCCGCGACCTCGTACGCCTTCGGCAGCAGGTCGGCCGGCTCGACCGCGAGCGACACGAGGCCGATCCGCTCGGCCTCCTCGCCGCTCACCGGTTCGCACAGCAGCAGGTAATACTTCGCCTTCGCCATCCCGCACAACAGCGGCCACACGATCGCCGCGTGATCGCCGGCCGCGACGCCGAGCCGCGTATGACCGTCGATGATGCGCGCATCCTTCGCGGCGATCGAGATATCGGCGAGCAGGCCGGCGACGAGCCCCGCGCCCACGGCCGGCCCGTGCATCGCGGACACGATCGGCTTGCTGCAGTTGATCACGTTGTAGACGAGGTCGCGTGCCTCGCGCCACACGCGGGCGCGCACGTCGAAGTCGTTCGCCATCGCCTCGACGAGCGCGAGATCGCCGCCCGCCGAAAAGCCCTTGCCCTCGCCGCGGATCACCGCGACGCGCGTGTCGGGATCACGATCGACGTCGCGCCAGATGTCGGCGAGCTCGCGATGCATGCGTTCGTTCGCGGTCGCGAGCCCGCTGCGGTTCGCGCCCTCGCCGCTCATCACGATGTCGAGCACGCCATGCTCGCGGCGCGTCACCTTCAATGCTTCGTAAGCGCCGTATGCGGCGAGATCGGCCATGCGCAGCTCCAGGATCGTTGAAATGCATTCGACGTTTGAAACGCCTGAATCGAGTGTAGCCAAGCCCGCGCGGCCAAACATCGGGCGAAACCCGGCGCGCGGGCCGCGGCCGGGCTTCGCGCCGGCGTTCAGGCCGCGCCGTCGGGCGGCGCGACGGCCTGCTCGATCGCGCCGAAGATCGACTTGCCGGCCGCGTCGAACATCTCGATGCGCACGGTGTCGCCGTAGCGCATGAATTCGGTCTGCGGCGCGCCGTGCTCGATCGTCTCGAGGCAGCGCTTCTCGGCGATGCAGCAATAGCCGCGCTTCGCGTCCTTGTTCGACACCGTGCCCGAGCCGATGATCGAGCCGGCACGCAGGTTGCGCGTCTTCGCCGCGTGCGCGATCAGCTGGCCGAAGTGGAAGACCATGTCGGTGCCCGCATCGGGCTGGCCAACCTTCTTGCCGTTCCAGTGGACGATCATCGGCCGATGCACGCGGCCCTCGCGCCATTCGTCGCCGAGTTCGTCGAGCGTGACCGCGACCGGCGCGAACGCGGTGGCGGGCTTGCTCTGGAAGAAACCGAAGCCCTTCGCGAGCTCCGCCGGAATCAGGTTGCGCAGCGACACGTCATTCACGAGCGTGACGAGCCGCACGGCCTTCAGCGCGTCGTCGGGCGATGCGCTCATCGGCACGTCGCCGGTGATCACCGCCACTTCGGCCTCGAAATCGATGCCCCACTCCTCGGACAGGCACACGATGTCGTCGCGCGCGCCGAGGAAATCGTCGCTGCCGCCCTGGTACATCAACGGATCGGTCCAGAACTCGGGCGGCATCTCGGCACCGCGCGCGCGGCGCACGAGCTCGACGTGATTCACGTAGGCGGACCCGTCGGCCCACTGGAACGCGCGCGGCAGCGGCGCCATGCAGTTCGCCGGGTCGAACGCGAACGCGTTGCGGGCGCGGCCGTGGTTCAGCGCGTCGTACAGGTCGCGCAGTTGCGGCGCGTAGAACGCCCAGTCGTCGAGGACGCGCTGCAGCGTCGGTGCGATCGCATCGGCGATCGCCGCGGTGTGCAGGTCGCGCGACACGACGATCAGCTGGCCGTCGCGCGTGCCGTCCTTCAGCGATGCAAGTTTCATGGGGTATCTGCCGTTGTAGTGACGATGGAGGGAATCTATTTTACGATGGTGAATCCGTGCGGCGCGCCACGATCGTGCACGCCGCTTTCGTCCCGACCCTTGCCGCCTTGTCGCGCCCCGTTGCCCATGCCCGCCAGCCCGCTTCCCGACGACGATCTCGCCGATTCCGACACCGACGACACCGGCTCCGGCGAGCACGGCGAAGGCGGCGAGAAGGTTCGCTCCGGCATCCAGTCGATCGAAGTCGGCTTCCGCCTGCTCGACGTGCTGACGAGCGAGCCGCGCGCGATGATGCTGCGCGATCTCGCGCAGCGCGCGGGCATGAGCCCCGCGAAGGCGCATCGCTACCTGGTCAGCTTCTCGCGGCTCGGCGTCGTGTCGCAGGATCCCGTGTCGGGCCGCTACGAACTCGGCGGCTTCGCGCTGCAGATGGGCCTCGCGCGGCTCGCACGCGTGGACGGCGTGAAGCTCGCGCGGATCGCGCTGACCGAACTGCGCGACCGCGTCGACCAGACGGTCGGCATCGCGGTGTGGGGCAATCAAGGGCCGACGATCGTGCACTGGATGGAGTCGAGCCATCCGGCGAAGGCGTCGCTGAAGCTCGGCGACGTGATGCCGCTGCTCGGCTCTGCGACGGGCTTGTTGTTCGCCGCGTATCTGCCGCGCAGCAAGACCGCGGCGATGCTCGAACGCGAGCTCGCCGATACGCGCCGCTCGCCGCATCACGGCGGGCCGCGCACGCTCGACGAGGTCGAGGCGGTGCTCGCCGACGTGCGCGCGCATCAGGCCGCGCGCGTCGAAGGGATGCTGCTGCCGACGATCCATGCGTTCTGCATGCCGGTGTTCGATGCGGTCGGCGAACTCGCGCTCGCGATCGTCGCGCTCGGCCAGGAAGGCACATTCGACATCGCGTGGGGCGGCGAGATCGACACCGCGCTGCGCGCGTGCGCGCAGAAACTGTCTTACGAACTCGGCTATAGTCCGGACGCACGCGACGCCTGATACGCGACGCGTGCGACACCGGCGCGATGTATCGCGAACGCGCGGCGCATCCGGCGGTCCGAACGCTGTGACGCGCGCCATGCGCCACGACCGCCTCAACCCTGCTCCGTTTCGCCGATGCCGCCTGCCGACACCCGTCCTCGCCACGCCCTGCCCCGCCACTGGCTGCGCGTGGGCGTCGCGCTCGTCGTCGTGCTGGTGCTGCACGCGCTCGCAGCGTTGTGGCTGACGCACAGCCGCGACGCGTTCACGCCGCCCGCGCCCGCCGAGATACCGGTGCAGATCGAACTGCTCAAGCCGCAGCCGATCGAGCGCGCACCCGCGCCGAAGCCGGCCGAACCACCCGCCAAACAACCGGCCAAGCCGGCCGCGGCCGCACCGAAGCCCGCGGCAAAGCCCGCGCCGGCGCCCGAGCCGGTTCTCACGTCGACGCAGACGGACGAACGCGGCGAACCGCCGCAGGCCGCGTCCGCAGCCTCCGCCGCGAGCGGCGCGGCAGGCGCATCCGGCACGCACGCGGCATCGGCGGGCGATGCCGGCGGTGCCGCGACGCCGGGCCCCGCGACGAGCGGCGTGAAGTTCGCGGCGCCGCCGCCCGGCGACCTTCAGTACGACACGTTCTACAACGGGATGCAGAACATGATCGGCACGATCCACTGGCGCACCGACGGCCGCACCTACGACCTGTCGGTGTCCATGCCCGTGCCGTTCGTCGGCCCGTTCAGCTATCGCAGCGAAGGCCGCATCGACGCATTCGGCATCGCGCCCGACCGCTATGTCGAAAAGCGCGGCAAGCGCCCCGAGGACATCGCGATCTTCAACCGCGAGATCCACCAGGTCGTGTTCACGCGCACGCCGAACAACGCACCGCTGCCCGACGGCGTGCAGGACCGCTTCAGCATGCTGATGCAATTGTCGGGGCTCGTGCGCGGCAATCCGTCCGCGTACAAGCCGGGCGTCACGCAGCAGTTCTTCGTGATCGACAACAACAGCGGCGAGACCTGGCCGATCACGGTGATCGGCGACGAAGACGTGCAGACGCAGGCCGGCAGCGTCCGCGCCCGCCACTTCATGCGGCTGCCGCGCCGCGACGGCGACACGCGCCGCATCGACATGTGGCTCGCGCCGTCGCTCGGCTGGCTGCCCACGCGGCTCGTACAATCAGAGCCGAACGGCGCGCAGATCGAGCTGCTGTGGCACGGCCCGCTCGCGCCGCCGGGCGCGCCTGCCGTTGGCGCGACACAACGCGCGACGAGCGAGGACGCAACGAACGCGCCTGCCGGCGTACCGGCCTCCGCACCGGCCGCGGAGCCTGCACAATCCGCGCCGCCGCCCGCCGGACAGGCGCCCGCGCCGGCGGCTGCACCGCCGGCATCGTCGCCGGCCGCGCCGTGACGATCGCTCGATCGGCAATTTCGACCGATTAAAGGTCTGGCCGAAATGGCCGATGACACTCTTTAACAACTATTTCAGTGCACGGGATCACAATAAGAAACGTTTGAGAGATATCGGCTTCTAACCCGATACACCCCACGCAAAAGGGAGAACGGGGTGTGCAGCGCAAGCCCCTTGAAACCGGCAAGGTCTGCCCCACCTACAGGACAACAAGGCCAGATGCCACTGCGAAGAGGAGTGCCGCCATGCAAATGATCTACAACAGCCCCAACTACTGCGTCGTCGAATTCGCGCCGCAGGCCGGCCACCATCTGATGAATGCCGGCGGATACGAAATCGTCGACAAGAACGCGCAGCGCGAGATCTTCATCGACGGCGAGCTCGCCGAGCGATTCCGCGCACACGTGAAGCAACTGATCGAGGATGAGCCGTCGCTCGACGAAGTGGACGAATTCCTCGGACAGTTCGACAGCCTGATGATGATGCCCGTCGTCCTGCACTGACGACCCGCGGCCCGGCGCATTGCCGGGCCGTTCGCCGCGTTCGGGCGGCGCCGCGAGCACTCCGATCCAAGCCCCCGTCCGGTTCGCCGGGCGGGGGTTTTCGTTTGGTGCGGGCCGGGCGGCGCCCCGGCGCACCGGCTACAATGACGGTTTTTCCGTCTTCGCCGCCCTTCCGCCATGTCCGCGACTCCTCTCGCCGCTTCCGCCCCGCTCGACGCGCGCTACACGCGCGGCGCCGACCTGCCCGCGCTGCTGAAATCGCGCATCCTGATCCTCGACGGCGCGATGGGCACGATGATCCAGCGCTACAAGCTCGACGAGGCCGCATATCGCGGCGAGCGTTTCAAGGATTTCCCGCGCGACATCAAGGGCAACAACGAGCTGCTGTCGCTCACGCAGCCGCAGATCATCAGCGAGATCCACGACCAGTACTTCGCGGCCGGCGCGGACATCGTCGAAACCAACACGTTCGGCGCGACGACGGTCGCGCAGGCCGACTACGGGATGGAAGACCTCGTCGTCGAGATGAACGTCGAATCGGCGCGGCTCGCGCGCGCATCGGCCGAGCGCCATGCGACGCCCGGCAAGCCGCGCTTCGTCGCCGGCGCGATCGGGCCGACGCCGAAGACGGCGAGCATCTCGCCGGACGTCAACGACCCGGGCGCGCGCAACGTCACGTTCGACGAGCTGCGCGACGCGTATTACCAGCAGGCGAAGGCGCTGCTCGACGGCGGCGTCGACCTGTTCCTCGTCGAGACGATCTTCGACACGCTGAACGCAAAGGCCGCGCTCTTCGCGCTCGACGAGCTGTTCGAGAACACCGGCGAGCGCCTGCCGATCATGATCTCGGGCACCGTGACCGACGCGTCGGGCCGCATCCTGTCGGGCCAGACGGTCGAGGCGTTCTGGAATTCGCTGCGCCACGCGAAGCCGCTCACGTTCGGCCTGAACTGCGCGCTCGGCGCGGCGCTGATGCGCCCGTACATCGCCGAGCTCGCGAAGCTGTGCGACACCTACGTGTCGTGCTATCCGAACGCCGGCCTGCCGAACCCGATGAGCGACACCGGCTTCGACGAGACGCCGGACGTCACGTCGGGCCTCTTGAAGGAATTCGCGCAGGCCGGGCTCGTGAATCTCGCGGGCGGCTGCTGCGGCACGACGCCCGAGCACATCGCCGAGATCGCGAAGGCGCTCGCCGACGTGAAACCGCGCCGCTGGCCGAGCCAGTACAGCGACGCTGCCTGACCCGAACGCATCAACGCCCTACCTCACAAGAATTCGCACCGCCATGACCGATCACATGATGCGCCTTGCCGGCCTCGAGCCGTTCAACGTCACGTCCGGGACGCTCTTCATCAACGTCGGTGAACGCACCAACGTCACCGGCTCGAAGGCCTTCGCGCGAATGATCCTCAACGGCCAGTTCGACGAGGCGCTCGCCGTCGCGCGCCAGCAGGTCGAGAACGGCGCGCAGGTGATCGACATCAACATGGACGAGGCGATGCTCGACTCGAAGGCGGCGATGGTGCGCTTCCTGAACCTGATCGCATCCGAGCCGGACATCGCGCGCGTGCCGATCATGATCGACTCGTCGAAGTGGGAAGTGATCGAAGCGGGCCTCAAGTGCGTGCAGGGCAAGGCGATCGTGAACTCGATCTCGCTGAAGGAAGGCGAGGACGCGTTCCGCCACCACGCGAACCTGATCCGCCGCTACGGCGCTGCCGCGGTCGTGATGGCGTTCGACGAGAAAGGCCAGGCCGACACGTACGAGCGCAAGATCGAAATCTGCAAACGCTCGTACGACTTCCTCGTGAACGAAGTCGGCTTCCCGCCGGAAGACATCATCTTCGACCCGAACATCTTCGCGGTCGCGACCGGCATCGAGGAGCACAACAACTACGCGGTCGACTTCATCGAGGCGACCCGCTGGATCAAGCAGAACCTGCCGTACGCGAAGGTGAGCGGCGGCGTGTCGAACGTCTCGTTCTCGTTCCGCGGCAACGACCCGGTGCGCGAGGCGATCCACACCGTGTTCCTGTACCACGCGATCCAGGCGGGCATGGACATGGGCATCGTGAACGCGGGCCAGCTCGGCGTGTACGCCGATCTCGACCCGGAGCTGCGCGAGCGCGTGGAGGACGTGATCCTGAACCGCCGCGACGATTCCACCGACCGCCTGCTCGAGATCGCCGACAAGTTCAAGACGGGCGCCGCGAAGAAGGAAGAGAACCTCGAGTGGCGCAACCAGCCGGTCGAGAAGCGCCTCGCGCATGCGCTCGTGCACGGCATCACGAACTTCATCGTCGAAGATACGGAAGAAGCGCGCGCGGCCATCGCCGCGGCCGGCGGCCGCCCGATCAACGTGATCGAAGGCCCGCTGATGGACGGCATGAACATCGTCGGCGACCTGTTCGGCCAGGGCAAGATGTTCCTGCCGCAGGTCGTGAAGTCCGCGCGCGTGATGAAGCAGGCGGTCGCGCACCTGATTCCGTTCATCGAGGAAGAGAAGCGGCTGCTCGCGGAAGCGGGCGGCGACGTGCGCGCGAAGGGCAAGATCGTCATCGCGACCGTGAAGGGCGACGTGCACGACATCGGCAAGAACATCGTGTCGGTCGTGCTCCAGTGCAACAACTTCGAAGTGGTCAACATGGGCGTGATGGTCCCGTGCAACGAGATCCTCGCGAAGGCGAAGGTCGAGGGCGCGGACATCATCGGGCTGTCGGGCCTCATCACGCCGAGCCTCGAGGAAATGGCGTACGTCGCGTCCGAGATGCAGCGCGACGACTATTTCCGCGTGAAGAAGATTCCGCTCCTGATCGGCGGCGCGACGACCTCGCGCGTGCACACGGCCGTGAAGATCGCGCCGCACTACGAAGGCCCGGTCGTCTACGTGCCGGACGCTTCACGCTCGGTGTCGGTCGCGTCGAACCTGCTGTCGGACGAAGGCGCGGCGAAGTATCTCGACGAACTGAAGTCCGATTACGAACGCATTCGCGACCAGCACGCGAACCGCAAGGCACAGCCGATGGTCACGCTCGCCGAAGCGCGCGCGAACAAGACGAAGATCGACTGGGCGGGCTACCGGCCCGTGAAGCCGAAGTTCATCGGCCGCCGCGTGTTCAGGAACTACGACCTGAACGAGCTCGCGAACTACATCGACTGGGGCCCCTTCTTCCAGACCTGGGACCTCGCGGGCCCGTACCCGGCGATCCTGAACGACGAGATCGTCGGCGAATCGGCGCGGCGCGTGTTCTCCGACGCGAAGTCGATGCTCGCGCGCCTGATCCAGGGCCGCTGGCTCACCGCGAACGGCGTGATCTCGCTGCTGCCGGCGAACACGGTCAACGACGACGACATCGAGATCTACACCGACGAGTCGCGCTCGGAAGTGCTGATGACCTGGCGCAACCTGCGCCAGCAGAGCGTGCGTCCGGTGGTCGACGGCGTGATGCGCCCGAACCGCTCGCTCGCCGACTTCATCGCGCCGAAGGAATCGGGCGTGGCCGACTACATCGGGATGTTCGCGGTGACGGCCGGCCTCGGCGTCGACGTGAAGGAAAAGCAGTTCGAAGCCGACCACGACGACTACAGCGCGATCATGCTGAAGGCGCTCGCCGACCGCTTCGCGGAAGCGTTCGCCGAGGCGATGCACGCGCGCGTGCGGCGCGAATTGTGGGGCTATGCGAGCGGCGAGACGCTCGACAACGATGCGCTGATCGCCGAAAAGTACGCGGGCATCCGCCCGGCACCCGGCTACCCGGCGTGCCCCGACCATCTGGTGAAGCGCGACATGTTCGCCGCGCTGCATGCGGACGAGATCGGCATGAGCGTGACCGATTCGCTCGCGATGCTGCCGGCGGCCAGCGTGTCGGGTTTCTATCTCGCGCATCCCGACAGCACGTATTTCTCGGTCGGGAAAATCGGTCAGGATCAGCTCGAGGATTACGCGCAGCGCATGGCCCTGTCGCTCGACGACGCGCGCCGCGCACTCGCGCCGCAGCTCTGAGCGACACGCGTCCGGGGCGGTCTCGCCGCCTTTTGATCAGACGAATAAAAAGCCCGCATCGCGCGGGCTTTTTCTTGCCTGACCCATCCTGCGGTCGGTATCGGCCGGGGCAACGAAGCTCAGAAGCCCCAGTGCACGTCGGCCTCGGCAGCCTTCGCTTCGCGCAGCATCGCGAGGAACGGCGCCACGCGCTGCGCCAGGCTCGGGGGCACTTCGTGGTGCGCGTGATCGGCTTCGTCCTCGTGGAAATGGCCGGCGTGCTCGGCGCGCTCCTGCTTCGCCTGCGCGACCGCGCCCTCCAGCTTCGCAATCGCGTGGTCCAGTTCGTCGTGCGTAATGACACCGCGTTCGCCCAGCTGCTTGCCGACGAGGCCCAGCACGTATACGGCGAAATCCTTCAGCACGTCGAGATCCTGTGCCGCCTTGCTCTTGAACGTAATCATGACAATTCCCTTTTCATCTTGTTGTGCCTGCGCGGCGCGGTTGGGGCACGCCGGCTGGCCGGCGTCCGGCCTCGCGGACGCGGGGCGCCTGAGCGGCATATTAGCACCTGTTAAAATTCTGCGATCCCTGAAACGCGCGCTTAAAAAGCGCGCCGGCCGGCCGGCGTTTCCGGCCGCCACCAACGAAGCCTTCTACCAGCATGCTGCCAGCTCACAAACAGACCCTCGAAGCCCTGCTCGCGGATAGCGTCACGCAGGTCGCACACGCGCTGAAAGGCGCCGACGCGGCATTCGTCACCCCGGCCATCACGCTGGAGCGCCCGAAGGTCGCCGCGCACGGCGACGTCGCGTGCAACGTCGCGATGCAGCTCGCCAAGCCGCTCGGCACGAACCCGCGCCAGCTCGCCGAGAAGATCGTCGCCGCGCTCACGGCCCAGCCGGCCGCGCAAGGGCTCGTCGACGCGGCCGAAATCGCCGGCCCCGGCTTCATCAACCTGCGCATGACGGCCGCCGCGAAACAGGCGGTGATCGCCGCGGTGTTCGAGCAGGGCCGCGCGTTCGGCACGTCGGATCGCGAGAAGGGCAAGCAGGTGCTGCTCGAATTCGTGTCGGCCAACCCGACCGGCCCGCTGCACGTCGGCCACGGCCGCCAGGCGGCGCTCGGCGACGTGCTCGCGAACGTGATCGCGAGCCAGGGCTACGCGGTGCATCGCGAGTTCTACTACAACGACGCCGGCGTGCAGATCGGCAACCTCGCGATCTCGACGCAGGCGCGCGCGCGCGGCCTGAAGCCGGGCGACGCGGGCTGGCCGGAAGCCGCGTACAACGGCGAATACATCGCCGACATCGCGCGCGACTACCTGAACCGCGAGACGGTGGCCGCGAAGGACGGCGAGCCGGTCACCGGCGCCGGCGACATCGACGATCTCGACGCGATCCGCAAGTTCGCGGTCGCATACCTGCGTCACGAGCAGGACATGGACCTGCAGGCGTTCGGCGTGAAATTCGACCAGTACTACCTCGAGTCGTCGCTGTACAGCGAAGGCCGGGTCGAGAAGACGGTCGACGCGCTGATCAAGGCCGGCATGACCTACGAGCAGGACGGCGCGCTGTGGCTGCGCACGACCGACGAAGGCGACGACAAGGATCGCGTGATGCGCAAGACGGACGGCACGTACACGTACTTCGTGCCGGACGTTGCCTACCACGTGACGAAATGGGAGCGCGGCTTCACGAAGGTCATCAACATCCAGGGCTCCGATCACCACGGCACGATCGCGCGCGTGCGCGCGGGCCTGCAGGGCCTGCACATCGGCATCCCGAAGGGCTATCCCGACTACGTGCTGCACAAGATGGTCACCGTGATGCGCGACGGCCAGGAAGTGAAGCTGTCCAAGCGCGCGGGCAGCTACGTGACGGTGCGCGACCTGATCGAATGGTCGGGCGGCGCGGCACCGGGCCAGGAAGCGGCACCCGACCTGATCGACGAGGCCACCATCACGCGCGGCCGCGACGCGGTGCGTTTCTTCCTGATCTCCCGCAAGGCCGACACCGAATTCGTGTTCGACATCGACCTCGCGCTGAAACAGAACGACGAGAACCCGGTCTATTACGTCCAGTACGCGCATGCGCGGATCTGCTCGGTGCTCAACGAACTGAAGTCGCGCTACAACGTCGAGGTCGCGCAACTGCCGGGCGCCGACCTGTCGCAGCTCACGAGCCCGCAGGCCGTGTCGCTGATGCAGAAGCTCGCCGAGTATCCGGACATGCTCACGCACGCGGCGAACGAACTGGCGCCGCACGCGGTCGCGTTCTACCTGCGCGATCTCGCTGGTGAATTCCACTCGTTCTACAATGCGGAGCGCGTGCTGGTGGACGACGAAGCACCGCGCAATGCGCGCGCCGCGCTGCTCGCCGCGACCCGGCAGGTGCTGGAGAACGGTCTGGCGATGCTCGGCGTGTCCGCGCCCGCCAAGATGTAAGCGGCCCCGAACCGGGCTGCGAATGGCCGCGGCAGCGCCCGTCGCCGGATGCCCGGCGCCGGGTGCCCGCCGGCCTCTTCACGATTCTTTTTGCAGGTGACTCAAGCAATGGCACAACCACGCCGCACTTCGAAGCAATCGAAACAAACCGGAGGGACATTTCTGGGAATCGTGCTGGGCCTGATCGTCGGCCTCGCGATCGCCGTGGTCGTGGCGCTCTACATCACGCGCTCGCCGTCGCCGTTCGTGTCGAAGGTCGCGCCGCCGCCGGCCGACAACGGCGCGAGCCAGCCGCAGCAGTTCGACCCGAACCGCGCGCTGCAGGGCAAGACGCCCGGCCAGCCGGTGCCGCAGGCCGCGCAGCCCGCGCCGCCCAACACCGCGCCGGGCCAGGCCGCGAACCAGACCCAGGGCGGCCTGCTGCCCGAGCCGCAGATCGTCGAAGTGCCGCCGTCGGGCAGCTCGAACGGCACGACCGGCTCGAGCAACACCACCGCGTCGAACAATGCGTCGTCGGGCAACGGCGTCGCGGTCGCGCCGAAGCCGGCCGACAACCCGCCGCCGAAGAAGACGCAGCAGGCGCAGCAACAGCAGCAAGGCGGCGAGGACGACCTCGCGCGCTTCGCCGCGCAGAAGCAGGCGCAGCAGGCTGCCGCGCAGAAGCAGCAGCAACAGCAACTGGCCGCGAACACGCCGAAGCCGGCGCCGTCCGCGACATCCTCCGCGGCAGCGAAGCCGCCGACCGCGAACGACGCGAACACCGGCTACTTCCTGCAGGTCGGCGCGTACAAGACGGAAGGCGACGCCGAGCAGCAGCGCGCGCGCCTGGGCTTCCAGGGCTTCGAGTCGAAGGTGTCGAAGCGCGATGTCAGCGGCGTGACCTATTTCCGCGTGCGCGTCGGCCCGTTCTCGAAGTTCGAGGATATGAACTCGGCCCGTCAGCGCCTGTCCGATGCAGGTGTCGACACGGCGGTGATCCGTTTCACGAAGCAGTAAGCACCCGGCCGCGCCCACGCAGAACCCGTTACGTTTCGTAACCCGAGCAACTGATTCGACGTCCACAACATGAAAAAACTGCTTAGCACGCTCCTTCTGTCCCTTGGCCTGGCCGCAGCCGGCTTCGCCCAGGCAACGCCTGCCGCACAGGTGTCCAGCAAGGACTTCGAGGTGATGAAGTCGCCGCAGCCGGTGTCCGCGCCGGCCGGCAAGGTCGAGGTCATCGAGTTCTTCTGGTACGGCTGCCCGCACTGCTACGAATTCGAGCCGACGATCGAGGCCTGGGTGAAGAAGCAGGGCAACAACATCGACTTCAAGCGCGTGCCGGTCGCGTTCCGCGACGATTTCGTCCCGCACTCGAAACTGTTCTATGCGGTGTCGGCGCTCGGCATCTCGGAGAAGGTCACGCCCGCGATCTTCAATGCGATCCACAAGCAGAAGAACTACCTGCTGACGCCGCAGGCGCAGGCCGACTTCCTGGCGACGCAAGGCGTCGACAAGAAGCAGTTCATGGACGCGTACAACTCGTTCAGCGTGCAGGGCCAGGTGAAGCAGTCGGCCGAGCTGCTGAAGAACTACGCGATCGACGGCGTGCCGACGGTCGTCGTCCAGGGCAAGTACAAGACGGGCCCGGCTTACACGAACAGCATCCCGGGTACCGCGCAGGTGCTCGATTACCTCGTGAAGCAGGTCCAGGACAAGAAGCTCTGATCCCCGCGTGCGCGCCGGCATGACTACTCCGCTGAAGGTCTTCATCACCGGCGCGTCGAGCGGCCTCGGCCTCGCGATGGCCGAGGAATACGCCCGCCAGGGCGCCACGCTCGCACTCGTCGCGCGCCGCACCGAGGCCCTCGATGCGTTCGCGCGACGCTTTCCCAAGCTTTCCGTCTCCGTCTATCGCGCCGACGTACGCGATGCCGACGCGCTCGCCACGGCCGCCGCGTCGTTCATCGCCGCGCACGGCTGCCCCGACGTCGTGATCGCGAACGCCGGCATCAGCCAGGGCGCCGTCACCGGACAAGGCGACCTCGCCGCGTTCCGCGACGTGATGGACATCAATTACTACGGGATGGTCGCGACGTTCGAGCCGTTCGTCGGGCCGATGACCGCCGCGCGCCACGGCACGCTGGTCGGCGTCGCGAGCGTCGCCGGCGTGCGCGGCCTGCCCGGTTCCGGCGCGTACAGCGCGTCCAAATCGGCCGCGATCAAGTATCTCGAGGCGCTGCGCGTCGAGCTCCGCCCGGCCGGCGTCGGTGTCGTGACGATCGCGCCCGGCTACATCCGCACGCCGATGACCGCGCACAACCCGTACCGGATGCCGTTCCTGATGGACGCCGACCGCTTCGCGGCCCGCGCCGCGCGGGCGATCGCCCGGCAGCACGCGTTTCGCGTGATTCCGTGGCAGATGGGCGTCGTCGCGAAGGTGCTGCACGTGCTGCCGCGCTGGCTGTACGATCGCCTGTTCGAAAAGGCGCCGCGCAAGCCGAAGGCCGGCGTGCACTGAGCGCATCGGGCGTCCTGCGGGTTCGTCGCGACGCTTGCGCCGGGCCGGTGGGGCATCGCGGTTTGATGGCCACGTGGCGGGCGGTGCTCTTCGCGTTCTCGGCGTTCTCGGCCTTCTTCCGCTTCCCCCGCTTCCCCCGCTTCCCCCGCTTCCCCCGCTTCCCCCGCTTCCCGCGCTTCCCCCGCTTCCCCCGCTTCCTCCGCTTCAGTCGATCCAACGAATTCGCGGCGATTCAACTCGATCTGCGCTCCCCCACCATCGCCACGACCGCCCGCCGTTCGCCGCCGCGCCCGCCGCGTCTCTCCGCCGCCTCGCCGCCCCAACATGCATTCCGTCGCGAACGCAGCCTTTTTTCGCTCAATTCATCGGTTCCGGCGCCTTTTTTCACGCGCCGCACGCTTTGCCGGTATGCTATTCGCCAGCCGCGCCGGCCTGCCGTCAGGCCGCGCCCGCATTCCGACACCCGGCAAAAAATCACAAGTCACATGGGAGAACCTATGCAGGTCAAGCTGTTCGCCGCGGCCGCGCTCGCCGTCGCCACCCTCGCCGCTCCCGGCTTCGCGGCCGCCAAGCCGCTCACCGTCTGCACGGAATCGAGCCCGGACGGCTTCGACGTCGTGCAGTACAACTCGCTCGTCACGACCAACGCATCGGCAGACGTGATCTTCAACACGCTCGTGTCGTACGACGAAGCCGCGAAGAAAGTCGTGCCCGCGCTCGCCGACAAATGGGAAGCCAGCGCCGACGGCCTCACGTACACGTTCCACCTGCGCCCGAACGTCGCGTTCCAGACCACCGACTACTTCAAGCCGAGCCGCCCGCTGAACGCGGACGACGTCGTGTTCACGTTCTCGCGGATGCTCGACGACGCGAACCCGTGGCACAAGGTGGCCGGCGCGAGCGGCTTCCCGCACGCGCAGTCGATGGGCCTCGTGAAGCTCGTGAAGTCGGTCACGAAGGTCGACGACGGCACGGTGAAGTTCGTGCTGAACGAGCCGAACGCGACGTTCGTGCCGATCCTGACGATGGGCTTCGCGTCGATCTACTCGGCCGAATATGCGGACCAGCTGCTCAAGGCCGGCAAGCAGGCCGACCTGAACGCGAAGCCGGTCGGCACCGGCCCGTTCGTTCTGAAGAGCTACACGAAGGATGCGCTGATCCGCTACGACGTGAATCCGGCCTACTGGGGCGCGAAGCCGAAGGTCGACCGCCTGATCTACGCGATCACGCCCGATCCGTCGGTGCGCATGCAGAAGGTGAAGGCCGGCGAATGCCAGATCGCGCTGTCGCCGAAGCCGCAGGACGTGCTCGCCGCGAAGGGCGAGAGCGCGCTGAAGGTCGTGCAGACGCCCGCGTTCATGACCGCGTTCGTCGCGCTGAACACGCAGAAGAAGCCGCTCGACAACGACAAGGTGCGCGAGGCGCTGAACCTCGCGTTCGATCGCGCGACCTACCTGAAGGTCGTGTTCGACAACACGGCGACGGCCGCGAACAATCCGTATCCGCCGAACACGTGGAGCTACGCGAAGGACGTGACGCCGTATGCGTACGATCCCGCGAAGGCGAAGCAGTTGCTGGCGCAGGCCGGTTTCCCGAACGGCTTCTCGACGACGATCTGGACGCGCCCGACGGGCAGCGTGCTGAACCCGAACCCGAAGGCCGGCGCGGAGCTGCTGCAGGCCGACCTCGCGAAGATCGGCGTGAAGGCCGAGGTGAAGGTGATCGAATGGGGCGAGCTGATCAAGCAGGCGAAGCTCGGCCAGCATGACATGCTGTTCATGGGCTGGGCCGGCGACAACGGCGATCCGGACAACTATCTGTCGCCGCTGTTCAGCTGCAACGCGGTGAAATCGGGCATCAACTTCGCGCGCTTCTGCGACGCGCAGCTCGACAAGCTGATCGCCGACGGCAAGTCGACCGCCGACCAGGCCCGGCGCGCGAAGCTGTACGAATCCGCGCAGAAGATCATCCACGACCAGGCGCTGTGGATTCCGCTCGGCTACCCGACCGCGGCCGCGCTCACGCGCGCGAACGTGAGCGGCTATCGCGTCAGCCCGTTCGGCCGCCAGAACTTCGCGGCGGTCACGGTGCAGTAACCGCGCGTGGCGCGCAGGCGACGGTGCGCTCGCCCGTCGCTTGCGGCCCGCGCGCCGCGCTTGCTACACTGCGCGCTCATTCCTCATACCGGACGCCAGCCAAAGTGAACAACTAAGCCTTCCCAAAAATGTCGTCGCCGCCGTGCCATGCACGCCGCGCGAAGGTTTCACGCATTTTCGGAGGTGCTTATGGCTGCTGCCACGCCGACCGGCGCGCTCGTCGCGCTTCATCACGTTTCTTTCCGCTTCGACGACGGCGTCACGCTGTTCGATTCGCTCGACCTTTCCATCGACCGCACGCCGACGGGCATCGTCGGCCGCAACGGCGTCGGCAAGAGCCTGCTCGCGCAACTGATCGCGGGCCGGCGCACGCCGAGCACGGGCACGATCGACCGGCACACGTCGGTCGTCTACGTCGCGCAGCAGCACGACGACGCGCCGGCCGGCACACGGACCGTCGCGCACATCGCCGCGCTCGACGCGCCGCTCGCGGCCCTTGCGCGCCTCGCGGACGGGCGCGCGACGCCACACGACTTCGAGCTGATCGGCGAACGCTGGGACCTGGCCGAGCGGCTGCGCACGGCGCTCGACGCGGCCGGCCTGCACGACGTGCACGCCGACACGCCGGCGCATGCGTTGAGCGGCGGCCAGATGGCGCGCGTCGCGCTGATCGGTGCGCTGCTGTCGGATGCCGGGTTGCTCGTGCTCGACGAACCGACCAACCATCTCGATGCGCCGGGCCGTGCATGGCTGCGCGATGCGCTCGACGGCTGGCGCGGCGGTGTCGTGATCGTCAGTCATGACCGCGCGCTGCTCGCGCACGTGCAACGCATCGTCGAGGTGACGCCGCACGGAGTCCGCGCGTACGGCGGCAACTACGCGCTGTATCGCGCGCAACGCGATGCGCAACACGATGCCGCGCAGGCCGCGCTCGAGCATGCGCGCACCGAACGCGGGCGCGTGCGGCGCCGGCTCGAACAGGCGCACGACACGATCCAGCGTCACGCGGCCGGCTCGCTGCGCGACGCGAAGACGGCCAATCTGTCATCGGGCGCGAAGCAGCGTCGCAAGGCGGCCGCGCGCAACGTCATGGGGCAGGTTCGTCGCGACCAGCTCGCGTTCAAGGCGACGCTCGACGAGCGCGTGCAGCAGGCCGCCGCGCGCGTCGAAGCGGACGCGCCGGTGCTCGTGTCATTGCCGGGCACCGAGGTCAGCGCGCGTCGTCAGCTATTCACGCTCGAGCGCGCGCAATTGCCGTGGCCCGCCGCGGGTCGCACGGACGCGCTCACATGGTCGGCCAGCGGCCCCGTGCGCATCGCGCTGACGGGCCCCAACGGCTGCGGAAAGTCGACGCTACTGCGCATGCTCGCCGGCGAAATCGCGCCGCGCGCCGGTACGTGCACGACGCACGTCAGCGCCGCGTATCTCGACCAGCGGCTCGCGCTGCTCGATCCTGCACGCTCGATCGTCGAGCAGTTGGTGAGCCTCGATACGCCGCTCGCCGAAGGCGACCTGCGCAGCCGGCTCGCGCTGCTGCAGCTCGATGCCGCGCGCGCAACGCAGCCGGTGCACCGGCTGAGCGGCGGCGAACGGCTGAAGGCCGCGCTCGCGTGCGCGCTGTGGCGCGGCACGCCCGCGCAGTTGCTGCTGCTCGACGAGCCGACCAATCATCTCGATCTCGAATCGGTGCGCGCGATCGAAGCCGCGCTGGCCAGCTTTCCGGGCGCGCTCGTGGTCGCATCGCACGACGCCGCGTTTCTCGCGGCGCTCGCACCGACGCACACGATGCAATGGCAACGCGACGGGTGGCGTTACGAACCCGTCACGTGACGGCGGCGACGCGCGTTCAGCGCGACGAGCGAAAGCGCAGCACGCCGTCGTCGCCCTGCTCGCGCACGAGCTCGCCCGCGAGCCAGAGCAGGTTCAGGTGCGCGAGCGCCTCGCCGAGCGCGAAGGTCATCTGATGAATGTCGAGCTCGCGACGGCGGAACATGATCGGGACGATGTCGGCCGCGCTCGCCGGCTTCTCCGCGCACGCGACACGCACTTCGTCGAGCCGCGCGTCGTGGTGCGCGCGCAGTTGCGCGATGCGCGTGCGCACGCCGCGGAACGGCTTGCCGTGCGACGGCAGCACGAGCGTATCGGGCGCCATCGTCTCGTAGCGGCCGAGCGATTCCAGATACAGCGCGAGCGGATTCGCCTCCGGCTCGAGATCGAACACGGACACGTTGGTCGAGATGCGCGGCAGCACCATGTCGCCGGAGATCAGCACGCCGTCCGCTTCGCTGTGGAGCGCGCAATGTTCAGGCGAATGCCCGTAGCCGGTGACGACGCGCCACGTGCGCGCGCCGATCGTCACCGCGTCGCCTTCGCGCAGGCGCCGGTAGCGCGGCGGCACGGCCGGCACGAGGTCCGAGTAGTAGCTGCGGCGGTTGCGCAGCTTCTCGAGCGCGGCCGGATCGGTGAGGCCGTGGCGCGCGAAATGATCGGCCGCGGCCGCGCCGCCGGCGTTCGAACCGTTGCCGGCCGCCATCAGGCATCCGAACATGTATTCGCCGAGCGTCATCCACAGCCGCACGTTCCAGCGGCCCTTGTCGCCGCCTTCGCAGAGCCAGTTCGCGAGGCCGAAGTGATCGGGATGGCAATGCGTGACGAGCACGCGCAGCACCGGCAGCCCGTCGAGATGCGTGTCGAAGATTCGTTCCCAGTGCGTACGAATCGCGTCCGACGAGATCCCGCAATCGACGATCGTCCACCCGGCCTGCCCGTCGATCTCGTCGCGCAGCAGCCAGAGGTTGATGTGATCCAGCGAAAACGGCAGCGGCATGCGCAGCCAGCGCACGCCCGGCGCGACCTCGAAGGTGTCGCCCGCGGCGGGCAGCGTGTCGGCGAACGGATAGTCGAGTTGGTGTTCCAGTGCGTTCATCGGTGGGGTGTCTCGTCGTTATCAGGGCAAATGCGGCAGCGAATGCGGGTGCCGCTGCGGGTGCGAATGCGGGGCAGGCGCGCGCGGGCCGCATGCCGCGGCGGGCATCGCATCGATTCTATCGCCGTCGCGCGAAACGCGTGCCGGCGCGCGCCGGACGGGCAAAAAAAGTTCGCGCCAGAATCGATTCCGTACCCGTATCTTTACGCGAAGATGCAACGAACGGCCTGTAACGGCGAACAACCCGCGCATTGACGGCGCTCGGCGCCCGCTTCCGAAAATCATTGAAACGCCGACTTGAGCGCTAAAATGGCGGGTGCTTACAGTCCCTCGAACGAGCCTGCACGCGATGAATCACTTCCCCAAACTGCTGTCGTCGCAGATCGGCTTCGACGTCGCGCAGACGATGCTCGAATACTTCGACCGCCATTACCGGATCTTCCGGGAAGCCGCCGTCGACGCGAAGACGCTATTCGAGCGCACCGACTGGCACGGCCTGCAGCGGCTGGCGCGCGAGCGGATCACGTCCTACGACGAGCGCGTGAAGGAATGTGTCGAGGTGCTGGAGGACGAATACGACGCGGAGAACATCGACGACGAAGTGTGGCAGCAGATCAAGCTGCACTACATCGGCCTGCTCACGTCGCACCGCCAGCCCGAATGCGCGGAGACGTTCTTCAATTCGGTGTGCTGCAAGATCCTGCACCGCTCGTATTTCAGCAACGATTTCATTTTCGTGCGCCCCGCGATCTCGACCGAATACCTCGAGAACGACGAGCCGGCCGCGAAGCCGACCTATCGCGCGTACTACCCGGGCACCGACGGGCTCGCGGCCACGCTCGAGCGCATCGTCACGAACTTCCAGCTCGAGCCGCCGTTCGAGGATCTCACGCGCGACATCGGCTGCGTGATGCAGGCGATCACCGACGAATTCGGCCAGTTCGATGCCGCGGCGAATTTCCAGATCCACGTGCTGTCGTCGCTCTTCTTTCGCAACAAGAGCGCGTACATCATCGGCCGCATCATCAACGCCGACCGCGTGCTGCCGTTCGCGGTGCCGATCCGCCACGTGCGTGCGGGCCTGCTCGCGCTCGACACCGTGCTGCTGCGCCGCGACCAGCTGCAGATCATCTTCAGCTTCTCGCATTCGTATTTCCTCGTCGACATGGGCGTGCCGTCCGCGTACGTGGACTTCCTCTGCACGATCATGCCGGGCAAGCCGAAGGCCGAGATCTACACGTCGGTCGGCCTGCAGAAGCAGGGCAAGAACCTGTTCTATCGCGACCTGCTGCATCATCTGTCGCATTCGAGCGATCGCTTCATCATCGCGCCGGGCATCAAGGGCCTCGTGATGCTCGTGTTCACGCTGCCGTCGTTCCCGTACGTGTTCAAGATCATCAAGGATCACTTCCCGCCGCCGAAGGAAACGACACGCGCGCAGATCATGGAGAAGTACCAGCTCGTGAAGCGCCACGACCGCCTCGGGCGGATGGCCGACACGCTCGAGTATTCGAGCGTCGCGCTGCCGCTGTCGCGGCTCGATCATGCGCTCGTGCGCGAACTCGAGAAGGAAGTGCCGTCGCTGCTCGAATACGAGGACGACAATCTCGTGATCAAGCACCTGTACATCGAGCGCCGGATGACGCCGCTCAACCTGTATCTGCAGAACGGCAGCGACGCGGACATCGAGCACGGCGTGAAGGAATACGGCAACGCGGTGAAGGAGCTGATGAAGGCCAACATCTTCCCGGGCGACATGCTGTACAAGAATTTCGGCGTCACGCGTCACGGCCGCGTCGTGTTCTACGACTACGACGAGATCGAGTACCTGACCGACTGCAACGTGCGGCGCGTGCCGCCGCCGCGCAACGAGGAAGACGAACTGTCGGGCGAGCCGTGGTACACCGTCGGCCCGCACGACATCTTTCCGGAAACCTACGGACCGTTCCTGCTCGGCGATCCGCGCGTGCGCTCGGTCTTCATGAAACATCACGCGGACTTTTTCGAACCCGCGCTTTGGCAGGAAAGCAAGGACAAGCTGCTGCAGGGCGAGTTGCCCGATTTTTTCCCGTACGACGCGTCGCTGCGCTTCAGCGTGCGCTACCCCGCGCGCTTCGGTGCGAAGCCGGACGCCGGCGACGACGCAGGCGACGCGCAGCGCGCGGCCTGACGCACGGCCGGATCCGATCGAATCGAACCGCTTTCCGCCAACGGAATCCACACCGATGAATACCCAAGACAATCCGCTTTCGCATCTGTTCGACAACAACGACGCGTGGGTCCAGCGCCAGCTCGCCGACGATCCGGAATTCTTCGCGCGCCTTGCCGACCAGCAAGCGCCGGAATATCTGTGGATCGGCTGCTCGGATTCGCGCGTGCCGGCGAACCAGATCATCGGCCTGCCGCCGGGCGAGGTGTTCGTGCACCGCAACATCGCGAACGTCGTCGTCCATAGCGATCTGAACTGCCTGTCGGTGATCCAGTTCGCCGTCGACATCCTGCGCGTGAAGCACATCATGGTCGTCGGCCACTATGGCTGCTCGGGCGTGAACGCGGCGCTTCACAACCGCCGCGTCGGCCTCGCGGACAACTGGCTGCATCACGTGCAGGACGTGCGCGAACGCCACGCGGCGCTGCTCGACGAATGGCCGGTCGGCGAAGCGCGGTACCGCCGCCTGATCGAGCTGAACGCGATCGAACAGGTCGTCAACGTGTGCCGCACGACGATCGTCAACGACGCGTGGGCGCGCGGCCAGTCGCTCACCGTGCACGGGCTCGTGTACGGCGTGCACGACGGGCGGATGCGCAACCTCGGGATGTCCGTGTCGAACTTCGACGCACTGGATGCTACCTACAAGCGCTGCGTCGCGGCGCTCACGGCGCGCGGCCAGCATGCGCCCGACAACGACATGGTCGCGGCCGATGCCGCGCACCTCGACGGCGTCGCGCAGGCGGTCGTCGATACGCTGAAGCCGTGCGGCGACGCCAAGTAAGCTCGCACTCTCGTTGCGCGGCGCCCGGGCGCGACGGCCCTCGAAATGACCTGACATCGGCACCGCCGCGACGGCGGTGCATTGCGAAGGAGCGGCGAACATGAAAACCGTATTGATCGTCGGCGCATCGCGCGGCCTCGGACGCGAATTCGTCCGGCAATACCGGCGCGACGGCTGGAACGTGATCGCGACCGCGCGCGACGACGCCTCGCTCGCCGCGCTGCGCGGACTCGGCGCGCACGCGCACGCGCTCGACATCGCGCGGCCGGAACAGATCGCGGCGCTCGGCTGGCAGCTCGACGGCGAACGGCTCGACGCGGCCGTGCTCGTGTCGGGCGTGTACGGGCCGCGCACCGAAGGCGTCGAAACCATCGGCGCCGAGGATTTCGACACGGTCATGCATACGAACGTGCGCGGCCCGATGCAGCTGCTGCCGATCCTGCTGCCGCTCGTCGAAGACGCGCGCGGCGTGCTGGCCGTCGTCTCGAGCCGCATGGGCAGCATCGCCGAGGCGACCGGCACGACCGGCTGGCTGTATCGCGCGAGCAAGGCGGCGCTCAATGACGTGCTGCGCATCGCGTCGCTGCAGACGCGCCACGCCGCATGCATCTCGCTGCATCCCGGCTGGGTGCGCACCGACATGGGCGGCGCGCAGGCCGCGATCGATCCGGAAACCAGCGTGACCGGCATGCGCCGCGTGATCGCGGAAGCCGGCGCGGACGTGTCGCAGGCCAACGGCCGTTTCTTCCAGTACGACGGCGTCGAGCTCAGCTGGTAAGCCGGCATCACAACCCGGCGTCGTTAATTCACGATTCGCATGATTTTGAACCGACCTGACGCGTGCCCGTGCGGCGGCGCGTCCCCCGCACCTGCCGGCAAAGCCCCGGCGCCGCGCTACGCGGCGTGCTGCGGCCGCTTCATCGATGGCGGCGAAGCCGCGCCCAGCGCGCTCGAGTTGATGCGCTCGCGGTACAGCGCGTACGTGCTCGGCGCGACCGACTATCTGCGCGCGACCTGGGACGCGCGCACCTGCCCCGCCGATCTCGATGCGGACCCGAATGCGCCCGACGCGCCGCGCTGGCTCGGCCTGGCGATCAAGCGCCACGCAGTGCTCGACGAACGGCATGCGCAGGTCGAATTCGCGGCCCGCTACAAGGTCGGCGGACGTGCCTACCGGCTTCACGAGACGAGCCGTTTCACCCGTGACGAGCACGGTTTCTGGCGCTATGTCGACGGCGAAGTAAGTGAACGCTGACAAATAGTTGCCATGTCAGACGCCGGGTAATTCCCGCATTGCACAACCTGAATTTGTCGGGCTAGGATGGCCGTCAGATTGGTCATGTTGCATGGCAGGGCTTACGAATGGCGTTCAGCAAGGTATTGGTGGGATGGATGGCGGCCTGTGCGCTGTCGGCCGCTCAGGCCGGTGCGCTGCCGAACGCAAACGCCGGCGCGGCCGCGGCCGGCGGCTCGCTCGCCCACGCCGAGCGCTTCGACTACGGCGATTCGGGCCTTCCGCAAGTCGCCGCGAATCTCAACGAACAAATCGTCAGCATTCCGGCCGATGCGTCGGGCTCGGTGATGCTCGAGGCCACGCTGTTCAAGCCGAACGGCCCCGGCCCCTTCCCGCTCGTCGTCTTCAACCACGGCAAGAACACCGGTGACCTTCATCAGCAGCCGCGCAGCCGGCCGCTCGCGTTCGCGCGCGAATTCGTGCGCCGCGGTTATGCGGTGATCGCGCCGAACCGGCAGGGCTTCGCCGGGTCGGGCGGCACGTATCAGCAGGAAGGCTGCAACGTCGGCAAGAACGGCCTCACGCAGGCCGCCGACGTCGACGCGACGGTCCGCTACATGTCGCGCCAGTCGTACATCGATGCATCGCGCATCGTCGTCGCGGGCACGTCGCACGGCGGCCTCGTGTCGGTCGCGTACGGCACCGAAGCGGCACCCGGCGTGCGCGGCATCATCAACTTCTCCGGCGGGCTGCGCCAGGATCTCTGCGACGGCTGGCAACGCAATCTCGTCGACGCGTTCGACCAGTACGGCGCGCATACGGCCGTCCGTTCGCTGTGGCTGTACGGCGACAACGATTCGGTGTGGACGCCCGCGCTCGTCGCGCAGATGCACGACGCGTACGTGTCGCACGGCACGCAGGCGCAGTTCGTCGATTTCGGCCGCTACAAGGACGATGCGCACCGGCTGATCGTCGATCGCGATGGCGTGCCCGTGTGGTGGCCGGCCGTGAATGCGTTCCTCGCTGAACTGAACCTGCCGACCTCGGTACGCTACGCGGTCGCGAACCCGCACGAACCGACTGCGACCGGCTATGCCTCGATCGATGCGGTCGACGCGGTGCCGTTCCTCGACGATGCGGGCCGCGAAGGCTATCGCCGCTTCCTGAGCCAGCATCCGAGCCGTGCGTTCGCCGTGTCCGCCGAAGGCGCATGGTCGTGGGCCGAAGGCGGCGACGATCCGATGGCGCTCGCGCTGGACAACTGCTCGAAGCAGGGTGCGGGCGCATGCCGGCTGTATGCGGTCAACGATCGCGTCGTGTGGAACGCGAACGCGACGCAGACGGCCGACGACGGCAACGCCGGCTCGCGCGCGCTGGCGTCGCGCTGACGCGCGACGCGCGCGGTTCCCGGAGTGGCGCGATACGCGCCTGCCTTTCTTCCCTTCTCCGTTTCATGAACGTGCGCGCGGCCCGCGACGGCGTTCGCACGCCCGCTCGCGCGGCCGCATGAGCCGCGCCGCGAACAGCGCACCGCCCGCGACGCCCGCCGGATCGTTATCCGGCCTCTTCTGAATCTCGCCCGCGCCCGAGTCCGAACGCCATTTGCCGCGCATGGTGCGCGTCGCTTCGCGTCCTTTTCCCATCCGGACCCGATTTTTCGCCCGATCGCCGCCCGTCGGCCCGCGATTTTTTTCTGTCGGGGGGTGATACTCGAACGTCGTCATCTGCGGTCATTTCTGGACATCTGGCGCGTACCGTCCCGAGCGTCCCACATCTGCGCCGAACTCCCGCCCAGCAAGGCTTCGCGGCGTTTGTAACCGGTAGTGCAACGTGCGGCGGAACACGCTAATCTCAGCGCGTTTCGAGTCTGTCGCCGCGGCATCGGATGCGATGCCCGCCGCCGTTTTACCCCCGGAGTTGCCTTGAGTACGCCAGCCACCGACGACTGGGTCGCGCGCAGCCTGCGCGCGGTCTGGCATCCCTGCACCCAGATGAAGCACCACGAGCGCATGCCGCTCATTCCCGTCGCGCGCGGCGCGGGCCTGTGGCTGTACGACCGCGACGGGCGCCGCTACTTCGACGCGATCAGCTCGTGGTGGGTGAACCTGTTCGGCCATGCGAACCCGGACATCAACGCGGCGCTGAAGGACCAGCTCGACACGCTCGAGCACGCGATGCTCGCCGGCTGCACGCACGAGCCGGCGATCGAGCTCGCCGAGCGGCTGCACGCGCTGACCGCGCGCACGCTCGGCCATGCGTTCTTCGCGTCCGACGGCGCATCGGCGGTCGAGATCGCGCTGAAGATGAGCTTCCACGCATGGCGCAACCGCGGCCACGCGGACAAGCGCGAATTCGTGTGCGTCGCGAACAGCTATCACGGCGAGACCATCGGCGCGCTCGGCGTGACCGACGTCGCGCTGTTCAAGGATGCATACGACCCGCTGATCCGTCATGCGCACGTGGTCGCGTCGCCCGACGCGCGCGGCGCGCTGCCGGGCGAGACGGCCGCCGACGTCGCCGGCCGCGCGCTCGACGACGTGCGGCGCCTGTTCGCCGAACGCGCCGACCGGATCGCCGCGCTGATCGTCGAGCCGCTCGTGCAATGCGCGGCCGGCATGGCGATGCACGATCCGTCGTACGTGCGCGGGCTGCGCGCGCTGTGCGACGAATTCGGCGTGCACCTGATCGCCGACGAGATCGCCGTCGGCTGCGGCCGCACCGGCACCTTCTTCGCCTGCGAGCAGGCCGGCGTGTGGCCCGATTTCCTGTGCCTGTCGAAGGGCATCAGCGGCGGCTACCTGCCGCTGTCCCTCGTGCTCACGCGCGACGAAGTGTTCGCGGCCTTCTACGACGACGACACGACGCGCGGCTTCCTGCATTCGCATTCGTACACCGGCAACCCGCTCGCGTGCCGTGCGGCCGTCGCGACGCTCGACCTGTTCGCGCGCGACGACGTGCTCGCCGCCAACGCGCGCAAGTCGGCCGCGATGCGTGCCGCGCTCGCGCCGCTCGGCGCGCACCCGCAGGTGCGGCACCTGCGCGAGCGCGGCACGCTGTTCGCGTTCGACGTCGCGCTCGACGGCGATGCCGCGCGCGGTTTCTCGCGGCGCTTCTTCGAGCATGCGCTCGAGCGCGAGCTGCTGCTGCGCCCGATCGGCACGACCGTGTACCTGATGCCGCCTTACGTGATGACCGACGACGACATCGCGTGGCTCGCGCAACGCACGCGCGACACGCTCGACGCGACGCTCGCGGAGCCGGCGCGATGAAGCAATCCTCACCGAAAACGACCATGCCCCTGCTCGACGCGCTGCAGCGCGGCCTCGCCGAACTCGACGCGCAGGGCCTGCGACGCGTGCGCCGCACTGCCGACACCGCGTGCGACGCGCACATGCGCGTCGACGGTCGCGACATCGTCGGCTTCGCGAGCAACGACTACCTCGGCCTCGCCGCGCATCCCGCGCTCGTCGCCGCGTTCGCCGAAGGCGCACAGCGCTACGGCTCCGGCAGCGGCGGCTCGCATCTGCTCGGCGGCCATTCGCGCGCGCATGCGACGCTCGAGGACGAGCTCGCCGGCTTCGCGGGCGGCTTCTCCGATGCCCCGCGCGCGCTGTACTTCAGCACCGGCTACATGGCGAACCTCGCCGCGATGACCGCGCTTGCGGCCAGGCACGCGACGATCTTCTCGGACGCGCTCAACCATGCGTCGCTGATCGACGGGATCCGGCTGTCGCGCGCGACCGTGCAGATCTACCCGCATGCGGACATGGCCGCGCTCGCCGCGCTGCTCGACGCGTCGGAGGCCGAAACGAAACTGATCGTCAGCGACACCGTGTTCAGCATGGACGGCGACATCGCGCCGCTCGCCGAACTCGTCGCACTGGCCGAACGCCACGGCGCGTGGCTCGTCGTCGACGACGCGCACGGCTTCGGCGTGCTCGGCCCGCAGGGGCGCGGCGCGCTCGCGGCCGCCGCGCTGCGCTCGCCGAACCTCGTGTACGTCGGCACGCTCGGCAAGGCCGCCGGCGTCGCGGGCGCGTTCGTGATCGCGCACGAAACCGTGATCGAATGGATGATCCAGCGCGCGCGCAGCTACATCTTCACGACGGCCGCGCCGCCGGCCGTCGCGCATGCGGTGTCGGCGAGCCTGAAGGTGATCGCCGGCGACGAAGGCGATGCGCGCCGCGCACACCTCGCCGCGCTGATCGAGCGCACGCGCGCGCTGCTGCGCATGACGCGCTGGCAGCCGGTCGACTCGCACACGGCCGTGCAGCCGCTCGTGATCGGCAGCAACGACGCGACGCTCGCGGCAATGCGCTCGCTCGACGCGCACGGCCTGTGGGTGCCCGCGATCCGGCCGCCGACGGTGCCCGCCGGCACGTCGCGGCTGCGCATCTCGCTGTCGGCCGCGCATTCGTTCGACGATCTCGCGCGCCTCGAAGCCGCGCTGATCGAAGCCAGCGAAGGGCCGGGGCGCCCCGACGCCCGCTCGCATTTGCTGCCCGCCGAGGAAGGTGCAGCATGACGGCCGCGCTTTCCCTCTTCGTCACCGGCACCGACACCGAGATCGGCAAGACGTTCGTGTCGGCCGCGATGCTGCACGGCTTCGCGCGGCACGGGCTGCGCGCCGCCGCGCTGAAGCCCGTCGCCGCCGGCGCGTACGAACGCGACGGCGTGTGGCACAACGAAGACGCCGACCAGCTCGATGCGGCCGCGAACGTCGTACTGCCGCCCGCGCTGCGCACGCCGTTCCTGCTGAAGGCGCCCGCCGCGCCGCACATCGTCGCCGCGCAGGAAGGCGTGACGCTCGACATCGACACGATCGTCGCGAGCCACCGCGAAGCGCTGACGCGCGCGGACGTCGTCGTCGTCGAAGGCGTGGGCGGCTTCCGCGTGCCGCTGAACGACACGCAGGACACGGCCGATCTCGCGCTCGCGCTCGGGCTGCCGGTGGTGCTCGTCGTCGGGATGCGGCTCGGCTGCATCAGCCACGCGCTGCTGACCGCCGACGCGATTCGCCAGCGCGGCCTCACGCTCGCCGGCTGGGTCGCGAACCACGTCGACCCGGCCATGTCGTACGCCGACGAAAACGTCGCGACGATTCGCGACTGGCTCGCGCGCGAACATCGCGCGCCGCTACTTGGCCGCATTGCGCACCTGCACCCGGCCGCTCCCGAATCCGCCGCGGCGATGCTCGACATCGCCACGCTCGTCGACACGCTGCGCGCCGCGCGGCATTGACACCTCGATTCCGAATTCAAGAACCTCGAATCCACGACAGGAAAAACACCATGACCCAAGCCCAGACCGCCGCCGTGCAACCCGACGCGATCCCCGTGGCCGCTCCGGCGCCGCAGCGCTGGCGCGTCGCCGACGTCGTCGCGCTGTTCGAGCTGCCGTTCAACGACCTGATGTTCCGCGCGCAGCAGGTGCATCGCGAGCACTTCGACGCGAACGCGGTGCAACTGTCGACGCTGCTGTCGATCAAGACGGGCGGCTGCGAGGAAGATTGCGGCTACTGCTCACAGTCGTCGCATCACGACACGGGCCTGAAGGCCGAGAAGCTGATGGACGTCGACGCGGTGCTCGACGCCGCGCGCGCGGCGAAGGCGAACGGCGCGAGCCGCTTCTGCATGGGCGCCGCATGGCGCAACCCGAAGGAGCGCCACATGCCGGCGCTGACCGAGATGGTGCGCGGCGTGAAGGAACTGGGCCTCGAGACCTGCATGACGCTCGGCATGCTGGAAAACGAGCAGGCACGGCAGCTCGCCGACGCCGGCCTCGACTACTACAACCACAACCTCGACACGTCGCCGGAGTTCTACGGCCAGGTGATCTCGACGCGCACGTACCAGGATCGGCTCGACACGCTCGACCGCGTGCGCGACGCGGGCATCAACGTGTGCTGCGGCGGCATCATCGGGATGGGCGAATCGCGCCGTGAACGCGCGGGCCTGATTTCGCAGCTCGCGAACCTGAACCCGTATCCGGAATCGGTGCCGATCAACAACCTCGTCGCGATCGAGGGCACGCCGCTCGAAGGCACCGCGCCGCTCGATCCGTTCGAGTTCGTGCGCACGATCGCGGTTGCGCGCATCACGATGCCGAAGGCCGTCGTGCGCCTGTCGGCCGGCCGCGAGCAGCTCGACGACGCGATGCAGGCGATGTGCTTCCTCGCAGGCGCAAACTCGATGTTCTACGGCGACCAGCTGCTGACCACGAGCAATCCGCAAACGCAGCGCGACCGCGCGCTGTTCGAGCGCCTCGGCATCCGCGCGAGCCAGGCCGACGCGCTGGCGGAGAACGCGTAAGCAGCCGCGTCGCGTCGTTCGCGAGCAGATGAAAAAGCCGGGGCATGCCCCGGCTTTTTTTCGCCCGATCGTCAGCGCTCGGCGTTCAGCGCCGCCCGTCAAACATGCGCCGCCGCACCGTCGAGCGCCGCGCGCACGCGCTCGACGCGCTGTTCGTCGACGGGCGCCAGCACTTCGCCGCGCGGCCGCACACCCGAGCCGAAATGCACCGCGCGCACGCCGGTCGCGCGCACGAAATCGCCGACCGCGTCGATCGTGAGCCCCGAGCCGGCCAGCACCGTGCAGCTCGAGCCCGCCGCGTGCCGTACCAGCCGCGTGATCGTCGCGACCGCGTCGAGCACCGACGGATGGCCGCCCGACGTCAGCACCGACGTGACGGCCGGCACGCGCAGCAGCGCGTCGAACGCGGCGTTGAGATCCCGCGACACGTCGAACGCGCGATGGAACGTCAGGTCGCGCCCGTCCGCCGCCGCCGCGACGCGCTCGAGTGCACCGAGATCGACGTCACCGCGCGCGTCGAGCGCGCCGAACACGACGCCGTTCGCACCGGCCGCGACGGCCGCGCGCACGTCGCGTTCGATCACGCGCAGGTCGTCGGCGTCGTAGACGAACGAGCGGCTGTGCGGCCGCACGATCACGTTGACCGGAATCGGCACGGCCGCGACGACGGCCTCGATCAGGCCGACGCTCGGCGTGAGCCCGCCCTCGCTGATCGCGGTCACGAGTTCGAGGCGGTCGGCGCCCGCGCGGGCAGCGGCCTTCGCATCGCCGACGGTGGTGGCGATCACTTCGAGGAGGACGGAAGAAGCGGCGGTTCGGTTCATCGGCGGCTCGCGAATCGTCAGGACAATTCGCGCATCCTAGCCGAGCGGCGTGAACGGCGCCAGCGCGTCGCCGTCGCTATGCGTCGTCCGTTTCCTCGTCGATCCAGTCGATATCGCCGCACAGCACGTGCTGCGCATCGCCGATGCGCACGGCCACCGACAGCGTCACGCACGGCTGCGCCTCGTTGATCGACAGGTACGGGCGCGTCACCTGCACGCGCCCCGGCTCGGCGATCGCCGAGCGGAAATACGGCCGGCGCAGCCAGTTCGCGCCCTGCGCATCCGCGAGCGGCGAAAAGCGCGCCTCGGCAAGCGCGCGGTCCGCGCGCAATACGACATTGCGGCCCGCCTGCCGGCCCCGCGCGTCGAGCAGGAAGCAGCGCGCGGCAGCATCGAGCGCGAGGAAGTTCCAGCACACCTCGTCGAGCGGCTCGCCGGCCGCCACCCGCTCGGCTGCACGCTCGAACGCGCGCAGGTACGGCGCGAGCCGCTGCGCGTCGCGCCGCTCGCGCGCTTCGGTCTGTTGCCGAAAGCGCTCGGTCAGCTCGCCGATACAGCCGGTCGCCGTCGCGCTGTCGGGCAGCCCGGGCGCCGGGCGGCCGAAGTAATAGCCCTGCACGAAATCGGCCTCGCACGACAGCGCGATCTGCGCGTCGTGCTCGGTCTCGATGCCCTCGACGAGCACGAGCTTGCCGGCCTCGTGCAGCAGCGTGACCAGCCCGTGCAGGATCGCGGTGAGGCCCGTGCGGTGCGCCGCGTGCGACAGCATGATCCGGTCGAGTTTCACGATGTCCGGGTTCAGCTGCCAGATCCGCTCGAGGTTCGAATGGCCGGCGCCGAAATCGTCGAGCGCGATCAGGAAACCCTGCGCGCGGAATTCGCGCACGGCTTCGGCGAGCCGCTCGATGTCGTCCGCCCGTTGTTCGAGCACTTCGAGCACGACGCGGCGCGGCGGCATGCCGATCCGCTTCAGGTTCGCGAGCAGCGCGGCGGCCTGGAACGGGTCGGTGAGCACGCCCGGATGCACGTTGAGGAACAGCCACTCGCGCTCCGCGCCGAGCAGCGCGAAGTTCTCGAGATGGAGCGCCTGCGCGAGCCGGTCGAGCTGCAGCAGTTCGCCCTGGCGCGCGGCCTCGCCGAACACGTCGAGCGGCGACACCGCCCGGTCGAGCGCATCATGGGCGCGCAACAGCGCCTCGTAGCCGACCGCACGCTGGTGCGACAGGCTGAAGATCGGCTGGAACACCGTCGTCAGCATCAGGTCGCGATGCTGCGTCGCGAGGCGTTCGAGGCCGGAGCTCATCTCCCGCTCGAAACGATAGGGTGAAGCGGCGGCCGGACGCTCCTGTTGCACGATCGTCATGGCGCCCTCCTGGCGATGAAGCGGAACGCGGCGAGTGCTTGAAACGGCGCGCGCATTGTCATGGTGGAATCCTCGGTTGTCCGGACGGTGCCGGACGGTACGCAAGCATCAAGCAAGCTCCGTGCAAGCCCTTGAACCACGCGCCACGCCTGCGTGCGGCGCCGCCGCACCAGCGTGGCGCAGGCCGGATGCACCGTTTGCGTGCACCCGCACCGGCCCACTCGAACGCACCCGTCACGGCGTCACGCTACACTCCGTACGGTCGTTTCATTCTGCTCAATTGCCGTATCGATGGAAATCGTCTTCACAGTCCTGATCCTGCTGCTGACCGTCGCGCTGTCGGGCGCGGTCACACGCATCCTGCCGTTGCGACTGCCGCTGCCGCTGATGCAGATCGCGTTCGGCGCGATGCTCGCGTGGCCGAAGCTGAACCTGCACGTCACGTTCGATCCCGAAATCTTCATGCTGCTGTTCATTCCGCCGCTGCTGTTCGCGGACGGCTGGCGGATCCCGAAACGCGAGCTGTACCTGCAGCGCCGCGCGATCCTGATGCTCGCGTTCGGGCTCGTGTTCATGACGGTACTCGCGGTCGGCTACTTCGCGCATTGGCTGATACCCGAGTTGCCGCTGCCGATCGCGTTCGCGCTCGCCGCGGTGCTGTCGCCCACCGATGCGGTCGCGCTGTCGGGCATCGCCGGCAAGGGCCGGATTCCGCCGCAACTGATGCACATCCTCGAAGGCGAGGCGCTGATGAACGATGCGTCGGGCCTGGTCGCGCTGAAGTTCGCGGTCGCGGCCGCGCTCACCGGCATGTTCTCGCTGCGCGCCGCGTCGATCACGTTCGTGATCGTCGCCGCCGGCGGGCTCGCGACGGGCGCGGCGGTCGCGTGGCTGTTCAGCGCGCTGTCCACGCGCTTCCTGAACGCCGAGCAGGAAGGCGATCCGGCCCCCGGCATCGTGATGACGCTGCTCGTGCCGTTCGCCGCCTATCTGTTCGCCGAGCATCTCGAGCTGTCGGGCGTGCTCGCGGCCGTATCGGCCGGGATGATGATGAACTACACGAGCTTCTCGCGCAAAAGCACGGTCGCCTCGCGCGTGCGGGCCGAAAGCACGTGGGCGATGATCGAGTTCGTATTCAACGGCATGGTGTTCATCATGCTCGGGCTGCAGCTGCCGCACATCATCGGCCGCGCGCTCGTCGACGCGCATCACACCAGCGACGCGCTCGTCGGCCGGATGATCTTCAACGTGTGCGCGATGATGCTCGCGCTGTACGCGATCCGCTTTCTGTGGGTCTGGCTGCTGCGCTGGATCGCAAGCCGCCGCGCCGCGCGCCACGGCCTCGCGGGCACGATGGCCGGCGTGCGCACGATCGCGGTGATGACGGTCGGCGGCGTGCGCGGCGCGGTCACGCTCGCGGGCGTGCTGTCGATCCCCGTTGCACTGGCCGACGGTACGCCGCTGCCCGGGCGCGACACCGCGATCTTCATCGCATCGGCGGTGATCCTCGGTTCGCTGATCGTCGCGGTAATCGGCCTGCCGTTGCTGCTGCGCGGCGTGCGCTCGACGCGCAACCCGCTCGCCGACGAGGAGCGCACCGCGCGCGCGGCCGCCGCGCAAGCCGCGATCCGCGCGATCGACTCGTCGCACGACGCGATCTCGGCCGATCTCGACGAATCGGGCGCCGCACGTTGCGCGGACATCTCCGCACGCGTGATGGACCAGTATCGCCGCCGCCTCGCCGCGCTCGCCGAAGACGGCCCGACGCCGCGCGCCGAAGCGCGGCAGGCCGAAACGATGGAACTGCAGATGCGTATCGCGGCCGTGCGCGCGGAACGTTCGGTGTTGTACCGGCTGCGCAGCGAAAGCAAGATTTCCGACGAGACGCTGACGAAGCTGATCCGCGAAATCGATCTGTCTGAAACGGCGCTGTCGACGCGCAAGAAAGGAATCGTCTAGCCCGATGGCGAAGTGCCCCTCGCTGCGCGGCCTGGCTCGACAAAGGGCGGCCGCGCCGGCTCCGGTCATGTCGGCGCGATGCCGGAGTTCGTTGCCGGCTGCTTGACGGCCCCAAACAAAAACGGCGACGCGTGAGCGTCGCCGTGTGCACATCCGCGCGCGTTCGCGTTACTTCGCGACCACGACCGGGATTCCCTTCAGCATCCCCGCGCCCTTCATTTCGTCGAGCGCGTGCTGCACGGCCGCGCTGGTCGCGGCGTCGATGCCGAGCTGCAGCGCGAGCTCGCGCTCCGCGCGCTTCACGCCCGCGAGGTTGCGCACCTTCACGTGACCGAAGCCGCGCACGCGCGCATGAAGTTCGGCCAGCTGCGCGACCTGCGCCGCATTGGCGGCGGTCGTCGCGGCGAGCGCGCGCGTGAGCGTCGTCTCGTAGTCGTGCGCGAGCGCGCGTTCCATCCGGCGCTCGACGGTGCGGCCGAACGGATCGAGCCACGTGCCGCGCAGGCCGCGCACGCGCGCGAGCGTGCCGAGCACCGGCCACATCCACTGGCCGAACACGCGCTTCTTCGGCACGCTGCCGTCGCGCCCGGCCTTCGCGACCGTCGGCGGCGCCAGGTTGAACTTCACGCGATAGTCTTGCCCCGGCACGCCTTCGAACTGCGCTTCGAGCGCCGAGCGGAACGCACCGTCCGCATACAGTCGCGCGACTTCGTATTCGTCCTTCACCGCGAGCAACCGGTAGAACGTCGTCGCGACGGCACGCGTCAGCGCATCGTCGCCCTTCGCGCGCGCCGCGCTCACCAGCGCGCGGTAGCGTTCGACGTAACGCGCGCCGCCGTATGCGTCGAGGCGCGCTTCGCGATCGGCGATCAGCGCGTCGAGCGTCTCCGGCGCCGCGTGGGCAGCCACCGCATGACGCGCGTTCCACAACGCGTCGAGGCCCGCCGCGTCGCCGGCCGCCATCCGGCCGATCGCGAACGCGAGCTTGTTCATCGGCACCGCGACGTTGTTCAGCTCGATCGCGCGCATCATCGCGGCGAGCGACACCGGCACGAGGCCGAGCTGCCATGCATAGCCGAGCATCAGGATGTTCGCGCCGATCGAATCGCCGAGGAATTTCGCGGCGAGCGCCTGCGCGTCGCAGCTCGACAGGCAGCCTTCACCGGCCGCATGGCGCATTTTCTCGAGCAGCGCATCCGCGTGCAGGTTCGCGTCCGGGTTCTGCACGAACGACTCGTTCGGAATCCGGTGCGTGTTGACGACGATCCGCGTGCGCTCGTGGCGCACCGTCTGCAGCGCCTCGGCGCTCGCGCCGACGACCATGTCGCACGCGAGCAGCACGTCGGCCTGCTGCGTGTCGATGCGCACCTGGTTCAGCCACCGGTCGCTCGACGCGATCCGCACGAACGACAGCACCGAGCCGCCCTTCTGCGCGAAGCCCATGAAGTCGAGCACCGACGCGCTCTTGCCCTCGAGGTGCGCGGCCATGCTGATCAGCGCGCCGACGGTCACGACGCCCGTGCCGCCCACGCCCGTGACGAGCATGTCGTAAGGCGCCGCATCGAGATGCGTCGCGGGCACCGGCAGCGCGTCGACGCGCACGGCGAGCGCCGCCTCGTCGAACGCCGCGCCGGCGGCCTTCTTCAGCGCCGCGCCTTCGACCGTCACGAAGCTCGGGCAAAAGCCGTTCACGCACGAGTAATCCTTGTTGCACGACGACTGGTCGATGCGGCGCTTGCGGCCGAGCGGCGTCTCGAGCGGCTCGACCGACAGGCAGTTCGACTGCACGCCGCAGTCGCCGCAGCCTTCGCACACCGCATCGTTGATGAACAGGCGCTTGTCCGGGTCGGGGAACTCGCCCTTCTTGCGGCGGCGGCGCTTCTCGGCCGCGCAGGTCTGGTCGTAGATCAGCACGGTGACGCCCTGCGTCTCGCGCAGCTCGCGCTGCACCGCGTCGAGTTCGCTGCGGTGATGGAACGTCGTGCCCTTCGGGAACAGGCCGTGATGACCGTCGTACTTCTGCGGTTCGTCGGACACCACGACGAAGCGCGACACGCCCTCCGCCTCCACCTGCCGTGCGATCTGCGGCACCGAGATGCTGCCGTCGACCGGCTGGCCGCCCGTCATCGCGACCGCATCGTTGTAGAGAATCTTGTACGTGATGTTCGCCTTCGCGGCGACCGCCTGGCGGATCGCGAGGATGCCCGAGTGGAAGTAGGTGCCGTCGCCGAGGTTCTGGAAAACGTGCTTCGTGTTGGTGAACATCGCGTGCGCGGCCCAGTCGACGCCCTCGCCGCCCATCTGGATCAGGCCCGTCGTGTCGCGCTCCATCCACGACGCCATGAAGTGGCAGCCGATGCCGGCCTGCGCGATCGAGCCCTCCGGCACCTTCGTCGACGTGTTGTGCGGGCAGCCCGAGCAGAAGTACGGCGTGCGCTTCACTGCGTCCGCTTCGTTCGACAGGATCTGCGGCGCGACGAGATCGACGACGCGCTCGCGGCGATCGAGCGCCGGCTTGTGCCGCGCGAGCCACGTGGCGAACACCGGCAGAATGCGCGACGGGCGCAGCTCGCCGAGCTCGGACAGCAGGCACGCGCCTTCGGCGTCGTGCTTGCCGAGCACGCGCGGGCGCGCACCGTCCGCGCGGTTGTACAGGTAGTCCTTGATCTGCTGCTCGATCACCGGGCCCTTTTCTTCGATGACGAGCACTTCCGACAGGCCGTCGACGAAGGTTTCGATCCGCGTCATCTCGAGCGGATACGACAGGCCGACCTTGTAGATCCGCACGCCGGCTGCTTCCAGGTCGGCGACGGTGAGATCGAGCCGGCGCAGCGCTTCCATCAGGTCGAGGTGCGCCTTGCCGCACGTGACGATGCCGACGTTCGCGTGCGCGCTCGGCGCGATCCACTTGTCGATGCTGTTGGTGCGCGCGAAATGGCGGACGGCGTCCAGCTTGGCCGCGAGGCGCGCCTCGATCGTGAGGCTCGGCAGGTCGGGCCAGCGGTTGTGCAGGCCGCCCGCGGGCGGCGTGAAGCCTGCCGGCGCCGGCCATTGCGTCTGCAGCGCGTCGAGATCGACGGTCGAGCCCGATTCGACGGTTTCCGAGATCGCCTTGAAGCCGACCCACGCCCCCGAGAAGCGCGACAGCGCCCAGCCATACAGGCCGAATTCGAGCATGTCCGCGATGTTCGACGGGTTCACGACCGGCATGTGCCACGCGATCATCGCGAAGTCGCTCTGGTGCGGCATCGACGACGACACGCAGCCATGGTCGTCGCCCGCCACCACCAGCACGCCGCCGTGCGGCGACGAGCCATATGCGTTGCCGTGCTTCAGCGCGTCGCCGGCACGGTCGACGCCCGGGCCCTTGCCGTACCACATCGCATACACGCCATCGACGGTGCGCTCCGGGTCGGCCTCGACGCGCTGCGTGCCGAGCACGGCCGTGCCGCCGAGTTCCTCGTTGATCGCGGGCAGGAAGCGCACGCCGCTGCCGTCGAGCAGTTTCTTCGCCTTCCACAACTGCTGGTCGACCATCCCGAGCGGCGAGCCGCGGTAGCCGCTGACGAAGCCGGCCGTGTTCAGCCCCTGCGCGATGTCGGACGCGCGCTGCATCAGCAGCAGGCGCACCAGCGCCTGCGTGCCGGTCAGGAAGATCCGGCCGCGCGTGGCGGTGAGGTTGTCGGTCAGGCGGTAGTCGGATAGAGCGGGCGTGCCGTCGACGGGCAGTCGGGCGGTCATGGGGATGTCTCCTGATTGTGCTGTTCTGTTCCGGGCCGCGCGGCGGGCGTCGGGCGACGCCCGGCCGACGGCGGCGGGATGGCTCTATTTTTTCGCGGGAAGGCGAGAAAGTTTTTTCTCATCTTGCTCGGGACGGCCCCGAGTGAGAAAAACCGCGCAGGTTTTGACCGTAAATTGAGAGAGTTTTCGCGCGGGGCGGCGGGCGGTGTCTGGATGCGTGTCGGACCGGGCGAGGCGGTTGCCTCGAACACGCGGGGATATGCGGGAAGCGTACCGGAGCGCGCAGTGGTCGGCGCTCGGGGGCCGCGCGGCAAGGGTTCGCGTGGCGAAGCGGGGGCGTCCTCACCCATCGAACGCACAGCGTTCGGATTGGTCGTGGAGGCGGGATGTCCACAATCCCGCGCTGCGGGCGAAACGGGCGGGCGCGCTCACCGGTCGATTGCACAGCGTTTCGAGTCGCGTCGGTGGGCGGATGTCCACACATCGATCATCGGTCCGCGGTTGAGCAGATGGCGACACTCACCATCGACATTCACAGCAAGCCGAGTCGATGTCGGTGGAAGATATCCACATCGCCGGACTCCCGTCCGTCCGCTGCGACGTTCGCTCTCACCTGTCGCATCCACAGACTTGCGAGTCGATTCCGCCGCGCGATATCCACACGGCTGTCCGCCGGTGCGTCGTTCCTGGGCAGCGGCCCGGTCGTCGCGGCAAGGCAGGCGTGCGTTCGGCGGGCGCGGTCCGGGTGCCAGCCTCGGCGCGGATTGGCGCCCGCAGCGCGAGCACTGGCGGGGCTTCGGCGCTCATCGGTACGCATCGTGGCGCTGCCGAACGACGTGCGGGAACGCGTGTGGATATCGCCGCCGGCACACACTCAAAAGACTGTGAATTTCGATGGTGAGCACCGTCGCGTGCGCGAACGAGGACACCGATTCTGGTGTGGCCAGTCCAATCCGCGACGACTCGGAACGCTGTGCAATCGAACGGTGAGCGGCAGCATCGCGATCGAATGGGAGCATCGATTTCGGTGTGAACAACCCGATTCGCGACGACTCGGAACGCTGTGAACTCTAACGGTGAGCAGCAGCATCGCGATCGAACGGGAGCGTCGATTCCGGCGTGAACAACCCGGATTCACGACGACTCGGAACGCTGTGAATTCCAACGGTGAGCACCGGCATCGCGATCGAACGAGACCGCCGATTCCGGTGTGAACAACCCGACTCGCGACAACTCGGAACGCTGTGAATTCTAACGGTGAGCGTCGGCGTCGCGATCGAACGAGACCGTCGATTCCGGTGCGAACAACCCGATTCACGGCGACTCGGAACGCTGTGAATTCGAGCGGTGAGCGTCGGCATCGCGATCGAACGAGACCGACGATTCCGGTGTGAACAACCCGACTCGCGACGACTCGGAACGCTGTGAATTTCCACGGTGAGTGTCGGCACGGCATCGCACGCAGTCGCCGATTCAGACGGCGCCCGCAACCCCGCCGAGGCCCGCCGATCCGGCCTCGCACCGACGCAGCCGCGCAGCACGCGCAGCCCCTCACCGTTGAAATACACAGCAAGTCGACTGGCTGGCGCGGCCGGATATCCACATCGCGGCGCACACTCGAATGAAGCGCACGATCGCGAGTGCGGTTAGAATGCGCGACCCTCGAAGCCGCGATCGACGTTACCGACCGGGCGAGCAAGCCAACGCTCACCGTTGAGATTCACAGCGCTTCGAGTCGATCCTGCGGCAGGATATCCACACCGCGATACGCGTGCGATCCCGTCGTCGTTCTGCACGTGCTGCGGGAATGCGTGGCGCTCCGAATTTCGCTCACCGCACGGAAGGCCGCATCAGGGAAGGCTCTCGCGCGATCGGTCAACGGCGCTCACTGTTCGGGAGCACAGCTTTTTTCCTCGTCGGGAGGCAGGTTGTCCACACCGCGCATCGCGCGTCGCTCGCACGAAGCCGCACTCACCGGTGAAATGCACAGTGTGCCGAGTGGTTCCGAGCGAGGAATATCCACAACCGGTCTGCCGCAAAAATTCATCGCCGCCACATCGACACTGTCGGCGCATTCCGCCGCCATCGATTCGCGTCGAATGCCGCAAAGCCCCGCCGATTCGGCCTGCGCAGGCACGCTCACCGTTCGAATCCACAGCATTTCGAGTGGCTGGTGCGGCCGGTTGTCCACATTCGCGGCGCAACAGGCGGCGCTTGCGAGCGCTCAGTCGGCAATCGAACGGATGATCCGCGCCGGGTTTCCGCCGACCAGCGTATTCGCCGGAACGTCGCGCGTCACGACGGAACCCGCGCCGACCACCGAGTTCTCGCCAACCGTCACGCCGCCGATGATCGTCGCGCCCGCGCCGATCCACACGTTGCGCCCGATCACGATCGGCCGGGCGACGACGGCGTCGCGTCGGCGGGACGGCTCGAGCGGATGGCCCGACGTGATGAGGCTCACGTTCGGGCCGATCATCACGTCGTCGCCGATATCGAGGCCGCCGAGGTCGTAGAACGTGCAGTTCTGGTTGACGAATACGTTGCGGCCGATGCGCATGTTAGCGCCGCCCGTCGCGTAGAACGGCGGGATCAGCAGGAAGCCGTCGTCCATCGGCTTGCCGATCAGTTCTCCGAACAACTGCCGGACTTCGTCCGCATCGTCGAACGTCAGACGATTGAGCCGCGTGGCGATCGCCATCGTCCGCTCGAGCTCCGCGCGCATCGCGGCCGATTCCGGCGTGCGTCGGGCAATGATCGTGGTGCGATCGTCGTTCGTCATTCGTTGCTGTTTCTCCGTGGTGTGTTCGAATCGGCTCGTTGTCCATCACGCAGCGCCCGACTCGGCGCATGCGCTTCGCCTGGCCTTGAATTGAATCGCTCGGTCGAGCCCCGCCGATGAACGTCGCGCGGATTCGCGCGACCAGCCGGCGACGCGGCGGCTGCAAAGCAGTCGCGCAAGTGTCGTCGCGGCCGGGGCCGGCGGGTATTCGTGCATCGATTCAAAAGATAGTTAGTCGATAACTAGTTATTTGATGAACTTCGGTAGCATGCGGCTTTGCGGGAAATTCGTTACCCGCGCGCTGCCCTGCGCCCCTGTCCGAACCGCGCCCGCTCGGGTACGCTTGAGCATCCACCGAACCGACACGCACACCGATACGCGGAGGCGCGATGAAGCTCTACTACTGGCCGAAGACCCGGGCATTCCGGGCGCTGTGGATGCTGGAGGAAATCGGCGCTGTCTACGAGCTCGTGCCGATCGACCTGCGTTCGCACGAACAGGGCAGCGACGCGTTCGTCCAGGTCAATCCGATGGCCAAGCTGCCCGCACTCGACGACGGCAGCGAACCGTTCGCCGAATCCGGCGCGGTGCTGCTCTATTTGGCCGATCGCTGCCCGGGCGCCAGGCTCGGCATCGCGCCGGACGATCCGCTGCGGGGCCGCTTCCTGCAATGGATGTTCTTTACGCCGACCTGCCTCGAACCCGCGATGGCCGAGAAATTCACCGGCGCGTCGGGCAATCCGGTCGCCTTCGGCTGGGGCAACATCACGCGCGTGCAGCGTGCGCTCGCGCAAACGCTCGCCCATAGCCGCTGGCTCGTCGGCGATCGCTTCACTGCGGCCGACCTGCTGCTCGCCAGCACGCTGAAGATCGCATTCGACGCGCATCTGCTGCCGCACGAAGGCGTGCTCGGCGACTATGTCGCACGGGCCGAGGATCGCGACGGCCATCGCCGCGCGGTCGCCGTCGAACAGCGGGAAGCGGCGCGTCTGCTGCATGCGTGACGCGTGACGGGCACGGCATTCGGGCGCGGCAACCGTGCCCGAATGCCAACGCGCGCTCGCGCCCGTCACCGACGTCATGCGGCCGGCCCGGGCGTCTGCGTTGCCGCGTCGGCCCCGACCACCACGCCCGGCGAGCCGCGCTCGTCCGTATCGGCGTCGACCGGCACGACGTCGTGAAAATGCGTGTAGTCGATATGCGTGATGCCGTCTTCGTCGTGCATCAGGTCGACATAGCGGTGACGCCAGCGGATCTCCGCATGCGCCCATGAGTAGCGCGCCTGCATGACCTGCGCGGTCGTCTCGTCCGAGCCTTCGATCGTGATCAGCAGCGACGCGTCGCGCGCGGCGAGCGACTCGGCGGTCTCGCCGAACAGCGGGCTCGTTTCGTCGATCACGTGCATCAGGTTCCAGCCGAGCAGGAAGATCGGATGCTCGCTGCGCACGAGCGGCAGGTCGTGAATCTTGCGCAGCGTATAACCCTCGTGCGTGCCTTCGACACGCATCAGCCGCAGCTTCGCCTGCGCTTCCGCGATCACGTTCTGGCGCGCATTCGCGGCACGCACCATCAGCGTCATCCTGCCGTTCAGCGGGCGCACGATCGCGTAACGCGCGAACAGGATCTTCGCCTGCGGCCGCGAGAAGCGCGCGAACACGAGACCGGTCGCCAGCGCGATGCCCGACATCCCGATGAAGATCTCGAACGTTGCGACGAGGTGCGCGTAGACGGTCTGCGGATGCATGTCGCCGTAGCCGACCGTCGCGAGCGTCTCGACGCTGAAGAAGAACGCGCCGAGGAACCCGGCCGGCGACTGGTTCGCGATCGACGCGTGGCCGAGCAGGTAAAGCACCGCGAAACCGCCGTTGAGCAGCAGGAACAGCACGGCGAGCGACAGGAAGAATACAGGCCAGCTCACCGTCAGCGCACGGTGATAGAGGTCGCGCCAGCCGGGCGGCGGCATCCCGTATGCAACCACGGGGCGGGTGCCCGACCAGAGCTTGCGGCCACGGCCGCGGGAAGCTGGGGAGGACGAATCGACGTTCATCGCGCGAGGCCTGAAGCAGGGAGGCGATGAGCGTAGCACGCGAAGGCCGCGCCTGGGAGTGCGCGGCGGGCTTTCCGCACGAGCGCGAAAATCCGGCCGCATGGGCGGCCGGTATTGCAGCCGGTTTCGCAGCCGCCGCGCCGGCACGCGCTCGGCGCTCGGCGCTCGCCGCGCGGCGTGCTTACTTGCGGTCGACGATCACGCGGTCGAACGTACCACCGTCGGCGAAGTGGGTCTTCTGCGCGTTCGCCCAGCTGCCGAAAACCTGCTCGACGCTGAACGTCTTCAGCGGCTTGAACTCGGCCGCATGCTTCTTCAGCACGTTCGCGTCGCGCGGGCGCAGATGGTGCCGCGCGATGATCTCCTGTGCCTGCGGTGTGTACAGGTAGTCGAGATACGCCTGCGCGACCTTGCGCGTGCCCTTCTTGTCGACGACCTTGTCGACGACCGCGACGGGCGGCTCCGCGAGAATGCTGGCCGACGGATACACGGCGTCGAATTCCGCCCCCGACGCGCCCGTGTCCATCAGCGCGACCTCGTTCTCGAACGTGACGAGCACGTCGCCGATGCCGCGCTGCGTGAAGGTCGTCGTCGCGCCGCGGCCGCCCGAGTCCAGCACGGGCACGTTGCGGAACACCGCCTTCTCGAAGTCGAGCGCCTGCTGATCGGTCGCGCCCTTCTGCTTCTGGTAGCCCCACGCGGCGAGGTACGCGTAGCGGCCGTTGCCGGACGTCTTCGGGTTCGCGATGATCACCTGGACGCCCGGCTTCGCGAGATCGCTCCAGTCCTTGATCGCCTTCGGATTGCCCTTGCGCACGAGGAACACCATCGTCGTCGAATACGGCGAGCTGCCGTCGGGAAAGCGCGCGCGCCAGTCCTTCGGCAGCAGCTGGCCGCGCTCGGCGAGCAGGTCGATGTCGTTCGGCTGGTTCATCGTCACGACGTCGGCCTGCAGCCCCTGCAGCACCGACAGCGCCTGCGCGCTCGACGCGCCGTGCGACTGCTTGATCGTCACGGTCTCGCCCGTCTGCTGCTTGTACGCGGCGGCGAAGCTCGCGTTGATGTCCTTGTACAGCTCGCGCGTCACGTCGTACGACACGTTCAGGATCGACGTGTCCGCGTGCGCGGCCGTTGCCGCCACGACCAGCGCTACCGCGGCGCCGGTGTGCAGCCAGCGGCCGATCCCGTTGATGCTTGCCATCGTGATATGCCCCGTTTCCATGAGTGGTGAATGTGCGTGACGGCACGCGTGCGTGCCGTCATCGAAACGTAAGCGGGCATTCTAGCGGCCGCGCGCTGCGCGCCTTCCAATCTGTCGTGCAAAGCAAATCTCGAATCCTGCTAAACGGCGCGCGCCGCTCGCGCCGGCGCCGGATCCGGTGTTAAGATCGCCGCTCAGCCCTTTTCACGGTTCATCCATGTCCGCTGCCCTGCGCTCGCCCTCGATCCTTGCCGCCATCGCGGCCGGTACGCGCGCGGCCGGGCTGAAACTGAAAAAACGACTCCTCGACTGACGGGGACGTCGCGTCCCGTCAGGCGAATGCCGGACGGGATGCACGCAGGTCGTTTCTTTCTCCTTGCTCGCACGCCTCGCTCCGGCTCACCGCCGGCGGAACGGTTCCTTCCCACTCCGTTTCCACCATGAGGCTTTTCATGCACACACGTTTCGAAGGTATCTGGCTGCCGCTCGTCACGCCGTTCCACGACGGCGAGGTCGACCATCGCGCGCTCGCGCGGCTCGCGCGCCACTTTGCGGCGGCGGGCATCGCGGGTTTCGTCGCGGGCGCGACGACCGGTGAAGGCGTGCTGCTCGACGCGCGCGAACAGGAGGCGGTATTCGCGACGCTGCGCGATGCGGTGCCCGGCCTGCCGATCGTCGTCGGGCTCACCGCGAGCGCGACGCACTTCGCGGCCGCCCGCGCACGCGAACTCGCCGCGCTGCGGCCGGACGGCCTGCTCGTCACGCCGCCCGTCTACGTGAGGCCGACGCAGGACGGCATCCGCCGCCACATCGAAGCGATCGTCGCGGCGGCCGACCTGCCGGTCCTCGTCTACAACATCCCGTACCGCACCGGCGTGAACGTCGAGCTGGAAACGCTGCAGGCGCTCGCGCGCGATCCGCGCGTCGCGGGCATCAAGGAGTGCGGCGGGACGCTCGAGCGGATGAGCCGGCTCGTGCACGACACGCCGCTCGCGATCCTCTCCGGCGACGACAACCAGAACTTCGCCGCGCTGTGCGCCGGCGCGCACGGCGCGATCGCGAGCAGCGCGCACGTGCTGCCCGAATGGCACGTGCGCATTCATGCGCTGCTGCGCGACGGGCGCCTTGCCGATGCGCGACGATTGTCGGTGGCACTCCAGCCGCTCGTCGCGGGGCTGTTCGCGGAGCCGAATCCGGCGCCGGTGAAGGCGGTGCTGGCCGCGCAGGGGTGGTGCGAGGACGGGTTGAGGTTGCCGTTCGTGCCGGCGAGCGAGGGATTGCGGGAAAGGCTCGGCAAGCTGTGCGCGGCACTGGAGGCATCAGCGCCGCTTATCGCGGCAGCGTAGGATTTCACTCCGAAACTGTTTCAGACCGTCAACACTCTCGACGAGCCATACTGCGAAAGACGGCTGTCAGCCGTTATGAGCAGCATCGGTTCGGACGAAGCCTGCGCCACCAGCAAACGGTCGAACGGGTCGCGATGGTAATGGGGCAGATAGCGCACGGCTGCGCCGTGCGCGGCCCGAACTGGCAACTCCCGATACCGGCTCATCGCAATTGCCTCGACCATCCGATCAACATCCACGTCCAGCTTCCCGGTTCCGGCCTTGATCGCGACTTCCCAGATGCTGGCGCTGCTGATGAATACTTCGTCGGCTTCGGCGATCAGATTGCGCGCGCGAGCGCTCAGTTTCGGATCGTTGGCCCATATCCAGAGAAAGATGTGCGTATCGAATAGCAACCGCATCACTTTCCTTCGAACGCATCCAGCAAGTCATCGGGAAGCGGTGCGTCAAAGTCGTCAGCGATCCGTATCTGTCCCTCGAGAAGCCCGTAATGATGAATCGGCTTGAGCGGCACGAGCCGGACCGACTGTTTGCCGTCCTGCATGATCACGACGCGCTCGCCGGCGATCGCGGCATCGACAAGCCGCTGAAGGTCGAGCGTGGCTTCGGGGACAGTGGCAATGGGCATGATGGCCTCCGTGAAGTGATCCGCCATTGTTACGACATTCGCCCGTCCCTCCAATAGGCCGAATGTCCAGCCGACCGCATGCACGTTCACCGACGTCACGCCGCCAGCACCGCCCGCTCCCCCGCCGTCGCTTCCCGCACCGCCTGCGTGACGATCCGCGCGAGCCGCTCCACGGTAGGCGTCGCCGACGACGTACGCCGCAGCAACATCAGCGGCAGGCTCGGCAGCGCCGGCAGCCCGGACGACGGCGCATCGAGCACGCGCACCGACGCGGGCAGCCCGTAGTGCGAGCGCACCGTCAGCCCGAGGCCGGCCGCCGCCGCGGCCCACAACCCGGCCAGGCTCGGCGTCGTGAACGCGACGCGCCACGGCACGCCCGCGCGATCGAGCGCATCGGTCGCCGCGCCGAAGAAGCGGCACGGCCGGTCGAACACGACGAGCGGCAGCGGCTCGCCCGCCGCGCGCATCGCACGAAGACGCGCGCCGCCGTCGTCGGCCGCCTCGGCCGGTCCGTCGCCGTCCGGCATCCCGAGGCCGCTCGCGCCGACGGCCGCGATCCACTGCATCGGCACCTGCGCGATCGCGTCGCTGTCGATGCCCGCGCGCGACACCAGCGTCGCCGACGCCGGGTCGCCCCACACGAGCGCGAGATCGAGCTGGTTCGCGTCGAGCCGCTCGAGCAGTTCGGCATTGCGCGCGACACGCGCCTCGATCCTCACCTTCGGATGCGCACGCGCGAAGCGCCCGAGCACGTCGGGCAGGATCGCTTCGCCGAAATCCTCCTGCAGGCCGACCCGCACCCAGCCGTCGAGATTCACGCCGCGCACGGCGGCGGCCGCTTCGTCGTTCAGCTCGATCATCCGCCGCGCATAGCGCAGCATCGCGTCGCCGGCATCGGTCAGCGCGAGCCCGCGCCCGGCCTTCACGAACAACGGCGTGCCGGCCTGTTCCTCGAGCTTGCGGATCTGCGCGCTCACCGCCGACGACGAACGCGCGACACGATCGGCGGCCTTCGCGAAGCTGCCGAGATCCACGCCCGCCACCAGGCTGCGCAACGCCGCGACGTCGAAGTTCGGGCGGGCCAGCGTGGCGTCGGGCGCCGCGTGGGCATTGTCTTGTCCGGACATCTCAATCATCCCGTTTTATCGAACGATTCATCAAAAACTTTCCGATTTTCAGGATGAATGTAGGTCGTCACACTGGCGCTGTCAATTTCCACACGGATTCCGTCGCCATGGATACCTCCTGCCTCGCTTCTCCGTCCTCGCCCGCGCACGCCGTGCGCGGCCCGGCCCATCGCTGGCGCGTCCTCGCGGCCGGCGTCGCCGCGAACATGAGCTTTTCCGCCGCCGCGGCCGGCATTCCGACCACCGCCGTGTGGATGCGCTCGGCCTACCACCTCGACAATGGCGCGCTCGGCCTCGTGCTCGGCGCGCTCGGCTTCGGCGTCGCGCTGTCCGAGCTGCCATGGGGGATCGCCGCCGACCGTTTCGGCGATCGTCGCGTGCTGCTCACCGGCCTCGTCGCGACGGCCGCGATGCTCGCGCTGATGGTGGCCACGATCGTGCCGAACGCGCATGCGGTGCCGCCGCTCATGCGCGTCGTCGCGGCGATGTGCTGCGTCGGCCTGCTCGGCGGCAGCGTGAACGGGTCGAGCGGCCGCGCGGTGATGCGCTGGTTCGGCGAACGCGAACGCGGGCTCGCGATGAGCATCCGCCAGACGGCCGTGCCGCTCGGCGGCGGCGTCGGCGCGGCATTGCTGCCGTCGCTCGCGTCGCATGCGGGCTTCGCCGCGGTGTACGGCGCGTTGATGCTGCTGTGCGCCGGATCGGCCGCGCTCACGTGGCGCTGGCTGCACGAACCGCCCGACGCACCGGCCGGCGCGCACCGCCCCGCCGTGCAGCAGCAACACCAGTCGGCCGCGCCCGCGCGCAGTCCGCTGGCGAGCGGGCGCGTATGGCGCATCGTGCTCGGCATCGGCGCGCTGTGCGCGCCGCAGTTCGCGGTGCTCACGTTCGCGACCGTGTTCCTGCACGATTTCGGCCGGCTCGGCCTCGCGGGCATCAGCGCGGCGATGGTCGCGTTGCAACTCGGCGCGATGGTGATGCGCGTGTGGAGCGGCCGCCATACCGACCGGCACGGCAACCGGCGTGCGTACCTGCGCGGGTCGGTCTGCGTCGCGGCCGGTTCGTTCGCGCTGCTCGCGGCCGCGACCGCCGGCAGCCCGCACGTGCCGCTCGCCGCGATCGTCGCGATCCTCGTGTTCGCCGGCATCTGCGTGTCGGCGTGGCACGGCGTCGCGTACACCGAACTCGCGACGCTCGCGGGCGCGAACCACGCGGGCACCGCGCTCGGGATGGCGAACACGATCGTCTATCTGGGGCTGTTCGCAACGCCGCTCGCGATTCCGCCGCTGCTCGCCGTCAGCTCGTGGAGCGTGGTCTGGCTCGCGGCCGCGCTGGTCGCGGCTGCCACCTGGCCGCTGTTCGCGCGGTAGCGAGCGATCAACCCCGCATCGGCATCGCGACCTTGTCGAGCGTGATCGGCAGGTCGCGCACGCGCACACCCGTCGCATGATAGACAGCGTTCGCAATCGCGGCCGGCACGCCGGTGATCCCGATTTCGCCGATTCCGCGAATGCCGAGCGGATTGAAATGCGTGTCGTGCTCGTCGACGAAGGTGACGTCGAGCGTCTCGATATCCGCGTTCACCGGTACGTGATATTCGGCGAGATTCGCGTTCGTGAAGCGGCCGTGCCGCACGTCGAGATGCGAGCCTTCCTCGAGCGCCGTGCCGAGCCCCCACACCATCCCGCCGATCAGCTGGCTGCGCGCGGTCTTCGCATTGAGCAGGCTGCCGACGCTGTAGACGCCGACGATGCGCGCCACGCGGATCGTGCCGAGTTCCGCATCGACGTGCACTTCGGCGAACACCGCGCCGAACGAATGACTCGCGTAGCGCGACTTCTCGTCGCCCGGCTTCGTCGTCGCGAGCGCGTCGATCGGCCGGCCGCCCGCACGCGCGATCACCGCGGCGGCCGGATCGCGCCGCGACGGGTCGCCGCGATGCACGACCCAGCCGTTGTCGACCGTGACGTCGTCGGCCGCGACACCATGCAGCGGCGACCCGGCATCGGCGATCGCCAGCGCGATCAGCTTCGCACGCGCCTGCAACGCGGCCTCGCGCACGGCCGGCGCGACGCTCGCCGCGGATTGCGAGCCGCCCGACACGGGCGCGCGCGGCAGGCTCGAATCGCCGAGCGCGAAGCGCACGTTCTGCAGCGCGAAGCCGAGCGCATCGGCGGCGACCTGCGTCATCACCGTGTAGGTGCCCGTGCCGATGTCCTGCGTGCCCGACGCCACTTCGGCCGTGCCGTCCGGGAGAATGCGCGCACGCGCCGTGGCCTCGCTGCGGTTCGCGGGATACGTCGCGGCCGCCATCCCGAGGCCGATCAGCGTGTCGCCGTCGCGCATCGTGCGCGGCGCGCCGGTGCGGCGAGACCAGCCGAAACGCTGCGCGCCGACGCGGTAGCACTCGCGCAGCGCGTTGCTCGACCATGGCTTGCCGTCCTGCGGATCGACCTGCGCGTAATTCGCGAGCCGCAGCGCGACCGGGTCCATCCCCAGCCGCCACGCGAGTTCGTCCATCGCCGATTCCAGCGCGAACGAGCCGGACGCCTCGCCCGGCGCGCGCATGAAGGTCGGCGTGCCGACGTTCAGCGACACGATCCGGTGCGTGGTCGCCTGGTTCGGCACCGCATACATGATGCGCGACGGCATCCCGCACATCTCGGTCCAGTCCTCGAAGGTCGACGTGGTGACGACCGAGTCGTGCCGCATCGCCGTCAGCGTGCCGTCGCGGCGGGCAGCCAGCACGACGCGCTGTTCGGTGAACGGCCGCCCGCCGACCGGCCCGAACATCTGCGGGCGCGTGAGCACCAGCCGGACCGGGCGGCCGACCTGCTTCGCCGCCATCGCGCACAGCGACACGTGCGACCACGACGAGCCCTTGCAACCGAAGCCGCCGCCGAGGAACGGCGAAATCACGCGCACGTGCTCCGGCGCGATGCCGAAGACGGCGGCCACGGCCGCGCTCGCGCCCGACACGCCTTGCGTCGCGTCGTGCAGCGTGAGCGTCGGGCCGTCCCAGTGCGCCATCGTCGCGTGCGGCTCGATCGGGTTGTGATGCTGCATCGGCGTCGTGTAGGTCGCGTCGACGCGCACCGCGCCTTCGCGCAGGCCGGCGTCCACGTCGCCGCGTTGCGTGTCCATCGGGCGGCCCTGCTGCGTGGGCGGCACGCGCGCGCCACCCTTCGCATGCGCGAAATCCAGCGCGGCTTCGCTCGCGCGGTAGCGCACCTGCACGGCATTCGCGGCGTCGGTCGCATGCTCGAGCGTGTCGGCGACGACCACCGCGACGGGCTCGTTGCTGTAGCGCACCGTGTCGTCCTGCAGCAACGTGAGCCGGCGCCCGGCGGGCGGCGACAGTGGCGGGCGGCCGCCATTGGGCAGGCGCATCGCGTTCTCGTGCGTCATCACGAGCAGCACGCCCGGCATCGCGCGTGCGCGCGCCGTGTCGATCGACTCGATGCGGCCGGCGGCGATCGTGCTGGTCACGAGCACCGCGTGCGCCAACCGCGCATCGGTGAATTCGGCCGCGTAATGCGCGCCGCCCGTCACCTTCAGTACGCCGTCGACGCGATCGAGCGGTTGTCCGGTCAGCGTGTTCATGCGGCACCTCCCGTCGCCGACGCGGCGATTTTCACTGCGCGGACGATCGCGCGCTGAGCGAGCGCGACCTTGAACGCATTGCCGTCGAGCGGATGCGCATCGCGCAGCGCAAGCGCGGCCGCCTCGTGCAGCACGGCGTCGGTCGGCGCGCGCCCCGCCAGATGCCGCTCGGCGTCCGCGGCACGCAACGGTTTGTGCGCGACGCCGCCGAGCGCGATCCGCGCATCGGCGATGCGCGGGCCGTCCATGCGCAGCGCGGCGGCCACCGACACCAGCGCAAATGCATAGCTCGCGCGGTCGCGCACCTTCAGGTAGTGCGCATGCTCCGCGAAATGCGGCGGCGGAAGGTCCACGGCGGTGATCAGTTCGCCCGCGTCGAGCGTCGTGTCGAGATCGGGCCGATCGCCGGGCAAGCGGTGAAACGTGGCGAACGGAATCTGCCGCGCACCGTTCGGCCCGCTCACCTGCACGACGGCGTCGAGCGCCGCGAGCGCGACGCTCATGTCCGACGGGTTCACCGCGACGCATTGCGGGCTGGCGCCGAGAATCGCGTGCATCCGGTTGTGGCCGCCGATCGCCGCGCAGCCGCTGCCCGGCTCGCGCTTGTTGCATTGCGCGAAGGCGGGATCGTAGAAATACGGGCAGCGCGTGCGCTGCATCAGGTTGCCGCCGACGGTCGCCATGTTGCGCAGTTGCGCGGATGCGCCGGCCAGCAGCGCCTGCGACAGCAACGGATAGTCGGCGCGGATGCGCGAATGATCGGCCGCGTCGCTGTTGCGCACGAGCGCACCGATGCGCAATCCGCCGCCGGGCAGCGCATCGACCGTGTCGAGACCTTCGATGCGCGTGATGTCGATGAGCGTGACCGGCCGCGCGACGCCGCCCTTCATCAGGTCCAGCAGGTTCGTGCCGCCGCCGATGAACGCCGTGCCCGGCCGCTGCGCCGCCCGCACCGCACCGGCGACATCCGTCGCACGTTCGTATGTGATCGCTTCCATTGCGCTGGCCCCTAGGTGGCGGCCGCGTGCGCGGCGCGCACGGCGGCGACGATGTTCGGGTACGCGCCGCAGCGGCACAGATTGCCGCTCATGCGCTCGCGAATCTCGTCGTCCGACAGCTGCGCGGGGCGCTGCCGCACGTCGCCGGTGGCGGCGCTCGCGGCACCCGCCGCGAATTCGTCGAGCAGCGCGGTCGCGGAGCAGAGCTGGCCGGACGTGCAATAGCCGCACTGGAATGCATCGTGTTCGATGAATGCGTGCTGCACCGGGCTCAACACGCCGCCGCGCGCGAGCCCTTCGACGGTCGTGATCCGCTCGCCTTCGTGCATCACCGCGAGCGTCAGGCACGCATTGATGCGCCTTCCGTCGACGAGCACCGTGCATGCGCCGCACTGCCCGCGATCGCAGCCCTTCTTCGTGCCCGTGAGCCCGGCGTATTCGCGCAGCGCGTCGAGCAGCGTGACGCGCGGCTCGAGCTGCAGCGCGTATTCGCGTCCGTTGATGTCGAGACGAACGGGCTGCGCGGGTACCGCGTCGCGGTGCGTGACCGCGGATGGCGGCGCCGCGTACGGCGGCTGCGCATGGACGGGCGACGCGGCGCTGACCGTCGCCGCCGCCGCGGATTGCAGAAAGCGCCGCCGCGCGGCACTCGGCGGCGTATCGTGCGCCAACGGCGGCGCCGCAGACCGGCCGGCTCCCAGCGGCGACGGGGCAACATCGCGCGCGGGTTCGGCCGGTGGAAAATCGGATGGATCGCTGGACATGGCTGCTGCTCGCTCCATGGTTGATGGACGCGCAGATGCCCCCGGGCCCGGATGGCCGCGCGGGACGACACGCGCATCGGCGCAGAGAGCAATTCCGGTGCCGCGAACGGGCCGTGGGCGACATCGAAGGGGGCTGGCGCACGGCGCACCGTGCCGGTTTGCCGCCGATGGCGCCTGCATGGCGCCACGCTGGCGCGCAACTGGCTGCCTGCTGGCGAGACGGCAAGAAATGCCCGCTTTGCGGCGCAAGCGGCGATGCATCGAGCGCCGATCGCCACAGATTTACCGGCCGTCTCGCCGATGCCGTGCACGCGCACGCATCGCGCGTGTGCGGTCGTCGCACCGCACGCGCATGCAAATGCGTGCAGCTTCTGCATCCGCTGGAAAATTCCGCCATGCATGGATGCGCCTTTCCGCGAAAGCGAGCGGTCAGGTTGGCGAAAGCATTTCGCGATCATGCTCCGGTCGCAAACGATTCACCGAATCGTCGCATCGCACCGGCATACTCGGAAACGTTTCCCGATCCGCCTGCCAGGAGAGAAGTCATGCGTCGCGTCGCCCTCGTCGTCCTATGTGCCGCCACCCTCGTCGCCGCCTGCAGCGACGACGCGCCGCACGACGCGCACGCGGCCGACGACGCCTCCCGGCAAGCCGGCGCATCGACCGGCTCCGCGAGTGCGTTCAACAGCGGCCCGAGCGCCGCCGCGTCCGATGCCGCACCGCTCGCGCCGCCCGTCGTTCACTACCCGCCCGACGATGACGACGACACGAAGTCCGCGACGAACGCGGGCGCGTCCGGCGTCGCCGCATCGCCGGCACATTGATCCCGCCGTTGCTGTCCCTGCCCCCCGATCGCAGAACCGAGGTGAAATAACATGACGTCATCCAGCCGCCGCCGTTTCCTGCATACCGTCGCCCAATCCGCGGGCGCGGCCGTCGCGCTCAACGCGTTCCCCGAATCGATCCGCCGCGCGCTCGCGATTCCGGCCGCGCGCGGCACCGGCACGATCCGCGATGTCGAGCACATCGTCGTGTTCATGCAGGAGAACCGCTCGTTCGACCATTACTTCGGACACCTGCGCGGTGTGCGCGGCTACAACGACCGCTTCCCGATCCCGCTGCCGAACGGCAAGCCGGTGTGGTACCAGCCGTCGAAGGAAGACCCGGCGAAGCCCGTGCTGCCGTTCCGGCTCGACACGAAGACGACCAGCGCGCAATGCCTCGGCGCGCTCGACCACTCGTGGGCGAAGACCCACGCGGCGATCGACGGCGGCCGCTACGACCAGTGGCCCGCGAACAAGTCCGACATGACGATGGGCTATCACGTGCGCGAGGACATCCCGTTCCACTACGCGCTCGCCGATGCGTTCACCGTGTGCGACCACTACTTCTGCTCGCTGCCGGGGCCGACGCACCCGAACCGCTCGTATCTGATGACGGGCACGATCGACCCGACCGGCAAGTTCGGCGGCCCGCTGCTCGACAACGCCGACTACGTCGACGGCGACCTGCCGCCCGCGTACCAGCTGCTGTCGTGGACGACCTTCCCCGAGCGGCTCGAGGCGCGCGGCGTGTCGTGGCAGATCTACCAGCAGGGGCTGACGTGGGCCGATCCGTACAACGGCAACTACGGCACGAACATCCTGCAGAACTTCACGAACTTCATCAACGCGAAGCCGGGCTCGTCGCTGTACCAGCGCGCGCAGACGGTGCGCACGCTCGACAACCTGAAGGACGACGTGATCAACGACCGCCTGCCGCAGGTGTCGTGGCTGCTGCCGCCCGCCGTCTTCTCCGAGCACCCGAAATACACGCCCGCGTACGGCGCGAACTACACGTCGCAGATTCTCGACGCGCTCACGGCGAATCCGGACGTATGGGCGAAGACCGTGCTGTTCATCATGTACGACGAGAACGACGGCTTCTTCGATCACATCGTGCCGCCGCAGCCGCCGACGTCGGCCGCGCAGGGCGCATCGACCGTGACCACCGACGGCGAGCTGCACACGGTCGTGAATCCCGGCCGCGGCGGCAGCTACACGGCCGACGGCCTGCCTTACGGCCTCGGGCCGCGCGTGCCGATGACGGTCGTGTCGCCGTGGTCGAAAGGCGGCTTCGTGTGCTCGCAGGTGTTCGACCACACGTCGGTGATCCGCTTCATCGGCGAGCGCTTCGGCGTCGACGAACCGAACATCACGCCGTGGCGCCGGACCGTCTGCGGCGACCTCACCGCCGCGTTCGACTTCCGCTCGTCCGACGCGACGTTCCCGACGCTGCCCGACACGAGCCAGTACCGCACGATCGCCGACCAGCAATGCACGTCGCAACCCGCGCCTACCGTGCCCGCGACCCCGTCGCCGATCGATCCGCAGGAGCCCGGCGTGCGCCCCGCGCGTGCGCTGCCGTACGAGCTGCACGTGAACGCGAGCATCTACGGCGGCAACACGCTGCGCATCGAATTCGCGAACCGCGGCAACCAGGGTGCGCACTTCCAGGTGTACGCGACGAACCGCACCGACGGCCCGTGGCGCTACACGGTCGGCGCGCGCCGCGTGCTGCACGCGGACTTCGACCTGACGGAGACGAACGGCGCGTATTCGTTCTCGGTGTATGGGCCGAACGGCTTCGTGCGGATGTTCGCGGGCAACGTGTCGGCCGCGACGGCGCGCCGCCGCAATCATGCGCAGCCGGAAGTGAAGGCCGGCTACGACATCGCGAACGGCAACCTGTACCTGAAGTTGCGCAACCACGGCACCGGGCACGTGACGCTGACGCTCGCCGACAACGCCTATGGCACGCCCGCGCGCCAGGTGACGCTGCACGGCGGCGACGAACACGTCGAGCAATGGGCGCTCGCGTCGAGCCACCACTGGTATGACGTGACGGTAAGCGACGGCGCGAACGGCACGTTCTCGCGCCGCTTCGCGGGGCACGTCGAGAACGGCCGGCCGAGCTACTCCGATCCGGCCGCCGTGCGCCCCGTCTCCGCGTCGTAAGCGCCGGCGGCACGCGCTGCGCGGCCGTTGCCGCGCGGTGCGTGAGCGTCAGATCGCGTGCGCGAGCGCGCGGTCGACGAGCGCGGCGTCGAAGCTGTCGTCCGCGTCGCGAAAGCGCAGCGGCGCCGCGCAGTGCACCAGCGTGTCGATGAAGTATTTCGCGCGCGGCCACGGGCCGAAGCCGGCCGCGGTGTTGATGTGTCCCGCGTCGCCAAGGTTGACGAATGCGCTGCCGAGCCGCTGCGCGAGCGTGCGCGCATCGGCGAGCGGCATCCACGGATCGGTCTCGCTGCCGATCACGATCGACGGCACCGCGAGCCGGCGCGCGTCGAACGGCCCCGCGAACGTGAATTTCTTCGGACTGGCCGGCGCGACGAGCAGCACGCCGGCGACCTCGGCCGCCTGCGGCCACTGCGCGAGCGCATGCGCGGCCGCGAGGCAGCCGAAGCTGTGCGCGGCCAGCACGAACGGGCCGCGCTCGCGCTCGAGCAGCGCGCGCACGGACTGCGCCCAGCGTGCGAGATCGGGCGCATCCCAGTCGGCCTGCTCGACCCGCAGCGAACGCGGGAACTGCCGCTCCAGCCAGGTCTGCCAGTGGGCGCCTTCGCTGCCGTGCAGGCCCGGAACGGTCACGAGCCGCGGCGGCCACGCCGATTTGCTGCATGCGCGCATGATTGCCCTCGCTTGCTTTGCTTGAAGACGAGATTCGATTGTGGCGCGGCGCGCGCGACGGCCGAACCAATATTTTGTGCTTTGCTTTTGCGTGGGAAGGCCGCCGGGACGCCCGCCGGCACGCGCCGCCCGGTGCGGGCCGGCCGCCTCGCAGCGGCGCAACGCGCCGCGAAACCGTAGAATGTGGGCTTCCCGCTTGCCTTGCATCGGATCGAACCAGGCGCCGCCGCGCCGGTTCCGATCGACAGGAGACGCCCGATGTCCGCTACGCCCGCCGGCGCGCTGCGCCCGTTCCATCTCGCCTTTCCCGTGTCGAGCCTCGCCGCCGCGCGCGCGTTCTACGGCGGCCTGCTCGGCTGCCCGGAGGGCCGCAGCTCGGAACAATGGGTCGACTTCGACTTCTTCGGGCACCAGCTCGTCGCGCATCTCGCGCCGGACGAAACCGGCAAGAGCGCGGTGAACCCGGTCGACGGCGACGACGTGCCCGTGCGCCATTTCGGCGTCGTGCTGTCGATGGACGAGTGGCACGCCCTCGCCGACAAGCTCAAGGCCGCGCACACGCGCTTCGTGATCGAGCCGCACATCCGCTTCAAGGGCGAGGTCGGCGAGCAGGCGACGATGTTCTTCCTCGATCCGTGCGGCAACGCGCTGGAGTTCAAGGCGTTCGCCGACATCGGCCAGCTGTTCGCGAAGTAGACGCATGAAGATCCTGTTCCATTCGCCGCATCAGGAAGCCGACGCATGGCGCGACGCGCTCGCGCAAGCGCTGCCCGAGGCCGAGCTGCGCGCATGGCAGCCGGGCGACACGGGCGCCGCCGACTACGCGCTCGTCTGGCGCGCGCCGCGCGAGCTGTTCGCGCCGCGCGACGGCCTGCGCGCGATCTTCAATCTCGGCGCGGGCGTCGACGCGCTGCTCGCGCTCGAGCGCGAGTATCCCGGCACGCTGCCGCGCGACGTGCCGCTCGTGCGGCTCGAGGATTCGGGCATGGCGCGGCAGATGATCGAATACGTGACGCATGCGGCGCTGCGCTATCTGCGCCGCTTCGACGAATACGACGCGCTGCAGCGCGAGCGCCGCTGGCAGGTGCTCGAGCCGCATGCGCGCGCGAGTTTCACCGTCGCGGTGCTCGGCCTCGGCGTGCTCGGCGCGCAGGTCGCGCAGGCGCTCGCGGCGCTCGGCCTGCCGGTGCGCGGCTACAGCCGCAGCCCGAAACGGCTCGACGGTGTCGAGACGTTCGCGGGCAACGACGCGTTCGACGCATGCATCGACGGCGCGAAGATGCTCGTGAACCTGCTGCCGAGCACGCGCGATACCGACGGGATCCTGTCGGCACGCACCTTCGCAAGGCTCGCGCCGGGCGCGTACCTGGTGAACGTCGCGCGCGGCGCGCATCTCGTCGAGGCCGACCTGCTCGACGCGCTCGCGAGCGGCCGGATCGCCGCCGCGACGCTCGACGTGTTCCAGCATGAGCCGTTGCCGGCCGATCATCCGTTCTGGCACACGCCGCGCATCACGATCACGCCGCACAGCTCGGCCGAGACGCTGCGCGACGAAGCCGTCGAACAGATCGCCGGCAAGATCCGCGCGCTCGAGCGCGGCGAGCGCGTCGGCGGCATCGTCGACTACGCGCGCGGCTACTGAATTCCGCCCATACCAAACTGGAGACAACCATGACGTTCCCTACCGCCGTCAAGATCGTCGAAGTCGGCCCGCGCGACGGGCTGCAGAACGAAAAGACCTTCGTGCCGACCGACGTGAAGATCGCGCTCGTCGATCGTCTGTCGCGCGCCGGCTTCCGCAATATCGAGGCCGCATCGTTCGTGTCGCCGAAATGGGTGCCGCAGATGGCCGACGGCGCCGACGTGATGGCCGGCATCGAGCGTCGCGCGGGCACCGTGTACTCGGTGCTCACGCCGAACCTGAAGGGCTTCGAGAATGCGCTCGCCGCACGCGCGGACGAAGTCGTGATCTTCGGTGCGGCGAGCGAGGCGTTCTCGCAGCGCAACATCAACTGCAGCATCGCCGAGAGCATCGCGCGCTTCGAGCCGGTCGCGAAGGCCGCGAAGGATGCCGGCCTGCGGCTGCGCGGCAGCGTGTCGTGCGCGCTCGGCTGCCCGTACCAGGGCGACGTGCCGGTCGCATCGGTGGTGGACGTCGTCGAACGCTTCGCCGCGCTCGGCTGCGACGAGATCGACATCGCCGACACGATCGGCGTCGGCACGCCGAAGCGCACGCGCGAAGTGCTGTCGGCCGTCACGCGCGTGTTTGCGCGCGAGCGGCTGTCGGGCCACTTCCACGACACCTACGGCCAGGCGCTCGCGAACATCTACGCGGCGCTGTTCGAAGGGATCGAGATCTTCCACGCATCGGTCGCCGGGCTCGGCGGCTGCCCGTACGCGAAGGGCGCGACCGGCAACGTCGCGACCGAGGACGTGCTTTACCTGATGCAGGGCCTCGGCATCGACACCGGCATCGACCTCGCGCAAGTGGTCGCCGCCGGCGACTTCATCTCGAACGCGATCGGCCGCGCGAACGTGTCGCGCGCCGGTCGCGCGCTGCTCGCCAAGGCGCAAAGCGCGGCCGACGCGCCGAGCTGCGCATGACCTCGACATTCACGGATACCCCATGACGACACCCGCTTCATTCGACTCTCTGCCCGATTCCGCGCGACGCGTCGCGCTGCTGCTGCGCGAACGCGGTCATTCAAAAGAAATCGTGATGCTCGCCGAAACCGGCAAGACGTCCGCCGAGGCCGCGGCCGGGCTCGGCTGCTCCGTCGCGCAGATCGCGAAGTCGATCCTGTTTCGCCGCGAATCGGACGGCCTGCCGGTGCTGGTCGTCGCGAGCGGCGTGAACCGCGTCGACGAGAAGAAAGTCGCCGCGCAAGTCGGCGCGGTCGGCCGCGCCGACGCGAAATTCGTGCGCGACAACACCGGCTATGCGATCGGCGGCGTCTGCCCGATCGGCCATCTCGTCGAACCGGTCACGCTGATCGACGCCGACCTGCTCGAACTCGACAGCCTGTGGGCGGCCGCCGGCCATCCGCACGCGGTGTTCAACCTGTCGCCGCAGGAACTCGTATCGCTCACGGGCGCGCCGGTCGCGGACGTCGCGCTGCGCAACGACGCATGAGCGACGTTCCGGTAACGGCCGGCACGGTCGCGTCGCCGTGCACCGACGTCTGCAGGATCGATCCGCGCACCGACTGGTGCGCGGGCTGCCTGCGCACGCGCGACGAGATCAAGGGATGGCGCGCGTCCGACGACGACGCGAGGCGCCTGTTGCTCGCGCGGCTCGACGCGCGGCGGCGGCTGCTCGCGCGCAGCGGCGCATAAAAAAATGCCGTTCGGCCTGCCTGGCGAACGGCATGAGATCGGAATCCTGTGAACGTGATCAACGTCACAGCCCGCATCATACGAGCGACGCCGCAGCGTCGCATCGGGTGTTTCCCTACAACTTCTTACAGCACTTCGCGCGCGCAATCTCCGGTTGCCGACACGCCGCCGGCGGGTGTCGGCAACGCGCCGTAGCGGCGAGCCGTAGCGGCAAGCCGAATCGCACGACCGTTTCAGTTGCCGACCGCCGCGCGACGCGCCGGCACGATGCGCCAGCCGAGATTCACGCCGGCCGCCGCGAGCAGGATCAGCAGCGCGCCGAGCACCTGCGTCCATGCGAGCGTCTGCCCGAACGCGACGCGATCGACGATGATCGCGACGACCGGATAGACGAACGACAGCGCGCCCGTCATCGCGACCGGCAGCTTCTGGATCGCACCGTACAGCAGCACATACATCAGGCCTGTGTTGACGACGCCGAGCACGACGAGGTCGAGCCACTGCGCGGCCGTCGCCGGCAAGCTGCCGAAATGCGCGAACGGCGCGAGCAGCACGATGCCGAGGCCGGCCTGCAGCAGCGCGAGCAGATGCGGCGGCGTGCCCTTCAGGTGCTTCGTGACGATCGACGACACCGCGTACAGGAACGCCGCGCCGAGCGACAGCGCGACGCCTTCGAGATATTCGCCGGGCACCGCGAGCACGGCCGGCTCGACGCGCACCACGCACACGAGCCCGATGAAGGCGAGCGCGAGCCACGCGATCGTCGACGCGCTGATCCGTTCGCGGAACACGATCGCGCCGAGCGCGACGAGCATGAACGGCTGCGTGTTGTAGACGGCGGTCGCCATCGAGATCGACGCGCGCGAATACGCGGCGAACAGCAGCAGCCAGTTCGCGACGATCGCGACGCTGCCGAGCGTCGCGAGCGCGAGCATGCGCGGCGAGAACAGCGCGCGACGCAGGAAGCCGAGCGCGGCGCAGACGATCGCGAGCGTCGCGGCGCCGAACAGGCAGCGGAAGAACACGACGTTGGTGAGCGGTTGCTGCGACGACATCACGAGCCAGCCGATCGTGCCGGACATCAGCATCGCGACGACCATCTCGGCGGCACCGCGGCGGATTTCGTTCGAGGCCATCATGGACTCCGTTTGACGAGAGAGGATGACTTCGATTCTAGGAACTTGCTTTCCTTGCATCCACGACTAAACTGAAGCGAAACCGCCGATTCACCTTCGAAAGCAAAGCGATCATGTCGAAACGCCTTTCCCCGCCCGCCGTCGCGTCGCTGGATGCGACCGACCGCGCGATTCTCGCGGCGCTCGCCGAGGATGCGCGCATCGCCACCAGCGAACTGGCGCGCCAGATCGGGCTGTCGGCGCCCGCGACCGCCGACCGCGTGCGACGGCTCGAAGCGCAGGGCGTGATCGCGGGTTTCACCGTCGAACTCGACCCGCGCGCGCTCGGCTACACGCTGCAGGCGATCGTTCGCGTGAAGCCGCTGCCGGGGCAGCTGCATCTGGTCGAGGAGGTGCTGCGGCGGATTCCGGAATTCGTCGAATGCGACAAGGTGACCGGCGAGGACTGCTTCATCTGCCGGCTCTACCTGCGCACGATCGAGCACCTCGACGACATCCTGGCGAAGGTCACCGAACGCGCGGAAACGAGCACGGCGATCGTGAAATCGACGCCGGTGCCGCGCCGCCTGCCGCCGCTGGTCGACGACGACGCCGCCGCGCGCCGCTGACCGCCGCCGCGCGGCAGGCTCACCCGCTAGAAGCGGCGGCAGGCACCGCTCACGCGGCCGCGTCGCGCGCCTCGAAGAACGCGAGCAGCTCGTCGATCAGCGCGACGGGCGCCTCCTCCGGAATGTAATGGCCGCAGTCGAGCGCGCGGCCGCTGACGTCGCGCGCGACGCGCCGCCATTCAGCGAGCGGATCGAAGCAGCGTCCGACGATCCCGTTTTCGCCCCACAGCACGCGCAGCGGGCACGCGACCTTGTTGCCGCGCTCGAGATCCGCGCGGTCGTGTTCGAGATCGATCGTCGCCGACGCGCGGTAATCCTCGCACATCGCATGCACCGCGCCCGGCTGCGCGAGCGCGTCGCGATACGCGTCGAGCGCCTGCGGCGCGAACGGCGCGAGCCCGGCGGACCGGTTGCCCATCACGCGCTCGATGTACGCGTCGGTGCGGCCTTCGATCAGCGTCTCGGGCAACGGTGCCGGCTGGATCAGGAAGAACCAGTGGAAATACGCGGTCGCGAACGCGCGATCGGTTTGCTCGTACATCGCGAGCGTCGGCGCGATATCGAGCAGCATCATCCGCTCGACGGCCGCCGGATGATCGAGCGCTAGCCGGTGCGCGACGCGCGCGCCGCGATCGTGCGCGCACACGTGGAATTGCTCGAAGCCGAAATGCCGCATCACGGCGACCTGGTCGGCCGCCATCGCGCGTTTCGAATACGGCGCATGCCGCGCATCGCTCGGCGGCTTGCCCGACGCCCCGTAGCCGCGCAGGTCGGTCGCGATCACCGTGAAATGATTCGCCAGCGTCGCGGCGACGCGATGCCAGATCATGTGGGTCTGCGGATGGCCGTGCAGCAGCAGAAGCGGCGGCCCCGCGCCTCCTTTGACACCGAAGATGTCGGTGTCCTGCACCATCACGCGAAACGGTGCAAACGCCTCAAACGACATGGTTTGTTTCTCGTTGGTTTGTTATGGCGGCTATTGTAGGAGCGCACGGCCGGGCGCTGCGCGCGCCAGATGCCCGAATGCGTAGAACGAGAGCACTCACTCGATTGTGGACATGCCGCGCCGTTTGCTAAGCTCGCGTAGAATCGCACGACCGTTCGTATTAATATGAGCGCATCGCTGCACGGCTACACTCGAAGCATCGTTCGACCGCCAAGCATTGATGCCGGCATCGGCGCGCCCGCGCCGCATCCGGCCGCCCCTCGAGACTGGAGACATCACATGGCATTGCCCGCCGTCCTGCAGAACCTGACGCTGCCCGTCATCGCGTCGCCGATGTTCATCGTCAGCTATCCCGAACTCGTGCTCGCGCAGTGCAAGGCGGGTATCGTCGGATCATTTCCCGCGCTCAACGCCCGTCCTGCCGAACTGCTCGACGAATGGCTCACGCAGATCCAGGCCGAGCTCGCCGATCACAAGGCGAAGCATCCGGATGCGGTGATCGGCCCGATCGCGGTCAACCAGATCGTCCATCAGTCGAACGTGCGGCTCGAACACGACGTGCGCGTGTGCGTCGAGCACAAGGTGCCGATCTTCATCACGAGCCTGCGCGCGCCGGCGCGCGAAATCGTTGACGCGGTGCACAGCTACGGCGGCATCGTGCTGCACGACGTGATCAACCTGCGCCACGCGCAGAAGGCGCTCGAGGCCGGCGTCGACGGGCTGATCCTCGTCGCGGCCGGCGCCGGCGGCCACGCGGGCACGACGTCGCCGTTCGCGCTCGTCGGCGAAGTGCGCAAGATGTTCGACGGTCCGATCGTGCTGTCCGGCTCGATCGCGAACGGCGGCTCGATCCTCGCCGCGCAGGCGATGGGCGCCGATCTCGCGTACATGGGCACGCGCTTCATCGCGACGCAGGAAGCGCACGCGGTCGAGGACTACAAGCATGCGATCCTCAACGCGAAATCGTCCGACATCATCTACACGAACCTCTTCACCGGCGTGCACGGCAACTACATCCGCGAGAGCATCGAGAAGGCCGGACTCGATCCGGACGCGCTGCCGGAATCGGACAAGTCGAAGATGAATTTCGGCGGCGACAAGGCGAAGGCGTGGAAGGACATCTGGGGTGCCGGCCAGGGCGTCGGCCTGATGGACGACCTGCCGAGCGTCGGTGCGCTCGTCGAGCGCCTCAAGCGCGAGTACGACGAAGCGAAGGCGCGCCTGGGCATCGCGCGCTGACGCGAGCGGCGGCGGGTTGCCCGGCCGCCGCGCAGGCCGCGCCCGAAAACGAAAAAGCGCGAACCGCAATGGTTCGCGCTTTTTTTCGTCCGATCGAGCCGTGTCGGCGGCCTCAGGCGCGCTTGATTCGCGCGATCGGCAACACGCGCAGGCGCGCTTCGATCGACGGGCACAGCGACTGCCCTTCGAAGCGTGCGGCGAGAAAGTCGACGAACGAGCGCACCTTCGCGGACACGTGGCGGCGGCTCGCATACACCGCATAGATCGGCGCCTCGTGCGGCGGCACCGAGTCGAGCAGCACCGGCACGAGCCGGCCGGATTCGATGTCGTCGCCGATCACCTCGGTGCCGAGCAGCGCGATGCCCGCGCCCGCGAGCACGGCCGCACGCAGCCCCTCGAGATGGTTCACGATCAGGTTGCCGTTCAGGTTCACCCGCGACGCGGCGGCCGCATCGATCACGAGCGAATCGAGCATCGTCGAATTCGAATCGCGGCGCAGGTAGTTGTGGTGCGCGAGATCGGCAATCGCCCGCGGCGTGCCGTGCTTCTCGAGATACTCGGGCGACGCGACCAGCAGGATGTGCGCGGTCGCGATCTGCCGCGCGACCAGCGACGACGATTTCAGTCCGTTCGGCGCCGCGCGCACCGCGACGTCGTAGCCTTCCTCGATCAGGTCGACCACGCGATCGGACAGCGTCATGTCGACGGTCACGTCCGGGAACCGACCCGCATAATCGGTGACCGCCTGCATTACGTGCCGCAAGCCGAACGCGGACAGCGACGTCACGCGCAGGCGGCCCTGCGGCACGACGCTGGCGGCGCCGACCGCCTGTCCGGCCTCGTCGAGTTCCGACAGCGCCTGCACGAGGCGCTCGTAGTATTCGCGTCCCGCCTCGGTCGGCGCGACGCGTCGGGTCGTGCGATGCAGCAGCCGCGCGCCGAGCTGCTGCTCGAGATGCATCACGTGCTTGCTCGCCATCGCGGCCGACATCTGCATGCGCTCCGCCGCGCCGACGAAGCTGCCCACTTCGACGACGTAGCGAAACACATTCATGCTGACGAGGGTATCCATCGAACTAGCTCGCAATTCCTGGGAATCATGCAATTACGAGATAGGGTAACAAAGGCGAGGAAACAAAAAGGTCAACAAAGGCAAAACGGCGCCGCGTGAAGCGGCGCCGTTTCGGGGCTGCAAGCCGGCAGGCCGGACACGCGATGCGCGCGTGTGCGGCACGCAGATCGTCAGAACTTCGCGCGGATGCCTGCGCCGAACGTGTTGCCGCTCGACAGGCCGCTGATGTGGTCGTTCATGTACGCAGCATAGACGTCGGTGCGCTTGGACAGCGGGTAGTCGTAGCCGACGGCCCAGGTCTGGCGCGTCTGGTCGAGGCCGCCGCCATCGCGCGAGTATGCATACGACGCCATCGCGTTGCCGACGCCGAGCGGCACCGACACGCCGCCCTGCGCGGTGTTCACGTGCCAGCTGCCGGCGACCTGGTCGTTCTTCGTATACATGTACTGGCCGAACAGCTTCACGTACTTCAGGTCGTAGGTCGCGCCGACCAGCCCGATGCCCTGGCTCTTCATGCCGGTCACGAGCGAGCTCAGGTCCTGCGGGCCGTTGTTGAAGTTCACGTACTGGTAGACGGCGGTCGCCGCGAACGGGCCGTTCGCGTAGTTGAACTGCGCGCTCCACTTCTTCGAGCGGTTGTCGCCGGCCGTGTTGCCGAGCGCGTACATCGCCCCGAAATTCAGGCCACCGAACGAAGGCGACGTGTACGACAGCGCGTTGTTCCAGCCCGAATCGCCGACCGCGCCCTGGTCGCTCGGATAGGTCGGGAACGTGCCGAGGCCGAGGAACACGTGGTACACCATCGGCGAGAACGTGTACGAGTCGTAGAACGGGTTGAACAGGATCGTCGACAGGAACAGGTGCGTCGTCAGGCGGCCTGCCGTCACCGTGCCGTACGGCGAGCTGACGCCGACGTACGCGTTGCGCGCGAAGAACGTGTCGCCCTGGAAGCGGCCGAACTGGCCGTTCTGCGCACGGAAGAAGCTCTCCAGCGTGAAGATCGCCTTGTAGCCGTCGCCGAGATCCTCCGCGCCGTGCAGGCCCCAGTAAGAGGTCGACATCCCGCCGCCCGACACGTTCCATGCGCGATCGCCGCCCGGGAACTTGGTGGCGCCGATCCATTCGTCGACCTGACCGTAGAGCGAGACGCTCGATTGCGCGTGGACGGGTGCCGTTGCCGCCACGCAGGCGGCCGCGGCGATTAGCTTGACGGACGTGCGCGACGCACGGCGAGCGAATGCTTTCATGGGATCTCCAGGATTTGTCGAAGTGTCGATAAGTGGCGCGAGCGTTGTTTTTTTGAGCCGATTGCTTGCGTCGTATGGGGCGCAGCCATCTTTACGGATCATTCGTCCGGTCAAAATTGCGCACACTTATTGCGGGTATAGCGGCGGCATTAACTTCGCTGAATCGGCCTGTGGCCAGGCGCGCCGCAGCGGCCCCGCGCGGAGCGCTCACGCGACGGGCAGGCCGCCGGCGCGCGCGTACCGGGCGCGAAAGATAGCGCAATGCGACGGGAAAATCAGCGGAAATCTGCGCGCGACTGTGGCGAATTCGCATCACAGCCGGCAGGGCGAACGCGCGAGGCGTTCAGTTTCGGTAGAACGGGGAGAAAAACGGCGAGCGGGAAGGTTCTTCCTGTGCGCGAGGGGGCGGCATCGGGCGGCCGCCGCGCTCCTCGTTGTAGCGCGCGACGTCGGCGCGGATCGAGCCGGCTCGCAGCGGCACGTTGCCGCCGCCCGGCGGACGCGGCATCTGGCGGGAGTCCGCGCTGATCGGGCGATACGGGCTTTGCGCGGCGTAATGGCCGTAGGACGGCGTCGGCCGCAGCCCCCAGCGGGAACCGTAGCCGCTCACGCCGCCGGTACGCGCACCGCCCGGCGGCAGCGCCCGGCGCCACACCGGCGCGTTGCCGGCCGGCTGGCCGAACGCGCGCATGTCGCCGCCACCGAAACCGTGACCGAAGCCCTGGCCGCCGCCGAACGCCTGGCCGCCGTGCGGCGGCTGCGCGAGCGCGAGCGGCATCAGCAGTGCGCCGAGCACGCCTGCCACCCATCGTCCGACCTTCAGTTTCACCCGTTCCGTCATCATTCAGTGCCTGTTGCCGCTCGCCGCCGGGTGTTGCCGGCCGACGCAAGCCTTTCAGCAGTAATTTATGAGCGCCCCGAAACGGTGTCGAGCCAAAAAGTGTTAGGTCGCGGGCATCGGTGTAACACCATGTTACTGCTAGGTTTTTTCACTTCAGGGCGCAATCGCGGCAGAACATTCTTCTGCCATTGTGCGCATCGGCTGCCCGTCGCCGGCACGGCCTTTGGATGCAGGTGATTCATCAATCGATTCGCACAATGAATTTGTGTATTGAATGGTCAACCGGGACAATATCGGCTTCGCGCGCGACGCGCGCGCCTGCCGTTTCCGAATCGAGTTTCCCGATGGCCCGTCCCCGTTTCCTTCCCGACAACTTCACGCTCGCGCTCGTCGGCACCGTCGTGCTCGCGAGCCTGCTGCCGTGCCGCGGCCCGGCCGCCCATGCATTCAATTGGGCGACCAACGTCGCGGTCGGCCTGCTGTTCTTCCTGCACGGCGCGAAGCTGTCGCGCGAAGCCGTCGTCGCGGGCGCGACCCACTGGCGGCTGCATGCGGTCGTGCTGCTCAGCACGTTCGCGCTGTTCCCGCTGCTCGGCCTCGCGCTGAAGCCCGTGCTGCAGCCGCTCGTCACGCCGGCGCTCTACGCCGGCGTGCTGTTTCTGTGCACGCTGCCGTCGACGGTCCAGTCGTCGATCGCGTTCACGTCGATCGCCAAGGGCAACGTGCCGGCCGCCGTGTGCGCGGCGTCCGCGTCGAGCCTGCTCGGGATCTTCGTGACGCCGGCACTCGTCGGGCTGATGATCACGTCGCAGTCGGCCGCGGCCGCGTCGCCGTGGAGCACGGTCGGCAGCATCGTGATGCAGCTGCTCGTGCCGTTCATCGCCGGCCAGCTGCTGCGGCCGGTGATCGGCCGCTGGATCGAACGCAATCGCGGCGTGCTGCGCTTCGTCGACCAGGGCTCGATCCTGCTCGTCGTCTACGTCGCGTTCAGCGAGGCCGTGAACCAGGGGCTGTGGCACCAGATTCCGGCGCGCGCGCTCGGCGGCCTGCTGGTCGTCAACGTCGTGCTGCTGGTGATCGCGCTGGTGCTGACCACGTTCGTCAGCAAGCGGCTCGGCTTCAACCGCGCCGACCAGATCACGATCATCTTCTGCGGCTCGAAGAAGAGCCTCGCGGCCGGCGTGCCGATGGCGAAGGTGATTTTCTCCGCGCAGGCGGTCGGCGCGATCGTGCTGCCGCTGATGCTGTTCCACCAGATCCAGCTGATGGCGTGCGCGGCGCTCGCGCAGCGCTGGGGCGCGCGCGACATGCGCGGCGAGCGTGACGGCGACGAGGGCGCGGCCGACACCGCACGCGCACGCGAGGCGCTGAGCGCGGGCAAGCGCTGAGCGCGGCTGCGCGGCCGGCGTGGCTGGCCGCGCGCGGGTATTGGCGTCGTTCTGGTTCCGCTTCCTGATTCCTTCTGGTTTGGTGCTTTCTGCGCTTTCTGCGCTTTCTGCGCCTTCTCCGTTCTCCGCCTTCTCCGTTCTCCGCCTTCTCCGTTCTCCGCCTTCTCCGCCTTCTCCGCCTTCTCCGCCTTCTCCGCCTTCTCCGTCTTCTCCGCCTTCTCCGCCTTCTCCGCCTTCTCCGCCTTCGGCGCCGCTCGCCGCTCGCCACCGGGCGACTCATGCACCATCGGCGTGCATCGTGTCACGAAATCTTCATTCAATTCTTCACGCGCGATGCCGTTAAATTCGGGCGTCCCGTCGCCTCGGCTCCCTCGCCATGCCCGCGCCCCATCCCGACTCGTCCGTCGCCCCCACCACGCGCCTGATCGCGGAGCGTGCGCTCGCGGCCGTGTTCCAGCCGATCGTCGACCTCGCCTCGGGCACGGTCGTCGGCTACGAAGGCCTGATCCGCGGCCCGCGCGGCACCGAGCTCGAGCCGCCGGCCGCGTTGTTCGCGCAGGCCGCCCGCGACGGCGCGACCATCGCGCTCGAACAGGCGGCCGCCCTCACCTGCCTCGACGCGTTCGCCGCCCTCGGTTGCGACGGCAAGCTGTTCCTCAACTTCAGCGCGGGCACGATCCTGCAACTCGCACGCGAACGCGAGCGTGCGCGGCAACTGCTCGGTCGCGCGCGGGTCGGCACGGAGCGCATCGTGATCGAGCTGACCGAGCAGACCGCGATGCCGGACGTCACGCGCATCGGGCCGGCAGTCGCGTCGCTGCGCGACGCCGGCATTCAGTTCGCGCTCGACGACTACGGCACCGCGAACGCGAGCATGAACCTGTGGCTGCGCCTGCACCCGGACGTCGTGAAGATCGACCGCTTCTTCATTCACGACATCGCGCGCGACCGGCTCAAGTTCGAGGCAGTCAGGGCGATGCAGCACTTCGCGCACGCGAGCGGCGCGAAGCTGATCGCGGAAGGCATCGAAAACGAGTGCGACCTGATCGTCGTGCGCGACATGGGCATCTGCTGCGTGCAGGGCTTCCTGCTCGGCCGGCCGGACGCGCATCCGTCGCCGGTCGTCGCGCAGGCCGCGCGCGACGCCATCCGCACGCCGCACATCGCGGTGTTCCCCGGCGCGACGCGCACCGCGCGGCCGAGCGGCACGATCGCCGCGAAGATGCTCGTCCCGGCGCCGGCGCTGCCGCTGGATGCCACCAACAACGACGTGCTCGACCTGTTCAACCGGATGCCGGCGCTGCATGCCGTCGCGCTCGTCGAGCGCGGGCGGCCGGTCGCGCTCGTGAACCGGCGCGGCTTCATCGACCGCTTCACGCTGCCGTACCACCGCGAGGTGTTCGGAAAGAAGCCGTGCCTGCAGTTCGCGAACGACGCGCCGCTGATGATCGACAACGCGACGACGGTCGAGCAGCTCGCGATGCTGCTCGCGAGCCACGACCAGCGCTACCTCGCGGACGGCTTCGTGATCACCGAGCACGGCCGCTACGTCGGGCTCGGCACCGGCGAGAGCCTCGTGCGCGCGGTGACCGAGATGCGCATCGAGGCCGCGCGCTATGCGAATCCGCTGACGTTCCTGCCCGGCAACATCCCGATCAGCGCGCACATCGAGCGCCTGCTGGCGCGCGACGCCGGCTTCCACGCATGCTACGTCGATCTGAACCAGTTCAAGCCGTTCAACGACCAGTACGGCTACTGGCAGGGCGACGAAGTGCTGAAGTTCGCGGCGACGGTGCTGGCCGGCGTGTGCGATCCGCAGCGCGACTTTCTCGGGCACGTCGGCGGCGACGATTTCCTCGTGCTGTTCCAGCGCGACGACTGGCACGCGCGCGCAGCCGACGCGATCGCGCGCTTCAACGAAGGCGCGCAGCGTTTCTACACGCAGGCCGACCGGCTCGTGGGCGGGCTGCGCGGCGAGGACCGGCACGGCAACCCCGCGTTCTTCGGCTTCGTGACGATGGCGATCGGCGTGGTGGGCGTGCCGGCGGGCGCGAACGGCGCGATGCGCTACGGCAGCGACGAGATCGCGTCGGTCGCGGCGCTCGCGAAGCGGCGCGCGAAACAGCAGCCGGGCGGGCTCGCGGTCGTCGATCTCGATGCGGGCCGCGCGGCGCTGCGCGATCGCGGCGGGCCGCCGCAGGCGGCGGCGGGCTGAATCGGCGGGAGTGGCCGGGGGCGCAAGCGCGCTGCCAGCCGGCGCGGATGGCGGCGACGAGGGTGTCGCGTGCTTGGGCGGTTCCAGGGCACCGACCGGCGTCGGCCGCTTCCGCCGCTCGTGCGTTCTCGGCTTCTCGGCTTCTCGGCTTCTCGGCTTCTCGGCTTCTCGGTTTCTCGCCTTCCCGCCTTCCCGCCTTCCCGCCTTCCCGCCTTCCCGCCTTCCCGCCTTCCCGCCTTCCCGCCTTCCCGCCTTCCCGCCTTCCCGCCTTCCCGCCTTCCCGCCTTCCCGCCTTCTCGCCTTCCCGCCTTCCCGCCTTCCCGCCTTCTCGCCTTCGCCTTCTCGTCTTCTCGCCTCCCGCCCCTTCATCCCTCCCGCTCCGCCAGCCCCCGCGCGGACCGGGCAACCGAACATGCGCACCTCGCGCTACTCCGACATCTCGCGCTCACGCGATCACCTTGCCTTTTCCGCGTTTTGTTTAGTATTTTTAGTAACGTCGTTTTCGCAGATTAGCGCGTAAAAACCCGCTATTTCCGGGTATTCCCCGGTTATCCGGCCCGAATTTGGCGCTGCGTTTTACTATACAATCGCCATCACCCTAAACAAACCGGATCCCGAACGATGGGCACGACCATTCGCGACGTGGCGCGGGCGGCAGAAGTCTCGATCGGCACCGTCTCGCGCGCGCTGAAAAACCAGCCGGGCCTGTCGGAGGCCACGCGGGCGCGCATCGTCGAGATCGCGCAGCGGCTCGGCTACGACCCGGCCCAGTTGCGCCCGCGCGTGCGCCGGCTCACCTTCCTGCTGCATCGCCAGCACAACCGCTTTCCCGCCAGCCCGTTTTTCTCGCACGTGCTGCACGGCGTCGAGGATGCATGCCGCGAGCGCGGCATCGTGCCGACGCTGCTCACGGTCGGCCCGAACGACGACGTGCTGCGCCAGATGCGCCCGCACGCGCCCGACGCGATCGCCGTGGCCGGCTTCATCGAGCCCGAGACGATCGAGGCGCTCGCCGCGACCGGCCGGCCGCTCGTGCTGATCGACCTGTGGGCGCCCGGCCTGCGCTCGGTGAACATCGACAACGCGACGGGCGCGGCGCTCGCGATGCGCCACCTGCTCGCCATCGGCCGCTCGCGGATTGCATTCATCGGCGGCTCGGCCGCGCACTTCAGCATCGCGCAGCGTGCAATCGGCTACCGCCGCGCGTTCTTCGAGGCCGGGCGGCTGTTCGATCCCGCATACGAAGTGACGATCGACGCCGGGCTCGACCCCGACACCGGCGCCGCGCGCGCGATGCAGCAGCTGCTCGACGCGCCCGGCCCGCGCCCGGACGCCGTATTCGCATACAACGACGCCGCCGCGCTCGCCGCGCAGCGCGTGTGCATCGCGCGCGGCGTGCGGATTCCGGAAGACATCGCGATCGTCGGCTTCGACGATATCCCGGCCGCCGCGCACGCGAACCCGCCGCTCACGACGCTCGCCGTCGACAAGGAAGCGCTCGGCCGCCGCGGCGTCGAACTGCTGCTCGCGGAAGCGCCCGAGCGCACCGAGATCTCCTTGCCCGTCGAACTGATCGTACGGGCCAGCAGCCAGCCCGCCGGCTCACCGGCACTCGATACCGCCACGGTCACCGAATCATGAACATGCCCCCGGTCCAATCCCGCACGGCCGCGCCGGCCGCCCACACGCAAGCGGCACCGTTCGTCGCGAGCTTCCGCGATCCGTCGTTCCTGCTGTCGCACGTCGAGGACACGCTGCGCTTCTACGCGCCGAACGTGCTCGACCCGACGGGCGGCTTCTACCATTACTTCCGCGACGACGGCAGCGTCTACAACCGCACGTCGCGGCACCTGGTCAGCAGTTGCCGGTTCGTCTTCAACTACGCGATGGCCTACCGGCATTTCGGCGATCCGCGCCATCTCGAGTACGCGCGCCACGGGCTGCGCTTCCTGCGCGATGCGCACTGGGACGAAACGCTGCAGGGCTACGACTGGGAACTCGACTGGCGCGACGGCGCGAAACGCGCGACGCTCGACGGCACGCGCCACTGCTACGGGCTCGCATTCGTGCTGCTCGCCGCCGCGCACGCGACGATGGCCGGCATCGACGAAGCGCGCGCGCTGATCGCGTCGACCTACGAGCTCGCCGAGCACCGCTTCTGGGATCCGGCCGCGGGCCTCTACGCGGACGATGCGACACCGAACTGGAACGTGTCGTCGTACCGCGGCCAGAACGCGAACATGCACATGACGGAAGCGCTGCTCGCGGCGTACGAGGCGACGGGCCATCTCACCTATCTCGATCGCGCGGAAAAGCTCGCGACCCACATCACGCAGCGCCAGGCCGCGCTGTCGGGCGGCCTCGTGTGGGAGCACTATCACGCGGACTGGTCGGTCGACTGGGACTACAACAAGGAAGACAGTTCGAACATCTTCCGTCCGTGGGGCTTCCAGCCCGGGCACCAGACCGAATGGGCGAAGCTGCTGCTGATCCTGGAGCGGCACCGCCCGCTCGACTGGCTCGTGCCGCGCGCGACCGAGCTGTTCGACGCGGCGCTCGCGCATGCGTGGGACGCCGATCACGGCGGGCTCTGCTACGGCTTCGGCCCCGACTTCACGATCTGCGACCACAACAAGTACTTCTGGGTGCAGGCGGAAACCTTCGCGGCGGCCGCGATGCTCGGCGCGCGCACCGGCAGCGAGCGCTTCTGGGACTGGTACGACGAGATCTGGCGCTACAGCTGGGCGCATTTCGTCGATCACCGCTACGGCGCGTGGTTCCGCATCCTTACCTGCGACAACCGCAAGTACAGCGACGAGAAGAGCCCGGCCGGCAAGACCGACTATCACACGATGGGCGCATGCTACGACGTGCTCGCGACCCTCGCGCGCGCGTCGCGCAGCGAGCCGACGCAATGAGCGGCGCCACCTTTCCGGCCTTCGTGTCGGCGGGCGACATCCTGACCGACATGGTGCGCGCGGGCGACGCACAATGGACCTCGGTGCCGGGCGGCGCCGGCTGGAACGTCGCGCGCGCGGTCGCACGCCTCGGCGTGCCGAGCGCGCTCGCCGGCTCGATCGGCGAGGACTGCTTCTCCGACGTGCTGTGGCGCACGAGCGAGGCCGCCGGCCTCGACCTGCGCTTCCTGCAGCGGGTGCCGCGTGCGCCGCTGCTCGCGATCGTCCACGAGACGCGGCCGCCCGCGTACTTCTTCATCGGCGAAGCGAGCGCGGATCTCGCGTTCGATCCGGCGAAATTGCCGGCCGGCTGGGCCGCCCACGTGAAGTGGGCGCACTTCGGCTGCATCAGCCTCGTGCGCGAACCGCTCGCGAGCACGCTCATCGCGCTCGCGGCCGACCTGCACGCGCGCGGCGTGAAGATCAGCTTCGATCCGAACTACCGGAACCTGATGACGGCCGCGTACCGGCCGACGCTCGAGAAGATGGCCGCGCTCGCCGACCTGATCAAGGTGTCCGACGAGGACCTGCGCCACCTGTTCGGCGGCGACGGCCCCGATGCGGTGGCCGCGGTGCGCGCGCTGAATCCGCGCGCGGCCGTGCTCGTCACGCGCGGCGCGCAGGCGGCGACGCTTTACGCGGACGGCGAGGTATTCGAGGCCAGCCCGCCGCGCGTCGAGGTGGTCGACACCGTCGGCGCGGGCGACGCATCGATCGGCGGCATGCTGTTCAGCCTGATGGCCGCGCCGCAGCGGTCGTGGCGCGAGCATCTCGCGTTCGCGCTCGCGGCGGGCGCTGCCGCGTGCCGGCATACGGGCGCGCACGCGCCGACGCTCGACGAGGTCGTCGCGCTGCTCGAACGGTGACGGGACGATGACGGCGCGCTGATCGGTCGCCGATTCGCGGCGCTGTACATGCTGCGCCGCAGTGCTACGATGAAGTGTCCTATTGCGGGAGAGGCACGATGGACACGAACACGTTCACGAAGGGCATCTACACGGCCAAGGCGCATACGCAGCACGCCGCCAACGGACAGTTCCAGGGTTACGTGATCCTCGCCCGGGACGACGGCGACGAGACGGAGAACATGCGCTACGACGTCCACACGACGAGTCCGAGCGAGGAAGAGGCGTTCGACGAAGCGAAGGCGCTCGCGCACCGGATCCTCGGCGAAATCGAACTTTGACGCGCGAACCGTGAAGCGCGAACCGTAACGCGCGGAACCATCACGCGCGCGCCGCGGCCCGGCTGCGGCGCGCCGCCGCATTCGGCGCAGCTCAGAGCAGCCGCGCGACCATCGACACCAGCATCGTCAGCACGAGCGTCGACATGAACGGGAACGGGTAGCGCCGCCCGCCGAGCGTCAGCGTGACGTCGCCCGGCATCCGTCCGATGCCGAACTTGCCGAGCCACGGCCAGCAGCGCGTCAGGATCATCACCGCGACGAACGACGCCATCAGCCAGCGCAGCATCCCGGCTCCCGTCAGAGCGCGTGCGAGCGGTCGCCGCGCGCGAACGCGTCGAGCGTGCCGTCGATCCCGCGCGAGAATGCGATCACCTTGAACAGCTCGCCCATCTCGGCTTCCGAGATCAGCTTCTGCACCGCGTTCGCCGCAGGCAGGAACTGGTGGATGTCGGACGGATCGATCGCGGCCAGCGCGTCGGTGATGCCGGCGTTCAACAGGAACCGCGCCTGCGACGTGTAGCCGAGGAGGTCCGCGCCGGTCGCGACACCCGCGTCGTAGATGCCGGTGAATTCGACGTGCGCGGTGATGTCCTGCAGCCCCGGGTACAGGAATGCGTCGTCATGCGCGTGGTGGCGGTAGTGGCACATCAGCGTGCCGCGGTCGCGCTGCGGATGGTAGTACTCGTGCGCGGGGAAACCGTAGTCGACCAGCAGCACCGCGCCGCGCCCGAGCATCGTGCACACGGTGCGCGTGAACGCCAGCGCGGCTTCGTGCGTCTCGGTCACATAGCCGTCGTCGACGTCGAGCGTCGCGAGCACCGGCGGCAGGCCGGCCGCGGCGGCGGGCCGGTCGTCGTACACGAACGCGTGCCGCGCATCCAGCGCGACGCCGCGCTCGAGCCACGCGCCGTCCGTCTTCGCGAACAGGCGCACCGGCATCGCGTCGAGCACCTCGTTGCCGACCACGACCCCGTCGAAGCGCTCCGGCAGCGCGTCGAGCCAGCGCACCTTCCCGGCGAGCGCGGGCGCAGCCGCCGCGATCGTGTCGCGCTGGCGTTCGCGCAACTCGCCGGACAGGTCGACGATCAGGTACTCGTCGAGCTCGACGCCCAGCGCATCGAGCGCCGCGAGCAGCCCGGCCGCGAGCTTGCCCGTGCCCGCGCCGAACTCCATCACGCGCCGCGTGCCGCTTGCCGCGAGCGCCTGGGCAACGGGATTCGCGAGCGTCTGCGCGAACAGCGGCGACAATTCGGGGGCCGTCACGAAGTCGCTGCCGTCGTCGGCGCGGCGGCCGAACTTGCGTGCGCCGCCGCTGTAATAGCCGAGGCCGGGCGCATACAGCGCGCGTTCCATGAAGCGGTCGAACGGCAGCCACCCGCCGGCCGCCGCGATCTCGTCGCGCAGTTGCGCGGCAAGGGTTTCGGACTGCGCGAGCGCGTCAGGGCCGGGAGCAGGTAAACTAGCGGGTTCGTGAGCTTTCGGGTTCATCCCGGCATTGTAAATGACCGTTTCAGCCGATACGTCGACCCCGCGCATCGCGCTCGTCGCCGGCGCGCTGGGCAACGCGGCCGACGCCGCGTCGCTCGGCCGTGCGCTCGCGACCGGATTCGCGCAGCGCGGCTGGGACGTCGCGCTGCAGCGCAGCCCCGGCGCGCCGCGCGCGGCCGCCGACGCGCTCGTCGCCGAAGTCGCCGCGCACGGCCGCCGTGCAGCCGTGCTCGACGCCGACCTGGCCCTTGAAACCGACGCGGCCGCGCTCGTCGCCGCGTGCGGCGCGGCGCTCGGCAGGCCGGCCTGTGCGGTGTTCGTGAGCGCATGCGCCGGCACCGACGATGCGCACACGGTGGACGGCGCAGCGCTCGCGGCCGCGCTCGCGCGCAACGTGACTGCGCCGCTCGCGCTGGCCCGCGCGCTGGCCGACGCGACGCCCGACGCCGCGCGCGACGACGAATCGCTGCGCGCGTGCGCGATCCACGTGCTGGATCAGGCCCTGTTTCACCCGGCGCCGGCGCAGCTGTCGCATGCGCTGATGCAGGCCGCGTTGAACCGCGCGACCGCCGCGCTGGCGCTGTCGCTCGCGCCGAAGGTGCGTGTCGCGGCGCTCGTGCGCGGCCATGCGCCGCACGCGAACGACATCGCGGCGGCGGCCTGCTATCTCGCGAGCGCGCCCGGCGTCACGGGCGCGACGCTGACCGTCGACGGCGGCGAGCACCTGGTGCCGCCCGCCGCCGGCCCGAATGAATGAACTGCGCGGATCGCGCGGCGTGACTGCCGCCGCCCGCGCCGCTTTGCGTGCGCGCACGCCAATTTGACTGGGACGACCATGTTTTCCGCTCTCCTGCACCCCCGCCTCGCGGACTGCCGCAGGCTCTACCTGCGCGACTACGAGGTGCACATCAACATCGGGGCCTTCGAACACGAGAAGCGCGGCGAGCAGCGCGTCGTCATCAACGTCGACCTGTTCGTGCCGCTCGCGCTGTCCACCCCCGTCGACGACCGGCTGCATGAAGTCGTCGACTACGACCTGATGAAGCAGAGCGTCGCGCAATGCGTGGCGCGCGGCCACATCCACCTGCAGGAAACGCTGTGCGACGCGATCGCCGCGAACCTGCTGGCGCACGACGCCGTGCGCGCGGTACGCGTCTGTACCGAGAAACCGGACGCCTATCCGGACTGCGACGCCGTCGGCGTCGAAGTCTTTCGCATCAAGGACGAGGAGCGCGCATGAACGCCCCCCAAACACATGACACGGCGGCCGACGCGGCCGTCATCGAAGCCGCCGACACCGGCCGCCGCGCGCTGACGCGCCGCGAGCAGAAGGAAGCGTACGAGAACAACAAGCTGTTCAAGCGGATCGTGCGCCAGGTCGGCCAGGCGATCGGCGACTACAACATGATCGAGCAGGGCGACAAGGTGATGGTGTGCCTGTCGGGCGGCAAGGACAGCTACGCGATGCTCGACGTGCTGCTGCGCCTGCGCGAGCGCGCGCCGATCGATTTCGACATCGTCGCGGTCAACCTCGACCAGAAGCAGCCCGGCTTCCCGGAACACGTGCTGCCCGAGTACCTGACGCAGGTCGGCGTGCCGTTCCACATCGAGAACCAGGACACCTACAGCATCGTCAAGCGGCTCGTGCCCGAAGGCAAGACGACCTGCTCGCTGTGCTCGCGACTGCGCCGCGGGATCCTGTACCGCGTGGCCGGCGAGCTCGGCGCGACCAAGATCGCGCTCGGCCACCACCGCGACGACATCCTGCAGACGCTGCTGCTCAACATGTTCTACGGCGGCAAGCTGAAGGGCATGCCGCCGAAGCTGCAGTCGGACGACGGCAGGAACGTCGTGATCCGGCCGCTCGCGTACGTGAAGGAAACCGATCTCGAGAAATACGCGGAGTTGCGCGAGTTCCCGATCATCCCGTGCAATCTGTGCGGCAGCCAGCCGAACCTGAAGCGCGCGGAAATGAAGGCGCTGATCCGCGAATGGGACAAGCGCTTCCCGGGCCGCGTCGACAACATGTTCAGCGCGCTCGCGAACGTCGTGCCGTCGCACCTGATGGACACCGGACTGTTCCCGTTCGCATCGCTGCGCGCGACCGGCGAGGCCGATCCGCAGGGCGACATCGCGTTCGACGAGGAGCCGTGCGCATCCGGCGAGGAGAGCGCCGCGCCGGGCGCCGCGAAGCCGATCTCGATCGTCCAGTTCGACGACCTGTAAGCAGGGCCCGAACGCCCGCCGGAACCGGGGCCGCGGCCTCGTTCCGGCGCTGTCGCCCCGTCGCGACAGGCCCGGAACGACGGGGGCCGCATGCTAAAATGGACGGCTTCGAACTCCTCTGACAAGCTGGCGCCATGAATATCGTGATTTTGGCGGCAGGCACCGGCAAGCGCATGCGTTCCGCGCTGCCGAAAGTGCTCCATCCCCTGGCCGGCAGGCCGCTCCTTTCCCATGTCATCGCCACCGCGCGCACGCTGCAGCCGTCGCGGCTCGTCGTCGTGGTCGGCCATGGCGCCGAGCAGGTCCAGGCCGCCGTCGCCGCGCCCGACGTCCAGTTCGCGGTGCAGGCCGAGCAGCTCGGCACCGGCCACGCGGTGCGCCAGGCGCTGCCGCTGCTCGATCCCGCGCAACCGACGCTGGTGCTGTACGGCGACGTGCCGCTCACGCGCGCGTCGACGCTGCGGCGCCTCGTCGACGCCGCGCGCGACGGCCGCTACGGCATTCTCACCGTCACGCTGGACGACCCGACCGGCTACGGCCGCATCGTGCGCGACGCGTCGGGCTTCGTCACGCGCATCGTCGAGCAGAAGGACGCATCGCCCGAGCAATTGAAGATCGCCGAAATCAACACCGGCATCATCGTCACGCCCACCGCGCAGCTGTCGATGTGGCTCGGTGCGCTGAAGAACGAGAACGCGCAGGGCGAGTACTACCTGACCGACGTCGTCGAGCTCGCGATCGAGGCCGGCTTCGAGATCGTCACGGCGCAGCCCGACGACGAATGGGAAACGCTCGGCGTGAACAGCAAGGCGCAGCTCGCGGAGCTCGAGCGCATCCATCAGCGCAACGTCGCCGATGCGCTGCTCGCCGACGGCGTCACGCTCGCCGATCCGGCGCGGCTCGACGTGCGCGGCACGCTGCGCTGCGGCCGCGACGTGTCGATCGACGTGAACTGCGTGTTCGAAGGCAACGTGACGCTCGCCGACAACGTGACGATCGGCGCGAACTGCGTGATCCGCAACGCGTCGATCGGCGCGGGCACGCGCATCGACGCATTCACGCACATCGACGGCGCCGAGCTCGGCGCGAACACCGTGATCGGCCCGTACGCGCGGCTGCGTCCGGGCGCGCAGCTCGCGGACGAAGCGCACGTCGGCAACTTCGTCGAGGTGAAGAACGCGGTGCTCGGCCACGGCTCGAAGGCGAACCACCTCACCTACATCGGCGACGCCGACATCGGCGCGCGCGTGAACATCGGCGCGGGCACGATCACCTGCAACTACGACGGCGCGAACAAGTTCCGCACCGTGATCGAGGACGACGTGTTCGTCGGCTCCGACACGCAGCTCGTCGCGCCGGTGCGCGTCGGCCGCGGCGTGACGATCGCGGCCGGCACGACGATCTGGAAGGACGTCGCGGAAGGCGTCCTCGCATTGAACGAGAAGACGCAGACCGCGAAGAGCGGCTACGTCCGCCCGGTCAAGAAGAAAAATTGATGTCTTGCGGGCGCCGCGCGGCGCCCGTCATCCATATAGAGGGTAGATTTTCATGTGCGGCATTGTCGGCGCAGTTGCGCAGCGTAATATCGTTCCGGTGCTGATCGAAGGATTGCGGCGCCTCGAATACCGTGGCTACGATTCGTGCGGCGTCGCCGTGCTCGAGCCGGATGCGCCGAAGCGCGCGCGCAGCGTCGCACGCGTCGCCGACCTCGACGCGCAGGTGCGCGAATCGAACCTCGAAGGCGCCACCGGCGTCGCGCACACGCGCTGGGCCACGCACGGCGCGCCCGTCACGCACAATGCGCACCCGATCTTCTCGTCGAACGCGCTCGCGCTGGTGCACAACGGCATCATCGAGAACTTCGAGTCGCTGCGCGACGCGCTGCGCGCGAAGGGCTACGAGTTCGTGTCGCAGACCGACACCGAAGTCATCGCGCACCTCGTGCACAGCCTGTATCGCGGCGACCTCTTCGAAGCCGTGCGCGAGGCCGTGCAGCAGCTGCACGGCGCGTATGCGATCGCGGTGACGCACAAGGACCAGCCGCACACCGTCGTCGGCGCGCGCCAGGGTTCGCCGCTCGTCGTCGGCCACGGCGACGGCGAGAACTTCCTCGCCTCCGACGCACTCGCGCTGGCCGGCAGCACCGACCGCTTCACGTTCCTCGAGGAAGGCGACGTGTGCGAGCTGTCGCTCGACGGCGTGAAGATCGTCGACCGCCACGGCGCGCTCGCGCAGCGCGAGATCCGCGTGGTCAGCGCGTACGGCGGCGCGGTCGAGCTCGGCCCGTATCGCCACTTCATGCAGAAGGAAATCTTCGAGCAGCCGCGCGCGATCAGCGACACGGTGCCGCAAGCCGACGCGTTCGACGCGACGCTGTTCGGCGAGGCGGCTCCCGCCGCGTTCGCGGACATCGACAGCCTGCTGATCCTCGCGTGCGGCACGAGCTACTACTCGGGCCTCACCGCGAAGTACTGGCTCGAATCGATCGCGAAGATCCCGACCCAGGTCGAGATCGCGAGCGAATACCGCTACCGCGAGTCGGTGCCGAATCCGCGCCAGCTCGTGCTGGTGATCTCGCAGTCGGGCGAGACGGCCGACACGCTCGCCGCGCTCAAGCACGCGCAATCGCTCGGCCACACGCATACGCTCGCGGTGTGCAACGTCGCGACGAGCGCGATGGTGCGCCTCACTGAAATGCAGTTCCTGACGCACGCGGGCACCGAGATCGGCGTCGCGTCGACCAAGGCGTTCACGACGCAGCTCGTCGCGCTGTTCGTGCTGGCCGCGACGCTCGGCAAGCTGCGCGGGCACGTCGACGCCGCGCAGGAAGCGCAATTCCTGAAGGAGCTGCGCCACCTGCCGGCCGCGCTGAACAGCGTGCTCGCGCTCGAGCCGCAGATCATCGCGTGGTCGGAGGAATTCGCGCGCAAGGAAAACGCGCTGTTCCTCGGCCGCGGGCTGCACTACCCGATCGCGCTCGAAGGCGCGCTGAAGCTGAAGGAAATCTCGTACATCCATGCCGAGGCGTATCCGGCGGGCGAACTGAAGCACGGGCCGCTCGCGCTCGTCACGGAAGCGATGCCGGTCGTCACGGTCGCGCCGAACGACACGCTGCTCGAGAAGCTGAAATCGAACATGCAGGAAGTGCGCGCGCGCGGCGGCGAGCTGTACGTGTTCGCGGATGCCGACACGCAGATCGTCAACGACGACGGCCTGCACGTGATCCGGATGCCGGAACACTACGGGCAGCTCTCGCCGATCCTGCACGTCGTGCCGCTGCAGTTGCTCGCGTATCACACCGCCTGCGCGCGCGGCACCGATGTCGACAAGCCGCGCAATCTCGCGAAGTCGGTGACGGTGGAGTAAGCAATCGGCGCAGCGCGGTCCGGCGCGCCGACGAGACTGACGGAGAGACCATGGTAAGACTGTTTGGATGCGGATTGCTGGCGCTGAGCTTCGCGTCGACGGGCTGGGCGGCCGAGCACTACGTCGAAGTCTGGAACCCGCCCGAGGCGCGGTCGCCGGCGGCGCATGCGCAGGCCCGGACACCGGACGCCCGTACGCCGGATGCCCGTACGCCGGCAGCGCGCCCGGGTGCCGACGTGCACGCCGGCGGCAAGACCGTGGAAAAGCACGCAAGCGTGCAGCCGAAGGCCGCGGTCAAGCTGCACAAGCGCCGCGTCGCCCAAGCCGTGAAAACCGCGCCGCGTCGACCGGCCGCCGCGACGGTCGATGCACCGGCCGCACCGCGCCCGGTCACGCAGCCCGCGCCGGGCCGGCTCACGGTGATGCAGCCGGCGCTGCCCGACACGCCGCACGCGCTCACGTTCCCGGACATCCCGCGGCAATACACACCGGACGGCAACGTGCTGCGCGTCGGCACGCGCAGCCCGTCCGCGGAGGTGACGCGATAATGGAAGCGCAGACCTATCACGGCTACCAGATCTGGGGCCATTCGATCCTGCAGCAGGATGAAATCCTGCAGCCCGAACGCTTCGCGGCGAGCGGCACGATCACGCAGAACAACCGGCTCGTTGAAGCGTCGGGCGTGCTCGGCGTGTTCGATACCGAGGACGAAGCGCGCGAAGCGGGGCTCGAATGGGCCCGCGCATGGATCGACAACCATCGCTGAACCGGCCGCGCGGCCGCATGCGGGCCGTCAACGCAAAGACAAAGGGGCGTCACATGACGCCCCTTTGTGCATTCTGCCCCGCTCCCGCTCAGGCAACGGGCCGCGGCGGCGACACCACCGTCCGGGGCCGGCCGACGAGCCGCGCCAGCACGACGATCGCGACCAGCGTGACGACGTACGCGGCGATCTGGATCCCCGCCGGACGCGCGGTGTAGCCGATCAGCGTATGCAGCGCCTTGCCGACGATGCTCGATTCCTTGAGCAGCCACGACGTATCCCACAGCGCATCGCCCCACGACGGCACGAGGCCCGCGGCCAACAGGAAGCCGGCGCACTGGCTCGCCATGCCCGCCGCGAGCAACACGATCAGCGCGTTGGTGACGGAGAACAGGCGCTTGAGCGGAATCTGCAGCAGGCCCGCATACATCGCGTAGCCGAGCCCGGCGCCGCCCAGCACGCCGAGCAGGCCGCCGACGATCATCTGCGGCGTCTGCCCCGGATCGCCCGCCGCGATGCCGTACAGGAACAGCACGGCCTCGGAGCCCTCGCGCAGCACCGCGACACCGACGACGATCGCCAGCCCCGTGAGCGGCCGGCTGCCGGCCGCGACGGCCCGGCCGACCTCGCCCATGTGCAGCGCCATCTCGCGGCCGTGGCGGCTCATCCAGATGCAGTGCCACGCGAGCATCAGCGTCGCGACGAACATCACGCCGGCATTGAACACTTCCTGCCCCATGCCGGAGGCCCACTGCGAAATCACGTCGGCGAACGCGGCGATCAGGCCGGCGCCGATCACGCCGCCGACGAGCCCGCCGCCAACCCACCAGCCGCGCCTGGGCACGCCCTTCGTCGCGGCCATCACGATCGAGACCACGAGCGCGGCCTCGAGCACTTCACGAAAGACGATCAGGGCGGTAGACAGCATGGCGATATCCGCTTATTTGACGGTGAGGTGCGTCTTCGACTGCGCCTCGTGATACTCGTCGTGGAACTCGTAGGTGCCGGCCTTCAGCGGCCCGACCAGAATCTCGACCGACTTGCCGGCCGGCACGACCTTCTCCGCCTTGAAATCGTCGCTTTCGAATTCCGCGGGCGTCGCATCGAGGTTCTTCACGACGAACTTCACCTTCTTGCCGGCCGGAATCGTCACGCCGTCGGGAGAAAACTTGTGGTCCTTCAGCGTCAGGTTGACGACGTCGTCGGCGGCGAACGCGGACGTGGCCGATGCGCCCAGCAGGGCCAGTGCGAAACCGAAAGCGAAGCGATTCATACGGGTAACGAAATGAAATATCGAGGGGAATCGATAGTAAGATCGATTCGCATTTCCCTCTCCAAGTACCCTTACAAGCAGCATGGACATCGCGCATCATCGCGACGACACGCGCCTTGCCACGCAAGGCTTCGCCAGATTTCGTCGACAATAGTCGACCGTCAATCCGGAAAAATTCCGACTGACGCACGCGCGCAAAATGGAATTCGTCTGACTTCAGCTTTACAAAACGCTTGTGCAATGCCGAATGCATCGAACATGCTTGACCTTCCCACCATGGCAAGCTTCATGCTGGCAACTAGTAACGCTTGTGAATCGCCAATCAACCAGGAGAACACGATGGAATTCGAAGTCCAGGACATGACGTGCGGCGGCTGCGCCAACGCGATCACGCGCGCCGTGACGGCAGCCGACCCGTCCGCGAAGCTCGACATCGACGTGGCCGCGAAGACGGTCAAGGTCGAATCGGCGCAAGGCGCCGAACGCGTGCAGTCGATCATCGAAGCCGCGGGCTTCCACCCGGCATTGCGCTCGGCCTGACGCGCACGGGCGCGGCGCCCGCCGGCACTGCGCCCGCGCACCGGCCGCGTCAGCGCAGCCGGATCAGCGTCGACTTCAGCTCGGTGTATTTCTCGAGCGCGTGCAGCGACTTGTCGCGGCCGTTGCCCGACTGCTTGTAGCCGCCGAACGGGAAGTTCATGTCGCCGCCTTCGTCGTAGCAGTTCACCCACACGGTGCCCGCCCGCAGCCGGCGCGACACGTCGTGCGCGGTCGTGAGGTTCGATGTCCACACCGCCGCCGCAAGCCCGTACTCGGTATCGTTCGCGATCCGCACCGCCTCGTCGACATCGTCGAACACGATCACCGACAGCACGGGGCCGAAGATCTCCTCGCGCGCGATCTTCGCGTCGGGCTTCACTTCGAACACCGTCGGCTCCACGTAGAAGCCGCCCGTCTCCTGCTTCACGCGCGCGCCGCCGGTCACGAGCGTGCCCTCCTTGCGCCCGGCATCGATGTAGCCGAGCACGCGCTCGAGCTGGATTGCGTCGACGATCGCGCCCATCGACACCGACGGATCGAGCGGGTTGCCCGGCACGTACGCGCGCGCGGCCGCCACCAGCTTCTCGATGAACGCGTCCTTGATGTCGCGATGCACGAGCAGGCGCGAGCCGGCCGTGCACATCTCGCCCATGTTGTAGAAGATCGCGCCGGCCGCGGCCTGCGCGGCACGGTCGAGATCCGGACAGTCGGGCAGCACGATGTTCGGCGACTTGCCGCCGAGTTCGAGCCACGCGCGCTTCAGGTTCGACTGCGCCGCGTACTGCATGATCAGCTTGCCGACCGCGGTGGAGCCGGTAAACGCGATGCAGTCGACGTCGCGATGCAGCGCGAGCAGCTTGCCCGGCTCGCCCGCGCCCGGCACGACGTTGAACACGCCGGCCGGGATGCCGGCCTCGTATGCGAGTTGCGCGACGCGGATCGCGGTCAGCGGCGACTTCTCCGACGGCTTCAGCACGACGCTGTTGCCGGCCGCGAGCGCCGGGCCGAACTTCCATGCGGCCATCAGGAGTGGGAAGTTCCACGGCACGACGGCCGCGACCACGCCGACCGGCTCGCGCGTGACGAGGCCGACGAGATGATGGTCGGCCGGCGCGACTTCGCCGCCGACCTTGTCGATCGCCTCGGCGAACCACTCGACGCAATACGCGGCACCCGGCACGTCGACCGTCGTCGTGTCGCCGATCGGCTTGCCCGCGTCGAGCGTCTCGAGCAGCGACAGTTCGTCGAGATGCTCGCGCATCAGCGCAGCCCAGCGCAGCAGCACGGCCTTGCGCGCGCGCGGGTTCAGCCCGGCCCACACGCCGGCGTCGAACGCGCGGCGCGCGGCGGCGACGGCGGCGTTCACGTCCGCCTCGCCGCAATCGGCCACCTTCGCGAGCACGCGGCCGTCGATCGGGCTCACGCAGTCGAACGTCCTGCCGCCGTGCGCGTCGCGCGACGCGCCGTCGATGAATGCGCGCCCTTCGATCGCGAGCGACGCCGCCTTGTCCTGCCAGTCAGCCAAAGTCAACTTGTTCATCAGGATGCCTCAATTGTCGTGGCATTCGCGCTGCGGCATGCCGCGCAACGGCACGACCGCCGGCGGCGAATGCAGTGATGCGGGCTCAGAAGGTGGCCGGCGAATTCGCCGACACGACCTCGCAGAGCTGTTCCGCGCTGGGATTGCGAAAACGGTGCGGCAAGCGGCTTTCGAAGTAGTAGCCGTCTCCGGGGTCGAGCAGCCAGGTCGCGCCGTCGACGGTGAGCTCGAGCCGGCCCGACACGACGACGCCGCCTTCGTGCCCCGCGTGCGCGAGCATCTCGGGCCCGGTGTCGGCGAGCGGCTGGTAGATCTCGCGCATGATGCACATGTTGCGGTCCTTCACGCCCGCGCCGACGAGATGAAATGCGAGTGCGTCGTTGCCGAGGTTCGGCATCTCGTCGCGGCGCGATACGACCGAGCGCGATTCGACGAGCTCGAACGTGAAGAACTCCGCGAGACTCATCGGAATGCACTCGAGCAGTTTCTTCAGCGAACCGACCGAAGGACTCACGCGCCCCTGTTCGATCAGCGAGATCGTGCCGTTGGTCACGCCGGCCCGTTTCGCGAGTTCGCGCTGCGACAGACCATGCTTGTTGCGCACGAAACGCAGGCGCTCGGCAACTTCGGTGGACATCGATTCGGTTTCGGACACGATAGGAGTGCGGTGAAAAAGTGAAACGACGCGTTGGACGGCGTTACGCAGCCGTTGAATATTCTAATCACTTTATGCCGCGCATCAGCGGGGAAAACCCTGAAAGGCGTTCGAAATAATGAACACCTCTTCAGCCATTCCTTTTACGAATGTTTTGTTCGGAGTGCCTCGGGAAAGCCCTGACACGAGACCGTCAAAAAACATTTGACGCCGTTTTTGGCTCGTATATGCTGGCTCTCAGGTCAGCGTCATTGGCAATTCATCGGCACCGAAAAACGTTATTGCAACGTAAAAATCGATGCCCGTCGATGTGAATGATGCAGGCCCGGCACCTCGATTATTTTAAACGCCTCGCGCGTCGAAACGATCAGGTGTTCAATACTTTCAACAAACCAGTCGAGTGTAATCGTGAGAGTCCGTGGCCCTCTGGTGAGGTGGGATCGAGGCGATGTGCGAAGTTTGCGCAGCGCTGCTCCCGCTTCCGATGGCAGTTGCGGCTGGCATAGTCCTCGCCTGCTGCATCTGTCGATCTACACCATCCTGTCCCGTCGTTCCGTTCGCCGTCACAACGCCGTTTCCGCACGCGCGTTCGTGGCCGTCGATACCGACGAAGTCGCATCGCTGCTGCCATAGCGCCTCTCCTCCTTTTCTCGTCGTTCGTTTCAACTGCCTGTTCGTCAGCCGCGTCATCCGCGCGGTGACGGAACGCGTTCGCGCATCGATTGCCGCGTCGCACGGCGCAACGAAACGAACGACGGCCTGACCGTCGCGCGCAGCGCGGGTCGCCATGCGAACCCGTTGCGCCCATTCACCAGCGGCCTTGCGCGTTGCGCCAGGCTGCGGGGTCGTGTCGCGCCTGCGTTTGACGATTTTCAGCGCAATGCACGTCGCGGCCCTATGGACAACTGATTGACGTCATGGAAAGGAAACCCCTCGTCGGCATCACCGCCGACTTCACGCAAATCGGCGCGCATGCGTCGCACACGGTCGGCGACAAGTACGTCGCGGCGATCGTCGACGGCGCGCACGCGCTCGCAATGGTGCTGCCCGCGCTCGGCGATCGCCAGTCCGTCGACGACGTGCTCGCCACGGTCGACGGCCTGTTGTTTACCGGCAGCTATTCGAACGTCGAGCCGCACCTGTACGGCGGCGCGCCGAGCGCGCCCGGCACGAAGCACGATCCCGCACGCGACGCGACCACGCTGCCGCTGCTGCGCGCGGCGATCGTCGCGGGCGTGCCCGTGCTGGCCGTGTGCCGCGGCTTCCAGGAGCTGAACGTCGTCTGCGGCGGCACGCTGCACCAGCGCGTGCACGAAGTGCCCGGCCTCGCCGATCACCGGGAAGACGACGACGCGCCGATGGATATGCAATACGGCCCCGCGCACCTCGTGCACCTGACGCCCGGCGGCCTGCTGCATACGCTCGCCGGCGGCCGCGACGACGTGCACGTGAACTCGCTGCACAAGCAGGGCATCGCGCAGCTCGGTTCCGGCCTCGCCGTCGAAGCCGTCGCGCCGGATGGCCTGATCGAGGCCGTCAGCGTCGTCGATGCACCGGCCTTCGCGCTCGCCGTGCAATGGCATCCGGAATGGCGGCATGCGCATGACCCGCTGTCGAGCGCGATCTTCCGCGCTTTCGGCGATGCATGCCGCGCGCGCCGCAATGCCCGCACGCGCGCCGCGGCCGCCGCCGCGCTCGCCTGAGCGCGCCGACCCACATAACGAGAACAGACATGCAAGACATCGAAGACTTCCTGAAGCAACACCGGATCACCGAGATCGAAGCGATCATTCCCGACATGGCCGGCATCGCGCGCGGCAAGATCACGCCGCGCAACAAGTTCACGTCCGGCGAATCGATGCGCCTGCCGCAGGCCGTGATGGTGCAGACCGTCACCGGCGAGTATCCGGAAGACGGTTCGCTGACCGGCGTGACCGATCCCGACATGGTGTGCGTGCCCGACACGTCGACCATTCGCCTGATTCCGTGGGCCGTCGATCCGACCGCACAGGTGATTCACGACTGCGTGCACTTCGACGGCTCGCCCGTCGAGATCTCGCCGCGCTACGTGCTGCGCCGCGTGCTCGACCTGTACAAGGCGAAAGGCTGGAAGCCTGTCGTCGCGCCGGAGCTGGAGTTTTACCTGGTCGACATGAACAAGGACCCGGACCTGCCGCTGCGTCCGCCGGTCGGGCGCACGGGCCGCCCCGAGACGGGCCGCCAGTCTTATTCGATCGAGGCCGTCAACGAGTTCGACCCGCTGTTCGAGGACATCTACGAGTACTGCGAAGCACAGAACCTCGACATCGATACGCTGATCCACGAAGTCGGCGCCGCGCAGATGGAGATCAACTTCATGCACGGCGACGCGCTGTCGCTCGCCGACCAGGTGTTCCTGTTCAAGCGCACGGTGCGCGAGGCGGCACTGCGCCACAACATGTACGCGACGTTCATGGCCAAGCCGATGGAAGGCGAGCCGGGCTCCGCGATGCACGTGCACCAGAGCATCGTCGACGAGGAGACGGGCCAGAACCTGTTCACGTCGCGCGAAACCGGCGGCGCCACGTCGACGTTCTACAACTACCTCGCCGGGCTTCAGAAGTACACGCCCGCGCTGATGCCGATCTTCGCGCCGTACATCAACTCGTACCGCCGGCTGTCGCGCTTCATGGCCGCGCCGATCAACGTGCAGTGGGGCTACGACAACCGCACGGTCGGCTTCCGCATCCCGCATTCCGGGCCGGCCGCGCGCCGCATCGAGAACCGGCTGCCGGGTGTCGACTGCAACCCGTATCTCGCACTCGCCGCGACGCTCGCGGCCGGCTATCTCGGCATGACGCAGCGTCTCGAACCGACCGAACCGCTCGTCAGCGACGGCTACGAACTGCCGTACCAGTTGCCGCGCAACCTCGAGGAAGGGCTCACGCTGATGGCCGCGTGCGAGCCGCTCGGCGAGATTCTCGGCCACAAGTTCCTGAAGGCGTATTTCGCGCTGAAGGAAACCGAATACGAAGCGTTCTTCCGCGTGATCAGCTCGTGGGAACGCCGCCATCTGCTGCTGCACGTCTGAGCGTGCACGCGACCGAATACGGAATCACGGAGGAAACATGACTTACCGCAACGAATCTGCCTGGATCCAGCCGGCCGCGCCGGCCACCGCACCGCGCACGACGCAGGCGCGCTCGACCGCCGAATACCGCGCGCTCGACGCCGCGCACCACATCCACCCGTTCTCCGACATGGGCGCGCTCAATCGTGCGGGCAGCCGCGTGATCGTGAAGGCCGACGGCGTCTATCTGTGGGACTCCGACGGCAACAAGATCATCGACGGGATGGCCGGCCTCTGGTGCGTGAACGTGGGCTACGGCCGCAAGGCGCTCGCCGATGCCGCGTATCGCCAGATCCAGGAACTGCCGTTCTACAACACGTTCTTCAAGACGACGCACCCGCCGGTGATCGAACTGTCGGCGATGCTCGCCGAAGTCACGCCGGCCGGCTTCAACCATTTCTTCTATTGCAACAGCGGCTCGGAAGGCAACGACACCGTGCTGCGACTCGTGCATCAGTACTGGCGCGTGCAGGGCAAGCCGCAGAAGAAATACGTGATCTCGCGCAAAAACGGCTATCACGGCTCGACGATCGCCGGCGGCACGCTCGGCGGGATGGGCTACATGCACGAGCAGATGCCGTCGAAGGTCGAGCACATCGTGCACATCGACCAGCCGTATTTCTTCGGCGAAGCGCAGGCCGGCGAGACGCCTGAGGCGTTCGGCCTCGCGCGTGCGCAGCAGCTCGAGGCGAAGATTCTCGAGCTCGGCGCGGAGAACGTCGCCGCGTTCATCGGCGAGCCGTTCCAGGGCGCGGGCGGCGTGATCTTCCCGCCGTCGACGTACTGGCCGGAAATCCAGCGCATCTGCCGCAAGTACGACATCCTGCTGGTGGCCGACGAAGTGATCGGTGGCTTCGGCCGCACCGGCGAATGGTTCGCGCACCAGCACTTCGGCTTCGAGCCGGACCTCATCACGATGGCCAAGGGCCTGACGTCGGGCTACGTGCCGATGGGCGCGGTGGGCATCCACGAGCGCGTCGCGCGCCCGATCATCGACAACGGCGAATTCAATCACGGACTCACGTACTCGGGCCATCCGGTCGCGGCGGCGGTGGCGGTCGCGAACCTGAAGCTGCTGCGCGACGAAGGCATCGTCGAGCGCGTGAAGCACGACACGGGCCCGTACTTCCAGGCGCTGATGCGCGAAACCTTCGCGCGTCACCCGATCGTCGGCGAGGTGCACGGCCACGGCATGGTCGCGAGCCTGCAGCTCGCGGAGTCGCCCGCCGAACGCCGCCGCTTCGCGAACGGCGGCGACGTCGGCACGATCTGCCGCGACTTCTGCTTCAACGGCAACCTGATCATGCGAGCGACCGGCGACCGGATGCTGCTGTCGCCGCCGCTCGTGATCTCGCGTCAGGAAATCGATGAACTCGTGTCGAAGGCGAAGAAGGCCGTCGATGCGACCGCCCAGCAGCTGGGCCTTTCGTAACGACTTTGCCTACAGGCGTGCGGCGGGCGCCGCACGCCACCATAACCAGGGGAATTCCACCATGCGTGCCTGTTTTCTTCGCCAAGCCTGTTCCGTCGCGGCCCTTGCCGCCGCGGCCGCGTTCACGTCGGTTGCCAGCCCGTCGGCGCATGCCGAAGAGCTGAACGTCTACAACTGGTCCGACTACATCGCCCCCGACACGATCCCGAATTTCCAGAAGCAGACGGGCATCCACGTCAAGTACGACAACTACGACAGCGACGACACGCTGCAGGCCAAGCTGCTGGCGGGCAGCTCGGGCTACGACATCGTCGTGCCGACGTCGAACTACATGGCCAAGCAGATCCAGGCCGGCGTGTACCAGAAGCTCGACAAGTCGAAGATCCCGAACCTCGCGAACCTCGACCCGCTCTTGATGAAGATGATCGCGGATGCCGACCCGGGCAACCAGTACGGCGTGCCCTGGGCGTACGGCACGGACGGCATCGGCTACAACGCGCAGGCCGTGAAGAAGGTGCTCGGCGACAAGGCGCCCGTCGACAGCTGGGCACTCGTGTTCGACCCGGCCAACATGGAAAAGCTGAAAAGCTGCGGCGTATCGTTCCTCGACCAGGCCGTCGACGTGTTCGCCGCGACGCTGCAATACATGGGCAGGGATCCGAACAGCAAGAATCCCGGCGACTACCAGGCTGCGTTCGAAGTCCTGAAGAAAGTCCGCCCGTACATTACCCAGTTCAACTCGTCCGGCTACATCAACGACCTCGCGAACAACGACGTGTGCGTCGCGCTCGGCTGGTCGGGCGACGTCGGCATCGCGCACCGCCGCTCGTCCGAGGCGAAGCGCTCGTACGACATCAAGTTCGCGAACCCGAAGGAAGGCGGCCTGCTGTGGTTCGACGTGATGGTGATCCCGAAGGATGCGCCGCACCCCGAGGCAGCGATGAAGTGGATCAACTACGTGTCCGACCCGAAGGTCAACGCGGCGATCACCAACACGGTGTTCTACCCGACCGCGAACAAGGCCGCGCACCAGTTCGTCACGCCGGCCGTCGCGCAGGATCCGACCGTCTATCCGCCCGAAGACGTGCTGAAGAAGATGGTGCTGATGAAGCCGATGCCGGCCGACATCCTGCGCCTCGAGAACCGTCTGTGGGCGCAACTGAAAACCGGCCACTGATCGCCATGCATCACGGCGGCGCAGGCATCGCTGCACGCCTCGCCGCCTGAGATACGCGGACCTGCGTCCGCCCGCGCGCGCCGCGCGCACTGTTCCATCCGGCATGAGCCGTTGTCCGCGAGTCGCGTTGCGCGCCTCGCGCGGGGACGCTCACGCCCGCAATCCGTGAAGAACGAATGGTGACTCCCATGCAATCGATACCCTCTTCCGCTGCCGCACGCCAGACCCAACCGGCCGCCACGGCCCGCACCAAGAACGACGCGTTCGTGCGCATCGAAAACGTCGTGAAGAAGTTCGGCGACAGCACGGCCGTCGACAACGTCAACCTGACGATCGCGAAGAACGAGCTGTTCGCGCTGCTCGGCAGCTCGGGCTGCGGCAAGTCGACGCTCCTGCGCATGCTCGCCGGGCTCGAGACGGCCACCTCCGGCAAGATCTTCGTCGACGGCGAGGACCTCGCATCGCTGCCGCCGTATCGCCGGCCGGTGAACATGATGTTCCAGTCGTACGCGCTGTTTCCGCACATGTCGGTCGAGTCGAACGTCGCGTTCGGCCTCAAGCAGGAAGGCACGCCGAAGAACGAAATCAAGGAGCGCGTGGCCGACGCGCTCGCGCTCGTGCAGATGAGCAAATACGCGAAGCGCAAGCCGCATCAGCTGTCGGGCGGTCAGCAGCAGCGCGTCGCGCTCGCCCGCTCGCTGGTGAAGCGCCCGAAGCTGCTGCTGCTCGACGAGCCGATGTCCGCGCTCGACAAGAAGATCCGCCAGAAGACCCAGCTCGAACTCGTGAACATCATCGAGAAGGTCGACGTGACCTGCGTGATGGTCACGCACGACCAGGAAGAGGCGATGACGATGGCGAGCCGCCTCGCGGTGATGAGCGAAGGCAAGATCGTGCAGATCGGCACGCCGGGCGAAGTGTACGAATACCCGAACAGCCGCTTCTCGGCCGAGTTCATCGGTTCGACGAACCTGTTCGAAGGCCGCGTGGTCGAGGACGAACCCGATCACATCTTCGTCGAAAGCGACGATCTCGAAGCGAGGATGTACGTGAGCCACGGCGTGACCGGCCCGCTCGGCATGCCGGTCGGCATCTCGGTGCGCCCGGAACGCGTGCACGTGTCGCGCGAGAAGCCCGGTTCGCATCACAACTGGGCGCGCGGCGTCGTGACCGACATCGCGTACATGGGCGCCTACTCGCTGTATCACGTGCGTCTGCCGAGCGGCAAGACGGTGGTGTCGAACCTGTCGAGCTCGCACCTGATGCACGACAGCGCACCCGCGTGGAACGACGACGTGTTCGTGTCGTGGTCGCCGGCCAGCGGCGTCGTGCTGACGCAGTGAGGGCGACATGATGAGAACTTCCGCTTCCACTCCGTCCGCACCGGTGTCGACCGGTGCGACCGTCACGACGCCGGCCGCCAGACGCCGCAGCCGCTTCGCCGCGCTGTCGCGCTTCCTGCCGTCGGGCCGCGGCATCGCGATCGGCGTGCCGTTCCTGTGGCTCACGGTCTTCTTCGCGCTGCCGTTCGTGCTGGTGTTCAAGATCAGCTTCGCCGACCAGGTGATGGGCATCCCGCCATACACGTCGCTCGTCGAGATCAAGGACGGCGTCGTGCACTTCGCGCTGCAGCTGTCGCACTACGCGTTCCTGCTGCAGGACGACCTGTACATCGCGACCTACCTCAGCTCGCTGAAGATGGCCGCCGTGTCGACGCTGCTCTGCCTGCTGATCGGCTACCCGATGGCGTACTACATCGCGCGCTCGGAGCCTGGCCGGCGCAACGTGCTGATGATGGCCGTGATGCTGCCGTTCTGGACGTCGTTCCTGATTCGCGTGTACGCATGGATCGGCATCCTGAAGGATGACGGCCTGCTGAACCACGCGCTGATCGCGCTGGGCATCATCCACACGCCGCTGCGCCTCTATCACAGCGACGCGGGCGTCTACATCGGGATGGTCTATTCGTACCTGCCGTTCATGGTGATGCCGCTGTACGCGCACCTCGTGAAGATGGACCTCACGCTGCTCGAGGCCGCGTACGACCTCGGCGCCAAGCCGTGGGTCGCGTTCACGCGGATCACGCTGCCGCTGTCGAAGAACGGGATCATCGCCGGCAGCCTGCTGGTGTTCATCCCGGCGGTCGGCGAATACGTGATTCCCGAGCTGCTCGGCGGCGCCGATACGCTGATGATCGGCCGCGTGATGTGGGATGAATTCTTCAACAACATGGACTGGCCGATGGCGTCCGCGGTGACGGTCGCGATGGTGCTGCTGTTGCTGGTGCCGATGGCGCTGTTCCAGTACTACCAGGTCAAGGAACTGGAGGAAGCGAAATGATCAAGCCGAGCAAACCGCTGTCGACGGGCGTTCTCGCCTTCGGCTTCCTGTTCCTGTACATCCCGATCATCAGCCTGGTCGTGTACTCGTTCAACGAGTCGAAGCTGGTGACCGTGTGGTCGGGCTTCTCGCTGAAGTGGTACGCGGCGCTGCTGCAGGACGACGAGCTGCTCACGGCCGCGTGGCTGTCGCTGAAGATCGGCCTGCTGACGGCCACCGCGTCGGTCGCGATCGGCACGTGGGCCGGCTTCGTGCTCGCGCGCTTCGGGCGCTTCAAGGGCTTCACGCTGTACACCGGGATGATCAACGCGCCGCTCGTGATTCCGGAAGTGATCCAGGGCATCTCGCTGCTGCTGCTGTTCGTCGCGCTCGAGCAGATGTTCGGCTGGCCGAAGGGTCGCGGGATGGTCACGATCTGGATCGGCCACGTGATGCTGTGCGTGTCGTACGTGGCGATCATCGTGCAGTCGCGCGTGAAGGAGATGAACAAGTCGCTGGAGGAAGCCGCGCTCGATCTCGGCGCGACGCCGCTGAAGGTGTTCTTCGTGGTGACGCTGCCGCTGATCTCGCAGGCGCTGCTGTCCGGGTGGCTGCTGTCGTTCACGCTGTCGATCGACGACCTGGTGCTGTCTGCGTTCCTGTCGGGGCCGGGCTCGACCACGCTGCCGCTGGTGGTGTTCTCGCGCGTGCGTCTCGGCCTGAATCCGGAAATGAACGCGCTGGCGACGCTGTTCATCACCGCGGTGACGATCGGCGTGATCGTCGTGAACCAGATGATGATCGCACGCGAACGACGCCGGGTGGCCGACATGAAGGCGGCGTTCGCGGCGGCCTGACGCCCCTCTTCCGTTTCTCTCGATAACAAGACCCGCGCGCCGCGTGTTGCGGCGCGCGAACCGATCACACATTGACAGGCGCACGACAAGGAGAATCCGCAATGAAGAAGAAACTGATCTGCCTGCTGGTGGCCGGCGCGTTGCCGGGCATCGCGCTGGCCGACTCGACTTCCGCCGAAATCAAGGCGCTGCAGGCGCAGGTCGCCGCGCTGCAGAAACAGATGAAGGCCATGCAGGCGCAGCTCGCCGCGAAGCCGGGCGGCGCGCCGCTCGCGCAGGCCGGCGCGACGGCTTCCGCAAAACCGGCGATCGTGGCGGCCGATCCGTCGTCGCCGGACTATGGCCGCGCCCAGGCCACGCTGACCAACGACGAGGTCAGCGAAATGAAGCAGCAGATCGCGAACCAGCAGCTGAAGGTCGACTCGCTGACGGACGCGGCCAACACCGGGCCGCTCGCGGGCCTGTCGGTCACCGGCTACATCGATCCGACCTACATCTACAATCGCGCGGCCGGCACGTCGTCGTTCCTGTTCGCGAACCACGAGAACGCGTACAACTACTTCAACAGCACGTTCGGCGATCTGTACCTCGACATCAAGAAGACCTTCGGCGTCGGCCCGATGGCGCCGTCGGCAGAAATCACGCTGATGCCGAACCGCGGCAACGGCATCACGCTGCTGCAGAACTCGCGCGGCTCGATCACCGACAACCTGTTGAACACGGCCGTCGTCAACGTGCCGATCACCGCGTCGACGACGCTCGTCGCCGGCTTGATCCCGAGCTTCGGCGGCTACGAGGTGCAGCAGTCGAACCAGATGCTCACGCTCACGCACAACCTGCTGTACGATTTCTCGGATCCGGGCAGCTACGTCGGCGTCGGCGCGAACTACACGAAGGGCAACTGGGCGTGGAAGTTCTTCCTCGGCAACGAGCAGTACCGCACGTACGGTTCGGTCACGCAGACGGGCACCAATGCGCTCGGCGATCCGATCAGTACCAGCAACAAGGTGCCGACCTTCACGGCACGCGCGGATTACACGTGGTCGAGCGCGCTCGATATCGGCGGGTCGTTCAACATCGGGCGGCAGACGCTGGCGAGCGCGATCGACGATCAGGGCAACGTCCACTATGGCCCGGGCGGTGCGGCACCGAGCGCGTATGGTTCGTTCTTCTTCGGCGAACTCGACGCGACTTACACGCTCGCCGACGTTCAGTACAACGCCGAAGTCGACTACGGCCGGCAGCAGCATGCGGCGTTCAACGGCGGGCTCGCGCAGTGGTACGGCCTGTCGCTGCTCGCGCATCGCAAGTTCAACGCGCCGGTGGTCGGCCGCATGGGCGTGACGCTGCGCTACGACCTGCTCGCCAACACGAAGAACGGCGGCGGCGGCGGCGGCATCGCGCTGAACGGCAACGGGATGGATCCGAACAACGGCTTCGGCGTCGATGCGGACTGCCTCGCGATGTCGAAGGCCGGCGGCGGCCTGGGCTTCGAGTGCAAGGGCGCGGTGCGCCAGGACGTCGCGCTCGACCTGCTGTTCTATCCGACCCAGCAGATCACCGTGAAGGTCGAATACCGGCACGACTGGGCGAACAACAAGGTGTTCCTGCGCAACGACGGCTCGTACGGCAAGTCCAACGACCTGCTCGCGACGCAGTTCATCTATTCGTTCTGATGCGGGCCACGCGGGACGCCGTGCCGCGCGCACGGCGTCCCGCATCGTTTCAACCGGCCGGATCGCGGTGCGTCGCGCACCGCCTGCGGCCGTCTTCGAGGGAGCCGGTTCGATGACGCAGTCTTTCACCCGCCGCGCCGACGCGCTCGCGCGCGATTCGTATTACGAAGCGAGCGCCGCGCGCCCCGTGGTCGACGACCCCGTGCTGGACGACGCGATCGACGTCGACGTGTGCGTGATCGGCGCGGGTTTCGCGGGGCTGTCGACGGCGCTCGATTGCCGTGCGCGCGGGCTGTCGGTCGCCGTGATCGATGCGCACCGGCCCGGCTGGGGCGCATCTGGCCGCAACGGCGGCCAGGCAATCACGGGTTTCGCGAAAGACGAGGTGATCGAGCGGCAGCTCGGCGCCGCCGGCGCGCGTGCCGCGTGGTCGCTGTCGCTCGACGGCGTCGCGCTGATCGCCGAGCGGATCGCGCGCCACGGCATCGATTGCGATTTCACGCGCGGCTACCTGACGGTCGCGACGAAGCCGCGCCGCATCGGCGACCTGCGCGCGTGGATGGATGCCGCGACGTCGCGCTGGGGCCATCCGTCGCTGTCGTGGCTCGACACCGGCGCGATTCGCGCGCGCATCGCGTCGTCCCGCTATCTGGCCGGTGTCTACGATCCGCTGTCGGGCCACCTGCATCCGCTCAAGTATTGCCTCGGCCTCGCGGATGCCGCGCGCCGCGAGGGCGTCGCGCTCCATGCGCATACGCCCGCGCTCGAGGTCGTGCGCGGCGCGCGGCCCGTCGTGCGTACGCCGTCGGGCGAAGTGCGCTGCCGCTTCGTCGTGTCGTGCTGCAACGCGGGCCCCGGCGGCATCCTGCCCGCCGCCACCGCCGCGCGCATCGCACCGATCGCGTCGTACATCATCGCGACCGAACCGCTCGGCCGTGCACGCGCCGACGCGCTGATCGCGCAGCGCGAAGCCGTATGCGACAACAACTTCTTCCTCGACTATTTCCGGCTGTCGGCCGACCATCGAATGCTGTTCGGCGGCCGGGCGAACTCGGCGGGCGCGTCGCCCGACACGCTGGCGGAAACGATTCGTCGGCGCATGGTCGGCGTGTTCCCGCAGCTCGCCGACGTGCGCGTCGACCACGCGTGGGGCGGCTTCGTCGACGTCACGCGCAATCGTGCGCCGGACTTCGGCGCGCTCGATCCGAACTTCTTCTACGTCCAGGGCTTCAGCGGGCACGGCGTCGCGCTGACCGGCATCGCCGGGCGCGCGATCGCCGGCGCGATCGCGGGCGACACGCGCGCGTTCGACCTGTTCGCGCAACTGCGCCACCGGCGCTTTCCGGGCGGCGACGCGTGGCGGCAGCCCGCGCTCGAACTCGGGATGCTGTATCACCGCGTGCGCGAGCTGTTCTGAACCTCTTTCATTCGTTTTCCTGATCATGCAGACATTCGCCAACCAGCCGCACGTCGCGTCGTACTACGCGGCGACCGCCAACGATACGACCCGCCATGCGCCGCTCGCCGGCGCGACCGACGCCGACGTGTGCGTGATCGGCGCCGGCCTCACCGGCTTGTCCGCCGCGTTGAACCTCGCCGAGCGCGGCCATTCGGTGACCGTGCTCGAGGCCTCGCGGGTCGGATGGGCGGCGAGCGGTCGCAACGGGGGCCAGCTGATCGGCGGCTTTGCATGCGACATCGACACGTTCGGCAACTTCATGCCGGAAAGCGACGTGAAGCGGATCTGGGACATGGGCCTCGAAACGCTGTCGCTCGTGAAGTCGCGCATCGCGCGGCACGACATCGACTGCGCGCTGGTACCCGGCTACCTGACCGCCGCGAATACCGAGCGCGACGCCGATGGGCTCAAGCGCTGGCGCGACGAGGCCGCGAAGCGCTTCGGCTACGACCGCTTTCATTTCGTCGAAGCGGACGAGCTCGGCGACTACGTGCAGTCCGCGCGTTATCGCGGCGGCCTGTACGACCCCGACAGCGGCCACCTGCATCCGCTGAACTACACGCTCGGGCTCGCGCGAGCGGCGACCGACGCGGGTGTGCGAATCCACGAAGACAGTTGCGTGACGCGCGTGCGCGACGTGTCGGGCGGCCATGTCGTCGAGACCGCTGACGGGCACGTGCGCGCGCGCTTCGTCGTGCTCGCATGCAATACGTACGTCGGCACGCTCGCGCCCGCGCTGGCGAAGAAGATCATGCCGGTCGGCACTTACGTGATCGCCACCGAGCCGCTCGGCGAAGCACGCGCCGCCGCGCTGATGCCCGCGCGCGCGGCGATCTGCGACAGCCGCTTCGTGCTCGACTATTTCCGGCCGGCGCCCGATACGCGGCTCGTGTGGGGCGGCAAGGTCAGCTATTCGACGCGCGAACCGCGCGATCTCGCGGCGGCGATGCGCGCGGACATGCTCAAGACGTTCCCGCAGCTCGCGGACGTCAAGGTCGACTACGCATGGGGCGGCTTCGTCGACATCACGATGAACCGCGCGCCGCACTTCGGGCGCGTCGCGCCGACGATGTATTTCGCGCAGGGTTTCTCGGGGCACGGCGTGAACACGACCGCGCTGGCGGGCAAGCTGATCGCCGAGGCGATCGACGGCCAGGCGAGCCGCTTCGACCTGTTCGGCAAGATCAGGCATCGCGACTTTCCCGGCGGCGCGACGCTGCGCACGCCGGCGCTGGTGCTCGCGATGAGCTGGTATCGGCTGCTCGACGCGTTCGGTGTGCATTGAACGGGGCGCATCGGTGCGTGCGGCACATAGCGAGCCGGCGCCCCGGTTTCCATCACTCGGCCACCTTCTGCCGCATCGTCACGAATTCCTCGGCTGCGGTCGGATGAATGCCGATCGTGTCGTCGAACTGCGCCTTCGTCGCGCCCGCGCGGATCGCGATCGCGATGCCCTGGATGATCTCGCCCGCGTCGCGGCCGACCATATGCGCGCCGATCACGCGCTGGCTGTCGCGCGCGACCACGAGCTTCATCAGCGTGCGTTCGTCACGGCCCGACAGCGTGTGGCGCAGCGCCTTGAACGACGTGCGATAGATGTCGACGTCGCCGCGCAGGCGCCGCGCATCGGCCTCGGTGAAGCCGACCGTCGCGACCTCCGGCTGGCTGAACACGGCCGACGGCACGTAATCGTGATCGACCGCGACGCGCGCGCCGCCGAACAGCGTCCGCGCGAGCAGCGCGCCGTCGCGTGTCGCCACCGGCGTGAGCTGCGGCCGTGACGTCACGTCGCCGATCGCATGGATCGAAGGCACCGACGTCGCCGAATACGCATCGACGGCGATCGCGCCGCGCGCGTCGAGCAGGACGCCCGCCTGCTCCAGCCCGAGCCCGTCGACGTTCGGCACGCGGCCGGTCGCATAGAGCACCTGGTCGTACGGCCCGTGCCGCGCGTCGCCGATGCGCACGAACAGCGTGCCGTCCTCCTCACGCTCGATCGACTCGATCACCGCGCGCGCATGAATCGCGACACCCTGTTTCGTCATTTCGTCGGTGAGGAACTGGCGCACGTCGTCGTCGAAGCCGCGCAGGATCTTCTCGCCGCGATAGAAGAGATCGACATGGCTGCCGAAGCCGTTGAAGATGCCCGCGAATTCGACCGCGATATAGCCGCCGCCGACCACCGCGATGCGGGCGGGCAGCTTGTCGAGCGACAGCGCCTCGCGCGACGTGATCGCATGCTCGATGCCGGGCCGCGGCGGCATCGACGGGCGCGAGCCGGTCGCGATCGCAATATGGCGCGCGCGGATCGTGCGCTCGCCGATCGCGACCGTATGCGCGTCGACGAGGGTCGCGCGCCCTGCGTGCATCTCGACGCCGGATTGCCGCAGCAAGTCGATGTAGATGTCGCTGAGCCGGTTGATCTCGCGATCCTTCGCGGCGATCAGCGCGGGCCAGTCGAGCGTGCCGGCGCCGAAGGTCCAGCCGAAGCCCTTTGCGTCCTCGAGTTCGTGCGGATAGTGCGATGCGTAGACGAGCAGCTTCTTCGGAATGCAGCCGCGCAGCACGCAGGTGCCGCCGATCTGTTCTTGTTCCGCTATGCCGACGCGCGCGCCGTATGACGCCGACATCCGGGCGAGCCTCACGCCGCCGGAGCCGGCCCCGATGACGAACAGGTCGTAGTCGAATTCCATCGCAAGCCCTCATCGCAGTTCGGATGACGGCACGATAGCAAGATTCGGGAATTCGTGCGGAACATGGCGCCGCAGCACGCGTGCGCCATAAAAAAACGGCGAGAGACGTCGCCTCTCGCCGGTCAAACCAGCTGCCGGGTGTGCCATGCGTCACCGATCGACCACATGCCCGACCTGCCGGCCGCGCGGCACCGGTTCGCCCGGGCGCGCGAAGGGCGCACCCGCGGCGGGACCGGCCGCCATGCTCAGGCCTGCGACGTGTCGCCGCCGTCCGTCGCCTGCGTATCGTCTGCCTGCTGGGGCTGCTCTTCCTTCTTCTCGAGCATGCCTTCGATCGCCTCGGCGCCCTTGAAGCCGGCAACGGCCGCCGCTGCCTTGGTCAGCAGGCCCGCATCCGGATCGACCTTCTCCGCCGCCTCGACGGCTGCCACTGCGCCAGCGATTTCACCCACGGTGTTCAGGATACCCATCGTCATCCCCTTTCAAGAAAATCGTGAGCGCATCGTCCCACGAAAAAAACCGGCGGACCGTGTTTGTCATCACCGGATACACAAGTTACGCACCAGGCCGGCCGCGCGCGGGACGCGCGCGCCGGAACGACGCCCGCGCGTGCGTTGCGGTACACGGCGGACCCTGCACGCAGCGTAGCGGAATCGCTTCGCGCGCACTGTCAAAGTATGTTCTGGAATCCCGACGGAATCCTTACGGGCCGGCCATTCCTGATGGAGCGGTCGCTGAATGGTCGCCCGCGCGGATGAAGGTCGCGTGACGAAAAAAACGGATTCGTCACAGGAAACCGTGGAGCGTTTGAGAGCGATTGGCAGCGCTGCGCTGACACGCACCGGCGCCGGGCTTGTCCATCGTTCGCGCGGGACAAGCACTCGTATCGCATTGCGCGCGCGGCGCGGGCATCTCGACGATGGTTATGTGCGGCAGTCGAGCGTGTGCGGGACAGCTCCGTGCGCGACCAGCACGAACGCGCGCCCCGCTCCCCTCGTCTCACTGATACGAAAATGTGATGGTGCTGCGCGCCTTCACGCTCCCGGTCGAAACCTGTTGGCCCGACTTGACGTACTTCGCGACAAACGGAACCGTCACGCTTCCGCCCGTCGACGGCGTGGTCGTGATGTACCACTGGTTCGTAGTGCCGGGGTTACTCGAATCCGGTCCGAAACGAACCGGCACGGCGCCGTTATTGCGCAGAATCCGGATGCCGACGCCGGATGCGGTCGAGTCCGGCGACAAGCTAAGAACATCGCTCACATTCGACGGATTGTTGGCATCGGTCATCGTCGCATGGACTCTGACGTTCTCCTCGCAATTGAGCTTGACGGAAAATGACTGCGCAGCCTGAGGCGAGACGGAACCGACGCCACCGAAACTCGACGCCGTAACGGCCGGCAGGTCGACGACGGCATCCAGGCCGCTCGTCACGTTGCACACGCGCGCCGCGACGGTAGCGGAAAGGGATACCTTGCTTGTCAACCGCCACTGGCTGACCAGCTGTCCAGTCGTCTCGGCGACCATGGCATATTTGACCGATTCGGCTGAAAACGAATAGGTTCCGGATTTGATCGGTCCACTCACAACAGGAGTCGCCTGGACATAGTATTCAACCATGCTGTCGACAAACGAGTAAGTCATGTCGAGGTCCGTGTGCGACTCCTCAAGCGGCACCCAATCAAAGTTGTCCCAGGCGCGTACGGGTTTGACCGCAATAGCGAGGCCGACGCCAGGAATAGTCGTTTCATAAATCGGATAAGTTTTTCCGCCATCCACGTACTGTATACCGGGCACCACTGCCAGCGCGGGACTTAGCCTCATGCGGAACTTGTCTCCTACGCGGCAATTTTCTTTTTGTCCGTCGTAAAAGAATTGCACAAGACTCTTTGATGCCGCTCCAAGCACCGTGCCCGGCTTGAATTTGCTGGATGGGCCGGAAATGTTCAATGGCGCCATATCAATAGCACCAGGAACACTGATCCTCGTTGTACAAAGTGCCGCCGCCATCCCGCACTTGACCGACAGCACGGACGCAACCGCAAACATCTTTAAGAAGGTAAGTTTTTTGCTCATGTTATGCGCTGAGTAAATGCGTAATTGACGAACACTTCCATTGGCCGCGCAGCATCGGGCGTCACCGGCGATTGCACGCCCCCCATCACAACCCCGCGGAGCTGGACACCGCGGTCCGGCACGTTCCGCTGAATTGCTGGTAACCCGCAGCCTTGCCGCGCGGCGGCAACGCATAGTCGATCGAGCACGCGTGCTTGTTGCCATCGCCCCACGTGACATCGAGTCGGCCCTTTTCCTCGAGCCCGCGCGCGAAAATCTTGCTGGCCTGCCCGACCACGCCGACATCCTTGCCGTTCGCGTCGCGCACCGCCGCGCCGAACGGCAGCGCGGTGCCATTCGGCTGGCGCGCACTGACGAGCGCGGTGCGGCCCGAGACGGTCGCGAAACGCAGCAACGGCACCGCGCCCGCACGCGGCACGACCTGCTGGCTCGTTTCCTTCAGTTCGACATCCGTGGACAGCCCCTTCGGGTCGAGCTCGACGGTGTTCAGGCTATACGGCGTCAGGTACGGCACGATCGCGTAGCCGCGGCCGTCGACGCGAGCGCCGGTCGAATTCGTGATGCGCGCGCCACTGGCGCCCGGCGCCGCGACGATCGCGAACGTCTCGGACAGCGGCTGCGACAAGGTGAGGCCGCCGCCGTGTGCGACTACCGCGCCCCGTACGCCCACCGAAGCCTGCTGGTAGGTCGAGCTGGCGCCGGCGCTTGCGTTGAGCTCCGCGAGCGAGCCGCGGTACGTCACGTTGCCGCTGCCGTTCGTCGACGATGCGCCATTGCCCGATGCATGGTTCGCGCTCATGCTGTACGAGAGGTTGCGATCGGCGCCCGCCAGGCCCGACAGCGTCGACTGCACCTGCGTCTGGCCCGACGTGTCGTGACTGACGTTGGTCGATACCGTGACCGGACGCGTCTTGCCGAACGGAATCGACACGCTCGCATAGAGCATCGTGTTCATTTCGCCGCTCGAGGTGCGCTGCCGCGTCGCGGAGATCGAATACGACAGGTTCCGGAAGGTATTGCTGTAGCCGGCCGAATAGTTCGTGTCCGAACCCGGGCGATTCCAGTAATTCGCCGCCGACGCCGTCACGCTGAGCCGGCCACCTCGATCGCCGAGACGCTGGCTGAGCGTGAGCGAAGCGCGATTGCGCTGGCGCCAGACGGATTCCACCGACTTGCCGGACTTGACGGCATTGCGCGCAACCAGCGCGTCGTTGAGGCCGAAGTATCCGTTCGTCGAGTAGCGATACGCGGCCAGCGCGATGTCCGTATTCGTCGTCGGAATCGTTTTCGAGTAGCTGACGCGGATACTCGACCCGTTGAAGCGCTTGACGCCCGACACCGACGTGGACGCATGCGTGACGTCCGCGCCGAATGCACCGAGCCTCGTGTTGAACGCGGCGCCGACCATGCCGGCCGCGTAACCTTGCGCGACCGTGACCCCGGCGTACCCGGTGACCAGATTGTTCAGGCCCCGCTGCCAGGTCGCCTGGGCGAACGGCGCATTGCCGTCGACCTGCTGATTCCGCACAGCGCCGGCCACGAAGTTGTAGCGGTTGCGGCCCGGTCGCAACGACAGCGGAACGGCCGCGTACGGCACGGAGAAACTGTGCGCCGAACCATCCGCCTCAGTGACGGACACGTTGAGGTCGCCCCCGTAGCCGGTCGGATACAGGTCATTGATTTCGAATGCGCCGGGCGCAACGATCGTCTCGTAGATCTGGACGCCGTTCTGTTGGATCGTCACCTTCGCATTGCTGTTCGCGACGCCGCGAATGACCGGCGCATAGCCGCGCAACGAGTCCGGCAGCATCCGGTCGTCGGAGGACACCTGCACGCCCCGGAACGCGGTCGAATCGAACAATTCGCCGGACGTATAGCTTTCGCCGATGCGCAGTTGGGACGACAGCGACGGCAGATCCCGCTGCACGTACGTCGCGATGTTCTGATAGCGGTTTTCGCCGCGCTGCGCCCAGTTGTACGCCCCTTCGTGCCTGAAGTACCAGTTGCCGACGTTTACGCCCGCGCTCAGCCCGAGGTACCCGTCCGTCTGCGATGCACTGCCGCTGCTCTTCGACGTGTAGATGTTGGCGTTGTAGCCAAGGCTGGCCACCGGCACGCCGGAATTCCACTGATCCGGACTCACTGCACCGCGCGCCTGGCGTGCGAGCGAAGCCTGCGGAATCGACAGCGTCAAACGCAGGTCGGCAAAGTTGAAATCGACGCTGGCGTCGTGCACGATCTGGCCGATACGCAGACAGGTGCCTTCGTCCGCCAGTTGCGCGGTCACCTCCGGCGACAGCTTCTCGAAATCGATGCCGATACGGTTCAGCAGTTGCGTGTCGAAGCACGGCTGCGCATCCGGTGTACCGTCAGCCGCCTTGAACGGCACGTCGTAACGGCCGATCCAGTTCTGGCCGACGTAGAGATCGACACGGTAGGTGCCGACGGACACGATGTTGCCGCGCTCGAATCGAGAAAGATCGATGCCCCGACCGCTCCCTTCAGGCAGAAAGCCGCCGTCGAACTCCACCTGCGCAAACTCGGTCTGCGCCACCTGCAACGGAGCAGGCTCCGCAGCATTGCCGATTCCGGAATACGCGGCCAAAGTGGACGGCACGAGCACCGACAGCAACTTGAGTTGCGGCCGGGGCGGTTCGCAAGCGATACGGGCAGGTCTTGTCGAGTTCACGGTATGGCAGGAAGGTAAGCGAGCGCGGCCCATCCGGACGGCACAGCCGCCCGGCGTATCCGGTGTCTCGAATGGAGTTGACGGGGAGATGACTGCGACGCTTTCGGAGTCGAATCGGCGTTGCGATTCAGATCACGAGTGCCGAACCGATCAAGATTCCGGCGGGGCGCCGCGATGCGGCTCTATCGGCAAGCGACGGGCTTGAACTGATTTACGGCTTCAACGCAACCGGCTGTTCGTGTGCCTGCGTGGCGCCCCAATCGTCGATGCTGCCGAATTTGACGCTGGCGTCCGCGGCTGGCGCCGAATCGAGACCGTCGACCGGCAACGACAACGTGCCGCCCGGCAGCGCGTAACCCATATGTGCGTCGTACTCCTTCCCGGCCGATTTCAACGTCGCATACCCGACGTTCACGACATAGGGAGTCGGATTTGCCGCCTCCAGCCGGTAAGCCGCGTTGCCGTCGCGCACGAGCGTCCACTTCAATTGTGTCGACGCTGCGCGGGCCGAACCCGGCAGATCGGCCGGCCGATACATCAGCTTGATTCTCGACCGGAACGCGATCTGAATCTTGTTGCGGTCATCACCGTTCGAGGCTTTCGGCGGAATCTCCAGTACATTGAGCCAGAACAGCGATTCCTTGTCGGCCGGCAACGTCGCTTCCGACTGGATGATGCGAAGTGTCTGGCCGCGGCCCGGCTCCAGCCGGAACATGCTCGGCGTCACCATGAAGGGCACGTCGATCTTGTCCGGCGACTCATTGGCGTCGCCAGTGTCGAGCCATGCCTGAACAAGCGCTGGCGCCTTGCCTTCGTTCGTCAGCTTGACCGTGACTTCGCGCTCGGTCGAAGGAAAGACGACGCGCGTGCCGGAAATCACCACGCCAGCGGACGCCAGGGTCGAGAAAAGTGCCGAGGCCATTACCGCGACGCCGATCAGTATTCTCATCTTCTTCATGCACGACACCTTTAGTATGCAATCCTTATTTTTGCGTATTTATCCGGGATACGCATCGACTCCCCAATGAAAGCGTGTCGAGGGGTCGACTCCCGACGGAGCGACCCCACCGTTACTTACTGATAGCTCAGCGAGTATTGAACGCGCGTGTTGGCCGCACCGGCTTCCGCGACGCCAGTCGCGACGTATTCCGCGAAGTAGTCCATCTTGGCCTTGCCGTCCGCGCCGATGTCGGCGGACAGCGCACCCTGGTCACCCGCGCCACCGACGTTCACCGCCTGCTGCTGGGCGTTCAGCACGCTGATTTCGACGTTCTTGGCACTCGGTGCTTCGGCCGTACCCGCGTCGAGCGTCAGGCGACCCGTCGACTGGTTGACGCTGGCGCCCGATTCGAATGCCACGCTGACCTTGGTCGGGTTGCCCTCGGTGGTCGCGCAGCCCGTCAGCATCAGGCTGAACGGCGTACGACCAGCGGTCTGGCCGACTTCCTTCAACGCCGTGGTAGACACCGGCGGCAGCGTAACCGTCACATCGCCAGCGCCGCCGTCGGGCTTGCAGGTTGACGCGATGACGCTGCCGTTGAACGTGATCGTGCCGTCGGACGCGTGCGCTGCCGGAGCCATTGCGATGATGCCTCCCGCTGCCAGCACCGCGGAAATGAAAGTCTTTTTCATGCTCATGTGTTTACCTCAATGATTCAGACGACATGTATAGGTCACTAGAAAAACCCGGCGCCCTGTTGAAGAACGAGGCCTCGCGCTCCACGCGAATCCTTCATTTACCTTTCATCGAAAGGAAGGCACAGTCTCTCAATCGGGATCGTCCTAGGCCATAGGAAATTTCCTAATTCTTGGTTCATCGCTGGAAACCGTGGCGCGTTCGAGACGAAAGGCCGGAAGGAGAAGGCCACACGCGGTCACCGTATTGGACGCCGGTCAGCGCGCAATGCGGGGCACGCTGCGAGCAGATCCACGAGACGACGATTCGTCCGATGCGTGACCTGCCGCGATTCGAATACCGGGTGGTGTGCTTCGCTTCGCTTGCCGTGATCGGCACATGGCGGGACTTGTACGAAGCAGCAGCGCGCCCATGCCGCGCGCACAAAAAAAAAGAGGCTCCCGCAGGAGCCTCTTCGATGCGCGCCAGGCCTGGCCCGGCGCACGCATGCCGATTTTTCGTCAGAAGATATTGCGCAGGCCGATCGCGATGCCGGTCTGGTTGCTGCGACCCGGCAGCTCGACGTTCGCCGCGCCGTTCGTCTTGTTGAAGTCGACGGTGCCGTAGACTTCGGTGCGCTTGCTGAGCGCGTATTCGGCGATGCCGACGATCGCGTAGCGGTTGCCGCTCGCGAGCGTGCCGTTCGTGGTCATCGCGTTGCGCATGTGGTCGTAGTAGAACGCGCCCGTCAGCGTCAGCGGCGTGCTGACCTGCCAGCTCACGCCCGCGAACGGACCGTCGTCGATCCGGCCCGTGCCCTTCGCGACCGGAATCGACTGCTGCGCGAGCAGGCTGTCGACGAAACCGGTGTCGTCCTTCGAGCGCAGGTAGCCCGCATAGACCTTCGCCTTGCTGAACGCGTACACGACGTTCGCGTGGTAGATCGTCTGCTTGCGTGCGGAGTTGTCGCTGTTCTGCTGCGCGCCGGCCGCGATGCTGAGCGGGCCCGCCACGTACGACAGCGACACGCCCCATGCATTGCCCTTGCCGAGCGAGCCCGGAATCTGGCCCGAGAAGCCGCCCGCGCCGGTCGACTCGTAGTTCGTGCCCGTCGAGTACATCGCCTTGGCGGTCAGGCCCGCGAACTTGCCCGTGTACTTGATCTGGTTGTCCGCATACAGGCCGCCACCGAGCGCGACCGGCAGCCACGCGTTTTCGAGGTAGTTGCCGACGGTAAGCGGATCGTAGGTGTCAGCCAGCAGGTCGAACAGCGGCGTCTTCTGGCGGCCGAGGGTCACCGTACCGTACGGGCTCTGCAGGCCGACGTACGCTGCGCGGTTGAACAGGCGGCCGCTGTCGGCGAATGCGCCGTTCTGCAGGTTCACGCCGCTTTCGAGGTTGAACAGGGCCTTCAGGCCGCCGCCGAGATCCTCCGTGCCGTAGATGCCGAAGCGGCTGTTGGTGATCGCGCCGTTGGTCATCGACAGCAGGCCGTCGTTCTTGGCGTTTGCGTTGGTCAAATACCGGATGCTGGCGTCGGCGACGCCCCAGAGCGTGACCGAGCTTTGTGCTGCTGCGTACTGGCTGGCGAAGGCCAGCACCGCGCCCCCTGCGATGGCTGCGAGTCGGGTGGTCTGCTTCATGAGCTTTCCTTTTTGTAGGTGTCTCCATTCATGGCCGGCCGCGTGCGCAGCCGGGTGGCGATCGCGCACGTTCATGGCGCGCGCGATGTGGGCTGAATCATAAGACCAGTGCGCGCCCTGAAAGAAAATGAAATGCGCGGCAACGCCGCGATTGTCGTCCTGGAACAACGTTTCCCGCGCCGGGCTTGCGTCTCGCGCGGCCGAAGCGTGGCGCGGTGATGGGGGAACGACGGCCGATGCTGTAAGGATCGGCCGGGAATGCAGTCGATGCAGCCCGACGCATCGGCGGTGGATGCGCAGCGAGCGGGCACACGGCGACTGCGCGCGCGGGCGGCGGCCCGGCCCGGCCCGATCTCGTGAACGGAGACCGGCCGGCGTCTGCCTGGCGTTTGCTATCGCCCGACGGAAGCCGGCACGGAACGGCCGCCGCTTACTGGCCGATGCCCGTGAGGCCGATCAGCGCGCCGGCCGCGAGCAACCAAAGCGGATGGATGCGCGTGCGCCACGCGAGCACCGCACATGCGGCGGAGATGCCCCACTGGATCGCGGTGCGGTTCGACGCTTCGGAGATCAGCAGCGCGCTGGCCGCGACGAGCCCGGCCGTGACGGGCATCAGCCCCTGCTGCACGTAGCGCCGCCACGGCCGGTCGCGAAAGCGCTCCCACGCGTGCAGCGCCAGCACCGTGACGAGCGACGACGGCCCGAACTTCGCGATCGACGCGACCAGCAGCCCGGCCCAGCCGGCCACGTGCCAGCCGACCAGCGACACGATCATCATGTTCGGCCCCGGCGCGGCCTGCGCGAGCGCGAACAGCGCGGTGAACTCGTGCGCGCTCATCCAGTGATGCACGTCGACGACCTGCCGCTGCATCTCCGGCAGGATCGTGTTGCCGCCGCCGAACGCGAGCAGCGAAAGCTGGCTGAAGATCGTCGCGATCGCGATCAGCGTGTCGTTCATGGCCGGCCTCCGTCGCGCGCGGCCGCGCGCTGCGATGCCGGCGTATCGCGACGCCGCGACGCGAGCCAGATGCTCACCGGCGTCAGCACCAGCATTGCCGTCAGGAGCGGGATGCGCAGCACAGCGATCGCAGCAAACGCGAGCACCGCGATGCCGGCCGCGGCGCGCGGCGCGTGCCGCAGCGGTTTCACGACCTTCACGGCCATTGCGACCAGCAGGCCCGCGGCCGCGGCGGCGAGCCCGCCGAACAGGTGCTGCACGCGCGGGTCGCCCTGTGTCTTCGCGTACAGCACGCCGAGCGCGACGACCACGAGCGTCGGGCCCGCGATCAGCCCGAGAATGCCGGCGAACGCGCCCGCGACGCCGCGAAAGCGCATGCCGACGGCGACCGACAGGTTGATCACGTTGCCGCCCGGCAGGAACTGGCACAGCCCGAGCAGATCGGTGAATTCGTCGGCGGTGAGCCATTTGCGCTCGTCGACGATCGTGCGCCGCGCGAACGGCAGCGCGCCGCCGAACGACATCAGGCCGAGCGACAGAAAACCGGTGAACAACTCGGCGAGGCCGATCCGGCGCGCGGCCGCGGCGGGCGGCGGAGAAACGGATTGCATGGGGGTCCTCATCAAACGATGCCCCCGAGGTTACCGCCGTTGCGCATCACGGCAAAACGATTTTATTGGCACGCTCTTGTGATCTAGAATCACAAGCATGGCACGAGACCTCCCGCCCTTTTCCGCGCTTCGGGCCTTTGAAGCAGCGGCACGACACGAAAGCTTCAGCGCCGCCGGCGACGAGCTGCATGTGACTCATGGTGCCATCAGCCGGCAGATCGCCGGGTTCGAGGCGTGGCTCGGCAAGCCGGTGTTCCATCGCTACGGCAAGCGCGTGAAGCTCACCGACGAAGGCCGCCGCTATCTGGATACCGTGCGTGCCGCGTTCGACAGCATCGCGCTCGCCACCGAGCAGCTGCGCAACACCGGAGCCGCGCGCGTGCTGCGCATCAATGCGCTGCCGACCTTCGCGATGAAATGGCTGTTGCCGCGCCTGTCGCGGTTCCAGCGCGGCATGCCGAACGTCGAGCTGAAGCTGTCCACGTCGAATGCGCCGCTCGACACGCTCGACGGTTTCGACGTCGCGATCCGTCGCGGCCCCGGCCACTGGCCGGGCTACACGAGCGGCCACTTTCTCGACGAAAGCGTGATTCCGGTCTGCAGCCCCGCGCTGCTCGAGCGCGCGCCGATTGCCAGCGCGGACGATCTCGCGCGGCATGTGCTGCTGCATTCGGATACGCGGCCGGAAGGCTGGCGCGACTGGTTCGCGGCGGCCGGCGTGACGATGAAGGGGCGCAAGCGGCAGTCGTTCGACCACTTCTACCTGGCGCTGCAAGCGGCCGTCGACGGGCTGGGCGTCGCGCTCGGCCCGCTCCCGCTGATCGACGACGAACTCGCGAGCGGCCGCCTCGTGATGCCGCTGCCCGGGCCGCGCATCGCGACGCGCAGCTACTGGTGGATCGCGCCGGGCGCGGCGGCAGAGGATCCGCTCGTCGCGCAGTTCTGCGCGTGGCTCGCGGCGCAGTCGAATGTGAACGCATGACGCGTCGCGCACCTGGCACCCGCCTGTAACGGCCACGATGCGCCGCGCTGCGTTTGCGCGCGCGTTGCACGAATGAAACCGATCCGCATGCAACGCGCACGATTCCCCTGCGGAATCGCCGTCGCGCGGCCCCAGCGTTTACCCCGTCATTCCAGCCACCGCACGCCGGTTCTGGCGTGCATCCGACCGGCTTGCCGCCTCGCGTTTCACGGCTGAAACACTTACGCATCCGCCACGTCGCCCCGGCGGCACGCCGCGTCCGCCGAGCCCCTGTTTGCGCGGAAGTCCGCGTGCTGGCCCGCTGCTTGCTGATGCAGCCGTGCACACAACGACACTGCACGGGCGAACGGCCCAACGCAGGCGACAAACAATCATCAAGCGGGTCGGGGAAATCATGTCCAAACTGATATCGGCCGTCACACGGCTACTGTCGTTCATTACTGCTCCTGTCACGCATCCGCCGATGCGCGTGGCGCGACTTCGCGCCGCCCCCGTCCGGTGCGCGAACACGGCCCACACCGTCAACCGACGTCACCGCGCCTCGATCCAATAGGCGAACCCCGGGAACCCACTGCCGGGCGCATGCGCGCCACGACGAGTCGTGCCTTTCGCGCGGGCATGTCGGCCCGTGCTCGCTCGCATGCCGACGCGCATGCGGGCGGTGACAGCCGCGACTGACGTCGTATGCCGCAGCACCGCAGCGTGCCCGGGCGCCGCGCCGCTCCGACTCCGCATCACGACACTAAGGAGGTGCCCGCCCAGCCAGCGATCCGATTCCGACGCACCGAGAAGACCTATCGCGCATCCGGACGATCGAGATTCCGTCCCGAACGACCCGCTCGTCGCACCGGCCGCACTTTTCAGCTCTCAAGGGAGAAATACATCATGAAGCATTCCTTACTGACCAAGGCGGCACTTGCCGCATCGCTCGCTTGCGTGGCCGTCGCGGTCTCGGCCGGACAAGCCAGTACGACGTTCGGCGTGTCCGCCACCGTCAACGCAACCTGCCTGATCGACTCGGCCGGCGCGTTGACCTTCCCCGCCTACACGCCCGGCACCGGCGATCAATCCGCGCAATCGGCGATCACGGTCCGCTGCACGAACGGCACGAACTTCAACATCGGCCTGAATGCGGGCATGACGTCCGGCGCCACGGTGAGCAACCGCATCATGACGAGCGGCTCGAATCAGCTCAACTACTCGCTGTACCAGGATTCGGGCCGCACGGTCGTGTGGGGCAACACGCCGCCGACCGACACCGTCAACGGCACCGGCCAGGGCATGGCGATGGCCCAGGCGATCACCAAGACCGTCTACGGCAAGGTGCCCGACCAGCCCAACGCGGTGCCCGGCAGCTACGCCGATACGGTGACGGTCACCGTCACGTTCTAGCGCCGCGCGGAGGGTGCGCCGCATCGCGGATGCGCGCGCCCCTCCCGAGCGGGACACGCCAAGCGCGTCGAAGGGAATCTCCTGGAGGTGGATCCGTGATGAAACCGAACGTGTGCAAACTTGCGACCTGGATCGCGGCCGTGACGCTCGCCGCCGCATGCGCCGACAGCCAGGCCACCGACTTCACCGTGTCTCCCGTTCGCGTCGAACTCTCCGCCGCGCAACGCAGCGTCGCGCTCACGGTGAAGAACGAGTCGCCCGACCAGCCCGTCGTCGTGCAGCTGCGCACGGCGGCGTGGTCGCAGAACGCGGGCGACGACGTCTATGCGTCAACCGGCGACCTGATCGCCGCGCCGCCCATTTTCACGATCGCGCCCGGCGGTTCGCAGGTCGTGCGCATCGGCCTGCGGCACGCGCCGGGCGGGGATCGGGAAACCAGCTACCGGCTCTATCTGCAGGAGATTCCGCCCGCGCCGAAGCCGGGCTTCGCCGGCGTGCAGATCGCGCTGGAAATGAGCCTGCCGATCTTCGTCAAGCCGGCCGCCGACACCGCCCCGCGGCTGCGCTGGAGCGCGGCGCCGCGAGCCGGGAACACCGGGCTGCTCGCGCTGCGCGTGACGAACGACGGCACCGCGCATGCGCAGGTGGCGAACCTTGCGCTGCTCGCGCCGGGCAGCGATCGCCCCGTCGCCACGCATGCGGAATTCGCGTACGTGTTGCCGGGCCAGTCCCGCGAACTGATGTTCAAGCCCGGCGCCGGAGCGGCGCCGGCCGCGGCTTCCGGAATGCACCTGGTCGGCTACTCCGATGCGGGCGATATCGATTCGACGGTCGCGCCGAACGCGCGTTGACGCGGCGCTGCTGATCGCGATTCTCATGAGCGCGCAGACCACCCTCGCGGAAGAGCGACTTGTCGCGGCACCGGCCGCGCAAGCGTCGCATGGCATGGCGGGCGGCCCGGCCGAGCTGCTGTATCAGGTCGACATCAACCGCCAGGGGCTCGACGAAACCGCGTTGCTGATCAAGGCGGCCGACGGCGAGTTCTACGTGTCGGCCGACGACCTGAAGCGCTGGCGACTCAGGCAGCCGGACGTCGCGCCGCTGGCCGGCAGCGACGCGCCGTTCTATCCGCTGAAGGCGATCGCGGGGCTCACGTATTCCGTCGACGAGCAGAGCCTGACGATGGCGATCAACGTCCCCGCGCAGGCGTTCGTCGGCGCGACCTTCGACGAGGCCGACCGGCACCGCGCGCCCGCGGTCGAGCCGGGCATCGGCGGCTTCTTCAACTACGATCTGCTCGCCGAGCAGGCCGCCGGGCAGACGCACGGCGCTGGGCTGTTCGAGCTCGGATTCTTCAACCGATTCGGCGTCGGCGTCGGCACGTTCCTCGCGGACGAATCGGGCCCGGCCCGGCGCCTGACGCGCCTCGAAACCACGTGGACGACCGATCGTCCCGGCCACCTCGCCAGCCTGCGCATCGGCGACGCGATCAGCCGTCCCGGCACGTGGGGCCGCGCGATCCGCTTCGGCGGCATCCAGTACGCGACCAACTTCGCGACGCAGCCCGGACTCGTCACGATTCCGCTGCAGGGCGTGAGCGGCCAGGCCGTGCTGCCTTCGACGGTCGACGTCTACGTCAACAACGCGCTGACGTCGACGCGCGAGGTCGCGCCCGGTCCGTTCGCGATCAACAACGTGCCGGTGGTGACCGGCCAGGGCGACGTGCGGGTCGTCGTGCGCGACGTCATGGGCCGCGAGCAGGTGATCACCCAGTCGTTCTATGCGAGCGCGAACCTGCTCAAGCAGGGCATGCAGGATTACTCGTACGAGATCGGCAAGGAGCGGCGCGATTTCGGCCTGGCGAGCAACGACTACGGGCGCTGGTTCGCCAGTGCGACGCACCGGATCGGCCTCACCGACCGGTTCACCGGCGAGATCCACGCGGAAGCCGAAGGGTCGCGGCAGAACCTCGGCGTCGGCGGCGTGGTGCTGGCCGGGCCGCTCGGCGTCGTCAACGCGTCCGCGGCGGCGAGCCGCAGCGCCGGCGGCCCGGGTGCGCTGGCGACGATCGGCGCCGAGAGCCAGGCCGGCCTCGTCGAAATCGGCGCACACGCGCAATGGGCGAGCCCGCATTTCGCGCAGATCGGGCTCGAGCCGGGCACGCTCGCGCCCAAGCTGCTCACGAGCGTCAACGTCGGCGTCGGGATGGGCCGCTTCGGCTCGCTCGGGCTCGCGCACGTATTCCTCGACAATCGCGACGGCTACAAGACCCAGTTGCTGTCGCTCAGCTACAGCGCGCAGCTGGGGCGCTTCGGCTTCGCCAACATCAGCGTCAGCAAGCCGCTGAGCGGCTCGGGCGCGACGATCGTCGGCGTCGCATGGACGATCCCGGTCGACAACCGGACGAGCGCATCCGTCACGCTGACACGCCAGCAAAGCGGTACCGAAATGCTCGCGCAACTGCAGCGCAGCCTGCCGGTCGGCGAAGGATTCGGCTATTCGCTGCAGGCCGGCAACGACACGCAGGATGCCAGCGCGACGCTGCAGACACGCACCGGCACCTACAGCGTCGAGGCCGCTTCGTATCGCGGCCGCGCCGGCGTGCGCGCCAACGCGGCGGGCGGCATCGCGTTCGTCGACGGCACCGCGCGCCTGTCGCGGCAGATCACGGACAGCTTCGCGCTGGTCAAGGTGCCGGGTTTCGCCAACGTCGGCATCCTCGCGGACAACCAGCTCGTCGCGCGCACCGACGCGGGCGGCGTCGCGCTGCTGCCGCGGCTGCGCGCGTATGAAAGCAACCCGATCTCGATCGAGCAGGCCGACCTGCCGTTCGACGCGACGATCGGCACGCTGAAGCTCGACGCGGTGCCCTACTTCCGCAGCGGCATGGCGCTGGTGTTCCCGATCACGCGCTCGCGCGGCGCGGTGCTGACGCTCGATCTCGAGAACGGCACGCACCTGCCCGCCGGCGCGACCGTCACGATCGACGGGCAGAAGGACGCATTTCCCGTCGGCCGCGACGGCGTCGTCTACGTGACCGGACTGTCGGAGCAGAACCACCTGCATGCGGCGTGGCGCGACCGGCAGTGCGACGTGACCGTGCGCTTTCCCGCCGGCGACGACCCGCTGCCGGACCTGGGCACCCATCTTTGCAAGGGAGTCACACCATGAGACATCGCAAGCATGCCGGGCGGCTGGTCCGGCTCGCACGCTCTCACGCGGCGGCCGCGGCGCTCGCGGCCGGTGCCGTCGTGCTGCTCGCATTGCCCGCGCGCGCGGCGACGACCTGCACGATGAATGCGCCGTCGTCGATGGCATTCGGCACGTACGACACGATCAACGCCGCCACTTCCGCCGTCACGATCTCCGTCAACTGCACCGGCAGCGGCAACGCGACGCCGACGATCACCGCGAGCGCGGGCGGCGGTACCTTCGCGAACCGCCTGATGACGCGGACCGGCGCCACGCAGACGCTCGGCTACAACCTGTATCTAGACAGCGCGCACACGTCGATCTGGGGCGACGGCACGAGCGGCACGTCGGCGATTTCGTGGGGCAAGATCACGGGCGCCGGCGCCTTCAACGCTACCGTGTACGGGCTGATCCGCGGCGGCCAGAACGTCGTGCCGGGCAGTTATGCGGACCACAACATCACGATCCTGTTCACTTACTAGGCGTGCTGGCGGCGCATGCGTTGCGCATGCCGTCATCGATCGCCATCACGGACTCGGACAACGGGGGCAGACATGAATCGAACCGAGACAGCGGGCGCCGCCGCATCGCAGTGCGCCCGACGCGCATGGACCTGCACGCGGCCTCTCGCGCCTCAGCGGGCCGGCGGTCGCACACGCGCGCGGGTTGCGGCAATGGCCGCGCTATCGATCGCGCTACTCGGCGCCGTGCCCGGCCATAGCGACGCGAAGCAGGCCAGCCGGTCGGTGCAGGTCGGCGCGACGGTCCAGGCGTATGCGCGGCTCAACGCGACCAATCCGGCGAAGCTCGTGATCGCGAACAAGGACACCAGCATCGGCTACGTCGCCGTGCCGAACACCAGCAACCCGTCCGGGACGACGCTCGCGGTCCAGACCAACGACCGCGCCGGGTACACGGTACGCGTGCAGGTCGCGGCCGCCAGTCAGTCGCAGTTCAGTTCGATCGAGATCAGCGGCTTCGGCGGCAAGGTCGTGCTCCCGGGCACGGGCGGAACGATATCCGTGCCCTATACGGCGCTGAACACGACGTTCGCGCTGACCTACCGGTTCGTGTTCGCGCCGAAGGCGAAGGACGGGACCTTCGCATGGCCGCTCACGTTCTCGGTGCAGCCGAACCCGTGACGCGCGGCACGCCGGCGCCCGCGGCCCCAATCCCGCCGCGGCTCACACCACCGGCCCCGGTTCCTTTTCCTTGCGCAGGATCGCGTACAGGATGATCGCGCCGAACGTCGCGGTGCCGATCCCGCCGAGCCCGAAGCCGCCGACCTTCAGCGAGAAGTCGCCGGCGCCGAGCACCAGCGTGACGGCCGCGACGATCAGGTTGCGGTTGTCCGAGAAGTCGACCTTGTTGACGACCCAGATCCGGGCGCCCGTCACCGCGATCAGCCCGAACACGACGATCGACACGCCGCCGAGCACCGGGCCCGGAATCGTCTGGATCACCGCGCCGAACTTCGGCGAGAAGCCCAGCCCGATCGCGATCAGCGCGGCGACCGCGAACACGAGCGTCGAATAGATCCGCGTGACGGCCATCACGCCGATGTTCTCCGCGTAGGTCGTCACGCCCGTGCCGCCGACGCTGCCCGACACGATCGTCGCCAGCCCGTCGCCGATGAACGCGCGACCGACGTAGCGGTCGAGGTTGGTGCCCGTCATCGCGCTCACCGCCTTGATGTGGCCGAGGTTCTCCGCGACCAGGATCACCGCGATCGGCGCGAGCATCAGCATCGCGTGCGGATCGAACACCGGCGCCCGGAAGCTCGGCACCCCGAACCATGCGGCATGCGCGACGATCGAGAAATCGACCGGCTTGCCGAGGCCCAGCCCGTTGGTGGCGATCGCATAGATCACGTAGGCGATCACCAGCCCGACGAGGATCAGCAGGCGCTGCATCATCCCGCGCGCGAACACCGCGACGCCGCCGACGCACAGCACCGTGACGAGCGCCATCACCGAATCGAAGGTCGACGCCGACACGCCCTTGACCGCGATCGGCGCCAGGTTCAGCCCGATCACCGCGACCACCGCGCCGGTGACGACGGGCGGCATCAGCGTCTCGATCCAGCGCGTGCCGATTGCCTGCACGAGCGCGCCGAGCGCGACGTACACCACACCGCACGCGATGATCCCGCCGAGCGCGACGGGGATGTTCGGGTTCGGCCCGCTGCCGCCGTAGCCCGTGACCGCGATCACGAGGCCGATGAACGCGAAGCTCGAGCCGAGGTAGCTCGGCACGCGGCCGCCGACCAGCACGAAGAACAGCAGCGTGCCGATGCCCGACATGAAGATGCACAGGTTCGGATCGAAGCCCATCAGCAGCGGCGCGAGCACGGTCGAGCCGAACATCGCGACGACGTGCTGCACGCCCATCGCGACCATCTGCGGCCACGGCAGGCGCTCGTCGGGGCCGACCACGCGCGCGGCGGCGCCGGTCGGCTGCACCCGCCAGCGCGGGAAGTAGGAATCGGACATGGGGAAAAGGGCTCCTGTCGAACGCCGGCTGCGGACGGTGCGCCGGTCTGGAATCTGGCGCGAGTTTACGGAGCGGAAATGGGGCTGGCAAGCGCGAACCGCCGGAGGCGGCGGGGCGGCGGTCGTGCACGCCGGGCGCGGTGCCGGACGGCACGATCGCGCCGATGAAGGCGGGCCGCGGTCGGCCCACGCCCGCCTCGATGTAAGCGTGCGCTCACATCGAGGCGGGCACCATGGCCATCACGGATTGATGTACTGGAACAGCGACATGTTCTGCAGCTGCGCGTAGGCCTTCTGCGCGCCGCTCAGCGCGTTCTGCACCTGCAGGTACTGGCTGATGGTCGTCACCATGTTGGTGCCGGTCAGGTCCGACAGGTTGCTGGTCGTCTGCAGCGCCGCGGTCTGGTTCACGGCCTGCATCGCCTTGACCTCCTGCTCGCGGCCGCCGACCGATGCCAGCACCGTCGTGACGTTGCGCATCGAGTTGTTGATCTTCGTCGCGGCCGTGCCCATCGCGTTCGACAGCGCGGCAATCGCCGTCGCGTTGCCGGTGACGGGCGTCTTCAATGCCGTGATCATCGAATCGAGCGTCGAGAACACGTCGACCCCGCTCGCCTGCGGCGCGGGCGTGACCGAAAACGTATCGTTGACCGCCGGCGTGCCCGACACGGCCACCTTCATCCCGCTGCCAAGCGCGATCGCGGTGCCCGACGTGTAGGCCTGCGCGGGCGTGGTCGTCGGCGGCGACGCCGTATTGTCGGTCACCGTGTAGGTCGGCGCGGCCGCCGTGCCGCCGAACGTGATCGTGAACTGATGGCCGTTCGTCGCGGCCGACGGGTCCGTCACCGTGACGTTGCCGATGGTGGCCGTGCCCGTGTTGCTCGCGCCGGCCGCCTGGACCGGCGAGCTGCCCAGCGACTGCACGGACATGAATACCGAGAGGCCCGAGTCGCCCTGCGGCACGCTGCGCGAATCGTCGATCTGCACGGTGCGCGTGCCCGTATCGCCGACGTAGCTGATGCCGCCGGCCGCGTTCTTCGTGAACGGCGCCGCGGCGTTCTTGTAGCCAGCGAACAGGTAGTTGCCGGCGCCGTCCGTCGAGTTCGCGAGCGACAGCAACTGGTCGCGATAGCCCTCGAGCTGCGTCGCGAGCGCCGCGCGGTCGCTGTCGGCGAGCGAACCGTCGCCGGCGCGCACGATCACCGACTGGATGTTGCCGAGCACCGTGCTGACGTTCTGCAACGCCTGGTCCTCGGCCCCCAGCGACGCGAGCGCCGTGCTCTGGTTCGACGCGTACTGCGACAGCGTGGCCGACGTCATCGACAACTGCACGGCCTGCGCCGCGCCCACCGGGTTGTCGGCCGGCGTCGTGAGGCTCACGCCGCTCGAGATCTGCTGGTAGAGCTGCGCGAGCTGGGCCTGCTGATCGTTCATCTGGCCGACGTTCAGCTGGTAGAACTGGGTCGTGGAAATCCGCATCGTTTCTATCCTCTCGAATCCGGTCAGCTGAACAGGCCCAGCACGGTCTGGAACAGCGAAGACGCCGTCTGGATCACTTTCGCGTTCGCCTGGTAGAGCTGCTGGTACTGCATCAGGTTCGCGGCTTCCTCGTTCTGGTTCACGCCCGACACCGACTGCTGCGCGGACGTGATCTGGCCGACCAGCGCCGTCTGCGCGGTGCTCGACGACTTGAGCTGGCTCGCGGTATTGCCGATGTTGTTCACGTAGTTCGCATACGCGCCGGTGAGCGTCGTCGTGCCGCCGCCGAGCGTCTTCGCGTTGACGAGCTGCGACAGCGCGAGCGCGTTGCTGCCGTCGCTCGTGCCGCCCGCATAAGGCCCGATCGTGAACGAATCGCCGTCCGACGGCGTGCCCGACAGCGTGACGGTCACGCCGTTCAGCGCACCGGCGGCCGTGCCCGACATCGTCATCGCCGCACCGGTCGACGGGTCGTACGGCACGGAATCGGTCGGATTGCTGATCGTCACCGAAGTCGGCGGCGTGCCCGGGATCGTCACCGTGGTGCCGACCGGGAAGCCCGACAGCGATTTCGTCGCCGCGTCGTAGGTCAGCTTGGTGGTCGGCACCTGGTAGCCGGCGCTCACCCCGCTCAGCGCGATCTTGCCGGTGCCGATATTGGTGCTCGACGCGGACGTGATGGCCGGCGACGCGGCCGCGATCGCCGAGCCGCTCGTCGTCGCGAGGCCGAAACCCGTCAATGCGCCGCGCGTGGGCAGCACGGTGAACTGGTCGCCGGCATTCATCGCGCCGGACGAGAACGAGAAGTTCAGCCCGCCGAGCGACAGCGGCATCGGCCCGGCCTTCTGGTCGACCACCGTGCCGCTCGCGCGGTCGGTCAGCGTGTAGTTGGTGCCGTCGTACGACAGCGTGTAGTCGCTCGTCGTCGGCTGCGACGGGTTGGCGAACGACACGGAAAGCGACGCGGTGCCGGTATTGCCCTGGTTCGAATAGACGGACGGCGCCGCGACCGTGAACAGGTTGCCGCCCGGCTTGCCAGACAGGTCGATGCCGAGCGCGTTCTGCGCGTTGACCTGCGCGGCGAAGCTGGCCGCGACCGCGCCGAGCTGCGCCTGCGCGGGGTCGAGCGTCTGGCTGCGGAACGCGAGCAGGCCGCCGAGCGTGCCGCCCGACAGCGACGCATCGGGCAGCGCCTGGTTCGGGCCCTGCGGATTCGCGCCGGCGATGCCCTGCGACACGATGGTGAGTTCGCTCGGGTCGGACGGCGACGTGACGGCCGCGAGCTGATAGCTCTTGTCGGCGAGCACGAGCGGCTGGCCGCCCGCGAGAAACACGCTGTAGCCGCTGTCGTTGCGCACCACCTGCACGCCGGCGAGGCTCGACAGGTTCGACACCGCGAGGTCGCGCTGGTCCATCAGCTGGTTCGGCGGCTGCCCCTGGCTGCTCGCCGCCGAGATCTGCTGGTTCAGCTGCGCGATCTGCGCGGTGTACGTGTTGATCTGCGACACCGTGCTGGTGAGCTGCGTATTCACGCTCTGGCGCAGTGCATCGTATTGCTGGCCGGCCGCGTTGAGCTGGTTCGCGAGAATCTGCGCGTTGCTGATCGCCGTCTGCCGCACCGACGGGTCGGCCGCGCTGTTCGCCACGTTCTGCAAGCCGGTGAAATAGCCGGTGATCGCCGTCGAGATCCCGGCCGTCGGATTGCCGACGTAGTTGTTCAGCTGCGCGACGAGCGAATACCACGTCGACAATGCGCCGCCCTGCGACTGCGCGCTGTTCAGCTGGTCGCTCAGGTACTGGCTGTACTGCCGCTGCACCGTGACGGTGTTCACGCCCTGCGGCATGTAGCCGCTCGACGTGTACTGGCCGCTCGCCTCCGCATAGACGGGGCGTTCGACCGAATAGCCGGGCGTCGCGGCGTTGCTGATGTTCTGACCGGTCGTCGTGAGGCCCCAGAGCGCGGCATTGAGGCCGCTGACACCGAGGTTCATGAGTGTGTTGGACATGCGCGATCCTGATGAGCCGGCCGCGCTGCGGCCGCCGGGTTGCGTGACTCCCGGTATAACGGCCGCGGATCGGAAAAATTGAGGGAAAAATGCGCGGGCGACGCACGCGTGCGCGCCGTCCGTCAAGCGCGCCGGCGAACGCTGCCGGCGCCGGTGCGAAAGCGGCCCCGGATGGGGCCGCGACAGCGATGCGTCAGGCCCGCGCGAGCGAGCGGCGCTTCATCTCGAGCTGCGTGATCAGGCGCTGCAGCGTGTTCTCCGCGCTGCCCGGCAGCGACATGAAGCGAAAGCCGAGCTGGTAGCGCCGCGAGCCGTTCGGCATCTGGGTCGAGCGCTGCGACACGAGCCGCAGGTCGAGCGACAGCTTGCCGTGACCGGTCAGCTCGAGCTCGACCTCCGGCAGCAGCGTGCCGACCTCGAGCGCCTCGACGCGCTCGTCGGCCGTGCGCAGCCCGACGCCGCCGAGCGACAGGTTGTGCACCTCGAACACGAAGCCCTCGCCGTCCGGCAGCTTGCCGCGGCACAGGAACGGATCGACGATCGGCGCATCGACACGGAAATACTCGCGGCGCTGGATGCACATGAGCACGTCGGGGAAATCGGCGACGAACGCCGGGAGCCCCTCGTAGCGCGTCTCGCGCGGCGTGCTCGTCGTGAATTCCACGCGCACGCCTTCGGGCGCCGCCGCGAACGTGCAATGCGACGCGCCGAGAATGCCGGCGTTCTGCTCGGAGAGCGCGCCCCAGTCGAACGTGAACGTGCGCGCGCCGACGTCGACCTCGAGCAGGCGCGTGACGAGCTGGCCGCCCGGGTACTGGACGGTCAGGAAGTCGCCGCGGTTCACGAGGTTGCGCAGCTGCACACCGATCTCCAGCGGATTACGGCGGGCGTAGTCAGGCCCGGAATGGCCCGCATCCAGGCTCGGATCGGTCGACGTTTCGATATTCATGGCTAGCCGGTTTTCTTTTCATGGGCGCCCGGGCGACCGGTGCGCAGTAAAACCGGGCCAGAACATGGCCCGGTTGCAGGTCTCACACACTTAGCGGCAGTGCTCACCGAAAGTTTAGATCGAATTGCCGGTTTTTTTCGCGCAAACGTTGAAACCGCGCGCGGCGGGTGCCGGGCGCGGTCCGTAAGATTGCAAAAAGGCTGCAGGGGAGCGGCTCCGGCCGCTGCCCGTCAGCCGATCTGCTGCATGATCGAGATCAGCTTCTTCGCGTAATTCGGGTCGGTTGCGTAACCGGCTTTCTGCATCCCGTGCGCGAAGCCTTCGACGCTGCGGCTTGCGCTCAGCACGCCCGCGTAGCGCGGGTTGTTCTTCAGCAGGTTCGCATAGTCGGTCATCGCGTGCTCGTACGAATCGTACGCGCGGAACTTCGCGACGACGCGACGCGGCGTGCCGTTCACGTATTCGGTCGTCAGCGCCGACACCGTGCGGCCCGTCCAGCCCTTGTTCGCCTTGATGCCGAACACGTTGTAGCTGGTCGAGCCGTCGCTCGCGCGAATCTCGCGCTTGCCCCAGCCCGATTCGAGCGCGGCCTGGCCGACGATGAAGCGCGCCGGGATGCCGGTCGTCGCGCTCGCCGCCTGGGCCGGGCCGGCGAGGCGGTCGACGAACGCGTCGGCGTCCTGCACGCCGCTCGCGCCTTTGAGCGGCGGCGTCAACGCGCTGCCGGCCGAGTAGCCGCGCGCGCCGGCGAGCCCGCCGTTGTTCGACGCGTTCGCGTACGCCCGCGCCATCGCGTTCATCGCGGCGAGGCTGCCTTCGTTGCCCGACGTGCCCGAGCCGGCCGCACCGAGGCCGCCGAGGCCGCCGAGGCCGAGCCCGGCCGCGCCGGCATCGGCCGCCGGGTCGGTACCCGCGCCCTGCCCCGCGTTGCGCAGCAACTGCTTCATCAGCGCGTCGGCCACGCCGATTCCGCGCTTCGACATCTGCTGCGCGAGCTGCTGGTCGAGCATCGACGTGTACATCTTCGACGTGTGCGAATCGAGCAGCCCGCCGTCGGGCGTCGCGTCGCGCATGCTCTTGAGCATCATCTCGGTGAACATCGCGTCGAACTGGCCCGCGACCGCCTTCGCGCCGGCCTGCGGCGACTGCTTCGCCTGCGCGCGCAGCGCGTCGAAGCCCTGCACGTCGAGCGCGAAGCGCTGCGTCAGGTCGTTTGCGTTGGGGAGGTTCGCTGCCATTTAGATGATCTCCAGATCGGCGCGCAGCGCGCCGGCCGCCTTCATCGCCTGCAGGATCGACATCAGGTCCGCCGGCGTCGCGCCGAGCGTGTTCAGCGCCTTCACGACGTCGGCGAGGTTCGCGCCGGCCGTCACCATCTTCAATGCGCCGTTGTCCTGCTTCAGCTGGATCTGCGACTGCTGCGCGACCACCGTCTGCCCGTTCGAGAACGGCCCCGGCTGCGATACCACCGGCTGCGTGTTGACGACGACCGACAGGTTGCCGTGCGCGACCGCGCAGCTTTGCAGCGTGACCATCTGGTTCATCACGATCGAGCCGGTGCGCGCGTTCAGGATCACCTTCGCGGCGGCCTTGTCCGGGCTCACGTCGAGATTCTGCAGGCGCGCCATGAACGCGACCTGCTGCGCGGAATCGGCCGGCGCGGCGAGCTGGATCGTGCGGCCGTCGAGCGCCGTCGCGGTGCCCGGGCCGAAGCTCGAATTGACCGCGGACACGATCCGCTGCGCGGTGCCGTAGTCCATGTCGTTCAGCTGCAGCTGCAGCACGCCGTTCATCTGCGCGATCGCGTTCGGCACCGAGCGTTCGACGATCGCGCCGCCGACGATCCGCCCGGCCGCGAGCTGGTTCACCTGCACGCGGCTGCCGTTCGCGCTCGCGCCCGCGCCGCCGACCGCCATGTTGCCCTGCGCGAGCGCATACACCTGGCCGTCCGCGCCCTTGAGCGGCGTGAGCAGCAGCGTGCCGCCGCGCAGGCTCTTCGCGTTGCCGAGCGACGAAACGGTGACGTCGAGCGCCTCGCCCGGCCGCGCGAACGGCGGCAGCGTGGCGGTCACCATCACGGCCGCGACGTTCTTCAGCTGCATGTTGTTCAGCGACGACGTGCCGCCGTTGGCCGAACCGTTGTTGATCGAGATGCCGAGGTTCGCGAGCATGTTCGCGAGCGTCTGCGTCGTAAACGGCGTCTGCATCGTCTGGTCGCCCGTGCCGTCGAGGCCGACGACGAGGCCATAGCCGATCAGCGGGTTGTCGCGCACGCCCTGGATCTGCGCGAGGTCCTTCAGGCGCTCCGCGTGCGCGGGTGCCGCGCCGAGCGCGCAGGCCGCCAGCACGAACGCGGCGGCGAGCCGCGCGACGGCAGGCACGCGCGACACGCGGGCCGACATACGGGACGACAGGCGATGGAAAAGAGGCTGCTGCATCGTCGTCACCACGGTGCGATGTTGAGGAAGAAGCGCTGCAGCCAGCCCATCGTCTCGGCTTCGTTGATGTAGCCCTTCGCCGAGTATTCGATGCGCGCGTCGGCCACCTGCGTCGAGTAGACCGAATTCGCGCCCGAGATCGTGTTCGGGTTGACGACCCCGGAGAAGCGCACGAACTCGTTGCCCTGGTTGATCAGCATCTGCTTCTCGCCGCTGACGACGAGATTGCCGTTCGGCAGCACGTTGGTGACGGTCACCGTGATCGTGCCGTTGAACGTGTTCGCCGCGCTGGCGCCGCCGGTCGCCGCGAACTTGTTGTTGCCGGCCGCCGACAGGTTCGCCTTCGCGAACAGCCCGCCGAGGAAGCCGGCCGTCGGCACGTTGAAGCTGGTGTCGCCCGCGCGGTTGGTGTTCGCCCCCGACGACTTGGTCGCGTTGATGTTCTCCGCGATCACGATCGTCAGGATGTCGCCGATATTGCGCGGCCGCTGATCCTCGAACAGCGGCCGGCCCGCGTAGCCCGGGTTGTAGATGGAGCCGGGCGCCTGCATCGACATCGGCATCGGCGGCTGCGCCGTCATCGGCTGCTGGATGATCGGGTCGCGCGGAATCTGCGCGCAACCGGCGAGCGCGGCCACCGCGACCGCGCACGCGGCGCGGACGGAGGCTGACGGGAGGAGGCGAACCTGCTTCATGGCGACGACGGGACTTTCCGGTTAGCTCTTCATCTGCGTGACGGTCTGCAGCATCTGGTCGGACGTCGTCACGGCCTTGCTGTTGATCTCGTACGCGCGCTGCGTCTGAATCATGTTGACGAGCTCCTGCACGACGTTCACGTTCGACGCCTCGACATAGCCCTGGTTGAGCACGCCCGCGCCGTTCAGGCCCGGCTGCGACACGTTCGGCGCACCCGACGACGTGGTCTCGGCGAACAGGTTCTCGCCCTTCGCCTCGAGGCCGGCCGGGTTGATGAAGGTCGCGATCTGCAGCGAGCCGATCTGCACCGCGTTGCTCGAGCCCGGCTGCGTGACCGACACGACGCCGTCCTTGCCGATCGTCAGCGACTGCGCGTTCTGCGGCACGGTGATCGCCGGCAGGATCTGGTAGCCGCTCGACGTGACGAGCTGGCCCTGCGCGTTGGTCTGGAACGAGCCGTCGCGCGTATACGCGTTCGTGCCGTCCGGCATCAGCACCTGGAAGAAGCCCGCGCCGTTGATCGCGACGTCCTTCGAGTTGCCGGTCTGCGTGAGGCCGCCCTGCGTGTACAGGCGCTCGGTCGCGACCTGCTGCACGCCGGTGCCGAGCTGCAGGCCCGACGGCAGTTCGGTCTGCTGCGTCGAGTTCGCGCCCGGCTGGCGGATCGTCTGGTACAGCAGATCCTCGAACACCGCGCGCGACGCCTTGAAGCCGTTCGTGCTGGTGTTCGCGAGGTTGTTCGAGATCACGTCCATCTGCGCCTGCTGCGCATTCATGCCGGTGGCGGCGATGTAGAGCGATCGGTTCATGTTGAATCTTCTCCTGGTAGCTACGGCCGTGCCGCTCAGCTGAAGTTGAGCAGCTGGTTCGCCGACTGCTCGTTCTGGTCGGCCGTCTGGATCAGCTTCGACTGCAGCTGGAACGCCCGTGCGTTGTCGATCATCGCGACCATCGCGGTCACCGGGTTCACGTTGCTGCCTTCGAGCGAATTCGGCGTGACGACCACGTTCGGGTCGGCGTCGGCCGGATTGCCGTCGGCGGTGCGGAACAGCCCGTCGTTGCCGCGCGTGAGCGTGGCCGGGTCGGGGTTCACGAGCTTCATCTGGTCGACGATCGCGACCGCCGTCGGCGGATCGCCCGGCATCAGCGCGGACACCGTGCCGTCCTTGCCGATCGTGACTTCCGCGTTCGGCGGCACCGAGATCGGGCCGCCGTTGCCGATCACCGGCAGGTTGCTCGCGTTGACGAGCTGGCCGTTTTCGTCGACATGCAGGTTGCCCGCGCGCGTGTATGCCTCGCCGCCGTCGGCGGTCTGCACCGACAGCCAGCCGGCGCCCTGCACCGCGACGTCGAGCGGATTGCCGGTGCGCGTGATCGGGCCCGGTGCGTAATCCGCGCCGGGCGTCGACGCGAGCACGTAGGTGCGCGTCGTCGACGGGTCGATGTTGCTGCCGTCGCCGAAATTCATCGGCACCGCGCGATAGGTCGCGAGCTGCGCGCGAAAACCCGTCGTCGACGCGTTCGCGAGGTTGTTCGCGACGATCGCCTGCTGGTCGAGCGACTGCGACGCGCCCGTCATCGCCGTGTAGATCAGTCGGTCCATGGCTGCCGGTTATCCGCGCATTACAGGTTGATGAGCGTCTGGTCGACGGTCTGCTGCGTCTTGATCGTCTGCGCGTTCGCCTGGTAGTTGCGCTGCGCGGTGATCAGGTTGACGAGCTGCGACGTCAGGTCGACGTTCGAGTTCTCGAGCGCGCTGCCCTGCAGCGAACCATGGTTCGTGCTGCCCGGCGCCGAAATCTGCGGCACGCCCGACGCGGACGATTCGGCGTACTGGTTGCCGCCGAGATTGACGAGCCCGTTCGGGTTGTTGAAGTTCGCGAGCACGATCTGGCCGAGCACCGCCGTCTGGCCGTTCGAGTAGTTGCCGGTCAGCTTGCCGTCGGCGCCGATCGAGAAGGTCGTCAGCGTGCCGCTCGCATAGCCGTCCTGCGCGAGGTTGTTCACGCCGTCCTTGCCGCCGTACTGCGTGGTGCCGGTCAGGTCGAGCGTGAGCTGCTGCGGCGTCGCCGAACCGTCGGTGTTCGGCACGGTGAACTGGAACTGGCCGAGCGATGCGGTCGGCGTGGCCGGCGTGCCCGTCGTCGTGCTCTGGATCGCGCCGGACGAGTTGAACGTGACCGTGCCGAGATCCGTCGTGGCGCCGCCCTGCACGCCCGCGTAGGCTTCCCACGTGCCGGCCGCCGACTTCACGAAGTACATGTTGACCGCCTGCGAGCCGCCGAGCGAGTCATACACCTGGATCGACGTCGAGTAGTTGTACGTCGTGGTGTCGGTCGCGCTGAACGGCGTCTTGGTCGGCACCGTGTCCTGCGAGTTCAGGTTGAACTGGCCGGTGATCTTGGTCGTCGCGGTCGGCGCGATATTGGTGGTCGGCGCCTGCAGCGGCACGGTCTGCGCGGTGTTGATCACGCCGCCCGAGCTCGCCGCGTAACCCATCAGGTTGCGGCCTTGCGAGTCGACGATGAAGCCGTTCTTGTCGCGCTGGAACGTGCCGTCGCGCGAGTACGTCGTCACGCCGTTGTTCGACATCTGGAAGAAGCCGTTGCCGTTGATCGCGACGTCGAGCGACGAGTTCGTCGTGTTGATCGTGCCCTGGCCGAACTGCTGCTGCACCGATGCGAGCGACGTGCCGATCCCGATCTGCGTGTTGACCGACGTCGCGACCGAGTTCGCGTACATGTCGGAGAACTGCGCGGTGCTCGACTTGAAGCCGACCGTGTTCGCGTTCGCGATGTTGTTGCCGATCACGTCGAGCGCGTTCGATGCGCCGGCGAGGCCGCTCAGACCCTGTTGATAACCCATTTCGGTCTCCGTTTTCGAGAAAGCTGGATCAGTTGGTGGTGGTCGTGCCGCCGGACGACGACGACGCGGTGTTCGGGAAGATCGACGCGACCTGGGTCAAGCCCACCGTCGTGCCGTTCGACAGCACGAGCCCCGCCGTGCCGTCGGCCTGCTTGATCACGCTCTGCACCGTCGCGGCCGCGAGCACGGTCGGCGTATACGTCTTGCCGTCGCTGCCCGTGTACTGCGCGCTCACGGTGTAGGTGCCGTCCGGCAGCGTGTTGCCGGCCGCATCCGTCGGCGTCCAGTTGAACGGCACCGTGCCGGCCGACTGCTTGCCCGCGTTGATCGTGTTGACGACCGCACCCGACTTGTCCTTCACGGTGATCGTCAGGTTCGACACGTCGTTCGCGAGCGACACGCCGAACGGCGACGCCGCGCCGCTCTTCACGCCGACGCTGTTGCCCGGCGCGAGCACGTTGGTGCCGATCAGCAGCGCGGCCTGCGTCTGCTGGCCGGCCGCGAGCTGCGTCGACAGTGACGTGAGCGACGTGTTCAGCTGCGCGATGCCGCTCACCGTGTTGATCTGCGCGAGCTGCGACGTCATCTGCGAGCTGTCGACCGGGCTCGTCGGATCCTGGTTCTGCAGCTGCGTGACGAGCAGCTTCAGGAACGTCGCCTGCAGGTCGCTCGCCGACGTGCCGGTGCTCGACACGTTGTTGGTGTTCATCGTGTCGGTCGGCAGGGTCGACACGTTGGTGCCGTTGCTGCCGATCGTCGTGCTGGAGGAAGTCATCCTGGGTGGCCTTGTGTCGGAACTGTCGGGTCTGTCTCGGTGTGGAAGTGCGATCGGCGCGCGGCTTACGTGCCGATCGTCAGCGTCTTGAGCATCAGCGTCTTCGCGGTGTTCAGCGTCTCGACGTTGGCCTGGTACGAGCGCGACGCCGAGATCATGTTCACCATCTCCTGCACCGGATCGACGTTCGGCATCTGCACGTAGCCGTTCGCGTCGGCGGCCGGGTTCGCGGGGTCGTAGGTCGACTTCATCGGCGACGGATCGTCGACCACCTTCGTCACGCGCACGCCGCCCACGCCCTGGCCGGACGCGGTGCGCGCGCCGCCGATCGGGTCGGTCGCGAACACGACCTGCTTGGCCTTGTACGGCTTGCCGTCGGGGCCGGTCGCGCTGTCCGCGTTCGCGAGGTTCGACGCGGTGACGTTCAGGCGCTGCGATTGCGCGGACAGCGCTGAACCGGCGACGCCGAAGATGTTCATCAACGAGGGCATGGAGGCTCCTTGTTCGGGTTCGGAAGCGGCGCGCGCTTACGAGTTCGTCGAGATCGCGGCGATCATCGCCTTGATCTGCTGGGTCATCACGGTCATCCCGGTTTCGTAGTGCAGCGCGTTGTTCGCGAACTGCACGCGCTCGACGTCGAGATCGACCGTGTTGCCGTCGAGCGACGGCTGCAGCGGCATCCGGTACTGCGCGCGACCGTAGTCGTCCGCCGGGCCGCCCGTCGGAATCAGCTTCGCGGTGCCGGCCATGTGGCCGGGCGCCGTCGACACCATCGTCATCCCGCTCGTCACGCCGGCCGGCTGCGCCATGGGCAGCGGTGCGGCGTTGCTCGGCGCGAGGCCGCCGCCCGTCTGCTTCAGCGAGCGCGCGAGGGTCGACGCGAAATCGACGTCGCGGGCCTGGTAGCCGGGCGTGTCGGCGTTCGCGATGTTCGACGACAGCAGTTCCTGCCGATAGGCGCGCACGTCGAGCGCCTGTCGGCCGAACGCGAATTCGGCATCGAGTTTGTCCAGCATGTGTGCGTCTCTCCGTATGAAGCGCTGCACGCCCGTTGCGCCGGATGGCGGCCCAAGGGGCTTTTTTCCATGACAGCGATGGTAGGCGCCGCCCGCAACCGGCAATCGGACGAATAACGCGGCAAAGGCCCCCTCTATTCATCGTTTGCGCGACGGCCCGCGTCCCTAGAATGCGAATCGGATCAACGGCTTCGAGGACACGGCGATGACACGCGCATTTCGCGGAAACGACGGACGCGGCACGCGCATCGCGCGTGCATGCGCGCTCGCCGCGGCGCTGTGGCTCGCGGTGCCGCTCGCGTACGCGGACGACGGGATGATCGTGATTCCCGGACGCGGCGAGACGGCCGAGACCGCGCTCGCGCATGCGAACGCGGCGAGCGGCGGGCAGTTCGGCGCGAATGCGGGCACGGCTGCTTCGGCTTCGGCTTCGGCCTGGGCTTCGGGTACGGGAATGCCGACGACAGGCGGCGCCCGGGACGCAAGCGGCGGCGCCGGCATCAATGGCGCGGCCTCGGCCGGCTCGATGGTCGTGACGAGCGTTGCGCCGCCAGCCGCCGTGCCGGCACCGGCACCGCGCCCCGTCTACGCCGCCGCGCGCGCGAACGCGGGCGATGGCGCGCGGCGCGCTGCCGAGCCGGGTGCCGTCGCGACCGTCGTCGCGGGCACGGCCGATGCCGCATCGAATCCGTCGCGCCCGGCCATCGCCGCGCGCATGGCGGCGGCCCGCGCCGCTTCGGCCGCGCCCGCCGTTGCCGCCGCGCCGGCCCCGGCCACCACCGCACCCCAGCCGGCGCCCCCGCCCGGCCAGCAGGATCCCGACACGATCCGGCGCACGGCCCTCGCATTCCTGCAGCAGCAGGTCGCGGGCCTGCCCGGCAAGACCACCGCGACGGTTGCCGCCGCATTTCCGCGCGGACTCGCCGCGTGCACGACGCTCGAGCCGTTCCTGCCGACCGGCGCGCGCCTGTGGGGTCGCACGACGGTCGGCGTGCGCTGCGCCGGCGCGCGGCCGTGGACGGTCTATCTGCAGGCGAAGGTCGCCGTGCAGGCCACTTATTACGTCGCTGCGCGGCAGATCGCACCCGGCGAGCCGCTCACCGCAGCCGACCTGGTCGCGCGCGACGGCGACCTGACGGTGCTGCCGCTGGCGGTGATCACCGATCCCGCGCAGGCGGTCGGCGCGACCGCGCTGGCCCGGATCTCGGCCGGGCTGCCGCTGCGCCAGGACATGCTCAAGAGCGCCGCGTCGGTGTCGGCCGGCCAGACGGTCCGCGTCGTCGCGGCCGGGCCCGGCTTCACGATCTCGGCCGAGGGCAGCGCGCTCGCGAATGCGGCGCCGGGCCAGTCGGTGCGGGTCAGGATGGCGGCGGGCCAGATCGTCACGGCGATCGTCAAGGACGCCGGAACCGTGGAAATTCCGCTTTAGGGGCGGATCGCGGCGAAAGAGTGTAAAGAATTGTTTATTCGGAGAATGTCGGGCTCACGATGCTAAAGTTCGGGCCGACCCGGCCGTTATCTGGGTCATACCGTACAGGAAACCCATCGTGAAGATCGATTCCACTCCGAACCCGAGCCCACTCGCGTCGACCGGCAACGGCGCGACCCGCGCGCAATCCGGCGCGGCTTCGTCGTCGTCCGCGCAGGCGGCCGACGCAGGATCGACCGGCGGCGACACGACCGTGAACCTGTCGGGTCTGTCCGGCCAGCTGCGTTCGCTGTCGGCCTCCGGCAGCGCCGACATCGACACGGCCCTCGTCCAGTCGATCAAGGACGCACTGAACAACGGCACGTTGACGATCGACGTGAACAAGATCGCCGACGGCGTACTGAATACCGCCCGCGACCTGCTGCAACAGCAGCGCTCGCAGGGCAACTGAGCCGGCCCGGGGCCCGTCACGCCCTGACCGGTCCCCTGGTTTGCCGGCATGCGCACGCGTGCCGGCGCGACGAGCATGACGCGATGAGAGAAGAGCTGCTGGCCACGGTCAACGACGAACACGCGACGGTCGAAGCGTTCGCGTCCCTGCTCGCCTACGAGGAAAAGGCGCTGACGACACCGGAGCCGCTCGAGATGCTGCCCGGCATCGTCGAAAGGAAAACCGAGCTGATCGACCGGCTCGCGCAGCTCGAGCGCACGCGCGACACGCAGCTGTCCGCGCTCGGCTTTCCGGCCGGCAAGAAAGGGATGGACCAGGCCGCCGAGCGCGATGCCCGCCTCGCCGGCCGCTGGCAGTTGCTGCTGCAGGCCGCCGAACGCGCGCGGCAGGCCAATGCGACCAACGGGATGCTGATCCGGATCCGGATGGACTACAACGAGCGCGCGCTCGCGGTGCTGCGCTCGGCGCCCGCGCCGGCCGGTGTCTACGGCCCCGACGGGCGCGTGTCGGCGCTGATGCGCTGAGACCCCGACCGCTCCGGCTGCACCGATTCCACTGACGCCCCCGTCACGCCGGCGCAGCGACGCGCCGGCTGCGCATCGCGCGGCCCTGCCAAGGCCGCGCGCACCTTCCCCGTTTCAAAGCAGCGGACACGCGGTGACCTGCGTGCCGCGTTCCACGCAAAGCCGTTCGTAGTCGCGCAGGTACGCGCGCTCGTCGTCGTCCAGCATCCCGAGATCGATCAGGTCCCAGTCGTAGCCGACCGTGACGAGGTTCTCGAACGCCACGGTGTCGGACGCGTCGTCGTCCGCGCGCACGATCACGATGTTCTCGATCCGCACGCCGCCCTTGCCCGGCACGTAGATGCCCGGCTCGACCGAAATCACCGCGTTCGGCACCAACCCGTACTTCGCGCCCGGCGCGAACCGCACGCCGCCTTCGTGCACGTGGATGCCGACACCGTGCCCGGTGCCGTGGCCGAAATCGTAGCCGTGATCGCGGCACACCTGGCGCACCGTCGCATCGACGTCGCCGCCCGTCGCCGTCTTCGGAAAGCGCGTGACGAGCCCCTTGATGCACGCCTTCAGCGCGACCGTGTAGATCTCGCGCTGCCACGGCCTGGCGACCGTATCCGGCTGCGTGCGGCGCAGCACGACGCGCGTGCAGTCCGTCGCGAAACCGGCGTCGTAGTACGCACCGCTGTCGAGCAGCACGAGTTCGCCTTCGGTCAGCTCGACGTCGGCGCTCGCCGCCGTGTAGTGCGCGAACGCGCTGTTCGCGCCGTTCGCCGCGATCGACGGGAACGTCAGCGCGACCGCCGAGCGGGCGCCGTATGCGTCGTTGATCGTGCGGGCCAGGTCGTACTCGGTATGGCGCTGCCCCGGCTCGCCGGCTTTCGCCCAGCGCATCGTTTCGGCGATCGCCGCCGAACTGCGCGCGAATGCGTCGCGGAACCGCTCGAGGACCGCCGGCGTCTTGGCGGCCCGCAGCGCCTCCACCGGGTTGAAATCGGCGTGGCGCGCGTGCGGCCACACGCGACGCACCGACTCGACGAGCGCGCAGTTGACCGATTCGAAGCCGTAGCACACGTGGTCGACCGCGAACCGCGCGAGGAAGCGCTCGAGTTCGGCGACATCGCGCCGGATCACCTGCAGCGCCGGATACGACGTCACTTCGACCGGGCACCGGTCGCAACCTTCCGGCAGGAACAGCACGACCTGCTCGCCGAGCGCGAACAGAAAGCCCAGGTGCGACGACGCATTCGGGATGTGATAGCCGCGGCTGTTCAGCAGATACGCGAGATCGTCGGACGCGCACGTGAAGAACGCGGTCTTGCCCGGCGCCGCGCCGGTGTGCCCGGCGAGTCGCCGGTTCAGCGCATCGACGTTGTGCGCGATGCTCGCGCCGGTCATCGCATCCGGCAGCTCGAAGATCGGCCGCTCGACCTCCCAGCCCGGCAGCGCGATCGCGCGGTCGATCTCGCGCTCGACGAAGCTCGTCCAGTCGAGCGACGCCGCCTGCGTGCGCTCGACCAGCCGGTCGCGCTGCGCGACGCTGATTCGCAGCGCGTCGTAGCCCACCCGCGCGAGCCGGCTCGCATGCGCGAGCAGCCAGTCGGCCAGCGCCTGCCAGATCGTCACGTTCATCCCGAGCTTCTCGATGCGCACGCGCGCCGGGTCGCATTGCTGTTCGGCCTGCAGGTGGTAGCGGCCGTCGACGAACAGCACGAACGGCGGCACGCCGAGCGCCTGCGCGGTTGCCGCGCTCAGGAAGATCCCGCAGCCGGCCGAGCCGTCGAAGCCCGACAGCGCATAGCGCGGGTTGTTGCGGCGCGGCAGGTATTCGGTGATGTACTCGTCCTGCGACGTGACCACGACCGCGTCGAGCCGCGCGGCATCGAGCAGTCGCGACAGGCCGGCCTGCGTATCGGCGACGCACGCGTCGTACGGAGGAAGGCCGGAGAAGCTGTATTTCAGTCGATCGATCATCGGATACCCGTTATTGATTGTTGTAGGCGGCCGGCGGCGACACGCGCCGGCGCATGCGTGGCGCGACACACCGCCCGTGCGGGGACGCGCGGCGCGGAGCGCAGCCGCGCGGCGGTGCCGTTCCATCGCCGGATTTTCGGGGAAATTTTTGTCTCACTTAACTTTGTTTGATGCGAGCGACAGAATCTAGAGCACGCTGAAATCGCGGTCAAGCCAAAATTTTCGTAGGGCTAAAATTTCCGACACCGCGCGCGGCGGCGGCGCGGTCATGCGCGGCCGCGTCCGGCGCGCAACGTCCTCGCGCCGGCGTGCGCGGTACGCGCGGTACAATGCGCCGGCATCGTCGTCCCGACGGCCGTGCTTCGTGCGATTCGCGCAACGCCGCATCCCGGCGACGGCACCGCCCCTCTGCCCGCCTTGCGGCTCGTTGCCACGAAAGAGATTCATGGATTCAGACATCATGCGTATCGGCCAGCGCATTCGCCGCCTGCGCCGGGAAGCGAAGAAGACGCTGCTGGAAGTCGCGACCGAAGCAAACCTGTCGGTCGGGTTCCTGTCGCAGGTCGAGCGCCACCTCACCGGCATCTCGCTCTCGTCGCTCGTCAACGTCGCGAAGGCGCTGAACGTGCCGCTCGGCACGCTGATCGACCAGCCGCGCCAGGCGCAGCCCGACTCGCACGCGGGCCGCCGCGAGCCGTACGCCGTCGATGCCGCGTCGCAGTGGTACGAGCGGCTGTCCACCACCTTCGACGGCAGTCAGATCAACGCGCTCAAGGTCCGGATGATGGAGGGCTACCGTTCGGAATGGGTCGCGCACGGCGGCGACGAGTTCGTGTACGTGCTGACCGGACGGCTTTGCTACACGATCGGCAGGAAGGATTACCCGCTGTCCGCCGGCGACTCGCTGCACTTCGACGCAAGGAAACGCCACCGCGTCGCGAACGTCGGCGACGGGCCCGCCGAGATGATCGCGGTCGGCACGCTGCCGCTCTTCGACGACGACGATGCGGAGCTCGGATCCGCGGCAATGAAGATCAGGCTGCTTGCACGCGATGCCGGCGCAAGGCCGGGCGAGCCGCGCGTGAGCCGCCGCGAACCCGCGGCGAAACCCGAGCGCGACACGGATTCGAACGCGGCCGCGCCCGTCGACACGCGGGCCAAGCCGGCAACCGGGAAGCCGCGCGCCGCCACCGCCAAGCGAGCCGCTGCCGCCACGCCGTCTCGCCGCGCCACCGCCCGCACGAAGCAGTGACAGCCAGCTGCCGGGCGGCGCGCTCCGCCACCCGGCGCTCGCCCGTTATTCGGCGATCGCCAGCGCCTGCTTGACGGCCTCGATGCGCGCGCGATGCACGGCGTCCTTGATCCGCATCGCATCGTTGGCAAGGCCGCGCGCGATCGCGCCCGCATCGACACTGCGCGCCGCCACCAGCGCCACGCGCAGCCGCTCGGCCTGCGGATACGGCTGCGTGTCGAGCCCGAGCCGGCCGCGCGCATCCGATTCGCACGCCTGCAGCATCTCGGCGAAGCGCGCCGGCTTGCGCAGTGCGTCGCTGCGCTCGAAGAGCCGCACGAGCGCGGCCGCGCCCATTTCCATCACGCGATGCAGGTTGCCGTGCTCGCGCGCGACCACCAGCGCGAGATCGCGGCACTCGTTCGGCACGCGCAGCCGCTCGCACAGCGGCTTGATGAGATCGACGCTGCGCCCTTCGTGGCCGACATGGCGCGGCAGCACGTCCGCGGGTGTGGTCGCCTTGCCGAGATCGTGCGTGAGCGCCGCGAAGCGCACCGGCAGCGAATAGCGCTGCTTCGCCGCGTAATCGACGACCATCATCACGTGCACGCCCGTGTCGACCTCCGGGTGGTAGTCCGCGCGTTGCGGCACGCCCCACAGCGCGTCGACCTCGGGCAGGATGCGCGCGAGCGCGCCGCACTCGCGCAGCACCGCGAACATCCGCGACGGCTTCGCCTCCATCAGCCCGCGCGCGATCTCCTGCCACACGCGCTCGGGCACCAGCGCGTCCGCTTCGCCCGCGTCGACCATCCGCCGCATCAGCGCGAGCGTGTCGTCCGCGACCGTGAAATCGGCGAAGCGCGCGGCAAAGCGCGCGATCCGCAGGATCCGCACCGGATCCTCGACGAACGCGTCGCCCACGTGCCGGAACACGCGCGCGCGCAGGTCGGCCTGTCCGTCGAACGGATCGATCACCGGGCCGACCAGCGCACCTTCCGGGCTCACTTCGCGCGCCATCGCGTTGATCGTCAGGTCGCGCCGCGCAAGATCCTCCTCGAGCGTCACGTCCGGTGCGTAGTAGAACTGGAAGCCGTGATAGCCGGCCGCCGTCTTGCGTTCGGTGCGCGCGAGCGCGTATTCCTCCTGCGTGTCCGGATGCAGGAACACGGGAAAATCCTTGCCGACCGGCCGGAAGCCCTGCGCGACCATCTGCTCGGGCGTTGCGCCCACGACCACGTAGTCGCGGTCCTGCACCGGCACGCCGAGCAATTCGTCGCGGATCGCTCCGCCTACTGCGTAGATGTTCATGGCGTCGGTTCGTACTCGGCGATCACGTTGGTTTCGCGGCGCGCGGCATCGATCCAGCGTTGCACCGCCGGCAGCGCCGTCACACGCGCGGCATAGCCGGCCGCCTCCGGCGACAGCGCCGGCGCATACGTGTTGAAACGCATCACGACCGGCGCATACATCGCATCGGCGATCCCGAATTCACCGAACAGGAACGGGCCGCCCGATGCCTCGATGCATGCGCTCCACAGCGCGTCGATGCGCGCGACGTCGGCGAGCGCCTCGGGCGTCGCGCCGCGCCCCGGCATCGACGCGCGCACGTTCATGCCCATGTCCGTACGCAACGCGGCGAAGCCCGAGTGCATCTCGGCCGAGATGCAGCGCGCATGCGCGCGGTCGAGCGGATCGGCCGGCCACATCGGGAATTGCGGATAACGCTCGGCGAGCGTCTCGGCGATCGCGAGCGAATCCCAGATCGCAAAGCCGTGGTCGTCGACCAGGCACGGCACCTTGCCGGTCGGCGAATACTCGCGGATGCGCGCGGCCGTGTCGTCGCGGCGCAGCTCGATCGCGATCTCGTCGAACGGGATGCCGAAATGCGCGAGCAGCAGCCACGGCCGCATCGACCACGACGAGTAATTCTTGTCTCCAATGACGAGTTTCATGGCGGGGTTCCGAAAAGCGCGAAAGTGAATGACGGAAGCGACGGCCCGCGACGCCTAGCGGCGCGAGCGGAACCAGTCGAAGCGTGAGCGCCGCGCGGCATGGCCGAGATACGCGGGCGCGATGCTCTCGAGACTCGCGGACGCGATTCCGAGTTCCGGCGCGAGCGGCCCGGACAGCACGTTCGGCACCGACATCGACGCAAGATTGTCGCGCGTGATCACCGGCTCGCCGGGCAGGCATTCGAACACGCGCGCCTGCAGTTGCGCGAGCGCGTCGGGCAGGCGCACGATGCGTGCCTGCCGGCCGACCAGCGTGCCGCAATAGCGCACCAGTTGCTCGAGCGTATAGACGGTCGGGCCGCCGAGCTCGTAGGTCTTGCCATCCGCTGCCGCGAGATCGAGCGTGTTGACGAATGCGCGCACCACGTCGCCGACGAACACCGGCTGGAATTGCGCGTCGGGCATCGCCAGCGGCAGTACCGGCAGCGTGCGCTGCAGGTTCGCGAAGGTGTTCAGGAACGCGTCGCCGGGGCCGAACACGACCGACGGGCGGAAGATCGTCAGCGCGAGCGAATCGGTCGCCGCGACCGCATGCAGCGCGGCCTCGCCGTCGCCCTTCGAGCGCTGGTACATGCTCGGGCCGTGCGAATCGGCGCCGAGCGCGCTCATGTGCAGCACGCGCCGCACGCCGACTTCGACGCACGCGGCGGCCAGCGCGGCCGGCAGCGCGACGTGCGCGCGCTCGAACCCGGGCCCGTAAGGCGTGCCGCGGCCGCCGTGCAGCACGCCGACGAGGTTGACGGCCGCATGCGCGCCGGCGACGAACCGCGCGAGCGTGCGCGTATCGAGCGCTTCCAGCTCGACGATCTCGATCGGCAGCATCTGCAGGTGGCGCGCATGCTCGCGCCGCCGCGTGCCGATCCGCACCTGCTTGCCGGCATCGATCAGCGCATTGACGAGCCGGCTGCCGATGAAGCCGGTGCCGCCCAGCAGCGCGACGGTCTGGCGATCCATGATGGTGACCTCAAAAGAACACTGCCGCGTCTCGCGCGGCAGTGTGAAGATTGCGGATCAGGGCGAGATCATGCCTAGACGCTTCTTCAACGATTGCGGTTTGCCCTCGAAGAGCGCCGCGTAATAGACGGTATTCGACAGCACGTTCTTCACGTAGTCACGCGTCTCGTTGAACGGAATCGTCTCCGCGAAGATCGCGCCTTCGACCGGCTGCGTCAACACCTGGCGCCACTGGCGCGGCCGGCCCGGGCCCGCGTTGTAGCCGGCCGTCGCCAGCACCGGCGAGCTGTCGAAGTTGTTGTAGATGTCCGCCAGATACCAGGTGCCGAGCTGGACGTTGGTATTGATGTCGTGCATCTGCGCGCGCGTGATCGTGCCCATCCCGAGCTTCTTCGCGACGAGCTGCGCGGTGGCCGGCATCAGCTGCATCAGTCCGCCCGCGCCGACCGACGAACGCGCGTTCGTGATGAAGCGCGACTCCTGGCGGATCAGCCCGTAGGCCCATTCGATGTCGAGGCCGCTCGACTGCGCGTAGCGCTCGACGATGTCGCGGTACGGCGACGGGTAGCGCAGCGTGAAGTCGTGCTCGGCCTTCGTGCGGTCGGCCGTGTTGACCGTGCGGTCGAGCAGGTCGATGCGCTTGCCGTATTCGGCGGCCGCGAGCAGCTGGCGATCGGTCATCCCGCGCAGCGGCCAGTTCCATTCGCGGTTGCCTTCGAGGCGCAGGTTCAGCCCGTAGAAGCGTTGCGCGAGCGCGAAGCCGGGGATCTTGCTCATCGCATCGACGTCGGCGTCGCTCACCTTCGTGCGCGGCGGGATCGACGTGCGCTGGCCCAGCTCCTCGCCGGCAAGCTGCCCGTAGAAGTTGAACTGGCCCGCGACCTGCTCGAACTCCTGGTTCGCCTGCAGCGTGTCGCCGCTCTGCTTGAGCGCGCGCGCATGCCAGTAGATCCATGCCGGATCGCTGCGCAGCGACGGCGGCATCTGTTCGATCGACCAGCGCACCATCGGCCAGTTGCCGGCGAGCAGCGCGGCGCGCGTGCGCCATTCGTAACCCGGGTTCGACAGCGGCGCGTTCGCGGATTTCGCATACCAGACGGATGCGAGCGGCGAGCGCTTGATCGCGCCCTGGTAGCCGATCGCGCCCCACGCGATCGCCTGCTCCTGCTTCGTCAGCGAGCCGGCGAGCGACGTCAGCATCCCCGCCGCCGCGTCCGGATCGTTGCGCGCCATGCGGCCGAGCGCGATCAGCGCGAGCTGGTGCGAGGCCGCGTCGGGACCGATGCCGCGCGCGAGATACAGCGGCGGCGCGCTGGTCGCCTGGTCGAAGCCGGCCGGCCGCGCGCCGAGCGCGTCGACGATCTTCCCGCCGAGCGTCGTGTAATTCTGCTCGTACGCGAGGCGGGCCTGCTGCCACACGTCGTCGCTCGTGAACTGCTGGTTGACGGTGAGCGCCGTAATCAGGTCGACACAGGCGTCGCCGTAGTATTTCGGCTCGACGAGCAGCGCGCGCGCCGCATCCGCGACGTTCTCGCCGCGCGCCGCGCGCGATTCGAGCGCGTAGCACTTGACCTGCGTGTCGTCGTCGAGCACGAAGCGCTTGTATTGATCGTCGAAGCTGCGCCAGTCGTGGCGCGCGCCGAGCACGAGCAGGTAGTCGTTGCGCAGGCGGTCGGCGATCGCCTGGCCGTCGTAGCGCTGCAGGAACGACTGCACGGGTGCGTCGGGGGCATCGACACGTGCGCGGCCCGTCGAATCGAACAGCTGCGGCTTGATCTGGAAATACTCGACGTAGGACGGAACCGGATAGTTCGGAATCATCGCCGCGAGCTGCGCGGCCTTCGCGGCGTCGTTGCGGCGCGCGGCTTCGCGCAGCTGCACGAAGATCTGGTCGTCCCCGGCGAGCGTGTCGTCGTTCGGTGCGGCGCACGCGGCCGTGCCCGCGACGAGCGCGGCGGCCGAAAGCGCGAGCGCGACCGCGCGATATACTCGGAAAAGGCTGTTCGACATCGTTTTGAATGGAGCACGAAGTGAGCGAAAGCATAGCATGCAACCCTGTGCCGAACCCGAAGGTTGCACTGCGCAAAACGCTGTCCGGCGCGCGTCGCGACGCCGCGTCGCAGCCCGCCGCGAACGCCGCGCTCGACGCGCGGCTTCGCCTGTTGCTCGAGCGGCTCGCGCCGCGCACGATCGGTTTCTACTGGCCGCTGCCGGGCGAATTCGACGCACGCGACGCGGTGCTCGCGTGGTCGGCGGCAGGCTCCGGTCGCCGTGTCGCGCTGCCGGTGATCGGCGAGAAGCACACGCCGCTCGCGTTCCATGCGTGGGATGCGCACACGCCGATGCGCGAAGGGCATCACCGGATTCCGGAGCCGGCGTCGGGCGTCGTCGTCGTGCCCGACCTGTTGCTGATTCCGTGTGTGGGATTCGATCTCCAGCGCTACCGGCTCGGCTATGGCGGCGGCTATTACGACCGCACGCTCGCGATGTGGCCGGGCACGGCGCTGCCGGTGACGGTTGGCATCGCGTATGAAGCGTGCCGCGTGGATGCGCTGCCGGCCGAAGCGCACGATCTCGCGATGCAGTGGATCGTGACCGACGGCGCGCTTTACCCGGACCCGGCCGCCGGATGACGCGGCGCGCGACGTCGCTCGAGCGGCATGCCGCGCGTCACCGCGTTCGTCGTCCCGTCCGCAATCGTTTACAGCGACGCCGCCGCGCGCGCGGCCGTGTCGTAGAGGCCCGAGGCGTGGCGCAGCAGCTGCGCCGCGTCGCCGATCTGCTCGTTGGTGAGGCCGCTGTCCTTGAGCGTCTCGATCAGGCAATGCTCGCGCACCTCCCGATACTTCAGGCAGAGCTCGCGGCCCGCCTCGGTCGCGAAGAAGAACACTTCCTTGCCGCTCTTCTCGCTCTTCACGTAGCCGCGCGCGATCAGTTTTTTCAGCGCATAGGTGGCGACGTGCGTATCCTCGATATTGAGCACGAAGCAGATGTCGGCGAGCTTCTTCTTGCGTTCGCGATGGCTGACGTGGTGCAGCAGCGACACCTCGACCGCCGTCATGTCCTTCGCGCCGGCGGCCGACATGCAGCGCACCATCCATCGGTTGAATGCGTTGCCGGCCATGATGAGCCCGTATTCGAGTTCCGACAGCTCCGCGCTCGAATCGGAAACGAGGTGTTCGGATGACACGATCTTGGTCGCAGGACGCTTCATGGAAAGGCGGCGCAAGCCGGATGACAGGGTGTGCCGAGTGTACGCCAGAAGCCCGGCCATACGGGCTAGGCGAAAACGCTTATTGGGAAGTTGTCGATATTTTATTGACAATGTGCGCTAACATTGCCGTCCGAACCGTGCCAGTCCGATGACGCAACCCCGCATTTATCCGCTCGGCGATGCCGCCCTCGTCTGCGAGGTGCCGCCGCCCGCCACGCTCGATTGCCAGCGCCGCGTCTGGGCCGTCGCCGAGGCCGCGCGCGCATGGCCCGACGTGATCGACGTCGTGCCGGGCATGAACAATCTGACGATCGTATTCGATGCGCTCGCCGCGACGGCCGAGTCGCTCACGCCGGCGCTGCGCGACGCGTGGGAAACCGCCGACGTCGAGCACGCGGACGGCCGCGAGATCGAGATTCCGGTCGAATACGGCGGCGCTGCCGGCCCCGACCTCGCGGCTGTCGCCGCGCATACCGGGCTGTCGGCCGACGAAGTCGTCGCGCGGCACGCCGCCGGCGAATACGTCGTGTTCTTCATCGGCTTCCAGCCGGGCTTCGCGTATCTCGGCGGCCTCGATGCGTCGCTGCACACGCCGCGCCGCGCGGCGCCGCGGCTCGAAGTGCCGGCCGGCTCGGTCGGCATCGGCGGCGCGCAGACGGGCGTCTACCCGGCCACGTCGCCCGGCGGCTGGCAGCTGATCGGCCGCACGTCGCACGTGCTGTTCGACCCGGCGCGCCCGCAGCCGACGCTGCTGCTGCCCGGCGACCGCGTGCGCTTCACCATTGCCGGAGTCGACGCGACATGACCCAGAACTCAGCACCGGGCACGATCGAGGTCGTCCGCGCCGGCCCGCTGTCGACCGTGCAGGATCTCGGCCGCCGCGGCATGCGCCATCTCGGCGTCGCGCAGGGCGGCGCGCTCGACGGCCTCGCGCTCGAAGTCGGCAACCGGCTGGTCGGCAACCGCCCCGGCGCGGCGGCGGTCGAAATCACGATCGGCCCGGCCGCGTTCCGCTTCACGCGCGCGACGCGCATCGCAATCACCGGCACCGAATTCGGCGCGACGCTCGACGGCAAGCCCGTGTATTCGTGGTGGAGCCTGCCGGTCGACGCCGGGCAGACGCTCGTGCTGCCGGCCGCGAAGCGCGGGATGCGCGGCTACCTGTGCATCGCGGGCGGCATCGACGTGCTGCCGATGCTCGGCTCGCGCAGCACCGATCTCGCGTCGCGCTTCGGCGGGCTCGGCGGCCGCGCGCTGCGCGACGGCGATCGGCTTCCGGTCGGTGTGCCGCCGGCCGGCGCCGGCTGCCTCGCGGCCGATGCGCCCGAATTCGGCGTGAAGGCGCCCGCGTGGTGCGCGTTCGTGCGCGTCGACGAGCCGCCGCGCCGCCACCGGCCCGCGCATGCGCCGTGGGCGATGCCCGTGCGCGTGCTGCCGGGCCCAGACTACGCGTCGTTCGCGGCCGACGCCCAGCAGGCGTTCTGGGACGAGGAATGGCTCGTCACCGCGAACAGCAACCGGATGGGCTATCGGCTCGCCGGCGCCGAGCTGGTGCGCGAGCGGCCGGTGGAGCTGCTGTCGCACGCGGTGCTGCCCGGCACGATCCAGGTGCCGCCGAACGGCCAGCCGATCGTGCTGATGCACGACGCGCAGACCACCGGCGGCTACCCGAAGATCGGCACGGTGATCCGCGCGGATCTCTGGAAACTCGCGCAGGCGCGGCTCAATCTGCCGATCCGCTTCGTGCGCACGACACCCGATGCCGCGCGCGCCGCCCTGAGCGCTGAACGTGCCTATCTGCGGCAGATCGACGTTGCGATCGAGATGCGCGAGGAGACCCGCCGCCGCGCGCAATCGCGCGCGGCGTGACAATGGCGGAAGCAGGACGAAGGACGCGCCACGCCATCAGTGGACGAGGAACATCATGGAAATCGATCTGAATGCCGATCTCGGCGAAGGATGCGGATCGGACGAGGCGCTGCTCGACCTCGTCACGTCGGCGAACATCGCGTGCGGCTGGCATGCAGGTGGCGCCAACGCGATGCGCGACTGCGTGCGCTGGGCCGTGCAGAAGGGCGTGTCGATCGGCGCGCATCCGAGCTTTCACGACCCGGAGAATTTTGGTCGCAAGGAAATGCAGTTGCCGGCGAGCGACATCTATGCGGGCGTGCTGTACCAGCTCGGCGCGCTGTCGGCGATCGCGCAGGCCGAGGGCGGCCGCATCGCGCACGTGAAGCCGCACGGCGCGCTGTACAACCAGGCCGCGCGCGACCCGATGATCGCCGACGCGGTGGTGTCCGCGATCCACGACTTCGATCCGTCGCTTGCCGTGTTCGGGCTCGCGAACAGCGTGTTCGTCGCGGCCGCGCGGCACGCGGGGCTCGCCGCGGTGGAGGAAGTGTTCGCCGATCGCGGCTATCGCGCGGACGGCTCGCTGGTGCCGCGCAGCCAGCCCGGCGCGCTGATCGACGACGAGGAAGCGGTGCTCGCGCGCACGCTCGACATGGTGCGCGAGCGGCAGGTGCGGGCGGTGAGCGGCGAGTGGGTGGCGCTCAATGCGCAGACGGTCTGCCTGCACGGCGACGGCCCGCATGCGCTGGCGTTCGCGAAAAGGATTCGTGCGGCGCTGGAGGCGGCGGGAATCGATGTGGTGGCGCCGGGTGCGCTGGAGGCTGGCGAGGACGCGTGACGCGTCGTCTCGGCGAGCACGCGTGGCGTCCGGCCCCGATGCCGGTCAGCTCCCCCAACCCATGAGAAATTCCACATTTCCGGGGGCGTGAGTCGCTGATAAATTGACCGCTCGGGCAACTCACTCAATCGCCATGGAAAAGCTGACTCGAGCAGCGCCACGCATACTCTTCGCCTATCTGATGTTCATGGCGCTCGACGTCGCCTCCGCGCGTTTCTTGCCCGGTAGCCGCGGCGTTCTCTTTTACGCGTCCATTGCGGCCATTTCAGGATTCGTGGAATACGTGCTCCTTCGCTTTTTCCGGTCGCCGTACAGCCAGGGAACCTGGGTTCTTTATCCCTTTCATGTCGGATCGGCCCGTGCGTCGACGCCGGAAAAGGACCTCCCGGCCGAAAAACATGCAATGTGTCGCCTCGCAACGAACGTCAGCTCGTTCGTGGTCACGTTCGTCCTGGTCGTGCTGATCTACGCCGGGGTTTGGGCTTGCGCGGCATCGCTTTTCCACATCGACGGCGACACCGACACCGTCCCGTTGGTCGTTACGTCGGGAGTCGGATTCTTTCTCGCTAGCCGAATTTCCGCTTACTACCGGTCCGCCGAACACACGCATTGACAGACAGGCATGCGCCCGCCCGGGGCTACGGCGTCACTCGCTACCGCTGCGCGCGGCGCGAAGCGCCGCATCCAGACGCTTCGAACGAAATCTCGGGAAAGTAGCCTTGCGCGACAGCCTTGTAGATCGCATGCGCGCGGTTCTGCGCGTTCAACGTACGCAAGATGTTAGCGATGTGGTTGTCGACGGTTCCCTGGGCGAGACTCAACGTCGATGCAATCGCCTTCGTCGGATAACCGACACAGAGCAGCGCGAGCACATCGCGCTGGCGGCTCGTCAAACGCGCCAGCGGATCTCGCTTTGGTCCGACATCGGGAAAGCACGGCCGACCGTCGAGCAAGGAACGTAACGCGGCAGTAAGATCGCCTACCGACGCCATCTTGTCGATACAGCCGGCCATTCCCATCCGCCTTGCCTCGCCGATCCCGAACGAACGGCGGGTGGACGTGACGGCCACACATCGCTGCGCAAGGCCTTCGTCGTGCAATTGCCGGGAAAGCGGCACGCCATGTTCATCGCACATGTCGAGATCGATGAAAACGAGGCACCATTGGCGGTGCCGGCGAACTGCACGCAACGCGCTTTCCACGCAGTGACAGACCGTCGGCCTCACGCGATGATCGATCGCCGTCAGCGCGATCCGCATCGCTTGCGCGACGAGCGGCTGCGATTCCACGAGCAGAACAGGCAAGGCCTGATTACGGCTCTTCATCGGTTCCGTGTCCATTGCGCTCGCGTTTCCCTGGATGGCTTGGTGCATTGACCAACCGTGCCACGACAACCATCTCAAAACAACGGCGGGCATTGGCCAGCGGTGACGACGGAGTCGGAAGAAATTTGTCCGATCGTGTGATCGATGCCGTTTCTATGCTCGATGTCCCAAAGCCGGGGGCTGAACATCGGCCAGCAACGCAGGAAAATACGGACGCGGCGTCGACCATGGCGCGCGTGGTACGCGCAGAACTGTTGCAAAAAGCAAACGGGCCACCACTGCCTCATCGCTGTACAACCTCAGTCGACTCGGCTGGCGGCAAACACGAAGCCCTGGACCGATGCGGGCTCCGTGCGATCCGGCGGGGATCGTCGGCCACTACGATGTCATGCGCCACCGGCCCCTGCCACCACACGGGTTCGGTCGCACAAAAGAAAAAAGCGCCCTCGTGGCGCTTTTCCGTTGGCGCGATCGCTGCGGCTTCGCCGTCTGTCGATTCTCGCCCCCCGAAACCGTCTGTCGACCGTGACCGGAAAACCTTCCGGATTAAAAAACGTCCGCCGCCGCCCGATTTACTGCTTACCCCGGTTGGACGACGGAGCGTCGCTTATTCGCAAGTCGGCCTGCATGCGTTGTTGTTGTCCGACGATGGTTGGCCCCGCCGTACATGCAGACGCTTTCCGCGGCCGACACGTGTGCACCACGTGCCGGCAACGCGCTCACCCCGCGCTTTGTTTTCTGCTACCCCGTAGAACTTTTTCTATTCTTTTCATTTTTTCAACTTGTGGATCGAAGAATAGATATTGGCCGAACGGGATGTCAATCGTTTGAAACGCTATTTTCTGACGAATCGAGGGTTTTCCTTATCGAATCGCACGCCCATACAGGCGTTTGACGCTACGCACGCAGCGTCGATCAAACAGGGGAGGATCGGTTCGGGCACGCCCGCGACGCTCAGTTCGCGTCGACGCTGTAACCTTGTTGACGCAACAATTCGAGCACGCCGCGCGGGCCGCCCAGATGCAGCGCGCCGATGGCGACGAATACCGGCCGGTTCGGCGCGGCGATTGCCGTCATCCGTGCAACGAAGCGCCGGTTGCGCTCGTACAGGATCTTGTTGTCGATCGACGCCGACAGCGTCTTCGAACGGGCCAGCCGCTCGCTCTTCGCGACCGCCCACGCGAAAATCGCATCGGCGTCGCCAATTTGCCACAGTCGATGCAGCGCCTTGATGTCGTCGGCATTCTGCGCGGGCGTCTGCACCATGTCCTGCGCGAGCATCTCGCGCTGCTCGGCGAGCGTCAGCCCGGTGAACGCGCGCATCTGCTCGGCCAGCGTCTCGAGCCCGATCACCCGGCCACCCTTCTTCTTCAGGAACACGTTCTGCAGTTGTGCCTCGGTGCCGTACTCGGTCTGCAGGCCGGCCGACAGCGAGTCGTAGGTCTCGACGACCAGCGCCGCCAGCCACGGCCGCATCCGGCGGATTTCCGCGAGCGCGGCCGGATTGCCGCGCAGGCGCCCCGCGAGGCGCTGCCACAGCGACTCCGGCAGCAGCCGCTGCAGGCACGGGTAGCGGCACACGCCGTATTTCGACACGTCGTCCTGCGATTCGAGCAGATCGTCCGGCGACAGCTCGAGCGCGAGCGTCGGCGACGCCGCGAGCGCGCCGAGGATGCGCGGCCGGAACGGCTGGGCGGGCGGATAGTCGGACGGGTCGCCCGTGTGCAGCGTGCCGAGCACGTACAGCGTGACCTTGCCCTTGGTCGCCACGTAGAACGGCATGCGCGCGGGCTGCACGCGAACCGTGCCGCGCGCGACCGTGCCGTTGGACACGGAAGGCGCGTGGAAGCCCGGCAGGCTCATGCCGGGCGGCGGAACCTGCGACGTATGGATCGGCGAACTGGCCGGCGCACGCCCTTCGGCACGCGCGGCCCCGACGGGAACGACGAGGCCGGCCGCGACGCACGCGCCGGCCAGCGCCGCGCCCGTGACCGTGCGCACGCTCCAGCGCCGTGCGTTGCGGCACGCGCGCATCATCCGCGCGCGGCCGACCCCCGAACGGCGCACGCCGGACGCGCGCGCCGCCAAACCATCAGGCATTCGCCTCCCCCACCTCCTCGGCGCGATGGCAGGCCACGCGGCGTCCGTCGACGTCGCGCAGCTGCGGTTCCTCGACACGACAGCGCTCGACCGCATACGGGCAGCGCTGGTGAAACGCGCAGCCCGACGGCGGATTGAGCGGCGACGGCAGCTCGCCCTGCAGCTTGATCTGAACGCGGCGGTCTTCCTCGAAGATCGCCGGCGTCGCCGACATCAGCGCGCGCGTGTACGGATGGCGCGGACGTGCGTAGATCGTCGCCTTGTCGCCGAGCTCGGCGACGCTGCCGAAGTACATGACCATCACGTCGTCGGCGACGTGCTCGACCACCGACAGATTGTGCGAGATGAACACGTAGCTCGTCTTGAACTGCTCCTGCAGATCCATGAAGAGGTTCAGGATCTGCGCCTGGATCGACACGTCGAGCGCGGACACCGGCTCGTCGGCGACGACGATCCGCGGATCGAGGATCATCGCGCGCGCGATCGCGACCCGCTGGCGCTGGCCGCCCGAGAACATGTGCGGATAGCGCTTCGCGTGCTCGGGCCGCAGGCCGACCGTGCGCATGATCTGCGCGATGCGCGCCGCGCGTTCGGCGGCCGTCAGGTTCGCGTTGATCTCGAGCGGCTCGGAGAGCGTCTGCTCGACCGTCTTGCGCGGGTTCAGCGACGCGAACGGATTCTGGAACACCATCTGTACGCGGCGGCGCAGGTCGGCGACCGTCTCGCGGCTCGCGCCGGCCACGTCCTTGCCGTCGATCGTCAGGTGACCCGACGTGGGTGTTTCGATCATCGTGAGCTGGCGCGCGAGCGTCGACTTCCCGCAGCCGGATTCGCCGACGACGGCGAGCGTCTTGCCGCGCTTCAACGAGAACGACACGCCGTTGAGCGCCTTCACCGTGCCCTGCCCGAACATCCCGCGCTTGACCGTGTAGTGCTTCGCGAGCCGATCGGCGACCAGCACCGCTTCCTCGTCGTGCGGCGTGGCGCGGACTTCCTTATCTGCATTCATCGTGCGCCTCCCGTCAGGTCGAGGTTGGAAACATTGAGCGGCTTGATGCAGCGCGCACGCATCGCATCGTTGGCCGGCACCAGCGTATCGAGCGCCGGACGCGCCTTGCGGCAATCGTCGACGACGTACTTGCAGCGCGGCGCGAACAGGCACCCGGACGGGCGATCATCGCGGCCGGGCACCATGCCCGGCAATGCGGCAAGGCGACGCGCCCCCTGATTGTGCTCGGGAATCGCCGCGAGCAGCGCTTCGGTGTACGGATGATGCGGCGCACGGAAGATGTCCGGCACGCGATTGGTCTCGATGATCTCGCCCGCATACATCACCGCGACGCGCTGCGCGACTTCCGATACGACGGCGAGGTCGTGCGAGATCAGCACGAGCGCCATCCCGCGCTCCTTCTGCAGCTTCACGAGCAGATCCATGATCTGCGCCTGGATCGTCACGTCGAGCGCGGTGGTCGGCTCGTCGGCGATCAGCAGCTTCGGGTTGCACGCGACCGCCATCGCGATCATCACGCGCTGGTTCATCCCGCCCGACATCTGGTGCGGGAACGCCGCGATGCGATTCTTCGCGTCGGGAATGCCGACCTGGTCGAGCAGCTCGAGCGCGCGCCGATGCAGCGCGTCGCCGCGCAGGCCTTCGTGCAGCTTCAGCACTTCCTTGATCTGGTAGCCGACCGTGTAGCTCGGATTCAGGCTCGTCAGCGCGTCCTGGAACACCATCGCGATGTCCTTGCCGACGATCTTGCAGCGCGCCTTCGGCGACGCCTTCAGCAGATCCACGCCGTTGAACGTGACTTCGTCGGCCGTCACCTTGCCCGGCGCGTCGATCAGGCCCATCAGCGCCATCATCGTCACGCTCTTGCCGGAGCCCGATTCGCCGACGACGCCCACCACCTCGCCCGGCGCGATCGACAGGTTGATCCGGTCGACGGCGGGCAAGCCGTTGAAATTCACCGCGAGATTGCGGATGGTCAGGAGATTCTGGGTCATGTCAGGCCATCCGCTTCAGTTTGGGATCGAGCGCGTCGCGCAGCCCGTCGCCGAGCAGATTGATCGCGAGCACCGAAATCAGGATCGACAGGCCGGGCATCGTCACGATCCACCATGCGTTGTCGATGTAGTCGCGCGCGGACGCGAGCATCGCGCCCCACTCGGCGGTCGGAGGCTGCACGCCGAGGCCCAGGAAGCCGAGCGCGGCGGCGTCGAGGATGGCCGACGAGAAGCCGAGCGTCGCCTGCACGATCAGCGGTGCCGTGCAGTTCGGCAGCACCTGCGAGAACATCAGGCGCAGCGTGCCGGCACCGGCCACGCGCGACGCCGTCACGTATTCCTTCTGCAGCTCGCCGAGCGCGGATGCGCGCGTGAGACGCACGTAGGCCGGCAGCGCGACGATCGCGATCGCGAACATCGTGTTGGTGAGGCCCGGGCCGATGATCGCGACGACCGCGACCGCGAGCAGCAGCGACGGCAGCGCGAGCAGCACGTCCATGATGCGCATCACCGGCGTGTCGGCCCATTTCTGGAAGAACGCGGCGACCAGCCCGAGCACGATGCCGGGAATCAGCGCGAGCACGACCGACACGAAGCCGATCCAGAACGACATGCGCGCGCCGAACATCAGGCGCGAAAGGATGTCGCGGCCCGCTTCGTCGGTGCCGAGGATGAATTGCCAGTTGCCGCCCGCGAGCCATGCGGGCGGAATCTTCACGTAGTCGCGGTATTGCTCGACCGGGCTGTGCGGCGCGATCAGCGGCGCGAGGATCGCGACCAGGATCAGCAGCAGCACGACGATGCCGGCACCGACGGCGCCGCGGTTGCGCGAGAAGTTGGCCCAGAACTCGCGCAGCGCGAGCGCACGGCCGCCGGCCGGCGCGGATTCGCTCGGCAGGGTGTTTTGCAGATTGCTCATGGAATTACCTCGTGTGGCGGATGCGCGGATTCAGCACGCCGTACAGCAGGTCGACGACCAGGTTCACGACGATCACGAGCGTCGCGATCAGCAGGATGCCGCCCTGGACGACCGGATAGTCGCGGCGGCCGATCGCATCGATCAGCCACTTGCCGACGCCGGGCCACGAAAAGAGCGTCTCGGTCAGCACGGCGCCAGCAAGCAGCGTGCCGATCTGCAGGCCGATCACGGTGACGACCGGGATCAGCGCGTTGCGCAGCGCATGCACGACGACCACGCGTGCGGGCGACAGCCCCTTCGCGCGGGCGGTGCGGATGTAGTCCTCGCGCAGCACTTCGAGCATCGACGAGCGCGTCATCCGCGCGATCACCGCGAGCGGGATCGTGCCGAGCACGATGGACGGCAGGATCAGATGGCTGAGCGCCGACTTGAACGAGCCTTCGTCCGGCGCGAGCAGCGCGTCGATCAGCATGAAGCCCGTAGGATGCGGGAAGTCGTATTCGACCGCGATGCGCCCCGACACGGGCGTCCAGCCGAGGTATGACGAAAACACCATGATGAGGATCAGCCCCCACCAGAAGATCGGCATCGAATAGCCGGTGAGCGCGGTGCCCATCACGCCGTGATCGACGACCGAGCCGCGCCGCAGCGCCGCGATCACGCCGGCCGGCAGCCCGACCACGAGCGCAAACACGAGCGCGCAGAGCGACAGCTCGACGGTGGCCGGGAAGCGCGCGAAGAATTCGCCCGCGACGCTGGTGTTGGTGATGATCGACGTGCCGAGGTCGCCATGCAGCGCCCGGCCGATGTAGTGGACGTACTGCAGGGGCAGCGGCTGGTCGAGCCCGAGGCGTTTCATCGCCTCTGCATGCATCGCGGGATCGACGCCGCGCTCGCCCATCATCACTTCGATGGGATCGCCCGGTATCAGGTGAATCAGCGCAAACGCCAGGATGGTGATGCCGATGAAGGTCGGAATCACCATGCCCACGCGGCGCAACACGAATGTGAACATGATGCGTCTCGTATTTTCTCGTGGGAAATGTGCGACCGGCGACGAGGGGCTTTTGGCCCCTCGCCGCCGGATGAGTTCAAGCCGGTCTTCTCGATGACGACAGCTTACACGGGCCGCGTTACTTCACGCCGACTCCGTCGAAGCGCGCATAGCCGAGCGGCTCGATGCGCATGTCGACCACGTTCTTGCGTACCGGCTGGTAGACCGTCGAGTTCGCGATCGGCGAGAACGGCAGCTGCTGCGCGAAGATCTGCTGCGCCTGCATGTAGATCTTCGTGCGCGCGTCCTGGCCCGTCGTCGTGCGACCCTTCTGGATCAGCTCGTCGAACGGCTTGTAGCACCAGTGCGAGAAGTTGTTGCCCTTGATCGCCTCGCAGCCGAGCAGCGTGCCGAGCCAGTTGTCGGGGTCGCCGTTGTCGCCCGTCCAGCCGATCAGCATCGTGTCCTGCTCGCCCGTGTGCGCGCGCTTGATGTACTCGCCCCACTCGTACGTGACGATCTTCGCCTTCACGCCGATCTTCGCCCAGTCGGCCTGGATCATCTCGGCCATCAGGCGCGCGTTCGGGTTGTATGCGCGCTGCACCGGCATCGCCCACAGCGTGATGTCGAACCCGTTCGGATAGCCGGCCTTCGCGAGCAGCGCCTTCGCCTTCGCGGTGTCGTTCGGCGCCATCTTCAGGTTCTTGTCGTACGACCATTGGGTCGGCGGCATCGGTGCGTTCGCGGCCTGGCCCGCACCCTGATAGACGGATTCGAGGATCGCCTTCTTGTTGATCGCCATGTCGAGCGCCTGACGCACTTCGAGCTTGTCGACCGGCTTGTGCTCGACGTTGTACGCGAGGTAGCCGAGGTTGAAGCCCGGCTGCGACGGCATGTCGATGCCCGAATCGGCCTTCAGCGTCGCGATGTCGGCCGGACGCGGATAGCTCATCACCTGGCACTCGTTGCGCTTGATCTTCTGCACGCGCACGCCCGGGTCGGGCGTGATCGAGAAGATCAGCTTCGAGATCTTCACTTCGCCCTTCTTCCAGTAGTCAGGATTCCCGTCGAAACGGATCGTCGCATCCTTCGTGTAGCTGCGGAAGATGAACGGGCCCGTGCCGACCGGCTTCTGGTTGATGTCGGCGGCCTTGCCGGCCTTCATCAGCTGATCGCCGTATTCGGCCGACAGGATCGACGCGAATTCCATCGCCATGTTCTGGATGAACGGCGCGTTCGGCTCGGCCAGCGTGAACTTCACGGTGTACGGATCGACCTTCTCGACCTTCGTGATCAGCTTGTCGAGGCCCATGTCGGTGAAGTACGGGAACGACACCGGGTACGCCTTGCGGAACGCCTGGTTCGGATCGAGCATGCGCTCGAACGTGAACACGACGTCGTCGGCGTTGAATTCGCGCGTCGGCTTGAAGAAGTCGGTCGTGTGGAACTTCACGCCATGGCGCAGGTGGAACGTGTACACCTTGCCGTCGGACGAGACGTCCCACTTCTCGGCGAGGCCCGGCTCGACCTTGGTGCCGCCGCGCTCGAATTCGACGAGACGGTTATAGACGGTGAACGTGGCGGCGGTGAAATCGACGCCGGTCGTGAATTGCGCGGAATCGAAACCCGCCGGGCTGCCTTCTGAGCAGTAGACGAGCGTTTTGTTCGGGATCTGTGCGAATGCAGAACCCGCGATGCCGAACGATGCCGCTGCCACGCCTGCCATGGCGGTAACACGCAGGGTGTGCAACAGACGGTTGTATTCCATGTTTCCTCCAGGTCTCCAGATCGGAACCGGTCCCCCAGGGGCCGGGTACGCGGGATATTACTTGAGCTAGCGATTTTGCAACAAGCTGGAGAAAAAACTCTTCTAGACGCATTTGCGCGGGTTTTTGCGGATGTCTCGCGTGCGCGAAAAGTGCGTCTGCGCGCGCGAGCGGCGAATTCGCTCATCCCGCGCGTGTTTCCTTCTACGAACTAAACAATTCGTACGCGGACGCGAACGATGGCCGCGCCGGTTTCGGGGCCAATGCGCGCATCATTGCAGCTTTCGCAACGATGGCCGCCGCGATGCGGCCGTCAGACCGGCGCGTCGAGATCCGCGCTGCGCGCGGGCACGAACGCGACCGCGACGATCGACAGCGCGAGCCCCGCCATCACGTAATAGGTCGGCGCGAGCGGCGTGCCCGTCGCCTTGATCAGCCATGTGACGATGAATTGCCCGAAACCGCCGAACAGCATCACCGCGACGTTGTACGCGATCGACAGCCCCGTCGAGCGCACGTTGGCCGGGAACAGCTCGGCGATCATCGCGCCGAACGGGCCGTAGTAGCCGGCGAGCGTCACCGACAGCACGGCCTGCACCGCGATCAGCCGCGCGATGCTCGGCGCCGCGTCGAGCCACGCGAACAACGGATACATCAGCGCGAGCGTCAGCACGAGCGACCACAGCGACAGGCCCTTGCGGCCGATGCGGTCCGACCACGCGCCCGCGACCGGCGACAGCACCATCAGCAGCAGGTTGCCGATGATCACGGCGTAGAACGATTCCGCATACGGCAGCTTGAGCTGCTTCACCGCGAAAGTGGGCAGATAGCTGATCAGCACGTAGATCGTCACCGTCAGCGCGATCACCGAACCGAGCCCGCACAGCACCTCGCGCGGATGGCGCGTGAACACTTCGCCGAGCGTCGCGCGGCGTGCGCTTTGCTGCGCGTGCAGGAATGCTTCGGAATCCGCGAGATGACGGCGGATATAGAAACCGATCGGGCCGATCACGAGCCCGAGGATGAACGGTACGCGCCAGCCCCAGCTGCGCAGCGCGTAGTGCGACAGCCCGCGCGTGACGGCCGCGCCGACGAGCGCGCCGATCAGCAGCGCGGCCGCCTGGCTCGCCATCTGCCAGCTGCCGTAGAAACCGCGTTTCGAGAACGGCGCGGCTTCGATCAGCAACGCGGTCGCGCTGCCGAATTCGCCGCCCGCCGAGAAACCCTGCAGCAGGCGGCCGAGCACGATCAGGAGCGGGCCGCCGATGCCGATCGCCGCATAGGGCGGTGCGATCGCGAGCAGGAAGATGCCGGCCGTCATCAGCAGGATCACGAGCGACAGCGCGGCCTTGCGGCCCGCACGATCGGCGTACAGCCCGAACACGATGCCGCCGATCGGGCGCATGAAGAATGCGACGCCGAACGTCGCGGTGGTCAGCAGCAGCGACGAGTATTCACTGGTCGTCGGAAAGAACAGCTCGGCGATCACGACGGTCATGAAGCCGAAGACCGTGAAGTCGTACCACTCGAGCGCGTTGCCGATCACGGCCGCCGCGACTGCCCGCCGGTTCAGCGCACGCTCCGGCCGGACCGTTTTCGTTGAATTCGCAATCGTCGCCATGCGTGCCTCGTCCTCGTGGATTCGCCGTATCGGCCGGCGCGGCGCGGGATGCCGCGGGCGCGCTTGGTGTGCAGCGAGTGTAGAAAGCGACGGAACCGTTTTCAAGCATAAAAAAGCCCGCCATCGTCCGATGGCGGGCGTTTTGCGGTTTTCGCCACATTGCGGCATTGCACGATGCCGCCGCGGACGTCAGCCCATCTTCGAGAATGCGCTGCACCAGCCCTTCCCCGACACCTGCTTGCCGGGGAATGCGCCGCACGGGCCCGATGCCGAGCCCTTCTTGCCCTGGTACAGCATGCAGGCCGCGCAATCCTGGCCCGCTGCGTATTTCGGATACTTCGCCTTGTCGACCTTCGTGGCATCGGCCTTGTAGCCGAGCGCCACCGCGGTCGGGTCCGTTTCCGACAGCATCGGCGCATCGGCCAGCGCTTCGCGCGACAGCGCCAGCGCGGACACGGCGCCAATGCTCGTAATCAGGAAACTCCGACGGGTTGCTTTCATGGGGACTCGCTCCAACGTTATCGGTTTGAAAGCCGTTCTGGCGACGGCGTTCGACAGAATAACGCTCAAGCGGACAAATGTGCGCGCCGAAATGCCGGAGATAAGGGATTTCACACGGGCGGCCCGCACGCGTGCGGGCCGCGTGCGTCATGCACGCGAGGTCATGTCGCCGACACGCTGCGCGAGTGCAAGCGATGCGGTCAGCCCCGGCGATTCGATGCCGAACAGGTTCACGAGCCCGCGCACGCCGTGCTGCGCCGCGCCCTGCACGATGAAGTCGGCCGGCGGCTCGCCGGGCCCCGCGAGCTTTGGCCGGATCCCCGCGTAGGCCGGCTGCAGTGCGTCGTCGGGTAGCCCCGGCCAGTATGTGCGGATCGACGTGTAGAACGCCGGCGCGCGCGCCGGATCGACTTCATAGCGCAACGCATCGACCCACTCGACGTCCGGGCCGAAGCGCGCCTGTCCGCCCAGGTCCAGCGTGAGATGCACGCCGAGCCCCGCGCGATCGGGCATCGGATAGACGAGGTGCGAGAACGGCGCGCGCCCGGACAGGCTGAAATAGTTGCCGCGCGCGAGATAGAGCGGCGGCACCCAGCGCGGGTCGAGCCCGCGCGTGCGGCGCGCGAGCGCCTGCGCGCCGAGGCCCGCGCTGTTGATCACGCACGCGGCCTCGATTTCGGTTGGCGCGTCGCCGCCGGTACGCACCACGAAACGTCCGCCGCGCAGCACGTCGATCGACTCGACCGGCGATTTCAGCGCGCACATCGCGCCGTCGCGCTCGGCGTCGCCGAGCAGCGCCAGCATCAGCTGGTGACTGTCGACGATACCGGTGCTCGGCGAGAACAGCGCCTCCACGCATTCGAGCGCTGGCTCGAGCGTCTGCGCCTCGGCACGCGTGAGCGGCATCAGGTCGAGCACGCCGTTTTCCGCCGCGCGCGCGGCGATCGCCTTCAACTGCTTCACCTGCGCGGCGTTCGTCGCGACGAGCAGCTTGCCCACGCGCCGGTGCGGCACGTGACGTGCGTCGCAGAACTCGTACAGCAGGTCGCGCCCGTGCACGCAGGACGTTGCCTTCAGCGAACCGCGCGGGTAGTAGAGGCCCGCGTGAATCACCTCGCTGTTGCGCGAGCTCGTGCCCGTGCCGATCGCGTCGGCCGCCTCGAGCACGATGGTTTCGCGCCCGCGCGCGGCCAGTTCCCGCGCAATCGCAAGACCGACGACACCCGCGCCGATCACCACACAATCCATCTGCTCCATGACGTTTCGCGTCGCTTGCGCATCAAGGGGAGAGAGGAGAATTGTACGTCCCGGTTCGCCCGCTTGCCGAACGCATCCCGATCGCCCCGCACGCGTCGCGCGATGAACGCGCGTCGCGGCGCGACGCATCCGGGGCGGCGACGCGCGCGCCGCCCGCTCAGAATCCGATCGGCCGGCGCTTCGCCGCACCCTCGTCGGCGCGAATGTCCGACGGTGCGATCACGTCGCGGCCGTCGAGCCGCGCGGCGCCGAACGCATGCAGCAGCGCACGGCGCATCGTGCGCGGCGGCGTCGCGGCGAGCACGTCGAGCGCGTCGTCGTCGAGCGTGTCGGGGAAGCGCCGCCCCCACGCGTGCGACGTGCGGATCTCGTCGTAGATCGTCTGCGCGATCCGGCGCGCGCCGGCCGCGTCCGGCGGCGCGATCTCGTACACGTTCATCCGGTTCAGCAGCGGCTCGGGAATCGCGTGCGCATCGTTCGCGGTCGCGACCCAGATCACGTTGCCCGCATCGATCGGCACTTCGGCGAATTCGTCGACGAACGCGCGCGCGGTGTCGTGCTCGAGCAACGCGTACAGCGCGCCGAGCGGATCGTATTGCGCATCGCTGCCGGCCTTGTCGATCTCGTCGACCGCGATCACCGGGTTCGCATAGCTGCCGTTGACGAGCGCATCGAACACCTTGCCGGGCTTCGCGTTCTTCCATTGCGACGACGCGCCCGACAGGATCCAGCCGGCCGTCAGCGAACTCATCGGCACGTAGTGATACGCGGTGCCGAGCATGTGCGCGAGCGCCTTCGCGAAATGCGTCTTGCCGATACCGGGCGGCCCGAGCAGCAGGATCGGCATCAGTTCGAGCCGGTCGTCCGTCTCGAGGCACAGCGCGACCTGCTTGCGCACGTCCTCGAGCGGCTCGGTGAAATTGGGCAGCGCGTCGCCGAGCTCGTCGAACGACGGCATCCGGTTCGGCTTCACGCAAAAGCGCAGATTGCCCGTCTTGAGCATCCGCTCGTAGGTGGCGCGCAGTGCGTCGCTCGCGCTCTCGTTCAGGTCGTTCAATGCGGTCTCGACCTGCTCGAGGTCGTACACCGTGCTGAAGGATGCCACCGCCAGTTCCTGCTTCACCATCTCCGTCGTCATACCAACCTCGCTACCCGCTGCCGTCACACGATCATCAGACCCTTACGATTTCAGTGTAGCGATCCCGCATCGGCGTGCAAGCAAGCAGCCGCTGCGGTCTGCTGCTAACACCGCGGGCGCGCTGCAGCGCAGCGCCGCGCGGCGTATGATCGATGATTCACCGGCCGCCGCGCCGGCCTCGCCACGGCGCCCGCGCGGCGCCGCGCGCTTCGTTTCGAAGGTATGCCGATGTCCGTCTCCGTTGCCGTCCCGCGCGTCGACACCGATGCGATCCACGCCGTCGACGCCGCGCTCAAGTCGCGCCGCGCGATTCGCGCGTTCCTGCCGACGCCCGTGCCGCGCGACACGCTCGAGGCGATCCTCGAAGCCGCGAGCCGCGCGCCGTCGGGCACCAACATCCAGCCGTGGCGCGTGTACGTCGCGACCGGCGCGACGCGCGACGCACTCGCTGCTGCCCTGAGCGCGGCATACGACGATCCGGCGCGCGACGAGAAATACGTCGCCGAGTACGACTACTATCCGCGCGAATGGGTGTCGCCGTATATCGACCGCCGCCGCAAGGTCGGCTGGGACCTGTACGGCCTATTGAACATCGGTCGCGACGAAAAGGCCCGCATGCACGCGCAGCACGCGCGCAACTTCCGCTTCTTCGATGCGCCCGTCGCGCTGTTCTTCACGCTCGATCGCGTGATGACGCACGGTGCATGGCTCGACTGCGGAATGTTCCTGCAGGGCGTGATGACGGCCGCGCGCGCACGCGGCCTCGACACCTGCCCGCAAGCCGCGGTCGTGCCGTTCCACCGGATCGTCGCCGAGCATCTCGGCATACCGGCCAACGAGTTGCTCGTCTGCGGGATGTCGCTCGGCCATGCCGATCCGGATGCGATCGAGAACCGCCTCGTCACCGAGCGCGCGAGCGTCGCCGAGTTCGCGCGCTTTTTCGCTTGAAAACGCGTGACGCGCACCTACCTTTCGATCAGGACCGGATCGTGCTGCGAACCTGCGGCGACGCATCCTGTCACACGACCGCCCGGATCGATCGGGCGTAAGATGTGCGTCCGTTTCCCGCTACCCCGCGTTTCCGGAGAAGTTTCATGCTGAAACACGGCCTGGCCGTCCTGCTCGCGAGCGCCGCGCTCGCGGCCCATGCGCAGAGCCCCGCACCGGCCGCCGTCGCATGGGAGATCCAGGTGGTGCGCGACGGTCAGACGATCGACACGTTCCAGCAACGCACCACCGTGGGTCAAACCCGAACCGACACGCATCGCTATCCGTCCGCCGTGCCCGTCGGCTGCGGCAATGCCGCGCGCGTCGTGCCGACCGAACGCTCGCGCTCGGTGACGGTCGCGCCGCTCACCGTCGACGACGCCGCGCACACGGTGTCGCTCGCACTCGACGTGCAGGAAACCCTCGACGACGAAAACGCGACGCGCAGCGATCCATGCCTGCCGGCGTCGCCGCGGCAGATCGTCGCGAGCCATCCGGGGCTCGCGGTCGGCGGCGACGCATGGACCGACTGGACGCTCGTCGAGCAGCACCCGCATCTCGTCTACCGCGTGCGCGCGCACGTCGCGAAGGACTGAACGCCATGTCCGCCGACGCCTTGTCCCTGCCGTTCGCCGAACCGCACGCCGCACCCGACGAAATCACCGCGGTCAGCTGGAACCTGCACAAGGGCCGCTCGCCGCTCGGCTTCACCGCATGGAACGCGATGCGCAACTGGATGCAGTCCACGCACGCCGACGTGTATTTCCTGCAGGAAGCGATGGCGCGCCGCATGCCGCGCCCGATGCTCGCGCCCGGCTTCGGCGCGCCGATGGACGACGCGGTCGACGACGTGTGGCACTGCCAGGCCACCGAGATCGCGCAGGCGCTCGACTGGCAGATCGCGCTCGGGCCGAACGTGTTCAAGCCGTCGTGGCGGCACGGCAATGCGATCCTGTCGCCGCATCCGCTCGACCTGGGCGGCCGCTGGGACATCTCCGCGCACCGTTTCGAGCGGCGCGGATTGCTGGTCGCGCGCGCGACGCTCGCCGGCGCGCGGCCCGTCACGCTGCTGTGCGCGCACCTCGCGCTCACGCGCGCGGCGCGGCTGCGCCAGATGCACTGGATCGCGCACTGGATCGTGCGCAACGCGGGCGACGACCCGCTCGTGCTCGCCGGCGACTTCAACGACTGGCGCAACGATTCGGTCGCGCTGTTCGGCGAGATCGGGCTGTCCGAGGTCGCGACGCTGCTCGGCCAGTCGGGCCGCACGTTCCCCGCGTTCTCCCCGGCGCTCGCGCTCGACAAGATGTTCGTGCGCGGGCTCACGCCGCTCGAATGGCAGGCGCCGTCCGGCGAAACCGCGTGGCTGTCGGACCACCTGCCGTATATCGCGCGGCTGCGCCTCGATCCGCAGTGACGCGGCAGCGCGGCCGCTCGATGCACGCGAGTGGCGGCTTGCCCGCTTCGCGCCGCTGCCCGCCACGAGTTGCCTGCCGATCCTGCCGCAAATCGCTGGCGTCTAACCCGTCGCGGCGATCGCGCCCGGCCCGAACGGCTTCATGATTTGGCCGCCGTCGCTCGCGGGCCGGCGCAGCTGCTGCGCGAAGCTCGCCGCCGATCGATGAAAGCCGATTGCAAGGTTTCGTTGCGCCAAATCCGCGCGGCCGCTCGGGTCAAGCCCGCATCTGCCCCAAGCAGGGTAAAATAACCAGTTCGTCAATCGTCTGTCATCGAGAAGGCGCGTGTCCGACGCGCCGGCCGGCCGATCCGCGATCGGGCCGACGCACTCGTTTTTTTTGCCCGTTTTTGGGCCCGTTACACGCGTTAGCGACGCGCGTCCGTTTTCAAAGCCATGAGCAAATACGACACCGCCACCGTCCAATCCGTCCATCACTGGACCGACACGCTTTTCAGCTTCACCTGCACCCGTGAGCCGAGCCTGCGCTTCAACAACGGTGAATTCACGATGGTCGGCCTCGAAGTCGACGGCAAGCCGCTCGCGCGTGCCTACTCGATCGTCAGCCCGAACTACGAAGAGCACCTCGAATTCTTCAGCATCAAGGTCCAGAACGGCCCGCTGACGTCGCGCCTGCAGCACCTGAAGGTGGGCGACTCGGTGCTGATCGGCAAGAAGCCGACCGGCACGCTCGTCGTCGACAACCTGCTGCCGGGCAAGACGCTGTGGATGCTGTCGACCGGCACGGGCCTCGCGCCGTTCATGTCGATCATCCGCGACCCGGAGATCTACGATCGCTTCGACAAGGTCATCCTGACGCACACCTGCCGCCTGAAGGGCGAGCTGGCGTACATGGACTACATCAAGCACGACCTGCCGGGCCACGAATACCTCGGCGACATCATCAAGGAAAAGCTCGTCTACTACCCGACGGTCACGCGCGAGGCGTTCGACAACGAGGGCCGGATCACCGACCTGATCGCGACGGGCAAGCTGTTCACGGATCTCGGCGTGCCGGCGTTCTCGCCGGAAAACGACCGCGTGATGCTGTGCGGCAGCACCGCGATGCTGAAGGACACGACGGATCTGCTGAAGCAGGCCGGCCTCGTCGAAGGCAAGAACAGCGCGCCGGGTCACTACGTGATCGAACGCGCGTTCGTGGACTGATCGAACCCCGAATTTGTGCCGCATCAAGAACCGGAGCAAAAGCTCCGGTTTTTTTTCGTCGCTACTTGGCGAATTCGTAACAAAGCACGATCATTCCATGTCAAATCGTTACATTTGGATACGCGCGACGCGGGCACTTTCGTGTCGGTATTTTTCCTACAACAGCTTCACTCCGATTATTCACATTTACCCTTAAATGTCCGCCTGACATGACCTTTTCAGAATTTTTGAGATATGATTCGGGCCGCGTGGTCGCCGTTCCAAAGGTCATCGAAGGGTCGGAGTCAAACGTTACAAGATGTAACTTTTGTTACCCGGGCATGGGGCGATTCTCTGGCAGCGACCGTCATCGAAACGGCAGCCGGGCCACGCAGCCAGCCGGTGTCTGAACCGCTTTCTGACAGCAGGGAGAGTCATGGATACGTTGCTCAACGCGCCTACCGGCGCTCATGCCCCGTTCCCTTCGCAGCCGCTCTTACACGGCTGCAACGCAGCCGCACCCACGGCCGAAGCCCTCCCCGAACGCGACACGTCCGCCGCCCGGATCGCGGCGCTGTCCCTCCAGCTGATGGCCGCCGACGAAGCAGCCCGCCGCCATCTCGCCGGCGAACTGCATGACGGGCTCGGCGCCGAACTCACCGCCGCCCGCTTCGCACTCGCAAACGTTCAAACGTGGCTGCCGGCCGATGCGCCGGACGGCTGCCTGCGCGCGCTCGAGCTGGCGCAGCAGGCGCTCGACTCCGCCACCGATGCCAACCGCCGCCTGATCGACGAGCGCGACACGCCGGCGCTCGACGGCGGCGTCGTCGGCGCGCTGTCGGCGTGGGTCGACAGCCACACCGCCCGCACCGGCCTGCGCACGAGCTTCGTCTGCGCGGCCGACGCGCGGCTCACGCAACTCGGCGGCGCCGGTGCGCTCGCGATCTTCCGCGTCGCGCAGGAAGCGCTGTCGAACGTCGCGAAGCATGCGCGCGCGACGTCCGTCGACGTGCGGATCGACACCGACGACTCGCATATGTCCCTGATCGTCACCGACGATGGGACCGGTTTCCGTCATGACCGGCGCGCCGGCTACGGCCTCGCCGGGATGCGCGCACGCTGCGAGGCGTTCGGCGGCAGCTTCGACGCGAGCGCGGCACAAGCCGGCCGCGGCACGCGCGTCACCGCGCGCTTCGCGTGGGACTCGCTGTTCGCGGTGCCGGCGGCCGGGCGCCGCGCGTCGCACTCGTGAGGCCGTCATGAGCCTGAACATCCTGCTCGTGGACGATCACGCAATCGTCCGTCAAGGGATCCGCCACCTGCTGATCGACCGCGGCATCGCGCGCAACGTGACCGAAGCCGAGACCGGCAGCGACGCCGTGGCCGCCGTCGAACGCGAGGCCTTCGACGTGATCCTGCTGGACATCTCGTTGCCGGACACGAACGGCATCGAGGTGCTCAAGCGCATCAAGCGCAAACTGCCGGGCGCGCCGGTGCTGATGTTCTCGATGTATCGCGAGGACCAGTACGCGGTGCGCGCGCTCAAGGCCGGCGCGGCCGGCTACCTGTCGAAGACGGTGAACGCCGCGCAGATGATCGGCGCGATCCAGCAGGTCGCGGCCGGCCGCAAGTACGTGAGCCCGGCGATGGCCGAGGCGCTCGCCGAATACGTGTCGTTCGAGAACGAGCCGCTGCCGCACGAGAAGCTGTCCGACCGCGAATACCAGACGCTCTGCATGCTCGCGTCGGGCAAGCGCCTCACCGACATCGCGAACACGCTGTCGCTGTCGGTGAAGACGGTCAGCGTGTATCGCTCGCGGCTACTCGAGAAGATGCGGCTGTCGAACAACGCGGAACTGACGTTCTACGTGATGAGCAACCGGCTCGTCGACATGGCGCCCGCGTCGGGCGCCTGATTCATCGTCCTCGCGGCGCCGGCCGGCTGCACGCCGTGCCCGGCGCGCGAAACGCCGCACACAAGCGCTTGTTTTATCGGACGATTCCCGCGCGCACCGCTGCGCCGCAGCGGGCCTTCCACGCCAAATCGGCTAAAATTGCGGGTTTTCACTCACTCGGCGCCGCCGGCCTCGCGCGCGCCGGACACTCATCCGCAATGTCCCTCTTCCGCAAGAAAAACGTCGATCGCATGATCGCCGGCGCGCACGGCGCCGGGCTCAAGAAAGCGCTCGGCGCAATCGACCTCACCTTCCTCGGCATCGGCGCGATCATCGGCACCGGCATCTTCGTGCTGACCGGCACGGGCGCCGTGCAGGCCGGCCCCGCGCTGATGCTGTCGTTCGTGATCGCCGCGATCGCGTGCGGTCTCGCGGCGCTGTCGTACGCGGAATTCGCTTCGACGATTCCGGTCGCGGGCTCGATCTACACGTACTCGTACGCGACGCTCGGCGAGCTCGTCGCGTGGATCATCGGCTGGGACCTGATGCTCGAATACGGCCTCGCGGCCTCGGCCGTGTCGGTCGGCTGGTCGGGCTACCTGCAGTCGCTGCTGCAGGGCTTCGGGCTCACGCTGCCGACCGTGCTGACGGCCGCGCCCGGCGCCGTTCCGGGCGTCGTCACGTGGTTCAACCTGCCGGCGTTCCTCGTGATGCTGGTGATCACGACGCTGCTGTCGATCGGCATCCGCGAGTCGACGCGCATCAACAACATCATGGTGTTCATCAAGGTGTCGGTCGTGCTGCTCGTGATCGCGGTCGGCATCTTCCACGTCACGCCGGCGAACTGGAAGCCGTTCATGCCGCACGGCTGGAACGGCGTGTTCGGCGCGGCGGCCGTGATGTTCTTCGCGTTCATCGGCTTCGACGCGGTATCGTCGGCGGCCGAGGAAGTGAAGAATCCGAAGCGCGACCTGCCGATCGGCATCATCGCGTCGCTCGCGGTGTGCGCGGTGCTGTACGTGACGGTCGCGGCGGTCGCGACCGGCATCGTGCCGTCGGCGCAATACGCGAACGTGTCGCACCCGATCTCGTACGCGCTGCAGATCGCCGGCGAGAAGTGGGTCGCCGGCTTCATCGATCTCGGCGCGGTGCTCGGCATGCTGACCGTGATCCTCGTGATGAGCTACGGCCAGACGCGCATCATCTTCGCGATGTCGCGCGACGGGCTGCTGCCGGCGGCGCTGTCGCGCGTGCATCCGCGCTACGCGACGCCGTTCCTGACGACCTGGCTCGTCGGCCTGTTCTTCGGGCTGATCGCCGCGCTCGTGCCGCTGAACGTGCTCGCCGAGCTGATCAACATCGGCACACTCGCCGCGTTCTCGATGGTGTCGATCGCGGTGCTGGTGCTGCGCCGCACGCACCCTGAACTGCCGCGCGCATTCCGCTGCCCGGGCGTGCCGGTGGTGCCGATCCTCGCGGTCGGCGCGTGCCTGTTCCTGATGCTGAACCTGCAGCCCGTCACGTGGGCCGCGTTCGGCATCTGGCTCGTGATCGGCCTCGTGATCTACTTCCTGTATTCGCGCCATCACTCGAAGCTCGCGCACGGTCGGCACGACGCGCATTGATCGCCGCCGCTGCGCGCGCCCCCGCGCGCAGCGGCACGATATCTCCCTCCCCCGACCGAACCGGTCCGGCCATCGCCCCCCTCGTGCCGCGCACGCCACGCGCCGCCGCGCTCCGCACGCACGCGATCGCTGCCCGATCGTCGTGATTTCTTGCCCGATCGTCCGGATTTGCCCGCGCGGGCTGCACGCTGCCAGCGCGTGCGCGCCGGGCGGTTCATAATCCGGCCATCGAACGACGGCCCGGCGGGCCGTCCGGCAACAGGGACAAGATGATGGAAAGCGTCGATCTCGATGTACTGAAATCCAGCGCGCGCTGGCTCGAAGAAGGGCGCCGCGTGCTGCTCGTGACGGTCGTGAAGACGTGGGGCTCCTCGCCCCGCCCCGAGGGCGCGATGCTCGCGGTGCGCGAGGACGGCCTCGTGGTCGGCTCCGTGTCCGGCGGCTGCATCGAGGACGATCTGATCGCCCGCGTGCATGCGAGCGGGATCGCGGCGGATGCACGCCCGGAAGCCGTCAAGTACGGCGTGACGGCCGAAGAGGCGCACCGCTTCGGGCTGCCGTGCGGCGGCACGATCCAGCTCGTGCTGGAGCCGCTCACGCGCGACAGCGGGATCGCCGCGCTGTGCGCGCAAGTCGAAGCCGGCCGCCTCGTCACGCGCACGATGACGCTCGCGACCGGCCGCGCGTCGCTGTCGCCCGCGCAGGCGACCGACGGGCTCGCGTTCGACGGCGAGCGGCTCGTGACGATCCACGGGCCGCGCTACCGGATGCTCGTGATCGGCGCGGGGCAGTTGTCGCGCTATCTGTGCCAGATCGCGGTCGGGCTCGATTATCAGGTGACGGTCTGCGATCCGCGCGACGAGTACACGGATGCGTGGGACGTGGCGGGCACGCGCGTCGTGCATACGATGCCCGACGACACGGTGCTCGACATGAAGCTCGACGCGCGTTCGGCCGTGATCGCGCTCACGCACGACCCGAAGCTCGACGATCTCGCGCTGATGGAGGCGCTGAAGACGCCCGCGTTCTACGTCGGCGCGCTCGGCTCGCGGCGCAACAACGCCGCCCGGCGCGAGCGGCTGCTCGAATTCGATCTGAGCGAGGCGGAACTGGCACGGCTGCACGGGCCGGCCGGCATCTACATCGGCAGCCGCACGCCGCCGGAAATCGCGATCTCGATCCTCGCCGAGGTCACGGCCGCGAAAAACAACGTATCGCTGCCGACGATCCTGCAGGTCGAGGGCGCGAAGGCCGCGCGCGAGATCGCGGCAAACAGCGGCGCGACCTGCGGCCTCTGAGGCCGCTCGCCGGCGGCGGCGCACGGCCGCGCCGCAGGGCCGCAGGGCCGTCATGCGCCGGCGGGATACCGGCGCGCGTCGATGGCCGAATCAGGCGAGACCCGCGGCAAGCGCCGCCGCGACGGAGCCGGCCACGAGCACGACGCCGACCGTGCGGCGCTTGTTCAGCTCCGTCCACAGCAGCACGCCCGTCAGCGACAACAGGATCAGCGAACCCGCGATCGTGTCCATCAGCAGTACCCAGCCGAGATTCATGCCGACACCGCGATGCAGGTTGTTCAGCGTGGTCAGGAACGTATTGCCGGTACGCTTGACCGATACGTAGCCGTTCCCCACCCAGTATTCCGCCTGCAGGTTCTGGTGCGGACCGAACAGGCCCATCTGCCAGTGCTCCGGTTGCATCACGCGCTTGTCGCCCCAGGCGACGGGCTGCGCGGGCTCCTTGCGCACGCGGCCCGGCCGGCCGTCGAAGTGGAGTTCACGTTGCAGCCACTTCGTCATCGCGGCCGGCGACTTCGGCGCCGGGTCCGGCAACGCGATCTGCAACTGCTCGACCTGCGGCTCGCCGGTCGGGATCTTCAGCGGCGGTGCACGATGGTTGAGCAGCACGCCCGTCACGCCGAACAGCAGCCCGAGCACCGCGCCCCAGAGCCCGACCCAGCCATGCACCTTGCGCAGCCATTTGATGAAGGTCGCGCGACGCGAGCGCTGGCGGCGCGCCGCCAGTTCGGCATCGCTCAGGGGCCGTGCGGCCGGATGCAGCACGGTGACGCCCGCAGGGGGCCTGCCCGCCTGCGGCGGGGCGATCGTGTCGGGCGCGTTCACGCGAGAGTATCCATTCGGTCAAAGCAACGGGCGGCGCACGGAAAACGTGCACCGCCCGGGTAACATGAAAATGAGAATGGATATCATTACACAAATGACGCGACCGCTCAATCCGCTGCTGTGCGGCTGGCGACACACGAAAATTCATCGATAGCCGGCATATCGCGAAAATTGCACGCCAATCCCGGCGAATAGAAGAGAAATGCCGTCCAAATGATCGCGGAAGGCCGAAACGGCATTTCGCAGGAGAAACTGGGGCGCCGACGAACGATCAGCGGCGCAGCGGCGGCAGCGGAAAGCGCGGCGTGGCGTCATCCGGCCCGGGTTCGGTCCGATCGAGCGCGTACAGCCACGCCAGCAGATCCGCGACGGCCTGGTAAAGCTGCGGCGGAATCCGGTCGTCGAGATCGACCTGCATCAGCAGCGACACCATCTCCGGCGCGGTATGCACGTACAGCCCGGCATCGCGCGCACGCGCGACGATCATCTCGGCGAGCAGGCCGTAGCCCTTCGCCACCACGCGCGGCGCGGTGTCGCCGCCCTTCGGATCGTAGACCAGCGCGGCCGCGCGCTTGCGGGACGTCATGCTCATTCCGGCACCTCGCCGTCGGCGCCCGGCGTGCTGCCGCCGGTCGCGCTGCGCGCATATGCTGCGGCGGCCGCCTGCGCGACGAGCGGATCGAAGCCGTCCGGTTCGTCGCCGACCGCACGGATCGACAGTCCGCCGAGCTGCAGCCCCGATCCCTCGAACCGCTGCCGCAGCGCGGCCTCGTTGCGCGTGAGCCGGTCCGCGCCGGCCGAATTCGCGCGCAGCCGCGCGACCAGCTGCGCGCCGTTCAGCACCAGCTCCGCGTCGACCGTGCCGAGCGACGGCAACGTGAGCGTCAGCCGCGTGCGCCATGCGATCCCGCTCCCGGTGTCGTCTGCGCCGCGCGACGCGTGTCCGCCCGGATCGTCGGGCTCGATCGTCCAGTCGAGCCGTGCGCCCGGCCATGCCTCGCCCGCCCAGCGAAACTGGTCGGTCGCGAGCGCATCGAGCTGCTGCCGGACGATCGGCACGGCGGCAGGATGCACGGGAGCCGGTGTCTGCGGATCGGCCGACGCGGCGGCCAGTTCGGCGCGCGCGGGCGTCCAGCGCGCGTCGGGGCGCTCGCCGAGCGGGTCGGTCGTCGCGGTCGCGGTCGCGGTCGTCGCCGCGCCTTGCCGAGCGGCGGCAGCCGCGTTCTGTGCAAGCTCGCGCGGCACCGCACCGCCCGATGCGGCCGGGCCCGGCTGCGTGGCCGTTCGCGCCGCCGTCGGCAGCGGCAGGCGCTGCGCGAGCAGTTCGTCGAGCACGTCGGGCACCTCGTGCTGCGCGGCATCCGGGGCGGGCTGTACCGGCGCGGTCGTGAGGCGCGCCTGCGGCTCGCGCATCAACGCCGCGAGCGGGCGCTGGCCGGCCAGCCACTGCGCGAGATGGGATTCGTAAAACAAACCGCTTTCGCTCACGGCCTGCGCGAGCGCCGCACGCAGCGCCGCGACAGGCGATGCGGCCACCGCATCGCGCGCGGCTGCGACGTCGGACACGGGAGCGGCGGCCGAAGGCATGGCGGCGGATGCAGCCGGACCTGCGGCCGGCTGCCCGTCGGGCGGCACGGCCGCCGCCGCGCCCAATAGCACGGCAGGATCGGCCAGCAGCGGCGTACGCCCGGCGATCACGGGCGTCGCGACCCCGCCCGAGCGGGAGATCGCGTCGAGCACGAGCGCGACATCGGACAGCGCGGTCTGCGCGGACGCCGGCGGCGGCGCCGGCGCGGCCCCTGGCGAAGACGACGACGGCGCGCCGGTGCCCGGCGTGCCGACCTGCACGGCCGCGCCGCCGCCGGCGGGCGCCGTCACGGGGCCGGTCAGCAGGCTGTCGAGGCGACTCGCCAGCAAGGCGGCCGCAACGGAGTCGATACCGGTCATGATCGGAGCCTGCTCACCTCAGCCACATCGTTGCAAATCCGGGCACGCGGCAACCGCCGCCCCGGCAAACGGGCACTACCCGCGAGCGCGGTAGAGATCGGTCAATACCTGGGTGGAGCGCCGCGCGTCGAACAGCGCGGACAGCCGCGCGACGTCCGGGCTCGCGAGATCGCGGATCGCGGCGTCGTCGGCAAGGATGCGGCGGATCAGCCCGAGCTTGCGGCCGAGATCCGCCTGGTCGAGCGCGACGCCCGGATCGGCCTCCTTCAACCCGTCGACGAGACGCAGGAATTCGGCCTGCAACTCCGGCAGCGCGCTCCAGTCCGCGCCGCGCGCCGCGGACAGCATGCGGCCGGACACGGCCGCGAGCGCCTCGTAGCGAGCGAAGTATTCGGCCTTGAGATTCATCGTGCCGCGCCCGCCGCCTGTTGCGCGGTCATGCGCGCGACTTCGGGCGCGATGCCCGTCCACGCTTCCTCGAGCGTCGCGAGCAACCCGTCGACCTCGACCAGCATCGCGTCGCTCGCGTGCATGTTGGCTTCCAGCAGGCGACGGCCGATATACGCGTACAGCGCATCGAGGCGCCCGGCGATCTGGCCGCCCGCGTCGTGGTTCAGCGACGCCTGCAAGCCGCTCTCGACGATCCCGATCGCCTTGCCGATCGCTTCGCCGCGTGCGGGCACGTTGCCTTGCTGCAGGTGCATGCGCGCAAGCGCGATCGCCTGGCGCGCGCCCTGGTACAGCATCGCGATCAGCCGGTGCGGGGAGGCGCCCATCACCCCCGTCTCGACGCCGACACGCGCGTACGCACTGGCTCCAGCGTGTCCTGGGGAAAACATGCGCTTCTCCTTGTGATGCGTTGGCTATGCGGTAGCCGCCGCCCTGCTATGCACGACGCGGCCTTGTTCCAGAGTTATCGGAAGGGAATTGAAAAGCTTTAGGTGCGCGGGCCGCCGGGTGGACGGGCCCGGCGGCGTGTCGCCGGCGCGGGTCCCGGGTGGTCCGTTGCCGGATGCCCGTCGCCGGTGGCTGTCCCCGGATGCCCGTCGCCGGTGGCCGTCCCCGGATGCCCGTCGCCGGTGGCCGTCCCCGGATGCCCGTCGCCGGTGGCTGTCCCCGTATGCCCGTCGCCGGTTGGCCGTCCCCGGATGCCCGTTGCCGGTGGCCGTCCCCGGATGCCCGTCCCCGGATGCCCGTCGCATCAAACCGACATCTGCATGATGTCGTTGTATGCGCTCACGAGCTTGTTGCGGACCTGCAGCCCGAACTGGAAACCGATGTTGGCCTTCTGCATGTCGACCATCACGTCGTTCAGCGACACGTTCGCCGCGCCGACCTCGAACGCCTGCGCCTCGCCGAGCGCGTGCTTCTGGTCGCCGCTGATCTTGTCGAGCGATGCCTTCATCGCGCTCGCGAACGTGCCGGCCGTCGCCGCGCCCGAACCGGCGAGCGCCGCCGTCGGGCTCGCGACCCCGCCGCTCGCCTGCGCGGCCATCGCCTGCATCTGTTGCAACACCGAACCGATTCCGCTGACGTTGGCAGCCATGCTGTCCCCAGACATATGAGAGAAGAAACCCGGACGCACCGGCCGGTCAGGCGGCGCCCCACGACGCGCACCATGCCGGATCGCGAAAAAGGATAGCAGCGCGGCGCGCGCCAAAGCCGCGAAAGTACGGGGGAAACCCCGCTCTTTTCGGTCGATCGGAGTCGGGCGCGGGTCCCGATAATCGCATCGTGTCATTGTCCGTCCGCTCGTCCGAGCGGCTCAGTCGTCCCGCTCCGGAGAAATTCCACGCATGGATTCGCAGGCCAACTCGCTGATCAACCCCGACGCCCGCGCGGGCCTCGCCAGCCCGGTGCCAGGCGCCACCGCGGCCGCCGCGTTGCCGGGAGCAGGCGGCGCCGGCGCGGACTTCGGGTTCGGCGGCTTCGCGGAACGCATCCCCGGCATCACGCGGATGAAGGGCAACCCGAAGCTGCCGTTCGTGATCGCCGTCGCGCTCGCCATCGCCGCGATCACCGCGCTCGTGCTGTGGAGCCGCGCGCCCGACTATCGCGTGCTGTACAGCAACCTGTCGGACCGCGACGGCGGCGCGATCATTACCGCGCTCCAGCAGGCAAACGTTCCATACAAGTTCGCCGACGCCGGCGGCGCGATCCTCGTGCCGTCGAACCAGGTGCACGAAACGCGCCTGAAGCTCGCCGCGATGGGCCTGCCCAAGGGCGGCTCGGTCGGCTTCGAGCTGATGGACAACCAGAAATTCGGCATCAGCCAGTTCGCCGAGCAGGTGAACTACCAGCGCGCGCTCGAAGGCGAGCTGCAACGCACGATCGAATCGATCAACGCCGTGAAGACGGCGCGCGTGCATCTCGCGATCCCGAAGCCGTCGGTGTTCGTGCGCGACAAGGAAGCGCCGAGCGCGTCGGTGTTCGTCGACCTCTACCCGGGCCGCGTGCTCGACGAGGGCCAGGTCCAGGCGATCACGCGGATGGTGTCGTCCGGCGTGCCCGACATGCCGGCCAAGAACGTGACGATCGTCGACCAGGACGGCAACCTGCTGACGCAGACCGCGTCGGCCACCGGCCTCGACGCGAGCCAGCTCAAGTACGTGCAGCAGGTCGAGCACAACACGCAAAAGCGCATCGACGCGATCCTCGCGCCGATCTTCGGCGCCGGCAACGCGCGCTCGCAGGTCAGCGCGGACATCGATTTCTCGAAGCTCGAGCAGACTTCGGAAAGCTACGGCCCGAACGGCACGCCGCAGCAGGCCGCGATCCGCAGCCAGCAGACCAGCACCGCGACCGAACTTGCGCAGGGCGGCGCCTCGGGCGTGCCGGGTGCGCTGTCGAACACCCCGCCGCAGCCGGCTTCGGCGCCGATCGTCGCGGGCAACGGCCAGAACGGCCCGCAGTCGACGCCCGTCAGCGACCGCAAGGACCAGACGACCAATTACGAGCTCGACAAGACGATCCGCCACGTCGAGCAGCCGATGGGCAACGTGAAGCGGCTGTCGGTCGCCGTCGTCGTGAACTACCAGCCGGTCGCCGACGCGAAGGGCCACGTGACGATGCAACCGCTGCCGCCCGCGAAGCTCGCGCAGATCGAGCAGCTCGTGAAGGACGCGATGGGCTACGACGAGAAGCGCGGCGACTCGGTCAACGTCGTGAACAGCGCGTTCTCGACCGTCGGCGATCCGTACGCCGACCTGCCGTGGTGGCGCCAGCCCGACATGATCGCGATGGCGAAGGAAGCCGCGAAGTGGCTCGGCATCGCGGCGGCCGCGGCGGCGCTCTATTTCATGTTCGTGCGCCCGGCGATGCGCCGCGCGTTCCCGCCGCCCGAGCCGGCCGCGCCGGCACTCGCGGCGCCGGAGGATCCGGTCGCGCTCGACGGCCTGCCCGCGCTGGAACAGGCGGACGAGCCCGATCCGCTGCTGCTCGGCTTCGAGAACGAAAAGAACCGCTACGAACGCAACCTCGACTACGCGCGCACGATCGCCCGCCAGGATCCGAAGATCGTCGCCACCGTCGTGAAGAACTGGGTGTCCGATGAACGCTGAAGGCCTGACCAAGAGCGCGCTGCTGCTGATGTCGATCGGCGAGGAAGAGGCCGCTGAAGTATTCAAGTTCCTCGCGCCGCGCGAGGTGCAGAAGATCGGCGCCGCGATGGCCGCGCTGAAGAACGTCACGCGCGAGCAGGTCGAGGAGGTGCTGCAGGAGTTCGCGAAGGAAGCGGAGCAGCACACCGCGCTGTCGCTCGATTCGAGCGAGTACATCCGCTCGGTGCTGACCAAGGCGCTCGGCGAGGACAAGGCCGGCGTGCTGATCGACCGGATCCTGCAGGGCAGCGACACGAGCGGCATCGAGGGCCTGAAGTGGATGGACTCGGGCGCCGTGGCCGAACTGATCAAGAACGAGCATCCGCAGATCATCGCGACGATCCTCGTGCACCTCGACCGCGACCAGGCGTCCGAGATCGCGTCGTGCTTCACCGAGCGGCTGCGCAACGACGTGATGCTGCGGATCGCGACGCTCGACGGCATCCAGCCGGCCGCGCTGCGCGAGCTCGACGACGTGCTGACCGGCCTGCTGTCGGGCAGCGACAACCTGAAGCGCAGCCCGATGGGCGGCATCCGCACCGCGGCCGAGATCCTGAACTTCATGACGAGCAATCACGAGGAAGGCGTGCTCGAAAGCGTGCGCCAGTACGACGCCGACCTCGCGCAGAAGATCGTCGACCAGATGTTCGTGTTCGAGAACCTGCTCGACCTCGAGGATCGCGCGATCCAGATGGTGCTCAAGGAAGTCGAGTCGGAGACACTGATCATCGCGCTGAAGGGCGCGCCGCCCGCGCTGCGCCAGAAATTCCTCGCGAACATGTCGCAACGCGCGGCCGAGCTGCTCGCCGAGGATCTCGACGCGCGCGGCCCGGTGCGCGTGTCCGAAGTCGAGACGCAGCAGCGCCGCATCCTGCAGATCGTGCGCAACCTCGCCGAGAGCGGTCAGATCGTGATCGGCGGCAAGGCGGAAGACGCATATGTCTGATTCCGCGCGCGACCGCGCCGGCACCCTCACCGCGTACCAGCGGTGGGAGATGGCGTCGTTCGATCCGCCGCCGCCCCCGCCGCCGCCCGACGACGCGGCCGCGGCCGCCGCCGCGCTCGCCGAGGAACTGCAGCGCGTGCGCGATGCCGCGCATGCCGAAGGCCATGCGGCCGGTCACGTCGAAGGCCAGGCGCTGGGTTACCAGGCCGGTTTCGAGCAAGGCCGCGAGCAGGGCTTCGAGGCCGGCCGGGCCGAAGCCCGCGAACAGGCCGCGCAACTCGCGGCGCTTGCCGCGTCGTTCCGCGAAGCCGTGTCGAACGCCGAGCACGACCTCGCGTCCGAGCTCGCGCAGCTCGCGCTCGACATCGCCCAGCAGGTCGTGCGCCAGCACGTGAAGCACGATCCCGCCGCGCTCGTCGCGGCCGTGCGCGACGTGCTCGCCGCCGAACCGGCGTTGTCCGGCGCGCCGCATCTCGCGGTGAATCCGGCCGACCTGCCCGTCGTCGAGGCGTATCTGCAGGACGATCTCGACAAGCTCGGCTGGAACGTGCGCACCGACGCGTCGATCGAGCGCGGCGGCTGCCGCGCGCACGCCGCGACGGGCGAAGTCGACGCGACGCTGCCCACCCGCTGGCAGCGCGTCGCCGCCGCGATCGGCAAGGTGAGCGCATGGTGACGCCCGCGCCGACGCCCGAATCGATCCTGCACGACGGCATGACGCCGCTCGAGCGCGAGCTCGCGCTCGCGTCGTTCGGCCCCGAGACTGCGCACGGCTTCGCGCATGACGCGCCGGCGCACGCGGCGCACGCGGCGGATCCCGCGGCCGACACGCCGCGCGCGCCGCACAATCCGCATCTCGCGCACTGGCGCACGCACTTGAGCGGACTCTCCGCCCGCAGCCATCGCGCGCTGCCGCTGCGGCCGTGCGGGCGCCTGACGCGCGCCGCGGGTCTCGTGCTCGAGGCGATCGGCCTGCGCCTGTCGGTCGGTGCCGAATGCACGATCGAATTGCCGCCCGGCAGCACGCTGCCGCATGCGGAAGCGGAAGTCGTCGGGTTCTCCGGCGATCGCCTGTTCCTGATGCCGACCACCGACGTCGCGGGCGTGCTGCCCGGCGCACGCGTGTGGCCGCTGGAGGCCGCACCGGTCGCCGATCCGCTCGCGGGCGCAAAGCGGCTGCCGGTCGGCTGGGAAATGCTCGGGCGCGTCGTCGATGCATCGGGCCGCCCGCTCGACGGCCTCGGCCCGCTCGCGTCGAAAGTCGACGCGCCGCTGTCGGCGCCGTCGATCAACCCGCTCGATCGCGAGCCGATCCACCACGTGCTCGACGTCGGCGTGCGCGCGATCAACGCGCTGCTCACCGTCGGCCGCGGGCAGCGGATGGGCCTGTTCGCCGGCTCCGGCGTCGGCAAGTCGGTGCTGCTCGGCACAATGGCGCGCTACACCAGCGCGGAAGTGATCGTGATCGGACTGATCGGCGAACGCGGCCGCGAAGTGAAGGAATTCATCGAACAGATCCTGGGCGAGGACGGGCTCGCGCGCTCGGTCGTCGTCGCGGCACCGGCCGACGTGTCGCCGCTGCTGCGCATGCAGGGCGCCGCGTACGCGACGTCGCTCGCCGAGTATTTCCGCGACCAGGGCAAGCACGTGCTGCTGCTGATGGATTCGCTCACGCGCTACGCGATGGCGCAGCGCGAGATCGCGCTCGCGATCGGCGAGCCGCCCGCGACCAAGGGCTATCCGCCGTCGGTGTTCGCGAAGCTGCCCGCGCTCGTCGAGCGCACCGGCAACGGGCCCGAAGGCGGCGGCTCGATCACCGCGTTCTACACGGTGCTGACCGAAGGCGACGACCAGCAGGACCCGATCGCCGACTCGGCGCGCGCGATCCTCGACGGCCACATCGTGCTGTCGCGCGCGCTCGCCGAAGCCGGCCACTATCCGGCGATCGACATCGAGGCGTCCATCAGCCGCGCGATGACCGCGCTGATCGACGACACGCATCTCGACCGCGTGCGGCAGTTCAAGCAGATGCTGTCGCGCTACCAGCGCAATCGCGACCTGATCGCGGTCGGCGCGTACGCGCCCGGTCGCGACGCGCAGCTCGACCGCGCGATTGCGCTCTACCCGCGCATCGAATCGTTCCTGCAGCAGGGCTTTCGCGAATGCGCGCCGTTCGCGTCGAGCCTCGACGCGCTCGATGCGCTGTTCGACGTACACGGAGGCTGACCCCGATGGCACACGGCTTTCCCCTTCAACTGCTGCTCGATCGCGCGCAGGAAGATCTCGACACGGCCGCGAAGCAGCTCGGCACCGCGCAGCGCGACCGCACCGCCGCCGCCGAACAGCTCGATGCGCTGCTGCGCTATCGCGACGAATACCACGCGCGCTTCGCGCAGTCCGCGCAAAGCGGCATGCCGGCCGGCAACTGGCGCAACTTCCAGGCGTTCATCGATACGCTCGACGCGGCCATCGCGCAGCAGCGCAACGTGCTGGCCGCGGCGGAAGTCCGCATCGACGAGGCACGCCCGAACTGGCAACAGAAGAAACGCACCGTCGGTTCATACGAAATCCTGCAGGCGCGCGGCGTCGCGCAGGAAGCGCAGCGTACGGCCAAGCGCGAACAGCGCGACGCCGACGAACACGCCGCGAAGATCCTGCGCATGCGGGCCGACGCGGCCCGTTCAGCGTAACCGCTCACCGCTTTCGAACGAGAGAATCGTCATGCCTCCACTGCCCCTGCTCGGCGTGCTGCTCGACACCGCCGGCACCGCGCTCAAGGCGATCCGCGACGCGGGTTCGTCCGCTTCGTCCAGGCCCGCCGGCAACGATGCCGCAAGCAGCCCGGCCGCCATGCCGTTCGCGCAGACGCTGAAGCAAAGCGTCGTCACGCGGCACGACGCGGCAACCGCCGGCACGCCGGACGCCACGACGAAACAGGCTTCGTCGGGCTCCGCCGCCGGCACGAAGTCCGCCGACCGCAACGACGACCCGTCGACCGAAGACGCAATCGCGCCCGTCAATCCCGACGCGGCCGCGCTCGCCGCGGCAGCCGCCGTGCAGGCGCAACTGCAGGTACGCGCGAACGATGCGGCCCCGGCCGATGCCGATACGGCTGCCACCGCCGCCGCAACAACGACGGCCACGGCCGTGTCCGGCCAGCCCGATGCCACGGCCGCGCTGGCGAATCATGCAAGCAAGGATGCGGGCGCCGAGCCCGCCGTGCCGGTGTCCGGTCGCGACACGCTGCAGGCGGCGCTCGCGAAGCTGACCGGCGGTGCGGGCGCGATCGCGATGCCCGCGACCGGCACGGCAGCGGCAGCGACAGCGCCCGCGGCGACGACGGCCGCATCGGCCGCCGGCGCATCGCCGACGCCGACGCAGAAAGTCCCGGCCTTCGACCGCACGCTCGCCGATGCGAAGGGCGCGCTCGCGACGCAGCAGGCACCCGCACAAGCGACCGCACCGGCGTTGCAGGCCGGTGCCACGGCCCAATCCGCCGCGCAGCATGCATTCGCCGCCGTCGAAGAAACCGCGAGCCCGGCCGCCGACGCAACGGCCGCTGCCGCCGCAACGGCTGCGGCAGCCGCACAGGCGAACCTCCAGGCATCGCCCGCCGCAAGCTCGATCGCCGCGGCCAACGCACACGTGCTGGCGCCGCACGTCGGCACCGCCGACTGGACGGATGCGCTGAGCCAGAAGGTCGTGTTCCTGTCGAACGCGCACCAGCAAAGCGCCGAGCTGACGCTGAACCCGCCGGACCTCGGCCCGCTGCAGGTCGTGCTGCGCGTCGCGGACAACCACGCGCACGCGCTGTTCGTGTCGCAGCACGCGCAGGTGCGCGACGCGGTGGAAGCCGCGCTGCCGAAACTGCGTGAAGCGATGGAAGCGGGTGGGCTCGGCCTGGGCAGCACGACCGTCAGCGACGGCGGCTTCGCGTCGCAGCAGCAGAACCCGCAGCAAAGCTTCGCCGGCGGCCGGCCGTCATCGCGTGCACGCGCCGGATCGTCAACCGTCGACGCACCGGTCGACGTCGCGCAATCCGCAGCGGCCGGCGCGAGCGTGAGCCGCACCGGCCTCGTCGATACGTTCGCCTGAGCATCGCGTCGCGCGCGCCGATATGTGCCGGTGCGCGCCGCTCAGCGGCCGTGCGCGGCCGCGGCCGTCTCGCCGCGCGGCACGACGCCCCGGCGCGCCGCGACGATGAAATCCGCCGCGCGCTCGCCGATCATCACCGACGGCGCATTCGTGTTCCCGCCGATCAGCGTCGGCATCACCGACGCATCCACCACACGCAGCCCTTCGACGCCCCGCACGCGCAGTTGCGGATCCACGACCGCGCGTGCATCCGAGCCCATCCGGCAGGTGCCGACCGGGTGATAGATCGTGTCGGCATGCGCGACGATCGTCGCGCGCAGCTCGGCTTCGCTCTGGTCGGCCCGCGTGTACAGCTCGCGCCCGCCTTGCGACGCGAGCGGCGCCTGCGACAGGATCCGGCGCATCGCCTGCGCGCCGCGCACCAGCAGGTCGAGATCGCGCGGATCGCTGAAGAAGCGCGGATCGATCAGCGGTGCATCGCGCGCATCGCCGCTCGCGAGCGCGACCGTGCCGCGGCTGAACGGGCGCAGCGCGCACACGTGCAGCGAATAGCCGAAGCCCCAGTGCATCTTGCGGTTGTGGTCGTCGACGAGCGCCGTGCAGAAATGCAGCTGCAGGTCCGGACGATCGAGCGACGGGTCGCTCTTGATGAAGCCGCCGGCCTCCGCGACGTTGCTCGTCATCATTCCCGTGCGGCTCGCGAAGTAGCGTGCGAGCGCTGGTGTCATCTTCGCGATCCCGCGCAGGCAGAGGCCGACCAGCTCCGATGAATTCACGCGCGTGTTGATGATGAAGTCGATATGGTCGATCAGGTTGGCGCCGACGTCCGGCGCGTCGTGCACGACGGCGATCCCGTGCCGGCGCAACTGCTGAGCCGGACCGATCCCCGAGCACATCAGCAGCTGCGGTGAATTGAACGCGCCGGCCGACAGGATCACTTCCGCGCGCGCACCGAGCGTCTCGACGCGTCCATCGCGCGACACCGCGACGCCGACCGCGCGCTTGCCGTCGAAGCCCACGCGCAGCACCGTCGCATCGGTGATCACATGCAGGTTCGGCCGCTCGCGATCGTAGATATACGCGCGCGCGACGCTGCAGCGCGAGCCGTCGCGATGCGTGACCTGATAGAAGCCGACGCCTTCCTGCGTCGCGCCGTTGAAGTCGTCGTTGAGCGGATAGCCGGCCGCGTGCGCCGCCTGGATGAATCGTTCGGAGAACGGATTGCGAAAGCGCAGATCGGACACCGTCAGCGGGCCGTCGGCGCCGTGCCATGCATCGGCGCCGCGCGTGTTGCCTTCCGCGCGGCGGAAATACGGCAGCACGTCCTGCCAGCCCCAGCCGGTCGCGCCGAGTTGCGCCCACTCGTCGTAGTCGGCCGGGTGGCCGCGCGTGTAGATCATCGCGTTGATCGCGCTCGAGCCGCCCATCCCGCGCCCGCGCGGCTGGTAGCCGCGGCGGCCGCCGAGGCCCGGCTGCGGCACCGTCTCGTAACCGTAGTTCGTGCCGAGCTTGAACGGCACGAGCGCCGCGATCCCCACCGGCATGTTGACGAGCAGGTTGCGCGCCGTGTGCGAGCCGGCCTCGATCAGTGCGATGGTCGCGTCGGGGCATGCATCGGCGAGGCGGCTGGCGAGGCTCGAGCCGCCGGATCCTCCGCCGACGATGATGTAGTCGTATTGCATGTCACGTCTCCTTCGTGTCATGGACGGCGCCCGGTGCAGCCCGGCTCCCGCTTGTAATGTTCGGGCATTGTAGGAATGGCGGTCGTGCGCGCGGCGCGCCGATTCAAGAGCGATTCCTCTAAACGCCCGCGTGAACTAAATTTAAGATGTATCGATTGATGCGATGCGATGCAGCGGCCGACAGAAGCCGCGCCGTCGCGAAACTGGGGAGACGACGATGCAGCGCGACGTTCTGCAGGCCGCGTGCCGACCGGGTTGTCCGGACGCACCGCGCGCGGCCCGCATTTCATTTCAAACGGATGCCCGGACGGTGACGTGCAACACCGTGCGCGCGGCCGGCCGAAATCGAACGACGTCGCATATCGCCGACCGTTTGGACGGCTCGTCGCACGCGCGGCTCAGCGTGCCGATGTGCGCGTCGCCGCGCGCGTCACGCTGCGCTGCTTCGGTGCACGCTCAGGTGCGCGCCACGCGCCGTCGAGTGCCGGCAAGAGATTGCATGCGGCCGTACCCGCGAACCGTGCAATCCCGTTTTCGCGCCCGAACACCGTCGCGCGGATGCGACGCTTGCCGCGTTCAACGCGCTGTTTTCGACCGTGCATCGCATCCGGCACCCTGCCATGCGATGCGCGCCATCCTGACCCGCCCCGCCACGCTCACCGAGCGGGTACGTGCGGCCTGACTGCTGGCCCGCGTGCCACGCCCAACTGGAGGAGACGACATGAAGAACGACATGCCCGAACTGGCCCCGCAAGCGCTGCCGTCGGTCGATGCGCTGACGTCGCTGCTGCGCGACCAGCGCGCGGCCTACCTGCGCGCGCCGTACCCGGAGTGGGACACCCGCGCGCAGCACTTGCGCGCGCTGCGCACGATGCTGATCGATCACGCGGATGCGCTTGCCGATGCGATCAGCGCCGACTTCGGGCATCGCGCGAAGCAGGAAGTGCTGCTGTCGGAAATCTGGATGGCGAAGGAAGAGATCGACGATGCGCTCAAGCACGGCAAGCGCTGGATGAAGCCGATCCGCAAGCCGATGAACAAGTGGCTGCGGCCGGCACGCGCGAAGGTGCTGCCGCAGCCGCTCGGCGTGGTCGGCATCGTCGTGCCGTGGAACTATCCGATCCTGCTCGCGGCCGGGCCGCTGATCTGCGCGCTCGCCGCCGGCAACCGCGCGATCGTCAAGATGTCCGAACTGACGCCGCGCACGTCCGCGCTGTTCGAGCAGCTGATCGCGAAGACGTTCTCGCGCGACCACGTCGCGGTCGTGAACGGCGATGCGCAGATCGGCGCCGCGTTCACCGCGCTGCCGTTCGATCATCTGCTGTTTACCGGCTCGACGCACGTCGGCCGCCACGTGATGCGCGCCGCGGCCGACAATCTCACGCCCGTCACGCTCGAACTCGGCGGCAAGTCGCCCGCGATCATCGGCCCGAATGCGCGCTTCGACGCGGCCGTCGACGCGATCATCGGCGGCAAGACGCTGAACGCGGGCCAGACCTGCATCGCGCCCGACTACGTGCTGCTGCCGCGCGGGATGGAAGCCGCGTTCATCGAGCGCGCGCGTGCGCGTTTCGCGAAGCTGTATCCGGACCTGTCGACCAACGGCGACTACACGACGATCGTGTCGCCGCGCCATTACGCGCGGCTGCAACAGCTCGCGGCCGATGCGCAGGCGGCCGGCGCGCAACTGCATCCGTTGTCGGATGCGCCGTCCGATCCCGCGTCGCGCAGGTTCGTGCCGTGTGCGCTCACGCAGGTGCCGGCCGCGTCGCAGCTCATGCAGGAGGAAATCTTCGGGCCGCTGCTGCCGCTCGTGCCGTACGAACGGCTCGACGAAGCGATCGCATACGTGAATGCGCGTCCGCGACCGCTCGCGCTGTACCTGTTCGACGAGGATGGCGGCACGGTCGAGCGCGTGATGCGCGAAACGGTCTCCGGCGGCGTGACGGTCAACGATGCGTTGCTGCACATCGCGTGCGGCAGCTTGCCGTTCGGCGGCGTCGGCGCGAGCGGAATGGGCGCGTATCACGGCTACGACGGCTTCGTGACGTTCTCGAAGATGAAGCCCGTGCTCACGCAGGCGCGCCTGAATACCCGCGGGCTGATCGCGCCGCCTTACGGCAAGCGCTTCGCCGCGGTGATCAAGATGATGCTGAAGTTCTGAGCGACGCGTGGCGGGCGGCGCCACACGCGGCGCTCCGCATCCGAATGCCGCGCGGCGATGCCGCCGCGCGCGCCGTCATACGGGCCAGAGCGGCCCTTCCTGCATCGCGCCGATCTGCTCGCGCAGTTCGAGCACGCGTGCTTCCCAGTAGCGATGCGTGTTGAACCACGGGAACGCGGCGGGAAACGCCGGGTCGTCCCAGCGTCGCGCGAGCCAGGCCGCGTAGTGGATCAAGCGCAGCGTGCGCAGCGCCTCGATCAGATGCAGCTCGCGCGGCTCGAATTCGCAGAAGTCCTCATAACCGGCGAGCAGGTCCGCGAGCGCGCGCGACGCGCCTTCGCGATCGCCCGGCAGCAGCAGCCACAGATCCTGGACGGCGGGCGCCATCCGGCTGTCGTCGAAGTCGACGAAATGCGGGCCCGCGTCGGTCCACAGCACGTTGCTCGGATGACAGTCGCCGTGCGTGCGCAGCAGGCGGATCTCGCCGGCACGCTCGAACGCGGCCTCGACGCCTTCGAGCGCGAGCGCCACCGCCGTCTCGTAGGCGGGCCGCACGTCGGCGGGAAGGAAATCGTGCGCGAGCAGGTAGTCGCGCGGCTCGTAGCCGAACGTGCGGATGTCGAGCACGGGGCGCGCGACATACGGCTGCGTCGCACCCACCGCGTGAATCCGGCCGATGAAGCGGCCGAGCCATTCGAGCGTGTCGCTGCGGTCGAGGTCGGGCGCACGGCCGCCGCGCCGCTCGAAGATGGAGAAGCGGAAACCGTCGAACGCGTGCAGCGTGCGGCCGTCGATGACGCGCGCGGGCACCGCCGGAATCTCGCGTGCGGCGAGTTCGGCGACGAACGCGTGTTCTTCCAGGATCGCTTCGTCCGACCAGCGCGCGGGCCGATAGAACTTCGCGACGACGGGCGGGCCGTCCTCGATACCGACCTGGTAGACGCGGTTTTCGTAGCTGTTGAGCGCGAGCAGGCGCCCGTCGGTGCGCAGCCCGGCCGGCATCAGCACGCTGTCGAGCGCGTCGAGCACGCACTCGGGCGTGAGACCGGCGAACGGCGGGCCGGCGGGAGCTGCGGGGGCGGAAGTGACGTCTTTCATGCCCCGCATTGTGCCGTCAGCCGCGCCGAAACACGAGCGTCCGGTGCGGCACGCGCGCTCAGTGGATCGCGGCGCCGGCCGGCAGCACGGATTCGCCGGTGTCGATCAGGTCCTCGAGAAAGAACGGCTCGGTGTTGAGTTCCTTCGACTCGCCCGGCACGCCCGCGTACCAGGTCACCATGGCCATGTCGCCCAGAACGCGCTGGACGATGCCGCGCGCGCCCTTCGGCACCGCGATATGGGTAGTGCAGACAATCGACCCGACATGCATGATGGTTCCCCACTCTTGAAACTTGAATCCCGGCTCGCTGGCGAGCCGGCAAATGCACGATCCGCGCCGCCCTCGCCGGGGTGTTGCGCGTGATCCCATTGTTCACGGTTTATCGAAGCGCGAAAAGAAGAAGAAGCGGGCGAAGTGCCGCGAATTCGTCGAATGTCTCCAATCAACCACTGCGCCGCGCGTGCGCTTGCACGAGCGGATACCCCCATCATACCCTGTCGAATGTGACCGTCCGCCGAATCCGGCCACGCGCGCGGCGCCGGCTTCCGCGCAAGGTGTTGCGCGAGACGGCCGCCCTGCGTTACCTTTGACGCTCATTCGCGTTCAAGCGCATTACGACACGATGCAATCGCCCACGTCCGCCCTCGCAACATCCCGGCCGCAGTTCGACTCGCGGCCGCAGGCGTGCGCGCATCCGTCGGTCCTCCCTCCTCCTGTCGCACCGCCGCTCGTCGGCGCCGCGCCGCCCCCGCCGGCGGCACGCGTCGGCTGACCGGCCGGCTTTCGGTTTCCCGTTTTCCATTCGTTCGTCCGCAACCGTTCGTGCGCCGTCGCGCACGGCGCGTTGCCGCGCGCGCGACATGGAACGTTTCGATCCGTTCGACAGGTGAATTCACATGGTTTCGCTCAAACGCGCGCTCGCCGCGCATGGCGTGACGTCGCTCTTCGTGTTGCTGTGGAGCAGCGGCGCGATCTTCGCTGAACTCGGTCTGCGTCACGCATCCGCGTTCGTCTTCCTCACCGCGCGATTCGCGCTCGCGTCACTCGTGCTGCTCGTGCCGGCCATCATGCGCGGACGCTGGCTGCCGCCGCGCGGCGTGCGACGCATGGCCGCAATGACCGGCCTGCTGATGATGGGCGGCTATTCGATCTTCTATCTGCTCGCGCTCGAGCGCGGGATCGCACCGGGCGTGCTGGCGACGATCCTCGGCGTTCAGCCGATCCTCACGCTGGCAATCGTCGAGCGTCGCTGGCGACCGATGCGCGTCGCCGGGCTCGCGCTGTCGCTGGCCGGCCTCGCGCTCGTCGTGTGCCGGGGCGTAGGCGGTGCCGGCTTGCCGGTCACGGGTGTCGCCTGCGCGCTCACGGCGCTCGTCGCGCTGACCGCCGGCTCGCTGCTGCAAAAGCGCATGCACGCGGCGCCTGCCGACGTGCTGCCGCTGCAGAACGCGATCGGCCTCGCGCTGTGCGTGGCGATCCTGCCGTCGCGGCCGGTCTCGCTCGACATCGGTTGGGCACTCGTCGTCTCGCTGCTGTGGCTCGGCATCGTGATCTCGGTGATCGCGCAGTTGCTCTTCTACCGGCTGATGCAACGCGGCGATCTCGTCAACGTGACGAGCCTGTTCTATCTCGTGCCCGTCGTCACCACGCTGATGGACGCGGTCTGGCCCGGCAACCGGCCGGAGCCGCTCGCACTCGTCGGCATGGGCGCGATCGTCGCGGGGCTCGCGCTCGTGTTCCGCACGCCGGCCGTTCGCGCGCGAGCGGATCGCGCGTAAGCGAACGGGCCGCCGCGCCGGCGGACGCGGCGGCCCGCATCGACATGTGCGCGATTTTTCGGCGCAAACCGAAAGGAGCGGGAAAGAATGGTGCAAGGCATTCGTCCGGCTTGCCGGAAAAACGCGAAATTGCGCGGGTTTTCCGCATACTTTTAATGGTTCGGATAGCGAAAAACGCGGCGAGGTTGCCTATACTCGAATTGACCGCCCCGTTCGCAATCGGGGGCGGCGCAACATGAGAAATGCCCGGCATGGAGCTGGAAGACGCGCGTGCGCCTGTTCCGGCCGGCTACGGAGACACGCATGACGACCTATTTCACGATCGGCGACTTCATCCTGTTGATTCCGATGGCGCTGGCCGGCGCGCTATTTCTCGGCGCGGTGCCGTGCGCAACCGAATTCCGCCACAACCTGTTGCGCGCGCTCGGCGTGATCCTCGGCGTCGGCGTAGCGGTATTGCTCGTCGAAGGCCTGCCTGCGCTGCTCTAGCGGGCGTTGACGTGCACCGGTCACGCCGCTGCATCGCAGCAGCGTAACCGTTCGTGTGTGCGTGCGCAGCAATACGGGATGTGTTGGTTCGCATCCCGTATCGACAATGCTCGATGCCGCTCAGATTGCCTGATCGGTGGAGGGCTTTTCCCACAGATTGATGCCGCCCTCGGTCGCGTAGCGATCGATCTCCGCAAGTTCGTCGGCCGAGAAGTCGAGATTCTTCAGCGCGCCGACGTTTTCGCGCACCTGCTCCGCACGGCTCGCGCCGATCAGCGCGGACGTCACGCGGCCATTGCGCAGCACCCACGCGAGCGCCATCTGTGCGAGGCTCTGCCCGCGCCGTTGCGCGATGCCGTTGAGCTTGCGCACATGCTCGAGGTTGTCCGCGCTCAGATGCTCCTGCTTCAGCGAACCGCCGCCCGGCTTGTTCACGCGCGCATCGGCCGGCACGCCGTTCAGGTATTTGGATGTCAGCAGCCCCTGCGCGAGCGGCGTGAATGCGATGCTGCCCGCGCCGATGTCGTCCAGCGTGCCGAGCAGATCCTGCTCGATCCAGCGGTTCAGCATGTTGTACGACGGCTGGTGAATCAGCAGCGGCACCTTGTACTGCGCGAGCAGTTCGGCCATCTCGCGCGTCTTCGCGGCCGAATACGACGAGATGCCGATGTACAGCGCCTTGCCCTGCTGCACGGCCGATGCGAGCGCGCCGGCGGTTTCCTCGAGCGGCGTGTGCGCGTCGAAGCGGTGCGAATAGAAGATGTCGACGTAATCGAGACCCATCCGCTGCAGGCTCTGGTCGAGGCTCGCCAGCACGTACTTGCGCGATCCGCCGCCGCTGCCGTACGGCCCCGGCCACATGTCCCAGCCGGCTTTCGTCGAGATCAGCAGTTCGTCGCGGTATGGGCGGAAATCTTCCTTCAGCAACCTGCCGAAATTGGTCTCGGCGCTGCCGTACGGCGGCCCGTAGTTGTTCGCCAGGTCGAAGTGATTGATGCCGAGGTCGAAGGCGGTGCGCAGGATCTCGCGCTGCGTGGCGATCGGCGTCGAGTCGCCGAAGTTGTGCCACAGACCGAGCGACAGGGCGGGCAGTTTGAGCCCGGATTTGCCGCAGGTGCGGTATTGCATGTCGGCATAACGTTCGGAAGCTGCTTCGTAGGCCATGAGTCGATTCCGTGAAGACGTCGGGGTGGGACGCGCGCCACGCGCGAACATCGCACGCGGCGGCGAGGGAAACGTACGACGGTTATGGTATCGAACGTAGCCGAAGCGCGCACGGCAATGGACGCGGCCGCGTGCGTCGCCTACACTGCGGCGTCTCGAATCACCGTTACAGCGAGGTTGGTATGTCCCGGGTCATCTCGGTTGCGCTGCTGGTCGGCGGCGTCGTGCTGCTGTATTTCGGCGGCCAGTCGTTTCATTCGATCAACGACAACGTGTCGCGCTTCTTCACCGGCTCGCCCGCCACGAAGACGATCCTGCTGATCGCCGGCGGCGCCGTCGCATCGCTGATCGGCCTGATCGGCCTCGCGATGCCCGCCAACAAGCGCTGAGCGCCGCGGCCGCCCGACATCCGGCGGCGGCCCGCATCGCAGGAGCGCGCTGCGCAAAACGCAACGGGCGGCCCAGGCCGCCCGTTCGTTCATCTCCCCCACGCGGCCGCAGTGCCGCATCGGACAACCGGCGCGGCCGCCTCGCCGCCGAACGCTGCTAGAACTGCACTTCCGGCTTCGCCGCCGAACGCGTGCCAGGCAGCGGCCGGTTGCTCACGCCGTGGTACGTATAGACGAGCGAGAACTTCACCTGGTCGGAGCGGTTCTGCCCCGCCGAATGCAGCGTGTTGCAGTGGAAGAACACGACGTCGCCCGTCTGCAGCGACGGGCAGGTTGCCGCATCGATCATCTTGCGGTTTTCCGGCAGGTCGCTGCGGAAGAACTTCGCGTCGTCGAACGCTTCCGGCCCGAATTCTGCCGTGTGCGAACCCGGCACCAGCCAGAGTGCACCGTTTTCATTCGTTTCCGGCCCGAGCGCGAGCCACACCGAGACCATGTCCGCGCGTTCGAACGACCAGTAGCGGAAGTCGCGATGCCAGCCCGTCAGGCTGCCGTACGCGGGATGCTTCGTCATCATGCAGTTGTGATGCGCGCGTGACAGCACCGGCTGCTCGCCGAAGTACTCGCGCATCCACGCGCCGATTTCGGGCGCGATCGCGCGCTCCGCGAACGCCGGGTCGCGCGTATACGCGTCGAGCAGCCGCCGCACCGTGTGACCGCCCGGCGCATGCTTCGACTCGGGTGCGCCCGGGTAGCGCAAATCCGCCTCGAACTCGATCGGCTCCGCCGCTTCTTGCAACTGGCGCACCGCGATCTGCCTGAGCGCCGCGCACTGCGCCTCGTCGACGAGGCCGCGCGCGACGACGAAACCGCGTTCGCGCAATTCCGCGACTTGCGCGCGGATCGATTCCGACTGCAATGGAGACGACATGGGATGCCAGACGTTTATCGTGTGAATGTGACGATTGTAAATCGGCGCCGGATGCCGCGAACAGCGCCATTGTCGTGCGCAGGGGCATGCCAATCGTCGATTTGATCTGGCGCAAGGGAACTGTGCGGCGCGGCGCGAGCCTCAGCGACAGGCGGTATGCGGCGACACGCCGGCGGCACAAGGGTTTATCGCGACTTTTGCACGTCACGAAACCCTTGTAGCCTGTCGCGGCCTGTCAATTCTGGCGGGCGCGGCGCGCAACGACTTTCGGTAAGATCCGTTGTGCAATCCGAGGCCGTTCATACCAGTGCGCTTTTCAAGGGCGCCATCCATACAAGCGAAGCATCGTTCACATGCCATTCCGTCTGACTTCCCGTTTCAACCGCACTGCCAAGCGCGTCGTGCCTTCCGCTCCCGCCCGCCCGCTGCGCCATCACCGCGCACGCACGCAGGCGCTCGCCGAGCACACGCACGCGCACAGCCGGCTGGACGGCATCCGCGCGTGGTTCCACGCGTTCTTTTCGATGATGAGCGCGCAGGCGTTCGCGCGCCGCGCCGGCCTGCGCTCGCTGCTGCAGAAGCCGTCGTCGCTGCGCGCGCTCGCGCTGCGCCGCACGCTCGGGCCGCAGCGGCGCATCAACCGCCCGCGCCGCCTCGCGGCCAGCAATGGGTGGTTCGGGTTTAGCGCACGCTGAGCACCCATGAAAGCCATTGCGGACGATGCTGTCCGCAATGCGCAATCTCATACGTTCGAGTACACCCGCTGTTTTGCCCCTTCGATGGGTCAGTCGAAGTCGGTGCGTCGCACCGCCGTCCACGTCAGCATCTGTCCGGCATCGCCGTTCCCGCTGGTTCAACCACGATTCGATGCCGTACGCACTTGTCCCAGAACGCATCGGTCGCTTCCCGGGTCATTTCCAGCGCCTCGCACATTGCCACGAAACGCTCTCGTGGAAACGGTCCGCCGGCTAGCGCGTCGATCATCGCATAACCATTCGCGTTGAACTTGAATACAAAAAAATGCGCGGCATCAAAGAAGCTGCGATCCGCCTTTCGCTCAATCAAGTTTCGATTGATTTCGTACATATAAGCCCCCCGGTCTAGCACCAGTAGTTCGTCAAGTCTTTATCGAGTCGTTGATCCACAAGCCTGTACAGCGCGGCCTCCGAACGAGAAGCCGCTGCCACGTATTCGGCTAGCGAATCGGCCGAGATGTGATCGCGCAGCATGTCCAGCACCCACAGGTTGACCTGGCGCTCTACGTCGATAGAAGCATGACGCCTCGGATCTGTTGCTAGCGTACGCGTCGCGACATGGCCGATTTCGTGCAGCGTCGTGAAGAATCTCAAGGCGCCCGCCACTCTTTCGCTCACGACGATATGGCGCTGACCGCCATGCTCATAAATGAGCGCATTTGCACCGATATCCTGGCCGGCAACCGTCACGCTTGCTATTCCATGTTGCGTCGCCGCATCAAGCACAACGCGTTCGAAGAACGCCGCCTGCTTGCCTGCAACGAAAGTGCAATACTGTTCGGCGAGCGCCCCCTCCGACAAGGAGCCGATTCGCTCTCCCCATTCGCCGGCAGCAAGCTCTCCGTCTGCGCCGATAACGAGCGGAGGAAGGCGCCTGGTCGGGCGAATCTCGCGACCGGTCCGGACATCATGGGTAGGGCAAGCAATCCAGCCGTCGCCGCTTTTGCAGTCCATGAAGGCCGACGCGGCTTGCAACACCTCCCGCTTCATCCCGGGCGTGAGCGGCTCAAATGCGGCGCAAGACCCCGACGATTCATAAAAGGCTAGCTTGACTCGCGCGACGCCCAGCCGCCACGCATGCTCGAACAACGCCATCGCTTCGCCCCGGTTTTGTTCGTGCAAGCACAAGGCGAGGTTGACCTTCAGTCCGGCCGCGCGCAAGCGGACGATCGCATCCCCGACCTCATTGAAACTCCCGGCACCGCGGATAGCGTCGTTAGACCGTGCGGTTGCACCGTCGAGACTGACCTGAACGCTCGGAATCCCATGCCTGCAAAGGGTTTCGACATGCTCGTCCGTGACTCCGGCGCCGGTCAGGCCGACCAACGGCAACAGGCCGGCGGTTCGCGCATATTCGACGATCAAATCGAAATCGCGGTGAAGAAGCGGTTCGCCCCCTGACAGTACGAGCATGTAGGCCCGATGATCACGCGCCTCGTCGATAATCGCCAGGCACTGCTCGAGCGGCAACTCATAACGGCCAATCTTGTCGTTCTCCACCAGAAAGCAGTGCCTGCACCGCGACTGGCAGCGATACGTGATGTAGAGGCTAATCGTTTGAGGGAGAAACGGGGACGATACGTTCGCCATCGACATCACCTCGAAAAAGTGAAATCAAACCAATCAAGACCGCGGTAGACGCGCTCAACATGACGAACGCGCTCGCGAATCCGATCCGTTGCGCGATCATCCCGCTTCCCCACAAGAACACCGCGGCACACACCGCTCTGACCAGAGACGCCGCCGACAGAATCGTGGTTCGGTTGGTTGTCCCCCCGGGCAAACAGCGGTTAATCAAGTAGGCGGCATATGACGGATACATGCCTCGGACGATCTGGTGACAAGCGATCGAGAACAACACCCATTCCAACGAAGCGAAAGCATTCGGAACGGTGATCACGCAAGCCGCCGCCGCGAACAGGAGAATCAAGACCGTCGCCGGGACACGGGACAACAACGCGGATTTGCGTATGTGGCTGAACACGTAGGCTGCCGCTGAAGAAAACCCGTACATCGCGGCGAATATCCACCCGATGGCCTCGACATCTGCGCCGCCCTCTTGCAGCAACGGCTGATAAAAATTGAAGCCGGCCCGCAGACAGGCGAACGTGACAGCCGCTACGAGAATGGCTCGCAGCAAAGCGCGGGATGAAATGGTGGTCGCAATGCCGTCTCTCGCGATTTCGACAAGCCCGGGCTGGCGCGATCGGTGCTCGTACACCGGTTCACGAATCCAAAGCGCAAACGACAACGTCAATGCGGCGAGAATGCCCATGTCGAGATACATCGGGAATGCGAGCGAGCGCGACGCGAGCCAGCCACCGACTACCGAAGCCGCCCCCCCGCACAACAAAGACACGCTCGTCGCACGAGCATTGACGGTGTGAAAGTCGGCATCTCGGCCGCATGCGGCGAACGCGTCGAACATCATTGCCTGAAATGCTCCATTCGATAGTGCCCCTCCGCATGCGAACAGAAATGCGATCAGCCACGGCGATGCCCGATGCCCGTAGCGGACCAGACAAACCATCGCGGCGAAATACACGACGTTGCCGGTCACCAGCGCGAACTTTCTGCCATACCGATCGGCAAGCACGCCTGTCGGAATCTCGAGCAACCACAAAAAAACGAAGATCAGCGAAATGATCGAGCTGTATTGGGCGAACGTGAATCCGGCATAGGACGTGTAAAAAAACACGAGAACGGGCGCCGAGAATGCTTCGAGAGCGAGGCATGCCTGTAGATAGCAAAGGCGCCGCCAGCGCTTCAGCTCATCGGTCATCACGATTCCGATGTAAAGAGATTGCGCGAGTAGGCGTTGAATGCGACATGGCAACCGTGTTGATGAACGTCATCGAACGATCTGATTGTCGGTGTGCGCTCCCCCTGAGCTTGCCCACGCCACCGCCGGAACAAGGCGTCACCTCGCCACATCGCGTCTATATCCGCAGGCGACCGGATGGCTTGCTTGGTCCTGTCCTCTTCGACGAGCATGTCGCACGCCGAAACGGTGAGATCGCTATTGATGATCATCGAAGTCGTGCCCGCACCGCATCCGAAAGTCGCATCCGAGGAAGACCGATTCGGCGAGATGTGTATCCGCTTCACGAAGGCGCCCCCTTCGACATCAAGCCCCGGAAATCGGGACGAGTGATGCACGATGGCTTCCGCAATTTCTCGACACATGTCGGGTGACAGCAAGTGTTGCCGAGCCAGCAATCGACCGGTCCCAATAGGGATAAAGGCATTCAACTTGATGCCGGTTACCCCCAAGGCGGCCGCCAGTTCGAACATGCTTTCGAGCCGACGATAATTGACCCCGGTCAGGGTAAATGCGAGATGAATACGTGCGCCTGCGTCGACCAGCGCCCGAATCCCGCGGACGGCGCGCGCAAATGTCCTGGGGCCGCGAATGGCGTCGTTTTCCTCCGCCACGGGGCTTTCGAGGCTGACCTGATACTGCATGCCACCTGCGTCGACCAATTCGTGCGCCTTCTCGGTATCGATCAATGTCGCATTGGTCGCGATTTTCGACCGCATCCCGTGCGAAGTGATTCTCCTGACGATTTCAGCCAGATCGTTTCTCGCAACCGGCTCCCCGCCCATTAAGACAATTCCGAAAACGCCGCGCGCACCGAGATAATCAATAATCGGCACAATTTCATTAAATTCGGGAGCGCGTTGATAGTCCGTCAAATAGCAGTGTGTGCAACGCAGATTGCATCGCTGCGTGATATACCATTTAACGAACAGCGGAAAATCCATTGCCTCGATTTTTTTCATGACGGCCTCTTATCCCTGACGGGAGCAGGAGGCACCCTCCACTCCCGCCTGCTGCTGATCTCTACGCGGGTCAGCCAAGCACGCTGGAGCTGCTCAAGCAGCCCTCGACGTTGATAGCGGTGAAATCAGCCGGTTCGCCTGGCACGGCGATATCGATGTTGTATTCGGAGCGCATCACTTCGGCCGCGACATTTTCATTACTCGATTGAATCGATTCCATCATTCTCTCCATTAAATTAAGATTTCCATTTACAGACAGATCGAACACAACTCGCTTCAACCCGTCACTTGAAAAGTTACTTCTCGAAAACCGGACCGTCAACGTCAACGAATGTCAACATTTGTAACAATTTAGAGATAAATAAATAGATCGCTCAGCATGACGTCGATCAATATCGATTCGATCGATAAATGACCTGATTGAAAATCGAAACGAAATTGAATACTTGAATTCACCGCGCGTCGGTACATCGTTCGCCCGTCATCGCGCAGGCGTGTTCTATCGGCACGGCGAAACAGTCCCGCGTATTTCGTCTGCGAAGCCGAAAACAACACGCCCCGAGAAGCGGCGGCGCGAAGATGGTTGGCCAGCGGGACGAATCAACGCGCGCCGTCAACGGCCACGATGGCCGTTTTGAGAAGGGAAAAAGACAATGCCCCGGAAGTCCACGACTTACGGGGCATTATTGGCCGCAACCACTATCGATACTTCACGGGTTCGACCGGAGTGCTGCCGGGCCAACGCCCGACGATGGCAGGACGACGCTTACGCGACGCGAGCCGTCGGCTCCACGCCGGCCGCTTCGGCCAGTGCGAGCGCCTTGTCGGTCGCTTCCCACGAGAATTCCGGCTCTTCGCGGCCGAAGTGGCCGTAAGCTGCCGTCTTCTCGTAGATCGGGCGCAGCAGGTCGAGCATCTTGATGATGCCCTTCGGACGCAGGTCGAAATGCTCGCGCACGAGCTTCGTGATCACCGCATCCGACACGCGGCCCGTGCCGAACGTATTGACCATCACCGAAGTCGGCTCGGCGACGCCGATCGCGTACGACACCTGGATCAGCGCGCGCGATGCGAGGCCTGCCGCGACGATGTTCTTCGCGACGTAACGGCCGGCATACGCAGCCGAACGGTCGACCTTCGACGGATCCTTGCCCGAGAACGCGCCGCCGCCGTGCGGTGCGGCACCGCCGTAGGTGTCGACGATGATCTTGCGGCCCGTCAGGCCGCAGTCGCCCTGCGGGCCGCCGATCACGAACCGGCCGGTCGGGTTCACCAGGAACTTGATGTCGCCCTTGATCAGCTCGGCCGGCAGCGTCGGCTTGATGATCTCCTCGATCACGGCTTCGCGCAGTGCCGGCAGTTCGATGTCCGGTGCGTGCTGCGTCGACAGCACGACGGTATCGATCGAATCGGGCTTGCCGTCGACGTAGCGGACCGTCACCTGCGACTTCGCGTCCGGGCGCAGCCACTGCAGGCGACCGTCGCGGCGCAGGCTCGCCTGGCGCTCGACGAGACGGTGCGACAGGTAGATCGGCAGCGGCATCAGCTCCGGCGTTTCGTCGCATGCGTAACCGAACATCAGACCCTGGTCGCCCGCGCCTTGATCGAGGTTGTCGTCGTGCGCGCGATCGACGCCTTGCGCGATGTCAGGCGACTGCTTGTCGTACGCGACCAGCACCGCGCAACCCTTGTAGTCGATGCCGTAGTCGGTGTTGTCGTAGCCGATGCGCTTGATGGTGTCGCGCGCGATCTGGATGTAGTCGATGTTGGCCGTCGTGGTGATTTCACCGGCCAGAACGACGAGACCCGTGTTGCACAGCGTTTCGGCTGCAACGCGGGAGTATTTGTCCTGCTCGAGGATGGCGTCGAGAATCGCGTCCGAGATTTGGTCCGCGACCTTGTCCGGATGGCCTTCGGAGACGGATTCGGACGTGAAGAGATAATCGTTTGCCACTTTTTCAGGCTCCTGTGTGGTTACGGTTGGTTTCACGTAGCCAGCTTCGTTGGGCCTGAAGCGGCGACGCTTTAGCGGATTACCAGGACCGGGCAGCGCGCTTCGCGCCAGCCGGCTTCGCCCCGCAAGTTGTCAGTTAACTCGGCGAAGCCCGTATTATAGCGGCTTTCGTGAATTGTCACAGAGCGCCGCCCGTGCTGCATCTTCCGCTGTCCTACCCCCCTGTTCGCAACGTGCCGGCCTGCCGGCCTCATGGAGACTTCGCATGCTAGGCCGCCTCGGCACGCACCTCGCCATCGGCTTGCTGAAGCTGCTCGCCCTGCTGCCGTACGGCCTGACCGCGCGGTTCGGCGACGGCCTCGGCTGGCTGCTGTACCAGATTCCCAGCCGGCGAAAGCGCATCGTACATACCAATCTGAAACTCTGCTTCCCCGACTGGAGCGACGAGCGGCGCGAAGAAGTGGCCGGCCGGCATTTCCGCCACGCGATCCGCAGCTACGTCGAGCGCAGCGTCCAGTGGTTCGGTTCCGAGCGCAAGCTCGCGAAGCTGATCCAGGTCGACAGCGCCGTCGACCTCACCGATCCGGACCTGCCGCCGACGCTGTTCCTGGGCCTGCATTTCGTCGGCATCGAAGCCGGCTCGATCTGGCTGAACCGTTCGCTGCAGCGCCGCTGCGGGTCGCTGTACCAGCCGTTCTCGAATGCCGTGCTCGAGGAAGAGGCGAAGAAGGCCCGCGGGCGCTTCGACGCGGAGATGGTCGGCCGCGCGGACAGCGCGCGCGTCGTGCTGCGCTGGCTGCGCGACCGCAAGCCCGTGATGCTCGGCGCCGACATGGACTACGGCCTGCGCAATTCGACGTTCGTGCCCTTCTTCGGCGTGCCGGCGTGCACGCTGACGGCCGTCGGCCGGCTCGCGAAAACGGGCCGCGCGCAGGTCGTGCCGTTCATCGGCGAGGTGCTGCCGAACTACAAGGGCTACCGGCTCAAGGTATTCAAGCCGTGGGACAACTACCCGACCGGCGACGACGATCTCGACGCACGGCGGATGAACGAATTCCTCGAGGAGCAGATTCCGCTGATGCCCGAGCAGTATTACTGGGTGCACAAGCGCTTCAAGACGCGCCCGCCCGGCGAGCCGAGCCTCTACTGAGTCGAACCCGCGGGCGCGCCGTCAGAGGCGTGCCTGCGCCCCGAACGACACCCCGCGCAGCGCAGGACGCCCCTGTCGGCTGCATGTATCATTTGCGGTTGAGATCAGCACGACGAACGACGCGGCCCGCGAGGCCGGCTCGCACGTCCACCGTGCCGACCGCCCTGTTCGCCATGGAATTCCGGACCCAGTGAAACTCTCGTTCACCAAGATGCACGGCGCGGGCAACGACTTCGTCGTGCTCGACAGCTATTCGCGCGCGCTGCCGCCGCTCACCGACGCGCAGGTGCGCGCGCTCGCCAACCGACACTTCGGCATCGGCGCAGATCAACTGCTGCTCGTCGAGAAGCCGACCGTCGACGGCGCGGATTTCAAGTACCGGATCTTCAATTGCGACGGCGGCGAGGTCGAACATTGCGGCAACGGCGCGCGCTGCTTCGTGAAATTCGTCCGCGACCGCGGCCTGACCGACAAGCGCAGCGTGCGCGTGCAAGTGATGAAGGGCTTGATCACGCTGACGATGCAGGACGACGGCGAAGTCGTCGTCGACATGGGCGCACCCGTGTTCGCGCCGGCGCACGTGCCGTTCGACGCGTCGGGGCTCGACGGCCGCGCCGAAGGCAACGACACGCTGTGGCCGCTCGACGTCGGCGGCCATACGCGCTGGATCTCGACGGTGTCGATGGGCAACCCGCACGCGGTGCAGGTCGTCGACGATGCCGAAGCGTGGCCGGTGCTCGACGAAGGCCCGCTGATCGAGCGTCACGCCCGCTTCCCGCAGCGGGTGAATGCCGGCTTCATGCAGATCGTGTCGCGCCACGAAGTGAAGCTGCGCGTGTACGAGCGCGGCGCGGGCGAGACGCTCGCGTGCGGCACCGGCGCGTGCGCGGCGGTGGCGGCCGGCATCCGGCGCGGCCTGCTCGATTCGCCGGTGACCGTGCACACGCATGGCGGCACGCTGACGATCAGCTGGGACGGCGCGCGCGACGAATCCGCCGCGCTGATGATGGCCGGGCCCGCCGCGACCGTGTTCGAAGGCGAGATCGACCTGAACGTCTGACCCTTCAACGTCCTGATAACTGAACGCTCCAGCCACATGAACGATCGCGAAGTCGCCGACTACCTGCTCGCCAATCCCGAATTCTTCGCGCAACACGCGGAACTGCTCGCGACGATCCGTCTCGCGAACCCGCACGGCAAGGCCGCGATCTCGCTGCAGGAGCGGCAGATGGAGATGCTGCGCGACAAGAACAAGCATCTCGAGCGCCGGCTCGCCGAACTGGTGCGCTACGGCCACGAGAACGACAGCCTGTCCGCGAAGTTCAGCCGCTGGACGGCGCGCGTGATCGCGGAACGCGACCCGTACGCGCTGCCGCGCACGATCGCCGAAGGCATCGCCGACGTGTTCGACGTGCCGCAGACGGCGCTGCGCGTATGGGACGTCGCCGACACCTACGCGCAGGCCGATTTCGCGCGCCAGGTCGGCGAGGAAGTGCGCCTGTTCGCGAACGGGCTGTCGACGCCGTATTGCGGCGCGAACACAGGCTTCGAAGCGGCCCAGTGGCTCGCGCCCGCGCTCCCGGCACCGGCCGCGACCGCGACGGAAGGCGCCGAAGCCGCACCGGCCGGCGACGGCGCGGCCACGTCGGTCGCGCTGCTCGCGCTGCGCGCGCCGCTCGCCGGCACCGACGCCCCGGCGTTCGGCCTGCTCGTGCTGGGCTCGCCCGATCCGCGCCGCTTTCACGACGGGATGGCGACCGACTTCCTCGCGCAGATCGCAACGCTGGCGAGCGCGGCGCTCACGCGCCTGCTGCCGCACTGATCCACCGCCCGCGATGACCGACGATCCGATCGCCGCCTACCTGTCGAACCTGAAGCACGTCAGGCAGCTGTCGGAACACACGCTGCGCGCGTACACGCACGAACTCGACGAACTGAAGAAGCTCGCCGCCGGCCGCCCGCTCGATGCGCTCACGGCCGCCGACATGCGCGGCGCGGTCGCCCGCGCGCATGCCGGCGGGCTGTCCGCGCGCTCGATCTCGCACCGGCTGTCCGCGTGGCGCGCGTTCTACCGCTGGCTCGCGCAGCGCATCGAGATGCCCGCGAACCCCGTCGCCGCGGTGCGCGCGCCGAAGCGCCCGAAAACCCTGCCGAAGGCGTTGTCGGTCGACGACGCAGCGGCACTGATGGACGCGCCGCTCGCCGGCACGACCGAAGGCACCCGCGATCACGCGATCCTCGAGCTGTTCTATTCGTCCGGGCTGCGCCTGGCCGAACTGGTCGGGCTCGACGTCAGGTACACGGAGGCGGACGGCTACCGCTCGGCGGGCTGGCTCGATCTCGCCGAAGCGGAAGTCACCGTGCGCGGCAAGGGCAACAAGGAACGCAAGGTGCCGGTCGGCCGCAAGGCGATCGACGCGCTGAACGCGTGGCTCGCGGTGCGCGACGAATTCGTGAAGCACGATCCGCATCCGCTGTTCGTGTCCGTGCGCGGCAACCGGATGGCACCCGGCGTCGTGCGCGACCGCGTGAAGCGTGCGGCGCTGAGCGCGGGCATTCCCGCCAATGTCCACCCGCACGTGCTGCGCCACTCGTTCGCCACGCACGTGCTGCAGTCGAGCGGCGACCTGCGCGCGGTGCAGGAGCTGCTGGGCCACGCGAGCGTCGCCGCGACGCAGGTTTATACGTCGCTCGACTTCCAGCATCTCGCGAAAATTTACGACAGCGCGCATCCGCGCGCGAAGAAGCGCGACTGACGCGCATCCCGCCATACCCGCCGCGCACGGCGGCCGGCCACGGCCGGCGCCCTCCGCGGCCTCTTTCGATCCGATCATGCAAACCGTCACACTCAGACCGTCCAGGGACAAATCGCTGCTGCGCCGGCATCCGTGGATCTACGCCAATGCGATCGACCGCGTCGACGGCACGCCCGCGCCCGGCGCCACCGTGATCGTGCGCGCGCACGACGGACGCTTTCTCGCGCGCGGCGCGTACAGCCCGCAGTCGCAGATCCGCGTGCGCGTGTGGAGCTTCGACGAGAACGAGCCGATCGATCACGCATTCTTCAAGCGCCGCGTGCAGCGCGCGGTCGCGCATCGCACGTCGATGGTGTCGGGCACGGGCGCGGTGCGGCTCGTGTTCGGCGAAGCCGACGGGCTGCCCGGGCTGGTCGTCGACTACTACGTCGCGGATACGGCCGCACCCGGCGCCGCGCCGCGCGGCCAGCTGGTGTGCCAGTTCATGGCCGCGGGCGTCGACGCGTGGAAGGACGCGATCGTCGCGGCACTCGTCGGCGCGACCGGCTGCCCGAACGTGTACGAGCGCTCGGACGTGTCGATCCGCGACAAGGAAGGGCTCGCGCAGACGACCGGCGTGCTCGCCGGCGACGCGCCGCCCGCGACGCTGATCGCGAACGAAAACGGCGTGCGTTATCACGTCGACGTGCCGCACGGCCACAAGACGGGCTTCTACGTCGACCAGCGCGACAACCGCGCGCTCGTCGCGCAATACGCGGCCGGCCGCGACGTGCTCAACTGCTTCTGCTACACGGGCGGCTTCTCGCTCGCGGCGCTCAAGGGCGGCGCAAAACGCGTGGTGTCGATCGACTCGTCGGGCGACGCGCTCGCGCTCGCGCAACAGAACGTCGTGGCCAACGGCTTCGACGCCGAACGCGCGACCTGGCTCGATGCGGACGCATTCAAGACGCTGCGCCGCCTCGTCGACGAAGGCGAGCGCTTCGACCTGATCGTGCTCGATCCGCCGAAGTTCGCGCCGACCCGCGACAGCGTCGAGCGCGCATCGCGCGCATACAAGGACATCAACCTCAGCGGCTTCCGGCTGCTGCGTCCGGGCGGCCTGCTCTTCACGTACTCGTGCTCGGGCGCGATCGACATGGATCTGTTCCAGAAGATCGTCGCGGGCGCGGCGGCCGACGCGAAGGTCGACGCGCGGATCCTGAAGCGGCTGGGTGCGGGCGTCGACCACCCGCTGCTCGCCGCGTTCCCGGAAGGCGAATATCTGAAGGGCCTGCTGTTGCAAATCGTCTGATCGCCCCGATCTACGCGCACACCCGCGTCCGCCGGCCGTTTCCCGCTGGCGGCCCCGCGCTCGAGCCTGTCGTCCGGACGACGGGCGAGGGCTTGACAGGTATGTTTCAATGGATGGTTGTGCGCCCCGGCTCGACAGTCGACGGCGCGACGCACACATCCTGGTTTTGACCCCGATTCACGAACCACAGGCGACCGACATGGCCACTCCCGTCACCATCCTCACCGGCTTCCTCGGCAGCGGCAAGACGACGCTGCTCAAGCGCATCCTGAACGAACAGCACGGCATGAAGATCGCCGTGATCGAGAACGAATTCGGCGAAGAAAACATCGACAACGAGATCCTCGTTCAGGACACGAACGAGCAGATCATCCAGATGAGCAACGGCTGCATCTGCTGCACGATCCGCGGCGACCTGGCACGCGCGCTCGGCGATCTCGCCGCGAAGAAGCGCGACGGCAAGCTCGACTTCGACCGCATCGTGATCGAAACGACCGGCCTTGCGAATCCGGGCCCGGTCGCGCAGACCTTCTTCATCGACAGCGAGATCGCCGACGACTTCCTGCTCGACGCGATCATCACGCTGGTCGACGCGAAGCATGCAAACGCGCAGCTCGACGAACACGAAGTGGTGCAGCGCCAGGTCGGCTTCGCCGATCGCCTGTTCATCACGAAGTCGGACCTGGTGGACGACCAGGCCGTCGCGGCGCTCAAGCACCGCCTGATGCACATGAACCCGAAGGCGACGATCAAGGTCGTGAACTTCGGTGAAGCGGACATCAAGGAAATCTTCGACCTGCGCGGCTTCAACCTGAACGCGAAGCTCGAGATCGACCCGGACTTCCTCGCCGAGGACGACCACGCGCACGGTCATCACGATCACGATCACGATCACGATCACGACCATGATCACGATCACGCGCATTGCGACCACGATCACGGTCAATGCGCGCACGATCACGGCCACGGCCATCACAACCATCACCACGCGCACCACGACGACAAGATCAAGTCGTTCGTCTACCGCAACGACCGCCCGTTCGACCCGAACAAGCTGGAAGACTTCCTCGGCGGCATCCTCCAGATCTACGGCGAGCGGATGCTGCGCTACAAGGGCGTGCTGTACATGAAGGGCGTCGACCGCAAGGTCGTGTTCCAGGGCGTGCACCAGATGATGGGCAGCGACCTCGCCGCGAAATGGCTGCCGGCCGAGAAGAAGACCAACAAGATGGTGTTCATCGGTGTCGACCTGCCGCAGGACCTGATCACCGACGGCCTCGACGCCTGTCTCGCCTGAGTGTTCGGGCGCCGGCGCGGGCCGTGCGCGCGGCCGCCTGCCCGGGCGGCCGTGGCGCGGGCGCGGTGCTTTTCCGGGCAGGGTTTCGCCGTCATCGCTTTTTCGCGATTTGCGCGTTATATTTTCAAGATATTGGCGCAGCCGACGGGGATCGACCCGATACGGCGCCCGCTTGCGATTCAGTTACAATACGTGCCCGCTGGAGTACGGCAATAACAGGCCCGGTTCTTGCTGAACCATTACCCGGGCATCGCAACCGCGCCGGATCGCCCATCCGCCACCCGGCCGCGGCCGATGCGATCTGCCGCGCAGCACCGGTTCGCCGCGCGCGCAAATCCGCGCCAGGGCTATCCTGGTATTTGAGAACCGGTTTTCCAGAGGCTTTCGGCCCCGCGGCGGCAAATCGCAAATGATTGCAAGCGCAGTTGCGGGTAATCCCAAAGTGCAGGCAATATCTCCTGATTTGCCGCACATTGAAGAAGCAAGCAGATGACGAAGAAACTCTTGACCGAAGCCGAAATCCTGAAGATGAGCGACAAGGATTACATGAATGAGGATCAGCTCGCCTTCTTCAAAAATCGGCTCGAACAGTTGCAGGCGGACATCCTCAAGAACGCAGGCCAGACGACCGAGAACCTGCGCGAGACGGTGATCGTGCCCGATCCCGCCGATCGCGCGACGATCGAGGAAGAGCACGCGCTCGAGCTGCGCACGCGCGATCGCGAACGCAAGCTCCTCAAGAAGGTTCAGCAGTCGCTCGCCCGCATCGATTCCGGCGATTACGGCTGGTGCGAGGAAACCGGCGAACCGATCGGCATCCCGCGCCTGCTCGCGCGTCCGACGGCGACGCTGTCGCTCGAGGCGCAAGAGCGCCGCGAGCTGCGCCAGAAGCTGTTCGGCGACTGATCGAGCGGCGTTCCGCTCCGACACGCTGCTTCCCGAAAGCGCGCGGCCTGCCGCGCGCTTTTTGTTTTTCCGGCGCGCCTCCCGGCCCGCCGGCCGATTTGCCCGCCCCTCTTGATATCCCGGCGCCCGCCCTAAAATGAAACGGATGCGCGCCGGGCCGCTCCCCGGCGCACTGCGATTCACGCGGCGGCGCCACGCGCCGCCCGACTCTTCCCCGTTTTTCTCAAGGAACGCAGATGGAGCAATTTCACGGCACGACCATCGTTTCGGTCCGGCGCGGCGACAAGGTCGCGCTCGGCGGCGACGGCCAGGTAACCCTCGGCAACATCGTCATGAAGGGTGGCGCGCGGAAAGTGCGGCGAATCTACAACAACCAGGTTCTGGTCGGATTCGCGGGCGGCACCGCCGATGCGTTCTCGCTGCTCGATCGCTTCGAGGCGAAGCTCGAGAAGCACCAGGGCAACCTGACCCGCGCGGCCGTCGAACTGGCGAAGGACTGGCGCACCGACCGGATGCTGCGCCGCCTCGAGGCGATGCTGATCACGGCCGATGCGACCACCACGCTCGTCATCACCGGCAACGGCGACGTGCTCGACCCGGAAGGCGGCATCTGTGCGATCGGTTCGGGCGGCGCCTACGCGCAGGCCGCGGCCCGCGCGCTCGCGGAGAACACCGAGCTGTCCCCGCGCGAGATCGTCGAGAAGTCGCTCGAGATCGCCGGCGACATGTGCATCTACACGAACCACAACCGCATCATCGAAACGATCGAGTAAGGACCGCACCATGAGCACCATGACCCCTGCCGAGATCGTCTCGGAACTCGACAAGCACATCATCGGCCAGGACAAGGCGAAGAAGGCGGTGGCCGTCGCGTTGCGCAACCGCTGGCGCCGCCAGCAGGTCGCCGAGCCGCTGCGCCAGGAAATCACGCCGAAGAACATCCTGATGATCGGGCCGACGGGCGTCGGCAAGACCGAAATCGCGCGCCGCCTCGCAAAGCTCGCCGACGCGCCGTTCATCAAGATCGAGGCGACCAAGTTCACCGAAGTCGGCTATGTCGGCCGCGACGTCGACAGCATCGTGCGCGACCTGATCGAGATCTCCGTCAAGCAGACGCGCGAATCCGAGATGCGCAAGGTGCGCAGCAAGGCGACCGACCAGGCGGAGGACCGCATCCTCGACATCCTGCTGCCGCAACCGCGCGCGGTGGGCTTCGGCGGCAACGCGGACCACGCGAACGACGACAACAACGCGACGCGCCAGACCTTCCGCAAGCGCCTGCGCGAAGGCCAGCTCGACGACAAGGAAGTCGAGCTCGACCTCGAGCAGCCGTCGGTGGGCATGGACATCATGGCGCCGCCGGGGATGGAAGAGATGACCGAGCAGATCCGCTCGATGTTCTCGAACCTCGGCAGCGGCAAGAAGCAGCGCCGCAAGGTGAAGATCAAGGAAGCGCTGAAGCTGCTGACCGACGAGGAAGCGGCGAAGATGCTCAACGACGAGGAAGTGAAGACGAAGGCCGTGCAGAACGTCGAGCAGAACGGCATCGTGTTCCTCGACGAGATCGACAAGATCACGTCGCGCAACAACGAAGGCAGCGGCGGCGAAGTGTCGCGCCAAGGCGTGCAGCGCGACCTGCTCCCGCTCGTCGAGGGCACGACGGTCAACACGAAGTACGGGATGGTGAAGACCGATCACATCCTGTTCATCGCGAGCGGCGCGTTCCATCTCGCGAAGCCGAGCGACCTGATTCCCGAACTGCAGGGGCGCTTTCCGATCCGGGTCGAGCTCGACTCGCTGTCGGTGAAGGATTTCGAGGCGATCCTCGTCGCGACCGACGCGAGCCTCGTCAAGCAGTACCAGGCGCTGCTCGCCACCGAGGACGTGGAGCTCGAGTTCGCCGAGGACGGCATCCGCCGCCTCGCCGAGATCGCGTACGCGGTCAACGAGAAAACCGAGAACATCGGTGCGCGCCGCCTGTACACGGTGATCGAGAAGCTGCTCGAGGAAGTGTCGTTCTCGGCCGGCAATCATGCCGGCGAGCGCGTGACGATCGATGCGAAATACGTCGATCGCGCGCTCGGCGAAGTGGCGCAGGACGAAGACCTGTCGCGCTACGTGCTGTAACGCGCGCGGTGTGGAACGCGAAACGGGCGGCTCCTTGGAGCCGCCCGTTTTCGTTGGTGCGCCCGGCGATGCCGCCGCGCCCGTTACTGCCGCACCGGCTTCTTCGCGAGCTTGCGTTGCAGCGTGCGGCGGTGCATGTTCAGCGCGCGCGCGGTCGCCGAGATGTTGTTGTTGTTCTCCGCCAGCACGCGCTGGATGTGCTCCCATTCGAGCCGGTCGACCGACAGCACCACCGGATTCTCGAGCGCCTCGTCGGCCTGCACTTCACTCGCGTTGGTCTGCAGCGCGGCCAGGATCGACTCGATGTTCGCGGGCTTCGCCAGATAGTTGTCGGCGCCTTCCTTCACCGCCTGCACGGCGGTCGCGATGCTCGCGTAGCCGGTCAGCACGAGAATCCGCGCGTCGGGCTGCAGGTCGCACAGCGGCGCGATCAGGCTCAGGCCCGAATCGTTGCCGAGATGCAGGTCGACGGTGATGAACTGGAACTTGCCGCCGGCCGCCAACCGCAGCGCCGCCTCCTTGTCGTGCGCCTGCTGGACCGCGTAACCGCGGCGCTCGAGGCCGCGCGCGAGCGTGCCCGCGAACACCTCGTTGTCGTCGATCACCAGGAAATTGTTCTCGCTCATGTGGTTTCTCCGTCTACGTGTTGGTTGAGGCGGCCGGCACCGCGATACGCGTCACCGGCAGGCGCAGCACCGCGCGCGTGCCGCGGCCGGGGGTGCCGGCCGGGCGGCTGTCCGGCGTGGCCGCCGCGCGTTCGGTCGCGCGCTGGCCCGACGCGGTTGCCGCGTGTCCGTTCGCGCCGCCGGCGCGCCCGTTGCCGCCCGTCGCGCGCGGCGCGACATCGGACAGCTCGATCTCGCCGCCCAGCCGCACGGCCGCGCTGAACGCAAGGTACAGGCCGACCCCGTGCCCGCCCTGCGTGCTGTCGACCGGCATCGAGCCGAGCGAGTCCCGCAACGCGGCCGGGATGCCGGGGCCGTCGTCGCAGACCTCGAATTCGATCCGGTCCGCGGCGCGCTCGTGGTGCGCGAGCTTCGCGGCCAGCGTCACGCGGTGCGGGCTCGCCCGCGCGGCGTTGTCGAGCAGGATCGTCAGGATCTGGCCGGCCGCGACGGTATCGTCGAGGCCGACGCCCGACGGGCGCGCGCCGAGCAGTTCGAACTGCACGTGCGGATGCCGCAGGCGCCAGTGCTCGACGAACGTGTCGAGCCAGTCGTCCACCGGCTGGCGGCTCGCCGGCGCGCTCGCCCGGCTGCGCAGGCGCGCGAGCGCCGACGTGCAGAGCGTCATCTGTTCTTCCAGCACCTTCAGGTCGGCCTCGTAGCGCGCGAGCCCCGGATCGGCGCGTGCCGCGTCGCGCAGCTCCTCCGCGAGCATCGCGATCGTCGACAGCGGCGTACCCATCTCGTGCGCGACGGTGGCGGCCTGCACGCCGAGCGCAACCGCCCGCTCGTCGCGCAGCAGATGCGCCTGCGCTTCGCCGAGCGCCGCATCGCGCTGGCGCAACGCATTCGACATGCGCGCGACGAACCACGCGATCAGCCCGACGCTGACCATGAAGTTCACCCACATGCCCGTGCGGTAGTAGTCGAACAGGTTCGCCGGGTTGTCCATGTTGAGCGGCACCGAATCGAAGCCGAGCGCCGCGTAGCACGCGACCGCGAACGCCGCGAGCCAGATCATCAGGTGCCACGGCAGCACGGCCGCCGCGATCGCGAGCGACGGCAGGTACAGCGACACGAACGGATTGGTCGTGCCGCCCGACAGGAACAGCAGCGCCGACAGCGCGCCGAGGTCGACCCACAGCTGGCCGAGCAGCTCGAAATTGGTCTCCGGGCGCGCGCGCAGCACGCGCACCCAGGTCAGCGCGTTGAAAACGATTTCGAGCGCGATGACCATCAGCATCGCCGGCAACGGCAGATGCACGCCGAAATAGGTCTGCACGACGCCGATCGTCACGAGCTGGCCGATGATCGCGAGATTGCGCAGCCAGAACAGGTGGCTGAGGTTGACGCGCCCGGTGGTGGTAATTCGTTGCATCCGAGCAGTTTACCCGTTTAGCGCCCGGCACCTCTACCGGGGGCCGGACCAGTGCGGACGGACGGGCGCGCCGAGCGGGCGCGCCGGGCGGGCGTGCGCCGAACCGGCTTGCAACAGGCCCGCGCCGTCAGCCGCCCGCGCGCGCCATGCTGCGGGCGATCTCGTCGGCGAGACACTCGGGGCAGCGGCAGCGCGTACCGGGCGCCGGCGGCGCGCCGCCGGACAAGGTCGGCATCGACGCGCACCAGCAGTCGAACGGCTGCGTGCGGGCGCCGCAGTCGAAGCCGCGCCCGCAGTGCGGGCAACGCGCGCGGCCGGGAGTCGAACGTGCGTCGGCGGCGGTATCGGTCATGGCGGAAACGCGGAAGGGCGGAAAGCGGGCATGAACGTCACCCTACGCGACAAGCATAGCGCGACGGACGGATTTTGCACGTCGGCCGGTCGGCCGATGCGCGCCGCCGACGCCGCCCGCCGCGCGGTCCGCCCCTGCGTCGCGCGGGTCCCGTGCAAGGTCCCGCGCCATGGCCGGCGGGCCGCCGCGGCTGGCGGCCGGCCCGCGCAATCGGCCGTCCGGCCAGCCCAAAAACCCCATGCTGCGCTGCGCCACTCCTGTACAATTCGCCCTGTTTCAACCGTTCCCAGCCAGAGCCGCCGCCATGTCCGAGCCCATCGACCTCTCGCAGATCGCCCCCACGCTGAAGGCAGAAATCCTCGCCGAGGCGCTGCCGTACATCCGCCGGTACCACGGCAAGACGGTGGTCATCAAATACGGCGGCAACGCGATGACGGAAGAACGGCTCAAGCAAGGCTTCGCGCGCGACGTGATCCTGCTGAAACTGGTCGGCATCAATCCGGTGATCGTCCACGGCGGCGGTCCGCAGATCGATCACGCGCTGAAGAAGATCGGCAAGGCCGGCACCTTCATCCAGGGCATGCGCGTAACCGACGAAGAGACGATGGAAGTCGTCGAATGGGTGCTGGGCGGCGAGGTCCAGCAGGACATCGTGATGCTGATCAACCACTTCGGCGGCCACGCGGTGGGCCTCACGGGCAAGGACGGCGGCCTGATCCACGCACGCAAGCTGCTGATGCCGGACCGCGACAACCCGGGCCAGTACATCGACATCGGCCAGGTCGGCGAAGTCGAGGCGATCAACCCGGCGGTCGTGAAGGCGCTGCAGGACGACGCGTTCATTCCGGTGATCTCGCCGATCGGTTTCGGCGAGGACGGCCTCTCGTACAACATCAACGCCGATCTCGTCGCCGGCAAGCTCGCCACCGTGCTGAACGCCGAGAAGCTGTTGATGATGACCAACATCCCCGGCGTGATGGACAAGGACGGCAACCTGCTGACCGATCTGTCCGCGCGCGAGATCGACGCGCTGTTCGAGGACGGCACGATCTCCGGCGGCATGCTGCCGAAGATCTCGTCGGCGCTCGACGCCGCGAAGAGCGGCGTGAAGTCGGTGCACATCGTCGACGGTCGCATCGAGCATTCGGTGCTGCTGGAAATCCTGACCGAGCAGCCGTTCGGCACGATGATCCGCTCGCATTGAGCGCGCGCCGCACAACTGCCCGTCCCGACCTGCCGGCGTCGCTGCGACGCCGGCGCATCTCCCGCAGCCGCCCGCGCGCCGGCGCGCCCGTCTGGCTGTTCGATCTCGACAACACGCTCCATCACGCATCGCACGCGATCTTCCCGGAGATCAACCGCGCGATGACGCAGTACATCATCGACGCGCTGCAGGTCGGGCGCGCCGAAGCCGACCGGCTGCGCACCGGCTACACGCAGCGCTACGGCGCGGCGCTTCTCGGCCTCACGCGCCATCATCCGATCGATCCGCACGATTTCCTGCGCGTCGTCCACACGTTTTCCGACCTGCCCGCGATGCTGCGTGCCGAGCGCGGGCTCGCGCGCATCGTCGCCGCGCTGCCCGGCCGCAAGTTCGTGCTGACCAACGCACCCGAGAACTACGCGCGCGCGGTGCTGCGCGAGTTGCGCATCGAGCGGCTGTTCGAGCGCGTGATCGCGATCGAGCACATGCGCGACCGTCGCACGTGGCGCGCGAAGCCCGACCATACGATGTTGCGCCGGATCTTGCGAGCCGCGCACGCGCGGCTCGAAGACGCGATCCTCGTCGAAGATACCCGCAGCCACCTGAAACGCTACAAGCGACTCGGCATCGGCACGGTATGGATCACCGGCCACCTGCCGGGCCATTTGCCGAACATCGGCCGTCCGCATTATGTCGACCAGCGCATTCGTTCGTTAAAATCGCTCCGACTGGGCACACGATCGGGGCGACAGAAATGCAGCCGACTTACCCGCAGGACCAAGCCGTAACGGAAGAACAGGCGTCACCGTCCCGCCCGCGCCCGAAGCCGGGCGAGCGCCGCGTGATGATCCTGCAGACGCTCGCCGCGATGCTCGAGGCGCCGAAGCCCGAAAAAATCACGACGGCCGCGCTCGCCGCCCGCCTCGACGTGTCGGAAGCCGCGCTGTACCGGCACTTCACGAGCAAGGCGAAGATGTACGAAGGGCTGATCGAGTTCATCGAGCAAGCGCTGTTCGGGCTCGTCAACCAGATCGTCGCGAAGGAGCCGAACGGCGTGCAGCAGGCGCGCACGATCGCGCTGACGATGCTCAATTTCGCCGCGAAGAATCCGGGCATGACGCGCGTGCTGACGGGCGAGGCGCTGGTCGGCGAGGACGAGCGCCTCACCGAACGCGTGAACCAGCTGCTCGACCGGATCGAGGCGACCGTCAAACAGTGCCTGCGGGTCGCGCGTAGCGAGGCGCAGGCGCCCGATGGCGCCGCGCCGTTCGTGCTGCCGGCCGACTACGATCCCGCCGCGCGCGCGAGCCTGCTCGTCAGCTACGTGATCGGCAAGTGGCACCGGTTCGCGAAAGGCGGATTCCAGAAACCGCCCGGCGAGCAGGCCGACGCGCATTTGCGGCTGATCCTGCAGTAGCCGCGCGCGGCCGGCCCGCGAAATCCGCGCGGCACGGAATTCCGCTATACTCCTCCGACCTGCGGCCACCTTGGCGGCAGGTCGGAAGCGCGCCGATTTGCTGACTCGATTGCGGGCGCGCGAACCGGCCGGGGCATTGATGCGTCTTCGTCCCGGCGGTTCACTACAAATGCGGCTAAAGAGGTCGTCAGCCGCGCACCTTCGCCTCCGCGCATCGCCGACACCGTTTAGCCGCCCAGTCATAAGGCGGAACGAATGGAATCGATCGGCATCGTCGCTCCACAGACCATGCACTTCGCCGAACCGCTGCGCTTGCAAAGCGGCAGCGTGATCGGCAACTATCAGCTCGTCGTCGAGACGTACGGCGAGCTCAACGCCGCGCGCTCGAACGCGGTGCTCGTCTGCCACGCGCTCAACGCGTCGCACCACGTCGCCGGCATCTATGCGGACGATCCGCGCAGCACCGGCTGGTGGGACAACATGGTGGGCCCCGGCAAGCCGCTCGACACCAACCGCTTCTTCGTGATCGGCGTGAACAACCTCGGCTCGTGTTTCGGCTCGACCGGCCCGATGAGCATCGATCCGTCGACCGGCAAGCCGTATGGCGCGCGCTTTCCAGTCGTCACCGTCGAGGACTGGGTGCACGCGCAGGCGCGCGTCGCCGACGCTTTCGGCATCGAGCGCTTCGCCGCCGTGATGGGCGGCAGCCTCGGCGGGATGCAGGCGCTCGCGTGGAGCCTGATGTATCCGGAGCGCGTCGCCCACTGTATCGACATCGCGTCGACGCCGAAGCTGTCCGCGCAGAACATCGCGTTCAACGAGGTCGCGCGCTCGGCGATCCTGTCGGACCCCGACTTCCACGGCGGCGACTACTACGCGCACGGCGTGAAGCCGAAACGCGGCCTGCGCGTCGCGCGGATGATCGGGCACATCACGTATCTGTCCGACGACGACATGGCCGAGAAATTCGGCCGTGCGCTGCGCCGCGCGGACGGCGCGCTCGACGCGTACAACTTCAGCTTCGACGTCGAATTCGAGGTCGAATCGTACCTGCGCTACCAGGGCGACAAGTTCGCCGACTACTTCGACGCGAACACCTACCTGCTGATCACGCGCGCGCTCGACTACTTCGACCCGGCGAAGGCGTTCGACGGCAACCTGACGGCCGCGCTCGCACACACGCAGGCGAAGTACCTGATCGCGAGCTTCTCGACCGACTGGCGCTTCGCGCCCGCGCGTTCGCGCGAGATCGTGAAGGCGCTGCTCGACAACAAGCGCACGGTCAGCTACGCGGAGATCGACGCGCCGCACGGCCACGACGCGTTCCTGCTCGACGACGCGCGCTATCACAACCTGCTGCGCGCGTATTACGAACGAATCGCCAACGAGGTGGGTGCATGAACCAGCAAGCGCTGAACTCCCTGTCCGCACGCGCGGACTTCCGTGCGATCGCCCGCTGGGTCGAACCGCGCTCGACCGTGCTCGATCTCGGTTGCGGCGACGGCTCGCTGCTGTCGCTGCTGTCCGAGGAACTGGACGTGTCCGGCTACGGGATCGAACTGAACGATGCCGGCGTGCTCGCGAGCGCGAAGAACGGCATCAACGTGATCCAGCAGAACCTGGAAGACGGCCTGCGCCTGTTCGAGGATCACAGCTTCGACTTCGCGATCCTGTCGCAGACGCTGCAGACGATCCACCAGACGGCCGCGATCCTGCGCGAGACCGCACGGGTCGGCCGCGAATGCATCGTGTCGTTCCCGAACTTCGGCTACTGGGCGCACCGGCTGTCGGTGCTGCGCGGCCGGATGCCGGTGTCGAAGTCGCTGCCTTACCAATGGCACAACACGCCGAACGTCCGGGTGCTGACGATCAAGGATTTCGAGGCGCTCGCGCCCGAAGTCGGCGTCACGATCCTCGACCGCGTCGTGCTGCACGAAGGCCAGCCGATTCGATGGGGAGCGAACTGGCGTGGTAGTCTTGCTGTCTACCGCGTCAAGCGCAGCTGAGCCGGGGAGCCGTTGACGGATGATCCGGCCCGCACTCCGCGTGCGGCCGCCCCTCCCGCGCCGTGCGCGCCGCCTGCGCTGCCGCCGCAATCAGTCAACGCTACCCAGTTCCTGTCCATGTCCAAAACGCCACACGAGGCGCCCGCACTCACCGCTCACGAGGATCATCCCGGCTGGCGCGCCTATCTGAACACGCACATGCTGATCTGCGTGTTCCTCGGCTTCACGTCGGGGCTGCCCCTGTTCACGCTCGTCTACCTCGTGCAGGCATGGCTGCGCTCCGAGGGCGTGAACCTGAAGGAAATCGGCCTGTTCGCGCTGATCCAGTTCCCGTATACGTGGAAGTTCCTGTGGGCGCCGCTGATGGACCGCTTCATCCCGCGCCTGCCCGGCTGGCGGCCGGGCCGCCGGCGCGGCTGGATGCTGCTCACGCAGGTGCTGGTTGCCGGCGCGATCGCCGCGCTCGGCTTCGTGTCGCCGCGCGACTCGATCTGGACGGTCGCCGCGCTCACGACGCTCGTCGCGTTCTTCGGCGCAAGCTCCGACATCGTGATCGACGCGTATCGCCGCGAACTGCTGCGCGACACCGAGCAGGGCCTCGGCAACGCGGTGCACGTGAACGCGTACAAGCTCGCCGCGCTGATTCCCGGCTCGCTGGCGCTGATCCTGTCCGACCACATGCCGTGGGACGTCGTATTCGCGATCACGGGCGCGTTCATGCTGCCGGGCATCCTGATGACGCTCGTCGTGCGCGAGCCCGAGGTGGCCGGCGCGCCGCCGCGCAACCTGCGCGACGCGATCGTGCTGCCGTTCCGCGAATTCATCCAGCGCGACGGCTGGAGCGGCGCGCTGCTCGTCATCGCGTTCATCTTCCTGTTCAAGATCGGCGACACGATGGCGACCACGCTGTCGACGTCGTTCTTCCTCGACATCGGCTTCACGCGCACCGAGATCGGCATCGTCGCGAAAACCACCGCGCTCGTCGCGAGCGTGGCCGGCGGCATCATCGGCGGCATCTGGCTCGTCAAGATCGGCATCGGCCGCGGGCTGTGGATCTTCGGCGCGCTGCAGATGGTGTCGACGCTCGGCTTCGCATGGCTCGCGCAAGTCGGCCCCGGCTCGCCGGTGCTCGCGCTGCTCTACGACTTCACCGTCGCGGCCAGTCACGCGCTCGCGTCGTTCCTGTCGATCTTCGGCTTCGAGGTTACGCCGCACCTGAGCCCGATGACGGTGGCGCTCGCGCTCGTCTACGCCGCCGAAACGTTCACCACCGGCCTCACGATGGCCGCGTTCGTCGCGTATATCGCGAGCACGACCGACCCGCGCTACACGGCCACGCAGTTCGCGCTGTTCACGAGCCTCGCGTCGGTGCCGCGCACGCTTGCATCGGCCGCGAGCGGCTTCATCGTTGCGAAGATCGGCTGGTTCGACTACTTCATCGTGTGCACCGCGCTCGCGATCCCCGGCATGCTGCTGCTGTTCAAGATCGCGCCGTGGAACGGCACCGCGCGCAACGGCGAGGCCAGCCGTGCGCAATGATCGACAGCGTCGCGCGGCACGCGCCGCCGCCGCGCTGAGCGTCGGCATCGCGACCCTCGGCGCGGCGGCCAGCGCGCCGGCGGCCGATGCCGGTGCGGGTGCGCCCGGGCCGGCACCCGTCGTCGCGCCGTCCGCGCCCGCCACGCCCGCCGCTCCCGTTGCGCAGTCCGCCGCCGAAGCCGCGCAGCCGAGCGGCGCGGCCGTGCCCGCGAAGGCCTATGCGCCGACGTCGCAGCAGGTGCGCTACGGCAATGCGATCGCGTTCCGCACGCTGATCCCGTCGCCGCTGCTCGAACAACTGACCGCGAGCGAATACGCGCAGATCGTGCAGGCAGCCGCCGACAACGACCGCCTGCTGCCCGCGAACCAGCCGCGCGTGAAGCGGCTGCGCGCGATCCTCATGAAGCTCGCGCCGTATTCGGTGAAGTGGAACGATCGTGTGAAGAACTGGGCGTGGGACGTCAATGCGATCCGCTCGCGCGACATCCGCGTCACGTGCCTGCCGGGCGGCAAGGTGCTCGTGTACGGCGGGCTGCTCGATCGCGTCCGCCTGAACGACGACGAGTTCGGCGTGCTGCTCGCGCACGGCATCGCGCATGCGCTGCGCGAACACGCGCGCAGCAATCTCGGCACGGCCTCGCAAACGTCGCTGCGCGCGGCCGCGCTGCCGCCGCTGTTCGGCGTCGGCGATCCACTGCCGCAGGCGCTGAACCTCGGCGCGCGACTGCAGACGCTGCGCTACGATCCGACCGACGAAACCGAGGCCGACGTGATCGGCGGCGACATTGCCGCCCGCGCGGGCTTCGATCCGCGCGCGGCGATAACGCTGTGGGACAAGCTCGCGGCGGCCACGCGCGCGAACCGGACATCGGGCTTCATCTACATGCATCCGTACAGCGCCGCGCGGCGGCAGGATCTGCTGAACCGCCTGCCGGACCTGATGCCGCTGTATGCGAAGGCCGTCGGCAAGCGGGTCGACACGCTGCCCGACTATGCGGGCATCAGCGCGCAGCGGCGCAAGATCGTGCGGCGCTGAGCGGCGCCCTCGGCGGTTTTGCGGGCGCGCATCGGCGGCACATGAAGCCGGGCGCTACGCGCCGGCTCCCGACTCGACGGGCCGGCTGCCGCTTTCGCGCATCCAGCGCACGTCGTCTCCCGGGCTGCGGCCGAACAGCCGCTTGAACTCGCGGCTGAACTGCGACGCGCTCGCATAGCCGACCCGCGCCGCGGCGGCACCCGCCCCGAGGCCGTCCTGCACCATCATCAACCGCGCCTGGTGCAGGCGCGCCGCCTTCACGTACTGCATCGGCGACGTCGCCGTCACATGCTTGAACTGCGCGTGGAACACCGCGAGGCTCATGCCGGCCTCGCCCGCGAGCGTCTCGACGTCGAGATCGGCCTTCAGGTCAGCATGAATGCGCCGCAGCGCCTTCGCGATGCGGCCGAAATGATGTTGCTGCGCGAGCGCCGCGCGGATCGCGTCGCCCTGCGCGCCCGTCAGCACGCGGTACGCGATCTCGCGCATGATCGCCGGCCCGAGCACGCACGTGTCGTGCGGCGACGCGAGCGCCTCGAGCAGCCGCACGACCGCATCGGCCAGCGGCGCATCGAGCGGCGTCGAATAGACGCCGTGCGGCTCGCTGACCGCCGCACCGAGCGTCTCGTCGAGCAGGATCGCGAGCTCGGCGATCACCGCGAGATCGACGCGGATCGAGATCGCGAGAAACGGCTCGTCGATGCTTGCGAAGGTTTCGCATTCGAACGGCAGCGGCACCGACAGCACGAGATACTGCTGCGCGTCATAGACGAACGAGCGCTCGCCAAGGTAGCCGAGCTTGCGGCCCTGGCACACGACGACGATGCTCGGCTCGTACAGCACCGGCATGCGCGGCACGGGGCGGCTCACGCGGATGAAGCGCACGCCGTCGAGCGCCGCCAGCGTATCGCCCTCATTCGGCGCGAGGCGCGAATGCAGCTCGATCATGCGGCGCCGCACACGGTCGCCCGAGTCGTCGAAAAGGGGCTGGAAGCTCATCGGCGTCGTCCGGTCCGGCAAGAGAATCAGGCTTGCAATGTAGCACCTTGAAAGCACTTTGACGGCCGTTCGCGCGCAATTCGAGAGGAATAGGCAAATCTTCGAGACCTTCGTGTATTTCGCCGACGCCGCCCGCTCCTTACGATGGGCACCTGTCTCGCCGCGTCGCCACATGACGCGGCGGCAGTCGGATTCGCCGGACGTTTTCCCGGACAAGGAGCCCCTGCATGAGCACAACCTACGCTTACGCGGCGACCGACGCGCGCTCGCCGCTCGCCCCGTTCGAATTCCAGCGCCGCGCGCTGCGCGACCTCGACGTCCAGATCGAGGTGCTCTACTGCGGCGTCTGCCACTCGGACCTGCACCAGGCCCGCAACGAATGGCGCAACACGATCTACCCGGTCGTGCCGGGTCATGAAATCGTCGGCCGCGTGACCGCGACCGGCCCGCAGGTGTCGCGCTTCAAGGTCGGCGAGCTGGTCGGCGTCGGCTGTCTCGTCGATTCTTGCCGCACCTGCCCGAGCTGCGCGGAAGGCCTCGAGCAATATTGCGAGAACGGCTTCGTCGGCACCTACAACGGCCAGGATCGCGTGACCGGCGACGTCACGTACGGCGGCTATTCGACGCAGCTCGTCGTCGACGAGGCGTTCGTGCTGCGCGTGCCCGAGACGCTCGACCCGGCCGGCGCCGCACCGCTGCTGTGCGCGGGCATCACGACCTATTCGCCGCTGCGCCAGTGGAACGTCGGCCCGGGCCAGAAGGTCGGGATCGTCGGCCTCGGCGGGCTTGGCCACATGGGCGTGAAGCTCGCGCGCGCGATGGGCGCGCACGTCGTGCTGTTCACGACGTCGCCGTCGAAGATCGAGGACGGCAAGCGCGTCGGCGCGCACGAAGTGGTGATCTCGAAGGACGAAGCGCAAATGAACGCGCACCTGAACAGCTTCGACTTCATCCTGAACACGGTCGCCGCGCAGCATGACCTGAACCCGTTCCTCCACCTGCTGAAGCGCGACGGCACGATGACGCTCGTCGGCGCGCCGGAGCACGACCATCCGTCGCCGCAGGTGTTCAACCTGATCTTCAAGCGCCGCCGCCTCGCGGGCTCGCTGATCGGTGGAATCGCCGAGACGCAGGAAATGCTCGACTTCTGCGCGCAGCACGGCATCACGTCGGATATCGAAGTGATTCCAATGCAGCAGATCAACACGGCTTACGAGCGGATGCTGAAGAGCGACGTGAAGTACCGGTTCGTGATCGACATGGCGTCGCTCAAGCAGTAAGCGACGCGCCAGACGAAACGGGCCGCATGTTCGACATGCGGCCCGTTCTGCATCCGGCGACCGGACGGCTCGACTGCCACGCGCGCGGCGCGGCGCCGGCGATCACTTCTTGTAGTCGTAATCCACCGTCAGCGGCGCGTGATCGCTGAACTTGATGTCCTTGAAAATCGACGTGCGCTTCGCGGTGGCGGCCACGCCCGGCGTCGCGATTTGGTAATCGATCCGCCACCCGACGTTCTTCGCATATGCCTGGCCGCGGTTGCTCCACCACGTGTATTGCTCGGGGCGCGGATCGAGCGTGCGGAACACGTCGACGTAGCCGACATCGTCGAACAGCTGCGTGAGCCACGCACGCTCTTCGGGCAGGCAGCCCGAGTTCTTCTGGTTGCTCTTCCAGTTCTTGATGTCGATTTCCTTGTGGACGATGTTCACGTCGCCGCACAGGATCACCTCGCGCTTCTTCTTCAGCTCGGCGAGGTGCGGCATGAATTCGTCCATGAAGCGGTACTTCGCCTGCTGGCGCTCTTCGCCGCTCGAGCCGGACGGCACGTACACCGACACGATCGACAGCTTGCCGTAGCGCGCCTCGACGTAGCGCCCTTCGGCGTCGAATTCGCTGCTGCCGAAGCCGATGATCACGTCATCGGGCTCGTGGCGGCTGTACACGCCCGCGCCGCTGTAGCCCTTCTTCTCGGCGTGGTGGAAATAGCTCCTGAAGCCGTGCGGCTCCACGAATTCGGCCGGCAGGTCGTCGGCCGAAACCTTGATTTCCTGCACGCACACGCAATCGGCGTTCTGTTCGCCGAGCCACTCGAAAAAGCCCTTCTTCGCGGCGGAGCGGATGCCGTTCAGGTTGGCGGTAATCACTCGCATCATGTCGGGTTCCGTTGTTCAGTTCTGTTCTGTTCTGTTCGATGTTCTTGCACGATCGCGGCCTAGCGGATCTTCACGCCCTCGAGTTCGGGCTTCGCCGGCGGGAATTCGAGCTTCATGTCGGTCATCGTGCGCAGCAGCAGCTCGGCGATCATCACGTTGCGATGCGTCTTCGAGTTCGCCGGAATCACGTACCACGGCGCATGCTCGGCCGACGTCGCGGCGAGCGCGTCGCGGTAGGCGGACTGGTACGCGTCCCAGTGCTTGCGCGCGTCGAGATCGGCGATGTCGAATTTCCAGTGCTTGGTCGGATCGTCGATGCGCGCCTGCAGCCGCTCGCGCTGCTCGTCCTTCGAGATGTGCAGGAAGCACTTGACGATCGTCGTGCCGTTCTCGAACAGCATCGTCTCGAAATCGCGGATCTGCCGGTAGCGGCGCTCGCATTCCTTGCCGTCGATCGCGCCGAGCACGCGCGGCACGAGCACGTCCTCATAGTGGCTGCGGTTGAAGATCGCCAGCTCGCCCGCGGCCGGGACCTGCAGATGCACGCGCCACAGGAAGTCGTGCATGGCCTCGATCGGCGTCGGCGCCTTGAACGACACGACGCGCAGGCCGAGCGGGTCGACCTCGCGGAACACCGCGCGCACGGTGCCGTCCTTGCCGCTGGTGTCCATCCCCTGCAGCACGAGCAGCACACGCTTCTTCTGCTGCGTGTGCAGGCGTTCCTGCTGGACGTCGAGCTCGGTCGACACGGCCGACAGCCGTTCGCGGTCGGCCTCCTTCGACCCCGACGAGAACGGCTTCGCGGCCGGATCGAACGCATCGAGCGAGAATGCGGCGGCTTCCTTCTCGCGCGTGCTGTACGGCACGCGGAAATCGTCGAGCGACGGTTGTTTCGCCATTCGTTCCTCCGTTGGACGGTGCGACGCATACGCGCACACGATAACGCATGCAGCAAAACGACGGGCCGCCCCGAACAGGTTCGGCGGCGGCCCGTCGTCAGGCGCGGTTCAGGCGCGCGGCCATGCTCAGCCGAGCTTCTTCTTCAGCAGCTCGTTGACCTGCTGCGGATTGGCCTTGCCCTTGGTCGCCTTCATCGCCTGGCCGATCAGCGCGTTGAACGCCTTTTCCTTGCCCGCGCGGAATTCCTCGACCGACTTCGCGTTCGCCGCGAGCACCTCGTCGATGATCGCTTCCAGCGCGCCGGTGTCGGAGATCTGCTTCAGGCCCTTCGCGTCGATGATGCGGTCGGCCGCCGCTTCGTCGGTCGCCTTCTCGTCCCAGATCGTCGCGAAGATTTCCTTCGCGATCTTGTTCGAGATCGTGCCGTCGGCGATGCGCTGCAGCAGCAGCGCGAGCTGCGCGGCCGAGACCGGAATCGCGTCGATCTCGATGCCGTCGCGATTCAGCTGCGACGACACGTCGCCCATCAGCCAGTTCGCGGCGATCTTCGCGTTCGCCGCGCCGGCCTTCGCGACCACGGCCTCGAAGTACGCGGCCATCGCCTTGCTCGACGTCAGCACGCCCGCGTCGTACGCGGACACGCCGTACTGCTCGACGAAACGCTGCTGCATCGCGGCCGGCAGCTCGGGCATCCCGGCCTGCACGCGCTCGACCCAGTCGCGGCCGATCACGAGCGGCATCAGGTCGGGGTCGGGAAAGTAGCGGTAGTCGTGCGCGTCTTCCTTGCTGCGCATTGAGCGCGTCTCGCGCTTGTCCGGATCGTAGAGGCGCGTTTCCTGCACGACTTCGCCGCCGTCCTCGATCAGCTCGATCTGGCGGCGCACTTCGTAGTTGATCGCTTCCTCGAGGAACCGGAACGAGTTCAGGTTCTTGATCTCCGCGCGCGTGCCGAACTTTTCCTGGCCGACCGGGCGCACCGACACGTTCGCGTCGCAGCGGAACGAGCCTTCCTGCATGTTGCCGTCGCAGATGCCGAGCCACACGACGAGCGCATGCAGCGCCTTCGCGTAGGCAACGGCCTCGGCCGCGCTGCGCATTTCCGGCTCGGTGACGATCTCGAGCAGCGGCGTGCCCGCACGGTTCAGGTCGATGCCCGTCATCCCGGCGAAGTCTTCATGCAGCGACTTGCCTGCATCTTCCTCGAGGTGCGCGCGGGTCAGGTTGATGGTCTTCTCGTACGCCTGCTTGCCGGCCTTTTCGTTGGCAGGCACCTGGATCGTGATCTGGCCGCCCTGCACGACCGGGATCTCGTACTGGCTGATCTGATAACCCTTCGGCAGATCGGGGTAGAAATAATTCTTGCGCGCGAAGATGCTGCGCGGCGCGATGGTCGAGCCGATCGCGAGGCCGAAGCGGATCGCGCGCTCGACCGCGCCGCGGTTGAGCACCGGCAGCACGCCCGGCAGCGCCAGGTCGACCGGGCAGGCCTGCGTGTTCGGCTCGGCGCCGAACTGCGTCGACGCGCCGGAGAAAATCTTCGAGACGGTCGACAGTTGCGCGTGCGTCTCGAGACCGATGACGACTTCCCATTGAGTCATATGCTTACACCCCCGCCGGAACTTGCTTGTGCCAGTCGGTCGCGCGCTGGAACGCGTCGGCGACCTGCAGCATCCGGGCTTCGTTGAAATAGTTGCCGATGATCTGCAGACCGACCGGGCGCTTCGCGTTCGCGCCGGCGCCGAAGCCGCACGGCACGCTCATGCCGGGCAGGCCCGCGAGGCTCACCGACAGCGTGTAGATGTCCGCGAGATACATCTGTACCGGATCGTCGCCCTTCGCGCCGAGGTCCCATGCGACCGTCGGCGACGCCGGGCCCATGATCACGTCGCAGGACTTGAACGCTTCCTGGAAATCGTTCGCGATGATGCGGCGGATCTTCTGCGCCTGCAGGTAGTACGCATCGTAGTAACCGTGCGACAGCACGTAGGTGCCGACGAGAATCCGGCGCTTCACCTCGGGACCGAAGCCTTCGGCGCGCGACTTCTTGTACATGTCGAGCAGGTCGCCGTACTGCGCGGCGCGGTGGCCGAAGCGCACGCCGTCGAAACGCGACAGGTTCGACGACGCCTCGGCCGGCGCGATCACGTAATACACGGGGATCGACAGTTCCGTCTTCGGCAGCGACACGGGCACGAGCGTCGCGCCGAGCGCCTCGTACTGCTTGAGCGCCGCGTCGATCGACGCGCGCACGTCGTCGGCAAGGCCGTCGCCGAAGTATTCGTTCGGCAGGCCGATGCGCAGGCCCGCGAGCGGCTTGCCCGCATCGTTGCCCGGCGCCCACGGCTGGCCGAGGTGGCGCGTGAAGTCTTCGTCGTCGCGCTCGAGGCTCGTGGAATCGCGCTCGTCGAAGCCGGCCATCGCGTTGAGCAGCAGCGCGCAGTCGGACGCGCTCTGCGCCATCGGGCCGCCCTGGTCGAGCGACGACGCGAACGCGATCATCCCGTAGCGCGACACGCGGCCGTAGGTCGGCTTGATGCCCGTCACGCCCGCGAACGACGCGGGCTGGCGGATCGAGCCGCCGGTGTCGGTGCCGGTCGCGGCCGGCGCGAGGCGCGCGGCGACCGCCGCCGAGCTGCCGCCCGAGCTGCCGCCCGGCACGGCGTTCGTGTCCCACGGGTTCTTCACGGCGCCGAACGCCGAATTCTCGTTGGACGAGCCCATCGCGAACTCGTCCATGTTGGTCTTGCCGAGCGTGACCATGCCGGCCGCCTGCAGGCGGGCCACGACGGTCGCATCGAACGGGCTCTCGTAGTTCGCGAGCATCTTCGAGCCGGCGGTCGAGCGCCAGCCGCGCGTGACGAACACGTCCTTGTGCGCGATCGGCAGGCCGGTCAGCGCGCCGCCCGCGCCGCGCGCGAGCTCGGCGTCGGCGGCCTTCGCCTGCGCGAGGGTGAGGTCGGCGTCGACGTGGACGAACGCGTTCAGGTCGCGGGCCGCGTCGATCCGTTTCAGGTAGAGCTGCGCGAGCTCGACGGCCGAGCATTCCTTGGCGGCGAGCGCGGCGCGCAGTTCGGTCAGGCTTTTTGCGTGCATTGAGTGTTTTCCTGGGAATTCTGGGTGGCGCGCGGCGCGAAGGCGGCGCGCTTGTCATCGAATGCTTACTCGATCACCTTCGGCACGAGATAGAGGCCGTCCTGGACGGCCGGCGCCGGACGCTGGTTGTCGTCGCGATTGACGACTTCCGTCACGGCGTCGTCGCGCAGGCGCTGCGCGACTTCCTGGATCTGTTCGATCGGGTGGGCGAGCGGCGCGATGCCGGCGGTGTCGACCGCCTGCATCTGCTCGACGAGGCCGAAGAATTCATTGAGCTGGCCGAGCGTATGCTCGGCGTCGGCGTCGGCCATTTCGAGTCGCGCCAGGTGCGCGATGCGTTTCACATCGGTCAGGGTCAGGGCCATGCGATCACCGGAAAAACAAGGCTGCGCAGCGCATCGAAAGCAGCGCTGCGGCGGGGGGTTGGAGGGTGCGATCCCACCCTCAAAAATCGGGGCCGAAGCGGCAAAAATACCGCCCGTTTCGATTCAAATACCGCGAAATTATAAGGTATCATTACGCGTTCGACCCAAACCCGGCAGCCTTTTCCCGCACCGTTTCGCCCGCTTCGGCAAGCCGTGCGTGCTTCGTGCGATCCCCGGTAGACATCACTCGCAGCTTCGTGCGCCGCGGCGGCCGCTTCCGCCACGCTTCCCGAGGCTGTTATTTTTTCCGCTGCCGCCCTCAGCGTTCGCTATGCAGGGCCGGCCCAGAGCGAAACAGGATTCTGAATGTTCGGTTTTTTGCGCAGCTACTTCTCCAACGATCTGGCGATCGACCTCGGCACCGCAAACACCCTGATCTACATGCGCGGCAAGGGCATCGTGCTCGATGAGCCGTCCGTCGTGTCGATTCGCCAGGAAGGCGGCCCCAACGGCAAGAAGACGATCCAGGCGGTCGGCAAGGAAGCCAAGCAGATGCTCGGCAAGGTGCCGGGCAACATCGAGGCGATCCGCCCGATGAAGGACGGCGTGATCGCCGACTTCACCGTCACCGAGCAGATGATCAAGCAGTTCATCAAGACGGCGCACGAGTCGCGCATGTTCTCGCCGTCGCCGCGCATCATCATCTGCGTGCCGTGCGGCTCGACCCAGGTCGAGCGCCGCGCGATCAAGGAAGCGGCGCACGGCGCCGGCGCCTCGCAGGTCTACCTGATCGAGGAGCCGATGGCGGCCGCGATCGGCGCCGGCCTGCCGGTGTCGGAAGCCACGGGCTCGATGGTCGTCGACATCGGCGGCGGCACGACGGAAGTCGGCGTGATCTCGCTCGGCGGCATCGTCTACAAGGGCTCGGTGCGCGTCGGCGGCGACAAGTTCGACGAGGCGATCGTCAACTACATCCGCCGCAACTACGGGATGCTGATCGGCGAGCAGACCGCCGAGGCGATCAAGAAGGAAATCGGCTCCGCGTTCCCGGGCTCCGAAGTCAAGGAAATGGAAGTGAAGGGCCGCAACCTGTCGGAAGGCATTCCGCGCAGCTTCACGATCTCCAGCAACGAAATCCTCGAAGCGCTGACCGATCCGCTGAACCAGATCGTGTCGTCGGTGAAGATCGCGCTCGAGCAGACGCCGCCGGAACTCGGCGCCGACATCGCCGAGCGCGGGATGATGCTGACGGGCGGCGGTGCGCTGCTGCGCGACCTCGATCGCCTGCTGGCGGAAGAAACCGGCCTGCCGGTGCTCGTCGCCGAAGACCCGCTCACCTGCGTCGTCCGCGGTTCGGGCATGGCGCTCGAGCGCATGGACAAGCTCGGCAGCATCTTCTCGTACGAGTGATCGCCTAAGCAGTCCCGTTTGATATGACGCACCCGCGGCGTGGCCGGATCGCTCGTTCAGAACGAACCGCCACGCCGTTTGCGCGTCTGAGCATTATTTAACCGATCCCACGCGCCCGGCGCCGACCATGGAATACAGTCCGCCGCCCCTCTTCAAGCAAGGTCCGCCCGCGCTCGCGCGGCTCATCTTCTTCGTCGCCCTCGCCATCGCGCTGCTCGTATCGGACGCGCGCTTCAGCACGCTCGAAATCGTCCGCGGCGTGCTCGGCACCGTGCTGTATCCGCTGCAGCGCGCGGCGCTCGTGCCGCGCGACCTGTTCATGGGCGCGGCCGACATCGCCGTCACGGGCGCTTCGCTGCGCCACGAGAACGACGCGCTGCGCAAGCGCAACCTGCAGCTGTCCACGCAGGCCAACCAGGCCGCGGTGCTCACGCAGGAAAACATGCACCTGCGCGCGGTGCTCGAGCTGCGCCAGCACATCGCGACGCAATCGACGCCCGTCGAGATCCAGTACGACACGAGCGACCCGTTCACGCAGAAGATCGTGATCGGGCAAGGTTCGCAGCAGGGCATCCAGAACGGCGCACCGGTCGTCAGCGAGGACGGCGTGGTCGGCCAGATCACGCGCGTGTTCCCGCTGCAGGCCGAAGTCACGCTGATCACCGACCGCGATCTCGCGATTCCGGTGCAGGTGCTGCGCACCGGCCTGCGCAGCGTGATCTACGGCACGCCGAAGGGCGATTCGCTCGACCTGCGCTTCGTGCCGACGAGCTCGGATCTCGTCGCCGGCGACGAACTCGTCACGAGCGGCCTCGACGGCGTGTACCCGCCGGGCCTGCCGGTCGCGAAGGTCGTGCGCGTCGACAAGCTCGCCGATACCGCGTTCGCGCGCGTCACCTGCGCGCCGGTCGCCGCGGTGCGCGGTGCGCGCCAGATGCTCGTGCTGCATTATCAGAACGACGCCCCGCCGCGCCCGGCCGAGCCGGATCCGGCCGCCGAGAAGAACGCGAAGGGCAAGAAAGGCGCCAAGGCCGCTGCAAAGAGCGACAAGAGCGAAAAGGCCGACAAGACCGAAAAGGCGGACGCGAAGGCGCCCGCCGCGGCCGCGCCCGGCGCGAAACCCGCGCCGTCGGCCCCCGCCGCTCCGGCCAAGCCCGCCGCCGCGCCCGCGAAGCCCGCGGCCGGGCAACCAGGAGCCCAGCGATGAACCGCCCGCAATACATCCTGCAGCCGGTCAACCCGTACTTCATCGTCTTCAGCCTCGCCGCCGCTTTCCTGCTGAACCTGATGCCGTGGGGCCGCCTGCCCGGCGTGCCGGACTTCGTCGCGCTCGTGCTGCTGTTCTGGAACATCCACCAGCCGCGCAAGGTCGGGATGGGCGTCGCCTTCGCGCTCGGCATCCTGATGGACGTGCATGACGCAGGGCTGCTCGGCGAGCACGCGCTTGCCTATACGCTGCTTTCGTACGGCGCGATCACGATCCACCGGCGCGTGCTGTGGATGCCGATCGGCGTGCAGGTGCTGTACGTCACGCCGCTGCTCGTCGGCGCGCAACTGGTGCCGTTCGTGATCCGCCTGATGATGGGCGCCGCGTTTCCCGGCTGGCGCTATCTGGTGGACGGCTTCGTCGAGGCGGCGCTGTGGCCGATCGCGAGCCACCTGCTGCTGATGCCGCAACGCCGCCCGGTCGACCCGGACGATACGCGCCCCATCTGAGCCGGACCGACCTTGAATACCCGCCGCCCCCACGCCCGCGCGCCGCGCTCCGGGGCGGCTCCTCGCCCGCGCGCGTTCGCCGCGCCCGGGCCAGATCGATCGTAACCGCATGACCGAATTCAACGACACCCAACAGCAGCTCTCGAAGTTCCGCCTGCGCGTCGCGGCGGCGGGCGTGTTCGTGTTCGTCTGCTTCGGGCTGCTCGCGAGCCGCTTCTTCTACCTGCAGCTGATGCAGCACGGCAAATACGCGCTGCAGGCCGAGGAAAACCGCATCTCGGTCGCGCCGATCGTGCCGAACCGCGGGATCATCACCGACCGCAACGGCGTGGTCCTCGCGAAGAACTATTCGGCGTACACGCTCGAGATCACGCCGTCGAAGCTCGACGACACGCTCGACAACACGATCGACAAGCTCTCCGAGATCATCCCGATCGATGCGCGCGACCGCCGCCGCTTCAAGAAGCTGCAGGAAGACTCGAAGAACTTCGAGAGTCTGCCGATCCGCACGCGCCTCACCGACGCGGAAGTCGCGCGCTTCACCGCGCAGCGCTTCCGCTTCCCCGGCGTCGACGTGCGCGCGCGCCTGTTCCGCCAATACCCGCTCGGCACGACGGCCGCGCACGTGATCGGCTACATCGGCCGCATCTCGAAGCGCGACCAGGATCGCATCGACGCGATGAGCGACGACAACGACAGCGATCCGGAACACTACGATCCGCGTCGCGACGCGAACAACTACAAGGGCACCGACTACATCGGCAAGATCGGCGTCGAGCAGAGCTACGAGTCCGAGCTGCATGGCCTCACGGGCTTCGAGGAAGTCGAGGTGACGGCGGGCGGGCGCCCGGTGCGCACGCTGTCGCGCACGCAGGCGACGCCCGGCAACAATCTCGTGCTGTCGCTCGACATCGGGCTGCAGCAGGTCGCCGAGCAGGCGTTCGCCGGCAAGCGCGGCGCGCTCGTCGCGATCGAGCCGAAGACGGGCGACGTGCTCGCGTTCGTGTCGTCGCCGAGCTTCGACCCGAACTCGTTCGTCGACGGCATCGACCAGCAGACCTGGGACGAGCTGAACAACTCGCCCGACAAGCCGCTGCTCAACCGCCCGCTGCACGGCACTTACCCGCCCGGCTCGACGTACAAGCCGTTCATGGCGCTGGCGGGCCTCACGCTCGGCAAGCGCTCGCCGGGCTGGGGCTTCCAGGATCCGGGCTACTTCACGTTCGGCGGCCACACGTTCCGCAACGACGTGCGCTCGGGCCAGGGCTGGGTCGACATGAACAAGGCGATCATGGTGTCGAACGACACCTACTTCTACATGCTCGCGCGCGACCTGGGCGTGAACGCGATCGCGAACTTCATGAAGCCGTTCGGTTTCGGCCAGATCACCGGCATCGACATCCAGGGCGAGGCGCGCGGCATCCTGCCGTCGACCGACTGGAAGAAGAAGGCGTTCAAGAAGGCCGCGCAGCAGAAGTGGTTCGACGGCGAGACGATCAGCCTCGGGATCGGCCAGGGCTACAACTCGTTCACGATCCTGCAGCTCGCGCACGCCACCGCGACGCTCGCGAACAACGGCGTCGTGATGAAGCCCCACCTCGTGAAGGAAATCGAGGATCCGATCACGCGCGGACGCCACCTGACCGTGCCGAAGGAAAGCGAAACGATTCCGCTCAAGCAGGCCGATATCGACGTCGTGAAGCGCGGGATGGAGAACGTGATCGAGAACCCGTCCGGCACCGCGTACAAGGTGTTCCGCGGCGCACCGTACCTCGCGGCCGGCAAGACCGGCACCGCGCAGGTGTTCTCGCTGCAGGGCTCGAACTACAAGGGGCACCTGCTGGCCGAGCACCTGCGCGACCACGCGCTGTTCATCGCGTACGCGCCGGTCGACCATCCGCAGATCGCGCTTGCGCTGATCGTCGAGAACGGCGGCTGGGGCGCGCAGGCCGCGGGGCCGATCGCGCGCCGCGTGCTCGACTTCTACCTCGTCGACCGCCAGAAACCGGAGAACGAGGCGGCCGCCGTTGCCGCCGCCGCGTCGGCGACCGAGCCGATCAACGCACCGGTGATCGGCGATGCATCGAAGACCGTGTCGGTCGCGGCCGGCTTCAAGGCACTGCCGCAGCCCGTCGTGCCGGCCGCGGCCAGCGCGGCGGATGCGGCATCGGCCGCGTCGGCGCCCGAGGCGTCAGGTGCGCCGGGTGCAGCCGGGGCAAGCGCGGCGCAGCCGGCCGTCGCGAGCGCGGCGGCGCCGATGCCCGCGAGCCTGCCGCCGATCCGGCGCCCGCACCGGCCGCGCCGGCCCGCCAGCGATGCGCAACCGCTCGCCACCGCGCCGCGCGACGACAACTCTCGTGCCCTCGCCGCCGCGAAAGCGGCGAATGCCGGCACCGCTCATTAACGGAGAAAGGCATGCAATTCGACAAGCGCGCCTGGCTCGACAAGATCAAGCAGATGTTCGCGGGCTTCGACCGCCCGCTCGCCCTCATCGTGTTCCTGCTGCTGTGCGTCGGCATCGTCACGCTGTACAGCGCGTCGATCGACATGCCGGGCCGCGTCGAGGACCAGTTGCGCAACATCCTGCTGACGTTCGTGCTGATGTGGGTGATCGCCAATATTCCACCGACGACGCTGATGCGCTTCGCGGTCCCGCTGTATTCGTTCGGGGTCGCGCTACTGGTCGCGGTCGCGTTGTTCGGAATGACCAAGAAGGGCGCGAAACGCTGGCTGAACGTCGGCGTCGTGATCCAGCCGTCGGAAATCCTCAAGATCGCGACACCGCTGATGCTCGCGTGGTATTACCAGCGCCGCGAAGGCGGACTGCGCTGGTACGACTTCGTCGCCGCGTTCGGGATCCTGATGGTGCCGGTCGGACTGATCGCCAAGCAGCCCGACCTCGGCACGGGCCTGCTCGTGTTCGCGGCCGGCTTCTTCGTGATCTACCTCGCGGGCCTGTCGTTCAAGCTGATCGTGCCGGTGCTCGTCGCGGGCGTGATCGCGGTCGGCTCGATCGCCGTGTTCGAGGAGCGCATCTGCCAGCCCGAGGTGCAGTGGCCGCTGATGCACGACTACCAGAAGCATCGCGTGTGCACGCTGCTCGACCCGACCTCCGACCCGCTCGGCAAGGGCTTCCACACGATCCAGGCCGTGATCGCGATCGGCTCGGGCGGCGTGCTCGGCAAGGGCTACCTGAAAGGCACGCAGGCCCACCTCGAGTTCATTCCGGAGAAGCACACCGACTTCATCTTCGCGGTGTTCTCCGAAGAATGGGGGCTCGTCGGCGGCCTCGTGCTGCTGACGCTGTACATGGCGCTGATCGCGCGCGGGCTCTATATCGCCGCGCAGGGCGCGACGCTGTTCGGCCGGCTGCTCGCGGGCTCGCTCACGCTCGCGTTCTTCGTCTATGCGTTCGTCAACATCGGGATGGTGAGCGGCGTGCTGCCCGTCGTCGGCGTGCCGTTGCCGTTCATGAGCTACGGCGGCACCGCGCTCACGACGCTCGGCATCGCGATCGGGATGATCATGAGCGTCGGGCGACAGCGGCGGTTGATGAAGAGCTGACCCTGCAGTGCGACACACCGCCGCCTGCGGCGCAGTCGCGGCAATGAAAAACAGCGCACGAGGCGCCGTTTTTCGTTGGTAGATCGAATGCGATGTGTGCGGCGCGCTCACTGCGGCGTCGCGCGCGGGCTCGCGTGATCCGCGCCGGTGCCCGATGCCGGCTCCTGGGTCTTCAGGCGCGCGCTCAGTTCCTTGAACTTCATCCCGGCCGTCTCGTCGCCCTGCGCGGCGGCAGCCGCGTAATACGCACGCGCGATGTTCAGGTTCTGCGTGACGCCGTCGCCGCCGCGCTCGTAGAACGACGCGGTAACGTACTGCGCGGTCGGCTCGCCCGCGTCGGCCGCCTGCTTGTACCACGCGAACGCCTGGCGGTTGTCGCGCGGCGTACCGCGCCCATCGAGGAACTGGTTCGCGAGCGACAGCTCGGCCTGCACGTGCCCCTGCTTCGCCGCACGCAGGAACCAGCGGTGCGCCTCGGCCGGATTGCGCGCGACGAACTCGCCGTCGTCGAACATGCGCCCGTACACGTACTGCGCGTGCGACATGTTCGCGTCGGCCGCCCGTTTCAGCCAGCGCAGCCCTTCGTCGACGTTCGCGGTCACGCCGACGCCGGTGAGCAGCATCATCGCGTAGTTGAACTGCGCGAGCCGGTCGCCGCGTTCGGCCGCGTCGTGGAACTGCACCAGCGCCGCGCGATAGTCGCCGGCGTTGTAGTCGGCCACCGCCGATTGCGTCTCGCGCGCCGGGTCCGGCTTCGCATGTGGCGCATTCTGCGCGACCGCCGCGACGCACACGGCCCACAGCCCGAGCATCGCGCCGATCCGCGCGCGTGCGCGGCTCGTATGCCGCGCGCCCTCGCACCCGTTCATGACCGCACCTCCTGCAGCGCCTGGCGCGTCGCACGCAGCAGCCAGCTCACGTCGGCCGACAGCGTGATCATCCGGTAGCCTGCCTCGCGATACTGACGCGCGCTCGCGGTATCGCTCGCGAAGATGCCGACCGCGACGCCGGCCTGCTTGCCGGCCGCGAGCACGCGCGCCATCGCGGCTTCGACGTCCGGATGCCGGCTGTCGCCGAGATGCCCGAGGCTCGCCGCCAGATCGGCCGGGCCGACGAACAGGCAGTCGACGCCCGGTGTCCCGGCGATCCGGTCGACTTCATCGATGCCGCGCGCCGATTCGATCTGCACGATCACGGCGACCTGCGCGTTCGCCGTCTGCAGGTAATCGCGGCGCATGCCGAACGCCGCCGCGCGGACCATGCCGGCCACGCCGCGCAGCCCGTCGGGTGAATCCGGCGACGGGAAGCGGGTGAGCCGCACCGCGTGCGCGGCCTCGTCGGCCGTCTCGATGCACGGGAACATCAGCGTGCGCGCGCCGGCGTCGAGCGCGCGCTTCACGAGCCATGGCTCGCGCCCCGGCACGCGCACGACCGGCTCGCTCGGCAGGTGCGCGGCGGCCAGCGCGCGCAGTTGCGATGCGACGTCGCGGCTGTCGTTCGGCGCGTGCTCCATGTCGATGCAGAGCCAGTCGTAGCCGGCGTGCGCGAGCGCTTCCGCGACCGTTTCGCAGCCGAGCGACAGCCACAGGCCGTACAGCGGCTCGTCGCCGTCGTGCAGACGTTGTTTGAGGGAATTGGTGAGCGTGCTCATCGATACGGCCTCCGGGACGGAACGGCAATCGAACGGGACAAGCAACAAGCGAAGCGGGCGCAACACGCGGTGCCGCCATGCACGGCGGCGCCGAACCAGGCGCTGGAACGTCAGTCGGACGTGGGCCGCCGATATGACAGCGCGGGCCGCGCAGCAGAGCGCGGAAGCACTTTCCGGTGCCACGCAGCGATCATAGCGCGGCGTTACGCGGAATGTGGGAACTGGCGGGGAGCGGCGCCGCACAAGGCTGCACGGCGCCGTGGCAGGCAGCCCGCGCCGCTTGGCGAGGCTGCCGAAAAGGCAGGATCAGCGGCCGGGCTGGCGCTCGACGTCGGCCCAGCAGTTCGGCGTTTCGTACAAGCGCACGCGTTCCAGGCGCAGGTTCACGCCGTAGTGCGCGTCGTACACGTTCGCGAGGATGTCGAACGCGATCGCCGCGAGGTTCTCGACGGTCGGGATCCGGTCGAGCACGACGGTCTTGTGGTCGGCCATCTGCTCGAGGAACGAGCGCACGACTTCGTCGCGCGCGTAGACCAGGAACGCGTGATCCCACTTGTTGACGAGGTGCTCGACCGCGAGCGCCTTCACGTCGGCGAAATCCATCACCATGCCGCGATCGGGTGCCCCCTCGGTATCGACGAGATCGCCGCGCAGCGTGACTTCGAGCACGTAACGATGGCCGTGCAGGTTCCGGCACTGGCTGCGGTGATCGGGAATGCGGTGGCCCGCGTCGAATTCGAGTTTTCGGGTAATCAGCACGATGTCAAAAGCCGTGGCTCAGGGAATGTTCAGATATTTGTGGGTCTGCATCGACAGCCGCCACTGCGGATGCCGCTTGCACCAGTCGATCGCGAGCTTCGTATTGAGATCGCGCGACGGGCCGTCCATCGGCTGCACGAGAAAATACTCGAAATCGAGCTTCGCGTAGTCGGCAAGCCGCTGGTTGTCCTGCGGGATCACGACCTTCAGTTCGTTGCCCTTCGTGACGACGAGCGGCGCGTCGGCCTTCGGGCTCACGCAGATCCAGTCGATCGTCTCAAGCACCGGCAGCGAGCCGTTGGTCTCGATCGCGATCTCGAAGCCTGCCGCGTGCAGCGCATCGACGAGCGGCTGGTCGAGCTGCAGCATCGGCTCGCCGCCCGTGCAGACGACGAAACGGTGCGCTTCGCCGTCCGGCCACAGCGCGGCGATCGTCGCCACCAGCGCTTCGGCGTCCTTGAACTTGCCGCCGTTCTCGCCGTCGGTGCCGACGAAGTCCGTATCGCAGAAGCGGCACACGGCGTCCGCCCGATCCTCTTCGCGGCCCGACCACAGATTGCAGCCGGCGAACCGGCAGAACACGGCCGGACGGCCCGCATTCGCGCCCTCGCCCTGCAACGTGTAGAAAATTTCCTTGACCGCGTAAGTCATCGTGCTTCGTCCGGCTCGCGCCGCTCGTTGTCGATCAGAATCCGTTGTTCATCCAGCGCTGCCGGCGCACCGCTTCACAGCGGCGCTTCGGTCACCCGCTCGCCTTTCAGGTAGGCCTCGTAGCCGCGCTTGCGCAGCTTGCAGGCCGGGCATTCGCCGCAGCCGAAGCCCCAGTCGTGCAGTTCCGCGCGCTCGCCTACGTAGCACGTGTGCGTCTCGACGCGAATCAGCTCGACGAGCGCCTCGCCGCCGAGTTGCTCGGCGAGTTGCCAGGTCTGTGCCTTGTCCAGCCACATCAGCGGCGTCTCGAGCACGATGCGCGTGTCCATCCCGAGGTTCAGCGCGACCTGCAGCGCCTTCATCGTGTCGTCGCGGCAGTCCGGGTAGCCCGAGAAGTCGGTCTCGCACATCCCGCCGACCAGCACGCGCAAGCCGCGGCGATAGGCAATCGCGGCCGCGATCGTCATGAACAGCAGGTTGCGGCCCGGCACGAACGTGTTCGGCAAGCCGTTCGCCGCGGTCTCGATCTCGATCGTGCGCGTCATCGCGGTATCGCTGATCGCGCCGAGCACCGACAGGTCGATCATGTGATCGTCGCCGAGACGGCCCGCCCACGCGGGAAACTGACGCTTCAGCGCGTCGCGCACGCCTTCGCGACATTCGAGTTCGACGCGATGACGCTGGCCGTAATCGAAGCCGAGCGTCTCGACCGTCTGGTAGCGTTCCAGAGCCCAGGCCACGCACGTGGCCGAGTCCTGCCCGCCGGAAAACAACACGAGCGCGCCGTCTTTAGCGTCTGTCCGAATCACCGTGATACTCCGTGAATGTGTAGGCTCGCGTCGCGCTGCGCCCGGGGCCGGCTGCCGCCGGACGGCCCGACGCGTGCCGGCCTGCGCCGGCTCGACCAGTATAGGCAGCGCAGTCGGCCGCGAACGCGGCAGCGCGCTTATACCGCCCATCGCGCGGCATCGTTGCCGCGCGTCACGGCGGCGCCTGCGGGCTGCCCTGCCGTGCGCATGAAGCGGTGCGCTAAGTCATTGAGCGGGCACGGATTTTATCACGCCCCGGCGAATGCTGCCGGGCGCACCGCCAATGCCGCGCAAGGCCACCACAAACGAAAAACCCCAAGAATCTTCCGATTCTTGGGGTTGGAACTGCTGGTGGCCTGGGACGGAATCGAACCATCGACACGCGGATTTTCAATCCGCTGCTCTACCAACTGAGCTACCGGGCCAACGAAGAAGAGAAAGTATATCCACCCATCTCCACTTGCGCAAGTGTTTTCGCGAAATATTTTACGCGGCGCCTTCGGACGGTTTCTTGCCGAGCTCGACGCCGAGTTGCTTGAGCTTGCGATACAGGTGCGTGCGCTCGAGGCCCGTCTTTTCCGCGACGCGCGTCATGCTGCCGTTCTCGCGCGCGAGGTGATATTCGAAGTACGCGCGCTCGAAGGCGTCGCGCGCTTCGCGCAACGGGATGTCGAACGGAATCGCGGCCGTCTGGCCCGCGAGGCCGAGTGCCGAGGCCATGTCGTCGCCGAGCGTCGGCAGCGCCGCCGCGGATGCGACTGCCGCCGGCCCCGCTGCTGGCCCGACACCGGATTTCGCCGCTGCGTTGACGGACACCGGTGCCGCGCCGCGCGCGAGCCCGTGCTCGACGGACTTCAGCAGTTTCTGCAGCGCGATCGGTTTCTCGAGGAAATCGAGTGCGCCGATCTTCGTCGCCTCGACGGCCGTGTCGATCGTCGCGTGCCCGGACATCATGATCACGGGCATCGTCAACAGGCCCTGTGCCGCCCATTCCTTGAGCAGCGTGACGCCGTCTGTATCGGGCATCCAGATATCGAGCAGCACGAGATCGGGCGCCTGATTCAGACGGTATTCCCGCGCGGCCTGCGCGTTTTCCGCCGCCTCGACGACATGTCCTTCATCGCTGAGGATCTCCGAGAGCAATTCCCGGATGCCCATTTCATCATCTACCACCAGGATGGTTGCCATTTACGCTGCCTTTGTCTGCACACTTGCTTTTGTCTTTGCGGGGGCCGCCCCGCCCTGCGCGCCCGTTTCGACGCCCGGCGTATCGCTCGCCATCTGCAGGAACAGGATCGACACCTGCGCACCCTCGACGGTCTCGCCGTGCATGCGATTGCGCAGATCGATTCGCGCGCCGTGCTCGTCGACGATTTTCTTGACCGTGGCCAACCCGAGACCCGTACCCTTCGCCTTCGTCGTCACGTAAGGCTCGAACGCACGGGTCAGGATGCGTGCCGGAAAACCCGGCCCGTTATCGGACACGGTAAGACGTACCGCGACGCGCGTTTTGCCCTCGGCGTCGGGATCGCCATATTCTACTGTCTTGGTTTCGATCAACACACGCGGATGCGCGACTTCCGCGACCGAATCCTGCGCGTTCTGCAGCAGGTTGTGAATCACCTGGCGCAATTGCGTCGCGTCGCCGCGAATCACCGGCAGCGACGGCGCGAGCTCTGCGACGATCGCGCTCTTGCCTTCGCCCACGCCGTATAGCCCGAGCACTTCGCTCGCCAGGTCGTTCAACTGCAGATTCGCGAGCACCGCCGGCGGCGTGCGCGCATATTCGCGGAAGTCGTCGACCATCCGCTTCATCGCGGCCACCTGGTTGACGATCATCGTCGCGCCGCGCTTGAGCACATCCGCATCGGACGGCGCGAGCTTGTCGGACAGCTTCATCTGCAGCCGTTCGGCCGACAGCTGGATCGGCGTCAGCGGATTCTTGATCTCGTGCGCGAGCCGCCGCGCGACCTCGCCCCATGCAACCGAGCGCTGCGCGGAAATCACGTCGGAGATGTCGTCGAACACGACGACGTAGCCCGATGTTTGCGGATCGTCGGCCTCGCCCTCGACCGTCGACACGAGGCGCGTGCCGCGCACGAGCAACGTCAGCGGATCGGCTTCGCCCGGCACCTCGATCGCGAACTGCTGCTGCCAGTGTCCGCGATCGCCGCTGCCGCCGTCCGACGCCGCTTCGCGATCGGCGAACGCCTTGCGCACCATCGCACCGAATTCCGCGACGACGCCGATCCGGTCGAGCGCCGTGCCGATCATCGAGCCGAACGGCTGCCGGAAGATGCGCTCCGCGCCGCGGTTGGCCGTCGTCAGCCGGAACTGGCGGTCGAGCACGAACACGCCGGCCGTCAGGTTCGCGAGGATGCTCTCGAGATACGTCTTCGAATGCTCGAGCGCGATCCGGTTCTTCTCGACCGCCTGTCGCGCCTCGGACAGCTGGCGCGTCATCGCATTGAACGACTGCGTGAGGAAGCCGAGCTCGTCGCGCGACTTGATCTCGCGCTTCGGCGTGTAGTCGCCTTCCGTGATCTCCTTCGTGCCCTGCGCGAGCAGGAACAGCGGCCGCGCGAGCTGCTGGCCGAGCGCGAGCGCGAGCATCATCGCGATGAAGGTCGCAAGGAACAGCGCGAGCGTCAGCGTGCCGATGTACATCTTGCGCAGCCCGGTGCGGCCGAGCGACTTCTCCTGATATTCGCGATACGCGCGCTGCACCGCGTCGGCGTTGTGCGCGAGCGCGGGCGGCACCGGCTGCGTGAGCTGCAGGAATCGCTCCGCCGGTTGCAGCAACGACGTCGTCGCATCGGGAATCGGCCGCACGACGCGCAGCCGCAGCGCGCCCTTCGCGCCGTGCGCGCGCGGATCGCCATCGACTTCGCCCTCGATCGCCGCGTATGCGCCGTGTTCGCGCGCCTGGCTCAGCATCAGCGGCGTCGGCAGGTCGTCCGGAATCAGCGCGGCGAAATTGCCCGATGCCTGCGCGACGATGTGCAGGTCGGGCGCCGCGCCGGAGCCGCCGCGGCTCGGCTCGACGATCGTCGCGTCCTGCACGCCGAACTGATCGCGCAGGCGCAACAGCGTGAGCGTCGTGCCGTTCGTGTTCGCATCGACGCTCGCGAGCTGGTCCGACATCAGCCGCGCCTTCGTCTGCAGGTCGGACAGCGACGCGTCGAGCATCCCGCGGCCGAGGTTCAGGCCGGCCGTCAACGCGGTCTCGACGTTCACGTCGAACCATGACTCGATGCTGCGCGACACGAACTGGTACGACACGATGTAGATGATCCCGCCCGGCACCACGCCGACGAGCGCGAAGAACACCGCGAGCTTCGCGAGCAGCCGCGTGCCGAACTTGCCCTTCCGCAGGCGCACGACGATCATCCCGATCAGCCCGAGCACCACCAGCAGGAACACAAGCGCGACGATGATGTTCATCGCGTACAGCCACGAGTAGTAGCGGTCGAAGAATTCGGTGTTCGCGCTCGCGGCCGCGAGCAGCACGAGCAGCAGCAGCGCCGTGAGCGCGACGGTCGACACGATCACGCGAACGAGGAGGCTTTTCCCGCTGGCCGCGCGGCGCACTTTATTTAGCACGTTCGGTCACCGTGAAAGTGAAGCGCTTCCAGTCGGACCCGAGCGTCCAGTCGCGGTTGTTCACCGCGTCGACCTGGAACGGCTTGGGCATCAGCGCCGTATCGAGCTGCATGCGTACCGAGGCGGTGTAGGTTTCGCCCGCGCGCACCTGGTTGCGGTCGATCACGTGCCACGACGTGATGTGCCGAACGACCGCGAGCGCGTCCTTCAGCGACGGGAAGCCGAGTTGCAGCCCGCCCGTCGACACGCGGTATTCGCGTGTGAGCGGCTGGAACGACAGGCGCATCGTCTGCGATACCGACACCGGCTGCTCGTCGAACCAGTACCAGCGCGCGCGGCTCAGTTCGAAGTCGGTCGTGAAGTAAAGCGGGATGCCCTTGTTGACGGCATCCTCGAGGTTCGGATTCAGCTCGAAATCGAAGCGGGCATCGAGGCTCCAGCCGCTTCCGTCGGCCTGCAGCGATGCGCGCTGCACGGCGATGGACTCGGCACGCGCCGACCGAACGACGGTCAGGCACAGCGTCAACGCGACCAGCAGGACGGCCGCGAGCCGTAGTGGAAAAAGGTGTTTGATTGTCACCGTTTCTGAAACCGCGCGTAGAAAAATCCGTCGTGATCGGTGTTCTGGTCGAGTGCGCCGGCCGCCCCGCCGTGCGCGCCGCCCGGCAGCAGTTGGCCGGGCGCGTCCAATCGTACCGCATCTTCACAGGCCGCTTCAAACCAGCGAGCCTGCAACTCGCCTTCCTCCGGAAAGATCGAACAGGTCACGTAGAGCAGTTCGCCGCCCGGCTTCACGAGCGGCCACAACGCCGTCAGGATGCGGCGCTGCTCCGCAACGAGCGCGTCGATGTCGGCTTCGCGGCGCAGCCAGCGAATGTCGGGATGACGACGCACGATGCCCGACGCCGAGCACGGCACGTCGGCCAGGATGCGGTCGAACGGACGGCCGTCGTACCACGCGCCCGGCGCCCCCGCATCGCCGACGCGCACGTCCGCCTCGAGCGACAGGCGCGCGAGGTTCTCGCCGATGCGCTCCGCGCGGGTCGCGTCGCTTTCGAGTGCGACGACTTCGGCATCGGCCAGCTCGAGGATATGCCCGGTCTTGCCGCCCGGTGCCGCACACGCGTCGAGCACGCGCATGCCGCCGCGCGCACCGAGCCATTCGGCCGCGAGTTGCGCACCGGCATCCTGCACCGACACGACACCATCGGCGAAGCCCGGAATGCGGTCGACCGGCAGCGCGGACGCGAGCCGCACCGCATGGCGGCCGATCGCCGTCGCTTCGATTCCGCTCGCGCGCAGCGTGTCGAGATACGCGTCGACGGTCGCGCGGCGCGCGTTCACGCGCAACGTCAGCGGCCCCTGATGTTCGCCGGCCGCAAGAATCGCCTGCCACGCATCCGGCCATGCACGCTTCACCGCATCGACCCACCAGGCGCGGTAATTCCAGCGTGCGACGGGATCGTTCTGCATCGCCGCGACGAGCGTGTCGCGCTCACGCTGGAAACGCCGCAGCACGGCGTTGACCAGCCCCTTCGCGAACGCAAATTCGCGCCGCGCGCCGATCACGGTCACGGCCTGGTCGACGATCGTGAAGGCCGGGTATGCCGCTGCCTCCTGCGGATCGAGCAGCAGCGCGAGCGCCCCGGCGAGCACCGCATGCACATGCGCGGGCGGCGCCTTGCTGACGAGCCGGCCGATCAGCCAGTCCGCACTGCCGAGACGACGCATCGTCCGGTACGCGACGTCTTGCGTCGCGCCGCGCGCCAGCGCCTGCGCGCCGGCCGGCATCTGCGCGAATACCGCGGCGAGCGCCGCCGGCAGCGCGGTGCCGCGCCGCACCGCACCGACGGCCTGCGCGGCCGCGTCGAGCGCGAAGCTCAGCGAATCGGGCGCGAGATGCAGCGCGGACAGGCGCGCGGCGCGGCCGGAGGAGGACTGAGCGGAGGAGCGGGTTCGTGTCATCGGAGCAAAATCGGCAAACGGGCGCCGCGAGCGGCGGGAACCCTGCGGCCGCAGTGGCCGCCTCGATTCCAAACCGAGCATTGTAGCGTGAGGCCATGCGGCCCCTTTACGGGGCGCGCAAATGAAACGCCCCGCAGCGCGGGGCATGCGGGGCGATGTGCGGGGGCGCGGCGACTTAGTCGAAGCGGCCGGTGCGCGCCATTTCCATCAGGCGCGCGATGCGTTCTTCGGTCGCCGGGTGCGTGGAGAACAGATTCTGCAGACCGCCGCCGTGAAGCGGATTCATGATCATCATCTGCGCGGTGGCCGGGTGCGCTTCGGCCGCCTGGAACGGAATGCCGGCCGCATAGCGATGGATCTTGTCGAGCGCGGTGGCCAGCGACTGCGGATCGCCGGAAATCTGCGCGCCGCCGCGGTCGGCCTCGAACTCGCGCGCGCGCGAGATCGCCATCTGGATCAGCGCGCCTGCGATCGGTGCGAGCAGCGCGACCGCAATCCCCGCGATCGGATTGGCCGGACGGCCGTTTTCGTCGCGACCGCCGAAGAACATCGCGAAGTTGGCCAACGCCGAAATCGCGCCCGCCATCGTCGCGGTGATCGTCGAGATCAGGATGTCGCGATGCTTCACGTGCGCGAGCTCATGCGCCATCACGCCGCGCATCTCGCGCTCGGACAGCACGCGCAGGATGCCCGTGGTCGCGGCAACCGCCGCGTGCTCGGGATTGCGCCCCGTGGCGAACGCGTTCGGCGCGTCCTCATTGATCAGGTAGACGCGCGGCATCGGCAGGTTCGCGCGCGTGGCGAGTTCGCGCACCATCCGGTAGAACTGCGGCGCCGTGCTCTCGTCGACTTCCTGCGCGTTGTACATGCGCAGCACCATCTTGTCGGAGAACCAGTACGAGAAGAAATTCATGCCGAGCGCGAACAGCAGCGCGATCGTCATGCCGCGCGAGCCGCCGATCATGCCGCCGATCACGATGAACAGGGCCGTGATCGCGGCCATCAGCATCGCCGTTTTGACCCAATTGAACATACCCACTCCTTATCCGTCAGGGGACCGCCGCACCTCATGTGCGCGGCGAAAAATTGTAAGCGATTTGTTAGATAAGGTCTTGCCGGAAAAATTCAATTTCAGCGTTGCGTCGCCGCGAGCCGCAGCCCGAGGCCGACGAAGGCGCTGCCGACCGTGCGGTCAAGCCACTTCCGGACGCCCGGCTTGCCGGAAAAGCGCTGCGTGACGCTGCCCGCGACCCACGCGACGATACACGTCCAGACCGTGCTCATCACGACGAACACCGAACCGAGAGCCAGGAACGCCAGCGCCTTGTGCGGGCTGTCGGCCGACACGAACTGCGGGAAGAACGACACGAAGAACAGCACGACCTTCGGGTTCAGCACGTTGGTCCAGAAACCCTGCATGAACAGCTGGCGCAGCGGCTTCGCGGCCGTGGCCCGCGCGGCCTCGGCGCCCGCCGGCGCGGCGGCCTGCTTCGCGAGGATCATGCGCACGCCGAGGTAGATCAGGTAAGCGGCACCGACCAGCTTGATCACCGTGAACGCGGCCGCCGACGCCGCGAGCAGCGCGGTCAGGCCGAACGCGCACGCAAGCGCGTGCACGCAGCAACCGGCGGAGATACCGAGCGCGGACATCAGCCCCGCGCCACGGCCCTGCGCGACGCTGCGGCCGACGATGTACGCCGTATCGGGGCCAGGCGTGATGTTCAGCAGGAAAACCGCCAGCACGAAGAAGCCGAAATGGGTAATGCCAAGCATGAAAACCTCGAAACCGGAGAGCGCACGGAAATTCTACGCGCGCCTGTCGCGCCGCGCGACTCGGCCATCCGGCCGATTGCGCGCGACCGGCAGGTCGGGTCGAATGGCGCTCAAGACCCGTCGGGCAACGCGAAGCGCTGGCCTGCGGCGAGGGGCGAGCCGGCCAGGAATTCGCGCGCGGGCAGCCGCTTGCCGCCCGGCTTCTGCAGTTGCGTGACGCGCAGCGCGCCGCTGCCGCATGCGACGACCACGCCTTCCGGCGCAGCGTCGACGATCGTGCCGGGCGCCGTGTCGACGAGCCCGTCGTGCGTCGCCACGGGCTCGGCCGCCCACAGCTTGATTGCCGCGCCGTCGATCATCGCGACACCGCCCGGGAACGGGTCGAACGCGCGCACCTGGCGCGCGAGTACGTCGGCCGGCTTGCGCCAGTCCAGCGCCGCTTCGTGCTTGCCGATCTTTTCCGCGTAGGTCACGCCGTCGGCCGGCTGCGGCGTGGCAGGCAGCGTGCCGTCGCGCTCGAGCCGCACCAGTGCGTCGACGATCAGCCGCGCGCCGTCGGCGGCCAGCCGGTCGTGAAGCGTCGCGGTCGTATCGTCGGGCGCGATCGCGACGCGCGCTTCCTCGATCATCGCGCCGGTGTCGAGGCCGACGTCCATCTGCATCAGCGTGACGCCCGTCTCGGCGTCACCGGCCTCGATCGCGCGATGGATCGGCGCGGCGCCGCGCCAGCGCGGCAGCAGCGAGGCGTGGATGTTGATGCAGCCCGCGCGCGGAATGTCGAGCACTTCCTGCGGCAGCAGCAGCCCGTATGCGGCGACCACCATCACGTCGTGCGGCGTCGTGCGCAGCAGCTCGATCGCATCGGCGGCTTCCTGCGGGTACTTGCCCGCGCGGCGCAGCGACGGCGGCTGCGCGACGGGCATGCCGTGCTCGACGGCATAGCGCTTCACGGCGCTCGCCTGCAGCTTCATCCCGCGCCCGGCGGGGCGATCGGGCTGGGTCAGCACGAGCGGCACCGGAAAACCGGCCTCGTGGATCGCGGCGAGTGCGGCCGCGGCAAATTCCGGCGTGCCGGCAAAAATCACGCGCAACGTATGGGTCATGACAGCGTTCGGGATCGGGCTGGGCACACGCGCGTCACATCGCGCGTTCGAGTTTCTTCATCTTCGTCTTGATACGGGTCTGCTTCAGCGGCGACAGGTATTCGACGAACACACGCCCCATCAGGTGATCCATCTCGTGCTGCACGCACACCGCCAGAAGGCCCTCGCAGTCGAGCTCGAAGGTCTCGCCGTGCTCGTTGAGCGCGCGCACACGCACGTGGTCGGGACGCTCGACTTCATCGTAGATGCCGGGCACCGACAGGCAGCCTTCCTCGTAGACCTGCTTCGCGTCGCTCGACCAGATGATCTCGGGATTGATGAACGCGCGCAGCTCGTTCTTCTCCTCGGACACGTCGATCACGATCACGCGCTCGTGCACGTCGACCTGCGTCGCCGCGAGGCCGATGCCCGGTGCCGCGTACATGGTTTCGGCCATGTCGGCGACGAGCTTGCGGATCCGGTCGTCGACCTTGTCGACGGGCTTGGCGACCTTGTGCAGCCGCTTGTCGGGGTAATGAAGAATGTTCAGCAAAGCCATGGTGTTCGGTATTCGGTGGAGCGACGTGCCGCATCGGCCATCCGGCCGGCTGGCGCCGCCGCCGGGATGCAATGAAGATGAGGCTGACGCGCGGCATGTCAATGCCGCAGGTCTGCCTCCTGCAATTGGCCGGACGCTCGTGCGCACGGCCCTGTCGAGTATTTCGGATGATGAAAATTTTATCATGGCGCCACGCGGTCCGCTGGCCGTCGCATTCGAGGGGAACCTCATGTCGCCGCAAGCGCTGACGCCCTCGACGTTGCGCGCGTGGCTCCAGCTCGCGCAGGCGCCGGGCCTGTCGCCTGCCGCGCTGCACGCGCTGCTCGACGCATTCGGCTCGCCGGCGGCGCTGCTGCGCGCATCCGACCAGGCCATCGGCGCGGCGAGCAGCGCGGCGGTCGCGCGTGCGGTACGCGCAAGCGAGCGGAGCGACCTGGACGCGCGCACCAACGCCGCGCTCGCATGGCTCGATGCACCGGGCAACGCGATCGTCACGCTCGGCGACCCCGTCTATCCGTCGCGCTTGCGCGACCTTCACGATCCGCCGCCGCTGCTATATGTAAAGGGCAGGCTCGACCTGCTGCACGCACGCGGGCTCGCCGTGGTCGGCAGCCGCCACGCAACGCCGCAGGGGCTCGCAGATGCCACGCGCTTCTCGCAGGCGCTCGCCGATGCGGGCCTCGCGGTCGTCTCCGGCCTCGCGCTCGGCATCGACGGGGCCGCACATCGCGGCGGGCTCGACGGCCGCGCCGGCACGATCGCGGTGATCGCGACGGGTGCCGATCTCGTCTATCCGGCACGGCACCGCGCCCTCGCGCACGAAATTGCCGCACGCGGCGCGATCGTTTCCGAATGGCCGCTCGGCACACCCGCGCGGGCGTCGCATTTCCCGCAGCGCAACCGGCTGATCGCCGCGCTCGCGCTCGGTGTGCTCGTCGTCGAAGCCGCGCCGCGCTCCGGCTCGCTGATCACTGCCCGCCTTGCGAACGAGCTCGGCCGCGACGTATTCGCGATGCCGGGCTCGATCCACGCGCCGCTTGCCCAAGGCTGCCACGCGCTGATCCGCGACGGCGCGAAGCTCACTGCGACACCGCTCGACGTGCTGGAGGAATACGGGCTGGGCGAACCGGCGACTCCTGCAGCCCGCGCCACGACGAATTCGCGTTCGCGCCCCGATAAAGAAGAAACAGCCGAAACCGCAGGGCGCGGTACGGGCGAGCAGGCCGGCAAAACGGACCCCGCTGCGCCAGCCGTCGCCTCCGCCGAGATCGATGCCGCGCCGCCCGGCGACCCGGCCGAACGATCCGTGCTCACCGCGCTGGGATACGGCCCCGTGACCTACGAATGGCTCGCCGAGCACACCGCCCTTTCCGACGACGCGCTGCACCGGGCGCTGCTCGCGCTCGAACTGGCCGGGCGGGTCGCCAGCATGCCCGGCGGACGCTTTGCGCGGCTTGACGCAACGCCCACCCCGCCCGCGTCCGGCGTGCTACATTCCCCCGCATAGAGGCGGCCGTGCCGCCGATGCTACCCAAGGAATTCCATGCCCGCGCTGAATCTCGACACCGATGCCGATCGGATCGCCGAGCGCCTCGCCGATCCCGATACGCTGCTCGTCGCCTGCCTGTGCGCCGAATGGTGCGGCACCTGCCGCGACTACCGAACGGCCTTCGACCAGCTCGCCGACGCCCATCCCGACGTGTGCTTCGCGTGGATCGACGTCGAAACCCATGCCGACCGGCTCGACGATCTCGACGTCGAGAATTTCCCGACGATCCTGATCGAGGACGCGAACACCGCGCGCTTCTTCGGCACGGTGCTGCCGCACGCGGCAATCGTCGAACGAATGCTGTCCGACCTGAGCGCCGTGCCCGGCGCGCCGCACGCACCGAAATTGCGCAACGTCCTGAATGTAGAGGCGTAAGCCACGCACCGACCCGGCAGCTTTTCGCGCCATTGCGCGCGCCGCCGTGCCGGGCGCTTGCCGCCGTTGCGGCCCCCCACTATGATGAGCCGCTTTTTGCACGCCGCGCCGCCGTCGCCGCAGCGTGTGCTATAAAGCCGTCGTAAAAGGGACCCACACCGGCGAACCCGGTCTACCAACACACATCTGTCATGTCCAAAGCACTGATCATTGCGGAAAAGCCTTCTGTCGCGAACGACATCGCGCGCGCTTTGGGCGGCTTTACCAAGCATGACGAATACTTCGAGAGCGACGAATTCGTCCTTTCGTCCGCGGTCGGCCACCTGCTCGAAATCGCCGCCCCGGAAGAGTACGAGGTCAAGCGCGGAAAATGGAGCTTCGCTCATCTGCCCGTCATTCCGCCGCATTTCGACCTGAACCCGATCGCAAAAAGCGAGTCGCGCCTGAAAGTCCTGACCAAGCTGATGAAGCGCAAGGACATCGATCGCCTGATCAACGCATGTGACGCGGGGCGCGAAGGCGAGCTGATCTTCCGCCTGATCGTGCAGCACGCGAAGGCGAAGCAGCCGGTTCAGCGCCTGTGGCTGCAGTCGATGACGCCGCAGGCCATCCGCGACGGCTTCGCGCATCTGCGCAGCGACTCGGACATGCAACCGCTCGCCGACGCCGCGCGTTGCCGCTCGGAAGCCGACTGGCTCGTCGGGATCAACGGCACGCGTGCGATGACCGCGTTCAACAGCAAGGGCGGCGGCTTCTTCCTGACGACCGTCGGTCGCGTTCAGACGCCAACGTTGTCGATCGTCGTCGAACGTGAAGAGAAAATCCGCCGTTTCGTCCCGCGCGACTACTGGGAAGTGAAGGCCGAGTTCGCATGCGCCGGCGGTTTCTACGAAGGCAAGTGGTTCGACCCGAAATTCAAGCGCGACGAATTCGATCCGGAAAAGCGCGACTCGCGCCTCTGGAGCCTGCCGGCCGCCGAAACGATCGTCGCCGCGTGCCGCGACCAGATCGGCACGGTGTCGGAGGAATCGAAGCCGTCGACCCAGCTGTCGCCGCTGCTGTTCGACCTGACGAGCCTGCAGCGCGAGGCGAACAGCCGCTTCGGCTTCTCCGCGAAAAACACGCTCGGTCTCGCGCAGGCACTGTATGAAAAGCACAAGGTGCTGACGTACCCGCGTACCGATGCCCGCGCGCTGCCCGAAGACTACCTCTCGACGGTGCAGTCCACGCTCGAGATGCTCAAGGAGAGCCACAACTACCTGCCGCACGCGAAGCAGGTGCTCGACAAGGGCTGGGTGAAGCCGAACAAGCGGATCTTCGACAACTCGAAGATCAGCGACCACTTTGCAATCATCCCGACGCTGCAGGCGCCGAAGTCGCTGTCCGAGCCGGAGCAGAAGCTGTACGACATGGTCGTGAAGCGCTTCCTCGCGGTGTTTTTCCCGGCAGCCGAATTCCGCGTCACGACGCGGATCACCGAAGTCGCCGGCCATCACTTCAAGACCGAAGGCAAGGTGCTCGTCGAGCCGGGCTGGCTGCAGGTGTACGGCCGCGACGCCGAAGGCGCGGACGCGAACCTCGTGCCGGTGCAGAAGGACGAGAAGGTGAAGACGGACGAGATCGCGGCGGTCGCGCTCGTGACGAAGCCGCCCGCACGCTACTCGGAAGCGACGCTGCTGTCCGCGATGGAAGGCGCGGGCAAGCTCGTCGAGGACGACGAGCTGCGCGAGGCGATGGCCGCGAAGGGCCTCGGCACGCCGGCGACGCGCGCGGCGATCATCGAAGGCCTGCTCGGCGAAAAATATCTCGTGCGCGAAGGCCGCGAACTGATCCCGACCGCGAAGGCATTCCAGCTGATGACGCTGCTGCGCGGGCTCGGCGTGAAGGAGCTGACCGCGCCCGAGCTCACCGGCGAATGGGAATACAAGCTGTCGCAGATGGAGCGCGGCAACCTCGGGCGCGACGCGTTCATGCAGGAAATCGCGCGCATGACGCAGCAGATCGTCAAGCGCGCGAAGGAATACGATTCCGACACGATCCCCGGCGATTACGCGACGCTCGAGACGCCGTGCCCGAACTGCGGCGGACAAGTGAAGGAAAACTACCGCCGCTTCGCGTGCACGAAGTGCGACTTCTCGATCTCGAAGATTCCGGGCAGCCGGCAGTTCGAGATCGCCGAAGTCGAGGAGCTGCTGCGGGAGAAGACCATCGGCCCGCTGTCCGGCTTCCGCAGCAAGATGGGCCGTCCGTTCTCGGCGATCCTCAAGCTGTCGTTCGACGACGAAACGAAGAACTACAAGCTCGAGTTCGACTTCGGCCAGGACCAGGGCGGCGAGGAAGGCGAGGCGCCCGACTTCTCCGCGCAGGAACCGGTCGGCGCGTGCCCGAAGTGCAAGGGCCGCGTGTTCGAGCACGGGATGAGCTACGTGTGCGAGCACTCGGTCGCGAATCCGAAGACCTGCGACTTCCGTTCGGGCAAGGTGATCCTGCAGCAGGAAATCACGCGCGAGCAGATGGCGAAGCTGCTGGCCGACGGCCGCACGGATCTGCTGCCGAACTTCAAGTCGTCGCGCACGGGCCGCAACTTCAAGGCCTTCCTCGTGAAGCAGCCGGACGGCAAGATCGGTTTCGAGTTCGAGAAGAAGGAGCCGAAGGCCGCCGCCGCGAAGAAGACGGCAAAATCGGCGACGAAGGACGCCGAAACCGTGACGGAAGGCGCCGACGAGAAGCCGGCACCGGCCCGCAAGACCGCCGCCCGCAAGACGACGGCGCGCAAGACGGGCTCGTGATGCTCCGGCCGCCGGCGCGTCATGCGCCGGGCGAACGCCCGTCAACGCGGTGATAAAAAAAACGCGGATCGATCGCTCGATCCGCGTTTTTTCTTGGTGGTGGCCGTGCCGGTGCGCGACCGCCGCGACGTGAGTTACAGCGGCGACGGCACCGCAACGCGCGCGCGCGTCGAACGCGCGAGGCGCGGCTGCAGGTTCGGGTCGGTCGATTCGGGCGGCTCGGCACGCATCTCGACGCCGATCGGCGCGGGCGCGGCCCCCTGTGCGGCCCACTGTTCGCCCATCATCGCGTCGGTCGAGTGGCTGAAATACTCGACGAGGTGATCGATGAACGTGCGCACCTTCGCGGGCAGATGGCGCCGGCTCGGATACGCGATGTTGATTTCCACCTGCGGCAGCCGGAAATCCGGCAGCAGCCGCACCAGCGCGCCGCGCGCGATGTCGCTACCGATCAGGTAGCTCGGCAGGATCGCGACGCCCATTCCAAGCAGCGCGAACTGGCGCAGCATCGCCGTGTTGTTCGCGACGATCACGTTGGTCGGGCGCACGCGCACTTCGCCGTCGGGCCCCGTGAACACGCGCTCGTCGCCCCAGTATTCGGTCGGCAAGCTCAGCGCCGGATGCTCGGCGAGGTGTTCCGGGTGGGTCGGCACGCCGTGCTTTTCCAGGTAGCTCGGCGTCGCGCACACGGTCATGCAGCCCGTGGTGAGCCGCCGCGTGACGATGCTCGCGCTGCGCATCTGGCGCGTGACGACGATGCCGACGTCGAAGCCTTCCTCGACGAGATCGACCTGCCGATCAACCAGCGTCAGATCCGGCACCACTTTCGGGAAATTCTCGGTGTACGACTGCAGGACGGGCGCGAGATTGTGCAGCCCGAACACGACCGGCGCGACGATGCGCAGCGTGCCGACCGGCTCGTGATTGCGCGCGACGACCATCTGCTCGACATCCTCGAGTTCATCGAGAATCTGGCGTGCCCGCTCCAGATAGACCTGGCCCGACTCCGTCAGCGAAAGGCTGCGCGTGGTGCGGTTCAGCAACCGCGTGCCGAGCCGGCCTTCCAGATCGGCGACGTGACGCGTCGCGACCGCGTTGGAGATATCCATTGCACTCGCGGCCCGCGCGAAACTGCCGAGATCCGCAACCTTGACGAACACGCGCATCGACTGCAAATGATCCATAAACGACTCCTGCCGCTGTTACAACTTCAAAAAGTTGAAGCAAATGCGTAATTCTCCTACGACAGCGGAAATGATGCAGAGTTGCTCAACAGGGCCGCGGTTGACGATAAAAATAGTCAAAAATCCTCAGTCATCGCGAATGGATGATCCAATTATTCTGATTGGAGCAACAATTGGGTGAACCTCGTCCGGTAAGCGGCCGAATCAGAAAGGACGTGTCTGATGCGACACAACATCGCACTCGGCCGCGTCCGATGGGGGCGGCGCCGGCTCAGGCCAGCGCCGATTGCGGCGGAGCGTAACAACCTGTTAAAAAGACCCCACGCCGTGCGCCGACGTAGCATCATGTCGGCCCCGGCCGGGCGGGACGGGTGCGCGACGTGCGCCGCCGCCACTGCCGCTTTCAACGCGCGACTCCCGCTGATCATGAAAATTGCCATCCTCGACGACTACCAGGACGCCGTCCGCAAGCTGAACTGCTTCGAGATGCTCGCCGAGCACGACGTGAAGGTCTTCAACAACACGGTACGCGGCCTGGGGCAACTCGCGAGCCGTCTCGCGGAAGTCGAGGCGCTCGTGCTGATTCGCGAGCGCACGCCGATTTCGTCGCAATTGCTCGCCAAGCTGCCGAACCTGCGGATGATCAGCCAGACCGGCCGCATCTCGAGCCACATCGACCTCGACGCGTGTACCGACCGCGGCATCGCGGTGCTCGAAGGCACCGGGTCGCCGATCGCACCGGCCGAACTGACCTGGGCGCTCGTGATGGCCGCCCAGCGCCGCATCCCGCAATACGTCGCGAACCTGAAGCAGGGCGCGTGGCAGCAGTCGGGGCTGAAGACGTCGGCGCTGCCGCCGAACTTCGGTCTCGGCCAGGTGCTGCGCGGCCAGACGCTCGGCATCTGGGGCTACGGCAAGATCGGCCGGCTGGTCGCCGGTTACGGCAAGGCGTTCGGGATGAACGTGCTGATCTGGGGCCGCGAGCATTCGCTCGAGGCCGCGCGCGCCGACGGCTACACGGCCGCCGACAGCCGCGAAGCGCTGTTCGAGCAGAGCGACGTGCTGTCGCTGCACCTGCGCCTGCACGACGACACGCGCGGGATCGTCACGCAGGAAGACCTGATGCGGATGAAGCCGACGTCGCTGCTCGTCAACACGAGCCGCGCCGAGCTGCTCGAGGAAAACGCGCTCGTCAACGCGCTGTCGCACAACCGTCCGGGGATGGTCGCGATCGACGTGTTCGAGAGCGAGCCGATCCTGCAGGGCTACAGCCTGCTGCGCATGGAAAACGTGATCTGCACGCCGCACATCGGCTACGTCGAGCGCGAAAGCTACGAGCTCTACTTCAGCGCGGCGTTCCGCAACATCCTCGCGTTCGACCAGGGCGACCTGTCGAGCGTCGTCAACCCGGAAGCACTGACGCCGCGCCGCGTACGCTGACCGAAGCGGGCCGCGCTCGCTCTTCCTTTCCGCCCTCAGGCAGCCACGCGGCCGCCCGTCATCGCGACCACGCGCGTGAGGAAATGCTCGCCGTCGCGCCGCCCGAGGTCGTACGCATGCAGCATCTGCGACGGACTCGTGTAATCCCAGCTCGAAATCGGCACCTTGCTCGACGGCTGCACATACAGCCGTCGCTGGTCGCCGTGCGCGACCGTGAACATTTGCGGGCGCGGATACAGCCGCGTGACGAGCACCAGCACGTCGCCCGGCGATGCGTCGAGCGCGTCGACCGGCACGTTGTCGACCATGCCGCCGTCGAGCACCGGCCGGCCGCCGCGGCGCAGCACCGGCGTGAACGGCGGCGTGCACGACGACTGCAGGATCAGGTCGGCGAGTTCCTCGACGCTCGCGCATGCTTGCGCGCGCACGAACTCGGGCCGGAAGCCGAGCCTGCGCCCGAGCGTCGGGTGCAGCGTCTTGCGCACGTACTTTTCGATGTTGTATGCGACGAGGCCCGCCGCGACCGCGCTGCGCGCGCCGAGCCAGCGCGGCACGTGCGACACGCCGATGCGGATCTCCGGCGCGTCGGCGAGCTTCGCGAACGGCTCGCCATAGATGTCGAGCAGCGCCTGACGATAGATCCGGTAATGCGGAAACACCGGCTCGCGCCCGAACAGGTTGCCCCAGTACGCGTTCTTGCGGTTGTGGCGCAGCGCTTCCTCGTAATAGCGCATCACCCACGCGGCGTCGCGTGTATACAGCATGCAGGCGGTGGCCGCGCCGGCCGAGATACCGGCGATCACGCGCGGACGCAAGCCGAGCGCCGGCCGGGCAACGTCCCAGAAGCCGGCCTGCCACCAGCAGCGATTGCCGCCGCCCGCGAATACGATCTGGTCGAACATCGCGGCGCTCAGCCGACGAGCGCGTAGGTCGACGTCGCATGGACGGCCATCTTGCCGTCCTCGTCGAACAGCTCGACTTCGCCGAACACCAGGTTGCGGCCCATCCGCAGCACGCGCGCGGTGACGAGCACGTCGCCCTTGCGCACCGGGCGCATGAAATTCGTGTTCAGCGATACGGTGGTCATCGGCCGGAACTCGCCGAGCGCGGCCGAGATCGCCACCACCATCGCGGTGTCCGCCGCGGCCGTGAACACCTGCCCGCAGATGATGCCGCCCGAATGACGGAATTCGCCGGAAAACGGCAGGCGCATCGTGACGCTGTCGTCGCCGATCGATACGGGGACCAGACCGAGCGAGCGGACCCACGGGGCCAGCAGGCGATCCAGCAATTCGCGGACTGCGTTTTCGTCCATCTTCGGAAGTCCAGAGAATGTTGCGCGACCGCCGCGCAACAGATGTGGACGTCATCATACCGGGAGCGCGCCAACTGCGATCGCTCGCTACCGCACGCAGGGCCGGCGGGGACGTGACGAAGTATTTTCAGGAAATTTGCAGAAAGGGCTTGCCAAGACCGAAATACCCATGCATAATCTTTCTTCTGTTGGGGGCGTTAGCTCAGTTGGTAGAGCAGCGGACTCTTAATCCGTAGGTCGAGTGTTCGAGTCACTCACGCCCCACCACCGAATTTAGCTGTAGAAAATCAAGCACTTACGAGAAATCGTGGTGCTTTTTTTTCGTCTATAGCCAGCGTGCGCAGGCGTCAAAAACTGGCCTTTGCCGGAAAACTGCCGGAACGGAAGAATCCAGACCAAGCGAACTCAATCTTTCGCATGGAGTCTGGAAATGGCCTATATCAGCCAGCGCGGCGCCTACTGGCGCGCCGAAATCCGCCGACGCGGTTACAAGCCCGTCTATCGATCGTTCGACACCAAACAGCAGGCGCAGCAATGGGCTAGGAGGGTGGAGTCGGAGATGGATAGTGGGGCGTACGTCGATCGCACCGAAGCCGAACGAACGACGCTCCGTGAAGCGCTGGAGCGTTACCGGCGCGAAATCGTCCCCGAGAAGCGCCACCCCTATCAAGAAAATCGACGCATCCAACGCTGGATCGACAACCACCTTGCGCATCGAACTCTAGCCAACTTGCGCGGCGCCGATTTCGCGAAGTATCGAGACGAACGCAGGGCAGCAGGGCGCGCAGAAAACACCATTCGGCTCGAACTCCAAGTTATCAGCCATCTCTTCGAAATCGCCCGCAAAGAATGGGGCATGGAAGCGCTGATGAACCCCTTGAAAAACATTCGCAAACCGTCCGGCAGCGAGGCACGAGATCGACGCTTACGCCCCGGCGAATTCGAAAAACTGCACGCGCTCCTCTCGGCCAGTGCCAATCCTTGGGCGGCGCCTGCCTTTGAGTTGGCGATCGAAACCAGCCTGCGCCAAGGCGCGCTATTCAGTGTGCGATGGGAATGGCTTGATCTTGACAATCGCCTCCTCCGCTTTCCCCCCGATGCTCGCGGCGCGGAGAACAAGGGGGTCCCGGCAGCTCTGCCACTTTCTAGACGGGCCGTCGCTATATTTCGCCTCCTTGCGGCCATCGCAGAAAACCCTGAAGCACGCGCACACCGCTCCCTATCTGGTCCTGCCAACGTAGCCCCAGAGAAACTGGCTGGACGAGTCTTCAACACCAGCGCCAATGCGGTGATCTGCATCTGGAAGCGAACGTTGAAGAAAGCGAGCCTCGACGATCCGGCAGCAAGCTCCCTTCGATGGCATGATCTGCGCCACGAGGCGGCAAGCCGCTTCTTCGAAAAAGGCCTGCACCCAATGGAGGTTGCGAGCATTACCGGCCATAAATCGATGCAGATGCTCAAAAGATATACACATCTGCGGCCGGAGAGCCTTCTTGAGAAATTGGGGTAGCATTGTCCCGATGTGGAGTCGCGAATACTTCGCAACTCCACTCTGCTTAGTAACCTCACCGATCGTTGGACGATCTTCGAGCCACAAGGGGCTTGTGCGGCAGGCCATAAACGCCCCTTTTTCAGCTACCATGACAATGTAACAATAACTTACAAGTAGGAGAACGTCCTTGGCCGGTGAGACCAGTGCTATCGCGAAGATGGCAGCCTACGTATCGGATGAGATTTTGGGATGGTTCCGTTGGAAAAGGATTCCCCTTCCTGATCTGAACTTCGATTGCGTGAAGACCGCAGCGCATGCCCCAAGTAAAGATAACCATACGCATCCCGTCGATGCCGTTTTCTGGTACACGGACCCATATCTCAATAAAATCATCTACCTAAACACCGACCTAAAAAGCTATGCAAGCGGCAGCATCGACGCCAATCGCATATTTGCCGCTCTAAAGTCGCTTGCGTTGACGATTGATTGCGCGCGCGTTTCCGACGAATGGCAAGGTCGATACCACACCTTAGGAGATTTGCCTTACGAAGTCCGCGGCATGCTGTTCGTTTACAACCATGACGCGGAATTCGACAAGTCTTTCTATGATCTTCTTTCAACCCCTGTAAGACGCCGAGGCGCCTCGGATAAAACGCCCATTAAATTAGAAACCCTCCCAATAGCTGACGGCCAGGTAATTCATGTTGTCGAGCCCAGCTTAATCAGCTACCTCACCACGATTGTCACTGACGCTCACCGATTGCATACCGAGGGCTCCTTTCCCGAGAAAAACTATGAATTCTTTTATCCAGATCTGAGACTACACAAAGCAAGCGGAGCAGAATTCGAACGCCCTGCCACCGCTGAAATGCTAGCTGGCCCATATTTAATTATTCGTCACGACCAGGTCAAGAAGTTTAACGAATCGACGGGTGAAGCAGAAATTCGATATCCAGAGGGCTACGTTATTTACTATAACAGACCTGGCGATTCCGCAGAGGAATTTGCATATTTTCTCGATGTGCTCTCCGGATATCAAATTTTAGATGGTCAACATAAAATAAGAGTTAGAATCGCACACCGCACCCCAGGAAGCGATCCTCGCAGTAATTTTAAACGGGCAATTTCTTTATATGCTCAAGAGTGGGGATTTGATCAACATAAGCTCAGCAGACTAGAGTCGATCGAACTGGAAATAGTTGAAATTTATAGATATTCGTTTTCAAGAACAGATATTGGCTGGGAGCGATGATGCGAGGCGGAACGATTTTTAGCGCAAGCGACAAGTCAATTAATGATGCGCTCAACCAAAAAACCGTAACAAATTCCGATCTTCGAGAGCTATTTCTAAGCAGGGGAATTTTGATTTCGAAGGACTCCAGCCGAAAGAGTCTTGCATTACATTTCTCCCGATTATCACATGACTATCTGGATTACGATCGGCTTGCCAGAATTTTCGGCAGCCAAGTTCATCACGAAAAAATATCCAGCACTCGGATTACGACCGACGTACCAATTTCGACATTCGAATCGAGCGCGCACGAACTAAAAGCCAATCTCGAACAATCGGGGGCAGTGGTAAAAGTCTACGCCACAAAAGGAAATCGCCTCGATATAGAAGTCAAATACCAAAAGCTTCAATTCAACAAGAGCGAATTTCGGCAAGTTGTCAATCGAACTGCCATGATCTCAGTACAGCGGGAAGGTGACGACCTTGTTTTCCATGGACCTCATAATGAAGATGTCCGGGAATGGATTGATCAACTCGGAAAAACTGCTAGCGAAAAGAGCGGAAAGGATCTTGAATTTGACGATATTGAATTGCCACCCAATTTTTCCGCAAAACAAAAAAGTTCGTTCTTTACCAATCTCATCAAATCGATAGACGGACATCATCTTGCCGACGTATCTGATGTGTATGTCTCCCATCCTCGCGTGGAAGAAGACGATGACGATGATGATTCTGAAAAAGTCTCTACCGGTATTCACATCTCAAAAGCTTCACTAAAAGGCCAAGGAGTTCTTCACTCGGATGAATTGAAGCTTTTAGAAAATAAAGGTTTCTATATCAGCAAGATCGTTTGGACAAGCAAAAATGGCCAAATCGATTCCGACCTTTACGAGTTCGAAGCTCAATTTTCATCACCCGATGATTGCAGCGGGTTTACCTATCTACCAAGAGGATTTTACAGACACCTAGAAGGGTACGAATTCTCCAAAAATAGAACCGGCTTCACCAACGAGGAAGAGTATCGCCTCGGGAAATTGATCGAATTAGCAGCGCGATCCACATTAGCAAACTTAATTGGGGATAACGATGCAGAGGGCTAAATGGCTTAAAATTGAGGTTGACTGCGCACATAAAGCTCTAGTAGCCGCAATTCGCGCCGCTCAATTCGACGAGAGAATCGGGCATGGATTTGATTTGTCTTTTCGAGATGGACGGCGACTCAAAGCCAAATTCTCTGAGAAAATTGCATCCATCGAAATCATCACCGATCCCTTTGGAGTAAGCACTAGCATTGAGACGACAAGGTATTCGTCGATAGACTTTCAGCTTATCGCATTTTCGACAGAAAATGGAGTTTCATCGTATCTAATGGAGGTTAATTCTCCTCCCAGAACACTTCGGACGCTTGTAGCTGCTTTAGCTGACATTGCCAACGGCCTGTCAGTCTCCGAGGTGCAATTACCGCTTTTGGAAATTTTTGGCTTATTGCGAAAAAATTCCACGATGGCACGTCTCACACGCGTCAAAGCGTCTCAACTCAAGCTCACACCGGATTCCACAGCGAAGATCGATGTGATCTCTAGTAAGAACGCCGCTTCGGATCTAAAGCGTTTCTTTGGAGATAGCGCCATAAGCGTCGACAAAATCAGGATTGAGCATCCTTTTGGACCGACAACACATGCTATTGAGCTAAGCCGTAACGGGCTGATTTCGATTGACGACAGTCACCAGGACGTCGCGTCGGACTTCATACTCAATTTACTGCTGGATAGCTATGCAAGCAAATCCGTAGGCTGAAAATGGCTAATGTAGCGCGACGATGTGCACAATACCTTGATGTACGGTTTGTCGCTAGCGGCCTCTCGCGAGACTATGCGCGCTGCTCCGCCTGCCAAGGCTCGTAATTGCTTTCCAAGTGCATCCAGAACCGTGCAGAGCCCGTGCCCGAGCGTTCAATACGTGAGGCCAGATCTAAGCTAGCACCGTCGCGAGCCGTCGAAAACGCGCGAAAGCGTCACGCGCTGCCCCCTGTAGCGGCATGGCGAGCAAGCTCGATTTGCTCGTCCAGCGTAAGCTGTTTAGCCTCCCGATAGACGTCTGCATCGGTGCGGATAGTGTTCACGGTGCATCTCATCCCTGTAACAGCCGTGCAATCCGCACGACTTCACCCGTAATCAATTGTGGCACTCAGGCACTGCCTTTTCTGTGTCCGTGCCCCAAGTGTCGAGCCATGCGTATACCTCGCCTCCTGTCAGGTGAAGGCCGGTCGTCCGAAACGCCTGCCACGAATCCTCGGCCTCTTGCCGGAATCGTGCGCGCGCCCTAGAGCCCAGATCGAGCTTGACTTCGAGCGCGTGACTTATATCGTGAGATTCAGCTAATGGCATCCGCGATTTCATAACATAACGTATCAATCGTATCGTAACGTACCGCGCGACAGTCTCGACGAGTGCCCAGCCTTTGCGGCGGGAGCCGCTAACGAGGGGGTACCCCTCGCCTCTGCAATAGCTGGTTTCGTTCGTCGGGCTCGCGCGGGAGTGCGAGGCAAGCAAAGGGAAGCTGGATGCAGGGACGTGTCGGCGTTCAAAGTCCCTCATCCTTGTATTTGCTATAGCTTAGTCAACTCGACGGGACCGAACATGAATACCATCAGGTAACCCGTTGACGTCTTGAATTTCCCTGCCGTAAAACCAGGCTGAACTCTAGCGACCACTGCCACCTTGGACTTCAGTCCGATAAACGAACCATCGACGGTAGTCCCCGTCAGCTTTGCAAACTCGTCTTTAGTCATCGGTTCGGCGACATCACCCCGTCGCCATGCCCCATTGTGGTAATCGTCAAAAACATAACCGACGCCGGTTTTCTCGACCTTAATCAGCGGCACGAGCTTTCCGTTCTGTGTGGCGCCGTACTCGCCCTCAAGCGTCTCCGGCGAGTGTTGCTTGCATCCCCAAAGAACAACAGCAATGCTCAGCACAAAAACGAAACAGGTGAGTCGCTTCAATTGACACCCCCTAAGATGGAATCGACTAAGAGTCGCTAACACAAGTCGTCAACGAAGCGTGAACAGATAACGGCAGCCGCCAGGGAAAGCAACGCCATATGAATGTCGAGACGCCGTTCGAAACGAATGCGCAATTTGCCGAAACCGGCAAACCAGGCATGCGTGCGCTCGACCACCCAGCGATGCCGCCCGAGCCGCTCGCGGCTTTCCACCCCGCGTCGGGCGATACGTGCCGTGATGCCGCGCTGCTTCAGATAATGCCGACAACGTGCAAAGTCATATCCCTTGTCCGCATGCAGCTTGTCTGGGCGCTTACGGGGCGCGCCATTGAGGCCCGAGACGGCCGGAATGGCATCGAGCGTGGGCTCGAACGCCATCGAGTCGTGGCGGTTGGCACCCGTGACCGTGATGGCCAGAGGAATACCGCGTGCATCTACGACGATGTGCCGTTTCGACCCGAGCTTGCCCCGGTCTGTCGGGTTCGGGCCGGTTTCCTGCCCCCCCGGGGGCTGGAAACGCTAGCGGCATCAAGGCTCGCCCGCTCCCAATCAATCTGGTCATGCTCACGCAACCGGCGAAGCATCGCCAGATGCAGTTGCTCCCATACGCCTTCGGCCTGCCAGTCCCGCAGTCGTCGCCAGCATGTCATCCCGCTGCCGAAACCCAGTTGCTGCGGCAGGTCTTCCCACGGGATGCCTGTTTGCAGGACATACAGGATGCCGTTCAATGCTGCACGGTCATCAACCGTGCGGCGTCGGCCACCTTTGGGCGACGGCTCGAACAACGGAATCAGCGGCTCCAACGCCGCCCATAGTTCATTACTGATTTTTCGTCTGGACATCACGCCAGGATATGGCTTTCATGGCTGCATGTCCAGGTTGTGTTAGCGACTCTAATAGCGCGTATTACAGCCCTTTGACGCTGTTCATGCGAAATCGACTGGTTGCGGCTTGTGCAGCGGCTCTAGCACCTGTTGTCACGCCTGCTGCGGCCTTTCCACCCAACCACCTCGATCCTTGCCCAGCTTTGTTGGCGAGTATCCGTGACGCTCCGCCTGTTGCGGCCGAAACGATCCAGTTACCGAAACCAGTTGCAACAGGTGCACCGCCGGCGAGACTAGACGCAACTTGCGGAACTCCCATAATGACGAGGACGTCGATGATCGCGACGACCAGCAATCCCAATGCGGCACCTAACCCGGAATCGGGCGTCATCTTATTCATGTAATCCTGAAAAGCAACAAACGTTAGGGACAGGACGGTTACCGCGAACACGTTGACGAAAATGTAATTGACGATGAGCCCGAGCCACGCGTCGAAAAACCGCTTAGTCACGTCGAAAATCAGGCACCCAATGAAGATCGGGCCAAAGGCCAGCAGCACCGTCAACATGCCCTTAGAGAGCAGGATGAGGTATGCAGCATAAGCCGTCATAATGGTGCCTGCGACGTAGTACAAGATGCCAGTCAGATAGAATGAAATCCCGTTTGAGGTAAGCAGTGACCCGCTCGACATCGCATTGTGTCCGAGGCTCCATGCCTGGCCGAGTTGCTGGTCGAGAATAGACGGGCCTGCGACCGAGTCGGCTGTCTGCCCTGTAACAGCACTGGTTAAATCGCTCGGGAGATTGAGGACAGGATTCAGCACGTATTGCCCGTAGCCCGACACCGAAAACCCTATGCTCAGGATGAGGGTGATTTTGATGGTCCGAAATACCATATCGTTTCCCCAGTCCTGCACCTTGCCTCGGATGCCAGCCCACGCATACAGGATGAAGTAGATGCCCAAGCACGTGGTCACTATGGGTAGCATTGCACTAATAGTCCGCTGAACTGCAACGGCAAGAAAGGATTCGATTGCACTTTGAAAGTGCGTCATTATGTTGGTGAAGATCGTCACGGTCATGCCGCGTCTCCATTCATCGTCCGGCCCACGGGACTTTCGTTGACGAAAGTTTTTCGAGGAAGCTTTTCCGTGACGTTCGAAAACCCGTCGATCAGCAAGTGGTCGAGATGCCGATGAAAAACACCGATCATGGTGGCTATATCGTCATAGCTCGGGTTCATCCGGAGCAAGTCGATACATTGCCCCATTCCATGCACCGTGGATTGGAGCGACGTGTACCAAGTCAACAAGTCGTCAGCTTCAATGATGTCCGCCATCATTCACTCCTTGTAAGCCAATATCGTCAAGAGATGCGGGGCGCTTAGCGCCCCGCTTGCCCGTCGTCGGGAGGCTGCCTTACTTTGTCCACCATGAGCATCAGCCCGACGAAGCTCAGGGACACGATCGCCCCCTGCTGTACAACAATTGCACACAGCCCCCATACGATCGCCATCAGGCGTAGGCAATCCAGTTCCGGGTTGGTGAATAGCCGCCCGTCATGGATTGCTCGCCCGAACCCGCAAATCGCGATCGCTATTGCTGCGCAATTCATCGCTAGCTCAACGTTCGAGATCATCATTCCCCCTTCCCTGTGCTCGCGTTATCCTCACCTTTAGCCCTGCTCCCGAGCTGGTCTCCGATCTGGTATCAGAGGCATCGCGCACATGAGCGGCCTCAATGTCACGTCGCTTGTCTGCCGCTTTCTTCATCGCATCCATGAGTTCGCGCCTCTCAGTGTGAGGAGCCGGCATGCCATCGACGAAGCGTTTGATGTCCCCACTCAATATCGAGTCATCCGGGCGGCCAGATGTTTCGAGTGCGCTCGACAACATCAGCCATTCCCTACGTATTTGCTCCTGCCGCCGTGTGGCAATCGCTTCCCAGGTGCCATCGGCGTTTTCGCCGTTCAACACCGCCCTCGCAGCTTCGCGAAGCTTGCTCAACTGAACGTTCGAGCGCTGCTGCTGAGCATTTCCACGCGAAGCGTGATAAATCGCTTGGCGCTTAGGTTTGCGCACCACACCGCGTACTGAGCGAGGCGTGGCCGCGGCCTCGATGCCCTGCTCACGAAGCTTCTCGGCGAACAATTGCCGGAACGCCTGTAGCTCGGTAGGACCGTGGAGAAGGCGACGACCGTTGACCGCCCTCGACCTGACGCAAATGTGAACATGTGGGTGCAGCGGTGCATCGTGATCCGGGTCGGTATCCGGTGTATGCAATACGAAGGCATATTCGTGCCCAGAAAACGCCTGCCGGGCAAATGTTCGTGCGGCCGAGGTCAATCGCTCAACGTTCGTGCCGACCGGCATCGAAAGCACCATGTTCACGGTGAGCTTCTCGTTCGCCCGACGCTTACGAGGGCACATAGCCCAGTCCTCATGCAACAGGCGAATATCGTCGATTCCCGAGAGCTCCTGCTCCCCGTCAGTCTCAGCTACGATCTGCCCATTTCGGGTGATGTAAGTCAGGTGCGACCATACCCGGCCCTCGGTTTTAGCCACGCTGCTCACTTTGACGATGACCTCGGGAGCCCGGTGAACAACGCGAGAGATAGCAGCTCGCGCAGCCCCTTTCTGCCCGGCGGAGGAGCGTTGCCCCTTGGCTCGTGTATTCAGGTTCGGTAGGCGCAGACGCTTCGCCGACTGGTTACCCAACTGGCCGGATACCAATCGACGAAGTTCGTCAGCGTCCATCGAATCAAGTACGCCGAGCGTATCGAATAATCTTTCGATCGCGTGCTCCGTCATGATGACGTGCTCCAGCGGTTCAAGCTTGCGTCGGTCAACATGCGAACCTCGACCTGGTGCTCGTCGATCTCCGCAAGCAATTCGCGGATGCGCTCGACGGTAACGCTTCGGCTGGCATTCGGATCCATGTTTATGTTGCGCGCGATCTGGTTGAGATTCCGTCCGATCGCAGCTATCTGCCGGTTCGATTCCATCAGGGCGTCGAGCTCGGCGCGATTGAATTGTGGCTTTCTCGTAAGCGTGGCGCGAATGAGCTTGACGACCCATTCGGTGCGCCGCAGGCCTTCCGATGCCGCTGCGGCACAAAGCGCCGAATGCTCATCCTGCGTGAGCTGGATATTCAGTTGAATCTTCTCGGCGGATGCAGGTTTGACGGTAGACGCCACGGGCGGCTCGTCATGCAACACCTTCGAAAGCATCAGCCTCAAAAGCTGTGAGCTACTGCATCCGTGATGCCTCGCTGCGGCAGCAAGCTTCAAGCTCGTCGCCCGAGAAACGCGGACTCGAATTGTTGTGTACTCAGTCATGCCAAACCTCCGGTTTGCGCCCACTTTCTAGAAGAAAGTGTTTCCTGCCTTAGATCACAAGACACTTCGCGACTTTCGTTGACGAAAGTTCCTTGAGTTCTGTATTGCGCAATACACGATTGACATAGCGTCCGGAAGGCACCGTCGCGCTCCCGCGCGACTCTTCCATGTTTGCCATCAAAGGCGAGGGGTTCCCCCTCGATGGCGGCTCCCGCCGCTTTGCAACGAGAAGCCCGATTGCCCCCTGCGGTAGAGGACAGCACATCAATCACCATCATTGACCCTCCCCCTTCAGTCCGCGCAACGCCTCTTTCAGCGCGAAGCTTCCGACGGCAGTAATGCGCGAACTGTCGTCTCTCTGATGAAGCGCTTCGGAATCGATGTCTGCGTCCAGGGACGCGTATTCGGGAAAGAACAGCCCTTGCTTTTCCTTTTTGATGAGATCAGCAACCCACGCGCGCACACTATCGATTGGAGGACGCTTCCCCCGCCGCGCGGCATCCAATGCTCCGACCAGTTCCTGCATCACCTTCGACTTCGTTGCTGCATCGATATCTTTGAATAGCTGGTCGAGCATGGGCTCATGCGGAGAAATGAGCGACGCAAACCGCGACGCGGTTGTCGTTGTCGTTATGTTCAAGTTCGGTTTGTTGTCGTTGTTGTTGTTGTGTGCAACACCCTTGTCGAACGCTTCGGAGCCCCTTGGTAGCCCCTTTGAAGCCCCTCCCGATCCCCTTGCCAGTGACTCGCTGACAACTTCGAAGCGATTCACGTCACGCCCACCGATCGTGCATGCCGTGCTTGATACGTGCGCCAAAGGTCGTAAGGTATCTTCCGGGACGCCAGCATCCCGACACGCTATCAACCACTCGTCATGCAAGGCCGTGGGAAGCGAGGCCACTTCTCTTCGAACTGCTTTTGCCACATTGCCCACGAAGGTCGCCTCCCATTGGTTATGAAGGAACCAAGTTCTCACCAAAAGCCAGCCATCTTGGAATACGACGATTCTGCGGTCGCCGAGACGGGCGAGGACGTTCGTAAACTCGTCAACGGACAACCCCATTTCGGCTGCGGCAATGCGCGGCACGATCGGATAGCAGCCAATCGTGTTGGTGAATGGGCTAGTAAGTGCGTAGTACTCACCAAACCTCTCGCTGATTGTCAGATCGCACGATATTGATGATCGCCAAGCCTGCGCCGGCGAAATCGGGCGGTACTTGGCCATCAGTAGATCTCTCCTGACAACGGGAGGCGCGGCCGGCCGACGCGACGTTTTGCTTCGGTATCGTTAGATTGCGTGCTCGACACATGTGCCTTCGCGGCCACATCGTCGAGCCACGCCCGTATATCCGACACAAACCAACATGCGCGCCGCTTTCCGGGAAAAGCAGTGGGCGGCAGCTCACCTCGGTAAGCCATCTGCGTTACCGCGCCCGCTGTCGTCGCGAGCAATGACGCCAGTTCCTCGCGATTGATAATGGCTTGAGGCGCCATCCTGGCAAATGCCTGCCGAAAATTCATGTCTGCTTTCGCCATTCGTGATCACCAGTTACTTGTGGTTTAGCTAATGGCAATCGTAGAATTTCAAGCAGCGGGCCGCATGGGCCAGTTTTTCGTGAGGAGGTCGATGTTATGGCGAACATCGGACCAAACAAAGGAAGAAAGCTCCGACTTGCTCTGTCGCGATTCGCGGCAATGTTGATTGAAGAGGCCCGTGACGTTTCCGGTCTGAGCTATCCAAAACTCGATCAAGCTCTCGGGCTTCCCGATGGGCAGGCGTTTCGCTATTCACAATATCCGATCGTCGCGAAGACGCGTGCGCCACAAGCTGGTTCGGTCCAGCAGCTGGAAGTCAGGGTGGCGAGGTTTTTGAAAAGGCCTGCCCATGTAGTTGTGGTCGAGAACAATTCCCTGCTCGGCGGCCCAGGCTCTCATCGCCTAGACCTCGTGGTTGGCACGCCGGCAGATGAGCTCGATTTGGGCGAGAGCAATTCGACGGACCTTCAACTCGGCTACGAGGGCGATTGGCCGACATACCGCAGGCTCAAATATGCCGAATGGTCCGATAGCCTCGAATCGATCTGCTCACTGGTAAACCGCAAGGCCAGCCCCGAGGATTGGCCGGAGATGCTCGCCCTATACAGTTGGCAATGGGGGGTTCTGTGGGACCGAGGTATTCCTTGGTTATCTCGCCCCGATTATGGATTTCCAGCGGGAACCCCTGCATGCGTAGTCATCCGCAGCGTGTTTCAGGCTGCGAAACAAGAACGTGCACGTCTGCGACTGCGCTCATGACTCCGCGTCCTATCGATATAGCAGAGCCTAGTTATTTTTTTCTGAGGGGAGCGAACTTGCGCCAAGGTCAGCAGCAAGTTCCGCTGCACAGCTGTTAGTTAGCTGACACTTGTTAGCAGGAATCCAAGGCCCGGCAGGCGGGTCGCGATTTAATGTCGTGACCACTACATCACCGTAAGAATAGCTGCCTTTAACACCGGGAAACGGAAGCTGCACCCATTCCTTTGCGAGTCCATCATATACGTTCGTGGCAGCCCCATCGCGCGGTACCAATGTAACGATTACTCGACCCGAAGCGCGGCAAGTCACATGAACGAAAGCATGCGTATAGGCGTTGGAATCGTGATCATTGAAAATCCTAGTTAATTCATAGCCTCCCGGCTGTCGACATTGCTTCGGGCCGATGGTGATGCTCAGACCTTCAAAAAGCTCCCCTCTATCGGTATCGGAGGGCTGCCAAAACCGAAGACTAATGCCGATGAGCTTGTCATCAGGCATCGGTCTGATGTGATCCTCGGCCCACCCGAAGGCGTCAGATATCCAAGGCTCTACGATATGCGTGAGGTTCGATTGATATGCCATCAAGCCGACACTGGCAGTAGCTGCTAAGAGTGCGATCAATATACGCTTCCACCAAATTTCCCCGTGCTGCAGTTGAGTTTCACGCGACGCATTCGTCTGCTTCGGAGCGCTACGACGTTTTCCCAAGATTTCCCCTTACTCAGAATCTACGGAATGTTTCTACTGAGTCTTCGCCGGGATGCTGACTGCTTCGCACCAACGGCGATGAAACGCCCATCAGTGCTTGGGTGGGAGCTGGATGTACCATCGACTATCAAGTATCCCCTTGGCGTCACGGTGCTCTGCCTCGGCGCGCGCTCGATCGGTGGCTCGGGGCGGCTTATCCCCCTTCGAATCCAAGGAGCGGCCAGCCAACGCCGCGCGAGTTAGGTAGCGAGATGAATCGTTCTTGATCTTAGAGGCCATCAGGTTTCTCCCAAGAAACGTCGGATCTCGCGACTGGTGATCCCCGTTTTGCAGTAGCCTGTGATCCGTGACGTGCGCCCTGACTCAGTTGTCTTCTCCGCAAGAGAGGTATCGCTAGCATCGACCGTAAGTTGGTAGCGCTTGCTACCGTCAACTCTAGTCCATATACGCGTCGTTCCTTGCCTCTCGAACTGCCAGTCCAAACGATCCTCGACCTGAGCCAACTCATTGGAAACGTCGATCGCGGCCTGGAAGCGATCCGCCGCGGCTGGCTCCAAGCACTTCCGCACAAGTCGCCGGAGACGATCGGGGATATGATCTTCAAAGGCGTCTCGGTCTGGAAACCGCCCATTCCTCACTGCAAACTTGAACCCGTCTCGGTCGAAGGTGCTCGGCGTGGTGCCGAATCGCGCAAACTGCTCTTCGAAAGCAACATTGCCGCTGCACATACGATACAAAGTGAGGCCGAGTTGGTAGATATCGAAGGCACGTGTGAAATCTGAAGTCCCGTAAGCCTCCGGCGGTCGCATCTTGAAGTACATGCGGTCTTGCCCGGCCGTTCCCGCAGTGGTCAACCGCCGCGAAAGTCCAAAGTCGGAAATCAATGCCTCACCTCGGTCAGACAATAAGATGTTGTCCGGCTTGACGTCGAAGTGCACAAGCCGCTTCGAGTGGATGTTATGAAGTCCACTCGCGATTTGGCAGCCGAGCACAACGATCTCACGGACAGTGAGATATCGGCTATTGATCAAGGCATTGAGCGATCCGCGCCTGTAGTACGGCATCGCGATAAAGATGCTGTCAGCATCTTGGCATGCGTAGTAAATCTGCACCACATTCGGATGGCTGCTGAGGTACAGAATCCTTGACTCCTCGAAGAAGGTGTCGACTGAGTCAAGTGAGTTCTTCGGAATCTTCTTAATCACGATCTCAGCATCCAACTGATTGTCGTGGGCGACATACGTATTGGAGTTCGCGCCTTCCTGTCCAATCTCCTGGCGCAGATCGAAGGAAACTTCTGCTTTGCTATATGGCTTAAGCACGACTGGCTCCCATCGCGCACAGCAGCGCCTCACGCTGCTCTTTGCGCAGGCTGGCCCAATTCTCCACTGGCCAGTCGAGCTGGCCATCGACGTACCGTTTGAAGTCGGCACGCTCGATGCCGAGCCGTGCGGAGATGGACGAAATCTGCCCGACGTAATACGACTTAAGAAGGCTGCTGGCAAACGCCTCTTGTACAACCCCCTCTATCTGAATCCTTGCGATGTTGGGCGATTGAGCACTCGGTTCCGTCACACGAATACCAGCGCGCTCGATGCCATACTCGCGCAGGATATCGAGCAGGTTATTGCGGACGTACTTCAAGGCCTCGGGGGTGTGGAACGCGATCGGTATGCGAATGTCTTCCACGTTCAACACGGCATCTGCGTCCGCGTCGAACACGACAAAGGTCACTGCTTTGGGCGCAGCTCTGATACCGATCGTTCGCACGAATTTCCCCCGGTTGACACGCGAATACTGTATAAATATGCAGTATTCGCAGTAGTTTGTCTATTCGTCTGTACTTTGGTTGTCACTTGGATGGCAACCGCACACCTAGGGCTGTAGGCCTCTTCGGGTCCACTTTCAGGGCGGTTGGCTATCGATTCTGGGTCGATCAGGGATGGTCGCGACGCTCAAGCTACGAAAAATCCCTTCATGAACGCCCCTTATGAATACTCCCCTTCTGCCGGAATTTTGACGGACTATGTGAGTAAATTCCACATACCGCAGATGATCGCCGGTGACGAAATCTCTTGAGAAATCAAGGCATTGCCTGTAACCTACAAGGCGCTTGGTTTGACTCTTAATCCGTAGGTCGAGTGTTCGAGTCACTCACGCCCCACCAGGAATTCCAAAGGCCGGTCAGCGCAAGCTGACCGGCCTTTTTCCATTTTCGGCGCCGCGATTCACACGCCCGCCCGACTCGCTGCATCACGGCATGCAATTACATACATGCCTCGCCGCCGACACTTTCCGCTAGAATCGTCCGACAAAATTATCACACGACCGGCACGGCGAACGCCGTATCGCCGCCGGCACTGAGAGAGCATGGGACGTCAGACATGGAATCATGTGAGCGAGACGCGACCATTCAGAGGGCATGGTCACGCCGACAGCGGCGCGCGCGTCGAGTCGCGCCACGCCTCCGATCGCATCCGGCCGCATCGCACGACGCACGCCGCGGATCCGGTCATGCCACGTAAGGACGCGCTCGTCGCACTCGCGCTCGGCATCGCGCTGCTCGTGGTCGCGGCGATGCTCGCCGTCACCGCGAACCATGCGGTGGGCGGGCTGGTCCGGGCGCCGGGCACCGTCGTGCGCATCGTGCAGGACAGCGACGCGATGCGTGGATATCGGCCGATCGTCGCCTATCTCGCGAACGACGGCCGCCGCCGGGAAGTCGCCGGCAATACCGCATCGGTGGTCCCGGCATACGACATCGGCGAAAGCGTGGACGTGCTGGTCGATCCGGACCATCCGGATCGCCCCGCGCTGATCGACGATTTCACGCAGCGCTGGCTTCCCGTCGCAGTGCCGGCACTGCTCGCGGTCGCGTCACTTGCGATCGGCAGCCTGCTGTACGCGAACGGGCAACGCGGCAGGCAAGCCGACTCGCTGCCCGCGCCGGCCGGCGGCAAGCCGGGCCGGCGCCGCTGGAACATCGCGATCGCGCTGATGCCGATCGTGATCGGCACCGGCTTCCTGGCCGGCGCCGGCGCGGCCGGGCTGCGCCAGTGGCAGATCGCGCGTCATTACGCGCATTCGACCGGCCACGTCGTCGAGATCAACGAATCCGCACAATCGTCCCGCACACGCACGTCGCCGCTCTATTCGGCAACCATCGCGTTCACGACCGACAGCGGCCGCCCGGTCACGTTCGCGCAAGGCTCGGCTTCATCGCGCCCCGGGCTGTACGAGGGCGAAGTGGTCAACGTGCTGTACGACCCCGTCATACCCGAGCGCGCGGTCATCGACCGGTTCTGGGACCGGTGGGGGCTTACGGCGATCCTGTTCGCGATCGGCGCGCCGTTCCTCGTCGGCGGACTGTTCGTCATCGGCGCGCTGTGGCCCGACCACCGGCCGCACGAACTCGCTGAATAACGAGCGCGCAGTGGCCGGGCCGTCGACATCGCGGCCTCACCGCTCCCTGAACGCCGCCACCTTCGCGCGATTCCCGCACGTGCGCATGTCGCACCAGCGCCGCCCGACGCCACGGCCGCGGTCGACGAAGAACCACGTGCAGCGACCGCACTGCCGCACGCGCGCGAAGTCGTCGCCCCGCAGCAGATGCTCGAAGCCGAGCGCGGCCGCGTCGACCCAGCGCGACACGCCACGCGCATCGGGCCGCCACGCGAAGCGTCCATCGACCGCGTCGAGCGAACTGCGCCCGATCGCATCGCGGATGGCCTCCGCGAGCCGGCCGACCGCTCGCGCGCCGGTGCCGACGCTACCGCCGCCGCTCGTCAGGTGCTCGAGCGCCACGTATGCATCCTCGCGAAAATCGTGCAGCGCGGCGAGCGTGTCCGCGCCGTCGTGCCGGGTATGACGCATGAACCGCGTCAGGTCGGCCCGGGACAGCAATCCCGACTTGCCCGCCCATGCGTGCACGGCCGCCCAGTCGACGAGTTTGTCCTCGTCGCGCGTCTTGCCGGTGTCCGCCACCGTATTCAGGAAGTCGAGCGCCGGATGACCGCCGACGAAATCGGCCGCGCTCCACGCGTGCGCCCGTCGCGCCGGCTCATGTCGAGTAACCATTTATTTCCACCTATCGGTTTCATATCCGGATGAACAGGCGTAACCTGTTATCAACAGAAACAGGTTATCACGGAGGCACCGATGCTCGATCTCGCGAATCGCTTCGTTTTCGACGGTCACCGGATCGCATGGGGCACGCTCGGCGAAGGGCCGCCGCTCGTGCTCGTGCATGGCACGCCGTTTTCGTCGCAGGTGTGGCGCCGGATCGCGCCGTGGCTCGCGCGGCGCCATCGCGTGTTCTTCTACGACCTGCTCGGCTACGGTGCGTCGGACATGCCCGACGCGGACGTCTCGCTCGGCCGGCAGAACGTGCTGTTCGGCGCCCTGCTCGATGAATGGAATATTTCCCGCCCGCGCGTGCTTGCGCACGATTACGGCGGGGCGACCGTGCTGCGCGCGCACTTCCTCGACGGCATCGCGTATTCGGACCTGACGCTCGTGAACCCGGTCGCGATCGCGCCGCAAGGCTCGCCGTTCGTGCGGCACGTCGCGCAACACGAAGCCGCGTTCGCCGGGCTGCCGGCGTATGCGCACCATGCGCTCGTGTCAGCCTATATCGGCAATGCCGTCGCACAACCGCTGAGCGACGACGCGCTGTCGATCTATCGCTCGCCATGGCTCACGCCGGCCGGCCAGCCGGCTTTCTATCGTCAGATCGCGCAGATGCGCCAGCGTTACATCGAGGAAGCCGAGGCACGCTATGCGCCGCCGGACTTCCCGGTGCGCATCGTGTGGGGCGAGGACGATGCGTGGATTCCGCTGGAACAGGGGCAAGCCCTCGCCGATCGCATCGCGGGCGGCAGACTGATCCGCGTGCCGCGTGCGGGCCATCTCGTTCAGGAAGATGCGCCGGAAGCGATCGTCGCCGCCGTGCTCGACGGCCACCGACCGGATTGATCGCCCACGCAGCCATGTCGTGTGGCCGTAGGATTACCGGCACGCTCTGCGCGGGCATCGCGACGCAGTTCGCGGCTCGCGCGGTCGCCCGAACCGGCCGCGCGATGCACCGGCCGCGCCGGCACGGCCATCCGCGACAAACACCGCCGCCTGCGCGACCACCCGACGAATGCGCGGAACGAACAACACCCGCACCGACCGCGAAGCCGATGCGGGCGCGGGCACGTTACATGCCGCTTACCACGGCAGCGAATAGGTCTTCGTGTTCGTGAAGCTCTTCATCGCCTCCTGCACGCCCTCCTTGTAGCCGAGACCCGAATCCTTCACGCCGCCGAACGGCGTGAGTTCGAGCCGGTAGCCCGGCACCTCGCGTACGTTCACGCTGCCGACCTCGAGCTCCGTGATGAAGCGCGTGATGTTGTCGAAGCGGTTCGTGCAGACCGACGACGACAACGCATAGTCGGTGCTGTTCGACATCCGGATCGCCTCGTCGATGTCGCGAAAGCGCATGATCGGCGACACGGGCCCGAACGTCTCGTACTTCACGAGCGGCATGTCGGGCGTCACGCGATCGACGACCGTCGGCGAATACAGCGCACCGTCGCGCACGTTGCCGACCAGGAGCCGCGCACCGCGCGCAATCGCGTCGTTCACCTGTTGCTCGCAGAATTTCGCGGCCGCTTCATCGATCACGGTGCCCATGTCGACCGACGGATCGGCCGGATTTCCGTACGTCCACGCGCGGGTTTTCTCGACGACCAGCTCGGTGAAGCGATCGGCCACCGCCTCGTGCACGAGCATGCGCTTGATCGCGGTGCAACGCTGCCCGGAGTTCTTGTACGAGCCCGACACGGCGAGCGTGCTCGCCTCGTCGAGATCGGCGTCTTCCATCACGATGATCGGATCGTTGCCGCCGAGTTCGAGCACCGCGCGCCGGTAGCCCATCCGCGACGCGATCGACTTGCCGATCGACACGCCGCCGGTGAACGTGATCAGGTCGATCGCCGGGTTCGTGATCAGCTCGTCCGCGATTTCCTTCGGGTCGCCGGTGATCACCTGCAGCATCTGCGGCGGCAGGCCGGCTTCGTACAGGATGTCCGCGAACAGGTAGCACGACAGCGGCACCTTCTCCGACGGCTTCACGACGATCCGGTTGTTGGTCGCGACCGACGGCACGACCTTGTGCGCGACCTGGTTCATCGGATGGTTGAATGGCGTGATCGCGGAGATCACGCCGAGCAGCGGTTCGCGCTGCGTGTACACGCGGCGCTTCTTGCCGTGCGGCGTCAGATCGCACGAGAAGATCTGACCGTCGTCCTTCAGCACTTCGCCCGCGCCGAACGTGAGCACGTCGGCAACGCGCCCGGCTTCGTACGTCGAATCCTTGATGCACAACCCGGCCTCGGCCGTGATCAGCGCCGCGATCGCGGCCGTGCGCGCGCGCACGATGTCGGCCGCGCGGCGCAGGATCGCCGCACGCTCGTGACGCGTGAGCGATGGCCGGTAGGCGCGCGCGACGGCGAATGCGCGCCGCACGTCGTCGAGTGTCGCCTTCGGCACAGTGCCGACAAGTGATCCGTCGTAAGGATTGCGCACTTCGATCACCGCGTCGCGATGGATCCTTTCTCCGTCGATTCGGAGTGCTTCACGATGAACCGTCCCCGCTTCCGTCGATGCTGCAATGGCGTTCATGATGTCTCCCTCGCGGATGCGTCCGCGTCACTGCAGATGGTTGAGCGCGATGTCGATGATGTCGAAGTTGCGCAGTCGCGCGCGGCCCGCGACGTCGGTCGCGACCGGCTTGCTGAAGATCAGCGGCACGATCTGCTCGGAGATCCCGCCGTGCGAGCGCAGCGGCACGTCGAGGCCCGACAGGTCGTGCTTGACGCGGCGCGTGCCGAGCACGACGTCCTGCTTCGAAATCACGATCAGGTCGCCCATCCGCGCGGGCGGCAGTTCGAAACGCGCGCAGCCTTCGGCGCCCGTCAGCACGACCTCGATGCCGTCCACCGCCGCGAGCCGCGCGCGCAGCGCATCGACATCGACGGAAGCCGGCAGGTAGACGGTCGCGAACGAACCGAGCGCGCCGTGGTGCACGACGTACGGATCGGTGATCGGCAGGATCACGCGCGCGGCGTCGTGGCCGAGCCATTCGTCGAACAGCTCCTGCAGGTAGATCACGTTCGGCTCGCCGGTCTCGCCGTCGTGCTTCGCGTTCATCCCGTGGTCGGCTGTGATCGCGACGATCGCGCCGAGTTCGTCGAGCCGCTTCAGGTACGCATCCATCATCTGGTAGAACGCGTTCGCGCCGGCGGTGCCGGGCGCGCACTTGTGCTGCACGTAGTCGGTCGTCGACAGATACATCAGGTCGATCGGGCGCGTCTCGAGCAGGCGCACGCCGGCCGCGAACACGAACTCGGACAGCTCCGCGCTGTACACGCTCGGCACCGGCTTGCCGACCAGTTCGAGCACGTTGTCGATGCCGTTTTCCTCGAGGCTCGCCTCATCGGCCTTCTCCGACGAGAAGCAGATGCCCTTGAGCCCTTTGCCGAGCAGGCGGCGCAGCTTGTCCTTCGCGGTGACGACCGCGACGCGCGCGCCTCGTTCGGCGAAGGTCGCGAGCACGGTGGGCGCGACGAGGTACTTCGGATCGTTCATCAGCACCTCGGCGCCGGTGTCGCGATCGTAAAAGTAGTTGCCGCTTATCCCGTGGATCGCCGGCGGCACGCCGGTGACAATCGACAGGTTGTTCGGGTTCGTGAAGCTCGGCACCACGCACTCGCCCTTGAGCGCCGTGCCCGGCTTCAGCAGCGTGCGCAGGAATGGCGCGACGCCGGCCTCGGCCGCCATCTCGAGATATTCATACGCGCAGCCGTCGACGCAAACCACCACCACGGGGCGGCTCATCCAGTTGTAGCGGCGGCCGTTCACTTCCACGGATACAGGCGTTTCACTCATGACGTTCAGTCCTTTCGGTTCGAAGAGGGTTGAGCTGTCGGCGCCCGCGCCGCGCCGAGGAGGTGTTTTCCATGCTTGACATTAAAATTGATGATTTGTAGATTGTCAACAACATGCAGAGAACAGAAAGCAAAACAACGTAGCAGCAAGAGGGCTGGTCTCCACTCATCCGCCGCAGCGGCGGCGCCACAGTCAAGGGGTCTGAAGATGAACGAAGTGCCGGTACAGAAGCGTTTGAATGCATGGGCGACGGGTGCGGCGCGCGTCGCGCTGGCCGTCGCGGTCGCGCTCGGCGCCGCGCAGGCGGCGCATGCGAAGACGTCGCTGCTCGTCTACACCGCGCTGGAGGACGAGGCGATGAAGCCCTACAAGGACGCATTCGAGAAGGCGAACCCCGACATCGAGATCCGCTGGGTGCGCGACTCGACCGGCTCGGTTACCGCGAAGCTGCTCGCGGAAAAGAACAACCCGCGCGCGGACGTCGTGCTCGGCCTCGCCGCATCGAGCCTCACGCTGCTCGATCTGCAGGGGATGCTGATGCCGTACGCGCCGAAGGGTTTCGACCAGCTCACGCGCAAGTACAGCGACGCGAACACGCCGCCGCACTGGGTCGGCATGGACGTGTGGGGCGCGACGATCTGCTACAACCGCGTCGCCGCACAGGCGAAGAACATTCCGAAGCCGACGTCGTGGGAAGACCTGACGAAACCGGTCTACAAAGGCGCGATCGTGATGCCGAGCCCGGTGTCGTCGGGCACCGGCTATCTCGACGTCACCGCATGGCTGCAGACCTTCGGCGAGGACCGCGGCTGGAAATTCATGGACGCGCTCGACAAGAACGTCGCGCAGTACGTGCACTCGGGCTCGAAGCCGTGCACGCTCGCCGGCACCGGCGAGTTCCCGATCGGCATCTCGTTCGAGTTCCGCGGCCACGAATTGCAGTCGCAGGGCGCGCCGATCGATCTGGTGTTCCCGAAGGAAGGGCTCGGCTGGGACATGGAAGGCACGGCGATCATGAAGACGACGAAGCAGCCCGATGCCGCGAAGAAGCTCGCCGATTTCATGGCGAGCAAGGAAGCGAACCAGATCACCGCGCGGTGGTGGGCGATCGTCGCGTACCCGGGCGTCGCGCGCAAGCTGGCCGGCATTCCCGACAACTATGCGGACCTGCTCGTGAAGAACGACTTCGTGTGGTCCGCGAAGAACCGCCAGTCGATCCTCGAGACCTGGCAGAAGCGCTACGGAGCGAAGGCGCAGCAATGACCCGGCGGTAACGCCGCAACCGGCGGCGGGGCAGCGCCACGCGCCGCCCCGCATCCCTTTCCATGGTCGTAACCGGCCCGCGTCCGGGCCGCCCGCAGCGTGGAGGCGTGCATGGCACCCTATCTGAGCGTAGAACGCATCGAAAAGCGGTACAACGACACACAGGTTCTCACCGACATCAACCTGAGCGTGATGAAGGGCGAGATGATCTGCTTCCTGGGGCCGTCCGGCTGCGGGAAAACCACGCTGCTGCGGATCATCGCGGGGCTCGAGGCGCAAAGCGCCGGTCACATCATGCAGGACGGCCGCGACATCTCGCGGCTGCCGCCGCAACTGCGCGACTACGGGATCGTGTTCCAGTCGTACGCGCTGTTTCCGAATCTCACCGTCTACGACAACGTCGCATACGGTCTCGTGAATCGCAAGATGAAGCGCGACGCGATCCACGAACGCGTGCATACGCTGCTCGCGCTGGTCGGCCTGCCCGACAGTCATCGCAAGCACCCGGGCCAGCTGTCCGGCGGCCAGCAGCAGCGCATCGCGCTGGCGCGCGCACTGGCGAGCTCGCCCGGCCTGCTGCTGCTCGACGAGCCGCTGTCGGCGCTCGACGCGCGCGTGCGCGTGCGGTTGCGCCAGGAAATCCGCGCGCTGCAGCAACGGCTCGGCGTGACGACGATCATGGTCACGCACGATCAGGAAGAAGCATTGTCGATGGCCGACCGGATCGTCGTGATGAACCACGGCGTCATCGAACAGATCGGCACGCCGCTCGAAATCTACCGGCAGCCGGCGTCGCCGTTCGTCGCGGACTTCATCGGCCGCGTCAACACGATCCCCGCCGAAGTCGCGCAGGACGGCACGCTGCGCGCGGGCGGCATCGGCTTCGACTGCCGCCACGGCACGGCGCAAGGCGCGGCCGTGTCGGTCTACGTGCGGCCCGAGGACCTGCGCATCCGCGTGCCGGGCGAAACGGCCGACAACGTGCTGGCCGGCCGCGTCGAGAAGCTCGAATTCCTCGGCGCGTTCTGCCGCGTGAGTTTTCGCATCGACGGGCTCAACGGGCAGGAGATCGTCGCCGACCTGTCGTATCACGACGTCGACCGCACCGGCGTGGAGGCCGGCGCGCGCATCGATCTCGCGCTCGATCGCGAGCATGTCCGCGTGTTCCCGTGCGCGAAGGAGCGACTGCAATGAGCACCGTCCTCACCGAACGCCGCCGCGGCGCGGCGGCGCCTGCCGACGTGCGGCAGCTCACGCACTGGCACGATCGCATCGCGCAGCTCGCGCTCGTCGCGATGGCTGCGCTGATGTCGCTGTTCCTGCTGCTGCCGCTCGCGCTGGTCGTGCAGAAATGCTTCGTCGATGCGGACGGCCGCTTCGTCGGCACGCGCAACTTCGTCGAGTATCTCGAGGACAGCGGCGTGCTGCGCTCGATGCTCCATTCGCTCACGGTCGGCGCGCTCGTCACGACGATCGTCGTGCCGATGGCGTTCACGTTCGCGTATGCGCTGACGCGCTCGTGCATGCCGCTGAAGAACGCCGCGCGCACGATCGCGCTACTGCCGCTACTCGCGCCGACGCTGCTGTCCGCCGTGTCGTTCATCTACTGGTTCGGCAACGCGGGGCTGCTCAAGCCGCTGCTGCACGGCCACTCGATCTACGGGCTGCCGGGCATCGTGCTGAGCATGGTGTACGCATCGTTTCCGCACGTGCTGATGATTCTCGTCACCGCGCTGTCGCTCGCGGACGGCCGCCTCTACGAGGCCGCCGACGCGATGGGCACGAGCCGCACGCGCAAGTTCTTCACGATCACGCTGCCCGGTGCCAAGTACGGGCTGATCAGCGCGACGATGGTAGCGTTCACGATGTGCATCAACGACTTCGGCGTGCCGGTGGTGATCGGTGGTTCGTACAACGTATTGTCGACCGACATCTACAAGCTGATCATCGGGTTGCAGGATTTCAACCGCAGCGCGGTCGTCAGCCTGATGCTGCTGTGCCCCGCGCTCGTGGCATTCGGCGTCGACTTCTTCATCCGCCGCCGCCAGCAGTCGCAGCTCGGCGCGCGCTCGACGCCGTACCAGCCGAAGCCGTCGCGCGGCTTCGACGCCGCGATGCTCGCGTACTGCGCGCTCGTGTGCGCATTCTTCATCGCGGTAGTCGGCATCTCGGTGTTCGCGTCGTTCGTGAAGTTCTGGCCGTACCAGATGAGCGTCGGGCTACAGCATTACCGGATGGGCCTGATCGCGGCCGGCATCTTCGATGCGTACAAGAACAGCCTGCGGATGGCCGCAACCGTCGCGCTCGGCGGCACGATTGTCGTGTTCGGCGGTGCCTACCTGATCGAGAAGACGCGCGGCGCGCGCTGGCTGCGCGGCTTCATCAGCCTGTGCGCGATCCTGCCGATGGGCGTACCGGGCCTCGTGCTCGGCATCAGCTACATCTTCCTGTTCAACGCGCCCGGCAATCCGCTGAACGGGCTGTACGGGTCGCTGTGGCTGCTCGCGATCGTCACGGTCGTTCACTACTACGCGTCGAGCCACCTGACCGCCGTCACCGCGCTGCGGCAGATCGACAGCGAGTTCGAGGCCGTGTCGGCGTCGCTGAAGGTGCCGTTCTACAAGACCTTCCTGCGCGTGACCGTGCCCGTATGCATGCCAGCGATCCTGCTGATTGCGCGTTACCTGTTCGTCAACGGGATGACGACGGTTTCCGCCGTCGCGTTCCTGTACTCGCCGGACACGCAGCCCGCCTCCGTCGCGATCCTGAACCTCGACGACGCGGGCCAGATGGGCCCCGCCGCCGCGATGGCGACGCTCGTGCTCGCGACCTCGTCGTTCGCGTGCGTGCTGTTCGCGTGCATCTCGCACCGCCTGTTGCGTCGCACGCAGGCATGGCGCACCACGCATCGCCGCTGATTCCCTCGCCGCATTCACGTGACGTTCCGACCTCACCCAGGAGACACCATGACGCTCGCCACCCAGCCCATCCTGCTCACCCCCGGCCCGCTGACGACTTCGGAGCGCACCCGCGACGCGATGCTGCGCGACTGGGGCTCGTGGGACAGCGACTTCAACGCGATCACCGCGCGGCTGCGCGAACGGCTGCTGCAGATCGTGCACGGCGAAGGCACGCACGAATGCGTGCCGCTGCAGGGCAGCGGCACGTTCTCGGTCGAGGCGGCGATCGGCACGCTCGTGCCGCGCGACGGCCACGTGCTCGTGCCGAACAACGGCGCGTACTGCCAGCGCATCGCGAAGATCTGCCGCGTGCTCGGCCGCACGCTCACGACGATCGATTACAGCGAGGATCGCCGTGTCGACCCGGCCGACGTCGAGCGTGCGCTCGCCGCCGATCCGACCATCACGCACGTCGCGCTCGTCCACTGCGAAACCGGCGCCGGCGTGCTGAATCCGCTGCACGACGTCGCGCAGGTGGTGGCGAAACACGGCCGCGGGCTGATCGTCGACGCGATGAGCTCGTTCGGCGCGGTCGACATCGACGCGCGCACGACGCCGTTCGACGCGGTGATCGCGGCGTCGGGCAAGTGTCTCGAAGGCGTGCCGGGGCTCGGCTTCGTGATCGCGAAGCGCACGGCGCTCGAACGCTGCGAGGGCAACAGCCACTCGCTCGCGATGGACCTGTACGACCAGTGGGTCTACATGCAGCGCACGACGCAATGGCGCTTCACGCCGCCGACGCACGTGGTCGCGGCACTCGACGCGGCCGTCGCGCAGTACGTCGACGAAGGCGGGCTCGCCGCACGCGGCGGCCGCTACCAGCGCAACTACCGCGCGCTGGTCGACGGCATGCGCGCGCTCGGCTTCCGGCCGTTCCTCGATCCGGCGATCCAGGCGCCGATCATCGTCACGTTCCATGCGCCGGACGATCCGAACTACGACTTCAAGCGGTTTTATCAGGAGGTCAAAAAGCGCGGCTACATTCTGTATCCGGGAAAGCTGACGGAAGTCGACACGTTCCGCGTCGGCTGCATCGGGCACTTCGGCGAAGGCGGCATTCCCGGCGCGGTCGCCGCGATCGCCGACACGCTGAAAGCGATGGGCGTGCGCCGCGTGTCCGCCGAAGCGGCGGCCTGACGCGATGCCCCGCCGCCCGGCGACATGCATCGCCGGGCGGCACGTTCGTCATGTTTTCCCGCCGTGCGCGGCACGGCGGCCTACCCTTACCGGCACGACATCCGATGCGACCCTTCTGGATCGAACAAGCATTGTTCAACGACGGCGATCTCGCCCCCGCGCTGCAAGGCGCAACGCAGGCCGACGTCTGTATCGTCGGCGGCGGCTTCACCGGGCTCTGGACGGCGATCCAGGCGAAGCAGCAGAACCCCGCGCTCGACATCGCGATACTCGAGGCCGACCTGTGCGGCGCCGGCGCGAGCGGGCGCAACGGCGGATGCCTGCTCACGTGGTCCGCGAAATTCCTGACGTTGCGCCGACTGTTCGGCGAAGCGGAGGCAATCCGGCTCGTGAAGGCGTCGGAGGCGGCTGTCCAGCACATCGCCGACTTCTGCCGCGCGCATCGCATCGATGCCGAGCTGCGGCTCGACGGCACGCTGTACACGGCAACGTCGCGCGCGCAGGTCGGCACGCTCGCGCCGGTGCTCGATGCGCTCGCCGCGTGCGGCATCCACAGCTACGAGCCGCTGCCGGCCGCCGAAGTCGCGCGCCGCTCGGGTTCCGCGCGCAATCTCGACGGCGTGTACTCGCCGATCGCCGCGACCGTGCATCCGGGCAAGCTGGTGCGCGGGCTGCGCCGCGTCGCGCTCGACATGGGAATCCGGATCTACGAGCGCACGCCGCTCGTCGACTTCACGCCGGGGCAGCCGGCCGTCGTGCGCACGCCGTCCGGCAGCGTGCGTGCGGGCCAGCTGGTGTTCGCGATCAACGCGTGGATGGCGAGCCGCTTCCCACAGTTCGAGCGCACGATCGCGGTCGTGTCGAGCGACATGGTCATCACCGAGAAATGCCCGGAGCTGCTCGAGCGGACCGGCCTCGTGGACGGTGTGTCGGTGCTCGATTCGCGGATCTTCGTGTACTACTACCGCACGACCGCCGACGGGCGGCTGATGCTCGGCAAGGGCGGCAACACGTTCTCGTGGCGCAGCCGCATCGCGCCGGTGTTCGACCGGCGTTCGCCGTACGAGGCGCAGCTCACGCAGAGCCTGCGCGAATTCTTCCCGTCGCTCGCCGGCGTGCCGGTTACCGCAAGCTGGAACGGGCCGTCGGACCGCTCGGTGACAGGGTTCCCGTTCTTCGGCCGTCTCGACGACGCGCCGAACGTGTTCTACGGGTTCGGCTATTCGGGCAACGGCGTCGGGCCGACCTACATGGGCGGGCAGATCCTGTCGTCGCTGGTGCTCGGCCTCGACAACGCGTGGACGCGCAGTCCGATCGTGCGCGGCCCGCTCGGCCATTTCCCGCCGGAGCCGATCCGCTATGTGGGCGCGCACGTCGTGCGCAATGCGATCCGCCGCAAGGAGCGCGCGGAAGACGAGGGCCGACGGCCGGCGAGGATCGACACGTGGCTCGCGAAATTCGCGAGCGCGGCGGGGAAAGCGGACAAGGCGTGACGATGCGCCGATGCGATGACGTGACGCGCAATGAAAAAGGGACGCTGCGAAGCGTCCCGTTGCCTTTGGCGCGACTGTCCGTGCGGCTACGTCACGCGCGCGCGGCTTTCTCGCGCGCTGCCTTGCCCGCCGCGGGCAGCCCCTGCTCGTGCGTGCGGCGCATCCGCGCAAGACCGTGCGCGACGTGCTCGCGCACCAGCGCGACCGCCTTCTCCTCGTCGCCGTTCGCGAGCGCCTGCACGATCTTGTCGTGCTCGGCGGCCGACACCGCGATCGCATTCTCCTCGGCCTCGATGGCGGCCTGGCGCAGCAGACCGAGCTGGCGCACGAGCCGGCGATAGGTGTCGGTGAGATGCGTATTGCCGACACCGACCACCATCGCATCGTGGAACTGCACGTTCAGCTCGGTGTAGCGCGTGACGTCGTGCGTCTTCGCCGCATCCTTCATCGACTGGATGATGCCCTTCAGCACCTTCAGCGTATCGGGCGAAATGCGTTTCGCGAGCGCGCGCGCCACCGACTCGTCGAGCATCGCGCGCACTTCGTAGATTTCCTCGGCCTCGCGCAGCGGCACGACGCGCACCGTCACGCCGCGGTTCTTCTCGTTGCGCAGCAGCCCGGCCTGCTCGAGCGCGCGAAACGCCTCGCGCACCGGGCCGCGCGACACGTTCAGCTTCGTCGCGATATCGACTTCGTTGAGTTTCTCGCCCGGCGCATATTCGCCGGACACGATCGCGCGCTCGAGCATGTCCTGGACAATCATCGCGAGCGACTGGCTTTGCAGGAGTTCGATGGCGTTGAGCGCGTTCGGGGCAGTCATGGTCGGGCAGGCAGCGAAGCTGCGGATGAGAACGAGGGCGCCATGTCGGCGAATGATCGTTGTATACCCTCGGCCCGCAATATTGTCAACAGTTTTCAGTTTCCAAAAACCGCCCGCGCGGCCGGCGCGAGCACGCCGGGCCGCGCGACGCGGGCCTGCCGTCAGGCCGTCTGCTTGACCGGCCCCGGATCGCTCTGGCTCGGCCGGCCCGTCTCGACGTGGCCCGCGAAGCGGCGCACCACCTTGTCGTCGCCGCCGCGCAGCGTCGTCGCGGTGATCGTCAGATCGTACCAGCCGTGGCTCGACGACAGCTCGAAGTGATCCTCGATGCGCTCGCCCGGCTCCAGCGTGTAGGTGCGCGCATGCGCGTGGCTGTACGCGTTGTCGACGACCACACGGCATGCCGCACGGCCGCTGTTGCGCAGTTGCAGGTACACGTGGCGATTGCGCACGTCGTAGCCGATCTTCGCTTCAGGATTCGCGTGGCGGCCGTCCGCGGCGAGGCGCGTGTTGCCCTGGAATTCGCACAGATAGCCGTTCGGGCCATAAGCGGCAAGATGGTAGTCGCCGCGAGCGGCCGACGTGCTCCAGGTATCGGCGAAGCGGTCGTGCGACGACACCGCGTAGCGGCGCGGCGGCGTCGCGGGATTGCGGCGGTCGTACACGTGGAACGCGGCACCCGCGTCGCCCGAGTTCGCGAAGTCGAGCGACACGCTGTCGTCACGCCCGTTCACGCGCGCATGCACGAACAGCTCGTACGGCAGCGCGCGCGCCGGGCGCGTGCCGGGCTCCTGCGCGGGCATCGTCTGCTGCGCCGGCACCTGGTATGCCTGGCCGGCGGTGGCGATGTGCTGCGGCACCGTGAAGCTCACCGTGCGCGTATCGGGCCGCGCGGAGAAGTCGAATGCCGACGTGAGGTCGCCGCAGATGGACCGGCGCCACGCGCTGATGTTCGGCTCCTGCACGCCGAAGCGCGCCTCGAGGAAACGCAGCACCGACGTATGGTCGAACGTCTCCGAGCAGACCCAGCCGCCCTTCGTCCATGGCGAGATGATGATCAGCGGCACGCGCGGCCCGAGGCCGATCGGCTGGATGCCGCCCGGATCCGCGCCCGGCACCAGCGGGCTCATCTCGCCCGGGTACTTGTTCAGGTCGAGGAATTCGTCGCCGAGGTTCGACAGCAGGTTCGACGACACGATGCCCTGGCCGCCCACGCCGCTCGTGACCGGCGGCACCGGCGGCACGACGTGGTCGAACAGCCCGTCGTTCTCGTCGTAGTTGAGGATGAACACCGTCTTCGCCCACACCTCGGGGTTCGATGTCAGCGCCTCGAGCACCATGTTGATGTAGAACGCGCCGTCGGTCGGCGACGCCTGCGGGTGCTCGCTGTACTTGTACGGCGACACGATCCACGACACCTGCGGCAACCGGTTCGCCTGCACGTCGGCCTTCAGCTCGGCGAGCGTGTGGTTCGACGCGCCCTTGTCGACCAGCGGGCCGCTCGCGCCCTCCTTCACCTGGAACTTCTTGAAGAACATCAGCGAGTTGTCGGTGTAGTTGTCGGTCGGGTCGCCCGGGATGCCGGTGCCGCCCTGGTACACCTTCCAGCTGATCTTCGCGTTCTCGAGACGTTCCGCGTAGGTCGTCCACGTGTAGCCGTTCGTGTCGTTGCGCTCGCCGATGCCCGGGCCGTTCGGCTGCGTGCCGTACACGTTGCGCGAATCGACCGTGCCGGTCCACAGGTAGATGCGGTTCGGCGCCGTGTCCGCGTGCGCGGAGCAGAAGTACGAATCGCAGATCGTGAACGCGTCGGCCAGTGCGTAGTGGTACGTAAGATCCTGACGCTTCAGGTAACCCATCGTCAGCACGTCCTGCTTCTGGTTCACCCACTGGTCCCACTGGCCGTTGTTCCATGCGAGGTGGCCGCTGCTCCAGCCATGGTTGGTGCCCGGCTGGAATTCGGTCGTCTGCTTCGGGTCGAGGTAGAACGGCAGCACGTACGGCGCGGACGGGTCGAGCCCGCGCGAATGGTAGTTCTTCGTGAACACCGACGCCGGCGGCTGCTGCCACACCGGCGCACCGCTCGGCAGCAGGTGCGGGCGCGGATCGTTGAAGCCGCGCACGCCGCGCAGCCCGCCGAAGTAATGGTCGAACGAGCGGTTTTCCTGCATGAAGATCACGACGTGTTCGACGTCGCGGATCGTGCCCGTGCGATAGGCGGCCGGCATGGCCAGCGCCTTGCGGATCGCGGGCGGAAAACCGGCGTAGGCGGCCATCGCGCCGGCCGACTGGGCGGCAAGGCGCAGGAAATCGCGTCGATTGGTGGCGGACATGAAGAAGATCCTGTGGGTCGGTAAGGGTGGCGCCGGTCGAGCGGGGCCGGCGGTCGGTGCGTTGCCGTTATTACTCCGCACCGGCGTGTCCCGGCCGTGACCGGTTCCAGCAGGTTTCTTGCGCTCATCCCCAGCTTTTTTTCGAAGCGGCTCCCGGCGCGCCTTTCATCCGGCCGACACATGCCTGCGCTACGCTGACGCGCGATCAAGAGGGGGGAGAAGCCGAGCCGTGTTCGATCAGCTGAAGGCGTTTCATGCGACGGTCCGGCAGGGCAGCATCACGCGCGCCGCGCGCCATCTGGGCGTCAGCCAGCCGACGATCGCCGCGCAGATCCGGCAGGTCGAGCAGCTGTACGGCGTCGAGCTGTTCTATCGCAGCGGCCGCAAGCTCGAGGTCACCGAGACCGGCATCGAGCTGCTGCCGCTCGTCGAGAAGATGATCGCGCTCGAGGCGCAGGCCGACATCATGCTGCGCAACGTCGGCGGCCTGTTCGAAGGACACCTGCGGATCGGCGCGACGGGGCCGTACTACATCATGGACGCGGTCGGCCGCTTCTCGCATGCGCATCCGTCGATCGCGCTCACGTGCCGGATCGGCAATTCCGAGGAAATCCTGCAGGCGCTGCAGGAATTCCGCATCGATCTCGCGGTGTCGTCGCAACGCAATGACGCGGACGGCCTCGAACGCAAGGTGATCTCCACCGATCCGCTCGTCCTCGTCGTGCATCGCGACCATCCGCTCGCGCGCTTCGACGCGATCGACGCCGCGCAGCTCGCCGACGTGCGGCTGCTGATTCGCGAGGAAGGATCGGTCACGCGCCGCTGCACGGAGACGATCCTCGCGGCCGCCGGCGTGGCGGCCACATCCGTCGCCGAGATCGGCAGCCGCGAAGCGATCCGCGAGGCGATCCTGCATGGCGTGGGCGGCAGCCTGTTTCCGCGCGGCGAGGCCGAGCGCCATCCGGACCTGCGCGTCGTCGCGCTGCGCGGCGTCGACACGACGATCGACGAATACGTGTACTACCTGAAGGCGCGCCGCCAGAGCCCCGCGATCGATGCGTTCCTCGCGTGCATCCTCCCGGTGCCGACCGCGACGCACGAGCGCGCACACGCGGCGCGGCCGGCGAACGCGCGCTGAGCCGCCGCGCGCTCACCGGATTTCGCGCATTCCCCCGCACGCCGCTGCATATTCCGGGCGCTTTTCCCGCGCCCGCCGTCGTCGTTTTCCTCGTGCCTTCCTTCTTGCTTCCCGCCGTGCGTCACTTCGGCAGCGCCGGGATCATCCACGTGAACACGTGCTGCTGCAGGAACACGAGCACGCCGAGCAGCAGCGTGAGGATCACGCTGTGCCAGAAGGTGCGCGCGAACACGACGCCTTCCTGCCCCTTCAGATCGGTTGTCGACACGCCCGTCGCGATGTTCTGCGGCGAGATCATCTTGCCCATCACGCCGCCCGACGAGTTGGTCGCGGCCATCAGCACCGGATCGAAGCCGAGCTGCCGCGCCGCGACCACCTGCAGGTTGCCGAACAGCGCATTGCCGGACGTGTCGCTGCCGGACAGGAACACCGCGATCCAGCCGAGCGACGCCGACACGAGCGGGAACAGCGCGCCGGTCGACGCGACGCCGGTGCCGAGCGTATAGCTGATGCCCGAATAGTTCAGCAGGTACGCGAGCCCGACGATCATCATCACCGTGACGATGGCGATCCATGTCTGGCGCCAGGTCTTGACCACGCATTCGAAGAACGCGCCGATGCCGGTGCGCGTGAGCGCGGCCGTGATGATTGCCGACAGGAGGATCGCGGTGCCGGTGCCGAGCGGCTGGAAGTCCCAGATCGCCGCATACGGCTTGTGATACAGCGACACGAACACCGCGTTGTGCAGGCCCGGCCATTTGATTTTCACGTCGCCGATCGCCGCGACGTTCGCGTGCACCCAGACGATCACGACCACCGACACGACGATCCACGGCAGCCAGCCGCCGAAGCCTGCGCGCGCGGCGCCGGCTGCAGCGGGCGCGCTGCGTGCGAGCGCGTATTGCGGATCGGGCTGCGGCTTCCACACCTGGAGGAAGCCGATCGTGACGATCAGCGAGGTGAGCGACGACAGCACGTCGGTGAGCTGATAGCCGAGGAAGTTCGACGTGACGAACTGCGCGATCGCGAAGCTGCCGCCCGACACGAGCAACGCGGGCCACAGCTTCGAGATCGAGCGCAGGCCGCCGTACGCGCCGACCACATAGAACGGCAGCAGCAATGCGAAGAACGGCAGTTGCCGGCCGACCATCGCGCCGAGCGTCGCGGGCGGCAGCGACGTGACCGCGCCGAGCACGGTGATCGGCACGCCGAGCGCGCCGAACGCGACCGGCGCCGTGTTGAACAGCAGCGTGTAGGTGAGTGCTTCGAGCGCCGGGAAGCCGAGCGCGATCAAGAGCGCGCTGGTGATCGCGACCGGCGTGCCGAACCCGGAGATCCCTTCGAGCAGACAGCCGAACGAGAATGCGACGACGAGCAGCACGAGGCGGCGGTCGTCGGGCAGGTTGTCGAGCATCCACTGCCGGAACTGGTCGAAGCGGCCCGATTTGACCGCGATGTTGTACAGCAGCAGCGCGTTGAACACGATCCACATCACCGGCACGACCGCGAGCGCCATGCCGGCGCCGACCGCGTTGAACGCGAGGCCGGCCGGCATGCCCCACGCGCCGATCGCGACCGCGAGGCCGGCGACGAGGCCGGCGAGCGACGCCTGCCACGCGGGCCGGCGCAGCACGCCGAGCGCGATCAGCGCGACCGCGATCGGGATCACGGCGACGAGGAACGACAGGAACAGCGAGTTGGCGACGGGCGTCAACGGCTGCGCGAAGAGGATGCCGGTCGGCAGGGCTCCAGTTGGATTCATCGTGTCTCCGTTGTCGATGGGAGTTGGCGCTTTAGCGCTTACTCCCATCCCATGCTTCGCGGTCGACGGGAGTTGGCGCTTCAGCGCTTACTCCCGTCCCATGCTTCGCGGTCGATGGGAGTTAGCGCTTCAGCGCTTGCTCCCGTCCCATGCTTTGCAGTCGACCGGAGTTAGCGCTTTAGCGCTTACTCCCATCCCATGCTTCGCGGTCGACCCAGGTTCGCGCATCAGCGCCCGCGCACACCTCGATCCCGTTCAAACGTCCGTTCCACGGCCGCAACGATCCTCCGACGCTTGCGCACGCAACCATCCCGGCGCGCCGACCGATCGGTCGCTTAAAAAGAGGTTAGGAGGCGCATCGCGCTTCTACAAGGAGGGCAAGCCCGATGCGCGCGGTGCCGCTACGCGGCATCCGCCGCACGCTGAACGACCGCTGAACGACCGCTGGCGCCCCGCTGACGCGCGCGCCAGCAAGCGGCCGCGCAATGTTGCTCAACCGGCAAAGGTGACTGACGGAGCGCAGGGTGTTTCGTTTGGGATCCGAAGCCTAGACTCGCTGCATCGATTCCGCCCGCGCCGACACAGACCAAGGCGCGGCTCCGGAACGCTCACGGAGCAAACAAGATGAAGACCATGAAACGTGCGGCATGCGCGTTGATGCTGATCGGCTCGGCCGTCGCCGCCCACGCTCAGGCCGAGTCGACGCTGACGCGCGCGCAAGTTCGCCAGGAACTCGCGGAACTGCAGGCCGCCGGCTATCGACCGAGTCTCGCCAGCGGCCCCGATTTTCCGCAGAACATGCAGACGATCATGCAGCGCGCCGCGCAGGCGCGCGGCGACGCGGCCGGCCACGGTAGCGACGGCCACGCGAATGTGGAATCGGGAAAGCCGACGCTGCCGCACGTGATCGACCGCGACACGTACGCGCATCACTGAAGCGGCCGAAGCCGTGCCGGCCGCGCGAGCGCTCGACCACCGGGCCCGCAGCCCGATGCCCGCCGCGCGCCGCGCAGCGGGCGACGGCCGTCAAACGCTGAAGCGGTTCAGCGTATAGGCCCGATAGGCCGCGACGAACGCATCGAACGATCCGGCCTCCTTCGCTTCGAGCTCGGCCTGCTCGGCCAGCGACTTCGCCGCGAGCGCCTGCTCGGCGCGCATCGTCTCGGCCGACGGCGGGTTCGCGCGGAAATGCGCGGCGTGCGCTTCGCTATGCGCGCGCGCGAACGCGAGGAACGACTGCCCGTTCTCGCGCATCGTGCGCAGCACACGCGCGGACGGCGTGCGCTCCGGATCGGCGAGCTTCTCGCGCTGCTCGGCGATCGCACGCGCATGCTCGTCGCCGCCGCGGATCTCGTCGAGACGGCGCCCGACGGTCTCGATATCGGCCATCAGGTCGTCCGCCCACGCCTGCAGCGTGACCGGCTGGCCGTCGCGCACGAGCGTCAGCCCGGGCTTGCGCCCGTCCATCGTCACGCTGGCGAAGTTCGCATTCGCTTCCTTGTACGCATCGCAGTCGAGCGCCGGGCTGTCGTCGAGCGCACACGCGAGCAGGAACGCGTCGATGAAGCGCGCGGTCTCCAGCGCGATGCCGGTCGGCTCGAACGGATCGATGTCGAGGCAGCGCACTTCGATGTACTGCACGCCGCGCGACGCGAGCGCATGCAGCGGACGCTCGCCCGAATACGTGACGCGCTTCGGCCGGATTGTCGAGTAGAACTCGTTCTCGATCTGCAGCACGTTCGTGTTGATCTGGATCCACTCGCCGTCGCGATGCGTGCCGATCGCCTCGTACGGCGGATACGGCTCGCTCACGGCCTTCGACAGCGCATCGAGATAGCCGGGCAGCGTGTTGTAGTCGACATGCAGGGCCGCCTGCGCGGTCGTGTTCGAGTAACCGAGATCGCTCATGCGCAGGCTCGTCGCGTACGGCCGGTACAGCGTATCGGCATCGAACACGTCGAGCTTGTGCGGCTTGCCGCGCAGGAACTTCACGTCGAGCGCGGGCGAAGCGCCGAACAGGTACATCAGGAGCCAGCTGCGGCGGCGGAAATTGCGAATCTGCGCGAGATAGCGCTCCGACTGGTAGTCGACGAGCGTGGCCGTCGAGCCCTCTTCCGCATGCAGGCGCCGCCACACTTCCTCGTGCAGCGAGTAGTTGTAGTGGATGCCGGCGATGCACTGCATCGTGCGGCCGTAGCGATACGCGAGCCCGCGGCGGTACACCGTCTTCAGGCGGCCGATGTTCGACGTGCCGTAGTCGGCGATCGGAATTTCATCGTCGGCCGGCAGCAGGCCCGGCATCGAGTCGTTCCACAGCATCTCGTCGCCGAGCGACGCATAGACGTAGCGGTGCAGATCGTCGAGACGTTCGAGCGTGATCGACGCGTCGCTTTCCGCCGGCGTGATCAGTTCGATCAGCGCCTCGGAATAGTCGGTCGTCAATGACGGGTGCGTGAGCGCCGAACCGAGCGCGCGCGGATGCGGCGTGAACGCGATCATCCCGTCGCGCGTCACGCGCAGGCTTTCCTTTTCGATGCCGCGCAGGCCGTCGGGCAGATGCTGCCGCGTCGGCCCCGAGCTCAGCGCTTCGAGACGATTCAGCAGCAGTTCGGACTGGCGGTGAGTCATGGTGTTCGGCATGGAGACGCAAGTGCGTGACGGCCGCGCGCGAAATGCCGCGCGCGGCCGGCTGGATTATTGGTCGCTTCGTTGGTAGCGGGCACTTTAACATCTCGCCGGAACGCGCGCTTGAGGTGGCGCCGGGCGGTGCGCGCGGGCCGTGGCAGGCCGTCTGACGGGCCGATGGCCGCGCGCGCGGCAGACCGTCGTCGGCATCGACGAACGCTGCGATCGCGCGACATTCGTCGGAAGGAACGTGCGCGGCGGGCACGGCGGCGCCATCAGGAGCAACCCACCGCGCAACCGCATCGGCGACGCATCGTCGTCAAGGTCTCTCCGAATGCATCCGACCCCCGGGGCAGCCGATCGCTCGCCGTCAAACACTGCAACGATGAGGACCACCGACCGATCCTTGCCCGGCGGGCGCCCGTCGCGGGTTGCATCGCGGTGCTGCACGGTCGCGCCGGTCGACCGGCGCGCGGCGACGTCATCCGCCGCGCGCGCCGCCTGCGCGGTCCGCCACGTCGTTCCATAGATGAAGCGCCGCATACGCGCGCCACGGCCGCCAGCCTTCGGTCCGGTTTTTCTGGCTCGCGAGCCGGTCGAGCGACGGATCGCGCGCGGTAATCGACTGCATCAGCACCAGATCGGACGCAGGCCACGCGTCCGGGTCGCGCCACGCGCGCATCGCGATGTATTCGACGGTCCACGGGCCGATGCCGGGCAGCTCGAGCCACGCGCGGCGCAGCGTCGCGAGATCGGCCTGTGCGGGATCGAGCGGCACGTGGCCGGCCGCCACCGCGCGCGCCATGCCCGTCAGCGCCGCGGCCCGCTTGCCGGGCATCCCGATCTTCTCCAGATCGCATGCGGCGAGCGCGTCCGGGGTTGGAAAGCGCCATGCGGGGGCGCCGTCCGGCGCCGCCATGCCGTCGTCGTTCGCGACGCGCTCGCCGGCCCGCTGAACGAGCCGGCCGACGATCGTCGTCGCCGCCTTCACGCTCACCTGCTGGCCGACGATCGCGCGCACCGCGAGCTCGAACCCCGACCAGGCGCCCGGCACGCGCAGCCCCGGCGCGGCCTCGACGAGCGGCGCGAACCACGGGTCGCGCGCGAGCCCGCCGCCGATCGCGGCCGGGTCGGCGCCGAGGTCGAACATCGACGCGACGCGCTGTGCGAACGCGTCGTCGACATGGCGCGCGGCCGCTCCCTCGAGCGTCGCGATCAGGCAATGCCGACGCGGATGCTTCGTGACCGTGAGCCTGCCCGCGTCGCCGTTCAGGTCGACGATCCGGCGATACATGCCGTCGACGACCTGTTCGACACCCGGAATCGCGCGTCCGCTGAAGAAGCGCAGCACGCGCGCCCAGTCGTACGGCGCCTTGAAGCGCAGCGCCATCTGCGCGGACGGCGGCACGTGGCCGCCGTTCGCGATCGACGTGATCGTGGTTTGATCGATGCTCAAACTGCGTTGCCCTCCGCAACGGCTTCGGTTTCATCGTCGCGCGCATGGCGCGCCTCGGACGCGAGCAGCGTCGCCTTGCGGCGCACGCCCCAGCGATATCCGGCGAGCGCGCCGCCCTTCTGCACGACACGGTGGCACGGAATCGCGAGCGCAACCGGGTTCGATGCGCAGGCCGACGCGACGGCCCGCACCGCGCGCGGCGTGCCCAGCGCCTCGGCGATCTCCGAATAGCTGCGCGTCTCGCCGTACGGGATATGCGTCAGCGCTTCCCACACGCGTTGCTGGAACGCGGTCGGCGCGATGTCGAGCGGCAGGTCGAACGCGTGCCGCGTGCCGTCGAGATACGCGCGGATCTGCGCGACGAACGGCGCGAGCCGCGACGGCGATTCGACCAGTTCGGCACGCGCGAACGCGTCCTTCAGTTCGCCGACGAGCGGCGCCGCTTCGTCACCGAACGCGATCCGGCAAATGCCCTGTTCGGTCGCGGCGACGAGCACCGTGCCGAGCGGCGTCGACGCGGTCGCATAATCGATTCGCAGTCCCGCGCCCTGACGACGAAACGCGGACGGCGCCATCCCCAGCTCGCGCGGCACCGATGCGTAAAGCCGCGACGGCGAATTGAACCCCGCGTCGACGGCCGCCTGCGTCACGGGCTGCCCGCTTTGCAACGCCTCGCGCAATGCGGCGCCGCGCTGCGCGGCCTGATATTGGCGCGGCGACACGCCGACCACGCGCTTGAACAGCCGCTGCAGGTGGAACGGGCTCACGTGCACCGCGTCGCTCAGCTGCTGCAGCGTGAGCCGCTCCGGCTGCGCGTCGAGCACCGCGCACGCGCGGTTGACGATCTCGAGCTCGCGCGGCAGCCCTTCCGGCTGGCAGCGCTTGCACGGGCGGAACCCGGCCGCGCGTGCGGCGGCCGTATCGGGAAAGAAGGACACGTGCTCGCGCCGCGGCAGCCGCGACGCGCAACTCGGGCGGCAGAACACGCCGGTCGTGCGCACGGCGTAGAAGAACGCGCCGTCCGCATGCGGATCGCGTGCGGTCACGGCGCCCCAGCGGGCATCGTCGGTCTGATAGGCGGTTTTCATCTGAACCTCGCACTCTCCAGTGTAGATGGTGCCTACTCTAGACATCGACATGGGCCGTCGCGCCCTGAATCTTGCTCTGTGATTCGCGCGGAGAAATCGGGGACGCACCCGCGAACCCGCCGAACCCGTTCGATCTGAAGAAAACCGCGCGGGCGTTGCGCCGGCGCCGGTTTCGTCATCATCGCGTCACTATTTTGCTGCAGCGCAGATGCGACAAATCGCCGTCCTGACCATTTTTTTCATTTGGAATATTGCAACGCACCATCGCCGTGTGTATAGTTGGAACTGTCTCCTCCATGTCTCCTCCTGATATGGATTAAGCCCGTTCCGCTCTGCGTGAACGGGCTTTTTTTCGTCCGTCGATCGTGCCGCGTTCCGGCATACGTTGCCGGCGCCGTCTACACTCGGTGCACGCCTTTCGCGAAGGAGTGCCCGCTCATGAAACCGACCATCCGCGCGATCGATCACATCGTGCTGCGCGTGACCGACATGGCTGCGATGACGCGCTTTTATTGCGATGCCGTCGGCTGCCACGTGGAAAAGGAACAACCCGACCTGGGCCTTGTACAGTTGCGCGCCGGCGACGCACTGATCGACCTGCTGTCCGTTGGCGGCCCGATCGACCGTCCCGACAGCGGCCCGCCCGGCACCGGCCGCAATCTCGACCATGTGTGCCTGCGCGTCGAGCCATTCGACCCCGATGCACTGATCGAGCATTTCGCCGCGCATGGCGCGCGCCCCGGCGCGCCCGCCGAGCGTTACGGCGCCGGTGGCTACGGGCCGTCGATCTATATGTTCGATCCCGAAGGGAACATGCTGGAATTCAAGGGGCCGCCCGCCGCGCTCGGCTGAACGCGTGCCGTCACGCGTCGGCGCGCGCCTTCAGGACCGTCCATTCGACCGCGACCGGATCGTGATCGGCGCTCGAGATCCATGCGGCGCCGTCCTGGATCGTGCACTGCAGGCGCATCGTACGCTCGGCGAGACGTCCTACCGCGGCCGCGACGCCATCAGCCAGCGACAACACCTGCACGTTGCGCAGCCGCTCCACCTTGCTGCGCACGCCCTGCCACCAGATGTCCGAGGTCTTGCCGCCATACGCGATCACCGTGACCTGCCCGGCGCGGCCGGCCGCCTTCGAGATGCGCCGTTCATCGGGCTGCCCGGCCTCGATCCACACGTCGATCGCGCCCGTCAGGTCCTTCTGCCACAGATCGGGTTCGTCGACGTCCGACAGCCCCTTGCAGAACTCGAGACGCTCGTGCGCGAACAGCGCGAACGCGACGATGCGCACCATCATCCGGTCGTCGGTTTCCGACGGGTGACGGGCGACCGTCAACGCGTGATCGGCGTAGTAATGCCGATCCATGTCGGCGATTTGCAATTCGGCTTTGTAGATCGTGGATTTCAGCGCCATGCGGAGTCGGCCCGGGCGGGCATTCGGTTCGGTCGGGCCGTGATGATACCGAATGCGCGCCGCCGGGCGTGCGACGGGCGCTCCACAGCACGACGGCCCGGCATCGGCCGGGCCGCGTTCGTGCCGCGCCGCCGGCGGTTCCGGCCGGCGTGCGGGGGCGAGAGGCGTGCGTGCGGGTTACTGCTTGACGAAGCGCGAGTCGGTCCAGAGGCCCTGCTGGTCGCTGTTGTCGGCGCTGACGAACTGGACGTCGCCCTGTTCGACCGACACCACGCGGAAGCGCTGGCCTTCCGGCACCGACAGGCAACGGTAGTCGTCGAAGTACTGCTGCTTCGCCTGCGACTTGCCGTCACGCTCGTGACTCAGTACGGAATCCAGATTGTCTTTCGACAGACAGCCCCACGCATTCTTCGTCAGCTGGATTTCCTGCTTCGGCTGGAGAGCCGCATCACCGCCCGCCTGGGCGATCGACACCAGCGAAAATGCGCCGACGAGGGCAAAAAGGACACCGGTACGCTTCATCATGTTCTGTCTCCAGGCTTGCGGGCACCAGGCTCGGTTAGCTATGTGTTTAAAGGTGATCGTCAACCCGCGTTTTTCACTTTAGAAGACCGGCAAGCGATATCAAGCACATTTGTTGTGCGATCGCAATAGCGGCGAATTGTCGCACCCTGCGCGCACACGGTTTTTCGTTTGGCGCACACGCGCGGCAACGTCTGCCTTCGGGATTATTCGCCCGCGCCGCCGGGCGCAAAGCATTGTCAGGCAAGGTTGTCAGCGAATTCGCAAAGCCCCGGATGAACGGCTTGGATAATTCATTTCAAAATCCGGGGCATTTTGATGCATTGCACATAAAGTCATTCGAAACGACATGAATTTACCGCAGTGCGGAATCGGATTTACTCCATACAAGAAAAATGCCAGATATAAGCGCACTCGTATTTACCCGTATTTTCCCGAATGGGCCGAACGCCGGCGGCAGCACATGACCGCCGGCGTCTTCGCCAATGGTTTACCCGGCGTCATTCGACCGATTGCGGCCGCTCGAAATAATCGCGCTGGAAAATGCACATGCGATAAGCGTTGTGATACGCGCCGTTTCCGAAAAATTCTTCCTTCAATTCCGCCTCGTGCTGGAATCCGCATTTTTCGTACACGTGGATCGCCGCCGCATTCGACGTATCGACGATCAGGTACAACTTGCGCATGTTCAGCACCTTGAACGCATATTCGATCGCGAGCCGCGTCGCCTGGCCAGCGTAGCCGCGCCCCTGGCATTGGGGCGCGATGATGATCTGGAATTCGCCGCGCCGGTGAATGTAGTCGAGCTCGATCAATTCGACGAGGCCGACCAGCTCGCCCTGCGGATCGACCGCGACGAAGCGGCGCTCGCGCTGGTCGTGCACGTGACGGTCATACAGTTGCGACAGCTCGGAGAAGGTTTCATACGGCTCCTCGAACCAGTAGCGCATGATCTTCGCGTCGTTGTTCAGCTCGTGAACGAAGCGCAGGTCCTGGCGCTCCAGCGGCCGCAGTGCAAGCGTGTGCTTGTCGTTCTGGAGTTGCATGTTCGTGTCCTTTTTGATGGCTCGCGTGCGCATGAAGCGCCCGTGCCGCGACACCGCGAACGCGGCGCATTCCGCGCTGCAAGAAGTTGAACGCGGGCGAGGTTCAGAGCCTAGAATGGGAGCAAGGGTTCCTGCCACCGCAAGGAGGCTATCGTGATCGAGCAAGTCATACTCGGCATCTTCCTCGTGCTGCCACTCGTGATCGTGGCTGCGCTGTTCTCCGACGAACTGTGGCAGGAACATCGGCGCCAGCATCCGCGCGACGAAAACGCCCCGCATATCGACTGGAAGCATCCGTGGCGCCGCGTGCGGCGCGGACACTGAGTCCATCGAAATTCCCGCAGGCATGCCGTCCGGGCCGCTCGTCCGCAGCCGGTCGGACGGCGCCGCTTCCGCTACGAACCGATCCCCGCTCAACCAGCGAGACGCCGACGTGAACGACAAACCCGCCCTTCCTCCACACGATATCCCCGGCGAGGCGATCGATCTGCAGATCGCCGACGTGCTGGCCGCCGTGCGCTACCCGGCGAACAAGGATGCGATCGTCGACGCCGCGCGCGACGCCGGCGCGAGCAACGAAGTGCTGGCGATGCTCGACGGCCTGCCCGAACAGGACTACGCGGACGTCGATGCCGTCACGCGCTGGGTCGCCGGCAATTTCGGCCCCGGCCTCGGAATTTGAGCGCGCGCGAATAACGCGATAGGATCGGGCCGCACCGGTCGCGCCGCGGCCGGATGCATGCCGCCCGGCGCCAAGACCGGGCGTGACCGCACGAGCGCCCGGGGGAATCCATGGAAGGCATCCTGATCCAGCACACCACGCGCCGGCAGCTGTGGTTCGGCGCGCTGACCGCGCTCGTCATCGTGCTTGCGCTCGGGATCGCCGTGCCGCACGCGAACGTCGCGCTGCCGGCCGTCGAGCCGTTCATGCCGATGTGCGCGCTGACCGTATTCACGACCGCGAGCATCGCCGCGTTTTTCCTCGGCGCGCAGTTCACCGTCACCCGCCAGCCCGTGCTCGGTGCGCTCGGCGGCGCCTATGCGTTCACCGCACTCGCCGTCGCGCTGCAGCTGCTCACCTTTCCCGGCGTATTCGCGCCGCATGGCCTGCTCGGCGCGCGTCCGCAAAGCGCCGCGTGGATGTGGGTCTTCTGGCATGCCGGCTTTCCATGCTTCGTGATGGCCGCGCTGCTCGCACGCGAGCGGCTCACGCGCGCGCCGGTCGGCACGGCGCAGACGCGCCTGTGGACCTATGCGCTCGTCGGCGGCCCGGCCGTCGCCGCCGCGCTGCTGTGCGTGCTCGCGCTGAACGTCGCACTGCCGCCCGCATTCCGTCCGCCGGCCGATGCAGGCGCGCTGCCCGTCAACGGCATCGCGCTGATCGTGTGGATCCTCAATGCGCTCGCACTCGTCGCCGTGCTGGCCGCCGGCCGGTTGCGCACGACGCTCGACCTCTGGCTCGCGATCGCCGTGCTCGCATGCCTCACCGACACGACGCTGAACCTGCTGACCACGAACCGCTTCACCGTCGGCTGGTACCTCGCGCGCGTGTTCAGCATGTTCACGCCCGGCGTGCTGGTGTGCGTGCTCGCATGGGAAGTGACGAAGCTGTATCAGCAGCTGTTCGAGGCGCATGCGACGCTGGTTCGCTCCTCCGCGCGCGACGGGCTGACCGGCGCGTTCAACCGCAGCCACTTCAACGATCATTTCCACACGCTGTTCCTGCAGGCGCGGCGGCAAGGCGAGCCGATGTCGCTGCTGATGGTCGACGTCGATCACTTCAAGGCCTACAACGACGCGTTCGGTCACGTAAAGGGCGATGCATGCCTGATCGCCGTCGCGAATGCGCTGGCCGGCGCGGTACGGCGCCCCGCGGATCTCGTCGCGCGCTACGGCGGCGAGGAGTTCGCGATCGTGCTGCCGAACACCGGCGCGCGCGGTGCACGCGTCGTTGCCGAGGAGGTGCGCGAAGCCGTGCTGCGGCTCGATTTGGCGATGCCGTCGTCGCCGGCCGGGCGCGTGAGCGTCAGCGTCGGCTGCGCGACCGTGTCGGCCGACGAGCTCTCGACGCCCGATGCATTGATCGAAGCCGCCGATGCCGCGCTGTATCGCGCGAAGGATGCGGGACGAAACCGCGTCGTGGTGGCGTGAAAACGTCTGCGGATTGGGGATTTGTTACGGTCATTGTGACCGGAATAATCCGCCGTTACCGAATGCGGCACCGGGAAACGATCGCTTACAGCCGGTGTTGAAGGCGCTCGCTATGCTGGGTTCATGTCGAATCCGAGCAGGTGAGCGCGATGAAGAAAACCCTTTTGCTGATTGCCGGCGTGGCCGTGTTGTTGAGCGGCTGCATCGTGGTGCCTGATGGTGGCGGGTATTACGGTGGAGGCGGGTATTACCACCATCATCATCGGGATTGGGATTGAGGTATTCCATCCCGGCTGTGTCGATGACGCCGTCCGGATCGATTGATCCGGACTGACGGAAACGGCAGTTGCGTCTTTCCTCATGAATCTCGGAAAGCCTTCGTAACCTTCGGCATCTATCTGCGGATTCTGCCCAAATCACGTCCGGCCTCGAACGCGAAGCCGACCCCGGCAAGTTTTCCCCGTCAACGCTCGATGGTGTCCGCCGCTTGATGCTGCGTGGCACGGCGTCCGTCATCGGAAGAGCGCTCGTCTCGCAACGGACTTGAGATGCCGAAAATGGCAAGAGGGGGAACTCGAAGAGCCAGCATTGGGCGGGAAGGTCCGCTCACTTCCCAATACAGAACCTGCTGAAAATCACGCCCAGCAGATCATCCGAAGTGAACTCCCCGGTAATCGCATTGAGCTGTTCCTGCGCGAGCCGCAGTTCCTCCGCGAACAGATCGAGCGATTGCGCCCGCTGCTCCGCATGATCGGCCGCCTGCGCGAGATGCGCCTGCGCCGCACGCAGCGCGATCAAATGCCGCTCGCGCGCCAGATAAACGCCTTCGGCACCGGCCTGCCACCCCGCGATCCGCAGCAGTTCCGCGCGCAGCAGGTCGATCCCGTCGCCACGCTTCGCCGACAGATGCACCTCGGTCAGATCGCCTTCGGCCGCCGGATGCTCGACACACGCCGGCACGCCGGTCAGATCCGTCTTGTTCAGCACGCGCACCACCGGCACGCCATCCGGGAACCGCGCGGCGATCGTCTCGTCGTCCGCCGTCATGCCGGTGCGCGAATCGAGCAGGTGCAGCACGACGTCCGCGCGCTCGATCTCGCTCCATGTCCGTGCGATCCCGATCCGCTCGACTTCGTCCTCCGTCTCGCGCAACCCGGCCGTATCGATGATGTGCAGCGGAATTCCTTCGACCTGGATCGTCTGCGCGACCTTGTCGCGCGTCGTGCCCGCGATCGGCGTGACGATCGCCAGCTCCGCGCCGGCCAGCGCATTCAGCAGAGACGACTTGCCGACGTTCGGCTGCCCCGCAAGCACGACCGACAGCCCCTCGCGCAACAGCGCACCCTGCCGCGCGTCGCCGAGCACGTGCGCGAGTTGCTCGCGAATCTTCGCAAGCTTGCCGCGCGCATCGGCCGCTTCCAGGAAGTCGATTTCCTCTTCGGGGAAATCGAGCGTCGCCTCGACCAGCATCCGCAACGTGATCACATCCTCGACGAGCGCGTGGATCTGCCGCGAGAACGCGCCGTCGAGCGAGCGCCCGGCCGAGCGCGCCGCCGCTTCGGTGCTCGCCTCGATCAGGTCGGCGACGGCTTCCGCTTGAGCGAGGTCCAGCTTGTCGTTCAGGAACGCGCGCCGCGTGAATTCGCCCGGTTCCGCGAGCCGCAGCCCGAAGCCGCGCCCCGCATCCAGGCAGCGCTGCAGCAACAGCTGCATCACGATCGGCCCGCCATGCCCCTGCAGCTCCAGCACGTGCTCGCCGGTGTACGAATGCGGCGCGGGGAAATACAGCGCGATCCCGCGGTCGAGCGGCGCGCCGTGCTCGTCGAGAAACGGCACGTAGCTCGCATGGCGCGGCGCGAGCCGCTGCCCGCACAGCGTGTCGATCAGCGGCAGCGCGGCCGCCTCGCCGGCGCGCCCGAACGATACGCGGACGACCCCGATACCGCCCCGGCCGGCAGCAGTGGCAATGGCGACGATCGGATCGGAATCGGTAGCAAGCATGGAAATCGCAGGAATCGGGTGAACGGAGGGTCAATGATGCGCTCACGCAACGGTTCGGGCATCGGGACGCCGGCATTGTAGCGTGCCGGCCCGAACGCCACCCGACGCCACGTCGGTTTCGAACTCGCCCGAATTTATCCCGACGGAGCTAAGTCGAGTATTACCGCCGCGCCGCTAGGTACTGTCCATTTCGGACGAGTATGCCTTCCGCAAAGGCCCGCGCTCGCCCCTCCCCATTGCTCGGGACGATCCTCGGCAGGTTCGGATTCATCCAAATAAGCTATGTTTATCCTATATGGTTGTCTGAGAGGTGCCGGTGGAATTGCACAATCACCTCATGCCGACACCCGAAGAAAAATCAGCGTTTTCGGAACGCCTGAAATTCGCCTTGAGGCGCAGCCCGGAGAAGGTCACCGGCGCGACCGAACTCGCGAACCGGTTCAACCTGCGTCACCACGGTGCGCAGCCGGTTTCGCCGCAAACCGCGCACAAATGGCTGACCGGCCGGACGATCCCGACGCCAGACAAACTCGAAACGCTCGCCGAATGGTTGCGCGTCGAACTGCATTGGCTGCATTACGGCCCATCGCCGAGCGTGGCCGAACATCCGACGCCGCAACCGCTGCCGCGCGACGAGCGCTATCCGCCGACACCCGAGACGATCGAGCTCGCGTCGAAGATCGAGGCGCTCCCGCCGCATCAACGTTACCTCGTTCAGGAACTGATCGAGCAGTTCTACGGCAGCGACGCGAAGAACGAAGCGAAGAAGGGCTGAACCGCAACGGCCGGCCTTCGCCACACCTTGCCGCGCCGCCAGTCGCCGAAAACAAAAAAAGCCGCATGGATAAAACCATGCGGCTTTTTTTCGTGCATCGCGGGCGGCTGGCCGCCCGCGTGCGGGACATCCATCAGGCCTTCTTGCCGCCGCCGAGCTTGCGCGTGATGTAGTACTGCTGCGCGATCGACAGCACGTTGTTCACCACGTAGTACAGCACCAGGCCGGCCGGGAAGAAGAAGAACATCACCGAAAACGCGATCGGCATGAACTTCATCATCTTCGCCTGGACCGGGTCCGGCGGCGTCGGGTTCAGGCTCGTCTGCACGAACATCGACACGGCCATCAGCACCGGCAGGATGAAGAACGGATCGCGCTGCGACAGGTCGTGAATCCACAGAATCCACGGCGCGCCGCGCATTTCGACCGAAGCGAGCAGCACCCAGTACAGCGAGATGAACACCGGGATCTGGATCACGACCGGCAGGCAGCCGCCGAACGGATTCACCTTCTCGGTCTTGTACAGCTCCATCAGCGCGGCGTTCATCTTCTGCGGATCGCTCTTGAAGCGTTCGCGCAGCGCCTGCATGCGCGGCGTGATTTCCTTCATGCGCGCCATCGACTTGTAGCTCGCGGCCGACAGCGGGAAGAACACGGCCTTGATCAGCACGGTCAGCAGCACGATCGCCCAGCCCCAGTTGCCGACATAGCTGTGGATCTTCTCGAGCAGCCAGAACAGCGGCTTCGCGATGATCGTCACCCAGCCGTAGTCCTTCACGAGCTCCAGGCCCGGCGCGATGCCTTCGAGCATGCGCTCTTCTTCCGGACCGGCGAACAGGCGTGCCTGCACGTCGGCCGACTGGCCCGGTGCGATCGCGGCAACCGGCTGCTTCACGCCGACGCGGTACAGCGACGGATCGATCTTTTCAGCGTAGATGTCGCGCTTCACGCCCTGCTGCGGAATCCAGGCCGACGCGAAGTAGTGCTGCACCATCGCGACCCAGCCGTTGTCGGCGGAGGTCACGTAGTCGGCCTTGTTCTTGTCGAGGTCGCTGAAGTTGATCTTCTGGAAGTGCTTCGCGTCCGTGTAGACCGCCGGCCCGAGGAACGTATGCGAGAACATCGGCGTTTCGACGGCCGTGTTGTCGCGCACCAGTTCCATGTAGACCGTCGGCGTGACCGGTGCGGTGCCGACGTTGTCGATCTTGGTATCGACGCCGATCACGTAGCTGCCGCGCGTGAACGTGTAGGTCTTCACGACCTTCACGCCGCCCTTCACCGGCGATTCGAACGACAGCTTCAGCGTGTTCTGGTCGCCCGTCAGCGACGTCGAGCCCGGGTTCAGCTGCGTGTAGACGTCGTTGTGGTTCGGGAAGTCGCCGCCGAGCAGCCCCGAGCGCGCGAGATACGTGTGGCCGGCCGTGTGGTCGAACAGCGTGATGTACAGGTCGGGCTGCTTGCCGTCGCCCTGCTTCTTGAGCGTCAGCTTCGCGAGCGTGCCGCCGCGCGTGTCGATTTCGCCGTCATACACGTCGGTCGAGAACTTCACGAGCTGCGCCTGCGCGGCCGGTGCCGTCGTCGACGGTGCCGCGCCCGCGGCCGCGGCAGGCACTTCACCTGCGGTCGTCGTCGCGCCCGTGCCCGATGCACCGCCGGCAGCCGCGGGGGCCGTCTGCGTGGCGCTCGGGAAGAACATCGACGGGCGTCCATGGTCGCGCTGCCAGTTGTCGTACAGCATGACAGCTGACATGAAGAAGATCACCCATAGGACGGTGCGTTTGATATCCATGCGTTGTCTCAGAGTCGATGGGACCGCGCGTCGGCTTCGCCGCGAGCGCGAGTGTCGGAATTGGGCGGCGGGACGAGGTCGATGCCGCCCGCGGAAAACGGATGGCATCGGCACACGCGCCTGACGGCGAGATACGTGCCGCGCGCGGCGCCATGATACTGGATTGCCTCGCGCGCGTAATCCGAACAGGAAGGATAAAAACGGCAACGGTCGCCGAGCATCGGGCTCACGGCAACCTTGTAGAAGCGCAGCAACGCGATCAATACCGTTTTCATACCTTGGGCGGCGCCGTTCGACGCCGCGTCAAAACCGGCCGGGCGGGCGCGAACGCCGCACCGCGAACGGATGCGTCACTCGGACGCGGGCTTCGACGCCCGGCGCGCGATTTCCCGGGCCGCCCTGTCGAGCAGCTCGCGGATTTCGGCCGCGCACATCGCCGCGAGCGGGGCGGAAGCCGCGCTCGGCAGCGCTTTCTTGTCGAAGCGCGTGTGCTGCCGCAGCAGCAGGTCGTAACCGGCGAATTCGGCGCGGCGCAGGCGAAACGCTTCGCGCGCCAGCCGCTTCACGAGATTACGGGTCACTGCACGCGGCGCATACTTCTTCCCGACGACGAGCCCCAGGCGGGCAGGCTGGCCGGTCGGCTTGCCGTAGATCACGAAGTGCGCGGAGCGCCGCCAGGGGCGCAAACGAAAAACGGATGAAAATTCATCCGTTTTCAGAAGTCGCGCAGCTTTCGGGAAGGCGGCTTTCGTCTGCGACGGATTCGCACCCGGCTCGACGGCACCTTCCGCAGGACTGCGGACGGCGGACACAGCGCGCAACCTGCCTTAGATGGCGAGGCGCTTGCGGCCCTTCGCGCGGCGAGCGTTGATGACCTTGCGGCCACCTGCCGTCTTCATGCGGACACGGAAGCCATGGGTGCGCTTGCGGCGCGTCACGGACGGTTGGTAAGTACGTTTCATGATGTTCTCACTTGTTCGAGAATGTCGAAATTCAGGGGACCGCGTGCCCTTAACCGGAGGCATTCGGGCGAACGCAATCGCCGGGAATACAGGATTGGTTTTCGCGGAACCCGCTATTTAAACCGTTTTTCTCTTGACGGTCAATACTTTACGAGCCGTCCGCCTGTGCCGGCCCGCGCCGATCCGGCCCCGCGACCCACAATCGCAGCCTGTGGATAAGTCCCGCTGTGGCCGCGTTTGGCGGTAGAATCTCGCCTTATCTCCAAGAATCCCGCACGCCGCTTCGGCCCGCGCCTGCCCCTCCAGCACTGTGACGCAGGCGTCCGACGCACGCTCGCACGACCGCTTCGGGCCTTGTTGCACGACCGCGACAAGGGCGCCGGCGAGCCGCGCTGTGCACGCAAAAAACGACAGTTACTTGATGAACGATTTCTGGCAACACTGTTCCGCACTGCTGGAGCGCGAG